>CAVRYT010000009.1:0-284497 GCA_963725595.1 uncultured Thermoleophilia bacterium | reverse complement strand
AGAACAACAAGGGCGGCTTCACCTACACCGGGAACCACGTCTCCGGGTCGGTGACGCTCAAGAACAACACCTAGCGAGCTACGGCAGCGGCACCTCGGGCAGCGAGACGACGCCCAGCCGCTCCAGGATCGCCTCCGCTTCCTCCGTCTCCTCGTCCGAGGCGAACCCTGTGACGACCTTCGCGTGCAGCGTGCGCCCGAGCTCGTACTCGGCGCCGAGCGAGCGCGCAAGCCCGATGCTCTCGTCGAAGTGGGGCGGGGCCGCGGCAGGCGTCCGGGCCTGCACCGCAGCGAGGCCGAGCAGCCGCTCGAGAAGCGCGGAGCGCACGCCGAGCTCTCCCGAGGCGCGCATGCGCGCGAGTGCGGTCTCCGCCAGCTCGACCACGTCGGCGTGACGGCCTTCGAGGATGAACGCCTGCGCGCGCCGGGCGTCGGCTTCGATCAGGAAGCTCTCGGCCCCGAGCGTCACGAGCTGCTCGCGCGCCTCGTCGAGGTGCCCGTGTGCGTCCGCGAACCGGCCCTCCTCTGCGGCCAGACGGCCGAGGTTGACCAAGACGAGTGCCTCCCCGATCGGGAACTTCGCCGCACGATAGGTGCGGAGCGCGCTCTCGAACAGCCCGGCCGCCTCCACGAGGCAGCCCTGGTCGAGCAGGATCTCGGCGCGGTTGTTCGTCGCATGACCGCCGGTGAGCACGTCGCCCGCGCGACGCACGACGTCGTCTGCGCGCAGGTAGAGCTCGAGCGACTCGTCCCAGCGGCCTTCGTAGTACGCGCGGACGCCCATGTTGTTGAGGACGCTCGCCTGCCGGTGCAGGAGGCCGAGCTCCTCGAAGATCGGCAGCGCGCGGTCGAGGAACTCGCCCGCCGGCCCGCCGCGATCTCCCTCCGCCGCGGCGCGGATGTAGTAGGCGTTCGCGAGCGCCTCCTGGTCGCCGAGCGCGAGGGCGCCCTCCGCCGCCGACTCGGCGACGCGCGCGCAGTCGTCGATCTTCCCCTGCCGGTAAAGGACGATCGCGCGCGCGAGCTGGACGGCGACAGCCTCCGCCGGATCGGCACCGGCGGCGGCGGTCTCGTACAGCGCCAACGCGTCCTCGTAACGACCCTGCCGCTCGGCGACGATGCCGCGCTTGCGCAGGAGCCGCGCGGGCGCCCCGCCATGCTCGAGGCCGCGCGCGTATGCGGCGTCGGCCTCGTCGTATCGGGCGGCGAGCTCGCGCACGTCGCCGAGCGCCTCGCAGACGCGCGCCAGCTCGTCGGGGGAGACCTCGAAGCCGCCCGCCGCCGCGAGCGCGCGCTCGTAGAACGTGCCCGCGTCCACGTTCGCGTACTTCGAGCGCGCATCGTCGCCGGCGAGCACCGCGTAACGCCACGCCTTCTCCCATTCGTTCGCGGCGACGAAGTGCAGCGACAGCACCTCGGCGTCGAGATCGGGATCGGGTGACCGCCGCTCGAGCGCGGCACCGACGGCCGCGTGGATCTCGCGCCGCCGCGCATACGAGAGGCCGTCGTAGGCCGCGTCGCGCACGAGATCGTGGCGGAAGCGAAGGTGCTCGGTGCCGACCCACTCGACGAAGTCTGCGAGGCGCAGCCACTGCTCGGGGTCGCCCGACTCCTCGGGGAGGATCTCCTCGAGTAGGTCGAGCTCGAACGTGCGGCCGATCACGGACGCGTGCCGCAGCAGCAGACGGTCGGCCGGCTGCAGCGTGTCGATGCGGCTCGTGAGCAACGACTCGACCGTCTCGGGTAGGTCGGCGGCGCCGGCCGGCGACACGGCGAGCTCGCGGATGAAGAGCGGATTCCCGGCCGCACGCTCGGTAAGCGCCTCGAGCTCCGCCTCGGAGAGCGTGATGTCGCCCGCAGCGGCGAGCGCGAGCACCCGCGCGTCGTCGATGCCGAGCGGCGCCAGCTCCACGACCGTGGCCGTCGAGCCGAGGGGCAGCCCGGACGGCCGCCTCGTCGTCGCGACGAGCCAGGGCCGCGGCCCCGGCTGGGCGAGCTTCGCGAGCACGAGCTGCGAGGCGTCGTCCAACCAGTGCGTGTCCTCGACCACGATCGCCGTCGGCATCATCAGCATGCGCATCAGCAGCTGCTCGAGCACGTCGTGCAGGCGATCTCGGCGGAAGGTCGGGTCGATCTCGTCGACCTCCGCCGTCGACGCGACCTCCGCGTCGAACGGCAGCGCGAGCAGCGGCAGCCACTGTGCGAGGTCGGGCATCGCCGCCTGCGCGAACGCCGTCAGCTTTGCTCCCGCGGCCTCCGCGGGCTCGTCGGGGAGGATCCCGACGAGCGGGCGCAGGAGCACTCGGAACGGCGCGAACGGAGTCGACGCGTCGTACGGCTCGCAGCGGGCGCGGAGCACCTGGAAGCCGAACGCGCCCGCGAGCAGCTCCTCGAGCAGGCGCGACTTGCCCGCGCCCGCGTCGCCGACGATCTCGACGGCGCGGCTCTGGCGCATCCGCGCCGCCTCGAGCGCCTTGCGCAGCGTCGCGAGCTCCTCGTCGCGACCGACGAGCGGCAGCAGCGCATGCGTCTCGTCGACGCCCTCGGCGACCAGCGCGCCGACGGAGTACCCGGTGACGGGCTTCGCCTTGCCCTTCATCAGGAACTGGCGCGCGCTCGTCTCGAACTGCGCGCGCGACCGCTGCAACACGTCGCCGGTGGCGAGGATCTCGCCCTTCGCGGCTCGCGCCGTGAGTCGTGCAGCGAGGTTGACCGTGTCGCCCATCACGGCGTAGGTCCGGCGACTCGGCGAGCCGATTGGGCCCGCCAGGACACGACCGCGGTTCACGCCGACCGAGATCGGCGGCCCCGCGCCCGCGTCGACGATCGCGCGCAGAGCGCGCAGCATCCGCTCCTCGTCGTCGCCGCCGGTGGAGGGAGCACCGGCTACGAGGTACAGCTTGCCGCCGTTCCGGTCGATGTCCGACTCGAGCCACGTGATCGAGCGCTCGTGCGTCTCCGCCGAGACGACGTCGGCCAGCTCGCCCAGGGTCGCCGCTGCCTCGTCGAGCCTCTCGACCAGCTCGTCCGTCCCCGAGAACTTGATGAACGCCGCCGTCGCCTGGCGGTGCTCCGCCTCGACCGCCTCCGCCTCGATCGGGATGCGGAGCGAGAACGGCACGAGCTCGGCCAGGTCGCCTGCCGGCACGGTCTCTTCGGTCCGCTCGGGCAGCTCCGCGGGCGTCGCGTCCGGGCGCAGCAGGAACGCGCCCTCGCGCTCCTCGCCGACGAGCCCGCCTGTGAGCGCCTCGGCTGTGCGGTGCGAGACGAGGATCTCGCCCGACTCGGCGGCGTCCTCGAGCTCGAGCGTCCCCGAGGCCGACGGCCCGCAGACGATCAGCTCGCGATGGTGGCGGCCGAGCAGGAAGAAGTGGCAGGGCCCGGACACGCAGCCCCCGGCCATGCCGAGGCGTACCGGCCCGACGCTCGACTCGCCGCTGCCCGCCTCGGCGATGAAGGCCTGCATCGCGAGCGCAGACAGCGCGGCACGCTGTTCGTGGCCGTCGCCGTCGTAGAGCAGCAGGAGCGCGTCGCCGCGGAACTTCAGCACGTCGCCGCCGTAGCGCTCGGCGAGGTCGATCAGCCCGGAGTAGCAGCGACTGATCAGCATGATCAGCTCCTCGGCGCCGAGCTTGCCGCGTTCCGCCAGACGCTCGGAGAGGGCGGTGAAGCCGGAGATGTCGAGACCGAGCAGCGACGCCTCGAGCAGGCGGGCCCGCTGCCCCGGCGCCTCCGTCTCCCACTGGGCCGCCAGCCGCGGGACGAACGGGCGGTAGCCGCTGAGCGTCGCGATCGTCATCGCTTCCCAGAGTACGACAGCCCTGCGTGGCTCCTCAACCCGTGTTCCGGAGGGCGGCGGCGATGCCGGCGATCGACCTCATCAGGGGCAGGCGCGCCGTCTCGTCTCCGGCGCGGTGGCGGCGCAGCAGCTCCACCTGCAGGGCGTTCATCGGATCCACGTAGGGATTGCGCAGCTCGATCGAGCGCTCGAGGGCCGGCTGGCGTTCCAGCAGGCGCTCCTCCCCGATCGCGCCGAGCACGCCCGCGACCGCGCGCTCGTGCTCCGCCTCGATCGCCGCGAACGGCGCCGCGTCCGACACGAGCGGCAGGTAGCCGCGCGCGATCGGCAGGCTGGACTTGGCGAGCGTCATCTCGAGGTTGTCGATCAGGGCGCGGAAGAACGGGAGGCGCTCGTAGAGATCGGCGAGCGCGTCACTTCCGACCGACGCGAAGGCGGCGCCGGCTCCGAACCAGGCCGGCAGCAGGACGCGGTTCTGCGTCCACGCGAACACCCACGGGATGGCGCGCAGCGAGGCCAGGTAGTCGGCGTCGCCCGGCCGCCGTGCCGGCCGAGATGCGATCTCGAGCAGCGCGAGCTCGTCGACCGGTGTGAACGCGCGGAAGAACGGCGCGAACGCATCGCTCTCCCAGACGAACGACCGGTAGGCGCGCCGCGACGTCGTCGCGAGCTGCTCGAGCAGCACCCGGTCCGCGTCGGTCGGCGGTGCGGGCAGACGCTCCGGGAACGTGGCGAGCAGCGTCCCGGCGAGCGCCGCCTCGAGGTTCCGGTGCGCCAGCCCCTCGAGGCTGTACTTGAACGAGACGGTCTCTCCCTGCTCGGTCAGCTTCAGGCGTCCAGGAGGCGCGCCGGCGGGCTGCGATGCGATCGCCGCGTGCGTCGGGCCGCCACCGCGGCCGGCGCTGCCGCCGCGGCCGTGGAAGATCGTCAGCTCGACGCCGTGGCGCCGTGCCACCGCGGCGAGCTCCTCCTGGGCGCGGTAGATCGCCCATTGCGCGGCGACGTAGCCGCTGTCCTTGCCCGAGTCGGAGTAGCCGACCATCACCTCGATCGGCTCCGGGCGCTCGGCGAGCAGCTCGTCGACGATCGCGGGCGCCGCCACGAGGTCGTCCACCGTCTCGAAGAGCGGCACGACCGCGAGCCGCGTGAGCGACCGCGCACGGCGGACGTCCTCGGCAGACGACGTGCCTGAGACGATGAAGCTGGCGATCGCCTCCGGCCCGTGGCGCAGGGCCGCCGCGTTCGCGGCGGCGGCGGCCTCACGCGCGCGATCTCGGTCCAGGTCGCGCGCGTGCACGCGGACGTCGAGCCGCGCGAGGTGGAAGCCGAAGATCTCGACCATCCGCTCGAGCCGTGCGAGTCGGCCGTCCGCGACACGCCGTCCCTTGTTGCGCACGAGGCTGTCGTGGATCAGGCGGAGGTCGGCGAGCAGCTCCTCGGGCCCGGCATAGCCGTCGTTGCCGAGCCGCCACCACATGAACGAGAGCTTGCGACGGTACGGCTCGAGCTCGTTGCGGGCGCCGATCTCGGCAGCGTACTCCGGCAGCTCGTTCTCGTCGCGTGCGAGCGAGGCGGCGAGCTCGTCGGAGACCTGCACGAGCGAGCGCGCCGACGCGACGGCGACCGCGAGCGCCCTGACCTCGGCGCGGTAGCGCTCGAGTGCGAGCGAGCGGGCGCGGTCGAGCGCCTCGGCGATCGACGCCGGCCCGGCGCTCGGGTTGCCGTCGAGGTCGCCCCCGATCCACGATCCGAACCGGAGCGGCGGCGGCGATCCCGGGACACGCTCGCGCCACTCGCCGTAGAGGGCGGTGGCCGCGTCCATCAGGCTGTGCTCGAAATACCACAGACCGTGCCGGATCTCGTCCGTCACGCGCAGCCGGTCGTGGCGCACCTCGTCGGTCTGCCACAGCAGCGTGATCTCCTCGGCGAGCCGCTCCTCGACCTCGGTCACCTCGGCCGCCGAGAGCCTCGGGTCGTCGAGCAGGGCCAGCTCCTCGGCGATCCTGATCTGCGCGAGCAGGATGGTTCGGCGCGTCGCCTCGGTCGGGTGCGCCGTCAGGACGAGCCTGATCTCGCTGTCGGCCGCGCGTTCCAGCCCTGCTCCTGCGAGCGAGCCGAACGCCTCGTCGAGCGACTCGCGCGTCACGCGACCGCCCCGTGCGTCCTCGCGCCGGCGGCGGAGGCGATGGTGCTGCTCCGCCAGGTTCGCGAGCTGGAAGTAGAGCCCGAACGCGCGCAGGACGAGCCCCTGCTCGTCGTCGCGGAGGTCGGCCTCGATCTGCGTGACCGAGCCGGCGCTCCGCGCCCGCCGGGCCGCCTGGCGGATCTGCTCGACCACCTCGAGCAGCCTCGGGCCTTCCTGCTCGACGAGCACCGTTCCCAGCACCGCTCCGAGCAGGCGCACGTCGCGGCGCAGGGGCGCAGCGCTGTCGCTCACGCCGCGACCGCTAGGAGTCGAGGCCGAGGGCGCGGAGGACGTCGTCGGCATCCGGGTCGATCGTTGTCACGCGCGCGGCATCCCCGAGCGTCGGGCGCGGGCGGGAGCCGGTGACGACGAGCACGACGCGGCTGCCGGCCCGGAGCTCGCCGCGCTCGATCGCCTGCACGAGCGCGCCGAGCGCCGCGCCGCCGGAGGGGTCGGGGGCGACGCCCGTGGTCTCGGAGAGGAGGGTCGTGTAGGCCTCGATCGCCGGCTCGTCGACCGCGATCACGGCGCCGCCGGTCGCGCGGGCGGCGCCGAGCGCGAGGTCGCCGTGCGACGGGTTGCCGACGGCGAGGGAGGCGACGCCGGTGGACGCGAGCACGCGGGAGATGCCTCGGTCGTCCGCGAAGGCCGCCGCGATCGGGCTCGACCCGAGCGCCTGCCCGGCGAAGAGCCGGGGCACCGGGCCGTCGACGAGACGCGTCCGCGTCACCTCGGCGAAGCCTTGCGCGAGCTTCGAGAAGAGCGTCCCGGTCGCCGCCGGGCAGACGACCGCGTCCGGCAGCTCGAAGCCCAGCTGCTCGGCGATCTCGAACGAGATCGTCTTCGCGCCCTCGCTCGCGTACGGGTGCAGGTTGCCGCTGACGAAGCCCCACGGGAACAGCGAGCCGAGCTCGAGCTCGAGGCGCCGGCAGTCGTCGTAGCTGCCGCGCACGGCGAGCACGTGCGCGCCCGGCTCCCGCGCTGCGACTGCTGCGGCGCCGCCGCCCTCCGGGACGAGGACGACGGCCTCGAGCCCGGTCGCCGCCGCGGCCGCGGCCACCGCCGCGCCGAGGTTGCCGGTCGAGGAGCAGCAGAGCGTCGTCACGCCGTGGTCGAGCGCGGCGGAGACGGCGAGCGTGGCGACCCGGTCCTTGTACGAGCCCGTCGGGTTGCGGCCCTCGAGCTTCAGGTGGAGCTCGATCCCGAGCAGGCGCGAGAGCTCGTCCGAGCGCTCGAGCGGCGTCCAGCCCGCGCCGATCTCGACGGGCGCGCCGGCTGGGAGCAGCCAGTGGTAGCGCCACAGCGAGCTCGGCTGTGCCGCTACCGCGTCGCGCGTGAGGAGCCGGGCCACGCGCTCCCAGTCGTAGACCACGTCGGTCGGGCCGTCACAGCGACGGCACAGGTCGATCGGCTCCGCGGGAGTCACCTCCTCGCAGACCCGGCAGCGCAGCGCATACGGCGTCACCGTCCGGCTCCCGTCTTCTGTGTGGGGCCTAGCCGGTGTGACGGGGAGGGTCGGCTAGGCCAGCTGCGCGCAGGCGATGGCCGCAATCATGAAGAACGGCTTCTGCGGCTGGCCCGTCACAGGACGACCGAGTCTAGCGGCCCGTGGCCCCGCCCGCCACCGCCGGGAGGAGGAGGACGGTCGCCGCGTCGGCGATCGGCGTGTCGAGCCCGTCGAGCAGCCGGATGTCCTCGCCGTCGACGAACACGTTCAGGAAGGTCGGGACGCCGTCGTCGGTGAGAACGCGTGGTGCCAGCGACGGGTAGGAGGCGACCAGCTCGTCGAGCGCGCCGCGCACCGTTGCCGCCGCGACCGTGATCGTACGGTTGCCGCCGGCTTCGGGCCGGAGCACGGGAGGGATTCGGACTTGCGCCACGTCGCTTCAAAAGATAAAGCATTAGGGCTCACGATGAAGGAGGACGCATGAGATCCGGCCCGCGCGAGGGCTTTCGCTGGGACAGGCAGACGATCGTGTACGCGATCGAGCTCTGGCATCGCCGCAACCTGCGCACGCCGACGGTGGCGGAGTGGGAGACGGCAGGCGCCGACCATCCGTGCCGCCAGACGGTGCTGCGTGTCTTCGGAAGCTGGAACGCTGCGATCCGCGCCGCCGGATTCCGTCCGCGCTCGCGCGGTCAGTCGAGGAGCGCTTGGTACCGGCGCCGCTGCCCGGACACGGGCCGCTGGGTGTCGGTCGAGGCCTAGACGGATGCGGTCACGATCGGCTTCGACGTGGGGGCGTCGACGCCGCCTGCGCGCTCGACCGTGACCGCGACGGTCGCGCCCGCGTCGACGGGCGCGCCGACGAGCACCGACGTGCGGCCGCCGTACAGCCCGGCCCGTCGCGGCGCCCCGCCGTGGATCACCCACAGCTCGTAGGTCTTGCCCGCCGGTGCCGGCTTCAGGGAGGCGACGAGCGCCGCGCGGCCGTCGCGGGAGACGACGAGCGTGCCCGGCGCACCGTGCAGCGAGACGCGCTGCGCTGCCGGGTCGCCGAGCACCGCGAGCAGCCGGTCACGCCGGCTCAGGTCGTGCTGCAGCGAGGCCGCCCAGACCGCGAGGGCCGCGACGGCGCACGCAGCCGCGACCGCGGCCGCGGCTGCGGGCACGAGGAACCGCCGCCGGACGAGCGGCCGCACATTCGGGCGCTCGCTTCGCGCCTCGTCGAGGATCCGCAGGCGGAGCTCGGCCGGAGGCTCGGCGGGGGGCGCGTCGTGGGCGAGCGCCGCCGCGGCCGCGCGCAATGACGCGAGCTCTGCCCGGCACGCGGCGCAGCGGCGCAGATGCGCCTCGTACGCCTCGGCGTCGGCTTCGTCGAGCGCGTCGAGCGCGTAGGCCGCGGTCAGGTCGTGGGGCTCGTCCGCCATGCGGCCTCCGGTTCGTCGAGCAGGTCTCGCAACCGCGCGAGCCCCGCGAACATACGGCTCTTGATCGTACCGAGCGGCTGCGCGAGCCTCTCCGCGAGCTCCGTCTGCGTGAAGCCGCCCCAGTAGGCGAGCTCGAGCACCTCGCGCTGCTGGTCGGGCAGCCGGGCGAGCGCCTCCCGTACGCGCTCCCGCTCCAGGCGGAGCCAGACCGTCTCGTCGGCGCCGGCGCCTCGCGCCTCCGGGGCGTCCGTCTCCGGCGCGGTGCGGCGGCGCTGCTCGCGCCGCACGAGGTCGACCGCGCGGCGGTGGACGAGCGTCAGCAGCCAGACGCGGGCGGAGCCCTTCTCGGCGTGGAAGCGGCCCGCGGAGCGCCAGACCTGGAGAAACGCATCCTGCACGGCGTCCTGTGCGAGCGCGGCGTCCCGGAGCGTCCGCAGAGCCATGGCGTACGCCACGTTGCCGAAGCGGTCGTAGAGCTCGGCGAGCGCGGTGTCGTCGCTGCGCGCGACGAGCGCGACGAGCGCCTCGTCCGAGAGGTGCGCGAAGTCGCCTGAGGTGGTCATTGCCTGGAGTTCGCTCTCGAGGTCGAATCGGTTCGGCAGCGCTCGCCCAGTCGCTCATCCTGGTCCTGCTCCCGGATGTCCTCCCAGAGGTCTATTGACAGGCTCCGTCCGAGGCAGTGTCTAGCCTAAAGACATCCCGGCCGGGACTGTGACGTCGAGTCGAAAGGACCAGTCCCGTGAAAGCACGGTTGAACGTGGCTGCGCTCGTCGCGGTCGCAATGGCGCTCGCTGCTCTGCTGGCCGACACCACTCCCTGGCCGAACTGAGTCGCCGCCGGCCCGTGGCGGAGGTGCCCCCTCCGCCACGGGCCAGGCATAGGTGCCGCACGCGCCATGACCTATAGTCAGTGCGGATGCCGCGCCGTCCCTCGAATCACGTCGACGATCCCGTCGCGGTCGGCGCCCGGATCCGCGGTGCGCGCGAGGCCGCCGGGCTGACGCAACGCCAACTCGCCTTCGACGGCTGCACCGCTGCCTACCTGTCGCGGATCGAGGTCGGCCAGCGCATTCCCTCGTACCAGATCCTGCGCGTGCTCGCGGAGAAGCTCGGCACGACCGCCGACCACCTGGCGACCGGCGCGGAGCCGGGGAGCGAGGAGGTCGATCCGCTCTTCGAGGCCGACGTGGCGGTCGGGACCGGCGAGCTCGACACCGGTCGTGCGCTCTACCGCGCAGCGCTGCAGAGCGGGCGTCCCGCGGTCGCCGCGCGGGCCGAGGCGGCGCTCGGCCGGCTCGCGTTCGAGGCCGGCGACCACGAGGAGGCCGCCCTGCACCTCGAGCAGGCCCTCGCGAGCGCCCAGCTGCCGGACGTCGACCGACGCCAGGCGCAGGACGTGCTCGGTCGCGCGTTTGCCCTGCTCGCGCGCTACGAGGAGGCGTTCGCCGTGCTCGACGCCGGCCTGGCGGACGCTCGGGCCGTCGGCGACGAGGTCGCGACGATCCGGTTCACCGTGCTGCTCGCCAACCTGCTGATCGACCGCGGCAACTTCGGCCGTGCCGAGGAGCTCCTCGGGGGCATCCTCGACACGGCCCGGTCCGCCCGGGACCCGGTCACCCTCTCGAATCTGTACTGGTCACAGGCCCGCCTGCACTCGTCCCAGCGGCAGACGGACCTCGCCGCGCGGTATGCGCACCTCGCTCACGCGACGCTCGAATCGTCGGAGCACACCGTCTTCGCCGCGCGCGCGCTCGTACTCGTAGCGCACCTCGAGAACGACCGCGGCAATCACGCGCAGGCCCTCGAGCTCGTGGATGAGGGCGCGTCCGTGCTCGCTGCGGCGGGCAACCGCTACGACGAGGGGATGCTGCTGCTCGAGAAGGCGCGGGCCCTCGCGGCCCTCGGCCGGGGCGAGGAGGCGACCAGCATCGCGCTCGGCGCGGTCCCACGGTTCGAGCACGCGCAGCCGGCGAACAAGGCTCGTAGCTATGCGATCGCGGCCGGCATCCTGAACGGCCTCGGAGACCGCGGGCGGGCGCTCGAGCTCTACGAGCTGGCGGCGGACACGATCCCGGGCCCGGACCGGCTCGCGGTCGAGGTGCACCGCGCGATCGCCGAGATCCACGAGGCCGAGGGCCGTCCGGACGAGGCGATGAGGGCGCTCAAGCGCGCGCTCGAGGCCCAAGACCCGGTTTCCGCCGGTCGATCTGCCTAAAGTCAACAGCGCTGACATACTTGCCGTGTGACGACGGTGATCGTGGTCGAGGACAACGACCAGGTGCGGGAGGTCGTCCTCGCGATGCTCGAGGGCGCCGGCCTGCGGGTGCTCGCCGCGCGCGACGCCGCCGAGGCCGAGCAGCTCTGCGCTCGCGAGACGGTGAGCCTGCTCCTCACGGACGTCGTCCTTCCGGGAGCGAGCGGGCCGGAGCTCGCCGAGCACCTGCTCGGCCGCAGCCCCGGCCTGCGGGTGCTGTTCATGTCGGGGTACACGGACGAGCAGCTGGTCGACCGGATGCGCCTGCCCGCCGGGAGCGCGCTGATCAGGAAGCCGTTCTCGCTGAGCGAGCTCCGCGCCTCTGTCGCGGCCGTTCTCTCGGCTAGCCTCGCGGTGTGACGCCCCGGGTGATCGAGAGCGAGGCGCAGCTGCGCGAGGTGCTCGGTAGGCCGACCGAGCTCGTCGCCGCGAAGATCGCCGATCGTCTGAACGCGCTCACGCGTCAGTTCATCGAGCGCTCGCCGTTCCTCTGTGTCGCGACCGCGAGCCCGGACGGCGGGCTCGACGTCTCCCCGCGCGGCGATCCGGCCGGCTTCGTGCGCATCCTGGACGACCGGACGCTGCTCCTCCCGGACCGACCCGGGAACCGGATCGCCGACACGCTCACGAACCTCCTGGCCGACGCCCGGATCGCGCTTCTCTTCCTCATCCCCGGTGTCGGCGACACCTTCAGGGTCAACGGGCGGGCGGTGATCGTCGACGATGCCGAGCTGCTCGCCGAGAGTGCGGTCGAGGGCAAGGTCCCGCAGCTCGGGATCCTCGTGAGCGTCGAGGAGGCCTACACGCAGTGCCCGAAGGCGCTGATTCGCTCCGAGCTCTGGAACCCCGAGCGGCACATCGACCGTGGCGAGTTGCCGAGCCCCGGCGCGATCATGCGCGCCGTCGCCGACCCGGAGCTCGACCCTGGCACGTACGACCGTGAGCGGGCCGAGCGCTACGCGCGGCGCGAGGGCCTGTACTGAGAGAGGGCTACCCGGTCAGTCGAGTCGCGGCCGGAAGCCGACGATCGAGACGGGTAGCAG
The DNA here is from genome assembly GCA_963725595.1 of uncultured Thermoleophilia bacterium. GTDB lineage: Bacteria > Actinomycetota > Thermoleophilia > Gaiellales > Gaiellaceae > PALSA-600. Next base: position 272,347 of record CAVRYT010000009.1, on the reverse strand, counting down.
CCGGTAGCCGCGCACGCCGTGCGTGTCGAGCTGGACGCGGAGGATCGCCGTCCGCGCCGTCGCGCCGCCCGACGGGAAGACGAAGTTGCCGAGCGTCCACGCGACGAGCGAGTGCGGCGTCGGCCGGCTGACCGGGCCGAGGACGTGCGGGTGCGCGCCGAGCACGAGGCGCGCGCCGGCGTTCAGGCAGGCCGCGGCGAAGAGCTGCTGCCGGGAGTCCGGCTGCGGGTGGAGCTCGACGCCCCAGTGGAAGAAGCACACGGCCACATCGGCGCGGCGAAGGGCGGCGTGGACGTCCTCGGAGATCGCGGCGGTGTCGGCGCGCGCCGTGCCGGGCAGGTCGGCGGTCGCCGGGAAGCCGGCCGGGTTCACGTCGGAGTAGCCGAGGAAGGCGATGCGAAGGCCGCCCGCCTCGACGATCGCGGGTCGCCGGGCGAGGCGGTCGTTCGCGCCGGCGCCGATCGTCTGCATGCCGGCGGCGTGCACGGCGCGGATCGTGTCGAGCAGGGCCTCGCGGCCGAAGTCGACCGTATGGTTGTTGGCGAGCGTCAGCACGTCGAGGCCCGCGTACGAGTGCACCGCCGGCAGCGCGCCCGGCGCGCCGCGGAAGGTGTACTGCTTGCTCGCGGCCTCGCCGCGGGTCGACACCGCCGTCTCGAGGTTCCCGGTCGCGACGTCGGCGGCGGAGAGCTCGTGCGCGACCCCGGTCCATGGGTAACGCGGGCCATGACTGTCGATCGCCGGGCCGACCTGCTCGCCGAAGGTGATGTCGCCGACCGCCTCGACGACGACGGGCCGGACGACGAGGATGCCCGCGCCCAGCGAGCGGCCGCCCGCCGACACCGCGAGCGGGTAGCGGCCCGGGCCGGCGGCGGAGAAGCGGAGGTCGTAGCGGCCGAGCCGGCCGGTTCTCGCCGAGGCGACGACGCCGCCGTTCGCGCGCAGTGCGACGCGCTCGTTCGCCCCGGCGAAGCCGCCGATGTGCACCGGCACGCCCGGTGCCCGCCAGGGCGGGAGGTGGGTGACGACGGTGAGCGGCGCCACTGCCCGCAGGGTCGTGACCGACCGCGCGTTCTCGGCACGGAGCGGAACGGCGATCCCGGCGGCGCAAGCGGCGAGGGCGAGCCCGAGCAGCGCACGGCGCATGGCGACGGTTTCGCTATCGCCCGGTTGTTTCCTAGAGACGGATGCAGGCGGCGCGGTGGCCGGCGCCGCCCGTGGGCTCCAGCAGGGGCTCGTCTCGGTGGCACGCGTCGATCGCGACCGGGCAACGCGGGTGGAAACGGCAGCCCGAAGGGATCCGCACCGCGTCGGGGGTCTCCCCCCGCAGGACGAGGCCGGTGTGCCGCTCGCGGGGATCGCGGCGGGGCACGACCGACAGGAGCGCCTTCGTGTACGGGTGCCGAGGGTCGTGCACGACGCTCGCGGCCGGGCCCTCCTCGACGATGCGGCCGAGGTACATCACGGCGATCCGGTCGGCGAAGCGGGCCGCGGTCGAGAGGTCGTGGGTGATCATCAGGATCGCGAGCCCGCTCTGCTTGAGGCGGTCGAGCAGCGTGAGGACGCCGGCGCGAACCGAGACGTCGAGCATCGACACCGGCTCGTCGGCGACGAGCAGGGCCGGCTCGAGCACGAGCGCCGCCGCGATCGCGACGCGCTGGCGCTGCCCGCCGGACAGCTCGTGCGGAAAGCGGTCGAGGAAGAGCTCGGGCGGCGTCAGCTCGACCCGCTCCATCGCGTCGCGCACACGCACCTCGCGCTCCTTCTTCGAGCCCCCGAGCCCGTGGATGACGAGGGGCTCCTCGACCGCCTGGTGGACACGCTGGCGAGGATCGAGCGATTCGTACGGGTCTTGATAGACCATCTGGATCCGCCGCCGCAGCGGCCGCAGGCCGCGCGCGCCGACCGACGCGAGGTCGCGGCCCTCGAACCGGATCGCGCCGGCGTTCGCGTCGACGAGCCGCATCACGGCCTGGGCGGTCGAGGTCTTGCCGCAGCCCGACTCGCCGACGAGCGCCACCATCTCGCCCGCCCCGAGCCGGAAGGAGACGCCGTCGACAGCGTGCACCGTCGACCGAGGCGTCCGGGTCAGGGCTCCGACGAGCCCTCGCGAAACGGGGTAGTGGACGACGAGATCGTCGACCTCGAGCAGCATCTCGGTCACGTCGGCACGACCGTGTCGAGGTGGCAGGCGGCCGAGCCCCCGTCCTCCAGCGTCACGAGCGGCGGCAGGTGCTGCTCGCAGGGCGCGAAGGCGCTGTCGCAGCGCGGCCGGAACGGGCAGCCGACGATCGGGCGGTCGAGGCGCGGCGGCGCGCCGGGGATCGACGCGACGGGCTGGTCCAGGTCGTCGAGGTCGGGAGTCGCCGCGAACAGGAGCCGCGTGTACGGATGCCGTGGGCGGTGGTAGAGCTGGTCGACCGACGCCCGCTCGACGACGCGACCCGCGTACATGACCACACCCCGGTCGCAGAGCTGCGCGACGACCGGCAGGTCGTGCGTCACGAGCACGAGCGCCAGGCCGAAGTCGCGGCAGAGCGCGTCGAGCAGCTCGAGGATCTGCGCCTGCACCATCACGTCGAGCGCCGTCGTCGGCTCGTCCGCGATCAGCACCTTCGGGTCGCACGAGAGCGCCATCGCGATCGCCGCCCGCTGCCGCATGCCGCCAGAGAGCTCGTGCGGGTACCGACCCGCTCGCTGCGCAGGGATGCCGACGGATTCGAGCAGCTCGCCGACGCGCCTGCGCGCGCCCGCTCCGCGGGCGACCCCGTGCAGCTCGAGCGCCTCGTCGATCTGCGAGCCGACGGTGCGCACCGGGTTGAGCGCGTTCATCGCACCCTGGAAGACGATCGCGACGTCGACCCAGCGGTGCGGCCGCATCGTCGACTCGCCGCCGGCGAGCAGGTCCTCGCCGTCGAGCAGGATGCGGCCGGCCGCGCTCGCGCTCGACGGCAGCAGCCCCATCATCGCGAGCGCCGTCGTCGTCTTCCCGCAGCCCGACTCGCCGACGAGGCCGAGCCGCTCGCCCGGCTCGAGCGTGAAGCCGACGCCCTGCACGGCGTGCAGCTCGCCGCCGCCCGCCAGGTCGAACCAGACGTGCAGATCCTCGACCTCGAGCAGCGGTGTCACAGCGCGTCGCTTCCTCTGCCGACGAGCGGCCGCAGCCGGAACGTGCGCGCCGAGACGTGCGCGACGCGCAGGCGCGGGTTGAGCGAGTCCTCCAGTGCGCCGCCGACGAGGCTGCAGCCGAGGATGATCAGCGCGACGAGCGCGCCGGGCGGCACGATCGCCCACCACGCGCCCGACGAGATCGCGGCGCGCTCGAACGCGTTCTCGATCACCTTGCCGAGCGAGGTGCGGCTCGGGTCGCCGAGCCCGAGGAACGAGAGCGCCGTCTCGTCGAAGATCGCGACCGCGACCGTGAGCACCGTGTTGGCGATCAGCAGCGGCGCGACCTGCGGGAGGACGTGGCGCAGCACGATGCGCGTGTGACCGGCTCCGAGCGCCCGCGCGCGTTTGACGTACACCCGCTCGCGCACGCTCTTGACCTGCGCCCGCAACACGCGGGCGGTGCCGGTCCAGAGCAGGATCCCGATCACGATCACGATGTGGAACAGGCTCGGGCCCCAGATCGCGGCGACCACGATCATCAGCGGCACGTCGGGAATGACGAGGAAGTAGTCGGTGATCCGCATCAGGATCGTGTCCGTCCTGCCGCCGAAGTAGCCCGCGAGCACGCCGACCGTGCCGCCGATCGCCATCGAGACGAGCGTCGCCGCGAAGCCGACGACGAGCGAGATCCGCGCCCCCCACATGAGCAGCGTGACCATGTCGATGCCGCCGTCGTCGAGGCCGAGCGGATGGCTCCACGACGGCCGGCCGAAGACCGGGCCGGCCTGCGTGTGCAGCTCGTACGGCGCGAGCACGGGCGCGAGCAGCGCCGCGAGCGTGATCGCGATCAGCAGCGCGGCGCCGATCGTCGCCGACGGCCGCCGCCGGATCGTCGTCAGCACGATTCCGCCCCGCGACGGCCGGACGGACTCGACGGCGACCGCAGCTCATTCAGTGATCCTCGGGTCGAGCTTGAAGTAGAGGAGGTCCGCGACGAGGTTGCAGAAGACGACCGAGATCGTCAGCACGCAGGAACGCGCCCTGCAGCATCGGGTAGTCGCGCTGCAGGACCGCCTCGTAGACGGCCCGGCCGATCCCCGGCCACGAGAAGACCGTCTCGATCAGGATCGCGCCGGCGACGATGTAGCCGAGCGAGAGCGCGACGAGCGTCGCGATCGGGCAGCATCGCGTTGCGCAGCGCGTGCCTGCGCACGATCGTCCACGGCTTCAGGCCCTTCGCGCGCGCGGTGAGGATGTAGTCCTCGCCGAGCGTCTCGAGCATCGCCGAGCGCACGATCAGCGTGTACTCGCCGTAGAGCACGAGCCCGAGCGTCAGCGAGGGCAATGCGATGTGCGACGCGAGGTCCTTCAGATGCGTCCAGAACGACGGGTTGAGCAGGAACTCGTTCGTCATGCCGCCGGTCGGCAGGATCCCGGCGAAGAGGATCACGAGCATCAGCCCGAGCCAGTGCGTCGGCATCGAGTAGAAGCCGAGCGCGGTCGTGACGCGTGACGGCCTCGACCGGCGTGCCGCGCCGCCAGGCGGCGACGACCCCGGTCAGCGTCCCGATCACGATCGAGAAGATCGTCCCGAGCAGCACCATCGGCAGCGTGTTGATGAGCGCGGTGCGCAGGTTCGCCCGACACCGGCTGCTCGTTCGCGAACGACACGCCGAGATTGCCGCGCACGAGCTGCTTCAGGTAGATGACGTACTGCTCGCCCTTGGACTTGTCGAGCCCGAACTGCTTCTTCAGCGCGAGCCGCAGTCTCCGGGGTCGCGTGGGGGACGCGCGAGAGGTTCGGAGACCGCGGTGCCGGGCGCGAGGCGGAAGAGCGCGAAGTTGATCGTCACCGCGACGAAGACCGTGACGACCGCGAACGCGGTGCGCTTGATGACGTAGTCGGCGCCTCTCACCGCGCGGCCGCAGCTACTTCTGGTGGACGCTCGTGAGGCTGAGCTTCGAGAGCGAGTTGAACGGCCCCTGCAGCGAGTTGACGAGTCCCGTCCAGTTCGACGCGTACGGCGCTGACCGAGTCCTCGGTCGCGAGCCAGAGGTACGGCTTCTGCTTCTGCAGGTACGCTCTGCATCTGCCAGACGATCGCGCGCCGCTTCGCCTGGTTCGGCGTCAGCTGCTGCTTCGCGTACATCGCGTCGTAGTGCTTGTCGCAGAAGCCGCTGTCGCTCCAGCCGCCGTACTGGGCGCACGTCGACGACCGAGAGCATGAAGTCCGGATCGACCAGGCGCGACCCAGTCCCACATCGCGAGGTCGAAGTTCGAGGTACTTGCCGTTCGGTGCGGTGATCGCGTCGAACGCCGCGCTCGAGTCGAGCGCCTTCTGGATCAGCTGGACGCCGATCTTGCGGAAGTCGGCCTGGATGATCTGGAACGTCCGGGGACGCTCGGCACGTCGGTCGGTGTGATCACCGTGTACGACATCTTGTGGCCGTTCGGCGACGCGGATCCCGCCGGAGCCGCGCTTGAAGCCGAGCGCGTCGAGCATCGCGTTCGCCTTCGCGAGGTCGAACGTCGTCGGCTTGACGGCCGGGTTGTACCAGGAGCCCGTCGGCGGCGGGGATGATCGACGCCCCGGGCTTCGCGGTGCCGAGGAAGACGACCTGCACGATCTGGGCGCGGTCGATCGCATGGTCGAAGGCGAGCTTGACGCGCGGGTCGAGCAGCTCGCGGTGCTTCGGCTTCTTCGGGTTCGAGTTGACGATGAAGTCGGTCTGGTCGACCCCGGGCACGTCCGGAGATCGGTGAACCCGGCGTTCTTCAGCGTCTTGATCGCCGTTGCCGGCACGTCCTCGATCGCGTCGATGTCGTGCGCTTTCAGCGCCGAGACGAGCGCGTCGTCGTTCGAGAACATCTGCAGCCCGAACTCGTCGATCTGCGGCTTCGGTCCGTAGAAGGAGTCGTTGCGCTGGAAGAGCGCGATCTGGTCCTTCTGGAACTTGACGAGCTTGAACGGCCCGGCGCCGACGACCGGGGCGTTGTTCGCGAACGTCTTCAGGTCGTTGCCCTTGTGGCCGGTGTACTTGCTCCAGATGTGCTGGGGCAGGATCGCGAACTGCTGGAACTGGCCGAGCACGTTCCCGGCCGCGGCGGCGTAGTGGACGACGAGCGTCGTCGGGCTCGGGGCCTCCGCTCGCGTGATGTGCGCGATCAGGCCGGCCGCGTTGGCTGCGCCGCCCGCCTTGTACTTGATGTCCGTGTCGATCGTCCAGGCGGCGTCGGCGGCGGTCAGCGGCTGGCCGTCAGACCACTTCGCGCCGGAGACGGTCTTGAACGTCCAGGTCTTGCCGTCCTTGGACGAGCTCCACGACCTGGCGAAGTCGGGCACGAACCTCCGGTTCGCGCGGTCGTACTGGACGAGGAAGGGGTAGATGTACTCGAAGGTCGAGTACGCGTCCTGGTTGAACGCGACGTACGGGTTGAGCGAGTCGATCCGCGAGCTCGTGCCGAGGCGGAACGTGCCGCCGCTCTTCGTGCCGGAGCCGGACGCGGACGCGGCAAAGGCGCAAGGCGACCGCCGCGAGCGTGATTGCCGGCACAGCCGCCCACCGTCTCGTCATCTGGTCCTCCTCGTCACGTTCGAAATGGGGATTCGTCGACCGTCAGCGATCGGGCATCGGCGTCGAGCGTACAGCGGACCCCGAGCGGAAGTGAAGCCAGGTGCTTCCCGTGCCCGAGCGGCAGCTTGTAGATCACCGGCACGCCGAGCGGCTCGCGATCTGCTCGTCGAGCACGTCCTCGATCGACTTGCTCGCACGCCAGTCGGAGACGTCCCGCGCAGGTCGCCGTAGTCGCACCCCTCCATGTCGCCGACGACGACTCCGACGACGCCGTCGAGCTTGCCCGCGTGGCGAAGCTGCGTCAGGAAGCCGTCGACGTAGTACGGCGGCGCGAGATAGTCCTCGAAGAAGAGGATCGCGCCGTCGAGGTCGAGCTCCCACGGCGTCCCCATCGTCTGCATCAGGAGCCAGAGACAGCCGCCGACGAGCGGGGCGCTGACGGTGCCGCCGTGGATCGCGCGCACGTAGGGGTCGTCGGGGTTACGCGGCACCTCGCCGACGGCGTCTCCACGGAGCACCCGCTCGAGCCGCGTGCGGGTGAAGGCGGTCGTCTCCTTGGCGCCGACGCCCACGAGGCCGACGCCGTAGATCGTCGCCAGCCCTGCCCGCTGGAGGAGCGCGACGTGCAGCGCGGTGATGTCCGAGTAGCCGACGAGCGCCTTCGGGTGCTCGGCGATCAGGTCGAAGTCGAGGTACGGGATCGTCTGGGCCGAGCCGTAGCCGCCCTGCAACGTCTGCACGACGTCGACCTCGGGGTCGGCGAAGAGCGCATTCAGGTCGTCGGCGCGCCGGCGTGCGTCTCCGGCGACGTAGTCGTCGCGCTCGTGGATGCCCGGCGCGAGCTTCACGCGGTACCCGCGCGACTCCCACCACTCGACGCCGCGCTCGAGCTCGGAGCGTGAGTCGTACGGGCTCGCGGCCGCGGCGACGCCGATCGTCCCGCCCTCGGGGAGCGGCCGCCCGAAGCGCGTGGCGGCGATCACGCTCGTGCACGGTGTCCGACACCAATGGTGTCGGACACCGCTCCGTTCTCCGACGGTGCGGTCACGCGGCCGATTCTCTCGCTTCCAGCCCTTCCAGCGTCGCGACGACGAGCGAACCGAGCGTCGCCAGGTCGTAGCCGCCTTCCTGCACGACCACCGTCGGCAGGCCGAGCCGCGCCGAGAATCCGCCCTGCCTCGCGGTAGCCGGCCTCGGTCACCTCGAGCGGGCTCTCGGGATCGGTCGCGGCCGCGTCGACCCCCAGCGCGAGCACGAGCGCACGCGCCTCCGAGGCGAAGGCTGCCGCCTCTCGGACGGCCGCGAGCCAGCCCTCGTCGCGGGTCCCGGGGGCGAGCGGCAGGTTGAGGTTCGCCTCGTCGCTCTCCGCGGCGAAGCCGAGGAAGTGCGGGAACCAGCCCGCACCGGGGTCGACGTGCACGGAGGCGGTACGCACGTCCTCGCGGCCTGCGAAGAGCTCCTGTGTGCCGTTGCCGTGGTGGGCGTCGATGTCGACCACGGCAACCGGGGCGCCGACACGGCGCAGGAGCGCCGCCGCGGCGACGGCGGCGTTGTTGAGGTAGCAGGAGCCGCCGAACGCGCGGCGGAGCGCATGGTGGCCGGGTGGGCGGCAGCAGGCGTAGGCGACCCGCTCGCCGTCGCCGACGAGGTCGACGGCGGTCAGCGCGGCATCGGCCGCGGCCCGCGCCGCCTCCCACGTCCCTGGGCCGACGAGCGTCATCGTGTCGTAGGCGAAGTAGCCGGGCCGCGCCCAGACAGCCGCCGGCACGGCGGGCGCGCGGGCGCCCGTCAGCTCGCGGTGCGCGAACACGTACGGGACGACGCGGTCGCTCGGGAGCCCCGCCGACTGCCACTCGTCCCAGGCACTGCGCAGGAACGCGAGCAGCGACTCGTCATGGACGGCGAGCAGGTCACCCTCGTCGTGCGCGGTCGCGCCGAGCTGCCGCGCGCCGGCGCCCAGCAGTGCCGTTCGGATCGTCTCCGCCCGGGCGGCCACCTCGGTCCCGGGCGTGCGCACGCCGACCCAGATCTCGCCGGCGGGATCGTGGCGCAGGCAGTCGTCGCTCCAGGTGAACGGCAGGTCGAGCGCCATCGCCGCGAGGCTACTACCCTCGTGCGATGTCGAGGCTCCGCGACGACGGCATCGCGCCCGGCCGGCTCCCGCCCGGGCCGCGCAACTCGATCGCGGACGTCGCGGGCGTGCGCGTCGGGCACGTGACGATTCGGCGGGACGACCCGGTCGCGCGTACGGGCGTCACGGTGGTCGTGCCTGGGTCGCTGCCGCTGCCGGCCGGGACGGCCGTGCTGAACGGCGCCGGCGAGCTCACGGGCTCGCTCGAGCTGCGCGAGTGGGGGCGGCTGGACACGCCGGTCTACCTCACGTCGACGCACGCGGTCGGGCGCATCTACGACGGTGCAGTGGCAGTCGCGGTGGCCTCCGATCCTGCGGTCGGCGTCGACGACGTCGTCATCCCGGTCGTCGGCGAGTGCGACGACAGCTGGCTCAGCGACGCGCGGCTCGTGCATGTCGCCGCCGAGGACGCGCGGCGGGCGGTCGAGTCGGCCCGGGCCGAGTTCGACGAGGGGGCCGTCGGAGCGGGCACCGGGATGGTCTGCTTCGGCTGGAAGGGCGGCGTCGGCAGCTCGAGCCGAATCGTGGACGGCGCGGTCGTCGGCGTGCTCGTGCTCGCGAACTTCGGCACCCGTGAGCAGCTGCGGGTGGACGGCGTCCCCGTCGGCGACCTCGGCACGGAGGACGCCGGCCCGGACGCGCCGGCCGGGAGCTGCATTGCCGTGCTCGCGACCGACGCGCCGCTCGGCTCGCGGCAGCTCGAGCGGCTAGCGCGCCGCGCCGGTCTCGGCCTCGCCCGGACCGGCTCCGTCGCGCATCACGGCAGCGGCGAGATCTTCGTCGCGTTCTCTGCCTCGACCGAGCGCTCGCAGCGCGACGAGGAGCTCGACGGGCTGTTCGAGGCGGCGGTGGAGGCGACCGAGGAGGCGGTGCTGAACGCGCTCTGGGCGGCGACGGACACCGACGGGAGGGAGGGCCGTGTCGTTCGCGCCGTGCCGCGCGGCGAGGTCGTCCGTCGCTACTTCGGCATCCGGAAGGCAGCGGGCGCGGTGGGCTCTCCGGACGCGCCGCAGTTCTTGACGCCGTGAGTGGCACCGCGCCCGCCTGCCGAGTTCATCGGCGCCCCGGCGTCGGGCCTTGAGCGGTCAGTCGGCGGCTGCGCCGAGCCGAAGCACGAGCCAGATGCGGCTGCGGTCGCAGAGGAGCCCCGGCTCCGCGAGCGGGTCCCCGTCCACCACGACGAGGTCGGCGAGCTTCCCGGGCTCGACCGTGCCGACGTGCTCGTCGATCCCGAGCGCGAAGGCACCGCCTGCCGTCGCGGCCCTGAGGGCGTCCCGCGCCGGCAGTCCCGCGTCGATCATCTGCAGCAGCTCGTCGGTGCCACGGTGCAGCGGCTGGGAGTCGTAGCCCATTGCGAGGCGAACGCCGGCCGCGTGCGCGGCGACCAGAGTGAGCCGCGCCTGCTCGACGTTGTGACGTCCGAGCTCCGTCAGCAGCGAGGTCCACTCGTTGCCTTCCACGAGCTGCACGAGGAACGACAGCGTCGGGACGAGCACCTGCCCGTTCGAGGCCATCTGCTCGAGCAGGTCGGGCCGCTGGTTCAGGTACATGCCGTGCTCGATCGTGTCGATGCCGGCCGCGATCGCGAGCTCTGTGCCGGCGAGCCCCTCACAGTGCGCGCACGTGCGGTAGCCGAGTCGATGCGCCTCGTCGACGAATGCCGCCAGCTCCTCGGGCGTCAGCTGCGCGGGATCAGGGTCCTCGAGCTCGACCGTGCGGGCGCCGGTCGTCATCACCTTCACGAAGTCGGCGCCGTAGCGGATCTGCTCGCGCACCGCGCGCCGCACGTCGTCGACGCCGTCGGCCTCGCGGTACATACCCGCGAAGAAGCGCCCGCCCGGCGAGGTCGGCGAGACGATGCGTCCGCACGTGAGCACGCGGGGCCCGGCGAAGGCGCCGTAGCGCATCGCCTGCCGGGCCTCGACGACGAGGTCGGCGTACGAGCCGACGTCCCGCATCGTCGTGATCCCCATCCGCAGCACCTCGCGCAGCTCGGCGGCGAGGAAGTGAGCCGGTGTCCCTTCGAGAAGCGGCTCCGCGCCGTGCTCGGGCTCGGGCCGGGGGAACGAGACGCCCACGTGCGCGTGAGCGTCGACGAGCCCGGGTAGGAGCGTCCGGCCGGCGAGCTCGACGACCCCTGCGCCCTCCGGGACGGCGGCTTCGCCATCGACGACGCGCTCGATCCGGCCGCCGTCGACGAGCACCGACACGTGCTCGCGGACGGGGCCGCCCGTGCCGTCGAACAGGCGCGCGCCGGTGAGCCAGAGCCGGCCCGTGCCCGGCGGGGGGTCTGCGATCAGAGCTGGGAGGCGAGGCGGCACGAACCTAGGTAACCATTTGCGCCTGCGCCGTGTGTCGGTTGCCACGCGCGCCCGCGCGTGACATAACCGCGGGGACAAGCAGCGGAAGGAGGGCGCCATGGCAGGACTTGACATCAAGCCGCTCGACAGTCCGGAGGAAGTGCGGCCGTTCGCAGACGAGAAGGGTGCGGCCCACCTGGTCAATCTCTCCACGGGGCCGGTCGCCCGCGGCGTGTTCGAGCCGGGCTGGCGCTGGTCGCAGCACGTGAAGCCGATCGCAGGCACGGACAGCTGCCAGACGGCCCACCTCGGCTACGTGGTCTCGGGCCGGATGCACATCGTGATGGAAGACGGCACCGAGGGCGAGTGCGGCCCCGGCGACGCGGTCCAGATCGCGCCGGGTCACGATGCCTGGATCGTCGGCGACGAGCCCTGCGTGTTCATCGACTTCGGCCAGATCGAGAATTACGCGAAGCCGCACTGACGGCGGGTCATCGGGTCTCGCCGGGCCGCCTTCGGGCGAGCGGCCGATCCGCGCGGCCGAGGTCGTCGGCGCGCTCTCGCTTGCCACCGACCTCGGCACCGGGCAGCCGCTCGAGCATGCACTGCGGTCGGCCGTCCTCGCGGTCCGTCTCGGCGAGCTCGCGGGAGCATCGGCGAAGGAGCTCGCCGACACGTACTACGTCGCGCTCCTCCACGCCTCGGGGTGCACGTCGAACGGGCACGAGGCGCAGCAGCTCTACGACGACGACATCGCGCATCGTGCGGCGTTCTTCCTCATCGACGCGACCAACCCCGCCGAGGTGCTCGCGTTCTACCGGGCCAACATCGGCGCCGGACGTGCGCCCGATGTCCGGGACGCGCTGATCGAGGACGCAATCGCCAACGCCGGCCCGCGTGCCCGTGATGCGTTCGCGACGATGTGCGAGGTCGCGCAGCGCTTTGCAGGCTGGCTCGACCTCGGCCCGACCGTCCAGGCCGCGCTCGAGTTCGTCTTCGCGCGCTGGGACGGGCGCGGCTTCCCCGACGCACGCGGCGACGCCATCCCGTTGCCGATGCGGCTTCTGCACGTCGGCGCGGGACGTCTCCCTCTTCCTCACGGCCGGAGGCCCCGACGAGGCGCGCGCCGTCCTCGAGCGTCGAACGGGCACCGCGTACGAGCCTCGGCTCGCCGAACTCGCGCTGCGGAACTTCGACGACCTGCTCGCCGAGCTGGACGAGACACGCATGTGGGAGCAGGCGGTCGAGATCGAGCCGTTCCCGCAGGTCTGGATCGGCGGCGAGCGGGTCGACACTGCGTTCATGGCTATCGCGGCGCTCACAGGTCTCAAGTCGCCGTGGCTCCGCGAGCACTCCACGGGTGTGGCCGACCTCGCGGAGGCAGCCGCGTGGCGTCTCGGGCTGCCGGCTGCGTCCGTGACGCTCGTGCGGCGTGCCGCGCTCGCGCACGATCTCGGCCGCGTGGGCGTGACGAACGCGATCTGGGAGAAACCCGGCCCGCTCGGCTTCGGCGAGTGGGAGCGGGTGCGCCTCCATCCGCACTTCACGGAGCGCGCCTTCGCGCAGTCGCAGGAGCTCGCCCCGATCGGGGTCCTCGCCGGCTCGCATCACGAGCGGCTCGACGGCTCCGGCTACCACCGGGGGACGCGAGGGGCAGGGCTCGACCAGCCGGCGCGTATCCTCGCGGCCGCCGACTGCTACTCGGCGATGCGCGAAGAGCGGCTCGTACAGGAAGGCTCTCGCGGCACCCGCGGCCGAGGCTGAGCTGTTGCGGGACGCCGCCGAGGGACGGCTCGACCCCGACGCGGTCGATGCCGTGCTCACCGCCGCGGGCCACCGGGTGCCGCAGCGATCCCGCGAGCTGCCGTCCGGGTTGACCGAGCGCGAGCTGGAGATCCTCCTCGTGCTCGTGCGCGGCAAGTCGAACCAGGAGATCGCCGAGGATCTCCGGATCTCCGTGAAGACGGTCGGGAACCACGTGCAGCACGTCTACGAGAAGGCCGGTGTGCGCAGTCGTGCCGCCGCGACGGTGTGGGCCTTCGAGCACGACCTCGTTCGCGCGTAGGGCGTTCGCCCCATTCCGCCTGCGGCTTCCAGGCCCCACACTCGCTGCACCATCGGCGTCGGGATCCGGCGCCGCGAAGCGAGAAGGAGGAGAGCATGATCCTGGCAACGACGCAGGTCGAGGACTTCGACCGGTTCCTGAGCATCTTCTCGACCAAGGGCGCCGAGAAGCGCCGCCAGCACGGCTCCAAGGGAGCGACCGTCTTCCGCGACCCCAACGAGGGCGACCGGGTCTGGGTGCTGTTCGACTGGGACGCCGAGGGCTGGCAGAGCTTCGTCTCCGATCCCGAGGTCCCGCCGATCATGCAGGAAGCCGGCCACAAGGGCCGCCCCCAGGCGGCCGGGCTCGGCGGCAGCTACGAGGCCTGAGCGCCGGCCCGGCTTCAACCTGACCGCGCCCGGCACGTGATGCGTCGAAGCCCCGCACTCGTGGGGCTTCGACCTGGACCGGCTCGGGTCTTCGCATCGGCGTAACCTGAGCCGCGCATGACGAGCCTCATCAACGCGCTCGACCGGCACACACCGCTGGGGCGGGGGCTCTCGACGCTGCTCGTCATCGTCGCGCTCTTCGTGCTCGCGTGGCTCGTGAGCAGGATCGCGGCCCGCATCGCCGCGGCCTACGTCGACCGCAGCGAACGGCGGCAGCGAGGCCGGGCGTTGCCCCTCGACGCGAGCGCGATCACGAGCATCCGCCAACGCGAGACGGCGATCTCGCTGATCGAGACGAGCGTCGCCTACATCGCGTTCGCGCTCGCGCTCGCCCTCTCGCTGGCGGCCCTCGCCGGCGCGCAGCGGCTGCAGACGGTCGTCGGCGCGTCGTTCATCGCGATCATCATCGCCTTCGCAGCCCAGCGCTTCCTGACCGACGTGATCGCCGGCCTGCTGATGTTCTTCGAGGGCTGGTTCCGGATCGGCGACACGGTTGCCATCGACGCCTGGCAGGTGCAGGGGGTCGTCGAGTCGGTATCGGTCAGGTCGCTCACGATCCGCAGCATCACGGGCGAGATCATGCACGTGCCGAACTCGCAGGTCGTTGCCCTGCGCGTGATCCCACGTGGCTACCGCGACGTCGAGGTGGAGTTCTTCACGAACGAGCTCGAGCCGGGCCGACAGCTCGTCGAGCAGATCTCGCGCATCGTCCCGGCGGGGGTGACCCGCTTCGTGCTCCGCCCCGAGCTCGTCGACTCGGAGAAGCTCGACGACGAGCTCTACCGGATCACCGCACGCTGCGCGGTCGCGGTCGGGCGGGAATGGCTCGCCCAGGACTTTCTCCCCTCGCTGATCAGGGAGCGGGCGGCCGAGGGCCTGCTCGTCCACGGCCCGATCGTCACGTTTATCGACGAGCGCGCCTCGCGGAGCTTCGCGCGTGCACTGATGACCCGGCCCGACCCGAGGGAGCGCGAAGCGGGCACTTGACCCGCCTCCTTCCCTCGGGTTCTCGGCGCCTCCTCGCCCAGCATCACTTCCGTTGCCTTGATCAGAAGCCCTCCTTGGGTGGTAGTGGCGACGGTCCCACGTCGCGCAGAGACGGCGCGTTCGAGACGACGCGTGCGCCGGTCGCTTTGAATGATGCAAAAGCGGATTGGCCGATGCTGAGGTCGAGACGTCGGAGCGATTCTGTCGTGATCTCGGCGCTGAGCGGCCCGATCGTGACTCTGGCGCGGTTTCCGAGCTCGGTGATCGTTCTGATCGGCCCACGGATCGTGTTGAGCACGGACGAGTCTGGTGCTTCGCTCGTGGAGACGGTGATGTCCCACGGATAGACCGCGATGGCGACGGCCCCCTGAAGCTCGTCGGCCACGCTGATCACGGTCCCGTCGTCGAGCCGCACGTGCGTGCCACCGTGGCCGGCGCTCGCGTGGCCGTAGAGCACGTTTGCACCCGTGAACGACGCGACGAACGGGTCGAGCGGTCGGGCGACGAGCTCGGCGGGCGGTGCGAGTTGACGAATGCGGCCCTCGGCGAGGACGCCGACCTCGTTGGCGAGCGCTGCGGCGTCTTCGAAGTCGTGGGTGACGAGGAGGACCGGGAGATCGAGGTTCGCGAGGATCTCCTGGAGCTCTGCGCGAACCTCGATCTTCGTGCGCGCGTCGAGTGCCGAGAGCGGCTCGTCGAGCAACAGCGCCCGAGGGTCGCGGGCCAGTGCTCGCGCGAGCGCGACGCGCTGCCGTTCCCCGCCCGAGAGCTGCCCCGGGTGCGCGTCGGCCAGGCGCTCGATGCCGAACCGTCTCAGGTACTCGTCTGCCGCCCGCTGCCGGGAGTACTCGATGTTCTGGCGAACCGTGAGGTGGGGGAACAGGGCGTAGTCCTGGTAGACGAGCCCGACTCGACGTCTCTCGGGGGGAAGGGAGTATTTGGTCGTCGCCTCGAACCAGACTTCGTCGCCGCAGCGGATCCGACCCGCCGCGGGTCGGAGGAGGCCGGCGACGGCGTTCAGGACTGTCGACTTGCCCGCGCCGGACGGGCCGACGAGCGCGACCGTCGAAGCGACCCGAAGGGTCAGCTCGACGTCGAAGGCCCGGAGAGGAATCCGAACGTCTTCGAGCTCGAGGTCGCCCGCCATGTGAGTCCGATTCTGAGTCCGAGGAGCAGGACGATGCTGATGAGGACGAGCACACCGGACATCGCGAGCGTGGCGTCGAAGTTCTGGTCGAACTCGGCGTAGATCGCGAGGGGCAGCGTCTGCGTCACGCGCTGCAGGCTGCCGGCGAACATGATCGTCGCCCCGAACTCGCCCAGTCCCCGTGCGAACGACAGGGCGAGACCGGCGATCAGTCCCCCGCTCGCAAGGGGGAGCGAGATGCGGAAGAACGTCCGCGCCGGGCCGGCGCCGAGGGTTCGCGACGCCGAGGTGAGGTGGGGGTCGACGGCTTCGAACGCGGCGATCGCCTGCCGGATGTAGAGCGGGCTGGCGACGTAGGCGACGGCGACGGTGACGGCGCTCTGGGTGAACGGCAGGGTCACCCCGAGCGCGCGCAGGCTCGAGCCGAGGAGCCCGAAGCGGCCGAACGCGGCCAGAAGCCCGACCCCGGCGACGGCCGGTGGGAGGACGAGCGGGAGCTCGACGAGCGTGACGAGGGCGGCGTGCCCGGGAAAGCGCCGCGTCGCGAGGAGATAGGCGGTCGGCGTTCCGAACCCGAGGATCAGGAGCTGAGCGAGGAGGCTCGTCTTGAAGCTCACGACGAGTGCGTCGGTGACGACCGGATTCGACAGTTGGCCGAGCAGGTGCCCGGGTGAGGTGTGGGCGAAGATCGAGACGATCGGCAGCAGCAGGAAGCCGAGCGCGATCAGCGGGAACAGGGCGACGAGACAGGTGAGAAGCGCGCGCCTCATGGCCGAACGATCCTCACCTGCCCCGCCTCCCCTACTTCTTCGCCGGAGTGGGCTTGACCCGCGGCAGGAACCCGTACGCGAGAAGCATCGACTGCCCGGCCTTGCTCAGCACCTTGTTGATGAACGCCTGGCCGTCGGTCTTGTCGGAGCTCGACGAGACGACACAGATGCCGTACTGCACCTTGGGCTGCGCCCACGCCGGCAGCTTGATCACCCTGACCTGACCTGGAACGGTCTTGGCGTCGGTCGAGTACACGAACCCGGCGTCCGCCTCGCCGAGTGCCACCTTGGCGAGCACCTCGCGAACGTCCGTCTCCTGGCTGACGACGTTCGGGAGCACCGCGGCGGTCAAGTTCATGTTCTTGAGGACTTGGAGCGTGTAGCTGCCCACGGGCACCTTGGCTCCGGCGACGTCGAGCTTGATCCCCGACTTCGTCAGGTCGTAGATGCCGTGGATGTTCGCCGGGTTCGACCTGGGGACGATGATGACCAGCGTGTTGCGGGTGAAGACCACCGGCTTCGAGCACAGCCCCTTCCCGTAGAGCTGGTTCGGGATGGTCAGGTTCGCCGACGCGAAGACGTCGGCAGGTGCGCCCTGCATGATCTGCGCCGCGAGCGTGTTCGAGCCTCCGAAGGAGTACTTCTCCCTGGGGTCGAGCTTCGGAAATGCGTCGGTGAGCGACGCAGCGGCGTACACCGTGATCTGCGCCTGAGCCCGCGCCTGCCGGGCAGAGGCCCCGCCGGCGAGCAACGCCGCCGTCAGGGCGACGACAACCCCGACGGCCAAGCCAACAATCGAACGACGATTGCCCACACGCACGGAAGCTCTCGCTTTCATCAGTTCTGGATGATCACGTTCGTCGACTTGACGATCGCCGTCGCCGACATGCCGGGCTTCAGGCCGAGCTCTTCGACCGCATCGCGGGTCACGATCGCGACCAACCTGACCGGATCCGTCACGACCATGTCGACCTGAGCCATCAGCCCGTCGGTCTTCACGTCGGTCACGAGCGCTCGGAAGCGGTTGCGGGCACTGATGTGGGCGCCCTGACCGTCGCCACGCAGACGGTCGATCTCCCCTGCCGAGACGACTCTCCGATTCCTCGCATCGCGCTCGACGCGGAGGCGGCCTGACCGGTCCCAGCGGCGAAGCGTGTCGACGCTTATCCCCAAGGCGGCCGCCGCTTCCGGCGCGGTGTAGAGGTCCTTGGCCATCGTCAACTCTCGTAGACGTCCAGCACCGATGTCACCGCACCACTCGTCAGTGCCGGGCCGAACGCCCTGCCGATCACGGGCTTTCCGGCAAGCGTCGCCAGTGCGGCTACGTGCTGAGACTCGTTCGCCGAGATCTGCCCGATCGCGACCCGCAACTGCGGGGTCTGCACGCCGGCATTCGCGCCGATATACGCGCCGAGTTGAAGCGCCTCGAGTTCGGCCGCCAGCTTCAGGATCGACGACCCGCTGTCGAACGTCGACTTCGGATAGGAGAAATCGATGTCGTCCGACGTCGCCGGTGTCTGGCCCGCCTCCGACATGAGATCTGCCAATCCGTCGTAGTGCGCCTGCTCGTCGGCCTGCATCCGCTTCAAGAGCGCCGACGAGGACGTCGGGAGCTTGCCGCTTGCCAACGCTCGCGTCTGGAAGTCGAGGGCAAGGAGTTCCGTTCCGATCAGCAGACGCAGTGCTGCGATGTCCCCGTCCGGGGCGGTGAGCGCCGACGCCGACCCGGCGAAGACCGACGCCACGGAGCCCGACGCCAGCAGCACGCCACCTCCTGCAAGTCCCCGACGGACGAGGCCGGCCCGACTCAGTCTGGTTGACACTTGTTTGGACGCACGTTTCTTTACCGATGAGTTGCCCATGCAGGACCCTGTAAGCAGCCAGCCTAACCTGTCTTGAACACTGCTGCCAGCGGAAAGCGGCATAGGCAAGGTGGGGGAGCAAGGGCGCAAGGCTCAGCGTTTCGCGCCTGCGGGCTCTTAAGCAGGCTGATGATGGTCGTGATGCTGATGGTGGCTGTGGCCCATCGGCTCGTTCATCATCTTGAGCATCTTCCAGCCGCCGCCGTAGCGGAAGTAGCGCCAGATCAGCACGACGGCGACTGCCAGGAAGACGATGTTGAGGTACGTGGTGTAGTTCCAGCTGATGCCGGCTTCGATCACCTTCGCGTTGCGGGCGGTCCGCTCGAGGCCGAGTCCCTGGAAGAGGAGCTCGACGATCAGCCCGGCGGCGGCCATGGTGGCGTAGAAGGTCGCGAGCAGGAAGCCGGTCATCTTCCAGCCGTAGTACTTCCTGTAGATGTGCAGGATCGGCAGGATGATCAGGTCGGCGAAGATGAACGTGAGGACGCCGCCGAAGCTGATGCCGCCGTTCCAGAGCACGGCCGCCAGGGGCACGTTGCCGACCGAGCAGACGAAGCTGATGATCGCCACGGCCGGGGCGATCAGCGGTCCCCAGAGCTTGGCCAGCGTCGGGTGGTGCGCGAGGAACAGCCCCTGCCAGAACGAGTGAGGCACCCACGCCGCCAGCGCTCCGGCGATCAGCAGTCCGATTGCGATGTCGCGCCAGACGGCCGCCCAGTCCATGACGAAGTAGTCCGCTGTCGCTGTGAAGCCCTTGCGGGGTGCGCAGCCGCTGCCACCAGGAACCGGTCGCACGTCGGCGGACATGTCCATCTCGGCGTGGCCCTCCATCGAACCGAGCCGACCCTTCTCCGCCTCCACCCGCGCCTCGTCGACGAGCCGCGGCTTCAAGAAGATCCGGAAGAGGAGCGACGAGCAGGACGATCATCAGCGGGCCGCCGACGAACTCGCCGGCGACGAACTGCCAGCCCAGCAGCAGCGCCATCACGATGCCCAGCTCGAAGACGAGGTTCGTCGACGCGAACTCGAAGACCATCGCCGCCGTGAAGTTCGCGCCGCGCTTGAACAGCGACCGCGCCAGCGCGACCGACGCGTACGAGCAGGAGGAGGAGGCAGCTCCGAGCCCGGTCGAGACGAGCGAGCGTCTTCGGCGAGTCGTCGGGCAGCAAACGCCGCATCTCACGCTTCGAGACAACCGCCTGGACGACGCCGGAGAGCGCGAAGCCGAGGATCAGCGCCCAGAGGATCTCCCACGTCATGCCGGCCGTGAAAGAGAGAGCACGAACGATCTCATGACCGATCGAAGCCGAGGCGAGCATCACCTATCTCGTCTTGGCGAAGCGCTGTACGGCTTCGAGCAGTTCGTTGGTCTTCGCCGTGGCCTCCTTGGCGTCACCGGAGGTGAGAGCGCGGCTCACGCAGTGGCGGACGTGCTGCATTTGGTGGCCAGCCGATCGCACGTGGTGCGTCGCTACCGAGGTAGACATCAGGAGCACCTACGTCGGCGGCACGTCCGCGTGCATCGATCAGATCCTGGTAAGCGGATCATTCGAGGCGTTCGAAATGAAGCCGAACGATGGGATCACGATCGCGAGCGACACGATCAACCCAAAGCCAGCCCTCAAAGCGAGAGGACGCTGATCTGCGCGAGTCTTCGGGGATGAAGCTCCTATGACTGTCAAGTCATCGCGGGAGCGCCTGAGCGGCGCGAATAGTTCTCAGCGCCCAGATCTATCCAGTTCGGCGAGAGCGAATCGCCCTGCGCCCATGCGGCACTCCCTCTTTACGACGATAAACGGATAGCCATCGTACGCCGGTCGGCCTGCAATCTCAATGCGATCATCGGTCAGACGTGATCCCCGACTCTTCCTATGGGTCGCTTGCGCGAGCATCCTCACGGCTGAGTGCTCATGCAAGCGGTTATTCAAACCGCATCTACAAGGAGGCGTGCCGGTCAAGGCGAGACGGCTTCTGTGTCCGGATCGTGACACGATCGAGTCGGGTCAGGTGCGATGGTGACCCTGGGACTCGGACGAGCCCTGCACGCAGGGGGCGCCGCTAGGCACAGCCCCTCTGGCGGACTCGAACCGTCGACCCCCTCCTTACCATTGCTGGGCGCTCCGTGCTTGTGATTGTCGAACGCCTCACTTCGGGCGACAATTCCCTGAGGAGGATGGCGGCGTCAGTGGCGAGGGGCGGGTGGCCGGTGGTGGGACGCGAGGCCGAGCTGGCGGCCGTCGCGTCGTTCCTGCGCGCCCCCCTCACGTCGTCTGCGGCACTCGTGATCGAGGGAGAGGCGGGGATCGGGAAGTCGACAATCGTTCGTGTGGCGCTCGAGCGCGCCGCGGGAGCGGGCCTGCTCGTGCTGGCCGCTCGGTTGTCGGCGAGTGAGAGCGCGCTGCCGTACGTCGCGCTCGGCGATCTGTTGGCCGTGGTTGACGACGATGCATTGAGTGCGCTTGCGCGTCCGCAGCGCGATGCAATTGCGGTGGCACTCGGCAAGGCCGACGGAAGTGTCGACTCTGCCGCGCTCTCGCGTGGTCTGCTGGAGTTGCTTCGAGCCTGTTCCGCTGGTGGGGATCTTCTGCTCGCCTTCGATGACGTCCAGTGGATCGATCGGCCGACCGCATCGGCCGTGACATTCGCGTTGAGGCGGCTGGGCGCATCCCGATTGCGTGTGCTGCTCGCGGTGCGGACCGGGGAAGAGGTGCCCGGGGAGCTCCTCGGCGTGGCCGAATGGGAGAGTGTGCGACGGCTCGTCATCGGGCCGATGTCCGCAACGGAGCTTGGCGCACTGCTCGGAGAGCATCTCGGCGGCCGCCTGCCGCGTCCCCGCCTGGAGGCGATTCATCGAGCCTCGGGCGGCAACCCGATGTTCGCCCTCGAGCTGGCCCGACCAGGTCGCGGGGAGTGGCCGGCCGGCACCACGCTGACCGGCGAGGTGTCGGCGCGGCTGCGGACGCTCGATGCAGGTGCGCGAACCGCCCTGTCGTTCGCCGCGGTCGCGCTCCGGCCTTCGACGGACCTGATCCTCGCCGCCGGGGTCAACCGTGATGACCTGCGCGCCGCGCTGGAATCCGGGGTGTTGAGGGTCGAGGGCGAGCACTTGACCTTCGCGCATCCGTTGCTTGGTGCGGCTGCGGACGGGCTCTTGTTGCCGGACGAGCGCCGCCGTATCCATGCGCGGCTGGCGGCGGCGAGCGAGGATGCGGTGGAGCGCGGTCACCATCTGTCTTGGTCGGCCGGAGGGCGCGACGAGTCGGCTGCGCTGGCGCTCGATCGCGCGGCGGAGGCGGCTTCGGGTCTCGGCGACCATGCGGCAGCCGCGGCATTCCTCTTGCGGGCTGCTGAGCTCTCGCTCGATGCGGAAGGGGAGCATGCGCGCATCCGGGAGGTGGAGGCTGCGGCTGAGCTCCTCTTGGCCGGCGACCTGAAGGCCGCGGCGGGGCTCGCCCGGCGTCTCGTCGAGCGGCTCCCGACCGGGGTTGCCCGGGCGAGAGCGAGGGCAACGCTCACGAACTGCCTGGTCGGCGAAGAGATGTCGTACGAGGAGAACCTGGCTGAGCTCCAACTGGCGCTGGTCGACGCTGCGGCTGACGACGCGACCAGCGCCGCGCTGCACGTGGAGCTGGCGGAGACCACCGCTGGCATGTTTCGCCTCGAGCAGTCGCTCCAGCATTCTCGTGCGGCGATTGCGCTGGCGGAGCAAGCCGGCCAGACGGCGATCCAGGCGACGGCGCTCGGCTTGATCGGCTTGGTCGAAAGCCTGCTGGGACGTGGCGTGACCGAGGCTGCGAGGCGCGCCTATGCGATTTGGGACGGAACGACGCTCTCGGTTGCGAGCTATTCGCCGCGTATGTCGCTCGCTGAGGTGTGCCTTTACGCGTCCGACTTTGCTGAAGCCGAGCGGCTGTACCTGGAGGAGCTCGCGATGGCAGAAGAGCGCGGCCTTGAGGTGATTGAGGTGATCGCACGTGCGCATCTGGCGGAGACGCAACTGCGCGCCGGCGACTGGGCGGCGGCGCTTGCGAACGCGCGCTTGGCGCACGAGCACGCCCGCCAGGCGGCTGACGATCAGATCGTCGTTGGCACCGCATACGCGCTTGGAATGATCGAGGCCCTGCTGGGCGATCTCGTGGCGGCTCGTGCACGTGCTTCGAGCACACTCGCCGCCGCGGAGGCGACCGGCGACTTCTGGCACACGATGTTCAGTCGTTCCGTGCTCGGCCTGGCCGCTCTCACTGAAAGAGACCATGAGGTGACGGTGGACGTACTCACGCCTGCCTGGTCGGCGATCACCGAGAGCGAACTAGGCGACCTTTCGGTGTTCCCGGTCGGACACGTGCTCGGTGAGGCACTCGTCGCGATCGATCGACTCGATGAAGCCGTCGCGGTTGTGGAGGCGCTGCGTGTCTGCCCAGCGCGGGAGCGTCCTTGGTGCCGGGCGATGGCCGGCCGCGTGGACGCGCTCGTCGCCTCAGCCCGCGGCGATCATGCTGCCGCCCGCGAGCATGTCGCCGCCGCCCTCGCGGCGCATGCTGAGCTGCCGGAGCCGTTCGAGCACGCCCGTACGGTGTACATCCTCGGCCGTGTGGAGCGGCGCGCGCGCAGCTGGGGTACGGCGCGGGCTGCGCTCGTCGACGCACTCGGGCGCTTCGACCAGCTTGGCGCGGCCCTCTGGGCGGAGCATGTGGCTGCTGATATCGCTGCGTTGCCCGGTCGGCGTCCGGTGAGCGACCGCGGCCTGACGGCTCGCGAGCGCGAGATCGCCGAGCTCGTTGCGTCCGGCTTGTCGAACAAGGAAGTCGCGGCACGCCTGTTTGTCAGCGTCAGGACGGTGGAGGCCAACCTCTCCAAGCTTTACGCGAAGCTCGGCGTGCGTACCCGCACCGAGCTCGCAAACGTCATCCGTTGAATTCGTGTGGTTTTCACGAATTGAGGTCTGCGTTCCGCGGACCTAACGTCGGCGCATCGACTCGCTTGCGTACTTCACGCTCCAACTCGCCCGGCCGTCTGACGGCTGGGCGCGGCTGCACGAGCTGAGCGTGCACGCTCGCGAGGCGAGCCTGCAGCTGACCGAGGAGGGGAGACCAATCCGCTTTGTGCGAGCGGTCTTCGTCCCCGAGGACGAGACCTGCATCCACGTCTACGAGGCGGCTTGCGCCAACGACGTGCGCGAGGCGGCGCGTCGCGCACGGCTCCCCTTCAAGGACGTCGTCGAAACGGTCAAGAAGGAGCAACCATGAGGCACCGGCTTTTTCGCAAGCGCATCGGGATCGTGACCCTGGTGGTCGTCGTGGCGGGGCTCGCGGCGGGTGCCGTCGCCTACGCCACGATCCCGAATTCGACCGTGATTCAAGGCTGTTACGACAGCGGCGGCAACGTGAAGGTCGTCCAGGCGCTTCCGTGCCCGAAGGGCTATACGCCACTTGCGTGGAGTCAGACCGGCCCGGCGGGGCCTGCTGGGCCGACCGGGCCTGCGGGCCCGACCGGACCGGTGGGACAGACAGGGGCCGCGGGCGGAACGGGGCCGGCTGGGCCGGCAGGGCCTCCGGGGGCAACGGGGCCGGCCGGAACCTCAGGCGCCGCGCACGCCTACTCCGCGACCAACTCGCACGTCATCGATCAGTGCTGCGGCGGTTTTCAGAAGGTCGTCACGTTGAGCGGGCTTCCCGCCGGCAGCTACATCGTGTGGCTCACAGCCGAGGAAGAGACAAGCGCAACCAGCGACAGAGACGAGACCGACGCCTTCTGCAATTTCAAGACCGGTACCGGGCAATACCTCGACCCGGTCGGGGGCACGTTCGACGTGCCGCAGTCCTCCGCCGACTACCCGCCGGCCAACATGACGGACGCCGTGTCGCTTCCGAACAACGGATCGGTATTCCTCGAGTGCAGCACGGTCGCAGACCACACAGGCGACGTGTTCGTGTTCGGCACGATCACCGCGATCAAGGTCGACCAACTGAACTGAGCAGGACGGTGCGGGCGGCTCTCCGCACAGCCGCCCGCACCGCGAAGCCCTCTGACGGACTCGAACCGTCGACCCCCTCCTTACCATGGGTTCGGAGCGGCGGCTGGTGGCAGCTAATGGCAGGGCATATGCGCTGTTCTGCTTTGTTCGTTTAGGTGCTCCCGCAGTTCTCTTGCCACCGCCTGCGCCCTCTGTGGCCATTTCGTCGCAGCTCGCGCGGCAGAAACGGCTTGAACACTGATGGAGCTAGGCGGACAGCTCTCAAACCCCCCGGAACCTCTGGCCCGCCTCCTCTCAATTCTCTCACGACCGACTGTGCGCACCAAGATGTGAAAAGCGAAGTCGAAAGGGGGCGCCCCCGGCGATCGACCAGTCTGGGCGGAGGTGTTCGCGACTGTCTTCTAAGCGATAAAGCGGTGGATGGCCTCGTTGGCGTGGTCCTGAAAGGTTGGGTTGGCCAGGTCGGGGAGGATGTCTGCTTGGTTGACCAAGGGACCTTTAAGCGTGTTGGCCGCGCTGGCGTAGAACACGCCGCTCGACAGGGTCGGGTCGGTGACGCCGTCGACCAGTCGCTTCGCGCCCACGTCAAGTTTGTGGGCGAGACCCAGGGTGGGCATGACGTATTTGGCCGCTATACGCATCGGCAATGGGAGGTCACTGGCTGCTTGGGTGCCGGTGGTGTTGCCGGGGCTCACGGTGATGAAGCGGCGGTCGGGGTGTTGGCGGGCCAGGTAGGCCATCCATAGGGCGCCGATGTACTTGGCTTGCCCGAAAGCTAGGTTGAAGTCAGGTTTTCTGCCGGCGAAGTAGCTGCCGTCGATGACAGTGGCGAGCTCGTCGGCTGAGGTTGAGACGAACGATGGCCCCTTCATCCGCAACTTCGGGACCCCCCTGACTGCTTCACTTCCGGCGAAGACCGCAACCTCGCCAAGCCGATCCTCGGCCAGGAGCCCTTCGAGGAGGACGACGTGGCCGAGGACGTTCGTCGCGAACACGGTGGTGACCCCGTCAGCGGTCAAGTCCATCGACTGCGGGCCAATGACACCAGCGTTCATGACCAGCGCGTCGACGGATCCGTTGATGGCCGCCAGGCCGGCGCGCACCGAACCCAGATCGGCGACGTCCATGAGAACGATGTCGAAGATGTGCCGGCCGGTCACGGTTTCGAGTTCGGCCTTTGCCGCTGCCGCCCGATCTCGGTTCCGGCACGCCAGGTAGATCCGCGCCATCTCGGGACGTAAGGCCAGTTGCCGGGCCACATCCTTGCCGATCCCGGCGTTGGCGCCCGTGATGAGTACCGTCTTTCCTGGGAGTGTGCTCATTGGTAGTTCGGGCTCCTAAACTTTTGAAGTGTTCACTCCAGTATGTCATACTATAATGAAGTGGCAACTCCAATTTACGCATTAGGACAGGTATGCCGATGCCCGTGTCTAGTAGCGATGCAGAGAGCTCTGATCAGCGAACGTTCACAGCCAAGGGGCTAGCCACCCGCGAACGGATCGTCGAAGCCGCGGCGGCGCTGATGTATTCGGGCGGCGTGGCAGGCACGAGCTGGGAGGACGTGCAGAACGCGGCCGGAGTAAGCGCCTCGCAGCTCTACCACTACTTCGGTGACAAGCAGGGGCTGGTCCGGGCCGTGATCGCACATCAGACCCAGGCGATCCTCGAAAGCCAACAACCTCATCTCGCAAGCCTGGACAGTTTGGAGTCCCTGCGGGCATGGCGTGATCTCTTGGTTGAGGGCCGACGGCAAATCCAGTGCCAAGGTGGCTGCCCCCTGGGAAGCCTCGCCGGAGAGCTGTTCGAGGCACACCCAGAGTGTCGCGAGGATCTGGTCGACGGATTTGACCAGTGGGAGGGCGCGATTCGAAAGGGATTGCAGGCCATGCATAAGCGGGGTGACCTGCGTCGAAGCGCCGATCCCGACCGCTTGGCTACAGCTCTGTTAGCCACCATCCAAGGCGGGTTAGTCCTTTCACAGGTCCACCGTGACGTCGACCCACTCGAGGCGGCACTGGATACCATTCTGGAACACATCGCCTCACTCACGACCAGACGTCGTTCTGAGCCCCGCCGATTGGAGTCCCATCGTTGAGGGCCTAACCGGAGAGCTTCAAAGCACGCGCGAGCGAGGAACGGTTTGAGAGCTGTCCGGTGTGCTCGCGAGCGATCGGTAGGTCCGAACATGCTCAGGTGCAGGCCAAACGTTGTATTTCGTGCAACAGGGCGATGGACCTAAGCGGACAGCTTTCAAACCCTACGCGGCAGCTCCGCGCGTTGTTGGCGGTGTCCTGAGACCGGCGACTTCTTCGTCGGGGTCGACTGGGAGGGCCGTGCTTCCCGAGGCGGCCGCGGCGTGTCAGTGCCGCTCGGGCGGGAGCTTCGTCGGCAGCCGGACCTGGGCAAGGATCGACGCGACCTCCGCTATCAGAGGCTGAAACTGCTTCGGGCCTGAGCTTTCGATCCCGACCGTGAACACGTGTGCAGGTGGGCCGATGCGCGCGAAGTAGAGCCGGACCGGTGATCGCGCTCCGGTTCCGTAGGACTCTGAGTATCCGTCGCCGGGGAAGAGGAAGTAGGCGATGCAGGGGCCGGGCGGGCACGTTGGATCGCAGCGCGGAGCGCTCGCGCTGTCGTCGAGGTCGACGCTCAACGCTGTCAGGCCTCCCGCGATCGTCGTTCGTCGAGGGGCGGACACGGTGAGGTTCTTGTTGCTGAGCAGCCAGCTGACGACGCGGGCGGGTGTCGTCGTGTCGACTGGCAGGAGGCGGTCGGTGCAGGGGGTACTGGCGTGCGGATCGAGCCAGAAGCGGAGGTACTCGTCCGGATGCCCGGGCGGTTCCAGTCTCAGCTCCAGCGAAGAGTCTTCTCCTCCGCGCCAGCCGCCGGCCGGAACGGTTACGCGCAGGCCGGGCATGAAGTTGCGGGTGACGTACGTGCCGGCCGGAAGCAGACCCGGCGTGCAGAAATGCGGCAGCGTCTTCAGCGGTACGCAGCCGCGCGCTGCGTGTGGGTCTGAGGCACGGGCAGTGAGAGGCACGAACGCGCCGATCAGCAGTGCTGCGACGAGTGTTCGGCGCGAGATCAGAGGTTCGGCTCCTTCGTCGTGCGGCTCTGGCCGGACCGTGCAGGCTCGGGGCGCCACGCAGGACGGATGACGGCATGTGCGACGGCGAGGATCGACGTCGACGTGACCTGCCTGAGATCGGTGCCGTCGGAGCGCACCTCGTAGAGCCCGTGGCCGTCGTCTGTTGCGATCGCGATCGTCCGTCCGTCGGGCGACCAGACGGGCCAGCCGGGCGGACCGATGCCGGGGCAGCCGTTCGTCGCGCCGTGGGTGGCGTCCTTGCCGGTCGGTGTCACGAGCCGGACGACGCCGCAGCTCGAGCGGTACGCGATCGTCGAGCCGCGCGGCGACCAGACCGGCCCGACGCCGTTCGCAACCAGGTGCCGGTGCGTGCCGTCCACGTCGATCACGTAGATGCGCGAGCCTTGCTCCGGGGCGTCGGAGGTCGAGAACGCGATCCGGCGGCCGTCGGGCGACCAGGAGGGCCACGCGGCCCCGACCGTGCCGGTGCGAAGCCGCCGCGGGCTCGATCCGTCGGCGTTGACCAACCAGACGCTGGGATTCGAGTTGCCGGTGCCGTCGATCTCGTAGTCCCCGCACGCGTACGCGAGCATGCTTCCGTCAGGTGACCACGCGACGGCTTCGGGGATGAAGCAACCGAACCGGCCGACCGCAGCGGCGACCCGAGCCTCAAAGACCTTCAGCGGTTCACCCGGTACGTGCCGGGGTACACGCGGGAGGATCGACCGGTCGGTCCGGGCGGCTGGATCGACGATATGGAGCGCCGGATAAGGACTGTGTGCCCCGTACTCGACGAGCGTGATCGCGAGCCGGCGGCCGTCGTGAGACCAGGCAACGCTCGTCGGGTCGCCGCAGAACCGATCGTGGGGACACCGCCACACCGTCCGCCGGCTGCCGTCCGGCTCGATCGAGACGATCGCGGCGGCCCGGTCCGCGCCGCTGGTCTGTGCTTGCAGCGCGAAGAACGTGAGCGCGCCCTTGTGAGACCCGTTCCCGGCCGTCCGAACCAACAGATAGGTCGCGGCGGCGATTCCCACCAGGAGGATGAACAGGACGACGACGACGAGCACGAACCGGAGCCGCGACCGACGAGCGAGCAGCCGAGTCATCACGAAGCCGCGCGATCGCGGAGCGTCCAGCTCGCGTCCGAGCCGGCCGCGGAGCTCTTCGACGAACTCGGCCCGAGGGACCGCCGGCCGATCGAGGTCGGCGAGAAGCGTTGCGACGGGGTCGGTGGCGCTCATTCCGACGCCTCCTTGTAGGCGAGTTTGAAGCCGTTCCGGCCGCGCGCGAGCAGCGACTCGACCGCTTCGACACTCCGTTCGAGGATCGCCGCGACCTCGGCGACCGAGAAGCCGTCCATGTAATGGAGAACGAGCACGGCACGCTGCGTCGGCGGCACCGCACCCAGAGCCGCGACCGCGCGCCCGCGCGCGTCATCGTCGGTAGGCTCGATTGCGACGTCGACGTCGGTCTCGGTGCTGAATCTGCTCTCGGTTTGCCCGCGGCGGCGGTAGTGATCGAGCAGCTTGTGCCTCGCGATGCCGAAGATCCACGCCGCAGGCGACTCGACTCGCCCGCCCTTCCGGAGCTCGCGGACTGCAGCCAGGAACGTCTCCTGGCACAAGTCCTCCGCGACCGCCACCTGCCCGCCGCACCGTGAGAGGAGATAGCTGTACACACGCGGCAGCGACTCCTCGAAGAACGCCGGAACCCCCTCGACATCGACCGCGCCGATCAGGCTGTCCAGGCGAACCCACTGCATGGAGGGAGACGCTGTCATCTCTCGCACTCAAGAAGTCGTCCAACCCCCCCAAAATCCGTCGGCGGAAAAGTCCAGTCCTCACCAACGTCGTGTGAGTGGAGTGGAAGACAGCCTCTCAACTGCTGAGCAGCGAGGCTGTTCCAAGTGGTGGCCAGAGCCGATGGAACTAACCGGGGCACTCTCGAACCCCCTTGGAAGCAGTAGTCGCCTGTTAGAGCAGCGCCGTCGCACGACACCTCGCACTCGCTAGCCGCAACCGGCTGGCGGCTAGGTTCGCGAGCTTCGATGCTCTAGCCTCGTCGTGTGCCGATCTGCGCGAGTTGTGGGCAGGCAAACCCTGAGGGCGCGCGCTTTTGCAACGCGTGCGCGGCGCCGCTCGAGGTCGGCCAAGTCGAGCGGGAGCAGCGCAAGACGGTGTCGATTGTCTTCTGTGACATCACCGGGTCGACGAAGCTCGGGGAGTCGACGGATCCGGAGGCTTTGCGTGCGCTGCTGGCTGGCTACTTCGAGCGGATGAAGGGGATTGTCGAGGCGCACGGCGGCTCGGTGGAGAAGTTCATCGGTGACGCGGTCATGGCCGTGTTCGGTGTGCCGGTCTCCCACGAGGACGATGCGTTGCGGGCCTGCAGGGCGGCGGTCGAGATGCGAGCTGCGCTTCCCGAGCTGGGGATCGCGGGGCGGCTCGGCGTCAATACGGGCGAGGTTGTGACGGGGACGGCGGAGCGGTTGGCGACAGGGGATGCGGTGAATGTGGCGGCGCGGTTGGAGCAGGCGGCACTGCCGGGCGAGGTGCTGATCGGCGAGGAGACGCTGCGCCTTGTTCAGGCCGCGGTGAGCGTGGGCGACGAA
This sequence comes from uncultured Thermoleophilia bacterium, assembly GCA_963725595.1. Taxonomy (GTDB): domain Bacteria; phylum Actinomycetota; class Thermoleophilia; order Gaiellales; family Gaiellaceae; genus PALSA-600. The sequence goes on along the minus strand of CAVRYT010000009.1, from coordinate 242,294 downwards.
CGGTGGCTAGACCTGAAGGGCAAGGCAGAGCCGGTTGCGGCGTGTCCGTTGCTCGAGGTGACGGGTGGCCTGGAGCGGAGGTTCTCGACGCCAATGGTCGGGCGGGGGCGCGAGCTGCAGGGTCTCCGCGATGCGTTCGCGCGTGCGGAAGCCGACCGCTCCAGCCAGCTGTTCACGATTCTCGGTTCTGCGGGCGTCGGCAAGTCCCGGCTGGCGGCCGAGTTCCTCGCAGGTCTCGAAGCGCGGGTGGTGCGCGGGCGCTGCCTCTCCTATGGCGAGGGGATCACGTATTGGCCGGTCGTCGAGATCGTCAAGCAGCTCGCGGCGCTGCCGGACGGGGATGCGGCGCGGCCGGTGCGGTCGCTGCTCGGCGAGACGGAGCTGCCCGCGAGCGCCGAGGAGATCGCCTGGGGGTTCCGCAAGCTGCTCGAGCAGGAAGCCCAGCCGCATTCCCTGGTCGTGGTCTTCGACGACCTGCACTGGGCGGAAGAAACGCTGTTCGACCTCGTGGAGCACGTCGCGGAGCTCTCGCGCGACGCGCCGCTCCTGCTGCTGTGTATGGCCCGGCCGGAACTGCTGGAGCGCCGACACTCATGGGGCGGCGGCAAGTGGAACGCGACCACCGTCCTCCTCGAACCGCTTGACGCGGACGAGACGGAGCAACTTCTTTCGGAGTTGGGCGAGGTGTCGCCCGCGCTGCACGACCGGATCGTCCAGGTCGCGGAGGGCAACCCGCTCTTCCTCGAGGAAATGCTTGCCCTCGTGCGGGACTCCGGTGGAGCGCAGGTGGAGGTGCCGCCAACGATCCACGCGCTGCTCGCCGCCCGCCTCGACCAACTCGACCCGGCCGAGCGTTCCGTGCTCGAACGCGGCTCGGTCGAGGGCCGGATCTTCCACCGCGGGGCCGTCGCAGCGCTGGGGGACGGCGACGGGGAGCTCGACCGGCGTCTCGTCGCCCTGGTGCGCAAGGAGCTCGTCCGCGCCGACCGCGCGCAGCTGCCGGGCGATGACGCATACCGCTTCCGGCATCTCCTGATTCGCGACGCGGCCTACGAGGCCTTGCCGAAGGCGGCCCGCGCGGATCTCCATCGCCGCTTCGCCGAGTGGCTCGAGCAGCACGGTCAAAGCCTCGTCGAGCTGGACGAGATCCTCGGCTACCACCTCGAGCAGGCCGCCCGCTACCTCGACGAGCTTGGTCGCGACGACGCCGAGCTTGCCGACGAGGCTGCCCGCAGACTTGCCACCGCCGGTCGCACGGCGCTGTGGCGAGCCGACGCGCAGGCAGCGCGATCGTTGCTCGAGCGGGCGATCGCCCTCAGGAAACGCGCGGACGTCCATCTCGTCGTCGACTTCGCGCAGAGCAGCCGCAGTACTGACCACCTGCAGGCTGGGGTCGAAGCCCTGGACAAGGCAGTCGGTGAGGCGGAGGAGGCGGGCGACGCCGCAGGGGCGGCGCTTGCACGGGCATCGGCGGCAGCGTTACGTCTAGAGACCGTTGCAGCGTCGCCTGAGCAGGCGGAAAAGCTCGCCCAGGCGGCGCTACCGCTCCTGGAAGCGGTCGGAGATCACGCAGGCCTCGCTCGGATCTGGGAGTTTCTCGCCGGCGGGGTCTACAACACGCGCTGCCGCTATGACGAGATGGAACATGCCGCCGAACAGGCGCTCCTGCATGCCCGTCTCGCAGGCGAGAAGCCGACTCATCCCGGCCGGTTGCTGATCGCGCTTCGCTTCGGAAACCGTCCGGTCACCGAGGCGCTGCAGCGCCTCGACGCGCTCGCCGAGCAATACACACATCCAATGGTCAGCCTGTCTCGAGCGAATCTCCTTGCGATGCTTGGTCTGATCGCCGAAGCTGAGGCACTCCGATCCTCCGCCGCCGAGCAATTCCGCGAACTGGTCGGACGCAGTCCATGGGGCTGGGAGCTCGAGGAGTTCGCAGGCAACTACGAGGCAGCCGCCGAGCAGCTTCGAAGCGTCTGCGATCACTTCGCCGAGCAAGGGCTAACAGCGCTGCTGTCCACACACGCGCCGATGTGCGGTCGCCTGCTCTGCGCGATCGGACGCTATGAGGAAGCCGAACAGCTCGCCGCGATGGGTCATGATCTCGGTAGCGAAGACGACCCGATCACACAGTCACTCTGGCGGCAGGTCGCCGCTCTGGTCGCAGCTCACCGACAGGAGCACGCTGAGGCTGAGCGACTGGCCCGAGGGGCGGTCACCTATAGCCTCAAGACGGACTCGCCGTGGTGTCAGGGCGACGCCTATTTCGACCTTGCCGAGGTTCTCGAGGCCGCCGGTCGCCGCGAAGATGCCACCGCCGCCTGGCACGAGGCACTCGACCGCTACGAGCGCAAAGGAATCATCCCGCTCGTCCGCCGCGCACGAGAACGCCTCTCCGCGCTCGAGGCGAAAGCCACCTAACCGAAGGTCACGCGGCGCTTGAGCGTGTCCGCCGCGAGAGTTCGTACGACCGACCTCAATACTCCCCGGAATGGAGCTAGGCGGGCTCGAACCGCCGACCTCCTGGGTGCGATCCAGGCGCTCTCCCAACTGAGCTATAGCCCCGGGTTGTGAGACAGTTTAGCGCCGGCGCGGTGATGCCTGGATTTACCGCAGCCTGATGCCCCGCTAACGCGTTGCCCTCGGTGGACGGGAAACCAGTCATGACGCATGCAGCACCCAGTCGCACGAAATCGACCCTTCAAGGGGGACACCAGATGCATCAGATCATAAAGCCGCTCGGACGCACGCTGACCGCGGCGCTCGTCGCACTCTCGGCAATCGCCATCGGTGCCGTGTTCGGCACCGCAGGGCTCGGCCGAGCTGCCTCGACCGCTGCACCGAGCGACACCAGCCCGCCGACGATCAGCGGCACAGCGCAGGCGGGGGAGACCCTGACCGCGGACCACGGCCAGTGGACCGGCAACCCGACGAGCTACGGCTACCAGTGGCAGCGGTGCGACAAGAACGGCGGTAGCTGCGCCGGCATCAGCGGCGCCGACCAGCGTCTGTACGACCTGCACTCGCAGGACGTCGGGCACACGATCCGCGTGAGGGTGACGGCCAGGAACGCGGACGGGTCGAGCTCCGACACCTCCGTGCCCACCGGCGTCGTCACGTCCCGCCCGGCGGGCCCTGCGCCGACGGGCTGCCCGTCGGGCAACGGCACGATCCAGATCGCGGACCTCTCGGCACCCGCGAATCTCAGCGTCTCGTCGTTCAGCTCGAACCCACAAGTGCTCGGCCGCCACGTCGGCACACTGAGCATCACGGCGAAGATCACCGCGTGCGGCGGCCGGCCCGTCCAGGGTGCGCTCGTGTACGCAGCCGCGGTGCCTTTCAATCAGTTCGACGTCGCGCCGGAGGTCCAGACGGACTCGAACGGTTCGGTGGCGATCAACGAGCCCGAGCTCGTTGGCTATCCGGCCTCGGCGCGCCAGCAGCTGCTGGCCGTCTTCCTGCGCGCCCGCAAGGCGGGCGAGCCGCAGGGGCAGGGCGTTTCGACGAGCCGCCTCGTCTCGTTCAAGGTCGACCTGCATCAGTAGATCGATAGGGATCCGGGCCGGTGAGCTCCACGGAGCTTGCCGGCCCGATCGTACGATGAGCTCGTGCGCGCGGTCGTCCTCGACGCGGACGGGCTGCCCGAGCTCGCGGAGGTGCCTGCCCCGTCCGGGCCAGGCGTGCTGGTTCATGTGCTTGCATGTGGCCTCTGCGGCTCGGACGTCGAGAAGCTCGGACACGCGGCTCCCGGGCTCGTGCTCGGGCACGAGGTGGAGGGGAGGCTCGACGACGGGACCCGGGTCACCGTTCTGCATCGCGTTCCGTGCGGAGTCTGTGGGCGCTGCCGATCGGGCCATGAGTCGACGTGCGATGCGTTCGGCACGATGCGAATCGACCCGGGCGGCTTTGCCGAGCGCCTGCGGGCGACGCACGTGCTGCCCCTCCCGGTGACGATCGCAGAGCTCGACGGCGTCTGGGTGGAGCCCCTCGCCTGCATCCTGCGCGCCCTCGACTCCGTTCCGCGTGGGCGGGTGCTCGTCGTCGGCTGCGGCGCAGTCGGCCTGCTCTGGGTGCAGGTGCTGCTGCGCCGCGGAGACGAGGTCGTCGCCGTCGATCCGCGACGCGAGCGGCTCGAGCTCGCACGTCGGCTCGGTGCCGGCGTGAGCGGCGCCGCCGACGCCGCCGTCGTCACGGCGCTTGCCGGCCTGAACGATGCCCTGGAGCGCCTCGAGCCCGGCGGCACGGCCCTGGTGTTCGCCGGCCCGACGGGCGAGCTCCCCGTCGCGCTCGACACGATCTACCGCCGTGAGCTGTACGTCGCGGGCTCGCGTTCCGCGACGCCGGACAGCTTCGCCGCCGCGATCCAGTGCCTGCCCGGGCTCGAGCCGCCGGAGGTGACCGTCCTGCCGTTCGAGCGGTTCGACGAAGGGCTCGACCTGTATCGCTCCGGCGCGGCGCTCAAGGTGGTCTTCACGCCGTGAAGGCGGCTCGCCTGTACGCCCCCGGCGACCTCCGCATCGAGGACGTGCCGAGGCCCGAGCCGGGCCCGGGCGAGGTGCTCGTGCAGGTCGAGCTCGCCCTCACCGACGCCACCGACCTGAAGACGTTCCGGCGCGGTCATCCGCTGCTCGCGCGCGAGTCGCCGGCGCCGTTCGGGCACGAGTTCTGCGGCATTGTCGACGGCCGCCGCGTGGTCGCGGCGAACTCGGCGCCGTGCGGAGCGTGCGACGGCTGCGCCCGCGGCTCGCAGTGCAGCGACCTGAGCTTCCTGGCCGGCGCCTATGCCGACTGGCTGCTCGTGCCCGAGCGGATCGCCGCCGTCAACCTGCACGAGGTCCCGCGCGGGCTCGCCTCAGAAGTGGCGGCCATGGTCGAGCCGCTCGCCTGCTGCCTGCGCGGCGTCGAGCGTGCGGGCATCGCAGCCGGCAACGCGGTCGCGATCCTCGGCGCAGGCCCGATCGGGCTGATGCTCGCTGCGTGCGTTGCCGACGCCGGCGGCTGGCCGACCGTCGTCGGCGGGCGCGACGAGCGCCGAGCGCTCGTCGAGTCGTTCGGAGCGGAGTCCGGGGACGGGCGCGGTGCCGACGTGGTGATCGAAGCCGCCGGCACGGAGGACGCCTGGCGGGACGCGGTCGAGCTCGTGTGCCCAGGCGGCACGGTCGTCTGCTTCGGCGGGCTGCCGCGCGAGGCGCGACCGACCGTCGACGCTTACCGGCTCCACTACGAGGAGCTGACGCTCCGCGGCTCGTTCCATCACACGCCGGCAACGGTGCGTGCGGCGCTCGCCTTTCTCGCGAGCGACGCGTATCCCTGGGCACAGCTCGTGACGCACCGCATTCTGCTTGCCGACCTGCCCGCGCTGTTCGCGGACCCGCCACGCGACCTGCTCAAAGCCGCCGTCGTGCCGTGACGCTGCGCGAGCTGAATCGCACGCTCCTCGCGCGACAGTTGCTACTCGAGCGTCGCCGGATCCCGCTGCTGCGTGCGATAGAGAGCCTCGTCGCACTGCAGGCGCAGTACGCACCCTCGCCGTACATCGCGCTGTGGTCACGGGTGGCGGGCTTCCGGAAGGGGTCGCTGACGCGTGGGCTCACCGACGGCTCGATTGTGAAGGCGGGCTCGTTCCGCACGACGCTGCACGTGACCACGCGAACCGACTATCCCTCGGTCGTCTCGTCGTACATCGACTCGCAGCGGGGGCGGCAGGATGGGCTCGGAGTGGACGTCGAGCGGCTCCGCGCCTCCGTGCCCAGCACGCCGGTCACGAGCGAGGAGCTCTTCGAGCTCGCCTATCGCGCGCTCGAGACCGACGACCGCTGGGCCGTCGCCTTCGCCTATCGGGCCCTGCCGTTCGTGCGGACGGCGCCGATCGGCTCGTGGCCGCACACCAGGCCTTCGCCGTCTCTTCTCTGGCGCGACCCACTTCCCGACCCGCAGGAGAGCGCGACGCGCGTCGTCCACGCGTATCTCCGCGGCTACGGCCCGGCCTCGCGCGAGGACGTGCAGCAGTTCACGGGCTTCCGGATGCGGCAGATCGCCCCGGCGCTCGACGGCCTACGTGAGCAGGACGGGCTGTACGACGTGCCGCGCGCGAGGCGTGCCGCTGGTGACGTGGCGGCTCCGGTGCGGTTTCTGCCCGCGTTCGACTCGATTATCCTCGCGCACCGTGACCGCTCGCGGATCGTGCCGCCGGAGTACCTCGAGGCTGTCTTCAACAAACGGAATGCGACGACGAAGAACACATTCACCGTCGACGGCTTCGTCGCCGGCGCGTGGCGGATCGAGCGGCGAAGGCTCGTGCTGGAGCCGTTCGCACCGCTACCGGTGCGTGTTCGCCGTGAGATCGACGCCGAGGGCGAACGGCTGCTCGCCTGGTACCTGAGCTAACCGAACAACGTCAGCTCGGGCTCGCGCTCGCCTCGCAGCACCGAGAGGTCGACGGTCGCGCAGCCGATCGCGCGCTGGGTCGCGAGTGCGACCGCCTGCGGCTTCAGGCTCTGCGCCGCCAGGATGCCGCGGCACGCTGCGCGGGACCGGTCGGCGCGGATGCAGTCGAGGTAGCGGCAAAGCTGCTCGACGGCGTCGATCGTGCCGACGCGCTTGATCTCGACGGCCACCCACCCGTCGTCCTCGTCGCGGCACATCAGGTCGACGGGTCCGACGTCGGTCGGCCACTCCCGCTTCACGAGTCGCAGACCGGGCTCGATCCGCGCCGGGTCGTCGGCGAGCAGGAGCTGGAGATCGCGCTCGACGCCGTCCTTCTCGAGCCCGGCCGCCTCGCCCATGTCGTGGCGCACGTCCGAGAGCACCTCGACGAGGCGGATCTCGAGCCGGTCCTCGCTGCGCCCGGCCCGCTTGCGCACGACGAGCACATCGCCCGCGTCCTCGATCACGGTGGGAGGCGTCATCCAGTTCAGCGGCTTTACGGAAAGCCCCCCACCGTCTGACCAGAGCATGACGGTCCCATCCTCCTTGATCATCAGCAGGCGGACGCCCTCGGCCAGCCTCGTGGAGAGGCGGCCGGTGTAGGAGACCTCGCAGCGGGCGACGATCAGACGCATGGAGGCGAGGACACTACTGTCCCTTTCGGACAGGCTTGATGTCCTCGGTTCTTCTGCGGGAGGATGGGTCGATGAAAGGATCGAACATCGGCTTCGCCCTCTATGCGAGGGGCGAGGCGCCCGGAACCCTCGACGCTCGCTGGTCGTACGAGAACGCGTGGGGCGGCTCGGGGCTGGCGACCGGCGGCCCGGAGCAAGGCTTCGCCGGGCGCTACCGCATTCGCTACTTCCACGAGAACGGCGAGTTCTCCGACGAGTACGACCTGGAGATCGAAAGGGCCGGCGACTGCTACGACGTGAGGTGGCTGGTCGACGGTGTGATCGGCGCGGTCGGTGTCGGTATGGAGGTTGGAGACCGGCTCGCTGTCGGATGGCGAAGGGTCGCCGAGTAGGCTCCGCCCAGCGTGCGGGTCCAGCGAATCGGTTACATCGGAACGCGGACGCGCGACGTCGATGGGATGACGCGCTTCTTCCGCGACGTCCTGGGCCTCGAGCCTGCGGGTCGGGGTGACACGGTGACCTTCCAGCGCCTGCCCACGCATCGGCGCGATCTCGTCGAGGTGTACGCGCCGGAGCACAGCGACATCCGGATGATCCCGGACGAGGCCGATTTCGTCGTCGCATTCGTCGTGGACGACGTCCGAGCGGCGCTCGCCGAGGTGCAGGCCGCCGGTCTCGAGCTCGTAAACGAGCCGGTCTGGGCGGCGGAGGCCTTCGGTGATCCGGGCCTCGGCGAGTTGGCCTGGTTCTGGGTGCGCGCGCCGGACGGGCGCGTCTATGTCATCGAGCAGGTTCCCGACTGACGATCCAAAATCGGACAGACGCGGCTTTCGGCGGGTCGTGTGCTCAGTTCAAGGGCTTCACGGAAAGCCCCCCACCGTCTGACCAAAGCATGACCGTTCCGTCCTCCTTGATCATCAGCAGGCGGACGCCTTCGGCCAGCCTCGTGGAGAGGCGGCCGGTGTAGGAGACCTCGCAGCGGGCGACGATCAGGCGCACCGGGGCACCGTACTGTCCTCTTCGGACGTGTCGGAACGGGGCAACCTTCTCGAATATCGCCCGAGGCCGGTGCGACAATGACGCCATGGCCGTTTCGCCTGACGAAGCTCGGCAGCTTGCGTTGTCGCTGCCTGAGGTTGTGGAGCAGGATCACCACGGGCGGCCGTCATTTCGCGTGAACGGCAGGATCTTCGCGACGCTCTGGAACGAGGGTCGCATCAACGTGATGCTCGACGAGGGCGGTATCAGGACGGTGATCGCACAGGCTCCCGATCGTTGCGAAGCGGTGCGGTGGGGCAAGCGATTGGCGGCAGTCGGCGTCAGTCTTCCCGAAGTGGATCAGCACTTCCTTCGCGAGCTCTTGACCGAGGCTTGGGAAAGCAAGGCGCCTGCGCGGCTCCTCCCAGCACGATCGCCGGGGACGGAGGCTGGGCTGGACGAGCGTCCTGGCGCGGTCGGCGGGAGGAGCTAACGCTCAGTTCAGCGGCTTGTAGCCGCCGGCGTCCGCGTGGACGAGCACCGATCCGTCGTCCTTCAGCATCAGGAGGCGCGTCGACTCGGGCAGGAAGGCATCCAGGCGGCCAGAGTAGGTGACCTCGCAGCGGGCGACGATCAGACGCACGGAACGGCACCCTACTGTCCGTTTCGGACAGTCCTGGGCGCGAGCTCAGCGATGCCGGCAGGAAGAGTGTCTGACACCAAGAGGTGTCAGACACCACGACAGGTCGTGGAACGGCTCGGGCGCGAGTGGTGTACTACCGGTCGTGAGGCGGACCCTCTGCATCACGCTCGCCGTGTTGGCCGTCGCCGGCGTTGCCGCGGCCAAGGAAGGTGCGCAGGCGCATCTCCTGGCGAGGCTCCCACGCCACCCGGTTCCCGGGTCGTTGATCACCGTCCGGTGGACGGTCGACGTCGCCGGCCCGAACGGGACGCGCGTCCCCTTCAACGCCCTCGGCATGTTCGTCCGGCTCGACGGTCGCGCCGGCACGTCGACGACCGCGACTGCACGCGAGGCCGTCGGGCCTCCCTACAGCGCCAGGATCCGGGTACCGAGCGGCGGGATCAGGCGCATCCGCTTCGGGCTGGGCGGCACGAGCTGCGATGCGCAGGGGTGCCACGCGAGCCCCGCGTTCTTCCCCCTCGGGTGACGCGGAGCTAGCCGATGCCGCAGTTCTTCTGGCCCCAGGCGCTGAGGTGCTGGACGGCCGCCTTCACCTTCGGCGTCGACAGCAGCTGGGCCGCGGCGGTGAGCTTCGCGATCTGCGTGGCGGTCGGCGTCGTGCCCGAGCCGAGCTTGTAGCCACTCGAGGTGTACGCCTTCACGAAGCTCGAATAGGCGTCCGCGAACGTCTTGAAGTCGGGCTTGATGTCGCCGGGCGCGGCGCTCGCCATCGCCTCGATCAGCTGCGCGAACTTGCCCGGGTCGGTAGCTGCCGTGCTCGGGCTGATCGATTGCGCGACCTTCGTCGCCAGCGCTTTGAGCTGCAGGCAGTTCTTCGTCGACGCGAAGGTCGGCGTGCCGGACGAGCTCGAGGTCGTCGTCATGGCGGCCGTCGTCGTCGGCGTCGAGGCCGCGGTGGTCGTCGGCGAGGCGGCAGCCGTGGTGGTCGGCGGCGGCGCGGCGCTCTTCTTGCCGCCGCAGGCGCTCGCGAGGACGACGAGAACCGCTCCGAGGACGACGAGTTGCCTGCTCATGGTGCAACCGTAAACCGTACGGCGGGTCAGGACAAGGCCGAGTCGAGGAATCGGTCGACCTCGACTCGCGTGCGCAGCCGCACGACCGGCAGCCCGGCGAGCTCGACTGGATAGAGGCGTCGCCGGCGGAAGTGCTGGCGCACAGCGAACGGCACGAGCGCATCGCGGCGCCAGAACGCGTCGCGAAACGTCTCACGGTTGCCGTTCCAGAGCTCCTCCCGCCGGAGGATCCGCCTGAATGTCCTGCGGAGAAGCCGCGGCAGCCAGACGCGGAGCGGCAGGTCGAGCCACACGACGGTGTCGGCTGCCTCGAGGACGAGCGGCCCGAGCTTGCCGCGATAGACGCCGTCGATCACCCAGCCGTCACCGGCGACGATCGGCGCGACGAGCGCGCGGAGCTTGTCGTCGGGCGTCTCGGCCCAGTTCGGCCCGTGAACGAGCGCATCCAGCTCGACGAACGGCACGCCGAGCCGTTCGGCGAGCGCCCGCCCGAGCGTCGTCTTGCCGTTGCCGCTCGCGCTCGCGATCACCGCGATCCTGCGCACGGACGGGTCAGGCTCGGCGGATGAGCGTCATCCCGTCGCGGACCGTCAAGAGCACCTGCACGCTGCGCGGATCCGCGGCGACGTGCTCGTTGAAGGCGGCGATCGCCGGTCGCTCGTCGAGCACGCGACCGCCTGCGAGCGTGTTGTCCGCGACGATCAGCCCCCGCTCCGACAGCAGGGGCAGCGTCGCCTCGTAGTAGCCGACGTACCCCTCCTTGTCCGCGTCGATGAAGACGAGATCGAACGTCCCCTCGAGTCGCTCGATCGTCTCGAGCGCCGGGCCGACATGGAGCGTGATCCTCGAGCCGTCCGGCGAGCGGTCGAAGTAGCGCTGGGCGAATGCGGCACGCTCCGGGTCGAGCTCGCACGCGTCGATGTGGCCCCCGTCGGGGAGCGCGGCCGCCATCGCGAGCGCGGAATGGCCGCTGAAGGTGCCGATCTCGAGCACCCGCCGCGGCCGGCCGAACCAGACGAGCAGTTCGAGGAAGCGGCCCGCGACCGGCCCCGTGAGCATCTGCTCGGACCGGAGGACGTCGGCCGTCTCCGCCGACAGCTCCGCCAGGAGCGGCTCGTGCGGGGAGGTCAGCCGCTCGGCGTAGGCCTCGACCAGGGGATCGATCAGGTCCACGCCCGTTAGGCTAACGGCACCCGACCCAGACGAGGAGTGAGCTACGCATGCCCGGCCTGATGTCCCGCCTGAACCTGATCTTCAAGGCGAAGTTCTCCAAGGCGCTCGACCGCGCCGAGAATCCGAACGAGACCCTCGACTACTCCTACGAGCAGCAGCTGCAGCAGCTGCAGAACGTGAAGCGTGGGATCGCCGACGTGACGACGGCGAAGAAGCGCCTCGAGTTGCAGTACACCTCGATGCAGCAGCAGGTCGACAAGCTCGACGGCCAGGCGCGCGACGCGCTGAAGGCGAATCGCGAGGACCTCGCCCGCGAGGCCCTCGCGCGCAAGGCAGCCGTGCAGACTCAGCTCACCGACATCATGACCCAGGGCCAGCAGCTCGAGGCTCAGCAGCAGAAGCTCGTCGAGGGCGAGCGCACCCTGCAGGCGAAGGTCGAGTCGTTCCGCACGCAGAAGGAAGTGATCAAGGCGCAGTACAACGCCGCCGAGGCGCAGGTCCGCATCAGCGAGGCCGCGACCGGGATCGGAGAGCACATGGCCGACGTCGGCCTGGCGATCGGTCGAGCGAAGGACAAGACGGAGCAGATGCAGGCACGGGCCAGCGCGGTCGAGGAGCTGACGGCGTCGGGCGCGCTCGAGGACTACACGTCGAGCGGCGACGACATCGATCGCCAGCTGAAGCAGATCTCCCAGTCCGGCCAGGTCGACGACGAGCTGGCGAAGATGAAGGCAGAGCTGGGCCAGGGCGAGGCGCCGAAGCAGCTCGAGGGCGGGGAGGAGCCTGAGACGCAGGAGGCGTCGTCGTGATCGTCCGCCTCCTGGGCGAAGGGCAGTTCCGCGTGCCGGACGATCTGCTCGCCCGGCTGAACGAGCTCGACGACGACGTGATGCGCGCGGTCGAGGCCGGGGACGAGAAGGCGCTCTGGGAGGGCCTGCAGGCGCTTGCCGAGGCCGTGCGCGAGGCGGGGACGAAGCTCGGCGACGACGAGCTCGTGCCGTCGGACGCGATCGTCCCGCCCGAGGACCTGTCGCTCGAGGAGGCGCGGGAGCTGCTCTCCGACGAGGGCTTCATTCCTGACATCGCCATCGGCACATGAGCCGCGAGCTCGTGCTGGCGCGCCGCCCGCAGGGTGCGCCGCGTGAATCGGACTTCGAGCTCCGCGAGTCGCCGCCCTGCGAGCCGGCGGAGGGCGAGGTGCTCGTCCGCAACGTCTTCGTCTCGGTCGATCCGTACATGCGGAGCCGCATGACCGGCGTCCGCACGTATATCGGGCCGTACGAGCTCGGCGAGCCGATCGACGGCGGTGCCGTCGGCCGTGTCGTCACCTCGCGTCACGACGGTCTCGCGGAGGGCGACTGGGTGCTCTCGAGGCTCGGGTGGTGCGAGGAGGGAGTGGCGCCGGGTGCATCGCTGCGGAAGCTCGACCCACAGGTCGCGGCGCCGTCCACTGCCCTCGGCGTGCTCGGTATGCCGGGCCTCACCGCGTGGGTCGGCCTCACGCTGATCGGCGAGGTAAAGGCGGGCGAGACGATCTACGTCTCGGGTGCGGCCGGCGCAGTCGGCAGCATCGCCGCCCAGATCGCGCGGCTGAAGGGACTCTCCGTGATCGGCAGTGCCGGCTCGGCGGAGAAGGTCGAGTGGCTGCGGTCGCTCGGGATCGAGGCGTTCGACTACCGCGAGACGAAGGCTCGGGACGCGCTCGCCGAAGGCATCGACGTCTACTTCGACAACGTGGGGGGCACCCAGCTGGAAGCGGCGATCGGCGCCCTCCGCCCGTTCGGGCGGGTGATCGGCTGCGGCCAGATCGCGCGCTACAACGACGAGCAACCCGAGCCGGGGCCGCGCAACATGGCCCTGCTGGTGACGAAACGCCTCCGCCTGCAGGGCTTCATCGTGCTCGACCACCTTGCGCTCTACCCGGAGTTCCTGGCGGAGGTCGGGCCGTGGGTGGCCGACGGGAGCATCGTGCACCGGGAGACGGTGCTCGAGGGGATCGAGCGCGTGCCTGAGGCGTTCGCCGGGCTGTTCCGCGGCGACAACGTCGGCAAGATGCTCGTCCGCGTCGGGCCGGACTAGCGCTCGAAGAGCACGACCGTCGACCCGAGCAGGTTGTCGCCGCGGATCAGGAAGTTGCACGGTTCGGCCGGGTGGCCCGCAGGCACGGGGATCGTCGTGTGCCACGAGGGGAGCCCGCCGATGTGCGTGCTCTCCACGGTACGGCCGTCGAGGGAGATCTCGAGTCGCTCGCTCGCCTTGGGCAGGAGCGTCAGCTGCAGCCGCCCGCCGCCGCAGTGGTAGACGGTCAGCGACGCCTGACCGGAGATGTCGCCGTTCGGCTGGAAGCCGCTCTCGATCGTCGAGAGGCGTGGCGTTCCGTCGAGTCGCCAGAGCGTCAGCCCGAACGTGTCCGGCCCGCGCGGCTGCCGCGCGAGCGGCGTGCCCATCAGCGTGACGGTGTCGTTCGCGACGGCGTAGCGCTCTCGGATCGGCAGCAGACCGTGAGGCGGTGTCGAGATGCGCTGCTCGGAGATCGGCCCCGGCACCGACTCCGGAGCGATCGCGACCACCCGGTCGATCTGCGGGTTCCAGAACCGCTGCTGCCAGACGACGGGCCAGCCCGACGGGTCGCCGTTGTAGACGTAGGCGACGGGCGCGTCGACCGCACGGGCGATCCAGTCTCGCGGCGTCCCGACGAAGGTCGGCTGCGCCGCGTTGGCGGCGTCGCTAAGGAGGTTCGACGCGACGACCGACGTCGCGGCGAAGACGGCGAGCAGGACGGGGAGGAGGAGCGGGGCGCGCCGGGCGGGCAGGAACCGGAAGCCGACGAGGAGGAGCCCCGCGGCAACGGCGACGAGGCTGTCGGGCGCGAGGTCGAACGGCCTGCGCACGAGCAGGGCGAGGCCCGTCGCGTCGGGCAGCGCGTTCGCCGACAGGGCGTTCCACGGGGCGCCGACGAGCACCGCGAGCAACGCGACCGCCGCGAGCGACGCCGTGAGGCGGGGGCGTGGGGCTCCGCGGGCGAGCCACAGCGCGAAGCACAGAAAGAGGAGCGGGGGCAAGGCGGCGAGGTCGCGGCCGAGGACGTGCGGCGAGTAGCGTGACGCGAAGATCCCCACCTGCAGCCCGACGAGCGCGATCGCGGAGACGGTCACCGCGAGCAGCGCACGGGCGGGCGGATTGCGTTCACGGGCGAGGAGGACGACGAGCGCCGCGACCGGGACGACCGCGGTCATCACGGCGACGTAGGCAAGGTGGTAGTAGGTGAACTTGAGGGCCTGTCCGAGCGAGTAGCCGCCGCTCACGACGGTCGAGTACGCCCCGAAGAGACCGGGTGCCGCGAGCCCGGCGGAAGCGGCCGCGGCGAGCAGCGACCACACGGGCCAGTAGGCTCGCCACCGCGGCCGCCGGCGTGCGAGCAGGGCGTCCACGAGCACGGCCGCGGCGAACACCGCGAGCAGGACGACCGCCTGGACCCGCATCAGGATCGAGACCGCGATCAGCGAGACGGCGAGTGCCTGGTCGCGGAGCGACGCAGTCTCGACCGCCCGTGCGATCGCGAGCAGCGTGAGCGCTGCAAGCGGGTAGTAGAGCACCTCCGTCATCACGAACCCGGAGAAGAGCAGGAGTGGACAGGCGACGGTCAGCGCAGCCGCGGCGAGCGCGTACACCGGCGGCATCAGGCGCCTGCCGTACGCGTAGACCGGCAGCGCGCTCAGGGACATCGTCAGCGCCTGGATCGGCTTCAACCACGCGTAACCCTCCGCGAGGCTGCCGAGCGTCAGCGGCCCACCGGCGAAGAGCGGGTACAGCACGCTGTAGCCGCCGAAGAGGGACAGGTGCCCGTGCTGCCAGAGCTCTTCCGCCCGGGTTCCGTAGATCGCCTCGTCGGGCATGATCCACAGCCCGCTCTGGCGCCGCGCCGCGAGCCAGTACCCGAGCGTCGAGAGCGCGACCAGCGCCGCGAGCGCGGCTCCTAGACCGGGGCGTCGAAGAGCGCGAGCCACCGGGTCAGGTCCTGCTCGATCGGCAGCTCGCGCTCGAGCTTCGCCTTCAGCTCGAGCTCGGTCGCGTTGTCGCGCTTCTGGTCGCCGATCGGCACGAAGGGCCAGTATGCCCCGCGCTTGAACCCGTAAATCCAGTAGACCGGTCGCTCGCTGCCCTCGAACCGGAAGATCGCCGCGAGCAGCTGTGAGCCGAAGCCCTTCGCGGTCAGCTCGTCGGCGAGCGTGTGCGCCGTCCCCACGAGGTCCTCGAGGTCGGGATCGTTGACGACGATCCAGTCGAATCCGTACTCGTCGCTTTTTCGCTCGACCTTGGAGCCCGACTGCTGCGCGATCGCCTCGAGCAGCTGATCGACGTCGTCGAAGGCGCTTCGGAACTCGCCGGACGACTGCGGCTTGAACGCGATCGCCGCCACGCCGGCAGGCTTGAGGCCGAGCTCGACCTGCATCGTCACCGCAGCGGTCGTGAGCGCGAAGAGGCGGTCCTCTTTCGGCTCGGCGAGCTTCTTGCGTCCGAAGAGGACGTCCCGGAGGCCTATGCGACCGGCCTGCCCATCTCGCGCGCGATCTCGGCGAGCGCGGCGATCCGCTTCTCGAGCGGCGGGTGGTCCATGAACAGCTCGGCGGTCGCGGTCTTGGCGCGAGCCGGGATGATGAAGAAGGCGCTCATGCCCTCGACCTGCCGCAGGTCGCGGTTCGGGATCAGCGTCATCTGTGACGAGATCTTCTGCAGCGCGCTCATCAGGTACTCGGGCGCGCCCGTGATCAGGGCCGAGCCGCGATCGGCCGCGTACTCGCGGTACCGAGAGATCATGCGGATCAGGACGAAGCTGATCGCGTAGACGAGGATCGAGACGGCGAACACGATCAGCCACACCGGCGGGCCGTTGTTGTTGTCGCGACGGCCCCCGCCGCCGAAGCCGCCGCCGAACATGCCGGCGTAAAGGCCGAAGCGGGTGAGCAGCGCGGCGAGCATGGCGAAGAAGCTCGCGAGGGTCATGATCAGCACGTCGCGGTTCGCGACGTGCGAGAGCTCGTGGGCGAGCACGCCCTCGACCTCCTTCGGCTCGAGCCGCTCCCAGAGACCGGTCGTGACGCACACGGCGGCGTGCTTCGGCGATCGCCCGGTCGCGAACGCGTTCGGGACGGGTGTGTCCATGATCGCGACCTTCGGCTTCGGCAGGTCGGCCATCGCGCACAGCCGCTCGACCATGTCGTGCAGCTGCGGCGCCTCCTCGCGCGACACGACCTTGGCCCCCGCGGCGGCGAGCGCCAGCTTGTCGGAGGTGTAGTACTGGAAGAACGCGAGCCCGAGCACGATCACGAGCATCGGGACGAGTGCCACGTTCAAGACCTGGAGGAGCACGACGGCGAAGATCACGTACAGCAGGCCGAGAAGGCCGGTCGTGAAGATCATCCGCAGCGTGAGACCCGCGTCGCGTCCATATGACTTCCGTTTCATGCCGTGGATTGTAGGCCTGGTGCTGGTCGTGACCGGCGGCGCTTAACCCCCGGTCAACAGCGGCGGCGGTCGCGGCTCAACCGGAGTCGGCGTGCGGCGCGCTGTGTAGACTCGCCCGCGTGCGCCGCCGACTCGTGCCGCTCGCCGTCGCCTTGGCCGTGCTCGCCGTCGTCGCGAGCGGGTGCGACACCTCGAAGCCGGGCGAGAAGACCGTCTCCCCGCTGCCGACCAAGGTGGTCGGCACCGTGCCCACGACGCCGCAGCAGACGACGACGGTACCCGCGAAGTACAAGAACGGCGACCCGACCGCAGGCAAGGCCGTCTTCCTGAGCGCCGGCTGCACCGGCTGCCACACGCTGAAGGCGGCGGGCTCGACCGGGACGGTGGGGCCGAACCTCGACGACGCGAAGCCGCCGCTCTCGCGCGTCATCGACCGTGTGACGCACGGCAAGAGTGCGATGCCGTCCTTCGCCGGCCGCCTCTCGGACAAGCAGATCGCCGACGTCGCCGCGTTCGTCGTCACGTCGACCGGCGGCAACAAGAACGGCTGATCGAGCTCCCTGAGCGGTTTCCGAGCGACGTCCGCGTCGTCGCGACGGATTTCGACCGCACGCTCGTCTGGCAGGACGCGCAGCTCCGCCCGCGGACGATCGCCGCGTTGCGCCGGGCGGAACGGGCGGGGCTGAACGTGATCGTCGTCACCGGGCGGATGGTGCAGTCGATCCGCCAGGCGCTCGAGCCCGCCGGCCTCCACCAGCCGGTGATCTGCTACCAGGGCGCCGTCGTCGCAGATGTTGACGGAACGTGGCTGCGTCACGAACCGCTGCCGGTCGAGCTCGCGCGCGAGACGATCACGCTCCTCGCGAACGAGGGGTATTCGCCGAACGTCTATGTCGACGACGAGCTCTACGTGGCGAGCGACACCGAGCAGGCGCGCGCCTATGCACGGCTGAACCGCATCGACTTCCACGTGGTCGGCGACCTCCTGCAGTGGCTCGAGGAGCCGCCGACGAAGCTCGTCGCAGTGGGCGACCCGGCTTCGCTCGACGAGCTCGAGCCGAGGATGAAGGCGCACTTCGGCGAGCGCGAGTACATCTCGAAGTCGTTGCCGCACTTCCTCGAGTTCGCGCAGGCGGGAGTGACGAAGGGCGCGGGCCTCGACTTCCTGGCCGCGCATCTCGGCTTCGACAAGGCGCACGCGATCGCCTTCGGCGACGGGGAGAACGACGTCGAGCTCGTCGAGTGGCCCGCGTTCGGCATCGCCGTCGAGAACGCCCACCCGCGCGTGAAAGCGGTTGCGAGCTGGGTCTGTCCGCCCGCCTCCGAGGAGGGCGTGGCGCAGGTCATCGAAGCGCTCCTAGACTGACGTCGTGATCGACCTGCGCGCAGCCCGTGCCGACCCCGAGCGCTATCGCTCCGCGCTTGCCCGCAAGGGCGCGGCGGCCGTCTTCGACGAGCTGCTCGCGGCGGACGAGCGCAAGCGCGCGCTCCAGACCGAGGTCGAGGGGCTGCGTGCGCGCACGAAGCTGAAGGGGAGGCCGACCCCGATCGAGCTCGAGGAGCTGACCGGCGTGAAGGAGCGGCTGCAGCCGCTGGAGCGCGAGCTCGGGGAGGCGGAGCAGGCCGTCCAGGCGCTCCTCGATCGCGTCCCGAACCCGCCCGCGGAGGACTCGCCGGACGGTGACCGCGAGGAGGACGCAGTGACGGTCAGGATCGTCGGCGAGCCGCCGGCCTTCGACTTCGAGCCGCGCGACCATCTCGACCTGTCGGCGGCGCACGGCTGGATCGACGTCGAACGGGGCGCGAAGGTGTCAGGCTCGCGCTTCGTCTACCGCGTCGGCGACGTCGCGCTCCTGGAGCTCGCTCTCTACCAGTGGGCGCTCCGGCGGATCGTCGCCAACGGCCACGTGCCGCTGCTGCCGCCCGTGCTCGTACGCGAGGAGGCGATGTACGGCACCGGCTTCTTCCCCTCCGACAAGGGCGACTACTACGAGGTGCCCGAAGACGGCCTCTACCTCGTCGGCACGTCCGAGGTTCCGGCCGCGGCGTTCCACGGGGGCGAGGAGCTCGACGGGCTGCCGCTGCGTTACGTCGCCTTCTCCACCTGCTTCCGGCGTGAGGCCGGCGCCGCCGGCAAGGACACGCGCGGCATGTTCCGCGTGCACCAGTTCGACAAGGTCGAGATGTTCGTCTACTGCGAGCCGGGGCGCTCGCGCGAGGAGCACGAGCGGCTCCTCGGTGTCGAGGAGGAGCTCGTCGAGGAGCTCGGGCTCCCCTACCGCGTGCTCGACATCGCCGCCGGCGACCTCGGCGCCTCGGCGGCGAAGAAGTACGACATCGAGGCGTGGTTCCCGGGCCAGAGTCGCTACCGGGAGATCACGTCGACGTCGAACACGACCGACTTCCAGGCGCGGCGTCTCGGGATCCGCTTCCGGCGCGACGGCAGGCTCGAGCACGTGCACACGCTGAACGGCACCGCCGTGACCGCGCGGGCGATGATCGCGATCCTCGAGAACTTCCAGGACGAGGACGGGTCGATCGCGGTGCCGGCGCCGCTGGTCGAGTTCGGAGCCCCGCCGCGGCTCGGTGGGGACGTCAGTCGGTCGGCGGCACGGTGAAGCCGAATCTCGAGCTCGACGAGCGGCGCCTCGACACCCTTGGGTTCGGCGAAGTGGGCGATCGCGCGGCCGACGCGGTTGAGCTCGGGCACTGACGTCGAAGCGTATCGCTCGACGGCCGGGTCCTAGAATCAGCAGGCATGGTCGTCGGGCGGGAGCGAGAGTGCCGTCGGATCGACGAGGTAGTTGCCGAAGCGCGCTCCGGCGGGAGCGGCTCGCTGCTCCTTGAAGGGGAATCGGGTATCGGCAAGACGGCGCTGCTCGAGTACGCCGTCTCACGCGCGACGGGCATGCGTGTGTTGGGCGCGGCGGGCACGGAGTTCGAGTCGGAGCTCGCCTTCGCGACGTTGCACCAGCTCGTCCGGCCGATTGTCCACCTGATCGACGGCCTGCCGGGGCCGCAGGCACGTGCGCTACGCGTTGCGCTCGCCCTCGACGACGGGCGCGCCGTCGAGCGGTTCGGCGTCTACGCGGCGGTGCTCGCGCTCCTCGCGACCGCGGCCGAGGAGCAGGCGCTGCTTTGCGCCGTCGACGACTGTCACTGGGTCGATCGCTCGTCGGCCGAGGCGCTCGCCTTTGTCGCCCGCCGCCTCGATGCGGACGGCATCGCGCTGCTCTTCGCGACGCGGTCGGACGCGCCGCACCCGTTCGCGCCGCCCGGCGTCGACGTCTTGAGCGTCGGTGGCCTGGACGAGGACGGGGCGGCCGCCCTTCTGGCGGGCGCCCGGGCGCCCGCGCCGTCCGTGGTGGCGGCGCTCGTTTCCGCGACGGGCGGCAACCCGCTCGCCCTGCTCGAGCTGCCCGGCGTGCTGCGCGAGCAGCAGCTCGCCGGCACCGAGCCGCTCGGCGAGCTCCTGCCCGTGCCGGACGAGGTCTCGCGCGCCTTCCTCGAGCGGACGGCTGCCCTGCCCGACGACACGCGTCGCGCCCTGGTCGTCGCGGCCGCGGGCGCCGGGAGCGGCGCCCGCGCGATCGTTGCGGCGCTCGGCGTCGCCGGGCTCCCGTCCGATGCGCTCGGCCCGGCCGAGGCCGCCCGGCTCGTTCGGCTCGACCCGTCCGGGATCGAGTTCCGTCATCCGCTGCTTCGCTCCGCGATCGTCGCGGCCGCGTCC
Organism: uncultured Thermoleophilia bacterium; assembly: GCA_963725595.1. Lineage (GTDB taxonomy): Bacteria > Actinomycetota > Thermoleophilia > Gaiellales > Gaiellaceae > PALSA-600. Next base: position 222,170 of record CAVRYT010000009.1, on the reverse strand, counting down.
GACGCCGAGCGGCGCGGCGCCCACGCGGCGCTCGCCGAGGCCCTCCGTGGCGAGGTGGACGGTCGCCGTGCCTGGCACCTTGCAGCTGCGGTGACGGCGCCCGACGAGGCGGTCGCGGTCGAACTCGAGCTCGCCGCCTCCGACGCGAGCCGGCGCGGAGGGGTCGCAGCCTCCGCACGGATGTTCGAGGAGGCGGCACGGCTCAGTGAGGGGAACGACGTGCGCGCCCGTCGATTGTCCGCGGCGGCAGCGGAATGGCTGCGGCACGGTGATGTCCGGCGCGCCGACGAGCTCTTCGCCGAGGCGCTCCCGCTCGCCGTCGACGATCGGGTGCGGCTCGAGATCGTCGAGCGCCAGGGCTACCTGGCGGTGCAGCGCGGCGAGGCCGAGGCCGCCTTCGCGTGCATCACCGAGGCGGCAAGGGCGGTCGAGGCGGTCGACGGCGCCGCCGCAGCTGCGGCCCTCGCGACCGCCGGCAGCCTGCCGCTCGCGCGGCTCGACGCGCCCGAGCTGCTCCGGCTGAGCCAGCGGATCGAGGAGCTCTGGGGGCACGAACGCGCCGCGGAGCGTCCGAAGGTCCTGATCCGGACGGCGCGCGCGCGGATCCTCGCCGGCGAGACGAGGGCGGGAGTCGCCGCGATGGTCGCGCTGGGCGAGCTCTGCCTGACGCTGCCGGCGACGGGCGCCGCCGCCGAGTGTGCCGAGAGTCTCGTGTGGGTCGAGCAGCCGGAGCTCGCGCGGAGGCTTCTCGATCACGAGCTCCGCGCGGCGCGCGAGAGCGGCGACCACCTCCTCGTCGCGTTCGCGCTGAACCCGTTCGCGCTGCTCGAGCTGCGCTCCGGCCGCCTCGTCGCCGCCTACGGCGCGGCACTCGAAGCGGTCGGGACGGCCGAGCAGATCGGCCAGCCGCTCCAGCTCGCCTACAACCTCGCGGTGCTCGCACGGGTGGAGGCTGCGCTCGGGCGGGAGGAGGACTGCGGCGCACACGCGGCCCGGGCACTCTCACTCGTCGATACCGACCTTCACCAGGACGTGCAGGCGGACGCGCGAGCCGCGCTCGGGCAGCTCGCGCTTGCGCTCGGCCGCACCGAAGTCGCGATCGACGAGCTCGAGCGCCTTCGCCGAATCGTCGCCGGGGGACAGGTGCGTGAACCGGGGTTCGCGTTCCCGTGGGCGGGTGACCTGATCGAGGGATATGCCCGTGCCGGCCGCCACGACGACGCGGTCCACGAGCTGGCGGATCTCGAGCGGCTCGTCGCGGAGTCGGGACGACGCGGCGCCCGCGCGCTCGCTCTCCGCTGCCGCGGCCTCGTCGCGCCGGACGACGCCTACGAGGAGTGCTTCGAGGAGGCGCTCATGCTGTTCGCCCCGCCCGAGTCGCCGCTCGAGCGGTTCCGGACCGAGCTCTGCTACGCGGAGCGGCTGCGGCGGTCGAGGCGGCGAACCGCGGCCCGTGACCGCTTACGCCACGCGCTCGAGACGTTCGACCAGCTCGGTGAGACTCCGTGGGCGGCGCGGGCCCGGCGTGAGCTTGCGGCGGTCGGGTTGCGCATGCCGCGTGCCGCGACGGATGCCGCCGACCGGCTGACTCCGCAGGAGCTGCAGGTTGCTCTCGCAGTCGCCGAAGGAGCGTCGAACCGCGAGGTCGCGAGTCGCCTCTTTCTCAGCCCGAAGACGATCGAGTTCCACCTCGGCAACGTCTACCGCAAGCTCGGCATCAGCTCGCGGCGGGAGCTGATCAGGCGCTACGCAGGTCAGCGCAGCAGCGAGTCGGCCAGGCTGTAGTCCCACTCCGAGCCGACCGACGGACCGAGCGTGATCGGGCCTCGTGACGTCGTCGTCTCTGAGGCGGCGCGGACGCCGCAGTCGGTCACCTGCCCGGAGTCGTCGAACGTCACGTATGCGCCGGCGTGCGAATCCCCGTAGAGGTTCTCGTCCAGTGGGCCGCTCGTCTCGGCGCCGGCGAACACCGTCGTCGTCCCGTCGCGGAAGGCGTACTGCACCGCGGCGAAGCCGCCGAGGCCCTCCTCGGAGGTCTTGCCCTCGATGCTGATGCTCTCGCAATTGACGGTGATCCCGACGAGCCCCACCGCGATCCCGAACTGGACCGCCTGGAGCGAAGGCGGGCACGCGAAGGACGGGTCGAGCTCACCCGAATCCGACTCTGCCTCGGCGTCGCCGTTCTTGGGCCCGCAGCCGAGGTTCGCCGCGGAGGCCTCGGCTTGCGCCCAGAGGGCGACCGGGTTGGCGAGGTACGCCGCGTAGGCGCCGTACATCTGCCCGCGTGCGACCTGCGACAGCACCTGGCCCGCGAGCGGGCTCTTCAGGTTGGCCGCGAGGGCGGTCGCGTACCGATAGAGGTCGCTCGCCCATACATGGACGTCCTGGTTCGCCGCGTTCGCGTCCGGCAGCCAGCTCGCGTGCCCGGTCGCAACCGTCGCCGCACAGTCCGTCTGCAGGCACTGCTTCTCGGCCGTGATCGTCGGCTTGTGACTGCACTCCTCGAGAACCGTCTCGTAGGGCCCCTGCCAGAACGCCTTCTCGTCCGCGAGCAGGCGTGCGCCGTCGTCGGTGACGCGCTTGTACGCGCTCCCGAGGTCGGGGCGGTCGTCCTTCCAGTCGACGTAGAGGGCGCTGATCGAGGTCCAGTAGAGGAAGGAGGCCGTCCGCCCTCGGAGCGCCGCGCCGAGCCGGGACGCTGCCTGCGACTCGGTTCGCAGGGCGTCGCTCTCCGTCTGCTCGGCCTTCTGCCAGGCGCTCTGCAACTCGCTCGCGCTCGCGGCGCCCGCGTCGGAGGTGAGCGGTACCTTCAACGTCGGCAGGCTCCCGGCGACTCCGTGCGAGAGGTCGAGCGCCTGAGCGGGAACCGGTAGCAAGTCGGCCGCGTTCGAGCTCCCGGGCGCAGCGTTCGCGATCGACCCGTTGCGCCGTCTGCTCGCGATCCACGCCTGCTGAGCGGCGGCCTGCCTGCCCTGGCAGAGGAGTGCCGCGGCCAGGTTGGCGCGCGCCTCTGAGAGGAGCGGGGCGCGCGCAGCGGCGGTGCGGAAGAGCGGCTCCGCCGTCGAGAAGCGATGCAGGCGGAAGAGGGCTACGCCGCGTGCGTTCGCAATCAGCGCCCGCACGTCGATGCCCATCGGGGCGCGCGCGGGGTTCGGCAGCCGGGCGGCGGCGTCGAGCAGGGAGATCGACGTGGCCTGGTCGCCGAGGTTCGACGCGACCACCGCTGCGTTCAAGAGCGGCAGCGGATTGCGCGGGTGCGCCTTTGCCGCCACGAGCAAGCCGAGGAGAGCGACGCCGCCCCGGCCCTTGACGACGCCTGCGAGCGCGACTGCGTCGCCCCCGCCATGGCGCCGCAGCGCAGGCGCCTGGAGCCCCCGGGCGACCTTCGCCGACCCGCCGAGCAGCGTCTGCGCGGAGGCCAGCGCGTGCGTCAGCGTGTCCGTGCGCGGCGCACGTCCGGCTGTACCCGTCGCGCAGACCGACCGGCGTGCGGCGAGCTCGGCGCCCACGGAGGACGCGGACGGCACGCCCGCGAGGTCGCTGTACGAGTAGATCGGCAGGGCGCCGCCGGTCTCCGCCGCAGGCCCACTCGCCGCGAGCCCGCCTGCGAGGGCGAGCACGGCTGTCCAGCTGAGGAGCCGTTGCGCCACTTGCTACCCGACGCGCACGGCAGCGCTCGTCGCCGAGAACGGTCGCAGCACGGCGACGACGCGGTAGCTGCCGGCGGGCGAGGCGGGCAGGGAGAAGCGCCCCGCGGCCCCGCTCACCCCGTGGCGTGCCGTCGACCAGCCGCCACCGGCTTCGTGCTGGAGGACGAGCGGCACGTGCTGGAGCCCGCCGCCGCAGTCGCCGACCTGCCCGGCAACAACCTTGCCGGCGGCATGCGCGGAGACGCGGGCGCCGGGCAGGGGGCCGTCGAGCTTCACGCCTCGTGCCGCTGCGAGCGCATGGTCGTGGTTCCAGGACTTCGCAGGCGTCGAGCCGACGAGGTACTGCCCGGCAGTGCCGGACGTATCCTGCGCCGGCGCGTCGGCGTAGAAGTCGACGGCGCCGAAGACGCCGTGGCACAACGGGAGCGCGAGCACGGACTCCCAGCGTGCGGAGCCGTCGATCGGCTCGTCGTATAGGACGAGCTCGCCGCCGACCGAGCCGACCGCCCTCCCGCCGACCAGCCGCGGCACACGAGCGGCGGTCGCCTGCGCCTGCGTCCACGTTGTGTGCACGAGCCCCTTGCGGGCCATCGCCGCAAGCGAGCCCACGTGGTTGTCGAAGATCGTCCGGAAGCTGAGGTCGGTCCGACCGGTTCCGGGCTTCTGGGTGGCGTGGTAGTCGGGCCCCTGCCAGTCGCCCTGCTCGCCGTCGAACTTCGTCTGCCGGTAGCCGGCGACGACGGGCACGTCGACGAAGAGGGCGGGCGAGAGGCCGACCGTCGCGTTTCGGCCCGAGACGCCGACCTGCACCCGTTCGACGCTGCCCCCCGTCGCAGCGATCGAGACCGCCAGGGTGAGGACGGCGGCGCCGAGGAGCGTCCAGGGTCGTCTCTGCATCTGCACCGACGCTAGCTCCGGGGCCGTCGGGCTTGTACCAGGGGAGTTCCTAGTCTTGGGCGCCGTTTGCGCCACGAAGTAGCGTTACGCGGCGGCGGGGTGCCGGAGCGGTCGAACGGGGCGGTCTTGAAAACCGCTAGGGGTTCACGCCCCTCGTGGGTTCAAATCCCACCCCCGCCGCTCAACCATGCGCGCTTCGACGTGAAGAGGTCGGGGCGCGGCCGGAAGTTTCCCTCCCCCCTGGCCAACGCCCCGACGGGTCACCTATCGGCGCGCGAGGCGGATACCTTGAGTACCCGTTGGGGCGAGTCGGCGGGCGGTCGTCGCGAACACGCGGAGCGCCTAGCGACGCTTGAGCGTTTCCAGGATCTGGGCCGCGATCTCGAGCGCGATCTCGGCGGGCGTCTCGCCGCCGAGGTCGAGGCCGACGGGGCCTTGCACCGCGTCGAGCAGCTCGCCGAGCTGCTCGCGTCGCTTCTCCTGCGTGCGCCGTGAGCCGAGCGCGCCGACGAAGAACGCTCCGCCTTCGACCGCCGCGCGGAGCGCGGGCACGTCGAGGCGTTGCTCGTGCGTCAGCGAGACGACCGCCGTCTCGGGATCGACCTGGAGCTCGTCCGGCCAGGCGACGACGATCTCGTCCGCGCTCGGGACGCGCTCCGGGGTCGCGAGCGCGGGCCGGGGGTCGACCACGACCGTCCGCCAGCCGAGCGCCCGTGCGATCGCACAGAGCGCCTCGGTGATGTCGCCCGCGCCGACGACCACGAGCCTGGTGGCGGGCGCGAGGCGCTCGGCGAAGACGTCGCCGTCGCGGCCGGTGGTCGCCGTCGCGTCGTCGTGCCAGCGGTGTCCGGCCTCCGGGCCGCTCACGCGGACGTAGCTCGTCCCGCGCTCGATCGGCGGGGAGCCCGTAAACGGCTCGACGAACACGTCGATCTCGCCGCCGCACGGCAGGCCGACCTTCCACGCTTGCTCGTCGGTGATCCCATACGTGTGCACCTGCGGCGTCGCGCCGTCGAGGACGGCGCGACAGTGCTGGGCGACGTCGGCCTCCACGCACCCGCCGGAGACCGAGCCGAACAGGCGCCCGGAACGGGTCACGGCGAGCTTCGAGCCGAGCGGCCTCGGGGCGCTACGCCGGGTGCCGACCACGGTCGCGAGCGCCACGTCCTCGCCCTCGGCGCGCCATTCCTCGGCTTTTCCGAGCACGTCTTCCATAGGCTGGATGGTACGTATGGCGGACGCACTAGACGAGCTGCTGACGCGGGTGGAGGTGGGCGAGCTCGGCGATCCGCTGCCGGTACTGGCGTATCTCGCGGGCGAGGCGCTCGAGCTCGACGAGGGCGAGCTGAACGGTGCGCGCAGGCGCGCGATGCTGCTCGTGGCGGCGGGGGGCGATCCGCACCGGGAGCTCGGGGTCGACGACCGCGCGGTGAAGGCGATAGCCGCCGATCTGCACAGCGACGAGCGTCGTGAGTTGTACGGGCGCTCGCTCGACGCACTCGTCCTGCGCGTCCGCGATCTGCCCCGGGCGCGGGCGGCGGCGCTCTTCCTCGCCGCCGACGTCGACCTCGCCTGGCGCCTCTACGCCCTCGGCCTCCTGGCCGAGGAGCTTCCGGAATGACCCCGGCGGTCGAGGCTGCGAAGCGCGCGGGCGTCGGCTTCCGCCTACACGAGTACGAGGGGGTCCAGGCGGGCGACGGCGACTACGCGGTCGCGGTGGCCAAAGCGCTCGCGCGCCCGCCGGGCCAGCTCTTCAAGACGCTCGTGGCCTCGGTCGACGGCTCGCTCGAGGTGTTCGTCGTCCCAGCCGACCGGCAGCTCGACCTTCGCTCCGCCGGTAAGCGCGCGGTCCTCGCCGGCCGGGCGGAGGCCGAGCGCGCGACCGGGTACGTCGTCGGCGGCATCAGCCCACTCGGCCAGCGGAAGCGACTGCCGACGACGGTCGACGTGTCGGCGCTCGAGTGGGACCTGATCCTCGTCAGCGCGGGCCGCCGAGGCCTCCAGATCGAGCTCGCGCCCCACGACCTCGTCGCGCTCACGGACGCCCGGCTGCGGGCCGTCACGCGCTGACGGCAGGCGGTCCACTCGTCCGAGTGATCGACTCCGCCGGCCGTCGTTCCGATCACCCGGGCGATGCGGCTAGTCTGCCTTTTGGCTGCCCTCTTCGCCGCCGCCGGCGTGGCGGGGACCGCCCACGCCTCGCAGCTGATCGACCGCAACGCCCACGACGTCACGCTCGCCGTCAACGCCAAGGGCGAGGCGCTCGTCACCTACCGGGACGGCGGCACGGTGAGGCACGTGCTCGCCTGGGGCGGGATCAATGCGATCGCGCCGGAGCGCGGGCGCAAGCAGGTCGAGCTGAAGCTCGACTACGCAGGCGGCTGGGGCAAGTACCACTCGGATTACTGGAAGACCTTCGGCTCGAGTTGCGGCGCCTACGACGGGCCTGCGCTCGCGTGGAAGGTGACCGCCTGCACGGCGCCGGACGGCTCGTACTGGGCCCTCCAGTCCTGGCAGCGCGAGCTCCCGAACTACGGTGTGACAGCGAGCCCCAAGCAGGCGGTGTGGGAGTTGCGCCTCTCGCACTGGACGGGCGATCTGGCGGTGCTCACGATCTCGACCGACTGGGCGTGGCACCAGTGGGACCACCTGTTCGGCACGTTCACGTATGCGGGCAACCCCGTGTACGGCTTCTCCGCGACGCGGGCCGGGAACCCACTCGACGCCTTCGGCCGGAACATCTACGTCGACACCTACGACTCCGCGTACGGCAGCGGCTGGAAGCGGGAGAACAGCTTCCTGACCCACAGCGGCACAGGTGTCTTCTGTTACAGCTTCAACCCGCACGGCTCGAACCCGGCCGGCAAGGGGACGAAGTACCGGGCCACGGTCGAGGGGCCGGGCGTGACGCCGGATGTGATCTGGGAGGGCTCCGCCCCGGGCAGCTACGACAAGGCGCTCGACCTGCAGATGAACGACGAGATCGCCTCGCTCGGCGACAAGCAGTGCCGCGCGAACTGACCCCGATCTCAGAGCGGTAGCTACCCTCGCCCCCGTGACCGAACAGGGGGCGCAGCAACGATCGCTCTTCCGGCGCTGGCCCTCGGGCGTCTCCGTGGTCGTCGCGGAGACGGGCGGCCGCAGGCACGGGCTGACCGTGTCGTCGCTCGTCTCGCTGTCGCTCGAACCACCGCTCGTCGGCATCTCGATCTCGAGGCAGGCCTCGCTGCACGAGCTGCTGCGCGACGCGGGCGAATGGGCGGCGTCGCTGCTGTCGGGCAAGCAGGAGGAGCTCGCCAAGCACTTTGCGCGAAGCGTGCCGCCGATCGCGCTCTGGGAGGGGATCGGCGTACGTGAGGACGACCGGCGCCTGCTGTCCGGCGCGAGCGGCTGGCTCGTCGCGCGCACCGTGGACGAGCTCGCGACGGGCGACCACACCTTCTTCGTCGGCGAGCTCGTCTCGCTCGAGGAAGGCACGGCGGCCACATCCCTCTCCTACGCGCACCGCGGGTACCACGCGCTGTGATCGAGGCCGTCGTCTTCGACCTCGACGGCGTGATCGTCGACTCCGAGCAGGTGTGGGACGAGGTCCGCGAGCGCTACACGCGCGAGGTGGGCGGCGACGTACACCGATTCCGCGACCCGAGACATGATGGGCATGAGCTCACTCGAGTGGTCGCGCTACATGGCCGAGGAGCTCGGAGTGCCAGGCACGCCGGAGGGGATCAACGAGGAGGTCGTTCGGCGCATGCTCGCGCGCTACGGCGAGCAACCGCCACTGATCCCCGGCGCCGTGGCGGCAGTGCGGCGCATCGCGGCCCGCCGGTCCCTCGCGATCGCCTCGTCGTCAAACCCGGAGCTGATCGACGTGGTCGTGTCGGCCGCAGGTCTCGACGACGTCTTCCGGGTCCGGGTCAGCTCGCAGGAGGTGGCGCGGGGGAAGCCGGCGCCGGACGTCTACCTCGAGGCTGCTCGGAGGCTGGGGGTCGACTCGACTCGTTGCGGTGCGGTGGAGGATTCGCACAACGGCATCCGTTCGGCGAAGGCCGCCGGCATGTTCGTCGTCGCCGTCCCGAACCCGCACTTCCCGCCGGATGCCGAGGCGATGGCCCAGGCCGACGCCGTGCTCGGATCGATCGCCGAGCTGACCCCCGACGTCTTCGCCTAGATACGTCTTGGCGCGTGCGAGGACGAGTAGACGTCCTTGCGCGCGATCTTGCCGTCAACGATCGGGAACACGTCGACGCCGTCCCACTCGAGCCGCTCGCCGTCCTTCGAGGCGCGCGCCGTCCACTCGCTGACGGCGAAGTCCTGGCCGATCCGGAGCGACCGGCCCTCGAAGCGCAGGTCGGGCCAGCCGGCGAAGATCCGGCCGATGTGCTCGCGCACGGCCGCAGCTCCTTCGACGCGCTCGCCCGCGGTGTGGTTCTGGAAGACGATGTCGTCGTGGTGCATCGAGGCGACGGCATCGAGGTCCTGGTGGTTCCAAGCGTCGTTGTACGCGTCGATCAGGCCGCGGACGTCCATGCCGGCTCCATCGTCTCACCATTCGCGGGGACGTGCACGCCCGAGACTCACGCTGCGCGACCGAGCAGCACGCAACCGTTGTGCCCGCCGAGCCCCATCGCGTTGGAGAGCGCCACCTCAACCTGCGTCTCTCGCGCCTCGTTCGGGACGTAGTCGAGGTCGCACTCCGGGTCGGGCTCGCGGTAGTTGATCGTCGGCGGCAGGACCCCGTCGCGGAGCGCCAGCACGCACATGATCGCCTCGATCGCGCCGGCCGCGCCGAACGTGTGGCCCATCATCGACTTGGTCGACGACACCGCCAACCGGTCGGCGTGCGCGCCGAAGACCTCGCGGATCGCCCTCGTCTCGGCGGCGTCGCCGAGGGGCGTCGACGTCCCGTGCGCGTTCAGGTACCCGACGCGCTCCGGCTCGACGCCCGCGCGTTCGAGCGCGCCGCGCATCATCGCGGCGACGCCCGTCGCCGCCGGCTCGGGCTGCGCCATGTGGTGCGCGTCGTTCGAGGCGCCGTAGCCGAGCACCTCGGCGTGGATCCGGGCGCCTCGGCGCTCCGCGTGCTCCCAGTCCTCGAGCAGAAGCGCTCCCGACCCCTCCGCCATCACGAAGCCGGCGCGCGTTGCGTCGAACGGGCGTGACGCGCGCGGCGGATCGTCGTCCTCGGCGGCGAGACCTCGCATCGCGGTGAAGCCGGCGAGGATCAGCGGCACGATGCACGACTCCGTCCCGCCGGCGAGCACCGCGTCGACGTCGCCGCGCTTGATCATCTCTGCCGCCTCGCCGACCGCGTGCGAGCCCGTCGCGCAGGCGGAGACCACGGCGTAGTTCGGGCCCTTGATCCCGAGCGAGATCGCAAGCTGCCCGGAGACCGAGTCGACGAGCACATTCGGCAGGAAGCTCGGCGAGACGCGGTCGGGCCCGCGGTCGCGAAGGACCTGCGCCTGCTCGATGATCCCCGGCACCCCTCCGATCGCGGAGCCGAAGATGATCCCCACGCGCATCGGGTCGAAGCCGTTCAGCGCGGCGTCGTCGAGCGCTTCCCTGCCGGCGGCGACGCCGAGCAGGACGTTGCGCTCGAGCTTCCGCGCCTCTTTCGCCGACACGACGCCGGTCGGGTCGAAGCCCTTGACCTCGGCGGCGACGCGGACAGGGAGCCCGTCGGCGTCGAACGCCCGGATCCAGTCGATCCCGCTCTCGCCGGCGCAGGCGGCACGCCACGTCGACGGGGCGTCGAGCCCGAGCGGCGTCACCGCGCCGATGCCGGTGACGGCGACGCGCTTCATGGAGATGAGGTTAACCCACGGCGATGCCGCTCTCGCGGAGCGAGAGCTCGGCGAACCGGTCCCAGTTCGCCTCGATCGTGCGGGCCATCTCCTGTTCGTCCGCGATGATCGCCTCGCACGCGGCGGCTGTCTCGTCGTCGTCGGCGCGCACGGCGACCCGCTTCAGCAGCTCGTAGCTTGCAATCTCCATGTGCTCCGTCGCGTAGCCGTCACGCGCGTTGCGGCCTGCCTTCTCCGTGCGCGCCAGGTCGAGCGGCAGCTTCGCGAGCGCCCCGAGGATGCCGCCGGCCTGCCTGATCGTGGACGGGCTCGCTCCGTGGGCCTCGAGCCGTGCGCGCATGGCGTCTGCGTGCCCCTCGGTCTGCACCCTGTGGTGCTCGAGCTCGCGGACAACGTCCGGTTCGCCGGTCGTCTGGATCATCCCGTCGAGCATGCGCAGCACGCTCTGCTCCATCGCGTATGCCTCATCGATGTGCTTGATCAGCTGCTCGGTCAGCGGGCCCATCGCTCCTCCCCGGATCGCGGTCAGGTGGAAGCGGCCGAACTCGCGGCCGAAGAACGTCGCGCGCCCGTCGAAACCGTCGTCGGTCGGCGTGAGCACGTCCACGAAGCCGGAGAACGGCGCCGCATAGTGCAGCTCGAGGCCGACGACGTCGAAGGGGATGCCGCCCGCCGGGCCCACGAGCGTGACACCGCGCGTTCCCACGATCCGCTTGCGAACGCCGCTGAGCGGCGGCAAGAGACCGCCCGTGCGCCCGACTTCCCAGACCCCGTCGAGCTCGTCCATGCTGTCTAGGCTTCCGCGAGATGCCGGCCGTAAACATCCCGTTCCCGCCGATGGAAGCCGAGCTCGTGCGCGAGCTGCCGGAAGGAGACGGCTGGCAGTACGAGCCGAAGTGGGACGGCTTTCGCGGCGTGCTCGAGAACGCAGGCGGCGAGCTCGCGCTCTGGTCGCGCAACGAACGGCCGCTGCTGCGTTATTTCCCCGAGCTGCGGCCGCTGGGCGACCTGCTGCCACCCGTGTCGGCGCTCGACGGCGAGATCGTGATCGCCCGCGACGGTGCCCTGGACTTCGACGCGATGCAGATGCGCCTCCATCCTGCCGAGTCTCGCATCCGACGCCTCTCGGCGGAGATCCCCGCCGAGTACGTCGTCTTCGACGTGCTCGTCTGGGGCGGCGAGGAGGTGTGGCGTCTTCCGCTCGAGAAACGCCGCGTGCGGGTCGAGTCGCTCCAGGGTTTCCGGCTGTCGCCCGCGACACGGGCAGCCGACGAGGCGCGCGCCTGGCTCGCCCGCTTCGAGTCGCTCGGACTGGACGGCGTGGTCGCCAAGCGCCTCTCCCTTCCGTACCTGCCGGGCTCCCGCGACGGCGTCGTCAAGGTCAAGGAGCACAAGAGCGCGGACTGCGCCGTCGTCGGGATCCGCTTCAAGGGCGAGCCGTCGAACGTCGCGACGCTCCTGCTCGGCCTGTACGCCGAGGACGGTCACCTCGACTACGTGGGCTCGTGCGCGGTCGCGGCCCGCGCGCGCGCAGACGTGGCGGCGCGGGTGCTGCCGCTGCTCGACAGCTCGTCCGACCGGCACTTCTCCGAGCCGAACCGCTGGGGCAGCGGCGAGCTCGAGGAGGCACCGCTCCGGCCCCGGCTCGTCGTCGAGGTGCGCTACGACAAGGTGCAGGGGAATCGCTTCCGCCACGGCACGAAGCTCCTGCGCTGGCGTGAGGACAAGGAGCCGAAGGACTGCACGTGGCGCGAGCTGCGCCCGCCTCGCGAGTCGGGTGGGACAGGTGGGACAGGGGTCGAAGCGCTATTCGCATCGGGGCGGCGGTCCCTGGCCAAATAGCTCACCGAGTCTTGGCGTGTCCTTTGGTGGGCGTCCCTTGGCGGGCGTGTCCCTTGGTCTGACCAAGGGACGGGGCGCCGCAAGCGCTGTCCGAATGGCCTGCACCGCACCTCTGAGCGGGCCTTTTTCCTTGGCCTGTGGGCAACTCGACTCGCGGTGCGGGCTGGTCTGACCACGTTCGCCTACCGCCCACTGTCGGTAACAGGCGCGACCCGCCGGTCAGGCGCCGGATGAGGCGTTCGGTGGGTCGATGCCCAGTGGCTCGAAGCGGCTTCGCAGTGACGGCGGGTTGCGCCACATGCCGCGCATCGGGTCGCCTGCTGCGGCGATGCGGGCCGGCATCGACTCGAGCGTGAACGCCGCCGGGTCGACGTCCGCCACTTCGTCCCAGCGCAGCGGAGCCGAGACGCGCGCATCGGGCGTCGGCCGCACCGACCACGCGGAGGCGATCGTGCGGTCGCGCGCGTTCTGGCCGTAGTCGACGAAGACCCCGACCCGGTCCGCGACTTTCCACGTCGTCGTCGCGACCGACTGGTCGTCGACCCGCCGCTCGACCTCGACCGCGATCGCCTTCGCGAGCCGCCGCACCTCGGGGAAGGGCAGCTCCGGACGGATCGGGCTGAGGACGTGCAGCCCCGTTGCCCCCGACGTCTTCGGATACGACCGCAGGCCGAGCTCGTCGAGCACCTGCCGCACGACGAGCGCGATCTCACGGACGAGCGGCCACTGGCCGTCCGTGGTCGGGTCGAGGTCGATGAGCAGGTAGTCGGGCCGCTCGATCCCCGGCACCCGTGAGTGCCACGTGTGCAGCTCGATGCAGCCGAGGTTCGCCACCCACGCCAGCGCCGCCGCGTTGTCGACGATCGCGAAGACCGTCGAGTGGCCGCTCGGGAACGACACGTGGACCTCGTCCACGTACTCCGGGTGCTTCGCGGGGACGCGCTTCTGGTGGAAGAAGTCGGCGTCGACGCCGTTCGGGAAGCGTTTCATGTGGAACGGCCGGCGGCGAAGGTGAGGGAGGACCAGCTCGGCAACGCCGACGTAGTAGAAGACGAGATCGCCCTTCGTCAGGCCCCGCTCCGGAAAGAAGACCTTGTCCGGGTTCGAGACCGCGACGTCGTGGCCTCCCACGCGCACGCAGCGAGTATCGTGGATGTGTGCTCGAAGGGCACCAACCGACCGTCGACGTGACGCTCGAGCCGCTCGACGACAACATCGTCATCCAGCCGCTCGACGAGTCGGAGCTCCCGAGCGGTCTGATCGTGCCGGCGAACGAGGCGACGCAGGTGCGAAGCGGCATCGTGGCCGCGGTCGGCCCTGACGTGGCGACGATCGAGCCCGGAGACAAGGTGCTCTTTCCGCGCGACGCAGGCTACGAGGTGCGGCTCGCCCGTTCGGCTCACCGCGTGCGCGTCCTGAAGCGCGAAGAGCTGATCGCCCGCATCCACGACTAGTACGGCAGCGCTCGCTAGTCTGTCGCGCCGTTACCCGTCGTTCGGCGGGTCGAGGGTTCAAATCCCTCCCCCTCCGCTCGAAGCCGGAGAGGTGTCCGAGCGGTCTAAGGAGCGCGACTGGAAATCGCGTACGTGCCGAAAGGTGCGTCGAGGGTTCAAATCCCTCCCTCTCCGCTGACGCGAAGGCCCGCTTTTCAGCGGGTCTTCGCCGTTCCAGGGCTACGGTACGATGCGCCCGCCCGGAGAAGTGGCCGAGTGGCTGAAGGCGGCGCCCTGCTAAGGCGTTAGGTGGGGAAATCCCTGCCTCGAGGGTTCGAATCCCTCCTTCTCCGTCCGCGAAAATCACCCTTCCGGAGGATGCGCGGCGCGGGAGGGTTGCGAAATATTCAGCCCAAGCCGGCTCCCCCTGACACCGGCGGACTGACGTGACTGCGGCGATTCCCGCCCTCCCCCGGGCGGGTTTCGTCATTTCTGAGGCCTTTTTCTACGAGTGGGTCGAGCTGTAGACGAACGCGGCCACGTCGTGGATCTGCGTGTCGCTCAGCCGTCCCTTGAAGGCGGGCATCGGGCCGCCGCCCACCTCGACCTGGTGGACGATCCTGTCGTAGGCCGGCTTCAATTGGTCGAGATTCGGCCCGATCGTGCCGGTCGCGCCCGCAGCCTTCAGCGTGTGGCAACCGGTGCAGCCCGCCGTGGCGAAGACCTGCTTCCCAGCAGCCGGATCCCCCTGGACGGCCGGGGCAGTGGCGGTCGTCGTCGGCGGTGCTGCCTGCGTGGTCGTCGTCTCTGCCGCTGCGGTCGCCTCCTTGCTCTCCTTGCCGAAGACGAGCACCGCCCCGATCATCGCGGCGAAGAAGAGCACGCAGACGGTCACGTACCAGCCGACGTGCTTGCCGGGGAAGTCCGGGTTTCGACGAGGCAGGACGAACGACGAGACGAGCGCGAAGACGATGAAGGCGATGCCGACGGCCGCGAGCCCGATCTTGTGCCCAGAGGAGAGCGCGGCGACGACGAAGGCGACCGTCGAGAGCATCGGGGGCGGAAGCTACCCGAACTACGAGGCGGCTGCGTCGCCGGGCCGCGGCTCTTCGAGCCCGGTCTCGGGCGAGCCGACCGGCTCCGGCCGTGCCGGACGCAGGTAGAGCAGCTCGTACAGGGAGGCCGCGATCACGGCGCCCGCGAACGGCCCGACGTACCACACCCAGAAGTGCGCCCAGTGGTTGCCGACGAGCTGCGGCCCGAACGCGCGCGCCGGGTTCATCGCGGCGCCCGTGAGCACGCCGCCCATCAGGATGTCGAGCGAGATCGTGAAGCCGATCGCGAGTCCGGCGATCTGCTTGAACGCGCCGCGCTCGTCGACGGCCGTTGCGAACACGACCCAGACGAGGAAGAACGTGAGCACGGTCTCGACGACGACGCCTGCCCCGGAGCCGATGCCGCCTCCGAGCGCGGGCACGCCGAGGTGCGCGGAGTCTTCGATCGACGCTGGCAGCACCCAGTGCAGGAGCAGCGCGCCGCAGGCTCCGGCCGCGAACTGGGTCAGCCAGTACGCGACCGCGAGCGACATCGCGATGCGGCGTGTGACGACGAAGCCGAGCGTTACCGCCGGGTTGAAATGGCCGCCGGAGATGAAGCCGACCGCCGAGACCATCACCGCGATCACGAGGCCGTGCGCGAGCGCGACATCTGTCAGCGTGCGCGCAAAGGCGATGGAGCCGGCGCCGACGAAGATCAGCGCGAACGTGCCGACGAACTCGGCCGCACACCGCCGCACGTAGTCGCCTGCCAGCACGAGGCAGACGATAGGAACGGGGTCGGACGGACTACGGGCACACGCACGTGGTGGCGCTACTGTCTCGAGAGCCACGCGTCAAGAACGCGCTGCTCCTTCTCACGCTCCAGCCCTGCGTCGACGTGGGCGGGCGCCTCGCCGCTCGAAAGCCAGGCGAGCGTGTCGCGCACGGTCTCGGCCAGGGGACGCGGCTCGAGCCCGGCGGCGAGCGCCGCGGCCGGCTCGACCGCGAGCATCCCGGCGAACGCCGGGTCGTGCAGCCAGAGCGGGAGCTCCATCCACTCGCCGATGCCCTGCGCCGCGAGGAAGCCGGGGTCGACCCACACGAGCTCGGCTTCCGAGCCCGCGACGTCGCGGCATGTCTTCACGAGGTCGGCCCACGTCGTCGGCCGGTCGACCGCGTTGAACGTGCCGGCGAGGCCGGTCTCACCGGCTCTCACGATCCAGTCGGCGAGGTCGCGGACGTCGATCACCTGCGCCGGCGCCTCGGGCGGCGCCGGCGCGAGCACCCTGCCGCCGTCGGCCAGCCGCTGCGGCCAGTAGGAGAAGCGGCCCGTGGGATCCCACGGGCCCACGATCAGGCCCGGCCGCGGCACGAACGCACCCGGAAAGCGGCCGCGGACGACCGCTTCGCACTGCGCCTTCAGCTCGCCGTATGCCTCGCGCCACTCCTCGGTCGGCTCGGCGAGCACGGCCAGCGGCGATTCCTCCGTGGGCGGGGAGGAGCAGTCGGCGTAGACCGAGATCGACGAGACGAAGGTGTAGTGGCCGACCTCGCCGAGGGCCTCGATCGTCTCGCGCACGATCCGGGGCACGTAGCCGCTCGTGTCGACGACGGCGTCGAACGCACGACCCCGGAGCGCCGTCAGGTCGCCGTCGCGGTCGCCGTGCAGCTTCTCCGCCTCCGGGAAGAGGTCCGGTCGCGTGTGCCCGCGGTTGAACAGCGTCACGTCGTGGCCGCTTGCGAGCGCGAACTCGACGACGTGCCGGCCGAGGAACTGCGTGCCGCCGAGGACGAGCATCCGCATGGGCTCAAGCGTATGCCGACGACGAATAGCCCGGCCGAGGGATCCGACCAGCTGTTGCCTGCGCCGACACACATCGCGTGGGGGCGCCGGTCTACCGGGGCACGTTCGGCAAGGCCCAGGCGGAGCGCCTGCTCTGGCGTGCGGGCTTCGGCCCGCGACCGGGGGAGGCCGAGGCGCTCGCGAAGCTCGGCCTCCAGGGCGCCGTTCACTCGCTCGTCAACCCGGGCCTCGAGAAGCTCGTCGGTCCGAAGCCGCACGACGACAAGGGGCGCCCGCTCGCTCCCGCCGACGCCTGGGGCCACGACCACTGCTGGTGGCTCGACCGGATGGTCCGCACCTCACGGCCGCTCGTCGAGCGCTTGACGCTCGTCTGGCACGACTGGTTCGCGACGTCGAACGACGGGGTCGGCAGCCAGAAGCTGATGCTCGAGCAGAACGCGCTCTTCCGCAAGCACGCGCTCGGCTCGTTCCACGACCTGCTTTTCGACGTGACGGCGAACCCGGCGATGCTGCTGTGGCTCAACGGCACGCAGAACGAGAAGGGCTCGCCGAACGAGAACTACGGCCGAGAGATGATGGAGCTCTTCACGCTGGGCGCCGACCGCGGGGCGTACACGGAGACGGACGTGCGGGAGCAGGCGCGGGCGCTGACCGGCTGGACGAACCGCTGGTCTAGCGGGCGGGGCGACTACGACTTCCATTTCGACCGCACGCGGCACGACGACGCCACGAAGCACGTCTTTCGGCGGTCCGGCGACTTCGACTGGCGGGGCGCGTGCAAGCTCTGCCTCGAGAACCCGAAGCACGCGTCGTTCTTCGTGACGAAGCTCTGGTCGTACTTCGTTCCGGTGCCGCCGAACCGCACGACGCTCGCCTCGCTCGAGCAGATCTACCTCGACGGCTACCAGGTGAAGCCGGTCGTGGCAGCGATCCTCACCCACCCGGCGCTGTACCTCGGGCCGCGGATGGTGAAGCCGCCCGTCGTGCTCACCGCCGGCCTGCTCCGCCGCATCAAGGCCGGGATCACCACGACCGACTGGGCGTGGATCGGCCAGATCTCGGGCCAGCAGCTCTTCTACCCGCCGAACGTCGCAGGCTGGGACGACACGCGCTGGCTCGACACTGCCACCTTCCGCGGTCGCTTCATCGGCGTGCAGCGCATCGTCGGCGACAAGAAGCGCCAGCTCGACCCGGGCAAGGCCAAAGAGACGGCGACCGCCGAGGAGGTCTTCTCCCGCGCGCTCAAGTTCTGGAACGACCCGGCCCTCAGCGACGGGACGCAGTACCAGCTGATGGCGTTCGCGAAGCGGGCGATCGCCGACGCCGGCGGCGCCGACTGGAAGCAGAAGCAGTACCCCGTGATGGTCGAGCAGGCCCTGCGCCAGCTGATCGCCGTGTCCCCCGACCTGCAGACCGCATGAGCAACGTCGGCTGTGACGAGTGCACGCGCGCAGCGGCGCTGCGGGCGGTCGCCGGCCGGGGCCTGCCCGCAATCGAGCCGGGCATGCCGGTCCCCGCCGGCACCGGTCTGACGCGCCGCAGCTTCGTCGCCCGCTCCGCCGGGCTCGCGCTCGCGGTCTACGGCGTCGGCCGGCTCGGCCTCTTCGACGAGGGGATCGCCGCTGCCGCTGCCGCGAAGCCGTCGGGCAAGATCCTCGTCAACGTCTTCATGGGCGGCGGCGCCGATGCGCTCTCCCTGCTCTACCCGGACGGCGACCCGCTCTACCGCCAGTTCCGGACCGACCTCGCGGTCGACGGTGGCACCGCCTTCACCGAGGACCCGCGGCTCTTCTGGCACCCCGCCCTCGCGCCGCTCGCGCAGCTGCACGATGAGGGGAAGGTCACGGTCATGCCGTCGATCGGTTACGACCACCCCGACCAGTCGCACTTCACCTCGCGCCACTACTGGGAGGTCGGCGCCACCGACGCCCATCTGCTCACCGGCTGGCTCGGCCGCTACCTCGACGCGGTCGGGAACGCCGACAACCCGCTGCAGGGCCTCTCGATGACGGGCTCGCTGTCGCCGACTCTCGCCACGGCGGGGGTGCCGGTGGCGGCGATCGACGGGCCCAGCCAGTACGACTTCTACGTGCCCGGCGTGTGGGGCACCGTCGAGTCGCGGATGCTCGACGCGATGGGCGCGCTCGGGACCGTGCGGTCGCAGGACCCGTCGTTCAGTTCCGCGGCGCGCGTCACCGCCCAGTCGAGCACGCTCCGCCGCCAGCTTCTGCCCTTCGCGAAGCAGGGCGCCTCGGCGCCGACGACGCCATACCCCACCGGCGACTCGTTCCCGCAGCAGCTGCAGGGTGTCGCCGCGATGATCGGCGCCGGCCTACCGCTGCACTGCGTCGCGCTCGATGCGACCGGGTCCTATGACACGCATGCCGACCAGGTGTCGGCGCTCACGCCCGCCCTCACGACGACGGCCGCCTCGCTCTTCGCGTTTCAGCGCGACCTCGAGGCGAGGGGGGTCGCCGACCGCGTGCTCACCATCGTCTGGAGCGAGTTCGGGCGCCGGGCGAAGGAGAACGGGTCCGGGACCGATCACGGCGCGGCCGGGACGGCCTTCCTGATCGGCACGCGGGCCGCCGGGCAGCAGGTCGGCGAGTACCTCGGGCTCGCGAACGGCCTCGACGACGACGGCAATCTCAAGCCGTCGGCCGACTTCCGCGGCGTCTACGCGGCGCTCCTCGAGCAGTGGCTCTCGTTCGACGCCTCGCGCGTCATCCCGGATGCGAAGCGGTTCCAGCGGCCGACGCTCGTCAAGTGAGGCTGCTCGTCGCGTCGCTGCTCGCCTCGACGAGCGTCGCGGTCGCGCACCCGCCCGCCCCCGCACGGATGCAGGTGGTCGCACGCGAGTATTCGTTCACGCTCTCGCGGCTGAACGTGCGCTCGGGGCCCGCGGTGATCGAGCTCGACAACTTCGGCCAGGACCCGCACGACCTGCGCATCCAGCGGGCAGGCTCTCGGCACATTGCCGGGCTCGGCGAGATCACGCCCGGCTCTCGCGCCTCCCTGTCGCTCGACCTACCGCCGGGGAGATACTCGTTCTGGTGCTCGGTCGGGGATCATCGCGCGCGGGGGATGCAGGCGACCGTGATCGTGACGCGCTGAGCGTCGACGACGTCGGCGACCCCGCCGGTGTTCCCGTCGTGTATCTGCACGGGGGAGGGGACTCGCGGCTCTCGCGCCACCCGGACGACTCGATCGCGGCGTCGCTCGGGATTCGCCTGCTCGCGGTCGACCGCTGCGGGCCGGCTGTCCGCCGGCCGACGCTGCGTGCCTGGGCCGAGGCGCTGCTGCCCCGGCTGCCCGCCGACGAGTTCTCGGTGATCGGCTGGTCGGCGGGTGGGCCGCACGGGCTCGCGCTCGCGGCGGCCGCCTCGGGCCGCGTCCGTCGCGTCGCGCTCGTCGGCTCGATGCCGCCGCACGACTTCACCGCGCCGCTGTCCGCCGACGTCCGCAGCGTCATGCGGCTCGCACGGACGTCACCGGGTCTCGCGCGGCTCGCGCTGGAGCGGTGGGGGCGGAAGCCGACACCGCCGACCGGCGACCCGGCGACGGACGCCGCCTACGCGCGTGGCCGCGTCGAGTCCTTCCGCGCGGGCGGGCTGTGGCTCGCCCACGAGCTTGCGTATCTCGGCCGCCCGTGGGGGTTCGACCTGCACGACGTTCGGGCTCCCGTCACCGTGTGGGTCGGTGAGCGCGACGACGTGTGCCCGCCGGCGATCGCGCAGGAGTACGTTCGTCGCCTGCCGGATGCGACGCTGCGCCTCGTCGACGGCACGCACCAGCTGCTCTTCAGCCGCTGGCGCGAGATCCTGGCCGACGTGGCGCCGGCACCGCGAACTGATCCCTGACCTCGGCGCGCACCTGGAGCACGACGCCGACCACGCTGTGCGAAGTAGAATCGGGCACGGTTTGCGACGGTGAAGTGACGGGTGGCGGAGCTGACGGACGACCAGATCGAGTTGCTACGCGGCCGCGGCTTCGCCGCGGTCGCGACGCTCAAGCCCGACGGGATGCTGCAGACGAGCATCACCTGGGTCGACACCGACGGTGAGCACGTGATCCTCAACACCACGAACCGGCGCGCGAAGGCCCGCAACCTCCGTCGCGACCCGCGCATCAGCGTGACGGTCTTCGACGGCGACGACCCGTACCGCTACTTCGAGGTGGAAGGGACGGCCGAGCTCGAGGTCGACGGCGCGGACGAGCACATCGACCGGCTCTCGCTGCGGTATCGCGGGCGGCACTTCGCCGACCCGACCGATCGCGTGATCGTCAGGGTGAAACCCCGGAGAGTCTTCGACTACCTGTCATGAGTGTCCCGCGGTCGTTCGGCATCGCCCTCGTCGCCACGGCCGCCGCGCTGTGGGGGCTCGACGCGTGGATCCGCGCTCCGCTCGCCCAGTCGACCACCGTGGCCACGATCGTCTTCGGCGAGCATCTCGTCCTCGTGGCGCTCACGGTGCCGTTCCTCGCGGGCGCCGTCGCTGCGGTGCTCCGGCTCGGCTGGCGCCACGTGCTCGCGGCCTTCGTGATCGGCGCCGGCTCGTCGGCCGTGGCGACGATCCTCTTCACCCAAGCGTTGATCGAGAAGCACGACTTCGTCACCCCGGTCGTGCTGCAGAAGGTTCAGCCGGTCGTCGCGGTGCTGTTCGCCGGCATCGTCCTCGGCGAGCGGCCGAGGCGGCGGTTCCTCTACTACTTCGTGCCGGCGCTCGTCGGAACGTGGCTGATGGGCGTGAGGCACCCGCTCGACCCGACGGTGCACAGCCTGAAGACGACGCTGTACGCCCTCGGTGCCGCGGCCTTGTGGGCGCTCGGCACGGTGCTCGGCCGCTACCTCGCCCGTGACATGCGGTTCGAGCACGTCACGACTCTGCGGTTCGCGTTCGGGCTGCCGGCGAGTGCGGTCGCGCTGCTCGTGCTCGGGTCGCCCGCGTTCTCATCGGCGCACGACAGCTTCTGGATCGTCGTCCTCGCCGTCGTGACCGGCTTCGTCGCGCTCGGCCTCTACTACTACGGGCTCCGCGTCACGCCCGCGGTCGCGGCGACACTCGCCGAGCTCGCGTTCCCGGTCAGCGCGACCCTCGTCCTGTATCTGAAGTTCGGGCAGGCACCGACGAATGCGCAGTGGGCCGGGCTCGGTCTGACGAGCCTCGTCGTCGCGCTGCTTCCGGCGCGGCCGGTCGAGGAGCTCGAGTACGTGCCGGCGCCGGCGCCGGCCGCTGCGTAGCTCAGGTCGCGCCGGGGTCGCTCTCGGCGGCGAACGCGCGGGCGATGTCGAGCGTCGAGATGACCCCGACCGGCAGCCCCTTGTCGGAGGTGACGAGCAGGTGCTGCGACTGGTTCTCCTCCATCAGCCGGGCCGCGTCGAGCAGGGATGCGTCCGGCGTGACGGTGACGACCGGCGAGCCGGCCACGGCGCCCGCGTTCGAGTGCGTGCCGATCGCGGCGACGAGATCGAGGTCGGAGACGACACCCCAGGCGTGCAGGCGGTCGTCGTGGCCGAAGACCACGATCGCGTGGACGTGGTGACGGGCCATCATCCGGGCCACGTCGCGCAGCGGGGTCACGGGCAGGCAGGTCAGCACGCCCGGCGTCATCGCCTCGCCGACGGTGCCGGTGTCGAGCTCCGGGATGGTGATGCTCATGAGTGCACCTCCTGCGTGGTTCGGGCGACGCCCGCGGCGACCGCCGCCTCGGAGACGGCACGCGCGACGGCCGGGGCGACCGAGCGGTCGAAGACGCTCGGCACGATGTAGTCCGCGGACAGCTCCTCGACCGGGATGACGGTCGCGAGCGCGTGCGCCGCGGCAACCTCCATCTCGACCGTGATCGAGCGTGCCCGCACCGCGAGCGCCCCGCGGAAGACCCCCGGGAAGGCGAGCACATTGTTGATCTGGTTCGGGTAGTCGGAGCGGCCCGTGGCGATCACGGCGGCGAGGTCCTCGATCTCCTCCGGGTCGATCTCGGGACGAGGGTTTGCGAGCGCGAAGACGATCGGCTTCGGCGCCATGCGCTCGATGCCCGCCCGCGTGATCGCGCCCGGTACCGACAGCCCGATGAAGACGTCGGCACCATCGAGCAGCTCGTCGGCGCTCCCGGTCCGGTTCTCCGGGTTCGTCAGCTCCGCGTACTCCTGCTTCGCCGGGTTGAGTCCCTCGCGGCCGCGGTAGAGCGCGCCTCCCTCGTCGCAGCCGACGATCGAGCGCGCGCCCGCGCCGAGCAGCGTCTTGGTCACGGCGGTGCCCGCCGCGCCCACGCCGGTGGTGACGATGCGCACCTCGTCGAGGCGCTTGCCGACCACGCGCAGGGCGTTCAAGAGCGCCGACAGGACGACGATCGCCGTGCCGTGCTGGTCGTCGTGAAAGACCGGGATGTCGAGCTCGGCGCGCAGGCGCTCCTCGATCTCGAAGCAGCGCGGTGCGGCAATGTCCTCGAGGTTGATCCCGCCGAAGCCGGGCGCGATCGCCTTCACGGCGCTGACGATCTCATCGGTCGAGCGGACCGAGAGGCAGATCGGGAAGGCGTCGATCTCGCCGAACTCCTTGAACAGCATCGCCTTGCCCTCCATCACCGGCAGGGCTGCTTCCGGCCCGATGTCGCCGAGGCCGAGCACCGCGGAGCCGTCGGTGACGACGGCGACCATGTGCTGCTTCGAGGTGAGTGCCCACACCTTCTGAGGGTCGTCGGCGATCGCGCGCGAGACGCGCGCGACGCCGGGCGTGTACGCCATAGACAGGTCGTCGCGGGTCTTCACCGGCACGCGAGGAACGACTTCGATCTTGCCGCCGAGGTGGAGCAGGAACGTGCGGTCGGAGACGTGCAGCACCTCGATCCCGGGCACCTGCCGGACGGCCGTCACGACCTCCTCGAGGTGCGCCGTGTCCGCCGCGAGGACTGTCACGTCGCGCACCTTCGTCGTCCGCTCGACGCGGACGATGTCGATCGCGCCGAGCGACGCGCCGGCCTCGCCGACGGCCGCCGCGAAGCGCGCGAACGTACCCGGGCTGTCGTCGAGGCGGATGCGCAGGGTGGCGCTGAACGACGCAGAGGGGTGCATGAGGGCAATGTACGGGGCGGCGGGTCGCCGCTCATGAGGAGAAACTACGTCGGATGCCGCTCACGATCTGCGATGTCGGGCCGCGCGACGGGCTCCAGAACGAGCCTGACGTGTTGTCGCCGCCGGCGCGTGCCGCGCTCGTCGGCGAGCTCGCGGCGGCCGCGCTCCGGCGCATCGAAGCGGTGTCGTTCGTCCGAGACGACCTCGTCCCGCAGATGGCCGGCGCCGAGGAGGTGATCTCCGCCGCTGACCGCGGGTCGTCCGAGCTCTCGGGGCTCGTGCTGAACCTCCGAGGCTGGGAGCGGCTCGCCGCGACGTCGGTCGACCGCGTCAACTGCACGCTCGCCGCGACCGAGAGCTTCAACCGGCGCAACGGCAACGCCTCGCTCGACGAGGCGGTGGAGCGGGTCAACGCCGTGCTCTCCGTCGCCGACCGGCCGTCGAGCGTGACCGTCTCGTGCTCGTGGGGCTGCCCGTTCGAGGGGGAGGTCGATCCGGGCGCCGTTGCGGCGCTCTGTGAGCGCATCGTCGGCGCGGACGAGCTCGTCCTGGCGGACACGATCGGGGTGGCGACGCCGCGACGCGTGCGGCGGCTCGTCGAGCGTGTGTCGATCCTCGGCCCGCCGGTTGGTGCGCATCTCCACAACACCCGCAACACGGGCTACGCGTCCGCTTGGGGTGCGCTCGAGGGCGGCGCCTCCGTGCTCGACGCGTCCGTCGGAGGCCTCGGCGGGTGCCCGTTCTCGCCGAACGCGACCGGCAACATCGCCACCGAGGACCTCGTGTGGCAGCTCGAGCGTGACGGGGTCGCAACCGGTGTCGACGTCGACGCGCTCGTCGGGATCGCACGGCGGCTCGAGGGCGTGCTGGGGCGCAGACTGGACGGCGCGCTCTACCGGGCGGCGCCGTGGCCCGGGGCGACGCGCGGGGAGACGTAGAGCCGGACCGGGTTCCCGCGCAGCGATGTCTCGCGCTCTGCCACCGCACCGAGCCGCTCGGCGACGTGAATCGACCGCTCGTTCAGCGGGTGGATCAGGTGCACGGCGCGCTCGGGGCCGAGCGGGCGCAACGCCAGCGCCGCCTCGGTCGCGTAGCCGCTCCCCCAGTGCTCACGCCGGATCGACCAGCCCAGCTCGAGCTCGTCGCCCCAGTGCAGCGCGCGTCGCACGAAGCCGACCCAGCCGACGACCTCGTCGGCGTCGAGCGCGGTGTACATGCCGATCGTGCCGTCGTGCTGGGCCGCCCAGCGGTCTAGGAGGGCCGCCGCCTCCGGTCGCGTGTGCGCCCGCGGCACGATCAGGTAGCGGGTCGCCTCCTCGTCCGCGAGGAAGGCCGCGAAGAGGTCGAGGTCGTCGTGCCGGACCGGCCGGTAGCGGAGCCGCCTGCTCCAAAGCTCGTCCGTCGGGGCACCGGGGCCGGTCACGCCGGCAGCAGGGCGACGAGGGGCACGAGCATCGTGCCTACGCTACCCCGGTGAACAGGCTCGCAGCGGAGACTTCTCCGTACCTGCTCCAGCACGCAGGCAACCCGGTCGACTGGTACGCCTGGGGCGACGAGGCGTTCGCCCGCGCACGCGTCGAGGACCGCCCGATCCTGCTCTCGATCGGCTATTCGGCCTGCCACTGGTGCCACGTGATGGAGCGCGAGTCGTTCGAGGACGGGCTCACCGCCCGCGTGATGAACGAGCACTTCGTGAGCGTCAAGGTCGACCGCGAGGAACGCCCCGATCTCGACTCGATCTACATGGACGCGGTCGTGGCGCTGACCGGGCAGGGCGGCTGGCCGATGACCGTCTTTCTCACGCCCGACGGCGAGCCGTTCTTCGGCGGGACGTACTTCCCGCCCGAGCCGCGGCACGGGTTGCCGGCGTTCAAGCAGGTGCTGCTCGCGGTCTCCGAGGCCTGGACCGACCGCCGCGGCGAGGTTGCGCGCTCGAGCGCGAACCTCTCCGAGCACATCCGATCGGCCGCGAGGCTGAGGCCGTCGCCGGAGCCGCTCTCGATCGACCTGCTCGCCTCGGCGCAGGGCAACCTTCGAGACGGCTTCGACGGCACCTGGGGAGGGTGGGGTCGCGCGCCGAAGTTCCCGCCCGCGAGCGTGCTCGAGTTCCTGCTCAGGCGAGGCGACGAGGATCTCGTGCGCCGCACGCTGGACGGCATGGCGGCCGGCGGGATGTACGACCTGGTCGGCGGCGGCTTCCACCGTTACTCGGTCGACGAGCGGTGGCTCGTGCCGCACTTCGAGAAGATGCTGTACGACAACGCACTGCTCGCCTTCGTGTACGTGCGCGCAGCAGGGCGGTTCGGTGAGCCGCGGTACCGGAGAATCGCCGACGCGACGCTCGACTACATGGAGCGCGAGCTCGCGCTCGAGGGCGGCGGCTACGCGTCGGCACAGGACGCGGACACCGACGGCGTCGAAGGGCTCACGTTCACGTGGGCGCCCGGCGAGGGCGCGCCCGACGAGCTGCTGCAGCCCTTCGAGGATGGGCGCTTCGTGCTGCGGGGCGAGCTCGACGAGGAGACGCGCTCGCGGCTGCACGACGTGCGCGAGCAGCGCCCGAAGCCGCTTCGCGACGACAAGGCGATCGCGTCGTGGAACGGGCTCGCGCTCGCTGCGCTCGCCCGGGCCGGGCGAGTCGCGCGGGCGACGGAGCTCGCCGAGTTCGTGCTCGGCCCGCTCTCGAGCGTCGACGGCCGGCTGCACCGCACGTGGCGGGACGGCGTCGCGAAGGGAACCGGGTACCTCGAGGATTACGCCGACGTCGCCCACGGCCTGCTCGAGCTGCATGTCGCCGGGGGCGACCCACGCTGGCTGCAAGAGGCGCACCGGCTCGCCGGGACCGCCGTCGGCCTCTTCGCGGACGCCGACGCGGGCGGCTTCTTCCAGGCGCCGGCCGACGGGGAGCCGCTCGTCGCGCGCAAGAAGGAGCTCGAGGACCACCCGACCCCGAGTGGCAACGCGATGCTGGCCTACGTGCTCCTCCGCCTCGCACGCATCTGGGGCGACGACGAGCTCGAGCGGCTCGGCACATCGGTGTTGCGCCTCGTGCGCGACCGCCTGGCCCGGGCGCCCACCGCCTTCGGCTGGATGCTCGTCGCGCTCGAGCAGCAGCTCGCGCCGCACCGCGAGATCGCCGTCGTCGGCGACCCCGCCGCGCCCGTGGCCCGCGCCGCGGTCGAGCGCGCTGCGCCGACGGACGTGATCGCCTTCGGCCCGGCGGAGAGCGTGCCGCTGCTCGCGGGCCGGGGCACGGTCGGCGGGCGCACGGCGGTGTACGTGTGCGAGCGCTTCGCCTGCCGGGCCCCGGTGACGGAGCCCGTCGAGCTCGACCTGCTCTACCCATCTAGCGCGGCACGGTCTGCCGGCGCATGACCTGCGTCTCCGCGGCCACCTGCTGCTCCGCCGTCACCGGCGCGTCGGCCGCGATGGGGTCGACCGGCGTCTCGGCGACCGGAAGCCGGGCGGGCGCGGGCTCCGCTGCGAGCCCGAGCGTGAAGCCGATCCCGAACGCGAGCACGCCGATCCACGTCCCCGCCGAACGGACGACGTCGGCGACGCCGATGTCCTTCGACCACGCGAGCACGTGATCGCGCGTCGTCGTCGCGTCGGGCTGCTGGGCGACGATCACCCAGCCGGCGACCACGAGCACCGGGACGAACACGAGCAGGAGGAATGCCGGCGGGTCGCCGCTGCGCCCGCGGATCTGGACGAGCCCGATCACGAGCCCCGCCGCCGCGACGAGCAGGCAGGCCTCCCAGTAGCCACCCAGCGTGTCGCGCTCGACGCGCGAGGCGAGCCACAGCAGGCATCCGGCCGCTGCAGCCGCCAACAGCATCGCGAGCGCCCGTCTCGAGCGGTAAGCCGTCATCATCGATAGAGCCTCCTTTCGAGGAGAACGCACGAGAGGCCGATAGAGTCACGCTCGATGGCGCTCCTCTCGATCCGGAACGTCACGCGCCGCTTCGGCGGCATCGTCGCGATCGACGACGTGTCGCTCGACGTCGAGCAGGGGAAGATCGTCGGCCTGATCGGCCCGAACGGCGCGGGCAAGACCACGCTCTTCAACGTCGTGACGCGGCTGTACAGGCCCGACTCGGGCGAGCTCGAGCTCGAGGGCAGGAGCCTGCTCCGGACGCCGCCGCACCGGGTCGTGCGCCGCGGCATCGCGCGAACGTTCCAGAACGTCGAGCTGTTCCGGTCGATGAGTGTCCTCGACAACGTCCTCGTCGGCGCGCACACCCGCACGCGGCCCTTCCGCAGCGGCAACGTCGTGGCGCGTGCGTTCGAGGTGCTCGACTACGTCGGCATCGCCGACGTCGCGCACCGGCCGGCGGCAGGGCTGCCGTTCGGGACGTTGAAGCGCGTCGAGCTCGCGCGCGCGCTGGTCGCGCGGCCGCTCCTCCTGCTCCTCGACGAGCCCGCCGGCGGGCTCAACCACGAGGAGGTCTCGGCGCTCGGCGACTTCATCCGCACGCTGCGCGGCGACTTCGATCTCACCGTCCTGCTCGTCGAGCACCACATGGGGCTCGTGATGGGGCTCGCCGAGCGGATCCACGTGCTCGACTTCGGCCGGAAGATCGCGGAGGGCACACCGGAGGAGGTCCAGCGCGACCCGGCGGTGATCGAGGCCTACCTGGGCGCCGAGTCGACCGCGGCGTGACCCTGCTCGAGCTGCGCGGCCTCGACGCGGGCTACGGCGAGCAGAAGGTGTTGCACGGCGTCTCGCTCACCGTCGAGAACGGCGAGCTCGTCACGGTGCGGGGGGCCGACGGCGCCGGCAAGACGACGCTCCTTCGCGCGATCTGCGGCACCGTGAGGACGCACGGCGAGGTCCTGCTGGACGGTGAGCACGTCGTACCGCGCACGCCCGAGCACGTCGCGCGTGAAGGGGTGGCGCACATCCCGGCCGACCGCGGCACGTTCGCGCCGCTGTCCGTGCTCGACAACCTGCGCGTCGGCTCGTGGGTGCGCCGCGGCACGTCCTCGCGCGACCTCGTGCGCGTGTTCGAGCTGTTCCCGGAGCTCTACGAGCTCCGGGAGCGTCGTGCGGGCTCGCTGCCCGCGGTCGAGCAGGAGCTGCTCGCTCTCGGCCGGGCGCTGATGGCGCACCCGCGGCTGATCCTCTTCGACGAGCCGTCGCCCGGCCCGCGAGCGCGCCTGCTCGAGTTGCACGAGCGCGGGACGGCCGTGCTGCTCGCCGAGCAGGAGGCCGCCGGAGGGTCCGAATCCGCGGCCCGCGGCTACGTGCTCGAGGCGGGCTGCGCCCGGCTCGCGGCGTGAACGGGGTCGTCGCGCAGGTCGTCGCCGGGCTCGCCGAGGGGTCCGTCTACGCGCTACTCGCGCTCGGGATCGTGCTCGCCCATCGGGCGAGCGGCGTCGTCAACCTGGCGCAGGGCGGGCTCGCGACCCTCTCGGCGTTCGGTTGCGCGAGCCTCGTCGGCCACGGGTGGGCGTTCTGGCCCGCCTTCGGGGTGACCGTCGCGCTGTCGTTCGCCGGCGGCGCGACGGTGCACGCGCTGCTTGTCCGGCCGCTGCAGGGAGGCCCGTTGCTCGCCGCGACACTCGCGACGGCCGGGCTCCTGCTCGCTGTGAACGGCCTCGACCTCTGGATCTGGGGCCCGAATGTCCGGAGGTTCGTGAAGCCGTTCGCCGCGCGTCCCGTCACCGTCGTCGGGGTCACTGCCGGCAGGCGCGAGCTCGGGATCTTCCTGGTCGGATCGGCGGCGGCGCTACTCGTGCTGGTGCTGCTCCGGCGCAGCAGGATCGGGCTCGGCCTGCGCGCGGCGGCCGCCAACCCTGCCGCGGCCCGCTACACCGGTGTGCCGGTCCGCGCGCTCACGACCACGGCCTGGGGGCTCGCCGGATCGCTCGGCGCGGTCGCCGGCGTGCTCGCCGCACCGTCGTTCGGCCTCCGGCCGGACATGCTGCGTACGAGCCTGCTCTACGCGCTCGCCGCCGCGGCCGCGGGCGGGCTCCGCTCGACCGCGGGCGCCGTCCCCGCCGGCCTCGGCCTCGGCGTCGCGCTCGAGCTCCTCGGCCGGCACGTCCATTGGCTGCACGGCGGCATGCGGCCGGTGACCGGCCTCGCCGTCCTCGCCGTCGCGCTCCTCGCGAGGCGCACGTGAAGAGGCGGGCCGTGCTTGCCGGAGTCGCCGTGCTCCTGCTCGCCGGGCTGCCGTTCGTGCTCTCCGTCCGGCACACGGCCCGGCTCACCACCGTCGCTGCCGACCTCGTTGCGATCGTCGGGCTCGGCCTGCTCGCGCGGCACGGCGGCAGGATCTCGCTCGGCCACGGCGCGTTCATGGCCGTCGGCGGCTACACGACGGCTCTGCTTGCCGCCCGGCACGGAGTGCCGCAGCTTGCGGCCCTGCCCGCCGCAGCCGGTGCGGGCGGCGCGGTCGGCGTGCTGAGCGCGGTGCCCGTGCTCGGGCGGCCCGGGCGGTACCTGGCGCTGCCCACGCTCGGGCTCGCGATCACGCTGCCGCAGGTGCTCGCGCGCTACGGCGAGGTCGTCCTGCCCCGCGGCGAGAGCGGCCGCCTGCACTACGCGGTCGCCTGGGTGCTCGCCGGGTGCGTCCTGCTTGCCGCGCTCGGGGCTCGTGCGCGCTTCGCACGGCTGCCCGCGCTCGCCGCCGTCTTCTGCTCGGCCGCGTGCGCAGGCCTCGGCGGCGGCCTGATCGTGCTCCAGCTCGGGCAGGCGACGGCGGGGGCGTTCCCGCTCCGTCTTTCGCTCACCCTCGTCGCGGCCGCGGCGGTCGGCTTCTACGGCTCGGCGTGGGGTGCGCTGCTCGGGGCCTTCGCGCTCGAGTACCTGCCCGACCTCGTCGGGGTGGAGCGGGCCGGGCAAGGGCCTGCGACCTTTGCCTTCGGGGTCGCGCTCGTCGTGCTGATGCTCGCCTCCCCGCTCGCCGCCGTGCTCGCCCGGCGTGCACGACGCTGAAGGAGGTGAGCGGACGGGCGCGAAAGGTCCCGACTCGTGCGCCGTCTGGGGCTCATCGTCGTCGCGGCCGCGCTCGCACTGCCCGCGGCCGCCCATGCGGGCGTCAACCCGCAGATCGCCGGGTTGCAGGTCGCCCTACGCGCCCACGGGCTCTACCTCGCGCAGATCGACGGTATCTCCGGCCCGCGAACGGCGGCGGCGATCCATCGCTTCCAGCGTCAGCACGGCCTCCCTATCGGCTATGCCGACACGCGCACGCGCGTTGCGCTCGGCCCACTCGGCCGGCCGCTCTTCGGCTCGCGCGTGCTGCGGCGCGGCGACTTCGGCCTCGACGTCTCGGTGCTCCAGTTCCTGCTCACACGCCGCGGCTTCTACACCGGCGCGCTCGACGGGTACCTCGGTGCGGAGACGGCAGCAGCCCTGCGGCGCTACCAGCAGGCGCTCCACCTGCGCGCGGACGCGGTGCTCGGGCCGCGCACGCTCTCGACGATCGCACGCCGGGACAGCGTGCCGGTGGCCCCGCGGCCCGCCACGTCGACGGCGGTCGCCGTCTCCCTGCAGACGCACGTCGTGAAGGTGGGGGACACCCTCACGGCGATCGCCGCCGCCGCGCACACGACGATCGCGAAGCTCGCGGCGCTGAATCACATCGACCCTGCGAAGCCGATCGTGATCGGCCAGCGGCTGCATGTGCCGGCGGCGAGCGTGGCCGCCTCGCTCGCCGCGTCGCGGTCCGACGTGCGCGGCCTCCTCGACGCCTGGTCGAGCCGCCTCGGCGTCGACGCGCACCTCGTGCGCGCGCTCGCCTGGATGGAGTCCGGCTACCAGACGCGGATCGTGTCGGACGCGGGGGCGAGCGGCGTCCTGCAGACGCTGCCGACGACGCGCGCGTACGTTGAGACCGTGCTCGTCGGCCATCCGGTCGCGCACACGGTGAGCGGCGACATCGAGGTCGGTGTCCTCTACCTGCGCCATCTGCTCCAGGTGTTCCACGGGAGCGAGAAGCTCGCGCTCGCCGGGTGGTACCAGGGCGAGCGGGCGGTTCGCGCGCACGGGCCGTACAAGGTCACCAAGCCGTTCGTCGACGACGTGCTCGCGCTGCGCGCCCGTATGTAGCGTGATCCCGTGACGCGTGGGCTCGCCGCGCTGCTCGCTCTCCTCGTCGCCGCGCCGCCGGCCGTCGCGGCCCGTCTGCCCGGGCAGACGGCCGTGTTCCCGACGCACGCCGCTCAACGACGCGCAGTCGCAGAGGCGCTCCACGCGGGTCGCGCGATCGGCTGCGGGGGCGGCAGGTCCGACGTCATTGCCCTCACCTTCGACGACGGCCCGGGGCGGTACACCGCGGCGGTCCTGCGCGAGCTTCGCCACGCGAGCGCCCACGCGACCTTCTTCGTCGTCGGCGACCGCGTCGCGTACTGGCCGAAGCTGCCTCGTGCAGAAGCCCGGCTCGGAGCCGTGGGCAACCACACCTGGTCGCACCCCGACCTGACGCGGCTGCCGGGGTGGGTCGTGTGGCTCGAGCTCCTGCGCGGGCAGTACGCGGTCCGGGATGCGGTGGGCGTGCGGTCGGTGTTGTTCAGGCCGCCCTACGAGCGACGCTCGCCCGCGATCGACGTGACGGTGCGCTCGCTCGGCCTCGTGGACGTGCTCTGGGACGTCGACTCGCACGACGACCTGCCCGGCGCGACCGCGGCGTCGGTTTTGCGCAACGTCGAGCGGTACCTGCGGCCGGGGGCGATCGTGATCATGCACGACCTCCACCGAGCGACCATGCGTGCCTTGCCCTCGATCCTCCAGGCGATCGCGCTTCGCGGCCTTCGCGCCGTCTCGGTGCCCGAGCTGCTGGCGCTCGACCCACCGGCGCCGCATCAGCGGTGCCCGTTCTCACCGGTCGCCGCCGGGTAGCTACTCCTCGAGCGCGAGCAGGTCGTCGACGCTCTCGCGGCGGCGGATCACGCGGGCCTCGCCGTTCCCGACGAGGACCGCGGCCGGCCGCGGCACCGCGTTGTAGGTCGACGACATCGCAAGCGTGTACGCACCCGTCACCGGTACCGCGAGCAGGTCTCCGCGGCGGGGCTCGGGCAGCTCGACCCGCTCGATCAGCACGTCGCCGGACTCACAGTGCTTGCCGGCGACCGCGAACGCCCCGACCACGGGCTCGTCGACCCGGTTCGCGAGCAGGGCGGTGTAGCGCGCGTTGTACATCGCGGGCCGTGGGTTGTCGGACATGCCGCCGTCGACCGTCACGTATGTCGTGGCCGCGCTGGCGCGTTTGATCCCGCCGACCGTGTAGAGCGTCACACCGGCGCGCGAGACGAGCGACCGGCCCGGCTCGAGCACGAGCTGCGGCTCCGGCAGGCCCTGCAGCTGCCACGCGCGGCGCAGCTCGCCCGTCAGGCCGCCGACGAACTCGGCCACGCTGAACGACGGCTCCTCCGGGACGTGGCGAACCCCGAGCCCGCCCCCGAGGTCGACCGTGCGCGGCGCCCAGCCGAGCTCTGCCTGCAGCCGGGCCGAGAACTGCGCGACCCAGTCGACCGTCATCAGCGATGCGCCGAAGTGCTGCAACTGCGAGCCGACGTGGACGTGCAGGCCCTCCGCATCTGGCGCCCGCCGGATCGCCTCGACGGCGTCCTCGGGCGGTAGACCGAACTTCGACCCGTGGTGCGCGGTCTTGACCGCCTCGTGGGTGTCCGCCTCGATCCCGGGCGTGACGCGGACGAGGAACCGGGAGCCGCCGGCCGCCCGCACGCGCTCGAGCTCGTCGAGCGAGTCGAGCACGATCAGGGCCCCCGCCGCGATCGCCTCCTCGATCAGCTCGTCCTCCTTGTTGTTGCCGTGGACGACGAGACGCTCGCCCGTGAGGCCTGCGCGCAAGGCGAACGCGAGCTCGCCCACCGTCGAGACATCGGCGCCGAGACCTTCCTCGGCGAGCAGGCGGAGCACCGCGACGGACGGGAACGCCTTGGTCCCGTAGACGACGAGCGCGCCGGGCGCGGCGTCGCGGTACGCGCGGGCCTGCGCGCGCAGGGTCTCCTCGTCGTACACGACGAGGGGGGTGCCGTGGGCGCGCGCGAGCTCTGCCGCACCGACGCCGCCGAGCCGGAGCTCGCCGTTCTCGACGCGCGCGCTGTCCGGCAGGAGATCCGCGAGCGGGTGGGTCACGTCCGGCATTGTGCTCACGACCATGCTGCGGATGCTCGCCGACGTCGTCCTGCGCAGGCCCCGCAGCGTCCTCCTCGCGGCGCTCGTGGTCGCGGTCGTCGCGGCCGCGTTCGGTGCGTCGACGCCTGCGCACCTCCGCTCGAGCGACACGGATTTCCAGGACAAGAGCTCCGAGAGCTTCCGCACGCTCCAGCTGCTCGAGCGCGCTTCCGGCGTCGTGCCCGGCCCGTCGATCCTCGTCGTCGGGACGCCGCGCCAGGCGGCGCGGGCCGCCGCGGACCTCCGGAAGGAGCCGGCGATCGCGCTCGTGCAGCCGCGTGCGGCCGTCTCGTCCAATCGCAGGTACGTGCTCGTGACGGCGTCGTTCGCCGCCGGTGTGGGCAACACCGGCTCGATCGCGAAGCGGCTCGCGCGGAGCCTCCCCGGCGAGGTCGGGGGCACGGCGGTCGCGAACGAGCAGGTGACGAGCGCGTCCGAGCACGATCTCTTCCGCGCCGAGCTGATCGCCTTCCCGCTCCTGCTCCTGATGGCCCTCTGGATCTTTCGCGGTCTCGTCGCGGCGCTGCTGCCGCTCGCCGCGGGGATGCTCTCGATCGTGACCACGCTGGCGCTGCTCCGCGTTGCGAACGTGGTCGCACCGATCTCGGTCTTCGCGCTGAACCTCGTCACCGGCGCAGGGCTCGGGCTCGCGATCGACTACAGCCTGCTGCTCGTCTCGCGCTACCGCGAGGAGCTCGCCCGTCGCGACGACGTCGCCGAGGCGCTCCGCGCGACCGTGGCGACTGCCGGCCGAACGGTCGCGTTCAGCGCCGTCACGGTCGCCGCAGCGTTCGGCTCACTGCTCGCCTTCCCACTCGGGTTCCTCCGCTCGATGGCGGTGGGAGGACTCATCGTCGCGCCGCTCGCCGGGGTCGTCGCTCTTGCCGTCGTGCCCGCGCTCTTCGCCCTGCTCGGGCGGCGCATCGACGCGCTCTCGCCGGCCCGCTTCCGCCATGCCGCCGAGCTCGCCGCGCGGCCCGAGCACGAGGGTGGCTGGTACCGGTTCGCGCACGGCGTGATGCGACGGCCGGGCCTCGTTGCCGCCGCATCCGCGACGCTCGTGATCCTGCTCGGCCTCCCCTTCCTCGGCGTGCGCTTCACGGGCATCGATGCGCGCGTGCTCCCGGCGTCGGCGAGCGCACGCCGGGCGACCGACCTCCTGCGCGCGCACTTCCCGGCCGGCACCGATTCCCCGGTGCATGTCGTCGTCCGCGGCTCGAGGCCTGCAGCGGTCGCCCGCCGTGTCCGGGCGCTGCCGGGTGTCGCCGGCGTCTCGTCGCTTCGGCCGATCTCGCCGGGGCTCTCGACCTTCGAGGTCGTCCCGCGCGGGGACGCGATGGCCGCTCCGACGAAGGCGCTCGTCCGGGCGATCCGCCGCATTCCCGGGACGTCCGTGGGCGGCCGGACGGCGTGGTTCATCGACACGTCGAGGACACTGCTTCGCCACCTGCCGCTCGCGCTCGGCATCCTCGTCGCGTCGGTCCTCGTGCTGCTCTTTCTCGTCACGCGGTCGTTCGTCCTGCCCTTGAAGGCGGTGGTGATGAACGCGCTGGGGCTCGTGGCGGCGTTCGGGATCCTCGTCTTCGTCTTCCAGGACGGACGGCTCGAAGGGCTGCTCGGCTACCGGAGCGAAGGCGCGCTCGAGCTGACCCAGCCCGTCCTGCTCGCGGCGATCGCGTTCGGCCTCGCCACCGACTACGGCGTCTTCCTGCTGGCGCGGATCCGGGAGGAGCACGACGACGGGCTGCCGAATCGTGAGGCGGTCGCACGCGGGCTCGAGCGCACCGGCCGCGTGGTGACCGCCGCTGCACTGCTCTTCTGCGTCGCGGTCGGATCGTTCGCGACCTCCGGGGTGCTGATCGTGAAGGAGGTCGGGATCGGCATCGCGCTCGCCGTGGTGATCGACGCGACGGTCGTCCGAGCCCTGCTCGTGCCGAGCCTGATGGCCCTCCTCGGCGACTGGAACTGGTGGGCGCCGCGCCGCCTGCGGCGCTAAGATTCCCGCAGATGGTTCTGCTGCTTACGTAGGGCAGGGAGCACCGCGGGCGAGGGCCCGCGTCGGCTTCCCACGGCCTCTCGTTCGAGAGGCTTTTTCGTCTCTGAGGACGGTTCGCGCGATGGCTGAGTACGACCCACACAGGATCGAGGAGCGCTGGCAGCGCGTCTGGGAGGACGAGCAGTCGTTCCACGTCGACGATCCGGAGCCCGGGGAACGCTGCTTCTACCAGCTGGAGATGCTCCCGTACCCGTCCGGGCATCTGCACATGGGGCACGTCCTCAACTACACGCTGGGGGACATCGTCACGCACTTCCAGCGCCGCAACGGCTCCAAGGTGCTGCGCCCGATGGGCTTCGACTCGTTCGGGCTCCCCGCCGAGAACGCCGCGATCAAGGAGGGTGGGAAACCGCTCGAGATCATCGAGCGCAACATCGCCTCGATCGAGCGGCAGATGCGTCGGATGGGCTGGGCGATCGACTGGCAGCGCGAGGTGTCGGCGCACGAGCCGACCTACTACAGGTGGACGCAGTGGCTGTTCCTGAAGTTCCTCGAGCACGGGCTCGTCTATCGCAAGGAGGCGCCGGTCAACTGGTGCCCGAACGACCAGACCGTGCTCGCGAACGAGCACGTCGTCGACGGTCGCTGCTGGCGATGTGGCTTCGTCGTCGAGGCGCGGAACATGGCGCAGTGGTTCTTCAAGATCACCGCGTACGCCGACCAGCTGCTCGACGACCTCGACACGATCGACTGGCCGGCACGCACGAAGAAGATCCAGACGGCGTGGATCGGACGCTCGGAAGGCGCCGAGCTGCTCTTCCGTGTCCCGGAGCTCGACCTCGACATCCCCGTCTTCACGACGCGGCCCGACACGCTCTTCGGCGCGACCTTCTTCGTCGTCGCGCCCGAGTCGCCGCTCCTCGAACGGCTCGTCGAGGGCACCGAGCTCGCCGACGACGTGCTTGGGTATGCGCGCGTCGCGGCGGCGCGTCCCACCGAGGAACGCGAGCAGCGCGAGAAGACCGGCGTCTTCACGGGTCGCTCGGCGATCAACCCGGCGACCGGCGAGCCGATCCCGATCTGGGTCGCGGATTACGTGCTGATGGAGTACGGAACGGGCGCGATCATGGCCGTGCCGGCCCACGACGAGCGCGACCGTGAGTTCGCCGAGGTCTACGGCCTGCCGGTCGTGCCGGTGATCGACGACGACGGCGCTCTCGTCAACTCGGCGCAGTTCGACGGCTTGCCCTGGCGCGAGGCTGTCGGAGCGATCACCGCCTGG
This sequence comes from uncultured Thermoleophilia bacterium, assembly GCA_963725595.1. GTDB lineage: Bacteria > Actinomycetota > Thermoleophilia > Gaiellales > Gaiellaceae > PALSA-600. Next base: position 185,206 of record CAVRYT010000009.1, on the reverse strand, counting down.
CTCGGCGAGCACGGTCGCGGCCGGCCTGCGATCAGCTTCCGCCTGCGCGACTGGAGCTTCTCGCGCCAGCGCTACTGGGGCGCCCCGATCCCGGTCGTCTACTGTGAGGGCTGCGGGATCGTGCCGGTGCCCGAGGACGAGCTGCCGGTCCTGCTGCCCGAGGTCTCGGACTACCGCCCGAAGGGCCACCCGCCCCTCGCCACCAACGAGGAGTTCATGAACGTGCCGTGCCCGCGCTGCGGCGGGCCGGGCCGCCGCGAGGCCGACACGATGGACACCTTCGTCGACTCGTCCTGGTACTACCTGCGCTACACCGACCCGCACAACGACCGCGCGCCGTTCGACCGTTCGATCGCGGACGCGTGGATGCCGATCGACCAGTACATCGGCGGCATCGACCACGCGAAGGGCCACCTGCTCTACTCGCGCTTCTTCTGCAAGGCGCTGAACGACTGGGGTCTGCTCGGCGTGCGCGAGCCGTTCCAGCGGCTCTTCCACCAGGGCTGGGTGCGGCTGGACGGCAAGAAGATGTCGAAGTCGCTGAGCGGCGTCTCGCCCGACGAGCTCGTCGACCAGTTCGGCGCCGACCCGATCCGCATCTACATCCTCTTCCAGGGCCCCGCCGACCAGGACATCGACTGGACGCCCGACGGGATCGAGGCGATGGTGCGCTTCCTGCGGCGGCTCTGGCGCGTTGTCGGCGAGGCCGCCCTGCGGCCGGCGTCGCCCTCGGGCGTGGGCACGGCGCTCGCCCGGAAGGCGCACGAGACGATCCACCGCGTCACCGACGACGTCGGCCGCCGCTTCGTCTTCAACACGCCGATCTCCGCCGTGATGGAGCTGATCAACGAGCTGTCGAAGGCGCCCGACGACCCCGCGGCCCGCTTCGCCGCGGAGACGGCCGTGTCGCTGCTGCAGCCGTGGGCGCCGCACGTGTGCGAGGAGCTGTGGGAGCTCCTGGGCGGAGACGGGCGGCTGTGGGAGTCGCCGTGGCCGGTGGCCGAGCCGGCGCTGCTCGAGCGCGCGACGATCGAGCTCGTGCTTCAGGTGAACGGCAAGGTCCGGGACCGGATCTCGGTGCCTGCAGGGCTGTCCGAGGAGGAGCTCGTCGAGCTCGCGCGGTCCTCCGAGCGGGTGCAGGCGCACGTCGACGGCGCGCCCGAACGCCGCGTCGTCGTCGTCCCGGACAAGCTCGTCAACATCGTCGTCTAGCGCGGAGGAACCTGTGGAGCGATCGTCACGCATTCGTGACGAACCGGTCTCCCACGCGTGACACCCTCCCCGGCAGGGTGGAGACGTGCCCGCCCTGCCGCTCGGAGTGACCGGCCGTCGCGTCCTCGCCCTCTCGCTGGCCGCCCTCGTTGCTTGCGTGCTCGTCTGGCGCCACGCCCACGCGGCCTCCGCCGGTGCGGGCGGGCTGCCGGCGCTGCGCGTGCAACCGGTGGCGGTCGGGGCGTCGATGAGCGGCGCGCGGGCACGGACGCCGCTCCTCGTCGTCGACGTGGCCGGCGCCGTGCGGCGCGCCGGCCTCGTCCGGCTGCCGCCCGGCTCGCGGGTCGCCGACGCGGTCGCGCGAGCCGGCGGCTTCGCCCGGACCGCCGACCGCAACGGCGTCAACCTCGCCGCACCGGTCTCGGACGGCCAGCAGGTGCTCGTGCCGTCGCACGCGGCGGCCGGCCAGGCCACCGCCGCACCTGCCGGCGATGCGTTGCCTGCCGGGCCCGTGTCGCTCAGCTCCGCCACCGCCGAGCAGCTCGACTCGCTGCCGGGGATCGGGCCGGTGACCGCCCAGAAGATCGTCGGCTACCGGTCGCAGCACGGCGCCTTCAGGTCGGTCGACGAGCTCGACGCGATCCCGGGGATCGGTCCGGCGCGAATCGCCGAGCTGCAGGGGCTGGTCGTGCCGTGAGCCGGATCCTCCCCGCGCAGGTCGTGCTCGGCGCCGCCGTGCTCGGCCTCGCTCTCGCCAACCTCGTTCGCCCACGGGAAGAGGGCGTGCTCCTGCTCGCGCTCCTTCCGGCACTCGCGCTCGTCCTCCCCCGGGGCTCGCAGCTCGCCGTCGCAGCGGCGCTCGCCGGGTCGCTCGGCTGGTGGTGGGGAGGCGTTCGGCTCGACGCGCTCGACCGCAGTGTGCTCGCGGCGGAGATCGGGCGCGCCGGCGACCTCGTCGCGGTGACGACCACCGAGCCGCGGCCGGGTGCGTTCGCCCAACGGCAGCTCGCCCTGGCGCGGTCGTTCGAAGGGCGGCCGCTCGACGAGCGCGTCGAGCTGGAGCTGCCGCTCGGTCGCGCCCCGCCGCAGGGTGCCCGTGTGCGCCTGCTCGTCCGCATCACCGCTCCGCGCGGTCCAGCGCACGGCTTCGACGAGCGCACCTGGCTCCGGCGCCAGGGGATTCATGTCGTGCTGCGCGTCGACCGGTTCACGGTCGTCGGGCGACGCGGGGGTCTCGGCGGCGTCGGCGACCGGCTCCGAAACTGGTTGCGGCGCGCGTCGACACCCGGGCTGGGCGGGCAGCGCCGTGCGCTCGTCGAGGGGATCGTCCTCGGCGACGACGCCGGGCTCTCGGACGGGCTGAAGCAGGCGTTCCGCCGCTCGGGCTTGTACCACCTCCTCGCGGTCAGCGGCGAGAACGTCGTGCTGCTCGTCGCCGGCCTGCTCGGGCTCGGGCTCGTGCTCGGAGTACCTCGGGCGTGGTCGCACGTCGGCGCGCTCGCGGCGATCGGCGCCTACGTGCTGGCGGTCGGCCCTCAGCCGTCGGTGATCCGGGCGGCGGTGTCCGGCAGCGCCGTCTCGGTGGCGTGGCTGCTGGGGCGCGAACGCGATGGGTGGCATGCCCTGCTGCTCGCGGCCGTCGTCCTGCTCGGCTGGAATCCGTACGCCCTGTTCGACCCGGGCTTCCAGCTGTCGTTCGTCGCCGTGGTCGCGATCTTCGTGCTGGGCAGGCCGATGGCCCGGGCGCTCGAGGGCTATCCCCTGCCGTCTCGCCTGCGCGGGCCGGTCGCGATCGCCGTCGCCTGCGGGGTCGCGACGGCGCCGATCCTCTGGGTGCAGTTCGGCGCGGTGCCGCTCCTCGGGGTGCTCGCGAACGCGCTCGTGGAAGCGGCGGTCGGCCCGCTCCTCGGCCTGGCGTTCGCAACCGCGATCCTCGACGAGCTCTCGCCGCCGCTTGCAGGAGTGCTCGCGTCGGCAAACGGCCTCGTCGCCGCCTACATCGCACGCTGCGCCGGTGCCGTCGCCGCGATCCCGTTCGCCCAGGCAAACGGCGCCGCCGCGGCGGTCGCCGCCTCGGGCGCCCTCGTTGCCGCCGGGCTCCTCCTCCGCCGGTTGAGGCCCCGGACGACGTGACGATCCGTGAGCCTATGCTTCGGCGGTGGCCGACGAGCTGAAGCCCGCCTACCTGATCGCCGGGAGCGACCGGCCGAAGGTCGACCGGGCCGTCGCCCGCCTGCGGGCGCGGTTCGACGCCGAGGCGACCGAGGTGCACGACGCGGCGGTGGCGAGTGGCGAGGACGCCGTTTCCGCGTGCAACGCGCTCGGGCTGTTCGGTGCCGCGCAGGCTGGTGCTCGTCGAGGGCGTCGAGGCCTGGAAGGCGCCGGATGCGAAGGCGGTCGCCGCGTACCTCGCGGCGCCGACGCCGGACACGACACTCGCGCTCGTCGGCGGGGAGCTCAGGAAGGACTCGCCCGTCGCGAAGGCGGTCACCGGCCACGGCGACGTGCTCGTCTGGGACGTCTCGACCAAGGCCGTGCCGCGCTGGCTCGCCGAGCAGTTCAAGCTCAACGGCGTGCACGCCGAGCCGGAGGCGTGCCGTCTCCTCGCCGAGCTGGTCGGCGACGACCCGTACGAGCTCGCCGGTGAGGTGGAGAAGATCGCGACGTGGGCCGCCGGCGCGGAGGTGTCGGCCGCGGACGTCGAGGCGCTCGTCGCGCCACGCGCAGACACGCCTCCCTGGGACGTCACCGACGCCTGGGGATCGCGCGACGTCGGCGGCGTCCTGCGCGCCGCCGAGCGAATGCTCGACCGCACCGGCGACCCGGTCTCGCGCACGATCCCGAGGCTCGTCTCGAGCCTCACGAAGCACGTGCGAAACGCCCGCGCAGCCCATCGCCTCGAGGCGGACGGCACCTCGGCGGCCGATGCGGCGTCCACGCTCGGCTTGAAGCCGTACCCGGCGCAGAAGCTCTACGCGCAGATCCGGAACTTCAGCGGCGAGGAGCTCGACGCCGCCGTGATCCGGCTCGCCCGCCTCGACCACGCGCTGAAAGGCGGCTCGAGGCTCGCCAACGAGCTCGAGCTCGAGCTGGCGCTCGTCGAGATCACCGCCGAGTCGTCGCGGCGCCGGGAACCGGCCTAGCGACGCTTCTACTCGGAGCCGGAGCCAGCGGCGATCCTCGCCGCCTGCGACTTCTTGCGGGCACCCGCGTTGCGGTGCAGGGCGCCGCGACTGACGGCCCGGTCGATCAGCCGGACGAGGCTCCGGTGCTCCTCCTCGGCCGTCGCGGCGTCGCCCGCCTCGACCGCGGTCGAGAGGCGCTTCGTCAGCGTCTTGATCGTCGAGCGATAGCGCAGGTTCTCGAGCCGCTCCTCGGCGGCGATCCGGACGCGCTTGCGCTGCTGCTTGATGTTCGGCATCTCGGTAGGAGCCCGGCTCGTCGGAGCGGGCGCGGGAAACGGTAGCAGAGGCCCGCTGCCGCCGAACCGCCGCGTAACGTTCGCTCCGGTGGCCGACGACGCGACCACGAGCGGCCCCGGCGAGACCGCGGATCGTCGCTGCGGCCGAGAACGCGGAGCGTCCGCATCGCCGGCTCGCCCTCTCGACCGCGATCTTCTCCGTCGCCACCGGGATCTCGCGCGTGCTCGGCCTCTTCCGGGAGGTCGTGGCGAAGAACTACTTCGGCACGACCGGCCGGGTCAACGCCTTCCAGATCGCGTTTCTCGTCCCGAACACCGTGCGGGCCCTCGTCGCAGACGCGGCGCTCTCGTCGGCGTTCGTGCCGGTCTTCAGCGACCTGATCGAGAAAGGCGAGCGTAAGCGTGCCTGGCGGGTCGCCTCGACCCTGTTCTGGCTGACGACGCTCGGGCTGGGCGCGGTCAGCGCGCTCTTCATCCTCTCGGCACGGTGGCTGATGCCGCCGCTCTACCCGCACTACCACTCGCTGCTGATCGGCCTCTCACAGCTCCTCTTCCCGATCGTCGCCCTGCTCGGCGTCTCCGGGATCGTCGTAGGGATCCTCAACACCTACGACGAGTTCTCGGTGCCCGCCCTGACGCCGGTCGCGTGGAACGTCGTGATAATCCTGGGGCTCGTCTTCGGCGTGCCGCACGTGCACGGCGAGGACCACAAGCTGTACGTCTACGCCGGGTCGATCCTCGCGGGCACGGTCGTGCAGGTGCTGTTGCCGATCCCGTGGCTGCGCGGCCTCGATGGGCGGCTGCGGGTCGTGCTCGACTGGCGGGACCCCGCTGTGCGGCAGGTGTTCCGGCTGATGCTGCCGGTGACGCTCGGCCTCGGCCTGATCAACATCAACGCGCTGATCGACGGTGTGATCGGCGGCTGGCTGATCAACTCGAATGCGCCTGCGTCGATCGACGCGGCGTTCCGCATCTACATGCTTCCCCAGGGGATGTTCTCGGTGGCGATCGCGACCGTGCTCTTCCCGTCGCTGGCGCGCTACGCGTCGCGCAACGACCTCGACGGATTCCGTGCGACCACGTCCCTCGGCCTGCGCCAGATCGCTTTCCTGCTCGTCCCGGCGAGCGTCGTCTCGGCGGTCCTCGCGGAGCCGCTGACGCGGTTGATCTACCAGCGCGGCGCCTTCACGCCGTCACAGACGCCGGTGGTCGCTGCCTGCCTCGCCGCGTTCTCGGCCGGGCTGACGTTCAACGGCACCATGCTGATGCTCAACCGCTCCTTCTTCAGCCTGCAGGAGAACTGGCTGCCCACGGTCGTGGCGCTCGGGAACCTGTTCGTCAACGGCCTTCTCGACGTCGCGTTCTCTCCGCTCGGAACGTGGGGCATCCCGCTCTCGACGTCGATCGTCAACCTCGCGGGAACAGCCGCGCTGCTCGTCCTGATGCGCCGCCGGATCGGCCGCATCGACTTCGGCGCCGTCGCCGACTCGTTCGTACGGGTGCTCGTGTGCTCGGTCGTCGCCGGCGGGGTCGCCTTCGCCGTCTGGAAGCCGCTCGACGCGGCCGTCGGCCGCTCGCTCGGCGGCCAGCTCGTCTCGCTCCTGCCGGCGCTTGCGCTCGCCGCTGCCGTCTATCTCGGAGGCTGTGCGGCGCTGCGGGTGCGCGAGATGCGGGCGCTACTCTCCTTGCGAAGCCGCTTCACCCGCGGCTGACCCTCTCATGGACCAGCAGCACATCCGCAACTTCTCGATCATCGCGCACATCGACCACGGCAAGTCGACGCTTGCCGACCGCATCCTGCAGCTCACGGACACGGTCTCGGCGCGCGAGATGCGCGACCAGCTCCTCGACTCGATGGAGCTCGAGCGCGAGCGCGGGATCACGATCAAGGCCCAGGCGGTGCGCGTGCAGTGGAAGGGGCACGAGCTGAATCTGATCGACACTCCCGGCCACGTCGACTTCACCTACGAGGTCTCCCGCTCGCTGCAGGCCTGCGAGGGAGCGCTGCTCGTCGTCGACGCGGCGCAGGGGATCGAGGCGCAGACGCTCGCGAATGCGTACCTGGCGATCGAGAACAACCTCGAGATCGTGCCCGTCGTGAACAAGATCGACCTGCCGCAGGCGGATCCCGACGGCTCCGCCGCCGAGGTCGCCGACCTGATCGGCGAGGACGCAGACCGGGTGCTCCGCATCTCGGCGAAGACCGGGCAGGGGGTGGCGGAGGTGCTCGACGGGATCATCGACCGCATCCCGCCGCCGGCCGGCGACCCGGCCGCGCCGCCGCGCGCGCTGATCTTCGATTCCTCGTACGACCAGTACCGAGGTGTCGTCGCGTTCGTCCGCGTTGTCGACGGTGTGTTCCACCGCCGCGAGCAGCTCCGCGCGATGGCGCTCGGCACCCGCTTCGAAGCGCAGGAGATCGGCTTCATGTCGCCGTCGATGCGGCCGGTAGAGGAGCTCTCCGCCGGCGAGGTCGGGTACGTCGTCACCGGCCTGAAGGACGTCTCCGAGCTGCGGGTCGGCGACACGCTCACCGCCGAGGCCCGCCCGGCGCGTGAGGCGCTGCCGGGCTACAAGGACGTGAAGCCGATGGTCTTCGCCGGCCTCTTCCCCACCGAGTCGGACGACTATCCGGAGCTCCGCGACGCGCTCGAGAAGCTGAAGCTGAACGACGCGGCGCTGTTCTACGAGCCGGAGACGTCGCAGGCGCTCGGCTTCGGTTTTCGCTGCGGCTTCCTCGGCCTCCTGCACATGGAGATCGTCCGCGAGCGGCTCGAGCGCGAGTTCGACCTCGACCTGCTCGTGACCGCGCCGAACGTCGCCTACCGCGTCAAGCCGGTGAACGGGGAGTGGGTCGAGGTGCACACGCCGGCCGACCTGCCCGACGCGTTCGACGAGGTGGAGGAGCCGTACATCAAGGCGTCGATCATCGTCCCCAAGGAGTTCGTGGGCACGGTCATGGAGTTGAACAACGATCGCCGGGGGCGCTTCGACCAGCTCGAGTACCTCTCGCCCGAGCGCGTCCACCTCACCTACGAGCTGCCGCTCGCGGAGATCGTGCTCGACTACTACGACCAGCTGAAGTCGCGCACCCGCGGCTACGCCAGCTTCGACTACGACCTCTCGGGCTTCCGCCCGGGCAACCTGGCGCGCGTCGACATCCTCGTCGGCGGCGAGCCCGTCGACGCCCTCTCGCTGATCCTCCACCGCGACTTCGCCTACGAGCGCGGCAAGCAGCTGGTCGAGAAGCTGCGTGAGGAGATCCCGCGTCAGATGTTCGACGTCGCGATCCAGGCTGCGATCGGAGCGCGGATCATCGCGCGCGAGACCGTCAAGGCGCGCCGTAAGGACGTGCTCGCCAAGTGCTACGGGGGCGACATCACCCGGAAGCGGAAGCTGCTCGAGAAGCAGAAGGCCGGCAAGAAGCGGATGAAGCAGGTGGGCGGCGTCGAGGTGCCGCAGGAGGCGTTCCTCGCCGTGCTGAACCTGAACGAGACCGCGAAGCGGTAGCGCCTCGCGCGATGCCGGCCGAGCACCTCTATCTGCACCTGCCGTTCTGCTCCTCCCGCTGCGGGTACTGCGACTTCGTCACCGTCGTCGGGCGGGAGGGCGAGCACAGACGCTACGTCGAGGCCCTGCTCGGCGAGCTCGAGCTCGAGCGGGCGTTGCTCGCAGCCCGACCGACGTCCGTGTACCTCGGCGGCGGCACGCCGACGCTGACCGCCGTCCCGGCGCTCGAGCGCCTGCTCGACGGGCTTCCCGACACGGATGAGCTGACCGTCGAGGCCAATCCGGAGACCGTGACGCACGCGCTCGCCCGCGTTCTCGCACGAAACCGCGCCGATCGTGTGTCGATCGGCGCACAAACGTTCCACATGCACCTTCTGGACGTGCTCGAGCGCCGCGCGGGGCCCGACGACGTCCGGCGCGCCGTGCACCGTCTTCGTGATGCCGGGATCGACAACATCTCGCTCGACCTCGTCTACGGGATCCCCGGCCAGAGCGCCGCCCACCTGGCCCGCGACCTCACCGAGGCCCTGTCGCTCGAGCCCGAGCACATCTCCGCGTACGAGCTGGAGGCGAAGCCCGGCACGCGCTTCACGCACGCCCACGGACCGGAGCTCGCACGGCAGGCCGAGGCCATGGAGACGTACTTCGAGCAGGTCGTCGAGCGGCTGACCGAGGCCGGCTACCGCTGGTACGAGACGGCGAGCTTCTGCCGCCTCCCCGAGCATGCCGGCGGCCGGGATCTGCGAGCGCGGCACAACCTCGGCTACTGGCTCGGGCACGACTACCTCGGCCTCGGTGTCGGCGCAGTCAGCACAATCGGGGACCGGCGCTGGCGCAACGCGCCGTCGCTCTCCCGCTACCTCTCGGCTCTCGGCCGGGGCGAGCGCCCCTCCAGGGAGGTGGAAGCGCTCGACGACGACGTCCGCGCCACGGAACGGCTGATGCTCGGGCTGCGACTCGACGAGCCCCTGGCCCTCGCAGGGCTGGAGCGCGCCGTGGACGGCGCCGAGCTTGAGCGGCTGACGAGAGCCGGGTTGGCCGTGAACGACGGCGGGCGACTCACGCTCACCCGCCGGGGCCGCTTCCTCGGCGGGGGCGTCACGGCGCAGCTCCTCACGTCGACGGAGCCGCCTACCATGACGGTGTGACGATCGTCCTGACCGAGCGGCAGCGCGACCTCCTCCGCCACGTCGTGGAGGAGTACGTGGCGACGGGCCAGCCCGTGGGCTCGCGCTCGCTCGTCGAGCGGGCATCGCTCGCGGTCTCGCCGTCGACCGTCCGGGCGGAGCTCGCGGAGCTCGAACGGCTCGGGCTGCTCATGCATCCGCACACGTCTGCCGGTCGGGTGCCGACCGAGGTGGGCTACCGGGCATACGTCGACGAGCTGCTCCTCCGCGACGACCTTCGGCCCGACGAGTTCGGGCTGGGGCTGCACGTCGAACGGGCGCGCGTCGACGAGGCGCTGCAGGCGACGACGGAGGCGCTGTCGCACGTGACCCGTCTGCTTGCGCTCGTCTCGGCGCCGCCCCTGCGCGCGGCCACGGTGCGCGACGTGCGCGTGTTGCTGCTGCAGCCCGACGTCGTGATGGTGGTCGTGATCATGTCGACGGGCACCGTGACGAGCCTCCGCTACTCGTTCCCGGAGCCGGTCGACCCAGGGCTCGTGTCATGGGCCGGCGACTACCTCTCGGAGCGGCTCGTCGGCGCGCGGCCCGGCTCGCGGGCGGTCAAGCACATCTTCGACGAGCCCGGTCTCGGCTCGCGGGAGGCGGCGTTCCTGCTCGTGCTCCGCGAGGCGTTCGACCACGCGTCCGACGACGAGCGCGAGCTGTACATCGGCGGGGCGGCCGGGCTGCTCGACGAGATGCGCACGGAGGAGATCGGCGCCTACCGCAGCCTGATGGACGCGCTCGAGCGGCGGGCGGCGTTGCTCGACGTCCTGGCGCAGCGGCTCGATCCGCGGCGACCGTTCGCCCGCGTCGGGGAGGAGCTCGAGCAGCCGGCCCTGCGCGAGCTCGCGCTCGTCGGCGCGACGTACGGCCTGTCGCACCGCACGCTGGGTGCCGTCAGCCTGCTCGGCCCGCTGCGCATGGACTACGAGAAGGCGCTCCGCTCCGTCCGCTCGGCGGCGCACGAGCTCTCGCGCTTCGTCGAGGACGTGTACGCGGACGACTGATGGCGACGACCGACCGCGACTACTACGAGCTGCTCGGCGTCTCCCGCGACGCCGACGAGGCCGCGATCAAGAAGGCGTTCCGACGCCTCGCCCGACAGCTCCACCCCGACGTCTCCCAGGAGCCGGATGCGGAGGCGCGCTTCCGCGAGGTGACAGAGGCGTACGAGGTGCTGTCGAGCTCAGAGACCCGGGCGCTGTACGACCGCTACGGGCATGCGGGCCTGCGGAGCGGCGGCTTCCAGCCCACGCACTTCGACATGGGCGGGCTCGGCGACCTCTTCGCCGCCTTCTTCGGCGACGATGTCTTCGGAGGGGCGATGCGCGGCGCGGCGCGGCGGGGACGCGGCGCGGACGTCGCCGCCGAGGTCCTGATCGAGCTCGCCGACGCTGCGCGCGGCACCAGCGTGGCGGTGCCGTTCGAGATCGCCGTTCCCTGCTCGGTGTGCGGCGGCGACGGGGTCGAGCCCGGGACCGAGCCGATCCGCTGCGACCGCTGTGAAGGCACCGGTCAGCTGCACCAGGTCTCGCGGAGCGTCTTCGGCGAGTTCGTGCGCGCGCAGCCATGCCCGCAGTGCCGCGGGCGCGGCGTCGTGGTCGAGCATCCGTGCCCGCAGTGCGAGGGCGCGGGGCGCGTGCTGGAGCAGCGCGAGCTCTCGGTCGAGGTCCCGGCCGGGATCCACGACGGCCAGCGGATCCGTCTGTCGGGCGAAGGGCACGCGGGGCCGGGCGGAGGGCGCTCGGGCGACGTCTACGTGCTCGTGCGGGTCAAGCCCGACCCGCGCTTCGTGCGCGAGGGCAACGACATCTTCTCCCAGGTCGACCTGACGATCGTCGAGGCTGCGCTCGGCGTGACGAAGACGGTCGACACCCTCGACGGCCAGGTCGAGCTCGAGTTGCCGCCGGGGACGCAGCCCGGGGAGGTCAAGGTCCTGCGAGGCAAGGGAATGCCGGTCCTGCAGGGCTTCGGGCACGGCGACCAGCGCGTGCTCGTCAACGTCTCGGTGCCCCGGCGACTGAACGAGGAGCAGCGCCGGCTGCTCGAAGAGTTCGAGGCGCACAGTGACGAGCACACCTATCGCCACGACGAGAGCTTCTTCGAGAAGCTGAAGAGCGCGTTCCGCTGAGCCTCCTTCGCCGGGTTGCGATCGAGGTCGAGCCGGCGCGGCTGGAAGAGGCGCGCGCGACGATGATCGAGCTCTTCCCGGAGGGCTTCGAGGAGGTCGACCGTCCCGAGGGCACGGAGCTCGCGGCGTACACGGACGCGGCGGGCGAGGAGCGGCTCTGGGCGTTCTTCGCGGGCGCACGCGGTGCGGACGTCGAAGGCGGCTGGGAGGAGAAGTGGCGCGCGTTTCACCGGCCCGTGCGCGTCGGGCGGTTGTGGGTCGGCCCGCCGTGGGAGTCGCCCGACGCCGACGCGGTCGCGGTGGTGATCGATCCCGGCCGCGCGTTCGGGACCGGCTCGCACCCCACGACGCAGCTGTGCCTGCAGGCGCTGCAGGAGGTCGAGCCACAGCCCATCCTCGACGTCGGCTGCGGCTCTGGCGTGCTCGCGATCGCGGCCGCGCTCCTCGGCTATGCGCCGGTCGTGGCCGTCGACGTCGAGCTCCCGTCGATCGCGGCCACGGAGGAGAACGCCGAGCGGAACGGCGTCGAGCTCGACGTGCGGCTCGTCGAGCCGGACGGCGGGCTCCCGGCAGCCTCGCTCGTGGTCGCGAACATCTCCCTCGACGCGGTGCGGGCGCTGCCGACGCGCGTCGATGCCGAGGTCCTGCTCACGTCCGGGTACTTCGCGGCCGAGCAGCCGAGGCTGGACGGCTACCGGCACGTCGCGCGCACGTCGCTCGACGGCTGGGCCGCCGATGTGCACCGCCGCGGCTGAGAGCGACATACGATCCCCGCGTGGCGAGCTTCCGCGTGGACTTCCTCGGCTGCAAGGTCTCCCACGCCGACGCGCACGAGGTGCGCGAGGCGCTGCTCGCCGGCGGCCACCGGGAGGAGGTCGCCGGGCCTGCAGACGTGGCCGTGATCAGCACCTGCTGCGTCACGAACGAGGCCGTCGCGAAGAGCCGCAAGGCGGCTGCGCGTGCTGCGCGCACGCACGGCCGCGTGTACCTCACGGGCTGCGGCGCGAATCTCGCGGGCGGCGGGTTCGCCGGGCTGCCGGGCAACGTCACGGTGGTCGGGCGCCGCAGCGAGGAGACCGCCGCGTTCGTCGCCGGCGACGTCGGCGCGATCGGCTGCGTCCAGGCAGACGCCCGCCTCGACCGCGTGCGCGCGTTCGTGAAGATCCAGGACGGCTGCTCGTTCTCGTGCAACTTCTGCGTCATCCCGATCGTGCGCGGCACGTCGCGCAGCCGCAGCGCTGCGGCGGTGCTGGCGGAGGTGCGCCGGCGCGTCGCGCAAGGTCATCGGGAGGTCGTGCTCACCGGGATCAACCTGGGCTGCTTCCGCGACCGGGCTGCCGGGTACGACCTGCCGCGGCTCGTGCGCGAGCTCGGTGCGACGCCAGGCCTGCAACGGCTCCGGCTCTCGTCGATCGAGATCAACCACGTCTCCAGTGCCCTGGTGGACGCGCTCCGCGAGACGCCGACCGTGAGCCGCCACCTGCACGTCCCGCTGCAGTCGGGCGACGACGGCGTGCTGCGTGCGATGAGCCGGCGCTACACCACCGAGATCTTCCTCCGCCGGCTCGCACCGCTCGCCGGCGACTTCAACCTGACGAGCGACGTGATCGTCGGCTTCCCGGCAGAGGACGAGCTCGCGTTCGAGCGCACGCTCCGCACCGTCGAGGAGGCAGGTCTGACCAAGGTGCACGTCTTCCCCTACTCGCCGCGGCCTGGGACGGTCACCGCCGCCAGCGACCCGGTGCCGCCGCAGGTCAAGAAGGACCGCTCGGCCCGCCTCCGGGCGCTCTCCCACGACCTGTGCCTGCGGCGCTGGAGCCGGAAGCGTGAGGACGTCGTGCTCGTCGACCGGCCGGGGCGGGGCTACGGCGACGACTACACGCCTTGGCTCCTCGACGCACCCGTCGGCGTGCTCGTCCACGTCCGCGCTGCGCGTGTCACCGAGGAGGGCATCGTTGCTCGTGCAGCGTGAGGGGTGCCTCTTCTGCAAGCTGGTCGCGGACGGGGACCACCTGCACCGCGCCGACGGGTTCGTCGCCATCGCGGACGTCAACCCGCAGGCGCCGGTGCACGTGCTCGTGCTGCCCGAGCATCACGTGGACACGTTCCGTGACGTCGGCGAGCTCGACCCCGACGAGACGAAACGGATGCTCGAGTTCGTCGCGCAGACGGCCGAGCGCGTAGGCTTGACCGACTATCGCGTCGTCGTCAACGTAGGCCCCGGCGCCGGCCAGACCGTCTTCCACCTGCATTGGCATGTCCTCGGTGGAGGCGTCTTCGAGGAAGGACGACTGTGAGCCTGATCACGGAGCTCGAGCAGGAGGTGAAGGAGGCGATGCTCGCCAAGGACGCAGAGCGCCGGGACGCGCTGCGCCTCATCCTCTCCAGCCTTCGCTCGGCCGAGAAGGAGCTGCTGCGCCCACTCTCGGAGGACGAGGAGCTGCAGGTGCTGCAGCGCGAGCGCAAGAAGCGGATCGAGGCGATCGAGGCCTTCTCCGGAGCCGGCAGGGTCGCTCAGGCCGAGAAGGAGGAGGCGGAGCTCTCGATCCTCGAGGAGTTCATGCCCGAGCCGCTGACGGAGGAGGAGCTTGAGCAGATCGTGGACGACGCGATCGCCGAGGTGAAGGCAACGAGCATGCGCGACATGGGCCGCGTGATGGCCGACGTGATGCCGCAGATCGCTGGCCGCGCAGACGGGTCGGCGGTCGGCCAGCTCGTGCGCGAGAAGCTGGCCTAGGCTTCGGCCGCGGCCGTCGCCTGCGGCCCCGACGCGACGAAGTCCCGCCGGCGCACGAGGAGCGCGGCGAGCACCGCCCCGACGGCTGCGACGCCTGCTCCGACGAGCAGGATGTCGTGCAGCGCGTGCACGAACGACACCCGCGCGGCGGCCGTGTGGCCGCCCGAGGCCTGGGAGCCCACCTTCGACGCGAAGATCGCGCCGAGCCCGGCGATGCCGGTGGCGATGCCGATCTGGCGGAACGTGTTGTTGATCCCGGAGGCCATCCCGGCGCGCTCGACCCGAACCGTCGACACCGCGGTGGTCGCGAGCGGCGCGTTGACGAAGCCGATCCCGACGCCGCCGACGACGAAACCCGGCAGCAGCACGGTCCAGTGCGAGCTCGGCGTGACCCGGCTCATCAGCCACATCGCGAGCGCGTTCAGCGCGAGCCCGACACCGAGGAGGATCCGGATCGGGACGCGGGCAGTCAGGCGCCCGGCGGCGGGAGCGGCGACGAACGAGACGAGCGAGAGCGGCAGGAAGCGGAGACCGGTCTGGAGCGGCGAGAGGCGGAGGACATTCTGCAGGTACAGGGTCAGGTAGAGGAACATCGCGAACATCGACGAGGAGATCGCGAACGCCGTGATCTGGGCGCCGACGAACGCGGGCCGCGTGAAGAGCGAGAGATCGATCATCGACGTCTCCTGCACGGCCTGGGAGCCGACGAACGCCGTGAGCAGGAGGGCCGCTGCCGCGAGCAGCGCGACGATGAACGCGCTCGTCCAGCCGTGGTCGTTCCCCTCGATCAGCGCGAGGATGAGGCAGAGGAGACCACCGGTGAGGGTCACGAGCCCCACAGGGTCGAGCCGGCTGTGGGCGGGATCGCTCGACTCGCGCAGCTGTCGTAGCCCGAACAGGACGGCGACGACGCCGATCGGGATGTTGACGAAGAAGATCCACCGCCACGAGAGCCAGGACGTGAGCATCCCGCCGGCAAGCGGGCCGATCGCAACCGCGGCCCCGATCACCGCGCCCCACAGCCCGAACGCCGTGCCGCGCTCGCGCCCGTGGAACTCCTGGGAGAGCAGTGCGAGAGCGGTCGCGAACATCATCGCGCCGCCGATTCCCTGCACGCCGCGGGCGATGATCAGAAAGAGCGGGTCGAACGCGGCGCCGCACGCCGCGGAGGCGATCGTGAACAGCACGATCCCGAGCAGGAAGACTCGCTTGCGGCCGTACAGGTCGGCCAGGGCGCCGGCGGTGAGGACGCACGTGGCGAGCGCGAGCGCGTAGGCGTCGACCACCCACTGGAGGTCGCTGAACGACGCTTTCAGGGCGCGCTGGATCGCCGGCAGCGCCACGTTCACGATCGTGATGTCGAGCAGGAGCATGAAGGTCGCGATGCAGACCGCAACCAGCGTCCACCACTTCCGGGCCACGCCCGCAACCTACACTGCACGCCGTGCAGCAAACCTTGGACGTCTCGAACGCCGTCGCCGCCGAGCTCGCGGCCATCTCGGACGGCGTCCTCGACGCGCTCAAGGAGCGCCTCGACTGCACCGTGCGGCTGCGCGGCAACCAGCTCACTCTGGAGGGCGACGAGCAGCACGTCGCCGACGCCCGTTCGGTGATCGACGAGCTCGTGGAACTGGTCGAGGGCGGCCACCAGATCGGCGCCCACACGGTCGACGCGGTGCTCGGGACGCTCGAGGCGGGGCAGGACGTCCGCGAGGTGTTCGACGCTGTGGTCTGGCGGCACCGTGGCAAGAAGATCGCCCCGAAGACGCTGACCCAGAAGCGCTACGTCGACTCGATCCGCCGCAACACGGTCACCTTCGGGATCGGCCCGGCGGGCACCGGCAAGACATACCTCGCGATGGCGCTCGCGGTCGCGGCGCTGCACGAGCGCGAGGTCGCGAGGATCATCCTGACGCGGCCGGCCGTCGAGGCGGGGGAGCGGCTCGGCTTCCTGCCGGGCGACCTGATGGCGAAGGTCGACCCCTACCTGCGGCCCCTGTTCGACGCGCTCTACGACATGCTCGACCCCGACAAAGCGCTCAGCCTGATCGACCGCGGCACGATCGAGGTCGCGCCGCTCGCGTTCATGCGCGGCCGTACTCTGAACGACAGCTTCATCATCCTCGACGAGGCGCAGAACACGTCCCCCGAGCAGATGCAGATGTTCCTGACGCGGCTCGGCTTCGGCTCGAAGGTCGTCGTGACGGGTGACGTGACGCAGATCGACCTTCCGCGCGAGTCGCGATCCGGGCTCGTGCACGTCCGTGACGTGCTGCAGGGGATCGAAGGGATCACGTTCGTCGAGTTCGGCCATCGCGACGTCGTCCGGCACAAGCTCGTCCAGCGGATCGTCGAGGCCTACAAGGAGCACACGGACGAACGCAACCGCCACTGATGGTGTCGGTCGAGGTCGACAACCGGAGTGGGGCGGAGGTCGACGAGGCGGGAGCCGTCGAGCTCGCGGGCCGCGTGCTGCGCGCCGAGGGGATCGAGGACGGCGAACTGGGGATCGCATTCGTCGGTTCGGCCGAGATGCGTAGCTTGAAGCGCGACCACCTCGGGATCGACGAGACGACCGACGTGCTCTCGTTTCCGATCGACGGCCGGGACGAGCTGCCCGACGGCGTGCCGCGGGCCCTCGGCGACGTCGTTCTCTGCCCGGACGTCGTCGGTGACGGGTGGCGACGGCCGCTCACCCACGGGCTCCTCCACCTGCTCGGCTACGACCACGGCGAGGAGATGGAGGCGCGGGAGCAAACGCTTCTTCGACCATGAGCACGCGCCGCGCCCCGACGATCTTCGACTCGTTCAACTATGCGTTCGAGGGGATCATCCACGTTCTCCGAACGCAGCGGAACCTGAGGATCCATTTCGCCGTCGCGTTCGTCGTCCTCGTGCTCGCGCTCGTCGTGAACGTGACGAAGCTGGAGCTGATCGCTCTTCTGATCTCGATCGGCTTCGTGCTGATCGCCGAGATGCTCAACACGGCGATCGAGGCGGCGATCGACATCGCGACGACGTCGTTCGACCCGATGGCCAAGCTCGCGAAGGACATCGCCGCCGGCGCGGTGCTGATCGCGTCCGTGAACGCGCTCGCGGTCGGCTACCTCGTCTTCTCGAACAAGATCGCTGACCGCTCGTCGACGCTGCTCGAGCGCCTGCGCGATGCGCCGGCCGAGCTGACGCTCGTCGCGCTCGTGCTCACGGTGATCGTGGTGATCGCGACGAAGGCGTACACGGGCCGGGGGACGCCGTTGCGAGGCGGGATTCCGTCGGGGCACGCCGCGCTCGCATTCGCCGGCTGGATGGCGGCGACGTACATCGCCGACGGAAAGCACCGCTTCCTGATCTCGTCGCTGACGCTGATCATGGCCTTCCTGGTCGCACAGACGCGCGTCGAGTCCGGTGTGCATTCGGCGCTCGAGGTGACGTACGGTGCGCTCGTGGGCGCCCTGGCCACTCTTGTCGTCTTCCAGGTGTTCTCGTGAGCCTGCCGGAGATCGTCGAGCGGGCGCTCGAGGCGGCGAAGCACTCGTACTCGCCGTACTCGCACTACGCGGTCGGCGCAGTCGTTCGGACGCGTGACGGCCGCGAGTTCGTCGGCGTGAACGTCGAGAACGCCGCCTACCCGCTCTGCCAGTGCGCCGAGAAGACGGCGATCGGAGCGGCCGCGGCGGCCGGCTACCGCCCGGGCGACCTGGTCGCGATCGGGATCACGGCGTCCCCCTGCGGCGGCTGCCGGCAATGGCTGCACGAGTGGCGGATCCCGGAGGTGAGCTACCGCCGCGAGGACGGCACGGTCAACACGGTCGCTGCCGCTGAGCTGCTGCCCGACACCTGGGACCTGCCGGCCGGAGCCGGGTCGTGAAGTCCGGGTTCGTCGCGGTCGCGGGCCGGCCGAACGTCGGCAAGTCGACGCTCGTGAACGCGCTGACGGGCACCAAGGTCGCGATCGTCTCCGACAAGCCGCACACGACGCGGCACCGGATCCGCGGCGTGAACACAACCGGCGAAGCGCAGCTCGTGCTCGTCGATCTGCCGGGCTGGCAGAAGCCGATCGACACGCTGACCGAGCGGATGCAGGAGCGCGTCGACGAGACGATGGCCGACGACGTCGACGCGATCATGCTCGTCGTCAACGCGCGTGAGCGCATCGGCGCCGGTGACCGCTATGTGGCGCGGAGGGTGTTCGCGACCGGCGTGCCGGTGGTGATCGTGCTCAACCAGGTCGACCGGCTGAAGCCGGGCCACATCGCCACCCAGATGAAGATCGCGGCGACGCTCGGGGACTTCCACGCCCTGCATCCGCTCAGCGCGAAGACCGGTGACGGGATCGACGAGCTGCGCGCCGACCTCGTTCTGCTGCTGCCCGAAGGGCCGCTCCTCTATCCCCCCGAGACCGACACCGACATGCCGCTCGAGGCGCGGATCGCCGAGCTCGTGCGCGAGCAGGCCCTGCGGCTGACGCGGGAGGAGGTGCCGCACGCAGTGACCGCCGAGGTGGTCGAGATCGACGAGCGCCGCGTCCACGTGCGGCTCTACACGGAGACCGAGAGCCAGAAGCAGATCCTGATCGGCAAGGGAGGGACGATGGTGCGCGAGATCGGTCGGTCGGCACGGCCGTTCGTCGAAGGGCTGCTCGGGCATCCGGTCTACCTGGAGGTGCAGGTGAAGGCCTCGCCGAAGTGGCGGCGGAACGAGACGATGCTCGAGCGCCTCGGTCTCTGATGGCGACCTTGCGGCGCGAGGGGGCAGAGGTCGTGGTCCGCCTGAACGACCTCGAGAAGGCGGGCGCGCTGCACGGTGACGTCCGCGTCCCGGCCGCAGCCGTGCGAGAGGTGCGGGTCACGTCCACTCCCTTCCGCGAGCTGCGCGGCATCCGTGCACCCGGCACCGGGCTGCCCGGTGTGATCGCGCTCGGCACCTGGCGCGGCGCCGGCGGGAAGGACTTCGCGGCGCTCTACCGCGGTGGGCCCGCGGTCGTGGTCGACCTGGACGGAGCGGAGTACCGGCGGCTGCTCGTCTCGGCGCACGACGCCCAGGCGGTCGCCGAGTCGCTGCGCGAACCGCTCTAGGACGGTGTGATCGCGCCGAGGAGGCCGTGCACCGACTGCTCGGTCGGGCCGCGCCAGGTGTGCGGCCCTGCGGTGAAGAAGAGCGTGCCCGCCGGCCCCGCGTAGCCGCCGTTCCCGAAGGCGAGCGACCAGAGCCCGCTCACGACGAGGGGCCGGCCCTTCGCGTCGCGAAGGGCCCCGACGCGCCGCCAGCCGCCTCCGTCGCCGCGCGCGTACGCGTCGATCGTCCCGGCGCCGAAGTTGCCGACCAGGAGGTCGCCGCCGTACCGGCCGAAGGAGCGCGGCGCGAGGGCCATGCCCCATGGCTCGTTCAGCGTGCCCCGGGGCAACCGTGCGACGAGCCGGCCGTCGCGTGTGAACTCGTCGACATAGCCGCCGCTCGGGGCGTCGTTGCCGTTGACCGGCGCGCGGAACGCGTACGAGACGAATACGTGCCCGCCGAGCACGGCGACGCCGAACGGCGCGTACCAGGCCGGGATCGAACTGTCGACGAACGCACCCGGAAGGTGGAGCCGGCGCCAGTGCTCGTCGAACACGTCGACCCGCCCGTTGTGGAAGTCGGTCGCGTACAGACGGGAGCCCGCGATCGCAAGCCCGCGGAAGAGCGCGGCCGTGCCCGCGTCGTCGACGGCCACGACGGCGCTCGTCGACCAGCCGTGCGGAACGGTCGGCGTCCACGCACGGAGCTTCCCGTCCTCGCACGCGTAGATGAAGCGGGCCGGGTCCGAGCGGCCGCCGCCGCGGATGACGAAGCCGGGGCCCCCGTTGAAGACGACGCCGGTCGGCCCGCCGTCGACCCGCACGGTCAGGTGCTGCTTGCGGCCGGAGCCCGAGTAGAGCGTGCTTGTGCTGCGCGCCTCGTTCGCCGTCCACCACGGCCCGGTCGGGCTCGCGGCGAGCCCCCAGGCGTTGACGAGCTGGGGGTCGACTCGGTCGGTGACGAGCCGGTGCAGGACGTACCCGCCGCTCGAGCCGCGTCCGACGAACGCGAGCCCGAGGAGCACCGCCGCGGCGACGACGGCGCCGGCGGCGGCCGTTCTACGCGTTGCCCTGCCTCTGCGGAGCGGGGCCGGTGGTGTCGCGGATGACGAGGGTCGTCGAGAGCTCCATCCGAAGCGCGTCGAGGCGCTGCCCGTCGATCAGCCGGGTCAGAAGGCTGACTCCTGTGCGGCCGAGCTCCGCGAGCGGCTGCCGCACCGTCGTCAGCTGCGGGCGCACGATCGTCGCCTGCGACGTGTCGTCGAAGCCGACGATCGAGAGGTCGTCCGGCACCCGCAGGCCACGATCGCGGGCCGCGTTGAGGGCGCCGATCGCGACGTTGTCGTTGAAGGCGAAGATGGCGGTCGGCGGCTCGGCAAGAGAGAGGAGCTCGTGCGCGGCCACAACTCCCCGCGGCTCCTGCCAGTCGCTGTAGCGGATCAGCTGTGCGTCGGGGAGGATGCCGAAGCCGGCCAGCGCGGCTCTCATGCCGAGCAGCCGTTCCTCGGTCGCGTACCAGTGCTCCTGGCCGGCGATCGCGCCTATGCGGCGGTGCCCGAGCCCGAGGAGGTGCTCGGTCGCCTGCTTCGCGCCGGACGCGTGCATCGCGGCGACGCACGGGATCCCCTCCGGGGGACGCTCGCGCGGGTCGACGACGACGAACGGGTAGCCGAGCGCCTGCAGCGCCTTCAGCTCGTCCTCGGACTCCTCCGGCAGGATCAGGATCGCGCCGTCGGTCGACTCGCTGACCAGCCGCTCGAGCAGCGAGACCTCGCGGTCGTGCTCGTGCAGCGTGGGTGAGAGGACGATGCGCAGGTCGGCCTCGTACAGCGCCTCCGACGCGCCGCTCAGGATCGGGCCGAAGTACGCGTCCGCGACGAGCGGCAGCGTCAGCCCGACGAAGCCGGTGCGACCGCGGGAGAGGCCGCGCGCGGCCCGGCTGCGGTTGAACCCGTGCTCGCGCACGACCTGCAGCACGGTCTCGCGCGTGTCGGGCGCGACGTCCGGGCGGTCGTTGAGGACGCGCGAGACCGTCGCGATCGAGACGCCGGCCAGGTCGGCGATGTCGCGAATCGTCGTCCGGCCGCGGAAGCGCGGCCCGTCGGGTCTCTGCAGCTGTGCCACCGGTTCGACACTGTAACCGTTTTCGGCGGCTTTTCCCAGTATCAAGGCCAAGTTCAGTAGAAACTGCGTCACAATGCGGTTGACACGCGGTCGAGAAACTGTTAATCCGTTTCCGGAAATTCCCGGAACCCCCCCAGAGTCAGTTCCAGCCCCGCCGTGTCGGCGAGGAAGGGAGGAGAAACGCATATGTCACGTTCATTGCGCTCTCGGAAGCGGCTCGGCCTCGTTGCGGCCGTCGCCGGAGCGGTGGCAGGAGCCGCGGTGCTCGTCATCGCGACGGTCGGAACGGCGGCCCCCGCCCACGTCGCGAAGTCCGCAGCGGGCCACAAGTGCCTCGTCATGACGGGCTCCGGCGATCAGGCCTTCGTCCGGAACTTCAACCCCTACACGGCCACCGGCCAGCCGTCGGGCCAGTTCATCAAGGGCTCGTTCTACGAAGGCTTGATGGTCACGCCCGCGGGTGCGCTGCCGACGCGGCCCTGGCTCGCTCAGAGCTGGAAGTGGTCGAACGGCAACAAGACGCTCACCCTCTCGATCGTCCAGAACGCGAAGTGGTCGGACGGCCAACCGCTCACCTCGGCCGACGTCGTCTACAGCCTCAAGGGCGGCGCGAACCCCGCTCAGCAGAAGGTGATGGACATCCTCGGCTTCTCGCGGCCGGACACGAACATCGCGTCGATCGCGGCGAAGGGCAAGTACACCGTGGTGATCAAGCTGAAGACGGTCGACTCGCAGTTCATCGCCTCCACGCTCAACCTGGCGTTCGTCGTCCCGCAGCACATCTGGGCGAAGGTCGCCAACCCGGCGACGTTCACGAACCCTCATCCTGTCGGCTCCGGCCCGTTCGATCAGGTCGCACGGTTCACGACGCAGGACTACGTGCTCGGCAAGAACCCGCACTACTGGCAGGCCGGCAAGCCGCTGATCCCCTGCCTCGAGTACGTCCAGGCGTCCTCGAACGACGCGGCGCTCGCGCTCATCCAGAGCGGTCAGGTCGACCTGACGCACAACTTCGTCCCGAACGTCGAGCAGGCGTACGAGGCGAAGGACCCGTCGCACTTCCACGCGTTCTACGCGAAGACGGCGTACCCGCAGTCGCTCGTGTTCGACGACACGCAGTACCCGTACAGCCTGGTCCCGTTCCGCAAGGCGCTCTCGCAGGCGATCGACCGGCAGTCGATCTCGAAGCTCGGTGAGTACGGGTACGCGCCCGGGACCACCGCGCTCGGGCTCGAGTTCCTCTTCCCGCAGTGGGTGACCGACCCGACCGTCAAGGCCCAGGCCGCGGCGCTCGCGAAGTACGACCCGACGGCGGCGAAGAAGACGCTCACCGATGCCGGCTTCACCTACAAGGGGAGCCAGCTGCTCGACCCGAAGGGCAACCCGGTCAACCTCGACATCCACGTGATCTCGGGCTGGTCGGACTGGGTCGCCTCTGACCAGATCATCGCGAAGAACCTGCAGGCGATCGGGATCAACTCGAAGGAGGTGCTCGAGCCGGACTGGAACGCCTGGTATCCGAACGCCTCGAGCACGAAGAACCCGACACTGCTCTGGCAGAACGGTGGACAGGGCTCGCCGTTCAGCTTCTTCAATGCGAACTTCTCCAACAACGCGTTCGTTCCGTCCGGGGCGGACGCGACGAACACCGGCAACTGGGAGCACTTCAAGAGCGACCAGGGCACGACGCTGCTCCAGCAGTGGAAGTCGAGCCTGGACACGACGAAGCAGCACCAGATCGCGACGCAGCTCGAGAAGCTCTGGCTGCAGCAGCTGCCGATCGTGCCGCTCTTCGTCGGCCCCCGGTGGTCGACCTACAGCACCAAGTACTTCCACTGCTTCGACTCGCCGCAGAACCACTTCGGCGATCCGATCTTCACCACGTTCCCGGACAACCTCCTGTCCTTCACCCAGATCTGCCCGGGCGGCAAGGCCGGGCAGTAACCGCAAGACCCCCTCGAAAAGCGGGGAGCGGGGCGGTGACACCGCTCCGCTCCCTTGCTTGACTTAGAGGAGCACCCAGCCATGCGCTTCGTCCTTCGCCGACTCGGGTTCTACGCGTTCGCCGTCTGGGTGGCGCTGACCCTCAACTTCCTGCTGCCGAGGCTCATGCCGGGCAGCCCGATCGGCGGCGTGCTGCAGCACCTGTCCTCGGCGCAGCTGCAGTCGAACCCCGGAATCATCAAGACGTACGAGGCGCTGCTCGGCGGCGGCAACACCTCGATCTGGCAGGACTACGTCACCTACCTCCACCGGCTCGCACACCTGAACTTCGGCGTGTCGAGCTCGAACTATCCGTCGTCGGTCTCCGAGGTGATCGGGCGGGTGCTGCCGTACTCGATCTTCCTCGTCGGGGTCGCGTTCGTGATCTCGTTCGCGCTCGGGATCGCAATCGGCATGGTCGCGGCCTGGCGGCGCGGTGGCGGGTTCGACACGATCGTCGTGCCGGTCTTCATGGCGCTCTCCGCGTTCCCCGCGTTCTTCACCGGCCTGCTCGGCGTCTACTTCCTGGGGCTCAAGCTGCACTGGTTCCCGATCCAGCACGCGTACGACAGTCAGCTCGTGCCCGGCTTCAACTGGACCTTCCTCTCGAGTGTGTTCCGCCACGCGCAACTGCCGATCCTCGTCGTCGTCGCCGCGTACACGGGCGGCTGGGTGCTGAACATGCGCACCGTGATGATCAACACGATCTCCGAGGACTACGTCGCGATGGCTCACGCGAAGGGCCTGCGCGACCGTCGCGTGATGACGCGCTACGCCGGCCGGAACGCGATCCTGCCGCCGCTCAACGGCTTCGCCGCCCAGTTCGCGAGCGCCGTGGGCGGGCTCGTCTTCATCGAATACGTCTTCAGCTACCCGGGCGCGGGGCTGACGCTGCAGCAGGCGGCGCTCGGCAACGACTACCCACTGACGCAGGGGCTGCTCCTCATCTTCGCGTTCGCCGTGATCGCTGCGAACTTCGTCATGGACCTGCTCAACCTGTTCCTCGACCCGCGCGTGAGGGCCGGGTAGATGTCGCAGCTGCAGCCGACGATCGAGGGGGCGCCCGCGATCGTGCCGCCCGCGCGGCGTCGCTTCGCCGTCCCCGGCTGGGCCCGCCTGCTCGTGCGCAACCCGAAGTCGCGGGTCGGGCTGATCATGGTCGGCTTCATGGTCGTCGTCGCACTGATCTCACCCCTGATCTCGGTCTCCGACCCGACCGGGTTCAGCCTCGTCGCAGCACGGCAGGCGCCGTCCTGGCACCACCTCTTCGGCACGACCGACCAGGGCTCGGACATCTTCTCGCAGGTCGTGCTCGGCGCCCGGCGCTCGCTGATCCTCGGTGCCGCTGCCGGCGCGCTCGCCACGCTGCTCGCGACGACACTCGGCATCCTCGCCGCCTACTCCGGCGGCGCCGTCGACGAGGCGATCAACTTCGTGATCAACGTCTTCCTCGTCATCCCGACGATTCCGCTCCTCGTCGTCGTCTCCGGCTACCTGCACAGCCGGAACATGACGACCATGATCCTGATCCTCGCGTTCACCCTGTGGGCGTTCGAGGCACGGATCCTGCGCGGCCAGGCGCTCTCGTTGAAGAACCGCGACTTCGTGCTGGCGGCGAAGGTCGCCGGCGAATCGACCCCGAGGATCGTCTTCGGCGAGATCATGCCGAACATGGTCAGCCGCATCGCGGCGGGATTCGTGTTGGTCTTCTACATCTCGCTGCTCGTCGACGCCGGTCTCGAGTTCCTCGGGCTCGGCGACACGACGCACGTCAGCTGGGGCATGACGCTCTACTGGGCGCAGACGAACTCCGCGGTGCTGCAGGGCGAGTGGTGGCCGTTCGTCTTCCCGGGGCTCGCACTCGTGATCACGGTGCTCGGGCTGACGCTGATCCTCGCGGGCATCGACGAGATCTCGAACCCGCGCCTGCGCGACGAGGTGCGGACGCGACGGCACTTCCTGCTCCGCATCCTCGCGCCGCTCTGGAGCGGCCGCGCGGCGGTACGGGCCGAGGGGACGGCGTGACGATCGTGCTGCCGACCACGGCGTCCGCGACACGCGGCTCGGACGCCGACCCGCTCGTCTCGATCGAGGGCCTCGTCGTCGAGTACGTCACGACGTCGCGCACGGTGCGGGCGGTGGACAACGTGAGCCTGGCGATCGGGCGCGGCGAGATCGTGGGCCTGGCGGGCGAGTCGGGTTGCGGAAAGAGCACCCTCGCGAACGCCGTCATGCAGCTGTTGCGCCCTCCTGCCGTGCTCGCAGGCGGCCGCGTGCTGTTCGACGGGGAGGATCTCGTCGGCAAGAGCCGCGAGGAGCTGCGGAAGTTTCGCTGGCGCAACGTGTCGATGGTCTTCCAGAGCGCGATGAACGCGCTCAACCCCGTCATGCGGGTCGGCGACCAGTTCGTGGACATGATGCGGGCGCACGAACGGATCGGCAGGCGCAGCGCCCTCGGCGAGGCCGGGGACCTGCTCGAGCTCGTCGGCATCGACCGCAGGCGGCTGCGCGCGTACCCGCATCAGCTGTCGGGCGGCATGCGCCAGCGCGTGATCATCGCGATGGCGCTCGCGCTGCGTCCCGAGCTCGTGATCATGGACGAGCCGACGACCGCGCTCGACGTCGTCGTGCAGCGGGAGATCCTCCAGCAGATTCGCGACCTGCAGGCGGAGCTCGGGTTCGCGGTGCTCTTCATCACCCACGACCTGTCGCTCCTCCTCGAGCTCGCCCATCGCGTGCTGATCATGTACGCGGGCGAGATCGTCGAAGCGGCACCGGCCGCGCAGCTCGCGAGCTCGCCGCAGCATCCGTACACGATCGGGCTGATCGACTCGTTCCCGCCGCTCCGCGGGACGCGGGAGCGGCTGACGGGCATCGGAGGCTCGCCGCCCGACCTCTCGGCGCCGCCTTCCGGCTGCAGGTTCCATCCGCGCTGCCGCCACTGCCGGCCCGAGAACGCGCTCCTGTACGCGCGGCAGACGACCGAGCGTCCGCTGCTGCGCGAGGTCACGCCCGGGCACCTGGTTGCCTGCCACCTCGTCGAGGAGGCACGGACGTGAGCGGCTCGGTGCTCGAGGTGCATGGGCTCTCGAAGACGTTCCCGGTCAGCGGCGCTCTCAGGCGGAGCCG
Organism: uncultured Thermoleophilia bacterium; assembly: GCA_963725595.1. Lineage (GTDB taxonomy): Bacteria > Actinomycetota > Thermoleophilia > Gaiellales > Gaiellaceae > PALSA-600. The sequence continues at coordinate 158,736 of CAVRYT010000009.1, read as the reverse complement.
TGTGCATGCTGTCGACGACGTCACCTTCACGCTCGAGCCCGGCCGGATCACGGCGCTCGCAGGCGAGAGCGGCAGCGGCAAGAGCACCGTGGCCCGCATCCTCGCCCGGCTGTACGAGCCGACCGCGGGCAGCGTCGTCTTCGACGGGCGCGACATCGCTCGCGAGCACGGCCGCCGCAAGGTTCTCGCCTACCGCTCGCAGGTGCAGATGATCTTCCAGGACCCCTTCGGCTCGCTGAATCCCGTCAAGACCGTCCGCCACCACATCGAGCGTCCGCTCCGGATCCATGGGCTCGCCCACGGTGACGGAGTCGAGCGGCGGGTGCTCGAGCTGCTCGAGACGGTCGGGCTCGTGCCGCCGAAACACATCGCCGACAAGTACCCGCACGAGATCTCGGGCGGCCAGCGCCAGCGCGTCGCGATCGCGCGCGCGCTCGCCGTCGAGCCCCGGGTCGTGATCGCGGACGAGCCGATCTCGATGCTCGACGTCTCGATTCGCATCGGGATCCTGAACCTGATGGCGGATCTCAAAGGCGACCTCGGGGTCTCCTTCCTCTACGTGACCCACGACCTCGCTAGCGCGCGCTACCTCGCCGACGACCTGCTCGTCATGTACGCCGGCCACATCGTCGAGCAGGGGCCGGTCGACGAGGTCCTCGGCAACCCGCTGCATCCCTACACGGAGCTGCTGCTCGCGTCCGTGCCCGACGCCAACGTGAGCCAGCGCGAGCGCATCGAGATCCACCGCGGCGGCCAGACGGCCGCGGTCGACCCGGCGCCGGGCTGCCGGTTCGTCGACCGCTGCCCGATCGCGATCGACGTCTGCCGCTCCGTCACACCGCCGCTCGTGGCCGCGCGCCCCGGGCACGCCGCGCGCTGCCACGTCACCGCACCTGCGACCGACCTACGAGAGGAACGAGATGTCCAACCCATTCGTTGACGCGCTGCCTTCTGACTTCGTCTGGGGCGCGGCGACCGCGTCGTTCCAGATCGAGGGCGCTGCGAGCGAGGACGGCCGAGGCGAGAGCGTCTGGGACCGGTTCTGCGCCACCCCCGGCAAGGTGCGCAACGGCGACACCGGTCGTGTGGCGTGCGACTTCTACCACCGCTACCACGAGGACATCGCACTCATGCGGGAGCTCGGGATCGACGGCTTCCGCTTCTCGATCGCCTGGCCGCGCGTGCTGCCCGAGGGGCGCGGGCGCGTCAACGTGAAAGGGCTCGACTTCTACGACAGGCTCGTCGACGAGCTGCTCGGCAACGGCATCACGCCGTTCGTGACGCTCTTCCACTGGGACACGCCGCAGCCGCTCGAGGACGCGGGCGGCTGGCCGGTGCGCGAGACGGTGGACGCGTTCTCGGAGTACGTGGCCGCGGTCGCAGAGCGACTGGGCGACCGGGTCCGGCACTGGATCACCCACAACGAGCCGTGGGTCGTGTCGTGGATCGGCTACGGCTGGGGCCACCATGCTCCCGGTCGCACCTCGGACGCCGATGCGCTCGCCACGGCGCACCACCTCCTGCTCTCGCACGGGCGCGCGGTCGAGATCCTGCGCTCGCTGTCCCCGGGCTCGGAGGTCGGGATCACGCTCAACCTCGATCACGTCTACGCGGAGAGCGTGACGGCCGAGGACGAGGCGGCGGCGGCCTGGGTCGACGGCTTCCACAACCGCTGGTTCCTCGACCCGGTCTTCAAGGGGAGCTACCCGCAGGACATGCTCGAGACGTGGGCCGACGTCGCTCCCGCGATCCAGGAGGGCGACCTCGAGACGATCTCGGCGCAGATCGACTTCCTCGGTGTCAACAACTACACATCACCCCTCGTCGCGGCCGCCCCGGACGGCGGACGCTCCCAGATCGTTCGCCGTGAGGACGTCGACCGCACCGACATGGGGTGGGAGGTCGTGCCCGGCGGCCTGCGCGACCTGTTGCTCCGCCTGACGCGCGACTACGCGCCGCCGGCGATCTACGTCACCGAGAACGGCGCTGCGTACTCCGACGTGTGCAGCCACGACGGCAGCGTCGACGACCCCGAGCGGCAGGGTTACCTCGAGGGCTACATCACGGCCGCGGCCGAGGCGGTGGCGCAAGGTGTGCCGCTGCGCGGCTATTTCGCCTGGTCGCTGCTCGACAACTTCGAATGGGCCTGGGGTTACTGGAAGCGCTTCGGCCTCATCTACATCGACTATCCGACACTGAAGCGGGTCCCGAAGGGGAGCTTCTACTGGTACCGCGACCTGATCGCGGCACAGCGTGCACAGGGACGCGGCAGCGAAGCCGCGTGACAGCCTGCTGGGGGCAGTCACCTGTGCGCTGACGCGGGGGCCCGGAAGGGCCCCCGCGCTCGTGGAGGGGCGACCCCGAGCCGCTGCCGCCGCTCTACACTGGAGCGCTGATGACGCAGGCGCCGGTTCTCCCGCGGGGGTTCGAGCTGCCGCTCAAGCAGCGGCTGCCGCGTATCGGCTCGATCGACCAGGTTGCGGTCGAGGCCCGCGCGGGTGAGCTCGCGAAGCGGTCGATCAAGAAGGAGGCCAAGGTCTGGGCGCTCGAGCTCGCGATCCGCTGCTGCGACCTGACGACGCTCGAGGGGCAGGACACGCCCGGCAAGGTCGCGGCGCTCTGCTCGAAGGCGATCCGCCCCGATCCGTCCGACGCGAACGTGCCGTCGGTCGCGGCCGTGTGCGTGTACCCGAACCTCGTGGCGGTCGCGAAGGAGCGGCTCGCCGGCAGCGGGGTGAAGGTGGCGAGCGTCGCGACTGCCTTCCCGAGCGGCCAGAGCTCGATCGACGTCAGGCTACGCGATGTTCTTGACGCAGTCGGCAACGGTGCTGACGAGATCGACATGGTGATCGACCGCGGCGCCTTCCTCTCGGGGCGGTACGCCAAGGTCTACGACGAGATCGTGCGCGTGAAGGAGACTTGTGGCGCCGCGCACCTGAAGGTCATCCTCGAGGTCGCCGAGCTCGGCACCTATGACAACGTCCGCCGCGCCTCGCTGCTCGCGATGGCGGCCGGCGCCGACTTCATCAAGACCTCGACCGGCAAGCTGCCGGGCGCGGCGACGCTCCCCGTGCAGCTCGTGATGCTCGAGGCGATCCGCGACGTGCACGAGGAGACGGGGCGCAAGGTCGGGATGAAGCCGGCCGGCGGCATCCGCACTGCGAAGAACGCGATCCAGTACCTCGTGCAGGTGCACGAGACGCTCGGCCCCGACTGGCTCACGCCCGACCTCTACCGGATCGGCGCCTCGAGCCTCGTCAACGACATCCTCATGCAGCTCCGCAAGGAGAAGACGGGCGCCTACCAGTCGAAGGACTACTTCACCAATGACTGACCTCGAGCGCCGCGGCGACCGCTCGCCGGTCCCCGCCGGCTGGACGTATGGGCCCGCGCCCGAGTCGACCGAGATCGTCTCGTTGCGGGAGCGCTACGGCCTGTACGTCGGTGGCGAGTGGCTCGAGGGCTCCGAGCACTTCACGACGCTCTCGCCGCGCGACGAGTCGCCTCTCGCCGAGGTGGCACAGGCGAGTGAGGCGGAGGTGCAGCACGCCGTCGCCGTCGCTCGCGACGCGTTCGGTGCGTGGTCGGTGCTCGCTCCGTCCGAGCGCGCCAAGTACCTCTTCCGGATCGCGCGCATCCTCGCCGAGCGCTCCCGCGAGTTCGCGGTGCTCGAGTCGCTGAACGGCGGCAAGCCGATCAAGGAGTCGCGCGACGTCGATCTGCCGCTCGCCGCCGCCCACTTCTTCTACTACGCGGGCTGGGCCGACAAGCTCGAGTACGCGTTCCCGAACCGCACTGCATCCCCGCTAGGGGTAGCCGGTCAAATCATCCCGTGGAACTTCCCGATGCTGATGCTCGCGTGGAAGGTCGCGCCGGCGCTCGCCGCGGGCAACACAGTCGTCCTCAAGCCGGCCGAGACGACGCCTCTCTCGGCGCTCCTCTTCTGCGACGTCCTCCGCCAGGCGGAGCTCCCGCCGGGCGTGGTCAACATCGTCACGGGCGACGGCCGCACGGGTGCGGCGCTGGTCGAGTCCGCTGTCGACAAGATCGCGTTCACGGGCTCGACCGAGGTCGGCAAGGCGATTCAGCGTCGCCTCGCCGGCAGCGGCAAGAAGCTGACCCTCGAGCTCGGCGGCAAGGCTGCGAACATCGTCTTCGACGACTGCGCCCTCGACCAGGCGGTCGAGGGGATCGTCAACGGCATCTACTTCAACCAGGGCCACGTGTGCTGCGCCGGCTCGCGCCTGTTCGTGCAGGAGTCGATCTTCGAGCCCGTCGTGGAGAAGCTGAAGCAGCGCATGGCGACGTTGCGCGTCGGCGACCCGCTCGACAAGAACACGGACGTGGGTGCGATCAACTCGCGGATGCAGCTCGACCGGATCACCGAGCTGGTCGAGGCCGGGAAGGCGGAGGGCGCGGAGATCTACCAGCCGCCGTGCAGTCTGCCCGAGCGCGGCTACTGGTTCGCGCCGACCGTCTTCACGAACGTCGCGCAGAGCTACCGCATCGCCCAGGAGGAGATCTTCGGGCCGGTCCTGTCGGTGCTCACGTTCCGGACCCCGGAGGAGGCGGTCGAGAAGGCGAACAACACGCCGTACGGCCTGTCGGCCGGCATCTGGACGGAGAAGGGCTCGCGCATCCTCTGGATGGCGGAGCGCCTCCGCGCCGGCGTCGTGTGGGCCAACACGTTCAACCGCTTCGACCCGACGAGCCCGTTCGGCGGGTACAAGGAGTCGGGCTTCGGTCGCGAGGGCGGCCTGCACGGCCTCGAGCCCTACCTGGACTTCGCATGACGCGCCTCCCGGTCAGGAAGACCTCCAAGCTCTTCATCGGCGGCGCGTTCCCGCGCAGCGAGTCGGGGCGCACGTACGAGGTCGACGGGCACAACGTCGCCCGCGCCTCGCGCAAGGACGTGCGCGACGCGGTGGTCGCCGCGCGCGCGGCGCAGCCGAAGTGGGCGGCCGCGACGGCGTACAACCGCGGCCAGGTGCTGTACCGCGTCGCGGAGATGATGGAGGCGCGCGTCTCCGAGCTCGCAGAGCTGTGCTCCGGGCGCGACGAGGTCGAGCGCTCGATCGACCGGTTCGTCTGGTACGCCGGCTTCGCCGACAAGCTGGCGCAGGTGCTCGGCTCGACGAACCCAGTCGCGGGCCCGTACTTCAACTTCACGCTGCCGGAGCCGACCGGCGTCGTCGCCGTCGTCGCACCCGACGGGCCGGCGCTCGAAGGGCTCGTCTCCCGGATCGCGCCGGCGCTGACGGGCGGCAATGCCGTGGTGGCAGTCGCCTCGGGGGCCGGACCGCTGGCGGCGATCGAGCTCGCCGAGGTGATCTCCACGAGCGACGTGCCGGGCGGCGTCGTGAACCTGCTCACCGGGCATCGCTCGGAGCTCGCACCGTGGCTCGCGTCTCACATGGACGTGAACGCGATCGACGTGACGGGTGCCGCCGGTCTGCGCGCAGAGCTCGAGTTCGCCGCGGCCGAGAACGTGAAGCGGGTCGTGTCGGGCACGGCGGACGGCCAATCGCTCGCCGAGATCTCGGCGTTCATGGAGCTGAAGACCGTCTGGCACCCGATCGGGACGTGATGCGATGAGCCATTTCCAGGAGATCGGCGAGATCGTGCCGCTGCAGATCTGGAACGGCCTCGTCGGCTGGGCGGTCACCGGGGAGGAGGCGGCGCTGGCCGCGATCGAGATCGAGCCGGGCGCGGTCGTGCCCGAGCACCAGCACCCGAACGAGCAGACCGGGATCCTGCTCAAGGGGTCGCTCACGTTCCGGATCGGCGACGAGCGCAGGGAGCTCCGGCCGGGCGCGATGTGGGTGATCCCGGGCTCGACGCCACACGACGTGGTCGCGGGGCCGGAGGGCGCCTTCCTCGTCGAGCTGTTCGCGCCGCCGCGCACCGACTGGGGCGAGCTGCCGCGGCTCGAGCCCCGCACGCCCGGCAGCCTCTGACCCCGGATAGTCTTCCGTGCAGCAGGTGACCGGTTCCAGACGCTTGAGCCAACGGATCTCGGAGGGTGACGGGATCGCCATCATCGTCCGGGTCGACGACGCGGACGGTGCGCGAGACGCCGAGCACGCCGGGGCGAAGGCGGTCGCGGTCGACCGGTCGATCGACGGCATCCGAGAAGCGACCACGCTGCCGGTCCTGTGGGTCGGCACAGGTGTGCCCGGTCAGGCCGACGCCGTCGCGATCAGGCCAACCGAGGAGCCCGGCGACCATTCCTTCGAGTCGGTCGTCGACGTTCGCGACGAGGAGGAGCTCGAGCAGGCGCTCGAGCTGCTCGATCCGGAGATCTTCCTGCTCTCGGCCGCCGAGATCGACGACGAGGTCGATCCCTTGGACGCCGTGCTCGAGCTGCTTCCCGACGTCCCCGCAGGAAAGCTCGCGATCGCGCAGGTCGACGTCACGAGCCGCGACGAGGTGCTCGCGCTCGAGCGCGCCGGGATCGACGCGGTGCTCGTCGGGGCAGCGCACGTGCGCGAGCTCGTCGGCCACCGGCCGGTCGACGTCTAGGAGCGCTCGTGCCCATCGGGCCGACGGCGACATGAGGATGACACGGCGCCAGGCGCTCGCCGGCGCCGCGGTGGGCGCGGTGGGCGCGACGGGGATCTACGAGCTCGTCGACCGCCTCACCGGCGGCAGCACGCCCAAGCGGGTCGCGAGCCCGGTCGTGTTGCCCGAGCAGCATCTGCTCGACGGCGTGCGGATCGCGCGCTCCGACGGCGTCGAGGTGCTCGTGCCGCCGCTGCACCACGAGGTGATGACCGCACTTGTCGCCGTCGACCGCTCGGACCTCCGCACCGCCCAGGGCGAGCTCGAGCACGTCCTCGCAGGCCTCGATGCCGACTACGCGCCGTCGCCTGCGGGGCTCGGCGTGACGGTCGCCTGGGGCCTCCCGTACTTCCGCCGGCTCGTTCCCGGCGCCGCCGGGCGCCGCTTGCCGCACGACCGCCGGGCCGGCAAGCCGGTCCTGTTCGACGCCGAGCGGTTCCCGAGCGACCCGGACGACACGCGGCTCGAGGCGAACGACGCCGCGATCGTGCTGCGCTCGGACGTGCGTGCCCATATCGACGACGCGGCCACGCGTCTGCGTGCGTCCGGGTTGTTCCAGTTGACGTCGGTGCGCCGCGGCTTCGCGGGCGGAGGGTTCGAAGGCGCGCGCTCGCTGCCGAAGCTGATGGCGACGGCCGCTCAGATTCCCGGCGCCGACCTGATTCCCGACACCGCCGAGCTCTTCCTCGGCTTCACGTCGACCCAGAAGGCGGGCATCGGGCCGGGGGCGATCGCGAATCTCGAGACGCTCGGCTACGTCGACTTCCGAGGCAGCGACTACTTCCGCCACGGCACGCACATGCACCTGTCCCACATCGTCGAGGACGTCGAGGCGTGGTACCTCAACTTCGACTTCGACGAGCGGATCGCGACCATGTTCCGTCCCAACCTCTCGGTCGGCCAGGGCACCCAGACGGTACGTCAGGGGCCGCAGGACGTCTCCACGGTGGCGGAGGTCCGTCGCGACTACCGGAGCTCGCGGCGGATCGGCCACAGCGGGGCGATCCAGACGACGTCCCGGCTCGGCAGCGACGTCGTCGCCGGCGACGGAGTCGTCTATGCGAAGGGGACGGCCGTTCCCATTCGCGCCGACTTCAACACGCTCGACAACCCGTTTGCGTGGTCGGTGCGGCCCGACGAGATAGGGGACACACCCGCGACCGGGGTGCATTTCCTCGTCTTCAACCCGACCGGCGACGACTTCCGGCGTAACCGCCTCGCGATGGACGGCGTCCTGCCTGGCGGGACGATCTCGTTCCCGCCGCGCGACCGGAACCAGGGCTTCAACTCGATCCTGCGCACGACCCACCGCCAGAACTTCCTCGTGCCGCCGCGGCGGCACCGGAGCTTTCCACTGGTGTCAGACACCTAGAGGTGTCTGACACCTAGCCGAAGAAGGTCTTCGCGACCTGGTACCACTCGGGCGGGACGGTCTTCAGCTGCGCTGTCGCCTCGTCGAGCGAGACCGCGATCACGTCGTCGCCGCGCAGCGCTGCCATCATCCCGAACTCGCCGCTCTCCACCAGGTCGGCCGCCTTCAGGCCGAAGCGCGTCGCCAGGATGCGGTCGCGCGCGGTCGGCGTACCGCCGCGCTGGATGTGGCCGAGCACGGTCACGCGGGTCTCGAAGCCGGTGCGGGCCTCGATCTCCTCGCCGAGCCTGTCGCCGACGCCGCGCTTCGCGAGCAGCTTGTGCCCGAACTGGTCGACCTCGCCCTTGTCCTCGGCTCCCGGAAGCTCGCAGCCTTCGCTGACCACGACGATCGAGAAGTTCTTCCCGTTCGCGTGGCGTTTGCGGATCTCGGCGCACACCTCGTCGAGGTCGACGGGCTGCTCCGGGATGAGGATCACGTCGGCGCCGCCGGCGATGCCGCTGTGCACGGCGATCCAGCCCGCGTGGCGGCCCATCACCTCGCAGACCATCACGCGGTTGTGGGATTCGGCCGTCGTGTGCAGGCGGTCGATCGCCTCGGTGCAGATGTGCACGGCGGTGTCGAAGCCGAAGGTGTAGTCGGTGCCCGACAGGTCGTTGTCGATCGTCTTCGGGACGCCGACGACCTTCGCACCGAATTCGTTGTGGACACGGGCCGCGACGCCGAGCGTGTCCTCGCCGCCGATCGTGACGAGCGCGTCGACGTGCTCGAACGCAGCCTGCACCGCCTCGAGGCCGCCGTCGACCTTGAAAGGGTTCGTGCGCGACGTGCCGATGATCGTCCCGCCGCGCGGCAGGATCCCCGAGATCTGGGGGCGGCCGAGCGGCTGGAAGTTCTGCTCGATCATCCCGCGCCAGCCCTCGCGTACGCCGACCACCTCGTGGCCGTACGCCCAGGACCGCCGAGCGACGGCGCGGATGACGGCGTTCAGGCCCGGGCAGTCGCCGCCGCCGGTGAGGACTCCGATGCGCACTGCACGCCAGTCTACGAGTTGCCGACAGTGCAGCCTTCGTAGTTCTCCGCGCGCCGCCTCAGGCAGAATGACCTCGTTGGCAACGGGCCGGATCGCGGCGGTGCTCGTCGCGGCAGGGGCCCTCCTCACCGTCGGGTGCGGGAGCGGCGCCGCGAGGGTGGAGCGCGTTCCCGGCGCCCCGGTCGTCGACGTTGCGGGGTTCGCGGGTCACGGCCGCCTCGCGTTCCTCTCGCGCGGCGCGCTCTACGCGCTCGACGACCGCAGCGGGCTTCGCCGGCTGCCCTCGGTGCCGGGGCTCGTGCCTGCGACGCCGCGGCTGTCGCCCGACGGCCGCCGGCTCGCGTACCTCGAGGTGAGTCCGACCCGAATCGTCCCGGGGCAGCTGTGGCTCGCACGGGGCGACGGCAGGGGAGCGCATCGCGTCGCGAGCGTACGGAGCCCGAAGAGCATCGTCGGCTGGAGCCCGGCGGCGAACACGCTCGCCGTGCTCGCCGGCCCAGTTGCCTTCGTGCCGACGACGCTGCTCGTCGTCTCGTCCGCCGGGTCGTCGCGCGAGCTCGCGCGCGCGGCCTGGCTGTATGGCGCGGCGTGGTCGCCCGACGGCGACTCGCTCGCGGTCGCCGAGTACGGCCGGGTCCTGCGCGACTCGCGCATCGTCTCCGTGCGCCTTCGCGGCAGCGGGCCGACGACGTGGCTCCACGTTCTCGCGCGCGACCGCCTGAACGGGATGACCCAGCCGATCCTGCAGGTCGCCGGCTGGTGGCGCGGTCGCGGGATCGGCTTCTGGGTATTCGGGAACGGGATGGTCCACGACAACGATGCGGCTCCGCTGGACGTCGTCGCCGGCCCGGGCGCGGCGCCGCAGTCGCTCGGACGGACGCTCTCCGACGGTACGACGGACGTCCTGTCGGGAGCCGAAAACGGGTCGCTCGCGGCTGTCGTCGACGGCGGCGGCGGCCGCTCGGCCTGGCAGGACAAGCAGCTCGTCGTCTGCAGCGGCGTGTGCCGGGTGCTCTCCCGGAGCTCGTCGCAGGTAACGCTCGACCCGGCCTGGTCGCCGGACGGGCACACGCTCGCGTTTGTCGTCGGCTTCAACGTGACGGTCGGCCCCTGGTCACAGCGGCGGATCGAGGCGTGGTACGCGGGTCACCGCGTCGAGCTGTACGACACACGCACGGGCAGGACGCACCCGCTGCCCGGTGCGGACGGCGCGACCGCGCTCACCTGGTCGCGCGACGGGAGGAGCCTCCTCTTCGTGAAGAGCGACGGGCTCTGGCTCCTCCCGTCGCACGACGGCCGCGCCGTCCGCATCGCAGCGCCGCTCTTCCCGCCTGCGAGCTGGCCGCAGTACTACGCGCAGGTTGCGTGGTCGGCGCAGTTCAGCTGGGTGGGCTAGCCAGGATCTCCGCCTCGACGGCTGCGGCGACCTCCGCCGGCGGCCCGTCGCGCTCCTCGGCCTCGCCCCAGTGCCACTGCTCGAGGTACGCGTCGCTGCCGTCGAGCCCCTGCTCCATCGCGACGCGGTCGATCTCCTGCTGGTACCAGTCGGGCAGCTGGCGCCGCACCTCGGTGCCGTCGTCGCCCGTCGCCTTCACGACCGACGGGATCTCCTGCCAGTAGAGGACCTGGACGCGGGTCACCGGCGATTCTGGACGAACTGATAGCCGAAGCGGCCCTTGATACACAGGTTGCCCTGCGTCACGTCGTGGTCGGCCGGTGAGGTGACGTTGACGATCTCTCCCTCCTGCACGTGCAGCTCGAGATTGCAGCCGACGCCGCAGTAAGGGCAGACGGTCTGCACGACGTGTTCGTGCTCGCCGTCCCACGTGCCGGCCTGGCGGCGGTCGTACTCCGACTTCGACATCAGTGCGCCGGTGGGGCACACGGCGATGCAGTTGCCGCAGTAGACGCAGGCCGACTCGGGCAGCGTCACGTCGAGCTCGGTGGAGATGTGCGCGTCGAAGCCTCGCCCGGCGACGGCGATCGCGAACGTGTTCTGGTGGTCCTCGCCGCACGCCTCGACACAGCGGTAGCAGAGGATGCAGCGCGAGTAGTCGCGCACATAGAGGTCGTTGTCGATCTTCACGTCCTGCGCGACCGTCTTCGCGTCCGGCCCGAACCGGTCGGGGCGCGCGTCGTAGCGCTCGATGTACTCGAGTGCCTCGTCGGCCAGCGAGAGGTCGACCGACGATCCGAGCAGCTCGAGGACGAGCCGCCTCGAGGTGCGCACGCGCTCGGAGTCGGTGTGGATCGCCATGCCGGCCTCGGCTCGGCGCGAGCACGCAGGCACGAGCATCCGCGAGCCCTCGAGCTCGACCACGCAGACGCGGCAGACGTTGACGGGCGTCAGCGTGTCGCCGTAGCAGAGCGTGGGGGTGTCGATCCCGAGCAGCCGGCAGGCATCGAGGATCGTCGAGCCTTCGAGCACGCGCACGCTCTGCCCGTCGACCGTCAGCTCGATCATCTTCTTCGGCGGCGCGAGCATGGTCACCGTCATGCGAAGACTCCCAGGTTCATGATCGCCGAGGCGACGGCGTTCGCCGCAGTTTGCCCGAGCCCGCAGATCGACGCGTCGCGCATCACCTGGGCGAGCTCGGCGAGGGTCTGCAGCTCGTCACCCTGTTGCCGGTCGGAGGCCAGTCGGTGCAAGGCCTCCTCCTGGCGCACCGTGCCGACGCGGCAGGGGACGCACTGCCCGCACGACTCGTCTCGGAAGAACTCGGCGATTCGCAGCAGGGCCGGGACCAGCTCGGCCTCGTCGTCGTACACGATCACGACACCGGAGCCGAGCGTCACGCCCGCGGCGCGCGCATCCTCGAGCGTCAGCGGCAGGTCGAGCTGCGCGGGCCCGACGAAGGCTCCCGCCGCCCCGCCGAGCAGGACCGCCTTCGGAGGCGCCGAGCCGGCGAGCTCGAGCAGCTCGCGCAGCGTCGCTCCGAAGGGAAGCTCGTACAGGCCGGGGCGCTCGACGCAGCCGGAGACGCAGAAGAGGCGCGTGCCGGTCGAGCCCTCGGTGCCGGTCTGCGCGAACGCGGCGCCGCCCTCGCGCAGGATCTCGAGCACGTTGACGAGCGTCTCGACGTTGTTCACGGCGGTCGGCTTCCCGAAGAGGCCCACCTCGACCGGGAACGGCGGCTTCGAGCGCGGCTCGCCGCGGTAGCCCTCGATCGACTGGAAGAGCGCCGTCTCCTCGCCGCACACGTAGGCGCCCGCGCCGATCCGGAGCTCGAGCTCGAAGCCGTCGAGGAACGGTGCGCTCGCGTCGATCGCGTGCTGCAGCCGCTCGTGCGCGAGCGGGTACTCGGCGCGCACGTAGACGTACGCCTTCGAGCTGCCCGTCGCGAGGCCGGCGATCGCGATCGACTCGACGAGCGCGAACGGGTCCTGTTCCATCAGCACGCGGTCCTTGAATGTCCCGGGCTCCGACTCGTCGGCGTTGCAGACGACGTAGTGGGGTTCTGCGGACTGGTCGAGCACGGCCTTCCACTTGACGCCGGTCGGGAACGCGGCGCCGCCGCGGCCGAGCAGGCGCGACTCGGTCACCTCGCGGACGACGGCCGCCGGGCCGAGCTCGCGGGCCTTGCGGAGAGCCTCGAATCCGCCGGTCGCCAGGTACGCGTCCAGCGAGGTCGGGTCGACCCCGTCCGCGATCCGTCGCAGCAACCGGAGCTGCTTGTGTTGACTCAACACACGCTGGGGAAGCGGCGGCGACTCGGCCGGGAGCTGCTCCTCGACCGGGTCGACCCCCGCGACCGTGTGGTAGCGCGCCGGCGCCCGTTCGCACAGTCCGAGGCACGGGCTCGCATGCTCGCCCGGCCCGACCTTCGCCCCCTTGAGCGCGCACGAGAGGTCGGTGCAGACGTGCGTCATGTCGGCCGGCCGTTCCTCCAGGGCGAGGAGGGCGTAGAAGCTCGCGACGCCGTACGCCTCGGCGGGCGGCACCGAGAGCCGACGCGAGGCGTAGCCGAGCGCGCCCTCGCTCACCCAGCCGACGCGCCGCTGAGCCGCCCGCAGTGCGGGGAGGAGGAGGTGGCGCTGCGTCCGGTCGGCCCGCGAGACCCGGTCGCCGTTCTCCGACGCGGCAGGGCCGAGGACGGCGTCGACCGCGTCGCGCTCAGCCGCGGTCGGCTCGGCGTCGAGCAGATTGAGGTCCACTACGCGACGGCCTCGACGCGGATCGCCGTCGCCTTGAACTCCGCGGTGCCGGAGACCGGGTCGGTTGCGTCGATCGTCAGCACGTTCGTGTCGACGAGCTCCGGGAAGTGCAGGTTCATGAACGCGAGGCCCGGGCGCAGCGTCGCGTCGAACGCGACCGGCGCCTCGATCGAGCCTCGCCGCGAGGTGACGAGGGCGCGGCCGCCGTCGACGAGGCCGTACCGGCTGCCGTCCTCTGGCGAGACGCGCAGGGCCTCGCCCGCGACGTGCAACGGAGACCCGTAGCCGCCGCTCTGCACCCCGGTGTTGAACGACTCGAGCCGGCGGCCGGTCGTCAGACGCAGCGGGAAGCGCTCGTCGAGCTCGTCGACCGGCGGCGAGTGCTCGACGACGTGGAACGGCGCGGGCTCCGAGACCACGTCATCCCACAGCCGCCCGTGCAGGAACTGGTCGCCCGGGTGGCTCTCGTCCCAGCACGGCCACTGGATGCCGCCGAGCTGCTCGAGCCGCTCGTAGGTCATGCCGGCGTGCATCGGCGAGAGCGAGCGGACCTCGTCCCAGATCGTCTCCGCGTCCGGTGAGCCGAGGTCGGCTCCGAGCCGCCGGCCGAGCTCGTAGACGATCGCGACGTCGTCGCGCGCTTCTCCCGGCGGGTCGAGCGCCTTGCGCACACGCTGAACGCGCCGCTCGCTCGACGTCACCGTTCCCTCCGACTCCGCCCAGCCGGCGCAGCCGGGAAGGACGACGTCGGCGAGCTCGGCGGTCCGGGTGAGGAAGATGTCCTGGACGACGAGGTGGTCGAGGCTCGAGAGCAGCTGGACGGCCCTGGCCTTGTCCGCCTCCGACTGCGCCGGGTTCTCGCCGATCACGTACAGCGCCTGCAGCTCGCCGTGCTCCATCGCCTCGAACATGCCGGTCAGGTGCAGCCCCTTGCGCGGCGGCACCGTGGCACCCCACGCAGCATCGAACCGTGCGCGGATCTCGTCGTCCTCCACCTCCTGGAAGCCGGGGAACTTGTTCGGGATCGCGCCCATGTCGCCGCCGCCCTGGACGTTGTTCTGCCCACGCAGCGGCTGCAGCCCCGCTCCGTGCCGTCCCACGCCGCCGACGAGCAGCGAGAGGTTGATCAGTGCGAAGACATTGTCGACCGCGTTGTGGTGCTCGGTGATCCCGAGCGTCCAGCAGAGCTGCGGGTGAGAGGCCCGTCCGTAGGCGTGCGCGAGCTCGCGGATCGCCGCGGCGGGGACGCCGGTCACGCGCTCGCCCTCCTTCAGCGTCCACGGTTCGAGCGACTCGCGGAACGCCTCGTAGCCCGTCGTCGCCCGGTCGACGAACTCCTCGTTCACGAGACCGGCGCGGACGATCTCGCGGGCGACCGCGTTCGCGAGCGGGATGTCGGTGCCGACGTCGAGCCCGAGCCAGAGATCGGCCCACTGCGCGGAGACGGTGCGACGCGGGTCGACCACCATCAGCTTCGCGCCGCGGTGCACGGCCTTGAGAACGTGGTGGAAGAAGATCGGATGCGCCTCGCGTGCGTTCGAGCCCCAGAGCACGATCAGGTCCGACGTCTCGCGCAGCTCCTCGTAGGAGCTGGTGCCGCCACCTGCACCGAACACCGTCGCCAGACCGGCGACGCTCGGGGCGTGTCAGGTGCGGTTGCAGCTGTCGATGTTGTTCGAGTGCAGCGCGACCCTGCTGAACTTCTGTGCCGCGAAGTTCAGCTCGTTCGTCGTCTTCGAGCAGCTGAAGACACCGGTCTGACCGCCGGCGTCGAGCGCCTTCCGGAAGCCGGCCGCGGCGCGGTCGAGCGCCTCGTCCCAGCCGGCCGGCCGGAGCTCTCCGCCGTCACGAACGAGCGGCCGGGTCAGCCGCGTCAAGCTCGGAGCCATGGCCCGAGTGTAGACCGGCGAGCCACGCTGTGGTGCGGCGCCGGAGCACGTCCTCGTCGGTGCGGGCCCATTCGTGCTCGCGGGCGTAGAGCTCCTGTGCACGCAGGTCGGGCCGGCCGGCGACGAGCGGCTCGAGCAGCGTCGGGTCGTCGAGTGCCGGGGTCAGCACCTCGGGGGCGAGCGAGCCGTAGAGGTTGAGCAGGTGGCCGCGCGTCGCCGGGTCGAGCTCGACGGGCCAGTCGACACGGTCGAGGCCCTCCGCACCCGGCAGGGGCCGCGGCCGGCGGTCGAGGTTCCGCACGCCGGCGTGCTCGAGCGCGTCGAGTGCGATGCGCCGGTACGTCGTGAGCTTGCCGCCCGCGATGCTGACCATCCCTGCCGGGCCGCGCGAGTAGACGGTCTCGCGGCGCGCGCTCGCGGTCGTCCCCGGGCCGCCGGGGAGCACGCGCAGGCCCCAGAAGCCGGCCCGCAGCTCACCCAGTCCGCCGACGGCCTCCGACGCCTCGGCGAGCACGGTTCGAACGTCGTCGTCGGTGACCCGCGCGTCCTCCGGCGGCCCCTCGTGCAGCGTGTCGGTGGTGCCGAGCAGCAGCTTCCCGTACCACGGGATCGCGAAGCTGACACGGAGCTTGTCCTGCGGGATCGTCACCGCCGCCGACCAGCCTTCGCCACCGTCGACGACGAGGTGCACGCCTTTCGAGAGACGCACCGACGGCGCGGCACGCTCGTCCTCGAGCCGGCGCAGCCGGTCGAGCCAGGGCCCGGTCGCGTTCACGATGCGGTCAGCTCCGACGCGGACGGCCTCCCCGTCGACGTCCACCGTGGCGCCGTCGCCGTGCACCTCCGTCACCTCGGCGTAGTTGAGGACGACTGCTCCGCGGTCGGCCGCAGCGCGAACGTTCAGGAGTGCGAGCCGGCCGTCGTTCGTCCACGCGTCGGCGTAGAGCGCACAGGAGTGCAGTCCGCCCGTGCGGAGGTCCGGCACGAGCCGCACCGCCCTGCTCGTGCCGACGCGGCCGTTGAGGCGCGCGCGCGCGAGCGCCGAGTAGAGGAGCACCCCTGTGCGGACGACCCACGGCCGGTGCGGGCCGCCGCGGTAGAGCGGGAACAGGAAGGGCAGGCGGCGCACGAGGTGCGGTGCGACGACGTTCATCAGCGCGCGCCGCTCCTGGTGCGCCTCCCGCACGAGCCGCACGTCGCCCATCTGCAGGTAGCGGAGCCCGCCGTGTACGAGCTTCGAGGACGCGCTCGAGGTCGCCCCGGCGAAGTCGCCTCTGTCGACGAGCGCGACCGAGAGGCCGTGAGCGGTCGCGGCCTCGGCGATGCCGGCGCCGATGATGCCGCCGCCGACCACGAGCAGGTCGAAGCGGCGCTCGCCGAGCTGCTCGATCGCGGCTACGCGATCCACAGCGCGTTCGTCCAGGCTTTGTGGCCGTGACGGTCGAGCACCTCGACCCGGCCGTAGGAGGCCTCGTAGGGGCGTTGCAGGCGCACGGCCGTGATCTGCCCGTCGACGTCCCGCTCGAGCACCTCCGAGTTGTTCGGGTAGCCGAGCCGGCCCGCGTTCGCCCGGGCGCCGCGCCACCGCCCCGAGTAGAGCGTCACGGCGGCGGCTGGGCCGCAGCGCACGATGACCTCGCTCTCCGTGACGTCGACGGCGTGGATCTCCGGGCCGGTCGAGCCGTAGAACGTGCCCGCTGCGAGCGCTGCGAGGATCGCTTCCTGCGAGCGCTCCGCCGCGCGTACCCACGTCCAGGCGAAGCCGCTGTCGTAGCCGGGGTGGTGGGAATCGTCGGTCGCGAGCGCAGTCAGCGCCCGCCCGCGCTCGAGCGCCTCGTCCCAGTGGAGCGACGAGTCGCCGCGGCCGAGCTCGAGCTCGCAGCCGGAGTTCCACACCTCGATCCCAAGGAGCCCGTCGGTCTCCCACCAGAGCTCGCTGCGCAGGCCGCTCCAGTAGGTGTGGGCGAGGAACGGCAGCCCGCCGTTCGCGCCGATCCAGTCGACCACCTCCTGGAGGAGTGCGAACTCGCCTTCCGGCAGCTCCGGGTCGGCGGCGAGGCCGAGCGCGAGCACGTGCGCGTCGTCGTGCATCGTCGGCGCGCAGGCGTTTAGCTCGGCGGAAGGGATCACGAGCAGCTTCCGGGTCGAGGCCTCGACGGTGCGGTGCCAGTGATCGGTGATCGCGAGGACGTCGTAGCCCGCCCACTCGTAATGGCGGACGAGCAGGTCGGGCGAGAGCTCGCCGTCGGAATTCGTGGTGTGCGCGTGCAGCGCGCACCGGAACCAGCTGCCTTCGGGGCCGAAAAGCTCCATGCGGCCCCGGACGATAGCCGTTCGCCGACAGATCGAAATCGGGTTTCAGACCGATGTCGATTTGGTGAATTGGCGCATGTGGCCTATTGAAATACCCCCCCGCCGCGTGATCTGCTTGCGGAGTCACCAACTCGAGGGGGCAGTGCATGGAGGACTACGAGGCCCAGGAGGTCGAATTCTGGGCGAAGCTCGAAGAGGAAGGGATGAGCCGCTCGTCGATGCTGAGACGGAGCGTCGCCGCGGCTGCGGGGCTCACCGTCCTCGGCAGCGCGTCGACGGCGCTCGGAATGAGCAAGGCGAAGCTCGCCGCGCCGACGCATATGACGAAGGATCAGTTCGGCGCCCTGGTCGCTGCGGCGAAGAAGGAGGGGCATCTGAACACGATCGCCCTCCCGCCCGACTGGGCCAACTACAACGAAGCGTTGCAGCACCTTCCCGCGGAAGTACGGGATCGGGATCACGAACGACAACCCCAACGGCACCTCTGCGCAGGAGAACCAGGCGATCGTCTCGCTCAAGGGCGACAACCGTGCTCCGGACGCCGTCGACGTCGACCGAGTCTCGTTCGCGATTTCGGGTGCGAACCAGGGCCTGTACGCGACGTACTTCAACCTGAACTACAAGACGATCCCGCGGGCGCTCAAGGACACGCGCGGCTCTGGATGGGCGACTACTGGGGCGCCGTTTCGATCGGCTACAACAAGTCCCTCATCTCGAACCCGCCGAAGACGTTCAAGGACCTGATGAAGCCCGAGTACAAGGGCAAGGTCGCCATGAACGGCTCGCCGTTGTCGTCGGGCTCGGCGATCGCCGGCGTCTTCGCGGCGGCGCTCGCGAACGGCGGATCGCTGGCTCGGACGTCGGTCCCGGCATCGACTTCTTCGTCAAGCTCAAGTCCGTCGGGAACTTCATCCCGGTGCAGACGACGCCTCAGACGGTCGCATCCGGACAGACGCCGATCTCGATCGACTGGGACTACAACAACCTGGCATATGTCACCGAGTTCCCCGCGGCGAACTGGGCCTTCACCGTCCCCTCCGACGGGGTGTACGGCGGCTACTACGCCCAGGCGATCAATGCGACGGCGCCGCACCCGAACGCCGCGCGCCTCTGGGAGGAGTTCCTCTATTCCGACCAGGGCCAGATCATCTGGCTCAAGGGCGGTGCGCACCCGGCGCGGTTCGACGACCTGGTCGCCCGCAAGGTGATCCCGAAGGCGGTGCTCGCCTCGCTACCGTCGGCCGCGATCTACGCCAAGGTGAAGTTCGCAAGCCTTGGTCAGCAGACGGCTGCGAAGAATCGGATCGCGCAGCAGTGGCCGACGAAGATCGGCGGCTAGCCGTCTCGACGCCAGGCTGCATCGCAAGCCCTCCGGCCGGACCTCGCGTCCGGCCGGAGGCGCCGGTCGCTCGCCTGGGTCGCGACGATCCCGTTCTTCGCGTACACGATCGGCTTCCTCTTCCTGCCGGCCGGCTCCGTGCTCGTCGGCGCCTTCCAGGACAAGGGCAACCACGCGACCGTCTCGAACGTTCGGCTGCTCTTCAACCACCCGTACATCGACGCCTACCGGACGAGCATCGAGATCAGCCTCGTGACGGCACTGCTCGGGCGGCCTATTCGGCCTGCTTGTCGCCTACGCGGCGATCCGCGAGGGCACGCCGCGGATTGTCCGGCTCGATGCTGACGACGTTCTCCGGCGTCGCCGCGAACTTCGGCGGCATCCCGCTCGCGTTCGCGTGGATCGCGACCCTCGGCCCGCTCGGCGTCGTGACCGTGCTGGCTGCGGAACGCCGGCTGGGACCCGACGCAACACGGTTTCCAGCTCTTCTCGAAGACCGGCGTCGAGCTCGCCTACATGTACTTCCAGCTGCCGCTCATGATCCTCGTTGATCGCGCCCGCGATCGACGGCCTGCGCAAGGAGTGGCGTGAGGCCGCTGCGAACCTCGGCGCGAAGCAGTGGCAGTTCTGGCGCTACGTCGGCATCCCGGTGCTGATGCCGTCGCTGCTCGGCGCGATCATCCTGCTCTTCGGCAACGCCTTCGCTGCGTACGCGACGGCCTACAGCCTGACGTCCGGCTCGGTGAACATCGTGCCGATCCTGATCGGCGACTACTACACCGGCAACGTGCTCGACAACCCGCATCTCGCGCAGGCGCTCGCGTTCGGCATGTTCGTCGTCCTCGGCGTGATGATGCTGCTGTACATCCCGCTGCAGCGGCGGGCGGCAAGGTGGGCGAAGTGAGGCGGCTGCGCATGGCGCCGAGCGCGTATCATCTGGCTCGGCCTGGCGGCGATCTACTTCCTGCTGCCGCTGTACGCGACGCTTCGACTTCAGCCTCAAGGAGAACAAGGCCGGCAGTGCCGTGCTGCACCCTTCACAACTACGGCTGGGTGATCCACAACGGCGACTTCTGGCACACGATCAAGATCTCGTTCCTGCTCGCGATCGAGACGATCGTGATCAGCCTCATCCTGTTCGTCCCGACGATCTACTGGGTGCACCTGAAGGTCCCGAGGCTGCGGCCGGTGATCGCGTTCATGGCCCTCGATCCCGTTCGTGGTGCCGCCGATCGTCATGGTCGTCGGGCTCCTGCGTGTGCTTCAACGGGCACGCCGCACTGGTTCTACGGCCAGCCGTACGGCTTCCTCGCCGCCGCCTACGTGATCCTTGCGTTCCCGTACATGTTCTTCTCGCTCGACGCCGGCTTCCGGGCGATCGACGTCTACACGCTGACCGAGGCGTCGCAGAGCCTCGGTGCCCGCTGGACGACGACGCTGTTCCGGGTCATCCTCCCGAACATCCGCTCGGCCGCGCTCGCCGCCTCGTTCCTCACGCTCGCGATCGTGATGGGCGAGTTCACGATCGCGAACCTGGCTGCGTTCCATACCTTCCCGATCTTCCTGCAGTACGTGAACGAGTCGCAGGGCTTCCCGGCCGGCGAGCTCTGACGCTGCTCTCGTTCGTCATCACCTGGGCGGCGATGCTCTCGCTGCTCCTCGTCGGCCGCCAACGAGGAGCCCGGCAGCGCCGTGATCGCAGGAGCGAGATGAGCTACCTCCAACTCGAGAACCTTCACCGCGACTTCGGCACCGTGAAGGCGCTCGAGCGGTATCGACATCACGCTGGACGAAGGTGAGTTCCTGTCGCTGCTCGGGCCTTCCGGCTGCGGCAAGACCACCGCGCTACGGCTCGTCGCCGGCTTCGATCAGCCCGATGCCGGCCGGATTCTCGTCGACGGCAAGGACATGACACGTGTCGGCCCCAACAAGCGAGACATGGGCATGGTCTTCCAGGCGTACTCGCTTTTCCCGAACATGAGCGCGGCCGCAAACGTCGAGTTCGGCCTCAGGATTCGCGGCAAGCACAAGCGAGGACCGCCGCAGGCGCGTCGACGAGCTGCTCGAGCTGGTCGGCCTCGGCAACGCCGGCGACCGCTATCCGCACCAGCTCTCGGGCGGCATGCAGCAGCGCGTCGCGCTCGCGCGGGCGCTCGCGATCGAGCCCCGCGTGCTGCTGCTCGACGAGCCCCTCTCCGCGCTCGACGCCAAGGTGCGCGTCCAGCTGCGCGAGGAGATCCGGCGCATCCAGCTCGAGCTCGGGATCACGACCCTGTACGTGACGCACGACCAGGAGGAGGCGCTCGCCATCTCCGACCACGTCGCCGTCATGAACGGCGGCGTGATCGAGCAGATGGGCGCTCCGGCAGAGATGTACACCGCTCCCGCGACGCCGTTCGTCGCGGAGTTCATCGGCACGATGAACCGCCTCGAAGCGAGGATCGTCGACTCCACGTCGGGTGTGGTGGAGCACGCGGGCCTGCGCTTCCAGGTCGACGCCGCCCGCGGCCGCACCGTCGGCGAGCGGGTGCTCGTACTCGTCCGACCCGAGTCGCTCGAAGTCCAGGCGGCGGGCGGCAACGGTGCCGGCGACGCGAATGCGCTTCGGGCCGAGGTGATCACGCACACGTTCCTCGGTCCCGTGACACGGGTCAAGCTGTCGAGTGGTGAGCTGTCCCTGACCGCGGATATGGCGCCCGCCCGGGCCTCGGCGCTGCCCGTCGGCTCGAGTGTCGTCGCGCATGTGCCGAGCGCGGGACTGAAGCTCCTGAGCCTTCCGGAGGACGGGCCCGCCTCGGTCGGTCTCGATCCGGACAATCCCTAGAGCGTGCTCGTCCAAGCTGCCGTCTGCCATGCCTTCGGCGACCCGCTCCGCGTGGAAGAGGTCGACCTCCGCGGTCCCGGCCCGGGCGAGGTGGGCGTCCGCGTGGCTGCCTGTGCGATCTGCCACAGCGACCTCGCCTACATGCACGGCGCCTGGGGCGGTGACCTGCCCGCCGTCTACGGGCACGAGGCGGCGGGGGTCGTGGAAGAGGTCGGCGACGGCGTGATCGACGTGCAGCCCGGCGACCCCGTCGTCGTCACGCTCATCCGCTTCTGCGGTCGCTGCCGTCAGTGCCTCCGGGGCCTGCCGGCGTTCTGCGAGCGCATGTCGGATTTCGCGATCTCGCAGCACCCGCCGCTCTCCACTTCCGAGGGCGGGCCTGTCTTTCACGGCCTCCGCACGGCGGCGTTCGCGGAGCGCGTGACGGTGCATGCGTCACAAGTCGTCCCCGTCCCGCACGACCTCTCGCTCGAGAGCGCGTCTCTGCTTGCGTGCGGTGTGATCACCGGGGTCGGCGCCGTCCTCAACACCGCGCGCGTCGAGGCGGGCAGCACCGTCGCCGTGATCGGCACCGGCGGAGTCGGGCTGAACACGGTCCAGGGAGCGCTGCTCGCCGGGGCGAGCCGGATCGTCGCGGTCGACCTCGTCGACCACAAGCTCGACGTCGCACGGTCGTTCGGCGCGACGGACACGCTCAACGGCTCGCGCGACGACGTCGCGGCTGCGGTCGAGGAGCTCACCGAGGGGCGCGGGCTCGACTACGCGTTCGTCGCGGTCGGTGCCGGCGTCGCGATCGAGCAGGCGCTCGGGCTGATCGGCACGGGTGGGACGGTCGTGCTCGTCGGCCTCGCAACCGGTGCCCAGGTCGCCTTCGACGCGGAGTCGGTCGCCGACCGTGGTCAGCGGATCATCGGCAGCAAGATGGGCTCGACGCGTCCCCGGCTCGACATCCCGCCGCTCGTCGAGCTGTACCGCAAGGGCCGGCTCAAGCTCGACGAGCTCGTCTCCGGCCGCTATCCGCTGGCCGAGATCAACGAGGCGATCGCGTCGGCGGAGCGAGGCGAGGCGCTTCGGTCCGTGGTCGTGCTCTGAGCACCTCGAGCGCGCGGTCGGGCCGGTCGGTGAAGACGCCGGTCACGCCGAGGTCGCGCAGCGCGAGCATCCGCGACTCGTCGTTGACCGTGTAGACGGTCGTCTCGAGCCCTAGGCTGCGGGCTGCCGCCAGGCCACGCCGCGTGACGCGCTCGTTCTGAAAGCCGGCCGCCCAGGCGCCGGCGGCCGCGGCGCGGATGCTGACGCCGAAGCCGACGTGCTGCACCGTGCGGATCCCGGGTCGCCGCGCGCGAGCCTCCTCGAGCGCGCGTCGCTGGAAGCAGACGAGCACGTCGTCGTCCCGCAGCAGGCGCAGCGTGCGCTCGACGACGTCCCCGCGTGGGCGCTTCAGCTCGATCATCAGCCCGATCCGGCCGTGGCAGAGGTCGAGCACCTCGGCGAGCGACGGATAGCGGGCGCCGCGCCGCGGCCGGTCGTGCGTAACGGCGAGGTCGGGCCACACGTCGAGCTCCACGTAGTCGGCGCCGACCTCGATCGCGCGCTCGAACGCAGGCAGCGTGTTCTCCGGGAGATCCCACGACGCACCGCGATGCGCGATCACGAGCACAGGAGCCGCTCCAGCGTCGGAACGTCGATCCGCTCGACGAGCTCGTCGGCGGCGCCGAGCCGCGCGGCGCCAACCGTCCGCGTCACCGCCGCGACCGTGCAGCCCGCGGCCTTCGCCGCCGCGACACCGACGTCCGTGTCCTCGAGCACGAGCAGCTCGGCGGGCTCGACGCGTAGCGCGGCAGCGGCGAGCAGGTAGCACTCGGGGTCGGGCTTGCCGCGGCGCACGTCGTCCTGCGAGACCACGAGCGACACGCTCTCGCGGAGCCCGGCCCCGTCGAGCACCGCGTCGATCTCCCGCCGGAGCGCAGCAGAGACGACCGCGACCGGCATGAGCCGGGCGGCGAACACGACCGCCTCACGGGTCTCCGCCGCCACCGTGTGCCCGTCGGCCGCGAGCGCGCAGTACCGGTCGACACGTTTGTCGATCACCGCCGGGTCGCTGCGTCCGAGCCAGCGCTCGAGCATCTCCTCGTCGGTGTGGCCGGCGAGGTGCTCGAAGTACTCGGCGCTCGAGAGCGGCCGCCCGAGCTCGGCGAACAGCTCGCCGTAGACGCGCGCGAGGAGCGGCTCGTCGTCCGAGAGCGTGCCGTTGAAGTCGAACGCGACCGCTGCGGGCATCCGCGCGGGAGGTTAGCGTCGGCTCATGCCGACGACCGCGCTCGCGTTCGCGCTCGCCGCGGCTGTCTTCCATGCCCTATGGAACCTGCTCCTCGCCCGCTCGCCCGACGTGCAGGCCGCGACGGCGGTCGCGCTCGTCACCGCCGAGGTCGTCTTCGCGCCCGTCGCCGTCCTCGTGTGGCATGTCGACGGGCGGGCCTGGCCGTGGCTCGTCGGCAGCGGCCTGCTCGAGCTAACCTACTTCGCCCTGCTGGCCGCGGCGTACGGCCGGGTGCCGTTGTCGGTCGTGTATCCGATCGCGCGCGGGGGAGCCCCCGTGCTCGTGCTCGCGGCCTCCGTGCTCGTGCTCGGTCGTGGAACGTCGGCCTGGCAGGTGGCGGGCGTGCTCGTCGTCGTCGCCGGCGTGCTGCTCGTGCGCGGCCCGAGCCGAGCGTCGAGTAGTGGGGTCGCGTTCGGCGTCGCGATCGCCGGGTGCATCGCCGGCTACACGCTGGTCGACAGTCGCGGCATCGAGCACGCCGGCCCGGTGCCCTACCTCGAGCTCTCGATGGCGGTCCCGACGATCGCCTTCGCCGGGGCGGTGCTGCGGTCGCGAGGACGCTCCGCGGTCCTCGCCGCCGTCGGGCCCGCATCCGTGACGGCGGGGCTCTCGACGTTCGTCGCCTACGCCTTCGTGCTGGCGGCGCTCGGCCGTGCCTCGGCGGCCTCCGTCGCTGCGGTGCGGGAGACGAGCGTCGTGCTCGCAACCGTCCTCGCGACGTTCGTGCTCCGGGAGCGGGTCGGCCCCGCTCGTCTCGCGGGCGCCGTGCTCGTCGTCGCGGGTGTCGCGCTCGTCGCACGTTCCTGACGATCCGTAGTTCGCCGCCCGACGCCGCGTGGCGTTCCCCGAGCACGCGTGCCGCCATCCGGGCGACTGGTAGGCGGAAACGTCCAAGAGAGGAGCCTCCAGATGAGTGTCGGCAAGCGCACGCTCGGCTTCTGGGTCGTGCTCGGTGTCCTCGTGCGTCTCGTGTCGAAGCGGCGCGCGGGCGCGCCGGCCGAGGAGCCGACGGTTGCTGCGCGGCCCGCCCGCGTCGAGGACGACGAGACTGAGCTCGTCCCGATCGGCCTCGGGCTCGAATGAAAGGAGCGGCACGATGCGCAAGACGATCGTGATGGGAGCCGGAGGTCGTGACTTTCACAACTTCAACGTCGCGTTCCGCGACAACCCGGATGTCGAGGTCGTCGCCTTCACGGCGACGCAGATCCCCGGCATCGCCGAGCGGGTCTACCCGCCGTCGCTCGCCGGAAGGCGCTACCCGGACGGGATCCCGATCCGCCCCGAGGACGAACTGGCGCAGCTCGTGCACTCACTCGGCGTCGACGAGGTCGTGCTGGCCTACTCCGACCTGAGGCACGAGACCGTGATGCACAAGGCTTCGATCGTGCTCGCGAGCGGAGCCGACTTCCGGTTGATGGGGCCGGACTCGACGATGCTGCACTCGACCAAGCCGGTGGTCGCCGTCTGCGCGACGCGCACCGGCTGCGGCAAGAGCCAGACGACGCGCCGCATCGGCCGGATCCTGCTCGACGCCGGTCTCAAGGTCGCGCTCGTAAGGCACCCGATGCCGTACGGCGACCTGGAGCGCATGCGCGTGCAGCGCTTCTCCACGCTCGAGGAGATCGACGCCTCCGAGCCGACGGTCGAGGAGCGCGAGGAGTACGAGGAGCCCGTCCGCATGGGCATGGTCATGTACGCCGGCGTCGACTACGAAGCGATTCTGCGCGAGGCCGAGCAGGAGGCCGACGTCGTCGTCTGGGACGGCGGCAACAACGACTTCCCGTTCTTCGCCCCCGACCTGCACGTCGTCGTGGCGGATCCGCTCCGCCCCGGGCACGAGCTCCGCTACCACCCGGGCGAGACGAACCTGCGCATGGCCGACGTGGTCGTCGTCAACAAGGTCGACTCGGCCGAGGCGCACAACGTCGAGCAGGTGATCGCGAACATCGAGGCGGTCAACCCGATGGCGACGCTCGTGTTCGCAGAGTCGCCCCCGGTCCTCGACCCCGGCCCCGAGCTCGCGGGCAAGATCGTCCTCGTCGTCGACGACGGCCCGACGCTCACACACGGCGAGATGCCGTTCGGCGCCGGTCTCGTCGCCGCCCGCAGGGCGGGCGCGGCGAGGATCGTCGACCCGAGGCCTCAGGCGGTCGGCTCGATCAAGGAGACGTTCGAGCGCTGGCCGCAGCTCACGAGCGTCGTCCCGGCCATGGGCTACTCGGACGAGCAGCTTCGGGATCTCGAGGCGACGATCAATGCGGTCGACTGCGATATCGTCGTCTGCGGGACGCCGATCGACCTCGGCCGGCTCATCGACTCACGGCACCCGATCCGGCACGTCCGCTATGAGCTGCGCGAGGTCGGCGAGCCGACCCTCGTCGAGGTCCTCCGACCCATCATCGACCAGGCCCGCGCCTCTCAGGTCGCCCTGCTCGTGCAGGGAGACCCGCGGTGAGCGTCCGTCATTTCACCCGTGTCGCGGATCTCGCGCCGAACGAGCTCGTCTCGCTCCTCGAGCTCGCGAAGGCGACGAAGGCCGAGCCGGGACGCTTCGAGGGTGCGCTCCACGGACAGTCCGTGGCGTGCATCTTCGAGAAGCCGTCGACGCGGACGCGCGTGTCATTCGCGGCGGCGGCCGCCCGGCTCGGCGCCAACTCGATCGCCCTCTCCCCGCAGGAGCTGCAGCTCGGCCGCGGCGAGTCGATCGCCGACACCGCGCGCTCGCTCTCCGGCTACGTCTCGGCGATCGTCATCCGGACGTTTGCACAGGAGACGGTCGAGGAGCTGGCACGGCATGCGACGGTGCCGGTGATCAACGCGCTCTCCGACCGGCACCATCCGTGCCAGGCGCTCGCCGACCTGCTCACGATCGACGAGGAGCTCGGCGGGCTCGCGGGCCGGAAGCTCGCGTTCCTCGGCGACGGCGGTGACAACGTGGCGCATTCGCTGCTCGAGGCAGGGGCGCTCGTCGGGCTCGACGTCACGATCGGCTGCTCGCCGCTCTACGAGCCCGACCCGCAGGTGCTCGCCGAGGCGCGTCAGCTCGCCCGCGCGAGCGGCGCAACCCTGACCGTCCTGCACGACCCGGGTCTCGCCGTCTCGCGGGCCGACATCGTGTACGCCGACGTGTGGGCCTCGATGGGGGAGGAGGGTGAGCACGACCAGCGCGCGGCCGCGCTCGCGCCGTTCGAGGTGACGGAGGAGCTGATGTCCGTCGCGAAGCCGCACGCCATCTTCATGCACTGCCTGCCCGCGAAGCGCGAGGAGGAGGTTGCCTCGGACGTGATCGACGGTCCGCGGTCGGCCGTGTGGCACGAGTCGGCGAACCGGCTGCCGACGGAGGAGGCGCTCCTGTTGATGCTCACCGGGGTGGAGGCGCTCGCGTGAGGCTCGTCGTCGCCCTCGCCCGCAGCGGGCTGCGGGACGTTCCGTACTAGCTGCGGACGAGCGCCCCTCGCCGACGGCGTAGCGTGGAGTCGAAAGGAGGCCACGTGCGCCGGGATCCGGCCGACGCCGAGTCGAGGTTGCTCAGGGCCGCGGCGCGGGGCGACGAGGGTGCGCGCAGACGCATCGTCGCGGGCCACCTGCAGCTCGTGCGCACCGTCGCCCGGCGCTACGAGGGCCTCGGTCTTGCCGCGGACGATCTCGTGCAGGAGGGCTGCCTCGGCCTCCTCGACGCGATCGGCCGCTGGGACCGGACTCGCGGCGTCCCCTTCGAGGCGTTCGCACGCTTCCGGGTGCGCGTGGCGATCCGCGACGCGCTGACCGCGAGAGCGCGATTGATCCGCCTGCCGAAGCACGTGGTCGAGTTGCAGCGTGCGACCGGTGAGGCGGAGGCGCCGCGCGCGCTCTCCACCGCCGACGCGGGCTCGAACGAAGCAGGCGAGGCGGCGACCACCGAGGACGAGGTCGTGGCGCGCGAGCAGGCGGACGCCGTCGACCGGGCGGTCGAGCAGCTCTCCCCTCGGCAGCAGCTCGTTATCGCGCATCGCTACGGCTTCGACGGCCCCGCAGAGTCGATTGGGCAGGTCGCAGCCGAGCTGCACCTCTCGCGCGGCCGCACGCTCGCGATCGAGCAGCAGGCGCTCGCGCGGCTCCGTCGGACGCTCGCCGACCTCGGCGAGTAGCGGCACGAGGGGCGCCCGGCCGGGCGCCCCTCGCAGAGCTTCGAATCAGCCGGCGGCTACTTGCCGAGCCACTTGTTCACCTTCGCCGTGTTCTGCGCGACCCACTTCTGACCCGCCTTGTCCGGGTTCATGTGGTCGCCTGCGATCCACTTCGCCACGATCTCCTGGTCGAGGTTCGACCATTTGAAGCGCTTGAGCACCTGATACGCCGGCGAGCCGCTCTTCGCGAACTTCGCGCTGAACACCTTGTTCAGCACCTCGTTCTCGTAAGCGCACTTGTAGTTCTTGATCGGCGTGCCCGGCGTGAAGTTGTCGACGCAGCCGGGGAAGCGCGGCGGCAGCGTCACCTCCGACAGCTGGTACTCCGCGTTCAGGTACTGGGGCGTGTACCAGTAGAAGAGCACGGGCTTGTGCTGCCTGTAGAGCGACGACCAGCGCGCCACCTGGGCCTGCTCCGCACCGACGCTGACGAGCTTCAGGTTCAGGCCGAGCAACCGGATCAGCTGCTGGTCCTTGTGGATGTACGACGGGTCGCCGCCCAGGAACATGCCCTTGGAGCCGGACTCGGGGCTCTTGAAGAGGGATTCGTGCCCCTTCAGCCCCTGCCAGGTCTTGAACTGCGGGTACTGCTTCATCAGGTAGGTCGGGACGTACCACCCGAGGTGCCCGACGACCCCGTTCGGCCCGCCCATCACGGCCGTGTGCTGCTTGTCGATGTACTCCTTGTACTGCGCGACGTGCTGCCAGTCCTCGAGCACGGCGTCGGTCTTCCCGTCGGCGAGTGCCTGGTAGACGGGGATCTCGGCGATCAGTGTGATCTTCACCTTGCAGCCGAGATACTTCTCGAGCACGGTCTTGGCGACATAGGTGTTGGCCGTCGAACCGATCCACGCCTGCTCGTTGATCGTCACCTTCCCGCAGCTCGTCTTTGACTGCGCGCCGGCCGGCACTGTGAGAAAGACGACGGCCGCGGCGGTGGCCAGCACCCCGACGATCCCCGTGAGCATCCGCGCTCTCACAGCTCCTCCTCCTCGTTGGCCTTTGCCCTGCTCGAGCGCGAACAGCGTGGCAGGGTGTGGCCCGGCCCCGAGGGCCGGGCCACACATCGTCGTCTAGGTGCCGCTTGCCGGCGCCTCGATCTTCGTCGGCTTCGTCGACTTCGACAGCCAGGAGTTGACCAGCGCCTGGTGCGAGTTGACGAACGCCTGAGCCGCTGCGGCGTTGCTCATGTGCTTGACGGCCAGGTTGTAGGAGACCGAGTTCTGGTCGTCCGACGTCCAGTTGAAGCGCTTGATGAAGTTCGCCACGTCCGGGGCCTGCGCCGGCAGCGTCGAGGCGATCACCTTGTAGAGGTGGTATGGGGGGTAGGCGCAATTGACCTTCGCAGGCTTGAGCTTGGCGCAGGTGGTGGTCCACGGGGGAAGCGCGACCTGCGAGAACTTGTAGATCGCGTTCTGGTACTGCGGGGTGTACCAGTAGAAGATGACCGGCTTCTTCTGCTTGTAGTCGGTCTCGATCTGCGTCAGCTGCGCTGCTTCGGTGCCGGCGAAGACGACCTTGAAGTCGAGGCCGAGGTTCTTGATCAGGGCCGAGTCGTTCGTCACGTAGCTCGGCGAGCCGTCGAGGAACTGGCCCTGCGGGGACGACTGCGGCGTGACGAAGAGCTTCCAGTCCTTCTTCACGCCCTGCCAGGTCTTCAGCTCGGGGTGTTGCTGGATCAGGTACGTCGGGACGTACCAGCCGATGTTGCCGTTGGGCCCTTCGAGACCGGCGTCGGTGACCTTGTGGTTGCCCTTGATGTACTGCGCGTACAGGTCGGAGTGTCCCCACTCCTCGAGCACGGCCGACAGCTTCCCTTGCGCCATCGCGGGCCACGCCGGCTGCTCGTCGATCGTCAGCAGGTTGACGTTGTACCCGAGCTTCTTCTCGATCACGTACTGGGCGACGACGTTGTTGGCGAGTGAGCCTTCCCACGAGTTCGTCGCCAGCACGATCGTCGGCTTGCCGTGCGCCCGCTTCGTCGAGGCACTCGCGACGCCCATCGCCACTGCGACGGCTCCGAGTGCCACGACCGCGACCGCGATCGCGAGCCGCGACGGCCGGCGACCAATCCTGCGTCCAATCATTGTCACGCTCCTCCGAGTAGAAGGTTTCGGTTGGTGGTCCTTGCTCATGTTGCCGCTCGTCGCGCCGGCGTGGGGCTCGACTGGCTGAGACGGTCGAGCACGATGCCCATCAGCACCATCGCGAGGCCGGCCGCCGCGCCCAAGCCGACCTCCGAGCGCGAGAAGCCGGTGACGACGTCGAGGCCGAGGCCGCCCGCGCCGACGAGGCCCGCGACGACCACCTCGGCCATCACGAGCAGGATCGTCTGGTTCACCGCGAGCATGAGGTAGGGCCGCGCGATCGGCAGCTCCACCTTGAACAGAAGCTGCCTGCCGGTCGAGCCGAAAGCCTGGCTCGCCTCGATCACGTCCGGCCGCACCGCGCGCAGCCCGAGCGTCGTCGCGCGAACGGCCGCGGGCAGCGCGTAGATCAGCGATGCGCTCATGCCGGTTACGTTGCCGACGCCGAAGAGCGCAACCATCGGGATCAGGTAGACGAACGCCGGCAGCGTCTGCAGTGTGTCGAGGGCCGGGCGCAGGAGCTGGTCGACGATCCGCCACCGATAGGCTGCGATACCGAGCGGGATGCCCATGAAGAGCGCCAGCGTGAGCGCGACGAGCACGAGGCTGAGCGTCTGCATTGCATCCGCCCACGCGTTGAAGTCGTAGGAGACGGTCCCGCGGTAGGTGTAGCCGACCGGAGCTTGTAGCAGGCCGAGCAACACGACGCAGCACGCGAGCAGGAGCCCGCGCCGGTAGCCGCCACGCACCCAGCCCACCGTCCCGACGACTGCAGCGACGAGCCACCACGGAACGCGGTCGAGGAATCGCTGCAGCGGATTCAGGACGTGGAGCGTCAGGAAGTCGGAGATCGGCGTCGTCACTCCGATCAGCTTGCCCGTGAGCCAGTTCAGTGCCCGCGTCGCGTTTTCGACGACCGAGAAGCCCCAGCCTGCGGGCCAGTCGCCGAGCCCGAGCGCGTAATGGCTGACGAGCACCAGCACGAGCAACGCCGCGGCGATCCCGGCGGCTTCGCGTCGACGCAGCCGCCGTCTCGTGGCACGCTGGGTCGTGCGGGCGCCGAGCGCAGCCGAGGTTCGATCGAGCCACATGGCCATGAAGACGATCAGGAAGCCGGCGACGAGGCCCTCGCCGTTGTCCTGCGTCTGGAGCGCACCCAGCACCGGGTCGCCGAGCCCGCCGGCGCCGACCAGCGACGCGATCACGACGATCGAGAGCGCCATCATGATCACCTGGTTCAGCCCGAGCATGATCGCCTGCGTCGCGAGCGGTAGCTGGATGTTTCGCAGGATCTGCCCTCGCGTCGAGCCGAACGACTCGGCGGCCTCGATGACGTCTTTCGGGACCGACCGGATGCCGAGCTCGGTGTAGCGCACGAGCGGCGGCACGGCGTAGATGAACGTCGCCACGATGCCGGCAGGGTTGCCGATCGAGAACAGCACGACGATCGGAACGAGGTAGGCGAATGCAGGCAGTACCTGCATCAGGTCGAGCGCCGGCGTGAGCGTTCGGTTCACCGAGGGCCACACCGCGCTTGCGATCCCGAGCGGGATGCCGACGATGGTCGACAGGAGGATCGCCACGGCCATCAAGGCGAGTGTCTCCATCGCGCTCGGCCACATCTGCGAGATGCCGTCGATGCCGCCGTTCGGGATCTGCAGGATCCCGAACGACGAGACCATGACCGCCGCGAACGCGGCGGTGCGCCAGGAGCCGACGAGCCACGCGACGACGACGGCGATTGCCAGCACGCCGACCCACGTCAGCCAGTGCAGGAAACGCACCACGTAGTTCGTCGACGAGTCGAGGATGCTCCCGAAGCCGCCGACGATGTGGTGCAGGAAGAAGTTCGAGCTCTGGTTGTTCGTGACCCAGTAGCTCAGGTCGTCGAACCAGCGAGGGACGCCGAGCACCCAGCTGGCCGGGAAGCCGCCCTGCGCCCCGACGAGAGTCGCGGCCAACACGCAGAGCGGGACGGCGAGCGCGAGCGGCGGGCCCCACCGACGGGCCAGCGGGCCGAGGCGCCCGTCGAGGAGCCGTGAGGAGCTCCAGCTCTGGACGGGCGACGCAGCGGGGCTGCTCACTCGGGCCGCACCGAGAGCTCCTCGGGGACGGCCGACTCCTCACGGCCCGCGAGGACGTGGATCACCATCCTGTGATCGAGGATCCCGACGAGCTCGCCCGTGCCGTCGACGACGCCGATTGGGCCCTGCGCTCCGAAGACGACGGGGAGGAGCTCGCTCAGGCGCTGGTCGTGCCGGACGACCTCCCGCGGTATCTCGCCCCTGTGCGGCTGGGTCGCGAACGAGGCTGTGAGCACCTTCCCGCGCGGCACGTCGCGCACGAACTCGCTCACGTAGGCGTCCGCGGGCGAGCCGACGATCTCGGCCGGGGTCCCGACCTGCACGAACCGCCCGTCCTTCATGATCGCGATGCGATCGCCGATCTTGAGCGCCTCGTCGAGATCGTGCGTGACGAAGATCACGGTCTTTTGCAGCCGGTTCTGGAGTCGCACGACCTCGTCCTGCATCTCGCGGCGGATCAGCGGGTCGAGCGCAGAGAACGCCTCGTCGAAGATCAGCACCTCGGGGTCGACCGCGAGTGCTCGCGCCAGCCCGACGCGCTGCTGCATGCCACCCGAGAGCTGATCCGGGTACGAGCCCGCAACGGCCGAGAGCCCGACGACGTCGAGCAGCTCGCGGGCGCGTGCGTGACGCGTCGACTTGTCGATGCCCTGGACCTCGAGACCGTAGGCGACGTTGTCGATCACGGTGCGGTGCGGGAAGAGGCCGAAGTGCTGGAACACCATCGACACCTTCGTGCGCCTCACGTCGCGCAGCTCCTTCGGCTGCGCACGGAGCACGTCGTGACCGCAGATCCCGACCGAGCCGGCCGTCGGCTCGATCAGGCGCGTCAGACAGCGGACGAGCGTCGACTTGCCGCTGCCCGACAGGCCCATGACGACGAACACCTCGCCGTGATGCACGTCGAACGAGACGTCGCGGGC
Source organism: uncultured Thermoleophilia bacterium (assembly GCA_963725595.1). GTDB lineage: Bacteria > Actinomycetota > Thermoleophilia > Gaiellales > Gaiellaceae > PALSA-600. Next base: position 125,670 of record CAVRYT010000009.1, on the reverse strand, counting down.
CGCGACCGTGCAGCCGGTCTTCTCGAGCAGCTCCGCCCGGTCGAGCTCGGCGTCGGCGCTGCCGACGATGCGCTCAGGGTGCGGTCCGTAGACCTTCCAGAGCTCGCGGCACGACACCTGGACGCCGCGCTCGGCCGGCTGCGGGTCGGGCTCAGAAGAGGCCAACGATCTCCCCGCGCTCGTCGATGTCGACGCTCATCGCCGCGGGAGTCTTGCCGTAGCCCGGCATCGTCTGCATGTCGCCGCACAGCGCCACGATCCAGCCGGCGCCCGTGTAGGCGCGGAGGTCGCGCACGCCGACCGTGAAGCCGACCGGTGCGTTCGCCAGCTTCGGATCGTGCGAGAGGGAGAGGTGCGTCTTCGCCATGCAGATCGGCAGCGTCTCAAGGCCGGCCTTCGTGAACTCGTTGACCTTTGCACGTGCGGCGGGCTGAAGGAAGACCCCGTCCGCCCCGTAGACCCGCTTCGCGATCGCCTCGATCTTGGCCTCGATCGGGGCGTCGAGCGGATAGACGAAGTCGAACTCGTTCGGTTCGTCGGCCGCAGCGACCACCGCCTCCGCAAGCGCGGAGGCGCCCGCCCCGCCGTGCGTGAATCCGTCGTTGACCTCCGACGCGTAGGCGCCGCTCTCGAGCGCGAGCCTGCGCACGAGCTCGATCTCGTCGTCCGGGTCGGTCGGGAAGCGGTTCACGGCCACGACGGGGTTGATCCCGAACTCGCGGATGATCCCGATGTGGCGTGCCATGTTCGCCGCCCCGACCTCGATCGCGCCGGTGCCGCCGTCGGGGTCGCCTGCGTGGTGCTTGAGCGCCTTGACGGTCGCGACGAGCACGACGGCGTCCGGGCGCAGCCCGCCGAGCCTGCAGACGATGTCGAAGAACTTCTCCATGCCCATGTCGGAGGCGAAGCCGCTCTCGGTGACGACGTAGTCCGCGAGCTTGAGCGCGACCCGGTCGGCGACGAGCGAGTTGTTGCCGTGCGCGATGTTCGCGAAGGGGCCGCAGTGGACGAAGGCCGGCTGTCCCTCGAGCGTCTGGACGAGATTGGGCTTGATCGTCTCCCTGAGGAGCACCGCCATCGATCCCGCCGCGCGCAGCTGTTCTGCGGTCACCGGCTCGCCGTTGTAGGTCTGGCCGACCGTGATCGACCCGAGGCGGCGGCGCAGGTCGTGAAGGTCGGAGGCGACCGCGACGATCGCCATCACCTCGGAGGCGGCGGTGATGTCGAAGCCGGTCTGGCGCGTATAGCCGTTGGCGCGGCCGCCGAGCCCGATCACGATGTCGCGGAGGGAGCGGTCGTTGATATCCATACAGCGTCGCCAGCCGATCGAGAGCGGGTCGATCCCGAGGACGTTGCCGTGCAGCACGTGCGCCTCGAGCATCGCGGCGAGCAGGTTGTTGGCGGCGCCGATCGCGTGGATGTCGCCGGTGAAGTGGAGGTTCATGTCCTCCATCGGCACCACCTGCGCGTACCCGCCCCCGGCCGCGCCGCCCTTGATCCCGAAGACCGGGCCGAGCGATGCCTCGCGAAGGCAGAGGGCGACGTCCTTGCCGATGTGGCCGAGCCCCTGCGTCACGGAGACCGAGGTCGTCGTCTTGCCCTCACCCGCCTTCGTCGGGGTGATCGCCGTGACGTTGACGAGCTTGCCGTTCGGCCGGTCGGCGAGACGGTCGAGCACGGACAGGTTGACCTTGGCCTTGTAGCGGCCGTACTGCTCGATCTCGTCAGGCTCGAGGCCGGCGGCGGCGGCGATCTCGGTGATCGGCCTGAGGGCTGCCTCCTGGGCGATCCGGAGAGACGACGGCATCGTCGTGGTCACCTTCATCCTTTCGGTCGACTGATAACCGTGGAGGATACGACTAATATATCTCCGTGGCTAGGGCGGCCCCGTCGCGCTTCCCGGCGCCTCACGACGGCGCTGCGTCCCTCGCGGACCGAGCCTACTACGCGATCCGGGACCTGATCGTGAGGCTCGAGCTGGCGCCGGGCGCGCCGGTCCGGGAGCCCGAGCTCGTGGTGCAGCTCGGCATCGGGCGGACGCCGATCCGGGAGGCGCTCCGCCGGCTCGCCCAGGAGCGTCTCGTGGAGGTGTTCCCGCGCCGCGGCATCTTCGTGACGACCGTCGACGTCCGCGACCTCGCCCGCCTCTGCGAGGTGCGCGCCGTGCTCGAGCCCGAGGCGGCGCGGCTGGCTGCCGAGCGGGCCACACAGGCCGATCTGGACGAGCTGCACGACCTTCTGGTCGTGCTCGAGCTGCGGCGGCGCCGCGACGACAGCTGGTTGATCGAGCTCGACCAGCGCATCCACCGCACCGTCTACCGCGCGAGCCACAACCCGTTCCTCGCCGAGACGCTCGAGCAGTACTACGCCCACGCCCAGCGGATCTGGATGCTGGCGCTCGCCCGCACCGATCTCGGCGCGGCCGTACGCGAGCATGCCGAGCTGCTGGACGCGATCCTGCGCGGGCGGGGCGGCCGGGCGGCGGAGCTGATGCGGGCGCACGTCGAGACCTTCGAGGACGCGATGCGTGACGTGCTGCTCGCGTCGTGATATATCAGTCGTATGACTGAGACATCCTCGCTGCCGACCACCGCACGGGCCGTCGTGATCGGCGCCGGGATCGTCGGGAACAGCCTCGCCTACCACCTGGCCGCCCTCGGCTGGGGCGACCTCGTCCTGCTCGACAAGGGGCCGCTGCCGAATCCGGGCGGCTCCACGGGCCACGCCTCGAACTTCATCTTCCCGGTCGACCACTCGAAGGAGATGGCCCAGCTCACGCTGGACTCCGTCAGGCAGTACGAGGAGGCGGGCGTGTTCACGCGCAGCGGCGGGATCGAGGTGGCCCGGACGCCGGAGCGGATGCAGGAGCTCGAGCGTCGCATGTCGTCGGCGAAGGCCTGGGGGATCGACGGCTGCGAGATCATCTCGCCCGCGCGCGTCAAGGAGCTCGTGCCCTACGTCGAGGAGTCGGTCATCCTCGGCGGCTTCTGGACGCCGGACGTCGGCATCGTCGACTCGCTCCGGTTCGGCACGCTGATGCGCGAGCGTGCACAGGAGCTGGGCGCGCTCAGCGTCTTCGCGAACACCGAGGTCGAGGGGATCGACGTCGAGGACGGCCGCGTCGCGCGTGTGCGCACCTCCCGCGGCGCGATCGAGTCCGACACGGTCGTCGTGTGCTGCGGCATCTGGAGCCCGCGCATCGCTCGCATGGCGGGCGCGTCGATCCCGCTCACGCCGGCCGTGCACCAGATGATCGACGTGGGGCCGGTTCCCCATTTCAAGGACACGAAGGGCGTGATCGAGTTCCCGATCGTGCGCGACATGGACACGAACATGTACGAGCGCCAGGACGGGAGTGGCCTCGAGATCGGCTCGTACGCGCACCGGCCGATCCTCCACGACCCGGAGGAGATCCCGTCGATCGAGGAGTCGGCCCTGTCGCCGACCGAGCTTCCGTTCACCCAGGACGATTTCACGCAACAGATGGAGGATGCGCTCGAGCTGATCCCGGACGTCCTCAACGACGAATCGGTCGGGATCAAGTACGCGATCAACGGCCTTCTGTCGTTGACGCCCGACGGCCTGCCGCTGCTCGGCGAGACGCCCGAGGTGAAGGGCCTCTGGTCCGCCGCTGCGGTCTGGGTGAAGGAGGGGCCGGGGGTGGGGCGGGCGCTCGCCGAGTGGATGGTCGAGGGCGAGCCCGAGATCGACCTGCAGTCGTCGGACATCGCCCGCTTCTACGACTGCCAGAAGACGCGGGCGCATGTGCGCGCGCGGGCAGCGGAGGGTTTCAACAAGACGTACGGGATCGTCCATCCCGCGGAGCAGTGGGAATCGAACCGCGGCGTCCGGCTGTCGCCCTACTACGAGCGCGAGCAGCAGCTCGGCGCCGTCTTCTTCGAGGCAGCGGCCTGGGAACGCCCGCACTGGTACGAGTCGAACGCGAAGCTGCTCGAGGAGTACGGCGACCGGATCAACCGCCGCGAGGCCGAGTGGGAGTCGCGCTGGTGGTCGCCGATCATCAACGCCGAGCACCTCGCGATGCGCGACCGCGCGGCGATGTTCGACCTGACCGCATTCTGCATCTTCGACGTCACCGGCCCGGGCGCCCTCGACGTCGTTCAGCGCGTCTCGATGCGGCAGATGGACGTTGCGGTCGGCAAGGTCGTGTACACGCCCGTCCTCTCGCCGAGCGGCACGTTCAAGAGCGACCTCACCGTGATGCGGCTCGGCGACGAGCGCTTCCGCGTCGTCACCGGCGGCGCGCACGGGATGGCCGATCTCAAGTGGTACGCGAACGCGCTCCCCTCGGACGGCAGCGCCCAGATCACCGACCTCACCTCGGCGTGGACGACGCTCGGCCTCTGGGGGCCGCGGGCCCGCGACGTCCTCGCGGGCCTGACGAGTGACGACGTCTCGCACGAAGGCTTCCCCTTCGCGAGCTGTCGCATGATCGAGCTCGACTCGCTGCGGGCCCTCGCGTCGCGCATCTCCTACGTCGGCGAGCTGGGCTGGGAGCTGTATGTGCCGATCGAGCAGGGCGCGAAGCTCTGGGATCTCGTCTGGGAGGCGGGGCAGCCGCACGGCGTCGTCCCGGCCGGGATCGGCGTCTACGGCACGACCGGGCGGCTCGAGAAGTGCTACCGCGCGTTCGGCTTCGAGCTCGACGCTGATTTCGACGTGGTCGAGGCCGGGATGGCCTGGGGCAGGGTGAAGACGCCAGACTTCATCGGCAAGGAGGCGCACCTGCGCCACCGCGAATCGGAGCCGGCGGCGATCCTCTGCACGCTGACCGTCGACGACCACACCTCGCGGGACGGCACGAAGCGCTACATGCTCGGCCGTGAGCCGGTGCTCGCGAAGGACGGCAGGCCGCTCGTCGACGGTCACGGCCGGCGTTCCTACGTCACAAGCGCCGGAGCCGGCCCGTCGCTTCGGAAGCACATCCTGATGGCCTATCTGCCGCCCGAACGCGCGAACGTCGGCGAGGAGTTGCTCGTCGAGTACCTCGGCGAGCACTATCCGGTGACCGTGCAGACGAAAGATTCGACCCCCGTCTTCGACGCTGAGAACCTGAGGGTCAAGGCGTGAGGATCCTCTGCTGCGTGAAGCGGGTGCCGATCACCGGCGGCCGGATCGTCCTGACCGACGACGCGCAGGCGATCCAGACGCGTCACCTCGGTTTCACGATCTCGCCGCACGAGGAGTGCGGGGTGGAGGAGGCGGTCCGCATCGTAGAGGCGCAGGGCGGCGAGGTCGTTGCACTCACGCTCGGTCCCGACGAGGCGGTCGAGCAGCTGCGCGAGTGCATGGCGCTCGGCGCGGATCGCTCGATCCACCTCGTCTCGCCGGAGGAATGGGATGCGCAGGGGACGGCAACCGCGATCGTCGACGCGGTTCGCGCAGAACAGCCGTTCGACCTGCTCGTCTTCGGCAACGAGTCCGCGGACGCCGGCAACTACCAGGTGGGGATCCGGGTGGCGTATGCGCTCGGGCTTCCCGTCGTCACCGGCCTCAAGGGCCTCACGGTCGAGGGTGGTCGCGCGCGCTGCGAGCAGGAGGTGCCGGGCGGCCGCGACGTCTACGAGGTCCCGCTGCCGGCGGTCGTTACCGTGAAGGAGGGGCTCAACCTGCCGCGGTACCCGTCGGTCCCGGCCAAGCTGCGGGCGAACCGCAAGCCCGTCGACGCCCTGCCCGTGGAGCGGCCCTTGCCGCGGCTCGAGAAGCTCCGGCTCGTCGTCCCGGAGGGAGCCGGCAAGCAGGCGGAGATCCTCGGCAGCGGCCCGGAGGCGGCGCCGCGTGTCGTCGAGGTGATGAGGGAGCTCGGCGTCGCATGACGGTCGTCGTCCTGATCGAGCCGGGAGACGAGCTATCGCTGCAGGCGGTCACGCTCGCCGAGTCGATCGGCGGTGATCTGCACGTGCTCCAGATCGACGGTCACTACGCTCCGGGTGCGTGGGCGGCCGCGCTGGCCGAGGAGGCCCGGGCGTCCGCGGCGACGGCGGTCGTCGGGGCGGGGTCCGAGCGGGGCAACGAGGTCCTCGCGCACGTCGCGGCGCAGCTCGACCTGCCGTTCGCCGCGAACGTCACCGAGCTGCGAGGCGAGGAGCTGACCCGCGTCCGTTGGGGCGGCTCGCTGCTCGAAGAGGCGCGGCTGCACGCCGATCTCAAGCTGCTCACGGCCGCCCCGTTCGCGTTCGCGGCAAGTGACAGGCCGTTGCAGGCGAAGGTCCTGCGTCCCGAGCTCGGCGACGCCGTCCGGGTGCTCGAGCACGTGGCCCCCGACACGGCCGGCAAGGTGTCGCTCGCCGACGCGAGGGTGGTCGTCTCGGGCGGGCGCGGCGTCGGCTCGGCGGAGGGCTTCGCGATCCTCGAGGAGCTCGCTGCGCTCCTCGACGCCGCCGTCGGCTGCTCGCGCGTCGTCACGAGCGCGGGCTGGCGGCCGCATGCAGACCAGGTCGGGCAGACGGGCACGAAGGTCTCGCCCGATCTCTACATCGCCTGCGGCATCAGCGGTGCGACCCAGCACATCGCCGGTTGCAAGGGGGCGAAGAAGCTGCTCGCGATCAACGACGACCCGGAGGCGACGATCTTCGCGCACGCCGACTACGCCGTCGTCGGCGACCTGCACGAGATCGTCCCCGCGATCTCCGCCGAGCTCCGGAAGGACTGCTCCTCATAGCGACGCTCGCCGGCGCAGTCGCGCTCGCGGCGGCATTCGCGGTGGCGGGCGCCCTGTTCGCCGAGCGCGCGCGCTTCCTCGTGCGCCTCGTCCGCGCAGCGAAGCCGCTCGACCGCTCGGGCGACGTCGGCGCGCGCGTGCGCAACGAGACCGTGATCGTGCTCGGGCAGCGCAAGCTGCTGCAGCGGCTCGTGCCGGGCCTCGTGCACGCGTTCATCTTCTGGGGCTTCCTCGTCCTCTTCCCGACGATCGTGATGGCGATGGTCTCGGCCGTCGACCGCACGGCGACGATCCCGTGGCTCGGGGCTCAGGGCTGGTTCATGGCGCTTGTCGACGTGTTCGTGCTCGGCGTGCTCGCCGGTGTGCTCGCGGAGGTGTGGATCCGCAAGGTCGTCCGGCCGAAGCGCTTCCAGGGCTCGCACCTGGGTGAGGCCGACCTGATCCTCGCCCTGATCGCGCTCGTTGTGGTCACGCTGCTCGGCTGGCACGCTTCGCGAATCGCCGCCGGGCTGAACGAGTGGCCCGCGCGCGCATCGTTCCTCTCGAACTGGGTCTCGAACGTGATTCCCGCGCCGCGCGTCTCCGAGCGCGTCTTCGACTGGGCGCACGTCCTGACGATCCTGGCGTTCCTCACCTACCTGCCCCGCTCGAAGCACCTGCACATCGCGACGGCGGCCGTCAACGTCTGGTTCGGCCGCACGCGTGCCCGCGGCCGGCTCGAGCCGCTCTCCTTCGACCTGCCCGACGAGGAACTGCGCCTCGGCGTGGGCACGATCGGGGACCTCACCTGGAAGCAGATGGTCGACGCGTTCTCGTGCACCGAGTGCGGCCGCTGCCAGGACGTCTGCCCGGCGTACGCGACGGGGAAGATCCTGTCGCCGAAGCTCCTGATCATGGGCGTCCGCGACCACCTGTTCGCCGAAGGGCCGCAGCTGCTCGCCGGCGGCGAGCTCTCGCCGATCGTCGGCAACGGCGTCCCGGAGGAGATGGTCTGGGACTGCGTCACGTGCGGCGCTTGCGTCCACGAGTGCCCGGTCTCGATCGAGCACGTCGACCACATCGTCGACCTGCGGCGCGAGCTCGTGATGATGCAGTCGAGCTTCCCGAAGGAGGCCGAGTCGATGCTGCGCGACGTCGAGCGGGTCGGCAACCCATGGGGCAAGCCGCAGGGCGACCGCGCGGCGTGGGCGGAGGAGCTCGGTGTCCGCGTCGTCGAGGAGGGCGAGCCGGCGCCGGAGATCCTCTACTGGGTCGGCTGCGCGGCGGCGTACGACGAGCGGGCGCGCAAGGCGGCCGAGTCGACGGTGAAGCTTCTGCAGCGGGCCGGTGTGGACTTTGCGATCCTCGGCGCGCGGGAAGCCTGCACCGGCGACCCGGCCCGCCGCATGGGCAACGAGTACGTCTTCCAGTCCTACGCCGAGCAGAACGTCGCCACGCTGAACGAGGCGGGCGTGACGAAGATCGTCGCGAGCTGCCCGCATTGTCTGAACTCGCTCGGCAACGAGTATCCGGACTTCGGCGGCCGGTACGAGGTGGTGCACCACACCGAGCTGCTCGCCGAGCTCGTCCGCGACGGAAAGCTGTCGCCGGGACGCGGCGACGCAGAGATCACCTACCACGACAGCTGCTACCTCGCGCGGCACAACGACGTCCGGGCCGAGCCACGCGAGCTGGTCGCTGCCGTCGGGAGGCCCGTCGAGATGCCGCGCAACGGCAAGCGGACGTTCTGCTGCGGGGCGGGGGGCGCGCACATGTGGATGGAGGAGCGCGGTGCGCCGATCAACGAGGAGCGCGCGCGAGAGGCGGCGGCGACCGGGGCGGATACGCTCGCGGTCGCGTGCCCGTTCTGCACGGTGATGCTCGACGACGGCGTGCGCTCCGTCGGCGCCGAGCTGCGGGTCGCCGACGTCTCGACGCTGCTCGTCGAGGCGCTGGAACCTCCGGACTGACGGCTCCATACTCTCGCTGTGTCAGCGCTCCACCGTGACGCGGTCGTGACGTCGGGCGGCTGCCTCTGCGGCGCCGTGCGTTTCGAGGTGCGCGGGCCGCTCCGCGGCGTCCTCCACTGCCACTGCGTCGAGTGCCGCCGCTGGACCGGCGGCGCATTCGCCGCGACAGCGGCACGCCGCGAGGACCTCGTCCTGGTCGAGGACGCGGGTCTCCGCTGGATCGACAGCCCGGAGAGCGAGAGGCGCGCGAAGCGCGGGTTCTGCGTCGACTGCGGCTCGAGCCTGTTCTGGGACGCGCCCGCCGCGGCCACGGTCAGCATCGCGGCGGGAAGCATCGACGAGCCGAGCGGGCTCGCCTCGCTCGCGCACGTCTACGTCGCGCAAGCCCCAGGGTGGGACGTGTTGCCGGACGACGGCCTCCCGCGACACGCGGGTCTCACGGATGGTTAGGCGAGCGCGGCCGCGTTGTCGACGAGCGCGGCGATCTCGACGAACTCGATCCGCGGCGGGACGCCGTACAGGCTGGTGATGCGCTCGGCGAGGGCAGGAGTGAAGAACTCTCTCGCAGCCTCCTCCGAGTCCCAGACGTAGACGTTCGTCGCGCGGCCGTGCTCGGCGTCGATCGTGAAGATCTTCGTGCGCAATCCCGGCATCCCCTCGAACGCGTCGTGCGCGCGCTCCGCGACACCGAGCACCCGGTCGCGGTCGAGCTCACCGTTGTAGTCGAAGCTCACGAACACGCCGATCATGCGGCACCTCCGAGGAATGGGCGGGAAGCTCGATCCTACGCCGTGCGGCTAGCATCGGGGACGTGGCGCGGAGATGAGAGACGAGATCGATCGGCGCGCCATGGCGGCCCTCTCCGGCGGTCATCTCGCGGTCGACTTCGCCTCGGGCAGCGTCCCGGCGCTGATCCCCTTCCTCACCGACCGCTTCCACCTCGGCTACGCGCTCGCGGCGATGTTGCTGCTCGCCTCGACCGCGTCGTCCTCGCTCGTCCAGCCGCTCTTCGGCCTCTGGTCGGACCGCCGAGGAGCGCTCTGGCTCATCCCCGGCGGCGCGATCCTGGCTGCGGCAGGCATCGGCGGCGCGGCCGTCTCGCCCGCCTATCCGCTCGTGCTGGTGCTCGTCCTCGCCGGCGGGCTCGGTGTCGCCGCCTACCACCCCGAAGGCGCGAAGTACGCGGCGTACGCGAGCGGCAGGAAGCGGGCGAGCGGCATGTCGTACTTCAACATCGGCGGCAACACGGGCTACGCGCTCGGCGCGTTCGCGACCGGGGAGCTCGTCGTGTGGCTCGGCCTGTGGGGAGGGTCGCTGGCGATGATCCCGGTGGCGCTAGCGGCCGTGGCCCTGCTGCGGCTCCGCCCCCGCCTCGCCGCGCTCACGCCTGCACCCGGCAGCCGGGCACACGCTGACGGCGAGGACGACCGCCGGGCGATGGCCCTGCTCGGCACGGTGATCGCGCTGCGCAGCGTCGCCTGGTTCACGCTGCTCGCGTTCGTCCCGCTCTGGGTCGTCTCCCTCGGGCACTCGAAGAGTGACGGGAACCGGCTGCTCTTCCTGATGCTGCTCGCAGGCGCGGTCGGGACGCTCGTGCTCGGGCCGGTCGCAGACCGGGTCGGCCTGCGCCGCACGCTCGTCGTCACCCAGGCCGCGATCCCGCCGCTGATGCTCGCCTTCGTCTACGTCGGCGGAGCGCCGGGCGCGGTCGCGTTGATGCTCGTCGGCGTCTGCGTCGTTGGAACATTCGGCGTGACGATGGTGCTGAGCCAGCAGTACCTTCCGCGCCACATCGGGATGGCATCCGGGATCTCCGTCGGGCTCGCGATGGGGATCGGCGGGGTGGCGGCCGTGGTGCTCGGCGCGGTCGCCGACGCGATCGACCTGAAGACGGCACTCACGATCAGCGCGCTCGCACCGGTGCTCGGCGTGCTCGTCAGCGTGCGTCTGCCGAGCCCCGCGGCGGCCGTCCGGCCGGTGCCCGCGCCCGTCGACTGACTTGACAGCCGTGGAACGCATGTTCCACCATATGAAAGAACCATGCCCGCCGATTCCGGCACCCAGGCGATTGACCGCGCCGCCGACCTGCTGGTCGCGGTCGTGGAGTCCTCGCGGCCGCTCGGGGTCGGCGAGCTCTCCGAGCGTGCGGCCCTCCCGAAGTCGACGACGTCCCGCCTCGTCGGTGCGCTCGAGCGACGCGGCCTCGTCCAGCGGGCACTCGACCGCCGGGTCGCGCCCGGGCCGGTCCTCCTCCGGTTCGCCCACCGCGACGGCGCGGCCAGCCTCGCCGAGCTCGCGGCACCGATGTTGCGTGCGCTGTCGGAGCTCTCCGGCGAGACGGTCAACCTCGGCGTCCCGACGCGGCTCGGAGTCGAGCACCTCGCCCAGGAGGAGTCGCGCCACTTCGTCGGCGGCACGAACTGGGTCGGCCGACGCGTCCCGTACGAGACCACCGCGAACGGGAAGGTCCTGCGCGCGTTCGCGGCCGACCGCCCGCCCGGTGGCGCGTCGATCCGTGCAGCCGGCTACGCGATCGCGATCGACGAGCTCGAGCACGGCCTAGCGGCGCTCGCCGCGCCCGTGCTCGGAGCGGGAGGCGTCGCGATCGCGGCGCTGTCGATCTCCGCCCCGACCTTCCGCCTCCCCCGCAAGCGCATCGCCGAGCTGGCACCCGAGCTCATCCGTCAGGCGGCGGTCTTGTCCGAGCTGCTCGGCCACCACGACGACACCGAAGGAGCGGCATGACCCACGACGAGATCCTCCAGGGGCTCTACGACCACACCCTGGTCGGCAACGCGCCCGAGGTGCGCGAGCTCGTGAACTCCGGCCTCGCGGACGGCATCGGGCCGGAGCAGATGCTGTACGACGCGCTGATCCCGTCGCTCGAGGAGGTCGGCGCGCGCTTCGAGCGCGGCGACTACTTCGTCCCCGAGATGCTGATCGCGGCGCGTGCGATGCAGGGCGCGCTCGACATCCTCCGCCCGCTGCTCGCCGAGACGGGCGCGAAGCCGATCGGCACCTACGTGATGGGCACGGTCAAGGGCGACGTGCACGACATCGGCAAGAACCTCGTCAACATCATGCTCGAGGGAGCGGGGTTCACCGTCTACGACCTCGGCGTGAACGTCGCGCCGGAGACCTTCGTCGAGAAGGTGCAGGAGCATCAGCCCGACATCGTCGGCTTTTCTGCGTTCCTGACGACGACGATGCCGATGTTCAAGGCGAACATCAACGCCCTGCAGAAGGCGGGCATCCGTGACGAGGTGATCGTGATGGTCGGCGGGGCGCCCGTGACGCAGGAGTACGCCGACGCGGTGGGGGCCGACGGCTACGCCGCCGACGCTTCGACCGCCGTGCGGCTTGCCAAGGATCTGATCGAGCGGCGCCGCTCGGCAGTGCCCGCGTAGCGATGAAGCCGCTCGCGCTGATCGAGGCCGCGGTCAAGAAGCCGGTCTTCGGCTGCCGGATGTGCGGCCAGTGCGTTCTGCACTCGACGGGGATGACGTGTCCGATGAACTGCCCGAAGACGCTGCGCAACGGGCCGTGCGGCGGCGTGCGCCCGGACGGCCACTGCGAGGTGAAGCCGGAGATGCGCTGCGTGTGGGTGAAGGCGGTGGAGCGCGCGCCGCGCACGCCGTGGGCCCGCGAGCTCGCGGACATCCGCAAGCCGGTCGACAACCGCCTGTGGAATACCTCGTCCTGGGCGAACCTGCTCACGAAGCGCGACAAGGTCGCGCCGTCTGGGTGGCATGTCGAGGCTTGAGGATGCGATCGCGGCGGGCCGATTCGTCGTCACCGCCGAGCTCCTCACCGTCAACGGCGGCGGCCTCGAGGCGGTGCAGCGCCACTTCGAGCCGTACGCGGACTACGTGGACGCGGTCAACGCGACCGACAACACGGCAGCACACGCCCATGCATCGCCGCTCGCCGTCGCGATCGCCCTCAAGCAGCTCGGAATGGAGCCGATCATGCAGCTCGTCTGCCGCGACCGGAACCGCCTCGCGTTGCAGGCCGACATCGCGGGCGCCGCGCTGCACGGCATCGAGAACCTCTGCTGCCTGACCGGCGACGACGTGACCGCCGGCGACGAGCCGGAGGCCCGGAGGGTCTTCGACCTCGATTCGATTCAGCTGATCGCCGTTGCCGAGACGATGCGGAACGGCCGCTACCTGTCCGGCAGGAAGCTCGAACCGGCGCCGCGCCTGTTCGTCGGTGCGGTCGAGAACCCGGCTGCGCCGCCCGTCCACCACCGCGTCGACCGTGCCTGGAAGAAGGCGCGCGCCGGGGCACGCTTCCTGCAGCTGCAGGTCGGCTTCGAGCTCGCGCCGCTCGCGTCGTTCATGGAGCGCGCGGTCGAGATCGGCCTCGTCGAGCGCGCTGCGATCCTGCCGTCGATCTGCCTCGTCCGCTCGCCGAACGCGCTGCGCTTCATGGACGAGCGCGTCCCCGGCATCTCGGTACCTCACGACGTGATCGAGCGTTGTGAGCGCGCTGCCGACCCCGAGGCCGAGTGCTTCGAGGTCGCGTGCGAGCTCGCGGATGCGGCCCGCGCGCTGCCGGGCGTTCGCGGCCTCCACCTGATCAGCTTTCGCAAGGAGGCGGGCATCGCACGTCTGTGCGTCCGCCTCGGAATTCCGACGCGCAAGGAGCGAGAGTCGAGTGGAGACAATTCTCGAGTCGCCGTCTAGGACGGTTGTGATCGGGCCGGGCCGGCCGTTCTGCGTGATCGGCGAGCGCATCAATCCGACCGGGCGCAAGAAGCTGCAGGCGGAGCTGCAGCAAGGAGATCTCTCCCGCCTTGAGGTCGACGTGGAGCAGCAGGTCGCGGGCGGCGCCGACATGCTCGACGTCAACGTCGGCGACCCGCTCGCGGACGAGATCGAGCTGATGCGTCGGGCGGTGCCACTCGTGCAAGGGCTCACCGAGCTGCCGCTCTGCATCGACTCGTCGGTGATCGAGGCGCTCGAGGCGGGCCTCTCGGCCTACCAGGGGAAGGCGCTCGTCAACTCGGTCACGGGCGAGGACGAACGGCTCGAGGCGATCCTGCCGATCGTTGCCCGGCACGGCGCGGCCGTGATCGGGCTCGCGAACGACGACGAGATCCCGATGGACCCGGAGCGGCGTCTCGAGGTGGCGAAGAAGATCGTCTCGGCGGCCGGCGATCACGGCATCCCGCCCGAGGACGTCGTGATCGACCCGCTCGCGATGCCCGTCGGGGCGGAGCCGCGTGCCGTCACCCTGTTCGTCGCGACGCTGAGGCTGCTGCGGGACGAGCTCGGCGTCAACACGACCTGCGGCGCGTCGAACACGTCGTTCGGGCTGCCGGGGCGGGAGACACTCGGCGGTTCGTTCCTCTCGATCGCCGCGAGCCACGGGCTCACGAGCGCGATCATGGACGCACGCTCGTCCGAGATCGTCGAGGCGGTGCGCGCGAGCGACTTCCTGCTCGGCAAGGACGAGTGGGGCGCGAACTGGATCGCCGCCTACCGAGCGAAGCAGGCAGCGGCGGCCGAGGCAGCGTGATCGACGAGGTCCTGCCCGTCGAGCACCCGGACCGGGTGCGGCTCGTCTTCCGCCAGGCCGACGGCCAGGCGAAGGAGGCGCGCGTGCCCGCGGGCACGACGCTGTTCGACTGCGCGAGCTGGAACGGGGTCGCGATCGACTCGACCTGCGGCGGCCACGGCACGTGCAAGAAGTGCAAGGTGCGCGTCGTCTCCGGCGCGCAGGAGATCTCCGGCGTCGACCCCCGCGCCTTCTCTCCCGACGAGCTGCGTGCCGGCTGGCGCCTCGCCTGCAGGGCGCAGGCGGAAGAGGACCTCGTTGTCGAGGTGCCGCCGCTTCAGACACGGCCGAAGGCCGCGCTCGTCGGGGTCGGCCGGCATGTGATCCTGCGCCCCGCGGTGCAGAAGCGCTATCTCGAGCTGTCTGAGCCGACGCTCGAGGACCAGGTCTCCGACCTCGAGCGCGTGCTCGCCGCGATGGACGACGTCGAGCTGCGTGTGCCGCTCGACGTCGTGCGGGCGCTCGGCGGCACGCTGCGGTCCTCCGATTGGAAGGTCACCGCTGTGCTCGTCGACGACCTCCTGCTCGACGTCGAGGCCGGCGACACGACCGCGCGCCGCTATGCGGTGGCATTCGACCTCGGCACGACCACGGTCGTCGCCACCCTGCTCGACCTCGAGACCGGCCAACCGCTCGCCGTCCGCTCCGTCCTCAACCGGCAGCAGCCGTTCGGCGCCGACGTGATCTCGCGGATCAGCGCGACGATGCTCGACCCCGACGCGCTCGAGCGTCTGCGCGGGCTCGCGCACGAGACGCTCGCACAGCTCGTCGACGAGATATCCGCAGAGGCGGCGGTCGATATCCGAGAGATATATGAGGTCGTCGTCACGGGCAACGTGACGATGATCCAGCTCGCGCTCGGGATCGACCCCGAGCCGCTGTCGATGGCGCCGTTCACGATCGCGGCGCGCCGGCTGCCGGAGGCGAAGGCGTCCGACTTCGGGCTCCACGTCCACGAACGGGCGCCCGCGGTGCTCTTCCCGGCGCTCGGCGCCTACGTGGGGCCCGACATCGTCGCCGGCATCCTCGCGACGGGGCTGACGCTCGACAAGCGCATCCGGCTGTTCATCGACGTCGGCACGAACTCCGAGATCGTGCTCGGCTCGTCGGAGCGCGCTCTTGCGACCGCCGCGCCTGCGGGCCCGGCGTTCGAGGCGGCGCAGATCCGCTGTGGGATGCGAGCCGCCGAGGGTGCGATCGAGGGCGTCAAGATCGTCGACGGCGACGTTCGGCTGACCGTGATCGGCGACGTCGAGCCGGTCGGGATCTGCGGCTCCGGGCTCGTCGACGCCGTATCCGAGCTCGTCGCTGCCGGGATCCTCGACCATTCGGGGCGGTTCGTCCTCGGCTCGTCGGAGCGTCTCGGCAAGATCGGCGAGGAGAACGTCTTCAACCTCGCGGACGGCATCTTCCTCTCGCAGCGGGACGTGCGCGAGCTGCAGTTCGCGAAGGCGTCGATCGCGACCGGCTGGACGATTCTCTGCAACGACCTGGGAGTCGAGCCGGGAGAGATCTCCCAGGTGCTGCTCGGCGGCTCGTTCGGCTCCTATCTCACCGCGGCGAGTGCGGTGCGAATCGGGCTCGTGCCGCGGCTCCCGCTGCCGCGCATCGTCGCCGCCGGCAACGTCGCCGGTGAGGGCGCGAAGATCGCCGCTCTCTCGGTGACCGAGCGCGCTGCGGCACACGCGGTCCTCGACGAGGTGCGCTACGTCGAGCTGTCCGGGCGCGCCGACTTCAACGACCTGTTCATCGACGAGCTGGCGTTCCCCGGATGACGCCGAAAGTGGTCGTCGGCTGCGGCGCGCTCGCAGTGCACATCCAGGCGATCGCGAGGCGGCGCGGCTGGGAGCTCGAGCTGCGTCCGCTGCCGCCCGAGCTGCACAACCGCCCCGAGCGGATCCGGGCCGCGGTCGATGCTGCGGGCGACGCCGACTTCGTGGCGTACGCGGATTGCGGTACGCACGGAGCGCTCGACGACCTGCCGCGGCTGCCCGGTGACGACTGCTACCAGCTCTTCGGCGGCCTGGAGGCCCACGAGGCCGGTACCTACTACCTGACCGACTTCCTCGTGCGCAGCTTCGATCGCGTGGTCTGGCGCGGTCTCGGCCTCGACCGCCACCCCGAGCTGCGCGACGAGTACTTCGGCAACTACGAGCGCGTCGTCTGGCTCGCGCAGGAGCCGAGCGACGAGCTCCGAGCGAAGGCAGCGAACGCGGCTGCGGCCCTAGGCTTGCCGCTCGAGATCCGTGAGACCGGTGAGTCCGGTCTCGAACGTGCCCTCGAACGACTACTGGTGTCCGACACCAGTGGTGTCAGACACCACTCCGGGAGGTCGAGCCCTTGCTGATCAACGAGCTGCCGCGGTACGAGATCCTCGACGAATCCTCGATGGCCGAGCTCGAGCGCGGCTGGCGCCGGATCGTCTCCGAGCTGGGCATCGACTTTCTGCACGACGAGGCGATCGACGTGCTGCGAGCGGCGGGGCAGCAGGTCGAGGGTCAGCTCGTCAAGCTCGACCCGGACTGGATCCTCGAGCAGGTTGCGAAGGCTCCGCGAGAGTTCGACCTGCAGGCGCGGAACCCGCAGAACACGATCCACATCGGTGGTAGGCACATGGCGTTCGGCGCCGTGTACGGCTGCCCGTTCGTCCGCGAGGGGCTGGAGCGGCGCGAGGCGACATACGCCGACTTCGAGAATCTGGTGCGGCTCTCGCAGGCGTTCCCGCAGCTCGACACGCCCGGCGGGACGATCTGCGAGCCGAACGACAAGCCGCTCGACTCCCGTCACCTCGACATGGTCTACGCGCTCCTCACGCTGTCGGACAAGCCGTTCATGGGGTCGGTCACGTCCGGCCCGAACGCCGAGGACACGATCGCGATGGCCGAGCTCGTCTTCGGTGCGGAGTCGCTCGACGAGACCCCTGCGACGATCTCCCTGATCAACGTCAACTCGCCGCTCCGCTACGACGACCGGATGCTGTCGGCGCTGCTCGCGTACGCGAAACGCAACCAGGCGCTCGTGATCACGCCGTTCCTCTTGATGGGAGCGATGTCCCCGGTGTCGGTGCCCTCGGCGCTCGCTCAGCAGGTGGGCGAGGCGCTGGCCGGGATCGCGCTCGTGCAGACGATCCGGCCGGGCTGCCCCGTGGTCTTCGGCAGCTTCCTCTCGAACACCGACATGCAGTCGGGGTCGCCGAGCTTCGGAACACCCGAGTCGGCGGTCGGCCTCCTCTGCACCGGCCAGATCGCGCGCCACTACGGCTTGCCCTTCCGCGGCGGCGGCGGCCTGACCTCGTCCCAGGCGGTCGACGCCCAGGCGGCCTACGAGGCGTCGATGACGCTCTGGCCGACGTTCCTGGCCGGCACGAACTTCGTCATGCACTCGGCCGGCTGGCTCGAGTCGGGGCTCGTCTCGTGCTACGAGAAGTTCATCGTCGACGTCGAAGTGCTCCGCATGCTGCACGAGGTGTTCGAGCCGCTGAAGATCGACGAGGAGACGCTCGCCTACGGCGCCCATCAGGAGGTCGGCCAGGGAGGGCACTTCCTCGGTGCGGCCCATACGCTCGAGCGCTTCCGCGAATGCTTCTACCGCCCACTGCTCTCGTCGACCGAGAACTACGAGCGGTGGACGCGGAACGGCGGCAAGGACGCGGCGGCACGCGCGTCCGACGTCTGGCGCAGGACGCTCGACGAGTACGAGCAGCCGCCGATCGATTCGGGGCTCCAGGAGGAGCTGAAGTCGTACGTCGACCGTCGCCGGAAGGAGCTGGGAGACTGATGAAGACGATCGGAGAAGTCATGTCGCGGAATCTCCTCACGGTCGGGGAGGAGGCACCCCTCGTCGAGACCGCCGCGGCAATGAACGCGCGACAGGTCGGCGCGGTGCTGGTGCTGCGTGACGGCCGACTGACGGGGATCCTGACGGAGCGGGACATCCTGCGGGCCGCTGCGACCGGAGAGCTGACCGGCGACGTCGGAGCGTGGATGACGCGCCATCCGGAGACGGTCGACGCCGACGAGACCGCCCAGCACGCGGGCGTGATCATGATCCACGGCGGTTTCAGGCACCTGCCCGTGCTCGACGGGGAGACGCCCGTGGGGATCGTCTCGATCCGCGATCTGATGCGCATCGTCCTCGAGGACGTGAGCCCGCGTGGCGTCTGACTCGTTCACCGAGCTGCAGAGCGTCGCCGTCGCGTGACGGGCGCGTGGGACTACGTGATCGTCGGCGGCGGCTCGGCCGGGTGCGCGCTCGCCGCGCGTCTCACCGAGGACCGTTCGACGCGCGTGCTCGTCCTCGAGGCGGGACGACGTGACTACTGGTGGGACCTGTACGTCCACATGCCCGCGGCGCTCTCGTTCCCGATCGGCAACCGCTTCTACGACTGGAAGTACGAGTCCGAGCCCGAGCCGTTCCTGCACGGCCGCCGCATCTACCACGCCCGCGGCAAGCTGCTCGGCGGCTCGAGCTCGATCAACGGGATGATCTTCCAGCGCGGCAACCCGCTCGATTTCGAGCGCTGGGGCGCCGAGCCGGGGCTCGAGCGGTGGGACTACGCCCACTGCCTCCCGTACTTCAAGCGGATGGAGACCTGCCTCGCGGGCGCCGACGCGTGGCGCGGGGGAGACGGGCCGCTCGTGCTCGAGCGCGGCCCGGCCGAGGGGCCGCTCTTCGACGCCTTCTTCGCCGCCGTCCGGGAGGCGGGTCACGCGCTGACCGACGACGTGAACGGCTACCGCCAGGAAGGGTTCGCGAAGTTCGACCGCAACATCTCCGGCGGCCGTCGGCTGAGCGCGGCTCGGGCGTACCTGCACCCGGTGCTCGGCCGTCCGAACCTCGAGGTGCGCACACGCGCCTTCGTCGAGCGGATCGGCTTCGAGGGGACACGGGCGGTGGGCGTCCGCGTCGGCGGCGAGGTCGTCCGCGCAGGCGAGGTGATCCTCTGTGGCGGCGCGATCAACTCGCCTCAGCTGCTTCAGCTCTCAGGTGTGGGCAACGCATATGAGTTGCAGGCCAGCGATATACCGGTGATATCCGACCTGCCGGGTGTCGGCGAGAACCTGCAGGACCATCTCGAGGTCTACGTGCAGTGCGCCTCGAAGCAACCCGTGACGATGGCGCCGTACTACCGCTGGCGCAAACGGCCGCTCGTCGGCCTCCAGTGGCTGCTCTTCAAGTCCGGGCCGGGCGCCTCGAACCATTTCGAGGCCGGCGGCTTCATCCGCTCGAACGACGACGTGGCCTACCCGAACGTGATGTTCCACTTCCTGCCGATCGCGGTGCGCTACGACGGCACCGCTCCGCAGGGGCACGGGTACCAGCTCCATGTCGGGCCGATGTACTCCGACGCCCGCGGCAGCGTCAAGATCGTGTCCTCCGACCCCCGCGTGAAGCCGGCACTCCGCTTCAACTACCTCTCGACCGAGCAGGATCGACGCGAGTGGGTCGAGTGCGTCCGGGCGGCGCGCGCGATCCTCGAGGCGCCGGCGCTTGAGCCGTTCGACGCGGGCGAGCTCTCGCCGGGGGCGGCCGTCCAGACCGACGATGAGATCCTCGACTGGGTGGCGCGCGACGCGGAGACCGCGCTCCATCCGTCGTGCACCTGCAGGCTGGGTGACGTCGTCGACCCGGACAGCATGTGCGTCCACGGCGTCGACGGCGTGCGCGTCGTCGACGCGAGCGTCTTCCCGTTCGTGACCAACGGGAACATCTATGCGCCCACGATGATGGTCGCCGAGAAGGCTGCCGACCTGATCCGCGGCGATACGCCCTTGCCCCCCGAGCACGTCGACTTCTATCGCCATGGCGCTGAGCGAGCGGTCGGTCGGTGAGTTCCTGGCGGCGCTCGGCGAGCGCACGCCTGCACCTGCGAGCGGATCGGCAACCGCCCTCACCGGTGCCCTCGCAGCGGCGCTCGTCGAGCTTGCGGCGCGCTTCGCGGACGACAAGGACGCTGTTGTCCGCGCGAAGGCGCTCTGCGCCCGGCTGACCGAGCTCGCGGACGAGGACGCCGTCGCCTACACGGCGTTCCTCGCAGGCCGGAGCGACGAGACCCGCGCGGCGATCGTGCGGGTGCCGGCCGAGATCGCTGCGCACGCCGACGACGTCGCCACGCTGGCAGACGACGTGAGAGGACGGCTGAAGACGACCGTCGCCGCTGACGCGGAGGCGGCGGGCGAGCTCGCGCGTGCGGCGGCGCGGGTCGCCCGGCGGCTGGCGGAGCTGAACGCCTGACATGCCGTCGTTCCTGGAGCTGCTCGCCACGCGCCCGGTGCTGCTCGCCGACGGCGCGACCGGCACGAACTACCACGAGATGGGGATCGAGCCGGGGATGGCGCCGGAGGAGTGGGTGATCGTCGCCCCCGATCGCGTCGCCGAGCTGCACCGTCGCTTCGTCGACGCCGGCTCCGACCTCGTGCTCACCTGCAGCTTCGGAGCGAGCTCGCTTCGGCTCGCCGACGAGGCGCTGCACGGCCGCGCGGTCGAGGTGAACACGCGGGCCGCCGAGATCGCGCGTCAGTCCGTGGGGCCCGAACGCCTCGTGGCGGGCTCGATCGGCCCGACCGGCCACCTCACCGACCCGCTCGGCCCCCTCACCCGTGAGCTCGCGATCGCCACGTTCGCCGAGCAGGCCGGAGCGCTCGCTGCGGCCGGTGTCGACCTGCTCGTCCTCGAGACGTTCTTCTCCCTCGACGAGGGCCTCTGGGCGCTCGAGGGGATCCGCCGCGCGAGCGACCTACCGGTCGTCGTCTCGTACAGCTTCGACCAGGGCACGCGCACGATGATGGGCCTGAGCCCGACGGACGTCGTCCGTGCGTTCGGGCCGCTCGGCGTCGCGGCGATCGGCGCCAACTGCGGCAAGTCGCTCGACGACACCGACCGGATCGTCGACGAGCTCCTCCGCGAGGCGGGCGACCTGCCGTTGTGGGTGAAACCGAATGCGGGCGTGCCGCGGGTCGAGGGCGAGCGCGTCGTCTACGAGGCAGGCCCGGAGGATCTCGCGCGTCACGTCGCCGGGTACGCGTCGCAGGGGGTGCGGGTCGTCGGTGGCTGTTGCGGCTCGACGCCGGTGCACGTCGCCGCGATCGCCGCGGCCCTGGCGCGTTGAGTGGCCGTCCCCACTCCTCTCTCGCCGGAGCCCGGTGCCATCGGGTCGTATCCGCGCGTCGGGTGAGGCCTGACGTGCATTCCTCTATCGTTACCGCCCGGCAGAGGCCCCCGGCCTTTGGAGGAGGAGCGGGCGAGGTGCCGGCACGCCGGTGGGAGCTGACCGAGGAGGAGTGGGCGCGAATCGCGCGCGTCCGGAACGAGCCGATGTCGCTGGCGGCGGCGGCTCGGCTGCTTGCGCGTCGACCCTCGCTCATTGCTGAGGTCGCCCGGGATCTCGCCGCAAACGCGAAGCGCGGGATGTGGGCGAGCAGTGCGCTGGTCTGGTTGCTCGACAGCGAGCGAGTTCGGCAACAGGTGCCTGACGCCGCCCGCGGGATCGGATTCACCGACGAGAAGCCGTTCCTCTCAGCGCTGTTGCCACTCCTCGATCCGTCGTTTCGCGTGCTCGATGTCGGCGGCGGGGACGGCCGCATCTCCCGACACGTCGCGCCGCTCGTGAAGGAGGTCGTCGTCAGCGACGTCTCGCGAACGATGGTCAAGGAGGCAGCAGAGAACCTGTCCTGGGCGGGCGCGGTCTCGACGCACCTGTCGAACGGCTACACGCTGCAGCCGCTCGTTGACGCGTCGTTCGACCTGACGTTCGCGCAGGGAGTCCTGTCGTACCTGGACGTCAACCAGGGGCTCGCCCTTCTCGACGAGATGCGCCGGGTCACCGCACCAGACGGTCGAATCGTGGTGAACGCATTTACGATCGATCGCCCGGAATGGGCTGCTGAGCAGCTGGAAGGTGTGCGCACGTCGGCGCTTCGCGGTGCCTTCACCGGCGGGCTCTTCCGCGCCTACACCGGACCGCAGCTCGAAGCGATGGTCCGCACGGCCGGCTTCGACGTCGCTTCCGCAACGTACGGCGGCGAGACCGCGCAGCAGCGACTGCCGTACATCATCGTCGGCGGCCCGATTGTCTAGCCGGTTCGTCTCTCCGCCGGACGCTGCGCGATCGGCTTCGCCACTCGGATGCCGAAGGTGGGGGTCGAACCCACACTCCCCGAAGGGAACCGGATTTTGAGTCCGGCGCGTCTGCCAGTTCCGCCACTTCGGCCCGCCGTGATGCTAGCGGGGCTCCGTGGAGATCACCGTGTCCGCGCGCTCTGCGACGGCACGGTCGTGGGTCGCGCACACGACGAGCGCCGCCGAGGTGCGCGCGGCGGAGAGCATGAGGTCGGCGACGAGTGCGGCGTTCTCCTCGTCGAGACGTGCAGTCGGTTCGTCGAGCAGCAGGACCTCCGGGCCGCGCGCGAAGGTCCTGGCGATCGCCACGCGCTGGCGCTCCCCGGCGGATAGGCGGTCGGCGGCGCGGGAGGCGCAGTCCGCCAGGCCGAGCCGCTCGAGCCACTCCCCCGCAACGTCGAGATGCTCCGGCCGGGGGCCACCGTCGCGGATCCGGAGCGCCAGCGTCGTGTTCTCGAGCGCCGTGGAGAACGGGATCAGACCGGGCTCCTGCCCGACCCAGCCGATGCGGGCGCGGCGATGCTGCGCGAGCTCTTCACGGTTCATCGTCGTCAGGTCGCGCCCGGCGACGACGATCGATCCGGCATCGGGGCGCTCGAGGCCGGCCAGCAGATGCAGGATCGTGGTCTTCCCCGAGCCGGACCGCCCTTCCAGGGCCACCAGCGTGCCCCGGGCGAGGCTCGCGTCGAGGTTGGCCAGGACGTCGCGCCTGCGCGTTCCCTCGCCGTAGGTCTTGTGGACGCCGCGGAGCTCGACACAGATGTTCCGCGGGGCGGTCGGCGCGAGGTCGGCGGGGCGCCGGCTCCCTTCCGCGGCGGCGTCGCCACTGAGCCTGATCTCGCCTCCGTCGAGCCGCCAGGTCGCATGGCGGTCGATCCGTGCCTGCCTGCGGGCATCGGCGGGGAGGTGCACCCAGCCGCCGCGCCCGATCTCGAGGCGGGTGCCCTCGCCGCCCGTGGACGTCGCCGTGACACGGCCGTCGCGTACGTGCACGACGCGGTCGGCGAGCTGCACCGCCTGCTCGTCGTGGCTGACGACGACGAGCGTCGCGCCGTCGCTCGCGGCGAGGTCGGCGAGGAGCCGGTAGACGGACGCGGCCGTCACCGCGTCGAGCTCGCCGCCCGGCTCATCGGCGAAGAGAATGGCGGGGCGGTGCGACAGGGCGGCGCAGATCGCCACGCGTTGCTGCTCCCCGCCCGAGAGGAGCTCAGGAAGGTCGTTCGCGCGCTCTTCGAGATCCACGCGCGCGAGCAAGTCGAGCGCCCGCCGCCGCCGGTCGCGCGGCGCTGCTCCTGCGAGCGTGAGCGTCAACTCGACGTTCTCGACGCACGTCAGGGCAGGTGAGAGAGAGCGTGCGTAGTGCTGGTCCAGGAATCCGAGGTACCTGGCACGGAACGCAGAGGCGCGGCGCGAGGGCAGCCGCCCGAGGTCGGCGCCGAGGATGCGCACGATGCCCGCCGAGGGCCGCTCGAATCCGGAGGCGATCCGCAGCAGCGTGCTCTTCCCCGAGCCGCTCGGACCGAGCACCACGCAACGCTCGCGCCTGTCAATCGCGAGCGTCAGCCCCTGCAGTGCGACGGCCCCCTCTCCACCCGCGTCGTGGATCCGGAACACGTCGCGCAGCTCGACCGCCGGCGCGCTCATGACGCCCAGCTCTCGCCGGTCGTTCCACGGCCCGCGGTGGCGTTCCGGTGGGCGATCCGAAGCACGACCTCGACGAGTGCCGCGGCGAGAAGTGCGAACGCACACGCAGTTCCCCCGATTGCAACCCACGGCATCACGCGCTGGAGGGGAGGGTCCGGGACAGTCAGCGTTGCGTCGAGCGCGAGCAGCCGACCGATCAGGACGACCATCGCGAACCCCAGCGCGACGCCCGCCGGAAGCCCGAGCCCCGCAAGACCCAGGGCGCGCCAGCGGAGGCTCGCGCGCAGCGCGCGCGGGCCGACGCCCTGCGACTCGAGATCGAACAGCGTGTCTCCCTCGTCGCGGACGAAGCCGGCGGTTGCGAGTGCGAGGCCGACCAGCGCGAGCGCCAGTGCGACGGCGGCCGCGGCGAGCAGCGAGGTCACGATGCCGCGGGCGAGCGGGGCGTCGCGGAGCCCGGCGGCGATCTCAGCCCGCGACGAGACCGCGAGCGACGAGAAGGGAGCCGAGCGGAGCCGCGCAGCGACGCGCGACGACGTCCCAGGCGGCACCGACAGCCAGAGCTCGCCTGGGATCGCGGTGGGGAGGTCGTTCGCGCCGAGCGCCGCCGCCAGCGACGGCTCGTCGGCGACCACGAAGCTCTCCCCGTTGTCCTGTGTCGTCGGGAAGCGGTGCGCGACGGCGACGACGCGAGCGTGCACGACCTGGTCGCCGAAGTTCAGCTCGAGCGAGCCTCCGGCGCCGGCTGCGGAGGCGACGTCGGGGCTCGCGACGACCGGCAGCGGCCGGGCGTCGAACGGCTGGCGCGGCCTGAAGATCGCCTCCTCCGATGTCGTGATGTCGAAGCGGATGCGCTGTCCGTCGGCGAAGGTACGGGGCACCACGCCGTTTCGGCCGATCCAGCCCGCGAACGACGAGATCGGGACGGACGCGCCGTGCTCGTCCGCGGTGAGCGGCCCGAGCTGCAGCGCGCCGGCGAACCCGTTCGACGGGTTCTTCCCCTCCGCCGTCTGGTGCGCCGCGGAGCGCTGGACGGCCGACGGGAGCTCGAGCTGCAGCGCGACGACGCGACCGCCACGATCGCCGGCCGGCACCGTGACGCCGAGCAGCCGCGTGCGCCTGCCGGCGAGCGGCGGTCGGAGCTCGTCGGCGTCACCGGACCGCGTCAGCACGACCAGCGCCAGCTGGACGGCTGCACCTTCGGCTCGTGCGCGCAGTTCGAGGCGCGTCGCGTCGGCGGGAATGACCGCGCCGGCGAGGCCCACCAGGCCGGTGGGGCGGAGGAGCCTTCCGAGCGTCGCCGGAGAGTCCGAGGAGAAGTCGCTGCGCCAGCCGTGGAGGAGCGGGAACGCCGCAGCTGGCACGCCGATGACGTCGGGCACGACGGGCGTCGCGCCCGACTCGGCGACCTCCGCGGTCTGCCGCAGGACCGGCCATGCTCCCACGCCTGGGGCGAGCGCCCGGTAGCGCTCGAGCGGCGCGACGTCCTGCGGGGAGACGAGCGCCGATCCTGCGTCCAGCGTGTAATCGAGCGGCACGTCGTAGGCTGCGGTCTGGCCGCTCGAGGCCGCAAGGGTCGCCCGGTACGAGAGCGCGAACACCGCGAGCCCCGTCGAGACGGCGAGAAACCCGACGATCCCGGCCGTGCGGCGGCGAGCGCGGTAGAGCATCAGAAGCGCGAGCAGCAGGCTGGTCGGGCCCCTGACCGCGGCGCGCAGCGCGAACCGGATCCCGGGCTCGAGAGCCGTCGCGAGGAGAACCGTGAACGCGAAGCTCGCGAAGAGCGGCGTCGCGGCGAGCGCGACGGCCTGGCCTGCCCCGAGCCGCCCGTCCCGCTCCTGCCGCTGAGGACGACGAGACCCAGCGCTACCAAAGCCCCGACCGCGGCCATGTCGGTCGCCTGTCGACCATGGCCGGTCCGGCTCTCCGGCCGGCGGAGGGTGATCAGCACGACGATCAACGCTCCGACCCCGGCGCCCGCCGCGACGAGCACTGCCGTGGGGGTGACGATACCGTGCCGGAGCGCAGCGCCGACCGGGACCCCGAGTCGACGTGCGATCAGCGCGTCGACCGCCACTCCGAGTGCGACGCCGGCGAGCGCGCCGGGGCCGACGGCCGCGCCCGCCTCGCCGAGAAGGAACCCCCACTGCTGGGCGCGTGTCGCGCCGCGCGTGGCGAGCCGGCGGAGCTCGGCACGTGCGTCGCGGCGAAGCGCTCCGGCCGTGATGCCGGCGAACGCGAGCAGGAGCAGCGCGGCCGAGCTGCCGACGAGCAGGACGCGGTGCGAGGCTGTGGAGCTCTCGCTCCGTGAAGCGGCCAGCGCGTCGTCCGGGCCGGTCAGGGTGAACTCCTGGTCGGCACCCGTGAGACGCCCTTCGGCGCGACTCTCCGCCGCGAAGAGCCGATCGACGCTCCAGACATGGACCGACTTCGGTTCGAGCGGCGCGCTCCAGGAGTAGTTCCGGTTGATCTCGACGAGCGACGTGAGGCCGGCCAGAGCCGGGACGGCGTTGGTGAGCAGAACAGGCTCGGGCCGCTCGCCGCCGGCGGCAGTCGGCGTCGCGAGCGCGCCCTCGCCGAACGGCACCACCGACGCGAGCGTGCCGCGACCGACGACGACGAGATGGACTCCGAAGTCGTCGATCCGATGGACAGGCGTGCCGCCGAGCTGGACGACCTCGCAGCGAGATGGGGTGCACCTCGTCGGAAGCCTGCCGGTCGCGAGATGCACGACGTCGGCGAGCGAGTCGGTGGCGCCGAGCTTGACCGGGCCGTGGCCGAGCTCCACGTCCGCGAGCTCGACCGTCGTGTCGATCGGCGCGCCTGTGACCGTGCGAAGCGCGCGCCGAGCGCTGCGGTCGAGGGCCCGGAACCCACCCGTGGCGACCTGGCCCGACCAGGAGACCCGCACGACGCGGTCGGCGGGGGCGAGCGTCGTGAGCGCCTGCCGCAGCGCGAGGTCCTCGGAGACGACGCTGCCGCCCGCGACCCCGACCACGAACGCGACCGCGACCGCGACGCCGAGGGTGACGAGCAGCGTCCGTCCGGGCCGGGCGCGGGCCCGCAGCCAGGTCACGCCGGGCGTCGCGGCGGAACGACGCCGGCGTTGGCCGAGCGTCATGCCTCGCCGAGATACGAGGCGCGGACGCGCTCGTTCGAGCGCAGCGCCTCGGCGTCGTCCGCGAGCGTGATCCTCCCGGTCTCGAGGACGTAGCCGCGGTGCGCGATCTCGAGTGCCATCGCGGCGTTCTGCTCGACCAGGAGCACCGTCGTCCCCTGCTTGTTGATGTCGACGATCACCTCGAAGATGCGCTCGACGAGCAGCGGCGACGAGCCCATCGACGGCTCGTCGAGCAGCAGCAGGCGCGGCCGCGCGAGCAGGGCGCGCCCGATCGCGCACATCTGCTGCTCGCCGCCGGAGAGCGTGCCCGCCTTCTGGTCCCGGCGCTCGGCAAGCCGCGGGAAGAGCTCGTAGACGCGCTCGATGTCCTGTGCGATCCCGTCGCTGTCCTTGCGCTGGAATGCGCCCATCTCGAGGTTCTCGAGCACGGTCATGCGCCCGAAGAGCTGGCGGCCCTCCGGCGACTGCGCGACGCCGGCTTCACGATCGCCTGAGCGCTCTGCCGGGCGATGTCCTCGCCCTCGAACCGGATCGCTCCCTTGCGCGGGCGCAGCAGGCCCGAGATCGTCCGCAGCGTCGTCGACTTGCCCGCGCCGTTCGCGCCGAGCAGCGTGACGATCTGGCCGGCGTCGACGCGGAACGAGACGCCCTTGAGCGCATGGATCGCGCCGTAGTAGACGTGGACGTCCTCGAGCTCGAGCAGCGGCTCCCGGCCGTCCGCGGCGGCTGCTCCTGACCCTGGTGGGCGTCGGCCCGACGCTCATGCCCGCTCCCGGCGGCGGCAAAGCCGCTGCCTCCGCTCTTTGACGAGCTCCGTCGAGCCTACGCTCATCCGACCGCCTTCGTTCCGAGGTACGCCTCGCGCACGCGCTCGTCGGCGGTGACCTCGGCCGGTGGCCCTCGGCGATCTTCTCGCCGTAGTCGAGCACCGTCACGCGCTCGGAGACCTCGACGACGACCTTCATGTCGTGCTCGATCAGGAGCACCGTGAGCCCGAGCTCGTCGCGCGCCTTGCGCACGAAGTCGATGAACGCGTCGTCTCCTGCGGGTTCATCCCCGCCGTCGGCTCGTCGAGCAGCAGCAGCTTCGGCTCCGTCGCGAGCGCGCGCGCGACCTCGAGGCGCCGCTGGTCGCCGTAGGCCAGGTGGCGTGCGTACTGCTGCTGGGTCTGCGGCGAGAGGCCGCAGTAGGCGAGCAGCTCGCGGCCGCGCGCGCGGGCCTGCGCCTCTTCGCGGCGCTGGGCGGCGTGCGGACGATGCTTCGCCACACGCCGCTGCGGAGCCGGCAATGCATGCCGACGAGCACGTTCTCGAGCGCGGTCATCGTCCCGAACAGCCGGATGTTCTGGAACGTGCGGCCGATGCCGAGCGCCGTGATCTTGTGCTGCGGGAGGCCGGCGATGTCGCGGCCGTCGAAGACGATCTCGCCGGCGGTCGGCGGTAGGCGCCGGTGAGCATGTTGAAGAGCGTCGTCTTGCCGGCGCCGTTCGGGCCGATCAGGCTCGAGATCGAGCCTCGCGCCACCACGAAGTCGACGTCGGCGACGGCGACCAGGCCGCCGAACTCCTTGCGCAGCCGCGTCGATCAGGAGGTCGTCCGTCACGCCGGCTTGCCTCCGATCTCGCCGAGCGCAGCCGCTTCCGCCTCGATCTCCTCCCCTTCACCTCGTGCAGCTCCGCGCGTCGCCGTGCGCTCGGGAGCAGGCCCTCCGGCCGCACCAGCATGAACAGGACGATCGCGGCGCCGTAGATCAGGTACGAGTACTCCGGGATCTGGACGTTCGTGCCGAAGGTCGAGTTGAACGTGTTCCCGGCCGCGTACAGGCCCTGGTAGTTGACGTAGGCGAGCAGAGGCCGCCGAGCGCGACGCCCCAGACGTTCCCCATGCCGCCGAGGATCACCATGCAGAGCACGAAGATCGAGACCTGGAGGCTGAAGGCCTGCGGGCGAGGTCGCGCCGGCCTGCAACGTGATCAGGCAGCCGGCGGCGCCGCCGAAGAAGGCGCCGATCAGGTAAGCGAGTCGTCTTCGTGCGCATCAGCGGGACGCCCATCGCCGCGGCCGCGTCCTCGTCCTCGCGGATCGCGATCCAGGCGCGGCCGAGTGCGCGAGTCGCGCAGCAGGAGCGACGTGCCGATCGTGATGCCCGACCATGGCCAGCGCGGTCCAGTAGTACCAGGTCGAGTCGGCCTCGTTGAGGAAGTTGCTCGGCAGGAAGTGGAACGTCGAGTGCAGCCGGTCGCCGAAGCCGAGGCCGTCGATGCCGTTCAGCCCGAACGAGCCGTTCGTGAGGTTGTAGCCGCCGATGTTGTCGCCGTTGCGGACGAACTGGGGGATGATCTCGCCGAAGCCGAGCGTGACGATCGCGAGGTAGTCGCCGCGCAGGCGGAGCGTCGGGATGCCGATCAGCACGCCGAGGCAGCGCGGCGAAGACCGCCGCCGACGAGGATCACGAGCCACGGGCGTGAGGTGGATGCCGGGCGTGCCCTTCGACGCCGTGCCGCCGATGTTCGACTGGTGACGCTGCGCGAACTGCTCGCGACGCGAGCCAGCCCGCGACGTAGGCGCCCGGCGCGAAGAAGGCGACGTAGCCGAGGTCGAGCAGCCCCGCGTAGCCGACGACGAAGTTGAGGCCGAGCCCCATGACCGTGAAGGCCAGCGATCACGAAGGCCGTCGAGGTGTTCGGCAGCCAGTTCGTGAGCGTGTTCGAGAGGTACGTGGTGGTAGAGCCACGGATAGACGAGCAGCAGCGCCGCCACGAGCAGCGCGGCCGGATGACGGCATGCGCTTCGGCGGGCGTCACTGATCGTCGGCGAGCCGCCGCCGTGCGGAGACGAGGTCCCGATCACGATCGCGTCGACAGGCTCTCGCCGAGCAGGCCGTGCGGCCTGAAGACGAGGATCAGGATCAGCAGGATGAAGACGAGCGACTCCGTCCAGTTCGGCCCGGGCGCGTGCCAGGTGAGGCCGCTGTTGAAGTTCTCGATGAAGCCGATCAGGTAGCCGCCGAGCGCGGCGCCGGCGATGTTGCCGATGCCGCCGAGCACGGCGGCGGTGAACGCGAACAGGCCGATGCGGAAGCCGAGGTCGAAGCGCGCCTGCGTGAAGTACACGAAGTAGACGAAGCCGCCGACGCCGGCGAGCGCGCCGCCGAGGCCGAACGCGAACGAGATCGCGCGATCGACGTCGATGCCCATCAGCCGCGCGGCGTCGCGGTTCTGCGCCGTCGCGCGCATCGCCTTGCCCCAGCGGGTCCGCTTGACGACGATGCGTCAGCGCGACCAGGACCGGGAACGTGATGCAGAGCACGATCAGCTTGTCCCAGCCGTAGGCCTGGTTGCCGACGTGGAAGATCGCGCCGCGCGGGAGCAGCGGGTTCGTGCTGACGTAGTTGAAGCCGTAGAAGACCGCGATCAGCGTTCGAGAGCACGAACGACATGCCGATCGCCGTGATCAGCGGTGCGAGTCGAGGTGCGTTGCGGAGCCGCCGGTAGGCGACGCGCTCGACGGCCATGTTGAGCGTCGCGCAGAACGCGGCCGCGCCGACGACGCGCGAGCACGAGCGAGCCGACGAGGACGAAGCCCGGCTCTGCGGCCGTCGAGCCCGAGCCAGCTGACGGCGACCGTGTAGGTGACCATCGCGCCCCAGCTGAAGACGTCGCCGTGGGCGAAGTTGATCAGCTCGAGGATGCCGTAGACGAGCGTGTAGCCGATCGCGACGAGCGCGTAGATCGAGCCGTTCGTGACCCCGTTCAGGAAGACGAGCGATGAACTGGTCGCCAGTCGTTGGCGGCGTTCTCGATCGAGCCAGAACACGACGACCAGCGAGCAGCACGACGCCGATCGACGTGCACGACCTGCCCTCTGAGGCGCGGGAACGAGCGCGAGGACGGCCGCGGTTGTCGCTTCCGCCCGTCGCCGTTCCCGCGCTCGTCTTCATACTCCTGCGTGTCTCCGTTTGCTAGTCGGTCTAGCCGAGCGCCTTCACCGCCAGCGACGCCGGCGGAGTGACCGACGACGATGCGGGATGATGTTGCCGCTCTTGATCTGGTCGACGGTGACGCCGCCCAGGGACGGGTCGCCGCGTCGCGTCGATCTTGAACGTCCCGATGATCGCCGTTCGGGAAGCTCTGGCTGTACAGGTGCGAGTGATCGACGGCGCGAGCCGTTGCTCTTCTGGATCGCGTTCGCGAGCACCAGGAAGGCCTCGGCGCCGTAGGCGGTGTACGCCTCGAGCGTCTTGACGTGGTACGCCGCCTTGAAGGCCGTCGACGAACGCCTTGCCGGTCGCGTTCGACAGCTTGTTCGGGTCCGAGCCGCCGATCGTGACGTACATGCCCTCGGCCGCCGATCCGGCGTCCTTGGCCGTCGCCGAGTCGTTGAAGCCGTCAGGGCCCATCAGCAGGACCTTCGAGTTGTCGCCGAGCACCGACGACCTTGTCCTTGATCAGCTGGCCGCCGTTGTTGGAGACGATGCCGCCGAGGAAGACCGCCTGCGGGTTCTTGCTGGCGATCCCCTGGAAGAGCGACTGGTAGTTCGGCTGGTTCGCGTCCCACTTGTCGTTGCCGAGCACCGTGATGCCGAGCGCCTTGGCGGCGTTCGCGAAGTTGTTCGCGATGCCGACGCCGTAGGCCTCGCCGTCGTTCAGGACGTAGACGCTCGTGATGCCCTTGCCCTTCAGGAACTGCGCGTCGGCCGCGCCCTGGAAGTTGTCCGGGCACGGCCACGCGGGCGTAGTTGCGCTTCCCGGTCGGGAAGTACTTCTGCGGCTCACCGGCCACCCGCGTCGGCTTCGTCAGGCCGACGTACGTGTTCGCCGGGCTGACCATCGCGATCCCGCCGCCCGGAGCGCGGTTGAGGATCGGCGCCTCGATCTCGGCGCAGCCGGAGTTGAACGTGCCGATCACGCCGAGCAGGTTCGTTGACGCGTCTTGTAGCTGTTGGCGTTGTTCGTGCACGTCTGCGGATCCCACGAGCCCTTCGCGGCGGTCGCGTCGTCGCAGCTCACGTACTGCGACCGTCTTGCTGCCGATCTTGAAGTTCATCTGCTTCAGCTCGAGCTGGATCGCCTGGACGATCTGGACCGAGAGCGGACGGAGTGCACCCTCGAGCGGCAGGTCGCTCGCGATCACGTAGTCGCCCGCTGCCGTACGGCTTGCTGCACGTGTTCGGCAGCCCGGACACGTGGCTCGATCCGAACGGGCGTGCGCTGACGGTGGCCGCAGTGAGCGCGAGCAATGCTGCAGCCAGGATGACGCCCGCCGCGAACTTACTCTTCGTCATCATCACTCCTTTCCGGTGATGAGGTGAAACGTTTGTCGTTCTTCCGCGCAGCTCCGGCGAATCGATGGGGCTCCGATGGTGCCGCTTCGAGAGGGGGCCGGTGCCACGGGGTTGTTGAGCATTCGGCGATCCTAGAGCGTTGGGCTCGTCACCGCTCGCGTTCGGCGCGATTCTTCGTCGTTGGTTACGGCCGTGCGGCGCTGATGGCGCGCGCGGCGAGTCGAAGCCTCCGGTCCTACCCGCTGACGACGAGCGGGTGGAACGGGGGCGAGACGAGGTAGCCGATCCGTTGCGCCCCGCGGCCGCGCGCCACCTCGATTGCCGCGGCGAGGCTGTGTTGCGGGACGAAGCCGAGCCGGCGAGCGGTCTGCGCGTCACGGCAGCCGGCGACGAGCACGGCGCCGAGACGCGCCGCGGCCGACGAGCACGCGCTCCACTCGACGAATGGCAGCAGCGGGTGGCACGTGTGGCCCGCGCGGTACTCGGCGATCGCTCCGGGCTCGCGGGCGGTCTCCGGCGCGCCCCCGCGGAGCGCCTCCGGATCGAAGAAGAGCGCCCGGTAGGGGTCCTGGGTCGGCCGCGGGAACCGCCGCTGCAACGGGTGGACGAGGATCACCGTGCCGTCATCGACGATCGGCGGTCGGTTGCGCCACAGGCGAAGCGCGAGCCCAAGGCCGAGGTATGCCGCGGTCACCGGGTTCGGATGCTCGCGCGGCAGCCACGGCGTCGTGGGCGGGATGCCGACGACGATCGCGTCGAGGGGCTCGCCGAGCTCGATCCCCTTGAACACGGTGCCGCGCAGAAGCGCCTCCATGTGCGCGACGGACGGCGTGCCGCCGTACGCGGCCGCAGCGCTGAGCTCGCGCGGGACGCGTTCGAGCAGCCGTTGGCGCAGCGCGCCGGGAGCGAGCTGGAACAGGCGTCGTGCGGGTGAGGCGAGCAGATGCTCGACGGAGTCCGGGTCGTGTGGGTACCCGGCGAGGAAGCCGCCGGTCCGGGGCGCATTGAGGACGAGCGAGACGCCGACCACCGGGACGCGGGCCGACAGCCGCTGCTCGACCGCGAGCGCGAGCTGCCAGCCGCGCGAGCCGCTGGGCTCGAGGAGCGACGGGGACTCGGCAGCGTTGAGTGCCTCCCAGCCGGACGCGGCCAGCAGTGCGGCCGGCCCGCCGGCGAGTACCGTCTCGGCGGCCGTCACCGTCAGCACCAGGTCGGTCTGCGTCAGCGCCGGGCTCACCCGGAGCGGCACCCCCGCCGACTCGCCGAGCTCGACCAGGTCCTCGCCCTCGGCGTCGTGCACGATCACGCGCCCCTTGAAGCGCCGCCGGAAGTCGGGTGGAACGAGCAACCCGATCTCGCGGGGCGCCGCCCGCCGCGCGAGCCCGCCGGCGACCAGGATCGTCACCTGGGCGACGCCGAGCCGCTCGAGCTCGTCGGCGACCGCGGCGATCGCGGTGTGACGGGGGCCGGTCGACGTGCCGGGGATCGGGAGGGTCGGCTGCTCGATCACGAGCGTCGCCGTGCCCCCTTTCGTCACGAGCCGCTCGAGCGGCTCGCCCGCGAGCGGAAACGCAAGGGAGTCCCGCGCGGCCCGGCCGACGTCGCCGAGCGCCTCCCGCTGGGCGGGCGGCCAGAGGACGACGTCCGGCGGCGACGCCTCGGCCACGAGCATCCGCGAGTCGTAGAGGAGTGGGACCCGTGTCACGAGGCGCGTCGCGCTGCGGCCGCCGTGACGCCGAGCGCGACGAAGACGCCGCCGGACGCCCAGCGCCGGAGCCTCGCTCCCGGACCGGTGCGCCGCAGCTTCCCCGCGAGCAGGTCGGCGGCGAGCGCGTAGGCGGAGTCCGAGGCGAGCGCGATCGTCACGAACACGACGCCGAGGAAGGCGACCTGTACGGGCACCGACCCCCTGTGTGGGTCGACGAACTGCGGCAGGAACGCGAGGAAGAACAGGGCCGTCTTCGGGTTCAGCACGTTCACCACGAGCCCCTGGGCATAGATGCGCCGGTGCCGTGTCGGCACCGCCTGCACCTCGTCTTCCTCGCTCCCTTCGCGGCCGAGGATCCTCCTGACGCCCACCGCGATCAGGTAGACCGCGCCGACCAGCTTCACGGTCGTGAACGCGGTCGCCGAGGAGGCGATCAGCGCCGAGAGGCCGACGGTGGCGGCGGTGACGTGGACGAGCCCGCCGCTCGAGACGCCGAGGGCGGAGACGAGCCCCGCCCGCCGGCCCTTGTCGATGCTCTGCGTGACGACGTAGGCGACCGCAGGCCCGGGCACGACGGCGACTGCGATCGAGGCGGTGCAAAAGAGCGCGAGCGACGAGGCGGAGGGCGTCACGGCACCGCCCGGTAGAGGCGAAGGTACTGCGCACGGAAGCCGCGGCGCGGCCAGAAGCGCGAGGAGAGCAGGTTGACCATCCGCCAGTCGACCGTCACCGACCGGCAGCCGTGCTCGGCCGCCCACGCGAGCGCATACCGGGTGAGCGCCAGCCCGACACCGGTGCCGCGGACGCCGCCCGACGTCGCGGCAAACGCGAGGTCAATATTGCCCTCCGGGACGCGGAGGTCGCCCTCGGGCCGGCGGTAGAGGCTGAGCCAGCCGACGACGCGGCCGTCGCGCTCCGCCACGAGCTCCACCCAGCGCTCGTCGGCGAGGCACTCGACTGCCTCCCGCACTCGCTCCTCCCTGGACGGGACATCGAGGCCGGAGAAGCTCGGCGTCTCGGCCTGGTGCTCGTAGAGG
The DNA here is from genome assembly GCA_963725595.1 of uncultured Thermoleophilia bacterium. Taxonomy (GTDB): domain Bacteria; phylum Actinomycetota; class Thermoleophilia; order Gaiellales; family Gaiellaceae; genus PALSA-600. Next base: position 90,567 of record CAVRYT010000009.1, on the reverse strand, counting down.
ACGGCGATCAGCTCCAGCGCCGCCTCCAGGTCGTCCTCGGTCGCGGAGCGGATCGTGCAGTCGAGGCCGACCTGCGGAGCGCGCTCGGGCTCGCGCACGGCCCAGACCGCCTGGCAGCCGAACGCGAGCCGGAAGAAGACGTCGCGGAGCGCCTCGTCCGAGGCGGGCACCGCCACCTGGAAGCGAGTCACGCCCCACCGGGCGGCGAGCTCGGCGTACAGGTCGCGCACCGCCTCCGGCTCCGTCGCGGCGCAGCCGGCGAAGCGCATCCAGGCGGTGTCGCCCTCGACCGCGCCGGCGAGATAGGCCACCGCCGTGCCGCCCCGCGTTGCCACGAGCCCCTCCTCGGGGAGGTGCGGCTCGAACTCGTCGACCTCGGGGAGCAGCGGCTCGACGGCCTGCTGGCGCTTGTACCGCTCGCGAAGAAGACCTGCCGCCTCGCCTCGGAGATCGGAAAGTGCGTGGATCTCCAGGGTCGGCACGGCGCCCGGACGATACCCTCGCTCTGTGTCCCCGAAGACGCTGACAGGAGCCGAGCTTGAGCTGGACGACGGCCCTGCGCGTGACTGCGACCTCTTCGTCGTCGACGGCAACAACCTCGCCTACCGAGCGTTCTTCGCCCTTCCCGAGGAGCTTGCGACGACCGACGGCCAGCCGACGAACGCCCTGCTCGGGTTCACGAACATGCTCTTCAAGCTGCTCGCCGACTACAGGCCGAAAGGCGTTGCCGTCGCCTGGGATTCGCGGCCCGTGCACCGGGCGGCGGTCGCCGAGGCTGCCGAGGTGGTCTACAAGGAGGGGCGCCGCCCGATGCCGGACCTGCTGCGCGAGCAGTTCCCGCATTTTCGGCCGATCGTCGAGGCCTTCGGCTACCGGAACCTCGAGTTCGAGGGCTGGGAGGCGGACGACGTGATCGCGACCCTTGCCACCCGCGCCGATTCCGAAGGGATCCGGACGTGCGTCGTCTCCACCGACCGCGACGCGTTCCAGCTCTGCAGCGAGAACGTCTGCCTGATGATGACGCCGCGCGGTGTCGCCGACGTCAACGTCTACACGCCGGAGCGCGTCGTCGCCCGGTACGGCGTCACGCCCGAGCAGGTGCCCGACTTCATCGGGCTGAAGGGCGACACGTCCGACAACATCCCCGGCGTCCCGGGGATCGGCGACAAGACGGCCGGCCAGCTGATCGCACAGTACGGGTCGTTGGAGGCGGTGATCGAGCACGCGTCCGAGCTGTCGCCGGCGCGCTCCCGCAACATCACCGAGCACGCGGACCTCGCGCGCGCGTCGAAGGAGCTCGCGACCATGCGGCGCGACCTGGACATCGAATGCGACCCCGCGCAGCTCGTGCTCGAGCCGCCCGACCGGGCGCAGCTCAAGGAGATTTTCAGGCGCTTCGAGTTCCGGGCGCTTCTCGGTCGCGTCGACGAGCTCGACGCCGCCGTCCCCTCGGCGCCGATGAAGGTGACGGGCGTCGAGGTGCCGTGGCGGGAGGGTGAGCTCGACTTCCGCGGCGTCGTCGGGTATGCGGCCGACGGGGACCGTGCGGCCGTCTCGGACGGCGGGACGGTCACCGTCGGTTCACGCCCGGACCGCGTCGTCGGCGAGCTCGTCGTCCACGACGCGAAGGCGCTTCGCGTCGAGGCGCGCGACGACACGCTGCTCGCCGCGTACCTGATCGATCCGGGCCGAGCCTCGTACGACCTCGACGACCTCGCGGCGGAGTACGGCGTCGAGCTCCTGCCGTCACCCGCCGCCGACGAGGAGACGACGGCGCTCGTGCGCCGCGCGGAGACTCCGCGCCGCCTGATCGGGCCGCTGCTCGAACGGCTCGACGAACGAGCTGTCACCGATCTGTACAGGGACGTCGAGCTGCCGCTGACCTCGGTGCTCGCGGCGATGGAGCAGACCGGCGTCAAGATCGACACCTACCGCATGGGTGAGATCACCGCGCGGCTCGCCGATCGCGTCGAGGAGCTCGAGACGCGCGCCTTCGAGCTGGCCGGGGAGGAGTTCGTGCTCGGCTCGCCGCAGCAGCTCGGGCGCGTCCTCTTCGAGCAGCTCGGACTGACCGCGGGCCGGAAGGGGAAGACCGGCTACTCGACCGACGCTAAGGTGCTGCGCTCGATTCGCGACGACCATGCGATCGTGCCGGTGATCGAGGAGTGGCGAGAGCTCTCGAAACTCCTCAACACGTACCTCGTGCCGCTCCCGTCACTCATCTCCGAGCACGACGGTCGCCTGCACACGACCATCAACCAGACGGTGGCTGCGACCGGGCGACTCTCGACGTCCGACCCGAACCTGCAGTCGATCCCCGTGCGCACCGACATCGGCCGCCAGATCCGCTCCGCGTTCATCGCCGAGGAGGGCTTCCGGCTGCTGTCGGCCGACTACTCGCAGATCGAGCTGCGGATCCTCGCGCACGTGTCCGGCGAGCCGAAGCTCCGTGAGGCGTTCGCGCGCGGCGAGGACATCCACACCGCCACCGCCGCCGAGGTGCTGGGCGTCGAGCCGGCGAAGCTGACGTCGGCGCAGCGGTCGATTGCGAAGATGATCAACTTCGGGATCGTCTACGGAATCTCCGCGTTCGGGCTGTCCGAGAATCTCGAGATCCCGCGCGACGAGGCACAGCGCTACATCGATGCCTACCTCGCGCGCTTCCCACACGTGCAGGACTTCATCGGCCGGACGATCGAGGAGGCGACCCACGACGGATACGTCACCTCGCTGCTCGGCCGCCGCCGGCCCGTGCCGGAGATCCGCGCGTCGAACCGCCAAACGCGCGGCTTCGGCGAGCGCATCGCCGTCAACTTCGTCATGCAGGGCTCGAACGCGGACATCATCAAGGTGGCGATGATCCGAATCGCCCGCCGTCTGCACGAGGAGGGGAGAGGCGCGCGGCTCGTGCTGCAGGTGCACGACGAGCTGCTGCTCGAAGTGCCCGAGCCCGAGGTGTCGAAGGTGCGCGAGCTCGTCCGCGAGGAGATGTGCGGCGCCTACGACCTCGACCCGCCCCTCGCAGTCGACGTCGGCGTCGGTGACAACTGGGCCGACGCGAAGAGCTGAGCGCCGAACCGGCCTGCGTAGCGCCCCGCCGCAGGCGCACCGGAACAGGTGTCAGACACCTTGAAGGTGTCTGACACCTCGCCCGCGGGTGGTGCGTAGCAGGAACGTGGCTATACTTCCCGGCCGCTTGGCTAGCAACGATCTCATGCAGCAGGAGCCCGGCGTCTGGGTCGAAGGCCCGGACGGCGAGCTCGTCCCCGACTACGACTCCACCTTCCCCGAGATCAACGAGGGGCAGGTCGTGCACGGCACGGTCGTGCGCGTCGACAAGGACGAGGTCCTCGTCGACATCGGCTACAAGTCGGAGGGGGTCATTCCGGTCTCCGAGCTGTCGATCCGGCGCTCGGTGAACCCGGCCGACGAGGTGTCGCTCGGCGACGAGATCGACGCGCTCGTGCTCACGAAGGAGGACGCCGAGGGGCGCCTGATCCTGTCGAAGAAGCGCGCGCGCTTCGAGCTCGCCTGGAAGAACATCGAGAACGCGGCCGAGTCGGGCGATCCGGTCAATGGCCGGGTGATCGAGGTCGTCAAGGGTGGCCTCATCCTCGACCTCGGCGTTCGCGGCTTCCTGCCTGCATCGCTCGTCGACATCCGGCGCGTGCAGGATCTGGACGAGTTCCTCGGCCAGGAGCTGCGCGCGAAGGTGATCGAGCTGAACCGCTCGCGCAACAACGTCGTGCTCTCGCGTCGCGCCGTGCTCGAGGAGGAGCGCAAGGAGCAGCGGCAGCAGATCCTCGACAAGCTGCAGCCGGGCGACGTCGTCGAAGGCCAGATCTCGAACATCGTCGACTTCGGCGCCTTCGTCGACCTCGACGGGATGGACGGCCTGATCCACATCTCCGAGCTCTCGTGGTCGCACGTGAACCATCCGTCCGAGGTGCTCGAGATCGGTCAGACGGTCGAGGTCAAGGTGCTCGACATCGACCGCGACCGGCAACGCATCTCGCTCGGCCTCAAGCAGACCCAGAGCGACCCTTGGCAGCAGGTGGTCGAGAGCTACCAGGAGGGCGACGTCGTCGAGGGTCGTGTGACCAAGGTCGTCACGTTCGGCGCCTTCGTCGAGATCCTCCCCGGCGTCGAAGGGCTCGTGCACATCTCCGAGCTCGCGCAGCACCACGTCGAGAACCCGCGCGAGGTCGTCTCGCAGGGACAGCCGGTGAACGTGAAGATCATCGAGGTCGACGGCGAGCGCCGTCGCCTCTCGCTGTCGCTCAAGCGGGTCGAGGACACCGATCCGGTGCAGCCTCGCGCCGACGGCGCCGAGTCGGTGCACACACGACCCGCGATCGACCTCTCGGCGGAGGTCTTCGCCGAGGAAGCCCCGGTCGAGGTCGAGGTCGAGGCCGAGGCCGTCCTCGAGGACGAGGCTCCGGTGGACGAGACGCCGGAACCCGAGGCGACGGCAGAAACGCCGGAACCCGGTTCGTCCGAGACGAACCAGGATCCCGAGTCCGCCCCCGACGAGGAGTGAGCCCGCCCGTAGCCGTCGCGATCACCGGCGGCATCGGCGCGGGGAAGAGCGAGGCGCTCGCTGCGTTCGGCCGCCACGGCGCGGCGACGGTGTCGAGCGACGAGATCGTCCACCACCTGCTGCGCCGGCCCGAGGTGCGCGATGCGGTCGTTGCGCGAATGGGCGTCGGCGTGATCGGGCCCGACGGGGAGATCGACCGCGGCGCCCTGGCGACCGTCGTCTTCAACGATCGCGATGCGCTCGCCTGGCTCGAGGAGCTCCTGCACCCGCTCGTCTCGGCCGAGTACCTCGAGTGGCGCGAGCAGCTCGGACGGCTCGAGCGTGCGCCGCAGATCTGCGTGACGGAGGTTCCGCTCCTCTTCGAGAGCGGCGCCGAGGAGCGCTTCGACAAGGTCGTCGTGATCACTGCCCCGACCAAGCTTCGACGATCGCGCTCGATCGTCGCCACGGACGATCGCGAGTCGCGCCTCCTGCCCGACGCCGAGAAGGTGAAGCGGGCCGACTACAGCTACGTGAACACGGGCTCGCTCGAGGAGCTGGACGTGTTCGTCGCCTCGGTGGTGCACGATCTGACGGCGTGAGACGACTGATCTCGCTCGGGGCCGTCGTCGTCGTGGTCGCCGCGGCGGCCGCGTACGTGCTCCGTACGAGCCCGCCGTGGTACGAGCGGCTCCGCTATCCATTGCGCTACTCCGAGTTCGTGCGTGTTCACGCTCGCGAGCACGGGCTCGATCCGGCGCTGCTCGCAGCCGTCATCTACCAGGAGTCGAAGTTCCGGCCGTCGGCGGAGTCCTCGTCCGGGGCGATCGGGCTGATGCAGCTGACGCCGGCGACCGCGAAGGGGATCGCGATCCGCACCGGCGGCCACGCCTTCAAGACGAAGGATCTCTACGACCCGGAGATCAACATCCGCTACGGGGCGTGGTACCTCGACGACCTCTTCAAGAAGTACCACTCGGAACGGCTCGTGCTCGCGGCCTACAACGCGGGACAGGGGAACGTCGACCGCTGGCGGTCGCGGGGGGTCGGGATCCAGTTCCCCGAGACGGTGGCCTACGTCAAGAGGGTCGAGAAGCTTCAGCGGATCTACGCGAAGGCGTGGCGCTCACAGCTCGACCAGTAGAGCGCGAACGCGCCCGGCGTCGTACAGCCAGCCCAGGCCCTCCCAGAGCTCGAGCGCCCGTACGTACTCGTCCCGGGCCTCCTCGCCGCGTCCCGCGGCGCCCAGCACGGCTCCGAGCGCCTCGTGCGCTGCGCCGCGTTCGTGGGGGAAATCGATCTCGTAGGCGTACTCGAGCGCGCTGCGCGCGAGCCTCTCTGCCTCCTCGTGGTCGCCGCGCCTGCTCGCCACGAGCGCCCGAATGGCTCGACCGTAGGCGAAGTTGACGAGATCCTCCGGGCCACCTAGCTCCTCGCCCTCGACCGCGAGCCGCTCGGCCGCGTCGAGATCGCCGAGGTCGAGCAACACCCTTCCCGTCTGGACCAGCGTCGTCGAGAGGAACCCGAGATCTCCGTTCGCGCGATGCAACTCGCCGACCTCCTGGAGCAGCCGGAGCGACTCGTCGAGGCGGCCCTGCCTGCGCAACACCTCCGCCCTGTGGTGCTTCGGCGGTGCGAAGTCCACCGGGAGACCGAGCGCCTCGAGCCGTGCGACGGACTCGTCGGTCCACGCGAGGGAGTCGTCGAAACGTCCCTCGGCGGCGGCGATGTGCGCTTCCATCATGAAGCGCACATGGGCGTCCCGTGGGAGGGCGGCCGCCCGCTTCTCGATCTCTGCCACCGAGAACGGCCCGCTCATGAGCGGGCCGTAGCGGATGAGCAGGTTGGTCGTCCTGTGCTCGACGACGCCGGCGCGCCCGGAGTGTACGGCCGCTCGGTCTGCTGCGGCGATCGTGTCGGCGGCATGGCTCGAGTGCCAGGCGATCATCGCGCGGAGCTCCCAGATCGCTGCTTGGCCGCGGTCGTCGTCCCAGGCGACGAAGCGCTCGAGCGCGGCGTCGGCCTCGTGCTCGACAGCGGTGTGCGACAGGCTCGGGTCGGTCCAGACGTCCACCTGTAGACGTGCGACCCGCGCGTGCAATTGCAGCCGCTCGTCGTCCCACTGCTCGAGCTCCTCGATTGCGTGCAATCGCTCCTCCCGCAACGTCGGGTTCTCGAGCTGCATGAACAGCTTCAGGCGGTCGAGGAGCGTTTCGGCACTTCGGCGGTCTCCCTCGGGGAAGAGGGCGGCAGCGCGACCGAGCAGATTGGTCGCCGCGGGGATGTCGCTCCGAGCGGCCGCATGAAGTCCGGCCGAGCGCAGGCGCTCGGCGCCTCGCGTCGCAACGCGCTCGTCGGGTCGACCGAGCTCCCTCCGATAGCGTGCGGCCTGCTCGAGGTGGTAGCCGACGACCTCGTCGAGCTCGATCAGCTCCTGTCCGTGCCGCTCGAGCCAGTCGGCGAACTGCTCGTGCAGCTCCGCTCGCGTTTCCTTCGGCAGCGCGTCATAGGCGGCGTCGCGGATGAGCAGGTGGCGGAAGCGAAAGGCGTGGTCGCCGGCGAGGGTCGGCGTCGCGGGGTGGATCAGCTCCTTGCGGACGAGCCCGACGAGGTGCGGCTCGACGTCGAGCATGGGGGAAAGCTCGACAACGGCGCTGCGGTGGAACACCTCGCCCTCGACCGCGCCGCGCTCCATCACCGACCGTTCCGCCGTGCCGAGCTGGTCGAGGCGCGCCTGCAGCAACGCTTGCACCGTCGACGGGACGCGCACGTCGCCGTCCTCGCGCGCGAGCGCGACCATCTCCTCGACGAACAGCGGGTTGCCGTCGGCCGCGGCGAGGATGCGGGACCGCATCGACTCGTCACCGACGCCGAAGGCGGCGATCAGCTCCGCGCACTCGTCGGCTGCGAGCGGCTCGAGCAGGACGGTCGTCGCGTTCAGCTTCCCGCCGCCCCATGCGGGCCGCTTCTCCAGCAGATCGGGCCGCGCGAGGCAGAGCAGCAGGATCGGCGCGCCGCGCGACAGGTCGGCGACGTGGTCGATCAGGTCGAGGAACGTCTCCTCGCCCCACTGGATGTCGTCGAAGACGACGACGAGCGGCCGCTCCAACGCGACCTCCTCGAGTTGGGTGCGGACGGCCCAGAAGAGCTCGTTGGGGCTCGACGCGCCTTCGACGACGCGCGCGATCGTCGTCTCCGCTCGCTCGCCGAGCTGCTTGAGGACGCTGATCACGGGCCAGAAGGTGATCCCTTCGCCGTAGTCCAGGCAGCGGCCGTAGAGCACCGACGCGTCGATCGAGCCGAGAGCCTCGGCCGTGAGGCGCGACTTGCCGACGCCGGCTGCGCCGAGCACGGTGAAGAGGTGGCAGCGGCGTTCGCGCACGGTCCGCTCGAACGCTTGTCGGAGCTGCTCGAGCTCGCCCTGCCGCCCGATGAGCGGCGTGTCGAGGCGCCGCGCGAACGCCTCGGCCTCCGGATCGACGTCGACGAGGTGGAAGGCCGCGACGGGCTCGGGCTTGCCTTTCGCCGTCACCTCCGTTGACTCGACCCGCACCGCGTCGCGCACGAGCCGCTGCGTCTCGACGCCGATCAGCACCTCGCCGGGCTCCGCGGCCTGCTCGAGCCGGGCGGCGATGTTGACCGCGTCGCCGGTGACGAGCGAGTCGCCCTCGCCGGCCACGACCTCGCCCGTGTTGACGCCGATTCGCGCGCGAAGCCCGAGCGCCGGGACTGCGGCGCGCATCTCCCAGGCGGCGCGCACGGCCCGGAGCGCGTCGTCCTCGTGCGACACCGGCACGCCGAAGACCGCCATCACCGCGTCGCCGATGAACTTCTCCACGGTGCCGCCGTGCCGCTCGAGGATGGCCCGCATCTGCTCGTAGTAGCCGCGCATCGTCGAGCGGAGCGCCTCCGGATCGGTGGCGTCGCCGAGCGCGGTCGAGCCGGTCAGGTCGCAGAAGACGACCGTGACCACCTTGCGGACCTCACGCTGTGGCGGTGCCTCGGGAAGCGGCGCGGCGCAGTTGCCGCAGAACCTGAATCCCGCGGGGTTCTCCTGGCCGCACGACGGACAGCGCATCCAGCGAATCTACTCCGCCTCTACCCTTCGGCGATGAGCGGAGACCCGTGGCTCGAGCTCGCAGAGAACGCGAACACCTACACGCCGCTCGGCCCGAAGGACGAGCGGATCGCCACCGACCGCTACGTGCTGTGGCTCGGGCCGGGCGCCGCGCCCGGCTGGAGCGTGGCTCAGCGCTTTCGCCTGCAGGCCGGCGAAGTCGACGAGGTGCGGGCGGAAATCCACGGTCACCTGCGCGACCGCGGGCGTGCGGCCTGCACCTGGGAGGTCGGGACGCACGCGACCCCGAGCGATCTCGTCGACCGCCTGTACGCGCTCGGCCTCCGAGACGACGCGCCGACGCCGCTCGCCGTCGGGATGGTCCTCGACACGGAGCCGCCCGCCGGCCCCCCGGACGTCGAAGTCCGGCGCGTGGAGACCGACGACGACTTCCACGAAGCGGAGCGGATCGCCGCGATCGCGTTCGGCGCGGCATCTATGCCGGCACGCCGCCGGTACGTGCGCGACCTGAACAACACGATCTACCTAGCCTGCATCGACGGCCGCCCCGTCGCCCGCGCGTCGGCGGCGTTCGGAGAGCTGGGCGTCACCCTGTTCGGCGGCTCGACGCTCCCCGAGGCCCGCGGCCGCGGCGCGTACAGGGCGCTCGTGGCCACGCGCTGGGAGGACGCGGTCGCGTGCGGCACTCCCCGCCTCGTCACGCAGGCAGGTCCGATGTCGCGGCCGATCCTCGCGCAGCTCGGCTTCCGCGAGGTGTGCGAGATCAGGATCCTGGTCGACGACCTCGACGCGGCAGAATCCGCAACGTGAGGGTCAGCGCCAAGGCCGACTACGCGGTCCGCGCCGCCGTCGAGCTGGCCGCCGCGGGCGCCGGCCCCGTGAAGGGGGACCGGATCGCGACAGCGCAGTCGATCCCCCCGAACTTCCTCGAGAATATCCTCGCCGACCTGCGGAACGGTGGCATCGTCGCCTCGCGTCGAGGCGCAGACGGTGGCTACTGGCTCGCCCGCCCGGCCGACGAGGTGACCCTGGCCGACGTGATCAGGGCCGTCGACGGCCCGCTCGCGGCCGTCCGAGGCCAGCGCTCCGAACAGGTCGCCTACGAGGGCAGCGCCGAGAGCCTCCGCGACGTCTGGGTCGCGGTGCGTGCGAGCCTGCGCAGCGTGCTCGAGCACGTGACGCTGGCCGACGTGGCCGCCGGGCGCCTACCGCCGGAGGTGCGGGCGCTCGCCGACGACCCGGACGCCTGGGCCCAGCACTGAGGGGCTAGACGAACACCGTCTCGCGCGTGGGGCGGACCCAGACGATCGCGCCGGGCTCGAGCTCCAGCCGCGCTTCCTCGTCCCGTGTGAGCGCCACCGTGAAGCGGGTGCCGTCGTCGCCCTGCAGCTCGCAGCGGACCGTCGGCCCGAGGTGGACGATCCGGTCGACCTGCGCCTCGCGGGAGTCGTCGTCGGGCGAGAGGACGATCTGCAGGTCGTGCGGGCGCACCCAGCCGTCCCCGAACCGGTGCGCGCTGCCGACGAACGACATGACGAACTCGTTCGCGGGCCGGTCGTAGAGGTCGCGCGGGCGGGCGACCTGCTCGACGTGTCCGCGGTTCATCACGACGATCTCGTCGGCCACTTCCATCGCCTCCTCCTGGTCGTGGGTGACGATCACGGTCGTCGTGTGGGTCTCGTCGTGCAGGCGGCGCAGCCATAGCCGCAGCTCGGCGCGCACGCGCGCATCGAGCGCGCCGAAGGGCTCGTCCAACAGCAGCACCTTCGGGTCGACGGCGAGCGCCCGGGCGAGCCCCATGCGCTGCCGCTGCCCGCCGGAGAGCTGCGACGGGTAGCGCTTCGCGAGGCCCTGGAGCTGCACCAGCTCGAGCAGCTCGTCGACGCGCTTGTGGATCTCGTCCTTCGGGCGCTTCCGGATCTTCAGGCCGAAGGCGATGTTGTCGCGGACCGTCATGTGCTTGAACGCGGCGTAGTGCTGGAAGACGAAGCCGATCCCGCGATCCTGCGTCGGGCGGCCGGTCACGTCCTCGCCGTTGATCAGGACGATGCCCTCGTCGGGCCGCTCGAGGCCGGAGATGACGCGCAGCAGGGTCGACTTGCCGCTGCCGCTGGGCCCGAGCAGGGCGGTGAGCGAGCCCTCCTCGACTGCGATCGAGACGTCGTCGAGGGCGACGAACGTGCCGAACCGCTTCCTGACGTTGGCGACGACGATGGACACTAGGCTGCTTCCTCCTTCGGCTTGACGCGCAGCATCAACACCAGCACGAGCAGGCCGATCGCTGCGAGCGCGAGCGCGATCCCGTACGCGCCCGCCATGTTCAGGTTCTCGTACTCCTCCTGCACGCGCAGGGTCGCCGTCTCGGTCTTGCCCTGGATCGAGCCCGAGACGACGGCGACCGCGCCGTACTCGCCGAGGCAGCGCGCGGTGGTGAGGACGACGCCGTAGATCACGGCCCAGCGGATCGCGGGCAGGGTGATGCGGAAGAACGTCTGCAGCCCGTTCGCGCCGAGCGTGCGCGCGGCCTGCTCCTCGGTGTCGCCGAGCTCGCGCAGGGTCGGCACGACCTCGCGCACGACGAACGGCACGGAGACGAAGATCGTCACGAGCACGATCGACGGCGTCGCGAACAGGATCTGGATCCCGTGCCGCTGCAGCCAGGGTCCGAACCAGCCCGTGCGGCCGTAGAGCAGGAAGAGCGACAGCCCGACGACGACCGGAGAGAGCGCGAGCGGCAGGTCGACGAACGCGTTCACGAGCCCCTTGCCGGGGAATCGCCGGCGCACGATCGCGAGGCCGCACACGATGCCGAATACGGTGTTCAACGGCACCGCAATCGCGGTCACGAGTAGCGTCAGACGGAACGCGTGGATCGTGTCCGGGTCGGAGAGCGCCGTCCACGCTTTCGAGACGCCCTCCGCGTAGACCCGCCAGAAGACCATCGAGAGCGGCCCGAGGAGCACGAGCAGCAGGTAGCCGAGCGCGACCGACCGGAGCCCGACCTTACGCACGCTGCCCGCTCCAGGCGCCGGCGAAGCCGGCACCTTCCGCTCTTTGGCGTGCTCCGTCGAGCCTACGCACGCTCGAACCTCGTGGCGCGGTGGCGGAGCGCGCCGACCGCGAGCAGGACGGCGAAGGAGATCGCGAGCAGCACGACGGCGACCGCGGCGGCTCCGGCGGGATCGCCGCTCTGGCTGTGCGTGAGGATGAACACCGATGCCACCTCGGTGCGGTACGGCTGGTTGCCCGAGATGATCGTGACCGCGCCGATCTCGCCGACCGCGCGTGCGAACGCCATCGTCACGCCGGACAGGATCCCGGGGATGATGTTCGGGAGGACGACGCGGAAGAAGATCGTCCGCTCGCCCGCGCCGAGCGATCGCGCGGCCTCCTCCATCTCCGTGTCCAACTCGAGCAGCACCGGCTGCACGGTGCGCACGACGAACGGCAGCGTGACGAAGAGAAGCGCGAGCCAGATCGCGGTGCGCGTGAACGCGAGATGGATCCCAACGGGGGAGTGGGGCCCGTAGAGCGCGAGCACGACGAGCCCGGCGACGATCGTCGGCAGTGCGAACGGCAGGTCGATGACCGCGTTCACGAGTGCCTTGCCGCGAAAGTCGTCGCGCACCAGCACCCAGGCGGTGATCGTCCCGAGGGCGGCGTTCGTGAGCGCGGCGAGTGCCGCCACCGCGAGCGTCAGCTTCAGCGCCGAGAGCGCCTCGGCGTTCGTGATCGCGTCCCAGAACGAGCCCTGCACACCACCGGACCGCGACGACCAGACGAGCGCGGCGATCGGCAGCGCGACGATCACGCCGAGGAAGGTCACGACGAAGCCGAGGGAGAGAGCCGTTCCGGCTCCCTCCCTCGGGAGTGCGCGGGTGCGCCGCGGGCGGCGATCCAGGGCGATGCTAGCCAGAGCTTGGTCCTCCGACCGCCTGCTCGATCTGCACCATGCGGCCGCTGCGCAGGTCGAACCAGACCTTGTCCGCCTGGCGCCAGCCGCCGATGTAGCGGTCGTCGATCTTGAAGATGCCGGGCCGGGCGGGGAACTTCTTCACGACCGACGGCTCCTTGGCCACGGTCGGGTTGACCGGCCGGAAGCCGTACTGGGCGAAGAGCTCCTGCGCCGGCACGCTCTTCAGGAACCGGATGAAGGAGTTGGCCGCGTCCTTGTTCGAGCTTCCCTTCAGCACCGCGACCGGCAGCTGGATCAGCATCGTCTGGCGCGGGATGACGTAGCGGATGTTCTTGCCCTGCATCTGCGCGTTCAGGGCTTCGCTCTCGTAGGTGATGAGCACGTCGCCCTTCCCCGAGAGGAAGGTGTTCGTGGCGTTCGACCCCGAGGTGTCCTGTGAGACGACGTGCTCGAAGAGCTGCTTCACAAACCGGGTCGCCTGCTTGTCGGTCTTGCCGAGGCGACGCTCTGCGCCGTAGGCGGCAAGGATGTTCCACTTCGCCGAGCCGGAGCTGAACGGGTTCGGCGTCACGACCTGCACGCCCGGCTTGACGAGGTCGGCCCAGCCCTTGATGTGCTTCGGGTTGCCGTTCCGGACGGCGAAGACGACCACGGTGTCCGCGGCGATGCCGCTGTAGCTCTGGTGGCTCCAGCTCTGGTCGACGAGGCCCGCGTCGACGAGCAGGTTGACGTCGTCCCCGGTGGAGAGGAAGACGAGGTCCGCGGGCTGACCCGCGGCGACCGCCTTTGCCTGGTTCGTCGACGGCCCGTAGCTCTGCGTGAACGACACGCCGGAGCCCTGGGAGGTGGCCTGGTAGGCCTGGATGATCTTGGCCAGCACCGGCTTCGGCGTCGAGTAGGCGACCAGCGAGAGGCTCGTCCCGGCCTCGGCTGCGGTCGCAAGGACGAGCGCGGCCGCACCCGTGGCCGTCAGTAGGAGTCTCAGTTTGTTCATCGGCATACTGAACAAATACATAAAATACTCTCATACGTCAAATAAGAAGATCGATGATTCCCGCCGCTTGCACATTCCCGAACGCAGCCGTTAACGTCGCCCGATGAGCGCTTCGAGGGGCCGGCGTGCGCTGGCCGAGGCGCTGCGGCACGTCGGTGTCCGGGAGTCGCCTCCCGGCTCGAACCGCACGATGTTCGGCCGCTGGTTCGGGGTCGACGGCGTCCCCTGGTGCGCGATCTTCGCGTCCTACTGCTTCGACGTCGGCGCCGGCGTCGTGCTCTGCCGCGGCTGGCACGGAGCGGGGACCGGCCCGCGCGGCGTCGCCTACGTGCCGACGCTCGCGGCGTGGCTGCGCGCCACCGGCCTCGAGGTCGAGCAGCCGCAGCCGGGCGACCTCGCGATCTTCGACTGGGACGGCGGCCTTCCGGACCACGTCGGCATCGTCGTTCGCTCCGACCTCGGCGGCGTGACCTCGGTCGAGGGCAACACGGCGGTCGGGAACGACTCCGACGGCGGGGCGGTGATGCGGCGCGAGCGGAGGCTTGCCGACGTCGCGCTGTTCGGGCGCGTCATCTGAGCCACGGGCAAGCGTCTGTTTGTCGCGTGCGCTAGCCCGCCCGCTCGGCGCGTGTCAGGCCCGGCGACGGCTTCGACGTCCGTGAACCGCCGGACGAGGCCTTGTGCCGAGATGCCCTTGTCCGACCGGCTCATATCGAAGAATCTACCTGAGAAATGCGCTATACTTGAGGACGCAACTATGACCGGCACCTACGCACCCCCACTGCAGCTCGAGGCCTGGATCTCGTTCCTCCGCGCGCACGCGGCGATCACGCGCGAGCTCTCGGCGGACCTGCAGCGCGAGCACGGGCTGACCCTCAACGACTACGAAGTGCTCCTGCACCTCTCGCAGGCCGAAGGCCGGCGGCTGCGTCGCGTCGATCTGGCGCAGCGGGTCCTGCTCACGGCCTCCGGGATCACACGGCTCCTCGACGGGCTGGAACGCTCCGGCCTCGTCTGCAAGGAGACGTGCTCGAGCGACGCGCGGGTGTCGTACGCCAAGCTGACCGACGACGGCCGGGCGAAGCTGGCGAGCGCAGCCGTGACGCACGTACGCGGCGTCGACGAGCTCTTCGTCGGCCGCTACTCCGAGGCAGAGCGGGCGACGCTCGCCGAGCTCCTCTCCCGGCTGCCGTTGACGGGCGAAGCCGGCCCCTGCAGCTGAGCAGCGAGCTCCCGGAAGGGGCCTTCGACCGCAAGCAGATCGTCGAACCGCCCGCGCTGGGCGATGCGGCCGTGCTCGAGCACGAGCACCTCGTCGGCACGGCGGACGGTGGCGAGCCGGTGGGCGATGATGATCGAGGTGCGGCCGTGCAGGAGGCGGTCGAGGGCGCGCTCGATCAGGATCTCGGTCGGCCGGTCGATGTTCGACGTCGCCTCGTCGAGGATGAGGATGCGCGGATCGGCGAGCAGCGCGCGCGCGATCGAGATCAGCTGGCGCTCGCCCGCCGAGAGGCCGGCGCCGCCCTCGCGCACCTCGTGCGCGAGACCGCGCTCGAAGCGCCGCGCGATCCGGTCGACCCCGACCGCACGCGCGACCTCTTCGATCTGCTCGTCGGTCGCAAGTGGCTGGGCGAAGCGGATGTTGTCGGCGATCGTGCCCGCGAACAGGAACGGGTCCTGAAGGACGACGCCGAGCTGGCGCCGGTAGGAGCGGAGCTGCAGCGTGCGCAGGTCGCGGCCGTCGATCCGCACCTCGCCGTCGTCGGGGTCGTAGAAGCGGCCGACGAGCTTCGCGGTCGTCGACTTGCCGCCGCCCGACTCGCCGACGAGTGCCAGGCAGCCGCCGGCCGGGACGTGGACGTCGAGCGCGTGCAGAACCGGCTCACGGCCGTATGCGAACGTCACCCGATCGATGTGCAGGTCGCCCTCGATCCGTGGCGCCGGCACGGCACCCGGCTCGTCGTGGATCTCCGGCTCCGTGTCGAGAACGGTCGTGATCTTCTCCATCGCGGCGCCGGCCGACTGCACCTGGCCGTACAAGTCGGACAGCTCCTGGAGCGGCTGGAAGACGAGGTTGAGCACAAAGACCGACGAGACGAGCGTGCCGATCGTCAGCGTGTCGTGCGTCAGCATGCGGCCGCCGACCCAGAGCACCGAGACGGTCGCGGCCGCGCCGAGGAACTCGATCGCGGGGAAGAACACCGAGTTGAGCGTCTGCGCGTAGGTGTTCGTGCGCAGGTTCGCGTCGTTCGCCGCCTCGAACTCGCCGAGGAAGGCACGCTCGCGGTTGAACGCCTGGATCACGGCCACCCCCGAGACCGACTCGGCGATCTGCGCCGTCATCGCGGAGATCGTCTCGCGCACCCGCAGGAAGGCGGCGTGCGATCGCACTTGGAACCACCGCGTCAGGACGAGCGTCGGCGGGAGGATGACGAGCGCGACGAGCCCGAGCCGCCAGTCGAGCACGAAGAGGCCGATCACCGCCGCGCACAGGGTGAGCGTGTTGACGACGAGCGTCGTCAGGCCCTGCGAGAGCACGTCGGAGAGCGCGTCCACGTCGGAGGTCAGCCGGGCGATGATCCAGCCGGCCTTCTGCTGCGAGAAGTAGCGGAGCGAGAGCTGGGTGAGGTGGTCGAAGAGGTCCTCGCGCAGCCCGAGCACGACTCCTTGGCCGACCTGGGCGAGGCCGCGGACGAGCGTGGTCTGCAGGACCCAAGCGAGCGCGTTGATGCCGAGGTAGATGCCGACGTCGCGCGCGAGCAGACCGCGGTCGTGCCCGCGCATGCCCTTGTCGATCGCGTTCTGGACGACGATCAGCGCCGAGACGGGCGCTG
This sequence comes from uncultured Thermoleophilia bacterium, assembly GCA_963725595.1. Classification (GTDB taxonomy): domain Bacteria; phylum Actinomycetota; class Thermoleophilia; order Gaiellales; family Gaiellaceae; genus PALSA-600. The sequence goes on along the minus strand of CAVRYT010000009.1, from coordinate 74,226 downwards.
CCGCGGAGACGACGCCGACGAGCGAGAGCGCGGCCACGCGTAGCCGCCGCCCGCGCAGATAGCGGGCGAGCCGGGAGAGACCGATCCGCTTGCTATGCGGCACGAATCTCCTCGCCGAACAGCCGGAAGAACGCGCCGCCGACCTCGAGCAGCTCGGCCGGCGTGCCCGACTCGATGACGACGCCGTCGTCGATCACGACCGCCCGGTCGGCGACCTCCACCGTCGACAGGCGCTGGGTGGCGATCAGCACTGTTCGGCCCGCGAGCGCCGGTCGCAGGTTCTCGACGAGATGGCGCTCGGTCTGGGTGTCGACGGCCGACATCGGGTCGTCGAGAACGACGACGCGGGCGCCGGCGACGAGCGCGCGGGCCAGGGCGACCCGCTGACGCTGACCGCCCGAGAGGTTGACCCCGCGCTCGCCGATCAGCGTGTCGTAGCCGTCCGGGAGCTCCGCGGCGAAATGCGCGACGCCTGCGGCCTCGCACGCCGCGACGACCTCCTCCCAGGGTGCATCCGGGCGGGCGGCGAGCAGGTTGTCGCGCAGCGGGATCGAGAACAGGATCGGCCGCTGCGTGACGATCGCCACCGCGGAGCGCAGCTCCTGGAGCGTCACGTCGCGCACGTCGACGCCGCCGACGAGAACGCGGCCGTCGGTCGGGTCGTAGAAGCGGGGAAGGAGGTTGAGGAGCGACGTCTTCCCGGCGCCGGTCGGCCCGCAGATCGCCACCACCTCGCCCGGCTCGATCTCGAGCTGGACTCCCGAGATGACCTCGGAGCCGCTGCCGTAGCCGAACCGGACGTCCTCGAACCGGATCCCGAGGCCGCCGGGCGGCAGCTGCGTCGGATGGGTCGGCTCGGGGATCGTCTCGATCTCGGTGAGCCACGCGAAGCTGCGCGACGCCGACGCCGTCGCGCGCTGGGCAAGCGAGAGGATCCAGCCGAGGGCCTCGAGCGGCCACACCATCTGCAGGAGCAGCTGGTAGAAGAGGAAGAACTCGCCGTAGGTGAGCGTGCCGCCGATCACGTCGCGGCCGCCGAAGAGGACGACCGCACCGATCGAGAGCGTCGGCAGGAAGAGCAACCCCGGCAGGAACGCCGCTTCGACCCGCGCCTGGCGCAGCACCCCGTCGCGTACCAGCTCCGCCTTCCGGGCGAAGCGCGCCTGCACGTCGTCCTCACGTCCGAACGCCTGCACCATCTCGATCCCGACCACCGCCTCGTCGGCCGCTTCCGTGACGTCGGCCTTCAGCTGCTGCACCTGGCGGGAGATCGGCATCACCCGCCGCGCGAACGTGAACGCGAGCACGAACACCGCCGGCATCGACACGAGCGCGATCGCCGCCAGCTTCACGTTGACGAGGAACAGCACGACCGCGATCCCGCCGATCATCATCAGCGACTGGATCCCCTGCGTCATGCCCCAGCCGATGAAGTAGCGGATCGGGTACAGGTCGTTCGTCGCACGCGAGACGACCTGCCCGGTCGCGTGCCGGTCGTAGAACGCCCGCGGGAAGCGGAGGTAGGACTCGTAGAGCAGCTCGCGCATGCGGGCCTCGACGCGGATGCCGGTGCGGGCGGTCGACCAGCGCCGGACGAAGTTGAAGCCGAAGCGCACGAGCGCGAGGCCTGCGACTGCCACGAGGTACGGCCAGAGCGCGGCCCGGTGGCCGCTCTTCGGCGTGATCGCGTCGTCGATCGCGTGGCGGATCACGATCGGGATTGCGAGCGCGAGCGCGGAGTAGACGAACGCGCAGGCGAGACCCAGGCCGACAAGCCGGCCCTGCTCCCGCCAGAGCCGCGCGAGACCCTTCGCCGTCGGCCAGAAGGCCTGGTCGGGCGGGTCCACGGAGAGAGAGCGCCTGCTCACCTTCCCACGCTACCAGCCGTTAACCAGGCTAACGATCTTGGGGTCGGCCTCGCTCTGTGGGATGATCGCCGCCATGAGCGAGACTGCGAACGATCCTCGTGAGTGGCTGAACGTCCTCGCCGAGATACCGCTCTTCGCGGGCCTCAACACGCGTCATCTACGGAAGGTCGCGGCTCTCGGCCGAATCCGCCGCATCCACGAGGGCGCCCGCGTGATCCGCGCGGGGGAGCCGGGCGACTCGCTGTTCGTCCTCGTCGACGGGGAGGTGGCGATCGGGCGGCGTGGCCTGTCGGCGATCACGCTCGGCACCGGCAGCTTCTTCGGCGAGCTCGCGTTGATCGACGGCGGCCCCCGCACGGCGACGGTGGTCGCGAAGACGCCGCTCGTCTGCCTGACGATCGGACGCACGCCGTTCCTGAAGCTGCTGCGCGCCGAGCCGGCGATCGCGGTCGCCGTGCTCGAGGAGCTCGCGGGCCGGCTGCGCGCCGTGCAGTCCACCAGCGCATAGCTGTCGTGCAGGTCGGCCCGATGCCGGGGCTGGAGCACCTGCCGTTCGCCGAGGTGTGGCTCCACGACGCCGACGAGGAGGCGCTGACGGCCGCCTTCGACGCGGCGCGGGCGATCGGCAAGCCCGGGCTCGAGGCCTGGACGACGACGAGGACGCCGGCAGTGGCTGCCTTGCTCGTCGAGCGCGGCTTCGACGAGGTTCGTCGCTATGTGATCTCGGAGCTCGACGTCGCGGCGGCCGACGACCCGGGCGAGCCGCGCGTCCCGCTCGTCACGGTCGCGGAGCGACCCGACCTCGCCCCGCAGCTGTTCGAGCTCGCCCGGGTCGCGTACCCGGACCAGCCCGGCCGCAGCGGCACCCGGATCGACGAGTCGTGGTTTCACTGGGGCCTCCGTGCGCATCCGCCCGAGAGCTACTTCGTCGCGCTCGGTCGTGACCACGTGCTCGGCTACGGCTACCTCGAGCGGGAGGGCGACGAGTGGCGCAACGGCTTCATGGCGGTCGCGCGCGTGTCCCGCGGAACGGGAGTCGCAGGAGCGATCAAGCGCGCGCAGATTCGGTTCGCGCAGGAGCACGGCATCGCCGCGTTGCGCACGGCCAACGAGGTGCGGCTCACGAGCATGCTCTCGCTCAACTTCCGCCTCGGGTATGCGCCGCTCTACGAGGAGATCGTCCTGCGGTCAAGCCTCTAGGACGACGCGCGGTTTACGCACGCCTTACGCAGTGCCCGCACAACCTGCACGGTCGAGGAAGATGCTCTGCCGGGAAGGAGGCGAGGTGCAGGCAGGTATCGCTCGGAGGACGATGGTGGTGGGCGCGGTGGCGCTCCTGCTCGCGTTGGCGGTCACCGCGGCCGCGGTCGCCTCTGCGCCGAGCGCCACGACCGGGCCGACGACCGCGATCGGCTCGACGAGCGCGACGATCACCGGCACCGTCAACCCCGGCGGCCAGTCGACGACCTGGTACGTCGAGTACGGGACGTCGAGCGCCTACGGCTCGAAGACCGCCCCGGCGAGCGCCGGGTCCGGCTCGAGCGCGACGAACGTCTCCGCCGACCTTTCCGGACTGAAGGTCGGGACGACCTATCACTACCGCGTCGTCGCCACGAACACGACGAGCACCGACCACGGTTCGGACGCCGTCTTCACGACGCTCGTTCCGCCGGATGTCACGACCGGCGCCGCGAGCAGCATCACGGCCACGAGTGCGTCGCTCAACGGCACGGTCGACCCGAACGGACGCGACACGACCTACTACTTCGAGTACGGCACGACCACGAGCTACGGCACGAAGACCTCGACGAAGAGCGCCGGCTCGGCGACGAGCCCGCAGTCCGAGTCGGCCGGGGTCTCGGGGCTCCAGGTCGGCCGGACCTACCACTTCCGGATCGTCGCCTCGAGCGACGGCGGCACGACCACCGGCAAGGACTCCACGTTCGCCACGAGCTCCGCTCCCGGTGTCGCAACCGGCGACGTGGCCTCGGTGGCGCCGACGACCGCGACCTTGAAGGGCTCGGTGACGCCGAACGGGCTCGCGACCACGTGGTGGTTCGAGTACGGGACCACGACCGGCTACGGGTCGAAGACCGGTTCGCAGAACGCCGGAGCCGGCACGAGTGCGCGCGCGGTCTCGGTGGGGATCAAGAGCCTCAAGGTGGCGACCACCTACCACTATCGCCTCGTCGCCCAGAACTCGAGCGGGAAGACGGTCGGTGAGGATCGCACGTTCTCCACGGTCGGGCCGCCCGCCGCGCAGACCGGCGCGACCCAGAACGCCGGGCCCGACTACGCGGTCGTGACTGGCTCGGTCGACACGCGCGGCCGCTCCACCACGTGGTGGTTCGAGTACGGCACGAGCACGGCGTACGGCCACACCACGGTCGCGAAGAGCGCGGGCTCGAAGGCCGGCGCCCAGACGATCTCGACGACGCTGAGCGGGCTCACGCCCGCCACGACGTACCACTACCGGCTCGTCGCGAAGAGCGACGCGGGCACGACCAAAGGCGCCGATGTGACCTTCGCGACCGCCGGTGTGACGCTCACCGTCCTCGCGCGCCAGGTCGTCTACGGCGGCGGCATCCGGCTCTCGGGAGTCGTTCCGACCCGCCAGGCGGGCGAGCAGGTCGTCGTCTTTGCAGAGGCGTACGGCGAGGGCTCCTTCCACTCGGTCTCGACCGTCCTCACCGGTGTCGGCGGTGCCTGGCAGTACGTCGCGCGGCCCGAGATCGGGACGTCCTACGAGGCGAGCTGGCACGGCGGGACGACAGCGCCGCTCTCGATCGGCGTCCATCCGCGGATCACTCTGACCCGCCTCCGGAACGGTCATTTTGTCGTCCGCGTCGCCGGCGGCCGGTCGTTCGCGCGCAGGGTCGTGCAGCTGCAGCGGCGGTCGGGCACCCACTGGACGACGATCAGGCGCGTGCGGCTCGGAGTCCGGTCTCGCGCCGAGCTCAAGGCCACGCTGCCGAAGGGCCGCTCGACGCTCCGCGCCGCACTGAGCATCAACCAGGCAGGCGCGGGCTTCCTCGGCGGCACGAGCCGGCTGCTCGCCGTGACCGTCAAGCGTTAGTAACCGCGAAGCCGACTCATGGGCCGAACCGAGCATTACGCGAACCGGTCGGTCGAGGTCAGGCCGGTCGGAGAGTTCGAGGGGTGCGCCGTAAGCCTCTGAGCCGATGTGCCGAGCGGCTCTCTCCTAAGCCCTTGGACGCGCGATCTTCGCGGCCGTTCCTGGCACGATCTCGCTTGTGACAGGCAGCGTGGCGGACCGGGCACGGCGCGAATCAGTTCTAGCCGCTTCGCACAATGGCCAGTGCGCCGTCCGCGAGGCGAAGTCGCCGCAAATGCAGGCATTTCTGCATTTCTGAAGTGGAGCCAACTTGGCATTGCGCAAACCACGTCGTGGTCGCTCCTGGGTTCGGTCTCGCGTGGCTTCGACCGTCGTCAGTCATGGCGCGTGCTCGCTCCGGGTTCAGGCGGGGTGAGCCGTGAACGCATAGCTGGCTGCTCCGCAGCCCTGGGTGAGGCCCCCGCGGACGGTGCCTGTCAGCGTGTCTCCGCGGGCGAAGCGGCCGCTGAACCCGCCGGGCAGATTCGCGTCGGCGAAAGGCCAGCCGCAGCCGCGTGGCTCGTTCGGCGGCGCCGGGACCGGTCGGTGGAACTGATCGCGCCGAAGCTCGTCCTCGCACGGTGACCTTTCCGTAGCACGTTCTGTGCTACAGTTGGGACGTGGCTCGGTCGCTGCACGTTCGTCTCGATGACGCCTCAGTAGCGGCCCTCGAGATCGTGCGCGCCGGCGAACTCAGCGACTCGGAAGCCGTGCGCACGGCGCTGCGAGAGGCAGCGGCTCGTCGGCGGCTCCGGTCAGCCGTCCGAGACGAAGTGCGCGTGCTCGCCGCCGATGAGCACGATCGCGAGGAGATGCGTGTCATCCGCGAGCAGCTCGCAGAACTCGCGCCAACATCTCGAGGCGACTGATGGTCCGCGGTGAGGTCTTCCGGCTCCCGCCGCCGAAGAGCGCGCGTGGACACGAGCAACGAGGCGCCCGCTACGCGGTCGTGGTGCAGGCCGACGAATTCCTCGCTCTGAGCACGCTTCTCGTCTCTCCCACCTCGACGAGTGCCCGCGCCGCGAGCTTCCGGCCGACGATCACGCTCGCGGGGCAGGAGACGCGTGTGCTCGCGGAACAGACGACCGTCGTCGATCCGGAGAGGCTCGGTCGATCCGCCGGCCGACTCGAGGCGCACGAGCTGCGCGCGGTCGATGAGGCGCTCATGCTCGTTCTCGGCCTTTAGGCCACGGTTCGCGCAAACCTCGTAAGGCGGAGCGTACCGGGATCGAACCGGTGACCTTCGGCTTGCACATCAGCTCAGAGCGTCACGGCGTGCATTCTCGCGCATCGAAAAGGACGCAACTAAGCCAAAAACGGCCGGCCGACCGCGCGGCGGATGCACCGAAATACGCCTCCGCGCACCCAACCGCTTGCAGGCCGCTTCTTGCACTTTTCGGCCCTCAGGCGGCGTGGCCGAGTGCGGTGACGGGGGCTGACTCGGGAGCCGGATCGCCGACAGCGAACGTTCGGCGTCACAGAATCGATCCGAAAGTCGGAACCCATCCGCGATTGTTGCCGTTGTCCCGAGGCACGACTGACCTCACCCCTGGCCTGGGACTCCTACGGGGTACCTTAACGAGTCCAGAAGAGCCAGAGAAGATAGAGAAGCCAGACAACGCAAGCAACGAAGACCACGGTCGCGAAGACAGCGATCCAGATCATGGCTTCTCCAATCGTCTTCCAGCAAGCAGAGAGTCATCCATTCACGCCTCCTCAGACAACAGAAAAGCCCCGTTTCCGGGGCTTTTCCGATGGAGCGTACCGGGATCGAACCGGTGACCTTCGGCTTGCAAAGCCGACGCTCTCCCAGCTGAGCTAACGCCCCGAACCGGGAACCAGTCTAGCCCTCGCCCCCGCCGGGATGGTGTCTGACACCCGTGGCGTCAGACACCCCTTCGTCGCGGCCCTAGGCCGCGCGGGAGAGCCGCTCTTCCTGCCGGGCCCTCTGGATGATCGCGTCGCGGTCGCCGAAGCGCACCATCGCGCGCGCGTTTCGCTGCTCGTCCCAGAGCGTCGCGATCCTCTCCTCGAGCTGCTTGTGCTCGGCAGCGAGGCCCGCGTCGTACCCCTGGGACAGCGCGCGCATGACGTGCAACCGGCGATCCGACAGGCTGTCGATCTCCGCTCTGATGTCGGTCAGCGTTCGCATGTCGGGTAAAACGCGTACCCGCTCCTCGGTATTCCTACGAATACCCGAGCTCGTCCAGCCGCTCCTCGCCCATGCCGAAATGGTGCGCGAGCTCGTGCAGGACGGTGATCCGGATCTGCGCCTCGAGCTCCTCCGGGTCGGAAAACGCCTCCAGGAGCGGCCGGCGGAAGATCGTCACCCGCGGCGGCAGGTACTCGTGCGACTCGTACAGCCCGTACAGGCCCGGCTCGTCGGGATCCTGCTCGCGGACGACGACGGCGACGTTCTCGAGCGCGCGGGCAAGCTGCGGGGGCAGCTCATCGAGCGCCCGGCGGACCGTGTCCTCGAAGCTCGTCACCGGGAGCGGAGCGGCGCACGAACCTGGAACGCACGGACCGTGAGCATCCCGAAGAGGAAGCCGCCGACGTGCGCCGCGAAGGCGACGCCGCCGCCCGACTGCGGGTGCGTGAGCGAGAAACCGCCCTCCCAGAGCTGGAACAGGAACCAGGCGACGAGGAAGAAGCCCGCCGACAGGCGCCACGGCAGGAAGCCGAAGAGCAGGGTGAAGACGCGGGCGTCGGGGAGGAGGACGAGGTAGGCGCCGAGCACCCCGGCGATGGCGCCGCTCGCCCCGACCGTCGGGATGCTCGCTGCGGCCGCGCCCGACCAGTGCAGGGTGACGACCGCCTGGCTCAGGGCCGCCGCGAACCCGGCGCTGAGGTAGAAGACGAGGAACCGGAGCCTGCCCATCACGTCCTCGACGTTGTTGCCGAAGATCCAGAGGAAGAGCATGTTCCCGAGCAGGTGCAGCCAGCTCGCGTGCAGGAACATCGAGCTGAGCACGCCCCACGGCCACGCGAGATGCCCCTGGGCGACCCCCCGGCACGGCCCGGAGACGGCGCAGGGGTAGAAGGCGTAGTGATCGATCCGGCGGCTCTCGGCGCCGAGCTCCCACAGGAAGACGACGACGTTCGCGGCGATCAGGCCGTATGTGACGAGCGCGAACCGGCGCGTCGGCACGTTGTCGAAGAGCGGGAGCACGCGCGGATCCTATGCTTTCCCCGACTTGACAATAAGCCACTCAGGTTTTATTCTTGCGTTAAGTTCAAGTAACACCGCACGTCTGCAAGGAGGGAAACATGACCACACTCGTTCGCTGGGACCCGCTGCGCGACGTCTCGTCGCTCCACACCGAGCTCAGCCGGCTGATGAACGGCCTCTTCGAAAGCCCGACCGGCCGCCAGGTGCAGTCCTGGGTGCCGACGCTCGACGTCTGGGAGAACGACGACTCCGTCACCTACGCCTTCGACCTGCCCGGTGTCCCCGGGGACGGCATCGCGATCGAGGTCGAGGACGGCGTCCTGACCGTCTCCGCCGTGCGCGAGCAGTCGCGCGAGATCGACACGGAGCGCTTCCATCGCCTCGAGCGGCGCTACGGCACGTTCTCGCGGGCCGTCGGGCTGCCGCAGGGCGTCACCGAGGACGCGATCAAGGCGTCCTACAAGGATGGGGTGCTCGAGATCGTCGTGCCGAAGCCCGAGCAGCAGAAGCCGAAGCGCATCTCGATCTCGGTCGACGGCTCGGAGCCGACGCTTGAGGGCTCCGCCGGCTAGCGGGGCGCGAGACCAGGCAAGGCCAAAGGGGCGGGCGCCGTGAGGCGCCCGCCCCTTTTTTGCGGCCAACTCGCAGTCGACCGCTCGGCACTTTGCCGCAGCGAGGTGCCGCGGCCCCCCCGATGCCGCTCGACCTGCGGGAAACGAGCATCAGCGGCATACCCGAGACCACCACCCAAGGGGGCATCGTGAACAAATTGATCTTGTCGACGGGGGCTGTAGCGGCGGCTCTTGCGATCGTCGTGGCGGGTGCGCTCGCCGCCGGGACGGTCGTCGTGAAGCCGATCGCCTTCGTCGGCACCTACGCGGGGACCGCGAGCTATCAGCAGAACGACACGACAGTCGCGCTCACGGCGAACGGCACTGGCAAGGGCACGCTGATCGGCGCCGGCAAGATCACAGGCACCGGTGTCGCCAACACCGCCGGGCAGCCGGCGTGTGTGCCGTTCACCGGCACCGGAAAGGTGACCGGCCCCGGCGGCACGATCATCTTCAAGGTCAACCCGGGCACGTCGGGCTGCGGTGACCAGGCCGCCGAGAACTTCACCATCTCCGGCAAGGCGACCATTCTCAAGGCGACCGGCAAGCTCTTGAAGCGCAAGGGCCTTCTGAGGATGAGCGGTACCTACGACAAGACGAGCGGCGCCTTCACGGTCAAGTTCCACGGCAGCCTCACGAAGTAGCCGTCGCGTAGATGACTCCCACCCTAGGAGGAACGATGAGCAGGATTCTTGGCCTCGTGGCCGGGCTCGCGGTCTTCGCGACCCTGTCCGCGGCGGCCTCCGCAGGCACCGCGGCGACACCCGTCCCGTTCCCGGCGGCAACGAGCGGGCCGCTCTTCATCGCGGCCCAGACCGTGAACACGTCGGGTGCGATGTCGAGCCAGTTCGCACCGGGCGCGACGGTCGTCTTCCGGGCGCTCGCGCTCGACACGAAGACGATGAAGACGCTCGCAGGGAAGGACGTCACCTACTTCTACGTGACGATTCCGAACCAGCCGAACGTCAAGCTGAAGTACGACCTGAAGGCCCCTGGTGCGACGCCGCGGATGCCGTGGACGGGGCAGTGGGTCGTCCCGGCCGACTACCCCGCCGGCACGGTCGCGATCAGGATCCTCGCCAAGTCGACGTTCAAGCGGCACGGATCGTTCGTCCAGATCCCGGTCGCCCCGTCGATGCTGACGATCTCGGCGAAGGCGACCGCGCCGTTCGGCGCGGGGCCCGCTCCGACAGCTGCGACGGCTGCTCCGGCGGCGAGCGACCTCGGCATCTACGTCGACACCGTCGCCGGCACGTCGCCCGTCGGCGTCGCGAAGCGGCCGGTCGGTTGCTCCCAGACGAACGTCTTCAAGCGCGGCGAGCAGGTCGTGATCCGCGTCTGGGGCTTTGATCTGAAGTCCGGCGCCACGCTCAGCAACGACAACGTGGACACGGCAACCGCCGCGATCCCCGGGGTCGCCGCACCGTTGACGCTCGGCTACGCCGCCCACGGCACCGTCTACTTCTGGTCGACCCCGTGGATCGTCCCGGCGACCTTCCCGCTCGGTGACGTGACCATCCACGTGGCGTTCAAGACGGACGCCGGCAAGGCCGGCGCCTTCGACTACCCGATCACGATCGTCCCCTAGGGCGACGACAACCAAGCACGAAGGGACCACCGACATGATCACCACAACCATCGCGAGGCGCGTCGCCGGCACGGTCGTCGCTCTCGCAGCACTCACCGTCTGGTCGAGTGCCGCCCTGGCCGCGCCGGGTACCGCGCCCGCGCCGGCCTTCCCGAACGCCCCCGCCTCGCTCGGGGCACCGGTCGGTACCGGTGTCCCGGCCGCGAGCATCAAGCTCCTGACCACGAAGCCCGACGTCGCTGTTGCAGGCACGGACTTCGCCGTGAGCGGCAAGGGGCTTCCTGCGAACAAGGACGTGCTGCTCACCTGGAGCACCGCGACCGTCGACTGGCTGCTCGATGCACGTCCGGACAGTGTCGACTACATGGGTCGCAAGGCCACGACCTACAACGTACAGCTCGCGATCGCGCACACCGACGCAAGCGGCTCGTTCGACCTGACGGTCAAGGCTCCCGATGACTGGGGCGGCCTCCACGACATCTACGCGGTCGTCGACGGAGTCCAGGTCGCGAAGGGCGGGTTCCTGATCTCCCGCCGCGCGACCATCTATCCGAAGCGCGGCCCGATCGGCACCCCGATCACGATCACCTACTACGGGCTGGGCTCGAAGCTCTACGAGGGCTCCGCGTCCATGACGTACGACAACAAGTTCGTCGGGCAGCTGACGGCGAACTGGAGCCGGGGCACGGCGGTCGCCCACATCCGCGCAGCGGGCCCCGTCGGGAAGCACGTGATTGTCCTCACCGACTCCGTGACCTACAGCTACCTCAACATCCCGCAGTCACCCAACCCCTGGGCCACGGCCTCGAAGCTGACGTTCACCGTGACGAATGACGCCGGACGCCCGAAGCCGGAGATCGACTGGCCGATGAACGTCGCCCCGACGATGTGGTCGTACACGACCCTCATCCCGGGCGCGACACAGGCGGGCTCGACGGCGAAAGGTGCGCTCAGCGTCTCGACCGGCCAGATCCTGACCAAGGTCGGCGTGACGGCGAGCGGGCTCACCCCGGGCCAGGCAGTTGATCTCCAGTGGGCATCGGTCGTCGGCAACCGGGTCAACTGCACCGGCACCTGCTGGACGACCCTGAACATCCCGCTCGCGAAGGTGACGGCCGGGGCCGACGGCTCGCTGCAGACCAAGGTCACCGTCCCCGACGGCCTCGGCGGCTGGCACGCCGTCCAGGTGATCCAGAACGGCCAGGTCAAGGCACAGCTGCCGTTCTTCGTGAAGCGCAGCTTCGCGTCGGCGCAGCCGATCTCCGACCTGACGCTCCGGCAGGGGCAGCACTTCACGATCCACCTGAAGGGCCTCGGCTGGACGCAGCTCGACAACACGATCGCAGTCGACTACGACAACGCCTACGTCGGTTATGCCTGCGGCTTCAACAGCCAGGGCGACACCGTCGTCAATCTGACCGCGACGGGTGCTCCGGGAACGCACCTGATCGACATGTACCCGCTGCTCTACACCCAGCAGCCGTCCTATGCGAACACCCCGTACGGGATGATCCCGCTCCTCTCGTACCGCACCGATCTACCCGGGCTGGCGCTCGGGTACCAGCTGCCGGCGATGCGCTTGGCGATCACGGTCGTCAAGTAGGTGGTCCCGGCACGTGGGGGAGGCGTCGTCCCTGGCGCCTCCCTCACGCCCTTCTCGTGAGCCGTGGGAGCCACCAGTTCCACCTGCCGAGGACGGTCATCAGCGACGGCACGAGCAGGATGCGGACGACGGTCGCGTCGAGTGCGACCGCGATCGCGAGGCCGGTGCCGAACTGACGCAGCCCCTCGATCCGGCCGGCGGCGAAGCAGGCGAAGGCGACGACCATGACGGCCGCGGCCGCCGTCACGATGCGGCCGGTGCGCTCGAGTCCGTGGGCGATCGCGGCGTCGTCGGTGTCGCCGGCGTCGTGCGCCTCGCGGATGCGCATGACCATGAACACCTCGTAGTCCATCGAGAGGCCGAAGAGCGCCGCGAACAGGAAGACGGGGATCCAAGCCTCGATCGGATGCCGGAAGAGCAGCGTCAGCGCGCCGTAGCTCGCGCCGACCGAGAGCAGGTTCAGCACCACCGCTTTGAGCGGCAGGAGCAGCGAGCGGAACGCCCGCAACAGGACGAGGAACGTGACGACGAGCACCGACGCGACGACCCACGGGAACGCGCCGTACAGCCGGTCGACGAAGTCGACGCCCTGCGGCGGCGCCCCGCCGGCCACCACCTCGGTGCCCGCGGGGAAGCGGGCTTCCGGGACGAGCCGCTCACGGAGGCGCTCGACGAAGCGTCGCGTCGCGGCCGCACCCCATTCGTGGCGCCCGCCGACCACGATCTGCTGCGCGGCGCGGCCGGCGTAGGGCGGCCGGTGCCCGCTCGCGACGAGCAGCACCTCCGGATCGTGCGCCAGCTCGCGGACGAGCCGCTTCGTGGCGGCCGGCGCCCTGGGGGCGACGACCACATGGGTCGGCGTCACGACGCCCCCGCCGAGCGCGTCCCGGAGCAGGTCGTACCCCTGGACCGACTCGGCCGACGAGGGGATGCCGGTCAGTGACCCCGGCGTGATCCGCAGGCCGAGCGCTGGGAGCGACAGTGCGAGGAGCACGGTCGCCCCGCCTGCCAGGCACGCTCGCGGCCGCCGGACGACGGCGGCGGCGATGCGGGCCCAGGCACGCCCGTCCGGACGGGCCGGCCGCAGCCGCGGGCCGAGCACCGAGAGCAGCGCCGGCTGCAGCGTCACGGCCGCCGCGAGCGACATCAGGGGGATGACGAGCCCGCCGATGCCCATCGACCGGACGAACGGCACGGGTACGAGCAGCAGCAGGCCGAGACCGACGGCGACTGCGCCGCCGGAGAAGAGCACCGTCCGGCCGGCGGTGGCGAGCGTCACGACGATCGCCTCGTCGACGTCGCGGGAGGCGAGCTCCTCACGGAACCGGTGCACGACGAGCAGGGAGTAGTCGACCGCGAGGCCCAGTCCGACGAGCTCGACGATGTTGCGCGTGTACGCGACCATCGAGAGCTCGTGGGCGAGCAGGTACACGGCGCCGAGCGATGCGGCGATCGTGCACGCCGCGAACACGAACGGGATCAGTACGGCCAGGCTCACGCCGAGCACGCCGATCAGCACGGCGAGTGTGAGCGGCAGCGCTATCGCCTCGCCCCGCCGCAGATCGGACGCGAAGATCGGGTCGAGGTCGTGCTGGATCGCCGGCTGCCCCGTGACGTACCCCCTCGGCGAGCCTGCGAGGCCGGCTCGGAGCTGTCCGGTGAACGCCTTTGCGTGTTGGAGATCGGCCGGCGTCGCGACGTCGAGGAAGACGATGCCGGCAGCTGTGTGCAGCGGTCCGATCTCCGCGCCGCGGATCCCGCGCGCGGCGACGGTGACGCGGCGGCGCAGGCCGGCCCGGAGGGCCGAGTCGTGCGGCTTGTCGACGCGGAAGACGACGGTGAACGTCCCGTCCGGGCGCTCGCCGAAGTCGGCGGCGAGAAGCGTCCGCGCCCGCTCCGAACCGGTGCCCGGCACGTCGAACGAGTTCGCGAGCAGCGGCGTCAGGTGCGCGGAGGCCACCACGCCGGCAGCAAGCACGGCCGCCCAGGCTACGAGCACGACGACGCGGAAGCGAAGGACGAGGCGGGCCCAGCGCTCCGGCACCGCCGCAGCCTATCGTCGGCGTTCTACGGATCCCGCCCGCTGCTCGGGGTTCTACGGTGGTCGCATGAAGCTTGTCGCGCTCGCGCTCGCCTCCTTCGTCGTCGCCGCACCCTCGAAGACGGTGCGGCTCGAGATCGTGCACACGGTGCAGGGATGCCATGTCTGGGCGTCGGTCCGCCAGCTCGGGGCGGCGACGCGGTTGCGGGTCTCTCCGGGGACGCGGCTCGTCGTGCGCGTCAGCTGTCCGATGGACTTCACCGTCACGCAGACGCGCGGCCCGAAGCTCGCGCTCGGCGACCCGACGTTCCACACAGGGACGCAGCGGACGATCGTCTTCGCGAAGCGCGGTGTCTACGTGCTCTCGGCGGTCAACATCCAGTCCGCCGAGCAGATGGGGATGCAGACCCTGGGGCCCGACAACCACCTCACCCTGACGGTCGTCGTCAAGTAGCGGAGAGGGCCTCGCGGATTCGCTCCGCGACCGAGGCCATCTCGAGCGTCGCGCCGCTCACGTCCTTCAGGAGCTCGTCGGCGCTCGGCCCCTGGCCGAGTGACCACAGCTCGCGGAGCAGCCCTCCGGCCTCGCGCTTCGCGAACCAGTCGTTGCCGAACTCGCCGCGCAGGAACTCGCGCAGCTGCGCCTCGAACGCCCACGAGCGCAGGTAGCCGATCACGTAGAAGCTGCCGTCGATGTCGTCGAGGTAGCTCTCGCGGTTGACGGGCAGCTTCAACGCGTCGCTCAGTAGCTCGAAGTAGCGGCTGCGCATCGCCGTCGGGTCGTCGGCCTGGAAGAACTCGATCTCGTAGAGCAGCTTGGCCGAATAGCGGCGGGCGAAGTAGAGCGCCGACACGGCGCCGTCGCGGGCGAGGTCCCCGGGACGGCCGACGTCGAGCCGCCGGTTCAGCCACGCCGGCTCGGTCACGAGCCGCTCCAGGAGAGCCGCCCAGCCCTCCGTCACCGCCATGTCACCCAGCCGGCGGTCCTCCATCGGCAGGTCGGCGTCGGTGTTGGCGTAGTGCTCCGTGTGGCCGGCCTCGTGGAAGAGCGCCTCCCAGTCGTCCTTGCCGCCGATCGGCTGGATGACGAGCATCACCTTGCCCGGCACCTCGATCGGTGCGCAGAACGCGCGCGGCGACTTGGACGGTCGCACCTCGAGGTCCAGGTGCACGTTCGGTTGGCCGTGCAGGTCGATGCCGAGATCGCTGAGCGTCCGTTCGAGTGCAGGGAGGAGCTTCGTCGCTCGGGTAGAGATTGTCGAGCTCGCTCGCGCGGAAGAGCCGGGCGACATCCCACGGGCGTGCCTCGTCGAGGCCGATCCCGAGCCGGCTGCGGAAGAGCCGGTCGCCCTCCCGCTCCCACAGACGCTCGGTCTCGTCGAGCAAGGCACGGCACTCCTCTGCCAGCTCGGGCAGGCGGAAGCCGAAGCGCAGGTAGAGCTCGTAGTAGTTCGCGGCCTCGAGCCGGTGCACCGCTTCGCGGTCGATCTCCGCCGCCTCGAGGTAGATGGGGTTCAGGGACTCGTCGAGCAACCGGATCCGTTCGCGCTCGAGCCGCTCACGGCGATCCCGGTCGGGCTCGTTCGCGAGTGCGACCCGCAGCATCCGATACGGGATCGTCTCGCCGTCGACGGTCGCCTCGAGCTCGGCCTCGACACGCGCGACGCGCGCCTGGTGCTCGCGCGTGAGGTTGCCGAGGTACCCCTCGCAGGCGAACCGCCACAGCTCGGTGGGGGCGCCCTCCATACTGCGGGCCGTCTCGAGGCGAGTGAGGTCGTCGTAGGCCTCGTAGACCGCTTCGACGTCGAGCGTGCCTTTGAGGCCGGCGTAGTGCGCGTAGAACTCTTCGTCGAGGTCGCGGATGAAGTCGTCGGCGCGGCTGCGGAACAGGTCCAGCTCGGTGGTTGTCGGCGGGCCGGCTGACATCGATCTCTAGGATACGGCCCCGTGCACGAGCTGAGCATCACCACCGAGCGTCACACGCAGGTACTGGACATCACCGCCCGCGTCCGCGAGGCCCTGGACGGCCAGACAGGCTCCGCCGTGCTCGTCTACGTTCCTCACACGACGGCGGGCCTCACGATCAACGAGCACGCCGACCCGATGGTCGCTCGTGACTTCGAGATGGCGCTCGAGCGGATCGCTCCCGAGGGCTGGCAGTGGCAGCACATCGAGGAGGGCGAAGAGAATGCGCCCTCGCACATCCGGGCCGCGTTGATGGGGCCTCAGGTCCTCGTTCCGCTCCGCGAGGGAGGGCTCGCGCTCGGCACCTGGCAGGGGATCTTCTTCTGCGAGCTCGACGGGCCGCGGACGCGCTCCGTGTACGTCACGGTGCTGCAGTAGCCGCATGGCGGCGCCCGTCCAGCGCGACCAGGAGCTCGAGCTTTCGATCGAATCGCTGGCCTTCGGCGGCAACGGTGTCGCGCGGCTCGACGGCTTCGTCGTGTTCGTGCGGCGAGGCCTGCCGGGCGACACGGTCCGCGCGCGCGTGACGAAGGTGCAGCGGCGGCACGCGGAGGCTACGACGGTCGAGGTGCTCCGGTCCGGCCCAAACCGCGTCGATGCGCCGTGCGCGCACTATCCCGCGTGCGGCGGTTGCCGCTTCCAGGACCTCGCCTACGAGGCGCAGCTCGCGAGCAAGGCGCAGTGGGTCGCGGACTCGTTCCAGCGGCTCGCGGGCCTGGTCGACGCCCCGATCGAGCCGATCGTCGGCGCGCGTTCGCAGTTCGGCTACCGCAACAAGATGGAGTACTCCTTCACGCAGACTCCGACCGGGCCTGCGCTCGGCCTGCATCGGGCAGGACGCTGGGACGAGGTGCTCGAGATCGACCGCTGCTGGCTGACGAGCGATGTGGGCAACGCCATCCGCAACCGGCTGACCGAGTGGGCACGCGAGGAGAAGCTTCCGGCCTACGACCAGGAGACGCAGGAGGGCTACCTGCGGCACGTCGTCGTCCGCGAGGGGCGCAACACCGGACAGGCGCTCGTGCAGCTCGTCACCGCGCGGGGCGAGCGTTTCGACCGCGAGCGCCTGATCGAGGTGCTGACCGAGATCCCGGAGGTCCGGTCGATTCACTGGGCCGAGAATCGCGGGGTCGCGGAGGTGACGAACCTCCCGACCGAGCTCCTGTGGGGGACAGACGCGATCGAGGAGGAGATCGACGGGCTCCGGTTCCGCGTCAGGCCGAACGCGTTCCTGCAAACGAACACCGAGATGGCCGCAGAGCTCTACGCGATCGCCCGCGAGTTCGCCGCGCTCTCCGGCGGTGAAACGGTGTACGACCTCTACTGCGGCATCGGCACGATCGGGTTGTCGCTCGCGGGATCGGCGCTCACCGTGTGGGGCGTCGAGATCTCGGAGGAGTCGGTCGCCTGCGCGATCGAGAACCAGGAGCTGAACTCGATCGGCAACACCGCGTTCTTCGCCGGGAACGTCGGCGAGGTGCTGCGCGAGCTGCGCGATCGCGCCGGCGACCCGGACGTCGTGGTGGTCGACCCGCCTCGTGCCGGTCTCGCGGGCAAGGCGCTGCGGCGCCTCGGTGAGACCGCCGCGCCGCGCGTGGTGTACGTCTCGTGCAACCCGACGACGCTCGCCTCGGACGTGAAGCGGCTCGCCGACGACTACGGCTACCGCCTCGTGTGCGCACGGCCGGTCGACATGTTCCCGCACACGCCCCACGTCGAGTGCGTGGCGTTGCTCGAGCGCTGATATATCGGTGATAGACGCGTGACGGACGTCCCGGCTCACGCTCACGCTCACGCGGAGAACTATGGCGCATCGCCAGCCGGGCACGCACCGTCGTCGGTGGCGCCCGTATGCTCTCGAGACCGTGCATCCATCTGAAAAGTCGGCGGTCCCGGAGCAATGACCAACATCGGCGACGGCCAATTCCACAAGGGCCAGCCCGTGTGGGTCATCGAACCAGGCGGCGCGCAGCGGGCCGCGGAATTCGTCGGCGAGGGTGAAACAAGCGCGTGGTTCGGAGGCCCGCCGACCGTCATCGTCGTCTACCCCGACACTCAGACCGGGGAGGCCGTCGAGGTCGATCGCGTGATCCCCCGCGACACCTAGTCTATCGGGAGGCGGCGCCGCTGCCTTCGCGTTTAGCTCAGCAAGCTCGAGGAGCCGGCGTCAACGTGTCTGTCGCGTCCGGACCGGCTGGCGGTCCGGCTCCCGCGCGGGCCGTCGCCCACGAGCGGGGAGGAGATCTGCCAGCCGGCCATGGCCGCGGAGCCGTACCGGCGCGGGCTCGGCATCGGGCAGCGGTATGCCGCCCCGCGGACGGTCAGGCTCAGGCGGCGGCTTCCGTGGGCTGTTGCCCCAGCCGTCATCTGAGCCAGAATCAGAAGAGTCCGGCGGGGAGCCGCGACGGCCGAAAAGCGCGGGTACCAACAGCAGCGCAAACACACACAGGACGTACAGCAATCCTCCGAGGTCAAATCCGGCGGGCGTTGACTTCCCCGGCATACAGGAACGGTAGCGCGCGAGCACACCCGGTCTGGTCCAGGCTTGCGCGGGGCGAGGCGGGCGGGGCGCGTGGCGGGCGGGGACGGGCGCGCGTGGCGGGGTGTCTCCACGAACATTGGCTCCTGACCTCCGGTCCGGCCGGCGGAGGCTAGACGCCAAGGTTCGTTGGATGTGACGCGGGGCCCCCTGCATCGCTGCGGCAGTGGCGCGACATGCTCCAGCGCGCAAATCGGCCCTGGAAAATCCACATTGCGCGCTAGAGCATGCGAATCGCCCGCAATCGCCCGCACCGCCCCGCCGCCCCGCCCCGCCTCGCCTACAACCGCCGTCGCAGCCGGACTGCGGGACCGAAACGGGTCTCCGCGGTGGCGACGAGTTCGAAACCGAGCTTCTCGTAGAAGCCGCGGGCGGGCCCTGCCACCACCTCGAGGAGCAGCGCGCCGGCGGCTTGCGCGCGCCGGCAGGCGTCTTGCACCAGCGCTCGGCCGATGCCGCAGTGCATCTGAGCCGGCTCCACGAACAGGCCGTCGAGCTCGTGAACCCCTCCGACAGCAGGGATGACAACGGCAAAGCCGACGGGCGTACCACCGCTGTCGACCGCCACTCGCACCCAGCCGTTATCGACGAACGTCTGGGCTAGCTCAATCGCGTCCGGATTTACGGCCAGCCGCTCGCGGTACTCGTCCCAGACGTTGGACGAACGGCGCTGCAGCGCCTCAAGTAGCGCGGTCTCGGCGGGGGCCGCGTCGCGTATTCGCACCGCGTCAGAGGACGCTGCCGGAGACTTCCCAGAGTGCTCCGCAGTGCCGGCTGTCAGTCGCTCCAGAAGTCCTGGATCATCTCGCCGTCGCCGCCCTCTGGGCGGTCGGCGCCGATGGCAATCAGCTCAAGGCCGTCCGGTCCACCCTCGAACGCCCGCACTACGTTGGGCGCAACGCGGATGGCGTCCCAGTGGTGCAGCTCGACGATCTCGTCATCGAGTCGCATTCGGCCTGAGCCGCCGACGACTACGTAAGCCTCCTCCTGCTCTCGGTGGCGGTGCCCGTACGGCGTCTTGTAACCCGGGCCGTAGCGGAAGTAGCTGACGCCGAGATGTTCGGTGTCGAGGTGCTTGCGGCCAAACCGAGCTTCGATGTTCGGTCCACGCTCCGCGGCGGCGTCCTCGACCTCCATGAGGTTCTTGATGGTGAAGTTAGTCACGAACGGCAGTCTACGTTCACTCAGGACCGTCGACGTGTCCAGCGCGGAGCTCACTGCGTAACTCTGAGCGCCGGATCTTGCCGCTGATCGTCTTGGGCAGGTCGTCCACGAAATGGATCTCGCGTGGGTACTTGTAGGGGGCGGTCCTTTGTTTGACGAAATCCTGCAGTTCGCGGGCAAGCTCGGGTGAGCCGGTGTGCCCTGGGGATAGCATGCAGAAGGCGGTCACGATCTGTGTGCGTTCGAGGTCGTCCTTGCCGACGACGGCCGCCTCCATAACCGCCGGGTGCTCGACGAGCACGCTCTCGACTTCGAAAGGTCCGATGCGGTAGGCGCTCGAGGTGATCACGTCATCGTCGCGGCCCTCGAACCAGAAGTATCCGTCGTGGTCCATTGCTGCCTTATCGCCGGTGAAATAGAATGGCCCGCGGAACGCCTGGGCCGTTGCCCCCGGGTCGTTGTGGTAGCCGGGGAACAGCCCGACGGGACGGTCGGGCTTGCAGCGCACGACGATATTTCCGACCTCACCGGCCGCCACCGGTTGGCCATCGTCGTCGACGATCGTGACGTCGTAGCCGGGCACAGGGCGGCCCATCGATCCGGGGCGAAGCTCCATCGCGCGGTAATTCGCGACCAGGCATGTCGTCTCCGTCTGCCCATAGCCGTCGTAAATCGTCAGCCCACCCGTGCCCTCTTGCCACGCCCGGATCACCTCGGGGTTGAGCGGCTCTCCGGCGCTTGTGCAATGCCGCAGCGCCGATAGGTCGTGCGCGGAAAAGTCTCCCTGGACCAGCCGTCGGTACAGCGTCGGCGGCGCGCAGAACGACGTGACACGATGGCGGGCGAGGATGTCGAAGATTGTGTCGGTGTCGGGTCGACCAAGCGCGACATTGAGGATCGCCGCCCGCTCGTGCATCTGCCCGAACAAGCCACCCCAGGCTGCCTTCGCCCAGCCGGTGTCGGTGACCGTCCAGTGCACGTCTCCTGCTCGTAAGTCATGCCAGAAACGCGCGGTCCCGATATGACCAAGCGCGTAGGACTGAGATTGCTGGACGATCTTCGGGTATGAAACCGTTCCGCTCGTGAAGTACAGGAGGAGCGGATCGTCGCGATCGGTCGGATCCGTCGGCGTCTCCCCGTCCCCGACTGCGCCACAGCGCTCTGCCAACGACAGCCAGCCCTCTGGTGCGTCGCCGACGCAGAGACGGGTCGCCAAATTTGTGCCTGCCTGATCTACCTTGCTCGTGCCGGCCTCGTCGGTGATCACCGCCGTCGCGCCCGTCTGCTCGAAGCGGTACGCAATGTCCTTCGAGGTCAGCAGGTTCGGGCCCGGCATTGGGATCGCACCGATCCGCATCGCGCCGAGCAACGCCGCGTACCATTCCGCAATCCGCGGCAGCATCACGAAGACGTGGTCCCCCTTGCCCACGCCCAGGTCCAACAGCACCCGCGCCGCCTCCCTCGAGGCACGTGCCAGATCGGCCGCCGACTGCTCCGCGACGATCTCCCCGACACCATCGACCGACAGCACAGCCAGCGCATCGGGATCCTCCGAGGCCCACGCCTCGACGATGTCCAACACGGCGTTGAAGCGCTCCGGTACCTCGATCCGGTAGCTGGCCCGCTCGGCGTCAAAATCGGCCAAACGCGGCGCACAATCGCGGGTCGGGCGAACTGGAGAAACGAGCGACATCGCAGAATTACCTCCGCTGTTAGGTGAGTATCAAGTCGAGCCCGGCGTCGTCGGCAAGCTCGACGAATGACGGCCTTGATGGCCTCGGGTAGTCACTCATGCGGTTCTAGCCGGCGAGAACCGCCTCGTCATCCGTTTAAGCGCGCAGCCTCGCTGCGCAGAATCACGGAGACCGAGGAATGCTAGGGTCGTCCGGGATCACAAGACTGGGCTAGACCGTTGCTCGCGGTGGACCACCGGCTCGGGACGGGGCGCGTGGTGAGCGGGTCTCCTCGCTCGGACCGATCGCGAGTAACTCGTCAATGAGCGCGAGCACCGCGGCGTGCTTTTCGTCGGTCGGCTTCGAGATCGAGCGAACGGCGTAAACCCCCAGCACTTCAATCGGAGGTTGGCGCTCGGCTCCGATCGCGCGCAGGCGCGCAGGGAGAATCAACCGGGTCCAACGACGCTTTCGCATCTGCATAGCCCACTTTGCCAAGCGATCGGCACGGGCGCGCTGAACTGCAGCCGAGTCACGGCTGCCCACGACTCGTGCCGCATACGCGTATAGATCCTGACGACGGTCGTTGCCCACCGAGTCGTTGTATGCCCGCAGGAACGATCCGATCACTGGGCACACCGATGCCGGGTGATCGGTGAACGATTCGCCCGCGAGCATCGAGGCCAGCTCCATGACGCAGGCGCCGTCCTCCGGAGAGGCGTGCTTGCCCCTGCTTAGCTTGATCGTCTGGTAGCTAACCGAGGACATCTGGCCCCTCCTATCGTCTCGCTCACGGCTGGCGGCGATCTGGTCGCTGCAGCACTCGTTCGGTATGCGTGACCAACGTCACGATACGAAGGATTGCACCCCAGGGTCCTTTGTGTGGCATCACCCGATAGGGATGAACTGTCAACTCCACCCCAAACGCGGGAGCGCCCGCGTCTCACACCACTGGCGGGGGCGTGCCCTCGGCGCTCGCGGTCAGGGCCGGATCCCAGTCGCACACCGCGCAGGCGTGGCGGAAGGCCGAGCGGGCGAACTCGAGCCCGACCGCATGTGGGTCGGGACTGGAGCAAACGTCTTCCCAGTCCAGGACGTACTCACCGAGCGCGGCCTCCCAGCGCGCCGCCGCCGGTGAAAGCGTCGCCGACGCGAACGAATCCGGCGCGGGGTGCGCGTAGGCATAGAACGCTGCCTTGCCGTACCGCGCATCCCCCGGCCACCACCCAACTGCCACTTCCTGCGCATCCATCGCGTTGCGCATGATGAAGTCCTTCGACGGCGGATCTGCCGGCAGTCCGGAGAACAGGTTCACCGCGAGATCGAACGAACCCCACCACGCGTTAACCGGCGTCGAGCGCCCCCGATAGGGCGCCCGGAACGCCGCCAGCACAAGCGCGGCGCGGGTCGCGGCGGCAAAGTAGGAGGAAACCTGTTCGGGGTCATAGCGTGTGTGCTCCTCGTCCTCGTCGAGCGGCACGCTCCACGGCACCTCCTGTGGGGTGGGATCGATCTCGACAGCGCCGCCAAGACGCCGGACCGTCCCCAGGACCTCGCGCGTCACCGCGCCCACCGGTCTATCGGGGGCGAGCGCGATCTGTTGCCCGCGCCCGTCGCTGTGTTCGACGACCATCTCATGCGCTCTCAGATCGAGCGCCGCGACCAGCGACCCTGAGCCATTGGGCGCGGGCAGCGGAGCTGTCTCCCACCCTCGTGCGGTCAGCCGCAGCGCGGCGTGCTGAAGCTGCGGCTCGGGCGGCGCGAGCACCGCCGCGAGCTTGCCGAGGACCTGGGTATGCGAGTGCAGCGTGTCGCACGTCGCGCTCCAGTCCGGGTAGGCAAGCGCCGGCCACTCAAGGGACATAGCTGAACGGTACCGGTCCGGCGTTGGGGGGCCCTGAGCGGCGGCGATCACCATCTCGCTGAAGACACGAGTGCTGGAGCTCTTGGCCAACCGTGCGGGGTAGCTTGACAACCCTCGCCCGAGGGCACAACGATGTACAGGATGAGCACATCGGAGACGGCCCGGACAGACTCCTGGCTCGCGCCTGCACGGCAATCCGATGTACTCGGGCCGGGCGATGTGCGTGTTCACGGTCTCGCTGGCGACGGTAACGGTGGGCGCCGCCTACAACGCGCTGGACGAGTACGAGCAGCTGATAGCGGCCCTGTACGACACGGCCGAGCGCCACATGGAGCTGTGCCGGCGCAACGTGGAGGATGGAGTCGACTACAGCTACGGCGACGACATGCTGCTGGCGGGCGTCGCGCGCGAGGTGATGCTGATGTGCTGGGATGTGATCGACCATGACCTGTGGCAGACCGTCGGCGCGAGCGTGGCCCGGGACGGTCAGCGGATGGCACGCATCTTCCGCGACATGGCGGTTGCCGCCGCCCATCGCAACACCCAGCTGCGGGACATGTGGTTTGGCGAAAGCGGTCGGGCCTCGCTCGGCGAGCCGAGGATCCCGCTCGGATCCTGAGCGTCGCGGTTTACGAGCCCGCCGTTCGGGCCGGCGCCGCTCACGCTTCAGGCTGAGCCCGCCCGCCGGCTTCCCAACCTGGCGCACGCGATCGCGCACCGCCGCCGCGATCACCTCGTCGTAGCGGCCGCGAACCACGGGCTCGCCGCGGTCTTCGGCGAATACGACGTCGACGACCTCCTGCGGCCGCGGCAGGCTGCCGACGTGGGTGGTCAGGATCCGTGTTGCCTCGCTCAATCCCGCTCTTCCCAGCTTCCCGATCGCTACCAGAGATCGAACCAGCGCACGCCCGGCTCCACCACGGCGTACGCGCAGTCATCGTTGATCTCGAGCACACGGTTCATCTGCCGCAGGCTGACGATCAGTGACTTGCGGACGCGCCGGGCGGATCCGCCGTAAGCCGTTGTTGCGGCCCTGAGAGTGGGTCCAGAGAGGCACGTGATGACGGTTCGCGATCCGCAGGATCTCCTGGATCTCCTCGACCGTCGTCGGCTGGAGGACGGCCGAGCCGGAGTAACCCACCGTACACCGGTGCTTGGCGCACGTCCACAGTGATCGCACGTATCGGCAAGAACCGGTGCGCGCGATGCCACCAGCGTCGTCCCAACGACGACGATCCCACTAACCGCTTGTCACGATCCGCTCCTCGGCGCGCCGCCATAGCTGAGCGTCGGCAGCAGCTGCTCGAAGTTATCCAACACCGTAACATCCTCGATCGTCGGAGGAACGCTCCAGGCGTCGCCGTCGGCCATTTGGCGGATCGTGCCACGCAGCGTTTTTCCAGAGCGCGTCTTTGGTAGCGCGGTCACGATCGCCACGGTCTTGAATGAGGCCACCGGACCTACACGTTCGCGTACCAGCGCCACCAGCTCGGCGGTTACTTCCTCGGGTGGCCGCTTGACGCCCGCGTTGAGCACTGCGAAGCCGATCGGGACCTGCCCCTTGAACTCATCCGCCACGCCGACGACGGCGCACTCGGCGACGTCCGGGTGACTTGCCAGCACCTCCTCCATCTGGCCCGTGGAGAGCCGGTGGCCGGCGGTGTTGATCACGTCATCGATCCGGCTCATCACGTACAGATAGCCATCCTCGTCGAGATAGCCCGCATCGCCCGTCAGGTAGTAGCCCTCAAAACGGGAAAGATAAGCATCGACAAACCGGTCGTCTCCGCGCCACAGGGTAGTCGCGAAGCCCGGCGGCAGTGGCAACCGCACACAGACCGCCCCGGTTTCACCGGCGGCGAGCTCGCGGCCGTCCTCGTCGAGAATCAGGGTCTCGTAGCCGGGCACCGGCTTGGTCGGCGAGCCGGGCTTAATCGGCAGCAGCTCGAGCCCGAGACAGTTAGCCGCCATCGGCCAGCCACTCTCCGTCTGCCACCAGTGGTCGATCACCGGCCGCTCGAGGTGCTGGGTCGCCCAAGCAAGCGTGTCGGGGTCGCAACGCTCGCCGGCGAGGAACAGCGTCCGGAGTGCCGAGAGGTCATGCTCCCGTACCAGCTCACCCGCGGGGTCCTCGCGCTTGATCGCCCGAATCGCTGTCGGCGCTGTGAACATGACGTTGACGCCGTGATCCGCGCACACCCGCCAGAATGCGCCCGCGTCTGGGGTGCCGACCGGCTTGCCCTCATACAGGACAGTTGTGCATCCGTGGATCAACGGTGCGTAGACGATGTAGGAGTGGCCGACGACCCAGCCGATGTCGGAAGCGGCCCAATACACCTCCCCCGGGCGCACGTCGTAGACCGCTTCCATTGACCACTCCAGCGCGACCGCGTGGCCGCCGTTGTCACGGACGATGCCCTTCGGCAGCCCGGTGGTGCCCGACGTGTAGAGGATGTAGAGCGGGTCGCTCGCCGCCACCGGCACGCACTCGACCGGCTGGGCGCCTTCGAGGAAGGCTCCCCACTCTATATCCCTTCCGGGCTGCAAGGAGGCGGGCGCCTCGGGCCGCTGCAGGACGATGCACCGTCGCGGCTCCCCGTCGAGCAGTTCGAGCGCCCGATCGACGAGCGGCTTGTACTCCACGACGCGTGGGGGTCCGACCCCGCACGAGCCGCAGACCACGATCCTCGCACCGGAGTCGGCGATTCGCGACGCCAGCTCATCGGCTCCGAACCCGCCGAACACCACCGAATGGATCGCTCCGATACGTGCACACGCCAGCATCGCGATCACAGCCTCCGGAACCATCGGCATGTAGATGACGACGCGGTCTCCTCGCTCCACGCCCTCACGTACCAGGGCCCCGGCGAACCGCGCGACCTCGTCAAGAAGCTCCTCGTAGGAGAAGCGCCGCACGACCCCTGTGACCGGGCTGTCGTAGATCAGAGCCGCCTGCTCACCGCGCCCATCCCGCACATGGCGATCAAGCGCATTGAAGCAGGTGTTGAGTTCGCCGCCCGGGAACCATTCCGGCGTGGGTTTCCGTGTGCGGTCGACGATCGCGTCGGGTGCGCGATCCCAATCGATCGCTGAACTTGCGGCCCGCCAGAACCCTTCGGGGTCGCGTTGCCAATGCCCGAAGACCTCGTCATATCCGCCCATCAGATCCTCCTTCACCGTTGGACTCATGTCGGCGCAAACTACGCCGACATGAGTCGGGGCAGTCAATCAAGGTCGTGTCGGTCAGTGCCCAGCCGCCGTTGGCTCCTTATGGCGACCCCAGCGGTGGGTTGACAGCGGCCAGACGGGGAGCACCGCCCGGTGATAGGAGAACTCGCAGAGCTCCGCCAAGGCCAGATAGAAGGCGCATGCCGCGGCCGCGAGGCCGAAGTACCCGCCCCAGTGCGTCAAGTTGGTGTGAGCCCCGTAGTCGCCCGCGCCGAGCAATAAGAACGTCACCACGAGAATCGCCAGCGCCAGGACGACGACAGCGTTCGTGCGCAGCGACGCGGCCAACATAACGACAACGAAGATGCCGAAGGCGTACAGGAAAAGGCCCTGTGCGTGCCCCACCTGGGTAGCCGGCACGAGTTTATTGAAGAACTGCACGTTCGCGAACAGCGACAGCCAGAAGGCGCCGAAGCCAGCGAACAACACACCCGAGAAGGTGTTGCCGGTCCGCAGCTGGATGATGCCCGCGATCAGCTGCGTGAGGCCGCCGAACATCAACGCGACGCCGAACACCACAGGCTTGACGCCCGCGTCGATCGCGTCCGCGTTGACCATGCTCAGCATGAACGTCGTGACGGCAAACGCCAACAACGCCAGCGGCGCCGAGTTGCCCCAGTTGAGCGTCGATACGAGCCGTGGCGCGCCCTCGAGCTCAGCTTCCTGCTCGGCCGCTCCTGCAGACACGGTTGCCATGATGCAATCCCTCCTTTGAACGCGTCGAGAAGCCTCAACGCACCGTTCTCGTGACGAACATCACCCGAGCGCATACCCACACCACCGTCGCTAGGGAGTGCGTGCTTTGACAATGCTCGGCACTCATTTGGTAGTCCGCGGTTAGTCTGGACAGGCCTAGCCTCCCCTCTTCAGGCCGTCGCGGCATCGGGGTGAGACACGGTTTCTTGTGCGGAAAACCCGCAACCCGGCGTCTGCGAGCACCACGCCGGGCTTCTTGCTCACGCCTCGATGCTCAGGTGGCGACGTTCTCCACAGCGTCAACCGTCGAGCCCGCCCTGGAGAACTCGATCACGCCGTCCTCGAGTGCGCCGAACCTCAGGCTCACGACGTCAAGTGCGTAGTTCTGGTACAGCCGCCACGGGGCCTTCGATCCCTGCTTTGGGAACTGGTCGATCGAGCGCAGCACGTATCCGGAGGAGAAATCCACGTACGGCTGCTCAGCGATCGACCGATCGGGGTTCCGCGGCGTGCACTGCCGGTATCCATGCTCGTCCATGTGGTTGAGCAGCCGGCAGACGTACCCGCAGGTCAGGTCACACTTGAGCGTCCACGAGGCGTTGGTGTACCCGAACGCGATTGCCAGGTTCGGCACCCCGCTGAGCATCATGCCCTTATAGCTCATCGTCTCAGACAGCTCGACGTCGTGGCCGTCGACCGCGACCTGGATGCCCCCCAACGGCAGCAGGTTGAGGCCCGTCGCGGTCACGATCAGGTCGGCGTCGAGCTCAGTGCCGGACGTAAGCTCGAGGCCCTCCTCCGTGAACGTCTTTATGCGGTCGGTGACCATCGACACCCGGCCCGTGCGAAATCACGTCGAAAAGATCGCCGTTGGGCACGAGGCAGAGCCTCTGATCCCACGGGTTGTAAGGCGGATTGAAGTGCGTGTCGACGTCGTATCCAGCCGGGAGCTGCCGCTCGATTTGCTTTCGGATCAGCGCTTTCATGACTCTCGGGCGGCGCCGGCTGAGCTGGAAGCTGAGCATCGTGAGCAGGATGTTCTTCCAGCGCACGATGGAGTACGCGGCCTTCTCCGGCAGAACGCGCTGTAGGGCGGCGGCGATCGGGTCTTCCGCCGGTAACGAGACGATGTAGCTGGGCGAGCGCTGCAGCATCGTGACGTGCGCGGCCCGCTGCGCAATCGCGGGGACGAGCGTCACCGCGGTCGCACCGCTGCCGATCACCACGACGCGCTTGCCCGCGTAGTCGATATCCGCGGTCCAGTGCTGCGGGTGCACGATGCGGCCGTTGAAGCGCTCCATGCCCTCGAAGTCGGGCGTGTAGCCCTCGTCGTAGCGGTAATAGCCGCCGCACACGAGCAGAAAGCCGCAGGTCAGACGCACTGTCTTCTGCGAGTCGCTTCGCATCGCCTCCACCGTCCACTGCGCATCCGCTGTCGACCACTCGGCACGCACGACTCGATGGTGGAAGCGGATGTGATGGTCGATGCCATAGTCGTGGGCCGTCTGGCGAACGTAGCTCAGGATCGAGGGTCCGTCGGCGATCGCCTTGGCCCCGGTCCACGGCCTGAACGCGTAGCCGAGTGTGTACATGTCCGAGTCCGATCGGATGCCGGGATAGCTGAACAGGTCCCAAGTCCCGCCAATGCAGTTCCGGGCCTCGAGGATCGCGTAGGTCTTGTCGGGACACTCGGCCTGCAGGTGGTAGCCGGCGCCGATGCCGGACAGGCCGGCCCCGACGATCAGCACATCAAGGTGTTCAATCGACATCTGAACTCTTCCGTCGCGCAAAGCGCACTAGGCGCGAGAGATTAGCCCGGCGCGGGGGCAGAGCAAACACCCGCCGTCGTAACTCGCGAGTATTGCCTTCGGCGACGAAAGCGGCATCGAGCCGCTAGGGTCTACGCAGCATCCCTGCCACGCAGCTCGAAGGACCGTGATGCCACACCTGGGCAGTAGCGCCAGCGCCGAGATCGACGCCTCGCTCGAGGAGGTCTGGGCGGTGATCGAGGACGTGATGGCGGCACCGGAGTGGCAGGGCGGCGTTGACAAGATGATCGCCCTCGAGCATGACGCCGACGGGCGCCCGACGCTCGTCGAGACCGAGAACGACATCAAGGTCATGCGGGTCAAATCGCTTATCCGCATCCGCTACGAGGGGCCCACGCGTCTATCGTGGATGCAGGAGAAAGGTGACATGAAGTCAGTCGAGGGTGTCTGGGAGCTCGAGGATCTCGGCAACCGGCGCACGCGCGCGAGCTACCGGTTCGACGCGGACACCGGGCGGCTGCTGGGACTGGTGATTCGCGGGCCGGTCGTGGCGGCAACGCGGGCGATCTTCGTCAACGGACGCCCCGGCGAGCTCAGGCGGCGTCTGGAGGGCGGCTGAGAGCGTCTGCCCATCTAACCTGAGCGCGCTTCAATCTGGATCCCGAGTCCGCCGATCGTGGTCGCCAGGCCTTGGTAGTGACCGATGAGCAGGCACAATTCAATCGCCTCGCGGTCGCGCAGAGCGGTCTGCACCGCGCTCCATGTCGTGTCCGAGAGCGTGCGCCGGGCGAGCAGCTCGTCGCTCACGGCTAGCAGCGTCCGCTGGCGCTCCGTGAAGCCGCCTGCCGGAGGACTGCCGGCGACGCCCGCGACCTCGTCGGGCGTTAATCCCATGCGTAGCGCGATCGGGACGTGCTGGTGCCACTCGTAGGCTGAGTGACACTGCCATGCGATCCGCAAGATCACCAGCTCGGTGTCGCGTCGCGGGAGCTGACCGAACGGCATCAGGTGCGCCGAGTAGCGTATCCAGGCCCGGAACAGGCGTGGGTGTTGGCCGAGGGTCGTAAAGATATTCGGCGGGCCGCCGGCGGTGACGCGCCCCGCGCCCTCGGCCACGATCCGCGCCAGCGGTCTTAGCTCGCGTGGGCGGGCAGGGGCAATGCGCGGACCTTCGCCCTCCTCGGGCGGGAGTAGCGCTTGCAGCTTGGCAACGCTCGCGTCTGAAGCGCGCTGCCTGCTCACCTTGGATCACGCCCGGTAAAGCGCGGCCGCGACGGTGAGCCCCGAGCCCGCGGAGACGAACAGGGACGTGCGCGCCGCCTCGAGGTCTGCCGCCTCGAGCGCCAACGCGGGGGCGGCCGTGTGCGCGCCGGCGACGCCGTCCGAAGACGACGCGACCCGCTCGGCGGACACACCGAGTCGCCTCGCCAATCCGTCGGCGAAGCCCGGGATCGACGCCGTGGCGAAGAGCAGGTCGACCTCGCCGAGGTCGAGTGCGTGCGCCGCCGCCAATTCACGGGCGGTCGACTCGGCGCACTCGAGCGCCCGGGCGCTGTAGGCCTCGGCGATCTCGACGGTGAGGATGTTCCGGCCATGACGGGCGAGCCCACGCCGGGCATCTTCCTGCCAGGCGATGTAGCTGTGGAAGAGCTCGGAGAACTCCGGGAAGGTGGCGAACTGGAAAGCGGTGAAGCCCGCGCGGGAGTCCTCAGCGCTCAACAGAACCGCGCCCCCGACCGCAGGAAACGGGAACCCTTCAGAGACGCCGGGCTGGGGGTCCATGTCACTCGCGACCACCATCCCGAGCTCGACGGTTCCCGATGCCAGCAAGCCGTCAGCCAGGTGAATGCCCGTCAGCAGACCACAGGCCCCGTTGTTGACGTCGAACGAGAACGTCCCGTGCCCCGTGCCCAGCGGGTATCCCAGGTTCGCGCCGATGTCTTCCTGAATCATGGACGCAAACGCCGGCTCGTTGAGGAGTTTGTCGTGGTAAACGCCTGCGTTAATCAGCAGGTCCAACTCCTCGGCGGTCCGGCCAGCGCGCTCCAGGCACGAGTGGGCGGCGGCGTCGGCGAGCTTCAGCGCGCCTTGGGCGAACGGCCGTCGGTGCGTGGTCGCGGTGGCGGTCGCCTCAATGATCGTGCCCATAGTGCCCCACAAGCTGATCGACCTTGAAGATCACGATCCCGACCTCGAGACCGGACGCCAGCGATAGGAGCATGACCCGGTCTTCCTTGCGGAAGCGGCCTTCATTGAGGTACTGCGATAGAGCGACGAAATGCGTCGTCGAGGCAGTGTTGCCCAACTCATCGACGGTCACGACCACGTGCTTCGGCGCCATACCGATGCTCTCGGAGAAGTCCTTCAGGCCCTTCTTGATCGCCCGCGCCGAGGTCTGGTGCGGGATCAGATAGTCGATCTCGTCGAACTGCAGTCCGGCTTGGTCGAGCACCTCGCGGAGCAGCGGCACCGATGCCTCGGTGGCGACCTTGTGGATCGTCCGGGCATCGGTGTACATCGAGATTCCCGCACCGATCTTCGCCGGAAACGCTACGCACAGGCGGCTGTGCTCGGACAACGTCGTGAAACCAGCCACCTCGATCCCGGGAGCGCCGTCAGGCGCTCGCTCCAGGATCGCCGCGGCACCGGCGTCGCCGAGCGTCAGCGAGGCGAGCTGCTTGCTCATTACGGTGTGAACCTCGCGCGCGGCATTGCGACCAAGCTGTGTGATGAGCTCGCCGCTGACGACCATCCCCCGCCGGATCCGGCCTTGTCGGATCAGGTCGTTGAGAATGAATACGCCGGTCATCATGCCTGCGCACGCGTTCGAGAGGTCGAAGCTCATCGCGCGCCGCGCGCCGAGCGCTTCCTTCAGCGACACGCTAACTGGCGGCTCGAGCTGGGTCCGGAGGCCTCCGACGTGCCGGCTGATGCTCGACACGATCAGCATCTCAAGGTCCTCTGCAGCACAATCGGTGTGCGCCAAGGCGTCGCGCGCCGCGCCGAGCGCGAGCGTGTAGGAGTCCTCGCCCTCGCCGGCGATCCGGTGTTCGCGGATGCCCGTGAGCCGTTCGAGCTCGATGTGGGTTCGGTGTTTCGTGCTCGCCATCAGCTCATCGGTACTCATCCGCCGCTCGGGAACCGAGGCCCCGATTCCGGCGAAGCGGCTCGTGTACAACCCAGCGCCGGGCGGGCTATCAACTCCCCCCTCCAGCGCCATCCAATGCTCGCCGCCGTTCGCCGACCCGTGCCTCTTCTCCATCCTCCAATTTTCACCAGCCCCCGAGCTTTGCGAACCGTGATAACTACCCGTCGCTACCCGTTGAGGCTGCGGATTCAGAGCGTCGCAATAACTTGCGCCGGAGGCTTCGTGCCAATCGCGGAGAGGATGTCGAGCCGCACGCGCCGGCTCCGACCAAAGGGCATGCAGGCAAACCGACCCATTCTCGAAATACGTGACCACACCGGACGGGTGGCCGGCGCAGCTCGCCGACCCGTCCTCCGTCTCCGGCCAGAGCCACGGCATTCAGGAGTTCCTCGAGGGCAAGGAGGCGGCCCTGATGGGCCGCACGACCTTCGAGCCCGCGCTCGCGAGCGAGCGCGGGCCCTGGCCGAACCTTGACGTGTTCGTGCTTGGCTCAGGCGTTCCCACCGAGGGAGCCTCAGCACCGATCGTGACCGATAGCGACCCGGTTCGGTTGCTCGAGAAGGTCCGCGCTGCCAACGCGGGCGGGGACGTCCACCTCGTCGGCGGCCCGCGGACGGTCGAGACCTTCCGCGCCCTCGGAGCGCTCGACACGCTCGAGCTGATCGTGCTGCCGTTGTTCCTCGGAGACGGCATGCGGCTGACGCCGTCGCTCAGCGCCGATACCGAGCTGGTGCTGGAGCGGGAGCGCTCGCTGCCCGGCGGCTCGGTAGAGATCGTCTACGCCTGCGCCTGAACCTGAATTGATCATCATCGACGCGAACATTGGCGTCTGACCTCCGGGGGGCGGAGGCTAAACGCCAAAGTTCGTCCGGACCAAGGAGAAAACACGAATGCGCTACATGCTGTTGCTCTACGGCAACGCCGACACCCGCGATGCCTTCTTCGGCCCCGGCAGTGAACCGCTGGGGGAGGAAATCGACGCCCTGCTGAGGGAGCTGAAGGAATCTGGAGAGCTGGTCGCCACCGACCCGCTCGCGGACCCCGCGCAGACCAAGACGGTGCGGGTCAGCGCAGGCGCCTCGGTGATCACCGACGGGCCGCTGGCCGAGACCAAGGACTCGATCGACACTACTCTGATGCCAACCGATTACAAGCCTTAAGAAGCCCATCTTCCGGGTACGCTGCTCGGATGATCCTCAAGTGGAGCTTCGGCGGCGAGGCTCAAACGGCTAAGCATCGAGCAACAATGAGCGCAGCAGCCAGCAACGCGACACGAGGCGGAAGATGAGCGATCCCCGGCCCGGCGATCCTGCTCCCCGGTCGCTCGCCGGCGGGAGGCTGCTCGCTGAGATCACCAATCGGATCGTCGCGTTCATGCGCGAGCACTACGGGCGCGGACCGATCAAAGCCAAGACTTACGTGCTGGACAACCTGATCGTTTGTGTGCTGAGTGACGGATTCACCGCGATCGAACGGACAATGGTGGAAGGCGGCGAACCCGAGCGGGTGCTCGAGATGCGACGCGATTTCCAGCGGATGATGAAGGTCCGCTACAGCGAGATGATCGAGGAGCTCACCGGTCGCAAGGTGCTGGCCTTCCTCAGCCAGGCTCACATCGAGCCCGATCTCACGATCGAGATGTTCCTGATGGACGGGCCACTAGCTGGATTCGGTGCGCTCGAGCTTGTCGACCTCGGTGATAAATAACGGGCCAGATCGGTGTCGCCTCGCAGCCTTTCGCTGTCGCGGAGGTTGTAGAGCTTTTTGAGCGATTGGGTTTCGATTTGTCGGATGCCTTCTCGGGTTATGTTGAACGTGCGCCCGAAGCCCCTGGTTGCGGTAGTTCTTCGCGATCGAAACGACCAGACGAAGGTTCGACTCGATCATCTTCTGCTTGGCGTCCGATCCAACGTGGTCTTGCGGCGCGTGCGCTTCTCGGGCGCGCGCTCGATGTTCACGCTTGCGGCAGTGGCCGGGTCGAGTTCTTCGACCAGCTCGATCCCACAGCGCTCGAGGACGGGGCGCAGCTCCTCGACCTCGGGGTCCTCGAGGTCGAGGTCGGCCGTGGCGGTCGCGATCTCGGCGTGTGTGACCACGCCGACGTGCAGGCCGCGTGCGATCAGACCCTTGACCTGTTCAAACTCCTGAAGATCCGCTGCTGACATCCGGTCGCGTCTCGCCAGTCAGCCCGCATTGCCCAAACGGCCCGACGTCGCTGCCTCGCCCGCCGGTTGACGGCGAAGCACGTGCTCGTCTGCCTTGATGCGAGGGGGCCTTCACCGGGAAAGAGACAAAGTCACTGGGGCGGTGGGATAACGCCCTTAGGAGTACGACACCGGCCCCGCAGTCAAAACCAGTAACCCTCGCCTCCCGCCTCGTGGCGCAGTCGCGCCGTTGGTGGCATCCGGGCTCGGGCGGAGAATCCTGTCCGCAGGGCCAGCTCCTGTTCGACTCTACTCCGTTGCGGGCGTTATGTGACGAGGATCTCAAAAGATTTCCTCGGGACGCGTCGGCAGGCACGGATCGCTGGCTAGTTCGTTCCCGCCGACCGGCTCAGGTGTTTAGCGGATCAGGGAAGCGGGGTGCGCGTGGCGGCGCCGGAGCGGCGAATGTCGGTGAGGGAGATCCGCTCGCCGAGGAGGGCGGGCACGCCGAGCACGATCGCGGTGGTGATCTCGACCGCTTGGAGGAGGATGCCGTAAGCGAGCGCATGGCCGGCGTCGACGCCGTAGGCGGCGAGGACTGCAATCGTGGCGGCTTGGAAGATGCCGATGTTGGACGGGGTGACTGGTACCAAAGCGGTGACATTGACGGCCAGCAGGATCGCCGCGGCCGTGGCGAGACCGGTGTTGCCCTGGAGGTTGAGGGCCCGGAGTACCGCGTAGGCGGCGAGTGTCTGGACCGCCCATGCGGCGAGTTGCGTGGCGATCGCCGCAGCCCCCAGCCGTGGCTGGGTGAAAACGCGCAGACCGCGGCGTAACAGGACTATCTGGTCGCTCAGCCAGCGAGCCGTTCGGCTGAGGTGAGCGTAGTGCGAGCGTTCGGCCCTGGCGAGCAGCGTCGGGCCGCTGATGAGCAGAGCGACGGCTGCGCTCGGCACGGTCACGGCGGCAACGAGCGCGCTCACGTGGCCGCTGATCAGCGGCAGGCTGGCGATGGTGATCGCGGCGAGGATTGCCATCGCGGCCAGGTTGAACAGTGTCTGGGCGAACACGGTACCCAGGACGAGCGGAAAGACCCGCGGCGTGTCGCCCGCGCGGCGGGCGACCAGGTAGGCCCTCGCCGGCTCGCCGAGCCGGCCGGGAATGAGCGCCGATACGAGCACGCCGATCATCGTGGCGCGGACGACGACGAGCGATCGGATCCTTATATCCGGTAGCGCCGCGCGGAGCACTGCCTGCCAGGAGAAGGCGCGGAGGAACATCGAGAGCCCGTTCAGCGCTAGCGCGGCCACCAGCCACCACGGGTGTACGTTGGTCAGAGACCTGCCGATACCCGCGAACCCGACGTGCGACAGCGCTAGGGCGATCAACCCGGCCAGCGCGAGCGAGCCGAGCGCCACCGCAGCCCCCCAAGCGGGACGCGAGCGCCGCAGCCGGTCTATCGGCCTGACCGTCCGGCTAGGGTCAACGCGCCTCAGGGGGGGCTGTCTGAGCGACGCCGCGTTCGGCGTCGCGTGTGCATGCCCTGGTAGTCGCAATCGAAGACCCTTTGGTGGTCCTAGGCCCCCGCCCGCTCGGCCGGCCGATTCAGCATGGCGATCGCTGGCGTGGGGATCGTGGAGTGGGAGGCGAGAGGGGTCGGTGGGCCGGCGCGGAGCCGTCCGGGCAGCAGCGCGGCGCCGAGGATGACTAGGCAGAACGCCCCGATCCGCGCGGCGATCTGCGGCGGGCCGAGGCCGATCGGGTCGTGGAACACAAGAACTCCGCCCAGCAGCGCGACGATATTGCCGGTCAGCGAAGTGAACGTGATCACCGCGATCGCCGGTCCGAGCTGCAGACTCCGCGCGGAGGCGTAGAACGCGACGACCATCGCGATCAGCGCCGATAGCGTCCACGGATTGACGAGCAGCATCACATGGTTCAGCGCAGGGTGGACGAGGTGCTTGATCGCGATGTCGGACACGCCGAACAGGCCACCCGCGGCCGTGGCCAACAGGATGCCTTCTCGGAGCTGCAGGCGCTCGAGTCGAATGGACGCACAGATCAGAGCGCCGCTGAGGGCGATGACCGCGCATTCGACGGCGATCAGCGCGGCCGTCGAGGCATGTTCGCTCGTCGCGGGCGCCTGAGTGAGCCCCAGGATCGCCAGCCCGACCGCGGTGACCAATAGGCCGATCCACTGCCGGCGGCCGAGGTGGAAGCCGAAGAACCGCTCCGCGACGATCGCCAGGAACACCAGACCACCGGAGATCACCGCCTGCACGATCGATAACGACGCCAGCGACAGCGCGGCCACGTGCAACAGCCACGCGCCGAGCGCCACCAGCCATCCCACCGTCCACCACTTGGAGCCAAATAGGCCGATCGCGCTGCGGACCGGATGGCACGCGATCACGGTCGGCGCGGCGACTGCGCCGCGCTGTTTGAGCAGTACGGCGACGCTACCCGCGAGTGCGCAGCCGACCGCCAGCAGCAGTCCCGCGATCATCCGCCCGTTCCCGTGCGATCGACCTGCCGTTTGGACCCGGGGGTTGCGGTCAGGATCTCGAGCAGCTCTCCGATGTTCTGTTCGCGCGCGACTGCATCGGGAAGCGGGAAGTGGGCGTTGATCGAGTAGTGGTTGCGGCGCCCGTTTCGCTGGCGGTTGATGTACCCGGCGGCGGCCAGCTCCGCGACGATGCGATGCGCCGCGCGCTCCGTGATCCCGACGCGCTCGCCGATGTCGCGCAGGCGACCGCCGGGATCGCGGGCTATGCATACCAAGACTCGAGCGTGGTTGGTCAGGAACGCCCAGCCGGGTGCGTTGTCCTCCGCCATCCACGAGAGTCTAACGTTTCTAGACTTGCATTTCATGCTACAGTTATCAATTACTGTGGAAGGTGGCCCAAAAGCCCTCGGATATCTCTGAGGAGGTCCTGAAATGCTTTCCAAGATCCGCAGCGTGTCGGGCGACGACCGGTTCGATGACCCGGACAGAGAGCAACCATGACCGACCGGCATCTCCAGTTCCTTCGCCTGGTCGCGGCACGCACGCAGCGCCAGCTCGACATCGACCACGATGCTCTCGAGCACCCTAGCGACGCCACGACCACGGGCCGACGGCAGCGCCTCGAGAGGTCGGCGAGGCGGGCTCGAGCACGTCTCGCGGACGCCGAGGCACGACGACCCGCCCCTCGACCAGGTCGAGTGTCCTGATCGCGAACCACGAGCTCTGATCGCGCTCCTAGCTACCACTGCGGTTGGGGAGCGCGAACCGGTTCGCGGCTTTCAGACGGAGTAACGCCCGGTGCTGCCTCGGGGATGCGGCGCGGGCTACGCTTGTTGGGTGTCGAGTCCCGCTAGCCCCGTTTTGTCGGAGTCGCAGCTGGCGACGCTGCGCCGCCATGGCGAGGAGCGAAGCGCTGAAGTGGGTGACGTATTGTTCCGGGTCGGCGATCGGCGCTATCCCTTCATGGCGATCATCGAGGGTGAGGCGGCCGTCTTGGACGCGGCCGGGCACGAGCTCGTCCGGCACGGCGCCTCGGGATTCCTGGGCGAGATGAACCTGATGTCGGGCCAGACGGTGTATCTGACGGCGGTCGTGACGAGACCGATGCGGTATATCGCGGTCGACCGCGATGACCTACGTCCGCTGTTGTTCGAGGACGGTCCGCTGGGTGATCTGTTGCTATCGACCTTCATGGCGCGGCGCGAGCTGCTCCAGCAGCATCAGGGCATCGGCATCGAGGTCGTCGGTCCGCGCTCGTCGGAGCCGACGCGACGAATTGTCGAGTTCGCTCGCCGCAATCGTCTGCCCCACACGTGGCGCGATCCTGAGCGCTCCGAGGAGGCGGCGGCCGCGGCGCTGATCGAGGCATTTGATCCTGAAGAAATACCGCTCGTGCGATTGCCCGGCGGGAGGGAGCTGCGCAACCCGTCCAGCGGTGAGGTCTCGCGAGCTCTGGGGATCGGACTCGAGCTCGCCGCTCGTGAGGAGGTCGACCTCGTCGTGATCGGAGGTGGCCCAGCCGGCCTCGGGGCGGCGGTGTACGGGGCCTCGGAGGGTCTCGAGACCCTCGTTGTGGAGGGCACTGCTCTCGGGGGCCAGGCGGGCACGTCGCGCCGGATCGAGAACTACCTCGGCTTCCCGGCCGGGATCAGCGGCTCGGAGCTTACGAGCCGCGCGGTCGCTCAGGTACGCAAGTTCAACGCGCGCACCGCGACCCCGTATCGCGCCGTCGCACTGGAGCCGGGGGCTGACCGCCATGTGGTGCATCTGGAGGACGATCATGAGATCGCGGCGCGCGCTGTTCTCCTGGCGACGGGCGCGGAGTATCGTCGGCCGACGGTCGCGGACCTCGGGGACTACGAAGGCCTCAGCGTGTTCTACGCCGCCGGACCGCCCGAGGCGCAGCGCTGTGGCGCGATGCGCGTCGGGGTAGTCGGTGGCGGAAACTCGGCGGCGCAAGCGGCGGTGTGGCTTGCTCGCGGCGGCGCGCTCGTGACGCTGCTGCATCGCCGCGCTGACCTACGTGAGACGATGTCCGACTACCTCGTGCTCGAGCTCGAACGCTACGGCGTCGCGGTACGAGACCGTAGCGAGGTGGCCGAGCTTCACGGCAGCGATGGTCAGCTCGATGCGGTCACCCTACGCGACGGCGAGCGGCTACCGCTCTCGTTCCTGTTCCTCTTTCTTGGTGCGGCGCCCTGCACCGACTGGCTGGGGGACGTCCTCGCGCGCGACGAGAAGGGCTTCGTGGTGACCGGCGCGGACGCCGGCGCCGCCGGGCTGCTCGAAACGAGCGTGCCCGGGATCTATGCGGCTGGCGACGTACGAGCAGGCTCTATCAAACGCTGCGCCACCGCCGTGGGCGAGGGTGCGATGGTGGTGCGTTTCGTTCACGAACACCTGTCCGGCGTTCCCGCGTAACGCTACGCGAGAACGGACGATCGAGTTGTTCACAGTTTGATGCGCTCGCCCATCGTCACTGTCTGATCGTCGGGCAGCCTGAAGTACGCGGCCGGGTTGGCGGCGTTGCGGGCCATCGTGAGGAAAAGCTTCTTGCGCCAGGTACTCAGGCCCGGGTCATTGCAGGGGACGATCGTGATCTGCGACAGGAAGTACGAGACCCGCGCCAGGTCGATCGTGCCTTCGAGCAGCTGCAGCTCGGCCGCGAGGCGCAGTGCCGCGGGGATGTCCGGCACGTCCTGAAAGCCGAACCGCGCGGTCAGCCCGGTGATCCCGTCACGTGGGTGACCGAGATGATCCGAGACGAGCCGATCGGCCTTGGCGATGTGCGGGACCCGCTGGTTCTCGATCGTGATGATGATCACCCGCCTGTGCAGAACGTGGTTGTGCTCGACGTTGGCGCGGAGAGCGAGTGGCGTGGTGTGCGGATTGGCGTTGAGGAACACGGCCGTACCGGGCACGCGCCGAACCCGGAACTCGCGCGTGTCGAGCTGTTCGATGAAATGACGCAGCGGTCCTTCCTCGTTGCTGCGGTTGGCGGTCACGATGTCCCGTCCCTTGTGCCAGGTGATCAGGAGCGTGAACACCGCGAGGGCGATCACCAGCGGCAGCCAACCTCCATGCATGATCTTGGTGAGGTTGGCCGCAAAGAACGCGAGTTCGATCGTGAGGAACACCGCCCCGCCGAGCACGATCAGGCGCCGCGGCTTGTGCCACAGCATGCGAGCGACCGCGAGAAACAGAATCGTGTTCAGGATGAAGGTGCCAGTGACCGCAACGCCGTACGCGGAGGCAAGGGCGACGGACGACCGGAACCCAACGACGATCGCGACCACGGCCACGAACAGGCCAAAGTTGATCGCCGGCAGGTAGATCTGCCCGATCTCCCGCTCTGAGGTCTGGCGAATCGTCAAACGTGGCACGAAGCCGAGCTGCACCGCTTGCCGGGTGACGCTGAACGCACCCGAGATCACGGCCTGTGAAGCGATTACCGTGGCCACGGTCGCCAACAGCACCATCGGCATCTGTGCCCATCCGGGCAGCAGCAGAAAGAACGGATTCACGATCGCCTTGGGGGAGCGGACGATCAGTGATCCCTGCGCCAGGTAGTTAAGCGTCAGCGCAGGGAACACCAGCAAGAACCACGCGCGGCGGATCGGGGTACGGCCGAAATGCCCCATGTCCGCGTACAGCGCCTCGGCTCCAGTCACCGCCAGCACGACCGAGCCGAGCGCGATGAATGCCACGGCACCATGGTCAACGAAGAACCGCACCGCGTAGCTCGGTGAAAGCGCCTTGATGACCCCTGGGTGCTGAGCGACCTCCACGACGCCGATCAGTGCCAGCACACCGAACCAGACGGCCATCACCGGCCCGAACAAACCGCCGACCAGCTTCGTGCCGTAGCGCTGAATCGCGAACAGCATCGTAAGGACCGCCAGGGTGATCGGCACGACCAGCGAACCAAGACTGGGCGTCGCGACCTTCAGCCCCTCGACCGCCGACAGTACGGAGATAGCGGGCGTGATCACTCCGTCCCCGTAGAACAGCGAGGCTCCAAAGATCCCCAGCGTCACCAGCGTCAGCTTCACGGCGCGGCTGTGCAATTTCGCCCCGTCCAACAGTGCCGTCAGCGCCATGATGCCGCCCTCGCCCCCGTTGTCCGCCCGCATGATGAACGTCACGTACTTGACGGAGACGATCATCGTGATCGTCCAGAACACGAGTGAGATCACGCCGTACACCTCCGCGGGACTGGTGTGCACTGCGTGGTGGTCGGCCGTGAACACCGCCTGAAGCGCATACAGCGGACTCGTCCCGATATCGCCAAAGACGACCCCGAGCGCGCCCAACACGAGCGCCGCCATTGCCGTCGTGGCCGTGGCCGAGGGTCCAGCGCTCAGCTCAGGCTCGGCCTTGTCGGGTGCCGGTGGCGCAGCGGCGGGCACCGACCCACGTTATCGCGGCGCTGACGCGTCATCGACTACTCGACGGCGTCACGCCGATACTCGACGTGCGCTCGCTGTTGCCGGCGCCCACCACGCCGTTGAACCGGCACCACGAGCCGTGCTTATGCCTCCCCCGCCCGGGATGCTTCCCGGCGTTGCGACACAGTCACGGCCTGCGCGGCGGGAAGCACGACCTCAACGGTGGCGCCCGCGCCGAGAGCACTCTCGATGCGGAGCGCGCCACCCGTGAGCTCGACGCGTTCGGTGAGTGCCGCGAGGCCAAGGTGGCCAGGTCGTGCCTGGAGCGCCTCGGCGACATCGAATCCCGTCCCGTCGTCGCGCACGCGGATGGCGTGTAGTCCTTCGTCGGTTGTGAGCGTGACGTGGACGTGGGACGCACGTGCGTGTTTGCGTCGGGCAGGTCGAGCGGTTTCTCCTCGAACCGCTCGTGCCATCAAACCCCGCTTTGGCGATCCGCTCCCTGTCGCCGACCATCGCCGACGCAGTCACCGCCACAATCCGCGTCTTCTTGAGCCCCGGCTGCTTCCTGATCGTCGTGGCAACCTCGTAGCCGTCGATCCCGGGCATCCGGATGTCGAGCAGGATCACATCGGGCTTCAGCTGGGATGCGAGCCGCAGCCCGTCCGCACCGTTCATGGCAAGCACCGGCGAGTATCCGTGTGCGATGAGCAGGTACTCGACGAGCTCGATGTTCTGCTTGTTGTCCTCGATCACGAGGATGCGGGCGGGCATGCGTGCCGGGTTGGAGAAGGAGCGGAACCGGGCGCTGGCGACGTCGTCGCTGGAGAAGCTGTCCAGGGCGTCGGTGGTGTGGGCGATGTCGGTGTCGGTGCGGTTCACGAGTTCGAACTTTCCGGTGGCGGGTGTGTCGCGTCGTTCCGGGTCTGGGACCAGGCGACCGTCGCGCCAATCGCCATGGGGAGTGGGGTGGCGCTGGTCCCGAACGCGGATTCGTACTTGGTGGTGTCGAGCGCGAAGGGCTGGTCACCTCTGAAGGCCGGATTGCGGCGGCTGAGGTTATAAAGCTTTGGCTGCGTTGCGGGGTGGTCAGGCTGCGATGTCCTGGTCCGGCCAGATCCCTGTACGCACTCCCTCGTAGAGCGTGTCCGGGGCGAGGTCCGCGCCCGCTGGCCAGACGACCGTACCGGTCTCCGCATCCACTCGCACGGCCGCGAAACCAGCCTCCGTCCGGGCATCATCGAAGATCGGCCCGCGCATCCGTTCAAGCACGTCGACGGCCCCAACGAGCCCGTCGGCGAAGGTCAGGTGGAGCACGCCGTGGCTCACGACCTGTACGGCGGTAATGTCGGGCGTGAGACCA
Source organism: uncultured Thermoleophilia bacterium (assembly GCA_963725595.1). Classification (GTDB taxonomy): domain Bacteria; phylum Actinomycetota; class Thermoleophilia; order Gaiellales; family Gaiellaceae; genus PALSA-600. The sequence continues at coordinate 31,781 of CAVRYT010000009.1, read as the reverse complement.
ATCATTGGAGCGGTTCGATCTCCTGCAGTGTCTCACCGGCACGAGCTCGGCGCCGATCAGCCGGCGAGATCGCGTCAAGCCGACGAGTCCCGAAGGTCTTGAGCAGATGTTGGTGGACGGCGTTTCGGTAGCAGTCCTGAGCCGCCGGCCGAAGATCTCGTCACGATCGCCGGCAAGCCAAGCAAGAATGTGCCAAGAGGGACCGCGGAGAATATCCTTCGTCAAGCGGGCCCGTATCTCAGCGAGCGTCAATGGGGGACTGTGCGCACGGATTACAGACAGGGGGAAGATGCCTGAAGGACAGGCCACCGCCGGCAGCGGCTTGGTCCTGGAGACGCTCGACTTGATCGGCGGATTCGCAGGCCGTGAGCTGCCGGAACGGTTGCTGGTCGGGCGGAGGGCGGTGGGAGCGTTGCGATGAGCGCGATCGAGACCAGGACAATCACGCTTCACGGCTGGCCGCTGAGCTACGTGCAGGCGGGCGGCGGCGCGGTGCTGCTGCTGATCCACGGGATGGGCGGCAGCTTGGAGAACTGGCGGGCGGTGATCGAGCCGCTGGCGCAGCAGCACACGGTGGTTGCACCCGATCTGCCTGGGCATGGCGGGTCGGCGCCCGGTGCCGGCGACTACTCGATCGGGGCGCTCGCTTCCGGACTGCGCGATCTGCTGATCGCGCTCGGCCACGAGCGCGCGACCCTCGTCGGGCACTCACTCGGCGGTGGGATCGCGATGCAGTTCGCCTACCAGTTCCCCGAGATCACCGAGCGCCTGGTGCTCGTTTCCAGTGGCGGGCTCGGTCCCGAGGTGAGCCCGATCCTGCGCGCCGCGGCGCTCCCGGGCGCCGACCTGGTCATCGGCGCGAGCGCCGCGCTAGCCAGCACCGTTGGGGGCACGGTCGCGCGCTCCCTGGCGGCCGTTGGGCTGCGGCCCAAGACCGACGTCGCGGAGATCGCGCGCGGCTACGCGTCGCTCGCGGACCGCGACCGTCGGGCGGCGTTCCTCGCCACGCTCCGAGGGGTCATTGGCACCGGCGGTCAGCGCATCCACGCCGGCGACCGGCACTACCTCGCTGAGGGCATGCCGATCCTCATCATCTGGGGCGAGCGCGATCCGATGATCCCCCTCCAGCACGGCCGAAACGCGCACGAGGCGATTCCCGGCAGCTGCCTCGAGGTCTTCGAAGGCGTCCGCCATCTGCCGCAGCTCGAGGCGCCAGGGCGCTTCATCGCGGTGCTCGAGCGATTCATCGCCAAGACCGAGCCGGCTCGGTTTGACCCCAAGCAGTGGCGCGGGCGCCTGCGCCACGCCAGCGGCGAACCATAGGCGGCGCGCGGGAGATAACGCGCTGCGGCTGCCCGACGCGAACCAGGCGACCAGCAAAGGAGCCGACTACCGCAAAGATCGATCCTGCCGTCCAGGAGGTCTCGCCGCCAGCCTCCTGTGTCGAGTTTCGCCACTCGTTTCGCGCCAGGCCGTCCTAGCTGCTGCGCCGCTCGAAGAAGGCCTTGTCCTCCCGTCCCAGCACGGTCGACGGCGGCCGGTCGGCCCAGCGCTCGGCGGCGATTGCCGCCCAGTCGCCGCCGGCGCGCAGCTCCCCCAGCAGCGAGAGCATCTGCACCTCCATGCGCCGCAGTAGCAGCGTCGGCGGAGGAAACGCCATGCGCCGCATCATCGAAAACCACGGTGAGCGCGGGGGATAACCCAACCCGACTGTCCGGCGCACATAACCGGGGTCGATCCTCCGGAACCCCTCCGCGAGAAACCACTCGCCAGCCCTCGCCAGATACTCGAGCAGCGATACCGGATCGTACGACTGGGTCTCCTCGAGATACCCCTGGTGCGCGAGGGCACGATGAACGGCGTCCGGATCGGCTTCGACAACCGCGCGCATGACAGCCCGCTCGCCCTCCAGGTAGCCAGCCTCGAGGCTGCGGAGCAGCCCGAAGTCGAGCAGGCAGACACGGCCGTCCGCGCACAGGAGGCAGTTATCCGGGTACGGATCGCCGGCAACGATGCGTTCGCGCCACACAAGACCGAAGAAGAAGCGGAACACGATCTCGCCAACGCGGTCGCGCTCTGCCTCGTCAAGCTGCGCGACCTCGTTGAACTCCAACCCATCCACGTACTCCGTGACGAGCACCCTTTGCGTCGAGAGATCCGTGTGCACGCGCGGCACGCGAACGTGAGGGTGACCCCGAAAGAGCCGCGCGACGCGGCGCTGCTGCTGCGCCTCGATCTCGTAGTCGAGCTCACCAGCAATGAGCTCCCGCACCTCGCTCAGCAGCGCTCCCGCGTCCGAACCCGGGGCGACGCGCTTGAGGATCGGGCTGACGAGCCCGATCGAGCGCAGATCGGCGGAGATCGCGTCGGCGATGCCAGGATGCTGCACCTTGACGGCGACCTCCTCGCCGTCAAGCGTGCGTGCGCGATGGACCTGGCCGAGCGAGGCGACCGCGAAAGGCTCCTCGTCGAAAGCGGCGAATACGTCCTGCAGGCGGCCCTCCAGATCCTGCTCGATCACGCGTCGCAGGCGGCGCAACGGAAGCGGCTCTCGGTCCTCAAGCAGCGAGCCGAGTGGATGGCCTAGTGCCTCCCCCTGCGGCATCCTCTCGAACTCGATCACCGAGAGCAACTGCGTTGTCTTCGCGCCCGCATTCCCCATCCGCTGCAGCTGGGCGCCGAGCTCCTGGGTCAGAGCGACAGTGCGAGCCTCGCCGCGCCCCTCCGATCCCTTGCCGCCCGACCGCTTCGCCATGCGATCCGCTACGCCCCGTCGGAGACCAGGCCGGGCACACCTCGCACCGCAAAGCCACCAAACAGCAAGTCACCGAGCGGAACGAACACAAGCCGAGCTTACTCAGCCGCACCGTCGAACGGGCCCGGGACGGTCACGACGGGAACGAGTAGTCGATGAGATCGACCGACACGGCACGTCGCGGCTGTTGGACAGATCCGCTAGGCGCCGTGCGATATTGCGGCGGTCAATGGAGCTAAGGGAAGGCCATGTCTGCCGGCAATCTGGTTGACGTACCCGGTCGGCGGCGGACCGCAGGCGGGCTCGTGGGAGTGGCCGTTCTACTCGCGGTCCTAGCGCTGGCGCTGTCCTACTTGGGCCGCGCGGTGCTACGTCCCGGCCCTTTCGCCGATCGGGCGGTGGCGGTGCTGCGTGACGCGGCGGTCCAAGACGACGTCGCAGATCATTTGACGGACGCGGTCACGCGACTTCGCGGCGGGGATCTGGTGGCGGTGCGGCCTTTGGTGCGCTCGGTAGCGGGTGGGATCGTCGGCGGTCAGGCGTTTGCCGCGCTGTTTCGCCGGGCGATCCTGGAGGCGCACGCCGCCGTGGTACAGCGAGGCGACGGGCGGTTCCTGATCACCGTCCGCGATGTCGGCGTGCTCGCCCAGGGCGTTCTCAAACGGCTCGCCCCCGCGGCGGCCGGCCGGATCGGGGCCGAGCGGGCGTCGACGCTGTTCACATTGCATCCCGGTGGCGGCGTGCTCGAGGCCGTGCGTGCGGCTAGGCGGGTCTATTCCGCGGCGTGGGTGTTCGCTGTGCTCGCGGCGATTGCGGCAGCGGTCGCGTTGTTGCTCTCCGCGCACAGGCGGCGCACGGCGTGGCAGCTCGGGATCGGCCTGCTGGGGGGTGGCTTGGCGTTGGTGGTGCTGCTGACGATAGGGCGGGAGATCGCCGTGCAGGTGGCGCCTGGCAGCCGAGGGCCCGCGGTCGGTGCTGTGTGGACAGCCTTTCTGGGTGGCCTGCGGGTCCAAGCGCTGTTACTGGCGAGCGTCGGTGCGATCTCTGCGGGTGCCGCTTCAGGGCAGCTCGGTCGAGTTGGTAGCGAGACGAGGCGCGCGCGGGCGCGTCTGCTGCGAACGAGCGCGGGGGAATCACACCCGCCTTCTCTGGCTGGGGCGATCGGTCTGGTCGCGCTCGGCGTCCTGATCCTGTTCGAGCCGGGCGCCACGCTCGCTGTCGCCGCGCAGCTGGCTGGTCTGTACATCTTGTACCGAGGGGTCGCGGCAGCGGCGACCGCGGTGACGGCCGCCGCTCGGAAACCACCGCAAGCGGCAGCGCGAGTCCGGCGCTGCGCGAGACTCGCGCCGGCGGCGGTCGCCGTTGCTGCGATCGCGATCGCGAGTGCGATCATCATCAGCGGTGGCGGAGATGAAGCACCGGCCGTCACGCCGGTGACCTGCGACGGATTCGTCAAGCTGTGCAACCGCCCGTTGACCGATGTCGCCTTGGCGGCGACGCACAACTCGATGGCCTCGGTGACGCTCCCGCACTGGCTGTTCGGGCAGCAGGACGGCACGATCCGCGACCAGCTCGATAAAGGTATCCACGGCCTGCTGATCGACACGTACTACGGCTTCGACGTGCCCAGCCGCGTGCGCACCGATCTCCAGAGCCTGCCCAAGCGCAACATCGCCGAGCAGGAGATCGGCGCCCCGGCGGTCGACGCGGCGCTGCGGATCCGGTCGCGACTGCCGGCGGGCACCGGGGGCAAACGCGGAATATTTTTGTGCCACGGCTTCTGCGAGCTCGGATCGGTAACGCTTGCCTCGGCCCTGGCTGACCTGCGGTCGTTCCTCGTGTCAAACCCAGGCGAGGTCGTGGTCGTCATTAACCAGGACGAAGGCGTCAGTCCCACCGACATCCAGCGCGCGTTCGAGAAGGCCGGGCTACTCGACCTTGTCTACAGAGGACCGCTCGGACCTTTCCCGACGCTCCGCGAGATGATCGACTCGAACCAGCGCCTGGTGGTGATGGCCGAAAACGACGCTGGCCAGGTTCCTTGGTACCACCTCGCCTACGAGCAGGCGCTACAGGAGACTCCGTTCAGGTTCACGAGCGCCGCCCAGCTCACCGACTCCGCGAAGCTCGACGCGAGCTGCCGTCCCAACCGTGGTCCGAGCTCGGCGCCGCTGTTCCTGCTCAACAATTGGGTTGACACGACGCCGACACCACGTCCGTCGCTAGCGGCGATCGTCAACGCTCGAGCCGCCCTGCTCCGACGAGCCCAGACCTGTCAGCGCATCCGCGGCCATCTCCCCAACCTAGTCGCCGTCGACTTCTACCGCCGAGGGGACGTGTTCGGCGTCGTCAACGCGCTGAACGGGGTCTCCCGATGAGCAGGTGCGGGCGATGACAGCCTCCCGCCTCCGGCGCGTGCCGCGTGAGCTGGTCGGTCTGTATTGGGACTCAGGAGTGGCCAACGATGTCCCAGCGCTCGCCTGGTTCCTGCTGTCCTCACTGGTGCCACTTGCACTCGGTGTCACAGCTCTGGCAGCAGTTGCGCTCGGCGACTACGCGCAGGCCCAAGCGCTGTCGGTTCGAATCTCCGACGTGCTGCCCAAGGACGTCCACGATCAGCTCGTCGATCTGATCCTGCGGACCAAGGAGCAATCACCCCTGCTGATCGCGGGTTCGATCATCGGGATGGTGTGGATCAGCTCCGGAGTGGTGGGAGTGCTCGAGCGCTGTCTGTTGCGCCTGCTCGCCCGCCCGAGCATGGGAGTCGTGCTCGGCAAGCTCCGCAACCTGGCGGTCGCCGCGGTGGTGACCATAGTGATCATGCTGATGGTCGCCGTGGCCACGGCCGGCACCGACCTTGTCAGACGCCTGAACATCAACCCAACGTCGATCCGTCTAGCGGTTCCGCTGACCTCGGTCGCGTTGACCACCCTGCTGTGTGGCGCCGTCTTCCGCGCGCTTGCGGGTAAGTCTCTGCGCTGGCGCGCGGCGTGGGCAGGCGCAGCGGTCAGCGGCCTGATCCTCAACATCACTCCGAGCGCCGCTGGCTACTACCTCCGCCTCGTGGCCGGAAGAACTCCGGTCGAGCTGTTTCTGATGCTCGCCGGTGTTCTGATCACCTGCTACCTCGCCGCATTCGGGCTATTGCTCGGCGCCGGTGTGGCCGCCCGTGCGCAGCTAGGTCAGCGGCTGGATGGTTGATTCCGCTCCGGTCAGCCGCTCCAGCGACTAGACCTCGACTAGACCGGCATTCTAGAATCGCACTCTGTCGGGCGGCCGCGGATCGGCGAGCCTGCTTTGGCGATGACGCGGGTCCCATGCCGCTTCCCGATCGCGGTGTTCGTATAGCCCCCGCGAGTGCGAAAGAGCTGCGCACACCCTGACTGCGACGATGGCGAGCCCGTGGGCGCTGCGGATAGGCGCCAGCGGGCCCGCGGCCGCGGCTGCGCGCGGGTGGATCGATAATCGGACAGCCGCGCCGGCCGAGGTCGAGGTCTGTAAGGAGGTCGGAACTGAGCCTGCAGCGATCGGTAGGTAGGTAGGTAGGTAGGTAGGTAGACACCTCCACCTGTGGTGTGGGTGCCCGGTTCCGTCTGTAGGTTGATGTCGAGACCGCCGCGGCGCGGTAGCTTCCGCGTGTGGCTGACGAGTCAGGTCGGGCGTGGGCCCAAGCAGATGAGGTGCGCCTCCTAGTTCTGATGTTCGCGCTTGCATCGCGGTTGTGGGTGCCCTGGCTGACCCGTCGGCCGTCGTTGATCTCATCCTGATGGCGATCCCGGTCGCGGCGTTCGTGTTGTGGACGTATCTGCGGAACGTGCCCCTTTGGGTGGTCTCTCTAGCGGTGGTTGTGCCAGTCGTCGTGGCCCAGCGCTCCCGAAGCCACGAGCCGCTGATGTTCGAGGTCTCCGTACTCGCGTTCGTTGTGGGGCGCTGGTCGGGGTCGCTCACCACGGCGGTCGCGCTCGGCCTGCTGGCGGTCGCCTCGCTGGTGGCGGTGGGCGTTATCGAGCCCCGAGGCAGTATCTCTGTCGCTATCTGGATCCTGGGGATCGCGTTTCCTTGGCTGATCCGTCGCGCGGTCTTCCGCCAGGGGCAGCTGGCGGCTGCGCTCCAGGCCACGCGGCGCGAGCTGGCCGCGCGGGCGATGCTGGAGGAGCGCCATCGGATCGCTCGTGACGTTCAGGACTTCGTGGGTCACGGGTTGGCTGCGGTCATGCTCCAGGTCACGAGCGCCCGGCACGTGCTGCGCCGCGATCCTGCGGCGGCCGAGGAGGCGCTGCTGTCAGCCGAGGAGGTGGGCCGTCGCAGCATGCAGGAGCTGCCGCGGACGGTCGCGCTGTTGCGCAGCGATGACGAGCCGGGGGTGCTGCCGCCGGTTCCGTCGGCGCTGGAGATCCCGGCGCTCGTTGACCATGCTCGGGCCGGGGGTCTCGCGGTCGAGCTGCGGATCGGCGGGGACCTTTCCGCGATCCCGCCGAGCGTCGGCGTGGCGGTGTAATCGTGCGCCGCGAGTGGCGTCAGGTCGTGCTCACGAGCCCACTGCTCGATCTGGTCGGTGATCGGCTGCAACGTTGTGGCGATGCGAGCGACCTGCCAGTCGAGGATCTGGGTGAGGGCGGCAATCGCCACTGGGGTCAGCGTGAAGTTGGTGCGCTGGCCTACGTCGAAGCGGCGGGCTCCCGGCTGGTAGTCGTCCTGGTAGTCGGTCAGGCGCGCGAAGTTCTCAGAGCCGGAGCGGTTGATCCAGTTCTGCTCAAGCGGCGTGCCATAGCGGTGCTCAGGAGCTGCCCAGAGGTAGGCAACGCTGAATGGGCCGAGCAGCCGCTTGACACCCAGCGCCATCTGTTCGAGATCCCCTCACGATACCGCCGCCGACGGTCCTCGCGGCATCCAACGCTCACGAACCGCGACAAGCGCCGAACAGACGAGGTGCCGGGTCCGGGCGCACCGCCCGAAGCCTTCAGCGCGCCGTCATGACCCAGACGGCAGACGCGCGGCCGAGAACACTCCCGCACTCCGCGCGCGAGCCGCTGTCGCGAGTAGCGCCCTGCAGCCACCCGCAAGGAGCGCGCGCTCCTTCGTGGCGTCCATCGCAACCCGTCGTGGTCTTGCCGGCCGTCTAGGGTTCTCGATCGTGGATCATGTTTCTCTCACTGACTTGGATGGCGTTGTCGTATTGGCCGTTGATCGACCGCCGGCGAACGCGCTCGACGTCGAGCTGCTGAGGGATCTCGTCGCCGCGGTACAAAGGGTGGCGGTCGATCCTCCGCGAGCGCTGGTGCTGAGGGGGCGCGAGGGGTTCTTCTCCGCCGGCGCGGACCTGAAGGTGGTTCCGTCTTACGGCCCGGTGGAGCAGCGGCGGATGGTCGAGGGCATCAACGCGATGGCGTTGGGCATCTACGGACTCCCGTGTCCGGTGGTCGGTGCGGTCACCGGACATGCGATCGCCGGCGGGCTCGTGCTCGCGCTGTGTACTGATCTGCGCGTAGCCTCGAGCGCCGGCCGCTACGGGCTCACGGAGGTCAAGGTCGGGGTTCCGTATCCGCAGGCCGCGATTGGAATCGTGCGCGCCGAGCTGGCACCGCACGCGGCGAGGGTGCTCGCGCTCGGCAACCAGCTCGTCGACGCCAGCGAGTGCCTGCGCTTGGGCGTGTTCGACGAGATCGTCGAGCCAGAGGTCGTGCTCCCCCGCGCGATCGAGCTGGCGCGCGAGCTTGCCACCTATCCGTCGAGCACCTACGCGCGCACGAAGCACGACCTTCGCGGCCACACGCTCGAGCGGCTTCGCGCGGCGGCGGCGGACGACCCGCTGTTGGTGCAGTGGGTCGGCTGACAGCGGTGGTCCCCTTCGTCAGGCCCGAGGACGGCGCACGTCCCTCGTCTTCTCGACGATGTCGGCGACGCGGACGCGGGTCGCTGCGCCCACGAGCGTGACAGCTAAACCGAGGACGCAGCCGCGCGGCATGCCGCCGCCGTAGGAGCCGGTGCCGCCACGATCACCCGCCCCACGAGCGCGATCTCACAGCCCGGACGCCTTGACGGCGCCGGTGGTCAGACCGGTCTTTAGGCGATCATCGCCAGCGCGGGGTTGGCGGCGGGGCGGTCTGGCGGCACGCAGACCATTCCCTCGCTGAACCCGGCCGAGCCGATCCCGAAGGCGGCGTTGAACCGGTCGAGGTTGACGAGCGTCAGCAGTGCGGTGATCTCGACGAGCTGCTCGTCGCTGAAGTGCTCCTTCATCCGGGCGAATAGCTCGTCGGTGACCTCGACCGGCGTTCGCATCACGGCGACCGTGTAGTCGAGCGCCAGCTTCTCGCGTTCGGTGAACAGGTCGCTCTGGCGGTAGCGCGGCAGCGCCAGCAGTTCCTCGTCGGAGAAGCCGGAGTTGCGGCAGATCTGCGAGCCGAGGTCGACGCAGAACTCGCAGCCGATCATCTGCGCGCCCTTCAGCTCGACCAGGTTCTTGAGCCGCTCATCGACGGTGTGCGCCTTGCGCACGGTCTGCTGGAACTTGCCCATGCCGCACATCATCTTCGGCTGGTGGGCCCAGACCTCGATCGGCTCGATGCCGGAGCGACCGGCAGCCGGTGCGCGGCCGGTCATCTTGGCCATCCCCTTGCGCATGAACCAGTAGACGAGCTTGACCTTGAGGCCGGCGTCAACCGGCTTCACTCCGTTGATGCGTGCCATCGGGCACCTCCTGTCACATTGGTTGGGGTTCGGGGGTCTATGCGGTATGACCCGCGAGACCCGGAAGGTGTGACAGCGATGGACGAACTCGATCTGGTCGACAGGTTCGACCGCCAGCGGCCCCAGCTGCGCGCGGTCGCCTACCGGATCCTCGGCTCGCTCAGCGAGGCCGACGACGCGGTGCAGGAGGCGTGGCTGCGGCTGTGGCGGACCGACGCCGAGCAGATCGACAGCCTCGAGCGGTGGCTGACGACGGTCGTCGCCCGGATCTGCCTGAACATGCTCCGGTCCCGCCGGACCCGCGGTGAGCAGCCGCTCGACGGCTTGCGGCCGGAGCCGATCATCGACGACCCGGCGGTCGGGACCGATCCCGAGCACGAAGCGTTGCTGGCGGACTCGGTCGGGATCGCGCTGCAGGTCGTGCTGGACACGCTCGGCCCGGCCGAGCGGCTCGCGTTCGTGCTGCACGACATGTTCGCGGTGCCGTTCGACGACATCGCGGCGATGGTCGACCGCTCACCGCAGGCGACCCGCCAGCTCGCCAGCCGCGCCCGCCGCCGCGTGCGCGACGCGGCGCCGCCGCCGGACCCGGACCTGACCCGCCAGCGGGCGGTCGTCGACGCCTACTTCGCCGCCGCCCGAGAGGGCGACCTCGACGCCCTGGTGGCGGTGCTCGACCCGGACGTCGTGCTGCGCGCCCACCGCCGCGACGGCGACCCGCTCGAGCTGCACGGCGCCGCGCGGGTCGCCCGAGGGGCGATGAGCGCCCGGCGTTTCGCGCCGTACGTTCGCCCGGCGCTGGTCAACGGCGCCGCCGGCGCGGTCGCGTTCGACGGCGAGCGGCCGTTCGCGGTGCTGGCGTTCACGGTCGTCGACGACCGCGCGGTAGCGATCGACGTGTTCAACGACCCCGAGCTGGTCGCCAAGCTCGACATCCGCGGGATCACCGCCCGAGCGGCACGCTAAAACGCCAGCGGGGACCAAAACGATGCCGGCGCCGGTCATTGGCGACGACCCAGAGGCCAAACGAGTAACTGCTTACGGACAGAGGGAGCCACGCGAGCGCCGTCAGCTACAGTGATATGCCCAGAGTGCCGGAACCAGTCGCCCTCAGCCGACGCTGCGAGCGTCCGCTGAGGTTCTCTCGAGGACTCCGTCGCGATAGGGCACGTGTCCCGAGACCTCGCTATCGCGGTGCAATGCGCGCGATCTCCTGGGACATACGCGCCAGGTCGGCTCGGTAGCGGCTCTGGTCTCTGTCCTGCGGCTGGCTGATGATCGGACTCGGATTGATGCCGGAGAGTCCGGCGAGGGCGTTGCCTACACCGCGGCCGATGACCCAGGCCTCTTCGGGGACGTCGTCCGCGACGCTTGGCCAGACGAAGCGTTGGTAGCCGTCGCGGAGCAATCGCTCGTAGTCTCGTCATAGGCGGTGGCGCGTTTTTGCGGCTCCCATGCCGGCCGATCGTTCGCTGAGGGGCTTCGCGAGCACGACAGCCGTCCGCAGCGGATTCCCAAGCTGAGACGCCCACCTTGACAGACCCGGAGCTGCGTGAGTCAGATGTCGTGGCCGAGTACCAGGGCGCGCTGTCGGCCGGTACAACCTCGTTCGGTGGGGCAAGACCGAGCTCCCGCCGGAGGCCGGGGTCGCTGTCTACGTTCGGGGTCAGAGCGGCAAGCTCGCTGCGGCCCGCATCTACGACGACGTCAACCCGCCGCTCGGTTCACATACGTAGCCGGCCGGGCTCCGCGCGTCGGTGTCCGGCCGCTTGACCGTCGTCGATGTGCAGGATCTCGCCGGTGACGAACGTCGCCGGCTCGAGGTCGAGGACCCCGTCGGTGATGTCCGCGATCCCTCCGATCCGGCCCAGATGAGTGTTGATCGCAGTCGGAGCCGGCGGCTCGACCAGGACGCCGCTGGCGCGTACGCGGTCGCCAGCGAGCGGGTCAGGCTGGCGAGCCCGCCTTCGTCAGGGACGCCAGCGCGGACGGCTCGGCGCTGATGACGTGGTCGATGAGCTGTTGGTGATGTTGACCACGTGGCCGCTGCCTTGAGCGGCCACGTGCTCGCCTCGCGCGGGGTGAAGTGGAAGAAACCGCGCAGATTCACGGCGGTAGACCGCGGCGTATCCGTCAGGTGTGTGTAGTCGGTGAACGACTTGCGGATGAAGACGCCCGCGTCGTCCACGGTGAAGTTCACGCCAAACTGCCCACAGGTGAATCGTTGCGGCCGAGAAACTGCTGCCAATAGCGATAGGACTCGATCTGGTAGACGAACACCCGGCGGTTTACGTCGCCGTGCCCCTCCAGGTCGCCCTGGCCGTCGCCGTCAACATTGGGGCGACGAACCATCCGGCAACCCTCTACGGGGTCCTTCCAGATGCCGGTATGAACGATCCGTCCCTCCTACCTATTCGACAGTCGCGCGGCAGGCCGACATTGACCGACCAGAGCCTGGCGGCGAAGGGCGATCGTCACTGCGTACCTGCCTTCGGTCGCATCCCGGATGCCACCTCGCCACCAGCTGCTGGCCTCCGTCGATGTCGTAGGTCGCACCGGTGAGTGCCGTGTTGCTCATGATGTGAACGGCCAGCGCGGCGATGTCAGACGGGCCGACGACCCGCCTGATGAGCAGCATTGCGCGGAGCTCCCCGCGCCGTCTGTCGAGGTCGTCGCCGAGGAGCGACGCGGACAACGGGGTGTCGACGAATCCCGCGGCGATGAGGTTGACTCGGATCGGAGCGAGCTCGAGCGCGAGGTTGGCGATTAGCATGGGCAAGGCGACGAGGCGCCGCGGTGTCACGACGCGGCGGCTCAGGTCGAGACGGACAGGGCACAGCCGTGGGGCCGCGGATGCGGGGCGACCTGCCAAGCGGTCATCGGAGCCGAACAGCCACGTCAGTGCGGTCGCTGCGGCATGTCCGCCTTTCGATCGACGGTCATCCAAGTCGCCCAGGATCCGGGCCAGAGCCATTTCCGCGTCTCGGGTCTGAAAGCCGCGCTTGAGCGCGGCGCCGACCCGGCTTTGCGCTCGGGGTTGCGCACGCCCTCTTCGAAGAGATCGAAATCGCGCCGGAAGTCCTCGGCCGGGGATCCAGTCTTGTACTCGAGGCCGCGAATCCGTCTTCTCGCTTCAGCAGCGCATGACTATGCCCGGCTCCAAGGTGGACGCGCTCAGGAGGCAGCTCTCGAAGCTCGAAGCGCCGCTCCCAAGCCGAAGCCGCGGGCAGGAGAAGAAGGTTGGTTCTAGCGCAGCGCGGCTAACGCGAGCGGCTAGCCGAACAGTACCCCATAGCGCTCGTACTCCTCAACCGGAACCCGGCGGACCTCCGCAACTGCATCGGCCAGCGCGACGAGCTCGATCTCGTTTCCGTGCAGCGCTGTCATCATTCCCCACTCGCCGGCGTGCGCGGCATCGACCGCCGCCAGCCCGAGTCTCGTCGCGAGCACGCGGTCAAACGCGGTCGGGGTACCGCCGCGCTGGACGTACCCGAGGACGGTGGCCCGGGTCTCGTATCCGGTCCGCTTCTCGATCTCCTGCTCGAGCCGCTGGCCGATCCCGCCGAGCCGCGGATGCCCGAACTCGTCGACGTCGCCTGTCAGGAGCTCCATCGTGCCCGCGCTGGGCGTCGCCCCCTCGGCGGCGACGACGATCGAGAAGTAGCGCCCGCGGGCATGCCTGCGCTGGATCAGCCGGCAGACTTCGTCGATGTCGAACGGAATCTCGGGGATCAGGATCACGTCGGCGCCGCCGGCGATCCCCGAGTGCAGCGCGATCCAGCCGGCGCTGCGGCCCATCACCTCGATGACCAGGATCCGGTTGTGGCTCTCGGCCGTGGTGTGCAGGCGGTCGATCGCCTCGCTCGCGACTTGCAGCGCGGTGTCGAACCCGAACGTCACGTCGGTCCCCCCGAGATCGTTGTCGATCGTTTTCGGCACGCCGACGACGTTGACGCCGTCCTGGTGCAGCCTGTTGGCGACGCCGAGCGTGTCCTCGCCGCCGATCGCGATCAGGCCGTCGAGCTCGAGGCCTGCGAGCGTCTGATGGACGAGCTGCACGCCATCGTCGCGCTTGTAGGGGTTCGTGCGAGAGCTGCCAAGGATCGTGCCGCCGCGGGGGAGGATCCCGCGCGTGGACTCGATGTCAAGCTCGATGAACGAGTTCTCGAGCACCCCGCGCCAGCCGTCGCGGAAGCCGACCAGCTGGTCGCCGTAGCCGTCGACCCCCTTTCGAACGGCCGCCCGGATGACCGCGTTGAGACCGGGGCAATCGCCGCCGCCTGTGAGCAGAGCGATGCGCATCCCGCGGGATCCTACGCAACCTTGGGACGTGGCCATGCTACGGCCATGAGCCCGTCACCGGACGCTCACATCCTCGGGCCGCGCGGCCTCCCGGGGAGCAGTCGCCGGCTCGCCACCCTCCTCAGCCCATCGTTCCCTGCGCAGCCAGCAGGCGCGTGCCCGCTCCCATTGGGCCGGTAGGCCTCCGTCGACCGTTGCCACCACCCTCAGCCAGGCGAGCGCGTCGTCGAAGTCGCTCCTGCCCGCCGCCTCCTGCGCGAAACCAAGCGACCGGGCGACAGCGCGCTGATGATGTTCAGCGCTAGTCACGTCGTGGCGATCACGTCAAGCTTCGATCTCAGCGCCGCGTTCTCCCGTCTGAGCACGGCGATCTCACGCCGCGCCGCCGCAAGCTCGCGCGCCACCCCCTCGAACGCCACACCAAGCCGCGCCGCGCGCTGCGCGCGCCGCAGCACCACAGCACGACCGGTCCCGCCCGCCGACGGCACCACGACCGCCAACGGACCAGACCTGCTGGCCGCGATGGTCCGGCTCTGGGACTTGTCTGGCCGCACTGACGGCCCGGCCTTTCCCTTCGCGCTTCACCGAACGCGCCAACACGCCCAAGGCGTTTCGACCACGTCCCTTAGTCCAGATCCTAGCCCCCGTGTCGAGGAACGGCTTCCCGAGCCCCCCGAGCAGCAAGGCCCGGAGCAGTTCACGCCGGTGATGCTGCTAGCGGAGCTCCTCCGGTGGCGTTCGACGCTGCGCGGCGCTACACGGCGTCAGAGGCCCAGCGCGGGAGCTCGACGCACCATCGCTGCCCTGGACGGCAAGCGAATCATCGCCGCAAGCCGGCGCGTAGCTCCGGAGCCCGTCGGTGACCAAACACCGCGCCTGGCTCAACTTGGGCAAGCAGGAATCCCCTGTTCGCCCAGCCGACGCCGTTAGAGCTAGACGATCTCCGAAGCGGCCGAGAGGGGGTCGATTGGCACCTGGGTCGCGCTCGCGTTGGGGTGGCGCGGTCGAGTAGGTGCGCGAGTTCGTGCTCGATGCCGTCTGCCAGTGTGGGGATGTCGGTTGCGTGTCCGCCGTCGCTGGTGATGCCGAAGCCCAGCGTGCCGTCGTCGGAGCAGATCGCGACGCCGATGCGCACGTCCAGCGCGAGCGGGACTTAGGGGGAGATCTCGAGCATCCGCCGGCTGCAGGGTGCGCGCTTGTATCACGATGGTCAGTTGGAGGGTCGTCGGACGCGCGTTCCGGTGCAGCTTGGGCGGGGGCCGGGGGAGCCACGGGATAGTGATCTGCGCGCGTTCTATGACCGGTTGTTGCGGGCGGTTGCCGAGGCGCAGTTGCGAAGCGGTGATTGGCGGCTGTGCGAGTCCGCTTGTTGGTCTGAGGAGGATGACTCTGATCGGCGGCTGGTTGCTTGGTGCTGGTCAAGCTCGGACGCGCGCTATCTGGTGGGGATCGTACTTTCTGGCCGTTGAGCGGTGAGTGGCTGGAGCGTGGATTGGGCGCGGATGACCGGTGCCCGGATGGGATCGGCCGGGCGTGTCGAGCGGGTGGGACTAGGCTGCGGGCGCGAGAGGTGCGATGATCGTGGTGATGCGGGGTGATGAGGAGCTTGGTGTTAGGGCTGCTGATCTTGCCGGGCGGCTGCCGGGTGCGCTGGCGCCGTTGGCTCGGATCGCTTATAACTATCGCTGGTGCTGGTATGCGGGCGGCAAGGAGGTGTTTCGCTCGATCGATCAGGTTCGCTGGGGGTTGTGTGGCGAGAATCCGGTTCGGTTGCTGCAGGAGGCGTCGGGTGAGGCGCTAGCGCGGGCGGCGGGTGATCCGGCTTTGCTTGCTCGGGTGGCGTCGCTTGAGGACGCGTTCGCGGTGGACTTGGGGCGGGTGTCGGCGGCGGGTGTGGCGCCGGAGCGGCCGGTCGCGTTCCTGTGCGCCGAGTTCGGTGTGCATCAGTCGTTGCCGATCTATTCGGGTGGGCTGGGGGCGCTGGCTGGTGATCTGCTGAAGGAGGCCTCAGATCAGGCGCTGCCGTTGGTGGCGGTTGGCCTGATGTATCGCCAGGGGTATTTCCGTCAGCGCCTGGAGGTCTCGGGCTGGCAGCAGGAGTATTGGGTTGACGTCGATCCTGACCGGCTTCCCGCCGCGTTGGTGCGCGGTCGTGATGGGCGGCCGGTGATGATCTCGTTGCCGATCCGGGGGAGCGAGGTGAGGGCGCAGATCTGGCGTGTTGCGGTGGGTCGGGTGCCGCTGTTCCTGCTTGATGCCGACGTGCCTGAGAACGGCCGTCTTGAGCGGTGGATCACCTCGCAGCTGTATGTCGCAGATCCGGTCACGCGCCTGTCGCAGTACGCGCTGCTCGGCGCTGGTGGGGTGCGCGCGCTGGCGGCCCTGGGGATCGACCCGGCGCTGGTGCATCTAAACGAGGGGCATGCGGCGTTCGCGGTGCTGGAGCTGGCGCGCGCTGAGGCGGCGCGCGGAGTGCCGGTCGAGGCGGCGCTGGCGGCCGCCCGGCAGCGGACGGTGTTCACGACGCACACGCCGGTTGCGGCCGGTAACGAGACCTATCCCCGCGAGGAGGTGACCGGCACGGTCGGCGATCTGATCGCCGAGTTGGGTGTCGATCCCGAGGCGCTTTTGCGGCTGGGTCGCTACCACCCCGAGGATGCTGGGGAGCCGTTCGGGATGACGCAATTCAGCTTGCGGATGAGCCGCGCGGCGAACGGCGTCAGCCGCCGCCACGGTGGCGTCGCCCGTGAGATGTGGCGCGGGCTGTGGCCAGAGCGGGCGGTGGAAGGGGTGCCGATCGCCCATGTCACCAACGGCGTGCACCTGCCGAGCTGGGTCGGGGCTCCGATCCGCCGTCTGCTCGAGGACTACATCGGTGAGGCGTGGTGGCGCCACGCCAGCGACGTCGCGACCTGGGAGGCGCTTGACGCGGTGCCCGACGCCGAGCTCTGGACGGCGCGGTGCGAGCAGCGCGCGGAGCTGGTGGCGTTCGTCCAGGAGCGCAGCGGGATCGACCGGCTCGCCGAGCATCAACCGCGCGCCGGGATCGAAGCGGCCGCCCGCGCGTTTGACCCGGACGTGCTCACGATCGGGTTCGCGCGACGCAACGCGACCTACAAGCGCCTCGGGCTCCTCAGCCACGATCCCGACCGAGCGCTCGCGCTGCTGACCGGGCCCCGCCCGGTCCAATTCGTGCTGGCGGGCAAGGCCCATCCCAGCGACGAGGAGGCCAAGCGCGTCGTTCAGGAGCTGTTTCGCTTCAAGGACGCACCCCATGTCGCAGAGCGCGTCGTGTATCTGCACGAGTACGACCTCGGGATCGCCGCCCGGCTCGTGCGCGGCTGCGACCTCTGGCTCAACCTGCCCCGACCGCCCCTCGAGGCCAGCGGCACCAGCGGAATGAAAGCAGCCATCAACGGCGGCCTGAACCTGAGCGTGCTCGACGGCTGGTGGGCCGAGGCCTACGACGGCACCAACGGCTGGGCACTCCCCGGCGAGGTCGACCCCGACCCCGGAGCCCAAGACGCGCGCGACGCCGCCACCCTATACGACCTGCTCGAGCAACAAGTCACGCCCGGCTTCTACACCCGCGAGGACGACGGGCTCCCCCACTCCTGGCTGGCCCGCACCCGCGCCTCGATCCGCACACTCGCACCCGCCTTCTGCGCCAGCCGAATGCTCAACGACTACCTCGACCGAATCTACACCCCAACGACAACCAACGCCTAACCCAACCAACAGTGCTCACCACCCCGAACCCCGGTCTAGCCAGCACAGGGCCGCCGCGGCGACCGCCTTAAGGTCGCTGCCGATCGACACCTGAGACGCGCAAGGAGCCGGGAGGGGCCAGCCGGTTCCGCAGTTCGACTTCACTCCCGCGAGCCAACCGGCGAGCGCGCGAACGTTGATCGAGAGGCCCTCGCGTCATGGACGGACGGGGTGCCTCACTTGGCTCGACAGGCCTTCAGGCTCCGCCAGATCCTTCCGACTCGCCAGCCACCTCGAACCCGCTCATGTCCGCAAGCGGCGCGCCGAGCAAGAACACGTCGATCGAAACGTTCTCGGCCAAATCGGTGTCCGAAATGTACGACCGCACACGCCGCCCCATCGCCTGCTCGACGATCGCCGCAAACTCATCGGCGACCACCCTTCGAAAGCGACGGCGAATCTGCTGAATCTCATCGGCTTCACCGCGAGCCACCAAAGCCTGCTCTGCGGGGGTGAACGTCTCCTCAAGCACAACCACAACCACATCATCACCGGCAATGTACGTGCGCGCCGCGGACGGGCTTTTCCCGTTCCAATGTCCGTGCAGAGCGGCCAGACTTTCGCTGATCCGCGACTCAATGTTCGGATCCATCATGGCTGTACGGACTGAAGAAAATACTACGTTCAGACCCGAGAGCAGCTGCGTCTGGCGTGCTACCGCCAGTCGCGCAGCACCCTCGCCTGCGCCGGAGGAACGGGCAAGCCGCGCAAGCCCCGTTGCGCGCTTTTCCTGCGAACGGAATGCAGCTGTTGATCAGCTTGAGCCGCCGGTCCGCCCCCGATTCAGTAGCGTCCCGTCGGTCTCGTGACCGGGTCCAGCGATCAGATCAGCGATGCGCTCATGCAGCGACTCGCGCACGCCTTCGTCGATGCCGCCAACCGGCGTGACCCCGAGGCACTGATCGCGCTGTTCCACTCAGACGCGGAGTTCCGCCCACGGGTGGCGTTCGATCGGCGCAAATTCGGCTGTTTCGGGGCGCGCGGGGTCGGCACCGGCGGTTGCCGGCGTGTTGGCGGTCGACCTTGTGGGTTGTAGGCTGCGGGGTGGGCGCGAGTCGATGACGTGTCAAAGAGCAGACGTCAGGGGGCTTGTGGTCTGCCGCGCGACGTTGCCCTTCGAGGGCCTTGTTATGCGCGCCCCGGTGTCACGCTCGCGCCCACTCCCCTTCGTGGCGCAGTTGCTTGCCAGTCTGAAACCATCCGCACGTAGGAGGCCTCGGCCGCGAGCGCGAGCTTGCGTTCGGCGTCGCGCATCGCCTGGTTGGTTGACCACACCCCGGCGGCCTTGGTGTCGTAGCGCTTCGCGCCGGCGGTCAGCTCGAGCCGGCGGAGCTTCTTGGCGGTCAGCGATGGCTGCTGGTGGGCGTATTGCTCCTCGCGGGTGAGTAGGCACCAGAACAGGCACGCGAGCTTGCGCGCGGAGGCGACGACCGCGATCTGATGCCCGCGGCGGGAGCGCAGCCGCTCGTAGAACGCGTGCAGCGGGCCGGGCTGGCGCACGACGCTGAACGCCGCCTCGACCATCGCCCAGCGCGCTGAGGCCGAGCCCTGCTTGGAGATCCGCCCGCTGCGCGCGGGCTCGCTGCCGGACTGGCGGACCTTCGGGTCAAGGCCGAGATACGCGGCCAGCTGCCGGGACGTCTTGAACCGGCGGATGTCACCGATCGCCGCCAGGAACGACGCGGCGCAGATCACGTTCACGCCCGGCACGCTCATCAGCCGCCTGGCATCAGAGCACGAGAGCATCTGGCGGGCGATCAATCTTTCGAGCTCGGCGATCTCCGCGTCGAGAAACTCGACGTGGCGCATGCACCCCTCGACCGTCTCTGCCTCCTCGACCGGCAGCTCCAACTGCCGCAGCCACTGACGGCCACCCACCCCGAACAGGTCACTGACCGGCGGGCGGCCCTTCAGCCGGCGCATCAGCACCGCGTGAACCTCGTTCTTGGAGCGCGAGCGCGACCGCACCAGCTGCTCACGGCGCGCCAGGCGACGGCGCAACACCCGCGTGAGCTGATCCGGCGTCCACACCCCGTCAAGCTCCCCGCCCCACAACAGCTTCGCGAGCGTCCGCGCGTCCAGCCGATCGGTCTTCGCGCGCGCCTGGCGGATCCCCGTGTCATCAGGGCTGACCACGATCACCCGCGCCACGTGCGGCTCGAGGATCCGCAGAATCTCCCACGAGCTCCCGGTCACCTCCAACGCCACCCGATCCGTCGCCAACAAGCTCTCGCCAACACCCCCAGCGCCTCCGGCGTCGACGCAACCCGACCCGCCGAGCGCACCTTCCCGTCCTCGCAGATCGCGATCTCACAGAAATCCAGGTGCACGTCCAACCCGATCGCTCTACCGATCGCCTTCACGACCATCCTCCTAACGTTGAATGAACGGGAGAAGCAGCGGGCAAACGACACAGACGGCTACGTGCTCGCAGCACAATCGGGGCAAGTCGCAGGGGCGGCCACCGAAAAGCACGGGCTCGAAGTCCATCGTCCAAAACGGCCTGCCCACACTGCGTTCTCCCGAGAAAGCCCCTGTCCCGATCACCGTAACTACGCGACCACGACAAGACTTCCTGTAAATGCATTTTCATGCCCCGAAGAGGGGGAGTGTCGGACGCGCTCTAGGCGCGTCACCGCGAAGTGCCTGGTCTCGTTCCGAAGCGCTTGTGTCCAGACGGCGACGTCGGCGTGATGAGACTTGTGCTCTCCCGGCGAGCGGTGGTCCACGCCCCGGCGCTAACGCGTGAGCAGGCTAATCCTCTGCGCTGGCCCGGAGTTTGTGCGGCGGGGGTCGCGGTCGGCGGAGCACGGTAGCGTTGGGGTTGTGAGCTACGTCGAGCGCCTCGTCGCCTCGCCCTTGGTGGCCTGCACGTGGGAGCAGGTAACGACGACCGGGCGAGAGCACCGGATCGTGCCGGACGCTTGCGTCGATCTGATCTGGGCGGGAGAGCGGCTGACCATCGCAGGGCCTGACACCCGCCCCCGGGTCGTGACGCTGCCGCCGGGCTCGAGCCTCATCGGGGCACGGTTGCGGCCGGGCACGGCCGGCGCCGTCCTGGGGCTGCCAGCGTCGGAGCTGTGCGGCATCTCACCGGACGCCGCCGACGTCCTGGGACGTGACGTGGTCGCGGCGCTGCTCGACGCGCTGGCGGAGGGCTCGGACCCGCACGCCCTGCTGCTGCGGGCCGTTCAGCTGCGCGGAGTGCAGCCCGATCCGCTCGTCCGCGCCGCGGTCGTGGCACTCGGTCGCCCGCTCGCACGCGTCGGCCCGGTCGCCGCCGAGCTTGGCGTGAGCGCGCGCCAGCTACAACGGCGCGTCACCGATGCAGTTGGGTACGGGCCGAAGCTCCTGGCGCGCGTGCTGCGCTTCCGGCGACTGCAGGCGCTCCCGTCCGCGCCGCTGGTCGAGCTGGCTCTCGATGCCGGCTACGCCGACCAGGCCCACATGACCGCCGAGGTCACGCGTCTCGCCGGCATCTCGCCTGTCCGATTCCTCAAAGACCGCACGCCCACCGCCGCGTAGCGTGCTTGGGCGTGCTGATCGACTACCCCGCCGCCGAGAACTTCATCTGGTCCGCCGCCCGCCTGGTGGACCGCCACCGCTACATCCTGCTATTCGCCGACGGACCCGCTCAGCCGGTGATCGAAACGCTGCACGGCTACCGCAACCCAGACGCGGCTTCGGCCACGCGCTGGAGCCCGACCTGCGCTGCCCGGCTTCGAGAAGTACCCGCACGCGCCCTGGTGGAACGGGTTACAGCCCGAGCCGGGATCGTTCCTGACGCTCGCGCTGGCCGCGGGCCTTCACGCCGGCGGCGCGAACAGCGACGGCTGGCTGGACCGCGCCACCAGCTGGTCCTGGCGCTCGATCGAGACAACCGAGCAGCCCGGCGGATACTGGCTGAAGTACGCCTGCGCGTTCCTCGACGCCGTCCCTGACGCCGAGCAGGCTCGTGCGGCGATCGCGTCGCTCGCCAACCGCGTCGGTCCGTCGGCGGTCGCGCCCGTAGGCGGCGTCGAGGGCGAGGCGCTGCGCCCGCTCGACCTCTCGCCCCGCCCGGGCAGCCGCTCGCGCGGCCTTGTCAGCGAGACCCAGGTCGAGGCTCACCTCGACGCCGTCGAGTCCGGACAGCAGGAAGACGGCGGCTGGATGTTCGACTGGTTGGCCTGGTCGCCGGCGCAGACGCCCGACTGGCGCGGCAACGTCACGATTCGAGCGCTGACCTGGCTGCGCGACAACGGACGACTATGAAGACACCCAGCCGCGACGGGCTGGGCTACCCATCCGCCCGGCGCGCACCCTGATCGAGACCGCCGGATCCCCGCGGCCAAACGGAACAGCAACCCGTCGTTGTCGCTCTTGAGGAGGACCAGGCGTACGCTCGTCGCGGCGGCTGAGACGACCTCTTTCGCCGGCGAGCGGGATGAGCGGTGCTTGCCGACCTCTGTCCTGAGCGCGCAGCTGTCCGAGCGCTTGGATCCCGTTGATTCCATGCGCCTGGTAATCGACGGCGCGACGGCGAGCGGAGCGCGAAAGCGAGCGTGCCGCCGTTGACGCCGCCGTGTTTCTGCTGCCGGTTGAACGGAACCGCCGGACGGAGCCGCCGTGGCTGCTCAGCGTGAGCGAAAGGGAGAGCCCTTCGATGACATTCGTTCATCGCGATTTCTGACCGGTCGATCTCGTGCCTGTGCCCGGCGCCGTCATCGTCGATCTGTTCCGGTTTGCCGCTGTTCGGCATGGCGCAACAGAGGCACGGCCTGGCTGCTGTCTGATGTCGACGATCGCGGCAGGCGCCAGGGCTGGTGTTCAGTCTGGTGCGGACCTCGAGCGATCGCGGGACACGCCGGTCAGCTGCTCAGCGACGGCCCGCAGTCGGGCACGCGCTCGCTCGTCGTAGGCATCGCGAAGGGCGCGAGCTTCTTGGGTTTGGTCGAAGTAGCGGCCGGTGACGTTCTCCATTCCCGGGTCGGTTATAAGTCGAACG
This sequence comes from uncultured Thermoleophilia bacterium, assembly GCA_963725595.1. Taxonomy (GTDB): domain Bacteria; phylum Actinomycetota; class Thermoleophilia; order Gaiellales; family Gaiellaceae; genus PALSA-600. The sequence goes on along the minus strand of CAVRYT010000009.1, from coordinate 9,279 downwards.
GTCGAGCGTACGCCGTCGGCGATCTTGCTTTGGGGTGTGAACATGTGGGTGACGATCTTGGTTGGCATGTTGAACGCTGGGTGCAAGCAGTTGACCGTTACACCGGTTCCGGACAGCTCTGCGGCTTGGTCAATCGTCAGCATCACGTCGGCGAGCTTCGCCTGGCAGTAGGCCTGCATTCCGTCATAGCTTCGCTCGAGCATGATGTCGTCGAAGTTGATCGGCGCCTGGCCCGCCGACGCGACGTTGACGATTCGGCTCGGTGCCGATGCGATCAGCAACGTCTCGAGCAGGTAGCTGAGCATGTACGGCGCGAGATAGTCGACCTGGAAAGTTGACTCATGCCCGTCGGCCGTGACACGCCGCACGGGGTCGATCCCGAGGGCTGCATTGTTGAGCAGGACATCGAGCCGGTCGTGCTCGGCCTCAATGCGCTCAGCGAGGTCGCGAACTTCGGAGAATGATTCGAAGTCAGCCCGGTAGTACTGCAGCTTGTTGTTGCCGGTCTGCGCATTGATCTCGGCGAGCGTGCGCTTGCCGCGTTCTTCGCTGCGGCCGTGAAGCAGAAGCGTCGCGCCTTGACCGGCGAGCTCGCTAGCCACCGCCCGGCCGAGGCCATCAGTGCCGCCCGTGATGAGGATGATCTGCTGCTCGATCGGCCGCACGGCGTCAGCGCCGCGACCCGAGCGAGCGCTCGCTACGGATGTCGCTCATCGATGCATACCTGATTCCGCGAACATGTCTATCGGATTCTCAACCGTTCCGTCCCGCAATCGCGCTACCGCTCAAACTAGGATCAGATGATGGATTGCGGGCGGACCGCGCTGCTGATCATGGATGTGCAGCCCGAGATCGTCGAGCGCTTCGGCGACCCGAGCCTGACCGAGCGGCTCGTCCGGGCGGCCACAGCGGCGCGAGGCGCCGGCGTACGAGTGATCTACGTCAAGGTCGGCTTCCGCGACGGCCATCCTGACTTCACACCGCGGAACCCGCTGTTCGCAGCGATCGCGCAGCGGGGCGGCTTCATCGAGGGCCGGTCGAGCGAGCTGCACCCCCCGCTCGCGCCGCAGCCAGGCGATGTGGTGATCACCAAACGCCGAGTGAGCGCGTTCGCAGGCAGCGACCTCGACATCATCCTACGGGCCGGCGGAATCGACGCGCTGGTACTGAGCGGAATCGCCACCAGCGGCTGCGTACTCTCGACGCTGCGCCAAGCGGCCGACCTCGACTTCTCGCTGACGGTGCTCTCGGACGGCTGCATCGACAACGACGACGAGGTCCATCGAGTGCTGTGCGAAAAGGTGTTCCCCAGCCAAGCAGACCTGCTCACGATCGACGAGTAGATCAACCGGCTCGCCTAAGGAAGACCTCACTCGCAACCCCGCTGCATGCATGCCCGGGCACTCACAATCTCGACCCAGCTGCGATCCGCCCTGCAGACTTTCATCGCCAACAACCTGCGAGCACCCCGACGGGTCGTCCGTTCAACCGCGGTCCGGACATGCGGTACTCCATAAGGAGCAGCGAACGGGACCGTTCCGCTGGGCTAGCAGCACCGGCCTATCCGGCGGGCGCGATCACATCTGCGTGTCGAGCGGGCTGCCGCTTGGCACCAGAAGGGGTAGCGGGACGGCGCGCGGACCGATGGCTCCTTCGGCCGGAGGGGCAGTAGTTGTCGACGCGTCCGAGACTGCCTCTTTGGGGGATGGGGCGCCCCGTCGTTAGCCGGCCGCTGGCAAGCGCTCCACTTGGCGGAGCCGCTTGGTCGAGGAAGGGGGCGTCTCGCGCCTCGTCTTCGTGAGAGTGCCCCTCGTCCTCAGGACCGGCACAGCTTGCCGTCGCTGCTGCATCGTCCGGGCAGACGAGCAGTCCGCTGCTTGTCTGTCCGGGCGGCGGCTGCTCGTTCTCAGCGGCCGTCGCGTGATCGCGAATAGAAACGCGCGCTTCCGGCATGAATGCGATAGCGTCGCGAGCGGAACGCGTCCAAGACCGGAGGGAGTGAGCGTGAGTACATCTGCTGCGTCGGCGTCGACCGGTGCTCCACTGTCCCCCGAGCACATCATGCAGGTCGGCCTGGGGTTCTGGGCTTCAAAGACGCTGCTGAGCGCGATCGAGATGGAGCTATTTACCCAGCTCGCGGGCCATCCGCAGGATCTTGAGACGCTGCAGGCGCGCGCTGGGTTGCATCCGCGGTCGGCTCCCGACTTCTTGGATGCGCTTGTCGGGCTTGGGTTCCTTGAGCGGACCGACGGCGTCTATCGCAACGCGTCCGACACAGACGCATTTCTTGACAAGCGCAAGCCGTCGTACGTGGGCGGGATCCTTGAGATGGCCAATGCTCGGCTGTTTGGCTTTTGGAACAGCCTCACGGAAGCGCTGCGCACCGGCGAATTGCAGAACGAGGCCAAGGGTGGTGGCGTGCCGTTCTTCCAAGAGCTGTATGCCGATCCTGCGCGCCTGAAGCAGTTCGCCGCCGCGATGACCGGGATTAGTCACGGCGCGAACCAGCAGATCGCCGCACGGTTCCCGTGGGCTGACTACAAGACCTTCGCCGACATTGGGACCGCGCAAGGCGACACCGCGGTCCAGATTGCGCTTGCCAACCCGCACCTCACCGGGTATGGGTTCGACCTGCCTGAGATCGCCCCTGTGTTCGAGGAGTACGTAGAGCAGAACGGACTCGGTGAGCGGTTGGCCTTTGTGCCGGGCGACTTCTTCACCGGCGAGCTGCCGGCGGCCGATGTGCTGCTGATGGGCCACATCCTGCACGACTGGAACGTTGAGGAGAAGCAGGCACTGATCGCGAAGGCGTATGACGCGCTGCCCACGGGCGGCGCGCTGATCGTGTACGAGTCGATCATCGACGATGACCGTTCGCAGAACGTGTTCGGTTTGCTCATGAGCCTGAACATGCTGATCGAGACCCACGGCGGGTTCGACTACACGGTAGCCGAGGGCCTCGAATGGATGCGGGCCGCAGGTTTCACGAGCGCACGCGCTGAGCATCTCGTCGGGCCCGACTCAATGATCGTCGCGATCAAATAAGGGGCCAGGCACCACCGGTGCGCGTTGAGCTGCGGCGTGCCAAGTGCGAGGGGAAGACCGCAGGAAGCGCATCACTCGCGAGGCGAGGGCGTCCCACAGCTGACTCCGAGACGCCCGAGTGGGACGAGCCGCTGCTGTGCGAAGCAACGCTTGACAGACTGCCCCTTCCCGACGGAGCAGAAGCCACGGAAGGCGATCCGAGCGTCCGGACACGACTGCTCCGGAACGGAACCGGGCGCGTCGCGGGCGCCCGGACGACCGGCGCGCAGAATGCTGGAATCGTTCCAAACGAGCAGTAATCATCGGCGCTGTTCGGACTTCTGCTTTGTCCGATCGGCCGCCCGGTCGCTAGCTGGGCGCTGGCAAGCGGTCCTCGGCGTGGACTGTCGCTCAGCCGAGGAAGGAGGCGTCTGGCGGCTCGCCGCGACGACAGTGCTCCTGATCTTCAGGAGGGGGTGCGAGGTCGACGTCGGCCGGCACTGCTGCGATGGCCGATGGAGCAGAAGTAAGGCGAGCCCGAGCGTCAGCTTTCGAGATTCGTCCATTGCTCGAAGCCAGATCAACGAGCGCTCGTAGGTGACCGCAGCCAACGGCCGCCAGGCGGGCCCGCGGCGGGGCGGCCGGATGCGGCCGACACGTGCGGTGTCTGGGCGGACTCGGTAGGTTTCCCACATGTTCACTCTGCGTATAGCCGGTATTTGCGTCGCACTCGCATTGCTCGTCGGAGTCGGCGGCGGCTGTCGTTGACGCTTCCCCCCGTAACTCGGTCACGGCAGCGGCCGAACGGGTCACCCCAGCCGGGGTCGGCAAGGTCAAGCTGGGTGAAACGTACACGCAGCTCCGAGCGCAGCACCTGGTCGGAAGAATCAAGAAAGGCTGTGAGCTCGCCGGTCCGAACGCGCGCTCTGCTCCGCTGAACGCTCCACTGAAGGGCAACGTCGACTTCACGATGAGCTTGCCCCGCAAGGTCGCAGATATCAGCGTCCGAGGCGGCGCGACTGCGCGCGGTGTCGGTGTCGGTGCCACGATCGCAAAGATCAAGGCGGTCTACCGGAAGGCACAGGTCGACCACTCCACAGATCACACGTTTGGCGTCACGCTCGTGCGGATCCCCAAGAGCGGCGGTGGCAAGCTGCAGTTCGCTGTGGACACCAAGACCCACAAGGTCGTTCTCATCGGGATACCGTTTATCGCGTTCTGCGAGTAGGCAATCGAGGGGTGCAAAAGCAGGCGACGACCCGCTGCGCGCGTCACGATCCGGCTTGCCAGGAGGTCATTGCAGAACTGGCGGCACGCCCCCCGGTGCCCGAACTGAGGAACAGATTCATTCTCGAGGCGCGCCGCCCAGAGACTTCCCTCTGGTCTGCCGAGGGAAAGTCCGGGAAACGCGTCCTTGTAGTTTATAGTTTACGGACGTCCAGTAATCCACCGGGGCGTCCAGCAGACGCGCTCTCGGACCTTGACTGGCCTGCGCAACGGAAGAGCTCCAGAAGCGGTGTACGCACGGCGCCTAGCTCGTGCTTAGCAGGGATGAAGCGTGGTCGCGATCGCGATCTGACTGCTCCGCCGGAACGACAGCAGGCGCGTGGCGTGGCGGGCGCGCGAGCTCGTCCCCCGAGAGTGGTTCTCCCGTTCCGTAGCACAAGTATTCGGCGGCGCTCCCCGGACTGCTGCGGCGAGCGCAAGGTGATCGACGGCCCGTTCGCCGAGACCAAGGAGCTCCTCGCGGGCTACTGGTTGTGGCAGGTGAAGTCCCTGGACGAGGCGATCGAGTGGGTCAAGCGCATGCCCAATCCGGACGGGACGGACGGCGTGGTCGAGATCCGGCCAGTGTTCGAGCCCGACGACTTCGGCGACGCGTTCACCCCTGAGCTGCGCGAGCAGGAGGCGCGTCTGCGGGAGCAGGCCGAGGCGAACCGGTAGCTGGCGGGCGGCGCCGACGATCCAGCGTGCCGGCGAGTGACGTCAACCGCACGATCGACGCCGTTTGGCGAATCGAGTCGCCGCGGCTGATCGCTGGCGTGGCGCGGATCGTGCGCGACGTCGGCGTTGCCGAGGATCTGGCGCAGGAGGCGCTCGTTGTCGCCCTCGACCAGTGGCCCGAGTCGGGAGTTCCGGACAACGCGGGCGCCTGGCTCATGGGCACGGCCAAGCACCGGGCGGTCGACCGCCTGCGCCGAGCCGAGGTCCACGAGCGAAAGACGCGGGAGCTGGGGCGCGAGCTCGAGATCCAGGGCCAGATCGAGAACCCCGATCTGGAGGCCGAGATCGACGATCCGTTCGACGACGATCTCCTGCGCCTCATCTTCACGACCTGCCATCCCGTGCTCTCGACCGACGCGCGGGTCGCGCTACCGCGCGCCGCCGGCTGGACTGGATCGCCGGCCGCGAGCGTGAGTCGAGCGAGGCGCTCCGAGGCTCTCGGTCCGGCGATCCTCCCGGCTGAGCTGCTCCGGCGCGGAGCCGGAGGTACCCGGCCTCGTCGCCCTGATGGAGCTGCATGCATCGCGCTCCCGCGCGCGGATCGGCCCCTCCGGGGAAGCGGTACTGCTGCTCGACCAGGACCGGTCGCGCTGGGACTGGCTGCTCGTCGGCCGCGGCCTCGCCGCGCTCGATCGTGCGCAGAGCACCGGCGGCGCCCTGGGGCCGTACGCGCTCCAGGCGGCCATCGCCGCCTGCCACGCGCGCGCCCGGGTCGCCGGCGACACGGACTGGGAGCGCATCGTCGCTCTCTACGACGGGCTCGCCCAGCTCCTGCCCTCGCCGGTCGTCGAGCTCAACCGCGCGGTCGCCGTCGGAATGGCGTTCGGCCCCGAGGCGGGGCTCGAGCTGGTGGACGCCCTCGTCTCCGAGCCCGCCTTGCGCGGTTACCACCTGCTGCCGACCGTGCGCGGAGACCTGCTCGCGAAGCTCGGTCGCGACGACGAGGCGCGGGCGGAGTTCGACCGCGCCGCATCGCTCACCCACAACGCCCGCGAGCGGGCAGTGCTGCTCGAGCGGATGGCGGCCTGCTCGCCCCGGAACGGCGGCTGAACAGAAGGAGGCATTCGATGTTGCTCGACAACAAGCGCGCTGTCATCTACGGAGGCGGCGGATCGATCGGCGGGGCAGTGGCCCGGGCCTTCGCCCGCGAGGGGGCGAGGGTGTTCCTCGCCGGCCGCACCCGGGCGACGCTCGAAGAGGTCGCGGAGGCGATCCGCGCAACGGGAGGAGCGGCCGAGACCGCCGAGGTCGACGCACTCGACGAGCAGGCGGTCGACCGGCATGCCGACGCGGTCGCGGCGGAGGCCGGCGGGATCGACATCTCCTTCAACCTGATCACGCACCCGCACACCCACGGAACCCCGCTCGCCGAGATGGCGGTCGACGACTTCATGGCGCCGCTGGAGACGGCCGCGCGGACGACGTTCCTGACCGCGAGGGCGGCCGCGCGCCACATGATCCGCCAGCGCTCGGGCGTGATCCTCGCCTTCGGCGGCCCCGGCGACCGCAGCGGCCCGATGCGCGACTACTACCTGGGAGGCACCCAGGTCGCGTTCGACGCGATCGAGACGATCCGACGCCAGCTCGCCGTCGAGCTGGGCCCGCACGGAATCCGGGTCGTCACGCTCGCGAGCGGAGGGGTGCCCGAATCGCTCCCCGAGGGCTTCGACGGCCGCGAGGAGATCGTCGAGATGATCGAGCGGCAGACGCTGCTCGGTCGGGCCGCGACGCTCGAGGACGTGGGCAACGCCGCCGTCTTCGCCGCCTCCGACTGGGCGCGCAGCATGACGGCGGCGATTGTCAACGTCAGCTGCGGCGCGCTGCGCGACTAGCGAAATCCGCTGGGCGCGAGCTTTCGCATGCGCGCGGCTGCGAGAGTCTGCGCGGCCGCGCAGCTCACTTGCGGTATACGACCAGAAGCAATTCGGCCCAATGGTCCGGGTCAATACGACCGCTCCTCATCAAAGCCAGCACAGATGGCGCCGGGGACCAGCACTTCGCATTGACGGCCTCGTGCTTGCTGGGCGAGAGGAATGCAAGCGGCGGTGCGCTTGCTGGGTGGCGTTGGGACCGCTAACGGGTCTCGTGACGTCCGACCCTGGTTCTGGGCTATCCGGGACTCAGCACTCTGTCAGCGCGGTCCCGGTGTCCGCGCGGAGCAGGTCGAGCGTTGGTGTCGTCGAGATGCCCGCTGCATCGCGAAAGGAGGTCTCTGCTCCGGCGGCCGCGGACGCGATGTCACGTAATTGCGATTGCTGAAATTGGTCAAGACCAAGCCGGACGCCCTACCGGAGCTCGCCCGTGGTCTCGCACGTGCATTGGCGCGTGTGGCGGCCGAGCGGCGCGGCGCCCGCGAGCCGTGTAGCGATCTCGCGGGCGGGCGCGGTATTCCGCTTGGAGGCTCAGCCGGACTTCCGAAGTTGGTAGGCACGTGTTGAAGCGGAAAACCCGCGTGTGGCGCGGGTTTTCGAGGGTTTGTGCGCTTGTGCGGCGTGTGCCTACGGTTGCTTGGCTGGGGCGGGGGTGATGTCGCCGAAGCGTGGTGGCTCGGGGACTCCGAGCTTCTTGAGGAGCTGGCGTTGGTCGGCGGTCAGCTCGGTGCGTTGGGTGAACTCGCCGTCGGGTGAGCGGAACCGGCCGAGCTTGATGCGGCCGAGCTCGTCGCCGATCGTGCGCCAGGTGTCACCGGCGCGGATCTCGGCGACACGGACGATGACCAGAGCGAGGAAGCAGACCAGCACGTGCGCACGGATGCGGTCTTCCTTGCGGTGGAAGACGGGGCGCATCAGCAGCGTGCCCTTGAGGTCTTTGAAGCCGCGTTCGGCCTCGAGCAGGTTCTTGTAGCCCAGCGCGACGTCCTCGGGCGTGAGCGTGTCGTCTGAGGTGCTGATCAGGTACTTGCCGTCCAGGCGCGCCTCGTCGCGGATCTTTGAGCGATCGATCATCAGCCGGCCGGTCTTGGTCTGGCGCAGGTAGCGGCCCATGCTGCGGTGCGCGCGCAGCTTGCAGGCGGCCTTCTCGTGCGCCTTGCCGCGCGTCTGCTCGAGCTTTGACAGCTCGGCTTCGAGCCGCGTGATCGTCTGCTCGCGCCGCGTGCGGTCGCGGTCGGCCTCGCGCGGGTTGCGCGCCACGACGAACCGCTGGCGCGCCTGCCCGTCGCCGACGATCACCTGCTTGACGGTCATGTTGTCAGCGACGGTGTGGTAGCGGCCCTGGCGCTGCAAGGCGAGCCTGGCCTCCGCGGTCCCGGAGCGCAGCTTCATCCCCGCGATGTAGTGCCCGCCCGCGCGCTGCAGGTAGCGCAGGTTCTCCTGGCTTGAGAAGCCGGAGTCCACCACCCACACGCAGCGCCCCAGCTTCCAGCCTCCGAGGTCGTCCTTGACGGACTCGATCACCGTCTGGTCCGAGGTGTTGCCTGGCCACACCCACACCCTGACCGGAACCCCGTCGCGGGTGACGGCCAGCCCGATCACAACCTGCGGGCGGTCGGGGCGATGGTCCTTGGAGTGCCCCAGACGCCGCAGCCCGGCCTCGGTCAGCGGCGCGTCGCCCGCCTCACCCGCGTCGGCTGCTTCGCCCGCGCCCGCGTCGTCGAGGTCGTGCCTCGTCCTCGGCGGTCTCGATCTCGAAGTACGTCGAGGTCGTGTCGAAGAAGATGATGTCGACCTCGCTGTTGAGCAGGTTCGCGACCGAGAAGAAGACCGCCTCCTGCACCCGCTCTGAGCACTCAAGCAGGAAATCCATCGCGCTGTACAGGCCATCGTCGGTGAGCTCTGAGACACCCGGCAGTACGACCTCCCTGGGCGCCCAGCGCGTCGCCTCGAGCTTGGACGCCGGCGCGATCGTGCGCTGCGCAGACCATCGCGAACACCTCGCGCTCGATCTCGCGCCGGTAGCGGCGAGAGCCCGCGACCCGCGCGAGCGCGCGGCCGATCCCCAGCTCTGACCACAACGCCCGCACGACGTGCGGGCGGCCCTGCTCGCGCGCCTCCAGGAAGTCAAACCCCGCCGGAGCGCCGGCCGCCAGCGCCGCCTCGGGCTCCAAGAAGCGCGAGATCGACGCCACCAGCCGCGCCAGCGCTTCGCGGTCGACCTCGTCCTCGCGCCCGAACGTGTGGATCACCCGCGCGACCGGCACGCCACGCTCGTTGCGCTCGTTATGCGCCAGCTGCAGGTAGCGAACGACATCGCCACCCTTGTTGCGCCGCTGCGTCACCCGCAGATACACCGTGCCTACAGCATAAGCACATC
>CAVRYT010000008.1:0-10752 GCA_963725595.1 uncultured Thermoleophilia bacterium | reverse complement strand
GTTCGGCCGGCTCGCGGCGGCCGGGGCGCAGCCGATCGACGACGTGCGCGGCTCGGCTTCCTACCGGCGCCTGGCGGTCGACGTACTCGCGCGCCGGGCCCTCGCCTGGACGCTCGCCGACTGGAGGGAGGCGGGATGCTGATCCGGACGACCGTGAACGGTGCAGTGGAGGAGCTCGAGGCTGCCCCCGGCAGCTCGTTGCTCGCGGTGCTCCGGGACGACCTCGGGCTCGTCGGCGCCAAGAACGCGTGCGAGCAGGGCGAGTGCGGCTCGTGCTCGGTGTGGCTCGACGGCTCGATCGTCTGCGCATGTCTCGTCCCTGCCGTGCAGGCCGACGGGTGCGAGGTGCGCACCGTCGAGGCGCTCGCCCAGGGCGGGCACCTACACGCGGTGCAGGAGGCATTTCTCGACGCCGGCGCGGTCCAGTGCGGTTTTTGCACACCCGGTCTCGTGGTCGCGGCCGTCGACCTGCTCGAACGCGACCCGAATCCGGACGACGAGACGATCCGCGAGGCGCTCGCGGGAAACCTCTGCCGCTGCACCGGCTACCAGAAGATCGTCGACGCCGTCCATCTTGCCGCGGGGGCGGTCTCGTGAGCACCGCCGCCCGGATCGCACAGGGCATCGGCGAGAGCGCGCGTCGCGTCGACGGCGTCCCGAAGGTGACGGGCGCCTATGCGTACGGTAGCGACCTCTCCCTTCCGGGGATGCTCTTCGGCGTCACCCTGCGCAGCCCGCACGCCTCGGCGCGGATCCGCGTGCTCGACGTGTCGGCCGCGCGGCGCGCCCCGGGCGTCGCCGCCGTCCTGACGGCGGCCGACGTGCCGGGACGCCCGACGTTCGGGCTCGAGTTCTGCGACCAACCGGTGCTCGCGGACGACGTCGTCCGCTACGAAGGCGAGCCGGTCGCGCTCGTCGCCGCGGCGACGCTCGCGGAAGCCTGGGCCGCCGTCCGCGCGATCGGAGTGGAGTACGAGCCGCTCCCGGCAGTGACCGACATGGAGCAGGCGCTCGAGGACGACGCGCCGCGGGTGCACGAGTTCGGCAACATCCTGCGGCACGTCCACATCGTGCGCGGTGACCCCGAGAACGCCGAGGCAGACATCTGGGTCGAGGGCTACTACGAGACGGCGATGCAGGACCAGGCCGCGCTCGGGCCGGAGGGCGGCCTCGCCGTCCCGGCGGCCGACGGCGGCGTCGACCTGCACGTCGCGACCCAGTGGCTGCACGCCGACCGCCAGCAGCTCGCCGCGTGCCTCGACCTCCCCGAGGAGAAGGTGCGGATCACGCTCGCCGGCGTCGGCGGCGCGTTCGGCTCGCGCGAGGACCTGCACATGCAGGCGCACGCCTGCCTGCTCGCGCTCCGTACCGGGAGCCCGGTGAAGATCGTCTACGGGCGCGCGGAGTCGTTCCACGGTCACGTCCACCGCCATCCGTCTCGGAGCTGGATCCGCTACGGGGCGACGCGCGACGGCCGGCTCGTCGCCGCCGACGTCCGCCTTCTGCTCGACGGCGGCGCCTACGCGTCGTCGTCCCCCGCGGTGATCGGCAACGCCGCCACGTTCGCAGCCGGGCCGTACGAGGTGGCGAACGTGCGCATCGAGGGGTCGGTCGTCTATACGAACAACCCGCCCTGCGGCGCGATGCGCGGATTCGGCGCCCCCCAGGTCTGCTTCGCCTACGAGTCGGCACTCGACGAGCTGGCCGCGAGGCTCGGGATCGACCCCGTCGAGCTGCGGCTGCGCAACGTGGTCGGCACCGGCTCGGTGCTCCCCACCGGTCAGGTACTCATGGGGAGCGCGCCGGCGCGCGAGGTAGTCGAGCGCTGCCGCGCGATCCCCCTCCCCGACGTCGAGCCGGCGGCGAGGCGCGGCCCGATCGCCTATCCCGGCGGGGCCGGAAACGTCAGCCGCGGCGAGTCGCTCCGTCGCGGAGTGGGGTTCGCTCTCGGCTTCAAGAACGTCGCCTACAGCGAGGGCTTCGACGACGCCGCCGAAGCGACGGTCACGATCGGCCCCGGCCCGGACGGGCCGGTCGCGACGATCCGCACGGCGGCCGTCGACTACGGCCAGGGGCTCTACACGGTGCTCGCCCAGATCGTCCGCACCGAGCTCGGCGTCGACGAGGTCCTCTTCGATCCGGCGTCGACCGAGAGCGGCTCGGCCGGCTCGACCTCCGCCTCGCGGCAGACCACGATGACCGGTGGCGCCGTCCTCGGCGCCTGCCGCGAGCTGCGGGCGGTCCTCGGGGACACAACCCCGGAGGAGCCCGTCTCGCGGACCTTCGTCTACCACCACCGCCCCACCACCGGCTTCGACGAGGACGGGCAGGGCGACATCCATGTCAGCTTCTCCTTCGCAGCCGAGCGCGCGGTGGTCGAGGTGGACGAGGAGCTCGGGCTCGTGCGCGTGCTGCAGATCGCCGCGGTGCAGGACGCCGGTCACGTGATCAACCCGCATGGCGCCGAGGGCCAGGTCGAGGGCGGAACCGCGATGGGCCTCGGTCTCGCACTGATGGAGGAGGTGCGGCTCGACGGCGGCGCGATCCGCAACGCCTCGTTCACCGACTACCTGATCCCGACGATCCTGGACGTCCCTCCGATCGTGACCGAGTTCGTCGAGGAGCCGGAGCCGGGCGCCCCGTACGGCGTGAAAGGCATCGGCGAGCTTGCAACCGTCGTCGCCGCGCCGGCGGTCGTCGCCGCCCTGCGCGCCGCGACCGGCCGCCGACTGAACCGTTTGCCCGTGACGCCGGACGACCTCGTGGGGCTTCGCCCTCCCGCGGCGACCACCGGCCCGGCGCCCGTCCCTGCCGTCCCCGGCCAGCAGCCGATTCCCGAATACCTCGGGCTCGGCCTCGGCCAGCAACAGCTGATGAAAGCGAGGAAGCAATGACCACATCTCTCATCGTCGACCGGACGGCGCTCACCGGCCGCGACTACATCGAGACGATCGACTGGACGACCGACGAGCTGGACGAGGTGCTGGCGGTCGCCGGCGAGCTCAAGGAGGCGCGCCGCGCACGCCGGCCGCACCGTCTGCTGCCCGACAAGACCCTCTACATGCTGTTCCTCGACAAGTCGACTCGGACCCGAAACGCCTTCGAGACCGGGATGACCCAGCTCGGCGGCCATGCGATCTTCCTCGACGCCGACCGCACCCAGGTCTCCCACGGCGAGAGCCCGAAGGACACCGCGCTGACGCTCTCGCGCTACGGCGAGGGGATCGCGATCCGGCACGACCTCGCCCCGTACGAGGGCAACGCCTGGATGCGCGAGATCGCGAAGTGGGCCGACATTCCGCTGATCAACCTGCAGTGCGACGTCGACCACCCGACGCAGACGCTCGCCGACCTGATGACGCTCCGCGAGCATCGCGGCGGCGACCTGCGGGGCCTCAAGGTCGCGATGACCTGGGCCTACGCCCCCTCGTACGCCCGGCCGCTGTCGGTGCCGCAGGGCGTCGCGACGCTCTTCCCGCGGTTCGGGATGGACGTCGTGCTCGCGCACCCGCCGGGCTTCGACCTGATGCCCGAGGTGCTGGAGAACGCGCAGGCGCTCGCAGCCCAGAACGGGACGAAGATCACCTTCGCCCCGTCGATGGAGGAGGCCTTCGAGGACGCCGACGTTGTCTACCCGAAGTCGTGGGGCAGGCTCGACGCCTTCACGGACGAGTCGAAGGCGCTCGCCGAGTCGGGCGCGTACGCGGACTGGATCTGCGACGAGCCCAAGCTGGAGCTCGCCTCGAAGGACGTGCTCTACCTGCACTGCCTCCCGGCCGATCGTGGCCGCGAGGTGACCGACGCCGTCATGGACGGCCCCCACTCGGTCGTCTGGGACGAGGCCGAGAACCGCATGCACATCGCGAAGGCGCTGACCGCCTTGACGATGGGCGGATATGGAGGAGCGTGATGGCCGCGCGGCGCGCCGTGGTGGCGATCGGCGGCAACTCGCTGATCCACGACAAGCAGCATCAGTCGGTGCGCGACCAGTACATCGCCGCCGGTGAAACGTGCTGGCACATCGCCGCGATGATCGAGGACGGCTGGGACGTGGTCGTGGGCCATGGCAACGGGCCGCAGGTCGGCTTCATCCTCCGCCGGTCGGAGCTTGCGGCCCACGAGCTGCACGAGGTCCCGCTCGACGTCTGCGGCGCCGACAGCCAGGGCGCGATCGGCTATGCGCTCGCTCAGAACCTCGAGAACGACTTCCGCCGCCTCGGGATGGACCGCCACGCCGTGGCGATCGTGACGCAGATGGAGGTCGCCACCGACGACCCGGCGTTCACCGAGCCGTCGAAGCCGATCGGCTCGTTCATGGACGAGCCGACCGCGATGCGCCGGCGTGAACAAGACGGCTGGGACGTCCGCGAGGACGCGGGCCGCGGCTGGAGACGCGTTGTCGCGTCTCCGATGCCACTCCGGATCGTCGAGGAGGACGCGATCAGAGCCCTGGTCGAGAACGGCTTCGTCGTGATCGCCACCGGCGGCGGCGGCATTCCCGTCGTCGCAGGCGACGACGGCAACCTCGAGGGCGTTGCCGCGGTGATCGACAAGGACCTCGCCTGCTCGCTGCTCGCGACGCAGATCGGGGCCGAGCTGCTCCTGATCACGACCGCCGTCGAGCAGGTCGCGCTCGAGTTCGGCACGCCTGACGAGCATCCGATCGCCCGGATGACGCTCGCCGAAGCGAAGGAACGGCTCGCGGAGGGCCGTCACTTCGCGGAAGGAAGCATGGCTCCGAAGATCCGCGCCGTGATCGGCTTCCTCGAACGAGGAGGCGAGACGGCGATCATCACCGACCCCGCCAACGTCGAGCGGGCCCTCGCCGGCGAGACCGGCACGAGGATCGACGCGCGATAGTCGTGCACGGCTACTCGAACAGCCCACTACCGCCCGGCCCACGTTCGAATCGTGCGGGCACGGGACCTTCTACCGTGCGGCCCGCCGGAGGTTTACGGTTGTCGCACGCCATGATCAGCGAAGGAGACGAACAATGAACACCAGGATGAAGCTCGCGCTCGCGCTGCTCCTGACGACGGCCGTCGCGTTGGCGGCTTCGCTCACGAGCTCGGCGAGCCACAACGCGTCGCCGTACAAGGTGGCCTGGATCTACGTCGCCGTCCACAACGACGGCGGCTGGTCGCAGGCGCACGACGCGGGGCGGCTGTACGTGCAGAAGATGCTCGGCAGCAAGGTGCAGACGACCTACAAGGAGAACATCGCCGTCGGCGCGCAGTTCAACCAGACCGTCGCGAGCCTCGTCGCCCAGGGCTACAAGATGATCTTTGCGACCTCGTACGGCATGGTCACGAAGCAGCTGGCCGCGAAGTACCCGAGCGTGCTCTTCGAGCAGGCGACGGGCACGGACCTCGCGAAGAACCTCTCCGAGTACTTCGGCGCGGCGGAGGACACCGTCTTCCTGTCCGGCATGGCCGCCGGGGCGGCATCGAAGACGGGCAAGATCGGCTACGTCGTCGCCTACCCGATCCCCGAGGTGATCCGGCACGCGAACGCGTTCGCCCTGGGCGCGCAGCTCACGCACCCGGGAGCGACGGTCAGCCTCGTCTGGACGAACTCGTGGTACGACCCGGCAAAGGAGAAGAAGGCCGCCCAGAGCCTCGTCGGGGCCGGAGCAGACGTCATCGGCCAGAACGTGGACAGCCCGGCGGCAGGCCAGTACGCCGAGTCGGCGAAGGTGCCGTGGGTCGGGTACGACTCGGACGCGTCGAAGTTCGCGCCCAAGTCGTGGCTGACCGCCTCGGTCTACAACTGGGGCCCCTACTACCTGAAGCGCGTCAAGGCGGCGATGGCCGGAACGTGGAAGTCGGGCTTCTACTACGGCACGATCAACGACGGGTTCACGAAGCTCGCCGCGTACGGGACCGGCGTCACAGCGGCGACGAAGGCGAAGATCGCCACGTACGAGAAGAAGATCGAGAACGGGTCCTTCTACGAGTTCACGGGCCCGCTCTACGACCAGAGCGGGAAGCTGCGCGTCGCCAAGGGCGTGAAGATGCAAGTCCTGAAGGGCGGCACGAACAGCCTCTACGGCATGAACTGGCTCGTGAAGGGTGTGGTCGGCAGCGCGAAGGGCTGACGGCTGCTCGCGTGGGAGGGGCGCCGATCGGCGCCCCTCCCACAGCGTGAGGCCGGCCGACGATGAGAGGACGGGATGCGCGTCACGTTTGACCGGAGGCTGCGCCAGCCGCGTTGGCTCTCGGTCGCCGTGCCCGTCGGCTCGGTCGTGTTCGCCTTCGTCGTCGCGGGCGTCGTGCTCCTTGCGACCGGGCACGATCCACTCTCCACCTACCGGCAGCTGTTCGACGCCGCCTTCATCCAGACCGGGTCGCTCAGCCAGACGCTGATCGTCGCGACGCCGCTGGCCTTCACCGGCCTCGCCGCAGCCGCGGCGTTCCGGGTGAAGCTGTTCAACATCGGCGCCGAGGGCCAAATGTACATGGGCGCGGTCACCGGTTCGGCCGCAGGGCTCTACTTCGGCGGCCGCAGCGGCTCGCAGGCGTTCGTGATCGCAACGATGGTGGTGATGGGCTGCGTCGGGGGCCTCGCCTGGGCGCTCATCCCCGCCGTGCTGCGCGCCTTCTTCAAGACCAACGAGATCCTCACGTCCTTGCTGCTCAACTACGTCGCCGGCCTCGTGCTGACGTATCTGATCTTCGAGAGCGAGTCGTACTGGCGCCAGACGAAGGGCTTCAACGCGACCGTCTTCCCGACGGGCAAGCCGTTGCCCGCGTCGGCGGTCTGGCCGGGATGGACGATCGGCGTCCAGGGCGGCATCACGATCCCGCTCGGCGCCGGCTTCGCAGTACTCGCCGCGATCGTCCTCTGGGTGCTCTACAAGCGGACCCGCTTCGGGTTCGAGGCGAAGGTGCTCGGCGACTCGGATCGCGCCGCACGCTACTCGGGGGTGCGCGTCCGGCGCAAGATCCTCGCCGTGATGGCGGTGTCCGGGGCAGTCGCGGGCCTCGGTGGCGCAAGCCAGGTCGGCGACTTCGCGCACTCACTCGACGGCGATCCCAACGGCCTGCAGAAGCTCGGCTACGGCTACACGGGGATCGTGATCGCCGCGCTCGCCCGCTACAACCCCTTCGCGGTCGTCCTCGTCGCCGTCCTGATGGGTGGGCTCGAGAACGCCGGCAACACCCTGCAGGGGCCGAGCTTCCCCGCAGGTCTCGTCGGCATGATCCAGGGGATCATCCTCTTCTCGGCGCTCGGCGGAGAAGTGCTGATCCGCCATCGGGTGCGCATCACCCGCACGCGTAAGGGCGCCGTCGCGGAGCTCGCAGCGTGAACAACTCCCTCCTCATCGTCCTCCTCGCCTCGGGGGTCGCCTACGGAACGCCGCTCCTCTACGCGTCACTCGGCGAGCTGCTCGCGGAGCGGTCGGGCGTCCTCAACCTCGGTGTCGAGGGGATGATGCTCGTCGGCGCCGTGACGGGCTTCTGGGCCGTCCAGCGCCTCCACGTGACCACGGACCTCGCGCTCGCAGCAGGCATCCTCGTCGCCGCTGTCATGGGGGCGCTGATGGCGGCGATCCACGCGTTCCTCGTGGTCACGCTACGCGCGAGCCAGATCGTCTCCGGCCTCGCGCTGACGATCTTCGCGGGCGCGGCCGGGCTGTCGTCGTATCTCGGCAACGACCTCAACCTCGCCGACCAGCCGGCCGCCCACACCTTCAAGGCCGTGTTCCCCGCGAGCATGCAACGCTGGCCGGTCGTCGGGCCGGTCGTGTTCGGGCAGAACGTGCTCGTCTACCTCTCCTGGGGCTGCGTGATCGCGATCTGGCTCTACCTCTCGCGCACGCGTCCCGGCCTCAACGTCCGCTCGGTCGGCGAGTCGCCGGCCGCCGCAGACACGATGGGGATCAACGTCACCGTCTACCGCTACGCCCACACGCTCGCCGGCGGCGCGTTTGCAGGTGTCGGCGGAGCGACGATCACGCTCGCGATCACGCCCCAGTGGGTGAACGGCATCACGGGCGGTGCCGGGTGGATCGCGATCGCGCTCGTCATCTTCGCGTTCTGGCGGCCCGAGCTCTGCCTCGTCGGCGCGTACTTCTTCGGCGCGCTCCAGGCGCTCGCCCCGCAGCTCCAAGCCCGCAACATCCACCTCGGGCCGACCGTGCTCTGGACGAACGCGTTGCCGTATGTGATGACGATCGTCGTGCTCGTCGTCGTCTCGTCCGGTACGGCGCGAAGCCGCCTCGGCGCTCCCGCCGCGCTCGGCAACCCCTACGCGCGCGAGGAGCGTTGATGTCCGTGGCAACGCCGGCTGTCTCGATGCGGGGAATCACGAAGCGATTCCCCGCCGTCGTCGCGAACGACCACGTCGACTTCGAGGCTGCAGCCGGGGAGGTGCACGCACTGCTCGGCGAGAACGGCGCCGGCAAGACGACGCTCTCGAACATCCTCACCGGCCTCTATCGAGCGGACGAGGGAGCGATCTTCCTCTACGGCGAGCAAGTCGACTTCGCGTCGCCTCGCGAGGCGATCGACGCGGGGGTCGGGATGGTCCACCAGCAGTTTCGCCTCGTCTCCCGGTTCACCGTGGCGGAAAACCTCGTGCTCGGCGACCGCCGGGGCGAGGGCCGTCATTTCCGCATCCAACCAGCCGCCGTCGAGGCGCAGGTGCGCGAGCTCGGCGAGCGCTACAGCCTCGGCGTCGACCCGCACGCCCGGATCTGGCAGCTCTCGGTCGGCGAACAGCAGCGAGTGGAGATCCTGAAGGCGCTCTATCAAGAGGCGCGCATCCTGATCCTCGACGAACCGACCGCAGTGCTCACGCCACACGAGGCCGACTCGCTCTTCGTCACGCTTCGTCAAATCGCCGGCGAAGGGAGAACGGTCATCTTCATCTCGCACAAGCTGCACGAGGTGAAGGCGGTCTCGGACCGCGTCACCGTGCTCCGGGCGGGGAAGTCGCTCGCCACCGTGCAGACCGCCGACGCGACGCCGCAGTCGCTGGCGGGGCTGATGGTCGGCCGCGAGATCGACATCGTGAGGAGGGAGGGAACGACCCACGAGGAGAGCGTGCCGGTGCTCCAGGTCGAGGATCTCCACGTGCTGGGCGATCGCGGCACCCCCGCCGTCAAGGGCGTGTCGGTGACGGTGCGGGCAGGCGAGATCGCCGCGATCGCGGGCGTGTCCGGCAACGGCCAGCGCGAGCTGGCGGAGGCGATCACCGGCCTGCGGCCCTGCACGAGCGGCTCGATCCGCGTCGACGGCAGGCCTGTGCGTAACGGCGATGCCCGGTCGGCGTTCGAGGCGGGGATCGGCTACGTGCCGGAGGACCGCCTCGGTACGGGTGTCGCCCCGAGCCTCTCGATCGCGATGAACCTGGCGCTCAAGGCGTTCCGCAAGACCTCGCGCGGGCCGTTCCTCAGGCTGGGACGGATGCGCTCGAGCGCGGCCGAAGCGATCAGCACATTCGAGATCAAGTGCTCGGGCACGGACCAGCAGACCGACTACCTCTCCGGCGGGAACCTGCAGAAAGTGGTGATCGCACGCGAGTTCGCCGCCAACCCGCGCGTGCTCGTCGCGGCTTCGCCGACACGTGGTCTCGACGTGTCCGCCGTCGAGCAGGTGCATCGGTACCTGGTGCAGGCGGCCGAGGCCGGTACCGCGGTGTTGCTGATCAGCGAGGACCTCGACGAGATCCTCGCGCTCAACGACCGCGTGCTCGTGATGTACGAGGGGCGCCTCTCGGAGGTGGACGCCGGCGACAGCGTCGCGGCGATCGGGCTCCGGATGGCGGGCCAGGCGCCGAGCTAGCGTCTGCTCGCTTCGAGCACGCTCCGCGCAGCCTCCAGGTCGGCCGCTCGCACGATGATCTCCCGGGGACCTGCGGCAGTGAAGTCCTCGAGAGGCGAATCGATCGCCTCCGTGTCACGGTAGGCGCACTCGATTCCCGACGAGCGAAGCAACCCGCAGACCACCTCCGCCTCCGGTTCTCCCGACACGACCGTCAGAACCACGACCTCGTCCGACTCCATCTCCGAAGGCTACTCACTCCGCTAGAGGAACCGACGCTCCGCCTCGCGAGCGGCGTCGTACTCGCGCCGCGCCGCCTGGACGGCCGGCAGCTCGGAGACCTCGGCCACCGGCACGTCCCACCAGCTCTCGTACGACGGCACGCCTTCGTAGCGGTCGACCTCGACGACGATCACGCTCGGCCCGTCGGCAGCTCGTGCCCGGACGAGCGCCTCGCGCAGCTCGTCGATCGTGCCGGCACGCTCGGCGCGAGCACCGAGCGACGCCGCGTTCGCGACCAGGTCGAGCGGCAGCGTCGGCGTCGGGTCGTCATCGCCGTCGAGCACGGGTCGCCCTCCGTCGACGTAGCGGTACTGCGTGCCGAAGCCCTGCAGCCCGAGCGAGCGCGAGAGGCCGCCGATCGAGTTGAAGCCGTGGTTGTCGACAAGGACGATCGTCAGCTTCAGGCGCTCCTGGACGGCCGTGACGAGCTCGCCCGGCATCATCAGGTACGAGCCGTCGCCGACGAGCACGACCACCTCTCGGTCCGGCGACGCGAGCTTGACGCCGATGCCTCCGGCGATCTCGTAGCCCATGCATGAGTAGCCGTACTCGACGTGGTAGCCCTTCGGATCGCGCGTCCGCCACAGCTTGTGGAGGTCGCCGGGCATCGCACCCGCAGCGCAGACCACCACGTCGGTCGGCGCGGTCGCGTCGTTGACGGCGCCGATCACCTCGCTCTGGGCAGGAAGCGGCCCGTGCCCGA
>CAVRYT010000007.1:0-26634 GCA_963725595.1 uncultured Thermoleophilia bacterium | reverse complement strand
AAGCCGGTCAAAATATCGAACTGAAGATCAATGCCGATAGCGAACGGCTCCAGCGCCTAGAGCCGTGGCCCGCCTGGGACGGCGGCGATTTTCTCGACATGCCGGTCCTGCTCAAAAGCAAGGGCAAGACAACGACCGATCACATTTCGCCGGCCGGTCCATGGCTTCGTTACCGGGGTCACCTCGATAAATTCAGCGACAACATGTTCATGGGCGCGACCAATGCCTTCACGGACAACGCGGGCCACGGCAAAAACGTATTTTCGGGTGAAACCGATCAGTCCTTTTCAAAAATTGCCCGCGACTACAAATCGCGCGGCACCCGCTGGGTGGTGGTCGGCGATCTCAATTACGGCGAAGGCAGCAGTCGGGAGCATGCCGCGCTCTCACCACGGCTTCTCGGCGGCGCGGCGGTGATCGCCCGCAGCTTCGCGCGCATTCACGAGTTGAACTTGAAAAAGCAGGGGTTGCTGGCGCTGACATTCCAGAGCCCGGATGACTACGAGCGCATTCGAGAGGACGACCGCATCAGCCTGGTCGGTGTGGCCGATGGCGCCCGGCCGTCCGGTGAGCTGCATTGTTCGCCACGCGGACGACACTACCGAACGCTGGCGCTCGTGCACTCATTCAGCGCCCGCAGCTCAACTGGTTCCGAGCAGGTTCCGCTTTGAACTTATTTCATGCCGCATAGCGGGTAATTTTGGAAATGTCACTTTGCTATTGATCGCGTTGCATTAGCCGTGAGTTAAGGTCTCAAAATAGGAGCCTCTAATCATGCGCTACGAACTCACCGATTATGAATGGGCCGCCATCAAGCCAATGCTGCCGAACAAGCCGCGTGGCGTACCGCGTGTAAATGACCGGCGCGTGCTCAACGGCATCCTTTGGGTTTTGCGTTCGGGTGCGCTCGCGCTGCACCGCGCGCTTGTGGCCCACCGCGTGCCCACGTCGCTGTACGTGTACCCGCACGGCAGCCACTCGTGGCCCGGCGCCCAGGGACGTGCAGCCCTGCGTCGCACCGAGGCGTTCCTCCGGCGCTGGCTCGGCTGAGCGGCCGTCGTCAGACGGCGCTCTGGTCTCCTGCGCCCGCCAGGAACCGCTTCACGTCGGCGGCCTCCCGCTCGAGCGTCCTGGCGGCACGGGCGGAGACCTCTCCGAAGAGCTCGAGCGAGACCGCTCCGCCCTGGAACCTCCACGTGCCGACCGCGCGTCCGTTGACGAGCGCGAACGGCCGGAAGATGCCGTTGCTGGTCACGAGCCGGGTGTGGCCGGCGAGGATCGGCTCGCGTGACGTCCAGCCCATCAGGACCGGCTCGAACGCGCCGAGGAGCTTCGGGCCCGGGATCGGCGCGGGCGCTGGCCGCCCGGCGAGATCGACGAGACCGTCGTCCCGCACCTCGAGCTCGGAGGCGATCGCCGACAGGCCCGCACGAACGTCACGCAACGGGAGTCCGGCCCAGCGGGCCAGGTCCCGGTCGCTCGCGGGCCCGTGGCCCGCGAGAAAGCGTCGCGCGAGCTCGGCAAGCGCGCGGTCGCGATCGACCCGGTCGACCGGCCCGAGCCAGTCGCGCACCAGGACGAACGCCTGCTCCCGGCCGGCCATCGGACCTCGCACCGTGTGTCCGCGCAGCGCCGAGAGCATCATGACGTGGGGGAACGCGGTCCCGGCCGTCGGCACGGACGCGGCCTCGAGCCGCTGGCGCAGGGCGCTGCGCGGGAGCGGCCCCTCCTCGGCGAGTGCTCGCTCGACGACCCGGATGCGGCGCTCGGCATCGTCGGGCGACACGCCCTGGACGGCCAGGCCCCTCGCATTGGCCGTGCGCACCTGCGGTGTCGTGAGGGCCTGCAGCCACGCGTAGTCCTCGCGCCGGACGAGGTGCAGCGTTCCGCGATTGAGCCATGTGATCAGGAGCGATCTGTCGAGCGTCAGCGCCTTGTGGATGTCGGTGACCGAGAGTCCCGCTGTCCGCGCGCGGATCGCCAGCTGCGCGCCGCGCAGATCCTGTGCCTGGATGCTCAGGAGCCGCTCGGCCACGACCACGGGATCGTCTGCGGGCGGCCCCGCGAGCCACTGGGCGGTGAGGCGCTCGGCGAGCATCACGGCATGGTGCACACAGGCGACACGGGATGGTCGCGGATGACCCTCGGAGAGTAGTCTCCTGCGCGTGGGCGACGATCGGGATCGCGCGCAGGTCCGCCTGGCGGAGCTGCTGTCCGCGCTCTCGCTCGGTATCGACCTCGGCTTCGGCCAGCCGATGGAGCACGTGCTGCGGCAGGTGCTGATCGCGCTCCGCCTCGCGGAGCTCCTCGAGCTCGACGAGCAGCAACGCGCGGTCGTGTACTACACGGCGCTGCTTGTCAACGTCGGTTGCCACTCCGATGCGCACGAGCAGGCGAAGTGGTTCGGCGACGACATCGGCCTGAAGGCCACGAAGTACGGCCCCGATGCTCGCAGCCTCGCCTCGGTCGTGTCGATGGTGCGCCGCCTGGGCGCAGGCAATCCGCCGCTGCACCGGCTGCGCATCGGGCTGGAGTTCGCGGTCTCCGGGCGCCGCGAGATCCTCGGCGTCGTCGCGGAGCACGCCCGCATCGCCGCAGCGCTCGCCGAGCGGCTCGAGCTGCCCGAGGGGGTCAGCGAGAGCCTCATCGCCACGTACGAGCGCTGGGACGGCCGCGGCTGGCCCGATGGGCGGAAGGGAGACCAGATACCCGCTCCCTCCCGGCTCGTGCAGGTCGCGGAGTTCGTCGAGGTCGCCCATCGCGTGGGAGGAACCGAGGGGGCGATCGAGCTCGCGCAGGAGCGCAGCGGGAGCCAGTTCGACCCGGCGATCTCGGCGCTGCTGTGCGCCGAGTCGGACACGATCTTCGCCGGGCTCGACTCGGTCGACTCCTGGGAGACGGTGATCGAGGCCGAGCCCGCGCTCGCGGTCGTCGTCTCGGGCGAACGCTTCGACGCCGCGCTCGAGGCGCTCGCCGACTTCGCCGACGTGAAGTCGCCGTACTTCCTCGGACACTCCCGCGCAGTCTCGGAGCTCGCGGCCGAGGCTGCGCGCATCCTCGGACTGCCAGACGACGAGGTGCTTCTCCTGCGACGCGCGGGACTCGTCCACGACCTCGGCCGGCTCGGAGTCTCGAACGCGATCTGGGACAAGCGGGGGCCGCTCGGCGCGGGCGAGCGCGAACGCGTCCGGATGCACCCCTACCTGACCGAGCGCATGCTGCATGCGTCCGGGACGCTCGCGCCGCTGGGGCACGTCATCGTGCAGCACGCGGAGCGCCTGGACGGCTCGGGCTATCCGCGCGGGCTCTCGGGGACCGCGATCTCACGGCCGGCGCGGATCCTCGCCGCTGCGAACGTGTACCAGGCGATGTGCGAGCCGCGCCCGCACCGTCCGGAGCGGACCGCCGGACGAGGCGGCAGCCGAGCTGCGGGCCGAGGCGAGCGCCGGTCGCCTCGACCCCGACGCGACGGACGCGGTGCTCGGCGCGGTGGGGTATCGCGTCCCGCAGCGCCGGGGAGGCCCGGCGGGGCTGACCGCGCGCGAGGTCGAGGTGCTCCGGCTGCTCGCGCGCGGGCTGTCCAACCGGGAGATCGCCGCGCGGCTCGTGATCTCGCCCAAGACCGCCGGGAACCACATCGAGCACATCTACGCGAAGATCGACGCCTCGAGCCGTGCGACGGCGAGCCTGTTCGCCATGCAGCACGGGCTCCTCCCCGACGTGGAGATCGCGACACCCGTCGCACGCTGAGAGGCTGCCGACGCGAGGCTCGTCGCCCGCCCGGGGCAAACCACCCCGGCATTGACCGAATTGGGGAAGGCCGCTACCCTCAAAACGGGCAGCGAGAGCGCACGCGCGCCTCGTAAGCGTCAGGATGGGGGTCGCGCAGCGTATGGGGACGCAGTCGTCGGCGAACGGCGCCGTGGAGCTCCAATCGGTTCCGGTGCTGCTGTATCACAGCGTGTCGGATGACACGGGGAGCCTGTTCGTGACGTCGCCGAGGCGCTTCTCCGAGCACACCCGCGCGATCGTCGCCGCCGGACGCACCGGGATGACGGCGGAGACGCTTCGCGAACTGCCTGCAGGGAACCTCGGAGTGGCCCGAGAAGCCGATCGTCGTGACGCTCGACGACGGCCACCTCGACTCGGTCGATGCGCTCGAGACCCTCGCCGAGAACGGCCTGCCCGCCACCGTGTACGTCGCGACGAGCCTGATCGGCTCGTGCGGGCCGGCTCGACGCCTCGGGCCTGCGCCACCTCGCCGACCTGCCGCACATCGAGATCGGCGCCCACAGCGTGCACCACGAACGGCTCGACGAGCTGCCGCGGCACATCGCCGAGCGCGAGATCCGCGACTCGCGCCGGTACCTCGAGGACATCACGCAGCAGCCGATCGGCTCGTTCGCCTACCCGTTCGGTGCCTACGACCGCTGGGTCCGCGACGTCGTCGTCGACGCGGGCTTCGACTCGGCCGCCGCCGTCAAGGGCGCGCTCAGCCGCCCGGGTGACGATCCGCATGCGTTCGCGCGGCTCGCCGTGCTCTCCACGACCACCGCGCGCACCCTCGACCACTGGATGCAGGGCCGGGGCGCACCCGTCGTCAGCGAGGGCGACCGGTGGTGGAAGTCGGCCGAACGCTCCGTGCGCCGGATGCGCCGGCGGCTGCAGCACATCTGAGGCCGCGTTCGCCCGGCCGCCCGTCGTCGTCGGCGCGCTCCGTCCTGACCCAGCTCTCGGCCCGGTGGGTGAAGATCCGGCGCACGCGCACGAGCTTGTGCAGCGCCAGTCCGGGCCCGTGCGCGAGCGCCCGGTAGGCGGCTCCGGGCGCCTCGGCGGCCCAGAGCCCGATCAGGACGAACCCGACGATCGCGGCGAGCGCGACGATCCACGGCAGCGCCACCCACCACGAGATCGCACCGAACGGCCGCGAGCGCGGCGCTCGCGACCGTTCCGAGTCGCGGCGACCCCGGCGAGCAGGCCGAGCGGCGGCACCACGAGCGCGAACGCGGACTCGAGCGACGAGAGCCGGCCGTGCCGCAGCCCGTCTCGCAGCAGCGACGAGCTCATCGTGCGTGCGACGTGCACCTTCCCCCCCTCCCAGCGCTCGCTCTGGAGCTCGGCCGCCCGTGCGTTCGGCGCCGTCGGAGAGCGAACGATCGCACCGCGAACGAACTCGATCCGCACACCCGCGAGGCGGAGCGCGATGGAGTACTCGAGGTCCTCCGTGCTCGTGAACGCGTCCCACGGATGCGCCTCGAGCGTGCTGCGCGCGAGCAGCATGCCGTTGCCCTGCAGCGTGCTCGGCAGGTGGAGGCGATGGCGTCCCGACGGCCGCACCCGGTTGACGAGCAGGAACGCTGCCGCGCGCAGCTGCGATCGGCTCGACGCGTCGGGCACGAGCAGCGACTCGCCCTGTGCGGCGCCGGCGCCGTGCCTCGTACGCGGCGAGGCAGCGACGCGAGGAAGTCCGGATCCGCCTCCGTGTCGGCGTCGACGACCACGAACGCGTCGAGCGGCGCATCCTCGGCGAGCAGCAGATCCATCGCCCAGCGAAGCGCCTGTCCCTTGCCACGCGCGTCCGGCGCGTCGCGGACGAGCACGCGCGCACCCGCCGCCGCCGCGATCGCGGCGGTGTCGTCGCGTGCAGTTGTCGGCCACGACGACGACCTCGTAGCGCTCGCGCGCCACCGTCTGCGCGAGCAGGGCCGCGACGGTCCCGCCGATCGCCAGCGCCTCGTCGTGCGCCGGGACGAGGACGACCGCGCGCGACGCGGTCCGCACGGCGGCGGGCCGGCGGCGGGGGCGCACCCGGCCGAGGCGCGGCGGCGAGCGCGAGCAGCAGGAGGTAGGCGGCGGCAAGCGCGACGAGACACCCCGAGGCGACGAGCACGACCGTGAGGATGTCCGTGGCGAGCTGCTGCATCGAGGTCAGCAGCACCCGGGCGCCGGCGTCGGCTCTGGTATTCTCGACGCGCTGCGCATGCCCGATTCCTCCCTGTTCTCCAGCCTAGCACGGCGATCTGGGCCGGCCCGAGCAGCGGAGTGAGTGGCGACCCGGCGGCGTCGCCTGACGAGCGACTCGCCGTCCTGGTGATCACCGCGCAGTTCCCGTACCCGCCGCGCTCCGGCTTCGCGATGCGCGTGTACCAGCTCGCACGCCGGCTCGCCGCGCGGCACGACGTGACCATGCTGAGCTACGTCGACGGCGACCAGCTGCCACGCGGTCGAGGAGCTGCGGCGCACCTTCGACGTCGAGGTGGTCGAGTGGCGCATCCCGGTCGGCGCCGGCGAAGCGCGCGGCGCAGCTGCTGTCGCTCGTCGGTCGTGCGCCGTACGTCAGTCGCGAGCTGTACACGCAGGACATGCAGGGGGCGATCGACCGGCTGTGCGCGAAGCGGCTCCTTCGATGTCATCCAGCTCGAGTCGAGCCTCCTGTGCGCGTTCACGCTGCCCGACCGGCCCGCGGCTGATCCTCGACGAGCACAACCTCGAGTCGGAGGTGCACGCGCGCTCCGGCGAGCACGAGCGCTCGACCGCTGCGCAGGGCATTCGGCGCGATCGAGTCGGCCCGCCTCCGCCGCTTCGAGCGGACGTGGTGGCGCCGCGTCGACGGCTGCGTCGTCACCTCGCCGCGCGAGGAGCCCCTCGTCCGCGCACACGCGCCCGACACGCCGATCGCCGTCGTGCCGAACGGCGTCGACCTCGATCACTTCCGGCCCGAGCCGGGAGCCCGGCCCGGCCGGACACGGTGGTCTTCAACGGTCGGCTCGACTACCGCCCGAACCTCGACGCGGCGAACTGGCTCGTCGACGACATCTGGCCGCGCGTGCTGCGGCTGCGGCCGGAGGCCCGGCTGGCGATCGTCGGGCGCGGCGAGCACGCGCGATCTGCAGCGCCTGGCGCGCGCCGTCGGTCGAGGTCACCGGCGAGGTCCCCGAGGTGCTGCCCTACCTCGCACTCGGCCTCGGTCGTCGTCGTCCCGATCCGCATGGGCGGCGGAACGCGCCTGAAGGTCGTCGAGGGCCTCGCGATGGGCAAGGCGATGGTCTCCACCGACGCTTGGCTGCGAGGGAATCGACGTGCGCGACGGGACGCACCTGCTCGTTGCCGACGACCCGCAGGCGTTCGCGCAGGCCGTCGCGGACGTGCTGAGAGATCCGGATCGGGCGGCTATGCTGGGAAGGCACGGACGCACGTTGATGGAGGATGAGTACTCGTGGGACATCGCCGACACCCGTCTGGCCGCGCTGTATGCGCGCGTCATGAACCGGTCAGCCGCCTGACACGCCCGCAAGGGGACGGTGTGAAGTTGCCTCGCCTTCCCTGGGGGCATTACTCAGAACGCGCCGCGCGTCTGCATCGTCCGTCAGAACGACAACTACGACGAGAGCGTGCAGCGCGAGGCCGACGCACTCACACGTGCCGGCTTCGACGTCGAGGTCCTGCACATGCGCGGCCGCGACGGCAAGGGCGGAACCGAGGTCGAGCGCGGGGTCACGATCACGGCCCTGCCCGCGGCGCTGCGCCGCCAGGGCCTGCTCAGCTACTGCTTCGACTACGCCTGGTTCTGGGCGCTCGTCGCCAGCACGCTGACCGTGCGCCACCTCCGCCGGCCGTACGCCGTCGTGCAGGTGAACACGATGCCCGACCTCCTCGTGTTCTCGGCGATCGTCCCGAAGCTGCTCGGGAGCCGCGTGATCGCGTTCCTCAAGGAGCCGACACCGGAGCTGTTCGAGACGCTGTACGGACGCCCCTGGCTGACGAGGACGCTCAAGCACGTCGAGCAGGCCGCGATCCGGTTCGCCGACCACGCGCTCACGGTGACCGAGGAGCTGCGGCAGGTCGTACATCTCGCGAGGCGCGCCGGCCGAGGACATCTCGGTCGATCTCGCACGGCAACGCGGTTCCGCCGGCGCTCGAGAACGGCAACGTGCCGAGCCGCCGCGCCAAGGGCGACGGGTTCGTCGTGCTCTGCCACGGCACGATCGAGGAGCGCTACGGCCTCGACACGATCGTCGACGCCGCACATCTCCTGCGCGACAGCCTCCCGGGGCTGTCGGTCGTGTTCACCGGCCGCGGCGGCGGCATCGACGCCGTGAAGCGGCACATCGTCGAGCTCGACCTCGCGGACATCGTGCGCTTCGAGGGGTGGGTCACGCGCGAGCGGCTGCAGCGAGCTGCTGGCGCTGGCCGACGTGGGCATCGTCGCGCAGAAGGCGTCGCCGTACTCGCACCTCGTGACCACCAACAAGATGATCGACTACTGGATCTTCGGCCTGCCGACCATCGCGAGCCGGCTGCGCTCGGTGTCGTCGGCCTACGACGACAGCGTGCTCGAGTACTTCGAGCCGGGCGACGCCGAGTCGCTGGCCGAGGCGATCCGGCGGCTGCACGACAACCCGGAGCGCCGGGCCGAGCTCTCGCGCAACGGCCGGGCGGCCCTCGAGTTCACGGGCTGGGGCGCCCAGGAGGAGATCTTCCTCGAGGTCTACGACTCGCTCCTGCGCGGGTACGACCCGGTGCCTGCGACGTAGATAGAGTGGTTTCGGCCGCAGTTTCCGTACGCGCGCCCACAACCTACGCGCAGATTCCACCAGGATACGTATCCTGAGAGAGTGACTGAAACACCCGATTCCCGTCGCGATCATCGGCGCGGGCCCGTACGGCCTCGCCGCAGCCGCACACCTGCGTGGCGGCGGCGCGACCATCCGCATGTTCGGCCCCACGATGTCGTTCTGGAGCGAGATGCCCCGCGGCATGCTGCTCCGCTCTCCGTACGTCGCATCGACGATCGGAAACCCGACCGGCGCGCTCTCGCTCGACGCCTACGGCACCGCGATCGGCAGGCAGATCACGAAGCCGGTCCCGCTCGCAGGACTTCGTCGAGTACGGGCGCTGGTTCGCAGGAGCACTTCGCGCTCGGAGCACGACGAGCGCCGCGTCGATCAGATCGAGCGCGACGCCGGCGCCTTCCGCCTGACGCTCAGCGACGGCGAGCAGGTCCAGGCGACCCGGGTCGTCGTCGCCGCCGGCATCGAGCCGTTCGCGGCGCGCCCGCCGCAGTTCGGCGGTCTGCGGCCCGAGCTCGTCTCGCACTCGTCCGAGCACCCCGACCTGTCGGTCTTCGCGGGCAAGCGCGTGGTCGTGATCGGCGCAGGCCAGAGCGCCCTCGAGTCGGCAGCGCTGCTGCACGAGGGCGGTGCGACCACGGAGGTGCTCGTGCGCTCCGATGTCGTGCACTGGCTCCGCCAGACCGCCAGGTGGACGCACAACATCGAGTTCGTGAGCAGGATCCTGTACGCGCCGGCAGACGTCGGCCCGGCAGGCGTCAGCCAGCTCGTCGCCGCGCCCGACTGGTGGCGACGCCTTCCGCGCAAGACGCAGGATCGCCTCGGTCCGCGTGCCATCCGTCCCGCCGGCGCAGCCTGGCTGGTCGATCGCCTGGCCACGCGTGCCGATCACGACGGGCCGCACGGTGCGGAGCGCACGTGAGGTCGACGGCGCCGTCGAGCTCACGCTCGACGACGGCAGCGTCAAGACCTGCGACCACGTCCTCCTCGCCACCGGGTTCCGCGTGAACATCTCGGGGTACGGCTTCCTGCCCGATGCGCTGCTCCAGCGGATCGATCAGGTCGACGGGTACCCGCGGCTCTCGCCGGGCTTCGAGACGAGCGTCCCGAACCTCTACATCGTCGGCGCGCCGGCAGCCTGGAGCTTCGGGCCGCTGATGCGGTTCGTCGTGGGCAGCGAGTACGTCGCACCGGCGCTCGCACGGTCCATCCTCGGCGCGGGCACGAACTCGAAGCGCACCTGAGCACGATGGGACAAGGGGCCCTGGTCGTTGGCGGCGACTACCGCGGGCTCGGCGTCGTGCGCAGCCTCGGTCGGCGGGGCATCCCGGTGTGGGTCCTGACCGACGGTGACGACGTGCTCGCGACGAGGTCGCGCTACGCCGCGCGGCACATGCCGCTGCTGGGCACGTCCAACGAGGAGCAGGCCGAGTCCCTCCTGCGGCTGGCCGACGAGCACGCGCTCGACGGCTGGGCGCTGTTCCCGACGAGCGATCGCACGCGCGGCGATGATCGGCCAGCACCACGCGGAGCTCGGCGAATCGCTACGTGCTGACGACTCCGTCGTGGGACACGCTGCGCTGGGCGTTCGACAAGCGCCTGACGTACGAGCTGGCAGAGCGCGATCGGCGTCGCCCTACCCGCGCACCTGGAAGGCAGCGGACGCGACCGAGGCGTCGCGGCTTCCCGTCGAGTTCCCGGTCATCGTGAAGCCCGCGGTGCGCGAGGAGGACAACGCGCTCACGGTCGCCAAGGCGTGGCGCGCCGATGGGCCCGACGAGCTTCGCGAGCGCTTCGCCGAGGGCGCCGCGCTGCTCCCGGCCGCAGAGCTCCTGATCCAGGAGCTCGTCCCGGGCGGCGGTGAGACACAGGTGTCGTACGCCGCGCTGTGCGACGAGCGGACGACCGCTCGCGACCGTGATCGCTCGTCGCACGCGCCAGTACCCGCCCGACTTCGGTCGTGCGAGCACCTACGTCGAGACGATCGAGCAGCCCGAGATCGTCGAGCCGTCCGAGCGGCTGCTGGCCGAGCTGCGGTTCACCGGCCTCGTGGAGCTCGAGTACAAGCGCCACCCCGCGAGCGGCGAGTTCAAGCTGCTCGACGTCAACCCGCGCGTGTGGGGCTGGCAGAGCCTGTGCCCGCGCGCCGGCGTCGACTTCCCCTACCTCGCGTGGCGGCTCGCCCACTCGCGAGCCCGTGGAGCCCGCGCGCGGAGAGGTCGGCGTCCGCTGGGTCCGCCACAGCACCGACTTCCCGACCTCGCTCCGCGAGATCCTCGGGCGGCCGGATGTCGGCCCGCACGTACGTCGCATCGCTGCGCGGACCGGTCGAGAACGCGATCCATGCGCGTCGACGATCGGGGGCCCGGCCTGTACGAGTACCCGATGCTCGTGGGCACGCTGGTGCGGAGGCTGGCCAGTGGCCGACGACGTCTGACGTCCGGCGTCAGCGCGCCGGCGACGCAGCTGACGCTCGACGATCCGCGCTGGGCGGCTTCGTCGACGCGCATCCGCACGCGCTCGGCTACCACAACCCGGCCTGGGCCGAGGTGGTCGCGAGCACGTATCGCTTCGAGGCGTTCGTGCTCGCCACGCTCGACGGCGACATCGTCACGGCGGGCCTGCCGGTGGTCGACGTGCGCGTCCTGCGCCGGCGTCGCTGGGTCTCGCTCCCGTTCACGGACACCTGCCCGCCGCTCGTCGGCCCCGGCACGGACGCCGAGACGTTCACGCGCGCGCTCGAGTCGGCGCGGCAGCTCGCGGGGTGCCCGCTGCTCGTGCGTGCGCCGATCGCCGGGCGCGTCGCGCAGGCCGCCGAGGCCGTCACCCACGAGCTTCCGCTGAGCGACGATCCGGACGCGATCCAGGCGGGGTTCCACCACTCGCACCGCCGCAACATCAAACGTGCGGCGAAGGAGGGGGTCGAGGTGCGTCGCGCGGGCGAGCTCTCCGACCTGAGCCGCACCTTCTACGCGCTGCACAGCGGCACGAGGCACCGGCTCGGCGTACCGGTGCAGCCGCGCAGGTTCTTCGAGGCGCAGTGGCACCGGCTGGTGGCCCCCGGCCACGCGCGGCTGCTCCTCGCATATCGAGAGGACACCGCGATCGCGGGGATGCTGCTGCTCCAGGGCAACGGCACCGTGACCTACAAGTACGGCGCGTCCGACTCCGCCGCCCTGGACGTCCGCCCGAACCACGCGCTGTTCGCGGAGGCGATCCGTGATGCGTGCCTCGAGGGGAACCACACGTTCGACTTCGGTCGCACCGACTTCGAGGATCAGGGCCTGCGCGACTTCAAGGCCAAGTGGGGCGGTGTCGAGACTCCCCTGGTGTACTCGGCCCTCGGCGACTCGTCGAGGAAGCCCGCGGCGGCCGACGACTCGGCCAGCCTGCGGCGCGCGGTGCTGCGGCGCGCGCCGGCATGGGTCGGCCGGGCTGCGGGTGAGCTGCTGTACCGCTACGCTGCCTGACGTTCGTGTAGCAGCGCGAACCGTGCCCGCCCGTGTCCGCGACGAGGTCTGGTCGTCGCCGACTCTCCTGACGATGCACACCGAGCCCACACACGCGTCCGCTCGAGCTGCAGCCACGCCGCGGCCGCCGCCGCCTGCGCTGGATCGGCATCCTCGGCGTGCTCGCCATCGTGCTGGCCGCCGGTGCGCGTCCCGCGCTGGCCACCAGCCCGGCGGCGTTCGGCCTGCACGTCAAGGGCGCGCGCCTGCTCGACGGCCGGGGACACGTCGTGCAGCTTCACGGCGTCAACCGCTCGGGCTCCGAGTACGCCTGCATCCAGGGCTACGGCATGTTCGACGGGCCGAACGGCGCCTCCTCGGTCGCGGCGATGGCGAAGTGGAACGTCAACGCCGTCCGGCTCATGCTGAACGAGGACTGCTGGCTCGGGATCAACGGCGCTCCGGCGAAGTACAGCGGCGCGATCTACCGGAAGGCGATCGTCGACTACGTGAAGATCCTGCACAAGCACGGCATGTACGCCGAGCTGTCGCTCGCCTGGGGCGCGCCCGGCACGAACCAGGCGACGTACCAGTCCGGAGGGCCCGACGAGGACCACGCGCCGGCGGCCTGGGCGAGCCTGGCGAAGACGTTCAAGAACGACTCGCGTGTGATCCTCGCCCCGTGGGGCGAGACGGTGCAGGACGCGAACTGCTTCCTGAAGGGCGGGATCTGCGGCGCGACGTTCGGCCCCTCGAACACGCCGTATCCCACCGCGGGCATGCAGCAGGCCGTCACCGTGATGCGCGCCGCCGGCTACCACGGTGTCATCGCGATACCCGGAGTCGACTACGCGAACGACCTCTCGCACTGGCTCACGCACATGCCGAAGGATCCGCTCCACCAGCTGATCGCCGAGGCGCACGTGTACGGCAAGCAGATCTGCGCTTCGACCGAGTGCCTCGACAGGACGTATGCCCCGGTGGCCAGGAAGGTGCCGCTGATCTTCGGCGAGACGGGCGAGTCGTACGACGACTCCGACTGCGGGATCGGACCGCGTGGCCTCGCTGCTCGACTGGGCGGACGCCCACGGCGTGGGCTACGAGGCCTGGGCGTGGGACACCTGGAAGACCTGCGGCTCGCTGATCACGAGCTACAACGGGACGCCGCGCGGCGCGTACGGCACGTACATCCGCGCGCACTACCTCAAACTGAAGTAGCGCCCGGCTCGCGACCGCCACGGCGTCCCGAGAACGCGCCGGAACAGACCGCGGAGCATCGCGACCTCGTCCGCGGTCAGCAGGTGGAGCACGCGGGCGAGGATCAGGAACACGATGCCCGCGGCACCGAGCGCGATGACCGGGCCGGCCGGCCGAAGCAGGTAGGCGACCCCCCACAGCGCCCCGGACGACACGAGCGCGGGCACGCATCGGCGGACGGTCGCGCGCGTCACGAGGCCGCGCCCGAACAGGGCGAGCCCGACCGCCACGATCCCGAGCTCGGTCAGGAAGAGCGCGATCGCGGCCCCGATCGCCCCGTTGCCGTAGTGGTTCTCGGTGTAGGGGATCAGCGCGAGGTTCACGAGCGGGTTGAAGATCGTCGCGCCCGCCAGCACCCACGTCCACGCCGTCTGCCGCTTCGCGGCGACGAGCACCTGGTTGAGCATGATGTTCACGTACATCGGCGGCACGCACAGGGCGAGCACGATCAGCACCGGGACCGACTCGTCGTACGCCGAGCCGTACAGCACGTGCATCACGGGGCCCGCGCTCGCTGCCGTCACCGCACAGATCGGGATGCTCGCGACCAGCAGGAGCTCGAGCGGCTTGCGCGACTCGCGCTGCAGCTTGTCGCCGCCGTCCTCGTGGGCGGACGACGAGACGGGGGAGCCACGCCGTCGACATCAGCGCCGGCAGGAACATGAGGCTCTGGAAGAGCTTGGTCGGGACGCCGTACCAGCCGACGACCTCGGGTCGCGTCAGCAGCGACAGCATCACGGTGTCGATCCACAGGTAGAGCATCATGAAGACGCCGAAGGCCCAGTACGCGATGCTCTCGCGTGCGACCGAGTACAGCTCGTGCCGGTTCGTGTTGAGCTGGAGGGGGATGTGCACCCGCTGCCGCATCCAGAACGCGTTCAGGATGAGCACGACGCCGGCCGTGATCGTCCAGCACGCCACGATGCCCGTGCTGCGGAATCCGATCAGCGCGAGGATCACGCCGAGCAGGCCCTGCGACGACTTGTTGATGACGTCGGAATAGCGCGAGGTACTCCATGCGCTCGATCGCCTGGAACCCCGCCTGCATCGGCTCGGCGAGCAGCGTCAGGATGGTGGCCGCGGCGGCGAGGTAGAGCGCGACGCGCAGCTCGTAGCCGTTGGCGGCGATCTGCGCGTAGATCAGGATCGCGGCCGCGAACACCGGTGCGAGCACGATCCGCAGCACGAGCGCGGCGCCGATCAGGCGCGACGCGGAGCCCGGTCTGACGACGAGCTCGCGCACGAGGTAGTTCCGCGTGCCGAGGCCGAGCACGATCCCGAACACGCCGGTGACCGACCACGACGTGACGATGATGCCGACCCCGGCCGGGCCGAGCGCGCGCGGCACGACGAGCGTCCAGATCGAGCGTCATCGACCACGTGATGATCTGTCCGCCCGCGAGCGCCGCCAGGTTGCGACCCAGGCGCGGCGGCGCGCTCGGCGGCGCGGCGTCCGGCGTTGTCGTGCCGACGGTCTCGGGGGCGATCTCCACCATTACTCGAAGAGTGGGAAGCGCTGGTCGAGGACGTAGGTCGCGGCACCCTCGGGACGCGTGCCGACGGGCCGTGCGGGAACTCCACCGACGATCGCGAACGGCGCGACGTCGCGTGTGACCACCGCTCCGGCGGCGACGACGCTGCCGCGGCCGAGCGTCACGCCGGGAAGGATGGTGGCGCGCGTCCCGATCCAGACGTGGTCCTCGATCACCACGCGGCGGTTCTCGACTCGGAACTCGGGATCGTCGACGCGGTGCTGGGCCGTCAGGATCATGACCTCGGGTGAGACGCTGACGTTGTCGCCGATCAGGAGGCCGCCGCGTGCGTCGAGGCAGCAGTTGCGGTTGATGCGCGAGTGCGACCCGATCGCCAGTCCACCGCGACGCATCTGGCCCGGGCCGTAGAACCAGATGAAGCAGTTGAGGTGGATTCCTGCGCCGGACGCCATCCGGACGCCCGAGCACGCGCGTGTACCAGAACCGCCGCAGGGCGAAGCTCGGCAGGTGGCAGAAGAGGTAGTTGGTGAGGTAGGCCAGCGTGCGGATCGCGAACAGCCGCAGACCGCTGCCGCCCTCCAGCTCCTCGGGGATCGCGTCAGCCCGGCCCGGCAGCCCGGGGAGATCCGACTCGCTCACGGGTCCACCGTCTCGGCGCTCGCCTCTTCGCGGCGAAGCGCCGCCTGGGTGAGCCCGAGCATCGTGCCGACGACCAGCGCGACCCGGAAGTAGAAGAAGCCCTGGTCCTTGTAGCCCTCGAGCACGTAGGCGAACAGGAGGCAGACGACGATCGCGGCGAACAGCGCCGCCTCTCGATCGCGAGACCGCAGGAGCCGACAGCGCGCCCAGCATGCCCGCGGCGAGCACGCACCAGAAGGCGATGGCGCCGAGCACGCCCATCCGCATCGGGATGTAGAGCAGACCGTCGTGCGGGATCCAGGTGATGAGCGGGTCCACATCGCGGATATCGACGATCGGGAGCGCGTAGTTGATCGGCACTCCGAAGCCCTTGCCGAGCAGGCCGCCCTCGGCGATGTTCAGCTTCAGGTTCGCGTCCTCCTGCGTGCGGTACAGGTCGGACGACTCGTCGCGTGGATTGGGCGAGAACAGCGAATGGACTGCGACCGCCGGCTGGGCGAGCGCCCCGCTCTTGTTCCAGTAGGCCGGCAGGTAGAACGCCGAGAAGACGAGGAGGCCGGCGAGCATGCGGCGCAGGACCAGCCGTCTCTCCGGGAGCCGCACGTACGTGAGCAGCGTGAGCACGAAGAAGCAGACGCCGAGGATGAGGAACGCGGTTCGCCGGCTGTTCGCCAGATCCGTCGCGAGCACGAACGGCAGGAACACCATCGCCGTCGTGCGCAGACGCCCCGGCATCTGGAACCACCACAGGGCGAGCACCAGAAGCAGGTAGATCCCGAGGAACAGCGCCTCCTCGTGCGCGAGGACCGAGTCGGGCCGAGGGTCCATGTGGCGCACCTGGAGGAAGACCACGAGCCCCTGCACCGCCTTGAGGCCCGGACGCGAGCACGATCGCCCAGAGCGCGACGCGCAGCGAGCGCACGGGTGGTGCCGAGCCGGGAGGCCAGGAAGAAGGACGCGGCGAGATAGACGTACGGCCGCATCTCGAGGAACGCGATCCGGGAGTCGCCGTGGTGCGCGAAGCCGACGACGAAGCCGAGCACCACCGCCGCCTCGAGGACGATCAGGCTCGTCCCGATCGCCGACCGCGGCAGGCGAGTGCTCGGCTGGGCGACCTTGACGGCCCAGATGATGAAGAGCCCGATGAGCAGGAGGTCCGACCCGTCGAGGTGCGACGGCCCGAGTCCGCCGAACAGCGGAAGATGGTCGGTGATGCGGTTGATCCCGCTTCCGATGTCGATCGGGGACTGCTCGATCAGCAGCGCGGGGGCCAGCACGAAGGCCGGCGCGAGATCGGGGTTGCGCGCGATGACGACGGGCACGAACAGCAGCACGAACGCCAGCACGACGATGCCCCGGCCCGTCGCGACGAGCTCGCCTGCGATCGCACCTGCGACGAGCGTTCCCAGGAGGATGCCGCCGAGCATGCGACGGCTCGGCACGCGCGGATCCATGCCGTGGCCGAGCGTCGGCGCCGAGGTCACCATACGGCGAACCTCACGACCACGAGCACCAGCACCGTGAGCAAGACGGCTGCACGCATCGCCTCATGGCTTCGCTTCTGGCGCAGCCCGAGCGTCAGGAATCCCGCAAGCAGGATCGCGCCCCACGCGGTCACGCGTCGCCTCCCGCGCCGCAGGCTGCGGTCAGCGACTGCGGTCCGCGCCGGCGAGGCCGATCACGAGACAGACGGGATCTTGCCGGGGAGCTCGCTCGGGCGCTGTTCACCCGACTGGCCTTTCCTCGACTCGACGGCTCGTCGCTCCTCGCGGCGACGCGCGCTCGCTGACGGACCTGCTGCGAACGTCACCTCGCTGCCGACCCACCGTGGATCGAGGGGCGGCACCCCCGGCTCGGCGGTCTTGCTGCGCGATGGTCGGACCTCGGGAATCTCGACCTCGTAGGTTGCGAGGCCGTTGCCGGCATCGTGTACCGACGAGCACCGTTCCGTCGTGGCCGGGATCGGCGGCGAGATGCACGAGCCCGCCGACCGGCGGCTCGGACGCTCCGGCAACCTGTCGCACCGTCCAGATCGGGCGGTGCGCGCGGCCCGTTCCGTCGTTGCGCACGGCGATCACGGTGCCGCTGAACCTCGCGTCCTCGTCGACCGCCACGGCCTCCGCGGCGGACGCGCGTCCGGCGTCGCGCCGTTGTCGCTCGCCGCGCCGGGAACGTCCGCCGGCGAGTCATGGTCCTGCTCGAGCACCTCGGCCCGGAGCACCGCGGCAGCCTCGTGCGGCACGACCCCGTTGTCGCTGGTCGTCGCCGCCGCCGACCTCGGCGGGAGGCGCCTCGGGGGTACGCGGTGGGCGTGGGCTGCGCCGTCGATCGCGGGCCGCCGCCGCCTTCTTCTCGGCAGCCGTCTCGACCTCGGCGATGGCCGGCTCGTCCACGGGCACCGGCGCCGGAACGGCGCCGGAACGGGAATCGTGCCGAGACGACGGTCTCGACGGCCGGAGGAGTCTCCTTCTTCGGCGGTCGCGGTGCGCGACGCCGCTCACGAGCCGCGGCGGCCTTCTTCTCGGCAGCCGTCTCGACCTCGGCGACCGCTGGCGCCTCTTCCGCCACCGGTTCGACTGCAGGCGCAGAGAGCTCGACCGCGGAGGCGCCTCCTGCTTCGGCGACCGCGGCGCACGACGACGCTCACGGGCAGCGGCGGCCTTCTTCTCGGCAGCCGTCTCGACCTCGGCGACGGGCGTCACCTCGACGGGCACCGGCTCGACGACGGGAGTCCGCAACCTCGGCGGCGACCACCGGCTCGGCGGCGGGCGTCCTGTTTCGGCACGCGGCGGCACGACGACGTCAGCCTTCACCGCCGGCTCCGCGGCCTCGGCGGCTCGACCGCCACCGGCTCGACGACGCCGCCGGCACCTCGGCGACGCTCCTCCTGCTTCGGCGCCCGCGGCGCACGGCGACGCTCAGACTTCACCGCCGGCTCCGCGGCAGACGGCTCGACCGCCACCGGCTCGACGACGGCCGCCGGCACCTCGGCGGCAGGCGCCTCCTGCTTCGGGGCACGCGGCGCACGACGACGCTCAGCCTTCACCGCCGGCTCCGCAGCAGGCGGCTCGACCGCCACCGGCTCGACGACAGCCGCCGGCCGACGACCGCTCGGCGACAGCCTCCTCCTGCTTCGGGGCACGCGGCGCACGACGACGCTCAGCCTTCACCGCCGGCTCCTCGGCAGGCGGCTCGACCGCCACCGGCTCGACGACAGCCGCCGGCACCTCGGCGACAGGCCTCCTCCTGCTTCGGGGCACGCGGCGCACGACGACGCTCCGTCACCGCCCGCTTCTCCGACAGGCGGCTCGACCGCCACCACGGCTGGCGCCTCCTCGGCCACCGGCTCGGCGACAGGGGGCGGCGTCTCGGCCCGGGCGGGTGGCGGCGGTGCAGCCGCGACCGCAGGCGCGAGCCTCGACCGGCACGGGCTCGACCGCCGGCGTCTCGACCTCGGCGGCGGGCGGCTCCACGCGGGTCGGCGGCTCGACGACGGGCGGAGGCGCCACGACGGGCCGGGCAGCGGAGCAGGCCGGGCGCGACGGCGCGCGGGCGCACCGGCGGGTCGACCTGTGGTGGCGCAGGCGGCGGTGGCGGGAAGTCGACGAGCTCGAGAGGGGGCTCGGGCCCGGCCGCGGCGAGCAGCGCCGGTGCCGTGGCACCGCGACTCGCGACCTGGTTGCGCGCGGCCTCGCGCTCGTCGTCGAGACGGCGAGCACGGACCTCGGCCGCCGCTCGCAGCTCGGCACCGGTGATCAGGATGACGGCGAGGAGGCTGATCAGGAACCCGCGAACAGTCCGGCGACCGCCGCCAGCACGATGTTCTTCGGGCCCTTGATCGGAGCGGTGGGCACGCGCGGCGGATCGATCACGACGGGCTTCGCCGTGCCGGAGGGCAGGGACGAGAGGCTGGTCGCCGCCTGGTTGTACTGCTGTGTCGCGGTGACGAGCTGCGATCACGGCAGCCTTACGCGCGTCCGAGAGCGTCTTCAGCTCGACATCGCACGTCGCGCTGTTGGCAGCGCTCTGCGTCGGCGTGCACGGGACTGCGCCCGGGTTCGCGTCGACGTAGTCGGTGAACCGCTTCGTGGCCGCGGTGAGATCCGCCTGGGCGCCGACCTTCTGCGCGCGGTAGTACTGGAGCGATGCCTTGCTCTGCGCCGTCTGGACCGTGTCGCTCTCGAGCCGGTACTCGCGCGATGAGCGCCTTCAACGTGCCGGCCGCGACCATCGGGGAGGTCGAGTGCACCGCGACGGCGAGCACCTGCGGGCCGACGACCCTCGTGGTCACGGACGATGGTCCGAGCGCCTTCACGACGCGATCCGAGAGGGAGCCGGTCCCCTTCAGCTCGGCGATCAGTCCCGGTCGGCCCCCAACCCGCGCTCGTGTGCGTTGCCAGATAGCCCTGGAGCGGTCCGCTCTTGCCGATCTCGATCCGGAAGTCGCGCGTCGTCAGCAGCTCGTTGAGCACGACCTGCGCCTGTGCCGCGGGCGGCTGGGTGACGCCGGTGAGATCGGTGCCCTGGGTGATCGACGAGGTCTGCGGCGGCGGGTTGTCGAACCAGAGGGCGGTCGTCGACTCGTACTGCTTCGGCGCGCCCGCGACGAACCAGATGGCGACGAGCATCGCGGCCAGCGGCATGCCCGAGGAAGAGCTTCCGGTGACGGCGGTACGTGTCGCGATACGGGTTGTACTTCTGCAGGGGCTCCCACCCGAACGGGGGGGACGGATCCGCGGCGCCCCGCCGACCCTTCCGACCCGTGGACCCCTGCGACTTCGTCGTACCCTCTGCACGGCCGCCGCGACCGATCATCGTGCGCACCCCCATCCGAGCCCAGGGTGCACCTGCACGACCATCCGTCCTGTCGCGAACAAGAACGAACCCGCAGTCTCGGGGGCGAGACGCGGGTTGGACGCGCGGCTATCGCTGTGCAGATGCTGGCTCATAGTTCCTCTCGACGCACCGTACTGCGGTCACCTGAGCGCGGGGCGACCTGCGTGTGCAGCTTCGTGTTGAACTAGCCGATCGAGTAGGTCGGCAACGCCCGGTCTTGCGGGTCGTCACCGTGTCCTGGCGGCAACCCTGTCGCGACATCTACGCGCTGTCTGCGTACCAGGGAGGAGTCGACTGCCTCGATCATGCGAACCACCTCGAGCCCGAGTTGCGCACTGGAACGTGGTTCCGCGCCGGTCCTGATCGCGTGCAGGAAGTCCTCGAGCTCGAGCCCGAGAGGCTCAGCGGCCGAGATCGGCGGGGAAACTATTGGACCTGTACGGTAACTTAGCCGGTACTCGCCGAAGCTTTCGGGATTCGGCAGCTCGACGCCGGCGTCGAAGATCCGGACCGGCTCGTTGCTGGTGTCGTCGTACACGACCATCGCACGGGATCCGACGATCGTGGTGCGCCGGAGCTTGCTCGGCGCGAGCCACGACAGCTCGACGTGTGCGACCGTGTTCGACGGGAACTCGAGGTTGATGAACGCGACGTCGGGCATGCCCGGGAGGATGCAGCCGCGGCTGAGCGCGGTCACATGCGTCGGCGACTCTCCGAGCAGGTAGCGGAGGATCGAGAAGT
The DNA here is from genome assembly GCA_963725595.1 of uncultured Thermoleophilia bacterium. GTDB lineage: Bacteria > Actinomycetota > Thermoleophilia > Gaiellales > Gaiellaceae > PALSA-600. Next base: position 5,649 of record CAVRYT010000007.1, on the reverse strand, counting down.
CGTGAGGACCGAGATCCCACACGACGCTGACGTCGGTCTGGTGCAGGCCGAGGTTCACGCGACTCGTCGAGATGAAGTAGATCTCGCCGAGATCGCCGGCGTCGATCAGCTCCTTGATCGCCCGCACGGGCGGGCTGTACAGGAACGTGTGGCCCGGCATGAGCACGAGGTCGCGCTCGGAGGCCAGCTCGATCAGCGCGCTCGCGTCACCGGACGATCCCGCGAGCGGCTTCTCGACGAACACGTGCTTCCCCGCGCGCAACGCGGCGGACGCGAGGTTGAAGTGCGTGCCGACAGGCGTGGCGATGACGACCGCGTCGACGGTCGGATCGTCCAGGATGTCAGCGAACTGCGTCGTACCCGTGACTGCCGGGTAGCGTCGCGTAAGGGTTTCGAGGAGCTCGGAGTTCGAGTCGCACACGTAGGCGATCTCCACACCCGGGAGCTCTTGCATGTTGCGAACGAGATTCGGACCCCAGTATCCAAGGCCGACAACGGCCGCGCGCACGCTCTCACTCGCCGGGGGCACCGTCATTTAGCTCCTATCACGAGGCGGCAGCGGACGTGCCGGGAATCGGTCACGTTGATCATCGGGTCACACCGCGCCCGAGAAGCTGCGCCGGTGTCCGCAGAGAGCAGTTGCAGGTCGAGTGCGAACGAGTGTCCGCGGGCGTACGCGACATCCATGTCGAGCGCCTCTGCGAACGTCGAGTGGGCGCGGGCGGTGACCTGCCAGAAGCCCGTGATTCCCGGCCGCACGACGAAGCGCTCGAAGTGGTGGGGCTGGAAATGGTCGGTCTCGTAGGGAATGCACGGCCGCGGGCCGACGATCGACATCTCGCCGCGCAGCACGTTGAACAGCTGCGGCAGCTCGTCGAGGCTCGTGCGGCGCAGCCAGCGGCCCGAGGCGGTCACGGCGTCGCGCTGCTCCAGCTTGTACAGGCCGTTGGCGTTCGGCGCAGCGCGCGCGTCCATGACGTCGCCGATGTACTTCTGGTGCGCAGCCGGGTCGACGTCGACGCGCATCGTCCGGAACTTCAGCGCGGTGAACTGGCTGCTTGTCGAGCCCGAGCCGCGTCTGGCGGAAGAGGATCGGCCCGTCCGAGTCACGGTGCACCCGCCACGCGATGTAGGCGAGGAGGGGCGACGTGATCACGACGCCGATCGTCGCGACGACGATGTCCATCGCGCGCTTGGCGACGTCGGAGGCGCGGCTGACACCGGACGGCGGCAGCGTGAGGATCGGGAAGCCCTCCAGCGTGTCGACGGTCATGTTCGGGCTGTAGAGGTCGAACAGGCGCGGCACGACATCGACGCGCACGTCGTGGTGCGTCAGCTCGCGCGTGGCCGCCAGCGTCGCCTCGGGCGCGTCGCCCGAGAACGCGACGATCACGCGCTCGACACCGAGCTGCTTGACGATCTCCAGCAGCTCCTCCGCCCGGCCGAGCACGTCGAGCCGGTCGAGGCCGGCCGCCTTCGGCTTCGGCGCATCGTCGACGAAGCCGACGAGCTCGATGCCGTACTCCGGGTGGTGCATGACCTTGCGCGCGAGCCGCTGGCCGACGTCGCCGGCTCCGACGATGATCGTCCGCTGCGAGTACGCCGGGCGGCGCCGGAACCACGACCGGGCGCACACGCGGCCGAGGGCGATGAGCATGATCGCCAGGATCCACGATGCGAGCTCGGGCGCGGGATCGAGCGGCGCGTCGAGCCCGACGGAGAGGCCTCCGTAGAACAGCAGCGTTCCGACGGTGACGAGCTGCAGGATGCCGACGAGGTCGTTCGTCGTCGGGTGGTGGGTGCGCTCGGTGTCGGGCCGGTAGAGGTCGTTCAGCGACGCGACCGCGATCCACGCGGGAAGGCTCGCGAGCAGCAGGCGGAACTCGAACGGCGCGGTCGAGTCGCCGATCGGTCCGAACACGAGCAGCGCCACGAAGAACGCGCTGGCAACCGCGAGCAGATCGGCGGCGATGAGCGTGCGCCGGACGAGCGCCCGTCGGCGGACGAGAAGGCCGTGCGCGTCGAGCGCGCGGCCGTCCGGCAGGGAGTTCTCGCCTGCTCTCCCCTCCAAAAGATCCGGTTCTAGTTGTATGCTCGCCACGGCTGTGTTTTTCTGCGCCTTTCGCTGCCAGGAACCAGCAGATTACGTCGCGTTCGACGCGAGGATCGCACGAATTCCGTGCCTTTAGATACCCTCTTTACAAAATCCCCACCGACTGCCGGGCGGACTAGCCGTTTAGGTAGGTTTTGTGAGGCCTCGTCTCGCTCGACAGGGCCCGCGACAGCCTGAACCGCATGGTTACGCGGATCTCCAGGGTCTACCATTCGTCGCACCGCCTCGAGGGCTGCGCCACGGGTGGTGCCTACGGTATTGACGCTCGAGCGCGCGCAGAACGCGCGCAGGGACTCCTGCGACGATCGTCCAGGCAGGAACGTCGGCCGTCACGACGGCGCCGGCGCCCACGATCGCGCCCTCCCCCACCGTGACTCCGCCGAGGACGACGGCGCCGGAGCCGAGGCTCGCGCCGCGGCAGATGCGCGTCGCGCACGAGCTCCCAGTCGCCGTCCGCCTGACGGCTGCCGTCGGCCGTCGTCGCGCGCGGGAACGTGTCGTTGACGAACATGACGCCGTGCCCGACGAAGACCTCGTCCTCGATCTCGACCCCGTCGCAGATGAAGGTGTGGCTCTGGATCTTGCAGCGTGCGCCGATCGACGGCGCCGCGCTGGATCTCGACGAAGGTGCCGACGTGGGTGCCGTCGCCGATCCGGCAGCCGTACAGGTTCGTGAACGAGCGCACCACGACGTCCTCGCCGAACGAGACGTCGTCCAGCAGGCGGTGCGGCGCGTCGTTGGCGGGCGCGTCAGCCACCGCGGAAGAACTGACCGATCGCCTCGACGACCGTGGCGAGCTGCTGCTCGGAGATGCCCGGGAAGATGGGCAGCGAGAGCAGCTCGTCGGCGAGCGCCTCGGTGACCGGGAAGTCGCCGCGCACGTGCCCGAGCCACGCGAAGGCCGGCGAGAGGTGGACCGGCTGCGGGTAGTGGCGGCCCGTCTGGATCCCGCGCGACGAGAGGTACTCGCCGAGCCGGGCCTGCTGACGGCGTCCGGATCGGATACAGGTGCCACACCGGCTCGCTCTCGGGCGCGACCGGCGGGAGCGCAAGGTCGCCGATGCCCGCGAGGCTCTCGCTGTAGTAGCGCGGCCGCCTCGCGACGCTGCGCGTTCCAGGCGTCGAGGAGCGGGAGCTTGCGCAGCAGGACGAGCGCCTGCAGCGTGTCGAGGCGCGAGGTGTACCCCTCGAGCTCGTGCTCGTACTTCAAGCGCTGACCGTGCTCGCGCAGCACCCGCACGCGCTCGGCGAGCTCGTCGTCGGACGTCACGACGCGCGCCGGCGTCGCCGAACGCGCCGAGGTTCTTCGCGGGGTAGAAGCTGAACGCGCCGAAGCTGCCGGCCTGCCCGGCAGCCACGCCGTTGCGCGTGGCGCCGTGCGCCTGGCACGCGTCCTCGACGACGACGAGGTCGTTCCGTCGGGCGAGCGCGCCGATCGCCCGCATGTCGGCGAGCTGTCCGTACAGGTGCACCGGAACGACGAAGCGCGTTCGGGGCGCCGACCGCCGCGGCCGCGGCGCCGACGTCGATGTTGTAGTCGCTCTCGCTCGCGTCGACGAGCACGGGCCGCGCCCCTGCCTGGGTGACGGCCTCGACGGTTGCGACGAACGTGTTCGCGGGAACGATCGCCTCGTCGCCGGGCTCGAGCCGCGCCGCGAGCATCCCGAGCCGCAGGCCGTCGAGGCCGCTCGCGACGCCGACGCAGATCGGCGTGCCGCAGTAGGTCGCGAATGCCCGCTCGAACTCGGCGACCGCCGGGCCGTTCGAGAAGGCGCCCGTGTCGATCAGGTCTCCGAACGCCTCGAGCAGCTCGGCCCGCAGGTCGGCGTGCATGAGCCCGAGATCGACGAACGGCACGGTAGGACGCACACGCGTCTGTTCGATAGTCACCGTCCAACAGTAACCGTCATCGAGGCGATTCGCAGTGTGCGGAGGTCACCGATCGCGGGCGTGAAACGACCGATCTCGAAGTACGGTGGGTAGATGGTGCTTCCGACAGAGGGACAGAACGCGGAACCGGGAAACTCTCGCGGGACCGTTTCCGAGGGGGGAAGGGCGATGCTCGATTCGACACACGAGTCGCAGGTGCTCCGTACGCTCGGCGTGCCGGTCGACGGCGGTCTCGCACCTCCCGCGTCGCGCGCGCCGCTCCCCGGATGCGCTCGGCTCTGGCGGCACGGAAGCGACGCGCCGCCCGAGCTGGTCTGGGTTCGTGCCGGTGCGCACCCGGGCCCGCTCGTGCGCGGCGCGTTCCTGCTCGGATCGATCCCGATCTTCGGCCAGGTCTGGCCCGACGCGGAGGCCACGCGCGTGCTGGCGGCGCGCGGCGAGGGCTGGAAGGCGGACGAGCCCATCGTCGACCGCGACGGCGCCCGCGTCGGCTCCGTCTGGCGCGCGGACGACGGGAGCATCCTCCTGCCGTTCGACCCGGACGAGCTCGACCTCGCCCTCCTCTCGGAGGGCTACCTCGCGAGCGAGGGCTCGCCGCTGGCCGGCCGCGCCGAGGCCGCGGCTCGCTACCTCTACTACCGCCTGCGCCCGCTCATGCCGCGTGCGCTCCAGATCGCGTCTGCGCCGGGTGCACGGGCGCGTCCGCGAGGGCGTGACGTTTCCCCGCTGGCCGGTCGAGACCGCCCGGCACGACCTGCACGCGTACCTGCTCGGCCGCGTCGCCGAGATCGCCGACGAACCCGTTCCGTGGCTCGCGGCGTGGCCCCGCGGTCGCAGCTGGGCCCTCGTGCTGACGCACGACGTCGAGACCGCGCTCGGCCACGACAACGTCCACGTGATGCGCGAGCTCGAGGAGCAGGCCGGGTTCCGCTCGTCGTGGAACTTCGTGCCGGAGCGCTACCGCGTGGACGGCGGGCTGCTGCGCGAGCTCGGCGCCGACGGGTTCGAGGTCGGAGTCCACGGGCTGCGCCACGACGGGCGCGACCTCGAGTCGATGTCGACGCTGCGCAAGCGCCTGCCCGAGATCCGCCGGCACGCCGAGCTGTGGGGCGCGGTCGGGTTCCGCGCACCGGCGACGCAGCGGGGCTGGAACATGATCCCCGAGCTCGGCTTCGACTACGACTCCTCGTACCCGGACACCGATCCGTACGAGCCCCAGCGCGGCGGCTGCTGCAGCTGGCTCCCGTTCTTCAACCGCGACACCGTCGAGCTGCCGATCACGCTGCCGCAGGATCACACCCTGTTCGTGATCCTCGGCCAGACCGACGAGACCGCGTGGGTCGAGAAGATGGATCACCTGCGGCAGGCCGGGGGCATGGCGCTCCTGATCACGCACCCCGACTACATGCTCGACGAGGGCCGGCTCGGGGCCTACTCGCGCCTGCTCGCGCATGCCGCCGCCGACGATGGCGTCTGGCGCGCGCTACCGCGCGACGTCAGTGCGTGGTGGAGGCGCCGCGCCGCCTCGCGCATCGAGCTCGTGGACGGCGACTGGAAGGTGGTCGGGCCGGCGTCGGAAGATGCCGATATCCGGTACGTGGCACCCGGCTGACCGAAAGGGTGTCCGGACACACAAAATTCACTA
>CAVRYT010000006.1:0-42729 GCA_963725595.1 uncultured Thermoleophilia bacterium | reverse complement strand
CCCCGGTGATGGATCTCGCGACCGGCCGGCGCAACCGCGTGCCCGTCGCCCAGCTCGTCCGCCGCACGCTGCGCGACGTCCAGCCCCACGCCCGCGAGCTCGGCTCGAGCACGCGAGCTCGAGGGCGTGCGCGAGATCCTCGCCCGCGGCAACGGCGCCGACCGCCAGCTCCGCGTCTGGAACGCGAACCGCGACAAGTCGTCGAGGTCGTGCGCGAGATCGCAGTGGCCACCGAGGAGGCGGCCGTCAGCGCACCGGCGCGAGCGGGCTGACCCGGCTGCGCTCGCCGACCACCCACAGCCTTCGCTGGTCGGGCGACCAGCCGAGCGCGACCGCCACGTGGGCGACCCGACGCACGGAGATCGCCGGCTCCAGGGTGAGAAACCAGACGTGCTGCGCATCGCTCAGCGCGAAGTGCGACCCGTCGGGCGAGAGCACCGCCTGCCCGGGGTTCGCCGTCCAGCGGCCGGGGGCGAAGCTCCAGACCCGCCTGACGCGGTGCGTCGGCGCGTCGACTGCGACCACCTTCGCGTAGCCCGGGCCGAGCGCCAGACCGATCGGCCGTCCGGGTCGGGGACGAGGGCCCGCGCGCGCCGAGCTGAAGTCGCCGGCTCCCGGCAGGCCGACGCAGCGGGCGGTGCCGGCGACGAGGTCGAGCACGTGGATCATCGCTCCGCCGTCGGAGCCGAGATAGAGCGTGAACAGGTAGCGGCCGCCGGGTGACGCGGTCCGCGCGAACGCAACACCGGCGATCGTCGCCGGCTCGCCGGGATCCTTGAGCGGCCTCGCAGCGAGAATGCTCCGCGCCAGGTCGTAGAGGCGCACCTGGTAGCCCTGCGGAACCTGCCGGATCAGGAAGAGCTTCGAACCACGGAGGGCGTCGAAGGACCACAAGTCGCTGCGCAACCGGACGACCTGTTGCGAGGAGCGCGAGACGATCGCGAACGTCGTCGACAGCATCTGGGTACGCGCGAGCACGGCGCGCGACCCGTCCTGCGAGGTACCAACGAGCGCAAACGTGCCGTGCTGACCGAGGATCGCGTCGCCGGTGCGCGTCCCGCGCGCTGCGTCGTACCACGTCAGCAGCCTGCCGTCCTGGTGGACGAGCACGTCGCCCGTGACGATGCCCGGCGGCAGGCGCCACCTCGTCTCGCCGGTGCGCAGGTCGAGCACCCGCACCGGCTCTCTCACGCTTCCCGGACGGCGAGCATCGTGCCGTGGCCGAGCAGGAACTGGCTGGGCGCGCAGTCGAGCGGCGAGCACGCGGCGGTGCGCGCCGCTCCGGGGAGCACGAGCGCCGCCACGGCGAGGACGGGCAGCAAGTACTTCATGCGACAGGTACGGCGGCGACCCGGCGAGGTCCCGGCGCCGTATGGACCTCGTGGAGCGCAGCCGTCGTACAGTCGGTGGGTGGCGGAGCGCGCCTGGATCGAGGGTGCCCGGGCGGGGTCGGTGGCCAACCTCGAGCTGCTCTTCAGGGCGTACTGGCCCCGCGCCCACCGGGCGGCGCTGCTCGTCACGGGGGACGCCGCCGCCGCCCCGAGGACATCGCCCAGGAGGCCTTCCTCGCAGCCCTGCGCAACCTCGACCGGTTCGACCGCCGCCGCCCGTTCGGCCCGTGGCTGCACCGAATCGTCGTCAACCGTGCGATCGACTGGACGCGCGCTCGTCGCCTCCGGGGCGAGGTGGAGCTGTCCGGCGAGCTGGCCGCCGCCGCCGAGGCGGAGCACGACGGGACGGCGTTCGCCCGCATCGGCGAGCTGTCGCCCGAGCACCGCGCCGTCGTCGTGCTGCGTTACCTGCTCGAGTACACCCCCGGTGAGATCGCGGACGTGCTCGGGCTCCCCCCCGGGACCGTCAACTCTCGGCTTCGTCGCGGTCTCGACCTGATGAAGGAGGAGCGGTGAGCACGCCGGAGGAGCGGGCGTGGGAGGTGGTCCGGGCGGCGTTCGCGGAGCGTCAGCCGACGCCCCGCCGGCGCGGCGCGAGCCTCGCCGCGGCAGGTCTGGCGTTGCTCGTCGCCGCGGTGGCGGTCGGCGCGTTCCTCAGCTCGCCCGGGCACGCGGTCTTCGAGCGCGTGCGGCGGGCGGTCGGCGTCGAGCACGCCGCGCCGGCGCTGTTCTCGCTGCCCGCGCCAGGCCGGTTGCTCGTCGTCTCGGCGGAGCACGGCGGCGTCTGGATCGTCGGGCCGGAAGGGCTGAGACGGCAGCTCGGCGCCTTCGACGACGCGACCTGGTCGCCCCACGGCCTGTACGTCGTCGCCACGCGGCGCAACGAGCTCTTCGCGCTCGATCCGAAGGGGCACGTTCGCTGGATGCTCGCCCAGCGCGATCCCCACGCAGCGACGTGGGAGGGGACGCGGACGGACACGCGCATCGCCTACGACGCGGCGAGCGGCCTGCGCGTCGTCGCCGGCGACGGCACGGGCGATCATCTGCTCGACCGCTTCGGAGGGAACGTCCCGCCCGCGTGGGACCCGGCGCGGCTCCACACGATCGCGTACTACGTCGGCGGGGCGATCGTCCTCCGCCGCGACGACGGGACGCTGCTCTGGCGGAGGCGGGTCCGAGTCCTCCCACTCGCGCTCGAGTGGTCTTCCGACGGCCGCTACCTCGCCGTCTTCTCGGCGACGCGCGTGCTCGTGCTCGACTCGTCCGGACGGGTCGACCGGACGTTCTCGCACCACGGCGCGGAGCTGCTGAGCGGTGCGTTCTCACCCGGCTCCCACCGCCTCGCGATCGAGGTGCGGCTCGCGTCGAGCAGCCAGGTGCGCGTGCTGGAGGTCGACCGCCCGAGCCCGGCACGGCTCGTCTTCGCGGGACCGGGCGACTTCGGCGACCTGGCCTGGTCGCCGAACGGGCGCTGGCTGCTCGTCACGTGGCCGGCGGCGGACCAGTGGGTGTTCCTGCAGGGGAAGACGGCGCATGCGGTCGCGAACATCCGGGCGCAGTTCCCACGCGCCGACGGGCTGGGGCCGATGCTCCAGCTGGCCGGCCGCTGGTGCTGCGCCGGGTAGCGTTCCGCCATGATCGGCGTCGGCGACCGCGTCCCGGACGCGACGGTCTTCCTCGGGCCCCGCGAGCCGCTCTCGATCGTCGAGCTGGTCGACGACGGGCCGAAGCTGCTCGTCTTCTACCTCTTCGACTGGTCGTCGACCTGAACGAACGAGCTCGAGCTCCTGCGTGACAGGAGAGCGGAGTTCGACGAGCTGGGCGTCCAGCCGATCGGCATCTCACGCGACTCGCCCTGGACGCACATCGCGTGGACGCAGGCGCTCGATCTGAACTTCGGCCTGCTCTCGGATTTCAACGGCGAGGCAGTCCGCGGGTTCGGGGTCGGCATCGAGTTCCGCGGCTTTCACGACGTCGCCGGCCGCAGCACCTTCCTCGTCGACGAAGCGGGTGTCGTCCGCGCGCTCTGGAGCTACGAGACCGGTGATCTGCCCGACGTCGACGAGTGGCTCGCGGCCTGCCGGGACTTGAAGAACGCGCCCCGATCTGGCTAGATCGGCCCCATGGAAACTCCTGCTGCAAGCACCCCTATCGATCGCACGAACGATCGCAACCTGACGATCGGTATCGCCCTCGCGGTGGTGGTGATCGCGCTCATCTTCGCATTCTCGGGCTCGATCTTCGTCCCGAACAACTGGTACGCGCTGTTCAAGGCGGTGCACGTCGTCGTGGCGGTCTTCTGGGTCGGGGGCGGGCTGTTGCTCGTGACGCTCGCGTTTCGCGCGCAGCGGTCGTCCGACCCGAACGAGATCGTCTCGATCGCACGCCAGGCCGCGTTCGCCGGCGAGAAGCTGTTCGCGCCGGCCGGGCTCGTCGTCCTGGCGATGGGGATCGCGATGATGGTCAACACGAGCTGGGGCTGGGGCCACTTCTGGGTGATCGTGGGACTTCTCGGCTACGCGGCCACGTTCTCCGTCGGCATCGGCGTCCTCTCTCCGCTCGCGAAGCAGATCACGCAGGCGGCCGAGGAGAAAGGGCCGACGGCGCCCGAGACACTCGCGCTGATCGATCGGATCCTGCTGGTGGCCCGGTTCGACATCGCCGTGCTCGTGCTGGTGATCGTCGACATGGTCACGAAGCCGTTCGCCTAGACGGTGCCGGCGTGGGTGCCGGGCGCGCTCAGGCGTCCGGCACCTGCGTCGTCCCGATTGAGCCATCCGGGCATCGGCTCCGGCAGCCCTTCCTCGAGCTCGTCCGCCTCGGCGTGGGCGCCTCGGGCGCGGAGCAGACGGGCGAGCGCGGCGGCCGCGCCCACCTCGATCAGCTTGCAGTCGGTCCCTTGCACGATGCCGAGGGCGTCACGCAGGAGGGCCTCGGCCTCGGTGTCCCTGCGCTGAGCCGAGCGAACGAGCGCCAGCGTGCGCCGCGTCGCGACGGACGAGGTCACGTCGTGGTTCGAGACGTGCTCGCGCGCCTGGAGCGCGAGCCGTTCCGCCTCGGCGACGCGTCCCCGCTCGAGCAGCACCTCGGCCAGGCCGCGCTCGGCCTCACAGAGACGGCCGCGATCCTCGTTCTCTGCGAACACGCGCATGCCCTCGCGGAATGCCCGCTCCGCAGCGTCGACGTCGTCGTTGGTGAACGCGATCCAGCCGAGCATCACGCCGGCCCACGCGGCGTCGCCCGCAAGGCCCGAGTCGACGTAGGTGGCTCTCGCCTCCTCGAAGCCGGCGGCGGACTCGTCGAGCCGACCCTGGACGCGCCGGAGCGACGCCTCGGCGTAGCGGCGGCGGGCTCCGTCGAGCACGTCGCCCGGAACCGCCTCCAGCGTGTCGAGCACATCCGACGCCTCGTCCAGCTCGAGCCGCACCTCGAGCAGCCAGAGCAGCATCCGGAGCGCGCGGGCGCGCAGGATCGGGCGCTGCCCGGCGAGCTCGAGCGCCTTGCGCGTGAAGTCCTCGGCGCGGAGGACGTCCCCGGGCCACCACGCGGCAGCGGTGAGCCGGAAAAGCGCCTGCACGCGACCCTCGACGTCGTCCGCGGGCAGCGTCGCGAACGCCTCCTGGGCGAGCCGCTCCGAGCGCGGCGCGTTGCCGTCACGGGCGAGCGCCACCAGCGCGAGCGCGTTCAACGCGCGCCCTTCGAGAAAGGCATCACCGGTCGCACGCGCCTGCTCGCGCACGAGCTCCATCTCGTCGGCGACCGAGCCGAGGTCGGCGAGCTCGACCGCAGCCGAGGCCGCCAGATACCGACGCGCCGGCGTCGGCTCGAGCTCGTCGGCGCGGCAAAGCAGGCGGCGGGCCGTTGCGAAGGCGCTCCCGCGGAGCGCGCGCTCGCCGGCGTCCTCGAGCGCTGCGGCCGCCTCCGCGTCGAGGGCCGGCTCCCGGGCGTCGAGCTCCGCGAGCAGCGTCGAGGCGCGCTCGAGGTGGTAGGCCCGGATCGCCGCCGCGTCCTCGGAGCCCCGGTCGGCGACCCACGCCACAAACGCACGGTGGAGGTCGGCCCGCTCGGATTTGGTCACGGTCCCGTACGCGACGTCGCGGATCAGCCCGTGCCGGAACCGGAACGGCCGGTCGCCGGCGAGGACCGAGCGCTCTTCCGGCACGATCAGCTCGCGCTCGCGCAGGACGTCGATCGACTCCGCAGCCTCGGCCCCCACGAGCCACTCGAGCGCACCGTGCCAGAACACACGGCCGATCACCGCGGCGGCCTGCAGCGTGCGCTTGGCGGGAGGGTCGAGCAGATCGATGCGCGCCGCGATCAGCGTCTGCAACGTATCCGGGATGGCATCGACGCTGCGCGCGCCGTCACCTTCGAGCAGCATGCGCGCCGTCTCCTCGAGGAAGAGCGGATTGCCCTCCGCGCGCTCGAGCGCTCGGGCGCGCACAGCAGGCTGCGCCTCGTCGGCGAGGAGCGCGTCGGCCAGCTCCGTGCTCTCGGCCTTCGACAGCGGCCCCAGCTCGACCGAGGCCGCCCTCGGGTTGCCGCCGCCCCAGGCGGGTCGCAGGTCGAGCAGCTCCTTGCGCGCGACGCAGACGATCAGCACCGGGGATCCGGAGAGCGAACGGGCGAGGTGCTCGACGACCTCGAGCAATCGGTCGTCGGCCCAGTGGAGATCCTCGAACACGAGCACGAGCGGCTGTGCGTCCGCCAGCTGCTCCGCCCACCGGAGCGCAGCCCAGGCGATCTCCTCGCTGCTGCCGTCGCCTGCCTCGGTGACGCCGAGCACGCCGAGGGCGACGGCGAGCAGGTCGGCGACCGCGTCGCTCTCGCACGAGAGGCGGAGCTTCTCGAAGGCCTCGGCAGCCGGATCGTCGTCGGTGATCCCCGCCGATGCCTTGATCATCGAGACGATCGGCCAGTATGCGATTCCCTCGCCGTAAGGAAGGGCGCGACCGGTCAGGATCGTCGAGCGCTCGACCCCGTCGGAGAACTCGGAGACGAGCCGCGACTTGCCGACCCCGGGGTCGCCGAACACGGTCGCGAGATGCGCGCGACGATCGCGGACCGCACGCTCATGGAGGTTGCGGAGCAGCTCGAGCTCGAACTCCCGCCCGACGAATCTGCCGGCGGGACGCCGGCGCTGCTCGACCGTGCAGAGGGCGAGCCACGACCAGACCTCGCCCCGGCCCCGTACCTCGACCGCGCCGCGATCCTCGACCTCGATCGCCGCGAGGGTGAGTCGACGGGTGCCGGGGCCGATCACCACCCCGCCCGGCGGGGCCGACTGCTGCAGCCGAGCGGCCACGTTGACCGCCTCGCCCGTCACGAACGTCGACGAGACGTCCTCGACGACCACCTCTCCCGACTCGACGCCGGCGCGAGCCTGCAGGCCCAGCCCGGCGACGCCCTCGAGGATCGCGAAGGCCGCGCGGACCGCACGCTCCGCGTCGTCCTCGTGCGCCAGCGGGACACCGAAGGCGGCCATCACGGCGTCCCCGGCGAACTTCTCGACGATGCCGCCGTGCGACTCGATGCAGTGCGACGCGAGCTCGAAGTAGCCGCTGACGCGGCGGCGGACGACCTCCGGGTCGGTCGACGTCACGAGCCCCGTCGAATCGACGAGGTCGACGAACAGCACGGTCGCGGGCTTGCGCTCCACCGTTGGATTCTAGAAACAGCGGTCCGCGTGACGGAACTCCGTCGTTCTCGCGTGCTTGCGGCCTCACCGGCTCCGCACAGCTGTCTGACACCTTCAGGTGTCAGACAGCATTTCGGATCGCATCGTCGGTCCGGCCGGGGTAGACGAGGACGACGCTCTCTTGCTCGTTCGGGTCGGTGCGGGCGATGACGGCACGGACGATCGTCGCCGTCGGGTTGTAAGGCTGATGAGGCGCACCCGCCGGGATGTAAACGAAGTCGCCCGCCTCCATTTGCATCACAAGCTCGAGGTTCGGGCCGTGGCGCATTTCCGCCGCTCCTTCGAGCACCAGAATCGCTGTTTCATGCCCCTCGTGATAGTGAGCCTCGGCGCTGACACCGGGGGGAATCTCGAGCAGATGCATACAGATCGCCTGCGCGCCTGTGGTCTCCGCCGAAATGCCGGCGAGGTAGTCGAACCCCTGCTTGCCGTGGAAAGCCGCCCCCGACGTATCAGCTGACAGTCCGCCACCACCCAATCCTACGACCTGCGAACGGTGGCTGGGAGCGCGTTGCAGGCGCCGGCGTGTGCCACCTATGCTCGCCCTCTCGTACGAGTCCGAGATCGAAGGGAGCTGCGATGTGGGCGCGTGTTGCGAGGTTCGAGGGTGATCCGGAAACCATCGACACCAGGATCGAGAGGCTCCGCGGTCTGCTCGATTCGGGCGATCTGCCGTCCGGGCTGGAGAGCGCGAAGCTCTTGATGCTCGTAGATCGGGGCTCGGGCCACATGCTCGGGGTGACGCTGTTCGACAGCGAGGAGGCGATGCGCAAGGGAGACGAGGCGATGAACGCAGGGCCGGGCAATGCCGGCGCCCGCTCCTCGGTCGACTTCTACGAGGTGCCGCTGCACACGCTTTGATCCGGCGCGCCGCGCTCCGCCACGGCGCGGATCACATGCCCATCGCGTGGTAGCCGCTGTCGACGTACAGCGTCGTACCGGTGACGTTCCTCGCGCCGTCGCCGAGCAGGTACTCGGCGGCGGCGGCGACGTCCTCCGCCTCGATGTGGCGGTGCAGCGGCGCACGCTCCTCGACGATCGCCTCCATCGTCGGGAAGCCTGCGATCGAGCGCGCGGCGAGCGTCCGCACGGGTCCCGCGGAGATCGCGTTCACGCGGATGTTCTTCTGGCCGAGATCCCAGGCGAGGTACTGCACCGACGAGTCGAGCGTCGCCTTGGCGACTCCCATCACGTTGTAGTGCGGCACGGCGCGCTCGCCACCGAGATACGTCATCGTCACGATCGAGCCCCCGCCGGCCGCCTCCATCAGCGGCTCGGCGGCGCGGGCGGTCGCGACCAGCGAGTAGGCGCTGACGTCGAGGGCGAGCCAGAACCGGTCGCGCGGGGTGTCGGTGAAGCGCCCCTCGAGGTCCTCCGCGGCCGCGAAGGCGACCGAATGGACGAGGATGTCGAGGCCCCCGCCGAACACCTCCCCCACCTCCGAGAAGACCCGGTCGATGGCGGTGTCGTCACGCACGTCGAGCTCGGTCACGAGCTCGCCGGAGACCGACACCGAAAGGTCGCGGACCGACTTCTCGATCCGCTCGCCCTGGAACGTGAACGCGAGCCGCGCGCCGCCCGCCGCGAGCCTGCGCGCGATCGCCCACGCGATCGAGCGCTTGTTGGCGACGCCGAGGATGAGGGCTCGTTTGCCGTCGAACATGCCCGAGCGACTCTAACGACCTTCGGATACTGTGCGGAACCTTGCGCCGCCTGCTGCTGCCGACGGTCGTTTGCGCCCTGGTCGTGACCGGCGGCGCCTCGGCGAAACTGCAGCCGCTTCGGCCCGACCTGCGCGAGTCGGCACCGAGCCGGGTGAGGGCCGGCGTGATCCGCATCCCGTCGGCGAGGACGCGCGGCCTGGAACGCGTGATCGTCCGCCTGTCGCAACCGCCGCTCGCGGTCTGGAACGCGAGCCGCACGCTGTCGTCCACCGGGTCGACGCACAGGCTCGATACGCACAGCTCCTCGTCCCGCGCGTATCTCGCCCAGCTCGCACGGGCGCAGTCGAAGGTCGCGGCCGCCGTCCGGGCCGCCGTCCCGCAGGCGCAGGTGCAAGGGCGCTTCTCGATCCTGCTCGACGGCCTCACGGTCCTGCTCCCGGCGAGGGCCCTGCCGAGGCTGCTCGACGTGAAGGGGGTCGACAAGATCTACCCGAGCCTCGGCTACACGACGACGATGGACCGCGGCCCGTCGGTGATCCGCGCCACCGATCTGGCGGCGGCGACCGGCGACAAGGGGCAGGGCGTGAAGATCGGCGTCGTCGACACCGGCGTCGACCAGACCAGCCCGTTCCTGAGCCCGGTCGGCTTCTCTTATCCGCCCGGGTTCCCGAAGGGCGACACGAAGCGGACGACGCCGAAGGTGATCGTCGCACGCGTGTTCCCCGGCCCGATCCGCGATTCCCGATCGAACCAGGCCTTCGACCAGACCGAGCCGCACGGCACGCACGTGGCCGGCATCGCGGCCGGCGACGAGGGGACGACCGCCCCGGCCGGGCCCGACCATCCGACCGTGACCGGCCTCTCGGGCGTCGCGCCGAAGGCGTGGATCGGCAACTACCGCGTCTTCACCGAGCCGACGCCGGCCGGCCACGAGGCGGACACCCCGGAGATCGTGCACGCCTTCGAGGCGGCGGTCGCGGACGGCATGAACGTGATCAACTTCTCAGGCGGCGGCCCGCAGACCGACCCCGCGAACGACGCGATGTACGAGACGATTCACAACACCGTGCTCGCGGGCGTCGTCCCCGTGATCGCAGCCGGCAACGATCGCGAGGACTTCGGTCTCGGCACGACCGGCACACCGGGCTCGGTGCCCGACGCGATCACGGTCGCAGCGGTGTCGAACTCGCATGTGTTCGCGCCGGCGCTCTCCGTCGTGGGCGGCCCGGCGTCGCTCGGCGCGATCCCGTTCCAGACCGGCGGCCTCAAGCTCCCGGCCGCGTGGACGGACTCGAGCCAGACGCTCGTCGACGTGAGCTCCGTGCTCGGCACCGATCATCAGCCGGTGGACTCGCACCTGTGCGGGCCGAAGGCCGACCCCAACGGCGCGGTCGGGACGCTTCCCAAGGACTCGCTGAAGGGCAAGCTCGTGCTCGTCGACCGCGGCCTCTGCACGTTCACGTCGAAGGCGGAGCGCGCCGCCCTCGCAGGTGCTGTCGGCGTCGTGCTGGTCGACAACCGCGTCGGCGAGGCGAACCCGATCCCCGTCCAGCTGCCGTTGCCCGCCGGCATGATCTCCGACCTCGACGGCAGGAACGTCCGCGCCTATCTCGACGCGAACGGCGGCCAGGGGCCGATCCGCGTCAGCGCGGCGATCCAGGAGCTCCAAACGAACCGCAGCGGTGTGATCACGAGCTTCTCCTCGGCCGGCCCGAACGACTTCGGCGGGGACCTCAAGCCCGACATCGCGGCGCCCGGGCTCGACGTCCTCTCGTCGACGCCCCCGGCCACGACCGGCTCCACCTTCTCCGTCTTCGCCGGGACGTCGATGGCGACGCCGCACGTCGCCGGCGCCGCGGCGCTACTCCTGCAGCAACATCCGGCCTGGACGCCGGCGCAGGTGAAGTCGGCGCTGATGGGTTCCGCCGCGCCTGCCTGGCAGGACACCGCGCGCACGCAGGAGGCCTCGGTTCTGCTCGAGGGAGCGGGGCTCGCGAACGTGCTTGCGGCGAACGATCCGAAGGTCTTCACCGACCCGCAGTCGCTGTCGTTCGAGCGCATCGACGTCTCGACCGGCGCGCAGCGGCGCGCCCTGCTGCTCTCACTCTCCGACGCCGGCGGTGGCGCCGGCGACTGGACGGTCTCGATCGCGCCGCAGGCGCAGACGGGCGGAGTCGAGATCGACGTGCCCGGCCTGGCGACGGTCACGCCGGGCGGCACGGTCTCGCTGCCCGTCGTCGTGAACGTCGCCGCGAACGCGGGCCTGGGCGAGAACGACGGCTTCCTCGTGCTCTCCGGGAACGGCGTGCAGCGCCGCGTGCCCTACGCGTTCCTGATCGAGCGGCCAGCGCTCCGCAACGCGCCCGTGACCCCGCTCGCGAAGCTGCAGACCGGGAGCACGGCAACCGGGACGAATCGGGTCACGACGTACTGCTGCCCGTCCGAGCCGTTCGGCCCCGCCCCCGACTACACCGGCCCGGCGATGAACGAGAACGGCGCCGAGCACCTGTACTCGATCGAGCTCAACCAGCCCGTCGCCAACTTCGGCGTGTCGGTACTGGCGGAGTCGCAGGGGGCGCTCGTCGACCCCTTCGTGCTCGGCTCGAAGGACGAGAACGACGTGCAGGGGTACGCGGGCATCCCGACCGACGTGAACTCGCTCACCTTCGACTCGAACGTCGACGTGGGGGCTGCGGGATCGCAGTTCCCGCGCCTGCAACGCTTCTACGTCTCGGTGGACTCGCGCGCAGACCCGTTCACGGGCGCGTCGCAGAACGGGTCGTACCTGCTGAACGCGTGGGTGAACGACCTGACGCCGCCGTCGCTGCGAATCCT
This sequence comes from uncultured Thermoleophilia bacterium, assembly GCA_963725595.1. GTDB lineage: Bacteria > Actinomycetota > Thermoleophilia > Gaiellales > Gaiellaceae > PALSA-600. Next base: position 31,141 of record CAVRYT010000006.1, on the reverse strand, counting down.
GACCACGAGAATCACCGCCGGCCGGCCCTTGATCGTCGCGCAGGCGATCGACCTAGGCTCGGGCGTCGACCCGCTGTCGCTCGTGATCGGCTACGACCGCGCGCTCGTCGGCGCCTCCGAGTACGACCCGTCCTCCGGGCTCGCCATCTTCGGGATCCCCACCGCCGCGCCACGCTTCGCGGCCGGGAGGACGAGGCTCGCGCTCGAGGCCTCCGACTACCAAGAGGCGAAGAACATCGACACCGTGGGCGACAACATCCTCCCGAACACCGCGTTCCTCAGCACCCGGCTCACCGTGGTGAACGGGCCGACGGTGAGCTGGATCGAACCGCCCGCCTCCGTGTGCGCGCTGAAGCACGACCGACTGACCGTCGTCGCGGCCTCGACCGGCAGGGTGAAGGAGGTCGCCTTCACCGACGGCGGACGGCGCATCGGTGTCGACAAGTCGGGCCCCGGGGGTGTGTACTCGGTCGCGTGGAACACCACGAAGCTGAAAACGGGGAAGCACCTGCTCGGCGCGACGGTGCTGGACGCGGCAGGCCGCCGGGCGGCGGCGGCGCTGCCGATCCGGGTCTGCGGGTAGCGGTCGTCACCGGGGCGTCGTCGGGGATCGGCGCCGAGCTGGTTCGGCAGCTGCAGGCCCGCGGCACGTTCGTGGTCGGCCTCTCGCGCTCGCCGTCGGCAGCCGACGAGCACGAGCAGTGCGACGTCTCCGACCGGGCGGCGGTCGACGCCGCGGCCGGGCGCGTGCTCGAGCGGCACCCGGTGATCGACCTGCTCGTGTGCAACGCCGGCGTCGGCGCGCGCACGAGCTTCCTCGGCGGCGACGTCGAGGCGATCGAGCGCGTCGTTAGGGTCGACTACCTCGGCGCGGTGTGGACGACGCTCGCCTTCCTGCCCGGCCTGCATGCGGGCGCGCACGTCGTCAACGTCGTCTCGGTCGCGGGTACGGTCGCGGTGGGACCGTACTCGGCCGCGAAGCACGCGCAGCTCGCCTTCTCACGCTCGCTCGCCGTCGAGCTGGCGCCGCGCGGCGTCAAGGTGCACACGGTCAATCCCGGATTCGTCGAGACGCCCGGCTTCCCCCAGCGCGGCGTCCGTCATGGGCCGATCGGCTCCCGCTTCGTCGTCGACCCGCCGTTCGTCGCGCGGCGCATCCTCGAGGCCGTGGACGAAGACAAGCGCGAGGTGTTCGCCCCGCGCTGGTACCGGCCAGCGGCCTGGCTGCAGGCGCTCGCGCCGGGCCTGCTCGCTAACGTTCGAGCACGTACCACCCGACGACCGCCTCATACCCACTAGGCGCGAGGCTGCGGGCGCGCTCGCGGGCGGCGCCCTCGCAGCCGGCGAGGTCGAGGTAGTCGTCCAGGTCGCGCCGCTCGTGGTCGATCTGCTCACGACGGAGCCGAAGGCCGTTCGCGTCGAAGAGCGCTCGCAGGTCGCCGTCGGAGAGGAGGCGGGTCGTCGAGGCGTCGCGGGCGTGCTCGAACCGGTTCAGCTCGAACGCCGCGAGCGGGTCCGTGGGCGCGAGCTGGTCGACGACGAGGATCGTGCCTCCCGGCTTCGTCACACGCGCGAGCTCGGCGACGAGCAGCTCCGGGCGCGGCGTGTGATGGAGCACGCGCAGGCTGCCGCTGACGTCGAAGGAGAACGCCTCGAACGGGAGGTGCTCGGCGTCCGCGACGACGACCTCGCAGTTCGGCGGCGCATCGGCCCGCGCCCGTGCGGCGAGCTCCTCGTCGAGCTCGACCGCGACGACCCGGTCGACACGAGGCGCGACTGCGAACGCGAACGCGCCGGTTCCCGCGCCCACGTCGAGCACCCGCTCGGAGCCGGTGAGCGGCAGCAGCTCCTCGAGGCGCGCGGCGAGCGCCTCGGCCCGGCGCGCCTGGAGCGCCGCGCGCGCGTCGACCCGCTTCATCCGTCGACCACCAGTCGCCGCGAGCGGGCCGGCGTCGAGTCGATCCCGCACGCGAGCTCGTACGTGAGCGTGTCGGCGTACCGCGCATGCTCCTCGAGCGGGAGCCCCGGGCCGACGATCGTCACGGGTGTGCCGACCGGCAGAGCCCGATCGAGCTCGACGGCGGCCGCGTCCATCGAGATCGCCCCGACGAGGCGCCTGGGCTCCCCGTCGACGAGCACCGCAGCACCCGCGAGGTCGCGGCGCAGCCCGTCGGCGTAGCCGACCGGGACGATGCCGATCCAGGTGTCGCGCTCGGCGACGAAGCGACGGCCGTAGCCCGTCGACTCGCCCGCCCGGAGCAGCCGCACGAGCGCGAGCCGGGTCCGCCACGAGAGGACCGGCTCGAGGCCGTCCTCAGCCGGGTCGGTCCCGAAGGGCGAGAGCCCGTACAGGGCGATCCCGCACCGCGCCGCGTCGTACCGCGACTCGGGGAGCCGGAGCGCCGCCGCGCTGTTCGCCGCGTGACGGGCCAGGTGGGCGAAGCCCGCCGTCGCTCGCTCGAAGCGCTCGAGCTGCGTCCTGGCGAAGGCGGCGTCGGAGTCGGCGGTCGCGAGATGCGTCATCAGCCCGACGACGTCGCGCCCCGGCGCCGTGAGCTCCGACAGGCCCCAGCGCCCCATGCCGGTGTCGAGCTTCAGGTGCACCGGCACGCCCTCGGGGAGCTCGGAGGTCGAGAGGACGAGCTCGAGGCTCGCCTCGCGTGCCCCGGCGACCTCTCCGTCCGCGACCGGCCCCATGACGAGGATGCGGGCGGCCGGCAGCGCGAGCCGCAGCTCGAGCGCCTCGGCGAGCGTGGCCACACAGAGCGCGGCGGCGCCGCCGTCGAGCGCCGCCACGGCACAGTCGACGGCCCCGTGGCCGTAGGCGTCCGCCTTGACGACCGCCCACAACTCGGAGCCGGCGAGCACTCGGACGAGGGTACGCGCGTTGCGGCGTACGGCGCCGATGTCGATCGTCACCTCCGATCTCACTGCAGCGGCGCCCGCTGGAGCCCGTGACCCGCAAGCGCGAGCCGGAGCGCGGGCAGGAGATCCGATGCCACGACACCACGCTGCGGCTCGACGAGCTCGGCCGCGACTCCGTGCGCCACCGCAGCCACCGCCGCGGCGAGCTGCGGCTCGAGACCTTTTGCCAGGAAGGCCGCGACGACACCCGTGAGCACGTCGCCGGTGCCCGCCGTCGCGAGCGCGGGCGTGCCGTACGCCGCGACGAGCACGCCGGCGCGTGGCGCCGCCACCAGAGTGTCCGCTCCCTTCAGCAGGACGACCGAGCCGAACCTGGTCGCCGCGCGCTGCGCGGCCGCCAGGCGGTGCGCGTCGATCTCGCCGCTCTCGACGCCGAGCAGCCGGGCGAGCTCGCCGGCGTGCGGCGTCAGGACGGTCGGGGCGGCGCGCGCGAACGGCTCGAGCCGCCAGAGAGCGTCCGCGTCGAGCACGATCGGCAGGTCGAGCCGCTCGAGCAGGATGCGAACGAGCTCGACGGTGCCGTCGGACCGGCCGAGGCCGGGCCCGAGCGCGACGACGTCCGCCTTCTCCGCCGCCTCGAGGATCGCGTCCGCCGAGCGCGGCAGCAGTCGCCCCGCCGTATCCTCGGGCAGCGGGCGCTTGACCACCTCGAGCAGCGTCGTCTCGAGCACCGGGAGCGTCGACTCCGGCGCGGCGACCGCCACGTAGCCGGCGTCGGCTCTGAACGCGGCGAGCGACGCGAGCATCGGCGCGCCGGTCAGGCCGCGCGAGCCGCCGACGACGAGGACAGAACCTGCGCTGTACTTCGAGGAGGTCGCCTCCTTACCCGGCACCTCGAGCAGTGCCGATGCAGGCACGAGCGCGTGCTCGTGCTCCCGGGGCCGCAAGCCGATCGGCGCGATGTGGACGCTGCCCGCGTGGAATCGGCCGGGCGCAATCGCAAGCCCGACCTTCGCCGCGCCGAAGGTGACGGTGGCCGTCGCGCGCACGGCGGCGCCGGGCACCTCCCCGGTCGACGCGTTCACGCCCGACGGCACGTCCACCGCCACGACCGGGCGGCCGGACGCGTTCACGAGCTCGATCATCCGCGCTGCGTCGTCCCGCGGCGCGTCACGCAGGCCGATGCCGAGCAGCGCGTCGACGATCACGTCGGGCGAGCCGAGATCGCCCACGCCGTCCACGACGTCCACCTCACGCCCCGCCTCCCGAAGCACGCGCGCGCACACTCGGCCGTCCCCGCCGTTGTTGCCCCCGCCGCAGAGCACCGTCACCCGTCCGGGAAAGCGCCGCAGCACGACCTCGGCAACGGCCGCGCCGGCCCGCTCCATGAGCTCGTCGAGCGAGCCCTGATGCGCCTCCTCGGCCTTCCGCGTCTCCTCCCCGGTGAGGAGCGGCTCGAGCCTCATTCGGCGTCCAGCGCCACCGCAACGGCGGCGGCCAGCTCGCGGGAGTGCGTCATCGACAGCTCGATCCGGCCGGCGCCGACACGCTCCGCCCACTGCGCCGTGCGGCCGCTCAGGTGGACACCGGGCTTCGGCCGGCCGCGGACCTCGATCTCCTTCCACGTGAAGTAGACCCCGGAGCCGAGCGCCTTGCCGACCGCCTCCTTGGCGGCGAAGCGCCCGGCGTAGTGCTGCGGCGGGTTCGGCTTCGAGTCGCAGTACGCACGCTCGTCGTCCGTGAAGCAACGCTCCTTGAAGTCGTCGCCGTGCCGCTCGAGCGCCCGCCTGATGCGCTCGATCTCGATCAGGTCGACGCCGACCCTCAGAGGTTCGCCTCCAGCCAGTCCGGCAGCTGCGCGATCGAGGAGACGATCGCGTCCGGGCGAGCGTTCGAGCGCTCGACCTCGTCGGGCCTGAACTTCCCGGTCCGCACGAGGATCGTCCGCATGCCGTGGTTCGCCGCGCCGATGCAGTCGCCCTCGAGGTCGTCCCCGACCATCCACGTGATCGCCGGCTCGGCGTCGAGCGCCGCGAGCGCGGCCTCGAAGTAGGCCGTGCTCGGCTTCCCGAGCACCGTCGCCTCGACGTCGGCCGCGTACTCGAGGCCCGCCACGAAGGCACCGGCGTCCAGCCTCGGGCCGTTGCCGGTCTGCCACCACTTGTTCTTGTGCAGGCAGAAGAGCTCCGCCCCCGCGTCGAGCTCGTGGAAGGCGCGGTTCAGGTTCAGGTAGGAGAAGACGCGCCCGGTCTCCTCGCCCTCGTCAGCGCCGCCGATCAGTACCGCGTCGACGTTCATGCCGACGAGCTGGAGCCCCTGGAGGTCGTCGAGCAGACCAGGCATCGTGAGCGCCAGCACGCGCCGGCCGGCGAGGGTGCGCGCAGCCACGTCGCCGGTCGTCTGGAGCTCGTCCTCCGTGAGCTCGAAGCCCATGGTGACGAGCTGCTCCGTCAGCTGGGCGCGCGACCGGGTCGTCGAGTTCGTCACGAAGCGGATCCGGTGGCCCGCCGCGCGTAGCCGCCGCACTGCAGCCGGGGCCCCGGCGATCGGCTCACCCGAAACGTGCAGGACGCCGTCCACGTCCAGGAGAATTGCCGCCATGGACAGCGAGTCTATTCGGTCGGAGATCGCGTTCCGCTTCTCGCGCTCGAGCGGGCCGGGTGGCCAGCATGCGCAGAAGACGTCGACCCGCGCCGAGGCGCTGTTCGACGTCGAGACGTCGCTCGGACTGAGCCCGGCGGAGAAGCGCCGCGTGCTCGAGCGGCTCGGGCCGGTGGTGCGTGCGGCCGCCCAGGACGAGCGGTCGCAGCTTCGCAACCGCGAGCTCGCGACCGAGCGTGTGCTCGAGCAGCTGCGTGCGGCGATCAGGGTGCAGCGTCGCCGCAAGCCCACCACGCCGGGCCCTGCGGCCGAGGAGCGGCGGCTCGAGGAGAAGCGGCGCCGGTCGCGCGCGAAGAAGCTCCGGAGGAAGGTGGACGAGTGACGGTGGAGGCGATCCTGCGCGAGGCCCGGGAAACGGTTGCGGGCGGCAACGAGCCGGACTGGAAGGCGCTCCGTGATCGGATCCGCGCCGCCGCCGGCGACGATCGCTCCCGCCGGGAGGCGCTTGCGCGACTGGAGCGCATCGGCGCCGTCCACCGGGCGCGACGGTCCCGTCCCGCCCCATCGGCACCGCCAAGACGGCCCGCCTCGTTGCGCACCCGCCCGACGCTCACCGGCGACCTGGACGTGCGCCGCGAGCGCGCCGGGAACGCGTTGGTGCTCGCCTGGGGAGCGGAGCTCGGCGTCGCGCGCTGGGAGGTGCGGATCGCGGAGCGGGCCGGCGGCGCGTACGTAGCGGTCGAGTCACGGGAGCTGCCGGGCGACGCGACGAGCCTCGAGCTGCCGCTCTCCGACGCCCCACTGCGGGTGCACCTCCTCGGGCGCGCGCACGGGGGTCGTCTCGTCCGGCGCGCGATCGCCTCGGGCCTCGCCCGCGACTCGTGGGACGAGCGCTGGCAGCGGCGCCCGAGCTGACCGGCGCCGCCGGTGAGGAGCCACACGGCTCCCACGGTAGAGCGTCTAGAGCTGGCGGCCGGGGCGATCGAAGCGCGAGTCGGTGCCGAAGGCGGCGCCGAGTGCGCAGATCACGATGAAGCCGATGAGCAGCGCGATTGCGGTCATGTCCCAAGCCTGCCTGAGCAGGGTCTATCAGCACAAATGGAGATACTATTGAACTTGATCATGAAACCTTATGATCAACGTTCGCAGCACCGCTGGCTCGGCATCGAGCTCCGACACCTGGCTGCGCTGCAGGCGATCGCGCAGGAGGGCTCGTTCGGCCGCGCTGCGCTGCGCCTCGGCTACACGCAGTCGGCGATCAGCCAGCAGATCGCGACGCTCGAGCGGGTCGTCGGCGTCCAGCTCGTCGAGCGGCCCGGCGGCCCACGCGCGATCTTGCTGACCGAGGCCGGCGCCCTCCTTCTCCGGCACGCCGACTCGATCGTCGACCGCCTGGAGGCGGCGCAGGCCGACATGAACGCGCTCTCGAGCGGCGAGATCGGGACGCTGCGAGTGGGCACCTTCCAGTCCGTGGGCGCGCGGGTCCTGCCCGAGCTGATGCGCCGCTTCGGCCGCCAGTGGCCCGGGGTCGAGGTGCGGCTGGAGGAGCTGGACGACGAAGCGATCGTCGGCGCGATCGAACGCGGCGAGGTCGACGTCGGCTTCGTCCTGCTGCCCCTCCGCGACTCGCCGATCGAGGCGATCGAGCTCATCCGCGACGAGTACCGGCTCGTCGTCGCTGCCGGCTCGCCGCTCGGCCGCGACGGGCCGCCGAGCCTGCGCGACGTCGCCGCGGAGCCTTTGATCGGCTTTCGCTCGCCTCACCCCGCAGAGCCGGTCGAGTCGGCGTTCCGCGCCGCCGGGATCGAGCCGCGCTTCGCCTTCCGCTCCAACGACAACCCGACCGTCCAGGGGCTCGTCGCCGCCGGCGTCGGGCTCGCGATCATGCCGGCGCTGACGATCGACGAGGCCGACCCACGGGTGCGCGTCGTCGGCCTCGGCGACGCGGTCGCACCGCGGCTGATCGCGATCGCACGGCACCGCGACCGGTATCACTCGCCGGCCGCGCGCGCGTTCGTCGAGACCGCGCTCGCTACTCGACCGTGACGGTCTTCGCGAGGTTGCGCGGCTGGTCGACGTTCAGCCCGCGCAGGCGAGCGATGCGGTAGGCGAGGAGCTGGAGCGGCAGGATCGCCAGGGCAGCCTGGAGGAACGCCGGCGACGTCGGCACGTAGATCACGTCGTCGGCATGGTGCTGGATGTCCTCGTTGCCGTCGGTGGCGATCGCGATCACGTGCGCCCCGCGTGCACGCGTCTCCTGGATGTTGGAGACGATCTTGTCGTAGACGTGGATCCGGGTGGCGACGACGACCACCGGCGTGCCCTCCTCGAGCAGCGCGATCGGGCCGTGCTTCATCTCGCCGGCCGAGTACGCATCGGTCGGGATGTACGAGATCTCCTTCAGCTTGAGCGCACCCTCGAGCGCCACCGGCAGCCCGATGTGGCGTCCGAGGTAGAGGAAGAACTGGCGATCGTGGAAGCGTTGCGCGATCTCCTCGATCGGGTGGTCGGCGTCGAGGAAGCGCTGCATCTTGCTCGGCAGGTCGTAGACCTCGTCCAGGATGAACTCGATCTCGTCCGGCGGCAGCGTCTCGCGGATCTGCGAGAGCTTCAGACCGATCAGGAAGAGCAGCGCGATCTGCGCGGTGAACGTCTTCGACGCGGCGACCCCGACCTCGAGACCGGTGCGCGTGAACAACACCGAGTCGACCTCGCGCGTGATCTGCGAGCCCATCATGTTCGTCAGCGCGACAGTGTGCGCGCCCTTCTCGCGTGCGAGCTTCATCGCCTGGATCGTGTCTCGCGTCTCCCCCGACTGGGAGATGCCGATCACGAGCGTGCCCGGGTCGAGCACCGGGTTCCGGTAGATCCACTCACTCGCCACGTCGGGCTCGACCGGGACGCGCGCCCACTCCTCGATCGCGTAGCGACCGACGACGCCCGCGTGGTAGGCGCTGCCGCAACCGACGACGACGATGCGGCGCAGCGCGCGCAACTCATCCTCGTCCATGCCGAGCCCTTCGAGCACGAGCTGGCCGTGCCGCACGCGGTCGCCGATCGTCTCCGCGACGCCCTCGGGTTGCTCGAAGATCTCCTTGAGCATGAACGTTTCGTAACCGGAGCGCTCTGCCGCATCGTCGTCCCAGTCGATGTCGACCACGTCGTTTTCGATCGTCTCCCCCGTCGTGGCGTCGACGATCTCGACACGGTCGGGGCGGATCGAGACGATGTGACCGTCGTCCGGGAAGATCGCGCGCCGCGTCTCCGCGAGGAACGCGGCGAGGTTCGAGGCCAGGAAGTTCTCGCCGCTCCCGAGGCCGACGACCATCGGCGTCTGGTGGCGAACGCCGACGAGCTCGCCGGGGTGATCGCGATGGATCAGGACGAAGGTGAAGTGGCCCTCGAGCCGCGCGTACGTCGCGCGCACCGCTGCGACGAGGTCGCCGTCGTAGGCGTCCTCGAGCAGGTGCGCCACGACCTCGGCGTCGGTCTCGGAGGAGAAGGAATGGCCGGACGCGGCGAGCTCGTTCCGGAGCTCGCGATAGTTCTCGACGATCCCGTTCAGGACGATCGCGAGGTTGCGGTCGTCGCAGGCGGTCAGCGGGTGCGCGTTCTCCTCGGTCACGCCGCCGTGCGTCGCCCAGCGCGTGTGGCCGAGGCCGGTCGTCGAGGTCGAGCCGTTCGACCCGGCGGCGGTGGTGAGGTTGTCGAGGTTCCCCACGGCGCGCACATAGTCGAGCCCGCCCGGTTCGAGCAGCGCGATCCCGGCCGAGTCGTAACCCCGGTATTCGAGCCGCTTGAGACCCTGCAGGAGCAGCGGCTTGGACGGCCGGCTGCCGACGTATCCGATGATTCCGCACATTCGGAGCCTCCCTTCCAGCCGACCGAAGCCCGCTCTTTGCTCCAGATTCCCGGCCTGGAAACGGAAAAGCCCGGCTGCGATCCCGTTCCCGCGTCGGAACGGTCAGCCGAGCTCTCGTCGCACGAGCGCCGCGATCCTAGCACAGGCCTCCTCGGCCAGTGCCGCGTTTTCGGCCTCTGCGAGCACCCGTATGAGGGGCTCCGTGCCGGACGGGCGCACGAGCACGCGTCCCTTCCCTTCCCACTCGCGGTTCAGGCGCTCGACCTCGCCGAGCACCTCATCCGAGAGCTCCCGATCCTCGACGCGAACGTTCTCCTTGCTCTGCGGCCAGCGCTCCATGACGCCCGCGACCTCCGACAGCCGGCGGCCGTGCAACGCGCCGCAGAGGAGGAGCCCCGCTGCGAGCCCGTCACCGGTGACGTGGTCGCGGAGGTAGATGATGTGACCCGACTGCTCGCCGCCGAGGAGCGCTCCCTCCCGCTGCAGCGCCTCGAGCACGTAGCGGTCGCCGACGTCCGTCGTGTGGACCGCGATCCCGTGCTCGCGCATCAGCGCGTGAAAGCCGAGGTTCGTCATCACGGTCACCGCGACCTGGTCGACCCCGAGGTCGAGCGCGAGCGCGGCGACGATCTGGTCGCCGTCGACCACCTCTCCCCGCTCGTCAACGGCGAGCATCCGGTCGCCGTCGCCGTCGAACGCGATCCCGAGGTCGAAGCCCCCTTCGCGAACGGTGCGCTGCAGAAGCGCAAGGTCGGTCGCCCCGCAGCCGACGTTGATGTTCGAGCCGTCGGGTGCATCGCCGATCGCCTGCACGGTTGCACCGCAGCGCTCGAACGCGGAAGGCGCAAGGCCGGAGTACGCACCGTTCGCGCAGTCGACGGCGATGCGCAGCCCCTCGAGGTCCTGGCCGAATCGTACGACGATGTGGTCGAGGTACGAATCGGGTGCGATCTCGACGTGCTCGATCCGGCCCTGGTCGATCCCCGGCGCAGCTGCGAGCAGCTCCTCGATCTGCTCTTCCGCCCGATCCGAGAGCTTGTGCCCATGCGAGTCGAAGAACTTGACGCCGTTGTACTCGGGTGGGTTGTGCGATGCCGAGATCACGACGCCGAGGTCGAGAGCCGCGAGCGCGACGGCCGGCGTCGGGAGGACGCCGCCGACGATGCAGTCGCCGCCGGCCGAGACGACGCCGCGCGCAAACGCCTCCTCGAGCTCGACGCCGGATGCGCGCGTGTCGCGGCCGACGAAGACCTTCGCCGCACCGGTCCACAACGATGCCGCGCGCCCGAGGCGCTCCACGAGCGACGACGTCAGGAACTCGCCCACGACGCCGCGGACACCGTCGGTCCCGAAGTACCTCCGCGCCACGGGTCGGCGCGTTACCGCTTGCTGAACTGCGGTGCCTTGCGGGCCTTGTGCAGACCGGCCTTCTTGCGCTCGACCTGGCGTGCGTCGCGCGTCAGGAAGCCGGCGCGCTTCAGCGCCACGCGGAGGTCCGGGTTCACCTCGACGAGCGCACGGGCGATCCCGTGACGCACCGCCCCGGCCTGGCCAGAGGGCCCTCCGCCGTGAACGCGGACGCGCAGGTCGTACTGCCCCTCGAGGCCCGCAGTCCGGAACGGCGCGGTTGCGAGCGCGCGGTGGACGAGCCTGGGGAAGTACTCCTCGATCGTCTTGCCGTTGATCCAGGTGGCGCCGGAGCCGGGCCGAAGGATCACACGCGCGACCGAGGTCTTGCGCTTGCCGGTACCGAGGTACTGAGCAGGAGTCGACACAATCACACCTCGAGGGGCGTCGGAGCCTGCGCGTCGTGCGGATGCTCCGGCCCTGCATAGATCTTGAGCTTGGTGAGCTGCTGCCGGCCGAGACGGTTCCTCGGCAGCATGCCCTTGACGGCCTTGCGCAGCACCTCCGTCGGCTGCCGCTCGAGCTGGACGCGCAGCGTGCGCTCGCGCAGCCCACCCGGGTAGCCGGAGTGCCTGTAGTAGATCTTCTCGTCGAGCTTCTTCCCCGTCACGGCGATCTTCTCGGCGTTGACGACGACGACGAAGTCTCCCGTGTCGACGTGCGGCGTGAAGACCGGCTTGCCCTTGCCGCGCAGGCGGTCGGCGATCACGGTGGCGAGACGGCCCAGGGTCTTCCCCTCGGCGTCCACGATCACCCAGTCGCGCTGGATCTCACCCGGCTTGGCGGAATACGTCTTCATACGGAGAAAGGGCGGACCTAGGCGTCCGCCGCGGCGGATGGTAGCAGCGTCGGAGCGTTCCCGGCCACCCACGCGGCGGCCAGGACCGCGAGCCCGGCCGCCGCAGCCGCGAGCGACACCGCCCCGCCCGCACCGGTGTAGAGCACCCCGCCGCCGAGCGCGAGCGCAGCGCCCGAGCCGCTCGAGAGCAGGTCGGACGCGCCGACGAGACTGCCTCTCTCGGCTGGCGACGTCAGGTCGACGAGCTCGGTCGTGGCCGCGATGTAGGCGAGGCACCAGCCGAGCCCGAGCCCGAACAGGCAGAGGCTCATCCCGGCGATCGACGCGAGGAAGGCAAGACCGGCGTTCGACGCCGCGATCAGCGTGAGGCCGATCACCATCGACCGACGCCGGCCGATCCGGTCGATCACGTCCCCGACGACGAGCACGAGCCCGTACATGCCGACGATGTGGATGCTGATCACGGTGAAGATCGATCCGTGCGAGTGGCCGTGGCCGACGGCGACGTAGCCGGCGAGATTCATCACGCCCGTCATCAGTGCGAAGCTCGCGACCGCCGCGACCACCGCCGTCGCGACTCCCGGCCGGCGCAGGAGCTCACCGAGCGGCGCAGCCGGCTCGTCCGCGTTCGCCGACGATTGCGACCGCGACAGCTCACGCGGGTCGGGTCGGACGCCGAACGAGACTGCGAGCCCGCCGAGCGTGAACACGGCTGCGGCCACCCACGGCATCGTCAGGTCGTGCGCGGTGAGCGCGCGGTCGGCGAACATCGGACCGAAGACCAGCGGCCCCCAGATCGCGCCCGAGACGACGCCGAAGAGCACGATCGACATGCCGCGCGCACGACGCTCCGGCGGGAACATCTCGGCGGCGGCGGCGCGCGAGAGGAGCACGATCGACTGAGCGGCACCGCAGAGGCCGAGACCGACGAAGACGAGCAGGCCCGACGTCGCCGCACAGCCCAACGCCGTGACGAGCGGGCCGACGATCCCGAGCACGAAGCCGCCCCGGATCACCGGCATCCGGCCGACGCGGTCGGAGAGGCGTCCGGCCGGCCCGACGGCGAGCGCTCCAGCGACGAGGAAGACGGCCGGGCCGAGCCCGAGGATGCCCTTCACGCCGGTGACCGCGACGATCGTGACGGTGCCGAGCGCCACGGCCAGCTGGATCATCCCCGACTGGAAGACGAGGCCGAGCGCGAGCAGCAGGGCGTTCCGGCGGACGGGGCTCATCGCGAGATGAGAGCACGAAGACCGGCGCGAAAAGCGTCGGCGCCGCCGTGCGAGGGGTGGCGAACGTGGTCTCCGCCGAGGACGGCATGTGCGACGCGGCCGACGCAGATCACGCGACGGCCCTGGGCGAGCTCGTCCGCGAACACCCTTCCCGCCGCAACCTCGAGCGCGGAGGGCGCGCGGTTCGACGTGGGCGTTCCAGGATGCGTCGGCACCACGTTCCAGAGCAGCACGGAGCTCGCAACGCCGAGCTCCTGGAGAGCGCCGTGCACGATCGTGGCAGTCGCCTCGGCCCGGCCAAACCCGGTCAGCTGGCGCTCGGAGGTGAACGGGATGCCCGAGACGCAGGCGCCGCGATAGCCGGGCGCCTCGCCGACGAGCAGCACGTCGGCCCGCTCGCGTGCCTCGAGATAGGCCAGCAGCCGCTCGCGCCGGACCGCAGCGCCGTCTCCGTCCCGGTAGAAGTTCGTCGTGCGCCCGATCCGAGCTGCCACGAGCCTGTCGATGAGCGACCGCATCGAGATCCACACTCTGACCGACGGCGGACAGCGGCCGGAGGAGATCGCGCAGCTCGTGGCCGCGTTCCTGGATTCGGCGCAGCACACGCTCGACATCGCGCAGTACGACTTCAATCTCGGCGCCGCGACGGCCGCGATCGTCGGCGACGCATTCGGCCGCGCGGCCGCGCGGGGTGTGCGCACTCGGTTCGCGTACAACGTCGACCACGATCTCCCGATCCCGGTGCCTCCGCCGCCCGAGCCCGACGTGCAGCTGATCGCCGCGCTCCCGGTCGACAGCAAGCCGATCGCCGGGATCCCCGACCTGATGCATCACAAGTACGTCGTGCGCGACGGCGAGAGCGTGTGGACCGGTTCGATGAACTGGACCGACGACTCATGGTCGCGACAGGAGAACGTCGTCGCGACGGTGCACTCGCCCGCGCTCGCGAAGGCCTTCCGCATCGACTTCGATCAGCTCTGGGCGACCGGCGACGTGGAGCGGAGCGGCTTCGTCGACCCCCGCTGGGACGAGGGCGTGCGCGCCTGGTTCACGCCGGGTCACGGCGAGGATCTCTCGTCTCGCATCGCGAAGCTGATCCGACGCGCGCGGCGCCGCGTGCGCATCTGCTCACCGGTGATCACGACCGGCCCCGTCCTCGGGACGCTGGCGCAAGTGATCTCCGATCGCTCGGTCGACGTCGCGGGCTGCGTCGACGCGACGCAGATCCGCGAGGTCGTGCACCAGTGGCATGTCGACGGTGACGTGTCGTGGAAGCTCCCGCTGCTCGAGCACCTGATCGCGTCGGGCGCGTTCACCGGGAAGCTGTCGACGCCGTACGGCGCCGGCACGGTGCACGACTTCATGCACGCGAAGGTGTGCGTCTGCGACGACACGACCTTCGTCGGCTCGTTCAACCTGTCGCGGAGCGGCGAGAAGAACGCCGAGAACGTGCTCGAGATCGAGGACGCGGCGCTCGCCGACCGGCTCGCCGCCTACATCGACGGCGTGCGCGCCCGGTACCCGGCGCTCGCTTCTACCAGCGCTCCCGGTGGATCAGGTCCTCGACCGGCCGACGGAACGGCCTGAGCCTTGGGCCCAGGTCTGCGCCCGGGCCGGGCCTGCCGACGACGGCGAGCCCGATCGGCACGACCTCCTCGGGCAGCCCCAGCAGCTCGTCGAAGATCCGCTTCTGGTCGGGATGGCCGACGAACGCGCTCGCGAGGCCTTCGTCGATCGCCGCCTCGAGCACGAGCATCATCAGCGCCCCGGCGTCGACGAACCAGTACGGCACGGGCCACGTGACCTCGACGCCCCCCGTCGCGGCGAGCTTGTCGGGCTCGTTGTAGCGCGCATGGTAGAGCGCCTCGTTCGCAGAGATAACAAGGTGCACGGGTGCGTCGGCGAGGAACCTGCGGCCCTCGTACGTGTAGTGCTCGTCGCCGAACGCGCGCGCGATCTCGGCGCGTTTCGCGGCGTCCGTGACGACCACGATGCTCGACCCCTGGCTGAAGCCGCCCGACGGTGCGTGGCGGATGACGGAGACGATGCGGTCGATCTGCTCCGTCGGCAGCGGCTCCGGCAGGAACGAGCGGTGCATGCGCCGCCGGGCGAGGACCTCGCGGAACTCCACAACGGGCAGCGTATATCGTCGCGCGCATGACGAGATTCGAGGGCAAGACGGCGTTGGTGACGGGCGGCGCGAGCGGCATCGGCGCCGCCACGGCAGCGCGGCTCGCTACAGAGGGCGCGACGGTCGTGGTCGCCGATTTCGACGAGGCGCGCGCGACGGACACCGCGCGACAGGTCGGCGGCCACGCCGTGCGGTGCGACGTGACGAAGCTTGTTGACGTCGAGGCCGCGGTCGCCGCCGCGGTCGATCACGGCGGCTCGCTGGACGTGCTCGTGACGTGCGCGGGGATCATCCGCGACAACCTGCTCTTCAAGATGAGCGACGACGACTGGGACGCGGTCATCGACACGCACCTGAAGGGGACGTTCTACGCGGCGCGGGCGGCGCAGAAGCAGATGGTCGAGCAGCGCAGCGGCAAGATGGTGCTGATCTCGTCGACATCGGCGCTCGGGAACCGCGGCCAGGCGAACTACTCGACTGCGAAGGCCGGCCTACAGGGGTTGACCAAGACGCTGGCGATCGAGCTCGGGCCGTACAACGTGAACGTGAACTGCGTGGCGCCCGGGTTCATCGCGACCGCGATGACGCGGCAGACGGCCGAGCGGATCGGGGTGCCGTTCGAGCAGTTCATGGAGCTGGCGGCCGAGCAGACGCCGCTCCGTCGTGTCGGGCAGCCGGAGGACGTCGCCTCGGTGATCGCCTTCCTGTGCTCGGAGGACGCGGGCTACGTGTCGGGCCAGGTGATCTACGTCGCGGGCGGCCCGCGGAACTGAACAGGTGTCTGACACCTCGAGGTGTCAGACACCCTTCGGGGCGAGCGGGATGCCGGCGGCGTCGTAGCCGACGTAGCGGTACCGCTCGCGCCACGGCACCTGCTCGTACTCGGCGCGGAGCATCGTCAACAGCACCATGTCGCCTCGTGCCTCGCCCGGCCGTCCGGGGATGCGGCGGCGCAGGATGCCCTCCTCGACGAATCCCAGCTTGCGCCCGACGCCGAGGCTTGCCTCGTTGCGCGCATCGGCGCCGACGTCCACGCGATCGACGCCCGCGTGCTCGAACGCCGCGCGCGTCAGCACCGCGGTCACCTCGGTCGCGATCCCCTGCCGCACTGCATCGGCCGCGACCCAGTAGCCGATCTCGAGCGACCCGGGCCCGCTGCGCGGGTGCAGCCCGGTCCCGCCGAGAACACGCGTTTCGTCGCGATCGAAGACCCCGTAGATCCAGTTCTCGTCCGTGTCGAACCGGGCCCGAAACAGCCGCAGCCGCTCGACGACCACCGAAAGCTCCTCGGGCACGTCGGGCGTCCACGGCATCCACGGCCAAAGGTGGTCGCGGCTCCGGTCGACTGCGTCCTTGAGCAGCGCCGCGTCGGCAGGCTCGTAGCACCGGACGACGAGACGGTCGGTCTCGATCCGGTAGGGCGGGGTCGCGACGCCCTCTACTCCCACTCGATCGTCGCCGGCGGCTTCGACGTGACGTCGAGGACCACGCGATTGACCGCCGGGATCTCGTTGACGATCCGCGACGCGATCACCTCGATCAGGTCGTACGGGAGTCGCGCCCAGTCGGCCGTCATCGCGTCCTCCGACGTGACCGCCCGGATCGCGATCGGGTAGCCGTACGTCCTCGAATCGCCCTGGACGCCGACCGAGCGGATCGCCGGCAGGACGCAGAAGCTCTGCCACAGCTCGCGGTAGAGGCCCGCCTTGCGGATCTCGTCGAGGCAGATCGCATCGGCCTGCCGTAGCGTCTCGAGCCGCTCCTCGGTCACCTCGCCGATGATCCGGATCGCGAGGCCCGGACCTGGGAACGGCTGGCGCCAGACCATCCGCTCGGGCATGCCGAGCTCCTCGCCCACGCGCCGCACCTCGTCCTTGAAGAGCAGTCGCAGGGGCTCGACAAGCTTCATCCGCATGTCGGCAGGAAGGCCGCCGACGTTGTGGTGCGACTTGATCGTCTCGGCGACGCCGTCCGTGCCACCCGACTCGATCACGTCGGAGTACAGCGTCCCCTGGACGAGCCAGCGGACGTCTCCGAGCTTGCGTGCCTCGTCCTCGAACACGCGGATGAACTCCTCGCCGATGATCTTCCGCTTCTGCTCGGGTTCCGTGATGCCGCCGAGCCGCCCGAGGAATCGTTCCTGCGCCTGCACGTGCACGAGCGGGACATGGAAGAGGCCGTCGAACGTCTCGACGACCTGCTCCGCCTCCCCTTCGCGCAGGAGGCCGTGGTCGACGAAGACGCACGTCAGCTGGTCGCCGACCGCCTTGTGGACGAGCAGCGCGGCGACGGCCGAGTCGACGCCGCCAGACAGCCCGCAGAGCACCCGGTCGCGACCGACCTGCGCCCGGATGCGAGCGACCTGCTCCTCGATCACCGCCGCCGGCGTCCACACGGGCGCGGCCCCGGCGATCTCATAGAGGAAGTTCTTCAGCACCTCCTGGCCGTACGGGGTGTGCACCACCTCGGGGTGGAACTGCACGCCGTAGACACGGCGGCGGTCGTCCTCGAACGCGGCGACCGGTGTGTGCTCCGATGTCGCGACGACGCGGGCCCCCTCCGGGGGCTCGACGACGGTGTCACGGTGGGACATCCACGCCGTCTGCTCGACGGGAAGCGACGTGAACAGGCGGCCGCTCTTCGCGCGCAGGTCGACCTTGCCGAACTCGCCGACCCCTGTGCGCTCGACGCGCCCGCCGAGCTCGAGCGCGAGCAGCTGCGCGCCGTAGCAGATGCCGAGCGTCGGGATCCCGAGCTCGAAGATCGCGGGATCGATCCGCGGAGCCCCCTCCGAGTAGACGGACGCCGGGCCGCCGGAGAGGACGAGCGCCACCGGGTCGTGGCGGCGGATCTCGTCGACGCCCGCGCGGTGGGAGACGAGCTCCGAGTAGACCCGTGCCTCCCGCACGCGGCGCGCGATCAGCTGCGAGTACTGCCCCCCGAGGTCGACCACCAGCACCGGACGTTCCTCCGGAGCGGCCTCCGGGTGCAGCGGCGCGACGCTAGCGCCGGTAATTGGGAGCGTCCTTCGTGATCGTGATGTCGTGCGGGTGCGACTCGCGCAGCCCGGCGCCGGTGATGCGCACGAACCGCGTCTCCTTCATCGCGTCGATCGTGGGTGCGCCGCAATAGCCCATCGCCTGACGCAGGCCGCCGACGAGCTGGTGCAGCACGCCGGCGAGCGGGCCCTTGTACTGGACACGGCCTTCGATGCCCTCGGGCACGAGCTTCTCGACGTCCTCGACATCACCCTGGAAGTAGCGGTCCTTCGAGTAGCCGCGTGCCTTCATCGCCCCGATCGACCCCATGCCGCGGTACTCCTTGAACCGCTCGCCCTGGGCGAAGACGACGTCCCCGGGCGACTCTTCGGTGCCGGCGAGCATCGAGCCGAGCATCACGGTGTCGGCGCCGGCGGCAATCGCCTTGGCGATGTCGCCGGAAGAGGTGATGCCGCCGTCGGCGATCACGGGCACGCCGTACTCGGCGGCCGCCTCGGCGACGTCGTAGACGGCCGTGACCTGCGGCACGCCCACGCCGGCGACGACGCGGGTGGTGCAGATCGAGCCCGGTCCTACTCCGATTTTCAATCCATATGCGCCTGAGTCACAAAGGGTGCGCGCAGCGTCCGCCGTCGCGATGTTCCCCGCCACCACCTCGAACTCACCGGAGAGGGAGGCGATCCGCGACACCATCTCGACGACACCACGCGAGTGACCGTGCGCGGTGTCGACGACGAGCACGTCTGCGCCCGCCGCGGCGAGCGCCTGGGCGCGCTCGAGCGCGTCCGGGCCGACGCCGACCGCGGCGCCGACGCGGAGCCGCCCGTGCTGATCCTTCGTCGCCCGCGGGAAGTCGACGCGCTTCTGGATGTCCTTGACCGTGATCAGCCCGCGAATGCGACCGTCCGCGTCGACGATCGGAAGCTTCTCGATGCGGTGACGGTGCAGGAGCCGCTCCGCCTCCGGCAGCGTCGTCCCGACCGGTGCGGTGACGAGGTCGCGCGCGGTCATCAGTGCCGAGAGCGGCTGGGAGACGTCCTTCTCGAAGCGGAGGTCGCGGTTCGTGAGGATGCCGACGAGCACTCCGCCGTCATCGGTGATCGGGACGCCCGAGATGTGGTAGCGCTCCATCAGTTCGAGCGCGTCCGAGACGAGCGCGTTCGGGGGCAGCGTCACCGGCTCGACGATCATGCCCGCCTCCGAGCGCTTCACCTTGTCGATCTCGGCGACCTGGGCCTCGATCGAGAGGTTGCGATGGACGACCCCGAGCCCGCCCTCGCGTGCGAGCGCGATCGCGAGCCGTGCCTCCGTCACCGTGTCCATCGCCGCCGAGACGACCGGCAGCTCGAGCGCGATCGTCCGCGTCACCCGCGTCGCGGTCGAGACGTCGTTCGGGAGGACGGCCGACTCGGCCGGCACGAGCAGGACGTCGTCGAACGTGAGCCCTTCCTTCGCGAACTTCGGCGGGAGGCCGGTCTCGACCCGGCCCACACCGAGGTTCTCGACGTCCATTTGGGAAAGGTACCGATCCTCGCGGACGGGGGCTATGCGACTACGCCTCGACCGGCGCGAGCTCCGAGAGCTCGACGCCCGCCTGCAGCCGTCCCGCCTGGCGCGGGTCAAAGATGCCCGCACCGACCTCGAGCGTCGAAGCCGCCCCCGCAGCCACGGCGGCGCGCAGCGACTCCTCCTGCGACCGCCCGGCGTAGCGCGCGGCGAGGTACGCGGCGAGGAGCGCGTCGCCCGCACCGACCGTCGACACGGGCTCGACGCGCGGCGCGACGAGGCGGTAGCTCCTCGGCTCGTCACGATCCTCTCGCAGCCGCGCGACGCAGCCGAGCTCCGTCGTGATCAGGACGTTGCGCGGGCCCATGTCGGCGATCGTGTCGAGCGCGAGCCGGAAGTCGTCGGCGTCGTGGAACTCCTGGCCGACGAGCGACTCCGCCTCGCTCTGGTTCGGCGAGACGAGGAACGGCTCCGCCTCGACACCGAGCCGGAGCGGCTCCCCCTCGCTGTCGAGCACGAGCTGGAGCTGACGGCGGTTGAGGTCGCGGATCGCCTCGGCGTAGAAGTCGTCTCCGACGCTGCGCGGCAGTGAGCCCGCGAAGACGACGAGCTCGGCGCCCTGGGTCAGGTAGTGGAGCTTGTCCAGCAGCGTCTGGAGCTCCTCCGGGCGCACCGCGGGGCCCCACTCGTTGATCTCCGTGTAGGTGCCCCCGGTCGGGTCGACGACGGCGGTCGACGTGCGCGACTCGCCCTCGATGTGCACGAAGTCGTTGAGGATCGCCTCGTTCGTCAGCCCCTCGACGATCCGCTCGCCTGTCGAGCCGCCGATGAGCCCCGTCGCGACCACCGGCACGCCGAGCAGCTTGAGTGCGCGCGCGACGTTGATCCCCTTGCCGCCGGCGAGGGCGATGCCGGCGCTCGCCCGGTGGCGCTGGCCGCGCTGGAAGTTCGGCACGGTGAGCGTCCGGTCGATCGCGGCGTTGAGCGTGACGGTGACGATCATTGGGCGATCAGATCAGGTGGACGAGGTGGTGAAGGGCCCTGCCGGCGTACCACCCTAGACGCCGGGCGAGGCCCGGTTTGTTAATCGTGCGCGCCGCGACGAGATCGCGGCGGCCGACGATCCTCCTACCGTCTCGGATTTCCACGCTGCCGAGCCGTGTTCCGGCGCGGACCGGGAGCGAGGCGACGGCGACGGCGCTCACCCGCTCGACGAGCGGGTGTCCGAGCCGCGCCACGGCCCGGAGCGGGCTCAGGGCCACGAGCTGCAACGGCGCCTCGCCGTAGGGCAGGCGCACGGTCGCGTAGACGCGTCCGGGCCGCACGGCATCGACGACCCGGAACTGCCCGAGGCCCCAGACGAGAAGCGACTCGAGGTCGGCATTCCGTTTCGCCCGCGACGGCGACCCGAGCAGCGTCGCGTAGACGGTGACGCCCGGCCCGTGCACGGCGGCGACCTGGCACCAGCCCGCCCGCGCGGTGTGCCCGGTCTTGACGCCGAACGTCGCCGGGAACAGCGTCAGCAGGTCGTCCCACGTGTGCAGCGTGCGGCCGCCGGCGATCGTGTCGGTCCGCTGCGCAACCGTCTGGCGGACGAACCTCGTGCGCATCAGGATGCGCGCGAGCCGGGTCACGTCGGCGGCGCTCGAGTACTCACCGCTCGCGTCGAGCCCGTCGGGCCGCACGAAGTGGGTGTCGTGCAGGCCGAGCATCACTGCCTCGTCGTTCATCAGCTCGGCGAACGCCGGATAGCTCGCCGCATCTGCCAGCGCGAGCGCGTCGGCGGCGTCGTTCGCCGACTGGATCAATGCACCCTTGATCAGGTCGCGAACGGTCAGCCGTTCCCCGGGCCGGAGCTCGATCGACGACTCGCCGACGGCAGCAGCGCGCGGGTCGACCGTGACGACATCGGTCAGCTTGTGCCGCTGCAGTGTCAGGTAGACGGTCATCAGCTTGGTGATCGACGCGATCGGGAGGCGCGAGTGGGCGTGCGAGGCGGCCAGCACCTCGCCGGTGCGGGCATCGACGACGATGTAGGCGCCGGCGTCCACTGGCGGGACCGGGGTGGCCCGTGCGAGCGCGGGCAACATGGTCGCGGCGAGCAGCCCGGCGGCGATGGCGCTGCGCCGGCTCACCGGATCCGGATCCGCTCCCCGATGAAGAGGGAGGTGGACTTCACCCTCGGGTTGAGCCGCTCGATCGTCCTCAGGGAAACGCCTGTCCGCGTCGAGATCAGCGCGAAGGTGTCGCCCGCCCGGACCCGGTAGTAGCGCTTCGGGCCCGTCCGCGTCGTCGTGGTCACCGGCGCCTGGGGGCCGGAGCCGCCGGACTCGAGACCGGCCCGGACGAGCACGACCGCAATCGTCGCGGCGGCGAGGAAGGCCGCCGGCGCGACGTAGCGACGCCAGTCCTCGCGTGGCACTACCAGCCGGACGCGGCCCAGATCTCCCGCTTCAGCCGCGCGGCCTCGGCGCCCGCGGCCTGGCGGTAGTCCGCGCCGTTCTCACGGAAGGCGTAGTCGACCGAGCGCGAGGCGTTGACGAGCGCGCTCGCGGGGCCGCTCTGGAAGGCGCGAGCGAGCTCGCCGACCGAGCCCCCCTGGGCACCGATCCCGGGCAGGAGGATGACCGCCTGCGGCATCAGCCTGCGCGCCTCACCGACGGCGCGCGGATGGGTCGCGCCGACGACCGCGCCGACGGAGGAGAGCCCGGTCTCGCCGACGAGGTCCTCGCCCCACTCGGCGACCAGCGCGGCGACGTGCTGCCACATGGGACGGCCGTCGCTCAGTGTCACGTCCTGGGTGTCACCCCCGGCGTTCGACGTCTTGACGATCACGAACACGCCGGCTCCGTCGCGACGAGCGGCCGCCAGGTACGGCTCGACCGACTCGCGGCCGAGCCACGGGTTAACGGTCATCGCGTCGGCCCGCGGCGGGTCGCCCTCGAGGTATGCCTCGGCGTAGGCCCGGGCCGTCGAGCCGATGTCGCCGCGCTTGCCGTCGGCGATCACGAGCAGCCCGGCGCGCCGCGCGTAGCTGCACACCTCGTCGAGGGCGACAGCCCCGGCCGGCCCGAGCGCCTCGAAGAAGGCGAGCTGCGGCTTCACGGCCACGGCGTGGGGCGCGACGGCGTCGACGAGGCCGCAGCAGAAGCGCGCGACGTCTCCTCGCACCTCCACGGGCATCAGGTCGGGCCGAGGGTCCAGGCCGACGACGAGCTGTGAACGCTTGCGCTCGACCTCGGCAGCGAGGCGGTCGGCGAAGGTGGCGGTCGCGACGGCCATCCGGCTCGACACGGTATCCGGAACGGCGGAGGGCGGCTCGCGCCGCCCTCCGAGAACCCAGTCGGCAGCGGCGAGACTCAGCTCTTGAGCGCGGCCTTCAGCTGGCTACCGGCCGAGAACTTCGGCACCGTCGTCGCCGCGATCTGGACGCGCTCACCGGTGCGCGGATTGACGCCCTGGCGTGCAGCGCGCGCCGAGGCCGAGAACTTCCCGAAGCCGGTGAAGTTGACCGTATCGCCGCCCTTGAGCGCCTCGGTGACGGTCTCCATGAAGGCGTCGACCGCCTTGCCCGCATCCCGGGCGGAGAGGCCGGTCTTCTGCGAGATCCTCTGGATGAAGTCCTGCTTCGTCAACGGATTCCTCCTGCGTCGGGGACCTGAGGTGACAAACCTGCGAGATACCGTAACAACGTGGTCGGATATCGCTCAACCATGCGGATTTGCGGGGATTTCGAGCAGCTCGGAGGCCCGGTAGAGCGGTCGCAGCCTCACGGCATGGCGCGCGAGCTCGTCGACGCCCCCCTCCTCGCGGTCGACGACGCAGACAGCATTCGCGACCCTGAGCCCGGCTGCGCGCAGCACCTCGACCGCCTCGATCGCCGCTCCGCCCGAGGTGACGACGTCCTCGACGAGGCACACGCACTCCCCCTCCTCGTGCACGCCCTCGAGCCGGTTCGCCGTGCCGTGGCCCTTCGCCTCCTTGCGCACGATGAGGAACGGCAGCCCGCTCTCGAGCGACGCGGCGGCGGCCAGCGCGACGGCACCGAGCTCTGGCCCGGCCAGCCTCGTCGCGCCCGGCTCGTGGTCGCGCACTGCGGCGGCGATCGCACGGCCGAGCGGGCCGAGCAGGTCGGGCCTCGTCTCGAACCGGTACTTGTCGAGGTAGTAGCGCGACCGGCGGCCCGAACGCAGCACGAAGTCGCCCTCGAGGTAGGCCGCGTCGCGGAGCGCCCGCCCGAGCTCCTCGCGCGTCACGCGGAGAGCAGCTCGTGGGCGAGCGGCAGCAGCCGGTCGGCCGGCGTCGTCCCTTCGGGAAACGAGCGGACCGATCCGTCGGCGGCATAGAGATCGACGTGCTCGCGGCGCCTGGCCGCCCGGCGTCGCACGAGCACCGAGCCGGCGAGCGAGCCCGCGGCGAGCAGCACACCGGTGACGAGCTTACGCGGCGGCATCGGCGTCCTTCTGTGCGCCTGCCCGGCGCCGCGTCTTCGGCTCGTCGATCGAGCGCAGGCAGGTCTTCAGGTCGTAGAAGACGAGACCGACCGTCGGCTCGACGGTCGTGGTCGCGGCGATCACCCGATCCCCGTCCCGCACGACGAAAACGCTGCCGGCCGTGGTCGCCGCCTCGAGCTGGGCGACCCCGGGCTGATCGAGCTCGGCCGCCTCGAGGATGCGCTTCGCGCCGGTGACGAGCCGCTCCGCGCGCTCCGAGGTCGTCGCGTTCGAGCCGATCACCTTGCCGTCCGCCGAGAAGACGGCAACCTCCCGCACCTGAGGCGAGATCTCGGTCATCTCGGCGATCGCGTGGGCCGCGTCCATGTGCCCGAGCATACTGGCGCGCGTGGGGCGCGTCTTCCGCAAGTACTTCGCCGACCGCGGCACCCACCTGGCGGCGATGATCGCGTACTTCGCGTTGCTCTCGTTCGTGCCGCTGCTCTTCCTCGCGCTCGCACTGCTCGGGCTCGTGCACCAGGCCGACGAGGGCTCGTTCTTCGTGCGGGAGCTCCAGAAGACGTTCCCGAGCACGTCGGTCGACTCGATCCTGCGCGCGGTGCGGGCGATCCAGGCGAACGCGACCGCGCTCGGCATCGTCGGCGGCGGCTTTCTCCTCTGGTCGTCCTTGTCGTTCTTCAGCGTGCTCGAGAGCGCGTTCAACATCGTCTACGGGCGGCCGAATCGCGGCTTCCTGCACGGCAAGGCGCTGGCGACGCTGATGATGGTCGGCTCGCTCGTCGCCCTCTTCGTCTCGCTGCTCGTCGGGTCGGTGGGCCAGGAGGTCCTGAAGCGCTACGCCGGCTTTTCCGGGAACGCCGTCTCGGCGCGCGCCCTCGCGATCGCGATGTCGACGATCGGCGTGTTCGTCTTCCTCACCTCGGCGTACTACGTGCTCACGAACGTCGACCTGACCCTCCGCGAGGTGCTTCCGGGATCGATCACCGCCGCGGTGACACTCGAAGCGACCTTTCAGCTGTTACCGGTGTACGTCGACATCTCCAAGCACAACCCGGTGCTGCAGACGCTGTCCGGGCCCGCCGTCCTGCTCGTCTGGCTCTACGTGATGGCGAACGTGATCGTGCTCGGCGCGGAGGTGAACTGGTGGCGCGCGCGCTCAGACGCGGAGTGACGCGAGCAGTGCCCGCGCCGCACGCGCGCGGTGAGAGTGCTCCGCCTTCCAGGCGTCGCCGAGCTCTGCGACCGTTCGCTCCTCGCCGAGCGGCACGAACACGGGATCGAACCCGAAGCCCTGGCTGCCGGCCGGAGCATCGGCGATGCGCCCTTCGAGGATGCCCGTCCCGTGCGACTCGCCCCCGTCCGGCGCGACGGCGACGAGCTCGCAGACGTACCGGGCACGACGGTCCGCGATCTCGTCGAGCGCCGCCAGCAGCTTCTCGACGTGGCGGCCCTCCGCCCAGCGCGCCGTGAGGAGTCCCGGCCCGCCTCCAAGCGCGGCGACCTCGATCCCGCTGTCGTCGGCGAGCATGACCCTGCCGGAGGACGAATCCGGTGGCCGAAGCGCGCCTTGATCAGTGCGTTCTCGCGGTAGGTGTCGCCGCCTTCCTCCGGGTACTCCGCGCCGCCGAGCAGCTCGAGCTCGAAGCCCGGGAAGAGCTCGCGGAACTCGGCCAGCTTGTGCGGGTTCGCCGAGCAGACGGTTGCCGCGATCAGCTCCGGCGCCACCGGATGCCGATCACGTAGTCGAGCCCGGCCAGGCGCGCCACGAGCTGCTCGTCGACGTGCGACAGCTCGATCTGGATCACCCGTCGGTCCGGCTCGTCACTCAGCTCGAAGTGCCGGACGTCGTGTAGCTCGGCGAGCAGCGGCCCGATCGTCTGCCCCTCTTTCACCTCGATCACGAGGCGATTCTCCTCGGGCTTGATGCGCTCGATCACGCGGTACGCGAGGACCCGCAGCGGCCAGAGGGCCAACAGGGTGAACGCCGTCGCCGCGACCGCCGGCCAGTAGTAGCCGGCGCCGCACGCCATCCCGATCGCCGCCACGACCCAGAGCGTCGCCGCGGTCGTCAGGCCGCGGATCGAGAGCCCTTCTCGGATGATTGCGCCGGCACCGAGGAAGCCGATGCCGGTCACTATCTGCGCGGCGATGCGGGTCGGGTCCCAGCGTGCAGGCGCGAAGTCGGTGAACGCGTAGGCGGACACGATGGTGAACAAGGCCGAGCCGAGGGAGACCAGGAGATGGGTGCGGACCCCCGCCTCGCGGTCCCGGATCTCGCGCTCGAAGCCGACCGCGGCACCGAGCGCACCCGCGACGACGAGGCGGAGGAGCGCGTCCCAGCCGCCGAGTGTCGGGATGCTACTCGCGAGGAGCCGCAATCGCCTCGTCCTGGAGCCGCTGGAGCTCCTCGATCCCCGCGGCGGCGAGATCGAGCAGCTCGTCGAGCCGGGCCCGGTCGAACGGTACGCGCTCTGCCGTGGACTGCACCTCGACGAACCGCCCGTCGCCGGTCATCACCACGTTGACGTCGACCTCGGCGTTCGAGTCCTCGGAGTAGTCGAGATCGAGCAATGCGGTTCCGTCGACGACGCCGACCGAGACCGCGGCGACGGAGCCGGTGAGCGCCTTCGAGAGGCCGAAGCGGTCGAGCGCGCGCCGCGCGGCCACGTACGCGCCGGTGATCGCCGCGCAGCGCGTGCCGCCGTCGGCCTGCAGTACGTCACAGTCGAGGTACACCGTCCGCTCGCCGAGCGCCTGGAAGTCGACGACGCCGCGCAGCGCGCGACCGATCAGGCGCTGGATCTCGACGGTTCGGCCACCCTGCTTGCCGCGCGCGGCCTCGCGGTCGGTACGCTCGCCGGTCGACGCGGGCAGCAGCGAGTACTCCGCCGTCATCCAGCCGCGGCCGGAGCGATAGAGCCAGCGCGGCACACCGTCCTGCACCGTCGCGGTGCAGAGGACCTTGGTCTTGCCCTGCGACCACAGCACGACTCCGTGCGGCTGCTCGAGGAACGCCGGGTCGGCGTTCACCGGGCGCAGGTCGCCCGGGCGGCGACCGTCCGCGCGCGTCATGCCGCGCGCTCCAGCTCCGCCACGTCGACGTGCTCGACCTCGCCGAGCGGCAGTTGCAGGAACCGCTCGCCGAGCTCGCGGAACAGGCGCGGATCGCCGGTCGTCAGGAAGCGATACTCGCCCTCACGGCCCGAATCGTTCTCGAAGCCCTTGCGGGCGAGCGTCTCGGCGACCTCGCGTGCTGTTTCGTCCGCGGAGAAGACGAGTGTCACGTCCCGCCCGAACGTCCGCTGGAAGACGGGCCGCAGCAGCGGATAGTGGGTGCAGCCGAGGATCACGGTGTCGCAGCCCTGCTCCTTCAACGGAGCCGCATACTCGCGCACCGCGGTTACGAGCTCGTCGGAGAAGGTGTCGCCCGCCTCGATCAGCGGCACGAGCTTCGGGCACGCGACCGCCGTCAGGCGCGCACCGGCGTCGAGCGTCTGCACGAGCGACGCGTAGCGCCCGCTCGCCACGGTGAGCTCCGTCGCGAGCAGGCCGATGCGGCGGTTGCGCGTCGCCTGCACGGCGGCGTGCGCCTCCGGGACGATGACGCTGACGACGGGCACCGTCGAGCTCTTCCTGCAGCTCCGGCAGTGCCGCCGACGTCGCGGTGTTGCAGGCGACCACCACCATCTTCACGCCCTGCTGCTCGAGATAGAGCCCGATCTCGTGCGCGAACCGGCGCACCTCCTCGCCCGTCCGAGGGCCGTAGGGCAGCCGTGCGTGATCGCCGAGGTAGACGAAGTCCTCGTGCGGCATCGTCACCAGGCACTCGTGCAGGACGGTCAGCCCGCCTACCCCCGAGTCGAACACGCCGATCGGCCGCGGGTCCGCCATGATCGCGATTCTATGGCCGCCGCCGTTCGTATCGGCACCTGCTCGTTCGCCGACGATGCGCTCTCCAAGCACTGGTACCCGGCCGGCACTCCGCCGCGCGAGCGGTTGCCGTGGTACGCGGAGCACTATTCGACCGTCGAAATCGACTCGACGTACTACCGCGTCCCGGACGAGCAGATGGTGCGCGGCTGGGCGGAGCGCACACCGGACGGCTTCGTCGTGCACATCAAGGCGTTCGGGCTGATGACGCGCCATCCCGTCAAGCTGGAGCAGGTTCCACCCGACCTCCGCGAGGGGATGCCGGTCGACCACCGCGGGCGCGTCGACCGGCCCTCGCGTGAGCTCCGAGGCGCCGTGTTCACGGAGTTCCTCGCGGCGCTCGAGCCGCTACGGGCGGCCGGCAAGCTCGGCGGCATCCTCTTCCAGATGCCCCCCTACGTCACCTGGAAGCCGTCGTCGCTCGACTACCTCGAATGGGCGCGCGAGCAAGTCGGTGACGACGAGTTCCTCTTCGAGCCGAGGCACCGCTCGTGGTACGAGGAGGACGTGCGGGAGGAGCTGCTGCGCTTCCTCGAGGCGCGGCGGATGACGTGGGTGGTCGTCGACGCACCGAAGACGGACGCCGCGAACGTGCCGGGCACACTCGTCGCCGTCACGACACCGATCGCCTATGTGCGCTTCCACGGCCGCAACGCCGCGACCTGGAACGTCCGTCGCGGCTCCGCCGCGCAGCGCTTCGACCACCTCTACACCGAGGAGGAGCTGCGCGAGTGGGTGCCGCCGCTGCGCGAGCTCTCGAACCGCGCCGAGGAGGCGTACGCGTTCTTCAACAACAACAACCAGACGAACGGGGTCGCGCAGGCGCCCGCGGGCGCCGACCTCCTGCGCCGCCTGCTCGACGAGGAGAAGGTGCCGACGGCCTGATCCGTCGTCGATTGCTCAGGCGAGAGGACGCTCGCGCAGGCGAGTGTTCCTGTATGTTCCCTGAGTGGCTGCTGTGGCTGGTTCGGGCTGGGATCTATGCGCGGATCTCGTCTGATCGTGAGGGTGACGGGCTGGGGGTCGCGCGGCAGCTCGAGGACTGCGAGCGGCTGGCGGAGCGGAAGGGCTGGCGGGTCGCCGAGCGGTACGTCGACGACGACGTCAGCGCGTGGAGCGGGAAGCGGCGGCCGGAGTACGAGCGGATGCTGGACGACCTGCGAGGCGGGCGCGATCGACGGGCTGTTGGTCTATGACCTCGATCGGTTGCACCGGCAGCCGAGCGAGTTGGAGGAGTTCTATCGAGCTGTGCAAGCGGCTGCGGTTGACGAACGTGGCCTCGGTGAGCGGCGACATCGATCTGACGCGGTCCGGACGGGCAGTTCCAGGCTCGTATCCTCGGGGCGGTGGCGAAGAAGGAGAGCGACGACAAGAGCCGCCGCATCCGGCGCAAGCACGAGGAGATCGCCGGCGAGCGGCAAGCGTCTCGGGTGGCGGCAGCCGTCCCTACGGCTACGAGGCCGACAAGGTGACGCGTGCGGCCTGCGGAGGCGGCGGTCGTCGCGGAGTGCGCGCAGCGGTTGCTTGGCGGGCGAGTCGGTGCGCTCGATCGTCAGCCGACCTGAACGAGCGCGGCGTGCGCGACGGCGAGCGGCGGCGCGTGGTCGCCGCAGAGCTTGCGCCGGATGCTGGCCTCGCCGCGGATCAGCGGCCAGCGCGAGCACCACGGCGAGATCGTCGCCGACGGCCGAGTGGCCGGGGATCATCAGCGCCGAGGACGGAGCGAGGATCCGCGCGCTGCTTGCGAACCCGGAGCGGCGCACGAACAAGACCGCCCGCCGCTACCTGCTCGGCGGCCTGCTCGTCTGCGGCCACTGCGGCGAGCGGCTGGTCGCGCGGCCGCGGACGGGCGGCAAGCGCCGCTACGCCTGCGCGAAGGGCCCGGGCTTCTCCGGCTGCGGCAAGACCTACATCAACGCCGACGAGGTCGAGCAGTTCGTCACCGAGGCCGTCCTGCACCGGCTCGACTCGCCGCGAGCTTGCAGCGCGCGCTCGAGCGGCGCCAGCGAAGCGCGCCCGGACGCGGAGCGCTGGCAGGACGAAGCCGAAGCAGCGCAGGAGCAGCTCGAGGAGCTCGCCGCCGCTGTACGGCCAGCGGCGAGATCACGCTCGGCGAGTGGATGGCCGCCCGCGAAGCCGATCGAGCAGCGCCTGACAGCCGGCCCGCAAGCAGCTGGCCAAGGTCACCGCACGCGGCGTGCTCGATCGCTACGTCGGCAACGGCGACGCGGCTGCGCGCCGATTGGGACGTCGCTCGACCTGAGCCAGCAGCACGCGATCGTCGCCGCGCGTCCTCGACTCACGTCGTGGTCGGCCCCGGCACGCACGCGGCTACAACCGCTTCGACGAGTCACGGCTCGACGCCGGTCTTGCGGCCCTGAGCCAGCAGCTCGCGCGACCCTCGCCAGCGCCAGCGGATCGCGACACCTTCACCGGCACGTCTTGCTCCGCGCAGCGCACGCTCGACCCAGGCGATCGCGCGGGCCTTCAGGTCCGTCAGTCCCACTGCGCCCAGCAGGCTGGCGGCCCATGCCACCCCTCCACCGACGACGACAGCCAGACCCGCTCCGGCCGCGACCCCATCAGCCCGGAGGCGCGCTCGATCACGTCCTCGGCCGACGCGCCGTAGCACCGATCTTCGCCGGCTGGAAGCCCTGCGCGACCTCGTAGCGGTGCAGCCCGGCCGGCCGGCGCTCGTCGCTCGAGATCCCGGCCCACGTAGCCGGCCAGGTAGCGGGCCGCCAGCCGCGCCTCCGCCAGCGCGCCCGAGCCGACCGGCAGCCCGTCGAGCAGCTTGATATGCACGAAGCCGTGGCCCCAGCGCCCGCTCGATCAGCCGCCGCGGCACGTAGCGGCCGACCGCGAAGTGCGCGTGCAGCCCGTGCCCGCCCGGATGCCACTGCGGCACCCACACATACGGGAACCGCCCCGCGCCAAGCCCGCCGCGCAGCTCGCGGAAGAACCCCGCCAGATCGCCGCGCAGCTCGCCGCGGATCGTGGCAGCCCTCACCCCGATAGGTCAGCGTCCCGAGCCGGTTCAGCCGGTTCGCCGCCGCATAGCGGCGGATCTTCGCCCGCGCCCGCCGCGCCGCCTCCTCCGCCGCCCGCTCCGCGTTCGGCGGCCGCACCCGACGCCACGACCATCCGCCGCACCGAGAGACAGCCGCCACCCTCCCCCGCCTCCGGGTAGAGCGACAACGCCCACAACGGCTCCGACTGCAGTCTCACTCATGGGACTATGCAGACCGGCCCGGACGGACAGTCTCAAGACTGCGACTTCGCCTGCGCCCTCGCCTGCGCTCGCTTCTCCGCCGCGATCGCCGCCCAACCGTCCCGGAAGTCGACCGATCGAGCT
>CAVRYT010000005.1:0-815173 GCA_963725595.1 uncultured Thermoleophilia bacterium | reverse complement strand
GATCGCTCGGGCTTCTGCTTCGCGAACGCCTTCATCTTCGCGCCGTGCTTCTTCGGGGCGGCCACAGGGGTGCCGTCGACGCCCTTGGCCAGGATGTCCGGGTTCGCTTCTTGAAACCGAGGGCGTCCAGACTCTGGATGATCTTCCCGGCCGCGAACTCCGGCACCCAGTTGTCGTCCATCACGTAGATGTCGTAGGCGCCGGTCTTGTTCAGGCCGTCGTTCTTCGCGTTCTGTACCAGGCTGTTGGAGTCGTTGAGCTTGTAGTTGACCTTGATCCCGGTCTCCTTCGTAAAGGGCCGTTGAGGAGTCGCGGATGGGGCCATCGCGTTGTCCTGGAAGCTCCCCATCGTGATCGAGCTCGCGCGCTCGGCCGCCCACACTCGCTTGGGCGCGAACGCAATCGTGCTGCCAATCGACCGCAGTGCCGAGGGCGCCCCGCTTCAGCACCTCGCGGCGGGTCAGCGGCCGCTCGAACGGGACGGTGGACTCACTCATCCGCTCCTCCTTGGTATTATCGCCGCCATGGGTGCCTCGGCTGGGCGATCACTCGGGGCGCCGGCACCTGGCGCGCGAGGGCCTCGCCCGTCTCCGCGTCGAAAAGAGCAGGTGCCGCGGTCCGGGGACCCGCGCAGCGCTCGCCGATCGCGGCCGTGAGATCCGCAGGCGCGCGGACGTTGACGACCGTTCCTGCCACGTCGACTGCCACGAGCGTCTCGTTGCCGAGTGGCTCCACGACGTAGATCTCGCCGGCGAATGCGCCGTCGTGCGGTTCGGCGAGTGCCGCGTGCTCGGGCCGGAAGCGAGCTTCAAATCGCCGCGCTGGCCATGGGTACCGCGCCCGTGAATGAGTGAACACTCCGTCTCGCACCGCGCCGGCGAGCACGTTCATCGGCGGCGAGCCGCAGAGCGGCGACGAAGAGGTTGGCAGGTCGCGCGAAGCTCGGCGGGCGATGCGAGTGACGCGGAAGCCCTGACCGTGTCGCCATCCTATCGCCTCGACCTGGTCGTGCGTCACGTACAGCGTTGTCGCGGCCAGCTCGCGCTGGAGGCGTTTGATCCGCGCGCATCTGTAGTGCGGAGCTGCGCGTCGACGTTGCACAGCGGCTCGTCCATCAGGAACGCCTGCGGGCGGCGGATGCATCGGCGCGTGCCAGCGCCACCCGCTGGCGCTGGCCGCCGACAGCTGCCGCGGCCGCCGGTCGAGCAGCTCCTCGAGCCCGAGGAGCTCCTGCGACCTCGTGCACCTGTCGCTTCTTGTCCGCCTGGCCGACCTCGCATGCGGCGCAACGGGTAGCCGATGTTCGTCGGAACACGTTCAGGGTGCGGGTAGAGGGCGTAGCTCTGCAAGACCATCGGCGACGTCCCGGCTCCGCGGCGGCGCGTGGGTGGCGTGGGGCCGATGTGGATGTGGCGGTCGTCGGGCTTCTCGAGACCCGCGAGCAGGCGCAGCGCCGTCGTCTGCCGCATCCCGATGCCCGAGCAGCGCCAGGAACGTCCCGTCCGGCACGTGCAGGTCGAGCGGTTCAGCGCCAGCTGCGCGCCGAACGACTTCGAGACTCCTGCGTAGCGGACTTCCATCTCAGCCGGCGAGCGCTCCGGTGTGCCCTCGAGTGCCCCCTGAAGACCCTGGAGCGAGGCCTCGATCCCTGCCTCGGCGTCTGAGGTTCGGGGTCCTCGTGCTCGATCGAGACGACGTCGCTTGAACCTGACTCCGCTGAGCGCACGCAGGAGCTGCTCCCATCGGCGCCCCCGCCCGCACGGCTGCGAAGTGCCACGGCATCGTCTCGGCGTCCGCCGGCCAGCGGAAGTCGAGCACCCCGTGCCGGGCGATCCGGTCCGGGTGGAGCAGTGTGTCCTTGCCGTGGACGAATGCGATCGCGCCGCCGAGCTCGTGCACCGACGTGACCGGATGATCTCCTGCCACCTCACAAGTGGCTCGGGTCGAGGTTCACGCCAACGTTGTCGGACGTGACCGAGTGGAGGCGGGCGGGAGCGACTCGGCGTTGTAGATCGATGGTCCCGGGTGGAGCTCGAGACAGACGAGCACGTCCGGCGCCTCGGCTTCGGCGAAGCCGGAAAGCTCGCGCCAGTAGGCGGAGATCCGCTCCCACTGCCAGTCCCAGAGCCCCTCCATGTCCGGGAGCCAGGCGCCGCCTGGAAGACCGGCCAGCCGCCGCCGCCCGGGCCGCCGGGGCAGCCGCTCATGGCCGGCACGACACCTGCGGGACGCCGAGGGCGTGGGCGAGCCGGAGCGCGCCGCGGAGCTCGGCGTCGTGGCGCCCGCCGACCGGCGCCGTCGGGGTGCAAGCCGGTTGCCGGAGACGTCGAGGGCCGCGAGCTCGAGCGCTCGTTCGCGAGGAGGCCGTGCAGCCGGTCGCGGCCTTCCGCCGCTTCCTCGAGTAGCGTCAGGCGCACGTGCGGCGCGGCCAGCAGCCGCCGACGCCGTGGAGCTCGACCGCTCTGAGCCCCCGTTTCGCGCACCAGTCGAGCGCCTCCGCGAGCGTCAGCGAGCGCGTCGGTGAGCAGACCGATCCTCAAGATGGGGCGGAGCGCGGGTGGAACGCTCCAATCGGGGCGACGTTAAACCCGTCTCGCGCACCTGTCAAAGACTTGACTGCCGCGCGCAACTGCCGTAATCTCCCCATTCTGGGACGTTCCAGGACGAGGAGGCGGGACGCGTGGGACGGGTGAGGACCGGGTGTGGTGGGCTGTGGGCTCGTCGCTCAGTTGATGCACCTCCCGTACCTGCTCGAGCTCGCCGACCGCTACGAACTGCGGGCGCTCTGCGACATGCCCCGCGCGGCGCTCGCGCATGCCGGCGGGCTCTTCCCGGAGGCGCGGCGCCATGCGCACCTCGAGGATCTGCTCGCGGAGAAGCTCGACGCCGTGTTCGTGCTCACCCCCGGCAGCCATGCCGCCGCGGCGATCGCGGCAGCGGAGACCGACCGTCACGTGTTCGTCGAGAAGCCGATGTGCATCACCGGATGATGTGCGGCTGCGTGCCCGGAGTCGTGCTGATGGTCGGCTACATGAAGCGGTACGACCCTGCGTACGAGGAGCGGCCTCGTACGCAGGGTCGTACCGCTTCATGTAGCCGACCATCAGCACGACTCCGGACGCAGCCGCCGCGTCGATCATCCGGTGACCCTCGGTGGGGTTGATGCACATCGGCTTCTCGACGAACACGTGACGGTCGGTCTCCGCTGCCGCGATCGCCGCGGGCGCATGGCTGCCGGGGGTGAGCACGAACACGGCGTCGAGCTTCTCCGCGAGCAGATCCTCGAGGTGCGCATGGCGCCGCGCCTCCGGGAAGAGCCCGCCGGCATGCGCGAGCGCGCGCGGCGAGATGTCGCAGAGCGCCCGCACTTCGTAGCGGTCGGCGAGCTCGAGCAGGTACGGGAGGTGCATCAACTGAGCGACGAGCCCACAGCCCACCACGCCCGTCCTCAGCCGTTCCACGCGTCCCGCCTCCTCGTCCTGGAACGTTCCAGAATGGGGAGATTACGGCGGTTTGCGCGCGGCAGTCAAGTCTTGACAGGGTGCGCGAGACGGGTTTAACGTCGCCCGATTGGAGCGTTCCACCCCGCGCTCCGCCCCATCTTGAGGATCGGTCTGCTCACCGACGCGCTCGACCGGCTGACGCTCACGGAGGCGCTCGACTGGTGCGCGAAACGGGGGCTCAGAGCGGTCGAGCTCGGCGTCGGCGGCTACTCGGCCGCGCCGCACGTGCGCCTGACGCTGCTCGAGGACGCGGAAGGCCGCGACCGGCTGCACGGCCTCCTCGCGGAGCGAGCGCTCGAGCTCGCGGCCCTCAACGTCTCCGGCAACCCGCTGCACCCGGACGGCACGGTCGGCGGGCGCCACGACGCCGAGCTCCGCGGCGCGCTCCGGCTCGCCCACGCCCTCGGCGTCCCGCGTGTCGTCGCCATGAGCGGCTGCCCCGGCGGCCCGGGCGGCGGCGGCTGGCCGGTCTTCGCAGGCGGCGCCTGGCTCCCGGACATGGAGGGGCTCTGGGACTGGCAGTGGGAGCGGATCTCCGCCTACTGGCGCGAGCTTTCCGGCTTCGCCGAAGCCGAGGCGCCGGACGTGCTCGTCTGTCTCGAGCTCCACCCCGGGACCTCGATCTACAACGCCGAGTCGTACCACCGCCTCCGCTCGGTCACGTCCGACAACGTTCGCGTGAACCTCGACCCGAGCCACTTCTGGTGGCAGGGGATCGATCCGGTCACGTCGGTGCACGAGCTCGGCGGCGCGATCGCATTCGTCCACGGCAAGGACACACTGCTCCACCCGGACCGGATCGCCCGGCACGGGGTGCTCGACTTCCGCTGGCCGGCGGACGCCGAGACGATGCCGTGGCACTTCGCAGCCGTCGGGGCGGGGCGCCCGCTCGAGGAGTGGGAGCAGCTCCTGCGTGCGCTCACGGAGTCGGGTTACGACGACGTCGTCTCGATCGAGCACGAGGACCCGAACCTCGACGCCGAGGCAGGGATCGAGGCCTCGCTCCAGGGTCTTCAGGGGGCGCTCGACCTGCTCGGCACCGGAGCGCTCGCGGGCTGAGATGGAAGTCCGCTACGCAGGAGTCTCGAAGTCGTTCGGCGCGCAGCTGGCGCTCGAACCGCTCGACCTGCACGTGCCGGACGGGACGTTCCTGGCGCTGCTCGGGCCGTCGGGATGCGGCAAGACGACGGCGCTGCGCCTGCTCGCGGGTCTCGAGAGCCCGACGACCGGCCGCATCCACATCGGCCCGCGCGACGTCACCTACGCGCCGCCGCGGAGCCGGGACGTCGCGATGGTCTTCCAGAGCTACGCCCTCTACCCGCACCTGAACGTGTTCGACAACATCGGCTACCCGCTGCGCGTGCGGAAGGTCGGCCAGGCGGACAAGAAGCGACAGGTGCACGAGGTCGCAGAGCTGCTCGGGCTCGAGGAGCTGCTCGACCGGCGGCCGCGGCAGCTGTCGGGCGGCCAGCGCCAGCGGGTGGCGCTCGCACGCGCGATCATCCGCCGCCCGCAGGCGTTCCTGATGGACGAGCCGCTGTCGAACCTCGACGCGCAGCTCCGCCTACAGATGCGCGCCGAGATCAAACGCCTCCAGCGCGAGCTGGCCGCGACAACGCTGTACGTGACGCACGACCAGGTCGAGGCGATGACGATGGCGGACACGGTCGCAGTCATGAGCCGGGGGAAGCTGCAGCAGCTCGCATCGCCCGCCGAGCTGTACGCACGACCTGCCAACCTCTTCGTCGCCGGCTTCTGCGGCTCGCCGCCGATGAACGTGCTCGCCGGCGCGGTGCGAGACGGAGTGTTCACTCATTCCACGGGCGCGGTACCCGTGAGCGAAGCCCAGCGCGGCGAGCTGAAGCTCGGCTTCCGGCCCGAGCACGCGGCACTCGCCGAACCGGGCTCCGACGGCGCATTCGCCGGCGAGATCTACGTCGTGGAGCCGCTCGGCAACGAGACGCTCGTGGCAGTCGACGTGGCAGGAACGGTCGTCAACGTCCGCGCGCCTGCGGACTTCACGGCCGCGATCGGCGAGCGCTGCGCGGTGCAACCGGACCCGCGGCACCTGCACCTCTTCGACGCGGAGACGGGCGAGGCCCTCGGCGCCCGCCGTCCGCCGAGTGATCGCCCAGCCGAGGCACCCATGGCAGCAATGACTCCAAGGAGGAGCGGATGAGTGAGTCCACCGTCCCGTTCGAGCGGCCGCTGACCCGCCGCGAGGTGCTGAAGCGGGGCGCCCTCGGCACTGCGGTCGTCTTCGGCAGCACGATTGCGTTCGCGCCCAAGCGAGTGTGGGCGGCCGAGCGCGCGAGCTCGATCACGATGGGGAGCTTCCAGGACAACGCGATGGCCCCCATTCGCGACTACTTCAACGGCCTCTTTACGAAGGAGACCGGGATCAAGGTCAACTACAACGAGACCAACTACGACACCTGGTACCAGAACGCGAAGAACGACGGCCTGAACAAGACCGGCGCCTACGACATCTACGTGATGGACGACAACTGGGTGCCGGAGTTCGCGGCCGGGAA
Organism: uncultured Thermoleophilia bacterium; assembly: GCA_963725595.1. Classification (GTDB taxonomy): domain Bacteria; phylum Actinomycetota; class Thermoleophilia; order Gaiellales; family Gaiellaceae; genus PALSA-600. The sequence continues at coordinate 809,136 of CAVRYT010000005.1, read as the reverse complement.
GATCATCCAGAGTCTGGACGCCCTCGGTTTCAAGACGAACCCGGACATCCTGGCCAAGGGCGTCGAGCAGGGCCTCTGGCCGCCGAAGCACGGCGCGAAGATGAAGGCGTTCGCGAAGCAGAAGCCCGAGCTCTACGCGATCGTGAACATCGACGACGTCGAGATCCTCTACTACAACAAGAAGTACTTCCCGCACGCGCCGCAGACCTGGGACGACGTCTACCGGGTGGCGAAGGCGAAGGCGAAGCCCGGGAAGCTCTACGGCTGGTCGGCCCGCGGCGTGAAGGGCAACCCGATCGTCCAGACCTACCTGCCGCTGATGAGCGCATACGGCGCGAACTTCGTCAACCCCGACTGGTCCCCGGGCTTCGCGGGCCCCGCCGGCGTCGCCGCGCTCGTGCGGCTGTTCAGCTTCATCCCGTACATGCCGTCGGGCGTCGCCGAGTTCGACACCGACCAGGAGACCCAGGTGCTCCTGCAGGGCAAGTGCACGGCGCTGACCGAGTACACCGGCCTCGTGCATCAGATCGACAACCCGACGGCCTCGAAGGTCATCCACCAGATCGACACCGCGGCGACGCCGAAGCAAGAGCGGAGCGGCCCGGCGATCGGCACGTTCATCTGCGGCATCGCCTCGGGTTCCAAGAACCCTCAGGGCGCGGTGCATTACCTCGAATGGTTCACGTCGAGCCGCATCCAGAAGGAGTTCGCCCGCCGTGGCGGCAGCGCGGCCGTCACCGGCTCGGCGCTGCACGACCCGGTCGCGGTGAAGAAGTACCGCTGGCTGCCGGCGATCGCGGACGCGGTCAACAACTCGGTGCCGAAGCCGCGCACGCCGGACGAGCCGAAGATGGAGGACATCCTCGGCACGGCGCTGAACGAGGCGCTCATCGAGGCGGTCTCCAAGAAGAAGGGCTACCAGGCGATCGCCCAGAAGCACCTCTCCTCCGCGGCCGGCCAGATCACGAAGTACCTCAAGCAGCAGGGCGGGTACTTCTAGAGCGTGAGCACGGTCGCGGAACCGGCTGAGGGCACTCCACGGGCGTGGCGGCTGCGGGCGGCCGCCACGCCCTACGCCCTGCTCGTGCCCGCCCTGCTCGCCCTCGCTGCCGTCTCCCTGTACCCGATCTTCTACGGCGTCCGGGCGAGCTTCCACAAGTACCGCTACGGCATCGACATGGGGTCGGCCGGGAAGCAGAACTACGTCGACGTCTTCCACGACGCCGTCTTCTGGCAGGCGATCCGGACGACGGCGAAGTTCGTCCTGATCGGGGTGCCGATCGAGACGCTGCTCGGGCTCGGGCTCGCCCTGCTCGTCGCGCGCGAGCTGCGGTTCGTCAGTTGGATCCGCGTGACCCTGATCCTGCCCATGACGATCGCGCCGGTCGTCGTCGGCGTGATCTTCCGGCTTCTCTACGCGTCCGACATCGGCGTCGCCAACCCGCTCTTCGAGAAGCTCGGTCTCGGCACCCCTAACGTGCTCGCGAACGAGACCAGCGCGTTTCTCGGGCTCGTCGCGCTCGACGTCTGGGAGTGGACCCCCCTCCTCTTCCTGATCATCCTCGCCGGCTTGCACTCGCTGCCGCAGGACCCGCTGGAAGCTGCCCAGGTGGACGGAGCAAGCAGGGTGCAAGCGTTCTTCCACCACACGCTGCCGCTCCTGAAGCCCGTGCTGCTCGTCGCGATCACACTGCGCACGATCGACGCCGTCGGCACGTTCGACCAGATCTTCGTGCTCACGAAGGGTGGCCCGGGCACGTCGACGCAGCTGATCTCGATCTACTCCTACAACACGGCTTTCACGTTTACGCAGTACGGGCAGGCGATGGCGATGCTGATCGCGCTGCTCGCCTGCCTGCTCCTCCTGATGGGCGCGGCGGTGCACTTCATGCGCCGTACATCCGAGGCGGTGGCATGAGCCCGGCCAGGCGGCGCATGACGGCGGTACTGGTCTACGGCGCGCTCAGCGTTGCGATCGTCGTGGCGCTGTTCCCGTTCTGGTGGATGATCGACACGTCGCTGAAGCAGCCGGTCGACATCTTCGCCGGCGTTGCGCTGTGGCCCCAGCACATCACCCTGCACAACTACGGGCGGCTGATCCACGAGTACCACTTCAGGTCGTACCTCGTGAACAGCATCGTCATCGTCGCAGCATCCGTGGTGATCAGCCTCGTGCTCGGGACGCTCGCCGCCTACGCGCTCGCGCGCTTCCGTCTGCGGTTCGGCGTCGACCGGCTCGCGCTCTATGCCGTGCTCCTCGTTCGGATGCTGCCGGGGATCCTGCTCGTCGTCCCTCTGTACATCGTGCTCGCGAAGTGGGGCATGCTGAACACGCGACTCGGGTTGATCCTGATCTATGCCGGGCTGAACACGAGCTTCGTGATCTGGATGATGCAGAGCTTCCTCGAGGAGATCCCACGCGACATCGAAGAGGCGGCGATGGTCGACGGCGACTCCCGCCTGTCGGCGCTACGACGCGTCGTCATCCCACTCGCGGCGCCCGGCCTGATCGCAACGGCCATCTTCGCGGTGATCGCGACCTACAACGACTTCATCATCGCGCTGACGCTCACGTCCACGCCCACGGCGCAGACGGTCCCGGTCGGAGTGTCGACGTTGATCGGGAAGATTCAGATCGAGTGGGGCCCAATGGCCGCCGCGGGCGTCGTCGGCGCCCTCCCGATCGTGCTCTTCGCGCTGCTCGTCCAGCGCCACTTCGTGCGTGGCTTGACGCTCGGCGCCGTCAAGTGACGCTTCGCGTTCGCAGTGACGACGGCGTCGTCCGCGTGACGCCGCTGTCGGCCGGCTGGTCGCACGTCGGGTTCGAGGTGGTGCGGGTGCGTGGTCGACTGGAGCGCACCGAGGAGACACGCGAGAGTTGCATCGTCGTCCTCAGCGGGACGTGCGACCTCGCGGCGGGCGACGCCGGCGGTCGCGCGCTCGGCCGGGCAGACGTCTTCGCGGGCCCGCCGACCGCTCTGTATGTCCCACCACGGCTCACGTGGTCGGCAGAGGGTGCGGCCGAGCTCGCGATCTGTACGGCTCCCGCCGAGGGGCGGATTCCGCCCCGCCTGCTCGATCGACCCACGCTCGTCCCACGAGGCGAAGGGATCGAGGAGCGCAGGATCGCGAACATCCTGATGGAGGACGAGCCGGCCGAGTCGCTCCTCGTGACCGAAGTGGTGACGCCCCGTGGCCACTGGTCGAGCTACCCGCCGCACAAGCACGACGTCGACGACCCTCCGAACGAGACCCAGCTCGAGGAGACCTACTACCATCGCCTGCGACCGGCGGACGGATTCGCGTTCCAACGTGTCTACACCGACGACGGCGGCCTCGACGAGACGATCGCGGTGGGCGACGGCGACACGGTGCTCGTACCACGGGGATACCACCCAGTCGCAGCCGGCGCTCGACATGATCTGTATTACCTCAACGTGATGGCCGGGCCCGTGCGGCGTTGGTGCACCACCGTCGACCCGCGTTTCCGAGGGGGTGTCTGACACCAAAGGTGTCAGACACCCCCTCGTATGCGTTTCAGCTGCGAGAGGGCTGCACGATGCAGAGCGAGTTGCCCTCGGGGTCGCGCAGCCAGAACATCGGCGGCACCGGGTCGCCGAAGCGGCTGACTTCGTCGTCGACGTCGACACCCGCGGCCTTCAGCGCGGCGTGGTCGCCGTCGACATCCACGGTGTCGAGGATGATCCCCGTCTCCTTGCCGCCGGCTTCCTTGCCGGGCGGCGGCGGCGCGAGCGCGATCGTCGTCTCCTTCCCCGGCAGCGCGACCTCGACCCAACGCAGGTCGGGCCCCATCGGGACGTCGACGACCTTCTCGAAGCCGAGAGTGTCGACGTAGAACGCGAGCACGTGGTCGGTGTCGGCGACGGCGATCGCGACACGGCCCACCTGCGTGAGACTGAGCTTCGACTGCAACTTCGGCATGCGACCCACCTCCTGGTGGTGTGATGTTGTTCATACCGACGCTCGCCCCGGCCGAAACTCATCGGTTCCCACGGGAGCGTCTCCCTTGATCGAGTGAACCTGCTGCCGACGTCTTGTGACGTTCGATTCGTGTGCATATGGTGCGGGGCCTGCGGCTGTCCCTGCGGCGGTGATGCAAGGGGGGTGGCCGATGGACTGGATCGACGAAGCCGACGGCGTCTTTCGAGGCGGCGGTGTCAAAGGGCTCGGCCTGGCCGGTGCGCTCGTGGGCTTCGCGGAGCATCCGACGAAGCCTGTGCATCGCTGGGTGAACGTCGCCGGCGCGAGCGCGGGCGCGATCATCGCCTGCTACCTGGCCGTGGGCCACGACGCAGAGGACATGGCAACGTTGATGACCCGCACCAAGTTCGGCGACTTCCAGGACTTCCCGTGGCCGGGCAAGGTCGTGGGCGGCGGGATCAACCTGTTCCGCCGCCACGGGCTCGCGCGCGGCGAGGCGTTTCGTCGCTGGTTCGGCGACCAACTCGAGCACCGGACGTTCGCGGCGGTCAAGACCGACGACGGTCTTCGGTACCGGCTCAAGCTGATCGCGTGCGACGTGACGAACCGGGCGCTGCTCGTGCTGCCGGACGACCTGCCGCGATACCGCAGGCCGGGCGAGGCGCACGCGATCGACCCGGACACGTTCGAGATCGCCGACGCAGCGCGGATGAGCATGTCGATCCCGTACTTCTTCGAGCCCGTGATGCTGATGCGCGACCGCGTGATGGTGGTCGACGCCGGCGGGACGGACGGGCTCAAGGCGGGGGTCCCCGCCGACCGGATCGACGTCGCCCAGGCGAACGAGGTCGCGAGGAACTTCGGTGCGCACGAAGCGAAGGTGCGCGAGCTCACACGCTCGGAGACGGCGCTGCAGCAGTCGGTGATCGTCGACGGAGGGACGCTCAGCAACTTCCCCGTCTGGCTGTTCGACGTCGATGCGCCGGCACAGAAGCTGAGCAGGCCGACGTTCGGGTTCACGCTCACGGGCGGCAAGGGGGTCGGCGCCGGGTTCAACGCGATCGTGCGACGGATGGCGTGGGCTGTCAGGTTCGGTGCCGACATCTTCCACACCTCCCAGGAGGCCTGGGACACCCGCTTCGTCTCCCATTCGACGCGCGTCCGCACGGTCACGGTCGACGCCGGGACGATCGGCACCACCCAGTTCAACCTGTCGCAGGCCGACCAGCAGCTGTTGCTGGGAAACGGCCGCGACGCGGCGAAGCGGTTCCTCGACCGGTTCGACCTCGCCGATTACGAGAACACGTTCCATCGGGGGTTCGGAAACGGCGACGCGGACGCCCCGAGCGCGCGCGAGGCGGCGGCTGCCGCCGCGATCCGTCCGGAGCCTGCTCCGGTCGCCGTGACGCTCCAGCCGGGGGCGGCCCGGTGAGCGTCGCGGCACGAGTCCTGCCGCGCACGGTGGCCGCCGGACCGACCTCGATCGCACACGAGCGGCACACCTCGTTCAGCGATCTCGTGCGCGCTCACTTCGTCTGGTGGGAGGGGAGCCGAGACGGGCACGCGAGCGGCACGGAGGATGCCTACCACGAGGTGCTGCACCGCTTCGAGCAGCAGCACGGCCGGCTCGTGCACAGCTTCTGGTGCACCCACCTCGAGAGCGGCATCGCCCTGACCGAGCAGCCGCGACGGTTTCGGCCGCACGGTGCGCTGAAGCTGCACCGGGAGACGGACTGGGCGACCAAGGAGTTCCCGGAAGTGGCCGCGCAACTGCACCGCTGCGACGAGCTCGCGATCCGCGCCCGCACCGTCCTCTCGGGTGTCCGGCAGCGAATCTGCCTGCAGCTAGTCGCGTCCTCGGCCGCCCATCTGCTGAGCTTCGTCGACGCTGCCAGCGGCCCGCAGGCGAGCGCCGAGCTGCGCGCGGCGCTGAAGGACGAACGGCAGGCGATCGATCGGGCGGAGCGGTACTACACCGAGGCGGCGAACGGCCAGGCGGAGATCGTCTACTTCGCGGGCATGGCGGTGGTCGCGATCGCGGTCGCGTTCAGCGCAGCGGTGTTCCTCCGCTTCGAATGGCGCGTCGGAGTGGCGGCGATGGTCGCCGGGGCGGTCGGTGCAGTGGTCAGCGTGATCCAGCGGATCAACAGCCGCAGCTTCCACGTGGACTACGACGTCGGCCGACCGTACGCGTTCTTCCTCGGCGGGCTGCGGCCGCTGATCGGAGGCGCCCTCGCGATCGCGATCGCGTTCGCCTTCGACAGCGGGATGCTCCACCTGCCGATCTCCAGCACGACCAAGACCGACGAGCACCTGGCGCTGGTCGTCGTCAGCTTCCTCGCCGGCTTCAGCGAACGCTGGGCCCAGGACACCCTCGCGTCGGTCGTCCCGCAGGCCCAGGCCCAATCGACGCCCGCGGCGGCGGAACACCCCGCCCGGGCGAGTACCTGATCGGCCTGCGGTTCCGGCAAGCGTCTTACGCCCAACGAAAGGGAGGGATTCACCCATGCTGACCGCGATCGAAGCCGGCACGCGCTTCACGAGCGTCGCCGTCCACCCAGCCTCGCCGGCCGCAGACCGCTACCGCCGTGGTCGCGAGAGTGCGGCCCGCGCGGCCGGCTTTCCGGGCCGCCCCGGCCTCGACCTCGAGTTCTTCGGCGGGAAGACGATCCCGCTGCTGACCTTCACGAACGTCTACCTGGGCGAGAGCGGCGCCTGGTCATCCGACGACATCGGCCGCATCGACCACGCCCTCGCCGCGGCGATGACCGACCCCCACCTCGACAACGTGATCAGCCAGTACTTCCCGCACAAGGCGACGACCACCTTCGCCCCTTCGCGGATGCTGAACGATCCGCTGCCACCGCGCGTGTTTCGCGACACCGTCGAGAACCTGGTCGCCCGCCTCGACCAGGTGAACGCGCTGGCCGCGTTCGACCTCACCTCCACCGTCTTCTGCTTCATGCTCCCGAAAGGGATCGTGCTGGTCGACGGCGACAGTCATGGCAGCCTCCGCCGTCACGACGAGAGCAATGACGAAGAAGATAAGGGACGCTCCGCCAACCTCGCGGCGGGGGAGCACGACGAGGCGGACGACTCGCTGAACGGCCTCGGCGGCTACCACGGCTCCATCCACGGCAAGCACGGCCGCACGGCCGACACCGTCTACTACGCGGTGGGCGTCTACTCGCAGGGCGACAACGGGATCGTCGCCTTCGACGAGCCCTGGAAGAACGTCTGCGCGACCTTCTACCACGAGCTCTGCGAGGCACGCACGGACCCCGACGTCGAGGACGCCATCCGCGCAGGCAACGACCCGAGCGCCAACGGCTTGCTCGGCTGGTACTCGCCGAAAGGCGGCGAGATCGGCGACATCCCGATGGAGGAGGCCGGCCCCGACCTCGGCAAGGTGATGAGAGAGGTCCCGCTCGCAGGCGGAGGGACGGTCCCGATCCAGCTCATGTGGTCGAACGCGGTCGGCGGCCCCGAGGGCCCGATCGCGAAGCCGCACAAGTCGGCCAACCGGAGCCCGGCTCAGGCCTGACTCGTCCGGCATCCTCGAGCTCAGAGCGCTCCGTCGACCAGCTCCCGGGCCAGCGCGCGGGCATCGCCTGCCGGCCGCGGGGACCGCTCGACGAGCGCCTGAGCTTGAGCGCCCGCGAAGAGGAGCACCAACCGTCGCGACAGCACGTCGGGCCCCGTCGCGCCGGCGGCACGCAGTCGCTGCCGGAGCCAGCGGCGAATGCGCTCCTTGTGGCGGCGGACGACGTCGTGGGCGGGATGATCCACGTCGGCGAGCTCCGCCGCCGCGTTCGCGAACGGGCAGCCGCGGAACTCGGGTAGACGCACCATCGCCTCGAGCCGAGCGAAGAACGCGTCGATCTGCTCACGCGGATCCGGCGAGGACGCCTCCGCCTGCTCGGTGAACATTGCGAAGACGGGCAGGTCGAGCGCCTCGTAGGCCGCGACGATCAAACCGTCCTTGCTGCCGAACTGCTCGTACAGGGTCCGCTTCGAGATCCCGGCCGCACGACTGAGCTCGTCCACGCCCGTCGAGGTGATGCCGTGCTCGTGGAACCTCTCGGCCGCAACCGCGGCGATACGCGTCATGGTGCGGTACACGGTCATGCCCGAGCACGTCGCGCGCACGTCATGAGCGGGGGCGGCACGAAGGCCGACCCGTGGCGGCTACGAACACCCCCGGCACCTCCGAGTTCGAGCTGTACCTCGACGAGCGCGACGGGGCCGAGGTGCTCGTCTGCGTCGTCGGCAAGACGACACTGCTGTACGACGCCCGCGCGATCGACGACCTCCGCGCGATGCTGAGGGATCGCGGCGACTGGGTCGAGCTCGGGAGCGCGGACGAGCAGAAGCCCGTCAAGGACGGCACGGTCGAGGCGTGGGGCCGCTCGCCCGGGAATCCGGTGGGCGGCTGGTACGGTCTCAAGAAGGGACTGCGGGGACGATTCGGGATGTACCTGCCGCCGCTCCTCGAGACAGCTCGGACTCGCCGAGGTCGAGCACAACCCGCGCGGAAACCGGATGCGCGCCCGCTGACCGGAGCCGAGCGCGCGCCGCCGGCTTCGGCCTACGTCGTGCGCCCCTCCTCGACGGTCAGCTCCGCGGTCGGGAACGCCTCGAGGCGCTCGTCGGGAATCGGCTCTCCGCTGAGGACCGACAGCCCGAACGTTCCCGCAGCCAGGCGCGCCTCGGCCCGTTCGACCGCCGCAAGCTGCTCGCGGAGATCGTCGGCGAGGCCCTCGTCGAGCTCGTCCTGGTAGAGATCCGACGCCAGGTTCGCCGGGTCGTACTCGTCCGACGGCTCGCTGTCCTCCTCGTGCCCGAGACGGCCGAGGGCCTGCTCGATCCGGTGCCGCTCCCCGGCCAGCAGCTCACGCGCGCGCTCGGGATCCATGCGCGAGAGCTTACGCCTCCTCAGACGGCTGCGGCTGCGCGGGCGCGCGCAGCACGAACCGCTCGCGAGAGCGTGTCGACGTCGTAGGCGCCGTAGTGACGGCGGTCGTTGATGAAGAAGGTGGGCGTGCCCGAGACTCCGCTCAGATCGGCGCCGTCGACGTCCTCCGCGATGCGCGCGGCGCCGACATGGCGTTCGAGGTCGGCCCCGAACTGCGCGACGTCCAGGCCGAGGCCCTCGGCGTAGCCGACCAGGTCGTCGTGCTCGAGCGCACCCTGGTGGGACAGAAGGAGCTCGTACATGTTCCAGAATGCTCCCTGCTCGGACGCTCCCTCCGCGGCCTCCGCGGCGACCTGCGCGTGGGGGTGGACGTCGTTCAGCGGCAGGTGGCGCCACACGTAACGCAGGTCGCCGAACTCGCGCAGGAGCTCCCGGACGACCGGCTCGGCGAGCCCGCAGTACGGGCACTCGAAGTCGCCGTACTCGACCAGCGTCACCGGTGACTCCTCAGGCCCCCGCACGTGGTCCCGCTCCGGATCGACCGGAACGGCGAGGTCGACGAGCAGCTCGGCCGTCCCGAGCAGCGCCCGCAGACGCCGCCGTCGCGGCAGCAACGAGGTCGCGCGGAAGACGAGCCAGGTGGCCGCCGACGCGCAGAGCCCCGCACCGAGGACGCCGGCCTTCGCCTCGTCGAGCGTCCTGCCGTGGAAGGCGAGGTCGGCGATCAGCAGCGAGACGGTGAAGCCGATGCCGGCGATCGCGCCACCCCCGGCGAGTGCGGCCCAGCCGACCGGCGGCCGCAGCCGCCCGCCGGTCGATCTCGAGACGAGCCACGATCCACCGAGGACGCCGACCGGCTTGCCCACGACGTACCCGACGAGGATCCCGAGCGTCACGCGGGAGCGGAGCGCGTCGCCGAGGAACGCCCCGTCGAGGTGAATACCGGCGTTCGCGAGCGCAAACAGCGGCACGATCACGTAGCTCGTCCACGGGTGGAACAGCTGCTGCAACCGCTCGTTCGGCGAGATCGCCGTCGCGAGACCGGCACGCGCCGTCCGGGCGAGCTCCGGGGTCGGTTGCTCCCGGAAGAGACGGAAGAGGTCGCTCGCACGCTCCAGGTCGCTGCGCGCCGCCGGGTGCGCATAGGTCAGGAGCCCCATCGCGAGCCCGATCACGATCGGATCGACGCCGGAGCGCGAAAGCGCGATCCAGGTCGCCGCACCGACGACGGCGTAGCCCGCACCGCGCTCGATGCCGCTCCGGACTGCGAGCACGATCAGCGTGAAGAGCGCCAGCGCGAGGACGAGTGGCCAGACCCGGATCCCCGCCGCGTACGCCGTCGCGATCACGAGGAGCGCGATCAGGTCGTCGACGACCGAGAAGGTGAGCATGAACGCCCGCAGGCGGAACGGGAAGCGCCGCCCGACGAGCGCAAGCATGCCGAGGGCGAACGCCGTGTCGGTCGACATCGCGACGCCCCAGCCGTGCGCCGAGTCGCGCCCTGCGTTGAGCGCCAGGAAGATCGCGATCGGCACAAGCATCCCGCCGACGCCTGCGGCGAGCGGCAGAGCGACCCGTCGCCGCTCACGCAGCTCGCCCATGTCGAACTCCCGGCGGGCCTCGAGCCCGACGACGAAGAAGAACAGCGTCATCAGGCCGCTGTTCACCCAGAACCGCAGATCGTGGGAGAGCCCGTGGTGACCGATACGGATCGCGAGCGTCGTCCGCCAGACGCGGTCGTACGACGACGCGTCGACATTCACCCAGACGAGGGCGGCGACGACGGCCGCGAGCAGGACAGCGGCGCTGCCGGTCTCCGTGCGCAGGAAGCTGCGCAGCGGCGTCTCGAGGTTCCGGACCCATGCCGTCCGGCCGGAAAGCGGCGCCGCCTCAGGACCGACGGCCGCGCTGCCGTTCGCGCTCAATCCCGCCCTAGAGCTGGGACCGGATCATCCAGAGCTGTTTCTCGAGCGCCCGCGTGACCTCGATCAGCACGTCCTGTGACGCGAGGTCGAGCTCGCCGAGCGCCTCGGCCCGCTCGCGCGCCCGCTCGTCGACGGTCGCGACCCGGCCGGTCAGCTCGCGGATCGCCTCTGGGACCTGCGTCAGGGCGTGCTCGACCGGGTCGAGACCGCTCTGCTCGACGACCGCGGGAGCACGGCCGTCGGGCACCGACCCGATCGCGACTGCACGTTCGGCGACGACGTCCGAGAGCTCGCGCCACTCGTCGACAAGCTCGTCGAGGTGCAGGTGGAAGTCGCGGAATCCCGGTCCGGTGATCGTCCAGTGCAGCTGCTTTCCGATCAGGGAGAGCGCGATCAGCTCGACCAGGGTCTGCTGAAGATGATTGCCCACCTCGTCCCGGGCGGACGCGTCGAGGGCGGGAAGGGCGGTGTGAAGCTCCGACGGTGCCAACGTCTCCTCCTTCGTGATGGGCGCGTGAGGTGGTGTTGCGCGCGCCTGACCACGGTCAGCGTACGCGCCCGGCGGTAACGCGCGCCGACCCCGTGGGTCTGACGGGTATGGCATTCCTCGCAACGGCCCGCCGGGGCCGACGGCTCTTCGCCGTCTGCTCCGCGTTCTTCCTCTTCGCCGTCGGCTGAACGATCGACCGCGCCCCCGTGCGGGACGCCCGGGCCGTGACGACGGCGGGTCGCGTGACTCCCGACCGTGGGGGCCGCTAGGAGAGTGTTCGATTCATCTACCCTCGTCTCCGTGCGGTACAGGACGCTCGGCAAGACGGGGCTCGAGGTCTCGGTGCTCGGATACGGAGCCTGGGGCATCGGGCAGACGATGTGGATCGGCGCAGACGACGACGAGTCGCTGCGCGCCCTGCGCCGCGCGATCGAGCTCGGCGTGAACTTCATCGACACCGCCTACGGCTACGGCAACGGGCACAGCGAGGAGCTGGTCGGCCAGGCGGTGCGCGAGGCGGCCGGGACGGTGCACGTCGCGACGAAGATCCCGCCCAGGAACCGGATGTGGCCGGCGCCGGCGGGGGTGCCGGCGGACGAAGCGTTCCCGGCCGAGCACGTCGTGCGGTGCACGGAGGAGAGCCTCCGGCGACTCGGCGTCGACGCGATCGACGTGCAGCAGTTCCACGTGTGGTCGGACGAGTGGGTCGGCGAGGGCACCTGGCTGGAGGCGGTCGAGCAGCTGAAGCGCGCCGGGAAGATCCGCTTCTTCGGCGTGTCGATCAACGACCATCAGCCCGCGAACGCGATCCGGCTCGTCGAGTCGGGAGCGGTCGACACGGTGCAGGTGATCTACAACGTCTTCGACCAGAGCCCCGAGGACGAGCTCTTCCCAGCGGTCGAGCGGGCGAACGTCGGCGTGATCGCGCGAGTCCCGTTCGACGAGGGCTCGCTGACCGGCCGCGTCCGACCCGACACGGAGTTCCCGGAGGGCGACTTCCGGCGCAACTACTTCCGCGACGAGCGCAAGGAGGAGGTCTGGCTGAGGGCGGGTGCGGTCGCCTCCGAGCTCGAAGTGCCGGTCGACGACCTCGCCGGTCCCGCGCTGCGCTTCTGCCTCAGCCACCGCGCCGTCTCGTGTGCGATCCCGGGCATGCGGTCCGTGGCCAACGTCGAGCGCAACGTCGAGGCCGCGAACGCGGGGCCGCTCACCGCCGAGCAGCTCGAGCAGCTACGGCGGCACCGCTGGGTCCGGGACTTCTACCGCTCGTAGCCCTTGGCGGCGACGCGTCCGCTCACGCAGAGGACGAAGCCGCCGTCGAAGTAGTCGCAGCGGCTGCCGGGCGAGTAGCCCACGACCTTGTGGATCTGTCCCATCGCCGCGACGGCGGCCCCGGCGTCGGCTGCGCGAGCGCGAGCGCCGCCGCAGCAACCACGTCAGCCGTCAGCGCGGCGCCGCCGAGGGCCGTCAGCCGAGCGCGAAGCCGGCCGCGAGCGTCGCCGCGGTCACGCATGCCTCGTCCTCCTCCGCCGCGCCGCCGCTCGCACCGATGCCGCCCACCAGGCGGCCGTCGACGCAGAGGGGGAGGCCGCCCGCGTAGACGACGATGCGCGGGTCGGTGGCGTTGAAGCCCCAGTCGGCGCCGCCCGGCTGCGTGCTCTGCATGAGCTCGCCGGTGGGCATGCCCCAGAGAACGGCGGTGTACGCCTTGCCGACGGCGAGCTGCAGCGCCCCCAGAGCCGCGCCGTCCATGCGTTGGCTCGCGATCGTGTGACCGCCCGCGTCGACGACGCAGCACGCGAGCGCGAGCGAACGGGACCCTGCCTCTGCTCGGACGTGGTCGAGCAGGGTGAGCGCCTGCGCGAGCGACGGATGGCGCTGCTCGACCAGACCGTCCATGTCGCCGGAGCTTACGCCGTGAGCGAGGCGCGGCCGCTGATCGTCGCGGCGTAGATGAGGCAACGGCCGAGGAGCGACCGGCGCCGGTGCGTCAGGGTGCCGTCGAAGCTGCCCGAAGCGAGCTGGACGTGGACGGCGTACACCTGGTTCCTACAGCCTGTCCCTGCGACCGACACCTCGACCGCTCCTCCCACCACCTGCGAGCCGACGCGGCTGCCGTCTCGCAGGCGAAGCGAGAAGCGGCCGCCGGTGATCGCCACCCGCGGCCCGAGCCTGAGCGGCTCGTGCGCGATCTGGATGCGCCACGCGCCGACGAGCCCGCCGTGCGCCGCACCCACGAAGGTCCCGAGCGACGAGCTGATCGGGGGCACCTCCGTGCCCACGACGCGGAGATCGTAGGTCGAGGAGGCCGACGCGATGCCCGAGGCGACGAGCGCGGCGGAGATGGCCACGAGAAAGGCGCGCACAAGAGCGACGGTACGCCCCATCGGTCAAGAGGCCGTTAGCGCCGTGTTCGACCCGGGTTTGTGTCCCGGGCTGCCCCGGCCGTACGCTTCCTCCGCATGCGCTGCCAGGCTTGCGACACCGAGAATCCCGCAGTCGCGCGGTTCTGCCTCGCCTGCGGCGTGCCGCTCGCCGACACGATCGCGCCGCGCGACGAGCGCCGCATCGTCACGATCATCTTCGTCGACCTCGTCGGGTTCACGGCGCGGGCGGAGCAGCTCGACCCTGAAGAGGTCCGAGCGCTGCTCACGCCATACCACGAGCGGGTCCGACGCGAGATCGAGTCGTTCGGCGGAGTCGTCGAGAAGTTCATCGGGGACGCGGTCATGGGCGTCTTCGGCGCACCACTCGCGCACGGCGACGATGCGGAGCGTGCGGTCCGGGCGGCGCTCGTGATTCGCGACAGCGTGGACGCGCTCGCGGGAGGCGGCCTACAGATCCGCATCGCGGTGAACACGGGCGAGGCCGTCGTGTCGCTCGGCGCGCGTCCTGCGTTCGGCGAGTCGATGGTCGCAGGTGACGTCGTCAACACGGCGTCGCGGCTGCAGGCGCGCGCGCCCGTCAACGGGGTCGTGGTCGGCGAGCAGACCTATCTCGCGACGCGCGAGCTGATCGCCTACGAGGAGACCGACGCGCTCGTCGCCAAGGGGAAGGCGGAACCGGTGAAGGCGTGGGTCGCCTCGCGTGCGGTGACCGAGGCGGGCGAGCGGCCCACGCAGGAGCGCGCGATCGTGGGACGGACGCCCGAGCTGGCGCTCCTCTACGCGCTCTGGCAGCGCGTGCTCACCGAGCAGTTCCCACACCTCGTGTCGATCTTCGGCCCGGCGGGGGTCGGCAAGTCGACCATCGTTTCCGGCTTCGCGGGCGAAGCCCGCGAAGCCGGCGCCCGGGTCGTGCGCGGCCGCTCGCTCCCGTACCGCGAGAGCGGCACCTACGGCGCGCTGGCGACGCAGCTGTTACGGCTCTGCGGCAGCTACGAGAGCGACGCGACCGACGTGATCGCCCGCAAGCTGCACGACCGGGCGCGCGAGCTGCTGGCCGACACGGTCGCCGAGCCGGACGTCGTCGCGGGGCACCTCGGCGCGATCGTCGGCGTCGACGCCGGCGGGGACGCCGACGACCGGGAGGGGCTCTTCTCCTCGACGCGCCAGTTCCTCGAGGCGGCCGCCAGGGAGCAGCCGACGATCCTCGTGTTCGAGGACGTCCACTGGTCCGACCCGAACCTGCTCGATCTGATCGAGGCGCTCGCGCTGCGCACTCACGGCCTGCCGCTCCTCATCGTCACGCTCGCACGGCCGGAGCTCCTCGACAGCCGGGAAGCCTGGGCGCGCGGCTCCAGAGCTACACGAGCCTGACGCTCGGGCCGCTCAACCGGGAGCACGCGCGGGAGCTGGCTGTCCGCCGGCTCGGCGACCCGGCACGCGTCGACCAGGTCGTCGAGGTGGCGGAGGGAAACCCGCTCTTCATCGAGCAGCTCGCCGCGACCATAGAGGAGACCGCGTCGGGCGCGCTGCCGACGAGCATCCGCGGGCTGGTCGCCGCCCGCCTCGACGCGCTGCCGCAGCGCGACCGTGCGCTCTTGCTCGACGCAGCCGTGATCGGGAAGGTGTTCTGGTACGACGCGCTGCTCGCGCTCAACCCCGATCCGAACGTCGAGCGGGTGCTCGACGAGCTCGAGCGTCGCGATCTGATCCGGCGCGAGCCGTCGTCGATCATCGAGCACCAGCAGCAGTTCACCTTCACACACATGCTGATCCGGGACGTCGCGTACGAGCTCCTGCCGCGTGCCGATCGAGCGCGGCGACACCGCGTGGTGGCCCAGTTCTTCGAACGTTCGACCGGCGCCTCCGGCGAGGCGATGGGCGCGCTCGCGTGCCACTGGCGGGACGCCGGCGACTTCGAGCGGGCGATCGAGCAGCTGACGCGTGCCGCAGAGCAGGCAGAGCGCGGCTGGGCGAAGGACCACGCCGCCCTCCTCTACCGGGAGGCGCTCGAGCTCGTCCCGGACGACGACACCGAGCGGCGCGGCGCGCTACGGCGCAGGCTCGCGCTCGCGAGCACGGCCTCGTTCCATCTGGGGGACGTCAGACGGCCGGGAAGTCCGCCGGCGTGACGTCGCCGACGATCTCGTCGATCGAGTCGAGCGTGTGCTGCCCAAGGCGGGTCGAGTGCTCGCGGACGACCTCCTCGCTCGGCGCCGTATAGACGCAGAACGTGCGCACCTTGCCCGTGTCGTCGACGACGACATGGCTGTGCTCCCAGGTGACCTCGGTGAGCTCGTTGTCGACGATCTCGCGGGAGCGGCGGCCCACGGCCGGCATCTCGGCCTCGACCACGTTGAAGCTGCGGACGATCATGTAGCGCGGCATACGCGCGATACTACCGCGTGCCCTTCGAACCGGATTTCGGCCTCGACGAGCTGCAGCTCGCGACCCGCAACCACGGGCTCCCGCTGGAGCTGCTGCGGGAGCCGATCACACCCGTAGGGCTGCACTACCTGCTCGTCCACTACGACATTCCCGCCGTCGACGAGGCGGGCTGGCGCCTGACGCTCGACGGCCTCGTCGAGAACGAGCGCTCACTCGACCTCGGCGCGCTCCGCGCCCTGCCCCCGCACGAGGTCGTCGCGACGATGGAGTGCGCCGGCAACGGCCGGGCGCGGCTCCTCCCCCGGCCCGTCAGCCAGCCGTGGCTCCAGGAGGCGGTCGGCACGGGACGCTGGCGCGGTGTGCGCCTCCGCGACGTGCTCGCCACCGCGGGCGTCACGGCCGGAGCGGCCGAGGTACTCTTCACCGCCCTCGACCGCGGGATCGAGAACGGCGAGGACCAGCACTTCGCGCGCAGCCTCCCGGTCGACACAGCACTCGACGACGACGTCGTCCTCGCGTACGAGCTGAACGGCGCACCGCTCCCACCACAGCACGGCTTCCCGCTGCGGCTGCTCGTGCCCGGCTGGTACGGGATGACGAACGTGAAATGGCTCGACCGGATCACCCTCATCGCCGAGCCGTTCCGCGGGCCGCAGCAGTCGCGGGGCTACCGGCTGCGCCTGTCCGAGGAGGAGGACGGTGAGCCGCTCTCGCGCATGCTCCCGCGGGCGCTGCTCGTCCCGCCGGGCATTCCCGAGTTCATGACGCGAGAGCGAACGGTCGAGGCGGGCCGCGTGCTGCTCGAGGGTCGCGCGTGGTCGGGGCAAGCGCCCGTCGCAGCCGTCGAGGTGAGCGAGGACGACGGCGCCTCGTGGCACGCGGCCACGCTGGACCCGCCAGACCTCGGCCCGCACGCGTGGCGCCGCTTCAACCACCACTGGGACGCGCGGCCCGGCCGCCGCATCCTGTGCTGCCGCGCACGGGACGAGTCGGGACGCACGCAGCCGGACACCGGCAGTTGGAACCTCGGCGGCTACGCAAACAACGGCGTGCAGCGGATCGTCGTCACAGTGCGCGAGCCGGGCCCGCCCCGCTCACCGGCAGGCTGAACCGTGACCGCCGAGCGCGATCGCCTCGACGAGGTTCCCCACGGCCGCGCGCCGTGGCGTCAATGGGGCCCCTACCTCGCCGAGCGCGCCTGGGGCACGGTGCGCGAGGACTACAGCCCGACCGGCGAGACCTGGGACTACTTTCCGCACGACCATGCGCGCTCGCGCGCCTACCGCTGGAACGAGGACGGCCTCGCCGGCCTCTGCGACGACCGGCAGGTGCTCTGCTTCGCGCTCGCCTTCTGGAACGGGCGCGACCCCATCCTCAAGGAGCGCATCTTCGGGCTGAGCGGGCCGCAGGGGAACCACGGCGAGGACGCCAAGGAGTACTGGTGGTACCTCGACTCGACGCCCACGCACTCGTTCATGCGCTGGCGCTACATGTACCCGCAGAGCGAGTTCCCGTACGAGCAGCTCGTCGAGGAGAACGCGCGCCGAGACCGGCTCGAGCCCGAGTTCGAGCTCGTCGACACCGGCATCTTCGACGAGGGCCGCTACTGGGAGATCACCGCCGACTACGCGAAGGCCACGCCGACGGACATCCGCATTCGGCTGAGCGTTCGCAACGCCGGCCCCGAGACCGCCACGCTCGAGGTCCTGCCGACGGTCTGGTTCCGGAACACCTGGTCGTGGACGCCCGACGGCGCGCGTCCACTGCTCATCGGCGAGGAGGGCACGATCGTGGCGCACCACGACGAGCTCGACACCTTCGTGCTCAGCGGAAGCGGGTCACCGGATGCGTTCTTCTGCGAGAACGAGACCAACGACGAACGCCTCTTCGGCGTCCGGAACGCGACGCCCTATCCGAAGGACGGCATCTCGGACCACGTCGTCCACGGCGCGGCCACGGTCAACCCGGGCGGACGCGGCACGAAGGCCGCCTTCCGCTACCGGCTCGACGTCGCGGCCGGCGAGGAAGCGACGATCGAGCTGCGCCTCGGCCCGTCCGGCGGGCTTGGCGACGACTTCGACGAGGTCCTGGCGGTGCGGGAGCGCGAGGCGGACGAGTTCTACGCGGCCCTCACCCCGGCGGGCGCCTCACAGGACGAGGCACAGGTGCTCCGGCAGGCACTTGCCGGGATGCTCTGGTGCAAGCAGTTCTTCCACTACGACGTCCAGCGCTGGCTCGACGGCGATCCGGCGGGCCCACCGCCGCCGGAGGAGCGGCGCCAAGGCCGCAACCACGACTGGACCCACATCTCGAACCGCGACGTCATCTCGATGCCGGACACGTGGGAGTACCCGTGGTACGCCGCGTGGGACCTCGCCTTCCACTGCGTCGCTCTCGCGCACGTCGACCCCGAGTTCGCGAAGGCGCAGCTGATCCTCCTCTGCCGCGAGTGGTACATGCATCCGAACGGCCAGCTTCCCGCCTACGAGTGGGCATTCGGCGACGTCAACCCGCCGGTGCACGCCTGGGCGGCGCTGCGCGTCTTCGAGATCGCAGGCGACGACGACGTCGCCTTCCTCGAGCGCGTGTTCCACAAGCTGCTCCTCAACTTCACCTGGTGGGTGAACCGCAAGGACTCGGAGGGGAACAACCTCTTCGAGGGCGGGTTCCTCGGGCTCGACAACATCGGCCCGTTCGACCGCTCGGCGCTGCCCGTGAGCGGGCGGCTGGAGCAGTCCGACGGGACGTCGTGGATGGCGATGTACTGCCAGAACATGCTCGAGCTGGCGCTACGGCTCGCCGACCACGACCAGACCTACGAGGACATGGCGACGAAGTTCTTCGAGCACTTCGCCTTGATCGCGTCGGCGCTCAACGACAAGGGGCTGTGGGACGAGGAGGACGGGTTCTACTACGACGTCCTGCACACCGCCGAGGGCGAGGTCGTGCCTCTGAAGGCTCGCTCGGTCGTCGGGCTGCTGCCGCTCGCCGCCGTGACGACGCTTGGGCCGGCGACCATGGCGCGGCTGCCCGACTTCATGCAGCGCGTCGAGTGGTTCACGACCCATCGACCCGAGGGCCGCGAGGTCGTCCAGCACATGGGCTCGCACGAGCACGCGGGCTGGCGCATGCTGTCGATCCTCGACGACGTCCGGCTGCGGCGGATCCTCTCGGTGATGCTCGACGAGTCGGAGTTCCTGTCGCCGCACGGCCTGCGGGCGCTCTCCCGCCGCCACCTCACCCAGCCGCTGCAGGTCGACGTCGACGGCGTGTCGGCGACGCTCGACTACGAGCCCGGCGAGTCCACGAGCGGGCTCTTCGGCGGCAACTCGAACTGGCGTGGGCCGGTCTGGTTCCCGATCAACTACCTGCTGCTGGAGTCGCTGCGCGTGTACCACCGCTTCCTCGGCGACTCGTTCACGGTCGAGTGCCCGACGGGCTCGGGCAACCTGCTCGACCTGTCGCAGGTCGCGGACGAGCTCGCCGCGCGGCTGACGGCCATCTTCCTGGACCGAGCCGACGGGACCCGCCCGGTGTTCGGCGACTACCGCCTCTTCCAGACCGACCCGGCGTGGCACGGGCTGATCCCCTTCCACGAGTACTTTCACGGCGACACGGGCGCCGGGCTCGGGGCCTCCCATCAGACCGGCTGGACCGGCCTCGTCGCCGACCTCGTCGTCCGGCGCGGCCGACCCCCGGCCGCTTAGGGTTGGGCGATGAACGGCCGTCGCGTGTTCGGGCTCGTGCTCGCAGGTGGCGAGGGCAAGCGCCTGATGCCGCTGACCGCCGACCGGGCGAAGCCGGCCGTGCCGTTCGGCGGCCACTACCGGCTGGTCGACTTCGCCCTCTCGAACCTCGTCAACGCCGGCTACCTCCGCATCGTCGTGCTGACGCAGTACAAGAGCCACAGCCTCGATCGCCACGTCACGACGGTGTGGCGGCTGTCGCCGCTGCTCGGCAACTACGTCACGCCGGTGCCCGCGCAACAGCGGCTCGGCCCGTACTGGTTCGAGGGGTCGGCGGACGCGATCTACCAGAGCCTCAACCTGATCCACGACGAACGACCCGACTACGTCTGCGTCTTCGGCGCCGATCACATCTACCGCATCGACCCGGCGCAGATGGTGGCCCGTCATGTCGAGTGGGGCGCCGCCGTGACGGTGGCGGGCATCCGTGTCCCACTCGAGGAGGCGAACCAGTTCGGCGTGATCGAGCCCGCGGCCGACGGGCACCGGATCTCGCGCTTCCGCGAGAAGCCGGGCGATGCAACCGGGCTGCCCGAGACGCCGGACGAGGTCTACGCGTCGATGGGCATCTACGTCTTCACCGCGGATGCGCTCGTCGACGCGGTCACGGAGGACGCTGCCGACGAGGGCTCGCGCCACGACCTCGGCGGAAACGTGATCCCGATGCTCGCCGCGCGCGGCGAGGCGCACGTCTACGACTTCCTGTCGAACGACGTGCCGGGCGCGACCGAGCACGAGCGCGGCTACTGGCGGGACGTCGGGACGCTGGACGCCTACCACGATGCGCACATGGACCTCGTCAGGACCGTGCCGGCCTTCAATCTCTACAACCAGTCATGGCCGATCCACAGCTGGCCGGAGCCGTTTCCGCCGGCGAAGTTCGTGGTCGAGGAGGAGGGCCGGACGGGCCGAGCGGTGAACTCGATGGTGTGCGCCGGCGTGATCGTCTCCGGTGGCTTCGTGCGACGCTCGATCCTGTCGCCGGGCGTCCACGTCCACTCCTACGCCGAGGTCGATCGCTCTGTGCTGCTGCACGGCGTCGAGATCGGCAGGCACGCGATCGTGCGCAAGGCGATCCTGGACAAGAACGTACGAGTCGGGGAAGGAGCGCAGATCGGCGTCGATCCCGAGCGCGACCGCGAGCGATTCGTCGTCTCCGACGGCGGCGTCGTCGCCGTCGGCAAGGGCGCCGTCGTCGATGCCTGAGATGCCACGCGTCGCCCTTCTGACGCGGGAGTACCCGCCGGACGTCTACGGCGGGGCGGGCGTTCACGTCGAGTACCTGGCGCGCGAGCTCGACCGTCTCGTCGAGCTGACCGTGCATTGCTTCGGTGCCGATCGCCCGGCCGTGGGCGGCCCGCACGTCGTCGCCCACACTCCGTGGGAGCGGCTCTCCGGCCGCGCGCCGTACGCGGCGGCGCTCGAGGCGCTGTCGGTCGATCTGGCGATGGCAGCCGCGGTCGAGGGTGCCGACCTCGTGCACAGCCACACGTGGTACGCGAACCTCGCCGGCCATCTCGCGAAGCTTGTCCACGGCATCCCCCACGTCGCCACCGTGCACAGCCTCGAGCCGCTGCGCCCGTGGAAGGCCGAGCAGCTCGGCGGCGGCTATGCCGTCTCGAGCTGGTGCGAGCGAACTGCCCTCGAGGCCGCGGACGCGGTGATCGCGGTGTCGGCGGAGCATCGCCGCGACCTGCTCGCCTGCTATCCGCTCGTCGATCCGGAGCTCGTGTCGGTGATCGGCAACGGCATCGACACCGACGAGTACCGCCCCGATCCGGCGACCGATCTCGTCGAGCGGGACGGCGTCGACCCCGGGCGGCCGTACGTGCTCTTCGTCGGCCGGGTGACGAGGCAGAAGGGGCTGACCCACCTGCTCGACGCCGCAGACCGGATCGACCCGGCGGCGCAGCTCGTCCTCTGCGCAGGGGCCGCCGACACACCGGAGCTGGCCACCGAGATCCACGCGAAGCTCGAACGCGTGCGTGGCGAGCGCGACGGCGTCGTGTGGATCGAGCGGATGCTCCCGCGGCGGGAGCTGATCCAGCTCCTCACGCATGCGTCCGTCTTCGTCTGCCCGTCGATCTACGAGCCGCTGGGGATCGTCAACCTCGAGGCGATGGCCTGCGCAACGCCGGTCGTCGCGACCGCGACCGGCGGCATCCCCGAAGTCGTCCTGGACGGAGTGACCGGCCTGCTCGTCCCGTTCGACCCGGTCGACGACCCGTCGCGGAGGCCGCGCGACCCCGATCGGTTCGCGCAGGACCTCGCCGTGCGCATCGACCGCCTGCTCGACGATCCAGCCGAGGCGGCCCGTCTGGGAGCGGCCGGCCGCGAGCGCGCGATGGCCGAGTTCAGCTGGACGAAGGTCGCCGAACGCGTCCGTGCCCTCTACTCGAGCCTCCTCTCAGTCGGTCGGCGAAGCCTGCAGGACGACCGCGGCGACGACCACCGCCCCGCCGATCAGCGTCACGTTCGCCGGCCGTTCCGACCGCGCGAGCCAGACCCAGAGCGGGCCGAGCACGACCTCGAGCAGGGTGATCAGCGCCACCTCGGCCGCGGGCAGGAGCCGGGCGCTCATCGTCAGGAACGCGAGCCCGAGCCCGATCTGCGTGCAGCCGAGCAGGACGAGCAGGACGAGGTCGTGCAGGCTCACACCGCCGGGATGGGAGAACGGGCCGGCGGCGGCGAGCACGAGCAGCTGCGAGAGGCAGATCGCGGGCGCCATCGAGATGTCGCGCCGATGGCGCGTGATCACGACGCTGACCGCGAAGGAGAGGGTCATCAGCACAGAGAGCAGGAGGCCGACGCCGTGCGCGCCGCCAGGGCCACCGACCATCACGGCCACTCCGGCGAGCGCCACGGCCATCGACGCCGCCGTTCGCGGCGACGCAGCCTCGTGCAGCGCGAGCCAGGCGATCGACGCGGCGGCGATCGGCGAGGCCGCCTGCAGGAAGAGGACGTTCGCGACGGTCGTGTGGTTGAGCGCGACGATGAACGACCCGGAGGCGGTCGCCGTGCACCCGGCGACCGCCAGCTCGGCGCGTCCCATCGCGGCGAACGCGCGCACCCCGCCGTGCGGGGAGAGGAGGACGAACGCGAGCAGCGCGACGAGCGCGAAGACGGCGCGGCCGGCGACCTGGGTCGCGGTCCCGACCGAGAGCTCGCGCTGAAGCACGCCCGCGGTCGACCAGGCGAGCGCCGCTGCGACGGCGTAGGCCTGGCCGCGACGACGGACGCCGGCATCAGCGACGGCTGCGGCGGCCTCCACGCGGACAGTCAATCCTACGGCGCGAACCGCTGCCAGACGTTCGCGAGCAGGCACGACGTCGCGTGCCGGAGCAGCGTCTGGCCGCCGAAGTCGATCCGGTCGAGTTCGCGACGTTTCGCGAGGACGCAGACGCCACGCCGTTCTTCCGGGGGGCTGCAAAACGACCGCCGCCAGAGCCCCGCTGAGGGATAGGCCCCAAGAACGTGCAGGCGCCAGCCTTGACTCTCGGGCGTATCGGCGAGAGGCTGTGCCGGACGCTCCCCGTCGCGCTAGACAACCACGAGCTTCGAGAAAGGACCCGCATGGAGCAGTTGAAGAGGCTTCCGCTCGGCAGGCAGCTGATCCTCGGGGCAGGTGTGCTGCTCCTGATCGACACGTTCTTCGACTGGCAGCAGGTCGGCACGAGCTTCATCACCGTCGGGCAAAGCGCGTGGCACGGGTTCTGGGGGATCGTCATGTGCCTGGCGCTGATCGTCCTGCTCGCCTGGACGCTGGCCCGAGCCTTCGGAATCGCCCTTCCGGCGCAGGTTCCCGACGGGTTGGCCACCCTCGGCCTGGCGGCGCTGATCCTGTTGTTCGCGATCATCAAGGCGCTCTCGGACAGCTACGTGCACTGGCCCGCCTACGTCGGGATCATCCTCGCTGTCGGTGTCGGGTACGGAGCGTGGCTCGTCTTCCAGGCGAGCGGCGAGAGCCTGCCGAGCATGCCGAAGACAGCCGCGACAGGCGGTGGCACGTCCACACCGCCGGCGTCGCCGCTGGAGCCGCCGGCGTCGGACAGCTCGTCCGACGCCGTCTAGCTCTCCTGCCTACACACCTGCGAGACGGCTGATCGCGTCCGGGCCTCCGGCGAGCCTTGTGGTCGACCAAGACCCAGCTCGCGCAGGAGGTCCTGATGCATGATCGGCAAAGCACGACCGCCCCTCGTGCCGTTCGCGGCCCGGCGGCCGTCACCACTTCGTGACCAGCCGTCGACCGGTACGTCACGAGCCCCGCTCCAGGCACCTTGTAGATTCGACCCGTGGAAGCCGACCGGCTCGCCTCGATCCCGTTCTTCGCAGCGCTCTCCGACGAGGTGCGCGCCTCGGTCGCCGAGGCGGCCTTCGAGGTCGAGGCGGCCGAGGGCGAGCAGCTCGCGCTCGAGGGCGACTTCGGCTACGCCCTCTATGCGATCGAGAGCGGCACCGCCGACGTCAGCGCCGACGGGCAGGCGCTCGGCACGCTCGGCCCCGGCGACGTCTTCGGAGAGATCGCCGTAATCGCCTCGGGGCGGAGGACCGCGACCGTCGTCGCCACGTCGTCGATGCGGCTGATCGCGCTCTTCAAGCGGGACGTCTGGGCGCTCGAACGACGCGACCCGGCTGCCGCCGCCAGCCTGCGCGCGCTCGTCGACGAGCGTCGTGCGATCACCGGCTGACTGGCCGGTCGACTACGTTACTCCGCGATGGAGGCTCGGATCTGGGGCTGTCGGGGCTCGCTGGCCACGCCCGGCGAGGGAACCGTCCGCTACGGCGGCAACACAACCTGTGTCGAGCTCAGGACCTCGACAGGCGCCGTGGTCGTCCTCGACGCGGGCACCGGCATCCGCGACCTCGGCAAGACGCTCGTCGGCTCGGTCACGCAGATCGACCTGCTCCTAACGCACCTGCACCTCGATCACATCGAGGGGCTCGGCTTCTTCGCGCCCCTCTTCGACCCTGCGTGCACCGTCCGGGTGCACGGCCCTCGCCCAGACGGCGGCACGCTCGCGGAGATGATCGCGACGTATCTCTCCCCTCCCTACTTCCCGGTTCCCTTCGACCGCATCGACGCGAGCATCAGCTTCGTCGAGATCGAGCGGGAGACGTTCGAGCTGGACGGCCTGCGCGTCTCGTCGGTGCCGGTGAAGCATCCCGGCCCGACCCTCGCCTACCGCCTTTCCGAGAACGGCAGCTCGCTCGCGTTCGTCCCGGACAACGAGCCAGGGCTCGAACGGCGATCCGGCCTCGAGGTCGCCGGCGACGCCGATCTGCTGCTCCACGACTCGCAGTACACGGACGAGGAATACGCGGCCCGCATCGGCTGGGGGCACTGCTCGCTCACGCACTTCACCGCCTACCTGCGCGACGCCGCGCCCGCGCGAGCCGTGATGGTGCACCACGACCCGGCGCACGACGATTCCCAGCTCGAGCAGATGCTCGACAGCGCCCGGGCGTCGTCGGGTCACGACCACCTGGAGCTCGGCCACGAGGGGCTCGAGCTCTCGCTCCCTTGAAGACGGCTGCGTTGCTCGTCTAGGATCGAGCCATGGCCGCACCGCCCGAGCTCCTGAGACGCGTCCCGCTCTTCTACGGGCTGGACGACAAGTACCTGAAGCGACTGGGCGACAGCTTCACCGAGCGGTCCTTCAGCGCAGGTCAGGAGCTCGTGACCGAAGGCAGCGGCGGAGTCGGGTTCTTCGTGATCGAGAGCGGCGAGGCCCGGGTATCGGTCGAGGGGGACGCGCGCCGCGACCTCGGCCCCGGCGACTACTTCGGCGAGATCGCCCTGATCGACGGCGGCCTGCGCACCGCGACCGTGACCGCACTCTCGGACGGCAAGATGCACGGCATGACGAGCTGGCAGTTCCGCCCGCTCGTCGAGGAGAACGCCTCGATCGCCTGGCCGTTGCTCGAGGCGATGGCCAAGCGGACACGCGAGCTCGAGCAGCACTCGCACTGAAGCCGGCCGGTGCTGCTCCGCAAGAACGCGAAGGAGCAGCTGCTCAGGGACGCGCCGCTGTTCTCGCGCTGCACGAAACGCGAGCTCGCCGCGCTCGCAGCGGAGGCGGACGAGCTCGAGCTGCCGGTGGGCGCGGAGCTGACCCGCGAGGGCTCGCCGGGGCGCGAGTTCGTCGTTCTGGCGAGAGGCGCGGCCAGAGTGACGAAGAACGGGCGCACCGTGAACCGGCTCGGCGCGGGTGACTTCCTGGGCGAGATCGCGCTCCTTGCGGGCGGCGTGCGCACCGCGACCGTGACGACCACGGAGCCGTCGATCGTCCTCGTCCTGACCGATCGAGCATTCAAGCGGGTCGCAGGCCAGATCCCGTCCGTCCGCGAGCGGGTGCTCGAGGCCCTCGCAGAGCGTCTGCAACGGACGGCGCTCTGATCCGCGCCCGCGTCACCAGATCGTAAGATCCCAAGGTGTCGGGCCTTCAGGAGCTCTCGGACAAAGATCTCGTCGCGCGCTGCCGCGGCGGCGACGACGCCGCCTGGAAGGAGCTCGTCGAACGTTTCGCGCGCTACGTGCACGCGATCTGCGTGAGCGCGTTTCGCCTCGCGCCGCACGACGCGGAGGATGTCTTCCAGGAGGTGTTCGCGAAGACGTTCACCGAGCTGGCCCGCCTCCGCGACGACTCCGCGATCCGGCCCTGGATCGGCCAGCTGACACGGAGGACGTGCATCGACCGACTCCGGGCAATGCGGCCGGTGAGCAGCGAGGAGATGGCCGAGATCCTCGATCCGGCCGACACGCTCGGGCGGCTGGAACAGGCCCTCGACATCCACCAGTGCCTCGCGGAGGTAGGCGAGCCCTGCCACGAGATCCTCGACCGGTTCTTCGCCCGCGACGAGAGCTACCGGACGATCGGCGAGGCGCTCGACCTCCCGCCGGGGACGATCGCAAGCCGCATCTCCCGCTGCCTCGAAAAACTGCGCGGCCTGATGGAAGATCCAGGCTCCCGCGAGCGTCCTGTAGACGGATGAAACCGATGAGACGCTACGAGATCGAAGAGCTTGCGCAGCTGGTCGCGCTCCTTCCGCCCGCGCCGACGGGATGGGTGGAGGCAGCACAGGAGCTGCCCCGCGCACTGGCGGGGATCGACGCCCTGATCACGCGCGCCGAGCAGGATGCCGACCTTCGGGCTCGGATCCTGGCCGATCTCGAGACGGCGTTCGGGGATTCGGACATCCAGCCCACGCCGAGCCTTCTCGAAGAGGCCCGGCGCCGCCTCACGAGCTGATCGTGACGGGGGACGACCCGGGCCTCGGGATCGAGGGGGTTCTCGAGACGCTCGGGTCGCCCGGGCGCGCTGCCGCGGCCGGGTCTGCCGCCGCACTCACCGGCGCGATCGCCGCAGCCGTCGTCGGCAAGGCCACCCGCGCCGCCGGGCGCACCGGTGCGGCCGCGCAGGCGGCCCTCTTGCAGCAGCGCCTCGTCCGGTTCGCAGAGCTCGACGCCGCCGCGCTCGGTGAGGCGAGGCGACTGCTTGCCGCCGGCGACGCCCAGGATGCCCGCCGGGACTTCGAGCTCGGGCGGGCGCTGCGCGAGGCGATGTCCGTGCCCGCTTCGATCGGCGCGACCTGCGCCGACGTCGCCCTGCTCGCAGGCGACGAACGCGAATGGGTGCTCCAGGACGACCGGCCCGATCTCGAGGCGGCGGCCGCGCTCGCGGCGGGCGCGGCACAGGCATCAGCCCTGCTTGTCGCCGTGAACCTGACGGCGACTCCGGACGACGAGCACGTCGCCGCCTCGCGGGCTTCCGCGACCACCGCCGCCGACGTTGTCGCGGCATTCGGCACCCTCTAGCATCGAGCTGTGACGGCGAGTCCCGAGCCCGACGGCCAGGAGGAGCACGACGACCTCCCCGCTTGGTCGCTCCCGCGCGAGGCCGCGGCGGGCATCCGGATCCCGAACCCGCTGCCGCAGCGCGTCGACCGTGAATGGGCGATCGGCGGGGCGACGGGCGAGGGCGTCCGTGTCTGCGTCCTCGACAGCGGCATCGAACGGAATCACCCCCTCGTCGGCGCGATCGCCGGAGCCTTCTCGATCCAGGTGACGGAGGAGGGCGAGACGATTGCCGAGCCCGACGAGGAAGGCGACCTGTGCGGCCACGGCACGGCCTGCGCGGGCGTGGTGCGGTCGATCGCACCCGACGCGGAGCTCTATTCGGTTCGAGTGCTCGGCGCCGGCTTCAAGGGGTCGGGGAAGACCCTCCTGGCCGGGCTCCGCTGGGCGGTCGAGCAGGGCTACGACATCGTGAACATGAGCCTGTCGACGACCAAGCGCCAGTTCGGCGACGTACTGCACGAGGTCGCCGACAAGGCGTACTTCGCGAACACCGTCCTCGTCGCCTCGGCGCACAACATGCCCGTCGAGTCGTTCCCGTGGCGCTTCTCCTCGGTCATCTCCGTCGGCAGCCACGAGGAGGACGACCCGCTCGTCTACTACGCGAACCCGGATCCGCCCGTCGAGTTCTTCGCCCGTGGCGTCGACGTCGACGTCGCGTGGCTCGGCGGGGTGACGATCCGAGCGACCGGGAACAGCTTCGCGACTCCGTGCATCTCGGGGATCGCCGCCCTGATCCGCAGCAAGCACCCGTCACTGACACCGTTCGAGCTGAAGACCGTCTTGCACCTGACGTCGACGAACGTGGAGGAGACGAATGCCTGACGACCGCCTGCAAGCCGCCGTCGCGACCGGCGTGCTCGCTTCGGAGGAGGAGTTCGCGCGGCTGCTGCGCTCGATCGTGCAGGTCGCGCGGGCGATCTTCGGCGCGAAGGGGTCCTCGATCCTCCTGCTCGACGAAGAGGCCGACGAGCTCGTCTTCGCGGCGGTCGCGAGCGACGACGAGCAGTTCCTCGTCGGCCGGCGCTTCCCGTCCTCGAGCGGAATCGCCGGCTGGGTCGCCTCGTCACGTACGCCACTCGTGCTCGAGGATGTGCGCGCCGACCCCCGCTTCGCCCGAGACGTGGCCGAGGGAACGGGCTACGTCCCGAGCGGCCTGATGGCCGTGCCGCTGCTCGAGGAAGAGCGGGTGCTCGGCGTGCTGCAGGTGCTCGACCGCCCGCAGCGGTCGCGGTTCTCGCTGCAGGAGATGGAGCTGCTCGGACTGTTCGCGAGCCAGGCCGCGATCGCGCTCGCCCTGCTCGGCACCGCCCGGGCCGCGCGCGCCGCGCTCGCCGGCGAGGGCCGCGCCGCCCGCGTCGCCGAGCTGGCCGGGGCCCTCGAGCGCCTCGACGACGAGCGGCGGGAGGCGGCCGACGCCCTGCTCGTGAGCCTCGTCGCCCTCCTCGACTAGACCGAGAACGGCGAAGGGCCCGCGAGGCGGGCCCTTCTGTCGTCCGAAACCTGGACGAGCTAGACGCGGTGGACGTGCGCCTCGACCTCGTCGTCTCCGTCGGCGTCAGGGTCGACCGTCGCGTGATGGCGATGGGCCTCGACGTCGTCGTCGTCGGTCTGCTCGGCGTCGATGGTCGCGTGATGGCGATGGGCCTCGACGTCGTCGTCGTCGGTCTGCTCGGCGTCGATGGTCGCGTGATGGCGATGGGCCTCGACGTCCTCGTCCTCTTCGTGCTTCCGGTCCTGCTCCGACATGGTGTCTCCTCCTGAGTTCCTTCTTGAACCGCTTTCGCGGACGACATCCTCTAGACGTACGGGAAGACAGGAATCTTCCCTCGACCTTCCATCCCGCGTCAATGGGTGGGATGCTCCGCCGGTGTCCGGGGACCGGGGCCAGCTAGCCGAGTCGTTACGGGCTGTCCGCAGTGTCTTCCAGAACCCCGACCTGCGACGGCTCGAGCTTGCGTTCGCGGGCGCGGCGGTCGGCAGGTACGCCCTGTTCATCGCCATCTCCATTTATACGTATCACGCCGGGGGCGTCACCGCAGTCGCGGTCGTGACCGCGGTTCGGCAGACGGCGGCGGCCTCCGTCGCGCCGTTCGCGGCGACCCTGTCCGACCGCTTCAGACGGGAGCGCGTGATGCTGGCCTCGGACGTGGGCCGGGTCGCGTGCGCGGGCGGGATCGCGCTGCTCACGTGGCGCCATTCGCCCCACGTGGCCGTCTACGCGCTCGCCGTCGCCGGCTCGGTCATCGGTGCCGTCTTCACGCCGGCCGAGGCGGCATTGATGCCCCTGCTCGCCCGCTCGCCGGAAGAGCTCACGGCCGCGAACGTCTCCTCGAGCACGTTCGACAGCATCGGCATCTTCGCCGGGCCCGCCCTCGGCGCCGCCTTGATCGCCGTCTCCGGCTACACCGCCTCGTTCGGCTTCATCGCGGTGATGTTCGCGTGGAGCGCCATCTTCGTCGCCCGAATCTCGTCGAGGACCGAGCAGCCCACCTCCGAAGAGGCCGAGTCGGCTGAGGGCGAGGGCCACGGCACCTTCCTGGCGGGGTTCAGGACGATTGGGGCGGAGCCGCGGCTCGTACTCCTGATCGCGCTCTACTGCGCACAGTGCTTCGCGGCAGGCTCCTTCGGAGTGCTCGAAGTGACGACCGCGCTCGCCCTCCTGCACACGGGCAATGCCGGCGTCGGCCTACTCGAGTCCGCCTGCGGCATCGGTGCAATCGCCGGCGCCGGGCTTTCGCTCGTGCTCGTCTCCCGCGGCCGGCTCGGCGGCAACCTCGGGCTCGGCTTCGTGCTCTGGGGGTTGCCGCTGACGCTCATCGCCGCCTTCCCGCACGCCTGGGTAGCGGCGCTCGCGCTCACAGCGCTGGGCGCCGGGAACAGCGTGATCGACGTCGCCGCGATGACTCTCATCCAGCGTACGGCTCCGACGAACGTCGCCGCGCGCGTCTTCGGCGTGCTCGAGAGCGGGATCATCGCCTCGATGGCCCTGGGCGCCCTCGTCACGCCGCCGCTCGTCCACGCGCTCGGCATCCGCGGCGCGCTGCTCGTCATCGGGGCGATCCTGCCCTCACTCGCGATCGTGTCGACCGGCCCGCTCCGAGTCGTCGATCGGGGTGCGAGGACCCCGGCGAAGCAAATCGAGGCGCTGCGCACCGTCCCGTTCCTCGCCGTCTTGCCGGTGCAGGCGCTCGAGTTCCTCGCCGCCCGGATGCGTCGGGTGCAGCTCGCGAACGGAACGACGCTGTTCTCGATCGGCGACCACGGCGACGCCTTCTACATCCTGGACGCCGGCCGTCTCGCGATCGTGCTCCCGGGGGGCGAGAAGATCGAAGACGCGCCGGGCTACGTGGGCGAGATCGCGCTACTGCGCGACGTCCCGCGCACGGCCACGGTGCGCGCCCTCACCGACGCGTCGCTCTGGGCGATCGACCGTGATGACTTCCTCGGTGCCGTCACCGGCCACTCCCGCGCAGGCGCGCACGCCGACACGGTCGTGGTCTCGCGGCTGGGCCCGGCGATCGTCTAGTACTGCTAGTACGAGCTAGGTGTCGCGGCGGCGCAGGAGGACGGCCGCCACCGCGATCGCGGCGGCGGCGTAGCCGAGCAGCACGAAGAAGCCGCCCCACGGGCTGAGCGAGTTGCCGCTCGGCGCGAGCGTGAGGATCGAGTCCCCGGCGCTCGACGGCAAGTACGGCGAGATCGCGTCCTGCCAGCTCGACGGCAGCAGAAGGAGCAGGGGAGGCACGACGAAGAGGATCCCGGCGAAGACCGCGATCCCGCCGGCGGTGTTGCGGACGATCGCGCCGAGGCCGAGTGCGAAGACGCCGATCAGGGCGAGGAAGACGGCTCCTCCGATCACCGTGCGCGCGACGCCGGGGTGCGTGAACGAGATCTCGAGGATGTGGTGGCTGCGAAAGATCGTCTGGCTGAGGAAGAACGCCAGCAGTACCGCGGGCAGCATGAGCACGAACGTCACGGCAGCGAACACCATGGTCTTCGCCCAGAGCACCGGCAGCCGCCGCGGTACCGCCGTGAACGAGGCGCGGATCATCCCGGTCGAGTACTCGGCGCTGATCACGAGCACGCCGAGCACGCCGATCGCGAGCTGTGCGACGTGCACACCGACCAGCGCGACGTCGAGCGGGTGACGGTCGGCCCGCTCACGCGGGGCCATGTGACTCCAGTGGGAGCGCACCACGAACGAGAAGAGGACTGGGAACCCGATCGTCATGAGGAGCGCTGCGAAGAACGACCAGAGGGTCGAGCGGACGCTACGGAGCTTCGTCCACTCGGAGCGGACGACTCGAGCCTGAGTGACGCGACCGCGCGGCGCGAGCGCGGGCAGGGGCTCGGAGACGACGCTCACGCGACCACCTCCTCGACCGGGGCGAACGATGCCTTGAACTCGACGTCGTCCCGCGTCAGATCCATGAACGCCTCCTCGAGCGAGGCCTGCTGCGGCGTCAGCTCGTGGATCGCGATCCGCTCCTCGAGCGCCACGTCGCCGATGAGCTCGGCGGTCAGACCGGCAACCTCGAGCGCACCGTCGTCCAGGCTCGTCACCGCGACGCCGTCCCCGGCCAGCGCGTCCGCCAGGCGGGCCGCATCGGGGGAGCGGACGAGGACCACGTCCTTCGAGGCCCGGCGGACGAACTCCTCGACGCTCGCGTCCGCGATCAGGCGGCCGCGGCCGATCACGATCAGATGGTCGGCGGTCAGGGCCATCTCGCTCATCAGATGCGACGAGACGAAGACCGTGCGCCCCTCGGCCGCGAGGCGCTTGAGCAGGTTGCGGATCCACTGGATGCCCTCGGGGTCGAGCCCGTTGACGGGCTCGTCGAGCATCACCGTCTGCGGGTCGCCGAGCAGCGCCGAGGCGATGCCGAGCCTCTGACCCATGCCGAGCGAGAACTGGCCGGCCCGCTTCGACGCAACGTCGTGCAGCCCGACCAGGTCGATCAGCTCGTGCACGCGCCGCTTTGGGATGCCGTGGGTCTGGGCGAGCGCGAGCAGGTGGTTGTAGGCGGACCGTCCGGTGTGCACGGAGCGGGCCTCGAGCAGCGCACCGACCTCGTGGAGCGGTGCTGCCAGGTCGCGATAGTGCTTCCCGTTCACGGTCACGTCGCCGGCCGTCGGGCGGTCGAGGCCGAGCGCGAGCCGCATCGTCGTCGACTTGCCGGAACCGTTCGGGCCGAGGAAGCCCGTCACGATCCCCGGCTGCACGGTGAAGCTGAGGTCGTCGACCGCGCGCTTCGAGCCGTAGTCCTTCGTGAGCCCGCGGGCTTCGATCACGCGCGCACCGTAGCCGTCCGCAGATGAAGCTCGTGTGAACCGGACCGAAGAGCCACCATCTAGGCCAGATGCGCGATCGTGGCGCCGTCGTCGGCGTCGCTCTCGCCGCGGTCTACGAGCGGATGCGAGGCGAGCTCATCCCGGACCGCCCGCCTGAGCGCTCCCGTTCCACGTCCGTGGACGATGCGCACCTCGGGCAGCCCGGCGAGCGCAGCGTCGTCGACCGCACGCCGGACCTGCTCGCGCGCCTCGTTCGCCGGCAGGCCGCGCACGTCGACCTGGTCGGTAACGTCGCCGCGTGCCGCCGCCCGGACGGACACGGATGGGGCCCGCTCCTCCGGCGCGCGCTCCCGCGACGGCCGCAGACGGGCAAGCGGGATGCGGACGCGCTGCCCCGCGGCTCCGACGACCTCGGCCTCGTCGCCGCGCAGCGCCGCGATCGTGCCTCGGACGCCTACGTCCGGTGCCTCCACCGGGTCGCCGACGGCGAGCTCGCCGGCGAAGGGGGCCGGCCCGCTCAGGTCGGCGAAGGCGCGCTGGGTCTCCCGGAGGCGCGCCGTCGCCGCTCCGAGCAGCCTGTCCTGCTGCCCCTCACGACGGGCCCGGCGCGCGGCCCGAAGCTCGGCCCGCAGCGCGGCGAGCTCCGCGCGTACGCCCGCGAGCTCGCGCTCGGCATCCGCGTGACCCTCGCGGCGCGCGGACTCGCGCAGCTCGCGGGCGCGCTCGAGCTCGCGTTGCGTGTCGCCCTCCCGGAGAGCCGCAGCGCGCAGCGCCGTCTCGGCCTCGGCGGCGCTCTCGGCCGCCCGGCGCTCGGACGCCTCCGTCTCCGCGAGCAGCTCGCCGACGCGCAGGCGCTCTGGCGCGACGCGCGCACGCGCATCGGCCACGACCTCCGCGTCGAGCCCGAGACGCTCCGCGATGCGCAGCGCCTGGGAGGTGCCCGGACGTCCGAGCTCGATCCGGTAGAGCGGCGCTTGCGTCTCCGCGTCGAAACCGGTGGCGGCGTTCGCGACCCGAGGGTCCGAGCTCGCCCACTCCTTCAGCTCGCCGTAGTGCGTCGTCACGACCGTCAGCCTCGCCTGCTCGACGAACCGCGCGACCAGCGCCTGGGCGAGCGCCGAGCCCTCCTCGGGATCGGTCCCGGCCGCGACCTCGTCGAGCAGCACGAGCGAGCGAGCGGTCGCGGAGCCGAGGATCGCGACGAGGGTCGCAAGGTGGCCCGAGAAGGTCGACAGGCTCATCTCGATCGACTGGCGGTCGCCGATGTCGGCGAGGACGTTGTCGAAGACGGGAAGCGTCGCGCGCTCGGCCGGCGGCCGGACGCCGCACTGGTGGAGCAGCGCGGCCAGGCCGAGCGTCTTCAGCGCGACCGTCTTGCCGCCGGTGTTCGGGCCGCTGAGCACAAGCGCGCGCAGGTCTCCGAGCTCCAGGTCGATCGGCACTGCCGTCGCCGGGTCGAGCAGCGGATGCCGCGCGCCGGTGAGCGAGACGGCATCCGCGATCTCGACCGGCGCACCCCGGTGACGCCGTGAGAGCGAGCCGCAGCCGAGCGCGAGGTCGATCCGTGCGGCCGCGTCGACGAGTGCGACGAGGGACGGCTCCTCGGCCGCGACCGCGGCGGAGAGCGCGCGAAGGATCCGCTGCGCCTCCTCGCGCGCCTCGGCCGCCGCCTCGGCGAGCCGGTTCCCGAGCTCGACAACCGCGAACGGCTCGACGAACAGCGTCTGGCCCGTGCTGGAAGCGTCGTGCACGATCCCCGGCACTTTCGAACGGCCCGAGACGCGCACCGCGAGCACGGGGCGACCGGCCCGTTCGGCGAGAAACGACTCCTGCAACGCGTCGCGAACGCCGGTCGAGCGCGCGATCCGCGCCAGCTCCGCCTGCACCCGCGCGGCGCCGCTTGCCACTTCGGCACGAAGCCGGCGCAGGAGAGGCGAGGCGGAGTCGCGCAGGTCCGACCCGTCCTCCTCGACCGCGTCGTGGACGAGGTCGGCGAGCGACCCGAGCGACGGCTCGAACTGCGCCGCCAACCCGCCGAGCCCAGGTGCGCTCGGGCTCTCGGCCAGCTTCGACCGGACCGCGAGCGCGACCCTGACCGTGGTCACGACCGCCCGCAGCTCCGACGGATCGAGGATGCCGTCGCGCCCGGCGCGGGCGACCGCGGGTCGCAGGTCGGAGACGCCGTTCAGCTCCGGCTCGTCGCCGGCGCCGAGGAGTGCGACTGCCTCCCCGGCGAGCGCCTGACGCCTGCGCACCTCGTCCGCGTCTCCACTCGGCTCGAGCGCGCGCGCCAGCGCCGCGCCCGGCGGTGTGGCACACGACGAGGCGAGTCGCTCGAGGAGCGCGGGGAGCTCGAGGGCCTCGCGCGCCTCGGCGTCCACCGGCCCTCCTACTCGGGACGATCGTCGCCCGGCCGGAGCCGGTAGACGATGCGACCGCGATCGAGGTCGTACGGCGACAGCTCGATGCGGACCCGGTCACCCGGGTTCATGCGAATACGGAACCGGCGCATCTTGCCGGCCGTGTAACCGAGCGTCTCGTGGCCGTTGTCGAGCCGGATCCGGAACATGCCGTTCCGGAGCGCCTCCACGATCTCGCCGGTCATCTCGACCTTGTCTTCTTTCTGCGCGATGGTCTCCTCCTCTCACTCGTTCGAGCGGTCTCGGGGTGGCGGGGCCGGTGCGACCCCGCCACCCGCCCCCGTGCTAGCCGACCACGGTCACGTTCGCCGCCTGCGGGCCCTTGTCACCCTGCTGGGCCTCGTACTCGACCTTCACGCCCTCGTCGAGGCTGCGGTAGCCGCTCCCCTGGATGGCGCTGAAGTGCACGAACAGGTCCTTCCCACCCTCGTCGGGGGTGATGAACCCGTATCCCTTGTCGGCGTTGAACCACTTGACAGTTCCGGTTGCCATGTTTCGCTTTCACCTCCTTGCCAACTTCGCTGAACGGGCAAGAAAGGTGCAAGCAGGCACCGTCTGTCCTCGCTCAAAAGTGCAGCGAGATTCTAGCCAGGCTCAACCGAGCCCGCCCACCGGCCGATAGGGGAACCGTGCCGAATCCCCTTCGTTCGCGGCTCGTCCTCGTCTTCCTGCTCGCCGCCGCGACTGCGGCGGGAGCCGCCTGCGTGGCCGGAGCGAACGCGCCCAACTGGGCGGCCCCCCAGGTCGCAGCCGTCACGAAGGTGGGCATTCTCGGTTCCTCCGCGTCGGGGTTCCGCCCGCAGGCGCCTCTCACACAGAGCGCGCTGGCCGACGCAACGACGGCGGCGGACGCAGCCCAGCAGCCGCCGGCGGCGACCGAAGCTCCCACCCCGCAGCTCGTGACGCTGACAGGCAGCTTCGGCGACGGCGCCGTGCTCGCCGGCGTCGAGCCGCTCACGATCGACGCGCCGGGCCGCGTGCTCGACCACGTCGACTTCGCCGTCGACGGGACCGGAGTGGCAACGGCCACGGCCTCGCCGTTCGAGCTCGATCTCGACACGTCGAAGCTCGCCGACGGGGCACACCAGCTCGCCGTCAACGCATGGTTCTCGGGCGGAGGACATGCGATCGCCGTCTTCGGCGTCCTGGTCGCGAACGACGGGGAGTCCGCGCCGACGACTCCCGCGACCGTGGCGTTGACGATCGCCAAGTCGTCGCTGCCGCCCGCGGCACCCGTCACCCCGACGGAGCCACCGGTCACGCACACGCTGTACCGAGCGACCGCGCCGACGGCGACGGTGACGATGAAGCACCTCGACGCGGTGCTCGTCTCCTATCTCGGACTCGGCAACGCGGCGCGCGAGATCCAGTCGACCCTGGCGGCGGCCGGGCTGCACCCGCCGGCCAACACCGGCACCGAGGCAGTTGCCCGCATGCTCGGCCTGCGGCTGAACCACCCTGCGGCCGAGGACTCGCTGGAGCTTCTGCCCCTGCAGCCGGCGACCCGCGCGGAGGCCGCCTACTCGTTCGCGCGCGTGCTGCAGCTCGACCCGTCGGCCCTCGCCGGGGTCCAGCAAGCCGCCGACTCCTTCACCCTGCCGACGCTCTCACCCTGGCAGCAGCGGATCCTGACGACGGCCGTGCACTACGTCGGCTACCCGTATGTCTGGGGCGGGACGAGCCCGACCGCCGAGACGTTGTTCGGCGTCCACTCGGTCGGAGGCTTCGACTGCTCCGGCCTCGTGTGGCGCGTCTACAAGCTGACGCCGTACGCGGGCGAGGGCGACCTCGCCGGCGTGCTCCGAGGACGCACGACCTACCAGATGAGCGGCGAGGTCGGGCGCTCGCTCCGGATCCCGGCTCCCAAGCTGCAGCCGGCGGACGTCATGTTCTTCGGCGCGAACGGGCCGAAGTCGAGCCCCGACGTCGTCGACCACACCGCGCTGTACCTCGGCAACGGCTGGTTCGTCCAGTCGAGCGGCGAGGGGGTGACCGTGCTCCCGTTCGCCGGGTACTACACGTCGTACTTCGCGTGGGGCCGGCGGCCCCTCCGCGAGGCCGGGCTCAGCGGCTGAGCCCGATCGTGAGCGCCGCGAGCCGTCGAACGGATGCGGCTCCACCGTCCGCCGCGCTCATGCTCTACCGCCTCTCGGCGAGCAGGCCGTCGACCTTGGCGACGAGCTCACCCGGGCTGAACGGCTTCCGGATGAACGGCCCTTCCTCGGCGGCGTTCGCATAACCGGAGGTGAACAGGACTCGTACTCCCGGCACCTCGCGCGCGATCCGGGCGGAGAGCTCGAACGCATCCATCTCGGGCATGACGACGTCGGCCACGAGCAGGTCGAGCTGCGGTGTCGCCCGCGCGAGCCCGAGCGCGACCGTCGGCGACTCCGCCTCGAGCACCGTGTAGCCGGCCGACTCGAGCGCGATCCTGATCACATCACGGGCGAAGGACTGGTCGTCGACGACCAGGATGGTCACTTCATGGCGCGGCCGACCGCTCGCCGGCTCCGGCGTCGCCCCTGACACAAGGTGAGTTCTACTCCTACTGGTGAGTCGACGGAAGAGGCGGCCAGATCGGGGTGATGTCGGGATCGCCGAGCTCGCCGTAGGGGACGCACGTCCCCGCGAGCAGCTCCCGGTCCGACTGGAGCAGCTCGTCGACCCGGCGGTTGAACGGCACGGCACGCTTCCAGCTCTCACGCAGCGCCTCGCCTCGCCGGATCAACGCGCGCGGCACGAGCGGTGCTCGCGTGCGCACGACGAAGTAGCGCCCCGCGATCGGGGCGGAGCCGAGGGCTGCCCGAGCGGCGGCCGCCTCGTCGGGGGAGGCGGCGTAGAAGATCCAGACGGCGTTGCGCGGCCTCTGCGATCCGTTCAGGAACGACAGCACCCGCTCGCACGAGTCGTCGTCGACGTAGTCGAGCGAGCGGACGCGCAGCGCGACCAGGTGATCGAGCACGTTCGCAGGGTGACCGAAGTCGAATGACGAGAAGAAGGCGCCGCTCGTTCCGGTCGAGCCGAAGAGCACGGTCCCGGACGGCTCATGCGAGACGGCGTCCACGACCGCGTTCACATGGATCCGCTCGAGATGGTGGAGGTGTCGAAGGTCGGGGCCCAGCTCGACATGGAGGAGCCAGCCGACCGCCACCGCGAGAACGAGGAGCCTCGCCGGCCCGGCGTGGCGCCCGACCTCGACGATCGCGGCGAGCACGAGCACGAGGAACGCCGGCGTGACCGGGATCATGTAGCGGTCGAAGAAGAGGGCCGACACGCCCCCCGTCGGCACGACCGAGAAAAAGACGACGGGCGCCGCGAGCGTCAGCACGCAGAACGCAAGCACACGGTACGCGCGGCGGGCGAGGAGCGTCACGGCTCCGAGGGCAGCGAGGGCCGTGAACCAGTTGAGGTCGCCGGGGCCGGGTGCGACGAAGTGGAGCGCGTCCTCCCACACCGGCCTCCCGGAGAAGGTTCGGCCGGCCCGCCCGCTGCCGACGCCGTAACGGTCGCCGAGCACGTGCAGCGTGGCGACGTAATACGGCAGGAACGTGACGAGCAGCGTCACCATCCCGGGCCACGCCTGGGCGAGCACGGTCCGCGGTGGCCGCCAGGCGTAGACGAGCGCGGCGCCGAACGCGGTGAGGGCGTAGAGGGGCGCCGTCGGATGCACGAACACCGTCAGGCCGAGCAGCGCGCCGGCGAGCGCCCACAGCCGGCGGTCGCCGGTGTCGGCGGCGCGAAGGGCGACGACGGTCGCCCACATCAGCCACGCGAAGAGCATGGTGTGCGGCCGGCCGAACGTGGCGTACAGGACCGGGATCGGCGAGGCCGCGGTCAGGAGCACGACGCCCGCGGACGCCTCGTCGCCGTACAGCCTGCGGACGATCAACGCGACTGCAGGCAGCCCGAGCATGAGGAAGGCGAGCGACGGCAGGCGGAGCGCGTCGAGCCCCGGCCACCAGCCGAGCAGGAAGTGCTCGAGCCAGAAGTGGAGAGGGCCACCCCCGCGCTTCGTCGAGACGATGTGGAAGATGTGGCCGAACGAGAAGTCGGCCATCCGGAGCGTGAGTTCCTCGTCGACGTTCAGGGGCCCCTGGAGAACGGTCGGCCAGGAGAGCACGGCCACGAGGGCGGCGGCCGCGGCCGTCGCAAGCGGCAGGAGGAGGCGCTTGACGCTCAGTCTGTCTGTGCCGCCGCGAGCGCCTTCATCTCGGGCGTCTCGGGCGCCGTGCGGTACGGATGCTCGTCCGCGACGTGCGTCTCGTGGTAGACGCTCTCGGCGTTCACCGCCCAGATGTCGTGGTCGGCGTCCGCGAGCAGGTTGTCGACGGCCCGCATGGCGGTGAGCATCGAGTGGTCGGAGTTGTTGTACCGGTGCAACCCGTTGCGGCCCACCTGCTGCAGGTTCTCGATCGTGTCGAGGTGACGCCGGATCACCTGGACCCGCTCCGCATAGTCCGCGTCGTAGATCGGATAGGCCTTCGGCACGCGGATCGCGTAGCCGCGCTCGACCTTCGAGCTCGGGGCGAGCCGCAAGCGCTCGAGCTCGTCGGCCGCGAGAGCGACGAGGCCGTCGTCGCTCATCGACCAGAGATCGTCGCCCGCGAAGCAGAAGTACTCCATGCCGACGCAGGCCTTCGCCGGATCGGGGACCATCCAAGGCGACCACGAGCGGAAGTTCTGGATGCGGCCGACCCGCACTCCCGGCTCGTGGATGTAGATCCAGTTGTCGGGGAACAGGTCCTCGCCGTCGACGACGAGCGCCACCGTGAGGAAGTCGCGATAGCGCAGCCCCTCGGCCGCCTCCCGCACCTCGCGAGGGGCGGCCGGCGACAGCATGCGGACGATGTCCCGGAGCGGCAGCGACGAGATCACGGCGCCAGGCCCGTACTCGACCCCCGCCGCGGTGACGCCGGTCACCACCCCGTCCTCGACCTCGAGGCGCTCCACCGGCGACTCGAGCAGCACGTGCCCGCCCTGCACCCGAATCGCGTCGGCCATGGCGTCCCACATTTGGCCTGGCCCGTAGCGCGGGTAGTTGAACTCGGAGATGAGGCTCTTGATCCGGTCGCCCTTGTTCCCGAAGAACGCCGCTCTCGCGGCCGAGAAGAACGACAGCCCCTTGATCCGCTGCGCGGCCCACTCGGCGCGGATCTCGGAGGCGGGAACACCCCAGACCTTCTCGTTGTAGCTCTTGAAGAAGAGCTCGAAGAGCCGGCGGCCGAAGCGGTTCGTCACCCACTGCTCGAGCGAGTCCTCCTCGCCCTTCGGCCTCGCCACGGCGACGAGGTAGGACGCCATGCACCGCGTGAGCTCGATCGGCCCGAGCTTCCGGATCACGTCCGGGCCGCGCAGCGGGTAGTCGAGATACCGGTTCGACCAGTAGATGCGTGACATGCGAGGGCGCCGCAGGAACTCATCGCCGAGCACCTCGTGCCACAGCTCGTCCACCTCCGCCGCCTTCGTGAAGAAGCGGTGGCCGCCGAGGTCGAAGCGGTAGCCGTCGCGCTCGACCGTCTTTGCAAGCCCACCGATCTGGCGGTCGGCCTCCAGGACGACGACGTCTCGGCCGGCCCGCCCGAGCAGGTAGCCGGCGGTCAGCCCTGCCGGGCCGCCGCCGAGCACGAGCGTCGGGTCGATGGTGTCGTTCGCCATGAAGGAGCCGGCCGGGGCCGTGCGCGGACTCTAGCGAGTCTTCCGATACACAAATGCCTGCAACGGCTTGAAGTAATTCTCCTTCAAGGCGATCTCGTCGCTCACCACGTGCGCGACGAGCCGGTAGCGCCCGTCGTGGGAGAGCAGCCAGCTCCACGCCGTCGCCTTGCGCCACACGAGCTTCGTCCACTTGGCCCGCCAGGCGCGATAGTCGCGGAACACCGGAGCGATCACGACGAACTCCCGCCCCGGTGGCACGGTTGCGAGCAGGCCGTCGAGCGTCGGCCGGGCCTGCGCCGCCTCCAGGCGCCGGACGGCGTCGCGCCAGTCGAAGAGGAGAGGATCCGGCGTCGGGCCGAGGGTCGTCGCCCAGCGGTACCCGGGGCCGAGGTAGTAGCGGAGGACCGGCGTCTGCTCCGGGTGCGTCGAGATGATCAGCTCTCCCGGCGTCAGGTACGGCCGGACGCCGCGGGTGATCCCCTGGGCGTTCTCCTTGTCGTTGTGCATCGTGTAGCCGGCCCAGAGGAAGACGATTGCGACCAGGGCGGCGAGCCCGAGCCGGCGCGCCCGCACGAGGCCCTCGCCGGAGAGCAGCAGCACCGGCCCTGCCACCACCGCGAAGTAGCGGGTCGTCCAGGCGGGCGACACCTGCGATGCGATGAACGCCGCCGCGACGGTGATCGCCGTCAGCGTGCCGAGGGCGACCAGGATCGTGCGCTCCCCACCGCCCCCTCTCGCGACGGCGAGGAGAGCCGCACCGCCGATGAGCACGACGAGCAGGTAGGGAGCGTCACCTCCGATCACGCCTCCGGTGGCGAGCACGAGGTCGTGCAGGTTCGGTCTCGTCGACCAGGGCGCCCCGGTGTGCGCGGCCTGGGAGATCAGCGTCGGGACCCAGACGACGTAGAGGACGGCGACGCCGAGTGCGGCGATCGCGAACAGCCGCAACTGCTCACGAGCCGCGATGACCGTGGCACCGGCGAGCCCGACACACGCGAAGAGGCCCCAGTTGTGTGTGTAGGCCAGCAGGGCGACAGAGAGGACGAACACCGGGAGCCAGAGGCGCTTGCCGCGCAGGATCGCCTCGACGTAGGACCACGCGACGAACAGGGAGAGGAACGCCTCCAGCTCGTACATTCGCGATTCCTGGGCGTAGTAGGTGAGGAACGGGTCGAGCGCGGCGAGCAGCGCGCAGACGAGGCCCGTCGTCCGCCCGAACACGGCTCTGCCCGCGAAGAACGCGAGCGGGATGCAGGCGAGCCCGAAGAGCAGCGAGAGCACATGCGTCACGGCGACGCCGTCGCCGAAGACGCGGATCCAGAGCCCGAGCAGCATGTAGTAGGCGGGGGGCGAGCCGTCCTGGCGCAGCAGGTGCGGGATCGTCGTCCAGTGCTCGTGAGCGATGCCGACCGAAATGCCCTCGTCGATCCAGAACCCGGCATGGAGCTCCCGCGACCGCAGGTACAGCGAGAGCAGCGTCAGCGCCGGAAGCGCGACCGGGACGGCCCACCGGGCGGCGAGCACCGACTCGAAGCGAACTGCGACCCGGCGGGGGAGTGCTTCCGCGACCGACGCCACGATCGCGCATCGTAGACTCGGCGCGGCGCGCCCGGCTAGCCTCTCAGGGTCAGTCCGTCGGCTCGTGGGTCGGCTCGAGGCTCAACACCGTGCGTCGCCCGGCGACCCCGTGGACGACGTCGACCGTCTCGTGCTTGCGATAGCTGCCGGCGACGCCGAGCGCGATGCCCGCCCACCGCCAGAAGCCGAGCCGCCCCTCCCGGGCCAGCTCGCGGCGGAAGACGAGGCGCCGGCCGACCTGGTCGAAGTCGATCCCCGGCTGCTGCTGGACGCCGTTCACGAACACCTCGAACGGGCCCGCGACACCCGGCGGCAGCTCGACGTGACTCCTCGTTTCCACGCTCTATACGATGCCATTCTCCGTGCGTCGCAGATCTCTCGCCGCATTCGCAACGAGCATCGTCGCCCTCACGGTGACCGGCGCGGCGTATGCGGGGAACGCCGGCTTCCTGCCCGGCGAGGCCCATTCCCCGAACGCGCACCGGATCCACGCGGCGTTCGTGTTCGTCGCGATCTTCACCGGCCTGGTCTTCGTCGGCGTGGAGGGCGCTCTGATCACGTTCGTCGTGAAGTACCGCCGGGGCCGGCGGCCGCGCACCGCGGAAGGCCCGCAGATCCACGGGGCGACGCGGCTCGAGGTCATCTGGACGGTGATCCCGGTGCTGATCCTCGCCGCGATCGGCGGCTTCGTCTTCTACAAGCTGCCGGGCATCGCGAACGCGCCGAAGGCGTCCGCCGCCGAGGAGACGACGGTGAAGATCGAGGGCCATCAGTTCTACTGGCTCTTCCGTTACCCGAACGGAGCGATCTCGATCGACCGCATGGTCGCGCCGGCCGACCAGGTCGTCCACGAGGACGTGATCGGCCT
The DNA here is from genome assembly GCA_963725595.1 of uncultured Thermoleophilia bacterium. GTDB lineage: Bacteria > Actinomycetota > Thermoleophilia > Gaiellales > Gaiellaceae > PALSA-600. Next base: position 765,675 of record CAVRYT010000005.1, on the reverse strand, counting down.
CGACTTCGACGTCAACCACTCCTGGTGGGTCCCGGACTTCGGCGGCAAGTGGGACGCGATCCCGGGACGCGTCAACAAGACCTGGTTCCGTGCGCCCGCCGGCGACTACATCGCCCGCTGCGCCGAGCTGTGCGGGATCCAGCATGCGCAGATGGACGGGCTCGTGCACGTCGTGCCGCGGACGCAGTACGACGCGTTCGTCTCTCAGCGCGCGGCGTCGCCGACGAGCTCGGGGCTCGGCAAGGAGGAGTGGCAGGGCGTGTGCGAGAAGTGCCACCGCCTCGACCACGTCTACATCGGGCCGGCGCTCACCGGCAACCCGCTGCTCGCGGACCGCAAGGGGATCGAGACGCTGCTGCGGAATGGCCAGGGCCAGATGCCCGCCGTCGGAAAGAACTGGACGGGCGCGCAGATCGACGCGCTGATCGCCTACACGAAGACGTTGTCGAAGGGCGGCTCGTAGATGGCGGTCAACGTCGAGGCGACGCGTCCGTACCGGGCCGACTGGCGTCAAGGCCGTTTCACGTCCTGGCTGACGACAGTCGACCACAAGCGGATCGGGATTCTCTACATCTGGACGTCGCTCGCCTTCTTCGGGATCGGCGGGATCCTCGCCCTGCTGATCCGGACGCAGCTCGCGACGCCGAACGAGAGCTTCCTGACGAAGAACTCCTACAACGAGGTGGTCACGATCCACGGCACGACGATGATCTTCCTCGTCGTCGTCCCGATCCTCGCCGGCTTCGGCAACTACCTCGTGCCGTTGATGATCGGCGCGCGCGACATGGCGTTCCCGCGCCTGAATGCGCTCTCGTACTGGCTCTTCGTGCTCGGCGGCGTCGTCCTGATGCTCAGCTTCTTCGCGAAGGGCGGGCCGGCGCGCGCCGGCTGGACGTCCTACGTGCCGCTGTCGACGCTGCACTCGCCCGGCAACGGCCAGGACCTGTGGATCCTCGGGCTCCACATCCTCTCGATGTCGTCGCTCGCCGGCGCGATCAACTTCGTCGTGACGATCCACAACATGCGCGCCCGCGGCATGTCGTGGATGCGCATCCCGCTCTTCTGCTGGGCGATCGTCACCTACGCCTGGCTGCTCGTAATCGTGCTGCCGGTGCTGTCCGCCGGGCTCACGCTGATGCTCCTCGACCGTCAGGTCGGCACGCACTTCTTCGACCCGGCGCACGGCGGCAGCCCGCTCCTCTACCAGCACGTGTTCTGGTTCTTCGGGCACCCAGAGGTCTACATCATGATCCTGCCGGCGATGGGAATGGTCTCGGAGATCCTCCCCGTCTTCTCGCGCAAGCCGATCTTCGGCTACAAGGCGGTCGCGATCTCGACGGCCGGGATCGCGTTCTACTCGCTGCTCGTCTGGGCGCACCACATGTTCGCGGTCGGCCTCCCGATCGGCCTCGACATCTTCTTCATGCTCAGCTCGATGGTGATCGCCATCCCGACCGGCGTGAAGATCTTCAACTGGCTCGCGACGATCTGGCGCGGGAACATCTCGTTCGACACGCCGATGCTCTGGGCGCTCGGGTTCATCGGCGTGTTCACCCTCGGTGGCCTCTCGGGCATCTTCCTCGCCGCGTTCCCGATCGACTGGGCGGTCACCGACACGTACTTCGTCGTCGCCCATCTGCACTACGTGCTCTTCGGCGGCTCGATCTTCGGGATCTTCGGCGGCCTCTACTACTGGTTCCCGAAGATGTTCGGCCGCATCCTCGACGAGCAGCTCGGGAAGCTGCACTTCTGGCTCGTGTTCGTCGGCTTCAACGTGACGTTCTTCCCGATGCACATGCTCGGCCTGCTCGGGATGCCGCGCCGCGTGTACACGTACCACCCGGGTGGGCTGTGGGAGGTCTACAACATGATCTCCACGGTCGGCTCGTTCGTGATGGCGCTCGGGATGCTCGTCTTCGTTTTCAACGTCGTGAAGACGATGCGCAGCGGCCCTCGCGCGGGCAACGACCCGTGGCAGGCGGACACGCTCGAGTGGTACACCACCTCGCCGCCGCCGCCCTGGAACTTCGACACGGTGCCGTACGTGACGAGCGCGCGTCCCTTGCGCGACCTGCGACGACGGCTCGCGGAGTCGCGAGGCTTCTGATGGGAGCGTGGGCTCGGCTGCTGGGGCTCGCCGCCGTCGCGGGAACCGCCCTTGCCGTGGTGTCCGGGGCCGCCGGGTGGGGCACCGCCCACCGCGTGCTCGCCGCGGTCGCGCTGCCGCCGCTGGCGGCGCTCGCCGCGGTCGCGTGGGTGTCCGCACGGCGCCTGCTGCCGCCGACGCTCGTCGCGCTCGCGACCTTCGGCCTCGCAGCGCTCCTCACCGGCCGGGACGTCCACCTCGCGTTCGCCTCGGCGGCCTTCGCCGCGACGACCTACGCCGCTGCGCTGACCTTCCGCGGTCATGCCGAGCAGGGCCCCTGGCGCGACTACGTCACGCTGACGAAACCGCGGATCATGTCGCTGCTGCTGCTCACCGGGGCCTGCGGGGTGTTCGTCGGGGCGGGCGGTGTCCCGCGCGCCGGAGCGTTCGTGCTGACGATGGTCGGCCTCGCGCTCGCATGCGGCGGGGCGTCGGCGCTCAACCACTACCTCGACCGCGACATCGACCGATTGATGGGCGAGCGCACGTCGAGGCGGCCGGTTGCGGCGGGTCGCGTCGTCCCCGACCGGGCGCTCGAGTTCGGACTCGCGCTCTCGGCGCTGTCGTTCGTGCTCCTCGACTCGCTGGTGAACCTGCCGACGGCCCTGCTCGCGCTCGGCGGCAACCTGTTCTACGTCGTGGTCTACACCCGCTACCTCAAGCGCTCGACGCCACAGAACATCGTCATCGGGGGCGCCGCGGGCGCCGTCCCTCCCCTCGTCGGCTACGCAGGCGCGAACGGCCATCTCGGCCTCGCCGCGCTCCTCATGTTCGCGATCGTGTTCGTCTGGACGCCGCCGCACTTCTGGGCACTCGCCCTGATGATCAAGGAGCACTACGCCCGCGCAGGCGTCCCGATGCTCCCGGTCGCGCGAGGCGACCGGGAGACGGCGCGCCAGATCGTGCGCTACACCGTCGTGCTGGTCGCCGTGACGCTGCTGCCGGTCGCGTTCGGGACTTTCGGCGTCGTCTACGGGGTCGCCGCGCTCGTGCTCGGCGCCGCGTTCCTCTGGCTCGCCGTCGAGCTGCGGCGAACAATGGAACGCGTGGTGGCCGTGAAGCTCTTCCACTTCTCGCTCCTGTACCTCGCGCTGCTCTTCGTCGCGATGGCAGTCGATACGGTGCTCTAGATGAGCGAACCGGTCACGACCCGCGACGCGGCGGTGGACGAGCGCGAGCTCGCGCGGAAGAACATCCGCTGGGCCTGGGCGCTCTTCGGGCTCTTCTGCCTGCTCTTCGGCGGCACGGTCCTGATCGCCCTCGTCTACCTCTGGCTGTCGTAGAGCCTCTAGACGGCATCTGGATCACGCGCCTCGCCGACGGCCCTCCGGGACGGCGTCTCGCCGTGAAGGACCTGTTCGACACGGCGGGTGTGCGGACGACGTACGGCTCGGCGGTGTTCGCCGACCACGTTCCCGACGTCACGGCCTCGTGGGTGGCCGAGCTCGAGGGGCGCGGCTGGGTCAGCGTCGGCAAGGCGAACCTGCACGAGTTCGCGCTGAGCGTGACGTCGCAGAACCTGCACTACGGCACCGTGCCGAACCCGCGCTTCCCCAGGTTGACCGCCGGCGGGTCGTCGGGGGGGTCGGCGGCGGCCCTGCTCACTGGCGAAGCGGACGCGGCGCTCGGGACCGACACGGGAGGGTCGATCCGCATCCCGGCGGCGTGCTGCGGCATCGTCGGCTTCAAGCCGACCTTCGGGCTCCTGTCGCTGGACCGGGTGTTCCCGTGCGCGCCGAGCTTCGACCACGCCGGGCCGATGGCGCTCGACGTCGCCGGGTGCATCGAGCTGATGGCGCTCGACGTGCCGGAGGTCGCGCTGGCCGACCTGTCGCTGGCGCGTCGCGTGGGGAGCCGACGTCCCGGTGCGGTCGACTCGGGTCGACTTCCCGACCGCGGAGGCGGTCGAGGCCGAGGTCGACCGGGAGGTGGGCGACGTCCACCGTGAGCTCTATGCCGAGCACGCCGAGCTCTACGGCGAGAACGTCCGCGGCTACATCGAGACGGCGCTCGCGGTCACGGACTCCGAGTACGAGGGCTCCGTGCGGGCACGGGCGGAGCTCCGGGAGCGCGCCGAGGAGGCGCTCGAGGGCTTCGACCTGCTGCTGACGCCCACGCTCGCGTGCCCGGTCCCGGCGTTCGACGTCGACGACGAGAGCGTGCTCGAGCCGATGACCCGCTACACGTTCCCGTTCAACGCGCTCGGGTGGCCGGCGCTCGCGCTCGGCGGGGTGCAGCTCGTCGGCCGTGCGGGCGCCGACGCGCTCGTCCTCGGCGCCGGGCTGGCGCTGGAGGCCGTGCTCGCTGCATGAGCGAGGATCTCGCGTTCGGGCTCGCGCTGGCCGATGCCGCAGATGCGGTCACGCTGTCCCGGTTCCGCGCGCACGACCTCCTGGTCGAGACGAAGGCCGACTCGACGCCGGTGTCGGACGCCGACCGGGTCGCGGAGCAGGCTGTGCGCGCGCTGGTCGCGTCGTCCGGCCGCGGCGAGGGCGTGCTCGGCGAGGAGCTCGGCGACGAGAGCCGCGACGCGACCTGGATCGTCGATCCGATCGACGGGACCAAGAACTACGTACGGGGCATCCCGGTGTGGGCGACCCTGCTCGCCCTCGTCCGCAGCGGCGCGACGGCCGTCTCGGTCGTCTCGGCGCCGGCGCTCGCCCGGCGCTGGTGGGCGGTGCGCGGCGGCGGCGCGTTCGTGGACGGCGTCCCGTGCCGGGTCTCGAGCGTCGCCTCGCTCGGAGAAGCGGTCGTCTCCACGACGAGCTCGCACGGGATGAAGGCGGGTTGGGCCGCGCTCGCGGGCCGCGCGTACGCCGACCGTGGGTTCGGCGACTTCTGGCAGCACTGCCTGGTCGCGGAGGGCGCCGTCGACGCCGCCTGCGACCCGGTCGTGAACCTGTGGGACTACGCCGCGGTGCAGCTGCTCGTGCAGGAAGCCGGCGGCCGGTGCACGACCTTCACCGGCGACCCTCCGAGGAACCGCGCGAGCTTCCTCAGCACGAACGCGCTCGTGCACGACGAGGCGGTCTCGCTCCTGTCGGCAGGGACGCTCTAGCTCTCGTCTGCGCCGACGATGCGGGCGACGTCGAGGCTCGAGAGGATGCCGATCGGCCGGCCGTCGCGCGGCGCGGTGACGACGACGTGGGTCGTCCCGTTCTGGGCCATGATCTCGGCCGCGTAGCGCAGGTCGAGGTCTGCTCGCACCGTCACGGTCGGCTCACTCGCCGCCTCGCGCGCGGTGAGTCGGTCGAGGTTGCCCCGTGCGTAGCCGAGGACGACGTCGCGATCGGTCACGACCGCGCACGAGGTCCCCGCGTCCGCAGTCGCGACGACGACGGCGTGGATGCGGTGGCGGACGAGGAGGGCTGCCACGGTCCGGAGCGTCGCATCGGGCTTGCACGTGACGACCCCTTCGTGCATCGCCGTTCCGACGGTGGCCCGCACGTCTGATCCCACGTTGCTCATCCTCCCGGCTCGTAGATGCCCTCGTTGGCGGCACGCAGCGCGTCGACGTAGCCGGCGCGCTCGAACGCGGTCTCGTCCTCTGCAGGCGGTACGGCAAGCAGGCCGCGCAGCTCGTCGACGGTCGCGAACCCCTTGCGTGTCATCCACTCGGCGAGGCCGTCGAGCAGCACGGTCGCATGCTCGTCGCCGTGCCGGAGGAGCGCCGAAGCGGTCATCACGACGTCCGCGCCGGCAAGCAGATACGCGGCGACGTCGGCCGCGGTCTCGACGCCGGTCGTCGCGGCCAGCGAGGCGCGAACGCGTCCGCGCAGGAGAGCGATCCACGTGCGTGCCAGCCGTGCCTCCGACGGGCTCGAGAGACCCACGTGGGGAACGACGGCGAGAGCCTCGGGGTCGATGTCGGGTTGCAGGAACCGGTTGAACAGCACGAGCGCATCCGCGCCGGCCTCGTCGAGCCGCAGCGCCATCTCGCCCGTGGAGCTGAAGTAAGGGCCGAGCTTGATCGCCACCGGCACGCTGACCGCCTCCTTGACGTGCGTGAGCACGTCGAGGTGTCGCTGCTCGACCTCGCGGCCCGAGACACGCGGGTCGCCGGGCAGGTAGTAGACGTTCAGCTCGATCGCAGCGGCGCCCGCATCCTGCATCGCCCGCGCGTAGTCGACCCAGCCGCCCGGCGTGACGCCGTTCAAGCTGCCGATCACCGGCACGTCGACGGCAGCCGCGGCCCGTTCGAGCAGGCTCAAGTAGCGGCGGGGGCCGGGGTCCGTGTCGGCCGCCGCCGGGAAGTAGGAGAGCGACTCGGCGAAGCTCTCGGCGCCCGCCTCGACCAGCTCCTCGTTCCTCCTTGCCTCCCGGCGCAGCTGCTCCTCGAAGAGCGAGTAGAGGACAACCGCGCCGATGCCGGCGTCGGCGAGCCGGCGCACACCGTCGACGGTCTGCGAGAGCGGTGAGGCCGACGCGACGAGCGGATTGCGGAGCGTGAGCCCCATGTAACGGGTCGTGAGGCTCATCGGCGGTCCCTCCGCGCGTCCGCGGCGTACCGCTGCGCGCCACGAGTGGCCATCTCCTCGTATACGTCCCACCGCTGGTCGACCGCCTGCTCGGCGAGCCCGTGGAGCCGCTCCGCCTCGGCCGGGTCGGTGTTCGCGAGCGTGCGGTAGCGCAGCTCCCGGTTGGTGTAGTCGGCGAGCGAGATGCGCGGGCGCGGTGAGTCGAGCAGGAACGGGTTGCCGCCGGCCGCACGGACGTCCGGGTCGTAGCGGATCAGCGGCCAGTAACCGCTCGCGACCGCGCGATACTGCTGGTCGAGCCCATCCCGCATCTCGATGCCGTGGGCGATGCAGTGGCTGTAGGCGATCACGAGCGAGGGCCCGTCGTAGGCCTCCGCCTCGCGAAACGCGCTCAGGGTCTGCTGGGGGTCGGCGCCCATCGCCACCCGCGCGACGTAGACGTTGCCGTAGGCGATCGCCTGCAGGGCGATGTCCTTCTTCGGGACGGTCTTGCCGGCGGCGGCGAACTTCGCGACCGCTCCGAGCGGCGTCGACTTGGACATCTGCCCACCCGTGTTGGAGTACACCTCGGTGTCGAGCACGAGCACGTTGACGTTGCGGCCGCTCGCGAGCACATGGTCGAGCCCGCCGGAGCCGATGTCGTAGGCCCAGCCGTCGCCGCCGACGATCCAGACACTGCGCCGGACGAGATGGTCGACGACGCTTCGGAGGTCGGCGACGGCGTCGTCGGGCAACGCATCGAGCCGCTGCTTCAACTCCGCGATCCGCTCGCGCTGCGCGCGCAGCTCCGACTCCCTCAGCTGCGGCGCCGACAGGATCTCGTCCACCAGCTCCGTCCCGACCAGGTCGCGCAGCTCGGCGAGGCGCCGGCCGGCCAGCTCGGTGTGACGGTCGGCGGCGAGCCTGAACCCGAGCCCAAACTCGGCGTTGTCCTCGAAGAGCGAGTTCGACCAGGCCGGCCCGCGCCCGTCGGCGTCGGTTGTCCATGGTGTCGTCGGCAGGTTGCCGCCGTAGATCGACGAGCAGCCTGTCGCGTTCGCGACCATCAGCCGGTCGCCGAAGAGCTGCGAGAGGAGCTTCAGGTACGGGGTCTCGCCGCACCCCGCGCACGCGCCCGAGAACTCGAACAGCGGCTCCAGGAACTGGGTGCCGCGCACGGTGCCGAAGTCGACCCGCGACCGGTCGGTCGCGGGGAGCGTCTCGAAGAACGAGATGTTGTCGCGCTCCTCTGCGACCAGCGGCTCGCGCGGCGCGAGGTTGATCGCCTTCCGCGCAGGGTCGGCGGGAGCCGTGACGGGGCACGCCTGCACGCACAGCTCGCACCCCGTGCAGTCCTCGACGTAGACCTGCAGGGTGTAGCGGGCATCGGGCAGGCCGACGGCGTCGAGCGCCGCCGACCGGAAGCTCTCGGGCGCGCCGTCGAGCCGCGAGGAGTCGTAGTACCGGGATCGGATCACGCTATGCGGGCAGACAAAGCTGCAGTTGCCGCACTGGATGCAGAGATCGGGTTCCCAGACCGCCACGAGCTCCGAGATGTTGCGCTTCTCGAACGCCGCCGTCCCGCTCGGGTACGTGCCGTCCACCGGCAACGCGCTGACAGGCAGGTCGTCGCCCCGGCCGGCGAGCATCGCGGCGGTGACGGTGCGGACGAACTCGGGCGCGTGCTCCGGGACGACGGGCGGCAGCTCACGGTCGCTCGTCGCCCGCTCCGGCACGTCGATCTGGTGCAGGCCGTCGAGCGCCCGGTCGACGGCGGCCTGGTTGCGCTCGACCACCTCATGCCCGCGACGTCCGTAGGTCTTCGCGACCGCGGTCTTGATCCGGTCGATCGCCTGCTCGGGTGGGAGCACGCCCGACAGTTGGAAGAAGCAGGTCTGGAGGATGATGTTGACCCGCCCGGCGAGGCCGACCTCGCGGGCGATCCGGCCGGCGTCGATGGCGTACACGTCGACGTGCTTGGCCACGATCTGCTCCTGGACCGGACGCGGGAGCGCCGCCCACACCTCGTCCGGCGGCCGCGGGCAGTTCAGGAGCAAGGTCGCTCCGTCCGCCGCGCGGCCCAGCACGTCGGCGCGGTCGAGCAGCCCGAACTGGTGGCAGCCGACGAAGCTCGCCTGCTGCACGAGGTACGGCGCACGGATCGGCCTCGGGCCGAAGCGGAGGTGCGAGACCGTCTGCGACCCGGACTTCTTCGAGTCGTAGACGAAGTAGCCCTGCGCATGCATCCCTTCCTCGTCGCCGAGGATCTTGATCGTGTTCTTGTTCGCGCCCACCGTCCCGTCCGAGCCCAGGCCGAAGAAGATCGCGCGCACCGTGTCGGACGGCTCGATGTCGAGCCCCGCGTCGTAGGAGAGGCTCGTCCCCGAGACGTCGTCCGTGATGCCGACCGTGAACCGGCGCCGGGCCTGCGTGCCCTTCAGCTCCTCGAACACGCCGGCGACCATCCCCGGGGTGAACTCCTTCGACGACAGGCCGTAGCGGCCTCCGACGACCCTCGGCATGAACGCCAGCTCTCCGTCCGAGTACGCGTCGGTCAGCGCGGTGACGGTGTCGAGAAAGAGCGGCTCGCCGACCGACCCCGGCTCCTTGGTCCGGTCGAGCACGGCGACATGCCGCACGGACGCCGGCAGCGCCGCCGTGAACACCTCGGCGGGGAACGGCCTGTACAGCCTCACCTGGACCACGCCCACCCGTTCTCCGCCGGCGGTCAGCGCCACCACCGTCTCCTGCGCGGTCTCGCCACCCGAGCCCATCAGCACCAGCACACGCTCGGCCTCAGGGTCGCCGAAGTAGTCGACGATGCCGTAGCGGCGACCGGTGCGATCGGCGAGCGCCTCGAGCGCGTCCTCGACGACCCCGGGGACGCGGGCGTAGAACGGGTTCACCGTCTCGCGCGCCTGGAAGTAGACGTCGGGGTTCTGGGCTGTGCCGCGGATGAACGGCCGCTCGGGCGAGAGCGCTCTGCCGCGGTGTGCCCGCACAAGCTCCTCGGGGACGAGCGCGCGCAGGTCGTCATCGGAGAGCAGCTCGATCGTGTTCAGCTCGTGGGAGGTGCGGAACCCGTCGAAGAAGTGCACGAACGGCACACGGGTCCGGAGGGTCGCGGCCTGCGCCACGAGTGCGAGATCGTGCGCCTCCTGGACCGAGGCCGAGGCCAGCAGCGCGAAGCCCGTCTGGCGAACCGCCATCACGTCCGAGTGGTCTCCGAAGATCGACAGCCCTTGCGCGGCGAGCGATCGCGCGGCCACGTGCAGCACCGCCGGGGTCAGCTCGCCGGCGATCTTGTACATGTTCGGGATCATCAGGAGCAGGCCCTGCGAGGCGGTGAAGGTCGTCGCGAGCGCGCCGCCCTGCAGCGCGCCGTGCAGCGCTCCGGCCGCTCCGCCCTCGCTCTGCATCTCGACCACCGCCGGCACGGTGCCCCAGACGTTCGCGCGCCCCTGGCTCGACCACTCGTCGGCCAGCTCGGCCATCGGCGAGGACGGCGTGATCGGGTAGATGCAGCACACCTCGTTCAGCCGGTAGGCGACCGAGGCGGCGGCCTCGTTCCCGTCGATCGTCGCACGCATCTCAGCCGGGCTCCGCGACCATGTCGATCGCGTGGACGGGGCACTGCTCGAAGCACACGCCGCAGCCGGTGCAGCGATCGAGGTCAAATCGGTAGCGGTAGCCGACGCCCAGCTTGATCACGGCATCCTCGGGACAGGCCCCGAGGCAGCCGTCGCACTCGAAGCAATTGCCGCAGGACAGGCATCGGCCCGCCTCGTAGGCCGCTTCCGCGGGGGAGAGGCCGCCGACGACCTCGTCGAACGCTGCGATCCGCTCCTCGGGCCCGAGCTCGGGCTGACGGCGCCGGGCCGCATCGCCGAAGTACCAGAGGTGCAGCCGGTCGAAGCTCGCCAGGTCGTGCTTCGGTGCGCTCACCGCCGTGGAGCTCCGGAGCCACGCGTCGATGTGACGTGCCGCCTTCTTGCCGTGCCCGACGCCGACCGTGACGGTGCGCTCGCTCGGCACCATGTCGCCACCGGCGAACACGCCGGGGCAGCCGGTCTGCAGGGTGTTCGACACGTGCACGGTCCCGTCGCGGTCGAGCTCCACGCCCGGCACAGCGTGCAGGAAGCCCGTGTCGCTCTCCTGGCCGAGCGCCAGGATGACGGTGTCGGCGGCGAGCGTCTCGAACCGGCCGGTCGGTTGCGGGAACCCCGACTCGTCCAGCTCCATCTGCTCGACCTGCAGCTCCGGGCCGTCGAACGCGGTGATCGTCCGCAGCCAGTTGATCCGGACGCCCTCCCGCTCGGCATCCTCGGCCTCCTCGAGGTGCGCGGGCATCTGCTCGCGGGTGCGCCGGTAGACGATCAGCGCCTCGTCGGCGCCCAGCCGTCGCGCGACGCGCGCCGCGTCCATCGCCGTGTTGCCGCCTCCGTAGACGGCGACCCTGCGGCCGATCTCCGGCTGCTCGCCCGAGGCGACGCTGCGCAGGAACGAGACCGCGTCGACGATCCGACCGGCGTCGCGCGCCGGGATGTCGACGCGCTTGGAGAGGTGGGCGCCGACGGCGACGAAGACGGCGTCGAAGCGGCCGTCCTGCCGCTCGGCGAGGAGATCCTCGACCTTGTGGCCCTGGGTCAGCCGCACGCCGAGCGCCGCGATCCGGTCGATCTCACCGGCGAGCACGTCGCGCGGCAGCCGGTAGGCAGGGATCCCGTACCGCATCATCCCGCCCGCCTCGGCGCCGGAGTCGCGGATCTCGACCTCGTGGCCGAGGCGCGCGAGGTGGTAGGCCGCCGAGAGCCCGCTCGGCCCGGAGCCGATCACGAGCACCCGCTTGCCGCTGCGCGCGGGAGGAGTGTCGAACCGCCAGCCTTGCTCCAGCGCCAGGTCGCCGAGGAACCGCTCGACGGAGTGGATCGAGACGGCGCCGTCGAGGCTGACGCGGTTGCAGACGCTCTCGCACGGGTGGTAGCAGACGCGCCCGTGGATCGCGGGGAGCGGATTGTCGGCGACGAGCTCGCGCCAGGCCTGCTCGTGCCGGTCCGCGAGGGTGTGGGCGAGCCAGGCCTGGATGTTCTCGCCGGCGGGGCAGCCGGCATTGCACGGAGGCAGTAGGTCGACGTAGACGGGCCGCTCGACTCGAACCGGCCCGGTGTGCGAGCGGCCGTGCAGGAGGTCCGGCAGCCGCGTCACGTCCCGCATCGGGTCGGTCAAGCTCGTTCCCTTCGCCGGACGCCCATCTCTGCCAGGCTAGTCACCGTTTTCTCCGCACGGGTCGGGGTAAACCCACAGGACCGCCGAGGTGGTCCTCGCACGCCGGGCTCAGTTGTGGGGCAGCGCTCCGCGCACCGCCTCCTCGTAGACGGGGTCACGGCCGAAGCGGTCGAGCTGCGAGGAGAGGACGTCGCTCGGCCGCGGGGGGCTCCCGGGAGGGAAGGGAGCGGGTGAGCCGTCGAGGTCGAGTCCCTCCAGGGTCTCGTGCTCGTCGAGCTCGAGCGCCACGTCGTGCCCGAGCCGCGAGCGGAGCCAGCCGACGAGCAGATGCGCCTGCGCCGCCGTCCCGTGCACCCGCAGCGTCTTGACGGCACCGACGGCCGGCCACAACGACGCGAGCAGCGAGCGCCACCGCTCCGTTCGCTCCCAGGCGATGTCCGAGACGGCGACACGCGGGAACAGCTCGACGAGGCCCTCGTACGCGCCGGGCAGGCCGCTCCACTCCGTCGAGTCGACGATCAGCCTGTCGACGATGCCGACGAGCTGCTCGAAGGGGCCGGAGCCCCACTCCGGCAGGCCGCGCCAGCGCAGGAAGACGGGCAGATCCGACACGAGCAGCGGCAGTGCGAGGGATGCAGGGGCCGACGCGCGGTTGCCGCGCAGGATCAGCTCGATCACCTCGCCGCAGATCGCGCGGTCACCGACCGGGTAGCAGCGGATCGAGACCTGCGCATCGAGCCCGTCCGGCTCCTCGGGCTTCGGCACGAGGAGCAGCGTCCGCGACGGATGACGCTCCGCCATCCCGGCGAGGGTCTCCTCCGCGGCCTGCTGCCACTCCGGAGGGGCCCACGCGATGTGCGTCATCACCGACGTCCGCAGGTTCGGCTGCGCGCCCTCCGCCGAGGTCGCGTCGCGGAGCCGCGCCAGCTCACGCTCGATCTGCGAGACCGACGCATCGTCGCCGGTCCACGAGTCCTCAATCAGTGACGTCGCCACGAGCGCCCATCCCGATGCAACAAGTCGTCGGAGGCCGGCGGGCCCCACGTGCCCGCCGCGTAGTTCGGGAAGGACGGCCGGTCGCGCTTCCAGAACGCGACGATCGCGTCGACGAGCGCCCACTGCTCCTCGATCTCGTCGGCGCGCGTGAAGAGCGTCGCGTCTCCGAGCATCGCATCGAGGATCAGCCGCTCGTACGCGTCGGGGAGGCCTTCGCGGAACGCGCCGCCGTACAGGAAGTCCATGTGCACGGTGCGGATCGTGATTCCCTGCCCCGGCACCTTCGCGCCGATCGCGAGCGACACGCCTTCGTTCGGCTGCACGTGGATCAGGAGCACGTTCGGCCGCAGGCCCTCGCCGCCGTCCTCGAACGGCGGATGCGGCGCCCGCTTGAACTGGATCGCGATCGTCGTCTCGCGGCGGGCGAGCCGCTTGCCCATGCGCACGTAGAAGGGCGTGTCCGCCCAGCGCCAGTTGTCGACGTAGAGCTTCGCCGCGACGAACGTCTCGGTCAGCGAGCCGGGCGCGACGCCCTCCTCCTCGCGGTAGCCACGCACCTCCTCGCCCTCGACGAAGCCCGGCCCGTACTGCCCGCGCACGACGTGCTTCGGCCCCGGCGTGTGCAGCGCCTTCAGCACCTTCACCTTCTCGTTGCGGACGGAGTCGGCCGTGAAGTCGAACGGCGGCTCCATCGCCGTGATCGCGACGAGCTGCAGCAGGTGGTTCTGGAAGATGTCGCGGATCGCCCCGGCCTGCTCGTAGTAGCCCGCGCGCGCCTCGATCCCGATCGACTCCGCCACCGTGATCTGCACGTGGTCGATGAACTGCCGGTTCCAGATCGGCTCGAAGATGCCGTTCGCGAACCGCAGCGCCAGCATGTTCTGCACGGTCTCCTTGCCGAGATAGTGATCGATGCGGAAGACCTCGTTCTCGGCGAAGTGCTGCTGGAGCTCGGCGTTCAGCTCGCACGCCGACGCGAGATCGTGACCGAAGGGCTTCTCGATGATCAGCCGGATCCACCCCTCGGCGCTGCGTCGCGCGGCGATCTCCGCGACCAGCGTGCCGATCGCGGCCGGGGGCACTGCGAAGTAATAGACGCGATTGCCCTGCGTGCCCAGCTCGCCGTCGAGCTCGTTGAGCGTGTCGCGAAGCTCGTCCTCTCCCTTGTCGTCGGCGAAGTCGAGCGTCGAGTAGCGCATCCCCTTCGCCAACGCCTCCCACACCTCGTCGTCGAACGGATCGCGCGCGTGATCCTGCACCGCCTGCTTCATCCGGTCGCGGAACTGGTCGTTCGACTCCTCGGTGCGTGCGGCGCCGACGATCCCGAACTTCTCGGGCAGCAGGTGCCGCACGGCCAGCGAGTAGAGCGCGGGGATGAGCTTCTTGGACGTCAGGTCGCCGGACGCGCCGAAGATGACGAGGATGCACGGGTCGGGACGGCGCCGGACGCGCAGCCCTTCGAGCAGCGGGTTCTGCTCGGCTGCGCTCACTGGGCCTCCGTGGCCGCCTGCACGGCATGGCCGCCGAACTGGTTGCGCAGTGCGGCGTTGACCTTGGCCGCGAACGACTCCTCCTGGCGGGAGGCAAACCGTGCGAAGAGCGCGGCCGTGATCACCGGCACCGGGACGTCCTCCGCGATCGCCTCTGCGATCGTCCAGCGCCCCTCGCCGGAGTCCTCGACGTAGCCGCGGATCTTCTCGAGCTGCGAGCCTTCGACCTCGAACGCCGCGTGGAGAAGCTCGAGCAGCCACGACCGGACGACCGACCCGTAACGCCAGATGCCTGCGATCTCGTGCAGGTCGAGCTCGAACTCGGAGGCTTTCATCACCTCGAAGCCCTCGGCGTATGCCTCCATGAGGCCGTACTCGATGCCGTTGTGCACCATCTTCACGAAGTGCCCGGCTCCGGAAGGGCCGACGTGCGCGTAGCCGTCCTCGGGCGCGAGGTCGCGGAAGACCGGCTCGACCTGCGCAACCGCAGCGTCGTCGCCGCCGACCATCAGGCAGTAGCCGACCTGGAGACCCCAGATCCCGCCGGACACGCCGGCGTCGACGAAGTGGATGCCCTTCTCCTTCGCCGCCGCGTGGCGACGCTGGGAGTCGTGGAAGTTCGAGTTGCCGCCGTCGACGATCACGTCGCCGGGATCCGCCACCCGCAGCAGCTCGACGAACGTCTCCTCGGTGACCTTCCCCGCGGGGACCATCATCCAGAAGGAACGCGGTGCGGTCAGCTGGTCGCGCAGCTCCTCGATCGTCGAGGCGGTCGACTCGACGCCCGGGTCGTACGTCTTCATGTCGTGGCCGCGCTCCGCGAGGCGCTTCGTCATGTTCCCGCCCATGCGGCCGAGGCCGATCATCCCGAGCTGCAAGACCTACACCTCCTCGAGTCGAATGCGAACGACGCGGCGGCCGCGCTCCTCGAGCGACGCGAAGTCGCCCGCGGCCTGCGCCCGGATCAGCCTCCCGAACCCGAACGGCTGGCCGGGGATCGGCAGCTCCTCCCCCGTCTCGTCGACGATTTGGACGAAGCGGCCGGTGGGCGGGCCGCCCTTGTGCAGCTGCCCGGTGGAGTGCAGGTAGCGCGGCCCGAAGCCGTGCGTGACGACGCAGCCGGTCCCCTCCCGCGCGCGAGCCGCAAGGGCCAGCACCTTCTCCTCGGCCGCCGCGGTCGGGTCGACGAAGGCCTGGATGCAGACGTAGTCGCCCGGCTCCGCCGAGGCGAGCAGCTCGTCGAGCGACCCGCGGGGCGAGACGTCGGGCTCACCACCGCCGGCGAGCACCTCCTTCGTCTTGTCCTTCGCCGACTGGACGTCGGGCTGGTCGAACGGGTTGATCCCCAGGATGTGACCGGCGACCGCGGTCGCGAACTCCCAGCGGAAGAACTCCTGGCCGAGCTCGTACTCGCCCGACAGACGCACGTCCTGCAGCTGCCGGTCGGGGCCCTCGGGCGGCTCGCCGGGCGCCGGGACGAGCCCCTTCCCCTGCTTCCCGGTCGACTCGGCGAGCAGCTGCTCGGCCCAGAGGCCGAAGCCGGCGTCGCTCTCCGGGATGCAGATCTTGTCGCGCCCGTCCCGCCAGCCCTCGCCGAGCGAGAGGCCGAGCTCGAGGCCGGGGTTGCCCTCGGCGAGCCGGCACGCGTCGGCCATCTCCTGCGCGCGCTCGAGGAGGCGGGTCACGTCGACCCCCATCAGCGCCGCCGGGACCATCCCGAACGGCGAGAGCGCCGAGTAGCGGCCACCGATCGTCGGCTCGCCCGGGAAGATCGCAGCGAACTCGCGCTCGCGCGCCAGCGCCTCGAGCTCCGAGCCCGGGTCGGTGATCGCGGCGAACAAGTCCCCGTCCCGGCCCGTGCGCTCCCAGAAGTAGTCGGTGTGCGACCTCGTCTCGAGCGTGGAGCCCGACTTCGACGCGGAGATGAAGAGCGTACGCGTGAGGTCGAGCTTCGCCTCGAGCGACCGGATCGCCCCGGGATGCGTCGTGTCGAGCACGTGGAACGCCTCCTGGCGGAAGGTGCGCCGGATCACCTCCGGCGCGAGCGACGAGCCGCCCATCCCGAGCAGGACGACGGCATCCACCCGGTCGACGACCGAGTCGGCGAACTGCAGGAGCAGGTCGACGTCCTCCGCGATCCGCCACGGCTCGTCGAGCCAGCCGAGCCACTTCGCCTCGCCGTTCCCGGTCCACGCCGCCGGATCGCGCGCCCAGATCCGTTCGACGAGCTGCGCCGGGCTCACGCCGCCGCCAGCTCGCTGCGCTTCGCACGAATGCTGTCGGTGATCTCGTCGAACGAGTCCGCGAACTTCTGCACGCCTTCGGCCTCGAGCGTCTCGACCACGTCGTCGTAGGAGACGCCCGCAGCCGCCAGCTGCTCGAGGAGCGCATGCGCGTCGTCGACCCCCTCGAGCACGGTGTCGCCGCGCACCTCGCCGTGGTCCTGGAAGGCGCGGATCGTCTCGAGCGGCATCGTGTTCACCGTCTCGGGGCCGATCAGCTCCTCGACGTACATCACGTCGCGATAGTCGGGGTTCTTGGTCGAGGTCGACGCCCACAGGCAACGCTGCATGTTCGCGCCCTTCCCCGCGAGGAAGTTCCAGCGAGGGCCGGCGAACGCCTCGAGGAAGTGCTCGTACGCGAGCTTGGCGTTCGCGATCGCGAGCTTGCCGCGGAGCTCGGGATGACCCGCGAGGCGCTTGTCCGCCTCGGTGTCGACGCGCGAGACGAAGAAGGACGCCACCGACGCGACGGTCGACGGGTCGCCGCCCCCGGCGACGAGCCGCTCGAGGCCGCGCAGGTAGGCCTCCACGACCGCCCTGTACCGATCGAGCGAGAAGATCAGCGTGATGTTGATCGACGTGCCGTGCGCGATGCAGTCCTCGATCGCGGGCAGCCCGGCCACGGTCGCCGGGATCTTCACGTACAGGTTCGGGCGCTCGACCTCCTTCGCGATCCACCGCGCCTGCTCGAAAGTCGCCTCCGTGTCGTAGGCAAGCCCCGGCAGCACCTCCATCGAGACGTAGCCGTCGATGCCCTTCGAGGCGTCGTACGCGGGCCTCAGCACGTCACACGCGTCGCGGATGTCCTGCAGGGCGAGCGAGAAGAAGATCTTCTCGAGGTCGTCGGTCTCGCCCAGGAGCTTGCGCATGTCGTCGTCGTAGGCGTTCCCGGTCGAAAGCGCCTTCTGGAAGATCGTCGGGTTCGAGGTGACGCCCGTGACGGCGTCCTCGCCCATCATCCGCGCGAGCTCGCCCGACTGGACGAGGTCGCGCGAGAGCGTGTCGAACCAGACCGACTGCCCGCGCGCGGCGAGCTGGTGCAGCCTCGAGTCAGCCATCCTTCATCGTCCTTTCCAGCTCGGCGACCTTGAGGAGCCGCGCGACGTAGCGCTCGCCCCCGTTGAAGGTCGCATTCAGGAACGCCTCGACCAGCTCGCGGGCGAGCGACGGCCCGACCACCTCGGAGCCGAGGCAGAGCACGTTCATGTCGTCGTGCTCGACGCCCTGGTGGGCGCTGTAGGTGTCGTGGCAGATCGCGGCGCGGATGCCGGTCAGCTTGCAGGCGGCGACCGCCGCGCCGACGCCGGAGCCGCAGACGAGCACTGCCCGCTCCGCCTGGCCGCTCTGGATCGCCTCGCCGACCTCCTGCGCCTTGTCGGGATAGTCGATGCGGACTGCGTCGGTGTGCGTGCCGAAGTCGATCACCTCGTGCCCGGCGAGCACCTCGAGCACGGCCTCGCGAAGATGCACGCCGCGGTGGTCGAACGCGACGGCGACCTTCATCTCACAGCACCTCGACCCGAGCGATCCGCCCCTCGTCGAACGTGAAGCGGAGCGGTAGCGTCCGTCCGTCGGCCTGCACCATCGCAACCGCATGGCCGTCTTTACGCACCTCGATCCCCTCGAGCTTCACGGCCGGCAGCTCTCCTTCCATGCAGAAGCCGGGGGAGACGAGCGACAGGAACGTGCGAACGGCGTCGGCCTCCATCACGAGACACGCTCCAGGAGCGCGCTCGCCCGGGCGACGACGTTGTCGAGGCTGTAACCGAATTGCTCCAGAACCGTCGCGCCCGGCGCGGAGGCGCCGAAGTGCTCGATCGAGATCGAGTCGCCGAGATCGCCGACCCAACGGTGCCAGCCGAGCGCGACACCCGGCTCGACCGAGAGGCGCGCGCGCACGTCGGGAGGCAGCACCTCGTCCCTGTAGTCGGCCGACTGTGCCTCGAAGAGCTCCCAGCACGGCATCGAGACGACGCGAACCGAGCTGCCGTCGCCCGCGATCCTCCGGCCGGCCTCGAGGGTGAGCGCGACCTCGGCTCCCGTCGCGATCAGGATCAGGTCGGGCGAGGACGACGACTCCCACAACGTGTAGGCGCCGCGCTCGAGACCGGAGGCGGGAGCGAGGCCGGAGCGGTCCAGGGTCGGGACCTTCTGCCGGGAGAGCGAGAGCGCCACCGGCCCGTCCGGCCGCTCGAGCGCCACCTTCCACGCCCACGCCGTCTCGTTGGCGTCCGCCGGGCGCACGAACCAGAGGTTCGGGATCGCCCTCAACGCCGCATAGGTCTCGACCGGCTGATGCGTCGGGCCATCCTCCCCCAATCCGACCGAGTCGTGCGTCCAGGCCCACACGACGGGCAGCCCCATGAGCGCCGACAGGCGCACCGCCGGCCGCATGTAGTCGCTGAAGATGAGGAACGTGGAGCCGTACGGCTTCACGCAGCCGCCGTGCACCGCGATCCCGTTCACGATCGAGCCCATCGCGTGCTCGCGGATGCCGAAGGCGATGTTGCGGCCGGCCCAGCTGTCCGAGAAGAGACCGCCCCCGATGAACTCCGTGTAGGTCGACTCGACGAGGTCGGCTGCGCCGCCGATCATCGTCGGCACCGCGTGCTTGAACGCCTGCATGACGGTCTTCCCCGCGGCGCGCGTCGCGATCTCCTCGCCGGGCGCGAAGTCGGGCAGCTCCCAGTCGCCGATCCGCCCCGCGTACGCCGCGTCCCAGCGCTCGCGCTCGCGCGGGAACGCCTGTGACCACGCCGAGAAGCGCTGTTGCCAAGCGGTCTCGAGCTCGTTGCCCCTGTCGACGCGACCCATGTGCGCGTACACCTCGTCCGGCACGTAGAAGTGCTGCTCGGGGTCCCAGCCGAGCGCACGCTTCGTCGCCGCGACCTCCGCCGCACCGAGCGGTGCGCCGTGCGCCTTCGCCGTGTCGACGGCGTGCGGGGCAGGGTAGGCGATGTGCGAGCGGACGACGATCAGCGACGGCCTCGCCGTCTCTGCCTGCGCCTTCTCTATGGATTCGCGAAGCGAATCCAAGTCGTTCACGTCCGCGACGTGCTGCACATGCCAGCCGAGCGCCTCGAACCGCGCACCCCGGTCCTCGGTGAACGAGATCGAGGTCGTGCCGTCGATCGAGATGTGGTTGTCGTCGTAGAAGTAGACGAGCTTGCCGAGGCCGTTCGTGCCCGCGATCGACGCCGCCTCGTAGGAGACGCCCTCCATCAGGTCGCCGTCCGAACAGATCACGTAGACCCGGTGATCGACGAGCTCGTGGTGCGGGCGGTTGAAGGCGGCGGCGAGGAAACGCTCGGCGAAGCCCATGCCGACGCCGTTCGCGAAGCCCTGGCCGAGCGGCCCGGTCGTCACCTCGACCCCTTCGGTGTGGCGGAACTCGGGGTGCCCAGGGGTCGCGGACTGCCACTGGCGGAACCGCTTCAGCTCCTCGAGCGAGAGGTTGTACCCGGAGAGGTGCAGCACCGAGTACTGCAGCATGCAGGCGTGGCCTGCGCTCAGGACGAAGCGGTCGCGGTTCGGCCAGTGCGGGCTGGCCGGATTGTGGTTCATGACCTCCGTGTAGAGGAGGTAGGCGAGCGGTGCGAGCGCCATCGCGGTGCCGGGATGGCCGGCGTTCGCCTGCTGCACCGCGTCCATCGACAGCGTCCTGATGGTGTCGATGGAGAGCTGTTCGATCTCCGAGTTGGGCAACGCTCTCCTCCCGCGGGTGGCTTCCCCGCGAGACTAACGACTAACCCGAGGCTGCCGCGCCGGCTCGGATCTCCTCCTTCAGCTCGTCCTGCTCGTCGTCCTCGAGGCCCTGCACGGCCGCCGCGATCGTGCGGCCTTCCCGCAGGAAGCGGAAGATCGCGCGCTCCTCGCGGAAGTCGCCCTCGAGGGTCGTCGAGTCGTGGCCGCCGGCGTCGCCGAAGTAGCGGAACGTGTGTCCGAACTGCTCGGAGAAGAACGCCGAGACGATGTCGTAACGGGCGCTCTCGTCGCCCGCGAGCAGGCGTCCGAGCGTCGTGCCGTGGTAGGCGGCGTTCGACCAGTGCTCGATCCGGCGATGCCGGCGGTAGAGCGGGTCGAAGAACTCGGCCGCGTCGCCGATCGCGTACACCCCGTCGCGTGCCGTGCGGAAACGCTCGTCGACGACGATTCCGCTCCGCACCTCGAGCCCGGCGGCGTGGGCGAGCTCGACGTTCGGGTCGACGCCGATGCCCGCGACCACCAGGTCGGCGGCGGGCAGCTCGCTCGACTCGAGCCGCAGGTCGACGCCGTGCCCACGGGAGCGCTCCTGCAGCGCATCGGAGAGCGGCGGAGCCTGCAACGCCGCGAACACCCTCGGGTCGCGGACGACGTGGGTGACCTGCACGCCGCGCTGCGTGAGCGAGGCCGTCACCTCGCAGCCGATGAAGCCGCCGCCGACGACCGTCGCCGTGCGCGCCTCGCCGGCGCGGCTCCGGAGCTCCAACGCGTCGTCGAGCGTACGCAGCGCAAGTGCCCCGTCGAGCGGTCGCGGGCGCGCGCCCGTCGCGAGCACCGTCACTTCGGCGTCGACATCGTCGAGCGAGTCCACCGACACGCCGAGCAGCAGCTCGACGCCGTGCTCGGCGTACCACTCGACCGGGTGCACGAGGGCGTCTGCGGGCTCGGCCTCGCCCCGCAGGAGGCGCTTCGAGAGCGGCGGCCGGTGGTAGGGCCCGTGGGGGTCGCGCGACCAGATGCGGAGCTCGCCGCCTCCACCTGCCTCGCGATAACCCTCGACGAGCTTCGCGGCCGCCAGGCCGCCTCCGACGATCCCGATCACGTCTCCTCCTCCAGCCGCATGGTCGCTCGCTGCTCCTCTCGCGCTGCTCGATGGATCTCCGTCCGGCCTTCCCGGGGCTCGGCCACGGCAACCGTGGGTGGCGGTGGGACGATGATCCCTGCCCGTTCAAGGGCGACGACGGCCGCACCGCGCGCCGAGCCCTCGGCCACGCCCGACACCTCGACCGGGCGACCGAGCACGTCCGCGAGGATCTGCACCCAGTCGGGGCTCGCGAGCAGCGCACCGCCGGTCGCGACGACCGACTCGACACCACCGAGCGCGTCGAGGACGTCCGCGAAGCGATAGCAGACACCCTCGAGCGCGGCCTGGACGAGGTCGAGCGGGGTCGTCGCGAACGAGAGGCCGCGGATGAGCCCACGCCGCGCCGCGTTCCAGCCGAGCGACCGCTCACCGCCGAGGAAGGGCAGGAAGACGAGCCCGTGCGCCGCCGGCTCGCGTACCGCGATTCCCGCCGTCTCGACCTCCGCGAGGGTCTGACCGAGCCAGACGTGCAGGTTGCCGCCGTCCGAGAGAGAGCCTCCCTCGCAGAAGCGGCGTTCGTCGAGCCTGAAGAGGAAGAGGCCCGGCTGCGAGGTCGCCCCGTCGGCCGCGTAGACGACCCTCGCCGCGCCCGACGTGCCGATCATGACGGCGACGCGGCCACGGTCGACGCAACCCGCGCCGACGTTCGAACAGGCGCCGTCCCCGAGCCCCGGGTGTGCACCGGCCACCGGCTCGTCGGAGACGGGCGGCAGCTGCGCGGCGTCGACCCCGACAGCGTCGAGCGTCTCCGCGTCCCAGTCGAGCGCGTTCGGGTCGTACAGGCCGGTCCCGCTCACCATCGAGACGCTCGAGCGGAGCTCGCCCGCGAGGCGCAGGAAGAGGTAGTCGGCGAACGAGACGAAGCGCGAGGGCTCGAGGCCGTCCTCACGCAGCCGCCGGATCTTTGCGGGCCAGAAGGACGGGTGGAGGAAGCAGCCGGTGCGACGATGGTAGGACACAGGGTCGAGCGCGGGCGGATCAGCGGCGACGTCACGCCACATCAGCACAGGCGTGAGCGGCCGGTCGTGGTCGTCGAGCGGCAGGAGCGAGTGCCAGAAGCACGAGATCGCGAGCGCGTCGCCGTCGCCCACCTGCGCCAGCACCGACCGGCAGTGCGACACGAGCTCATCCGCGTCGAACGAGTGACAGGCGAGATGCGCGTCGCCGGGCTCGGCCGACCCCGACTCGTCGTACGCGACGGCCCGCACGGACGACGAGCCGACGTCGAGCGAGACGACCCGCGTCACGCCACGGCCACGGGTGCGCCGACGATCGGCAGCTCCACGCGGAAGCACGTGCCCCGGCCGACCTCGGACCGGACTGCGATCGTCCCGCCGTGGGCCTCCGCGATCGCCTTCGAGATCACGAGGCCGAGGCCGGTGCCCGGGATCGCGTGCTCGGTCGCGATCGAGGAACGGAAGAAGCGCTCGAACACCCTGGGGAGCTCCGCGGCAGGGATGCCGATGCCCGTGTCCTCCACTTCGATCACCGCCTTCTCGCCCTCGAGGAACGTGCGTGCTCGTACCCGTCCGCCCGCAGGCGTGAACTTCAGCGCGTTCGAGACCAGGTTGCCGACGAGCTGGCCGAGCCGCTCCGGATCGCCCCGCAGCGGCGGCATCGGCGCGAGCTCGGTCACGAGCTCGAGCTCCCGGGACCGGGCGAGCGCGGCGTGCGACTCGAGCGCGTCCCGCGCGATCTCGTCGAGGCTGACCGGCCCGGGATGCAGCTCGAGACCGTTCGCATCCAGCCGCCCGACGAACAGCAAGTCGCCGACGAGGCGCTGCAGGCGCTCGGAGCTGCGGTAGACGATCGCGAGGAAGCGCTGCTGCTCCTCGCCGAGCTCGCCTGCCTCGCCCTCGCGCAGCATCTCGAGGAAGCCCATCATCGACGTGAGCGGCGTCCGCAGCTCGTGCGAGACGGTCGCGATGAATTCGTCCTTCAGCCGATCGAGCTCGCGCTGCTTGGTCACGTCACGCAGCGTCCAGACGCGGCCGATCGCCGTGCCCCCATCGTCGATCACCGGCGAGGTGAAGCCCTGGAAGACGCGGCCGCTGAGGCCGTCGACGAACTCGTCGAAGGTGGGCTCGGTCGGGTCGGAGCGAAGTCGCTCCATCGCTGCGCGGAACCGAACCGGGTCGGTCACACGGTCCTCGACGGCGAGCAGCCGGTCGACCACCGCCCCGCGCTGCGAGAGCCCGAGCTCGGATGCGAGCTGCATCATCGGCCGGTTCGCGAGCCGCACCTCGCCCTTCGCGTCCGAGAGCAGGATCCCGTCCACGGTCGAGTCGAGCACGGCGCGCAGCACCGTGGCGCCTCGCTCGAGCCGGACGTTCTGGTCGCCGAGCTCGCTCCGGCTCCGCGCGAGGGAGCGCGACATCTCGTTGAAGGAGCGCGCGAGCTCGCCGACCTCGCCCGCGCCGTCCTCGGGCACCTCCACGCCGAGGAGGCCGGCCGACACCTCGCTCGTCCCGGCGGCGATCCGGCGCAGCGGGACGACGATCGCCCGCAGGAGGTAGGCGATGATCGCGATGAAGACGAGAGCACGAACGGCGATCCCGACCGCACCGAACCGGACCCCGGTGTTCTCGGCGTCCGCGACCCGCTGCCGATCGCGCGCCAGCACGGCCTGGTTCGCGGCGACGAACCCGTCAACGAGCTTCTCGATCCTCCCGGTGCGCTTCAGGCCGACGCCGGTGGCGATCCGCGCCCGCGCCCGCGCGGGCGACACCGCGGCGAGACGCACGAGCGAATCCGAACGAGCGACCGCAGCGTCGAGCTCCCGGTCGAGCGCCCGCTCGAACGAGGGCGTCCCGAAGGTCTCGAGCTGCTCGCCACGCCGCGGCAGCACCTTGCGGGCGGACGTCCACGGTTGGAGGAAGCGGCGCTGCCCGGTGATCGCGTAGCCCCGCGCTCCTGTCTGGAGATCGAGCACGAGCTTCTCGACCCGAAGCGCGGCGGTGATCGACTGCTCCGCGTGCCGCTCCTCATGCGTCGCCTGCCGGATCGTGCGGAACGAGTCGTACGTGATCACGACCTGCGCCAGGAAGAAGCCTGCGAGGAGAACGCCCCCGACGAGGATCCGTCCGGTCAGCCCGAGGCGCATCCCGATACTTTCACCGGCATGGCGGTCGTCATCGCATCCGCGCTCCGGAAGGAGCTCTCCGGCGGCGTCCTCTTCGACGGAGTCTCGTTCAAGGTCGAGCGCGGCGACCGGCTGGCCCTCGCGGGCCCGAACGGTGCCGGGAAGACGACGCTCTTGCGCGCCCTGACAGGCGAGGTCTCGCTCGAGGGGGGCGAGCTCGCCTGGGAGAAGGGCGCCCGTCTGATGCTCCACGACCAGCGTCCGCCTGCGCTCAGCGCGCGCCCGCTGGGCGAGTACGTGCTCGCCGGGACGGCCGACCTCGTCGCCGTCGAGCAGGAGCTGCGACGGCTCGAGGCCGCGATGGCATCGGGCGATCACGCCGCCCCGACCCTGCGCCGGTACTCCGAGGCGCAGGCGCGGCTCGAGCACGCGGGCGGCTACGACTGGCGCGAGCGCGCGAGTCAGACCGTGCGCGGGCTGGGGTTCACAAACGACGATCTCGCCCGGCCCCTCTCGACGTTCTCGGGCGGCGAGCTGACGCGGGCCTCACTCGCGCGGGCGCTCGCCGCCCAGCCCGACCTGCTGCTGCTGGACGAGCCGACGAACCACCTCGACATCGAGTCGCTCGAGTGGCTCGAACAGCTCTTGAAGACACTCGACGCCGCGGTCATCCTGGTCGCCCACGACCGGTGGTTCCTCGAGGCGGTGACGACCGCGGTGCTCGAGCTGGAGGGCGGCAAGTCGGTGTACTTCCCAGGGGCGTGGCACGTCTGGCGGCGGGAGCGGGCGGCGCGCGACCTCCATCAGGCGAAGACCGCCGCGCGGCAGGCGGAGGAGCTGGCCCGGCTCGAGCGGTTCGTGGAGCGGTTCCGGGCCAAGGCGTCGAAGGCGCGGCAGGCCCAGTCGAAGCTGAAGCAGATCGAGCGCCTCCAGGCGAACCGGGTGCCGGCGCCGGAGGCCTCCCGGCGCACCCTCGGCTTCGAGTTCCTCCGCCCGGCGCGCTCCGGACGCGACGTCGTCGTGGCGGAAGGGCTCGCCGTCCGCGCCGGAGACAAGCCGCTTCTCGACGGGGCGAGCTTCGCGATCGAACGCGGGGAGCACGTCGCGCTCGTCGGCCCGAACGGGTCGGGCAAGACGACGCTCCTCGAGACGATCCTCGGCCGGCGCGAGCCGGCGGCCGGCCGGGTGCGCCTCGGACACGGCGTCGTCCCGGCCTACTTCTCCCAGCACGAGGCCGAGCTCGACGAGCGCGGCTCGGTCCTGGAGGCGGTGATGGCGGGCACCGCGTTGAAGCGCACAGAGGCGCAGTCGCTCCTCGGCAGGTTTCTCTTCTCCGGCTGGGACGAGCACGAGAAGCCGGTCGTCGCCCTCTCCGGCGGTGAGCGCCGCCGGCTCGCGCTCGCGATCGTCGTCGCGTCGGGAGCCAACCTGCTCGTCCTCGACGAGCCGACGAACCACCTCGACCTCGGGTCGCGCGAGTCGCTCGAGGCGGCGCTCGAGGCCTTTCCCGGGACGGTGCTGCTCGTTTCGCACGACCGCGCCGTGCTCGACGCGGTCGCGGGGCGCCTGCTCGCGATCGAGGAGCGCGCGGTGCGCTCCTACCCCGGCGGCTGGGCCGACTACGTGCGCGCGCAGGAGGACGGCGAGCCCGCGCCTGTGGCAGCGCCGCCACCCCCGAAACGAGAGCGGCCAGCGCGTCCGGCGAGGCCCGCGCCGACCGCACTCGAGCTCGTCGAGCGCGAGGTGGAGCGTGCCGAGGCACGCCTCTCGGAGCTCGAACGGCGGCTCGCAGAGGACTGGGGCGACGTGACGCTCGTCGAGGAGCACCGTGCGGCCCGCACCGAGCTCGACCGCCTGCTCGGCAGGTGGGAGTCGCTCTTCGAGGCGACGGAAGCGTGACCCGCCCCCACGCTGCTCAAAGACGAGTGGCGAGCTCCCGGACCGACCGCTCCGTGATCGGGTCGAGCACCAGGATCGCCTCGTCTGCACCGGCCTGCTCGAGCGCCTCGAGGTGGACGCGCAGGCCGGTCGCGTCGACCGGCTCGACCCCGTCGGCGTTCGTGCGCTCGGCGGCGTCCCCGGCCACGACGTAGACACAGGCGCTCCTCGCCACCTCCGCGGGGTCTCGGCCCGCACGTTCGGCCGCGGCGCTCACCTCCGCGTTGTGCGCGGCGAAGCCCTCGGGCGTATTCCCATAGTGGGTGAACCAGGTATTCCAGGCGTCCACGTGAGGCAGCGCGATCGAGAGCATCCGCGGCGCGTTGGCTCCGATCATCAGCCGCGGCCGCCGCTCCGGCGGCGGCAGCAGCACGGCGTCCTCGACCTCGTGGAAGCGGCCGCGCAGCGTGACGCGCTCACCGGCGAGGAGCCGCCGCACGATCTCGAACGCCTCCTCGAACCGCGAGACGTGCCGGTCGAACGGGAGCCCGAACGCTCGAAACTCCTCCGTGTTCCAGCCTGCCCCCAGCCCGAGCACGAACCGCCCGCCCGAGAGCTCCTGGACCGCTGCCGCCTGCCGCGCAAGGACGCCCGGTGCGTGGAACGCCGTGCACGCGACGAGCGGGCCCAGCTCCACGCGCTTCGTGATCCCGGCGAGCCAGGCGAGCGTCGACCAACAGTCCCACGGGCCGCGCTCGGGTGCGCCGTCGCCGCGGTAGAGGAGGTGGTCGCCGACCCAGAGCGAGTCGAAGCCGCACTCCTCGGCCGCGCGGGCGATCGCTTCGAGCTCGTCGCGGCGGACGACCCGCTCGACCTCGGGCAGCTGCATGCCCACCTTCACTCGTCGCCCCAGAACGCCTCGAACGCAGGCGGGTCGGACGGGATCGCGACGATCCGCTGCCAGATCCCGCCGACGTGGTCGATCAGCAGCACCTGGTCGATGTCGAGCTCGCGCCCGAGCCGCCGCCCCTGGGCCCGGTAGACCGCGACGGCGTGCGCGTCGTCCGCGAGCAGCCAGCGAAGCGTCGAGAGGTACGTGCCGTCGGTCAGGCGGCGTGTCTCGCGGAAGAGCTCGAAGATCCGCTGCCGTCCTTCGTACACCTGCGCGACCTGCGCGGTGCCGTTGACGATCCACGTCGCGTCCTCGGCGATCACGTCGAAGAGCGCGCGCGTGTCACCGCCGCCGAAGGCGTCGAACACGCGCCTGATCCCGGCTTCAGCGCTCAAGCGGAGCGAGCGTCAGGCCGTATCCCTCGAGCTGCCCGTGGTAGAGCTCTGCGGCCTCACGGTGACCGGACCAGACGATCGCGCGGCCCGTCGTGTGGATGCGGTTGGCGAGGGCCATGCCCCGGTCGTAGTCGACGCCGGGGATCGTCTGCGCGAGCGCGAACGCCACGCCCTCGAAGGTGTTGTGGTCGTCATTCAGGACGATCACACGCCACGCCCCGTCGGTGCCGGAGCCGGTGCTGCGGCGGGCGCGCTCGCGGGGAGGTGTCAACGTCCGCGTCATGACGGGTCGAGGGTCGCGATCACTGCCTCGGCGATCACCTTCAGGGGCCTGCCCGACACCTGGCTCGCGCGACGGAGCCGCTCGAATGCATCCGCCTCGGACAGCCCTTCCTTCGCCATCAGCAGGCCCTTCGCGCGCTCGATCCCCTTGCGGGCGGCGAGCGCGTCTGCGAGCGACTCGGCCTCCTCCCTGACGGCGGCGAGCTCGTCGTGCCGCGCACGGGCGGTGGCGATCGCGGGCACGAGGTCCTGCTCGCGGAACGGCTTCACCAGGTACCCGAACACGCCCGCCTCCACGGCACGGCCGACGAGCTCCTCCTGGCCGTAGGCAGTGAGCATCACGATCGGGATCGGCCGCTCGCCGAGGATCCGCCGCGCGGCCTCGATCCCGTCGAGACGAGGCATCTTCACGTCCATGATCGCGAGCTCCGGCTCGTGGGTGCGCGCCAGCTCGACCGCCTCTTCGCCGTCCCGGGCTTCCGCTACGACCTCATGGCCCGAGCGCTCGAGCAGGTCGCGCAGGTCGAGACGGATGATCGTCTCGTCCTCGGCGATCAGGATCCGCATCCCACATAGACTTGCACGATGCTGCAGATCGACGACGAGGCAGTCGAAGCTCTCGCCGAGATCGGGCCTCTCCGCATCACGGCAACGCAGGTCGACGACGACGTCGAGGTGTCCCTCGACGAGGCGGCCGAGCCGCTCCACGGGGACGAGGTGGTCGAGCGCGGCGGTGCCCGGGTCTTCCTCGACGCGACGGCCGCCGACGTGCTCGCCGACCAGGTGCTCGGGGTGCACGCCCACGGCGACCACCTCCACTTCACGTTCGACGATCAGCAGAGCTGACGGCCGCGACCCTCGTGCGGTGGCCCACGGAGACCCCGGGGCAGCCACCCGCACGGAATGCGCACGCCTCTGTGCCGAGAGCGAGACGGACGACGCGCTGGAGGCACCCCGGAGGCAGCCACCCGCACGGAACCCGCACGCCTCTGTGCCGAGAGTGAGACGGCCGGCTTGGGGCGACGAGCATCGCCGCCGCCTCCTTACGAGACGGGGAAGACGACCTCCGCGCGCGTGCCGCCGTTCGAGCCGATCGTAAGCGTCCCCCGCAGCTCGTCCCGGACGAGCGCCTGAACGATCGAGAGCCCGGTCCCGACGCCACCGCCCTCCTGCAACCCGTCGCCATCGTCCTCGATCGCGAGCAGCACGTCGGCGTCGCGCCGCACGAGCTCGACCCGTACGCGCTCGCCACCGTGCTCGAGTGCGTTCTGGAGGAGCTCCGCGAAGACGAGTGCAAGCGCGGTCGCCCGCGCGCCCGGCAGCGACACAGGCTCGAGCGCGGCAGTCACCTCCTTGCCGACACCGACCCCCTGCACCAGCATCGCCCGCAACCGGCCGATCAGGTCGGCGAGGTCGACGTCCTCCTCACGACGCTCGGTGAGAAGCTCGTGCACGGCGGCGATCGCGAGGATCCGGTTGACCGAGTGCTCGAGCGCTTCGCGAGGATCGATCGTGTCTGCTGCACGCGCCTGGAGGCGCAGGAGAGAGGCCACGGTCTGCAGGTTGTTCTTGACCCGGTGGTGGATCTCCTGGGCAAGGACCCCTCGCAGGACCGCGCGGCCGTGCTCGAGCGCTACCGCCGCATGCGTCGCGATCGACGCGAGCAATTCGCGCTCGGCGTCGCTGAACGGCGTCGCGCGGTCGGCGACGAGCTCGCCGATCTGGCGACCCCGCCAGCGCAGCGGCTGTCGGATCGCGTGCGTCGACGCGACGCCCTCAGGCCACGCGATGTGCCCGTCGTCGAGCACGAGCGCCGCTCCGGTCGCGCCGAGCGCGTCCATCGTCGTCTTGACGATCGCCTCGAGCGACTCCTCGAGGTAGAGCGACTCGGACACCGCCTCCGAGATCCGCGCCAGCGCCTCGAGCTCGTGTACGCGTCGCTGCGCCTCCGAGTAGAGCTTCGCGTGCTCGATCGACTGCGCGACCTGCGCTGCGATCAGGAGCAGCAGCTCCACCTCCTCGTCGGCATACGACCGCGGCCGTCGGGTTCGCACGTTGAGCGCCCCTTCGAGCGTCCCGTCGCGCGTCAGGATCGGGACGGCCAGGATCGACTCGTACTCGTCCTCGGGCAGGTTCGGGAAGTTCTTGAAGCGCGGATCGAGGTGCGCCTGTGACTCGAGCATCACCGGCGCCCGCGCCGCCGCGGCAGAGCCGGTGATCCCCTCGCCCGGCCGCATGCGCGGACGGCGCGACAGCTCGTCGAGGCGCGTGCCGTGGGTCGCCCGCAGCACGAGCTCGTCCGCGCGGTCGTCGTAGAGGTAGACGAAGCACGCGTCGGCCTCGAGCGCATCGGCGACCCGGTCCGCGACGAGGGCGAGAACCTCCTGCAGGTCGAGGGTCGAGTTGACCGCCTCGACCGTCGCGGTCAGGAGACGAAGATGCCGTTCGGCCGATCCCATCCGGGTGCAAGCGTACGCTCGCCCCGTTGACCACCACCCAGTGGCTCCTGATGCTGCACGTCACCGCAGCGTTCTGTTTCTTCGGCGGGTCGGTGGCGGCGGGGATCCTCAACGTGCTGGCGCTCCGCGCAGCGCGGCCGAGCGACACAGCGGCCCTGCTCCGACTCGTCCGCCTGACCCTCCCGGTGATCTTTCTCGGCGTCGCCGGGACGCTCGTCTTCGGGATCTGGCTGTGGCACGAGCTGCACTTCTCGCTCGGCGCCGCGTGGATCTGGCTCTCGCTCGCCCTCTGGGTCGCCGCGAACGCACTGGGCGGCATCGGCGGGCGCAGGCAGAAGCAGGGGCGCGAGCTCGCCGTGCGCCTCGCCGACGAGGACGACGCTCCGAGCGCCGAGCTGGCCGCGCTCCTGCGTGACCCGGTCGCGCAGGCACTCAACATCGCCGCGGGGCTCGCGACCTTCGCGATCCTCGCTCTGATGGTCTGGAGGCCCGGCTCGTGAACCTGGCGCTGTTCCTCCATCTGCTCGGAACGATGACGCTGTTCGGGGCCGTGCTCACCGGGTTTCTCACCTCGCTCGGCGGGCTTCCCGGCCCCACGGCGCGCGCGCTGCTCGTCGCCGTCCCCGCGTGGATCGTCGCCCTCGCCGGTGGACACCGACTCGAACACGACCAGCACCTCGGCGGCGGCTCGAACGTCGCGTGGCTGCAACTCGGACGGAACATCCTCGAGCCGGGCGTCCTCGTCCTGCTGCTCGCGATCTTCGCGTCGTGGTGGTGGTCGAGGAGCCGGAGCCCACGCGCCGGCCGCGCCGTCACGGGGCTGTCGGGCGTCTACCTCCTCCTGCTCGCGGTCGCCTGGCTCGCGATGTCGGGGAAGTGGAGCTGACGACCGGGATGAAGCGGATTCACAAAAGGTTTACGGCGCACGAGGGTTTTCCACGCAGAGCGGGAATAGGTTCACGTCCGTGAGCGCCCTCGCCGTCGATCTTCGCCGCACCGCAGGGTTCCTCGTCGCCGACGCGCGCGGGCGTGTGGTCGGCACGGTCGAGTGCCCGATGTACGGCACCTCGCCCGAGAGCCCCGACGCGCTGTCGGTCCGCTCCGGCTTCTTCGCCCGGCGCCGCCGGATCGTCCCCGCGGAGTCGATCGAGCAGATCGACGACGGCGCGAAGGTGATCGGCCTCCGCGTCGACCGCGAGTCGATCCGCACGTTCCTGTAAGAGCCCGCGCTACAGAACGCCCAGGTAGCGGTCCAGCTCCCACTGGGTGAGCTGCACCCGATAGTCGTCCCACTCCTGCCGCTTGAGCTTGACGTAGCTGGAGAAGATGTGGTCGCCGAACGCGCGCCGCATCAGCTCGGACGACGCGAACTCGTCGATCGCCTCGCCGAGGGTCTCCGGCAGCGAGACGATGCCGCGCTCGCGCCGCTCGTCCGCGGTCAGGTGGTAGAGGTTCGTCTCCATCGGGTCCGGCAGCTCGTAGCCGTGCTCGATCCCCTCGAGCCCGGCGTGCAGGAGCGCCGCGAAGGTCAGGTACGGGTTGCAGGCGGGATCGGGGCAGCGGATCTCGGCGCGCGTTGCTTGCTCCGAGCCCGGTTTGTAGAGCGGGATCCGGATCAGCGCCGAACGGTTCCGCTGCGACCACGCGACGTACACGGGTGCCTCGTAGCCCGGCACGAGCCGCTTGTACGAGTTCACCCACTGCGCGAAGACGGCCGACAGCTCGCGCGCGTGGCGGAGCAACCCGGCGATGAACTGCTTCCCCGTCGCCGACAGGTGGTACGGGTCAGCTCCGTCGAAGAACCGGTTGCGCCCGTCGGTGAAGAGCGACATGTGCGTGTGCATGCCGGAGCCGTTCTCCCCGAAGAGCGGCTTCGGCATGAAGGTGGCGTAGACGCCGTTCTTCGCGGCGACCTCCTTCACGACCAGCCGGTAGGTCATCGTCTGGTCGGCCATGTCGAGAGCCGAGGCGTAGCGCATGTCGATCTCGTGCTGCGACGGCGCCACCTCGTGGTGGTGGTACTCGATCGCGACTCCCATCGCCTCGAGCGCGCGGATCGTCTCGTTGCGCAACTCGGTCGCGGCGTCGAGCGCCGTCATCGCGAAATAGCCGCCCTCGTCGAGTGTCTCCGTCCCGCCCTTGTCGCGGAAGAGGAAGTACTCGAGCTCTGGGCCGACGTTGAACGTGTCGAAGCCGAGCGACTGCATGCGCTCGAGCGCGCGGCGGAGGACGTAGCGCGGGTCGCCCTCGTACGGCTCCCCGTCCGGCTTGACGACGTCGCAGATCATGCGCCCGACGGTCGCCTCACCCTCGCGCGACGGCATCAGCCGCCACGTCGCCGGGTCGGGGATCGCGACCATGTCGGACTCCTCGATCGCGTTGAATCCGGTGATCGAGGAGCCGTCGAAGCCCATCCCGTCGTCGAGTGCGCCGGCGAGCTCGGACGGCGTGATCGCGAAGCTCTTGAGGTGCCCCTCGATGTCCGTGAACCAGAAGAGAACGTACTCGACGCCCGCCTTCTCGGCTTGCTCTAGGACCGCCTTGCGGGCCTTCGGGTCCGAGGTGGCACGGTCCTTGCTCTCGATCATCGCCATCATCGTCGCTCCTCGTCGGGGTCTCTAGCCTCGCAGACAGGGGCCGGGGCCTGTCAACTGGGAAGCTGTCCCTGATAGGTGACGGAGCTCGATCATCCCGACCGCTTCAGCTTGCCGCGCTTCTTCGCGTAGCGCTCGCCCGCCTTGAAGACCATGAGCCCCGCCGGAATCGACAGCGCGCCGATCACGAGCAGCGGCCACACGTCGGCCCAGGCGAGCCCGGAGCCGTGCAGGATCTGCTCGCGGTTGCCCCGCAGCGCGTAGGTGGCGGGGGAGATCTTCGCCACCCACTGCATCCACCCGGGCAGCACGGAGACCGGGTAGTAGACGCCAGAGACGACGAGCATCAGCCCCTGGGCGACGAAGCCGAGCTGCGTGCCCTTCTCGGGCGAGACGAGCGGCAGCACCGCCGTCATCATCCCGACGCCGATGAACGAGATCGACGCGATCGCCAGCAGCGAGACCGCAGCCCCGTAGTTCGGGTGCGAGAGGTGGATGCCGATGAACGCGACGACCGCCGCGAAGACGAGCACCGCCCGCACGAGGCCGTAGAGCACCGCGTAGACGCCCATGCCGATCAGGTGCACCGGCCGCGAGACGGGCGCCATGAACGTGTACTCGATCGTCCCCTCCCAGCGCTCCCAGGCGACCGTCTCCGTCACGATCTCGAAGATGATCCCGAGGAACGCCCAGATGACGCCGCCGACGAGCAGCTTCGTCTCGAGCTCATTGCGCGCTGCAGGGCCGACGCCGACGCCGCGCGCGATGAACACGATCGTGAGCGTGTTCGCCACGGTCCAGAGCAGGAACGCGAGGTCCCAGAGCAGGTAGCGCCTCGTCAGGTAGACGTTCCGCTCCACCACCCCGTAGAGGCCGATCAGCTCGTCGCGCAGGATCCGCCTGCGCGTGAAGGCCTGCGTCACGTCGATCGTCCCCATCAGGCGAACACCTCCCTCTCCTCGTCGTCCTCGGTCTTCTCGTCCTCGAACGTGCGTCCGGTCGCGGCGAAGAACGCCTCCTCGAGCGTCTCGACGCCGTACCGGCAGAGCACGTCCGCGACCGGCTCGAGGAACAGCAGCTCGCCCCTGTCGAGCAGGCCGACACGGTCGGCCAGCTGCTCCGCCTCGTGCATGTCGTGGGTGCACAGGAGGATCGTCGAGTCGTGCTGTTCCCGGATCTCACGGATGAAGGACTGCACCTCCTGCTTCGAGCGCGGGTCGAGCCCCGTCGTCGGCTCGTCGAGCAGGAGCAGCACGGGCGAGGTGAGGAGCGCGCGTGCGAGCGCGACCTTCTGCTGCATTCCCCGGGAGAGGCTCTCCATCGACTCGCCGCGCCGTGCCGACGGGAAGCCGACCCGTTCGAGGATGCGTGGGATTCGCTCGCGCGTCTCGCGCGGGCCCATGCCGTAGAAGCGTGCTGCGTAGGACAGGTTCTCGGCGGCACTCATCTTCTTGAAGAAGCTCGCCTCGACCGACACGCGGTTGACGAGCCGCCGCACCTTCCGCGCCTCCTTGAAGACGTCGTTCCCGAACACGTGCGCCTCGCCCCCGTCCGCGAGCAGGAGCGTCGAGAGCAGCCGGACGAGCGTCGACTTGCCGGAGCCGTTCTGGCCGAGGATCGCGACGCATTCGCCGCGCGCGATCTCGAACGTGACACCGGCGAGCGCCGCACGGCGCCGCCGGGTCAGGCCCTTGCGGCGGGTGAAGACCTTTTCGAGGTCACGGACCGAGACTGCTGCAACTGAAGAGGACAAACCATGCTCCTTGGGATCGTGAAGAGAAGACCGAACGAAGACGCACTTGGGCCGCTAGAAGCGGCGCCTGCTGACGTCTGCGTTGGTGATCCCGGACATGGCTCGCGCGAGACTATCAGGCCTGGGACGATCCCGCACGTTGCCGGCACGCGCCGATGATCGCCTGCGCCTCGGAGCGGTTCCCGAAGCCGCGGGTCTCGGTCGTCTTGCCCTCCAGGTCCTTGTACACCTGGAAGAAGTGCTCGATCTCGTTGCGGAGCTGCGGCGGCACGTCGTGGATGTCGGAGATGCCGCTCCAGGAGGGATCGTTGAGCGGGACGCAGAGCACCTTCTCGTCGGGGCCCTTCTCGTCCGCCATGTGGAACACCCCGACGGCGCGCACCCGGATCCGGCAACCGGGGAACGTCGGCTCGCCGACGAGCACGAGCGCGTCGAGGGGGTCGCCGTCCTCGGCGAGCGTCCCCTCGACGAAGCCGTAGTCGGCCGGGTAGCTCATCGAGGTGAAGAGGCGCCGGTCGAGCGCGAGCCCACCAAGCTCCTCGTCCCATTCGTACTTGTTGCGGGAGCCCGACGGGATCTCGACGAACACGACGCCGTCCATGGCCGCTAAGACTACGGCCATGGCGCACGACCACGCGCACGGTGCGAGAGCCGACGCCGACGCCGGGCCGCTCGCGGTCGCGCTCGCGCTGATCCTCGCGTTCATGGCCGCGGAAGTGAGCGCGGCGATCGTCGCCCACTCGCTCGCCCTCTTCTCCGACGCCGCGCACATGCTCGTCGACGCCGGCGCCCTTGCCCTCTCGGTCTGGGCTGCCAGGCTGCGGCGTCGCCCCCCGGCCGGCCGCATGACCTTCGGCTTCGGGCGGGCGGAGATCCTGTCGACACAGGCGAACGGGATCACGCTCCTCACCCTCGGGCTCCTGATCGTCGTCGAGGCTGCTCAGAGGCTCGTCTCGCCGCCGAGGGTGCACGCGCCGCTCGTCGTGGCCACGGCCGCCGTCGGCGCGGCCGTCAACCTCGCAGCGATCTGGCAGGTCTCCCGCGCGAACCGGGAGAGCCTGAACGTGGAAGCGAGCTTCCGCCATCTGCTGACGGACTTCTTCGCCTTCGCCGCCACCGCGATCGCCGGGGCGGTCGTCTGGACGACCGGCTTCGACCGCGCCGACCCGATCGCCTCGCTCGCCGTCGCCGGCTCGATGCTGCTCACGGCCCGGCCGCTCCTCCGGAAGACGACGCGGATCCTGCTCGAGGCGGCGCCCGAGGGGATGGCTCCCGACGAGATCGCGGGCGCGATCCGGGAGCACCACGGCGTGACCGGGCTCCACGACCTGCACGTCTGGGAGATCGGCAGCGACTTCCCGGCGCTGTCGGCCCACGTCCTCGTCGCCCGCGAGGAGGACTGCCACCGCGTGCGGCGCGAGCTCGAGCAGCTGCTCCACGAGCGCTTCGGCCTCGATCACACGACCCTCCAGGTCGAGCACACCTCCGACCGGCTGCTCTCGATCGGGCGCTTGCGTACCGGCCGCAGGGACCGCTAACGTTTTCGGTACGTGCGGCGCCGACGACGGCGCTCACGGAGGCAACGAGGCCTCACGACTCCTTGGGAGACGTGGGGCCTCTTTTCATTTCGGAACGACGAGACGAGGAGAGAGGGATGTCGAAGGTGAAGCTCGAGTACATCTGGCTCGACGGCTACGAGCCGGTGCCGAACCTGCGCTCGAAGACGAAGATCGAGGAGCGCAGCGGCCCGGCGAGCCTCGAAGACCTGCCGGTCTGGAACTTCGACGGCAGCTCGACCCGGCAGGCCGAGGGCTCGAGCTCCGACTGCCTGCTGCAGCCGGTCGCCCTGTTCCCCGACCCGGCGCGCAAGAACGCCTATCTCGTGATGTGCGAGGTGCTCCTGCCCGACGGCACGCCGCACCCGTCGAACAGCCGCGCCACGATCCCGGACGACCCGGGCACGTGGTTCGGCTTCGAGCAGGAGTACTTCCTGTACCGCGACGGCGCCCCGCTCGGCTTTCCGCGCGAGGGCTTTCCGGCACCGCAGGGCGAGTACTACACCGGCGTCGGTTACAAGAACGTCGGCGACGTCGCCCGGGAGATCGTCGACGCGCACATCGACCTCTGCCTCGAGGCCGGAGTCAACCTCGAGGGAATCAACGCCGAGGTCGCGAAGGGGCAGTGGGAGTTCCAGATCTTCGGCAAGGGCTCGAAGCGCGCCGCCGACGAGGTCTGGATCGCGCGCTACCTGCTGCTGCGCCTCTGCGAGAGCTACGGCGTGGACGTCAACTTCCATCCGAAGCCGCTCGGCGTCGAGCACGACTGGAACGGCTCGGGCATGCACACGAACTTCTCGACCGAGCACATGCGCGAGATCGGCGGCGAGGAGTACTTCGCAGCGCTGATGACGGCCTTCGCAGACGAGCGCGACGAGCACATCGCGGTGTACGGCCCCGACAACCACATGCGCCTCACGGGCCTGCACGAGACGGCGGCGATCGACGAGTTCACCTACGGCGTCGCCAACCGTGGCGCCTCGATCCGGATCCCGCACAGCTTTGTCCGGAACGGCTATCGCGGCTACCTCGAGGATCGGCGGCCGAACTCGCTCGGCGACCCGTACCGGATCGCCGGCCGGATCCTGCAGACGATCGAGAGCGTCCCGACCGGCGCCGAAGCAGAGCTCGAGGAGGTCGCCGCCTGACGGGCGGCGACCTCCTCCCATCAAGCCTCTAGCGAATCGCGAACGTCACGGTCACGTCGGCGGTGACGTCCTGCGTCCCCGCCTCGACCGGCGTGCTCGCGTCGGCCGTCTTCGCCGCAGCCGCGAACGGCTCCGGCTGCGCAGCCGGAGCCGACTCGACCACGGTCGCCACCGGACCGACGGCGAAGCCGCCGGCGTTTCCGAGGGCGTCGGCCTTCGCGCGGGCATCCTGGACGGCCTTCGCGAGCGCATCGCGGTAGAGCGAGTCCTGCTGCGAGAGGTCGAGCGTCGGCCCCGAGACGGTGTTCGCGCCTGCTCCGACGGCGGCGTCGATCAGCGCGCCGGCTCCCGCGACGGAGCTCGACGCGGAGATGCTGTCGTCGGCGACGTAGCCCGTGACCTGCCCGTCGTTGGCGGTCTGCGGGTAGAGCGAGACCTGCTGCGTCTGGAGGTCGCTGCCGCCGGCCCCCTTGAGCGCCGCGACGACCGCGTTCGCGAGCTTCGAGTTCTCGCTCAGGGCCTCCGCCGCCGCCGAAGCCTGGGTGTGAACGCCGGCCGTGACCGTAGCGCGGTCCGGGACCGCGGTGACCGTCCCGTGGCCGGTGGTGGTGACGCTGTCCGCGGCGGTGATGTCGCCCCGAGCCGGCGAGGTGCGGCCGGCGACGGCAACGAAGGCGACGACCGCGACTGCGAGGAGCAGCGGGGCTGTGAGGATCAGGGCGCGTCTCATGCCCGTCCTACGCCGCCGTCTGGTTTGCTGTCACACGTGCGGTACCGGTTCGTCGACTGCCGCTTCACGCTCGACGACCCCGCGGCAGGCCGCAACGCCTACCTGGCGGGCCACATCCCGGGCGCGGCCTTCCTGGACGTCGAACGCGACCTCTCGGCACCACCCGGCAGGGCCGGCCGCCACCCGCTTCCGACCGCGGAGCAGTTCGCCGCGGCCGCCGGCGGCGCCGGGATCGACGCGGACGCATTCGTCGTCGCCTACGGGACGCTCGGCGGCGCCGAGCGGCTCTGGTGGCTGCTCCGCCACTTCGGGCACGACGCCTGTGCAGTGCTCGACCTGTCGGGGTGGCTCGGCCCGCTCTCGTCCGGCGAGGAGGCGGCGGAGCCGGCCGTGTTCGAGCCCCGCGAGCGGAGCGGCGACACGATCGAGCTGGAGGAGTTCGCCACACGGCGCTCGGAGCTCGTGGTCGTCGACGCGCGCATCCCGGCCCGCCATCGCGGCGAGGCGAACCCCATCGACCGGGTCCCGGGACGTGTGCCGGGCGCGCTCAACGCACCGTGGAACGAACCGCTTCCCGAGCTCCCGGACGGCGAGCTCGTTGCGTACTGCGGCTCGGGCATCACCGCGTGCGTCTCGCTGCACCGCCTGCACCTTGCAGGACGCGAGGGCCGTCTCCACCCGGGCTCATGGTCCGAGTGGGAGCAGCATCCGGAGCTCCCCGTCGAGCGGGGCTAGGAGCCGTTAGGCGGCGGCCGCGGCGCGGGTCGAGGTGGCGTACGGCGCCAGGTAGCGCTCCCAGCGCTGCGGGATCTTCGGCGTCGCAAGACGGATGAACAGCACCGGTGCAGGCGGCCGCGGCCGGTCCGGCAACTCCATCGCGACCTCGTGCGGCAGCCGGTTGCCCTTGCGCAGGTTGCAGGGTGCGCACGAGGTGACGACGTTCTCCCAGCTCGAGTCGCCGCCACGCGAGCGCGGGATGACGTGGTCGAGCGTCAGACGGCCGCCGGCCGTGCCGCAGTAGACACAGCGCCAGCCGTCACGGGCGAACAGGGCTCGCCGCGAGATCTTGCGCTGGACGGTGCGGGGGACGCGTACGTAGTGGACGAGCCGGATGACGTGCGGCCATCGATAGGTATCGGTGGCCGAGCGAAGTGGTCGGTCGAGCTCTTCGACCACCTCGGCCTTTCCCTTGAAGACCAGCACGTAGGCGCGGCGCATCGAGCACACGTTGAGCGGCTCGTAACTCGCGTTCAGGACGAGTACCTGCTGCAACCTGGGAACACTGTACCCGGAGACGCGGACCGGAAGCCGTCAGCGCCCCATCGCCCGTTCGACGGCCTCTTGCTCCTCGGGAGACAGGGGGATCGAGGCGCGGCCACGGTCGAGCTCCTTCATGTAGATCCGGGCGTAGTCGCGCCCCTGGATCGCCGTGACGACGAGGCCCGTGCGGGCCGAGTCGAGCAGCGCGAGCGAGGCGGACTGGTGGCCGCCCGTGTCGTCGTAGGCGTCGTAGCGCACGATCGCCGTGTTCCCGACGGTCGTGTCGACCCTGCGGTCGACGCGGGCGAGCCCTGCCGCCACCTCGTCGACGGCGCGATGGAGGTCGTCGATGCGCCCCTGCAGGGAGACGGCAAACTCGACGAGGTTCTTACGGCCGCCCCCGAGCAGCGCGCGCTGCGCCTCGCGGACCCGCCGCACCTTGATCACCGACCACCAGGCGAGGCCGATACCGGCGGCCCCGACGGCAATCCCCGCGATCGCCACGTAGAGCGCCGTCTGCGCGGTCACGTGCACGGCCCGAGGCTAGCCGCTACAGCGAGAAGATGACCGGGTAGCTCGCCTTGTTGTTGTCGACCTTGGTCTCGCCCTTCACCGGCGCGACATTGACGCGCAGATGGCTGTTCAGAGCGAAGAAGCCCGCGACGTTGAGCCCCGAGAAGGTCACCGTCTTCTCCTGGCCCGGGTTGATCACCGGGATGGTCTTCGTCTGGACCAGCGCCTTGCCGCCGTTGTCGCGCTGCAGCGTCAGCGTCACCTTGATGTGGACCTCCTGTGAGTCACCGGAGTCCTTGATCGTCACGGCGAAGGCGAGGTCGGTGCTGGCCTTGATCGTCGTCTCGGTGGTCGGCGACAGCACGGTGCCGACCGGTAGCGCCTTCGTCTCGACGAGATTCGTGCCGTGCAGACCGGTCACCGTGCCGCCGCCCGTCGACGCGCCGCGCAGGCGCTGCAGCATCAGCGAGAACGAGCGCTCTGTGAGTAGGTCGCGGCTCGCGACGAAGGTCGAGTCGGGCGGGGTCACCCCGCTGACGCTCTGCGCCTTCATCTCCGCGGTCCACGGCGCCTTGAAGAGGTCGTCGTAGACGACGTCGCTCGCCACCAGCCGGTCGCCCTGCTCGGCGAGCAGCACCGCGTCGCCTGCCGCCTTCGAGGACGCGGTGCTGCGGAGGACGTCCGCCAGGTTCTGGACGCCCTCGACGCGCAACTGGAGCGCCTCGACGAGCTCCTCGTTCTCGGGCCGCAGCCGTCCGGGCGGGTCGATCCGCTGCGCGGCCGCGACGTTCTGCCGCTCCTGCTCGGCGATCCCGCCCAGCGTCTTCGCGATGTCGGTCGCCGAGCCGCCGGTGGTCAGCGCCGTCGCCACCGCCGCCCCGTCGTCCTGCGACCCGTGCGCGATGCGCGCGACCTGGGTCATGTAGGAGGCGTAGCGGTCGTGCTTGGAGGTGGAGGCGCACGACTGGATCAGAAGCCCGAAGACCACGAGCACGGCGACGAGGATCGCGATCAGGGCGAGCAGACGGAGCAGCGGCTGCAAGCCGCGCGCCGGCCCGGACGGACGGCGGGGCCGCCCGCCGCCTCCTCTACGGGGCAGCCGGACTCGGGACTGCGACGCCTGAGCCTCGGTCGTCGGGGGCTCGTCCTCGAAGAAGTCGAACTCGATGTTGTCGTCGTCCGATGGGTCCACTTTGCGGCCGAATGTACAGCTTCGGTCGGCCGGTGAAAGGAAATGCCGCGGCCACCGCGTAGATGCGCGGGATGTCCTCTCCCGCCCTCCAGCACGACCTCTTCCTCGGGCGGTACCGCCCGCTCCGACCGCTCGGCTCCGGCGGAATGGGGCATGTGTGGCTGGCCCGTGACGAGCGTAGCGGCCTCGACGTCGCGCTGAAGATCGTCGCGCGCGAGGGGAAGGGCGGCCACCGCGCCGAGCGCGAGGCGCGGGCCGCCTCGGCGCTCCGGCACGAGCGCTGCCAGCGGATCCTCGCACTCGCGCGTGATCAAGGCCATGTCTACATCGCCTACGAATACGTCCCCGGGCGGACGCTCCGCGAGGCCCTCCGCGCAGGAGAGCTCGACGACCGCAGCGCGATCGAGGTCGCCGCGCAGATCGCCGACGCGCTCGCGCACGCCCACGGGCGCGGGATCGTGCACCGCGACGTGAAGCCGTCGAACGTCCTGCTCGCCGAGCCGGCGCGGGGCTCGGACGGCGTGATCGACGCGCGGCTCCTCGACTTCGGGCTCGCGCAGATGGCGGAGTTCGACACGCTAACCGGCCTCGGCGACATCCCCGGGACGCTCGCCTACATCTCACCCGAGCGGCTCCGCGGCGAGCAGGCGACGCCCGCGGCGGACGTCTGGGCCGTCGGGGTCGTCCTGTGGGAGGCGCTCGCCGGTCAGCATCCCTTCTGGAACGGCGACCTGACCGACACGTCGCGCCTGATCCATGCTGGACCGCCCCCGCTCGAGGACTACCGGCCCGACCTGTCCGAGCACGTTCGGCGCACGGTCGCGAGCACGCTCGTCGCAAGCCCGGAACGTCGACCGGCCGCCGGGCGGCTCGCGGACGAGCTGCGCTCGCTGCCGAAGCGGCGCCACAAGAGCTCCGGGGACGGCGGCTCTCGCATCCGCGTGCGCGTGGCCGCACGGCCGCGGCCGAGCACGGCCGTGCTCGCACGACGCGCCGTCCCGGCGGCGCTCGCCGCTGCGACCGCAGGCTGGGTCTCCTCGCGACTCGCCTTCTACCCGGCCGGCTGGCCGCTCGGCCTCGCGGGCATCGGTGCCGGCCTCGGGCTGCTGGCTCCGCGAGCCGCCGTGCTCTTCACGCTCGCCGTCGCGTTCTTCCCGCTGGCGAACATCTCCGTGGGGCTCGCAACGCTGTATGCCGTCGTCGCCGCGGGCTGGGCGGCGCTGACCTGGCGGGACGCGCGTGCGAGCCTGCTGCTCGCCGCCGGGCCGCTGCTGGCGCCGCTCGCAGCGCTCGCCCTCCTACCGCTCGCGGCGCAGCTCGCGCGCGGCCGCTGGCGTCGCGGCCTCCAGGCCGCGGCAGCCGTCCTCCTCGCAGCCGTCGTCGCCGGCCTCCGGCACACAACGCTGCCGTTCGACCACGGCTCGCCACCCCTCGGGCTCGGGATCGCCGGATCGACACGGCCGACGGCGGT
Organism: uncultured Thermoleophilia bacterium; assembly: GCA_963725595.1. Lineage (GTDB taxonomy): Bacteria > Actinomycetota > Thermoleophilia > Gaiellales > Gaiellaceae > PALSA-600. The sequence continues at coordinate 723,027 of CAVRYT010000005.1, read as the reverse complement.
CGCCTCGACCCTCCTCGCCCAGCTGGCCCGTCATCCGGAGCTGCTGGCGGAGGCTGGCGTGCTCGGCGCGGCAGCGGCCGTCCTGCCGCTCGTCCGGGGCCGCGGGCCCTGGCACGCGGCCTGGTACGGTGCCGCGCTGCTCGCCGCAACGGCGTTGATCGCCCCCTCCGCCGCGCTCGTGCCGCTCGTCGCGGCGGCCTGGGTGACCGCGGCGGCGCTGGCGCTCCACCCGCGAACATAAGATTTCGCGCGAGGGAAAGGACCCTCCGCGCTCCCCATGCCGGTTCTGCGAAGCATCGAATCAAAACTCGAGTCGCTCTTCGAGGGCGTCTTCGGCCGCGCGTTCCGAACGAACGTGCAGCCGGTCGAGCTCGCGCGCAAGCTGGTCAAGGAGATGGACGACCACCGGACCGTCTCCGTGTCGAAGGTCTACGTCCCGAACGAGTACACCGTGTATCTGTCCGCGGGAGACCGCGCACAGTTCGAGGGATACGAGGGCGAGCTGCGCCAGGAGCTGGCCGAGTACCTCGCCGAGCACGCGCGCCGCGAGAACTACGACGTGCGCACGACGCTTCGCGTCCTGCTCGAGACCGACGAGGATCTCGACATCGGCGTCTTCGGGATCGCGACCCGGATGACCCAGGACCCCGGCGAGCCGCCGGAGGTCTCCGCGCCGAACGCGACGATGATCTACAAGCCCGTCCAGCAGCCCACCGAGGCGGCGTCGCCGGTCGAGCTCGGCGTCGAGCAGGAGGTGGCCCTCCTCACCTGGAGCGGCGGCCGCCGCGAGCTCGAACGGCGGCAGGCCGTGCTCGGCCGCTCGAAGGACGCCGACGTCCAGATCGCCGACCCGAACGTGTCGCGCCGCCACGCCGAGCTGCGGCAGGAGGGGACGACCTGGTGGCTCGTCGACCTGGACTCGACGAACGGGATCGAGTCCCGCGGCAAGCGCGTCAAACGGCTCAAGCTGGAGGACGGGACGAGCTTCACCGTCGGATCGACCGAGATCACGTTCCGGCGGGAGCTTCGTTCGTGACGGTCGCCTCGGCGCAGGTCGAGACGACCCTGCTCGCGCTGAAGATCGCCTTCCTGATCCTCCTCTACCTCTTCATCTGGCGCATCGTCCGCTCCGCGGCCCGCGACCTGCGGCTGCCGCAGGAGTCGATGATCCTCGCGCCGCAGCAGGCGCTGGGCCTGATCCAGCATGCCACCTCCCGCACGCTCGGCCGGCTCGTCGTGCTCGCGAGCCCAGCGCTCGAGCCCGGCGACGTCCTGACCCTCGACTCGCATCCGCTGACGGTCGGACGCGGGCCGACGAACGACGTTCCGCTGCCCGTCGACGAATACGCGTCCGGCCGCCACGCCCGCTTCGAGCCACGCCGCGACGGCGTCTTCGTCGAGGACATCGGGTCGACCAACGGCACCTTCGTGAACGGCATCCGCGTCACGCGGGAGCGCAAGCTCGTGCCCGGCGACGTCGTCCGGATCGGCGAGACCGATCTCCGCTTCGAGCCATGAGGATCGCTCAGGCGTATGGGGGGACGGACACGGGGCGCCGGCGGCGGCACAACGAGGACGCCTACGTCTGCGCGCCGCCGCTCTTTGCGATCGCCGACGGGATGGGCGGGGCGCAGGCGGGCGAGGTGGCATCGGGGCTCGCGGCGGCGGCGCTGACCGAGAGCGCCGACGGCGGCGGCGGCGAGCGCCGCGTCTCGGAGCTGATCCAAGAGGCGAATCGCCGGGTCCACCATCGGGCCTCGATCGACGCCGCCACGAGCGGCATGGGAACGACCATGACGGTGGCGCTCTTCGAACCGGACGGCCGGGTGTCCTTCGGGCACGTCGGGGACTCGCGCGCCTACCTGCTGCGCGACGCGCGGCTCGAGCAGCTGACCGACGACCACACGCTGGTCGCGGAGCTCGTTCGCCGCGGCGAGCTTTCTCCGTCGGCCGCTGAGGTCCATCCGCAGCGATCCGTGATCACGCGCGCCCTCGGCACCGACCCCGATGTCGACGTCGACACCTTCGCCGTGGAGGGCAGGGCCGGCGACGTCTTCCTCCTCTGCAGCGACGGGCTCTCGTCGATGGTCGCCGCCGAGACGATCGAGCGAACGCTCGAGCAGAACCGCACCGACCTGCGGGCCGCCGGCAAGGCGCTGATCCACGCCGCGAACCGCGGCGGCGGGGAGGACAACATCACCGCCGTGCTCTTCGAGCTGGCCGAGGGCGGGACCACCGTCGCCGAGCCGGACGAGCGGACGCGCGAGCAGGTGATCGCCCCCGAGGACGAGGACACCTTCCACCCCGAGGACGGGATCGCGCTGCCTCCGGCAGCGCCGCGCTCGACCGACACGATGGTCGTCCCCGCCGCCGAGATCGCGGCCGCCCTCGCAGTTCCCGGAGAGAGTCCGGACTTCCCCCAGGCAGGCCTCGGCAGGCGGCTCCTGGCGCTCCTCGTGATCGTCGTCCTCATCGCCGTCATCGTCGTGCTCGTCTGGTGGGGGCTCGCGCGCTGAGCATCGGGTACCGCAACCGCGAGCTCCTCTACCTGGGCGCCGTCGGCATCTTGACGGGGCTCGGCTTCGCATCCGTCTACATCGCGAGGCAGTCGGTCGTCAGCTGGGGCTCCCTCGGCTACGCGATCTTCTTCTTCGCGCTCTACCTCGCGGCTCACGTGGTGGCACGGTTCGCCGTGCCGAACGCCGATCCTTACCTCTTGCCGATGGCGGGCCTCCTGACGGCGATCGGCGTGACGGAGATCTACCGCCTCGGCAACGCGGACGCGTTCAAGCAGGGCCTCTGGATCGTCTTCGGGGTCGCGCTCTTCGCTGCCACGGTGCTCGCGCTCCGGAGCGACTACCGGGTGCTCGAGCAGTTCAAGTACCTGTTCGGGCTGGCGGCGATCGGCCTGCTCTTCCTGCCGCGGGTTCCCGGTCTCGGCGAGACCGTCAACGGGGCGCGCCTGTGGGTGAAGCTCGGGCCGATCGACTTCCAGCCGGGCGAGTTCTCGAAGATCTTCCTGATCGTCTTCCTCGCCGCCTACCTGCGCGAGAAGCGCGAGGTGCTCGCCCAGGCGCGGGCGAAGGACCTGGGGCCGCTCCTCCTCATCTGGGGCGGGACGATGCTGGTGCTCGTCTCGTCGAACGACCTCGGCTCCGGCCTCCTCTACTACGGGATCTTCCTCGCGATGCTGTACGTGGCGACCGCACGGCTCTCGTTCGTGCTCGTCGGCGCGGTGCTCTTCGTCGTGGGCGGGATCGGGGCCTACGAGAAGATCCCGCACGTCCGCGAGCGCGTGACGATCTGGCTCCACCCGTGGACGACGACGAAGGTCTTCTGCCCGCAGACGGGCGGCCTCGCGCTGCGCCAGGACTGCGAGAGCTACCAGCTCGTCAAGTCGCTCTACTCGATCGCGAACGGCGGCTTCCTCGGGCCCGGCTTCGGCAAGGGCACCTTCACGACGCCCGACGGCCATCAGCTGATCCCGTACGTGACGAGCGACTTCATCTACTCCGCGCTCGCGCAGGAGATCGGCCTGATCGGCGCCTCCGCGCTGCTGCTCGTGTTCATGCTCTTCGTCGCGCGCGGGATGAAGATCGCGCTGCAGGCAGACGACGGCTTCTCGAAGCTGCTCGCGGCCGGGCTGACATTCGGCTTCGCGCTGCAGGCGTTCATCATCGTCGGCGGCGTCCTCCGCCTGATCCCTCTGACGGGCATCACGCTGCCGTTCGTCTCGTACGGCGGCTCGTCGGTGGTGGCGAACTTCCTGCTGCTCGCCGGGCTGCTGCTCGTCTCCGACCGCGCGAACTCGAGGCTCTAATGAACCAGCAGATCACCCGGCTCTCGCTCATCGCGCTCCTGCTGCTCGCAGCGCTGATCGTGGCGACGACCTACTGGCAGGCCTGGGCGGCTCCGAGCCTCGCGTCGAAGCAGGACAACTCGATCCAACGCGTCGCGCAGTTCCGCATCAAGCGTGGGCTGATCCTCGCCTCGAACGGCGCCGTCCTCGCCGCGAACGTCCGGCGCAAGGTCGGCGGCGAGACGCTCTATTTCCGGCGCTACCCGACCCACGGGCTGGCCTCGCAGACGATCGGCTACTCGACGCAGGGCCGCTCGCGCGCCGGGCTCGAGCGCTCCGAGAACTCGTACCTGACGGCCTCGGACGCCAACCTCGGCACGATCTTCGACAAGCTCGGCGACAGCCTCAAGGGCACGACGATCAAGGGCAACGACGTGATTCTCAACCTGCGGCCGAACGCCCAGAAGATCGCCGAGACCGCCCTCCAGGGCAAGTGCGGGGCCGCGGTCGTGCTCAACCCGAAGACGGGACAGGTGTACGTAATGGCCTCCTCGCCCGGCTACGACCCGAACAAGATCGAGTCGTCGAAGGGATACGCGAGCATCATTCACTCGCCCGGCGCCTGCCCAGGCTCCGCTTCACCGCTCTTCAACCGGGCGACAGAGGGCCTCTACCCGCCGGGCTCGACGTTCAAGACGGTGACGGCCGCGGCTGCGCTCGACGCGGGCACGTACACGCTCACCTCACCGTTCTACGACCCGGGCTACTGCACCGAGTACGGCCAGAAGGTGTCGAACGCGGGCAACCCGGAAGCGCCCGAGGCGTTCGGCCACGTCGACTTCCTCCAAGCATACGAGCACTCGATCAACGCGGTCTTCTGCAACGTCGGGATGAAGATCGGTGCGAAGTCGATCATCACCCAGGCCGAGAAGTTCGGCTTCTACTCGTCGCCTCCGATCGAGCTCCCTGCCGGAGAGATCGCGCCGAGCGGGGAGTACGCGAACCACCGTCCCTTCACGGACGCGGGCCGCGCCGACCCCGGCCGCCTCGCGTTCGGCCAGGACAAGATGCTCGCAACCCCGCTCCAGATGGCGCTCGTCGCGGCGGCCGTCGCCGACAACGGGACGGTCATGGAGCCTCACCTCGTGCGGAAGGTGAGGACCCCGAGCGGAGCTACCGTCGTGAACGTGAAGCCGAAGGTCTGGAAGCACGCGATGAAGCCGTCGACTGCCGCAGATCTGAACCAGATGATGCAGGCGGTCGTGACCGGGGGGACCGGGACCGCGGCCCGGATCCCGGGCGTCCTGGTGGCGGGCAAGACGGGCACGGCCGAGACCGGCGACAACCCGTACTACGACGCGTGGTTCATCTTCTTCGCCCCCGCCGACAATCCGGTGGTCGCGGGCGCGGTCGTCGTCGAGCATGTCCCGAACGGCTTCGGCGGCGCAGTATCGGCCCCGATCGCCAAAGAGCTGATGCAGGCCATCCTCCCCGCCGCGTCGAAGTGAGGTAGCCGGATTCCCATGGCGTCCGACCTGATCAACCGCATCTTCGACAAGCGCTACGTGATCAAGCGCAAGCTCGGCTCCGGCGGGATGGCCGACGTCTATCTCGCCGAGGACCAGGAGCTCGGCCGGCGCGTGGCGCTCAAGCTGCTCGACGAGCGACACGCCGCCGACGAGCAGTTCGTCGAGCGCTTTCGCCGTGAGGCGCAGAGCGCCGCCGGACTCCAGCATCCGAACATCGTCTCGATCTTCGACCGCGGCTACGCCGAGGGCACCTACTACATCGCGATGGAGTACCTGGACGGGCGCACGCTGAAGGAGCTGCTCGTCCGCAACGGCCCGACGCCGATCCCGATCGCGATCGACTACGCGCGACAGATCCTCGGCGCGCTCGCGTTCGCGCACCGCAACGGGATCGTCCACCGCGACATCAAGCCGCACAACATCATCGTCGGCTCCGACGGGCGCCTGAAGGTGACGGACTTCGGGATCGCCCGTTCGGGCGCGTCTCAGATGACCGAGGCCGGCTCGATCGTCGGCACCGCGCAGTACCTCTCGCCGGAGCAGGCGCGCGGCGCTCCGGTCGACCCGCGGTCGGATCTCTACTCGCTCGGCGTCGTCCTCTACGAGATGCTCACCGGCAAGGTCCCCTTCAGCGGCGAGACGCCGGTCGAGATCGCCATGAAGCACCTATCGCAGGTCGCGGAGCCGCCGTCGTCGCTACGTAAGGACGTCCCGCACGACCTCGACGCGATCGTCATGCGCGCGCTCGCGAAGGATCCCGAGCACCGTTATGGGTCGTCGGAGGAGATGGACGCCGACCTCGCGCGGGTCGCCAGGGGGGTCGCCGTCTCGCGCGAGACCGAGGACGCGATGACCCAGGTGCTCGCCGGTGCGGGCGCGGCCGGAGCGCAGACGATCGTCCAGCGTCCGAGCCGTGCCGTCACGCCGCCGGCACCCCCCGTCTACCGCACGCCGACCCCGTTCTACGACTACGAGGAGCCGCCGCCCGGGCGCTCGGTGTGGCCGTGGCTGCTCGCGCTCGGGCTGATCATCGCGGGCGGCATCGGCGGCTGGTTCCTGTACACGAAGATCCAGGATCAGCTGAACAGCAACAAGCTCGTGTCGGTGCCCGACGTGATGCTGCTGCAGAAGACCCTCGCGGTCCAGCACATCCGCGAGGCGAACCTCGTGCCGCGGGTCGTCTACGCGACCAACGACACAGTGCCGAAGGGCCAGGTCGCGGACGAGAACCCGTCCGGCGGAACGAAGTTCGGCAAGGGGTCGACCGTGACGCTGACGATCTCGCAGGGGAAGCCGAAGGTGAAGGTGCCGAACCTCGTCGGCCTCGACCAGACCTCTGCGATCACCCAGCTCGCGAACCTCGGCCTGCAGCCAAAGGTGCGAAGCGTCTACTCGAACGTCCAGTCCGGGAACGTCACGGCGGAGCAGCCGCACGCCGACGACGTCGTCGACAAGGGCACCGTCGTGCACATCAACGTGTCGCGCGGGCCGAAGCCTGTGCCGGTTCCCGACGTCACCGGGCAGCCGTTCGCGAACGCGCAGTCGGCCCTGAAGGGCCTGGGCTTCACTGTCGCCCGCAACGACGTCCAGTCCGACAAGCCGAAGGGGCAGGTCGTGGCGGAGGACCCGCAGCCGGGCACGCCGGAGCCCGCCGGGACGACGATCACGCTCTCGGTCTCGAGCGGGCCGTCGACGAGCCAGGTGCCGGACGTGACGGGGATGAACCAGGCTGACGCGGAGTCGACCGCTCACCGCCGCCGGCTTCAGCCCGAACGTCGTCTACGACCCGGTCACGGACCCCGGCAGCGACGGCATCGTGATCGACGAGAGCCCGAAGCCGAACAGCAAGGCGAAGGCGGGGGCGACCGTCACGATCCACGTCGGCCAGCTCACCGGCGGAACCGACACGACCACGACCACCGGCACGACGACCCCGACACCGTGAGCAGGCGCGTCGCCGTCATCCTCGGCGGCCGATCGAGCGAGAACGCGGTCTCGATCGCGTCGGCGACGAGCGTGATCGAGGCGCTCGAGGCGGCCGGGGACGAGGTGGTGCCGGTGCAGATCGGGCGAGACGGCCAATGGCGGCTCGGCGCGGGAGGTCTCACTCTCGAACCTGGTTCGCACGGCGAACCAGGTTCGCGTGTCCCGGAGCGCCTGCCCGGCCACGCCGTGGCGGCGACGATCGCCGACGTCGACGTCGTCTTCCCCGTGCTGCACGGGCCGTTCGGCGAGGACGGCACGGTGCAGGGGCTGCTCGAGCTGGCCGGCGTGCCGTACGTCGGCGCCGGCGTCCTCGCCTCGGCGCTCTGCATGGACAAGGATGTCTTCAAGGCCGTGCTGCGGGACCACGGCATCCCGGTCACCGAGAACATCACCCTCCGCCTCGGGGACGAGCCTCGGAACCCGTTCGGCTACCCGTGCTTCGTCAAGCCGGCGCGGCTCGGCTCGAGCGTCGGGATCACCAAGGCGCACGACGACGACGAGCTCGCGGCCGGCGTCGCGCTCGCCTTCCGCCACGACGAGAAGGTGCTCGTCGAGCGCTTCGTCGCCGGCGTGGAGGTCGAGGTCGGCGTGCTCGGCAACCTGAGGCCGATCGCCTCGCTGCCGGGCCAGATCGTCGTCACGCACAACGAGTGGTACGACTTCGAGGCGAAGTACGACGAGGGCGAGATGGACCTCGTCGTGCCCCCCGAGATCGCGGGCGACCAGATCGAGCGCGCCCAGCGCCTCGCGGTGGAGGCATTCGTCGCCACCGACTGCGAGGGAATGGCACGCGCCGACATGTTCGTCGGAGAGGACGGCGAGGTGCTCGTGAACGAGCTGAACACGATCCCCGGCTTCACGCCGACGAGCGTCTACGCCCGCCTGTTCGAAGCCTCCGGCATTCCTTACGACGAGCTTCTGCAACGGCTCGGCGACCTCGCGGTCGAACGCTTCGAACGGCGACGGCAGTTGAGGTTCTAGGCTCTCCGGGAGCGGCCACCTTCGAGAAGGTGTCCGACACCGAGAGTGTCGGACACGCGGACCGCGACCCGGCGCCTTTCGCTACGTCAGTTCGCGGCGATCTCGTTGATCTTCGCGGTCTGGAAGCCCGGGCCGAGCCGTGTGATCCAGACGAGCCAGTAGCGGTGGCTCCCGGCGCCGGAGCGAATGGCGAACGGCGTCGAGCTTCCCTGGACCTGCTGGGAGGGCGAGACCGTGTCGGGAAACGGGCCTGTCGCGGTTGCGCCGGCCTTGATCACGGCGGTGAAGCCGGGCGTCGAGGTGGCGAGGCCGAGCTGGTGCAGCGTCACGGGCCGGCCCGCGTCGAGCACGAGCCCGACGCCTTGCTTGTTCAGGCTCGGCGCGTCGTAGTACTGCTCGGTCGACCAGGCGGTCGAGGCCACGCCGTCGGTGGCGAGCCGCGCCTCAGCGTCGTTCTCGTGGCCGTCGCCGACCGGGTCGTACGCCCCCGCCGCGGCCAGGTGCACTGGAGCGCTCGACCCGCCGCCCGAGCCGCCACCGCCGTGATGCTCGAGGCGGGAGACGCCCGGCCCGTGGATCAGGACGTAGACCACGGCGCCGATCGCGACGAGCGCCGAGAGCACGGCGACGAGCGGCCACGGCCCGGCACTCCGCCGTCGGCGCGCCGGTCGTGACGGCGGCGGCAGGATCTGCGTGCCACGGAGCTCGTCGAGGCACGCGTCGAGCTCGCGGCAGAAGTCGGCCATGCTCGGGAACCGGTCGCCCGGGTCCTTCGCCATCGCTCGCTGCACGGCGGCCTCCACCCGCGGCGGCACGTCCGGGCGCCTGTCGCGAATCGACGGCGGCGGCTCGTTGATGTGCCTCATTGCGACGGCGACGAAGTTCTCGCCGGGGAAGGGAACCTCGCGGGTCAGGAGCTCGTAGAGCACGACGCCGAGCGAGTAGACGTCGGTCTGCTCGTCGACACGGCGCCCCTGCGCCTGCTCCGGCGCGATGTAGTCCGACGTGCCGAGGACGGTGCCCGTCTGCGTCACGCCGCGCTTCACGTCCAGCGAGCGCGCGATCCCGAAGTCGGTCACCTTCGCCCGCCCGTCGCCGTTCAGCAGGACGTTCTGCGGCTTCACGTCGCGGTGGACGAGGCCTTCCTGGTGGGCGAACGACAGGCCGCGAGCGATCTGCATCGCGAGCTCGAGCGCCTGCTCGACCGGAAGCGGGCCGCTGCGCTCGATCAGGCGCTTCAGGTTCTCGCCGTCGACGTACTCGAAGACGATGAACTGCCGGTCGGCGTGCTCGCCCCGGTCGATGACCGTGACGATGTTCGGGTGCGAGAGCGTCGCGACGGCCCGCGCCTCGCGCCTGAACCGCTCCACGTACTCGGGATCGTCGGCGTACTGCTGATGCAGGACCTTGAGCGCGACCTTGCGATCGAGCAGGCGGTCGTGCGCACGGAACACGCTCGACATGCCGCCGGTGCCGACGAGCTCCTCGAGCTCGTACCGGTCTGAGAGCACCTCTCCGACCATGCCGGGTGAGCCTACCCCCGGCGGTCGCGGCTAAAGCGCCGCGTCGAGGGCGTCTTCCCAGGTCTCGAGCGCCTCGTCGAGCTCCCCGTCGGTGACGACGAGTGGGACGAGCACCCGGATGCAGTTGCCGGCGACGCCGGCCTTCAGCAGGAGCAGGCCGCGGGAGAGGGCCTCCTCGACGACGCGCGAGGCGAGCTCGGAATCAGGCGAGCCGTCGGCACCGACGAGCTCGATCGCGAGCATCGAGCCGAGCCCGCGCACGTCCCCGATCCGGGGACGGGACGCCTGCCAGGACTCCATGCGAGCGCGCATCGTCTCGCCGAGCGCGGCCGAGCGCTCCACGAGCCCCTCGTCCTCGATCACGTCGAGCACCGCGAGCGCCGCCGCCTGCGCGACCGGGTTGCCGACGTACGTCCCGCCGATGCCGCCCTCTCCCGGCGCGTCCATGATCTCGGCCCTCCCGAGGACGCCCGACAGCGGCAGGCCGGCGGCGATCGACTTCGCGACCACCACCAGGTCGGGCTCGATGCCGTAATGCTCGACGGCGAAGAAGCGGCCCGTGCGGCCGAAGCCGCTCTGCACCTCGTCGCAGACGAGGACGATGCCGTGATCGTCGCAGATCTCCCGCAAGCCGCGCGCGAACTCGGCGCCGGCGGGGATGAACCCGCCCTCCCCCTGCACGGGCTCCCACACGATCGCCGCGACGTTCTCCGCCGCGACGAGTGTCGAGAAGGCACGCCGCAGGGCGTCCAGCGCCTCGGCTGCGGACGGCCCCCGGTACGCATTCGGGTAAGGCACGCGGTACACCTCGGGTGCGAACGGCCCGAGCCCCGCCTTGTATGGGTGCGTCTTCGACGTGAGCGCGAGCGACAGGTAGGTACGCCCGTGGAATGCACCCTCGAACCCGATCACCGCCTGGCGGCGGGTGTACGCGCGCGCGAACTTCACGGCGTTCTCGACCGCCTCGGTGCCCGCGTTGAAGAACGCCGCCTTGCCGGAGCCGCTGAACGGGGCGCGGGCGAGCAGCCGCTCGGAGAGCGACGCATAGACCTCGTAGGGCACGACGGTGAAGTCCGTGTGGGTGAACCGGTCGAGCTGCTCGTGCGCCGCGTCGAGGACACGCGGATGGCTGTGACCGACGTTCAGGCACCCGACGCCGCCGGCGAAATCGATGAATGTGTTCCCGTCCACATCCGTCAGGGTGGCCCCGCGAGCCTCGGCCGCGACGATCGGGAACGTGATCGCGAGCGGCGAGGCGACGCTCGCCCGGAGTCGCGCCATGACCTCCCGCGACCGCGGGCCCGGGACGACGGTCTTCAGCTCGATTGCACGCGTTGCGGCCATGTCAGCGAGGGTAGCGAAGCCGTCGGAGCGCCGTGGGGCGTCTACGACACGACGCCCCACTCGGCGTCGGTAGGACCTACGGTGCGAGGAACCGTATCTGCGGCCCATTGCGGTAGTCCCGCGATCCGCAATACACTCGCAACGGTGCCTGCCCCCAGCTGGCCCGTGTCTGTACGTCCCCACAATTAGAGAAGGGCTTCTGATGCACAACTTCAAGCGCATGTGGGCGCTGCTGGGTGCAGTGACGGTGGTTGCCGCCGTCGCCGCCTCCTCGGCAGTCGCTTCTCACAAGGCAGGGCCGAACATCGTCATCTGGACCGATGCGAACCGCGCCCCGGCCGTCACGAAGGTCGCAACCGCCTGGGCAAGCTCGAATGGTGCGACCGTGCAGGTCGTCGCGAAGACGAACTTCACGGACATCCGGGACAACCTCGGCACAGTCGCAGCCGCGGATGCGCCGGACGTCATCGTCGCCGCGCACGACTGGACCGGCCAACTGGCGGCGAACGGGCTCGTCGAGCCGCTCTACCCGAGCGTGACCGTGAAGAAGCAGTTCCCGTCCTACACCCTCGACGCGTTCTCCTACGGCACAGCCGTAAAGAAGCTGTACGGCATCCCGGTGCAGGTCGAGAACATCGGCCTCCTCGTCAACACCAAGCTGACGACCGTCCCGAAGACGTTCGCTCAGGTCGAGGCGACGGCACTCAAGTTCAAGAAGAAGAACCACCTCGCCTTCGGCCTCTGCGTCCAGCAGGGCTCGGGCGGCGACGCGTACCACATGTACCCGTTCTTCTCGGGGCTCGGCGGCTTCATCTTCGGCACGAACAGCGCCGGGAACCTCGACCCGTCGAACATCGGCGTCGCGAACAAGGCGTTCCTGAAGAACGCCTCCCTGATCGACAAGTGGAACAAGGAAGGTCTGATCAACTCGCAGGCCACGGGTGCGACGTGCCAGGACGCCTTCACTAAGAGCAAGACGCCCTACTGGATCACCGGCCCGTGGAACGACGCCGTGGTCGAGAAGGCGGGTATCTCGTTCAAGGTCATCCAGCTCCCGAAGATCGTCGACGCGTCGGTGCCGTTCCTCGGCGTCAACGGCGTCATGGTGACGAAGTACGCGACGGTGCACAGCGTCGACGCTGCTGCCAAGGACCTCGTCCTGAACTTCTTCTCGCAGCCGTCGGCCCAGTCGCAGCTCGCAGCTGCGGGCGGCCGCGCACCGGCAAACCTCAACGCCAAGGCAACCGACCCGATCCTCGCGCAGTTCGGCGCGGCGTCGAAGGGCGGCGTGCCTATGCCGAACATCCCGCAGATGGCGAGCGTCTGGAGTGATCTCGGCGCTGCGTGGGTTCGCTCCACGAAGGGCGCCGGCGCCATGCCGGCCGTGCGCTCCTTCAAGGGCGCGGCGAAGTCGATCGCAGACAAGATCGGCTAAGCCGAACGACAAGCCGAAGGGCGGGCGCCCACGGGCGCCCGCCCCTTCTCTGCCCGCGAGGAGACCGTGAGCACCAGCGCACCGACCGCCCCCCAGCCCGTGCAACCGACGTTCCGGCCGGGGATCGTCGCCCGCTCGATCGCCTTCTTCTCGGGGACGGTCGGCTACTTGATCAAGATCGTCCTCCTGAGCGCCTCGAACGCGCTCGTCGCCTGGGCGGTCTACGTGTTGATCGACCACCACCGGTGGCCCGCCCTCGGCGCGGTAGTCGTCGCGACGGCCCTGATCGACTGGCTCTACCTCGTTCCACGCACCTGGACACTGCCCGCGAAGTTCCTGATCCCGGGAACCGTCTTCCTGATCGGCTTTCAGCTGGTCCCGATCATCTTCACGATCAACGTCGCGTTCTCGAACTACTCGACGGGTCACATCATCACGAAGCCGCAGGCGATCGCCGCGATCAAGGTCAACTCGCTCGAGCCGCCGCCGAACGGCCGCCAGTTCGACCTCGCACCGGCCCGGGACTCCTCCGGCAAGCTCGTGCTGCTGCTGCACGACGAGGGGAGCGGCAAGGTGTACGTCGGCACGACGAAGGGGCTGACACAACTCGCAAAAAGCGACGTCACGATCGGCTCGACGGGGGTTCCCACCGTGGCAAAGGGCTACAGGCTGATCAAGGGCGCCGACCTCTTCGCCCTCGATCAGCAGCTCCGAACCTACGAAGTGCCCACGACCGGCGACGCGGCGATCAGCCCTCAGGGGACGCAGGTTGCGGTCGAGTTGAAGCCGACCCTGCGTTACGACGCGAAGCGCAACGTGTTCGTGCGGCTGTCGGACGGCAGGGTCTTCCACGACAACGGCCAGGGCTCCTTCGTCGCGGGCAAAGAGGAGCTCGAGCCCGGCTGGAAGACGTATACGGGCTTCAAGAACTTCAGTCGCATCCTCCATGACCCACTCGTCCGCAAGCCGTTCGTCTCGATCTTCGTCTGGACGTTCGCGTTCGCCGCCTCCTGTGTCTTCTTCTCCTTCGCAACGGGTCTCTTCCTCGCGGTCGCGCTCAACAAGCGCGGGATGCGCTTCCAGCGGGTCTACCGCTCGATCCTCGTCATCCCCTACGCGATCCCGGGCTTCCTGTCGCTGCTCGTCTGGGGCGGGCTCCTGAACGACGACTTCGGCGTCGTCAACCGCCTCTTCCACCTGCACGTACCGTGGCTCTTCGGCGGATCCGTCGTCTCGTGGCTGTCGTTCGTCACCTGGCCGCGCGTCGCGGTCGTCCTCGTCAGCGTCTGGCTGACGACGCCCTACTTCTTCCTGGTCTCGCTCGGCGCCCTCCAGTCGATCCCGGAGGAGCTGACGGAGGCGGCGAGGGTCGACGGCGGGGGCGCGTTCCAGATCTTCCGGCGCGTGACCCTGCCGCTGCTGCTCGTCGCGGTGGCGCCGCTGATGATCGCCTCGTTCGCGTTCAACTTCAACAACTTCAACAACGTCTACCTCCTCACCGGAGGAGGGCCGTACAACGGCACGTCGTCGATCGCCGGCAACACGGACATCCTGATCAGCTACACCTACAAGCTCGCGATCGCCTCGGGCAAGGGGAACGACTACGGCCTCGCGAGCGCCATCGGGATCATCATCTTCTTCATCGTGGCCGGCATCTCGGGCGTGTCGTTCTGGCGTACCAAATCCCTGGAGACAATGAGATGAGTGAAGCCGAACTGTCGCCTCCCGCCACCGTCGTCGTTCCCCTGGCCGCGGAGAAGGCCAAGGGGCCGAGATCGCGGACCAAGTTGAAGGACACGTGGTGGCGGCATCTCGTCGGCCTGCTCGCGATCGTCGTGGCGCTCTTCCCGGTCGTCTACATCATTTCGTCGGCGTTCAATGCGGACAACACGATCCAGGCCGCCCAGGTGATCCCGACCCATACGACGCTGCACAACTTCGGGGCGCTCCTGCACAACAACGTGATCGCGACCACCGGCGCGAAGCAGGACACGCAGTACCTCCGGTGGTTCGGCAACTCGATGCTGGTCGCCGGCCTGACGGCGATCTTCACGACCATGCTCGGCGCGCTCGCCGCCTATGCCTTCAGCCGCTTCCGCTTCAAGGGGCGCCGCCTCGGGATGCTCGGCCTGTTGCTGATTCAGATGTTCCCGCAGTTCGTCGCGGTCGCGGCGATCTACCTGATCGTGTACAACCTCGGCGGGATCTTCCCGGAGATAGGCCTGAACAAGCTCGCAGCGGTCGTGATCGTCTACCTCGGCGGCGCGATGGGCGTACAGGCATGGCTGATGAAGGGCTTCTTCGACACGATCCCGACCGAGCTCGACGAGTCGGCACGTGTCGACGGCGCGACCGCTGCTCAGATCTTCTGGGGCGTCGTGCTGCCGCTCGCCGCACCGGTGCTGGCGGTCGTCGCCCTGATCTCGTTCGTCTTCACGCTGAACGAGTTCGTGATCGCCTCCGCACTGCTGCAGACCACGAGTCACCTCACGCTGCCGGTCGGGATGAACCAGCTGATCTCCGGCCAGTACGACAAGACGTGGGGCCCGTTCGCAGCTGGAGCGATGCTCGCCGCCCTGCCGGCCTCGATCCTCTTCATGTTCCTGCAGCGGTGGATCGTCAGCGGCCTCACTGCCGGCTCCGTGAAGGGATGACCACAGCGGGCAAGACCGTGCAGGGCCTGCTCGACGCGCCGCATCACGACGGGTCCGAGCTCCACGTGCTGCAGCATCCCACAGAGCTCGGTGACGACGCCGTCGTGCGCCTGCGCGTACCGCACGGCCTCTCCCCGGACCGGGTGCTGCTCCGCTACGAGCGCGACGGCGAGCCGCGCAACGTCGAGGCGATCGTCGACGAGGAGAGCGACACCGACACGTGGTGGCGGGCCGAGTTCCCGCTCTGGAACCCCGCCGTCCGCTACCGCTGGCTCCTGACCGGCGGCGACACCGGCTGGGCCTGGGTGAACGCCCTCGGCCCGACGGCGCACGAGGTCGCCGATGCGGACGACTTCGTCCTCACCACCGGCCCGGCCGCACCGGCCTGGCATGCGCGCTCGGTCGTCTACGAGATCTTCCCCGACCGCTTCGCCTCCTCCGGGCTCGACGTCGAGGCTCCCGACTGGGCGATCCGGCGCGACTGGGACACCCCGCCGACCGGCCGCGGGCGCGCGACCCCGCGTGAGCTCTACGGCGGCGACCTCCGCGGCGTCGAGCAGCACCTCGACCACGTCGAGTCGACGGGGGCGAACGCGATCTACCTGACGCCCTTCTTCCCGGCGGGTTCGTCTCACCGGTACGACGCCACGACGTTCGACCACGTCGACCCGCTGCTCGGCGGCGACGACGCGCTGCGGTCGCTCGCACGCGCCGCTCACGACCGCGGAATCCGCCTGGTCGGCGACATCACGCCGAACCACACCGGCGTCGGCCACGAGTGGTTCCGGGCCGCGCTCGCCGGCGCGCAGCCCGAGCGGGGGTTCTACTACTTCGACGACGCGCTGCCGGGCGGCTACGAGTCCTGGCTCGGCCATCGCAACCTGCCGAAGCTCAACTGGGAGAGCGCCGAACTGCACGACCGCTTCGGCGCCGTCCTGCGCCGCTACCTCGAGCTGGGCCTCGACGGCTGGCGCGTCGACGTCGCGAACATGACCGGGCGCTACCGCGACGTCGACCTCAACCGCGAGGTGTCGCGCTGGATGCGCGCGCAGGTTGGTGACGCGCTGCTCGTCGCCGAGCACGGCCACGACTTCCGGCCCGACCTCGGTGCCCGCGGCTGGCACGGAGTGATGAACTACTCCGGGTTCCTGCGCCCGCTGTGGACGTGGCTCCTGCGCGACGATCCCGACCCCGAGCAGCGGGAGCAGTTCTGGGGCATCCCGGCCGGCGTCCCGTCCCTGCCGGGGACCGACGTGGTCGCCGCGATGGAGCGATTTCGGGCCGGCGTGCCGTGGGACTCCGTCGTCAACTCCTGGAACCTGCTCGACAGCCACGACGTGGCCCGCTTCCGCACGATCGCCGGCTCGCGCGAGCGCCACCTCGTCGGGATCGGCCTCCAGATGACGCTGCCGGGCGTGCCGATGCTCTTCGCCGGAGACGAGCTCGGGCTCGAGGGCGCCTGGGGCGAGGACGCACGGCGCACCATGCCGTGGGATCGTCCGGAGACGTGGGACACGGCGCTCCTGTCCGAGGTACGCAAGCTGGCGATGCTGCGCCGCGGCAGCGAGACGCTCGCGCACGGCGGCATCCGCTACCTGCACGTGTCCGACGACGCGATCGCCTTCCTGCGCGAGACGCGTGCGGAACGACTGTTGTGCCTCGCGGCCCGCGCGGCGCACGAGCCCATCTCCCCGCCGTTCACGAACCTCGACACTCTCTACGGCGAGGACGCATCTGGTGGCGTCCTCCCCGCCGACGGTCCCGCCTTCCACCTCTGGAGGATCGAGTAGCCATGGCTGACGTCGCGTTCGACGAAGTCGACAAGATCTACGACAACGGCGTCCAGGCCGTGTTCAGCCTGACGCTCGACATCCACGACGGCGAGTTCCTCGTCCTCGTCGGCCCGTCGGGCTGCGGCAAGACGACGGCGCTGCGCATGGTCGCGGGGCTGGAGGACATCTCCGGCGGCACGGTCACGATCGGCGGACGCGTCGTCAACGACGTGTCGCCGAAGGAGCGCGACATCGCGATGGTCTTCCAGAACTACGCGCTCTACCCGCACCTCAGTGTGGCCGAGAACATCGCGTTCGGGCTGCGGCTGCGCCGCGCCCCCAAGGACGTGATCAACGAGCGCGTCGCGTGGGCCGGCAAGCTGCTCGACCTCACGCCGTACCTCAACCGTCGCCCGAAGGAGCTCTCCGGCGGACAGCGCCAGCGCGTCGCGATGGGCCGCGCGATCGTGCGGCAGCCGCAGGTCTTCCTGATGGACGAGCCGCTCTCGAACCTGGACGCGAAGTTGCGCGTCCAGATGCGCGCCGACATCGCGAAGCTGCAGCGCGAGCTGCAGACGACGACGATCTACGTCACACACGACCAGGTCGAGGCGATGACGATGGGCGACCGCGTCGCCGTGATGAGCAAGGGCGTGCTGCAGCAGGTGGACGCACCGCAGCGGCTCTACGACCGGCCGGAGAACCTGTTCGTGGCCGGCTTCATCGGCACTCCTCCGATGAACCTGCTGGAGGCGACCGCGCACGTCAACGGCGGCGTCACGGTCAACCTCGGCGGCCACACGCTCGCGATCGCCGATGAGGCCGTGCGCCACTACCCGCGCCTGCGCGAGTACGACGGCCGGCCCGTGATCGTCGGCTTGCGAGCCGGCGACCTGCATCCGAGCTCCGGCCGCGCCGACCTGCCCGAGCTGACCGCGCGCGTCGAGCTCGTCGAGGCGCTCGGCGGCGAGTCGATGGCGTACTTCCGCGTCAATGCACGGCACATCAAGGCCGAGCAGACCGAGGAGGAGGAGATCCTCGCGAGCGAGGGCGGCGACACCGTCGTCGGCTCGCGCCCGAACCTCGTCGCCTCCTTCCCGCCGCACGTGCAGCTGAAGCTGGGGGACGAGGTCCCCGTCGCCATCGACACGAAGAACCTGCACTTCTTCGACGAGGCGTCGGGTGCGCCGCTGCGCTAGTGCGCTCCTGGCGATCGCTGCAGTCCTGGCGCTCGCCACGGGCTCGAGCGCCCGCTCGACTGCGGGCCCGCCGTCCGGGGCAGCGCTTGCGGCGCTCTCGCAGCTCCCGACGCAGTCGAGCCTCGCCTCGCAGCGCATCTACTTCGTGATGCCGGATCGCTACGCGAACGGCGACACGTCCAACGACACCGGCGGCCTGTCGGGGTCGAAGAATGTCACCGGCTACGACCCCACGGACACGGGCTACTACCACGGCGGTGACCTGAAAGGGCTCACCGCGAACCTGCAGCGGATCAAGGGTCTCGGCTTCACCGCGCTCTGGGTGACGCCGGTGCTCAAGCAGGACCCGGTCGAGAACGGCAGCGCCGCCTACCACGGCTACTGGGGCCTCGACTTCACGACCGTCGACCCCCACCTCGGCACCGACCAGGACTTCAAGGACATGGTCGACGCCGCCCACGCGCTCGGCCTGAAGGTCTACCTCGACGTGGTCGTGAACCACACCGCCGACGTGATCGAGCTCGCCGATTCCGGCACCTACTCGGACATCCGCTTCCGCGACTGCCGCGGGCACTTCTTCGACCCCGCGAAGTACGTCACGTCGAAGCAATTCCCCTGTCTGGCCGCCCGCTACATGCCGGAGGTGCCGTACGTCGCACCGCCCGACCGAAACAAGAAGGCACCTGCGTGGCTGAACGACCCGCTGAACTACCACGACCGCGGCAACATCGACTTCAGCTCGTGCAGCCAGGAGTGCTTCGAGCAGGGGGACTTCTACGGGCTGGACGACCTGTTCACCGAGAAGCCGAACGTGCTGACCGGCCTTGCGCAGATCTACTCCTCGTGGATCACGCGCTTCCACGTCGACGGCTTCCGCGTCGACACCGCGAAGCACGTCAACGCGGCGTTCTTCCGTCTCTGGGTGCCGAAGATCCGCGCCGCCGCGAAGGCGGCCGGAATCGCCGACTTCCCGATCTTCGGAGAGGTGACGCTGAACGACTC
Organism: uncultured Thermoleophilia bacterium; assembly: GCA_963725595.1. Taxonomy (GTDB): domain Bacteria; phylum Actinomycetota; class Thermoleophilia; order Gaiellales; family Gaiellaceae; genus PALSA-600. The sequence goes on along the minus strand of CAVRYT010000005.1, from coordinate 703,803 downwards.
GATCGACCTCTCCGACTTCGTGCGCAACCGCGGCGTGCCACAGGTGCTCGACTTCCCGTTCCAGCAGTACGCGACCGGGTACGCGGCGGGCGCCTCCGGCGCCAAGGGGATCGCCGACCGACTGAACGACGACGACTACTTCCGCACGTCGAACGGGATCGACCCGGCCTTCCCCACGTTCCTCGGCAACCACGACATGGGACGCGGCGCGCAGCAGATCCTCTCGCAGGCGCCGAGCCTGTCCGGAGACGCGCTCCTGAAGCACGTCGAGCTCGGCTACGACCTCCTGTACCTACTGCGCGGCGCGCCGGTCGTCCAGTGGGGCGACGAGGTTGGGATGATCGGCTCCGGCGGTGACAAGGCCGCGCGCGAGGACATGTTCCCCACCAAGGTGACCGACTGGCAGACGGAGCCGCGCGTCGGCTCCGCCCCGATCGGCCAAGGCTCCTCCCTGACGATCGTCGGCCACCCGCTCGAGGCGCACCTGAAGGCCCTCGCGGCCCTGCGCGACGAGAACCCGGCGCTCTCGACCGGCGCGACCGTCGTTCGCTACGCGAAGCAGGCGGTCCTCGTCGTCTCGCGAATCGACCTCGCGACGGGCAAGGAGGTGGTCGTCGGGTTCGACAACGGCGACACAGCGGCGACCGTCAAGGTGCCGATCGCGACCGCACCGGGCTCGCTGAGCATCACCATCCCCCCCGTCTCCGGCCGGGTCGTCGTCCTGCCCGGGACGATCGCGGCTGCGAAGCCCTCCCCCCCGAGCCTGACCGAGGCGGCCGACGACTTCAGCTCCTACGACGTCCTCGGCGCGAAGGTGCCCGGCGGGCCGGTGAGCGTCGCCTTCGCGACGCGCCGCGCCGGCGGCTCGTGGCAGAGAGTCGCGATCGACGACTCGTCCCCCTACCGCGGCTTCGTCGACCCGGGGCGGTTCCGGAAGGGCGAACGCGTGCAGGCCGTGGCGGTCGCGCGTGGGCTCGACGGAAGCATCGCGGTCTCCAGGGTCCTGACGTTCACGCCGCGGCGATAGCCTCATCTTTCGCTAGGTTGCCGCGGGCCAGATGACGAGCTCCGAGACGACAAGCCGCACCGCTTCCTGGTGGTCGCAGACGCATGCCGGCGAGGACCTCCTCGTCGCGTACTTCAGCATGGAGTTCGGCCTCGAGGCGAGGCTGCCGATCTACTCGGGCGGTCTCGGCGTCCTCGCGGGCGACCACCTGAAGGCCGCCGCCGACCTCGGCGTCCCGCTGGTCGGCGTCGGTCTCTTCTACCGCGGTGGCTACTTTCGTCAGGGCATCGACGCCGCCGGGCGTCAGACCGAGACGTACAACGCGCTCGATCCGGAGGCGCTCGGTCTCGAGCGCGAGCCCGTGTCGGTCGAGGTCGAGCTGGACGGCGAGACCGTCACGGCGAACGTCTGGCGCTACGACGCCGGCTCGGTGCCGCTGTACCTGCTCGACGTCGACATGCTCACGGACGCCCTCTACGGCGGAGACCGCGAGCACCGCATCCGCCAGGAGCTCCTGCTCGGAGTCGGGGGCGTGCGGGCGCTGCACGCGCTCGACATCCACCCGAGCGTCTACCACGTCAACGAGGGCCACTCGGCGTTCCTGCAGATCGAGCGCACCCGCACGCGGGTCGGCCGGGGTCTCTCGACCGCCGAGGCGCTCGAGGAAGTCCGGCGGAGCACCGTCTTCACGACGCACACACCGGTGCCGGCCGGCAACGAGGTCTTCGGCGACGAGCTCGTGCTGCGCTACGCCGGGTCGCTCGCGGCGGAAGCGGGCATCTCGGAGAGCGATCTGCTCGCGCTCGGCCGCAGTGACGGCGTCGCCGGGTTCGGGCTGACTCCGCTCGCGCTGCGCCTCTCGGCATACCGAAACGGCGTCTCCGAGCTGCACGGCGAAGTGGCGCGCGAGATGTGGGCCGGGCTCTGGCCGGGAGAGCCGACGCCGGTGGACGCGATCACGAACGGCGTTCACCTCGGCACGTGGCTCGCGCCGCAGCTCGCCGAGCTCCTGCGGGAGACCGGGGTGCGACCCGAGGCCCCGCCGGCGTGGGCCAACTGGCCCGCGGCGCACGAGCTCGACGACGAGGCCCTGCTGCGCACGCACCAGCTGCTGAAGGCGCGGCTCGCGCAGCTGACGCGATTCGACCCGAATCTCCTCACCATCGGATTCGCGCGCCGCTTCGCGACCTACAAGCGCGCCGGCCTCGTCTACGGCGACCTCGAGCGGCTGCTCGCACTCCCGGTCCAGCTCGTCGTCGCCGGCAAGGCGCACCCACAGGATGCGCCCGGCAAGGACGTGATGCAGGAGATCGTCGAGCTCTCACGTGGCGCCGCCGCCGGGCGCATCGTCTTTCTCGAGGACTACGACATCGACCTCGCGCGCGCGATCATCCCCGGCTGCGACATCTGGCTGAACACGCCGCGGCGCCCGTACGAGGCATCGGGGACGAGTGGGATGAAGGCGGCGGTGAACGGCGTGCTCAATCTGTCCGTCCTCGACGGCTGGTGGGCCGAGGCGTATGACCCGGCGTACGGCTGGGCGATCGACGGGGTCTCCGACGAGTCCGATACCGAGCAGCTGTACACGCTGCTCGAGCACGAGGTCGTCCCGCGCTTCGAGGCGCGGGACGACTGGGCCCGGATGATGAAGAGCTCGATCGCCGAGCTGGCGCCGCGCTTCTCGATGGCGCGCACCGTGATCGAGTACGTCGAGCGGTACTACCTGCCCGCGGCGGCCGCGGCGCGGGCCTAAACGCTAGATCTCGGCCGGCTGCTCCGGCGGCTCGCCGTCGGCGAGCCGCTGGAGCAGCTCCTCGACGTTCTCGAGCTCCGCCTGCAGGTGCTCGCGGTAGCCCTGGAGCCGCTCGACGAGCTGCTCGCGGTTCGGGAAGCCGCGGCGCCCGAAGCGGTGGTGATGATGATGTCCTCCACACATGTGTCCTTCACCCCCTTTCCTTCACTCTCGGTAATAGTTACCACATGGTAACTGAAGATCAGGTGTCGACGCTACGGACGCTGCTGCAACGCGTGATGCGCGGCCTCTGGGCGCGGCGGCGGCCGACGCCGGAGCTGCTCGCGCTCGTCGGCGGCGAACCGCCTCTCGGGCGCCGCCACGTCGCCGTGCTGGCGCAGATCGGTACTGAGGGCGAGCGGAGCGTCGGCGACCTCGCACGCGAGCTCGGCCTGACCCTTCCGGCCGCGAGCAAGCTCGCTCGCGACCTCGAGGAGCACGGCCTCGTAGCCCGCCGCGAGGATCCCGCCGACCGCCGGCGCACGGTCGTCGCACTCGCGCCTGCGACCGAAGAGCCCGTCCGCGGGTGGCTGGCCGGCCGCAGCCGTCCACTCGAACAGGCGCTCGCCGCGCTCGAGCCGCGCGAGCGCGAGGCGTTCCTGAAGGGACTCACCGCGCTCGCCGACGCGCTGATGGAAGAATCAGCGCGTGGTCCTCTCCGATCGCACGATCGCGCGGCTCATCGCCGACGGCCGCATCGGCATCGACCCGTATGACGAGGCGCTCCTGCAGCCGTCGAGCGTCGACGTGCGCGTCGACCGTTATTTCCGCGTCTTCCACAATGCGCGCTACCCGTTCATCGACGTCAAGGAGCCTCAGGAGGCGTTGACCGAGGAGGTCGAGGTCGACGGCGACCGTCCGTTCATCCTCCACCCCGGCGAGTTCGTGCTCGGCTCGACGCTCGAGCGTGTGAGCCTCCCTGACGACCTGGTCGCCCGACTCGACGGGAAGAGCTCGCTCGGCCGGCTCGGGCTGCTGATCCACTCGACCGCCGGCTTCATCGACCCCGGCTGGGACGGCCATGTGACGCTCGAGCTCTCGAACGTCGCCAACCTCCCGATCACGATCTACTACGGCATGAAGATCGGCCAGATCTCCTTCATGCAGATGACCGAGCCCGCCTCCGCCCCGTACGGCAGCTCGATGCTGGGCTCGAAGTACCAGGGCCAGCGCGGCCCGACTCCGTCCCGCTACTGGCAGAACTTCACGAAGTGAAGGTCCTCGTCACCGGCGCGACGGGCTTCATCGGCCCACGCGTCGTGCATGCGCTGCGCGCGCACGACGTCGAGGTCCGGGCGCTCGTGCGGAGCGCTCAGCGCGGGGCGCCGGCAGCGAACCTCGGCGCCGAGCTCGCCGTCGGCGACGTAACCGACCCCGCAAGCCTCCGGTCGGCCGTCGAGGGGTGCACGCAGGTCGTGCACCTCGTCGCGATCATCAAGGGCTCGCAGGCTGACTTCGACCACGTGATGACGCAGGGCACGAGGAACCTCGTCGCGGCCGCGAAGGACGCCGGCATCGGCCGCTTCGTGCTGATGAGCGCGCTCGGCATCACCGAGCAGACGAAGGACCTCGTCCCGTACTTCGGCGCCAAGTGGGCGATGGAGCACGAGGTCGCCGCCTCCGGGCTCGAGCACACGATCTTCCGGCCAAGCTTCGTCTTCGGCCGCGGCGGAGCGCTGCCCACGTTCGTCAAGCAGGTGCGCTACTCACCGGTCGTCACGGTGATCGGCTCGGGCCTGCAGCGCATCCAGCCGATCTGGGTCGACGACGTCGCGGAGCACTTCGCCCGCTCGCTCGAGCTCCCCGCAGCCGCGAACCGCACGTTCGAGCTGGGCGGGCCGGACGTCGTCACGTGGAACGAGCTCTACCTCACGATCGCGCGTGTCCTGCGCAAGCGCCGGCGGCTCGTCCACGTGCCGATCTCGCTCGCGCGCTTCGGCGCGCAGCTCACGCAGTGGGCCCCGGGCGCGCCGCTCACGACCGACCAGGTGACGATGATCGAGGCGGGGGACAATGTCGTGTCGAGCCCGGATGCCGTCGACACCTTCCGCCTCCCGCTCGTCCCGTTCGAAGAGCAGCTCCGCCGCGCAGCCTGAGCGAGCCGGAACGAGAAGGGCCGCCCCGAAGGGCGGCCCTCATCCGGTGACCAGCTGGGATTTCGTAGAGGCGCTTCCGGCCGAAAAGGCGGCGCGTTACGCGAGTCCCCCACGCTGGCTAGGCGATTCCCGGTTCAGGTCCCGGGGACACGCCTCTACGAGCTGGTACCTCCACTGCCCGTACTTGAAGTCTCCAACGCCGGACCACCTCCTTTCCGCGGATCTCAAAACCATAGCGGATGGGTCAGGACGGACGACGCGCTGCCTCGACGGCCGCCCGGACGTGGCAGCCCGCGAGGTGGTCGTCGACGACGCCGCATGCCTGCATCGCGGCGTAGACGGTGGTCGGCCCGACAAATCGGAAGCCCGCCGCCTTCAGCCGCTTCGAGAGCGCGACCGACTCGGGGGTCGACGCGGCCCAGTCCGCAGTCGAGACCGGGGCGGGGCGCTCGTCGGGTGCGAACGACCAGAAGAGCTCGGGCAGCGGCGTCGAGTCGCGCAGGGCGACCGTGGCGCGCGCGTTCGCGATCGCCGCCTCGATCTTGCCCCGGTGCCGGACGATCCCGGCATCGGCGAGCAGGCGGTGCACGTCGCGCTCGCCGAACTGCGCCACCGCCTCGGGCTCGAAGCCGCGAAACGCCGCCCTGAATCCTTCTCGCTTCCGCAGGATCGTCAGCCAGGAGAGCCCCGACTGGAACCCCTCGAGGCAGAGCCGCTCGTACAGGCCGGCCTCGTCGCGCACCGGGCGGCCCCACTCCTCGTCGTGGTAGAAGGCGTAGGCCGGGTCGGCCGTCTCCCAGCAGCGGACGGGGTCTATGCGACGTCCACCTTCACGATGCCGTCCGCGACCGAAACCGGGTACGTCTCGACCGGTTGGAACGCGGGCAGCGACAGCGGCCTGCCCGTGGCGAGGTCGAACGCGGAGCCGTGGCGAGGGCAGATCACCCGGCAGCGGTCCTCCTCCCACTCGCCCTCGCAGAGCGGCCCGTCATCGTGCGAGCAGCGATCCTCGAGGGCGTAGAGCGTGCCGTTGCAGTTGTAGACCCCGATCGACGTCCAGCCGACGGTGACGATCTTCGTCGAGCCGGGGCCGAACTCCTCGATCGGAGCGACGTCGATCGACGGCACGTCAGTCGATCTGCAGCTCGTCCGCGAGGCCCTGCCACTCCTCGGGCAGCGGTGTTCCCTTCGCCCGGTGCAGCGCGACCTTGAGCACGCCGAGGCCGAGGATCGCGCACTTGAGGCGGATCGGCGTCAGCGGGATGCCGATCTCCTCGAGCAGGTCGTCCTTCGGCAGCGCCGCGACGTCGGCCGCCTTCCGCCCCTTGACCAGCTCGGTCAGCATCGAGGTGGCCGCCTGCGAGATCGCGCAGCCGCGACCCTCGAAGCCGACCTCCTCGATCGTCTCGCCGTCCGCGCCGAAGCGGACGTAGATCGACACCTCGTCGCCGCAGAGCGGGTTCTGCCCCTCGGCGTGGGCGTCGTGCGGCTCCAGCGCGCCGTGACCGCGCGGGTTCTTGTAGTGGTCGAGAATGACTTCCCGGTAGAGCTGGTCGAGCTCCGACATCAGTGCCCCTTCCAGTGGCACTGTCGAGTCTCTCGGCCGTGAGCACCAAGCGATGCAAGGACGCAGGGAGCGTCGATAGCTGCGACTATCGACGCGACTGAGGACGCGGCAGCGCGCCGCGCGATCGCGGGGGAGAGACCGGCGAGTGTCGCTGGAAGGGGCACTAGACTCCGAACGTCTCCTTGACCCGCCACAATCCCGCGGCGAGACGGTCGATCTCCTCGGGGACGGTGTAGAGGTAGAAGCTCGCCCGGTTCGTCGCGGCCACGCCGAGGCGCTGCATCAGCGGCTGGCAGCAGTGATGCCCCGCCCGGATCGCGACCGCGTCGAGATCGAGGATCTGGGCGACGTCGTGTGGATGCACGCCCTGCACGTCGAAGCTGACGATGCCCGCGCGCCGGTCGGCAGGTGGCCCCCAGGTCGTGACGCCGGGGATCTCGGCAAGACGGTCGAGGGCGTAGGCGACGAGCTCGTGCTCATGCTGCTCTATCGCCTCGAGACCGACCGCCTCGAGGTAGTCGATCGCCGCTCCGAGCCCGACGGCCTCGGCCATCGGCGCGGTGCCGGCCTCGAACTTGTGCGGCAGCTCGCCCCACGTCGACTCGTTCTCGCGCACCCGGCGGATCATGTGACCGCCGGTCAGGAACGGATCCATCGAACGGAGGAGCTCCGACCGGCCCCAGAGGAAGCCGATGCCGCTCGGGCCGAGCATCTTGTGGCCGCTGACGGCGACGAAGTCGGAGCCCAGCGCCTGCACGTCGACGAGCTTGTGCGGCGCCGCCTGGGCCGCGTCGCACACGTGGATCGCGCCGCGCTCGTGCGTCCACGCGGCGATGCGCGGCACGTCGTTCGACCCTCCGAGCACGTTCGAGACGTAGCCGGTCGCGACCACCTTGACGGTGCCGCTGCCCGCGAGCTCGTCGAGCTGCTCGAGGTGGAGCGTCCCGTCCGCCTCGACGGGGAGCATCCGGAACTCGGCGCCGGTCTTGCCCGCGATGTACTGCCACGGGACGAAGTTGGCGTGGTGCTCGAGCTCCGTCACGAGCACGACGTCGCCGGGGCCGAGGTTCGCGAGCCCCCAGGCGTAGGCGACGAGGTTGATCGCCTCGGTCGCGTTGCGCACGAAGATGATCTCGTGGGCTGCCGGGGCGTTCACGAAGGCGCGGCAGCGCTCGCGCGCATGCTCGAGGGCCTCGGTGGCGCGCTCCGCCAGCTCGTAGACGCCACGGTGCACGTTCGCATAGGACGTCTCGTAGAAATGGGTCATCGCCTCGAGCACGTGGCGCGGTTTCTGCGAGCTCGCGGCCGAGTCGAGGAACGCGAGCGGCCGGCCGTGGAACTGCTGCTCGAAGATCGGGAAGTCCGCCCGCAGCTTGTGGGCGTCGAGCTTCGGCACTGAGGTCACGGCCATGCCGGACAGGTTACCGCGGGGTCTACGGCACCCGGCGCCCACCGCTATCGTGGCCCGGCCGTGAGCTCCTACGAGTACGTCTTCACGATGTTCCGGGTCGACAAGTTCTACGGCCCGGACCGGCAGGTGCTCGCGAACATCTCGCTGTCGTTCCTCCCGGGCGCGAAGATCGGCGTGCTCGGGCCGAACGGCGCCGGCAAGTCGACCCTGCTGCGGATCATGGCCGGGCTCGAGGAGCCGTCCTCGGGCGCGGCCGACCTGGCCCCCGGCGCGAGCGCGGGGCTGCTCGAGCAGGAGCCCGAGCTCGACCCCGCGAAGACCGTGCGCGAGAACGTCGAGGACGGCGTCCGCGAGCTGCGCGACCTGCTCGACCGGTTCAACGCGATCTCCGCCTCGTTCGCCGAGCCCGACGCGGACTTCGACGCGTTGCTCACCGAGCAGGCGCGCGTCCAGGATCGCATCGACCGGACCGGCGCGTGGGAGCTCGACGCGCACCTCGACCACGCGATGGACGCCCTTCGCCTGCCGGACGGCGACCGCGACGTGACAGCGCTCTCCGGCGGCGAGCGCCGACGGGTGGCGCTCTGCCGGCTGCTCCTGAGCGCGCCCGACCTGTTGCTGCTCGACGAGCCGACGAACCATCTCGACGCCGAGTCGGTGTTCTGGCTCGAGCGCTTCCTGGCCGAGTACAAGGGCACCGTCGTCGCCGTCACCCACGACCGCTATTTCCTCGACAACGTCGCGGGCTGGATCCTGGAGCTCGACCGCGGCCGGGGCATCCCCTATCGGGGCAACTACTCCGGCTGGCTCGAGCAGAAGGAGCAGCGGCTCGCCCAGGAGGAGAAGACCGAGTCGGCTCGCAGGCGCACGCTGCAACGGGAGCTCGAGTGGGTGCGCGCAGCGCCGCGCGCCCGGCATGCGAAGTCGAAGGCGCGCCTCGGCGCCTACGAGCGGCTGCTCGCCGAGGAGGACGCGGTGAAGCTCGACCGCGTGGAGATCCACATCCCGCCCGGCCCGCGGCTCGGCGACCTCGTGATCGACGCGACGGAGGTCGCGAAGGGCTTCGGCGACCGGCTGCTCGTCGAGAGTCTCTCGTTCTCGCTGCCGCCGGCAGGGATCGTCGGCGTGATCGGGCCCAACGGCGCCGGCAAGACGACGCTCTTCCGGATGATCGCCGGCGAGCTCGAGCCGGATGCCGGCGAGCTGCGGATCGGCGACACGGTGCAGCTCGCCTACGTCGGCCAGTCGCGCGGCGACCTCGACCCGAAGAGCACGGTCTGGAAGGAGATCTCCGGCGGTCAGGACGTGGTGCTGCTCGGCAAGAAGGAGATCAACTCGCGGCAGTACACCTCGTGGTTCAACTTCAGGGGCTCGGACCAGCAGAAACCGGTCGGACAGCTCTCGGGAGGGGAGCGGAACCGCGTCCATCTCGCCAAGCTTCTGCGCAGCGGAGGCAACGTGCTGCTCCTCGACGAGCCGACGAACGACCTTGACGTCGACACGCTGCGCGCGCTCGAGGACGCGCTGCTCGACTTCGCCGGCTGCGCCGTCGTGATCACGCACGACCGCTGGTTTCTCGACCGCGTGGCGACGCACATCCTCGCGTTCGAGGGCGACTCGCAGACCACCTGGTTCGAGGGCTCGTGGGGCGAGTACGCCGACTGGGTGCGGGAGACGCGCGGGCCGGAGGCGCTCGAGCCGCACCGGATCAGGTACAAGCCGCTCGTCCGCAGTTGACCCTCCACCGCCTCGACCCCGTGCAGCTCCGTGTCCTCGGCTGCCTGGTCGAGAAGCAGCGAACGACACCCGACCAGTACCCGCTCTCGCTGAACGCGCTGCGGCTCGCCTGCAACCAGTCGTCGAACCGCGACCCCGTGCTGTCGCTCGAGGAGGGGCAGGTGCACGCCGCCGTGCAGGAGCTCGGCCGGATCGGCTGGGCGCGGCTCGCCTCCGGTCAGGGCTCGCGGGCGGTCAAGTACCGGCACCTGCTCGGCGAAGCGCTCGGCCTCGACGACGCAGGTCTCGCGGTGCTCGCCGTGCTGATCTTGCGCGGGCCGCAGACGGCGTCGGAGCTGAAGGCCCGGACGGAGCGACTGCATCGCCTCGAGGACGGGGATGCCGTGAACGAGACGCTCGAGACGCTGTCGGTGCGCGAGCTCGCGCACCTCCTGCCGCGCCGGCCGGGCCAGCGCGAGGAGCGGTGGACGCACCTCCTGGGCGAGAGCGCAGAGGCAGCAGCGGAGCCGGATTCCGTCGAACGGCGCCTGGCGCACCTGGAGGAGCGACTGGCCGAGCTCGAGCGCTCGCTCGCCGAGCGCGGGCTGCTGGACTAGCGGCTAGATGAAGAACAGCGCGATCGACAGGAAGCCGACCACGACCACCGAGACCACCATGCCGGCGAGTGCCAGCCGTCCCCCGCGACGCGGCGCATAGGGGCGCGGCAGGACACGGACCGCGAGCACCACGAGGAAGCCGAGCACGAGCGGCAGGAGCAGTGCGTTCAGGATCTCGACGTGGACGGCGAGCCGGACGAGCGAGCGGCTGGCGAGCACGAGCGTCGCCCCGGTCACGACCGCCGCGGCGAAGATCCCGTAGAAGAGCGGCGCGGCGCGGGGCGCGTCCCGGAGACTCCGCGGTCGCCCGCACGCTTCTGCAATCGCCCAGGCGAGGGCGAGCGAAACGACGATCGCTGCGACGAGGGCGGCGCCGACGAGACCCGCGCCGAGAACGAGGCGCGCAGCCGAGCCTCCGAGCGCCGGGGTCAGCGCCGTCGCGAGATCCCCGACTCCGTGCAGGCCGTGCCCACGCGCGTGGAGGGTCGCGGCCGTGACGACGAGCACCGATGCCATCACGAGCTGCGTCAGCACGGCGCCGACCGCGGTGTCGATCCGCGCGAGGCGCAGATCGCGGGGCCGCAGCCCTTTGTCCAGCACCGCGCCCTGCTGGTAGAAGACCATCCAGGGCATGACGACGGCACCGACGTTCGCGGCGACGAGCGCCAGATAGCCCGGTGAGCCGAGCGGCTGGGAGGGCGAGAGCCCGCCGGCCACGGCAGCCGTGTGCGGGTGGACGAGCACGGCGGCGAGGACGAAGGCGAGCTCGCAGAGGCCGAGACCGACACCGACAAGCTCGACACGGCGGTAGGTGCCCGCGAGCACGAGCCAGACGAGAAAGGCTGCCGCCGGCACGACGGCGGCAGCAGGCGGTATCCCGAACAGGGAGGCGACGCCGGCGATCCCGGCGAACTCGGTCACGAGCGCGCCGACGGCGGCCACCACGAGCGTGCCCACGGAGACGAACGCCCAGACAGGCCCGAATTGCTCCCGGATCAACTCGGCGTGGCCCTTCCCGGTCGTGATGCCGATCCGCACGGTCAGCTCCATCACGAGGTAGAGCACCGGCACGAGCAGCACCTCGAGCAGCAGAAGCCGGTAGCCCCACGCCGCTCCAGATTGCGCCGCGGTGACGACGCTGCCCGCATCGGTGTCGGCGAGCATCACCATCAACCCGGGGCCGAGCACCCAGAGGAAGCGCCTCGCACTCACCCCCCGACCGTGCCCGGCGGCGGCCGGAGCTGCCTCGGGGAAACCACGTAGAACAGGACGGAGGCCGCGCTTCCGCGGCCCCCGCCCGCCTCGTCAGAGACTCCGTGGTCGCCTAGACGAGAGCCTTGATGAAGAGCTCGACCTCCTCGACCGGGAAGGTCTCGACCTCGATCACATCGAGGGTCGCGACCTTCGCATGCGCCGTGAAGGCCGCCTCGACCGTCGGATACTTGACGACGGCGAAGAAGTCCCACGGGCCCATCATCGCGAAGGTCTCGATGAGCTCGCCCTTCTGCTCCTCGACGAAGAACTTGATCTTCTCGAGGTACTTCGGCGCCTCCTTCAAGCCCTCCCGGCCTTCGGGGGTCAGCTTGATCAGCGCGACGTACGTGAACATCCCCCACCTCCCAGACAGGTGATGTGGTAGCAGCGATCCTCCGCCCGAACCACCGGCCGGTCATCCGCGGAAGCGCTGAGCGGGAAGGTCCTACGCCTGCGGGATACGCGCCTCGAGCGCGGCGCCGAGCGCCTCGCGCACCGGCTCGAGCTCGATCCGGTCGAGCACGTCCTGGAAGAAGCCGCGCACGATCAGCCGCTCGGCTTCGGCGCGGGAGAGCCCGCGTGCCATCAGGTAGAAGAGCTCCTCGCGACCGATCCGGCCGAGCGTGGCGCCGTGGGTGCAGCGCACGTCGTTCGCCATGATCTCGAGGCCCGGGATCGAATCGGCATGCGCCTCGCTGGAGAGGAGCAGGTTGCGGTTCTCCTGATAGGCGTTCGTCTTCTGCGCGCCCTCCTCGACACGGATCATCCCGCGCCAGACGGCGGTCGCCTGCTCGCGGAGCGCGCCCTTGAAGGCGAAGTCGCTCTCGGTCGACGGGGCGATGTGCTCCTGGAAGGTGTCGTAGTCGAGGTGCTGGCTTCCGTCGGCGAAGTACGCGCCGGTGACGCGCGAGGTGGCTCCGGGGCCGGCGAGGTCGTTCTCGATCCACACCTTCCCCTTCTTGGAGCCGAAGCCGCCGATCACCCAGTCCAGCTCGGAGTCGCGCTCGAGCAGCGCCTTGTGCCGGCCGAAGTGCCAGGTCTCACGCGAGAGGTTCTGCAGCGAGACGTACTCGATCTTCGCCTGCGGGCCGACGTGCAGCTCCACGACGGCGTTCGTGTAGGCGATCGTGTCGGGGGCGGCCGACGTGTACTCCTCGATCAGGGTGAAGCGCGCACCCTCCTCGGCGACGACGACCATCCGCCAGTAGAGCGACCCGCCGTTCGAGCGCACCTGGACGTAGAGCGGACGCTCGAGCTCGACGCCCTTCGGGACGCGAACGAGCAGGCCGTGCTGCCAGCGCGCCAGGTTCTCGAGGGCGAACTTGTCGTCGACGGGCACGAGCGTCGCCTCGGTGTCGGCGGGAAGCGGCTCGAACGTGACCCCCTCGGGCGCCGAGACGATCTCGATGCCGGTCTCGCTCATCAGAGCCCTGCCGGACACGTCAAGCTCGAGCATGGCCGGGGACAGTCCCCGGTCATGGCCGTTTGCGACGAAGCCGGCGGGGTCGAAGCCGCGCAGGTCGGTGAAGCGCCAGTGCTCGTCCGCAGTTGTCGGCAGGGGCAGCGCTTCGTACCGCTTCGCGGCGTCCTCGCGGGTCAGCGTCGGCATCAGTCCTGCGGCGCGTAGCGCCGGTGCAAGACGAGCGCGTTGCCGTCGGGATCCGAGAAGAACGCCATGTGGCAGACACCCGTGTCCGTCATTCCGTAGAACTCGACGCCCCTCTCCTCGAGCTCGCGCTTCGCCTCGGCGACGTCCGCGACCCTCAGCGCGAAGCCGGCGGTGTGCGGCCCCTGGAAGTGCGAGCCGATCGCGTCCATGTCGAGCAGATACAGAAAGGCGTTGTCGCCGACCTTGAACTCCGGGAACCCGTCGAGGCGAGTCTGCGGCAGGCCGAGGGTGTCGCGGTACCAGGCGGTCGAGCGCTCCATGTCCGTGACCGGCACGGCGATGAAGTCGACGTGCTCGACGATCACCCGACGCTGCCCTCCATCTGCAACTGGATCAGGCGGTTCATCTCGACGGCGTACTCGAGCGGCAGCTCCTTCGTGATCGGCTCGACGAAGCCGCTGACGACCATCGCCGAGGCCTCAGCCTCGGAGAGCCCGCGCGACATCAGGTAGAAGAGCTGCTCCTCGCCGATCTTGGAGACCGTCGCCTCGTGGCCGATATCGACCTGGCTCTCGTCGATCTGGATGTACGGATAGGTGTCGGAGCGCGACTCGTCGTCGAGGATCAGCGCGTCGCAGACGACCTTCGACTTCGAGCCGGTCGCGCCCTTCGCCACCTCGAGCAAGCCGCGATAGCCGGCACGGCCGCCGTTCTTGGAGATCGACTTCGAGGTGATCACGCTCGAAGTGTTCTTGGCGACGTGCACGCACTTGCCACCCGCGTCCTGGTGCTGGCCCTTGCCGGCGAACGCGATCGACAGCACCTCCCCGTGCGCGCCTTCTCCGAGCAGCCAGATCGCCGGGTACTTCATCGTCAGCTTCGAGCCCAGGTTCCCGTCGACCCACTCCATGGTGGCGTTGTCGTAGGCAACCGCGCGCTTCGTGACCAGGTTGTAGACGTTGGTCGACCAGTTCTGGATCGTCGTGTAGCGGCAGCGGCCGCCCGGCTTGACGACGATCTCGACGACGGCCGAGTGCAGCGAGTCGGTCGAGTAGATCGGAGCCGTGCAACCCTCGACGTAGTGCACGTAGGCGTCCTCGTCGACGATGATCAGCGTGCGCTCGAACTGGCCCATGTTGGCCGCGTTGATCCGGAAGTAGGCCTGGAGCGGCAGCTCGATCCTGACGCCGGGCGGCACGTAGATGAACGAGCCGCCCGACCAGACCGCGCTGTTCAGCGCCGCGAACTTGTTGTCGTTCTGCGGGATGATCGTCCCGAAGTACTCCTTGAAGATGTCCTCGTGCTCGCGGAGCGCGGTGTCGGTGTCGAGGAAGATCACGCCCTGCGAGGTCAGCTGCTCCTGCAACTTGTGGTAGACGACCTCGCTCTCGTACTGAGCGCCGACGCCCGCCAGGTACTTCTTCTCCGCCTCGGGGATCCCGAGCTTGTCCCAGGTGTCCTTGATGTCGGGCGGGAGGTCCTCCCACGACTCGGCCTGGTTCTCGGTCGGCTTGATGTAGTAGTGGATCGAGTCGAAGTCGATCTCGTGCAGCGACGGCATGCCGCCCCAGCTCGGCATCGGCCTGGCGAGGAAGTAGTCGAGCGAGCGGTGGCGGAACTTCCGCATCCAGTCGGGCTCGTTCTTGTGCGAGGAGATCGCGTCGACGAGCTCGTGGGACAGCCCCTTACCCGACTTGAAGAAGTAGTCCTCGGGGACGTGGAAGCCGTACTTCACCTCGTAGTCGGAGCCGATCCCCTGGACGATCTCGCTCTCGGTCTGAGCCATCAGGCGGCCTCCTTCCCCTCGTCCCACTGTTCGTAGCCGAACTCCTCGAGCTTCTCGGCCAGCTCCGGCCCGCCCTCTTCGACGATACGCCCGCCGACGAACACGTGCACGAAATCGGGCTTGATGTAGTTGAGGATGCGCTGGTAGTGCGTGATCACGAGTGCGCCCATGTCGGGGCCGACGAGTTGTTGCACGCCCTCGGCGACGACCTTCAGCGCGTCGATGTCGAGACCGGAGTCCGTCTCGTCGAGCACGGCGATCTTGGGCTCGAGCATCGCCATCTGCAGGATCTCGACGCGCTTCTTCTCCCCGCCGGAGAACCCGTCGTTCAGGTAGCGCGACGCAAGCTCCCGGCTCACCTTGAGATCGTCCATCTTGCCGAGGAAGGTCTTACGGAACTCGGGCACCGGCATCGGGTCGTCGACGCCACCGTTCTTCGCCTTGCGCACCGCGTTCAGCGCCTGGCGAAGGAAGTTCGTGACGGTGACGCCCGGGATCGCGTGCGGGTACTGGAACGCGAGGAAAAGCCCGGCCTGCGCGCGTTCGTCGGCCTCTGCCTTCGTGATGTCACGACCGTCGAGCAGGATCTGCCCGTCGGTGATCTCGTAGGCTGGGTGACCGGCGATCGCGTAGGCAAGGGTCGACTTGCCGGACCCGTTCGGGCCCATGATCGCGTGCACCTCGCCCGAGGAGATCGAAAGGTCGACGCCCTTGACGATCTCGGTGCCGTCCTCGAGGGCGACGTGCAGGTTCTTCAGCTCCAGCGTTGCCATGGATCGTGTGCGACTCCTGAGGGCCGTCGAACAGGCCCGGTAGCCCGTCCGTGTGCCTCGCATCGTAGCCAAGGCCGTGTCCGAGGCAGCGGTTTCACCGATGGTCTCCCCGCGTTCTCGGGCGGCCGAAACGCTGCTACGCTCTCGGCATGGGAAACATCAGCGCTCCCGAGATCATCCTGCTGCTGCTCGTCGCCCTCCTGCTCTTCGGCGCGAAGCGGCTGCCGGAGATCGGGCGCTCGCTCGGCACGGGAATGCGTGAGTTCAAGGATTCGGTCACGGGCGTCAAGCACGAGGTGACCGAGGCGACCCAGCTGCCGCCCGCGACGCACGACGCGACGACTCACGTAGAGACCCGCGAGAACGAGCACGTCGGCTAGGTAGGCCATGCGCCGCGTCCGCCTGCCGCGTCGCCTGGGGCACGGCGAGGAGGCGACGCTCGTCGAGCACCTCGAAGAGCTGCGACAGCGTCTCTTCGTCTGTATCGGCGCGGTCGTCGTCGGCTTCATCGTCGCCTACGTCTTCCACCGGCACCTGATTCACGCGCTCGAGCTCGAGCTGCCCAAGGGCAAGCGGCACCTGACGACGCTGACGATCGGCGAGCCGTTCATGACCTCGCTGTGGCTGTCGGTCTACGCCGGCTTCCTGGTCGCGCTGCCGGTGATCATCTGGCAGACGTGGTCGTTCTTCCTGCCGGCGTTCGACCCGGCGCACGAGCGGCTGCTCCGCATCTTCTCGTTCATCTCGGTCGCGCTGCTCGCCGTCGGTGTCGCGTTCGGCTACGAGATCGCGCTGCCCAAGGCGGCGCACTTCCTGACGAACTACGACAAATCGCAGTACACGACGCTGATCCGGGCCCGCGACTACATCGGCTTCTCCGCCAAGGTGCTCGTCGCGATGGCCATCGTCTTCGAGTTGCCGCTGTTCGTGGTCGGCCTGACACGCATCGGCATCCTCTCGACCCGCACGCTGCGACGGAGCCGCCGAGTCGGCTACTTCGTCGTCTGCTGCATCGGGGTCGCGCTGCCGGGCGTCGACCCGGTGACGACGATCATGGAGACGATCCCGCTGCTCGTCCTCTACGAGGCCTCGATCTGGGCCTCCGTGCTGCTCGAGCGGCGCTCCGAGCGCCGCACCGAGACCTGGCCCGTCGGGACTTGACCGAGATCTCCGCGGACTGGGTGCTGCCCGTGGACGGGCCGCCGATCGAGGGTGGCCTCATCCGCTACGACGAGGGCCGCATCACGCACGTCGGGCAGGGACGGGCCGATGTCCACCACGGTCAGTCGGCGATCGTCCCGGGCTTTGTGAACGCGCACTCGCACCTCGAGTACGCGAACTACGCCGGGTTCGGCGACGGCGAGCCGTTCGGCCCCTGGATCCGCCTGCACGTCGAGCGGAAAGGGCGCCTCTCGCCCGAGGAGATGCTGGCGATCGCTCGGCTCGGCGTCATCGACTCCCTGCGCTCCGGAATCACGACGACGGCGGACTACAGCTTCTCGGGAGCGGCCGCGGCAGCGGCCGCCGACTTCGGGCTGCGCGCGGTCGTGCATCTCGAGGTGTTCGCCGCCGACCCGGAGGAGGCGCGTCGGCAGTGGGAGGAGAAGCGCGCGCTCGTCTCCGAGACGAACCTGGTGCGGATCGGCATCTCCCCGCACGCGCCCTACAGTTGCTCGCTCGACACATACCGCTTCTGCCTGTCGCTCGGCGTTCCGGTGGGGACGCATCTGGCAGAGAACGCGAACGAGGACGAGTGGCTCCTGCACGGCTCCGGGCCGCTGAAGGGGATCCCGATCCTCGTGCCGCCGACGGGGAAGCGGTCGGTGGAGACGCTCGAGCCGGTGCTCGGCCCGGAGCTCTTGTGCGCCCACTGCGTCGAGCTCGAGCCGCAGGACGTGGCGCTGCTCGCCGACCGTGACGTACCTGTCGCCCACTGTCCGCGGTCGAACGCGCTGCTCGGCTGCGGCATCGCGCCGCTCAAGCTGCTCCGCGATGCCGGTGTGCGAACCGGCATCGGGACGGACTCCCCCGCGTCGGCGCACTCGTTCGACCTCTTCGAGGAGATGCGGGCCGCGATCCTCCTCGCGCGCGCCCGCGATCGACGCGCCGAGGCACTCTCGGCCGCGGACGCCCTTCGCCTCGCGACCGCGGAGGGAGCGCGCGCCCTGCGGCTCGACTCGGAGGTGGGTACCCTGGCACCCGGCAAGCGCGCCGACCTGACGGTGGTGTCGCTCGCGGGCAGCCCCTACCATCCGGTCGAGGATCCCGCTGCGGCTGTCGTCTTCGGCGGCTCGCCGGAGAGGGTGCTCGAAACGATCGTCGACGGCGTCACCCGGTACCGGAGGCAGGACGAAGACACATGGCGAGAGGTACGCAACATCGCAAGCGCCGCCCGACGCAAAATGCTCGCGCAGGCGCCCGCGCCGTAACGGCGGCGGCTCCGCGCAAGCAGAAGCCGCCGCAGTGGCAGGAGCAGCTGTTCTTCCAGCGGCTGCGTGTCCACGCCAAGTGGATGTTCGTCGTGCTCGCGGTGGTGTTCGCGGGTGGGTTCGTCGTGTTCGGCGTCGGGTCGGGCTCGACCGGTGTTTCCCAGGCGCTCCAGAACGCGTTCAACTTCGGCGGGGGCGGCAGCGGCACCTCGATCTCGAGCCTGAAGAAGAAGGTCGAGCGCAATAGTCACGACAAGGCCGCCTGGCGCGACCTGGCGACGGCGTACGAGACGAAGCACCAAACAGAGCTCGCGGTCGCCGCCCTCCTCGCGTACACGGCGCTCGCTCCGAAGGACCAGGACGCGCTGCTCGACCTCGCCGGCCAGTATCAGCAGCTCGCGCAGACGTACTCGAGCGACTACTCGGCCGCCCAGGCCAGCGCGAACGCGGTTCAGCTGCCGTCGTCGGCGTTCCCGCCCCCCGCAAGCTCCCCGCTCGGAAAGGCCTTCGCCGATCCGAACGCGCTCAAGGACCCGATCGCCGCCGCCGTCCAGACCCGGGTCACCGAGCAGGAGTCGACGGCGCTCCAGAACTACCAGTCGGCCACCGCGCGAGCCGAGGATGCCTACAAGACGATCGCGAAGCTCAGCCCGGATGACCCGTCCACCCAGGTGCTGCTCGCCCAGGCGGCGCAAACCGCGAACGACCCGCCGACGGCGATCGCCGCCTACAAGCGGTTCCTGAAGCTCGCGCCCGGTGACACCTCCGCGGCGAGCATCCGGCAGCAGCTGAAGTCGCTCGAGCAGCAGCTGGCGGCGTCGAAGGCCGCGGCGAAGAAGGCGTCGAGCACCAAGACGGGTACCGCGAAGACCTCCACGTCCGGCTAGTACACTCACGCGGCAGGTTCCGCCTGCGGTGAGCGACCTCCGGGGGTAGAGATGAACTTCGACATCAAGACCGAGCAGCTCTCAGACGATGCGTACGTGATCTCGCTTGCAGGCGAGGTCGACCTGTACACCGCGCCCGAGTTCAAGCAGCAGCTGCTCGAGGTGATCGCCCAGGGCGGCACACAGGTGATCATCGACTTCACGTCGACCACGTTCATCGACTCCACGACGCTCGGCGTGCTCGTGGGCGGCGTCAAGCGGCTGCGGGCGAACGACGGCCAGCTGTCGCTCGTCTGCAGCGACCACAACATCACGAAGATCTTCGAGATCACCGGCCTCGACCGCGTGTTCACGATTCACCCGAGCCGCGACGAGGCGGTCGCGGCGCTCGGAGTACCCCAACCCTCGTCGTAGCCCGGCCCCTGCGCACACCCGTCGCCACTGCCCTCCTGCTCCTCGCCGTGCTCGCCGCGTCGGGCTGCGGTGCCGTCGGACGAGTCACGACAGGCGACCCGAGCCACGGCAAGGAGCTGTTCCTGAACGCCGCGAAGCCGGGCGAGCCCTCGTGCGCCTCGTGCCATACGCTGGCCGACGCGAAGTCGCAGGGCACGATCGGGCCGAACCTCGACGACGCGTTCTCCTCCGACAAGCAGCAGGGATTCTCGGAACAGACGATGCGGGACGTCATCCGCGGCCAGATCGCCTACCCGGACCCGTCCGGCCCGATGCCGGCCGACCTCTATCGCGGCCAGGACGCCAAGGACGTTGCGTTCTATGTCGCCAAGTGCTCCGGCAACCCGAACTGCGGTGTGACCGCCGAGACCACCGCTCCGGCGACGACGACCGGCACGACAGGCAGCACCACGACGACTGCGGCGCCCGACGGCAAACAGGTCTTCGCCTCGGCCGGTTGCGGCGGCTGCCACACGCTCAAGGACGCCGGCGCGACCGGAAACGTCGGCCCGAACCTCGATCAGCTGAAACCGTCGCAGGCGACGGTCGCGCACCAGGTCGAGGTCGGCGGCGGCGCGATGCCGGCGTTCAAGGGACAGCTGACCGACGCGCAGATCCAGGCCGTCGCCAAGTACGTCAGCTCGGTCGCCGGCAAGTAGACGACCGTCTCCCCAACACTCTCTGCGCATTCCCAGCGGCTTCCGATCGCCCTCCGAAGCCGCTCGCCGATCCTTGGTCGGTACACCGGGGCTCGACCCCGGACGACCGAAAGGACGGGACGAATGTTCGACAGTGCCAAGAAAGTGCTCGTCGGCGTCACCGCGCTCGCCGCTCTGGCGGTGGGTGGCTCCGCGATTGCGGACGCCGCGACATCGAGCTCCACGACGGCCACCACGACGACCCAGAGCTCGCCGAGCTCGCAGGCCGAGCCCGCGTTCAGCGGCCCGGCACACGGCACCGCGGCCCACGAGGACGCCGAGCAGGCGGTCACCGGTGCTGCCGCTGCCAAGGCGCAGGCCGCCGCGGTCAAGGTCGTCGGCAGCGGCACCGCCGGTGCCGTGACGACCGACCTGCCGGGGACGGGCTACGAGACGACCGTCACGAAGTCCGACGGCAGCACCGTCGAGGTCCATCTCGACAGCTCGTTCAACGCCTTCGCGGGCCCCGGAGGTCACGGCGCGCCGCCGGCCGCCGGCTACGGAGGCTGACCGACTGCGTCACCGGGACCCGGCATGCTCGCCGGGTCCTGGTGGCGCACCGTAGATCGTCAGGCGGGAGCCTGTTCGCGCTTCCGGCGCGAGGTGATCGTCTGGCGCCTCGACGCGGACAGCTCGACCTTCCGCAGGCGGATCGAGCTTCGGCGTCACCTCGACCGCCTCGTCGTCGCGGATGAACTCGAGCGCCTGCTCGAGCGACAGCGGCCGCGGCGGGATCAGGCGCACGAGCACGTCTGCGGAGGCGGCGCGCATGTTCGTCAGCTTCTTCGGCTTCGCCGCGTTCACGTCGAGGTCGTTGTCGCGTGAGTTCTCGCCGACGATCATCCCCTCGTAGAGCACGTCGCCCGGCGCCACGAAGAGCGAGCCGCGCTCCTGGAGCGCCGGGATCGCGAAACCGGTGGCGTTGCCGCCACGGTCGGAGACGAGGCTGCCCGTCGGCCGCGTCCGGAGCTCGCCGTGCCAGGGCTCCCACGCCTTCGAAGACGTGGTGGAGGATCGCCGGCGCCGCGCGTCTCGGTGAGGAACTCGGTGCGGAAGCCGATCAGGCCGCGGGCGGGCACGAGGTACTCCATCCGCGCCCAGCCGGTGCCGTGGTTGACCATCTGCTGCAGGCGTCCCTTGCGCAGTGCGAGGAGCTGCGTGACGACGCCGATGTACTCCTCGGGGATGTCGATCGCGACGCGCTCGACCGGCTCGTGAACCTTGCCGTCGAGCTCCTTCGTCATCACCTCGGGCTTGCCGACCGTCAGCTCGAACCCCTCGCGCCGCATCAGCTCGACGAGCACCGCGAGCTGCAGCTCGCCCCGGCCCTGCACCTCCCACGAGTCCGGGCGCGCCGTCGGGAGGACGCGCAGCGAGACGTTCCCGACGAGCTCGGCATCGAGCCGCTCCTTGACCTGGCTCGCGGTCAGCCGGTCGCCCTCGAGGCCGGCGAGCGGGCTCGTGTTGATCCCGATCGTGACCGAGAGCGACGGCTCGTCGACCGTCGTCACCGGCAGCGGCCGCGGATCGGCCAGGTCGGCGATCGTCTCGCCGATCGTCACCTCCGGCAGGCCCGCGAGCGCGACGATCTCGCCGGGGCCGGCCTCGCTCGGTCGGCACGCGGTCGAGCGCCTCGGTGACGTACAGCTCGGTCACTCGGGCCGTCTCGATCGTCCCGTTCGCCCGGCACCACGCGACCTGCGCGCCCTTGCGGAGCGTCCCGTGCCGGACACGCAGCAGCGCGAGCCGGCCGACATAAGGGCTCGAGTCGAGGTTCGTGACGAGCGCCTGGAGCGGATGCTCCGGGTCGTAGGTGGGCGCCGGGATCCGGTCGAGCAACAGCTCGAAGAGCGGCGTGAGGTCCGGCGCGAGGTCGGTCGGGATCGTGCCCTGCCCTTCCCTCACGCGCGTTCGCGTAGACGATCGGGAACTCGATCTGCGACTCGTCGGCGTCGAGGTCGAGGAACAGCTCGTACACCTCGTTGACGACCTCCTCGATCCGCGCGTCCGGCCGGTCGACCTTGTTCACGACGAGCACGACCGGCAGCCTCAGCTCGAGCGCCTTGCGCAGGACGAACCGCGTCTGCGGCAGCGGCCCCTCGCTCGCGTCGACGAGCAGCAGCACTCCGTCGACCATCGTCAGCCCGCGCTCGACCTCGCCGCCGAAGTCGGCGTGCCCGGGGGTGTCGACGATGTTGATCTTCGTCGGCCCGCGCTGGATCGCGGTGTTCTTGGCGAGGATCGTGATCCCCTTCTCGCGCTCGAGGTCGGTCGAGTCGAGGACACGCTCGCCGACGTCCTCGTTCTCGCGGAACGAGCCCGACTGCCAGAGCATCGCGTCGACGAGCGTCGTCTTGCCGTGGTCGACGTGGGCGACGATCGCGACGTTTCGCAGGTCGTCACGGCGCTCGAGGTGGGGAGAGGGCACGGCAACCCAGGCTAGCGATGCGATGCCGGCACCGCGCCGACCCCGCTCGGCTCCTGACCTCCGCAACGTCGCGATACTTCGAGTCGATGCGGCTCCGTCCGCTCTGGGTGTGGCGCGCCGCTCTCCTCGGCTTCGCCGCCGCCTACCTCTCGAGCAGCGGCCTGCAGCTGTGGCTTCCGCCGCTGCTGCCGTTCCTCGCGGCGGCCGCGGTCGAAGCACAGTTCTTCGTCGCCGGGTTGCGCGCAAACCGGCGCGCCGGGGGAGCAGCTGACCCGGGACCGCAGCGACGCGACCTCGAGGAGCTCGGCTGGCCGGGCGAGGACGACGAGGAGGCGCCCGCTCTCGAGCCGTCGTCTTCGCCTCACCACGGCCGTGCCTCGCGCACACGGATGCGCCTGCTGCAGGGCCTCGCCGTGCTCGCGCTGCTCGCGGGCCTCTTCTTCCTCGACTCGTCGAACGAGCACTGGCAGCACCTCGCCTCCACGGCGCGAGCGGCGACGGTCGCGGCGCTCGACCGACAAGCCTCCCGCATCGCCGGCCACCCGGCGACCGTCATCTGCGACGTCTCGGGGCACCACGTCGGCTACGTGCAGGACGCCGACGGGCTGGCCGAGGTCGGCGGCAGGCGCGCGTGGCTCACCCCGCAGATCTGCTACCAGCTCTACCTCGTCACCCGCCACGGCAATCCGGCCGGCGCCGCGTCCGGGCACGCGATCGCCGTGCTCGCGCACGAGGCCTGGCACCTGCACGGCGAACGGAGCGAGGCGCTCGCGAACTGCTTCGCCTACCAGTCGGGCGTACGCGTCGGCGAGGCGCTCGGCCTCGCCACCTCGACCGCACGCCGGCTGATGACAGAGCAGCTCGCCGACAACCCCAGCGACTACGCCGCAACGCCCCAGTACGTCGTCCCGGAGGGCTGCCGCCGCGGCGGCAGCTTCGACCTGCACCTGGACGGCCGGTACTTCCCGTGATGATCGGCACGATGCCCGTCCGCTACAGCCGCTTGCCGAGCACGATGTAGCCCGGGTAGCCGGCGCCGAAGTCGACATCGGCGAGCTCGCTCCAACCGTTCTTCGCGTAGAAGCTGCGAGCCTTGCCCGAGGCCGCCTGGGTCGAAAGCAGCGCGCGGTCGTGCGGCTGCCGGGAGAGAAGCTGGGCGAGCAGCGCGCTCCCGATGCCCCGGCGCTGCCGCGACGGCCGGACGTGCAGCTCGACGACCTCGAAATGCGGCGGCTCGAGCCACTGCTCGCGCTGTGCCGGCGAGAACGCGCGCGCGACGCTCTCCGTCCACCACTGCCCGTGCTCGCCGGTGAACCCGTACGCGAAGCCGACGAGCCCGCCGTTCTCCCGAGCGACGAGGAAGACGAAATCGCGGCGCTCGACGTGCGCGGGCAGGCGCTCGCGCGCCCACTCGTCGGAGAGGGCTCCGGCGCCGAGCGCGCTCCGGTGCACCTCCCGCAGCTCGTCGGCGAGCGGCAGCGGATCGACGGCCTCGACGATCAGCTGCTGTCCGCGTCGAGATCGACGATCACGTGCGTCAGGGGAAGGGCGAACCGCTCGCGCACGCGGTCGACGACGCCGCGCTCGAGCCACGACGATCGCCCCTCGGGATGGGTCGCCAGGACGAGCTCGTCCGGCCGGAAGCTGCGGAGCGCGTCCTCGACGGCCTGCACCGGGTCCTCGTCGCCGATCTCGCCGCTCGCCTCGAGGCCCGAGGCCCGCATCGTGGCGACGCTCTCGTCGAGCCTGGCCTGCGCGGCGGCGCGCGCCTGACCGTCGTCGTTCGTCCACTGCTCGACCGGCGAGACGAGCACGGGCGCGACGACGAGCACCCTCAGCACGCGCCCCTGGGCGCGCTGTACGAGCTCGCGCAGGAGCTCCTGGCCGCCCACCGTCTCGTTTGCGACCACCAGAACTCGATGCTCGCCGGGCGGTGACGGCGCCGGGACCTGCTGCTGAGGCCGCTCACGCCGGCTTCGGCCACGGAGCACGAGCCAGACGGCCGCGCCCGTGAGCGCGACGAAGACGGCGAGACCGAGCCACACGTCGATGACCGATCCGATCACGATCAGGGCGAAGTAGCCGATCGTCAGGAGGACGAACTTGAAGGCGTCCTCTTCGCTCCGCAGCGGATTGTGCACGCCTCGGAGACACCCCTCCTAGAGGAGGTAAACCGTCACGTAGACGACAATCCACATGACGTCGACGAAATGCCAGTAGATGCCGCCGATCTCGATCCCGTGGTGGTCCTCGGGACTGAAATGCCCGCGGAACGACCGGATCGTCATCGCGAGCAGGATCGTGAGGCCGACGAAGACGTGGGCGCCGTGCAACCCGGTGAGGCCGAAGAAGGTGGCGGCGAACGACGTGTCGCTCGTGTTGAAGCCGATGCGGTGGTACTCGATCACCTGGGTGAGCAGGAAGGTGAGGCCGAGCAGGAACGTCAGCACCATGCCGGCCCGAAGGCCGTTGCGGTTGCCCTTCTTGATCGACGAGTCGGCCCAGTGCATCGTGAAGCTCGACGTCACGAGGATCGCCGTGTTGATGCCGGCGACGAACGCCGGGCGATGGAAGCCCGCCGGGGGCCACGAGCCGTGGTGCGCCACCACGCGGTCGAAGAAGTAGACGGTGAAGAACGAGCCGAAGAGCATGATCTCGGACGCGATGAACAGGAACATGCCGAGCACCTGTGGAGGCATCCGTGAGCTGTAGTGGATCGGCGGCGGCCCGTGGTGCTCGAGCGACTCGGCGTGCGAGCTCATGTGCTCACCACGTGCTCGACCGGAAGGCCGGTGTCCTTGCGCAACCGCGTCACCAGATCCCGTCTCAACCACCCGCTCCGCTCACCCGGGAACGTCGAGACGATGATCTCGTCGACCCGCTCGTCGTGGACGACGTTCTTGGCCGCCGTGTACGGATCCGGATGGACGACCTGGCCGTGCGCCTCGATCCCCTGGCTGCGAAGCTCGCCGAGCGCCTGGCGCAGGCGCCGGTCGGCGTCGTCGTGCTGTTCGTCGTCGCTCTGGGGCGCGACGATCAGGAAGCTGGCCGGGCTCTCAGACGCACGCGCGCGGATCCGGTCGAGCAGCTCGTTCGACACGACGGTCTGGTTCGCGATCACGAGCACGTTGCGCTCGCCGTCGCCGTCGACGTTCTCGACGACGACGTGCTTGACCGGGATCCCCCCGGCGGCGCGCTCCACGTCCTCGAGGACGTTTCGCCGCATCCAGCCGGAGCGCGACTCGGGGTGCGTCGAAAGGACGATCTCGTCGACGGGCGGCTCGAGCTGCACGAGCGCGTCCTTGACCGCCTGCACAGGCCCCGTCTCGACGACGAAGCCCTGGGCGCGCAGACCGGCCTCGCGCAGCACCTTCAACGTCTTCTCGAGCCGCCGGCCGGCCGCGGCGCGCCGCGTGTCCTCGTAGACGACGTAACCCTGGTTCGGCTCGTTCACGGGCGCGATCACGGTCACGCGATCGCCGGAGCCGTGCACCTCGGCGCGGACGGCGTCGAGCAGCGTCTGCGACGCCACCGTCTCGTTGGCGATCACGAGCACATGCGCCACGTCAGTCGGCTCCGACCGGCTCGGGATGCGGCGAGCCGATGATCGCGTGGCGGGCGCCCGGGACGCCGTACTCGTACGGATGCCCGACCACCTGCGGGATCTCGTCGAAGTTGAAGATCGGCGGCGGCGAGGAGACCTGCCACTCGAGCGTCAGCGCGCGCCACGGGTTCCCCTCGGCCGCGCGCCCATGCGCCCAGGAGTTGGCCATGTTGTAGAGGAAGACCAGCGTGGACGCGCCGAGCCCGAACGACGCGATCGAGATGAACAGGTTGATGTCGGCGAAGCGGTGCGCGTAGTCGGCGACGCGACGCGGCATGCCCTGGAGCCCGATGTAGTGCATCGGGAAGAAGGTGAGGTTGAAGCCGACGAACGTCAGCCAGAAGTGGAGCTTGCCGAGGCGCTCGTCGTACATGCGCCCCGTCATCTTTGGGAACCAGTAGTAGATGCCCGCGAAGATCGTGAAGACGGAACCGCCGAAGAGCACGTAGTGGATGTGCGCAACGATGAAGTACGTGTCGGAGGCGTGGATGTCGATCGGCACCGACGCCAGGTAGATGCCGGAGAGGCCGCCGATCACGAACATCGACAGGAAGCCGAGCGCGAACAGCATGGGCGTCGTGAAATGCAGTCGCCCTTCCCACATCGTCGCGAGCCAGGAGAAGATCTTGATGCCCGTCGGCACCGCGATCACCATCGAGGTGACCATCATCGGCACGCGCAACCAGCCGGCCATGCCGGCGACGAACATGTGGTGTGCCCATACCGAGAAGCCGAGCACGAGGATCGCCATCAGCGACAACGCCATCAGCCGGTAGCCGAAGATCGGCTTGCGGCTCATCACCGCGATCACCTCGCTGATGATCCCGAAGCCGGGCAGCATCATGATGTAGACGGCCGGGTGCGAGTAGAACCAGAAGATGTGCTGGTAGCCGAGCACGTAGCCGCCGCCCGCGGGCTCGAAGAAGTTCGTGTGCAGCACACGGTCGAACATGACGAAGAACTGCGACCCGGCGATGAAGGGCGTCGCGATCACGACGAGCAGCGACGTCGTGAAGTTCGCCCACACGAGCAGCGGCATGCGCCAGAAGGTCATGCCGGGTGCGCGCATCGTGATGATCGTGACCAGGAAGTTGAGCGCGGTCATGATCGAGCTCGCGCCGGCCCACTGGACTCCCATGTTGAAGAACACTTGCCCGAGCGGCTGGTGCGAGCAGAGCGGCGCGTAGCACGTCCACCCGGCCGACGGCCCGCCGCCGGGCGTCACCATGCCGGCGATCAGGATCACGCCCGCGATCGGAAGCAGCCAGAACGACAGAGCGTTGAGTCGCGGGAACGCCATGTCGGCGGCGCCGATCATCAGCGGGATCACGTAGTTCCCGAGCCCCGCGAACGCCGGGATGACGAACAGGAAGATCATCAGCGCCGCGTGGTTCGACACGAGCACGTTGAACGTCTGCGGGTTGAAGAACTGGTCGCCCGGCTGCGCGAGCTCGGCGCGGAACAGCATCGCCAGGAGGCCGCCGACCATGAAGAAGAAGATGGTCGTGACGACGTACTGGATCCCGATCACCTTGTGGTCGGTGTTGATCCGGAAGTAGTCGCGCCAGCTGTGCGCACCGTGGCCCGAGTGGTCCTCGGGGCGCGTCGGTCTGCCGCTCGCGTAGTAGGCCCAGTAGTCGAAGCCGCCGAGCCCGGCGAGGAAGCCGAGCGGTGTCGTCACGAGCTCGACCGTGACAAGGTCTGCGCCCTTCCAGATCGGGTGCCAGCCCGCGAGCCAGCGGATGAGCACGACGATGCCGATGCCGAAGCCGAAGAAGATCGGCACCACCCAGGCGATCCGGAGCCAGCCCGGCGCCGTCAGGCGATGCACGCCGCGCGGACGCGGCGGCTCATGACGGGCGTGGGTCGGGCCGTGTGCGGCGATCTGGCTCATTTCGCTCCTGCCACGAGATACTGCACGAGCTGGTTCAGCTGGTCCTTCGGGATCTGCTGGGCGAAGGTGTGCGGCATGAGGTCGCTGAACCCGGGCTCGAGATACGCGGCCGGGTCGACGATCGACTCCTGCACGAACTGCGCCAGGGGGCCGCGGTTCGCCTTCGCCGCCTCAGCCTTGAGCTTGTCCAGGTCGGGCCCGACGTTGCCGTTCGCGTTCGCCGGCTTGAACGTGTGGCAGCCGCCGCAGCCGTTCTGCTGGAAGACGGCGAGCCCGGGCGGCCCGTTCGTCGAACCGCCCTTCTTCACCCACGCCGCGTAGTCGGTGGGCGAGACGATGTCGACATGGCTACGCATGATCGCGTGCCCCAGGCCGCACAGCTCCGTGCAGATCACGGGATAGGTGCCGACCTTCGTAGGCGTGACGACGATCGAGTTGTGCTGGCCGGGCACCGCATCCTGCTTCTGCGAGAGCTCCGGCACCCAGAACGAGTGGATGACGTCGGCCGAGGTGATGTCGAGCTTCACGTGGCGGCCCGTCGGCAGCGTCAGGAAGCCGTAGCTCTTCCCGTTCGGGTAGGTGAAGTTCCAGGCGAACTGCTGCGCCTTCACCTTGATCACGAGCGGATCGGTACCCGCGCGGCCGTTCTGCGCGAGCACGACGGCGCTGACGATCGAGATCGCCGTGACGAGCACGGCCGGGATCGCCGTCCAGACGATCTCGAGCGTCGTGTGCCCGTGGATCGGCGGCCCGTCCGAGTCGTCGTCGGGGCCGGCGCGGAACTTCCAGATCGAGTAGACGAGGACAGCCGCGACGACCGAGAACACAGCGATCGCGATCGCCGTCGTGAACCAGTAGACGAAGTGGATCCGTCCCGCCTCCTTGCCTGCGGCGGTGGGAAGCCACGGGATGAGCAGTGCCACCGCGCTGCCGACCGCACCAGCGACCAGCCCGATCGCGGCGAGCTGAATGACGGAACCCCTGCGCACCCGCGCGAAACATACGTGAACGACCGGCACGGCGGGTCGTGACCAAGAGCCACCGCGTCGGACTTCCACCTGATTCACGCAATGCCGGATCGTCCTGATGCTTGACAGACGTCAGAAGTGATGTCATAGTGACGTCACGATGAATCTGACGATCGTCCTCGAGGGGCTCCAGCAGGATCTGCAAGGCCTCGCCGAGCTCGGCGACGAGCGCTCCGCGCGCATCGCCCAGCGGCTCGGCGACGCGCTCGCCTCGAACCTGCGGCTGAAGCTGTTCGACCTGCTCGCGCAGGCGGCGGTGGAGCTGTCCTCAAAGCTTCCCTCCGGCCACATCGAGGTACGCCTCGCCGGCCAGGAGCCCGAGCTCGTGTTCGTCGACGAGGTGGGCGGGTCCAGCGGCCTCGTCGACCGCGACGAGCTAACGGCGCGGATCAGCCTGCGCCTCCCCGAGTCGCTCAAGGTCGCGGTCGAGAAGGCTGCCGCGGCCGAGGGCGTCTCCACCAACACGTGGCTCGTGCGCGCGATCGCACGGCAGAGCGAAGCGCGGCCGGCGCGGTTCACCGGCAAGCGCCTGACTGGCTACGCCCAGAGTTAGGAGGAACGAACGGTGCAGAAGACATTCGACGTATCCGGCCCCGTCGAGCTCGAGGTCGAGCTGGCCGCCGGCGACATCGACGTCGACCCGACCCTCGAGGGACGGGCCGAGGTCGAGCTGGTCGCACACGACGAGGAGTCGCAGCGGCTCGTCGACGCCGCCCGCGTGGAGCTGAACGGCAGCCGCCTCGTCGTCGACGTGCCCAACCGCCGCGGCGGCTTCAGCCTCGCCCTGGTGCTCGGACGCTCGGGCATCTCGTGCCGGGTGCGCTGCCCGGAGGGCTCGACGCTGTCGGCGAAGACGAAGTCCGCAGACGTGACCGCCCGCGGAACGGTCGGAGGGCTCTCCGTCGCGACTGCCTCGGGCGACGTGCGCGCCGAGCACGTGTCGGGCACGGTGAGCGTCAAGAGCGCGAGCGGCGACGTGAACGTCGGGCACGCGGACGCAACCGTGAGCGTCCAGACCGCCTCCGGCGACGTCCAGCTCGGGACGGTGCGAGGCCTGATCAGCGTCCAGACCGCCTCGGGCGACCTCACCGTCGACGAGGCCTTCGGCGACATCAATGCGAACACGGTCAGCGGCGACCAGGATCACCGCGCGGTCATGCAGGGACGCGTGGAGGCCCACGCCGTGTCGGGCGACGTGACGATCGGCGTGCGGCGCGGTTCGAAGGCGTTGCTCGACTGCGCGACCGTGAGCGGCGACACGCTCTCCGAGCTCGACGGCCTCGACGGCCCCCCGCCGGCCGACGGCCTGCTCGTCGAGATCAGGGCGAAGACCGTGAGCGGCGACATCAGGATCACCCGGGCGCACGCGCCCGCAACCGAGGAGGAGGTGCACGCATGAACCGGCTCTCGTGGGACACGACGGCGCCGAGGCGGCCGGGAGGGAAGCGCGCTCCGCAGCCCCGGCCCGAGGAGATGGGGCTCGTCGACGCCGAGGCGGAGCTGATCCGCGTCGCGTGGTCGAAGCCGCACCGGATGAGCTACTGAGCGGGCGGGTGCACGAGCGGCACCGACCCGCTCCACCCCTCCCGCAGGACCCCGACGAGCGACGGTGGCGTGAGCACCGTCGCTCGGTCGTTTCTGCGCCGGACGACGCGCTCGTCGTAACCCCCCGGCGTCCAGCGCAGGAGCTCGCCCCCATGGACGAGCCACGGCTCGCCCTCGCGCAGGACGAACGTCGCGTCGGGCAGGTCGTCGAGCGGCGCGGATCGAGGCGGCGCGAGACGCTCCGCGTGCAGCCGCCGGTCGAGCGCATCCGCGCCGCGCTCGCCGATGAGCTCGAGGAACCGGACGTAGTCCTCGCGCCGGCACTCGGCACATGGACGATGCCCCGCCGAGAACGCGGTCGCCTCGTCGAGGAAGAAGAGCTCCGTATAGCGCCCCGGCTGCATGAGCGGTGAGCGCCGGCGGCCCTTGAACTCGAGCCGACAGGCGATCCAGCGCGTCACCTGGAAGCGGCGCACGATCCGCCCGTTCGCGTCGTGCAGGCAGCCGCGGTTGCCGTAGACGGAGCCACGCCCGGGGTCTGCGATCAGCTCGCCGAGCGGAGTGACGCGGTTCTGCAAGGGCACGATGAGATGATCGCGCAGTGACCGCAGACCGGTGACGAAGCGGCGTCGACCTCGACCTCCGACACGCGCGCCGGCTTTGCGATACTCGCGCCGATGAACGCGGACGACCTGCAGCTCCTCGCGACGGTGGGCGCCGAGTCGGAGGTCGGAGCCGGGCACGTGCTCGTCGAGCGCGGACAACAGGGCTCCGGGCTCTACGTCATTCTCGAGGGAACGGTACTCGTCGAGGCTCCGGAGGGTACCCGCGAGCTGGGGCCGGGTGAGGTGATCGGGGAGCGCGCCCTGCTCTCCTCCGACGGGATGCGAACGGCGCGCGTGCGGACGACGAGCGATGTCCGCGTGCTTGCGGTCGACCGCAACGCGTTCGACCGCCTCTGCGCCGAAGATCCGGGCCTTGCGCGCCGCCTCACCGAGGCGATCGGCCAGACTCGCTAGCGAGCGGCCATCAGCAGCAGCCGTCGTCGTCGCAACAATCCGAGTCGCAGCAGCCGTCGTTCGCGTGGATCAGCATCGAGCCTCCTTCCGTGGTCACGTGGGTTCGAGCAGTTCTTCGATCAGGCGTCGCACGTGCACATCGATCTCGTCGCGGATGCGACGGGCGGTCTCGACGTCCTTGCCTGCGGGGTCGTCGAGCGTCCAGTCCTCGTAGCGTTTGCCGGGGTAGATCGGGCAGGCGTCGCCGCAGCCCATGGTGATCACGACGTCGGCAGCCCGGACAACCTCGTCGGTGAGGGGCTTCGGGAACTCCTCGGTCATGTCGACGCCGATCTCCTGCATCGCCTCGAGGACGGCAGGGTTGATCCGGTCGGTCGGGTCGCTGCCCGCCGAGCGGACGTGGATGCGACCTTCGGAGCGAAGCTTGACGAGACCCGCCGCCATCTGGCTTCGGCCCGCGTTGTGCACGCAGACGAAGAGCACCTCGGGTGCATCCTTCGCCAGCTTCCCTTCGACTTGCGCAAGTGCGCGCAACCGTTCGCGTGTGAACCGGTGGGCGAGGACCGGGACGAAGACGTTGATGCGTGAGTCGCCGAGCAAGTCAAGCGACTCAGCGATGTAGCGGGCGATGGTCTCTTCGGAGAACACTCCTTTGAACTCGTCGGTCAACCGGGCGGCGGCCTGGTCGACGTGACGCTGGGTTACGGGATCGAGGACGTCCGGCACGGGCAGCCTCCTGATGCATCGACCGTCATCAATGACCAGATCTTGCACACAGCATTGATGCGTGTCAATGTGTTGCCGTGCAGACGATCGCCGTGATCGCCTCTTGCTGCCCGCCGCTGCTCGCCGAGCCGCTCTCCCGCACCGACGCGGAGCAGCTGGCGACGCCGTTGAAAGCACTCGCAGACCCGGCCCGGCTCCGGATTCTCAGCCTCATCCAGGCACAACCCGGCGGCGAGGCCTGCGTGTGTCACCTGACCGCGCCGCTCGATCTCACACAGGGCACGGTGAGCCACCATCTGCGTGTCCTCCGCGAGGCAGGGCTCGTCGAGCGTGACCGGCGCGGAAGCTGGGCGTACTACCGGGTCGTGCCCGAAGTCGCTCGCGGCGCTGCGCAGCCTGCTTACGTAGAAGGTGCCGGGCCGGCCACTCATACGCGCGGCCGTCGCCGAGGCGATCGGGACGTTCGCGCTCGTCTTTGCCGGCGCGGGCGCGATCATGGTCGACGCGAAGACGCACGCCCTCGGGCACGTCGGCGTCGCTCTCACCTTCGGTCTCGTGATCATGGCGATGATCTACGCCGTCGGGCACGTCTCCGGGGCGCACTTCAACGCCGCCGTGACGTTCGCCTTCGCGTTGACCCGCCACTTCCCGTGGTCGCGCGCGGCTGTCTACTGGCTCGCGCAGTTAGTCGGCGCGCTTTCCGCGGCGTTGCTACTGCGGGCGTCGCTCGGCAAGATCGCCCACGTCGGCGCGACGCTCCCCTCCGGCTCACAGGCGACAGTCCTTCCTGTTCGAGCTCGTGATGACCGCCTTCCTGATGTTCGTGATCCTCGCCGTCGCGACCGATACGCGCGCCGTAGGGGAAGCCGCGGCGATCGCGATCGGAGGAACGATCGGGCTCGACGCCATGTTCGGCGGCCCGATCTCCGGCGCTTCGATGAACCCGATGCGCTCCCTCGGGCCTGCCCTCGTCTCCGGCGACCTGCACGCACTCTGGCTCTACATCGTCGCGCCGCTCGCCGGGGCTTCGGTCGGCGGGCTCGGCTATCAGTTCGTCCGGGGTGAAGACGTCGGCTCGACGACGGGCGAGCGGGATGGGCCGTGAAGGATTCGAACCTTCGACCTTGGGATTAAGAGTCCCCTGCTCTACCAACTGAGCTAACGGCCCGAAAGCGCCGCGTATCGTAGCGGCGATGCGCGTGCTCTCCGTGGTCGGGAACCGGCCGCAGTTCATCAAGTCGGCACCGCTTTCCGTTGCGCTTCGAGAAGCCGGGATCGACGAGGTCGTGCTGCACACGGGCCAGCACTGGGACCCGGAGATGTCGCAGATCTTCTTCGACGAGCTGGGGATCGCCGAGCCTGCCCACCGGCTCGATCTACGCACCTCCGACGTCGAGGCGATGACCGCACCGATCCGCGCGGTCGTCGAGCAGGAGCAACCCGATTGGGTGCTCGTCTACGGGGACACGAGCTCGACGGCCGCAGGCGCGCGAGCGGCCGCAGGCGTGCCGATCGCCCACGTGGAGGCGGGGCTGCGGAGCTTCGACCTCTCGATGCCGGAGGAACGCAACCGGATCGAGGTCGACAGGCTCTCGGCCCTGCTTCTCTGCCCCGACGAGCGCTCGGCCCACCAGCTCGAGGCCGAGGGTGTCTCGGGCCGCCGCGAGGTGGTCGGCGACGTGATGGCCGACGCGACCCGCCTCTTCTCCCCGGTCGCCCGCCGGCGCGAGCCGGTCCTGGAGCCGCCGTACGTCGCGCTGACGATCCACCGACAGCAGAACACCGAGCCGGACCGGCTGAGCAGGATCGCCGTCGCGCTCGGAGCGAGCGACCGTCGGTTCGCGTTCCCCGTGCACCCGCGCACGCAGGCCGCGCTGGCCGAGTACGCGATCGGACTGCCGCCGAACGTCACCGTCCTCGAGCCGCTCGGATATCTCGAGATGCTCGCCCTGACAGCGTCCGCCGAGGCCGTCGCGACCGACTCGGGCGGGCTCCAGAAGGAGGCGTACTGGCTCCGGGTGCCGTGCGTCACGATCCGCCCGAACACCGAGTGGGTCGACACCGTCGCCACAGGTGCGAACGTGCTCGTCGAGCCGGCGGGCCTTCCCGCGGCGCTCGAAGCTGCCCGCTTCCCGGCCGGCGCGCCGCCCCTGTACGGCGACGGGCACGCCGCCCGACGCGTCGCCACCGCCCTGTACGCTTGAGCGCCGACATGGGCTGGGACATCGCCGTTATCGGTGCGGGCTACGTCGGGATGCCGCACGCGCAGACCTTCGCCGAGGCCGGCAAGAAGGTCGTGCTCGTCGACGTCGTGCCGTCGGTGGTCGACGCGATCAACCGCGGTGAGAGTCACATCTCCGACGTTCCGTCGGAGACGCTGAAGAAGCTCGTCGACGAGGGCCTGGTCACCGCCACCACCGATTTCGGCGTCGTCGCCGAGAGCGACGCGGTCGTCGTCGCCGTGCCGACGCCGCTGACACCGCAGCGCGAGCCCGATCTGCGCTCGATCGAGCACGCCACGCGCGACCTCGCGCCGCACATCCGCAAGGGGCACGTCGTCGTACTCGAGTCGACGACCTACCCTGGCACGACCCGTGAGATCATGCAGCCGCTCCTCGAGGCGGGCAGCGGGCTCCGCGCCGGCGTCGACTTCCACCTCGCGTTCGCACCCGAGCGGGTCGACCCGGGCCGCACCGACTGGACGACCCAGACGACACCGAAGGTCGTGGGTGGCATCAACGCCGAGTCGACGAAGGCGGCCGCAGCGCTCTACTCGTCGGCGCTTGCGCAGGTGCACGAGGTCTCGACGGCCGAGGCCGCCGAGCTGACCAAGCTGCTCGAGAACATCTTCCGCTCCGTGAACATCGCGCTCGTCAACGAGCTCGCGCAGCTCTGCGACCGCATGGACATCGACGTCTGGGAGGTGATCGAGGCGGCTGCGACGAAGCCGTTCGGCTTCATGTCGTTCAAGCCCGGCCCGGGCCTCGGCGGCCATTGCATCCCGCTCGACCCGTACTACCTCGCCTGGAAGGCGCGCGAGTTCGACTTCAACACGCGGTTCGTCGAGCTCGCCGGTGAGATCAACAACAACATGCCGTACTTCTGCCGCTCGGTGATCTCGCAGGCGCTGAACCACGGCGCCCAGAAGTCGCTGAAGGGCTCGCGGATCCTCCTGGTCGGGGTCGCCTACAAGCCGGACATCGACGACGTGCGCGAATCGCCCGCCGAGAAGCTGCTCGACCTCCTCCGAAAAGCCGGCGCCGACGTCGCCTACCACGACCCGTTCGTGCCGGAGTTCGACGGCCTCGCGTCGGTGCCGCTCGAGCCCGAGGACTACGACTGCGTCACGATCGTGACCAACCACTCCACGATCGACTACGCCGAGCTAGTCCGCCGGGCGAGCGTCGTCGTCGACTTCCGGAACGCCACCAAGGGTCACGAAGTCGACGGCAAGGTCTGGAAGCTGTAGTGCCCCCCTCGATCGGGGTCGTCGGGCTCAACTACTGGGGCCCGAACCTTGTCCGGAACTTCGCGGCGCTCGGAGAGCTCACCTGGCTCTGCGACCTCGATCCCGCGCACCTGAGCCCGGTCGCGGAGCGCTACCCCGACGCCCGCACGACCGCCGACCTCGACGATCTCCTCACCGACGACGGCCTCGACGCGGTCGCGATCGCGACCCCGGTGCCGACGCACTACGCGCTCGCCAAGCGCGCGCTCGAGGCCGGCAAGCACGTCTTCGTCGAGAAGCCGCCGGCGATGCGCGCCGGCGAGATGGACGAGCTCGTGCAGCTGGCCGAGGAGCGCGACCGGGTCCTCATGCCCGGCCACCTGCTCCTCTACCACCCGGCCGTCCTGAAGCTCAAGGAGCTGATCGAGGCCGGCCAGCTCGGCGACGTCCTCTGCGTCTACGGCCAGCGCGTGAACCTCGGGATCATGCGCACAGACGAAAACGCGCTCTGGTCGCTCGGCGTGCACGACCTGTCGGTGATCCTCTACCTCCTCGACGAGGATCCCGAGTTCGCGAGCGCGCAGGGCAGCTGGTCGTACAACGAAGGCATCGAGGACGTGGTCTTCTGCTTCCTGCGCTTCCCGAGCGGCAAGATCGCACATATGCACCTTTCGTGGCTCGACCCGCACAAGATGCGGAAGATGACCGTCATCGGCCGCGAGAAGATGGCGGTGTTCGATGACATGGAGCCCGAGCGCAAGGTCACGGTCTACGAGAAGACGATCGATGACGACGGGATCGCGTATACCGGCGACATCCAGATCCCGAAGGTCTCCACTGCCGAACCCCTGCGCCTCGAGTGCGGCTACTTTCTCGAGCTCGTGGAGGGCAAGCACGATCGTGGCAAGGTCGCGCGCGACGGCGCGCGCGTCGTGCGCGCCCTCGAGATGCTCAAGACGTCACTCGATGGCTGAGATCCATCCGACCGCGACCGTGCACGAGGGCACCGTCCTCGGCGACGGCGTGCGCGTGCTCGAGTACGCGGTCGTCGGCAAGCAGCCGTCCCTGGGTGCGCGCTCCACCGCAAGCCGCGAGCCGCTGCCGCCCACCGTGATCGGCGACGGCACCGTCGTCTCCACGGGGGCGATCGTCTTCGCCGGCTCGACCGTCGGCGCGAACTGCATCGTCGGCGACCAGTCGTGCATCCGCGAACGGGTGACGCTTGCCGACGACTGCGTGCTCGGTCGCGGCTCGCTGATCGAGAACGACACGACCATCGGCGCCGGCACGCGTATCCAGGCGGGCGCCTACATCACGGCGTACTCGACGCTGGAGGAGGACGTCTTCGTCGCACCGTGCGTCGTGACGACGAACGACAACTTCATGGGTCGCACGGAGCGGCGCAGGGAGCTGATGCGCGGGCCGACGATCCGCCGCAGCGCGCGCATCGGAGGCGGCGCGATCCTCTGCCCCGCGGTCGAGATCGGCGAAGAGGCGTTCGTCGGCGCCGGCGCGGTCGTGACGAGGGACGTGCCGCCGCGGGTGATCGTGGTCGGCTCGCCGGCGCGCGTCCTGCGCCCGGTCGCCGACGACGAGCTCAGGGCGAACGGCGGCTGAGCGCGAGCCGGTACGAGACCGGCATGCGCGACTTCGTGACGAGCTTCGCCTGCAGGTAGTAGGTGCCCGTCGCAGTGGCCGTGTAGGCGATCCGTGTCTGCGGACGGAAGCCGTGCGAGCGGACGAGGTACCCCGACGGCGCCCCGAGCGACTCGACGCGCTCCGTCCCCGGCGGCCACAACGAGATGACGACGTGAGCGGCGCTTGCCGCGGTCAGGCGTGCGAAGAGCGTCTGCCCTCGCATGAGGCGGACGCGGTAGACGTCGTTCTGGTCGTCCCAGTAGTCGAGCGTTGCTGAGATCGTTCGCGGCAACGGCGGCAATGCGTGCGACCACGGTCCGGCGTCGTCGTTCGGCTCGTAGCGGTCGGCGGGCGGAAGCGGGCTGCTCGTCAGGAGCGACAGCGACGCCTGGACGTCGAGGGTGCCCCACCCGCTGAGCGGGTCCCGTCCCGCGACGCAGGCCGAGCAGCCGGTGACCTCGGTGGCGTCGTCGGCCCCGCGCTCGAGCAGGTAGGCGACCTGCTCGGGCCGCAGGTTCGGGTCCTGGCCGATCAGGAGCGCCGCCGCGGCCGAGACCTGCGGCGCCGCGAACGACGTGCCGATCGCGTCACGGAACTCGGCAGGGCCGCAGTCGGAGTACGGGTGATCGCTACAGCCGGGCCGCGTCGAATCCTCGAGCGCCACGGGAATCGTGGACAGCAGCGCATCACCCGGAGCCGCAAGGTCGTTGTAGACCGCATCCCGGTTCGAGTAGTCGGGCACCGAGCCGTCCTGACGGACGGCGCTGACGCCGATCACGTGCGGCAGCGCGGCCGGGTAGTCCGCGAATCGCCACGGGGTCTGCGGCGACTGCGGCCCGTTCCCCACGGCCGCGACCACCACCACGCCCCTCGACCAGGCATCGTCGATCGCCGCCTGCTCGAGCGACGAGTAGGTGTCGAGCGCGGGGTCGAGCGGGTCACGCACGCCGCCGAGGCTGAGGTTGATCACGCGCGCGCCGCGATCGACAGCCCACCGGATCGCCGCGACCTCGCCCTGCAGCGACACCGACCCGTCGGCGGTGACGACCTTCGCGACGAGGAGCCGAGCATTGAACGCGAGCCCCGCAATCCCCTGGCCGTTCAAGGGGTTCGCGGCGATCTCGCCGGCGACGAACGTGCCGTGCCCTTGCTCGTCGGTCCAGGGCGAGCCGCCGACGAACGATCGGGCAGCAAGCACCCGCCCGGCGAGGTCGGGGTTCGACCCGTCGATGCCGGAGTCGATCACCGCGACCGGAACCGGGAAGAGCTGAGGCTGCGACGGCCAGAACGACCACGCCCGATCGGCGTCGAGGTACCACTCCTGCGCCGCAAGCGGCTCCGTGTTGCCGAACGCGATCGCGGCGGACGGCACGGCGAGCGCCGTGAGGACGACGACTGCGACGAGGGCGATCGCCTGCTGTCTCACCGGACGGAGAGCAGCGCGGAGAGGCCCGGCGCGATCCCGCGGCCGGGCGAGACGCGGACGCGGTATGTGCCGGCAGCCGGCGCACCGTCGAAGGCGAAGGCACCCGTCGCGTCGGTGACGGTCGACGAGACGACGGCCCACGTCGACCCGGTGCGCTCGAGGAGCTGCACCGGCACGCTCGCGGCCGCGGGCCTTGTCGAGCCTGCTATGCCCGTGGCGGAGGCGACGGCCGCCACGCGCGCAGTGACCGCGATCGTGACGAGGCCGACGCGGGCCGAGCCGAGGGCGAGCCGGTAGGAGGTCGAGAGGCGCGGCTTCACGATCGCCGCGAACGAGCCGCCTGCGTCCGGGGCAGCCGAGCCTGCGGGCACCCAGTCCGTCGCTCCGGCCGGCTTCGCCTCGAGCACCGCGTCGGCGGTACCGGCGGTGACGCCCGAGAGGGTCGCAGCGCCGCCGTAGGCGATCTTGCGCACGCTCCCCTGCAGACCGAGGAGGACGGGCTGGAACCAGGTCGAGCGGAGCCCGAGCGCGACCCTGAGCTGGTTGCCGGTGAAGGACGCGACGGAGTCTCCGCCGGTCGCGAACGTGACCGACTTCACGCGACCGGAGGGCCCGTCGGTCACGGTCAGGCCCGTGATCGCCGACAACAGCTTCAGGGCTTTCTGCACCCGGGCGACGTCGAGCAGGACCGGCCCCCAATCGTGCACCGGCGAGAGGGTGTCGTACGGGTCGGCGACCGAGACGAGGTAGGGCACCGCCACGCCCGTCGCCTCGAGCGACGAGACCGTCCGGCCGCCGGAGCTCGAATGGAAGAGCGTGTCGGCCACGTTGCCCTCGTAGGTGAGGATCTGGCCGCTCGTGGCGTCGACCGCCGCGCTCGCGGCGTCCGACTCGGCGGCGACGCCGCCGTACACCTGGCTGCGGGAGTCGCCGTAGAGGTCGAACGGTCCCGTCTTCACGAGGTTCGCGAGCGCGTAGGAGCGGGTCGCGAC
The DNA here is from genome assembly GCA_963725595.1 of uncultured Thermoleophilia bacterium. Classification (GTDB taxonomy): domain Bacteria; phylum Actinomycetota; class Thermoleophilia; order Gaiellales; family Gaiellaceae; genus PALSA-600. Next base: position 663,961 of record CAVRYT010000005.1, on the reverse strand, counting down.
CGCCTGGGCCTTCAGGGCCTCGGCCGGCCAGCCCGGCGGCATCTCGGCGGGGACGACGCCCTTCACGTACCACTCGAGCCCCACGCTGTCGATCACCGACAGGAGCTTGCCGTCGGACGAGACGACGAGCTTGCCCCGATAGGCCCGGCCGCCGACCGTGAGCGGAGTCGGCGAGGTGAAGGCGAACGGCGGAGAGAGCTCCGGGTGGCTCTGGAGGACGAGCTCCGGCCCGAGGTCGAGGGTGCCGGGGTCGAGCCCGACACGCGTGCCCGTGGCGTCCGTCACCGACCACGGGCCGGCGGAACCGACCGTCAGCGCCTTGGCCTGCGCGACGAGCACGCGAAGCGTCTGCCCACGGGCGCGCGAGAGCGCCGTCCCCGGGTAGTAGTGCGAGAGGATCCGGTCGTAGGTGAAGCCGTGCTGCGCGTAGCCGGCCGCGCCCCACTGCGACATGCCGAGCCCGTGGCCCCACCCGTGCCCGCTCACGACGAGCACGGGCGAGGTGGTGCTGACGGTGGTCGTCGTCGCGGTCGTCGTGGTCGTCGCGGCGCCCGTGCCGCCGACCGAGGGACGAGCGGCGTAGAGCGACGAGGCGAAACCACCGAGCAGAAGCAGCGAGACGGCACCGGCTCTCGCGAAGCGGCGACCCACCCGGCGCACGGTAGCCGAGCGGTTCCCGCGCATCCGCAAGCCTTTACGCAACGTTTCCATACCGAGCCGCCAGGCAACCCAGTTCGTTGTCAGGAAAGGCATGCCTCCCATCGACGACCCCCTGCTCCCGCCCCGGTACCAGTTCGTCCGCCGTCTCGCGCGCGGAGGGATGGGCGAGATCTTCCGCGCGACCGACGACGAGCTCGGGCGGGAGGTGGCGATCAAGGTGCTCTCCGGACGCTACTCGGGGGACGACTCGCTGCGTGAGCGCTTCCGGCGTGAGGCGCTCGCGGCCGCGCGGCTCTCGGGGAACCCGAACATCGTCACGATCTTCGACGTCGTCGAGTGGGGCGGCCGGCCGGCGATCGTGATGGAGTACCTGTCGGGCGGCTCGCTCGAGGACCGTCTCGACGGGCGTAACCCCGGCACGCCCGCCCAGGTGCTGGACTGGCTCGGCGAGGCAGCCTCCGCGCTCGATGCCGCCCATGCCGCGGGCATCGTCCATCGGGACGTGAAGCCCGGCAACCTCCTGCTCGACCGGGCAGGCCATCTCCACGTCGCCGACTTCGGGGTCGCGAGCGCAGCGGGCCTCGAGTCCTTCACGCAGACCGGGACGATCCTCGGCACGGCCGGCTACCTCTCGCCGGAGCAGGCGCGCGGCGAGCGGGCCACCGCCGCCAGCGACCGCTACGCGCTCGCGGTCGTAGCGTGGGAGCTCCTGAACGGCACCCGGCCGTTCGAATCCGAGTCACCGACGGCCGAGGCGGCCGCCCACGTACATGCGCACGTCCCGGCCGCCGGGAGCCCCGCGGTCGACCACGTGTTCCGGCGCGCGCTCGCAAAGGATCCGTCGGCGCGCCACCCGTCGGCGACCGCCTTCGTCGACGACCTGCAGGCGGCGCTCGATGGGCCTGAAGAGCAGCCGACGCGCGAGATCGTGCGGCGCCGGCATCCGAGGCTGTGGCCGCTCGCTACTGCCGCGGCGGCGCTGCTCGCCGCGGGCGCGCTCACAGCACTGCTCGTCGACCGAGGCGAGGGGTCGCCGTCGCCCCGTGCCGTCACGGTCCTCCACACCGTGACCGGCGAAGGAAGGACGGTCGAGCGGACGGTGACGACCGCGACCGCCACCGCGCCGCCGACCCAGGGCGGTGTCGCCCTCGACGACGCCGGCTATGCCAGGCTGCAGGCAGGCGACTACGCCGGTGCGAGGCTCCTCCTCGAACAGGCCGTGCAGAGGCTGCGGGGCACCGGCTCGACCGCAGAGGCGTACGCCGACTACAACCTGGCGTATGCGCGCCTCGCGGTCGGCGACTGCAGCGGCGTGCTGCCGCTGCTCGACGCATCCGAACGCATCCAGGGACGCCGACCCGAGATCGATCGGCTCCGTCACGACGCCGGCAAGCGCTGCGGCGACGAAGGCGACTAGACCTGGTCGCCGAGCCGCGCCGCGTACTGCTCGCGGTAGTACCGCTCGTACTCGCCCGACTTGATCGGCTCCCACCAGTCGCGGTTCGAGCGGTACCACTCGACCGTCTCCTCGAGGCCGCCGGAGTCGAACGAGTGCGCGGGTGCCCAGCCGAGCCCGCGGATCTTCGTCGAGTCGACGGCGTAGCGGCGGTCGTGACCGGGACGGTCGGCGACGTGCCGCACGAGGTCGGGGCTCGCGCCGGTCAGGCCGAGGATCCTCCGTACGACCTCCATGTTCTCGCGCTCCTGACCGCCGACGTTGTAGACGCAGCCGGTCTCGCCGCGGCGGAGCACGAGCTCGATCGCGGCGCAGTGGTCGTCGACATGAAGCCATTCGCGACGCTGCTTCCCGTCGCCGTAGACAGGGAGCGGCAGGCCGTCGAAGCAGTTCGTGATGAAGAGCGGCAAGATCTTCTCGGGGTACTGGCGCGGCCCAAACGTGTTCGCCGAGCGTGTGACGCAGGCGTCCACCCCGTAGGTTCGGACGTAGGCGAGCACCTGAAGGTCGCCGCCGGCCTTCGACGCCGAGTACGGGCTCGACGGTCGCAGCGGCGACTCCTCGGTCGCAGCGGGGGCGTCGAAGGGGATGTCGCCGTACACCTCGTCCGTCGACACCTGCACGTGCCGAATGCCTTGGCGGCGCGCGTGGTCGAGGAGCACCTGCGTGCCGAGGACGTCGGTGAGGATGAACTCCGCAGGCCCCAGGATGGAGCGGTCGACGTGCGTCTCCGCTGCGAAGTTGACGATCGCGTCGCATCCGTCCGCAGCGCGCTCGACCGCCTCCGGGTCGGCGATGTCTCCCTGGACGAACTCGTGCTCGACGCCGTCGAGGTTCGTCCGGTTGCCGGCGTACGTCAGCTTGTCCAGCACGACCACCTCGTCGCCCGACGAGGCGAGGCGGCGGGCGAACTGCGAGCCGATGAAGCCGGCGCCGCCTGTCACGAGCACGCGCATCGCGGTCAGAGTAGTCGTTCGAGCAGGCGGCGCAGGCCGTCGCGCCAGTGGGGCAGCTCGGGCGCGCCGCGCTCCGAGCGGAGCACCGAGTAGGCCGGCCGCCGCGCGCGTGTCGGGTACTCGGCGGTGGTGATCCGGCGTACGCGCACGTCGAGCCCGGCCTCCTCGAAGATCGCCTCGGCGAAGCCGGCCCAGCTCGTCTCGCCGCCGGCGGCGAGGTGGTACACGCCGTAGGGGAGCTCGAGCACCTGCTTGGTGGCGTCGGCAAGGTCGCCGACGAACGTCGGGCAGCCGACCTGGTCGGCCACGACCGACACCTCGTCGCGCTCGGCGGCGAGGCGGAGCATCGTCCGCACGAAGTTCGCCGACGTCCACCCGTAGAGCCACGAGGAGCGGACGATCCAGGCCTGCTCGCCGGCGGCTGCCTCGCCGTGCAGCTTGGTGCGCCCGTACACGGAGAGCGGCGCCGGCGAATCCGACTCGAGGTACGGCGTGCCCTTCGACCCGTCGAAGACGTAGTCGGTCGACCACACGACGAGCGGTGCGCCGATCGACGCGGCGTGCTGCACGCCGCCCACGTTGACCGCCGCTGCCTGCTGCGGGTCGTCCTCGGCGCCGTCGACGTCCGTCCACGCGGCTGCGTGCAGCACGAGCTCGGCGGCGAGCCCCGGCGGCGGCGGGAACGTCACGTCCCAGTCGGTGCGGGTGAGACCGACCGCGGCGGGGAATGCCTCGAGCAGCGCGTGGCCGAGCTGCCCGCCGGCGCCCGTGACGACCGTGCTCAAACCGTGTCGCGTGTCGACAGGATCGGCTCGCTCGTGCTCCAGAGGTGCACGACACGCGGGTCGTTCCACGGCACGCCGCGCTCGTCGGGATCGGCCGCGTCGTACTCCTCGGTCACGAAGTAGCAGAACAGGCAGTCCGTGAGCGCCTCGTAGCCGTGGGCATGCCACCCGGGCACGTAGATCGCGACCGGGTTGTCCTCGCCGATGTCCTCGGTGAACGTCTCGCCGGTCGTTCGGTCGAGGACGACGACGCGCACCATCCCCTGGAGGCAGCAGAAGAGATCGTCCTGGCCGCGCTCGTGGTAGTGGAGCGCCCGGATCACACCCCGCCGCGAGTGCGCCAGGTTGGCCTGCCGGACGGGCTTCGGCAGCGCGCTCGCGCGCATCAGCTCCATGAAGAAGCCCCGTTCGTCGTCGAACCGCGACAGCGGCAGCCGCTGCACACCGGCGACTATTTGTTGGCTCCGGTCTGCTCGATCAGCCGCCCGACGTCGGCGAGATCCGCCCAGTGCTTCCCGCCGTCGTGCCACCAGCCCTCGACGCGTCGCACGTCGAGCCGGCCCGCCTGCGCGTACGCACGGTTGACGTCGGTGATCTCGAGCTCGCCGCGGCGCGACGGCCGGAGCCCGGCGATGAGGTCGAACACGTCCGGCGGATAGCAGTAGAGGCCGACCACGGCGTCGTTGGACGGGGGGGCGGCGTAGCGCGTGTCGACGACCCCGGCCTTCTCGACCACGTCGGCGACCGAGCCGTCCTCGGCGTAGACGACGACGCCGAAGTTCTCCGGGTCGGGGACGTCCTTGACGAAGACGAGCGCCCCGTCGCTCCAGCCCTGGATCGCCTCCGCCTGACTCTGCTCGAAGATGTTGTCGCCGAGGCAGACGACGAGCTGCTCGCCGGCTGCGAAGCTCTTCGCCATTCCCACCACCTGCGCGATGCCGCCGGCCTCCACCTGCACCTTGTACGAGAGGTCGAGGTCGAACAGAACCTCGTCGCCGTCGCGGGCCAGCACGTGGCCGTTGCCGAGCAGGTCGATGAACTGGCCCCCGTGCTGTTTGCCGGTGACGATCAGCACCTCGCGCACGCCGATCCGCTGCAGGAGCTGGAGCGGGTAGTAGACCATCGGCCAGCGGCCGACCGGCAAGAGGTGCTTGTTGGTGACGCGCGTCAGCTCCTCGAGCCGGGTCGCGTTCCCACCGGCGGCGATCAGGCCCTTCATGCAGCCGCCGATGCTACCTCCGCTTCGCGATCGTGGCCGCGGGCGGCGGCCGATCCGATCCGACGGGTGGCCCCCGATGTAGCAGACGACCCCCAGCGTGCGTTGCAAGGCTAGTGGCCCGGGTACGGTTCACGTGATGCCTCGCCGCGATGTCGACCGGCTGCAGGAGGAGATCGAGGAGCTGTTCGCCGATCTGTGGCAGGTTCCGCGGTTCGTCGGGGCGCGCCACGGCTTCCGCCCGAACGTCGACTGCTTCCACACCGGCGACCCGCATGCCCTCACCGTGGTCATCGAGCTCCCGGGGGTCGACCCGGCGTCGGTGCAGGTGGTCGCCGCCGAGCGGCTGCTGGTCGTCGCCGGCGAGCGCGTGCGGCCGCGGGTGCCGGGGCGCGTCTACCAGCAGATGGAGATCGAGTACGGCCCCTTCCAGCGGCAGGTGCGGCTCGCCGAGAACGTCGACCCCGAACGCGCGCACGCACGCTTCGAGCACGGGGTGCTGACAGTCGAGCTGCCCGTGGTTGAGCATGCCCCGGCCGGGAAGCACCGGATCGTGGTGGAGTGAGATGACCGATCTCGCCTTCGACACGCCGCAGCCGGCCGACGCGCTGGTCGAGTTCCCGGTGACACTGCCGGTGCTGCCCCTGAAGGAGACCGTCGTCTTCCCGCAGTCGATGGCACCGCTCGCGATCGGCCAGGACCGCTCGGTGCGACTGATCGACGACGTCGTGGCCGGCGATCGTCTCCTTGTGCTGATCACGGCGCGTGACGGCTCGGTCGAGGCGCCCTCCTGGGACGACGTCTACGACGTCGGCACGGTCGCACTCGTGCACAAGATGATCAAGGTCCCCGACGGGACGCTGCGCATCCTCGTGCAGGGCCTCGAACGGGTGCGGATCGAGCACAGGCTCGACGCCGAGCCGTACATGCTGGGCGAGTTCACCGCACTCCCGGACGTGTTGATCGAGACGCCTGAGCTCGAGGCGCTGACGCGGAACGTCCAGGGCCTGTTCGCCCGCATCATCGGGCTGGCGCCGTACCTGCCCGAGGAGTTGCAGCTCGCGGCGGCGAACGTCGACGACCCGAGCGCGCTGTGTCATCTCGTCGCCTCGACGCTGCGCACGCTCAAGACCGAGGAGCGCCAGCAGATCCTCGAGGAGGTCGACGTGGAGCGGCGCCTGCGGCTCGTGTCGGGAATCCTGAACCGCGAGCTCGAGGTATTCGAGCTCGGGTCGAAGATCCAGTCGCAGGTGCAGTCGGAGATGGAGAAGGGGCAGCGCGAGTACTTCCTGCGCCAGCAGCTGAAGGCGATCCAGCAGGAGCTCGGCGAGAGCGACCCGGAACAGGCCGAGATCCAGGAACTGCGGGAGCGGCTCGACGCGCTCGGCAAGCTGCCCGACGAGGCTCGCAAGGCGGCCGACCGGGAGCTCGGCCGGCTCGAGCGGCTGCCGGCAGCCGCGGCCGAGTACGGCGTGATCCGCACCTACCTCGAGTGGATCCTCACCTTGCCCTGGAACGTCACGACCGTGGACGACCTCGATCTCGAGCACGCGCGGGCTGTGCTCGACGCCGACCACTTCGACCTCGAGAAGGTGAAGGACCGCATCATCGAGCACCTCGCCGTCGCCAAGCTGCGGAAGGAGGTCTCCGGGCAGATCCTCTGCTTCGTCGGGCCGCCGGGCGTCGGGAAGACGTCGCTCGGCCAGTCGATCGCGCGCGCCCTCGGGCGCCGGTTCGTCCGGCTCTCGGTGGGCGGTGTGCGCGACGAGTCGGAGATCCGCGGTCACCGGCGCACCTACGTCGGCTCGATGCCCGGGGCGATCGTGCGCTCGCTCCGCGACGCAGAGTCGTCGAACCCGTTGCTGCTGATCGACGAGATCGACAAGCTGGGCGCCGACTGGCGCGGCGACCCGGCGAGCGCGATGCTCGAGGTGCTCGACCCGGAGCAGAACAGGACGTTCCGCGACCACTACCTCGACCTGCCGTTCGACCTGTCGAAGGTCCTCTTCATCTGCACTGCGAATGCCCTCGACACGATCCCCGGACCGCTGCTCGACCGGATGGACGTGATCCAGCTGTCGGGCTACACGGAGGAGGAGAAGCTCGGGATCGCGAAGCGCTACCTGCTGCCGAAGCAGCGCGAGGCGCACGGCCTGCGGCGCACGCAGCTCGTGCTCTCGGACCGGATGCTGCGGACGATCGTCCGCGAGTACACGCGCGAGGCCGGCGTGCGGAGCCTGGAGCGCCGGATCGCCGACGTTTGCCGCAAGGCTGCGACCCAGGTCGCTCAGGGACGCACGAAGAAGATCACGGTAGACGACGCGATGCTCCGGGAGTGGCTGGGGACTCGCCGGTTTGCAGGAGAGGCTCGCCGTCGGATCACCGAGCCCGGCGTCGCCACCGGCCTCGCCTACACGGCCGCCGGTGGGGACGTGCTCTTCATCGAGGCGACCGCCTACGCCGGCAAGGGCCGTCTGACGATCACCGGGCAGCTCGGCGACGTGATGCGCGAGTCCGCGCAAGCCGCTCTCTCCTGGGTCCGCGCGCACTCGGCCGAGCTCGGGTTGCCGGACGACTGGTTCGCCGGGCACGATGTGCACATCCACGTGCCCGCCGGGGCGGTGCCAAAGGACGGACCGTCCGCCGGCGTGACGATGGCGACTGCGATCGCCTCGCTCGTCCGGGGCATGCCCGTCGCGGCCGACGTCGGCATGACCGGCGAGATCACGCTGACCGGCCGGGTGCTGCCGATCGGCGGGCTGAGGGAGAAGTCCCTCGCCGCGCAACGGGCGGGCCTGAAGCGGGTCGTCTTCCCTGCCGAGAACGAGCCCGACCTCGCCGACCTGCCGCCCGAGACACGAGCCGCGCTCGAGTTCGTGCCGGCGGAGACGATCGAGGACGTCCTCGCCGCTGCGTTCGACGGGAAGGGACGGGCCCGCAGCCGCGCTGCGGCCGGCGCTGAGCGTCAGGCGGCTAAGCCACGCGGAAGCTCGTGAGCAGCGTGCGGCAGGCGCCGTCGGGCCCCGACGAGCGCCGCCGGCAGAGCAGCTGATACTCGCGCTTGCCGCGGAGGACGAAGGTGTACTCGTCGGCGTTGCCGCCCCCGTCGATCCGGTAGCTGTGCGAGCGGCTCCCCGCGACGGTGACCGTCGAGGAGGCAGAAAGCGTGCCGCCGCTCTCGGCCGCGAGCACGCGCAGCCGGGCCGTGAGCTCCTTCTCGACGGCACCGAACAGCGCGTCCCGGTACGGGCGCTGGAGCGGGAAGGTGACGACCTGGACGAGCTGGGAGCCGCTCGAGGCGGTGACGCGTGTCGGCGCCCGGCGCACCCGCCAACCGTCCGGAACCGAGAAGGTGAAACCGGGACCGTGCACGATCCGGTCCACCGGAGGGTTCGACTGGCCGCCGCCGCCGCAGCCTGCGAGGATGGAGACCACGAGCAGAAAGGGCGCCTGTTTGCATCGGCCGGGCCGGGGTATCAGGCGCGCGGCAACGAGGCGAAAGGAACGTGCGACCATGACCAAGACAAGGGACAAGGTCTACGACGCAGCGGACAGCGTCAAACCGTACGTCGAGCGGGCGATGAACGACGAGCAGCTACGCAGGGACGTGATGAGCGCGTTCTCGACGGCCAAGGATCTGTACAACGAGCTGGTCGGCGGCCGCAGCGCGGTCACGGTCGCGAGCCGCGTCGCCACCGACGACGAGGTCCGCGACAGGCTGAAGACCGCGATCGAGGACCTCCGGAGCGCAGCCGACCGGCTGCAGGGGAAGAAGGAGCGCTCGAGCCGCGGCACGAAGCTGCTTGTCGCCGGCATCGCGCTCGGCATCCTCTTCAACCCGGTCACCGGGCCCGAGACGCGGAAGTGGCTGAAGGACGCGATCGGCGGCGGCGGCGGCGAATTCGGCGGGGACTACTCGTCGAACGGCGGCGCGAACTCGTAGGCAACTAGCCCTTCGGGGCGACCGAGCTCGGCACGAGCGTCTGCATCAGGGACGAAGGTGTCCCAGGCGCGAGCGCGCGCCGAAGCGACGCGGGGTCGAGCCCGTTCGCCGAGGAGATGTCTCGCATCCCGAGCAGGATCGCCCCGGGCTCCGGCGGGCAGACGCCCGCCGGGGATCTCCGGCACCCAGCCCCCGGCGACGGGGAAAGGCAGGTCCTGCTCGTGCTTCCAGCCCTCGAGGTACTTGGTCGGGTCGACGGCGCCGTCGTAGCCCTTGTAGAGGAACGCGACGGGATGGACCTCGAAGTGCAGGTGGTAGGGCGAGCCCTCGGCGTCGCCGGTGTCGCCCATGAAGCCGATCACCTCACCCTTGCGGACCCGGGCACCGTTCGTGGCGGCGGTGGAGAAGGCGGAGAGGTGCGCGTAGTAGAACTGGTTCCCCTGGTCGTCGAGGATCCAGAGCCGGTTGCCCCCGACCTTGTTCCAGCCGACCGAGAAGACCGTGCCGGTGACGCACGCCACGATCGGCTGCCCCAGCCGGCCGAAGATGTCGTCGCCGTGGTGGTAGGAGACGTCGGCCCGGAAGGCGCCGTAGCTGTCGCCGTAACTGACCGGCCCGTAGACCGGGAACACATAGCCGCCGGTCGCTCCGAGCTTCGGGTGGGCGCGCAGCGGGTGCGGGCCCTTCTGCTTGGGCGCGAGCGGGTGGTGGTTCGTATAGCTCGGGAACGTCGTGGTGGCCTCGGTCGTCGTCGGAGCGGTCGTCGTCGTGACGGGCGGCGGCGGCGGCGCGGTCTGGACCGCCGCCTGCGCGAGCCCGATCCGGATCTCGCTCCCCGCCGGTAGGCCACCGTGGTCGGCGAGCAGCTTGAGGTCGAGCTCGGTGACGGTGCCCCGGTAGCCGCGTGTCCCCGCGGGTGCGCTCTGGTCGGCCGCGGTCACGTCGAGCGTGAGACGGCCCCAGCTCCCGAGCGCGGCCTGCGTGCCGGACACGGGCTGGCCGTCGAAGCGCAGGTTCGAGACGCCGCTCCCGTTCTGGTTGCCCCCGGCCCCCGACGGGCCGGTGCCGGCCGAGGCGCGGGCGGTGACCGAGTCCGCGGTCAGCTCGCCGCGGAAGAGGGAAACGGCCGTGACATCGGCCTCGGCCTTCGCAGCCGCGTTCTGCGAGACGGTGGTCGAGGCGGACGCCGTCGTCGAGGCCGCGGCCACGATCGCCCCGTCGTCGGGGTAGGCGAAGGCACTGGTGAGGACGGGGCTCGAGGGCGGCGGCGCCGCGGCAGCCTGCGTCTGAGCACCGGCCGCATTCGGAACCGTGATCTGGATCGCGGTCGCGGTCGCAGCCGCGGTCGGGGCCGTCGCCGGCCCGGCCGCCCCCGCGGAGCCGAACACGAGGAACGAGAGCGCGAGCAGCAGGGCGAGACGGCGACGCACCGTGACCTCATTCTGCCACCGGCTGAGGATTCCCCTCCGGCGGAAGGCTAGAGCTGTTGGCGGGCGAACGCGCGGAAGCGCTGCGCGGGCGGCGTCGTCCGGGCCGAGCTCCGAGTCGTCGGCGTACTGGGGGTCGGAGGCGACCTCCTCGGCGACGGCACGCAGCTCCTCGACGACTGCCTGCCGGTGCGCCGGGTCGCGCAGCAGGGTCTCGACCCACGTCTCGGTGCCGTCATAGGCCGGCACGTCGTCGTCGACCAGCAGGCGGCCGAGCAGGATGCCGACGCGGATGTAGGCGAACGTGCGAAAGGCGAGGATGCGGTGCGGCCGCGAGACGAGCTCGTCGATGTCGGGGTTCTCCGCCTGGAGCAGGGCGACGATCGACCCGATCGGCTCGTCGACGAGCGGGATCCAGACGTCTTCGGGCGCCGGCATCCCGGAAGTGTTCACGATCTCCGCCCGGCCCGCCAGGCGATCTGCGCCGAGCTCGCGAGCAGGAGCACGGCGAAGAGGCGCCGGAGGGCGCTCTCGGGCAACGCCTCGGCCGCAAGGACGCCCGCCTGGACTCCCACGATCGACCCGATCCCGACGACGACGGCCGCGCGCAGGTCGACGTTGCCGTGGCGGCGCTGCCGCATCGTGCCGACGAGCGCCGTCGGCAGAATCGCGAGCAGCGAGGAGGCCTCAGCGTGAAGCTGCGTCAGACCGAGTACGAGCACGAGCGCCGGGACGAAGAGGATGCCCCCGCCGACGCCGAGCAGCCCGGCCAGGATGCCGGCGGCGAAACCGATCGCGACGACCGCTGCGATCGTCACACGAGCAACCTGATCCCGACCGCCGCCAGCACCAGCGCGAACAGGTAGGCAAGGCGGCGCTGCGGGATCCGCTGCTGCAGGTCGGCGCCGAGGAGCACTCCCCCCATCGCGGGCAGGCCGACGAGGGCGGCCGCACCCGGTCGCACGTCGCCGTGCAGGGCGTACGTGACCGCGCCCACGACCGACGTGACGAGGATCGCCGCGAGCGAGGTCGCCGCCGCTCGCCGTTGCGCGAACCGCAGCAGAAGAAGCAGCGGGACGATCACGATCCCGCCCCCGACGCCGAACAGCGCACCGAACAGGCCACCGACGAGCCCGACTGCGAGCAGCTGCGCCGTGCGTGGCACCTCGCCTACTCTACGCCGGGTGGATGCGCTCGCCCTGATCGCCTCCGAGCCACGGAAGGCGGCGCTCTTCCTCGACGTGGACGGCGTGCTCGCGCCGATCGTCGACCGGCCTGAAGACGCGTCGGTGCCCGCCGCGACGCAGCGCGAGCTCGAGCGGCTCGTCACCCGCTACGGGCTCGTTGCCTGTGTGACCGGCCGCCCGAGCGAGGTCGCCCGCACGATCGTCGGCGTCGGCGGTATCCGCTACGTGGGCGAGCACGGGCTCGAGCTCGACCCCGGCGCCGCGGCCTGGGCGCAGCGGATCCACGCCTTCGCCGGCCGGGTCTCCTGGCCCGATGTCGAGCTCAAGCCGCTGTCGGCCGCGTTCCACTACCGCACTGCCGCCGACCGGGACGGCGCACGCGGCCGCCTCGAGCAGGTGGCGCGCGACGCTCTCGAGGCGGGCTTTTGCACCCGCTGGGGCCGGCTCGTCCTCGATGTCCTGCCGCCCGTCGAGGCCTCGAAGGGAACCGCCGTCCGCCGCCTCCTGGAGGGTGCGTCGCTCCGCCGCGGCCTCTACGCCGGCGACGACACGACGGACCTCGACGGCTTCGCCGCGCTGGACGGCCTCGAGGCGTCCGTCCGGGTCGCGATCGTCTCGGAGGAAGGACCGTCCGAGCTCGGCACCCGCGCCGACCTGCTCGTCGGCTCGACCGACGCCTTCCGAGAGCTGCTCGCGCAGCTGTGACCACCATCTACAGGCGCAGGCGCTCGCGGATCGCCCGTGCCTGGCGCCGCGCGACGTCGAGCTCCGTGCGTGCCTCGTCCGCGAGCTGCAGCCGCAGCCGGTCGGGGTCGGCCCGGCGGACGCCGGCGACCTTCGCGATGTTGACGAGGTAGGAGCGGTGGATGCGCAGGAAGCGCCCGGCAGGCAGCCGCTGTTCGAGCTCACGCAACGAGGCGGTGCAGAGCAGGCTCCGGTCGTAGGTGTGGATCCGGGAGTAGTCGCCGTCGGCCTGGACGTAGTGCACCTCTGTGACGTCGAGCAGCTCCGTGCCGCCCGCCGCGACGACCGGGATCCGCTCGAGCGGCAGCGCGCCTTCCGTGGAGCGCTCACGGAGCCGCTCGAGCACGCGGGCGAGGCGGTCGGGATCGACCGGCTTCAACAGGTAGTCGAAGGCCTCGACCGCGAACGCAGATGCGGCATAGCCGGCATGCGCGGTCACGAAGACGACCGCGGGAGCGTCGCGGCGCTCGCGGACGAGCGGGGCCGCCTGCAACCCCGTTGCGCCGGGCAGCTCGATGTCGAGGAAGACGACGTCCAGGGCGTGCTCGGAGACGAGGGCGAGCGCCTCGGCCGCTCCTGCCGCCTCCGCGACGACCTCGACGTCGGCGTGGCTCGCGAGCAGATAGCGGAGCTCGGACCGCGCCGGCGCTTCGTCGTCGACGATCAGCGCGCGGATCACGACACGGGTACCTGGAGCCGCACCACCGTGCCGAACGGGAACGAGCGCAGGCGCACACCCTCGCCGTAGTGCACGGTCAGGCGCCTGTTCACGTTCGCGAGACCGAGCCCCGTGCCTTCGCCGACGCCCGGCTCGAGCACGCGGTCGATCACGTCGCGCGCGATGCCCCGACCGTCGTCGCGCACGGTCACGCGCAGGCGGCCGCGACGGACGCGCGCGCGAACATGCAGGTTGAGCGTCCGGTCGGTCTTGCCGTGCTTGATCGCGTTCTCGACGAGCGGCTGCACGACGAGCGGCGGCACGCGTACGCGAAGCGCCTCGGGGCTTGCGTCGATCGACACCCGAAGGGCCGGCCCGAAGCGCGCCTGCTCCAGCTCGAGGTAGCTACGCACGTGCCTGAGCTCGTCCTCGAGCGTGACGAAGGCGCCCGGCCGCGCGAGGCGCGAGCGCAGGTGGTCGGCGAACGCCAACACGAGCACGCGCGCCCGCTCGGGATCGGTGCGGATGAAGGACGCGATTGTGTTCAGGGCGTTGAAGACGAAATGCGGCTCCATCTGCGCCTGCAGGGCCGTCGTAGTCGCCGAGTGGAGCTCGGACAGCTGTAGCTGCGCCGACAGCTGCCGCCCGAGCTCCTCGAGCGTCGCGACCGCCGCCTCGTCGAGCGGCGAGCCGACGGTCGCGTACGCCACGACGGCGCCGGCGGGCCCGTCGGAGAGCTGCAGCGGCACGACCGCTGCTGCGCCGAGCGGGCACACCGGGCTCGCGCACTCCGTCCGCAGCCCCAGGGGCGCGAGCAGCGGGGCATTACGTGCGATCGCCTCGTAGACCGGCCTGATCGGCCGGTCGCCTGAGCCGTGGTGGTCGGCTCCCTCGCCGACGAACGCGAGCACCGACTGGGTGTCGGTGACGCAGACGGCGCCGTAGCCGAGCTTCTCGAACAGCTCGTAGGCGACCGTGCGCGCGGCGGACTCGGTCAGTCCGTGCCGCAGCTCCCCGAGCGTGACGCCGAGCAGCTCGAGCACCGGCGGCGGGCGCCGCGACCTGCGGACGCGCGGCATCAGGCCTTGCGGATGCGCACGGCGGTCCCGTACGCGCAGATCTCCGTCCACGTGTTGCCGAGCTCCGACGTGTCGAAACGCATCGCGATGATCGCGTTCGCGCCCGTCGCCTCCGCGGCCTCCCGGAGTCGCGTGATCGCCTGCTCGCGACCCTCGGCGAGCATCTTGGTCATTCCGGCGAGCTCGCCGCCGAGAATCGACTTGAGGCCTGCCCCGATCTGCGAGCCGAGATTGCGCGACCGGACGGTCAGTCCGAACACCTCGCCGTACACGTCCTCGACAACGTTCCCGGGGACGTCGTTCATCGTCGTGATCAGCATCGCTTTCTCCTCCTTCTATGGCTCCTCGTGCACGAGGGTGTATCCCAGGTCGACCGGATGCGGCGGGTACGTGACGACACGCGTCGTCCCGTCGGCACGCCACCCCCGGCGCTCGTAGAAGCGGCGCGCGCGCTGGTTCTCGGTCAGTACCCACAGGCGGAGCTCGGGGCAATCGGCGAGCGCGGCGACGACTGCATCGTGCAGTGCCCCTGCGACGCCACTCCCCCACTCCTCCGGGACGACGTACAACCCGTGCAGCCAGCAGCCCTCGTAGCCGGCGATCCCGAGCGGCTCGCCGTCACGCTCGGCGAGCAGCACCGATCCGGTGAACTCCCGCCAGCGCTGCCGGATCTCGCCGTCCGGGTAGGGATGCGACTCGGGCGGGAAGATGTGCGCGAGCCCCGCGACTGACGCAACCTTCTGGACCCGGAAGAGCGTCTCCGCCTCCCCCGGGCCGGACCGCCTGATCGAGACGGTCAGCGTTCGAGCACCTCGAGGACATCCGGGATCGACGTGACGCGCGGACCGTCCCAGTCGAGCACCTCCGCCCACAGCGGGTCCTGGCCGAGGCGGTGGATGAGGATGGCGTCCATCCCGACGCGCCGCGCGCCGTCGAGCTCGTCGTTCGCGCCGTCGCCGACGAAGACCGCCTCTTGCGGCCGGAGGCCGAGCAACTCACAACAGTGGAGGTAGATCCTCGGGTCGGGCTTCGAGATCCCGAGCTGCGACGAGAACACCTCCGCGTCGAACAGCCCGGCGAACTCCGAGCCGGGCCACAGCGTCTCGACATCCTCACTGCAGACCGTGATCAGCCCGGTGAGATAGCCGCGCTCGCGCAGCTGGCGCAGGGTCTCGACTGCCCCGGGGCGCGGCACGAGACAGCTGCGTACGTAATCGAGCCTGATCTCGCACACGTCCTCCATCACCTCGGCCGGCACGCCCACCTCCGCCAGGACGGTCCGCACCGGAGCCGTGTACCGGTTCGGCGCGGCGTACCAGCGCTCGCGGAAGCCCGGGCCGGCAAGCTCGTCGATCCGCTCCGCCATTCGCCGGGCCGCAACCTCGTCCCAGTCGATCAGCGTCTCCCAGAGGTCGAAGATCACGGCGCGGAGCGTTTGAGCACCTCCCACGCGCGACGCACGTCGTCCTCGGTCGTGCGCGCGTTTCCGATCGCGAGCCTGATCACGTCCTGCCCGCGCAACCGCGTCGCAGCGACGAACAACTCGCCGGTCGTGGTCGCCCGCTCGGCGAGCGCGAAGTTGTCCGCTTCCGCTCGCCTGAAGCAGACGGTCGAGAAGGGATGCGGCGCGGCGACCTCCCAGCCCGGCTCTTCCTCGACCCACGACGCAAAGAGCTGGGCGAGTCGCACGTGCTCGCGGATCAGCGCGCGGAGACCCTCGGTGCCGTACCACCGCAGCACGGTCCAGAGCTTCAGCGCACGGAAGCGGCGGCCGAGCGCAGGCCCGTAGTCCCGCAGATCGATTGCGTCGCCGGTTGCGGGAAGATAGGCACGCGCCGCCGAGAACGCGTCGTGGAACGCCTCGGGACGCCGCGTCCAGAGCGCCGAGCAGTCCATCGGCGTGAAGAGCCACTTGTGCGGATTGACGACCAGCGAATCGGCACGCGCAACGCCGTCAAGGCACCAGCGGAGCTCGGGGCACACGGCCGCCGAGCCGGCGTACGCCGCGTCGACATGCAGCCAGACGCCTGCCGCGGCACACCGCTCGGCAAGCTCGGCCACCGGGTCGACCGACGTCGTCGCCGTGGTGCCGACGGTCGCGACGACCGCGGTCGCGTCGTCGAGCGAGAGGTCCGCGCGCATCCGGTAGTCGTCGTCCACCTCGACCGTGCGATAGTCGAGCCCGACGAGCCGCGCGGCCTTCTCGACGGCGACGTTCGCCTCCTCTGACGCGTACACAACACCTCCCGGCCGCAACGTGCGCGCAGCCGCGAGCGCGGCAACGGTCGCGGTCGACGCCGTGTCCTCGATGTGCCCGTGCCACCCGCGCGGCAGCCCGAGCAGCTGCGAGAGCCAGTCCATGACCGTCAGCTCGAGCTCCGTCGCCGCCGGCGAGGCGAGCCAGGTCATCGCATTCACGTTCAGCGCAGCCACGAGCAGCTCAGCCAGGATGCCCGGCTCGGAGCCCGTGTTCGCGAACCACGCGAAGAAGCGCGGATGGTTCCAGTGCGTGATCCCCGGCAGGAGCAGCTCGTCGAGGTCTGCGAGCAGCGCCGCGAACGGCTCACCCTGCACCGGCGGCGACTCAGGCAGGAGGGCGCGGATCTCGCCGGGCCGCACCTGCGCGGCGACCGGCAGCTCGGGAAGCCGGTCGAGATAGCCCTCGACCCAGTCCGCCGCGAGCCGCAGGTCGTCGTGGAAGCTCACGGCCGCTTCTTCCGCAGCTTCTCGATCTGCTTCCAGCTGCGCGTGTTGAGCACGTTGTCGGCCGTGAGCCAGGCGCGCCGCGCCTGACCGACGCCGAGCTCGACGTAGTCGAGCGCGCCGACCTCGTGGCCGTCGGAGTCGATCACGAGCTTCAGTCCCGCCTCCCGTGCAGCGCGTGCGTGCACGTCGGACAGGTCGAGCCGGTCCGGCTGGGAGTTGATCTCGAGGAAGGTTCCCGTCGCGAGGGCGCTCTCGACGACCCGCTCGACGTCGACGTGTGAGGCCGCACGCCGCCCGATCTTGCGGCTCGTGAGATGACCGATGCAGTCGACGTACGGGCTCTGCATGGCGGCGAGCACACGCTCGGTCGGGTCGTGCTCGAAGCGCGAGTGGACGGATGCGACGACCCAGTCGCGGGTCGCGAGCTCCTCGTCCGAGACGTCGAGCGATCCGTCGGGGCGGATGTTCACCTCGATCCCCTTGAGGATCCGGAACGGCGCGACCACGTCGTTGAGCGCCTCGATCTGCTCCGACTGGCGGACCAGCAGGTCCCCACGCAGGCGCTGGGAGTGGTCGCAGACCGCGTAGTACGCGTAGCCGCGGATGACGGCGGCCTCGACCATGGCCTCGAGGCTGTCCTTTCCGTCCGACCAGGTCGTGTGCGTGTGCAGGTCGCCCTTCAGGTCCACGAGCTCGACGAGGGCGGGCAGGTCGCCCCTGCGCGCCGCCGCGAGCTCCCCGCCGTCCTCGCGCAGCTCCGGCGGGATCCAGTCGTAGCCCAGAAAGCGGTACACGTCCTCCTCGCGGGCGAAGTGGCGCTCCTCACCCGTCTCGACCACGGTGACCGAGTACTCGGAGACGGACAAGCCCCGGCGCACGGCGTCCTCGCGCAACGCGACGTTGTGGTTCTTGGACCCGGTGAAGTGCTGGAGCAGGTTGCCGTAGCTCTCCGGCGGGACGACACGAAGATCGAAGCGGAGGCCGTCGTGGGAGACGACCGTCGCCTTCGTCGGCCCCTTCGCCGCGACGTCGACCACCCACGGGAGGCTGCAGAAGTGTTCGACAAGCGCCGGCGGGTCGTCGGCGGTGGCGATGATGTCGA
This sequence comes from uncultured Thermoleophilia bacterium, assembly GCA_963725595.1. GTDB lineage: Bacteria > Actinomycetota > Thermoleophilia > Gaiellales > Gaiellaceae > PALSA-600. The sequence continues at coordinate 646,042 of CAVRYT010000005.1, read as the reverse complement.
GGTCGCGCACCGTCTCGCGCATGCGCCGCGCGGAGCCTGCGAGGTCGACCTGCAGGGACGCGGGGTGCTCGCGCAACGCATCGACGACGGCGCGGAGCTTCGGCAGCGTCGTCCCGAGCAGCGCGCGGCGCGGTCCAGAGGCCGCTGCCGGCTTGGCGAGCGCCGCGGCGATCTTCTCCTCCGTGCCCGGCCCGATGCCTGCGTGGCCACGAAGCTGCCCTGCCTCCGCGGCCGCCTTGAGGTCGGCCACGGTCGTGATGCCGAGCTCCTGCCAGATCCGCCGAGCGGTCTTCGGGCCGAGGCCGGGGAGGCGCATGAACGTGGCGACCTCCGCAGGCACGACAGCCTTCCGTTTCGTCAACGCGTGGATCTCGCCGTCCTCGACGGCCTCCACGATCTTGCCTTCGATCGTCTTGCCGATCCCCTGTAGGCGCACGGCCTTTCCCTCCAGCGCGAGCTGGGCGACCGAGGCCGGGGTCTCGCGGATCCGCGTCGCGGCCTTCCGGTAGGCGCCGACCCGGAACGCGTCGCCACCCTCGAGCTCGATCAGGTCGCCGAGCAGCTCGAACTGGTCTGCGAGCGCTTCGTTGCGCGGAAGGTCGGCCACTCCGGCGATCATAGGCACGCCGATGCGCGCCACCGTCTGCCTGCCCACGTACAACGAGCGCGAGAACCTCGAGCCGATGCTGCTCGCGCTGCGGGACGTGCTGAGAGTGGGCGACCGCGTGCTCGTGATCGACGACGGCTCGCCCGACGGCACGGGCGAGCTCGCCGACCGCCTCGCGGGCGAGCTCGGGTTCGTCGACGTGCTCCACCGCGCGCGCAAGGAAGGCCTCGGCCCGGCGTACCTCGACGGCTTCCGGCGCGCGCTCGGCGACGGCGCAGAGCTCGTGCTCGAGGTCGACTGCGATTTCTCCCACGACCCGAACGACGTGCCGAGGCTAATCGCGGCCGTCGAGGGCGGTGCCGACCTGGCGCTCGGCTCACGCTATGTTCCGGGCGGCGGCGTCCGCAACTGGGGCCGCGTGCGACGACTGATCTCCCGCGGAGCGTCCGTCTACACGGGCCTCTTCCTGCACATGGGCATCAAGGACCCGACCGGAGGCTTCAAGTGCTTCTCGCGACGCGTGCTGGAGACGATCGACCTCGATCGGATCACGGCGAAGGGCTACGCGTTCCAGATCGAGACCACCTTTCGGGCGAAGCAGGCCGGGTTCCGAGTCGTCGAGGTGCCGATCACGTTCGCCGACCGGACGGCGGGCCGTTCCAAGATGAGCCGCGCGATCGTCCTCGAGGCCGTCTGGCGGGTGCCGCTCCTGCGCCTGCACCGCTAACGTGGCCGCCGTGAGAGACGTCACCGACGCGAGCTTCGAGCAGGACGTCCTGCGCGCCGAGCGTCCCGTGGTGGTGGATTTCTGGGCGCCCTGGTGCGGGCCGTGCCGTGCGATCGCGCCCGCGCTCGACGAGCTCTCGGGAGAAACGGGGCGCGTCGAGTTCGTGAAGCTCGACATCGACGAGAACCCGCAGACGGCGGCGCGGTTCGGTGTGCTCTCGATCCCGACGGTGATCCTCTTCGAGGACGGCGAGCCGCGGCTAACCGTGGTCGGCGCGCGGCCGAAGAAGCACTTCTCGCAGGCTTTCGAGCGCTACTTGTAGTGCTCGTAGCCGGGGAGCTCGAGCGGCTCCCCCGCGAGCAGGAGCTCGACGCCTTCGCCCTCCTCGACCCGGCCGACGACCGGGAAGCCGAGCGAGTCCGGTGTCGCGGCGAGCAGCTCGTAGTCCTCGCCGAAGCCGAGGTCGGCCACCTCCGCGCCAACCGCGAGCGGAACGCGCTCCAGCTCGACGATGCAGCGCACGCCGGAGCGACGCGCGAGGTGGCCGGCGTCGACGGCGAGCCCGTCGGAGAGGTCGAGCTGCGCGTGCGCGACCGCCGCGAGCGCGCGTCCTTCGTCGAGCCGGAGCGGAGGCCGGGCGTACCTCCCGCCGCGGAAGGCGGCGCCCGCGGCGCCGAGCGGCCCGCTGACGACGAGGAGGTCGCCCGGCCGCGCGCCCGCGCGTCCGGGCACGCGTGAGCTCCGGCCGAGCGCGGTCACCGACACGACCACGTTCGGCGCCGCCGTGGTGTCGCCGCCGATCACGGGGACTGCGGCCTCGGCGATGCCCTCGTAGAAGGCGACGACATCGTCGAGCAGGGTGTCGCCCGGTGCGGCGAGCGTCACGAGCAACCCCTCCGGGGTGGCACCGGATGCAGCCAGGTCGCTCAGGTTGACGGCGGCAGCGCGGAAGCCGAGCTCCCGCCAGTCGATCCAGTCGAAGCGGAAGTGGACGCCCTCGACGAGCGCGTCCTGCGTGACCACCAGGTCACCGGCGACGACGGCCGCGTCGTGCTCGATCCCGCGTGCGAGCCCTCGCCGCTCGAGCTCGGAGAGCAGGCCGAGCTCACCCGTCTCCGAGAGCCTCGTCAACCGCCCTCCTCAGAGCCGGATCGGTGGCCGCGCGAATGACGGCGACGCCGACGGCACCGGCGCGGATGCAGTCCTCGGCGTTCTCGGCGTCGACCCCGCCGATCGCGATCACCGGCAGGTCGACCGCGGCGCAGATCTCCCGCAACCCGTCGAGGCCGATGGGCGGCTCCGCGTCGGCCTTCGACGGTGTCGCCCAGACGGGGCCTGCCCCGAGGTAGTCGGCATCGGCGTCGAGCGCCTGCTCGAGCGTCGACACCGAGCGCCCGAGCAGCAGCCCGAGCCCCCGGGCGAGCCCCACGCCCCGGTCCGCCTGCCCAAGATGCACGCCGTGGGCTCCGAGCGCGAGCGCCGCTTCGACGTCGTCGTTGACGACGAACGTGACTCCGAGGTCCGAGAACCCACGCCCCGCCTCGATCACCCGCTGCGTCGGCGCCTTCAGCCGGAGCTGCACGACGGTCGCTCCGGCGGCGACGGCCTCTCGCGCGGTCGCGAGGTCCTCGACGATCGCGTGCACCCTCACACGAGGCGCGCCCGCTCGTCGAGCGTGTCGGGATCGAGCGCGGCGAGCGCGTCGTAGAGGGCGACGTGGAACGACCCGGGCCCCCGCGCCCCGACGGCCGCGTCCTCACCGGCGACGCCGAAGGCGACGAGTGCCTCCGCGGCCGCCTCCAGCGGGCCGTCGGCGTTCACGGCCAGGAAGCAGCCGGTGAGCGCAGAGGACATGCAACCCGTGCCGGTGATGCTCGCCAGCAACGGGTGCCCGTTCGCGACCGCAATCGTCCGCTCGCCGTCGCTGACGTGGTCGACCGGCCCCGTCACCGAGACGACCACGCCCAGCGTCCGGGCTGCATCGCGCGCCAGCTCGGAAGCGTCGTCGGCAGTTCCGATCGACTCGACGCCGCGCATCTCGGCAGCAGCGCCGACGAGTGTCGCCACCTCGCCCGCGTTGCCGCGGAGGACGGTCACCTCGACCTCGTGGAGCAGGCGCTTCGCGGTCTCGGTGCGATACGTCGTCGCCCCGGCGCCGACCGGGTCGAGCACCACCGGCACACCCGCCTGGTTCGCAACCTGCCCGGCGGTGATCATCGCCTCGACCCACTCCGGCGAAAGGGTGCCGATGTTGAGCACGAGGGCGCCCGCGAGCCGTGCCATCTCTCCGACCTCCTCGCGCGCGTGCGCCATCACGGGCAGCGCCCCGAGCGCAAGCGTGGCGTTGGCGGTCTCGTTCATGACGACGTAGTTGGTGATCTGGTGGACAAGCGGCTTCGTCTCCCGCAGCCGCCGTAGGGAGTCGCCGGGGTTCATCCGGCTCCTTTCAGGTCGAGGATGTCGACAGGCCCGTCGCCGGCGCCGAGCTCGGCGAGGCCGCGGCGCACCGCGCCGCTCGCGGCCGAGGCAGCACCACGCGCCGCAGCCTCGAGCGGTAGGCCCTGGGCGAGCAGGGCGGCAAGGGTGGCCGAGTGGGTGCAGCCGGCGCCGTGCGTCGCGCCGCTGTCGTGCCGATCGACGGGGATCTCGACGTGCGCCCGGCCGTCGAAGAGGTGGTCGACGGCGTCGTCCCCGTGCCCGCCTGTGACGATCGCGGCGCGCGCGCCACGGGCGACGAGCCGCTCGGCCAGCCCGCGGCGGCTCCCGTCCCCGACGAGCGCGCGCGCCTCGAGCAGGTTCGGCGTGACGACCGTCGCAAGCGGGAAGAGCAGCGTCACGAGCGCGTCGACAGCGTCGTCCTGCAGCAGACGAGCGCCCGACGAGGCGAGCAGCACCGGGTCGACGACGAGCGGCACCGGGTGGGTCGCGAGATATCCGGCCACCGCCTCGACGATCGCACGCGAGAAGAGCATCCCGGTCTTCGCCGCGTCGACGCCGATGTCGGAGAAGACCGCGTCGAGCTCGGCGACGACGAACTCCGCGGGCAGCTCGTGCACCGCGGTCACGCCGACGGTGTTCTGGGCGGTCAGGGCGACGATCGCCGACATGCCGAAGGCACCCGCGGCCGCGAACGCCTTCAGATCGGCCTGAATGCCGGCGCCGCCTCCGCTGTCGGAGCCGGCGATCGTCAACGCTCTCGGGACGACTGCTCTCCACTCCCTTCGCCGGTGCGAACCGGATCAGGTTCGACGGGTGTGATCTCAGCCCCAGCGGGCACCCCGGTGACCGAACTCTAGCGTCGGCGTGTCACAAACCGTCGTTTGCGGACAGGGGCCGGCGAGACCCGTGCGGTGGCAGCCACCGTCGCGGACCGTCCACAGCCGGGACACGTCCAGGGGCGGGATTCGGAGGGCGCCGTGGCTCGATCGCCGTCCGGCGGAGACAGGGAGCTGTGGAGAGACGACAACACGCGGGACATGTCCACCGACGTGTCACGAAGCCTGGCTGCGGCGGGCGTCTAGCATCGGACGATGGGCTCGGTCGACGTCCTCGCCTGGGAGGGCTTCCTGCAAGGCGAGGAGCTCGCGCACCTCACCACCGAGCCGGCACGCGAGGCACAGCTCGCGCCGCTCCCCGACGAGCTCGCCGGATCCGTCCGCGAGGCGATCGGCGTCCCACAGCTCTACGCTCATCAGCGCGCGGTGTGGGACGCGAGCCGCCGCGGCGAGCATGTGCTCGTCACAACCGGCACCGCCTCCGGCAAGACGCTCGCGTTCAACCTGCCGGTGCTCGACGCGATCGCCCGCGAGCCGAAGACGCGGGCGCTGTACCTCTACCCGACGAAGGCCCTCGCGCAAGACCAGTTCCGGACACTTGCCGGCTACGGCTTGCCGGGCCTCCGGCCGGCGATCTACGACGGCGACACACCGACCGAGCAGCGCCGGCAGATCCGCTCCTGGTCGAACGCGATCCTCTCGAACCCGGACATGCTCCACATCGGCGTGCTCCCCAACCACGACCGGTGGGGGGACGTGCTCGCGAACCTCCGCTACGTCGTCGTCGACGAGGCGCACGTCTATCGCGGCGTCTTCGGCTCACACGTCGCCAACGTCCTCCGCCGGCTCCGGCGACTCGCACGCGTCTACGGCAGTGAGCCGCAGTTCGTGCTGGCGTCGGCCACGATCTCGAACCCCGGCGAGCTCGCGCAGTCGCTCGTCGGCGCGCCGCTGACGGTCGTCGGCGACGACGCTGCTCCCCGCAGCGAGCGGACGATCGTCCTTTGGAACCCTCCCCTGCTCGACTCCGAGCTCGGCCGGCGCGCGTCCTCGCTCGCGGAGGCGGCGAAGCTCCAGGCGGCGTTCGTCGAGCGTGGCCTGCGCACGCTCACCTTCGCGAAGAGCCGCAAGGCGGCGGAGCTCGTCCACCGCTTCACCGCCGAGCGCCTCGGCGACGACACCAGACTCTCGCCGTATCGCGCCGGCTACACATCGGCGCAGCGGCGGGAGATCGAACGGCGGCTCGCGGAGGGCGACCTGCTCGGCGTGTCCGCGACGAACGCGCTCGAGCTCGGGATCGACGTCGGCCTCCTGGACGCGGTGATCAGCGTCGGCTTCCCAGGGACGGTCGCGTCCCTGCGCCAGCAGTGGGGACGCGCGGGAAGGAGGGGCAACGGTCTCGCCGTCCTCGTCGCGAGCGAGGACGGGCTCGACCAGTTCTTCATGCGCGAGCCCGACAAGCTGCTCGGCCGGCGGGTCGAGGCGGCGATCCTCGACCACACGAGCCCGCGCGTGCTGGCGGGGCACGTTCGCGCGGCCGCCTACGAGGCACCGCTCACCGACGACGACACGGACATCCTCGGGGCCGCCGCTCTCGCCGCGGCCCGCGCCGACCCAGAGCTGCGCGAGACGCCCGCCGGGATCGTCTGGGCGGGGCGCGAGCACCCTGCCACGCGCGTGCCGCTCCGCTCGACCGACCCGGACTCGCTCCGCGTCGTCGACGGCTCGACCGGCGAGGAGATCGGCCTGGTCGAGCGCTCGCGCGCCTACTCGACCGTCCACGAGGGAGCGGTGTACCTCCACCGCGGCGACTCGTATCTCGTTCAGGCGCTCGACCTGGCGACCCTGCAGGCGATCGTCGAGCCCTTCGCCGGGAACTGGTACACCCAGACGAAGAAGGAGACGCTGACGCAGATCGTCGAGCCACGCGTCATCGAGCAGCGGCTGGGTCTCGAGCTCTCCTTCGGCGAGATCGAGGTCACGGAGCAGGTGATCGCCTACGAGCGGCGGACGATCTCCGGCCAGGACCGGCTCGAGCTCGTGCCGCTCGACCTCCCGCCCACGACGTTCGCGACCGAGGCGATCTGGTTCCTGCCCGAACCGGAGCAGCTCGCGGAGAGCCTCGAGATGCCGCGCCTCCTCGCGACGCTGCACGCCGCGGAGCACGCCCTGATCGCCCTGCTGCCGCTCTGGGCGATGTGCGACCGCTGGGACCTCGGCGGCCTCTCGACGAACGTCCACCCTCAGACGGGACGACCGACCGTCTTCGTCTACGACGGTCACCCCGGCGGGATCGGCATCACCGAGCACGGCTTCGCGGAATTCGAGGGCTGGGTGGGCGACACGGCGGCGATGATCCGCGGCTGCCCCTGCGCCAAGGGGTGCCCGTCTTGCGTTCAGAGCCCGAAGTGCGGCAATTTGAACGAGCTGCTCGACAAGGCGGGAGCGCTCGCGTTCCTCACGAGGCTTGTCGATTTCCGCGATCGCCGTTCGTCGTAGGACGACATCACCCGAGGAGGACACGTGAAATACGCACTGCTGATCTACTCCGACGAAGCCACCGGCGCGTACGAGCGCTTGAGCGAGACCGAGCAGACCGCGGTCATGGCAGAGTACTTCGCGATCTCCGAGCTGCCGGCGACCTACGACGGCGCCCAGCTCCAGCCCGGCACGTCGGCCACGACGGTGCGGGTCGGAGACGGCGAGACCCTCACGACCGACGGGCCGTTCGCGGAGACCAAAGAGGTGCTCGGCGGCTTCTACCTGATCGACGTCGGCGACCTCGACGCCGCCCTCGAGATCGCGGCGCGCATCCCCGCGGCCCGGATGGGTGGCAGCGTCGAGGTACGCCCCATCGTGGAGCGCGGCTGACCCTCGAGCAGGTCTTCCGCGACGAGTGGGGACGCGTGCTCGCCTCCCTGATCGGCTTCCTCGGCGACTTCGACCTCGCCGAGGAGGCCGCGCAGGAGGCGTTCGCCGTCGCCGCCGAGCGGTGGCCCCGCGACGGCGTCCCCGCCAATCCCGGCGCGTGGCTGACGGTCACCGGCCGCAACCGGGCGATCGACCGGATCCGCCGCGAGCGGACGCTCGTCGCGAAGACGAGGCTGCTCGAGCCGGAGGCGACGGAGAGCGAGGTGGACGGGACGACCTTCCCCGACGAGCGGCTCGAGCTCCTCTTCACGTGCTGTCACCCGGCGCTCTCGCTCGACGCGCAGGTGGCGCTCACGCTGCGGACGCTCGGCGGTCTCCGAACGGACGAGATCGCGCGGGCCTTCCTAGTGCCGGAGGCGACGCTCGCCCAGCGGCTCGTCCGCGCGAAGCGGAAGATCGCGACGGCCGGCATCCCTTTCCGGGTGCCGCCGGCTCACCTTCTGCCGGACCGCCTCGCCGCCGTCCTCGCCGTGGTCTACCTGATCTTCAACGAGGGCTACGGCGGGCGCAGCGAGCTCGCCGACGAGGCGCTCCGCCTTGGCCGCGCCCTCGTCGAACTGATGCCCGACGAGCCGGAGGCGCACGGTCTGCTCGCCCTGATGCTGCTCCACGACGCGCGACGTGACGCGCGCTTCTCGGGCGGTGAGCTCGTGCTGCTCGCAGACCAGGACCGTGCTCTCTGGGATGACGTGGAGACCGGCGAGGGGCGGCTCGCACTCGACCGAGCGGTCGCGCTCGGCGGCCGCGGGTCGTACGTGCTCCAGGCGGCGATCGCCGCGCTGCACGTGGACGGCCCGGTCGACTGGGCCCAGGTCGCGGCGCTCTACGCAGAGCTCGCGCGACGCACGCGCTCGCCCGTGGTGGAGCTGAACCGCGCAGTCGCCGTGGGCGAGGCGGAGGGGCCCGAAGCGGGCCTCGCGCTGCTCGACGGTCTCGAGCTCGACGACTATCGCTACCTCCACTCGGCACGCGCCGACCTCCTGCGGCGGCTCGGTCGAGGCGCGGAGGCCCGCGTCGCGTACGCCCGCGCGCTCGCACTGACACCGGACGGACCGGAGCGCCGCTTCCTCGAGGGCCGGCTCGCGTCGTTCTAGCCGGTACGGCGGCGCAACGTCGTGGCCCCGAGCGCGAGGGCGAGCACCGTCACCCCGAGCACGATCAGGACGTCCCGCGAGAGCGGCGCGCCTTCGTGCCCGGCCGCGGCCCGGGAGAGGCCGTCGTAGGCCCAGGTGAGCGGCAACACCGCCGAGATCCAGCGGAGCGCCTCGACCATTCGATCGCGGGGGACGAGCAGCCCGCACAGGAGAAGCTGCGGGAAGACCAGCGCCGGTAGGAACTGCACCGCCTGGAACTCGGTGCGAGCGAACGCCGAGACGAAGAGCCCGAGCGACATTCCGAGCAGGGCGTTGCACACTGCCAGTCCGATGACGACCGCGACGGAGCCATGCACGTGGAGGCCGAGCAGCCAGAACGCCACCGTCGAGGTGATGACCGCCTGGATCGTTGCCAGCGCCGCGAAGGCAAGCGCATAGCCCGCGAGCAGGTCGAGCTTGGCGATCGGCATGGTCATCAGCCGTTCGAGCGTGCCGGACGTGCGCTCGCGCAGCATTGCAATCGACGTCACGACGAACATCGTCGTGAACGGGAAGATCCCGATCATCGGCGGCCCGACACGGTCGAACGTCTGCGGTTGCCCGTCGAACAGGTAGCGGAAGAGCGTCACGAGGAGCGGCGGCACGAGGAAGAGCAGCGCGAGCGTCCGCGGGTCGCGGCGCAGCTGCTGCAGCACCCGAAGCGCGGTGGCGCGCGTGGCACGGCGGCTCACGACGCCTCCACCAGCGCGAGGAAGGCGTCGTCCAGGCGCTCCTCGCCCGTCCGCTCGCGCAGCTCGAGCGCCGTGCAGTCGGCGAGCAGCCGACCCTCACGCAGGAGAAGCAGGCTGTCGCAACGGTCGGCCTCGTCCATGACGTGCGAGGAGACGAGAAGGGTCGCGCCGGTGGCGGCGATCCGTCTGAACGTCCCCCAGAGATCGCGCCGCAGGACAGGATCGAGGCCGACGGTCGGTTCGTCGAGAACGAGCAGTTCGGGCATACCGAGCAGTGCGGCCGCGAGCGAGGCACGGCTGAGCTGGCCTCCCGAGAAGGTGCGGACGATGCGACCCGCCAGCGGCTCGAGGTCGACGGTGCGCAGGGCGCGGTCGATCGCCTCGAACGGCGCACCGAGCAGCCTGGCGAAGTAGCGGAGATTCTCCCGAAGCGTGAGGTCGGTGTACACCGAGGGCGCCTGGGTCGTGTATGCCACGCGGCGCCGGAGCCCGACCGACCCGGCTGGTTCGCCCAGCACCTCGACCGTTCCCGAGGCGACGACCTGCACACCCACGATCGCGCGCAGGAGCGTCGACTTGCCGGAGCCGCTCGGGCCGAGCAGGCCGGTGACCGTACCGGGCTCGACGGTGAACGAGAGATCGGGCAGCACGTCCGCCCCGCCCCGGACGACGCGCAGGTGCTCGACGCGGACCGCTGTCATCGTCGCGAAGATAGGCGACATGGTGGTCGACCGCATCCGGGGTTTCCGCCGCCTCCTCGAGGCGCGCGCGTCGGAGCGCACCGTTCCGACGGCGCACGGCATGGGACACCTGACCGATTCGGCGCCGGACGTCTACGACGCCAACTACCTCACCGCCGAAGGTGCGCCGGCTGCGGTGCTGGCGGCCGAGGCGGACACGCTGCTCGAGGCGCACCGCCACCGGCGGGTGATCGTCGAGGGAGGCGTGCCCGGCCTCGCCGCAGAGTTCGCCGCCCTCGGCTACGACCTGGCGACGCACCTCGTCCTCGCCCACGAGCGCGAGCCCGACCGGCTCGTCGACACGTCCTTCGTGCGCGAGGTCCCGCTCGACGAGCTCCTGCCCGCGCGCACCGCGGCCACGCTCGCCGAGCCATGGGGCGACGAAGAGATCGCCCGCCAGCTCAACCACGCGAAGCGTCTTGTCTCGGCGGTCGTCCCGACCCGGTTCTTCGCCGCACTCGTCGACGGCGAGGTCGCCGGCTACTGCGAGCTGCGGGAGCTCGACGGCGTGGCGCAGATCGAGGACGTCGAGGTGCTGGAGCGGTTCCGCGGTCGTGGCCTCGGCCGCGCGGTCGTGCAGCGCGCGCTCGAGGAGGGCCGCCGCCGCAGCGAGATCGTCTGGCTCGAGGCGCTCGCGGACGACTGGCCCCGCGAGCTGTACGCGAAGCTCGGCTTCCACCTGGTCGACCGGCGCGACGTCTACACGAAGCTGCCGCATCCGCTGACGCGACTGCGGCTGCGGACGCCAAGGCTCGAGCTGCGACTCGCGACGGTGGCGGAGCTGCGCGCGCTCTTCCGGGTCGCCGAGGCAGGGATCCACGATCCGGCGGAGATGCCCTTCGAGCACCCGTGGACCGACCTTCTGGAGGAGGGGGGCTTCCTCGCTTTTCACCTCGGTCATCCGCTCGCCTGGCGGCCGTACGACTGGCACCTCGAGCTCGTCGTCTTCCACGAACGCGCACCGGTCGGGGTACAGGGGATCGGGGCGCGCGACTTCGCGTCGACGCGGGCCGTCGCAAGCGGGTCGTGGCTCGGGCGGGCGTGGCAGGGCCAGGGTCTCGGCACCGAGATGCGTTCGGCAGTCCTCACGCTGGCGTTCGCCGGGCTCGGAGCCGACGTCGCGCGCAGCGGCGCGATCAGCGGCAACGCCCCGTCACTCGCGATCTCGCGCAAGCTCGGCTACAAGCAGGTCGGCTCACATGTGGTGGCGCCCCGCGGCGAGCCGGTCGAGCACGCCGACCTGGAGTTGCGCCGCGATTCCTTCGCCTCGCCCGTCCCGGTCGACGTCGAGGGGCTCGACGCAGTGCGGAGCCTCTTCGGCGTGTAGGCTCGCGCGGCAACGACCAACACCGGAGGAGGGCATGCCATGACGATGCGGCTGCCCCGCCCGCGGCACGGGGACACCGGCGACACGACGACCGAGCTGCGCGAGCTCGCGGCGTCGATCCTGCGCGAGGACATCGACACGCTCGCGCGCACGACCAAGTACCTGCGGCGCTCGTACCGGGTGGTGTTCTTCGGTTACGTGGCAATGATGGTGTTCGGGATCGCAGCCGTCTGCGCCGCGTTCGTGAAGGGCCTGACGGCCGGGAGCATCGGCGAGGCCGCCGCTGCAATCGGCCTCGCCGGGCTGACGGTCGGCATCTTCGTCGCCTTCTTCGTGCAGCGGCCGTCCGCTGCGCTGGAACGCAACGCGATCTTCATGCCCTGGGTGTCGATCGTCCTGACGACGTTCTGGACGCGCCTGCTCTACCTCGACGACCCCGAGACGCTCGACGCGAAGCTCGGCCACGCGGCGAAGGAGGCCTCGGACGAGCTGTCGGCGATCGCGTTGCGCTACGCGGTGATCGACGGCAAGGAGCTCGCGGTCGCGAAGGAGGCGTCGCGCACGCGGCCTACACGAGCCGTCTGAGCGCCTTCGCGAGCGCCTGCTTCATGTCGATGACCGGTGCGTACAGGTCTCCGCGGCTGCGAACGCGCTCGAGCACGACCGGCATCGTGTACAGCGCGGGGTTGAGATCCTCGTTCACCTCGTCCCACGTGAGCGGGGTCGAGACGGGCGCGCCGGGACGCGGCCGGACGGAGTACGCCGAGGCGATGGTCTTCCCCTCGCCGTTCTGGTTCGCGTCGATCAGCACACCCCGCCGTCTGGCCTTCGACCACTCCGTCGTCGCGAGCCTGGGATGCGACCGTGCGATCGCGCCTGCGACGATCTCGGCGAACGATCGCGTGTCCTCATAGGTCGACCGGCGCTCGATCGGCACGAGCACGTGCATCCCCTTGCCGCCCGACGTCTTCGGGAAGGACTCGAGCCCAAGAGCATCGAGCGCATCCTTCAGGATCAGCGTCACCTCGACAGTCTGCGACCACGGCACCTCGGGCGTCGGGTCGAGGTCGAACAGGACGAAGTCCGGCCGATCCGGCTTGTCGACACGCGAGTACCACGCGTTCATGTCGATGCACCCCATGTTGACCATCCAGAGGAGCGCGAGCTCGTCGTTCACGACCGGGAACTCGACCCACCTCTGCTCCCCCCGGCTCCTGGTCGAGACGAGCGCCCGATAGGTGGGGATCCAGTCCGGCATGTGCTTCGGCGCGTCCTTCTGGAAGAACGCCTTGCCTCCCGCGCCGTCGGGATAGCGGCGCATCGTGAACGGCCGGTGGAGAAGATGCGGCAGGAGCGTCGGCGCGAGCGCCCGGTAGTAGCGAAGCAGGTCGCCCTTGGTGATCTCCTCCTCCGGCCAGAAGACCTTGTCCAGGTTGGAGAGCCGGAGCTCGCGGCGGCCTGACCGGATCACGTCGGAGATCGGCTCGGGCGCCTTCACCTCGTCGGGCTCCTTGTCGTCGCGGAGCCCGATGTAGGCCGGGTGGCGCAGGTGACCGTCGTGTGTCCACTCCCCGTACCGCACCTGGGCGACGAGTCGCGGCTCCACCCACTGCACGTCGCCCTTGCGCACGCGCGGCAGCTTCGGCACCTCGGCGAACGGCGGCGTGTCGCGGTCGAGCGGCCTCAGGAGATCGAGCAGCTTCTCGATCTCCGCGTCGTCGAAGCCCGTGCCCACGTTGCCCACGTAGCGCAACTCGTCGCCTTCGCGAACTGCCAGCACGAGCGCGCCGAAGGTGCTCGCGCGGCGACCGGCGCCGCGGGTGTAGCCGGCGATTAGAAACTCGTCGTTCAGGTCGATCTTCACCTTCAGCCAGTCGCGCGTCCTCCGGCCGGACCGGTAGACGGAGTCCACGCGCTTCGCGACGATCCCCTCCAGGCCGCGCTCAGTGGCCGCCTCGAGCAGCGCATCGCCGTCGTCGAAGCCCTCGGAGAACGAGACGGTCGTCACGCGGCGGTCGAGCAGCGCGCGCAGCGTCTCCTTGCGCGTCCGCAGTAGGTCGTCCAGCCGGGCCACTCCATCCAGCTCGAGCAGGTCGAATGCGAAGTAGACGAGTGGCCCGGTCCCCTGCTGCAACTCGGAGAAGCTCGCGCGGCCGTCCGCGGTCAGCCTGCAGACCTCACCGTCGACGACGGCGTCCGGGGCCTTCACCGCCTTCACGATCGCCTTCGCGACCTCCGAGAAGCGCTCGGTGAGATCGTTCCCGTTCCGAGACACGAGCCGGCACTCGCCCCCACGGACGTACGCGATCGCGCGGTATCCGTCGAACTTCACCTCGTACGTCCAGCCGTCGCCGTGCGGAAGCTCCGTGGCGAGGCTCGCGAGCATCGGTGCGTAGTCGGGCCTCGGGCCGACCGGCTCGCCGTCGTCGTGACCCTTGATCAGCAGCCAGTTCTCCTCCTTGCCGTCGAGGTGCGCCGGCACGAGCGTGTAGCGCCCGCGCAGCCGCTGCCCGTGCAGAACGACGGTCAGCTGGCCGCTGCGCTTCTCCTCCACGAGGTCGTAGGTCCCGTGATCGAAGATCTCGACGCTGCCGGCGCCGTACTGCCCGGCCGGGATCTCGCCGCGGAAGCCCGCGTACTCGAGCGGGTGGTCCTCGACGTGCACCGCGAGCGCCCGCGCGCCGGGCTCGAGCGGCACGCCCTTCGGCACCGCCCACGATGCGAGCGCGCCACTCCGCTCGAGCCGAAAGTCGTAGTGCAGACGGCGAGCGTCGTGGCGCTGGACGACGAAGATCGGTCGGCTGTCGCCGCCCGCGGGCGTGCCCTCGAACGGCTCGGGGGTCTTCGCCGGATCGCGTTTGCGGCGGTACTCGGAGAGGCTCACGCCCCTAGCTTGCCCTGCCGGCGGCCCGTCACGCCGGTTTCCACGGCCGGTCGTCCGGGAACCGATGTTTACGCCTGTCTACCCGGTGAGAAACACGACCTGAGCATCTCCACCTGACGGGGGGTTAGGCGCTCGAGGCCCGTGGAAGCACGGGCCTCGCTGCGTTTGTAAACGGATTGTTCCCCGTTGAAAACCCTGTGGATGTTGTGGAAAATCGCTGCAGCTCGTACGCTTCGCTACGCGAACACGCCCATGCCGCGGAACTTCGCGCGCCGGCGGCGGCGCAGCTCCTCGCCGGACGTCTCCTCGAGCTCGTCGAGCGCGTCGACGAGGGCGGTGCGGAGGAGCGCGGCTGCCCGGGCCGGGTCGGTCTGGGCGCCGCCCTCGGGCTCTGCGACGATCCCGTCGATCACGCCGAGCTCGAGACAGTGCTGGGCGTCCGGCTTGAACGCCGCGGCCGCCTTCTTCGCCTCCCCCGCGTCGCGCCAGAGGATGGCGGCACAGCCTTCGGGTGTGATCACCGAGTAGATCGCGTTCTCCTGCATCAGCACACGGTCGGCGACCGCGATCGCCACCGCGCCGCCGGAGCCGCCCTCGCCGATGATGCACGCGACGGTCGGCACCGAGAGGCGGACCATCGCCGCCTGCGACTGGGCGATCGCGCCTCCCTGGCCGTGCTGCTCCGCAGCCACCCCGGGATAGGCTCCGGGCGTGTCGACGAGGGAGAGGAGCGGGAACCCGAACCGGTCTGCGATCTCCATCAGCCGCATCGCCTTGTGGTAGCCCTCGGGATAGGCCATCCCGAACTGACGGTCGAGGCGCTCCTTGACGTCCCGGCCCTTCTGGTGGCCCACGAGCGCGACCGTCCGCCCGTCGAGGCGGCCGATGCCGGTGACGAGCGCCCCATCGTCCGCGCGGCCGCGGTCGCCGTGCAGCTCGACCCAGTCCTCGAGCAGCCGGGCCACGTAGTCGAGCGTGTACGGCCGCTCCGGGTGGCGGGCGAGCTCGACCGAGCGCCAGATCGCCTCGTCGCTCACGTCGGTAGCAAGCCGCTCCAGCTGCGCCTGCAGGCGCTCGGCCTCGCCCTCGACCTTCGCCCCGCGCAGGAGAGGCAGGCGCGACAGGCCCGAGAGCCGCTGGCGCAGGTTCAGCTCGGTCTCACGCTCGCCTGTCACGAAAAGAGCCTCAGGACGCGGGAGAGGTAGTCGCGCTGCTCCGCGCGCGGGACGATCGCGTCGAGGTGCCCGAAGCGCAGGTTCTGCTCCGCAAGGCCGAAGTCGTCCGGCAGCTTCTCCCGCGTCGTCTGCTGCACGACGCGGGGGCCGGTGAACGCGATCAACGCACCGGGCTCGGCGATCGTGACGTCGCCGAGCGATGCGAACGACGCGAGCACGCCGGCGGTCGTCGGGTGCGTCATCACGGTGATCATCGGGAGTCGTGCGTCGTGCAGGTCCTCGACGGCGCAGACCGTCTTCGGAAGCTGCATGAGCGAGAGGATGCCCTCCTGCATCCTTGCGCCGCCGGACGACGTCACCGATACGAGCGGCGCGGAACGCTCGATCGCCGAGTCGCACGCCCGCGAGAACTTCTCCCCCACCGCGCTGCCCATCGAGCCGCCCATGAACGAGAAGTCCATCACGGCGAGCTCGATCGGATGGCCGTCGAAGGAGGCCTGGCCGATCACCATCGCCTCGCCGAGCCCGGTGTTGAGCTCGGCCTCGGACAGGCGCTCGGTGTATGGGCGCAGATCGAAGAACGAGAGCGGGTCCTCCGAGCGGACGTCCGCGGCCTCTTCGACGAAGCTCCCTTCGTCGGCATACCACTCGATCCGCGCGCGCGCCCGCATCGGGTAGTGATGCCCGCAGTGGGCGCAAACCCAGAGAACAGCGGCGAGCTCGTCGTCTCGGTAGTGCGAGCCGCACTTGGGGCACGTGTTCGGGTGCTTCTTGGTCTCGGGCGGCGGAGCGTGCTTATGCTCGACCTGGACGTCGATCCGGGTCTCGGACATGGGGTGCAGCTTAGACCTCCTGAGGGCGGATCCCGGTTACAGGACCTACGCCGGAACGAGCTCGTCCAGCGTCTCCGGCAGCGCGAAGAGGTCCGTCAGCTCGCGATCGGGCTGTGCGCCCGGGTGGGCCGTCTCCCCGAGGCGGTTGACCCAGACGGAGCGCAAGCCGAGCTCGTTGGCCGGCGCGATGTCGTGGAAGAGCGAGGCGCCGACGTGCACGTGCCCGCCGCGGGGCGCCCGTGTGCGGTGGAAGAACTCCTCCCAGTGCCGGTGCGCGGGCTTGTAGGAGCCGATCTCCTGCGCGACCACGATCTCGTCGAAATGCGCACCGATCTGGACCTGCGACGCAGCGATGAAGTCGTCATCGGTGTTCGAGAGGATCGCGAGCCGCCAGCCGCGGGACCTCGCCTCCTCCAACGCCGCCCGCACCTCGGGGAACGCGCGCCAGCCCGGCAGCGACTCGGCGAGCCCGTGCTCCTCGCCCTCCGGTGCGCCGAGCCGCCGCATGCACTCGGTCAGCACCTCGCGATAGCTCCGCTCACCACCGCGTTGGAGCTCGGGCTCGACCTCGTGGTAGCGGGCGAGCAGGTCGTCGGCGCATTCGTCGCCGAACACGCGCGCGAGCTCGGCGCGCACGCCTCCGTCCCAGTCGATCAGCGTGCCGTAGCAGTCGAACGTCGCCCAGCGTTCCACCGGCCAACTCTACGCGGCGAGCTCGGCCGGCGGCCGGTACGCGAGCAGCTCCCAGCCGTGGTCGTCGAGCCACCGCTTCGAGTCGCGATAGGCGGGACGGCGACGCTCGACCAGCCCCCAGAAGCCGGGGCCGTGGTTGTGCTCGGCGAGGTGGCAGACCTCGTGGACGACGACGTAGTCGAGCACGTCGTGCGGGGCGAGTACGAGTCGCCAGTTGAAGCTGAGCGCACCGGCTGCCGAGCACGAGCCCCAGCGGCTGCGCTGCCCACGGACGGTGAGACGCGTGTATCCGACACCGATCGCCGCCGCCTCGGACTGTGCGATCAGCGAGATCCTGGCTTGCGCCTCGCGGCGTCCCTGTGCCTCCGTGAGGCGGAGCCGCTCGAGCCCGAGCCGGGCCTCGACCGGCCGCGCGAGCCGACGCTCGAGCCACGGCAAGTGCTGGGCGATCGCCTCGTCGATCTCGGCCTGGGACGCGCGCGGCCGCACCACGAGCTCAGGCGGCAGACCGTAGTGCACGACCATGCGCGAGCCGCGGACACGCTTCGAGCGTCGTATGTGCAGCTCGACGAGGCCGCCCGCCACGGTGATGAGCCGCACGGGTCGACGGTAGGCGTCGTCGCGGACGGCAACGCTCGTGACACCGCTTCGCACGGGTCACGTGCTTCGACCTGTAGCCGTCTAGTCCTGGAAGCGCCGGACGACGATCGAGGCGTTGTGGCCGCCGAAGCCGAACGAGTTGGAGACCGCGACGTCGAGGTCGGGAACGTCGCGCGCCTCGTTCGGGACGTAGTCGAGATCGCACGCGGGGTCGGGATCGTCGTAGTTGATCGTCGGCGGCGCCTTCCGGTCGACGACGGCGAGCGTCGTGAAAACCGCCTCGACCGCCCCGGCGGCGCCGAAGCAGTGCCCCGTCGCGCCTTTCGTCGAGGAGACGGCGAGCCTCCGCGCGTTCTCCTCGCCGAACGCGTTCTTGATCACCTTCGTCTCCGCCGCGTCGCCGAGCGGCGTCGACGTCGCGTGCGCGTTGACGTAGCCGACCTCCGACGGGTCGACACCGGCGCTCGCGAGCGCCATGGTGATCGCGCGCGCGGGGCTCTCACCCGTCGGGTCGGGCTCGGTCATGTGCGCGGCGTCGGAGGACATGCCGTAGCCGACGAGCTCCGCGTAGATGTGCGCACCCCGTGCCTGCGCCCGCTCGAGATCCTCGAGCACGAGCACAGCGGCCGCCTCGCCCATCACGAGCCCGTCGCGGCCACCGTCGAACGGCCGCGATGCATGCGTCGGATCGTCGTTGCGACGGGAGAGCGCCCGCATCGCATCGAAGCCGGCGATCCCGACCTCCGTGATCGGAGCCTCCGTGCCGCCGGCGAACATGACGTCGGCGCGGCCCGCTCGGATGGTGTCCATCGCGTCGCCGATCGCCATGTTCGACGCCGCGCACGCGGTGCACTCGCTCATCAACGGCCCCTTGGTGCCCAGCTCGATCGACACCCAGCCGGCACCCATGTTCGGGATGATCGACGGGATCGAGAACGGGCTGACCCGGTCGGGCCCCTTCGTGAGGAGGACGTGGTAGCACTCCTGGTAGCTGTGCAGGCCGCCGATCCCGGTCGCGATCGACGCGCCGAAACGGTCGGGCTCGGCCGCGATGTCGACGCCCGAATCGGCCTCTGCCTGTCGTGCGGCCGCGAGGATCATCTGTGCGAAGCGATCCATGCGGCGCGACGCCTTGCGATCGACCCATGTGGTCGGGTCGAACTCCTTCAGCTCACAGGCGAAGTGGACGTTGTAGTCGGAGTGGTCGAAGGACGTGATCTCCGCTGCGCCCGACTCGCCCGCGAGCAGGCGCGACCACGACGTCCGTACGTCGTTGCCGAGCGGGCTCACCATCCCGAGCCCGGTGATCACGACACGTTTCTGCATCACATTCCCAGCCCGCCGTCGACGAGCAGCACTTCGCCCGTGATGAACGAGGCGTCGTCCGAGGCGAGGAAGCGTACCGCCCCGGCGATCTCCTCCGGCTCGGCGACGCGGCCGAGCGGAGTGTTGGCGACCATCGCCTGCGTCGCTGCTTCCGGCAGCACGTCGGTGAGCTGGGTCTTCACGTAGCCGGGCGCGACGACGTTCGCCCTGATCGATCGCGATCCGAGCTCGCGCGCGAGCGACTTCGTGAACCCGATGATCCCGGCCTTCGAGGCAGCGTAGTTCGCCTGGCCCCAGTTGCCGTGCACGCCGACGATCGAGCTGACGTTGACGATGGAGCCCGAACGCTTGCGCATCATCGGTCGCACGACCGCGCGGCAGGTGTAGAAGACCGAGCTGAGATTCGTGTCGATGACGGTGCGCCAGTCGTCGTCGGACATGCGGGCGAGGAGCCCGTCGCGCGTCAGACCGGCGTTGTTCACCAGGACGTCGAGGTCGCCGGCCTCCTCGACGAGCCGCCTCGCGTCGTCCGGCGACGATACGTCTGCCCGGATCGCACGGCCGCCGATCTCGTCCGCCAGCGCCTCTGCCTCCTCGCGGCCGGACCGGTAGCCGACGACGACGGTCGCGCCGCCGCGGGCCAGCTCCCACGCGATCGCACGGCCGATCCCGCGCGAGGCGCCGGTGACGAGCGCGAGCTTGCCGTCGAGCGACGCGAACGCTGCGTCAGACAAGCGCTTCCGTGGTCTCGTCGAGCGAGCGCAGGTCGTTGACCGAGAACGTGCGAACCGACCGGTCGATCCTCTTCAGTAAACCCGACAGGACGTTCCCCGGACCGACCTCGACGAACGTCGTCACGCCGCTCGCCACCAGCTCGCGTGCCGCCTGGGTGAACCTGACCGGCGCGGTCAGCTGCTCGATGAGGAGCACGCGGTAGTGCTGTGCGTCCTCGACCTTCGCGGTCACCGTCGACATGAACGCCGCCGTCCCCTCCGCGAGGTGCGCCTTCTCGACGGCAGGGCGGAGGCGCTCTGCCGCGCGGGCGACGAGCGGCGAGTGGAACGCGCCCGAGACGCGAAGCTTGATCGCCCGGCGCGCGCCCTCGAGCGCCGCCTGGTCGCACGCCTCGTCGACCGACGGCGTCTCGCCCGAGATGACGAGCTGGCCCGGGCAGTTGTAGTTGGCCGGCCAGACGTTCGAGATCTTCCTGCAGAGCGACTCGACGACCTCGTCGGCGAGCCCGAGGATGGCGGCCATCGAGCCGGGGTGGGCGCGAGCCGCCTCGGCCATCGCAGCACCGCGTTCGCGGACGAGCGCGATCGCTTCGCGGACGGACAGCGCGTCCGACGACCCGAGCGCGGAGAACTCGCCGACCGAGTGCCCGACGACGACGTGCGGACGGATGCCCCGCTCACGCAGAGCGGCATCGAACGAGAGGCACGTCGCGACCAGGGCAGGCTGCTGAACCTCGGTGTCGACGAGATCGTCGACCGGCCGCCGGAAGCACAGCTCCTTCAGGTCCATGCCGGCGGCTTCGCTGGCTTCCTCGTACACCGCCATCGCCGCCGGGATTGCCTCGGCGATCTCGCGCCCCATGCCTGCTTCCATCGCTCCCTGCCCCGGGAACATGAACGCGATCTTCGTCATACGAGAGCTCCAGTCATCGGATGTGTCCACTCGATCAGCGCCGAGCCCCACGTCAGGCCTGCTCCCATACCCGTGAGGAGCACCAGCTTGCCAGGGCCGAGCTTCCCTTCGTCCGCCGCATCGGCGAGGGCGAGGGGAATCGAGCCGGAGGAAGTGTTGCCGTACCTGTGCACGTTGACAACCGTCTTTTCGACGGGGATCCCCAGTTTCCGCACTGCGTGGTCGATGATCCTGACGTTCGCCTGGTGCGGAACGTAGACGTCGACGTCCTCGATCGTCTTCCCACACTCGGCCAGGATCGCCTCGGCGGAGCTGACCATGACGCGAGTCGCGAACTTGAACACCTCCCGGCCGTTCATCTTCACGTACCGCTCCGGGTCCTCGAAGCGCCGCGAGCCGCTGCCGGGGAGCCAGAGGTTCGCACCGCCGCCGCCGTCCGCACCGAGCTCGAACCCGAGGAAGCCACCCTCGGGCACGGCCTCGAGCACGACGGCCCCCGCACCGTCGCCGAAGAGGACGAGAGTCGATCGGTCGGTCCAGTCGAGGATCTTCGAGAGCACGTCGGCCCCGATCACGAGCGCGCGCTTCGCAAGGCCGGCCGCGAGCATCGCGTGCGCCTGGGCGATCGCATAGACGAAGCCGGTGCACCCCGCAGAGAGGTCGTACGCCGCCGCGTCGGGCATGCCGAGCGCGTCCGCGAGAAGCGCGCTCGACGAAGGGAACGACATGTCGGGTGTCACCGTCGCGACGATCACCAGGTCGATGCTCGACGCCTCGGCGCCCGCCAGCTCGAGCGCCCGCCGTGCCGCCGGCAGGCAGATGTCGGTCAGCGCCTCGTCGTCGGCAGCGATCCGCCGCTCGCGGATGCCCGTGCGCTCCATGATCCATTCGTCGGTCGTGTCCACGAGCTCCGCGAGGTCGTCGTTTGTGAGCACCCGCTCGGGGACGTGGCAACCGAGCCCCGTGATCGAGATGTGGGAACCGGTCGCGCGGCCGATCACGGGTCCCCCGCCCCGACCGCGAACATAAGTGTCCCCCGGACGGCGAGCTGCCCGTCGACGGTCGCCTTCACCTTGCCGCGACCGACCGGCCCGCGGACGGCCTCGACCACGCACTCGAGCGTCAGGACATCGCCTGGACGCACGACGCGTTTGAAGCGGACGTCGTCGATGCCCGCGAAGAGCGCCAGCTTGCCGCGGTTCTCCTCCTCCGAGAGCACGGCGACGGCCCCGCACTGGGCGAGTGCCTCGACCATCTTCACGCCGGGCATGATCGGGTTGCCGGGGAAGTGGCCGGCGCAGTCCTCGTCCGTGACCGTCTTTCGAGCCAGGACACGCTCACCAGGCACGAGCTCGAGCACCTCGTCGATCAGCAGCATCGGGTCGCGGTGGGGCAGGACCGCCTCGATCGCGGCCCGGTCCATGAGGACGTCGCCGCTCAAGCGGTCAAACGCTCCCGCAGCCCGGCGCGACCCCGGTGGGCGTAACACTTCGCGGTGCCGACGGGCATCCCCGTCGCCGCCGCGATCTCCTCGAACGACGCGTCGAGCACGTCCTTCAGCGCGACCACGGTCGCCTGGGCAGGCGGCAGCTCCGCAAGGCAGCGGCCGAGCTCGCGGCGCGTCTCGGCCGAGATCGCGGCGTGCGCCGGGTCCCCGTCGGCGGCGACGCGAGCGTCCTCTGCGAGCGGCTGTGTCCGCCGCTCCGCGGCGAAGCGATCCTGGGCGACGTCCTTGCACGTGTTGACGACGAGGCGGTGGAGCCAGGTCGAGAACTGCGACTCGCCGCGAAACTGGCCGACGCGCCGAACGAGCTTCACCAGTGCCTCCTGGGCGGCGTCGTTCGCGTCGTCCGGGTCACGGAGCACGTGTCGGGCGGTCGCGTGCACCCTCGGCGAGTAGCGGTTGCAGAGCGCGACGAGAGCCCGCTTGTCGCCGTCCTTGACCCGCCTGACGAGGATTGGATCGGAGAGCCGCTCGTAGACGAGGGGGTCGTCCTGCCGCGCTTCACTGAGGATTCGACGGCGACGGCGGGGCTGCGGTTGCACGGCCCCGTACTCTAGACCGCGTGCGACCACTCACCCCCGAGCAGGTCGTGCCCGTACTGCGGGGCGCCTTCGGGCGGGAGTACCACTACGCGGAGGTCGCCGAGACGACGCAGCGGATGCTGCCCGCCGAGGCGATGCACGGGGCCGTGGCAGTGGCAGAGCGGCAAACGGCGGGCCGCGGGAGGCTTGGTCGTCGTTGGGTCGACTCGGCGCTCATGCTGTCGGTCTGCCTGCGGCCGCCGCCGCCCGTCGCCGCCTGGCCCGAGCTGACGCTCGTCGCAGCGCGCGCGGTTGCCGCTGCGATCGGCCCTGAAGCGTCGATCAAGCACCCGAACGACGTGCTGGTCGCGGGCCTGAAGGTCGCCGGCATCCTCGCCGAGGCATCCGAGCGGGTCGTGCTCGGGATCGGCGTCAACGTGAACGAGACGCACTGGCCCGGTTCCGGCTACGTCGAGCGCGACCGGCTCGGGCTGCTCGTCGACATCCTCGAGCGGCTGGAGCAGGGCTACGACGCGTGGCTCGACGCGCAGGTGTGACGGCGGCTCACGGCCCGACGGCGCTCTGCAGCACGTTCGCCGAGTGCAGGCGGACGTACCCGCAGTTGCGACAGGCATAGACCATCAGCTTGATGCCGGGCCGCACGCCGAGGGTGTCGTCTCCGACCGGCATGAGCACGTAGTCGCCGAGCGGGCCCTCGAGCGTCCAGTCGCACGCGGGGCACCGCATCGAGACGCCGCGGCGCCGGAGCGCCCGAGTCAGCCGCTCTGGGTCGTCCGACCCGGTCGGCTCGGCGGTCGCCACGGCCCGACCATACTCCGTTCCGGGCTACCCTTCGCAGGGTGAAGTCGCTGCTCGCCGCGGCGCTCCTCTCGGCCGTGCTCCTGCTGCCTGCAGGCGCGGCAGCCGCCGGTCCGCGCGTCTACGCCATCCACTTCGCCAACGAGGTCAATCCGGTCACGCAGGACTGGCTGAATCACGAGCTCGATCACGCGGCAACGCACGGCTACTCGGCGGCGGTGATCCTGCTGGACACGCCGGGCGGTCTCGAGGATTCGATGCGTAAGATCGTGCAGAAGGAGCTCGCGCTCAAGATCCCGGTGGTGGTGTACGTCACCCCCGCGGGCGCGCGGGCGGCCTCCGCCGGCGTCTGGATCTCCGAGGCGGCGGACGTACTGGCGATGGCGCCCGACACGAACATCGGCTCGTCGACCCCGATCGACTCGAGCGGCCAGAACATCGGCAGCGACCTGCGGCGGAAGGTCGTGAACGACGCAGCGGCCTCGCTACGCGGGCTCGCATCCTCGCACGGTCGGAACGCGACCTGGGCGGACGCCGCGGTGCGGAAAGCGTCGAACCTAACCGCCGAGGAGGCGCTCCACGAGCACGTGATCGACGTGACCGCGCCGACACTCTCGGCACTGCTGAAGACGATCGACGGCCGCAGGAGCGTCGCGCGGCCGGCGATGGTCCTCCACACCGCCGGCGCGCAGGTCGTGGAGACGAGCCCGGGTTTCTTCACGCGCTTCCTCTCGACCCTGATCGATCCGAACATCGTCTCGCTGCTCTTCCTGGCCGGCCTCGCAGGGCTCGGCTTCGAGCTCTTCCACCCGGGCGTCGTCGTCCCCGGGGCGTTCGGCGCGATCTGCATGGTCTGTGCCCTGTTCGGCTTCTCCGTGCTGCCGCTCTCGTGGGCTGGGCTCCTGCTGGTGCTGCTCGGAGCAGCGCTGCTCGTGATCGACGCCCACGTCACCTCCCACGGCGCGCTCACCCTGAGCGGTCTCGTGGCGATGGCGGTAGGCCTCGTCACGCTGTTTCACAAGGCGCCGTCGCCCTACCACACCTCGGTGCCGCTGGTCGTCACCTTCACGGTGGTGGTCGGGGGCCTCTGGGCCCTGGCGGTGAGCAAGGCGATCGCGGCGCGACGCGCGCCGGTGAGGGTCGGGCCGCAGGAGCTCGTCGGCGAGGAGGGGGTCGTCCGCGACAGCGGCCAGGTGTTCGTCCACGGCGAGCTCTGGCGGGCTCGTTCGGAGGATCCGCTCGCGCCGGGCGACCGGGTGCGCGTTTCGGCGCTCGACGGCTTGACTCTCCAAGTGCATAGGATCGCGTCATGACCGCCGCCGTTGTCGTTGTCGTCGTCCTGCTTTTCCTCCTCGCGCTCTGGGCGATCGCGGCCCTCAAGGTGCTGCGCGAGTACGAGCGCGCAATCGTCTTCCGGCTCGGCCGGCTCTTCCCGCAGCCGAAGGGGCCCGGGCTGATCCTGCTGATCCCGATCGTCGACCGGATGGTTCGGGTCGACCTGCGGACGATCACCCTGAACATCCCGCCGCAGGAAGTGATCACGAAGGACAACGTCCCTGCTCGCGTGAACGCCGTCGCCTACTTCCGCATCGTCGACCCGCAGGCCGCAATCGTCCAGATCGAGAACTTCATGGTCGCGACGTCGCAGATCGCGCAGACGACGCTTCGGTCGGTGCTCGGCCAGCACCAGCTGGACGAGCTCCTCTCGGAGCGAGAGAAGATCAACGCGATCCTCCAGGAGATCATCGACGAGTCGACCGCGCCCTGGGGCATCAAGGTCTCGATCGTCGAGGTCAAAGACGTCGAGATCCCGCAGGGGATGCAGCGGGCAATGGCGCGGCAGGCGGAGGCAGAGCGCGAGCGGCGCGCGAAGGTGATCAACGCCGAGGGTGAGTTCCAGGCATCGGAGCGGCTGAAGGACGCGGCGAACGTGATCGAGGAGCATCCCGTCGCGCTCCAGCTCCGCTACCTGCAGACGCTGCTCGAGCTCAGCTCGTCACAGTCGACGACAGTGGTGTTCCCACTTCCGATCGACCTCGTGAAGCCGTTCCTCGAGCGGAGCGGATCGAGCTAAGCGGGCGCCTGCCGCTGCTCGCGGAAGCGGCGGGCCGCGTCGATCGCGGCGCCGAGGTTCAGGCCCTTGTCCTTCGCCTGCTTGATCAGCATCACGGTCTCGACGGCGTCCATGTCGTAGATCCGCTGCTTCTTGCCCTTGGTCGGGATCTGGGCCTTGTTCGTCCAGTAGTCGAGCTGCATCTTCGAGATGCCGGCGATCGCGCACACCTGCCCGAGGTAGAGCTCGATCTTGTCGAGGTGCTCGGCCATGTCGATCGGCTCGAGCAGATCGACCTGCTTCGTGTACGCCATCGTGGAGGGCTTCCTTTTTCTGAGACGAGTCCCGACCCCTCGCTCGATACTTCTACCACCCTCGCTTGCAAAAGGGAAGGAAAGGAGGAGGCTAGGCCGTCTCGTCGGACTCGTCGTCGCCTGATTCGACGACAGGCGCGAGCGACGAGACCTGCTCGCCCTCGCGCAGCCGCATCACGATCACACCCTGCGTCGCGCGCCCGAGCCGCTTGACCTCTTCGACCGGCATCCGAATGACGGTGCCGCCGGTCGAGATGAGCATCACCTGGTAGCCGTCGCGGACGACGCGAGCGCCGGCGAGGTGGCCGCGGGCGGCGGTCAGCTGCACGGTCTTGACGCCCATCCCGCCGCGACCCTTCTTCGGGTACTCGGAGACGCGGGTGCGCTTCCCGAAACCGTTCTCCGTGACCACGAGCAGGTCGGCGTCGTCAGCGGCGATCGCGACCGAGATCACCTCGTCGTCTCCGCGCAGCCGCATGCCCTGCACGCCGGAGGCGTCGCGACCCATCGCCCGGACGTCTTCCTCCGAGAACCTGATCGCCTGGCCGAGCCGCGAGACCATCAGCACGTCGTCCTTGCCGGTCGAGTGGCGCACGCCGATCAGCTCGTCGCCCTCGCGCATCTTGATCGCGATGATGCCGTCGGCCTTCAGCGAGGTGTTGTACGCACCCAGCTCGGTCTTCTTGACAACGCCCTTCTTCGTCGCGAACAGGAGGTACTTCGCCTCCTCGAAGTTCCGCGTCTGGATGACGGCCCGCACCGCTTCGCCCTGGCGGAACGGCAGGAGGTTGACGATCGCGCGTCCCTTGGACTGGCGCGACCCGAGCGGCAGCTCGTGCACCTTCAGGCGGTAGACCTTGCCGACGCTGGTGAAGAACAGGATGTAGTCGTGAGTGGACGCGACGAACAGATGCTCGATGTAGTCCTCGTCCTTCAGGTCCATCCCCATCACGCCGATGCCGCCGCGCCGTTGCTCGCGGTAGGCGGTGACGGGCAGCCGCTTGATATAGCCGGAGCGGGTGATCGCGATCACCATGTCCTCTTCCGCGATCAGGTCCTCGAGCTCGAGCTCCTCTTCGGCCGCGACGATCTCGGTGCGGCGGTCGTCGCTCCGGCCGTAGATGCCGCGGAGCTCGTTCAGCTCGTCCTTGATCAGAGCGTCGATCATCTCCTCGGAGCCGAGCAGCTCGCGCAGCTCGCCGATCCGCTCCTGGATGTCCTTGTACTCGTCCTCGACGGACTTGCGCTCGAGCGCCGTCAGGGCGCGGAGCCGCAGCTCGAGGATGGCGACGGCCTGCCGCTCGGAGAGCTCGAACTGCGCCATCAGCCCGTTCCTCGCCGACTCGGTGTCGGCGGAGGCGCGGATCAGGGCGATCACGGCGTCGAGGTTGTCGAGCGCGATCAGGTAGCCCTGGAGGATGTGCGCGCGCTTCTCCTTCTGGCGCAGCTCGTGCTTGGAGCGGCGGGTGACGATCTCGCGCTGGAAGTCGAGGTAGTGCGTCAGCAGCTCGAGCAGCGACAGCGTGCGCGGCACCCCGTTGACGAGTGCCACGGTGTTGACCCCGAACGTGGACTGCAGCGGCGTGTGCTTGAACAGCTTGTTGAGCGCCACTTGCGGGACCGCGTCGCGCTTGAGCTCGATCTGGATGCGCATCCCCGTGCGGTCCGAGTGATCCTGCAGGTCCGAGATCTCGGTGAGCACCTTGTCGTTGACGAGCTCGGCGATCTTCTGCGATCACGCCCGAATCGCCGCCCTTTTTCACACCGTACGGAAGCTCGGTGACGATGATCGCGCTCTTTCCGCCGCGCAGCTCCTCGATGTGAGCGCGCGCGCGCATGACGACGCGGCCGCGACCGGTGCGATACGCGTCGCGGATGCCTGACCGGCCGACGATGATCGCGCCGGTCGGGAAGTCGGGGCCCTTCACGTGCTTCATCAGGTCCTCGACGTTCGCGTCGGGCCTGTCGATCAGCGTCACGACCGCGTCGATCACCTCGCCGAGATTGTGCGGCGGGATGTTCGTCGCCATGCCGACGGCGATGCCCGCGCTGCCGTTCACGAGCAGGTTCGGGAAGCGCGCCGGCAGCACCTTTGCGATCTGCTTCGACTCGTCGTAGTTCGGCTCGAAATCGACTGTGTCCGAGTCAAGCTCGCGCAGCATCTCCTCGGCGATGCGCGCGAGACGTGCCTCTGTGTAGCGCATGGCCGCCGGCGGGTCGTCGTCGATCGAGCCGAAGTTGCCCTGGCCGTCCACCAGTGGGTAGCGCAGCGAGAACGGCTGCGCCATGCGGACGAGCGTGTCGTAGATCGCGCTGTCGCCGTGAGGGTGGAAGTTCCCCATCACGAAGCCGACGATGTTCGCGCTCTTCACATACGGCCTGCCGGGGCGGTTGCCGTTCGTCCACATCGAGTAGAGGACGCGGCGGTGCACCGGCTTCAACCCGTCGCGCACGTCGGGCAGCGCACGCGAGACGATCACCGACATCGCGTAGTCGAGGAAGCTCGAGCGCATCTCCTGCTCCAGCTCGCGCGACTCGATGCGGCCCGGGCCCAGCGCGCCCGTTTCCAGCTCAGACATCGAGGAACTTCACGTTGGTCGCGTTCTCCTCGATGAAGATGCGGCGAGGCTCGACCGCGTCACCCATCAGCATCGAGAAGACGTGGTTCGCGGCCGACGCGTCGTCGACGTCGACGCGCACGAGCAAGCGCTTCGCAGGATCCATCGTCGTCTCCCACAACTGCTCCGCGTTCATCTCGCCGAGGCCCTTGAAACGCGACACCTGGATCCCCTGCTTCGCGGCGTCGAGGACGCGCGCGCGGAGCGCCTCGAACGACTCGGCCACCTCCTGCTCCTTGCCGATCGTCACGGTGAACGGCGGCGAGCCGAGCTGCGCCGCGAGCTTCGCGTAGGCGTTGCGGAGGCCCGTATAGATCGGCGAGGCGAGCAGCTCGACCGGCACCGCGATGTTGCGGGCGGCCGACGTCTCCGTCTCGACGACCCGGACGGTGAACTGGTCGTCGCTGCCGGCGAGCAGCGACAGGGCGTAGCCGTTCTCGCCGATCGTGTCGAGCGCGCCCTGCAGATCGCGTGGCCCCTCGATGTCGTGCTCCACGAGGCGGTGCAGGATCATCAGCTCCGTCGCCGGTGCGCCGAAGTCTGAGCGCAAGCGCGCGTGGTACCCCTCGTACTGGTGCAGGTCCTTGACGAAGCGGTTCCACTTCGCCTCCGTCAGCTTCACCGCCTCGCCGGCGCGGTCGGTCAGCTCGACGCCCGGGACGCGCTCGCGGGCAAGCAACTCCTCGAGCTGCGCATCCTTCTCGAAGTAGAACTCCTGGTTCCCGAGCTTCACCTTGTAGAGCGGCGGCACGGCGATGTAGACGTAGCCGCCGTTGATCAGCTCCGGCATCTGCCGGTAGAGGAACGTGAGGATGAGCGTGCGGATGTGCGAGCCGTCGACGTCGGCGTCCGTCATCACGATCACGCGGTGGTAGCGGAGCTTCTCGAGGTCGAACTCGTCGCCGAGCCCGGTGCCGATCGCGGTGATCATCGCCTGGATCTCGTTGTTCGAGAGAACCTTGTTGATGCGGTTCTTCTCACTGTTGATGATCTTGCCGCGCAAGCGGCAGGATCGCCTGGTAGGTGCGGTCGCGTCCCATCTTGGCCGAGCCGCCGGCGCTGTCGCCCTCGACGATGAAGAGCTCCGCCGCCTCCGGGTCCTTGATCGAGCAGTCGGCGAGCTTGCCGGGCAGCGACATCGACTCGAGCGCCGACTTGCGGCGCGTCAGCTCGCGGGCCTTGCGCGCGGCCTGGCGGGCCCGAGACGCCGCGATCGCCTTGTTGATCACCTGGCGCGCGTCGGTGGGGTTCTCCTCGAAGAACTCGGCGAGCTTCTGGTTGACCGCCGTCGAGACGAGCCCGCTCACCCACGGGTTGCCGAGCTTCGTCTTCGTCTGCCCTTCGAACTGCGGGTCGGCCAGCTTCACCGAGATGACGGCGGCGAGCCCCTCGCGGACGTCCTCGCCCTCGAGGTTCGCCTCCTTCTCCTTGAGCAGGCCCTTGTCGCGCGCGTACTTGTTGATCGTCGAGGTGAGCGCGGAGCGAAAGCCCGACAGATGCGAGCCGCCCTCATGCGTGTTGATGTTGTTGGCGAACGAGAAGACGGACTCCTGGTAGGAGGAGTTCCACTGCATCGCCACCTCGACCTCGCCGTCTGCGGCGGAGCTCGCGAAGTAGACGATGTGCCGGTGAACGGTGTCCTTCGACTCGTTCACGTAGCGGACGAAGTCCTTGATCCCGCCCTCGTAGTGGAACTCGACCGGCTTGCCGCCCTCGGCCCGCTCGTCGACGAATCTGACGCGCAACCCCTTCGTGAGGAACGCGGTCTCGCGGAAGCGCGAGAGCAGCGTCGTCGCGTCGTACGAGGTCTCGTCGAAGATCTCGGCGTCGGCGAGGAACGAGATCGTGGTGCCGGTCTCCTTGCTCTCGCCGACGATCTCCATCGGCCCCTGCGGGACGCCGCGGGCGAACTCCTGGCGATAGATCTTGCCGTCACGCTCGACCTCGGCCACGAGCCACTCGGAGAGCGCGTTGACGACTGAGGCGCCGACGCCGTGCAGGCCGCCCGAGACCTTGTAGCCGTCGCCGCCGAACTTGCCGCCGGCGTGCAGCTTGGTGAGGATGACCTCGAGCGCCGACATGCCCTGCTCGGGGATCACGTCGACCGGGACGCCGCGGCCCCGGTCGCGCACGGTGACCGAGTTGTCGGGATGGATGGTGATCTCGACCGACTCGTTGTAGCCCGCTAGCGCCTCGTCGACGGCGTTGTCGACGATCTCGTACACCAGATGGTGGAGGCCGCTGATCCCGGTCGAGCCGATGTACATCCCGGGGCGAAGCCGGACGGGCTCGAGGCCTTCGAGCACGGTGATGTCCTTGGCCGAGTATCCGGCCTTCGCCTGAGTCTTCGCCATAATCAAGAAAAGCCTGCAAAACGCGGGTTTTGCAGGACCCGAGAAGTGTATCAGAGACGGCGGTCGAGCCGCTCCCGGGCGAGGCTGAAACTCACCGCTTTTTGCACACTTTCGCGCACCTTTTCGTCCCCGATTCCGGCGGCGATCCGGCGGCCCTCGGCCACCTCGCCCTCGGTGGGCGAAGCAGGCTCCCGAACGTCCTCCGGGACGGCCTCCGGAAGCGGTCCCGGCGCGAAGCGGACACGGGCCGCTCCGAGGCGATCCGCGATCTCGCCCGCCCGCTGCCCGAGCTCGAACGCCCAGACCGAATCGGACGTGCTCACATGGACGGTGCCGTCGCGAGCGATGCGAGCAGGCCACGCGTTGCGGGCAATCGCCGCGCCGACCGCGGCGGGCCAGCGCTCCAGGAGCTCGGTCATGCCGGCCTGCGGGCCGAAGCGGGAAAGCTCCGCCCGCAGGTCGCTACCGAGCCGTTCCATGCTCGACCTCGACGAGCTGTGCCGGCTCGAGCGGCAGCGCCGATGCGTGCGTCGCGGTGATCATCGTCTGCCCCATGCTCGCGATCCGCTCCGCGAGCGCACGGCGGCGGCTCGGGTCGAGCTCCGAGAGCACGTCGTCGAGCAGCAGGAGCGGGGCCGGCTCGAGCAGCTCCGCCTCGGCAAGCAGGAGCGCCAGCACGGCCAGCCGCTGCTCGCCCTGCGAGCCGAACTGGCGAAGGTCTCGGTCGGCGCTTGCGATGCGTACGTCGTGCAGATGAGGGCCCAGGCTCGTCGCACCCCGTTCGACATCGCGCGAGAGACGTGCGGCGAGCTCGTCCGTGGTCGGGACGTCGCCGTCGTAGCCGAGCGTGGCCCCGGGCAACCCGAGCTCCGCGGCGCGAGCGTGGAACCCCGGCGCGAGCGCGACGAGCGTTTCCCGGCGCGCCCGCACGAGCACCGCACCGAGCTCCGAGATCCGCTCCGTCCACGGCTCGAGCGCGTCGAGCGACGACAGCCCGAGTTGCACACGCCGCAGAGCGGCGTTCCGCTGGGCGAGCGCGGCGAGGTAGTCCTGAGGCGCGCCCGCACGAGCCGGCCGCAGTCGTGCAAGGACGCGGTCGAAGTACGCGCGGCGGGCGGCCGGGCCGCCCTTGACCACGGTCAGGCGGTCGGGCGTGAAGACGAGTGTCGACACCTCGCGGCGCAGCGACTCGGCCGAGGGGAGCCGGGCGCCGTTGCGGCGAGCCTCCTTCGCCTGGCCATCACGAAGCGTCAGCGAGAGCTCGAGAGGCGCACCCGCCCTGGTGCCCGTCACGACGACCCTCCCGTCGCTCTCGCCGAAGCTCACGAGCTGGCCGTCCTGGCGCGTGCGCGGCGAGAAGCCCTGCGTCCCGACGTGCAACGACTCGAGCAGGTTCGTCTTCCCGACGCCGTTCGGCCCGATCACGAGCACGAGCCCCGGCGCGAGGTCGAGGTCGAGCGAGGCGTACGACCGGAAGTGGCGAAGAGAGACGTGGTCGACGAGCGAGGCGGGCGAGCCTCTATCCCGCCAGGCGGATCGGCATGATCAGGTAGACGTAGTCGTCCGCCTCGCCTTCGAGGACGGCCGGCCGCAGCGGGCTGATCAGCTTGAACCGCACGGTCTCGGACTCGACCGACTCGAGGCCGTCGCGCAGGAACTCGGCGTTGAATCCGATCTCGAGCGGGTCGCCGGTGAACGGCGCCGGCATCGCCTCTCGCGCCTCGCCGACGTCCTGGGTGATCGCGGAGACCGTCAGCTCGCCCTCGGCGAAGCGGAGGCGCAGCGGCGAGTTGCGCTGAGCCATCAACGACACGCGACGAACGACATCGACGAGCTCCTCGCGGGGCAGCGGCAGCTCGTACTCGAACTGCTCGGGGAGGAGCTGGCGATAGTTCGGGAACTGGCCGTCGATGCGGCGGGTCGTGAGCACGACTCCGTCCGCCGCGAAGACGGCGTGGTTCTCCTGCATGCCGAGCTCGACCTCGTCAGAGGAAGTCGCGATGCGGGCGAGTTCCTGCAGCGCCCGTGCCGGGATGATCGCCTCGAGCTGCGGCAGGTCGCCCGAGACGGGTGTCTCCTTGACGGCTAGGCGATACGAGTCCGTTGCGGCCATCACGATCTTTCCGGGCTCGAAGCGGACAAGGATGCCGGTCAGCACAGGCCGGCTCTCGTCGCGCGACGCGCTTCGACCGACGCGCTGGACCGTGTCGACAAGCGCTTCGCGGTCGATGCCGTGCATGGACGTCGCCGATGTCTCTGGCAGCCGCGGGAAATCCTCGCTCGAGTAGGTGTGCAGCCTGTAGCTGGCAGGGCCTGCGGTCACGGAGACGATTGCCTCCTCGGGACGGTGCTCGATCGTGACGTCCCCGTCCGGGAGCGAGCGTGCGATGTCGAGCAACAGCCTGCCGGGTACGACAACCGTGCCCTCTTCCGACACTTGTGCGTCGAGGGAGGCGCGCAGCGATACGTCCATGTCCGTCGCAGCCAGATGGAGCTGTGAGCCCTCGGCCCGAAGCTGGATCCCGCCGAGGACGAGAACGGCCGTCCGTGTGGAGACGCCGCGCGCGACGATCGCGAGACGACCCGCCAGATCGTCCTTCGCGACGACAATCCTCAGCCCGGTGCCCACTACGATTTCTGAGTCAATCATGTAGTTAAAACCTCGTTGTAGTCATAAGCCCTGTGGAATCGGGGAGAAGCCCCGCGAAACGTGCGTCGGAGCCAGTTTCGCTGTGGGGGCGGACGGGGGACAACGAGCCTCGCTCCACAGCCTTCATGCTCAGCGCGCCTGGCGGACGCGTGCTGTGAGTTCCTGCACCAGGTTGTACACAGACCTGTCCTCACGGATCAAGCGCGCGATCTTGGAGGTCGCGTGGATGACGGTCGTGTGGTCGCGGCCACCGAACTCCTTGCCGATCTTCGGCAACGACGAGTCGGTGAGTTCGCGGGAGAGATACATCGCGACCTGTCGCGGATAGACGATGTTCTGGGAGCGCCGGTCTCCCGTCAATTCCTCGCGCGTGACGCTGAAACGCTCACAGACGAGCTCCTGGATGCGGTCGATCGAGATCTGGGCGCTCTCGCCCTGGGGGAACACGTCCTTGAGCACGTCCTGCGCGAGATCGACGGACAGTGCGCGGCCCGTCAGGGAGGAGAACGCGACGACCCGCGTCAGCGCCCCCTCGAGCTCGCGGATGTTCGTCGAGACGCGCGATGCGATGAACGTGAGAAGCTCCGGGTCCCGGACCTCGATCTCGTCATAGGTCACCTTCTTCCGGAGGATCGCGATGCGTGTCTCGAGGTCCGGCGGCTGGATGTCAGTGATCAGGCCCCACTCGAACCGCGAACGGAGCCGCTCCTCGAGCGTGGAGATGTCGCGCGGCGGACGGTCCGAGGACATGATGATCTGCCGGCCTGCCTCGTAGAGTGAGTTGAAGGTGTGGAAGAACTCCTCCTGGATCCGCTCCTTGTGCTCGAAGAACTGCACGTCGTCGATCAGCAGGACGTCGTAGGTGCGGTAGCGCTGCTTGAAGCCCTCGATCCGCTTGTCGCGGAGGCTGTTGATGAAGTCGTTCATGAACGTCTCCGACGTGACGTAGCGACACGTGAGTCCCCCGCCGTGCTCGGTGACGAAGTTCGCGACCGCGTGCAGAAGGTGCGTCTTGCCGAGGCCCGTGTGGCCGTAGATGAAGAGCGGGTTGTACGCCTGCGCGGGCGACTCGGCGACCGCCAGCGCGGCTGCGTGTGCGAACCTGTTCGACGAGCCGATCACGAAGGAGTCGAACGTGTACTTCGGGTTGATCCCGACGAGGTCGCTGCGGGGAGCCACCTCGGCCGGCAGGGGATGGAGCGCGCCGGGGAGGGACGGCCCGCCGACGTGCTGCGGAGCCGCGGTCACCCTCGACTCGGCGATCTGGAAGCGGACGCGGAGCTCGGCATCCCCGGCATCGCGCACGGCCGCTCGGATCAGGTCGAGGAAGTGACCCTCGATCCACTCGCGCGTGAAGTCGTTCGGCACGCCGATCACGAACGACTGACCGTCGAGCAGCACGCCTCCGACCTGGCTGAACCAGGTGGAGTAGGTGGTCTCGTTGAGGGCTTCGCGGAGGCGCGACGACACGTCGGTCCACAGCTCGTCTGCGGTCAGCTCGACCTGTCGCTCCACTCGCGCCGGACCTCCTCTCCGCTCTTCTCGGGGCGGCGAGCATAGCAGCGTGCCGACGCGCACTCAATGAGGATTTCCTGCCCGGTCCGCTTCGGACAATTCAGGTGATTTGCAGGGATTTCTCCAAGCGCCCACAGAGTCTCCACACCTGTGGAA
The DNA here is from genome assembly GCA_963725595.1 of uncultured Thermoleophilia bacterium. Lineage (GTDB taxonomy): Bacteria > Actinomycetota > Thermoleophilia > Gaiellales > Gaiellaceae > PALSA-600. The sequence goes on along the minus strand of CAVRYT010000005.1, from coordinate 610,948 downwards.
AGTGTGCGGAATGGAGGTCTCGCGGTGGCCGTTTCCACGGCTTTTCCCGTCGTGCACAGCTGTGGACAATCGAGTGCGCGGGCGGTCCGGCTATACTCGCCCGCGGCCGGTGCAAGCCGGCCCGTCTCTTTCGGGAACCACTCTTTCGAGGACGCAGTTGAAACGGACCTATCAGCCGAATGTTCGCAGGCGGAAGCGGAAGCACGGCTTCCGGGCACGCATGTCCACGCGTGCCGGCCGCCTCATTCTCAAGCGCCGCCGCGCTAAGGGGCGCAAGCGCCTGTCGGCGTGAGTCGGTGCAGCGCCGCAACCGACTTTCTCGCTCCCGCGACTTCGACGCCGTCTACCGGCAGGGCCGGTCGGTCTCGACCCGCTTCCTGACGCTCTACTGGTTCGCACGCGACGAGCAGATCGGCGACCCGCGCCTCGGGTTCGCAGTGCCGAAGACGGTCGGCAGCGCCGTTGTGCGCAACCGGATCAAGCGCCAGCTTCGGGAGATCGTGCGCGAGCGCCTCGGGGGGATGCCGGCAGCGAACGATTACGTGCTGGTCGTCCGGAAGGGCCTGCCGGAGGCGAGTGAGGCGAACGGGCACGACTGGCTCGCCGACCGCGTCGACGAGGTGCTCGGCAAGGCGGCGGCATGACCGCCGTCGCCCGTACCGTCGCGATCCTCCCGATCCGGCTCTACCAGCTCCTCGTCTCGCCGCTCCTGCCGGCGAACACCTGTAAGTACCACCCGAGCTGCTCGGAGTACGCGGTGCTCGCGATCCGCAAGCACGGCGTCCTGCGCGGGATCCCCCTGGCCGTCTGGCGGCTGCTCCGCTGTCACCCGTGGTCGAGGGGCGGTGTCGACTACCCGTGATCCTCTTCAGCGTCCTCAGCCCACTCGAGAACGTGATGAGGTCGATTCTCGACTTCTTCCACGGCACCGTCGGCCTGCCGTGGGCGTGGTCGATCGTCGCGGTGACGCTCGTCGTCCGGATGGCGCTCGTGCCGCTGATGGTGCGGCAGATCCACTCGATGCAGTCGCTTCAGGTTCATGCGCCGGAGATGAAGCGGATCCAGCAGCAGTACAAGGGCGACCGCCAGAAGCTGAACGAAGAGCTGATGAAGTTCTACAAGGAGAACAACATCAATCCGGCCGCCTCCTGCCTGCCGCTCGTGGCGCAGTTCCCGGTCTTCATTGCCCTCTACTTCACGCTTCGCCACGACGCGAAGCACATCCACGGTTCGTGGCTGCACATCGTCCCGAACATCAGCGACAAGACGACATCGCACTGGGCCGGGTTCGTGCTGCTCGCAATCTACGCGGGCTCGCAGATCGCGTCGACCTACTTCATGGGCACGACGATGGACAAGACCCAGCGGTACATCATGATGTTCCTGCCGCTCGTCTTCCTGACGGTCGTGTCGCGCTTCCCGACCGGTCTCGTCCTCTACTGGATGACGACCAACCTGTGGACGGTCGGACAGGGGCTCGTCACACGCCGCCTCGTGCCGAAGCCGGGACAGCAGCCGGCGGTGCCCGCCCGATCGTCGCGCACACTGCCGAAGGCCTCACCTGCGGCGGCCCCGGCCGCCAAGGCGAAGACGACGCCGCAAGGGCCGCGCCGTGTGAAGAAGAAGGGCCGCGCGAAGCGGTGAACGAGCTCTCCGTCGAGGCGACGGGGGAGACCGTCGGCGAAGCGAAGTGGAAGGCGCTGCGTGACCTGCAGCGCCTCGCTCCGGGTCTCGATCGCGGCTCCGTCCGCTTCCAGGTGGTCGACGAGGGCGAGCGCGGCCTGCTCGGAGTCGGCTACACGCCGGCCCGCGTGGTCGCAACCGCAGCTGCGCCCGAGGGGGCGGCTCCCGCTCTGCCGGCCGGCCCACGGGACGGCGAGTCCGAGCTCGCGACCCGCATCCGCACGCTCGTGGAGACCGTGGTGGGCGCGATCGGCGTCGGCGCACTGGTTGACGTCCGCGAGAGCGCCGACGAGCTCGTCGTCACCTGCACGGGCGGCGACCTCGGGTTGCTGATCGGAAAGCACGGCCAGACGATTGACGCGCTCCAGTACGTCGCGAACGCGGCGACCCACAGGTCCGGTGTGGGCAAGTCGGTGACGATCGACGCGGCCGGCTATCGCGAGCGGCGCCGGGCGACGCTCGAGTCGATTGCATTGCGTGCCGCAGAACAGGCGCTGCGCGGTGAGCGGGTCGCTCTCGATCCGATGACCGCGGTCGAGCGGAAGGTCGTGCACGAGCGCCTGAAGGACGTCGAAGGCGTGCAGACAGCGAGCGAAGGGGCCGAGCCGAATCGCCACGTCGTCGTCCTCCCCGCTTGACCGCTGGCTCGATCTCGTCCTCGCCACTCCCGGGCTGACCGCGATCCGCGACCGCGCCGAAGCACGGCGTGTGCTGCTCGAGGACTCGCTGCGAGGAGTCGAGCTCGTGTCGCGCTTCCCTGGCCGGATCGTCGACGTCGGCTCGGGCGGCGGCGCCCCCGGCATCCCGCTCGCTCACGCGCTTCCGGAGCGCGAGGTCGTACTGCTCGAGGCGGAACGCAGGAAGGCGGAGTTCCTGGAGCGTGTCGCCCCGCCGAACGCACGCGTCGTCTGGGGCCGCGCCGAGGAGCAGCCGACCGACTGGGCCGGCGTGGCGGTGGCGAAGGCGCTCGCGCGCCCGGTCACGGCGGCCGAATGGTGCCTGCCGCTCGTCCGCGCAGGCGGCGCGGTCGTCCTCTGGGTCGGTCCGTCCGCCGAGCCCGACCGTGTCGCGAAGGCGGCCGTGCTGCTCGCAGCGGAGCTCGACGACGGCCCGCCGGGGTTTCTCGTCCTCCGCAAGACGGGACCGACACCGGCGGGGTACCCGCGCCGTCCGGGCGTTGCGAAGAAGCGTCCGCTTGCGTGACTAGATTGGCCCTGTGCGGGGCAGCATCTACGCGTTCGCGAACCAGAAGGGCGGCGTCGGGAAGACGACCTCTGCGATCAATCTCGCCGCCTGCCTCGCCGAGGCCGGCGAACGGTCGCTCGTCGTCGACCTAGATCCGCAGGCAAATGCGACCTCCGGTCTCGGTCTGCGGGCGAACGGCACCTCGAGCTACGACCTGCTGGACGGGGCGCCGCTGTCCGAGCTCGCGAAGCCGACACGCTTCGACAACCTCTTCGTCGTTCCCTCGAAGCCCGAGCTCGCCGGTGCGGCCGTCGAGCTGTCGCAGCGGGAGGACGGCGAGCGGTATCTCGCACACGCGCTCGAGCACGTCGACGGCTTCGACTTCGTGCTGCTCGACTGCCCGCCGTCCCTCGGCCCGCTGACCGTGAACGCACTCGCGGCGGCCGACCGCGTGATCGTGCCGGTGCAGACCGAGTACTACGCCCTCGAGGGCCTCGCCCAGCTCGTGCAGTCGATCAACCTCGTGAAGACGCGCCTCAACCCACGGCTCGAGATCGCCGGCGTCCTCCTGACGATGGCCGACGCGAGGACGAGGCTCTCCGCCGACGTCGAGGCAGAGGTGCGCAAGCACTTCGGCAAGCTCGTCTTCGAGGCGGTCGTGCCGCGCTCAGTCCGCGTGGCCGAGGCGCCCAGCCACGGCCTGCCCGTAACCCATTACGACCGGCGCTCGCGCGGCGCCGAGGCCTACTGGAAGGTGGCGATGGAGCTTGTCGAGCGGCGCTGAGTCCACACCCCGCCGCGGCCTCGGCCGCGGCTTCGAGGTCCTGATCGGCGGTGCCGAGCCGGAGCTCGCCCACGTCCCGGTCGACCAGATCCACCCGAACCCGGCCCAGCCACGCCGCCGATTCGAGCACGAGGCGGTGAGCGGGCTCGCCGAGTCGATCCGCGCCCAGGGCCTGATCCAGCCGGTCGTCCTGCGGCCGAGGCTCGCCGGCGGGTACGAGCTGATCGCCGGCGAGCGCCGCTGGCGTGCGGCACGCGAGGCCGGGCTTGCGACGGTGCCCGCAGTCGTGCGCGAGGCGGACGACCGCGACTCGCTTCTGCTTGCGCTCGTCGAGAACGTTGCCCGCGAAGACCTCTCGCCCGTCGACGAGGCGCGAGGCTACGCGGTTCTGATCGACGAGTTCGGGCTCCTCCTCGGCGACGTGGCCGAGCGCGTCGGCAAGTCGAAGCCGACCGTCTCCAACAGGGTCCGCCTGCTCGAGCTCCCGGACGACGTCCTCGCGATGATCGCGCGCGGTGAGTTGTCGGAGGGCCACGCCCGCGCGGTGCTCGCCGTCCCCGACCACGAAGGCCGCCGCAAGCTCGCGCGCCGCATCGTGCGCGAAGGGCTGTCGGTGCGCGCTGCCGAGCGCGCCGCCCGTTGGGCAGGGGCGCGGACGAAGGAGCGTCGCGTGAGCAACGTCGACGCGGCGGTCGCGGGAAGGATCAAGGCCGCGCTCCGGACGTTGACCGGGATCGAGCCGAAGGTCGGGGCGACGGGCGTTCACCTCCCGGTCGACGGACCGGTCGCACTCGAGGAGCTCGCCGAGGGCCTCGAGCGGCTGCTCGCCCCGTAACTCCACGCACGAATAGGTGATTCTCCGCCCCTCGATCGGGTGATGCAGCGGGCGGGGGCGGGGGCCGAAATCGGCCCCAGGGGTCGTGCCGCCACTCCGAGAGGAGACCCGATGCCTGCCGCCCCGCCGACGCGAGAACACGTCGGATGAATCGCCGGACCGCATTGCTCAGCTCGTTGCTACTCGCAGGAGCAGCGACCGCCGGTGTATTCGCCGTGCTGTCGACCGCTGCACTGCGCTCCGAGCCACCGAAGCCGGAAGTTGCGAGCGAGCGGGCGCTCACACGCCGCGCGAAGCAACTCGACGCCTGGCAGGCGTCGCTCGCAAGAGCCTTGCGTGCACGCCCGCCGTCCCTCCCCGCACTGCCACGCTACGCGTCGATCGCCGATGTGCAGGTGCCGGAAGCAGTCGCCCTGCCACCGGTGACGGCACGGCCTACAACCCGCGTCGTCGTCAGGGCTGTGCGGGCCGCGGCTGTGCCCGTGCCGACGACGGCCGTTGCGCCGACCGCTTCGAGCCCGCCGCCGCCCACAACCACCACGACGCAGGCGCACACAGGGGACGGCGACCACCACTCGGACGACGGCGGGAGCGGCCACGATGACTAGCGCTTCGTCGCGGCCGATCGTTGCCGCGGCGTCGATCTGTGCGTTCTTCCTCCTCTGGGCGTCCGTCGCCGCCCGGCCGTGGGCCGCGTCGGCTCCCGCACCCATCGACCCGCGCGCCAAGGCGCTCGCGCGGCGAGAGGTGGCGCTCAAGCGCCGGGCGGCGAAGGTGAACGCCCTGGTCGACCGACGTTGGGCCGCCTATCGCGTCGCGCTCGCGCGTCGCCGGCTCGCGATCGCACACGTCGAGCAGGTGCACGTGCAGCAGCTCGAGCGTGCTTACGCATCCGCGGTCCGTGCGCTGCGGACGGCAAACGCGCAGACCGTGGCCGCCCGTTCCTACGCGGCCCAGGTCGTCTCGTGGGCGAATGCCGTTGCCGTCGCCCCGAGCGCTGCCCCCACGCCCACGCCCGTCCCAGCGGCTTCTGCGGCGCCTCCCGCCCCGGCTGCGGTCCCGGCGGCTCCCGCACCCGCGCCAGCGCCTGCGCCGGTCGTCGTGGCGCCGCCCGCCACGACTCCGGTCACGAAGACGTCGAGCTCGAGCCACAAGTGAGCCCGTATGCCTCCCAGCCGGCGCTCCTCACACGCCGCTTTCGGGCGATGGGCACGGAGATCGAGCTGTTCCTCGCAGCCGTGGAGACGGCGGAGACCGACACGGCGCTCACGTGTGCCGAGCGGGAGTTCGAGCGTCTCGAGCGCATCTTCACGCGCTTCGACCCGGGCAGCGAGCTCTCGGCGCTCAACCGTCTCGGCAGGCTTGCCGTCTCACCGGATCTGCTGACGCTGACCGAGCGCGCCGTGCGCGCCCGACTCGAGTCGGCCGGCCTCGTCGACATCACGGTGCACGACGCGCTCGTTGCCTGGGGTTACGACCGGACGTATTCGGAAGTGATCGCCGCGGCCGTCGAGGAGCCGTCGGAGCTGCCGCACTGTGGCGGCGCGGTTCGCGTCGACCTCGACGCTCGCACGGTCGAGCTCGAAGCCGGGGTGAAGCTCGACTTCGGCGGGCTCGCGAAGGGCTACGCCGCCGATCTGGCCTGCGCGATCCTCCGAGACGTCGGGCCGTGTCTCGTCAACGCCGGCGGCGACCTCGTCGTGCATGCGCCGGCCGGCAGTCCGTGGCCCGTCGGCGTCGACACCGACGGCGAGCCGCTGACGCTCAGTCTCTCTTCCGGCGGTCTCGCCACGTCTGGCCGGGATGCCCGCTCGTGGCAGGCAGGCGATACGCCGGCCCACCATCTGATCGATCCGCGCACGTCGGCCCCGTCGACGTCCGACTTGCTCCGCGTCACCGCCTGGGGCCCGACCGCGACCGACGCGGAGGTGCGTGCCAAGCTGCTCTACCTGCTCGGCTCCGAGGAGGCCGAGGTGTGGGCGGACGCCGAGGGGATCCCCGCATTGCTCGTCCCGCTCGACGGGCCGGCGATCCGGACCGGCGGCCTCGGGTGACCGACCCGACGTTCTGGCTCGAGGCGCGCGCGAGCGGCCTCCTCGCCTATCTGCTCCTCACGTGTTCGGTGCTTGCCGGCCTGCTGGTCAAGTCGCGCCCGTTCGGCAGTACGCCGAAGCCGGCGGCGGTGACCGACGTGCACCGCTTCCTCGCGCTGCTCGCGCTCGCGGCGACGTCCGTGCATGGGCTCGCGCTCGTGCTCGACCGGTCGATCACGATCACGCTGGCCGACCTGCTCGTGCCGGGCGGCATCCCGTACCGCCCGATCGCCACGGGCGTCGGCGTGGTCGCCGCGGAGCTGATGCTCGTCGTGTACGTGTCGTTCTCGCAGCGCAAGCGCATCGGCGCGAAGAACTGGCGGCGCCTGCACTGGGCGACCTACGGCGTGTTCGCGGCGATGGTGGTACACGGTGCAGGCAGCGGCACGGACACGAAGGAGGCGTGGGTGCGCGGCCTGTACGCGATCACGGTCGGTCTCGTGATCGCCGCGACGTTCTGGCGGGCGGCGGTGCCGCCGAAGCGGGCCGCCCGTTCTGCGAGAGCCGCGGCCTGAGCGAGGATGGGCGATCCTGGATTCGAACCAGGGACCTCCGCCTTATCAGAGCGGCGCTCTAACCAACTGAGCTAATCGCCCGCGCGGGCCGCATGATAGCGCCCTGCGTTTGCCTCCAGGCGCCCGGGTAACCTAGGAGTACGTGGTCGAGATGACGATCTACGGCGTGTCGTTCGACCTGGTCGGCAAGCAGCCGATCGTGCTGCTGAAGACGGCCGACGGAAATCGCTATCTGCCGATCTGGATCGGTCATCCGGAGGCCGCTGCGATCCTGATGAAACTGCAGGGTGCGTCGGCGCCACGCCCGCTCACGCACGACTTGCTCGTGAACATCCTTGCCGAGCTCGACGTGGAGGTCGCGCGGGTGACAGTGACGGAGCTGCGCGAGAACACCTTCCACGCATCGATCACCGTCGTCCAGAACGGCAACGAGGTCGAGATCGACTCGCGCTCGTCGGACGCGATCGCGGTGGCCGTCCGGGCCCAGGCGCCGATCTTCGCAGCCGACGACGTGATCGAGGAATCGGCGATCGAGATGGAGGGCGACGAGGTGAACGAGGAGGAGATCGTCGACGAGTTCAAGCGCTTCCTCGACAAGGTCTCCGCCGAGGACTTCGCGGAGGCCGAGGTGGAGGAGGACGCGGAGGACCTCGAAGAGGCCGAGGGCGAGGAAGACTCCTAGACGACTGCGAAAACGAGCGCGATCAGGTTGAAGGTCGCGTGCAGGATCATCCCGGGCACGACGCTATCCGTGCGAGAGCGCACCCAGGCGAGCACGCAACCGAACGCCACGATCACGGGCAGGGTCAGGACGAGCCCGTGCGCGAGGCCGAAGAGGACGCCGACTGCGCCGATCGCGGGCCACGAGCCGAACCGCTCGAGCAGTGTGTAGCCGAGACCGCGGTAGGTGAGCTCCTCGACGAACGGCACCCAGAGGCAGATCACGAGCCCGTTCACGACATAGGCCGCGGCGTGGTGCGGCTCCCAGTGGGACGGCGTCAGCCCCTGTTCGTTGCCCGGATGGACGAGGGAGGCGTAGACCCCTTCGAACACGTAGATCGCGACGACCGCCGCGGCGAGCAGCTTCGCAGCGGTTCGTCGCGAGCTCGGGGGCCGCAGTGCAAGCAGCTGCCGGTCGAAGCCGGCGATCAGGAGCACGAGCGTGAGCAGGATCGCGTCCTGAACGACACCGCCCACGGCCGTCGACCACTCGTACAGGACCTGGGGCGACGGCTTCCCGCCGGCGGCGCGTGATCCGTAGCCGAGCGCGATCAGGATGCCGACCAGCCCGAGCCACAACGCGAGCCGTGCCGTCGCGTCCATACGATACGGCGCCGTGCCCACGCGCTTCTTCACCCCGGACGAGGCTAACAGCGCGCTCGGCGACGTGCGCGTCGCGGCCGAGCGGCTCGTGGCCGTGCATGCGCGAATGCGCGAGCTCGACGGCGCGCAGGCGTCGCTGATCAACGCGATCGGCGGCAACGGCGGCGGGTACGCCGCGTCGGACTTGAACGCGGCGCAGTCGGAGCTGCACGGGCTGGTCGACGCGGCGCGCGCCTGCCTGCAACGGCTCGAGGAGCTCGGCGTGGTCGTGAAGGACCCGGACACGGGCCTGCTCGACTTTCCTGCTCTCCGAAACGGCGAGCAGGTCGAGCTGTGCTGGCACGTGGGCGAGGCGGAGGTGGCGTTCTGGCACCGAATCGGCGAGGGCTTCCCCGGGCGGAAACCGGTCGACTGGGGCGAATAAGCCGGGATGTCCGACTCCTGGTCGCGCGCGGCCTCGTCGAGGAGATCGGCCTCACCTACACCTGGCTTCGTACGTCCGACAACGACCGCTTCGTCGTCTCGAGCGAGTAGCTCGCCTCCGATACCATCCGCAACTTCACGATCCGCAGCCCGGACAGCCTGGCGGAGGCGAGCATCGACGTGCCGCTTGCGAGCCTTCGGCGAATCGTCTCGGCGCTCGGAGGCGAAGGAGAAGAGGTGTACGTGACGACCCTCGCGGGGGACAAGGCGACTGTCGTGGTGCGCACCTGGGTAACGGGGGGAGGCACGGTCGAGCACGCGGCGAGCGAGCTGCGCATCGCGCGCGCCGAGCGGCCGGCTGCAGCCGACCTGTGAGCCCGTCGCGGCGCCGCAAGGACGACCTCGATTTCATCCTCGAGCGGCGAGGAAGGAAGCGGAAACGCAGCGCTCGGGTCAACCGCCGCCGTCGCGCAGGGCTGATCGCCGCCTTCGTCGCGGTCGTGCTGCTTGTGATCGCGGTCAGCCTCGGCTTCGGCGCCGGCGCTGCACTGACCGCCGGTTGCGACCTGAGCTCGTTGCGGCCGGTCGAGATCGGCCAGAACTCCTTCGTCTATGCAGCCGACGGCTCCTTGCTCGGGTCGATCCCTGCCGAGCGGAACCGCGAGCCGGTCACGCTCGCGCGGATGTCGAAGTGGCTGCCGATCGCGACCGTGTCGGTGGAGGACAAGCGCTTCTGGCAGCACGGCGGCGTCGACTTCGTCGGCATCGCGCGCGCTGCGTGGAAGGACGTGACGGCGGGCAGGGCCGTGCAGGGCGGCTCGACGATCACGCAGCAGCTCGTCCGCAATCTCTACACCGGGCAGCAGAAGACGTTCAACCGCAAGCTGCGGGAGGCGTGTCTCGCGATCAAGTTGGCCGACAAGTGGTCGAAGCAGCGGATCCTCGACGACTACCTCGACACGGTCTACTACGGCAACCACGCCTACGGGGTCGAGGCCGCGGCGCAGACGTACTTCTCGAAGCACGCGAAGGACTTGTCGCTGCTCCAGTCCGCCCTCCTCGCGGGCCTGCCCCAGGCGCCGTCCATCTACGACCCGTTCCACAATCCTCGGGCGGCGCTCGAGCGTCGCAACGAGGTGCTTCGGGCAATGCTCGACACCGATGCGATTACGCCTGCGCAGTACGCGTCGGCGGCTCGCTCGACGTCGCTCGGTCTGAAGCCGGGCCGCATCTACACGCGGATCAAGGAGCCGTACTTCTTCACCTACGTGCGGGAGGAGCTCGAGCGGCAGTACGGCGCGAACACGGTCCGTGAAGGCGGCCTGAAGGTTTATACGACGATCGATCCACGTCTGCAGCGACTCGCCCAGAAGGCGATCCGGGACATCCTCCCGTACCGGTCCGATCCCGCCGCCGCGATCGTGTCGATCGCCCCGGGCACCGGCGCGATCCGCGCCATGACAGCCGTCGTCCGGACCGCCGGGAACCAGTTCAACCTCGCTGCGCAGTCGGGGCGCCAGGCAGGCTCGACGTTCAAGACCTTCGTGCTCGCCTCGGCGATCGAAAAGGGCGTCGACCCCGACTCGACCTACTACACCTCGGCTCCCTTCACGTGCTCGATCGGCCCCTGGTGCCAGCCGGCGTGGACCGTGCACACCTACGAGAACAGCTACAGCGGCTCCGAGTCGCTGACGCGCGCGACCCTGCAGTCGGACAACACGATCTACGCCCAGCTGACGCTCGACGTCGGCCCACGCTATGTCTGGCAGATGGCGCACCGGCTCGGCGTGCACCTGGCGCCTGACAAGCCGGTCGCGTCGATCGGGCTGGGCTCGCTCGCCGTTTCGCCGCTCGACATGGCGGCCGCCTACGCGACGTTCCCGGCGATGGGGACCTACGCGAAGCCGATGGCGATCACGAAGGTGATCCTCCCGGGCGGAAAGGTCGACACGAGCTCGGGCTGGGGCAAGCCGCAGACGAAGCGGGCGCTCTCCCAGGGCGTTGCCTGGAAAGTCAACGATGTGCTGCGCCAGAACGCCGAGTACGGAACCGGCGCCGGCTCGGGCGACGGGATCCATCCGAATGCGGGCAAGACCGGCACGACCGAGAACCACGCCGATGCGTGGTTCGACGGCTACACACGGCAGCTCGCGACGGTTGTCTGGATGGGATACCCGAAAGGTGAGGTGCCGATGCTCGACGTCCACGGGGAGGCCGTCGCAGGCGCCACCTTCCCCGTGCCGATCTGGCACGAGTACATGGCTGCGGCGTTGTGGCACCGCAAGGTGCTCGACTTCCCCGCCCCGGATCACTACCCGACATGGCGGTCGCTGACGCGCGGTTACTACGGCTCGCTCGGCTATGTCTACACGCCGACGACCACGACGACCACGACGACCGCGACGACGACGGCGGCGACGCCGCTTCCGCCGCGCCGCTCGACGACGCCGGGGAAGACGCCGTCGAAACGGCAGGCGGCGCCGCCGAAGACGACGCCGCTGCCGCCCGCCGCGCCGTCTCCGACCACCACCGCCCCGACGCCGTCCCAGCCTGCGACCACCACGGCCCCCGCCCCGTCCCCGCAGACGACGCCGGGCCCCGGGCAGATCCCCTAGCCTCGACTCGCAAGGGCCCTAGTGGCGTCCTCGGCCGGCCAGACGATGCTGATCGCGCCGCGGCCGAGCTCGGATCGGAGACGGTAGCGCCCTGCGATCGGCTCGTCGTCCCCGGCGGGCGGATTATCGTTGGCCGCGCGTGACCTCCTTGCCCGACATCGACGAGGCGCTACGCCTCGTGCTCGCGGAGGCGAGGTTTCTCGGGGCGGAGGACGTACCGGTGGGCGAGGCAGCCGGCCGGGTGCTGGCCGAGGCGGCTCGTGCCGCCGTCGACCTGCCGCCGTTCGCGAGCTCCGCCATGGACGGATACGCCGTGCGTGCCGCCGATACGCCGGGGACGCTCACGGTGGTCGGCGACGCGGCTGCCGGCGCGCCGGCGCGGCGTGAGGTGAGAGCCGGAGAGGCGATCGCCATCTCGACCGGCGCCGTCGTCCCGACCGGCGCCGACGCCGTCGTGCCCGTCGAGGTCACCCGTGCCGCCGGAGACCAGGTGACCGTCGAACCCGTTGACAAGGGAGACAACATACGGCCGCGCGCCGGTGATGTGCGTGCAGGTGACCCGATCGTCGAGGCGGGCGCGGCGCTCGGACCGCCGCAGGTCGGCGCGCTCGCGGCGGTCGGGCTCGCCGCCGTTCGCTGTGGCAGGCGCCCACGCGTCGCCGTGCTCGCGACCGGCAGCGAGCTCCGGCGGCCCGGTGAGGAGCTCGGGCCGGGCCAGATCTACGAGTCGAACACGGTGCTCCTGGCCGCGCAGCTCGCGAGCGCGGGGGCGGAGCCGGTCGTGCTCGCGCCGGTCTCGGACGACGGCCGCGCGACGCGGGAAGCGCTCGCCGAGGGTCTCCGGCACGACGTGCTCGTCTCGAGCGGTGGCGTCTCGATGGGCATGCACGATCTCGTGCGCGCGGCGCTCGCGGAGCTCGGCTCGCGAGAGGTGTTCTGGCGCGTCGCGGTGAAGCCCGGGAAACCGGTCTCCTTCGGCGTCGCCGGCTCGACGCTCGTCTTCGGGTTGCCGGGCAACCCCGTCTCGTCCCTCGTCGGCTTCGAGCTGTTCGTGCGACCGGCGTTGCGCGCGCTGCAGGGTGCCGCGGATGCCCGCCCGCGGTACCTGCCGGGCTCGCTCGGGCGCCCGGTGCGGCGCGACGAGGGCCGCGCTCAACTCCTGAGCGCCCGCTCTCGGCCGGCCGCCGGCGGCGTCGTACTCGAGCCTCTGTCGGGACAGGAGTCCCACATGATCGGGCGCGCAGCGGGTGCCGACGCCCTCGTCCTCGTGCCGCGCGGCTCGGGCGAGCTCGCCGTGGGCGCGCCCGTCTCGTATCTCGCGATCTAGCTCGAAACGGGGAAAGCCGTGCCGCCACGCGGCGTGATCGACACGAGCCGGGCGTCGACCAGGTAGCGGTGGGTGGCGAAGAAGCGTGGATGGCAGGCCTGCAGCCGCAGCACCTCGCGGCCCTCGTTACGCAGCACAGCGAGATCGGTGCTCGGCACAACCCAGTGACGTGTGACCCTGTAGGCGAAGGTGCCGTACGGCACCTCGAGCCGGACATAGTCGCCAATCCTGATGTCGTCAATGTGGGCGAAGGGCGCGAGGTAGGTCGTCCGGTGGCCCGCGACGTAGATCAGCCGACCCTGGCCGGGCAGCGCGCTCCCCAGATAGTGCCCCGGCCCCTTCTTCAGCGTGCCGTCGTCGGTCCCCTGCACGACGACCATGCTCAGGCCGATGCGGCCGATCGTGATCTTTCCGACGGGGTCGCCGTCGTGGAGCGTCTTCGCGTACGCCGCTGCATCCACGGCGAGCGCATGCTCGTCGGCCGCGATTCCCGCTTTCGTCGGTTTCGCCCGCCCCGGGGTCACGGGGAGCGTCGAGAGGCGGAACGCCTTCGCGCGCTTGGAGTAGCTCGACTCGAGCCGCGACTGCTCGATGTGGGTGTAGATCGCGGTGAACGGGTCCTGCCAGCGCCACACGACGAAGGCCCAGCAGAGAGCGAGCACACCTGTCGCGAGCAGCAGCGTGCCGACGGTCCGGCCGACGCGCCGCACCTACCCGACCGCCCGGCGACGCTCGTCGCGCGTGCGCCGCCGGGCCCGGCCGGACAAGACGACGATGCGGACGAGCTCCCTCAGCGGTCCGCGCGCCGGGCGCTCGCGCGGCCCGGGATACGGGGCGTACCGGCTCGACGCGACGGCTGCGAGCTGCGCGGCGCAGGCCGCGCCGCAGAGCGAGATCGCGATCGCTGGCGCGTGCACGTACCCGATCGCCGCGAGGAGAACGACGTACCAGACAGCGTCGAGCCCGAGCCCGAAGCGGATCGCGAGCGAGCCGACGACGAGCGCCGGTCCGGCGAGGCCGAGCACGAAGAAGACGAGGCGGGCCGGCGGCCGTCCGCTGCGCACCTGCGGGAGCCAGAGCCAGGCATGGAGCGGCGGCAGCAGGAAGAGCAGCGCGAACGGGTTGGTCGCCACGACGAGGAGCGCGACGATAGCAAGGCCGAGCAGCGCCGCCGTGTCGCCCGCGAGCCGCTCTTCCGCCGTCACGGGCCGCCTCGGAACGAGGCGTTGCCGGGCGACCAGCCAGCCGGCGAGCCCGAGCGCGACGAGCCCGAGCAGCGCGAGCACCGGCCAGTCGCCCGCGACGCGCGAGCCGGGATCGGGCGGGCGTGAGCTGCCCTCGGGCCAGGCTCCGAGCAGTCGGAAGACGCCGAAGACGACGCCGAGGTAGAGCCAGAACGCAATCCGGCTGCGGAGGCTCCGCAACGCGGGCAGGAGTGGGATCCGCCGGCGCCGGCAATGGGCGAAGAGATCGACCGCGACGACGACGAACGGTGCGAGGAGCGAGACGAGCAGCAGCTCGAGTGCCCAGCCCCGCACGACCCGGTCACCGGCCCAGAGGAATGCCGTCGTCCCCTGGGCGACGCCGAGCCCCTCGTCGAGCGAGCCGACGATCTGCTGCGCCGCGCGCCCGAGCTGGCCGAGGCGCCTCGGGTCGAGGGTCGAGGCGCGGTCGCCGAAGGCGCTCGGTGGTCGTGAGCCAGCCGTGGTCAGCGTGACCGCGGGGATGCCCGCGGCGACGAGCGGCCCCTGCGCGTACAGCGTGAATGGGAACCCGAGGTCGACGAGCTGGCCGAGCAGGCCGACGCGGCCTGCGCGCTCGCCCGTCTGCTCGAGCACGCGCCGTGCCGCCGTCTCGACGAGGCTAGCCGCCGGCGAGCGCGGAGCATCGCCGGCGATCTCGATGCGCGGCCTGCCCCGGCCTGCGACTGCCGTCAGGTCGACCGCCGCCACCACCTTGAAGGGCAGGCGGCGGGCGAAGCGCGCCGCCCCGAGGTTGCCGAAGGCGCCGCCGTCGGTGGAGAGGAAGACGAGCGTGTGGGCCGATCGAACGGTCTGGGACGAGCCGGACTGGCGCGCGTAGTCCCTCGCGAGCTCGACGAGCGCGGCCGTGCCGGAGGCGTTGTCGTTCGCCCCCGGGCCCGTGCCGTCGTCGTCGCGGTTCGCCAGCACGACGATCGCGTCCGCGGACTGGCCGGGCGCGACCGCCCAGAGGTTCTGCAGGCGGACCCGCCCGAGCCCCGGGACCCGCTCGTTCCAGGTGTCCGACGCGACCGGCAGCCCGTAGAGCGCCATGTGCTCGCGGAACCACTGCGCGGCGCGGATCGATCCAGGCCCGCCCGGCGAGCGATCCGGGAGGTGGGTTGCGAGGTCGACGGCGAGCGCCCGCGCCGCCGAGCCGTCGAAGTTCGGCGGCAAAAGCGGTGCCGGCAGCGCGGCCGGCCGGGCGATGCTGAAGGCAAGGATGACGAGCGGCAGCGACGACACGAGGAAGGCGCTGCGATAGAGACGGCCGTTGACCGGCCTCTCGACGGAGCCGCGGCGGGCGCGGCGGCTCCGCCTGGGGGTCGGGCTTGCCGCCATGGCGAGGGCTATCCTGGCAGAGGGAGCCGTCATCCCACCGGACATGACCGACGACGCACCAACGATCCTGCTCGTCGACGACGAGGAATCCGTTCGGACGGTCCTGGCATTCCCGCTCGAACGCGACGGCTACACGGTCGTCCAGGCTGCCGACGGCGAGGAGGCTCTGGAGCGGTTCGCCGCCATCCCGACCGATCTCGTCGTGCTCGACCTGATGCTTCCCCGCCTGGACGGGCTCGAGGTGTGCAAGCGGCTCCGGGCTGCGAGCTCGGTGCCGATCATCATGCTGACGGCGCGCGACGACGAGCTGGACAAGGTGATCGGGCTCGAGCTCGGCGCCGACGACTACATCACGAAGCCGTTCTCGATCCGAGAATTTCGCTCGCGCGTCCGGGCGCTGCTGCGCCGGGCGCGGGCGGCCCAGCTGCCGCAGCCGGCCGTGGACGAGCGGATCGAGAGTGGGGACCTCGTGATCGACGTCCCGCGCCGGCTCGTCGAGGTGCGCGGCGAGCCCGTGCCGCTGACGTACGTCGAGTTCGAGCTGCTGCGGGCGCTCGCGGCCCAGCCGGGCCGCGTGTTCAGCCGCCGGATGCTGCTCGAGGCGCTTTGGAAGAGCGCCGACTATCGTGATCCGCGGACGATCGACGTCCACGTCCGGCACCTGCGCGAGAAGCTCGAGCGGGAGCCGCGGACGCCGGAGTTCATCCTGACCGTGCGCGGCGTCGGCTACCGCTTCCGCGACCGGTGAGTCCGTTTCGGAGCGTCGGCGGCAGGCTCGCGGTCGCGCTCCTGACGGTGGTCGTGGGCGTGCTTGCGATCGTCTACCTGATCGTCGTTCCGTCCTTCCAACGCTCGCTGCAGTCGAGCGAGATCCGCGGCCTGGAGACGTCGATGAGGACGGTCGCCGTGAAGGAGTTCCCCGCCCAGCCGGTTCAGCAGCAGCCCTTCGCCTCCAACATCGCACCGCAGGTGAACGCGCGGGTGGTCGTCTACGACACGCTCGACGCCAATCCGGCGCGCCTCGTGATCAAGGCGGATTCCCAGCAGGAGGGCTCTGAGGCCGACGTCGAGAACGACGCGGTCGCGCTGCTCGCCTTCCGCCGCGCGAGTCTGCAGCACGGGATCGTGCAGGGCCCCGCGGGCCAGCGATTCGCGGAGGTCGCCTACCCGGTCGGGACGTATGTGCTGCTGCTCCGGGCCTCCCTCCACGACCAGCTGGAGACGGTCGGCGTCGTGCGCCGCCGGGTCTTCCTCGCGGGGGCGCTCGCCACTGCGTTCGCCGTGCTGCTCGGCTACGGCGGTGCCCGGCTCTTCTCCCGGCGGATCCGGCGGCTCGAGCTCGCCGCGGAGCGGATCGCGGTCGGCGACTTCGACGCGCCGGTGATCGACCACGGCAGCGACGAGCTCGGTCAGCTCGCCCGCGCCTTCGAGCGCATGCGGCTCCGGCTCCTGACGCTCGACCGCGCGCGCGGCGAGTTCATCGCGAACGCCTCCCACGAGCTCCGCACGCCGCTCTTCTCGCTCGGCGGCTTCCTGGAGCTCCTCGACGATCCGGAGCTCGACGAGCCGACGCGGCAGGAGTTCCTCGTCCGGATGCGCGAGCAGGTCGAGCGCCTGACGAGGCTTGCGACGAACCTGCTCGACCTCTCGCGGCTCGATGCGGGCCGCTTGACGATCGCACACGAGGTCGTCGATCTCGCAGAGCTGGCCGACGAGGTGGTCGACGAGCTGCGGCCCAGGGCCGAGGCGCTCGACCACCCTTTGCACGTGGAAACGCCCTCCCCGCCGGTGAGCGCGCTGGCCGACGCCGAGCGGGTCCTGCAGATCGGCCGGATCCTGCTCGAGAACGCGCTCGTGCACACGCCGGCGGGCACGGCGGTGCGGGTCGCGACCGGACACGAGGGAGGGCGTGCGACCTTCGTGGTCGCGAACGACGGGCCTGAGATCCCGCTCGACGCCCGCGAGCAGATCTTCGCCCGGTTCTACCGGCTCGACGGGACGCTCGCATCCGGCAGCGGCCTCGGCCTCGCGATCGCGCGCGAGCTGGCCGAGGTGATGGGAGGCCGGATCGAGCTGGCACGTGAGCGCGGCTGGACCGTGTTCACGCTCGTCCTGCCCGCAGAGTCGTCCGACCGCTCGCTCGCCGGCTCGATTTGACGTGAAAACGGTTACGGATCGAGGCGCAAGGGAACGGGCGGCTCAGGGAGAAGAAGCCGTGAAGGATTCGGCAGAATCCCCGAGGTTTACGCCTACGATTTGGAGGGTATGGCAGGACGCGCATGAACTCGGAGCCGAACGGGGACCCGCGCTCGATCCGCTTGACCATCCCGGCGAAGGCCGAGTACATCACGCTCGGCCGTCTGGCGTTGACCGGCATCGCGGGCCTGCGCGACGCACCGCTCTCCGAGGAGGTGCTCGGCGACCTCAAGCTGGCGCTGACCGAGGCGTGTACGAACTCGGTGCGGCACGCGTACGAAGGCTTCGAGGGCGCCGTCTCGATCGCCTACGAGCTGCACGCGGACAGGCTCGTGGTCGAGGTGGTCGACGACGGGCTCGGCTTCGAGCGCGGCGAGCGCCGGGCGGTCCCCGACGAGGAGGCCGACCTGATCGAGGGCGGCCTCGGGATCGCGATCATCGAGGCCCTCACCGACGAGCTCGAGATCAGCCGGAGCAAGGGTGGCGGCTCGCGCCTGCGCTTCGTCAAGCGCCTCTCCTGAGCCTGGCGTGCCGCGTCGCCCACTGATCGTCGTTTCGAACCGCGGTCCCGTCAGCTACCACCGCGACGAGCACGGCCGGCGCGTCGAGCGGCGCGGCGGCGGTGGGCTCGTGACGGCGCTGCGCGGCCTTCAGGAGCGGCACGACGTCACGTGGATCGCGAGCGCTATGACCGACGAGGATCGGGTCGTCGCCGCGGAGGGCCCGGCGGGGGTGAGGCTCGTCGCGCACGCGCAGCGCGCCTACGACCTCTACTACAACACGGTTGCGAACCCCATCCTCTGGTTCGTGCTCCACTCGCTCTGGGACCGGGCGATCGAGCCGCAGCTCGACGACCGCTTCCACGAAGCGTGGAGGGAAGGCTACGAGCAGGTGAACCGGGCCTTCGCGGAAGCAGTTGTTGCCGAGTTGGACAACAGACCCGACGCCACTGTGTGGTTCCACGACTACCACCTCTACCTCGCTCCGCGCATGGTCCGGGAGGCGCGGCCCGAGGCCGCGCTCGCCCACTTCGTCCACACGCCGTGGCCGGTCGACTGGACCGCGCTGCCCGAGCCGATGCGCCGCCAGGTGCACGACGGTCTGCTCGCGAACGACCTCGTCGGCTTCCACACCGCACGGTGGGCCGCGAACTTTCGGCGAAGCTGCGAGGACGAGGTCGGATCGTGCGGCTGCCGTGTCGCGCACCACGCGATCTCGATCGACCCCGCCGAGTTCGACGCGCTGCGCGAGAGCGCCGAGGTGCTCGCGGCCGAACGCGAGCTCGCTGAGCGCCGTCCCGAGAAGCTCGTCGTGCGCGTCGACCGCACCGACCCCTCCAAGAACATCGTCCGCGGCTTCCTGGCCTTCGGGCTCCTGCTCGACGAGCACCCCGAGTGGCGTGGCCGGGTCCGGATGCTCGCGCGCCTCGACCCGTCGCGCGAGCAGGTGCCGCAGTACGTCGCCTATCGCGCCGAGCTCGAGCGTACGGTCCGTGCCGTCGAGGAGCGTCATCCGGGATCGATCCAGCTCGAGGTGGCCGACGACTTCCCCCGCTCGGTGGCCGCCTACAAGCAATACGACGTCCTGCTCGTGAACTCCGTCTACGACGGGCTCAACCTCGTCGCCAAGGAAGGCCCACTCGTGAATCGGCGGCACGGGGTGCTCGTCCTGTCGGAGAACGCCGGGGCGCACGAGGAGCTCGGCCCGTGGGCGCTCACCGTCAACCCGAGCGACGTCGAGGGCCAGGCGCGCGCGCTCCACGAGGCCCTTTCGATGGACGAGGCGGAGCGCCGCCGCCGGGCCGAGTCGCTCGCAGCGCACGTCCGCGCGAACGACGTCGCCCGGTGGATCGACGCCGAGCTGGCCGACTTGGACGACTTGACGGGCCGGCAGGCGTAACCTTCCGCCGTGGCCGACGCGCTGTCCCACGTCGACAAGACCGGTGCCGTGCGCATGGTCGACGTCGGCGCGAAGCCGTCCGTGAGGCGGCGCGCGGTCGCCCGGGCGCTCGTCCGCATGGCGCCGGCGACGGTTGCGCGCCTCGGCGACCTGCCGAAGGGTGACGCGCTGACGACCGCGCAGCTCGCCGGGATCATGGGTGCGAAGCGCACGTCGGAGCTGATCCCGCTCTGTCATCCGCTGCCGCTCTCGCACGCGGGCGTCGAGCTGCGGGTCGTCGATGCGGGAGTCGAGATCGTCGCCTCGGCGGAGACGACCGCTCAGACCGGCGTCGAGATGGAAGCGTTGACCGCCGCCGCGATCGCCGCCCTCACCGTCTACGACATGGCCAAGGCGATCGACAAGGCCATGTCGTTCGAGGTCGAGCTGCTCGAGAAGGAGAAGGGGTGAGAACGGCCGTCCTGACGATCTCGGACCGGGTGTCGCGCGGGGCCGTGGACGACACGAGCGGCGACGTCCTGGCCGGGCTGCTCGGCGAGGACGGCTACGAGGTCGAGCGCCGCGTCGTGCCGGACGAGGCCGACGAGATCGGCGCTGCCATCCGCGAGCTGGCGGCCGACGCCGCTCTCGTCCTCACGACCGGCGGCACCGGCGTCGCGCCGCGGGACGTCACACCCGAAGCCACGCTCGCGGTGGTCGACAGGCTCGCTCCGGGGATCGCGGAAGCGGTGCGGGCCGACTCGATCGCGAAGACGCCGCACGGCCTGCTCTCGCGCGGGGTGGCCGGCATCGCGGGCCGGACGCTCGTCGTCAACCTCCCCGGCTCGCCCGGTGGCTGCCGCGACGGCTATGCGGTGCTCCGGCCCGCGCTGACCCACGCGCTGTCGCTCCTCGCGGACGAGCAGACCGCGCATCGCCAGACCTGAGCCGTGCAGATCGCGCGCCTCTACTACCGGCTCGTCAAGTTCGAACACACGATCTTCGCTCTGCCCTTCGCCTACGTCGGAGCAGTGCTCGCCGTCAAGGGGATCCCGACCGCGCACGACCTGCTGTGGATCACGGTCGCGATGGTCGGCGCCCGCTCGCTCGCGATGGCGTTGAACAGGCTGATCGACGCGCACGTCGACGCCGCGAACCCCCGCACGGCCGGCCGCGAGATGCCGGCCGGGCTGCTCTCGAGCTCCAGCGTGCTCGGCTTCTGCGCCGCCTCGCTGCTCGTGTACGTCGTGGCCGTGTTCGAGCTCGACCCGTTCGTCCGCGTCCTCTCGCCGATCCCCGTCGCCGCCTTCGTCGTCTACCCGTACCTGAAGCGGTTCACATGGCTGTGCCACCTCTGGCTCGGAGCCGTCGACGGTCTTGCGCCCATGGGTGCCTGGGCCGCGATCCGGGGCTCGTTGCCCTGGCAGGCGTGGGCGCTCGGCGGCGCGGTCGCCGCCTGGGTTGCGGGCTTCGACCTCTTCTACGCCCTGTTCGACGTCGAGGTCGATCACGAACAGGGCCTGCACTCGTGGGCCACGCGCTTCGGCGAGCGTGGCGCGTTCGTCGGCGCGCGCATGCTGCATCTCTTCACCGTTCTGATGCTCGTCGCCGCCGGCGCGGGCCTCCATGTCGGGGTGTCCTACTGGCTCGGCGTGCTCGCCGTTGCGGCGCTGATGCTCTACGAGCACCTCCTCGTCCGCCCCGGCGACCTGACGCGGCTCGACACTGCTTTCTTCACGATGAACGGCGTCATCTCGGTGGCGTTCTTCGCCTTCGTCGTCGCCGACGTCCTGTGATCTCCGCGCGCGGTCTCGCGAAGCGCTACGGCGACCGGCGCGTGCTGGCCGGTGTCGACGTGGAGCTCGACGAAGGTGGGCTGCTGCTCGTCACCGGCCCGAACGGCTCGGGCAAGACGACGCTGCTGCGGGTCCTGGCGCGCCTCGCCGCGCCGAGCGCGGGAGAGCTCGTGTTGCCGCCGAGGGAGACGATCGGTTACGTCGGTCACGCGCCGATGGTCTACCGGGAGCTGACGGCGCTCGAGAACCTGACGCTCTTCGGCCGGCTCTACCGCGTCTCGGAGCGCGGTGAGCGGGTGGGGATGCTGCTCGAGCGCTTCGGGCTCTGGGAGGTGCGCCACGAACGCGCCGCCACGTACTCGCGGGGCATGCAGCAGCGGCTTGCGCTCTGCCGCGCACTGCTGCACGAGCCGTCGCTCGTCATCCTCGACGAGCCCTACAACGCGCTCGACGCCGACGGCGCCTCGTTGCTGGACGCCGTCTTCGCCGAGCCTCGTACGTGGGTCGTGGCGACACACGACCCGCACCGGGTCGAAGCCCGCGCCACCGAGCGGCTGGCCTTCGGGTGAGCTACCTCGGCGACGTCGCGGCACTTGCGCGCAAGGATCTCCTCCTCGAGCTGCGGGCGAAGGAGACGCTGCCGGCGATGCTGCTGTTCGTCCTCTCCGCCCTCGCGATCTTCCACTTCGCGCTTCCGAACGGGACGGCTGACACGGCGGCGCGCGGGCTGCTCTGGTCGGCACTCGTCTTCACCGCGCTGCTCGGGCTCACGCGGGCGTTCGTCGCCGAGCGCGAGCAGGGCATGTTCGACGCGCTCGTCCTGACGCCGTGCGACCGCAGTGCGATCTGGCTCGGCAAGGCGATCGCGGTGTTCGCCTTTCTCGTCGCCGCCGAGGTGGTCGCGCTGCCCGCGTTCGCCGTCTTCTTCTCGGCCGTCGACGGGCGGACGGTCGCCGCCGTCGCGCTCGCCGACGCGGGCATCTGCACGGTCGGGACGCTCTTCGGTGCCATGGCGGTCGCAGGTCGTGCGCGCGAGCTCCTCCTGCCGCTGCTCTTCCTGCCGATGGCAATCCCGATCGTCGTCGGCGGGGTCGGCGGCTACCTCTGGTTCCTCGCGCTCTACGACGCGATCTTCGTCCTCCTCAGCTGGGCGACCTTCGAGTACGTGGTCGCCGAAGCCTGACGATGCGCGGGGTGGTATTGCCCGGCGGCCCGGATCCGTGGCGTCACTACCATTCCGCCCATGAAGCTGGCCGCCCTGACGACCGCCCTGATGGGCTCCGCAATCGGCCTGATCTTCTTCTACGCCCCGACCGACGCCGACCAGGGCTTCTCGCAGCGCATCTTCTACTTCCACGTCCCGATCGCGCTCACCTCGTACGTCTGCTTCGGCTGGGGAGCGTGGAAGGCGCTCCGGTACCTGCGCACGCGTGACGAGCGCGCCGACCTGGAGAGCTACGTCGCGATCCATCAGGGCGTGATCTTCGGTGCGCTCACGCTCGTCACCGGCTCGCTCTGGGCGAAGGCGTCGTGGGGGGTGTGGTGGTCGTGGGGTGAGAACCAGCTCGTCCTGTTCCTCGTCCTGTTCCTCTTCTACTGCGCCTATTTCATGCTGCGCTTCTCCGTCGAGGCCGGTGTCGCGCGCGCGAACATGAGCGCGGTCTACGCGCTCTTCGGCGTCGTCCTGATCCCGGTGTCGTTCCTCGCGATCAGGCTCTCGCAGAAGTTCATCCACCCGGTCGTGTTCACGTCGCATGGGCCACAGATGAGCCATGCGCAGTTCCTCGTCTTTTGCGTCTCGCTCGGCGCGATGCTCGCGCTGTTCGCGACGCTCTACCAGGTGGAGCTCGCCGGGAAGCGCATCGACGGCCACCTCCGCGAGCTGCGAGAGCTGCTCCAGTGACGCAAGGCCCGCCTTCCGAATGGCAGTACGTCGCCGGGGCGTACCTCGTCGTCTTCGTGACGGTGCTCGCCTGGGTGGGCGTGATCGCGGCGAAGCTGCAGCGGCTGCAGCGCCAGCTGGCGCAGCTCGTCGAGAAGGCGCGGGACGGCCGTGGTTGAGGCGCTCTTCTGGCCCGCGCTGCTCGCGTACGGCGAGGCAGCCTTCGCCTACGCGTCCGCGCGGACGAGCCGCTTTGCAACCTGGGGCGTGCGCCTCGGTTGGCTCGCCCAGACGTGCCTGCTCGTCGTGCAGGCCGCCCGCGCCGACGGGTTCCCCTGGTCGAGCTGGGCGGGCTCGCTCAACCTGTTCGTCTGGCTCGTGGTCGGCGCCTACCTGATCTGGGGCTGCCGACCTCGCTTCCGCCTGCTCGGCCTCGCGGTGATGCCGCTCGCGGCGGCGCTCTTCCTCGTCGCCCGGCTCGGCGGCGGCACCCGCGGCGGCGCGCACGCCGGCTACTCGAATCTCTTCCTCGCCCTCCACGTCGGGCTCGTGCTCTCGGCGTTCGCGGGCTTCACGCTGGCCGCCGGGTTGTCGGGGCTCTACCTCTGGCAGGAGCGCCGGCTCAAGCGGCGCGCGGCCGACATCCTGAGCCTCCGCCTGCCCCCGCTCGCCTCGCTCGAGCTGCTTGCGCGGCGGACGATCGTCGTCTCGGCGCCGCTGCTCTCGCTCGGCGTCGCGGCCGGGCTCGAGCGGATGCGCGAGGAGCACCGCTCGCTCGACGCGCTCGAGGGGATGACGCTCCTGACGCTCGCGGTCTACGCGTCGATCCTGCTCGTGCGCCCGACCGGCCGCCGCGCCGCCTACCTCGCGCTCGGGGGGTTCCTGCTCGTGATCGTCGCCCGCCTCGCGCTCGCAGGGAGCCACTTCGCGTGAATCGTGGGCTCGACGGAGGCTCAGAAGGAGCCGAGGTGCCGGCTCGGCCGGTGCCGGAGCGGGCTTCAGGGCTCCTGGTGGTCGGGCTGTCGCATCACGTCGCGCCGGTCGAGCTGCGCGAGCGCGTCACGCTCCCGCTCGATCGGGCCGTAGAGCTGGCGCGCGGGCTCGGTGACGCCGTGTGCCTGTCGACCTGCAACCGCACCGAGCTCTACGTCGCGGGGGGCGGCGAGCAGGAGGCCTTGGCGGCGCTCGAGGAGCTCGCCGGAGTGCCGCTCGAGGGCACCGTCTACCGTCTGCACGAGGACTCGGCTGCGCTTCACCTCTTTCGCGTGGCGGCGGGCCTCGACTCGCTCGTCCCTGGCGAGGGCGAGATCCTCGGCCAGGTGCGCGACGCCTACGAGGCGGCGGCCCCCGGGCCGCTCCTCGACCGCGTCTTCCGTCAGGCGCTCGCGGTCGGCAAGCGGGTCCGCACGGCGACTGCGATCGGCGAGAGCCCCGCGTCGGTCTCCTCGGCCGCCGCCGCGCTCGTCGCCCAGGTCTTCGGGGAGCTCTCCGGGCGCAGAGTGCTGCTCGTCGGCGCCGGCCGCATCGGCGAGCTCGCGGCCTCCAACCTCTCGTCACGTGGTGCGGAGATCGCCTTCGTCGCGAACCGCACCGCAGAGACGGCGCGTGAGGTCGCGCGGCGCTTCGGGGGCACGCCGATCACGCTGGACGAGCTGCCCGGACGGCTCTCCGAGGTCGACGTGGTCGTCTCCTCGACCAGCGCACCCGGGCCGGTCCTGCAGGCCTCGGACGTTCCGGCGCGGCGGCGGCAGCCGCTCTTCTTCGTCGACATCGCCGTGCCCCGCGACCTCGACCCGGCGATCGCCCAGCTCGACGGCTGCTTCCTCTACGACATCGACGACCTCGAGGCGGTGGTGGCAGAGACGCTTGCAGGGCGGCGGGCGGAGGCCGACCGGGCGGAGCAGCTCGTCGCCGAGGAGGTCGACAGGTATCGCGAGTGGCGCGCGTCGCTCGACGTCGTTCCTGCGATCGCGTCGCTGCGGGCGCGCGCTGAGCAGATCAGGTCGGCCGAGCTGGCGAAGGTGCGCGGGCGCGTGAGCGAGGACGAGCGTCGGACGCTCGAGTCGGTGACGGCGCAGATCCTGAACAAGCTGCTGCACCTCCCGACCGTACGTATGAAGGAGGCCGCCATCGGTTCGGACGGCGCCCTCTATGCCGACGCCGTGCGCCACCTCTTCGGGCTCGAGGAGGACGTCCGGTGACGCCTGGGCCCGACCCAGAGCGGCCGACGCCGCGGCCGCTGCCGGTGGTCGCGCCGTCCGCGTTCCTGCGTGTGCGCCTCGGCCCGCCCGTCTGCGGTCGCTCGCGGCGCGTGGGGAGGTCGAGCTGTGCTCGTCCGCATCGGGTCCCGCGGCTCTAGGCTCGCGCTCGTCCAGGCCGGTGTCGCGGCCGACCTGCTTCGGCGGCCAGGTGTCGAGGTCGCCCTCGTTCCGATCACGACGGCCGGCGACCGCGACCGAACGCAGCCTTTCGGGCAGATCGGCGAGCGCGGCGTGTTCGTGAAGGAGATCGAGGAGGCACTGCTCGCCGGACGCATCGACGCCGCCGTCCACTCGGCTAAGGACATGACCTCGACCGACACCGAAGGCCTCGCGGTCGGCGCGTACCTGGAGCGGGAGGACCCGCGCGACGCGCTCGTCGGGGCCCAGGCCATCGAGCCCGGGATGAGGATCGGCACGGCCTCCGCGAGACGGCGCGCTCAGCTGCTCGCCCACGAGCCGACGCTCTCGATCGAGCCCCTGCGCGGCAACGTCGACACGCGCCTGCGGAAGCTGCGTGAGCGCGGCCTGGACGCGATCGTGCTTGCCGCTTGCGGGCTCGACCGGCTCGGCCTGACCGGCGAGATCGGCGTTCGGCTCGACCTCGAGCTGATGCTGCCCGAAGCGGCGCAGGGCGCACTCGCGCTACAGGTGCGAGCCGGCGACGGCGAGCTCGTCGAGCGGCTCGACCACGGTCCGACGCGGGCTCGCGTCGAGGCCGAGCGTGTCTGTGTGGCGACGCTGGGCGCGGGCTGCCTCGCCCCGGTCGCTGCGCACCACGACGGCGCCGTGCTGCACGCGCTGATCGCAGGCGAGGACGGCGAGTGGCTCGAACGCCGCAGCGGCGACGACCCGGTCGCGCTCGCGCACGAGCTCGCCGCGCTCGCGCGATGAGGGTGATCGTCACCCGCCCGCGCGCGCAGGCGCGACCGCTCGTCGAGGCGCTCGAGGCGATCGGGGCCGACGTCGTCGAGTGCCCGCTGATCGAGATCGAGCGCACCTCGGACGACCCGGTCGACGGGTCCGGCTACGACTGGTTGATCGTCACGAGCCCGAACGGGGCCGACGAGGTCGCGCGGCGAGGGCGGAACCTGCCCCGCATCGCGGCGGTGGGGCCGGGCACGGCAGAGGCGCTCCGCTCACACGGTCTCGACCCCACGTTCGTGCCGACCGAGTCGACGCAGGAGGGCCTGATCCGCGAGCTCCCCCGTCCGGCGGGGCGCGTGCTCTTCGCTGCGGCCGAGGGGTCCCGCCGCGGCCCGATCGACGCGCTCGGCGCCGACTTCGTCCCGCTCTACCGCACGCGCCTGCTGACGCCCGCGCCGCCCGACGGAGACGTCGTCGTGCTGGCGTCGGGCTCGGCGGCGCGGGCATATGCCTCGATCGGGGGCGGCGCGCCGGCGGTCTCGATCGGCCCGGAGACCTCACGCGTCGCGCGCTCGGTCGGCCTGGCGCTGGCGGCCGAGGCGCGCAGCCACGACCTCGACGGGCTCGTCGCCGCGGTCGCCGATCTGATGAACTCCCGCCCGTGACCGTTGTCGCGTTCCTCACGGACTTCGGGCTGCAGGACGATTTCGTCGGCACGTGCCATGGCGTGATCGCCGGCATTGCGCCGGACGTGCGGGTGATCGACGTGACCCACGGCATCCCGCCGCAGGGCGTGCTCCAGGGGGCGCTCGTCCTGCGCAACACGTTCCCGTACCTTCCCGTCGGCATCCACCTCGCCGTCGTCGACCCCGGCGTCGGGGGCGAGCGGCGGGCGCTCGCGGTCAGCACCGCGGACGGACGGGTCTTCGTCGGCCCCGACAACGGCCTGCTCATGCTCGCCGCAGACAAGCTCGGCGTCGAGTCGGCGTACGAGCTCGCCGAGCCGCGCTTCCGGCTGCCGCACGTCTCGCACACGTTCCACGCGCGCGACATCTTCGCTCCGGCCGCTGCGCATCTCGCGAACGGCATCGGCCCGGCCGAGCTCGGGCCGTCGATCGAGCCGTCCGCGCTCGTCCGCCTCGATCTGCCGGAGCCCGAGCTCGGCCGCATGCAGATCGCAGCGACCGTCCTCGCGGTCGACCGGTTCGGCAACATCGCGACGAACGTGCGCCGAGAGCACCTCGGCGCTCTCGGCCTCGAGCCCGGCACCCGCGCCGAGATCCGGGTCGCGCTCGACCGCTACTTCGCGGTCAGCGCGCAGACCTTCGCGGACGCCCGCCGCGGCGAGCTTCTGCTGTACGAGGACTCGTATGGCCTCGTCACGCTGGCGATCAGCCACGGGAATGCCGCTCGGCTCACGGGGGCGGGCCCGGGCGACGAGCTGCGGATCGCAGCGCAGTGACGGTCGGACAGCGCTTCGCCCGCTTCGTCACGACGGTCGTCGTCCGGAGGCCGGCGCTCTGGCACCTCTTCCGTTCCCCGATGCAGCGGATGTTCGACCGGATCGCGCCGGAGTGGGAGGGGCGGCGGACGAACGCCGTGCGGCTCGCGCCGATGCTCGCCGCGCTCGAGGCGCTTCAGGCCGAGCCCGAGCGCGTGCTCGACGTCGGCACCGGCACCGGGGCGGTCGCCCGCGCCGCCGCCGCGCGCTTTCCGGCCGCTCGGGTGGTCGGGGTCGACGTGTCGGGCGGGATGATCGCCGAGGCGCGCCGCCTGGCGGCGAGCGACCGGGAGCGATACGAGGTCGGAGACGCGTCGGCGCTCCCTTACGACGACGGGTCGTTCGACCTCGTTGTCCTGAACAACATGATCCCGTTCTTCGACGAGCTGGCCCGGGTGACGCGGGCGGGCGGCCACGTCGCCGTGGCGTTCGGCATCGGCCCTCGCACGCCGATCTGGGTGCCGCTCGAGCGCGTCCGCTCCGAGCTCGAACGGCGCGGGTTCAGCCACGTCGGCGACTTCGCGGCCGGCGACGGGCTCGCACTCCTTGCCTGGCGCGACGCGGTGTCGTAAGCTCTGCGCACAGAGACGTTCGCGACGCGGTTGCACCGGTCCGGACGTCTCTCTTTTCGCGGCGCCCGGCTACACTGCGGGCCGCGGCGAGGTAGCTCAGTTGGTAGAGCACACGGCTGAAAACCGTGGTGTCGCCGGTTCAAGTCCGGCCCTCGCCACTCGTCGGGCACCGTGCGTCGTCCGCTTTAGCGGCCGGTGGCGAGCCGGTCGACGAGCCGGCGCGCCATGTCGTGCTTCTCGAGGATCGCGTCCGCGCCTGCGTCACGCGCCGCGCTGTGCAATGCGCCGTCCTGGTCGCCCGTCAGGGCGATCAGGCAGAGGCTCGGGTGATCGCGCCGGAGGCGCGCGATCGCCGTCACGCCGTCCACGAGCGGCATGTGCAGGTCGAGCACCGCCGCATCCGGCTCGAGTCGATCGGCGAGCTCGATCGCCTCCAGCCCGTCCCTCGCGCTCGCGATCACGGACAGCTCGGGCTGTTCCTCGACGAGCGCGCGGAGTGACGCAAGGAAGAGCTCATCGTCGTCCGCCAGCAGGACCTTGATGGGCGGCATGGGCACGGGAGTGCATAGATTTCCCCCGCATGACGACTCGGGAAACACCACGGCCGGTTGCGGTGATCGGTGCCGGCCTCGACCTCGGAGCCGGCCGTCGGGGCGTGGACATGGGCCCGTCCGCGATCCGCTACGCGGGCCTTGCGGCACGGATCCAGGATCTGGGTCGCGAGGTGACCGATCTCGGCGACGTCCGCGCCCCGGTTCCCGAGGCTACGAGCGTCGGTGACCCGGAGGCGCGCTACCTGGAGCCGATCAAGCGTGCCTGC
This sequence comes from uncultured Thermoleophilia bacterium, assembly GCA_963725595.1. Lineage (GTDB taxonomy): Bacteria > Actinomycetota > Thermoleophilia > Gaiellales > Gaiellaceae > PALSA-600. Next base: position 581,813 of record CAVRYT010000005.1, on the reverse strand, counting down.
GAGCTCGTCGCGCGCGAGGTGGCCACCGCGACCCGTGCCGGGAGCGTGCCGCTCGTGCTCGGCGGCGACCACTCGATCGCGATGGGGACGCTTGGCGGGATGGCGTCTGCGCATGGTCCGGGCGCCGTGCTCTGGATCGACGCGCACGGCGACCTGAACAGGCCCGGGACCTCGCCGAGCGGCAACGTGCACGGCATGCCGCTCGCGGCGGCGCTCGGAGCTGCAGGCCCGGCCTTCGAGAGCGATGCCTACCCGGTGCCCAGCGTGACGAAGGCCGTGCTGATCGGCGTCCGCTCGCTCGACCCCGGAGAGCGCGAGCTGATCCGGGAGCTCGATCTCCGCGTCTACACGATGAGCGAGATCGACGACCGCGGTGTCCAGGCCTGCGTGCGCGAGGCGCTGGCGGAGCTGCAGGGATCGGCTTTCGTGCACGTCAGCCTCGATCTCGACGCCGTCGACCCGATGGTCGCGCCCGGGGTCGGCACGCCGGTGCGGGGCGGCCCTCCTACCGCGAGGCGCACCTTGCGCTCGAGCTCGTCGCCGAATCGGGCCTCGCAGACTCCCTCGACGTCGTCGAGGTCAACCCGATCCTCGATCGCGAGAACGAGACGGGCGGCCTCTCCGTCGAGCTCGTGGCGAGCGCGCTCGGCGCCCAGATTCTCTGATCGAGAGGACCCGACCAGCCTCGCTACCGTGTCCGCATGTCCTTGCTTCGGCGTGAGAAGGACGCGCAGCGTCCCGACGACCCGGCAGATCGCCCGGTGCTCGTCGTCGAGGACGATGCGGGGATCCGCAGCTACCTCGTCGAGATCCTCGAGCGCTACGGGTACGACGTCGTCGCAACCGCCTCGGGCGAGGAGGCCCTGCAGCGCCTGGCCGGTCGGAAGGCACGGCTCGCGGTCCTCGATGTCGGACTGCCCGGGATGGACGGGTTCGCGGTCGCAGCAGCTCGGCCGGAGACGCCGGTGATCGTCGTCACCGGCGACCCGCTGCGCGCGAAGGTCCGCGCGTTCGGCCGGACGCCGGCGCCGACGATCCTCGCGAGCCGCTGACCCTGATCTGTTCGAGGCGGCCGTTCAGGCCGCGCTGTGCCGACCGCTCGACCTCCACCTCCGCGCCGTTCCCGGACGGCTCGTAGAAGACCCTCCCCTTCAGCTCGTCGGGGAGGCAGTCGACCTCGAAGCCCCGAGGGTCGTCGTGCGGATAGACGTAGCCCTCGCCGCGTCCCAGCTTGCGCGCCCCCGGGTACGACGCCGATCGCAGCGCGGCCGGCGGCAGGAGGTTCCCGCGCTCCCGCACCGCCTGCGTCGCCCGCCCGATCGCGAGGTAGGACGCGTTCGACTTCGGGGCCTTCGAGAGGTACACGGCAGCCTGGGCGAGGTTCAGCCGTGCCTCGGGCAGTCCGACATGCTCCACCGCCTGAGCCGCGGCGACGGCGACGAGGAGTGCCTGCGGGTCGGCGTTGCCGATGTCCTCGGAGGCGAGCACGATCATCCGGCGCGCAATGAAGCGGGCATCCTCGCCGCCCTCGAGCATCGCTGCGAGGTAGTACACGGACGCCTGCACGTCGCCGGCACGCGTCGACTTGATCCAAGCCGAGATGAAGTCGTAGTGGCGGTCGCCGCCCTTGTCGTAGGCCAGCGGACGCTTGCGCGCGGCGTCGTCGACGTGACGTACCTCGAGGCCGTTTCCCTCCGCGCGTGCGGTCTCGGCCGAGAGCTCGAGGATGTTCAGGGCGTTTCGCGCGTCGCCGCCGGCACGGAGCGCGATCAGCTCCTCCACGTCGGGCGGCACCTCGATCTCGAGCGCCTCCGCGCCGCGCACGACGACACCGCGCAGCGTGTCCGGATCGTGCGCCTCGAGCTCGTAGATCTGCGCCCGCGAGAGCAGGGCCGAGTTGACCTCGAAGTACGGGTTCTCCGTCGTCGCTCCGATCAGCGTCACGAGCCCCTCCTCGACACCCGGGAGGAGCGCGTCCTGCTGGGCCTTGTTGAAGCGGTGGATCTCGTCGAGGAACAGGATCGTGCGGCGGCCGCTCGCCCCCAGCCGCTCGCGGGCTCTCGCGAGCACGTCGCGGACGTTCGCGACCGAGGCGGAGACGGCCGACAGCTCCTCGAACTCGGCTCCGGTCGTGCGGGCGACGATCCGTGCGAGCGTCGTCTTCCCTGACCCCGGCGGGCCGTAGAGGATCATCGACGGCACGCGGTCCTGCTCGATCGCGAGCCGCAGCGCCCGTCCCGGGCCGATCACGTGCTCCTGGCCCGCGAACTCGTCGAGGGTCGTCGGCCGCAGCCGCTGGGCGAGCGGCGCGGACGCGCCGAGTCGCTGCCCTGCCGCGTCACTGAAGAGGTCGGCCACGGCGAAAGTATGCTCTTGGTCGGCATGGGCGACGCATGGGGCCTCGGCACCTACGAGCGGCTTGCCGCGCGATTCGGGCCGGTGCAGGAGCAGCTCCTCGAGCGCCTGCACGTCGAACCCGGCGAGAGCCTGCTCGACCTGGCGGCGGGAACGGGGCAGCTCGCGCGGCGCGCGGCGCGCGGTGGCGCGCGCGTGACCGCGATCGATCTGAACGAGCCGATGGTCGTGCTGGCCCGAGAGCAGGCCGCCGACGAGGGGCTCGACGTCAGGTTCGACCCGGGCGACATCGAGTACCTCCCGTACGAGGACAGGTCGTTCGACGTGCTTGTCTCGAACTTCGGCCTGATCTTCGCGCCGGACCACGCGAACGTCGCCGCCGAGCTGTCGCGCGTGGCGCGGCCGGGTGCGAGGCTCGGTTTCACCGCCTGGAAGCCGAACCCGAAGCTCGGCGAGCTCTACCGCCGCTTCACCGAAGAGCCGATCGTAGGCCGCGAGGCGTACGAGTGGGGGCGCGAGGACCACGTGGAGGACATGCTCGGCGAGGACTACGAGCTCGAGTTCGAGGACGGGACGGTCTGGCTCGAGGCCGATTCGGGCGAGGAGATCTGGGCGCTCTTCTCCGAGTCGGCGCCGCCGGTGATCTCGCTGGTCGAGCGGCTCGCGCCGGCCGGCGTCGACGAGCTCCACCGCGCGTTCGTCGAGCTCTACGAGAGCTACCGCACCTCGGACGGTGGCATCCGGGCGCCGCGCCGCTACCTGCTCGTCCTCGGCACGAGGAAATGACGGAGGTCGTCGATCTCCTCCGGCGCCTGATCCGGCTCGACACGACGAACCCGCCCGGGAACGAGAGCGTCGCCGCCGAGCTGCTGCGCGAGTATCTCGAGGCGGCGGGGGTCGAGTGCGAGCTGTACGCGCGGGCCCCCGAGCGCGCGAACCTCGTTGCGCGGATCCGCGGGCGCGGCGACGGTCCTTCGCTCGTGCTCCTCTCGCACACCGACGTCGTCCTCGCGGAGCCGTCCGAGTGGACGCGTGACCCGTTCGCCGGCGAGCTCGTCGACGACGAGGTCTGGGGCCGCGGCGCGCTCGACATGAAGGGCGAGGTCGCCGCGTCGGCGGTGGCGATCGCGACACTTGCGCGGGAGGGCTGGCGGGGTTCCGGCGACCTCCTCTTCGTCGCGGCGGCCGACGAGGAGGTCGGCGACGGCTTCGGCCTGCGGTGGCTCGTCGAGGAGCACCCCGACGCGGTGCGTGCCGACTTCTCGCTCAACGAGGGCGGCGGAGAGCGGGTGCTCGTGGGCGGCCGCCCCGTCTACCTGTGCAGCACCGCCGAGAAGACAAGCTCGCCGTTCCGGCTCGTCGTGCACGGGCGCAGCGGCCATGCCTCGATGCCGTCCATCGCCGACAACGCCCTCGTCAAGGCGGCGCCGCTTGTCGCCCGGCTCGGCGTGTTCCGGGTCGAGCCGCAGCTGATCCCTGAGGTCGAGGGGTTCTTCCGGGCCGTCGAGGGCGTCGTGCCCGAGCCGTCCCAGCTGCTTGCGGCAGCGGCCCGTCTCGGCCCGGCGGCGCTCGAGCTCGTCGAGCCGCTCACGGCCATGACCGTGTCGCCGACGAAGGCGCACGCCTCGGACAAGCGCAACGTCGTCCCGGGTCGCTGCGAGATCACCCTCGACGTTCGGCTTCTGCCCGGGCAGACACCCGAGCACGCGGAGGCGGAGATCCGCGGGTTCCTCGGGGACGGCGAGTACGAGCTCGAGAACTTCGAGTGCACCGGCGGCACGCGCTCGCCGATCGGCGGCCCGCTTTGGGACGCCGTCGCGTCCTTCGTCGCGGAGGAGGAGCCCGGCGCCGTCGCCGCGCCGACCTGCTGCGCCGGCTTCACCGACTCGCACTGGCTCCGTGACGCGTTCGGCACGACCGCGTACGGCTTCTTCCCTGCGCGTGCGATCGACCCGAAGGTGGCGGCGCGGCTGATCCACTCGGCGGACGAGCGCGTGCCCGTCGCCGACCTCGAGCTCGGAGTGCGCTTCCTGCGGCACACCGCGCAGACCGTCTGTGCTTGAGCTCTGGGAGTCGGCGGGCGCGCTCGAGGCGCTCGAGCGGTGGCTGGCCGACGAGTTGCGCGACGGTCAGGCCGCGGACGTCTTGCTCGGCTATCGCCTGTCGGAGTCGCTTCGGCGCGGCGCGTGGCCGGCTCCGCCCGAGCCGTGCGCGCTGCCGGTCGTCGCCGCATCCGTGCGTCGTGACCCGGCGCCGGAGCGTCCATTCGAGCTGGGCGACTGGGAGGCGGCGCAGGGCCCGCAGGAGCATGCCGCGGCGGTCGCGGAGGTGCGGGCGGCGATCGCCCGTGGCGACGTCTACCAGGTGAACCTCGTCAGGCACCTGTCCGCGCCGTTCTCGGGCGACCCGGCCGGCCTCGCGGCGGCGCTCGCGCCGCTGCGGCCTCTCAACGGGCGGCCGTTCCTCGGTCGCGGCTACGCAGTCTGCTCGGCGTCCCCCGAGCTCTTCCTCGCCCGGCGAGGCGACCGGCTCTGGACGAAGCCGATCAAGGGGACGCGCCCGGCCGGGGAGGACGTGGAGGGTGCGAAGGACGCCGCCGAGCACGTGATGATCGTCGACCTCGAGCGAAACGACCTCTCGCGTGTCTGCCGCGTCGGCTCGATTCGCTGGCCGGAGCTGCAGGCACAGCACGAGCTCGCGGGCGTGACGCATCTCGTCTCCACGGTCGAGGGAGCACTCCGCCCCGGCGTCGGCCTCGCTGAGATCCTCGCGGCGACGTTCCCGGGAGGCTCGATCACCGGGGCCCCGAAGATCGCCGCGATCGACGAGATCGCGCGACTCGAGCCCGTCGGCCGCGGCGCCTCGATGGGCGCGCTCGGCACGGTGCACGCGAACGGCGACTTCGAGCTGGCGCTGACGATCCGCACCTTCGCCGTCGCCGACGGCCGCGCCCATCTCTGGGTGGGCGGCGGGATCGTGTGGGACTCCGAGCCGGAGGCCGAATGGGAGGAGACGCTCGTCAAGGCGCGGCCCCTCCTTGCCGCCGTCGGCGGCCTGGTGCACGCATGAGGGTGGCGACCGCCTCCCGCGGGGTCGTCGGCGAGGGCGAGCCGGTCTTCCGCGCCGACGACGAGGCGCTCCTCCGGGGCTCGGCGGCGTTCGAGACGCTCCGGGTCTACCGCGGGCGGCCGTTCCTGCTCACAGACCACGTCGCCCGGTTCCGGCGGTCGATCGAGGCGCTCGCGCTCGCCCCGGTCGACGAGGGTGGCCTGCAGGAGCTGGTCGCGCTCGTCCTCGCCGGGGGCGACGGCGTCCTCCGTCTCTATCGCACGAGCCACGATCTCGTCGTGACGCTCGCCGACCTGCCGGCCGGCCTCGAGCAGGAGCGTGCGCGGGGGGTGAGGCTCCGCTCGGTCGACCTCGGCGTGCCGACGATCCTCGCGGGCGTCAAGGCGACGAGCTACGCCGACGCCTTCGCGGCTCGGCGGGAGGCCGAGCGGGCGGGCGCGGACGACGCTCTCTTCCTCGCCGGCGGTGTCGTGCTCGAGACCGCCACGGCGAACGTCTGGTGGCGCCGCGGCGACGAGCTCTTCACGCCGGCGGTGCGCGCCGGCGTCCTGCCCGGCGTGACACGCGCCTTCTTCCTCGGGCTCGAGCCCGCAACCGAGGCGGTCGCCGACGTCGCCGAGCTCGCGGCGGCCGACGAGGCCTTCACCACCTCGTCGGTGCGCGAGGTGATGCCCGTGGTGGAGCTCGACGGGAAGCCGATCGCAGACGGCCGCCCAGGGCCCGCCGCCGCGCGGCTGCAGGCCGCGTTGCGGCTACGCTCAACGGCATGAACGACCGCATCCGCCTCGGGGGCATGGCACTCGGGAACGGCGTGCTCGTGCACGGGCCGCAGGCCTGGGCGTGCGCGGTCCGGACGGAGGGCGGGGAGCTGAAGGTCGCCGCCGCGCGCAAGCGCTTCCGAGCCGCCCGCGTCGGGAACCCACTCCTGCGCGGCCCGGCCCGGATCGCGGAGGCGTTCTCGCTGCTGCCGCTCGTCAAGCGTGCGCTTCCGGAGGCGAAGCTGCCGATGGAGCGGCCGGCGGTGCTCGGGTCGATGGTCGGGAGCGCGGTCCTCCTGCAGGGCCTGCGGCAGGCTCCGTTGCGGCCGCTTGCCCGGGAGCTGGTGACCGCGCTGCTGTCGGTCGCGCCGGCCGCGCTCGCCCTGCGCGGCGGCGAGCTCGCCGCCTACCACGGCGCCGAGCACATCTCGATCGGCAGCTACGAGCACGGCGAGGCGCGGCCGCGTGAGCACGAACGATGCGGCTCGCACCTCGTCGGCCCGATGCTGCTCACGTCCGCCGCCGGGAACATCGTCGCCGAGCACACGCCCGAGCGTCTTCGGCGCGCCGCACGCGTTGTCGGAGCGGCCGGCTCGATCGCCGCCTCGGTCGAGATCTTCGGCTGGATGACGCGGCACCCCGAGCACCGGATCGCGCGGGCTCTCGCGCGCCCCGGCCACGAGCTCCAGCACCGGTTCGGCACCCGCGAGCCCTCGCCCGAGCAGCTGGAGGTGGCAGAAGCGGCTCTGCGGGCCTGTCTGGAGCTCGAGCGGTGATCACCACGCGGCGCCGGCTCGACCCCGAGGTCTTCGATCTCCCGGTCGAGAAGATGCGCGCCGGCTGGTACAGCGACGCCTACTTCAACCACACCCGGGCCGCGCTGCTGCACGACGGTCTCCATCCGCTTGTCGTCATGCAGGTCTTCCAGAAGCACCACGCCTACCTCGGCGGGATGGACGAGGCGATCGCCGTCCTCAAGCTCTGCGCGGAACGGTACGAGGAGCTCGAGGTTCGGGCGCTCTACGACGGAGACTGGATCGAGCCGTACGAGCCGGTGCTGACGATCGAGGGCGACTACACGACGTTCGCCCATCTCGAGACCGTGTACCTCGGCGTGCTCGCGCGGCGGACGCTGATCACGACGAACGTCGTCAACGTCCTCCGTGCCGCGAACGGCAAGCCGGTGATCTTCATGCCGGCGCGCCATGACCATCACCGCGTCCAGACCGGAGACGGGTACGCGGCGTACGTCGCCGGCCAGGTCGTCGGAGCCGAGATCGGGGTCACGACCGACGAACAGGCGTCGTGGTGGGGCGGGCGCGGGCTGGGGACGGTGCCGCACTCGCTGATCGCCTCCTACGGCGGCGACACGGTCGCTGCGGCGCGCCACTTCGCCGACTGGGCCTCCCCGGAGACGAACATCACCGTGCTCGTCGACTTCGACAACGACTCGGTCCGCACGGCGCTCGACGTCGCGCGTGCGCTCGGGTCGCGCCTCTGGGGTGTCCGCCTCGACACGTCCGAGGCGCTGGTCGACCGCTCGCTCTCGGACGAGCTCGGCGACTTCCGCCCGACGGGCGTCAACCCGAGACTCGTGCAGAAGGTGCGCGCCGCCCTCGACGAGGCCGGCTTCGAGTCGGTGCGCATCGTCGTCTCCGGCGGGTTCACGGTGGAGAAGATCCGCGGGTTCGAGGAGAACGGTGTCCCCGTCGACGCCTACGGCGTCGGCTCGTCGCTGATCCGCGGCTCGAACGACTTCACGGCGGACATCGTGCTCACCGACGGACGCCCGTCGGCCAAGTTCGGACGAAGGTTGCGCGAGAGCACGCGGCTCGAGCCCGTCGTATGAACCGCATCCTCTGGGACGTCGACACGCAGGTCGACTTCGTGCACGCGGACGGCAGGCTCGCCGTTCCCGCGGCAGAGGAGGCGCTGCCGGCGATGGCACGTCTCGTCGAGGCGGCGCGCGCGGCGGGGCTTCCGCATGTCGCCTCGGCCGACGACCACGAGCTGACCGACCCGGAGATCTCGTCGGCACCGGACTTTGTCAGGACGTATCCGCCGCACTGCCTGCGCGGGACGACCGGGGCGGGGAAGGTCGAGGCGACGCGGCAGGCCGATCCCGTCCCGCTCGCACTCACCCTGGTGCCCGAGCAGTGGCTGCGGGGACGCGAGTACCTGCTTCTGAAGAAGCACTTCGACGTGTTCACGAATCCGAACGCCGACCGGGTGCTCGAGCTGCTCGACCCGGACGAGATCGTCCTGTTCGGCGTCGCGACCGACGTCTGCGACGACGCCGCCGTGCGTGGGCTGCTCGAGCGCGGTCGCAACGTCGTGTTCGTCGAGGATGCGTCGCGCGGCCTCGACGAGGCACGGACGGCCGTGTGCACCGCGATCTGGCGCGAGCGCGGCGTGCGCTTCGCCACCTCGGACGAGGTCGTCGTCGGGTGGTGAGCGCGATCCACCACCTCGGCGTCGCGGTCGACGACCTCGACGCCGCGATCGAGCGCTGGTCGCAGCTCTTCGGCGCGACGCTCGAGCATCGCGAGACGGTCGCCGAGCAGGGTGTCGAAGCGGCCTCGCTCCGCGTCGGCGCGAGCCGGGTGGAGCTGCTCGCGCCGCTCGGGCCCGAGACACCGGTCGGCAGGTTCCTGGAACAGCGAGGGCCCGGCATGCACCACGTCGCGTTCGAGGTGGCCGACGTCGGTGCCGAGCTCGACCGCCTTCGCGCCGCCGGTGCTCGCCTCGTCGACGAGCAGCCGCGCCGCGGGATGTTCGGGCTCGAGGTTGCGTTCGTCCACCCGGAGTCGACCGCCGGAGTTCTGGCAGAGTTCGTCAGCGATGAGCGAAGCTGACCGCCTCCGCATCGAGATCGCGTTCGAGGGCACTCAGGTGCTGAACGTGTACGTGTCGACGGCGACGGTGGACGACCTCGACCGCGCGCTCGCCGGCGCGCACGAGAGCCTGAGCTTCGAGGCGGAGGACGGCCGGTACACCGTCGCGGTCGCGAAGATCGTGTACGTCAAACGCTTCGCCCGCGAAAGCCGCGTCGGCTTCGGCGCGTCGGGTTAGGCGCGCTCCCGCCGGGGGCACGCTACAGCCTTGATGGCCGAGGCCGCAGCGCAGCGCGAGGAGAGCGAGACGAAGGGCATCAGTGCGCTCGTCGACCGGGCCCAGCAGGGCGACCGCGACGCGCTCGAAGAGCTGTACCTGATCCACTTCGACCGCATCTACAGCTACCTCCACGTGAGCGTCGGCAACCGGCACGACGCGGAGGACCTGACGACGCAGACCTTCCTGCGGATGCTCGAGTCGATCGGGAAGTTCCGCTGGCAGTCCGCCCCGTTCTCCGCCTGGCTGTTCCGGATCGCCCACAACCTGGCGATCGACCACTTTCGTGCGAACAAGCGGTGGCAGCCGGAGGAGAACGTGCCCGAGCCCGAGGCCGACGATGCGACCTCGGCCGAGACGGAGGCGCTCGAAGCGATCGGCCGCCGGTCGATGCTCGAGCTGATCGACGACCTCTCTCACGAGCAGCAGCAGGTGCTGACCCTGAAGTTCGTCTTCAACCTCTCGAACGGCGACGCCGCGACGATCCTCGGCAAGACCGACGGCGCGATCAAGTCGCTGCAGCACCGTGCGCTCGTCTCGCTGCAGAAGCAGCTCGAGCGGCAGTCCAGCCTGTAGCTACCCTCCAGCCCGATGGCTCTCGAGGTCGGGATCGTCGGCCCGGCCGGCAGCGGCAAGACGGCGCTCTTCACCGCGCTGACGAAGGCGGGCGGAGGTGAGTACGGGAAGACGAACGTCGGCGTCGCGCCGATCACAGACGAGCGGCTGGACGCGCTCGCCGCGGTCGTGCACGCCCGAAAGGTGACGCCGGCGACGATCCGCGTGCAGGACGTTCCAGGAGCCGGCGCGGCACTGCTCGGGAACCTGCGTCAGGTCGACGCCCTGCTCGTCGTGCTGCGCGGCTTCGGCCCCGCGCCGGACCCCGCGGGTGACCTCGAGACGTTTCAGCTCGAGCTGCTCGTCGCCGACCGCGACCACGTCGAGCGCCGGCTCGAGCGGGTCACGAAGCAGGCGAAGTCGGGCGACCCGAAGCTCCGCGCCGAGGTGGACGAGCTCGAGAAGGTGCTCGCCCACGTCGACGCGGGCGGCACGCTGTCGGACTACCCGGGCGAGCTGCCGCCGGAGCTCGAGCCGTTGACCGCGAAGCCGGTGATCGCGCTCGAGAACGGGCCGGGCGGCATCGACCTGAAGCTCGAGGCCGAGCTCGCGGATCTGCCCGACGAGGAGGCTGCGGCGTTCAGGGACGGCGGCACCTCCGCCCTGGACGACGTCGCGGCGCGGCTCCGTGATGCGCTCGACCTGATCACGTTCTTCACGGCCGGTGAGAAGGAGACCCGTGCCTGGACGCTCCGGAACGGGGAGACGGCGCTCGATGCGGCCGAGTCGATCCACTCGGACATCGCGCGCGGCTTCATCCGCTGCGAGGTCGTCGACTGGCAGGACCTCGTCGAGCTCGGCTCGCACGCCGAGGTCTCGAAGCACGGCAAGCAGCGGCTCGAGGGCAAGACCTACGTCGTGCGCGACGGGGACGTGCTGAACATCCGCTTCAACGTCTGATCAGCCGTCTACACGCCGATCAGCACCACGCCGGCAAGCGTCAGCGCGACGCCCGCCCGCTGGAGCGGCGCCACCCGCTCCCGCAGGAACGCGGCCGCGAGCAACACCGTGACGATCGGGTAGAGCGACGCCAGCACGGCCGTCAGGCTGACGAGCCCGTGTTGCGACGACGCCGCGAACGAGGCGTTCCCGACCGTGTCCGCGATGCCGACGGCACAGGCGACGGCGGCCGTGCGCGCGGAGAGCCGGACGGGTGCGCGGCGGCCGACCACGACCGCGCAGACGAGCAGGAGGGCGGTCGACCGGAAGACGACGGACGCCCACCAGAAGTCGACCTTCCCGGCCGCGTGCATCCAGGGGAAGTAGAAACCGAAGCCGCACGCGGCGAGCAACGCGAGGCCGACGCCGGCAGCGATCCTGCGCTCGCCTTCGGCGTGCTCGATCGAGGCCAGCCCCACTCCCACGAGCGCGCAGGCCATGCCGGCGAGCTGCGCTCGCGAGGGGTTGTCCCCCGTTGCGATCCCGTAGAGCACCGGGATCACCGCCGACACGCCTGCGATCGGCGCGACGACGCTCATTGCGCCGACGACCATCCCGCGGTAGTAGGCGAAGATGCCGAGCATGCCTCCGACCGCCGCCGCCGCGGCGTAGAGCACGGCCGGGCCGCGAGGGCCCTCGTCGCGCACCGCGGCGGCCACGAGGATGCCGCCGCAGCCGCCGACCTGCGCCCAGAAGAGCACAGGCAGCACGCCGGCCGCGCGGGAGAGGAGCGGTCCGACGAAGTCTCCGACGCCCCAGGCGAGGCTCGCGCCGAGGGCGAGGAGGAGCGGCGTCAATCGACCTTGCGTGTGGCGGCGACCGCGTCGAGCTGGTTCGCGTGGTAGAGCACAGCCGCCTCGGCCGTTCGCGCGTCGCGGCCGTCGTGGTGCACCGCGACGCAGTGGAGGAGCTCCGCGAGCTGGGCCGCCGTGAGCCCCTCGGCGCGCTCCTCGATCAGCCTCAGGCCGAGGTGCACGTGCCCGAGCAGGCGCCCCTCGTCGGTCGGTGCGAACGCAGGCCCGCCGCCGAGCTCGAGCGTCCGGCCGACGTCGTGGACGAGGGCGGCCGCAAGCAGGAGTTCGCCGCGCACCCGTGGGTGCAGCTGCGCGGTCTCGCGGCAGAGGGTGGCGACGCCGACGGTGTGCTCGAGCAGCCCGCCCGCGTAGGAATGGTGGCCGTCTGGCGTCGCCGGCCACCTACCGAGCTCGCGGTCGGAGAGGACGGCGCGCGCGGTTGCCGCGAGCCCCTGGTGTGTCAGCTCGCCGACGAGGAACTCGAGAAAGCCTTCGAGCTCGGCCCGGTCGCGGCGGAGCTCGGGCGTGAGCGTCGCGGGATCGACCTCTGCGGCCTCCAGCGAGCGCACGTCGAGCTGCAGGCGGTCGCGGAACCGCTCGACCCGCCCCAGCACCCGCACCGCGTCGCCCTCGGCGAAGCGGCCGTCGAGCAGCTCGACGTCGCTCCACACGCGCGCCTCGATTCGGCCGGTCGTGTCGACGAGCTCGAGCGCGAGGTACGGCTCTCCGGAGCGCGTCCGCAGCCTGCGCTTCAGCCGCACCGCGTAGATGCCCTCGACGACCCGGTCCTCCTGTAGCTCCGCGATCGTCACGACGGTCAGCCTATCGTCGCCCCCAGATGCGGAAGCCGTTCTCGTCGCGGGCGTCGCCCACCTCCTCGAGCAGGGCGGCAGCCTCCTTCCGCCGCCAGCCGAACACGCCCTGGAGGTCGGCGGCGGTCAGCTCGGCTGCCTGCTCCAGCACGAGGGCGGCGAGGTCGAGGCGTGCGGCCTCTCGCGACGGAAGCGCGGCCGGCAGGCGCCACTTGCGGGCGAGCAGATCGTGCGCGAGCGAGCCCCAGGCGGCCTCGCCCTCGACGAGGTGCGAGCTCGTGACGACGAGGCGGCGGTGGAGCGACGCGATCGCCCGGTCGACCTCCTTCTTCGCGAGCCCGGTCGCCTCCCGGAGCTGCGGGCCGGTCAGCGGTCCGTGCTCGCCGAGCGCCTCGGCAACGGGGTCGCCCTCGGCGTCGCCACCGCTGGCGGCGAAAAGCGCCGGCAGAAGGCGGGGGGCGACGCAGGCCACGGAGCGGGCGAGATGACGGCCGACGCAGACGAGACCGGCCTCCGGCAGCTCGTCCTTCACGCGCCAGAGGAAGCCCAGCTCGTCCGTCCAGCGCACGAAGCCGCCGTCCGGGTCGCGGACCGCCCAGGCGGGCCCGGCGTCGCCGTTGACCTGCTCCCACAGCGACGGCAGGACCACGTCCGCCTTCGGGAAGAGCAGGGCCAGGCCGACCTCGTCGACCCAGTCGGCGGCCTCCTGCAGGGTGCGGATCATGCGGTCCTCTAGTCTGCAGGAGTGCCCACGGTCAGGCCCTTCCGTGCGCTCCGCTACGACCCGGCGATCGCCGGGCCGCTGGAGACGCTCGTCGCGCCGCCGTACGACGTCATCTCCGACGAGGCGCGGCTCGGCTACCTCGCGCGCAACCCGTACAACGTCGTCCATCTCACCCTGCCGGACTCGCCGAAGGCCGCCGGGGACGCGCTCACCGACTGGCGCAGCCGCGGCGCCCTCGTCCGGGACGACGAGCGCTACTGGTGGCTGGCGCAGGACTACGTCGGCCCCGACGGCGTCGCACGCACGCGCGAGGGGATCGCGGCCTCCGTCCCGGTGACGCCGTATGAGGACGGCCAGGTGCTCCCGCACGAGCGGACGCACGCGGGCCCGAAGGAGGGACGGCTGCGCCTGCTGCGCGCGACGCGCACGCAGCTCGAGCCGATCTTTCTCCTCTACGACGACGATCCCGTGCTCGAGCGGCCCGCCGGCGAGCCCGAGCTCGACGTCGAGGAGGGCGCCGTGCGCACGCGTCTCTGGCCCGTGCCGGGCGGCGAGCTGGAGATCGACACGCCGCTCCTGATCGCCGATGGCCACCATCGCTATGAGACCGCCGTCGCCTACCGCGAGGAGCAGCCGGACGCGACGCACACCTTCGCCGTGCTGGTCTCGGCCCGAGCGCCGGGACTCGAGATCTTCCCGACGCACAGGCTCGTGCTGGAGCTCGGCGAGGTCCCGGGGAACGAGGTGGCTGAGCCGAACGGCGGCGTCACGCTCTACCGCGGCGGCCGGTACCTGCGCGTGAGAAGCGACGACGATTTCGGCCCGCGCGTCGTCGAGAGCTTCGCCCCGCGTGGCGTGAGCTACACGCCCTCGGCTGCCGACGCCGTGGCGGCCGTCGATCGCGGCGACGCCGCTGCGGCGTTCCTGCTCGAGCCGGTGACCGTCGAGCAGGTGGCGCGCTTCGCCCGCGCCGGCGAGACGATGCCGCAGAAGTCGACCTTCTTCTACCCGAAGCTCACCTCCGGCCTGCTCTTCCATCCGGTGTGAGCGGCGAGGCCGACTGGCTCGCGCTCTGCCGGGCCGCCCGCGACGACGTCGCGGGCGTGTTGGCCGCGCTGCCGGGCCGGGCGGAGCGGGAGCCGGTCGTCGGCGCCGGAGAGGGCGGCGACGACACGACGGCGATCGATCGCGCCGCCGAGCGCGCGATCCTCGCACGCTTCGCCGGGCTCGACGTGCGGATCGTGAGCGAAGAGGCGGGCATCAGCGGCGAGGGGCCGACGACGATCGTGGTCGACCCGATCGACGGCTCGCTCAACGCGAAGCGCGGGATCCCGTTCTTCTCGCTCTCGATCGCCGTGGCCGACGGCGACACGATGGAGGACGTCACCTTCGGCTACGTTCACGACTTCGGGACCGGGGAAGAGTGGACCGCGACACGCGGCGGCGGGGCGATGCTCGACGGCCGCCCTCTGACCGAGCGCCCGAAGGACGTGCTCGAGATCCTTTCCTTCGAGGCGACGACCACCGCCTACGTCTCGGAGAACGCGGCGCGGTTCGACGGCCTCGCCCACCGTCTACGGGTGATGGGCTCGCTCGCGATCACCCTCTGCCATCTCGCAGCCGGTCGAGTCGACGGGGTCGTGTCGCTGAAGCCCGCACGCTCGGTCGACATCGCAGCCGCCCAGTTGCTCGTCCGCGAGCAGGGCCTCGCGATCGACCTGCCGGACGATCCGCCGTTCCTGCGCGCGCCGCTCGACCTCGCCGGACGCTCGCGCGTCGCTGCCGCGGGGAACGCCGAGCTCTGCCGGAAGCTCGGGGATGCGCTGCGCGCATGAGGCCAGGCCGGTGGTGCGCGTGGTCAGGCGGCGCAGTCGAGCGCTTGACGGGCGGCGGCCACCAGCTCGGCGTTGTCGAACGGCTTCGCGAGGAACGACGTGCGTGGCTCCTCGAGCTCGGATGCCTGCAGGACGTCGTCCGTGTAGCCGGACATGTAGAGCACCGGTAGGCCGGGCCGCAGCCCGCGCAGCCGCCGCGCGAGCTCGGCGCCGCTCATGCCCGGCATGACCACGTCCGTGAGCACGAGGTCCGGGATCGTGCCGGCCTCGACGACTGCGAGCGCCTCGTCTCCGCCGGCCGCGCTGACGACGTTGTACCCCGCAGCCTCGAGGATCGAGTGAGCGAGGTCGCGCACGAGTCCTCGGTCCTCGACGACCAGGATCCGCTCGGCTCCACCGACCGGCTCGGGCGCGGGCTCGGGGACCTCCGGCTCGACATCCGCGGGCGGCAGGAAGAGCTCGACCGTCGTCCCCAGCCCCGGTTCCGACGCGATTCGGAGCTCGCCGCCGAGGCTGCGCGCGACCGCGTACGCGACCGACAGCCCGAGGCCGGTGCCCTCCCCGGGCGGCTTGGTGGTGAAGAACGGCTCGACGGCGCGCTTGCGGGTCGCGTCGTCCATGCCGTGGCCGTCGTCCTGCACGCGGAGCGCCACCCGGCCGCCGTCTTCGCCCGTCTCGATCCGGAGCGAGCCGCCCTGCGGCATCGCATCACGCGCGTTCAGCGCCAGGTTGACCACCACCTGCTTCAGTTGCGCGCCGTCCGCGGCGATCGCAGGCAGCTCGTCGACGAGCGCCAGCTCGATCACCACGTCCTCCCGCACGAGCCGCTCGAGCAGCTCGGCCGCTCCCCTCACGACCTCGTTCACGTCGACGGAGTGGCGGCCCGGAACATGGCGGCGGCTGAAGGTCAGTAGGCGGGAGGTGAGCCCAGCCGCCTCGGTCGCGGCAGTACGGATGCCCGTGAGCGACCGCTGCGCGTGGTGCTCGCCGTCGAGCGACGCCGACGCGAGATCCGCGTATCCGCCGATCGCGGTCAGCAGATTGTTGAAGTCGTGCGCGATGCCGCCTGCGAGCTGACCGAGCGCGTCCATCTTCTGCGCCTGCAGGAGCTGTTCCTCGAGCCGCTTCTGCGCGGTGATGTCGAGCAGGAAGCCGCGTGCCACCGGCGTCCCGTCTGCGTCCTCCACGATCGAGCTGTGGTCGCGCACCCAGACGTAGTGCCCGTCGGCGTGCAACAGCCGGTACTCCGCCTCGAAGAGCAGGCGGGTCGCGTTCGAGCGCCGGACGAGCGTCATCACGCGGTCGCGGTCGTCGGGATGCAGGATCTCGGCGAACGGGAGCGACCGCCATCTCTCGCACGACCACCCGAGCAACTCCTCGATCTGCGGGCTCGTGTAGATGTTCGTCGCGTCGTCGTCGACCGCGTCGATGTAGGTGACGAGCGGCAGCGCCTCTACGAGGCCGCGGTACACCCGCTGGGCGGCGTCCCGCTCGCGCTCGACGCGCTTGCGCTCTGCGATGTCGTCGTACAGGACCAGGAAGCCCGAGTCGACGTTCGAGCCCTCCAGGGGAGCCGTGTACACGGCCAGGTCGAGGCGGTGGCCGTCCTTCGTGCGCCGGACGACCTCGATCCCCTTCAGCAGCTCCCCGGCCATGATCCGCCGGTGAAGGCCGTCCGACTCGTCCAGCCACTCCTCGGCGACCGCCGGGTTCGTCCCGCCGGCGACCTCGTCGATGCTCCAGCCGAAGAGCTGTACGGCAGCGCGGTTCCAGGTGACGATGCTCGCGTCGCGGTCGAACGCGATCGTCGCGAGCGGGATTGCGTCGATCATCTGCTCCAGGCGCTCGCGGGCGGCCCGCGCCCCTTCGTCGGCCTGCGTGCGCAGGAAGGTGCCGCCGAGCGCGAGCGCGGCAAGCCCCGCGAGCCCCCAGACGGGGATGTGCGCGCCGATCGCGAGCAGGAGCAGAGATCCCACGACGAGGGCATCGAGAGCGAGGCGCGCGGTGCGCCCGAGTCTGTGCCGCGGACCGGTCACCCCGGGACCATCGTCCTCCTCGGGGCGGCCGGAGATACCCGAAAGGGTGTGCTCCGCTACCCTCGCGGATGATGGTGACCCGCGAGCAGATCGACGCCGCGCTCGCCCTGGTGATCGATCCGGAGCTTCGCCGGCCCGTGACCGAGCTCGGGATGGTGCGCGGGATCGAGATCGAGGGCGGCGTCGTGTCGGTCACGATCGCGCTCACCGTCGTCGGGTGCCCGCTCCGCTCGAGCTTCGAGGACCAGGTCGGCCAGCACGTCGGCTCGCTCCCGGGCGTCGAGGCCGTCGAGCTCCACTTCGACGTCATGTCTCCCGACGAACGGGTCGCGCTCACGCAACGCCTGCGCGGCGGCGCGCCCGAGCGTGGCATCCAGCTGTCGCCGAAGACCCGTGTGCTCGCGGTCGCCTCGGGCAAGGGCGGCGTGGGCAAGTCGTCGCTGACGGTGAACCTCGCGGCTGCGCTCGCGACGCTCGGACAGGAGGTCGGCGTGTTGGACGCCGACATCTACGGCCACTCGATCCCGCACATGCTCGGAATCACGCAGCGGCCGGTGGTGGTCGACAAGATGATCGTGCCTCCGGTCGCGCACGGCCTGCGCCTGATGTCGATCGGGTTCTTCCTGGACGACAACCAGCCCGTGATGTGGCGCGGGCCGATGCTCCACCGCGCGCTCGAGCAGTTCCTGCAGGACGTCCACTGGGGCGACATCGACACGCTCGTCGTCGACATGCCGCCCGGTACCGGCGACGTTTCGATCTCCCTCGGGCAGCTGCTTCCCCGTGCCGAGGCGATCGTCGTGACGACGCCGCAGCCGCTCGCGCAGGAGGTCGCGTCGCGTGCCGCCACCATGGCGCAGAAGACCGGGCTCCGGGTCGTCGGTGTCGTCGAGAACATGACGTCGGAGATCTTCGGCGCCGGCGGAGGGGCCCGGCTCGCCGGGAGTCTTGGCGTGCCGCTCCTCGGCACCGTGCCGCTCGACGTCCGCCTGCGTGAGGCGGGTGACGCCGGCACGCCGCTCGTCCTGTCCGACCCCGAGTCGGAGGCGGCCCAGGCGCTCCTCGAGCTCGCCCGCGTGATCGACGCGAGTCGTGCCGGCGGCTTCACGCGCACGCTGCCGCTCGTCCGGTAGCCGGCACGTGCCGGCGGCGGCGTTCTTCGACCTCGATCGGACGCTGATCAGGCGGTCGTCCGCCCTCGCGCTTGCCGGGTCGTTCCGCGAGCGCGGCCTGATCTCGCGGCTCGACCTTGCGAAGTCGGTGCTCTGGCAGCTGCTCTTCGTGGCCCGCGGGGCGAGTGCCGAGCGCGTGCGGAGCGCCGCCGAGGACGGGATGAAGGTGCTCGACGGGTTCGCGGTGGCCGACATGCGCAGGCTCGTCGGCGACGCGATGGAGCCGGTCCTGCGCCCGCTCGTCTACGACGAGCCGCTGCATCTGCTGCGACGTCACCAGGAGCGCGGCGAGCGGGCGTACATCGTGTCGGCGACGCTTCAGGAGATCGTCGAGCACATCGCCGGCGACCTCGGCTTCGACGGAGCCGTCGGCTCGACCTGTGAGATCGTCGACGGCGTTTACACGGGGCGCACGCTTCGCGCCGCCCACGGCGAGGGCAAGGCCCGCGCCGTACGTGAACTCGCGGACGCCGAGGGTCTGGAGCTCGCCGGCTCGACGGCCTACTCCGACTCGCACACCGATCTGCCCTTTCTCGAGGCCGTCGGTCACCCGGTCGCGGCGAACCCCGACCGGAGGCTTCTCCGGATCGCGGAGGAGCGCGGCTGGCCCGTGCTGCGCTTTGCGGCCTGAGGACGCCCGCCCGCGGCTGGCCGCGCTCGGGTTCGGTCCTGCCGACGTCGAGACGCTCGCGGCGCACTTCCTCGAGGCCGAGCAGCGCGGCCAACTCGGGCACGGCCTCTCTCGTGTCGAGTGGCTCGAGACGCTCCCCGGCCTGCGACCGTCGGCCCGACCGGTTCGCCTGGAGTCGTCGGAGGCCTATGAGCGGTGGGACGGCGGCGGGGCGCTCGGCTACCTGACGCTCGACGCGGTCGTCCGGGCACAGCTGGAGTCGCCTCCGGGGCACGCCCGGCTCGTCGTCTGCACACGCACGTTCCCGACGGGCGCGCTGGGATCGTGGGCCCGGCGGCTGGCGGAAGGAGGCCTTGTGTCGCTCCTGACCGCAACCTCCCCCAGACGACTGCCGTCGCCCGGTGGCGGCGCACCGCTGACCGGGACGAACCCGATCGCGATCGCGATCCCGTCGAGCGACGGCGAACCGGTTGTGGCGGACGTCTCCATGGGCGCCGTCACACACGGCGATGTGCTCGCCGGCCGCGCCCGGCCCGAAGAGCTCGTGCCGTTCGGTGGCGAGCACGCGCACAAGGCGTTCGCGCTCGCGGTCGGCTTGCAGCTCCTCGTCGACGTCCTGCTGCCCGTCGAGGGGCACGGAGCGGTGCTCCTCGTCGCGCGGCCCGAGGCCGACCCCGTCCCTGCCTTCCGGGAGCTGGCCGCGGGGACGCGGCTGCCGGGCGATTCCTTCAGGCGCCTCTAATCTCGCTTCGGTCTTCTTGAGGTGATGCGCACCCTGTTCGCCGGAGGGAGCGACGGCAACGCACGCCTCACGGCGACGACCGGTGCCGTCCTCACCGTTCTCCTCGTCCTCGAGGGCCTGACGCTGTTCGGGGTGCGGCAGCTCCTACTGCCGCACATCTTCCTCGGCCTGCTACTCGTTCCGCCGATCCTCCTCAAGCTCGCGAGCGCCGGGTGGCGGATGCTCAGCTACTACCGGCGGGCCGGCGAGTACGTCAGCAAGGGCCCTCCGCACGTCCTTCTCCGGATCCTCGTCGCCCCAGTGCTCGTCGTCTCGACCTTCACGCTCTTTGCGAGCGGCATCGCGGCTGCGATCGTCGGTCACGGCGGCCTCTTGCTCGGTGTGCACAAGGCGAGCTTCGTCGTCTGGGGCATCGCTTTCGGCGCGCACTTCCTCGCCCACGTCCTGAAGCTGCCTCCGCTCGCCCTGCTCGACTTCAGCAGGTCGAGCCGCCTCGACGGTCGGCGTATGCGGCAGTACCTGCTCGCCGTTTCCGTCGTCGCCGGGCTCGTCGTCGCGATCGCGGCCTTCCCGCTCGCGCACGGCTGGCACCCGGGCTTCGACCGCTTCGGCGGGGATCGCTAGCTCGGGAACTCCGGCTCGTCCCGGATCGAGGCGAAGTCGGAGTCCTTGGCGGCGTGCGCCGCCCACTTCGACTCGAGCTCGACCGCCCGCTGCAGGT
Organism: uncultured Thermoleophilia bacterium; assembly: GCA_963725595.1. Lineage (GTDB taxonomy): Bacteria > Actinomycetota > Thermoleophilia > Gaiellales > Gaiellaceae > PALSA-600. The sequence continues at coordinate 561,499 of CAVRYT010000005.1, read as the reverse complement.
GCACAAGGGCGTCCGCCGGGCGGCCGCCGCGTGCCTCCATGCAGGCGAGGTTGTAGAGCAGCGCAGGATGGTCGGGCTTCTCCTCGAGCGCCTCCACGTGCAGGCGGATCGCGTCGTCCCAGCGCTCCTCGCGCATCGCCGGCACGGCTGCGAACATCGCCTCCCACGCCGACACCTCGTGCGCCGCGCCCGGCTTGCCGCCGAGCGCGAGAACGACCGTGTCCTCGTCGAGGGCAACCGCCCCGCGCCGGAGGATCGGGTCACGCAGGAAGACGAGTTGCCCCGGGCCGAGCTCGTGCTCGTCGCCCTCGATCGTGAACCGCGCCCGGCCGCGCAGGACGAGATAGAGCTCCTCGTGCTCCAGGTCGGACTCGCTGTGCTCCTCGACGATCTGTGCTCCCACCTCGCGCGCCGAGTAGGCGTTCACCCCGAAGGCCCGGATGCCGAAGTGCCGGCGCACGGGGCGCCATACGAAGCCTTCGGGCATCTCGATCCGGTCGAGCTCGTCCACGTGCGCATGGCTCATCCGAGCAGCTCCTGCCAGCGAAGGTCTCCGTGGAGCGGCGTGAGGTCACCGTCGTCGCGGGCGAACTCGGCGACCCCGTCAGGCCCGTCGGCGAGCGCCCGGCGCAGCTGCTCGAAGGCCTCGGCTCGCACGCCGAACTGCGCCTCGAAGCAGGCGAGGTTGTACGCACCCTCCCACGAGTCGGGGTCGCGCGCGATCAGCGCTTCCATCGTCGCGCGTCCCCCCTCGAGGTCGCCGGCTCGCGACTTCGCGAAGGCGACGACGACCTCGTCCCAGCCCCGCGCCGAGAAGGCTTCGCCGGGTGTCGCCCCGACCGCAAGGACGATCGTGTCGGCCTCCTCGGCGATCGCCTCGCGTGTCTCGCCCGGCGAGACGTGGATCAGCGTTCCCGCCGACGCATCGAGCGTCTGATCGTCCACCGTGAAGCGTGCCCGGCCCCGGACGACGACGTACAGCTCCTCGTCGCCGCTCTCCTCCGTATGCCGCGGGACGATCTGTTTCCCGGGCTCCGCCGTCCAGCAGTTGGCGCCGAAGGCGCGCAGGCCGAGCTCCTGCCGGAGCGGCATCAGGACCGGTGCCTCGTGGTTCCGCCAGTCCGGATAGCGCCCGAGCTGGTCGAGGGAGACGATCTCGTACCCTGCGCGGCCGGGGCTCATCGTGCCCTCAGCTCCGCGAGCACGACGGGGTCGATGTGCTCGATGCCGTCGACCCGCTCCTCGAGGTTCTCCGTCGCCGCCCAGCTGCGGAGGGCCTCGGTGAGCTCTCCGTCGTAGCCGAGGCGCGCCAGGCGCTCGCCGACCTCGGCCCCCAGGTCGTCGTCCACTGCCAGCCAGTCGGACCGCTCGGTCTTGCCGAAGAGCAGCGTGAAGATGTGGTGTAGGCGGGCGAGCTCTGCGATCGGCTCGGGATGATCGTCCACACGCAGGTCGACGAGGACGTCGGTCAGGCCCGCATAGCCCCCGTCGCGCTCGACGACGAACAGCGCGGCAGACTGCTGGCCGCGCCGGTCGCCGCCTGCCGCCTGCGCGGCGCCGAGGCACTCGAGCAAACGCTCGGCGAGCGGCCTCCCGGGCGTCGCGGTGAAGGTGGCCGCGAGCGCGTCGACGGTCTCCGCGCCGACGAGGATGTTCCCCTGGGCCGCGAAGCACGGACCGGTGCGTCCACCGGCCCAGTCGAGGCAGTCCGAGCCGGTGAAGGTGGCGCTCCCGCCCCGGGCGTCGACGACGCCGAGCTGGCGATGATCGCGGCCCTCGTCGGCCGCCGTCAGCTGCGCGACGACCTCTTCGGCGGAGAGGCCCGAGCGGAGCAGCCCGAGACCGTCGGGCCCGTAGCGCGGGTTGGCGTATGCCTGCGTCGCGACGGCGCCGACCCCGGGCTCCGCCCACGGCACGATCGAGCCGACCGCGAGGAACTTCGACTGGGTTGCGACCCCCCACTGGCCCGCCTCGAGATCGCAGGCCGCGATCGAGTACGTGGCGACCACCGGGTCAGCCATAGGTGAGCTCCGTCAGATCCAGATCGAGCAGCGCCGGGTCGTCGACGAGCGCCGTCGCCACCTCCGGACGGGCGAGCGCCGCCTTCACCTGGTCGGCATCGCGTGCAAGCACGACCACCGGCCGGCCGTGGCCGTGCGCCTCGCGCAGGGCCGCGTCGTCGAGCAGCTCGAGCACGAGCGCGTCGCCCAGGTCGAAGCCGGCCCGCAGCGCGATCTCCGGGACGCGCCTTCCGGTCGCTCCGAACCAGCGCTCTCTCACAGCTCGACCGCGTCCCCCGGGCGGATCTTCTCGACGAGGCAGTCGGTCAGCGCCGCGAGCCGGTCCGGCGTGCCCGTGAGCAGCGGGAACGTGCCCCAGTGGCCGGGGACACAGCGCGGGTGGCCGAGCAGCTCGAGCGCCACGGCCGCCTCCTCCGGGCCCATCGTGTAGTGGTCGCCGATCGGCAGGATCGCGACGGTCGGGCGGTACAGCCGCGCGATCAGCGCCATGTCGCCGAAGAGGCACGTGTCGCCCGCGAAGTAGAGCGAGTGGTCGTCGAAGCGGACGACGAAACCCGCCGGCTCTCCGGCGTACGAGAGGTCGGGCGCGGCGCTCGAGTGGAACGCGTTCGTCATCGTGAACCGCATCCCGTCGAGGGTCACGGTCCCGCCCTTGTTGAAGCCGACCAGGTCGTTCTCGCCGATGCCGTGCTTGTTGAACCACGCGATGAGCTCGACCATCCCGTACACCGTGCAGCCGAGCTTCCGCTGCAGCTCGATCACGTCTCCGGCGTGGTCGCCGTGGCCGTGCGTGACGAGGATCGCGTCAGCCCGCTCGGGCTCCCGCTCGCTCTCCGGCCACGTCGGTCCGCTCGGGAACGGATCGACATAGATGCGCTGTCCGCCGTCCGTGTCGAGCCGGAACGACGCATGTCCGAGCCACGTCAATGTCGCCATCGCTTTCCCCGCTTCCCTCTCGTTCCTGGACCGCGTGAGCATAGAAGGACCGTCCGGGCCGAGGGCGAAGCTACGACGGCAGTGGGACGTCGAGCACTTCCGGTCGTGCTCACCGTGGTCGCAGCGTACGCGGACTCACGGGGCTCTCACGGCCTCGCGTTCGACGCCCTGCTCGGCGCCATCCCGTTCGCGGCCGTCGCGGCCCTCGTCGGCTTCGGGAGCTACCTCGAGCGGCGCGAGGACGCGGTGCAGGGGCTGCAGGCGCTCCTCTGGTCGCTCGCGCTCGGGCTGCTCGTGCTGTCCTGCGCCGCCCGCTCCCCCGCAGCGGAGACCCACTCGCTGCCGGCGCTCGGCCGTTCGGCGCTCGTCGGCTGCCTCGCCGTGCTCGCGCTGAAGGCCTGTGTGGCCGCGGTGCCGATCCTGCGGCGCGCCGCCTTCGTGCGGCCCGCGAAGCCTTAAGGGCTAGATCGGCAGCGCGTGCGCCGCCGAGCGCGCGACGTCGATCAGCGGCTCCACCGCGAAGAACGAGCCGACCGTCACGGCCAGGCACACGAGCACCGCCGTCGCGAGGAGCGGGTCGCGCGGCGGCGAGCCGCCGGCGGGCGCGAGCTGGAGCTCGGCGGCGTCGCGGAAGTACATCGCCCGCACGATCCCGAGGTAGTAGTAGGCCGAGATCATCGTCCCGATCACGCCCGCGAGGATCAGCCACCAGAAGCCGTGGTCGTAGGCGGCGGCGAAGACGTAGAACTTGCCGATGAAGCCCCCCGTGAGCGGGAAGCCGAGCATCCCGAGCATGAACACCCACATCGAGACGCCGAGGAACGGCCGCTCCCAGCCGAAGCCGGCCAGGTTCGCGAGCGTCACCGGCGCGTTCAGCTCGCGCTCGCGCGCAGCGACGACGGCGAAGGCGCCGAGCGACATCGCGGAGTACGGGATCAGGTAGTAGAGGAGCGCCCGCCCGCCGAGCTGCGATGCCGCGGCGACGCCGATCAGCATGAACCCGGCATGCGACACGGACGAGTACGCCAGGATCCGCTTCACGTTCCGCTGGATGAGCGCGGCGATGTTCCCCCAGGCGAGCGAGACGCAGGCGAGTGCCGCGATCGCGTACCGCCAGAGACTCAGGTCATGCGGGAACGCGGTCGCGAGCACGCGGTAGGTGACGACGAGCGCCGCCACCTTCGTGGCCGACGACATGAACGCCGTCACCGGCGTCGGTGCGCCCTGGTAGGCGTCTGGCGTCCACATGTGGAAGGGAGCAGCGGACGACTTGAACGCGAGCCCGACGATCACCATCGCGAGCCCGACCACGAGCATCGCGTCGTGTGCGTGCCCGGCCGCGGCAATGCCGGTGAAGGAGAGCTGCCCGGTGATGCCGTACACGAGCGCCGAGCCGAAGAGCAGGGTCGCCGAGCCGACCGCCCCGACGACGAGGTACTTGAGGCCGGCCTCGAGCGACCCGACCAGGTCGATGTCGATCGCCGTCAGCACGTACAGCGCGATCGAGAACCACTCGAGCCCGAGGAAGAGCGTCATCAGGTTGCCCGCCTGCACGAAGAACGCCATCCCGGCGGCGGCCGCGGCGAGGAGGGCGTAGTACTCGGCCACGTGCTCGTCCCGCAGCCGCTCGCGGTAGGAGATGAGCACGGCGACGGCTCCGCAGCCGGCGAGGATCACCTGGGCGAGCGCGCCGAAGCGGTCGCGGAACATCGCGCCCCGAATCACTGCGGTTGCGACCGGGCTGCGGTCGTCCAGCACGATCGCGAAGACGAGCGAGGTTACGAAACCGGCGAACGCGGTGAACGCGGAGACCGGTTTGCGAACGTTCCGCGGGACGAACACTGCGACCATCAGGAGCAGCCCGGCGGCGCCGAGCAGCGCGAGCGAGGGAGAGAGCGCGAGCCAGTCGACGTGGGGCTTCGAGATCACGGCGTCACCACAGCTCGCGTGCCCTCGGAGAGGACGAACCGCGTGCCGGTCGAGGTCGTGCAACTCGCGCCGAAGGCGGTGGGCGCGCAGGAGGTGAGGCGCAGGACGGCGCCCGTGGCCGAGCTCACCGAGACAGGCGTATCCGCCCTCGAGCCCTGGCCGCCGAAGGCCCGATGCGCGATCAGGTTCGGCCACGCCGAGAGGCCGAGCAGGCAGAGGAGGAGCGGGACGACGACGGCGAGCTCACCGACGCGCAGGTCGAGCGCGTTCTCGGGTACGGCCGGTCCCACGTCCTGGTGCAGCACGCCGGAGATCGCGCGCAGCATGTACATCGCCGCGAGCACGATCGCGACTGCGCCCACGACCGCCCACGCCCAGCCCTGCTGGAACGCCCCGGCGAGGATCAGGAACTCGCCCGCGAACGTGGTCGAGAGCGGCACCGCGAGGCCGATGATGCCCGCGACCAAGACGACGGTGGCGAGCGCCGGGCGGCCGCGGGCCATGCCGCCGAGCAGGCGGAACTCGCCGGTCGACGTCCGCCGCTCGACCATTCCCGCGAGCAGGAACAGGGTTGCGGAGACGAGCGCGTGGTTGACGATCTGCAGCACGGCGCCGTCGAAGCCCAGCGTGTTCGATGCGAAGAGGCCCAGGACGATCAGCCCGGCCTGGGAGAGGGACGAGTACATGACGACGCCGCGAAAGTCGGGCGCCCGGAACGCGAGCAGCGCGCCGTACACGAGTGAGATCGAGGCGAGCACGAGGATCGGCACGCGCCAGTCGTGTACGGGCCCCGGGAAGTAGGGGATCGCGATCCGCAGCAGGCCGTAGAGGCCCGCCTTGCCGACGATGCCGGAGAGCACCGCGGACACCTCGGGCGGCGACTCGCGGTAGGTGATCGGCAGCCATCCGTGCAGCGGGAAGATCGGCGACTTGATCGCGAAGGCGACGACGAAGCCGAGGAAGAGCCAGGTTGACGAGCTCGTCGACATCCGCGTCAGGTCGAACGTGCCCTGCTGGAGGCCGAGCACGATGATCGCGGCGAGCATCAGCAGCGAGCCGACGACCGTGTACACGACGAACGTCAGCGTCGCCCGCAATCGGTCGGTGCCGCCCCAGACGCCGATCAGCACGTAGAGCGGGATCAGCATCGCCTCGAAGAAGGCGTAGAAGAGCAGCAGATCCTGGGCCGTGAACACGCCCACCACCGCGCCGGTGAGGAGCAGCATCAGCGCGAAGTAGGCGCGTGCGCGGTCGCGGCCCACCCACCAGCCGTAGATCACACACGCGGCCATCACGACTGCGGTCATCCCGACGAACCAGAGCGAATAGGCGTACTGGCCCACGTGGTAGCGGACGTGCAGGTCGGAGAACCAAGAGCCGTCCTTCGCGAACTGCAGCCCCGGCGACCCGAAGTCGAAGCGCGCGGCGGCCGTGATCCAGAAGCCCACCTCGACGAGCGAGAGAAGTGCGGCGAGCGAGCCGAGCCAGTACGCGGGCAGCGGCGCCAGCGCGACGAGCAAGGCGCCGGCGATGGGCAGGAAGATCAGGATGGTCGTCAGCCAGGCGTTCATCTAGCGCACCGACAGGAAGACGACGGCGAGAACCGCGAGCCCGCCCACGAGCGCGAGCGCGTAGGAGCGGACGAGCCCGTTCTGGGCGAGCGAGAGCTCGCGCGAGGAGAGACCGAGGGTCTCGCTCACCGCGGTCATCGAGCCGGCGATCAGCGGCCGCTCGACGAGCGCGTAGAAGGCGCGGGCGAGGCCTTCGCTCGGGCGGTAGAAGAGCGCGTCGTACAGCTCGTCCCAGTAGAACTTCCGCTCCAGCAGCTGCAGCGGCCTTGGCACGGGGATACGCCTCGCCCCGTACAGCGCCCACGCGATCGCGATGCCGCCGAGGCCGAGCAGGATCGCGATCGCCGAGGTCGCCCACTCCTGCGCGCTCGACGGCTCCGCGATCGGCTGCGCCACGGGCGCGAGCCACGTGGTGAGCGGCGTCCACACGGGCGCGAACTGGAGCAGCCCGCCGACACAGGAGAGGATCGCGAGCACGCCGACGGGTGCGAGCATCCAGAGCGGCCCTTCCTGCCCGTGGTGGCGATGGAAGTGCTCGCGTGCGAAGGGCGTCGGCTCGCCGAGGAAGACGATGAAGAACAGTCGGAAGGTGTAGATGCCGGTCAGCAGGGCACCGGCCAGGCAGGCCGCGTAGATCACGTCGCCGTACCAGCCGTGGTCGAGGCAGGCCGCGATGATCGAGTCCTTCGAGAAGAAGCCGGCGAACGGGAAGATGCCGACCAGCGCGAGTGAGCCGACGAGGAAGACCGCGCGGGTGAAAGGCATGAGCTTCCCGACCCCCGCCAGCTTGCGGATGTCCTGCTCGCCGGCGACGGCGTGGATCGCGATGCCGGCGCCGAGGAAGAGCAGCGCCTTGAAGAAGGCGTGGGTCATCAGGTGGAACATCGCGCTCGGGTACGCGCCGATGCCCGCGCCGACGAACATGTACCCGATCTGCGACATGGTCGAGTACGCGATCACGCGCTTGATGTCCGTCTGCACGAGCGCGATCAGCCCGGCCATGAGAAGCGTGGCGGCACCGAGGCCCGCGGCGAGGTCCTGCACCGCCCACGCGTGCTCGAAGAGCGGGTGGCAGCGGACGATCAGGTACACCCCGGCGGTCACCATCGTCGCCGCGTGGATGAGGGCGCTGACGGGGGTCGGGCCCTCCATCGCGTCCGGGAGCCACGTGTGCAGCGGTAGCTGGGCGCTCTTCGCAAGCGCCCCACCGAGCAGCCCGAGCGCGATCAGGTTCGCGACCCCGCCGTGCGACGGCGACGCGGAGAACACGCCCGCGTAGTCGAGGCGGCCCGTGTGCTGGATCAGCAGGAAGAGCGCGAGCGCCATCGTCGCGTCGCCGATCGCATTCATCACGAACGCCTTCTTGGCCGCGGCGACGGCCGCAGGACGATCCTGGTTGTAGCCGATCAGGAGGTAGCTCGAGAGGCCCACCATCCCCCAGCCCGAGAGCAGCAGCAGCAGGTTGCCGCTCTGCACCAGGAGCAGCATCGAGAAGACGAAGAGCGAGATGTACGCGAAGTACCGTCGCTCCTCGTCGTCCCCGTCCATGTAGCCGACCGAGTAGGCGATGATCAGCGAGCCCACGCCGGAGACGATCAGCATCATCACGATCGAGAGCTGGTCGGCGAGCAGCGTGAAGCCGAAGTGATACTGGCCGGCGGAGAGCCAGTCCCACGAGGTCGTCGCATGTGCGCGGTGGGACGCGCTCTCGCCCCACATGGAGAAGAACGCGTACGCGGCGGCGACGAACGAGCCTGCCGTGGTGGCGGTGGAGATCCAGCCGGCGACCCGTCGCGGGATCCGCGTGCCTGCGAGCGTGATCGTGATCGTCGCGGCAAGCGGCAGCAGGAGGCAGGTCCAGGCGGCGGCGTGCATCTACCCGCGCAGCGTCCTGAGCTTGTCCACGTCGAGCTCCAGGCCGCGCCGGCCCATGGCGACGATCAGGCCGAGCCCGACCACGACCTCGGAGGCGGCGACCGCCATCACGGAGATCGCGAACACCTGGCCGTCCTCGCGGCCGTGCAGACGCGAGAAGGCGATCAGGAGCAGGTTGGCGGAGTTGAGCATGATCTCGACCGACAGCAGGATGATCAGCGGGCTGCGGCGCAGCATCACCCCGAGTGCTCCGATCACGAACAGCACCGCTGCGAGCACGACATACCAGGAGATGTCAGGCCCGAGCATCGCCCTCCTGGGCTCGTGCGTGCGAGCCGAGCACGACGCCGCCGACGGCGGCGACGAGCAGCACGATCGACGTGATCTCGAACGCCAGCAGGTGGTCGGTCAGGAACAGGCGGCCGATCGCCTCGGGTGAGCCGAAAGACCGTCCGACGTGCTGCGGCTTCGAGAGGAAGCCGCCGGCCTTGAGCGACACGACGACGATCACCTCCGCGAGGATCGCGCCCCCCGCGAGAATCGCGCCGAACACCTGCCACGAGGGCCCACCCGACCACGGCGACTCGTCGGTGCGATCGCCCAGGTAGGCGATCACGAACAGGAACATCACCATCACGGCTCCGCCGTAGACGAGCACCTGACCGGCGGCCACGAACTCGCCCGAGAGGAGCAGGAAGAGCACCGCCAGCGAGGCGAGGTTCGCGATCAGCGACAATGCCGAGTAGAACGGGTTGCGGAAGCTGACGACCGCGAGCGCGCTCGCGAGGCAGGCGAACGCCGCGACGACCCACACCACCCAGACGAGGAAGTTGCCCACTACCTCACACCCCAAGGGTGTCTGACACTGAAGGTGTCAGACACGTGATCGCGCTGGACGCACGGTCTCATGAGTGATCCTGGTAGTACGGGATCGGCGTGTCGTAGAGGTCGGGGTCGGCGACCGGCACACGCTTCGCCGGCGGGGCGAGCAGCATGTCCTTCGTGTAGATGAGGTCGTCCCGGTTGTACTCGGAGATCTCGAAGTCGTTGCCGAGCGTGATCGCGTCGAACGGGCACGCGAGCTCGCAGTAGCCGCAGAAGATGCAGCGCGACATGTTGATCTCGTAGATGCGCGCGTACCGCTCACCTGCCGAGACACGGTTCGACGGAGTGTTCTCGGCCGCGACGACGCGGATGCAGTCGGACGGGCACGCGGCGGCGCAGAGCGAGCAGCCGACGCACTTCTCGAGGCCGTTCTCGTGCCGGTGCAGCCGGTGGCGGCCGCGGTAGCGCGGGTAGACGGGCCGCTTGTACTCCGGGTACTGCTGCGTGATCGGCTTGCGGAAGACCTGCTTCAGGGTGACCCCGAAGCCCTTGAGCGTGTTCGGGACGACGGCCATTACTTCACCGCCACCACGAGTGCCGCGGTCACGAGTGCGTTCAGCGTGGCGACGGGCAGGAGGACCTTCCAGCCGAAGCGCATCAGCTGGTCGTAGCGCAGGCGCGGCTGGGTGGCGCGCAGCCAGATGAACGCCGTCACGAGCGTGAACAGCTTCAGCACGAACCAGATCGGCCCGAACTTGTCGAGCGAGTGGACCCACGGGAAGTGGTAGCCGTCGAAGAAGAGCGTCACGCAGAGGCCCGAGAGGGTGAGCATGTTGATGTACTCGGCCGCTTGAAACAGACCCCAACGCATGCCGGAGTATTCAGTGTGGTAGCCCGCCACCAGCTCCGTGTCGGCCTCCGGCAGGTCGAACGGCGGCCTCGAGGTCTCGGCGACGCCGCTGAGCATGAACACGACGAGCCCGACCGCCTGCGGGATGAAGAACCAGAGCGTCGCCTGCTGCTTGTCGACGATCGACTGCAGGTCGAGCGACTGTCCCATCAGGACGACGCCGAGTACGGAAAGCGCGAGCGAGACCTCGTAGGAGACGAGCTGCGCGCAGGTGCGCATCGAGCCGAGGAGGGAGTACTTCGACTCCGACGCCCAGCCGCCGACGATGAATCCGTAGATCCCGAGCGACCCCAGCGCGAAGATCAGGATCAGCGAGATCGGGACGTCGACCACCTGGCCGCGGATGTAGTGGTGCCCGTGGTCGAAGTGCCAGCCGGCCCCCCAGGGCAGCACGCTGAATGCCGCGAGCGCGGTCATCATCGAGACGACGGGGGCGAGGATGTACAGCGGCTCCTTGGCCGCCATCGGCGCGAACGCCTCCTTCCGGATCAGCTTCAGCAGGTCGGCGATCGGGACGAGCAACCCCTTGGGGCCTGCCCGGTTCGGGCCGAAGCGCAGCTGCATCCGGCCGAGCACCTTCCGCTCGAGCCAGGTCGTGAACGCGAAGAAGACCATCACGACGTTGATCACGAGGAACGCCTTCGGGAGGGTGATCCACCACGGCTCGTGCATCAGGCGGTCACCTGCACCGTCGGGTGAAGGTCTCCCGCGTCGTCGCGCGCCATCCGGACGGCGCCCGCGGCCAGGTCGCGGGCGATCCGCGCGCGCAGCTGCACCGACGTGCCGTTGGACGAGACGACTACCGTCTGCCCGTTGCGGATGCCACGCTCTCGCGCGTCCTCGACGGAGATCTGGAGCTCACCGTTCGGACGCTGGAACTGCAGCTCGCGTGTGCGCTCGACGGCAGTCCCGGAGAAGAGCGGCTTGTACGCGATCAGGCGCAGCCCGGGCGTTTCGGACGCCGTCGAGGTGCCTTGCCCCTGGTGAGGGGCGCGCTCGGCCCGCGGCGGCAATGCCGCGCGCTCGCCCACCTCGCCGAATGAGACGCCTCCGAAGCAGATCGCGGAGATCTCCTGGAAGACGACCGACGCGTGCGGGGACAGCTCGACTCCGAAGCGGCCGGCGAGCTTCGCAAGCCAGGCGAGCACGTCGGGCACGGGCGCGAGCACGGCGCGGCGCTGCCGCTGAAGGCGCCCCTCGAGGTTGACCGTGGTGCCGTCGCGTTCGAGGTAGCTCGTCGCCGGGAGGACGAGGTCGGCGAGCCCGCGGAACGACTCCTGGAACATGCCGATGCCGATCACGGCGGCGGCCTCTGCGGCCAGCGCGCGCACCGACGGATCGTTCGCGGCCTCCTCGCCCGAGATGACGAGCACCTGCGGCTTCGCGTCCACCGGCTCGCCGTCGCCGGCTGCGCTCCATGCGTCGGCGACGCCGCGGCCGTTGGGAGTGCCGGGCAGGTGGTAGACGCGCTCGGCATCGACGTCCCGCACGGCCCGGTCGGTGACGAGCGCATCGACCGGGCCGGCCGGCCGCTCGTAGGAGATCGTCGCGCCGGCGCGACGCGCGGCCTTGAGCCAGAGGTCGACGATCGGGGCGCGCTCGACGACGGGGTCGTCACAGAGCACGACGATCGTCTTGCAGTCGCGCAGGGCCGAGAGCGGGGCGCGGTAGCCGTCGAGCCAGTCGGGGATCTCCTCGGGCAGCACCGCAGCGTTCGCGCCGAGCCCCTGGCGCAGTAGCTTCGCGAGCCCGTAGGCCTCCTCGACCGACTCCGAGCCCGAAAGGGCTGTGAGGGTCGTCGTCCCGCCCTGCCGGAGCAGTGCCTCGGCGTCGTCGAGCGCCTCGTCCCAGTCGAGCGACTCGAACCGCTGCAGGCCCGTCTTGCGCAGCGGCGTGCGGATGCGATCGCCTGCGTCGAGGTGACCGTAGGCGTAACGGCCCTTGTCGCAGAGCCAGCCCTCGTCGATCTCGGGATGGTTGCGCGACAGGATGCGCTTCACCTTCCCTTCGCGAATCGTCGCGCTCGTGTTGCAGCCGACCGGGCAGAGGCCGCACACGGTCGGCACGCTCGAGATCTCCCAGGGGCGCGCCTCGAAGCGGTAGGTGGTCGACGTGAGCGCCCCGACGGGGCAGATCTCGGTCACGTTCCCGGAGAAGTGGCCGCGGTACGGCTCGTCCTCGAACGTCGCGATCACCGACTGCGCACCGCGGTTGATCGCCACGAGCTGCCCGTCCTCGGCGACCGACTCGCTGAAGCGCGTGCAGCGGTAGCAGAGGATGCAGCGCTCGCGGTCGAGCGCGATCAGCGGTGAGATCGGGATCGGCTTCTCCATCGTCCGCTTCGGGAACGTCATACGAGTCGCGCCGGGCCCGTAGCGGAACGTCAGGTCCTGAAGCGGGCACTCGCCGCCCTTGTCGCAGACGGGGCAGTCGAGTGGATGGTTGACGAGGATGAACTCGAGCGTCGAATGCTGGCCGTCGGCCGCTTTCTCGGAGGAGCGCGCGGTGCGTACGACCATCCCGTCCTGCGCCGTAAGGGTGCAGCCCGCCTGTAGCTTCGGCATCCCCTCGACCTCGACGAGGCACATCCGGCAGGCGCCGACGGGCGGCCCGAGCCGCGGCTCGTAGCAGAAGACGGGGATCTCGATCCCTGCCGTCTGGGCGGTCTCGACGAGGCCGGTGCCCTTCGGCACCGACACGGTGCGCTCGTCGATCGTGACCGTGACGAGATCGGGGCTGCTCATGCATGCACCTCGGCCGTCGGCGCGTGCGTGTGCATCGCGACCGGCGCGAGCACGTGGTCGAGCGGGGACGATGAGCCGAACGGGCAGCCGCCCTCCGTGATGTGCGCGACGAACTCCTCCCGGAACTTCGCGACGTAGCTCGCGACCGCCACCGCCGCCGTCTCGCCGAGCGGGCACAGGCACTTGCCGTTGATGCGGTCGCAGACGTCGAGCAGCAGGTCGAGCTCGGCCTGGCTCGCGTCGCCCGCCTCGAGCTTCCGCAGGATAGCCGTCATCCAGCGCGTCCCCTCGCGGCACGGCGTGCACTTGCCGCACGACTCGTGCTCGTAGAACTCGCTGACGCGGATGCCGAGCTGCACCATGCAGACGCGCTCGTCGAGGCACACCACGCCCGCCGAGCCCATGGCGGTCGAGAGCTTCGCGAGCGAGTCGAAGTCGTAGCCGACGTCGATCTCGTCGCCCTTCAGGATCACCGTCGAGGATCCGCCTGGGATGACGGCCTTCAGTGTGTGGCCGTCCGGGATGCCGCCGCCGAGGTGCTCGGCATGGATCAGGTCGCGCAGCGAGATTCCCGGCTCGATCTCGTAGTTGCCGCCGTTGCGCACATGCCCCGAGACCGAGACGACGCGCGTGCCCCGCGAGTTCGGCACTCCGAGCTTCGCGTACCCGGCGGCGCCCAGCTCGAGCACGACCGGCACGGTCGCCATCGTCTCGACGTTGTTGACGACGGTCGGCGAGGCGTAGAGGCCCGAGATCGCCGGGAACGGCGGCTTCGAGCGCGGCTGGCCGCGCTTGCCCTCGAGCGACTCGATCAGAGCCGTCTCCTCGCCGCAGATGTACGCGCCTGCGCCGCGGTGGACGACGATCGTCACGTCGCCGCGGAGGTCCGGGCGGTCGCGCAGCTCGTCGAGCGCGGCGGCGAGGATCTCGTACGGGCCTGTGTACTCGCCGCGGACGTAGACGTAGACGTGTTGCGAGTCGACTGCGTGCGCCGTGATCAGGCACCCCTCGACGAAGCGGTGCGGAACGCGTGAGAGGATCTCGTTGTCCTTGAAGCTGCCCGGCTCCGACTCGTCGGCGTTGACGACGAGGTAGTGCGGCTTTCGCAGCTGCTCCTTCGACGGGACGAACGACCACTTGCGGCCGGTGGGGAAGAACGCGCCGCCGCGGCCGCGGAGCTCGGAGGCGATGAGCTCCTCGGTCACCTCCTGCGGCGTCAGCTCTCGTGCGCGCTTGAGCTGGGCGTACCCGCCGGCCGCCTCGTAGTCGGCAAGGCGCGTGGTCGCGTTCTCGAGCACGAGCTCGTGAAGCTCAGCGGCCGGCATCGAGCTCCTCGAGGATCGTCCGAGCGTCGTCCGGCCTCACGTGCAGGCGGTAGTGGTGGTCGACCGAGACGATCGTCCCCCAGCCGCAGCCGCCGAGGCACTCGATCGCCCGCAGGGTGACCTTTCCGTCTCGCGAGGTCTCGCCCGCGCGGCAGCCGAGCTCGGCCTCGAACGCCTCGAGCACCTGCTGTGCCCCGTAGAGCGCGCACGAGACGTTCGTGCAGACCTCGACCAGGTGCTCGCCCACGGGTGAAAGGTGGAACATGTCGTAGAACGAGGCGACCGACCTGCAGTACGCCGGCGTCAGCTCGAGCGCGTCCGCGACTTCGCGCAGCGCGTCCGGCGAGAGCCAGCCGTACTCCTCTTGCGCGAGGCGCAGCGCCGGCAGGACAGCGCTGGCCGACCCCTCCGGGTACTTCGCGCGCTCGGCCTCGATTGCCTCGACGAGCGACATCAGCGGTCGACCTCGCCCATGACGGTGTCGAGCGAGCCGACGATCGCGATCATGTCGGCGATCAGCGCGTCGGTCATGCACGTGGCGGTCGCCTGCAGGGCGACGAAGGACGGTGCGCGGAACTTGACGCGCCATGGCTTCGGTCCGCCGTCGGAACAGACGTAGCAGCCGAGCTCGCCGCGCGGGGACTCGATCGCGGTATAGATCTCGCCCTCGGGCACGCGGAAGCCCTCGGTGACGATCTTGAAGTGGTGGATCAGCGACTCCATCGACGTGTGGAGCTCGTGCCGTGGCGGCAGCACGACCTTCCGGTCGTCGGCGATCCAGGGCTCGCCCTCCATGTTCTCGAGCCGGTCGAGGCACTGCTCGACGATCCGCACCGACTGCCGCATCTCCTCCATGTGCACCCGATAGCGCGCGTAGACGTCGCCCTCCGGGAAGACGGGCACGTCGAAGTCGACCTGGTGGTAGGCCAGGTACGGCTGCGTCCTGCGGAGATCCCAGTCGACGCCCGAGGCGCGCAGCACCGGGCCGGACTGCCCGAGTGCGATCGCGTCGGCCGCAGAGAGGAGTCCGAGCCCTTCCGTGCGCTCGAGCCAGATCTTGTTGCGCGTGAGCAGTGTCTCGTAGTCATCGATTGCGTGCGGCATCCACTCGCAGAAGCGGCGGCACTCCGGGTAGAAGCCGCGCGGCACGTCCTCGGCGAGCCCGCCGACCTGGAAGTACCGCGTGTGCATGCGGTAGCCGGCGACGAGCTCGAACAGGTCGAGGATCTGCTCGCGCTCGCGAAACGCGTACCAGAACATCGAGATCGCTCCGAGCTCGAGCGCGCTCGTGCCGAGCCAGACGAGATGCGAGTGGATGCGGTTGAGCTCGCAGAGGAGCGTGCGCATCCAGGTCGCCTTCGGCGGGACGTCCAGGTCGAGCAGCTGCTCGACTGCGGCGACGAACACGTACTCGTTGTTCTGGTACGAGACGTAGTCGATGCGCTCCGGGTACGTGATGCACTTCCACCACGTCTTCTGCTCCATCGTCTTCTCGAAGCCCGTGTGCAGGTAGCCGATCACCGCCTCGAGCCCCGTCACGTCCTCCCCGTAGAGATCGACGATCAGGCGCAGGACGCCGTGCGTCGACGGGTGGTTCGGCCCGAAGTTGATCGTGAGCACGTCCCCGGTCGCCTGAAGGTCGGCGCCCGTCCGGAGGACGGTCGGGATCGGGCTCGGGATGCGCGTCCCCTCGTAGATCGGCGTGCGTGAGCGCGTCGGTGCGACCGCGCTCATACCTCTCCCGAGAAGCGCACGGGCTCGCCGCCGAGCGGGTAGTCCTTGCGCAGCGGATGCCCTTCCCAGTCGTCGTCGAGGAGGATCCGCTTCAGGTTCGGGTGGCCTTCCACCTCGATCCCCATCAGGTCCCAGGCCTCGCGCTCGTGCCAGTCGGCGGTCGGCCAGACGGGGATCACCGTCTGCACCGGCTCGCCTTCGTCGACCCAGACCTGCAGGCGCACGCGGCGCGGCCGGCCGGACACGGACAGCAGGTGGTAGTTGACGGCGAACCGCTTCGGCTTCGCGGGCGGGACCGCCTGGAAGCCCTGGGTCATCGGCGCGTTGAGGTCGCGGCCGGACGCGGTGCCGACGAAGCCGGACACGTCGCGCTCGCCCCACGTCAGGTAGTCGACGGGGGTGATGTCGGAGAGGAAGTTGAAGCCCTCCTCGTAGCACAGGAAGGTCGCTGCCTCGACCAGGCTTCCGGTCTCGACGACGAGAGTCTGCTCCCCGTGCGCCTCTCTGACCTCGATCAACCCAGGCGTGTCGGACACGCTCACGAGGCGACGCTCCGCAGCTCGTAGGCGGGCGGCACGCCGGCCCGCACCGCTTCATGCAGGCGAACGATCCCCTCCATCAGCTGCTCGGGCCGCGGCGGGCAGCCGGGCACGTACATGTCGACCGGGACGATCTTGTCGACCGACTGCACGATCGCGTAGTTGTTGAACATGCCGCCCGACGACGCGCAGGCGCCCATCGCGATCACCCACTTGGGCTCGAGCATCTGGTCGTAGATCTGGCGCAGTGGCGCCGCCATCTTGTGCGAAACGCGCCCCGAGACGATCAGCAGGTCGGCCTGGCGCGGCGAGCCGCGGAAGGGCTCCATCCCGAAGCGCGCGATGTCGTAGCGCGCGGAGACGATCGACATCATCTCGATCGCGCAGCATGCGAGCCCGAAGGTGTCAGGCCACATCGAGTTCGTCTGCGCCCAGGCGACCGCCTTGCCGAGCGTCGTGAGCCCGACCTTCTGCTCGAGGTCCGCGACCTCGTCCTCGAACTTCGAGGCCCTCGTGGGCATCAACAGCCGCTCCGACCTGAGGCCGTGCTCGCGCAGCGGCTTGTCTAGCGCCATTCGAGCGCGCCCTTCCGCCAGATGTAGACGTAGGCGACGAGCAGCACGACGAGGAACGTGACGAACTCGAAGAAGCCGAACCACGCGAGCTCGTGGAGGATCACGGCGAGCGGGTACAGGAAGACGATCTCGATGTCGAAGAGGATGAAGAGCATCGCCGTCAGGTAGAAGTTCACGCTGAAGCGCTGATGCTTCGGCGGCCCTTGCGAGACGCCCGACTCGAACGGGATGACGCGCGCACGCACGCGGCGTTTCGGGCGCTGGGCGAACACGAAGCTGCCGACCATCATGGTCGTGGGTATCGCGACGGCGAACAGCCCGTAGATCGCGAACGCCAGCCAGTCGTGGAACACCCTGCCGTCTCTCCTTCTCGCTCGTCCCGGGCGGAAGCTAGCAGCATCCCGAGGTCCGACACGAGCAGAACGGCGATCCATGGAGCGATGCGTGTTGCGGGTGTCACGAAGTCCCCTCCTCGGGCGACGCGGGTACACTGCGTGCATGGCCACGATCGAGCAGTCCGACATCACCGTCGTCACCCTCACGGAGCGCGCCGCCACGAAGATCTCGGCGCTGATGGCGGAGGAGCCCGTGGGCGAGGCGGAGGTGCTGCGCGTCGCGATCCAGGGCGGCGGCTGCAGCGGCTTCGAGTATGCGCTCGGATTCGACCGCGGCGCGTCGGCCGGGGACGAGGCGCTCGAGTTTCACGGCGTCAAGGTCGTCGTCGACCCGTTCAGCGCGCCCTACCTCAAGGGCTCGACGATCGACTTCCTGGAGGGCCTCCAGGAATCCGGGTTCAAGATCGACAACCCGAATGTCGTCTCCGCGTGCGGCTGCGGCCATCGAGCTTCCAGGTGGCCGAGGGCGAGGCGCCCGCGGACGCACCGGGCTGCGGCTCCGGCTGCGGCCACGCCCACTGATCTGCGCCTCTGACGCGGTTCCCAGCCGTCGCCGGCGTGCCGCTCGTCCTCGTTCCGGCGCTCGGGCTGGCGCAGGGCGGCTTCGACTCGTCCGCCTGGGTCTGGGCCGGCGCGCTCGCCGCCTGGGCCGCGGCACTCGGCCTCGTCCTCACAGGCGGCGGCGCGCTCCGGGCAGCCTGGGGCTGGCCCGCCGCAGGCGCGGCGCTCCTGCTCTGGACGCTCGCCTCGACGCTCTGGTCGGCCTCGCCTACGCAGTCGGTGCTCGAGGCCAGGCGCACGCTCGTCTATGTCGCCGTCGTCCTCGCGTTCGTCGTGCTCGCCCGCCGAGGCGCGACCTGGCCGCTCGTCGTCGGCACGCATCTGGCGCTCACCGGCCTGCTCGGATATGCGCTCGTCCGCTATCTGCTCGGCACGCACGCGGCGGACACGTTCGAGGGCTACCACCTGTCGGAGCCGCTCGGCTACGCGAACGCGATCGGGATCTTGGCGGTGCTCGGAGCCCTGCTCGCGCTCGCGCCGGCGGTGGGCAGCGACGGCGCCCGGCGCGTGCTCGCTGCGGCGACCGTGCCCCTCTTCGCGTTCGCCCTCGCCTTCACCGGTAGCAACGCCTCCTGGGCTGCCCTCGGCGTCGGCGCGGTCGCGGCCGTCGCCTGCTCGCCGGCGCCCGTGTCCGTCGTGCGCGCCGTCGCGCTCCTCGCGGCCCCGTCGGCCGCCACTCGTCTGGCTCGCGCTCCACAGCCGCTACGCCGACAGCGGGGCTCCGCGGATCGGCGGGGGCGTGCTGCTGCCGGCGGCCGGTGCCGCGATGGCGATCGCCGCTGCGTTGCCACGCCGGCCGACGCGGACGGGGCGGTCGCGCCTCCACCCGCGCGTCGCCGGCGCGCTCGGCGTCGGCGTGATCGCGGTGGTGGCGGCCGGCCTCGCGCTGGGCGGCTCGACCGAGCCGCGACGCGTCCTACGACAGCGTCGCCTGGCACGAGTACGCGGCCCACCCGCTGCTCGGCTCGGGCGCGGGCACCTTCGGCCGGGCGTGGCTCCGCTCGGGCCTCGCCGGCCGGTGGGGCGGCGCCGCTCGACGCGCACTCGCTCTACCTCGAGACGCTCTCGGAGCTCGGGCTCGTCGGGCTCCTGCTGCTGGCGGCGTTCGTCCTCGTGCCGTTCCGACGTCTCGTGCGCTCGCGCGGCGCACCCGGGGCGCCGGCGGCGGCGGGCGCGGCCGTCGCGTTCCTCGCCCACGCGGGCGTCGACTGGGACTGGGAGCTGCCTGCGGTCGTCGTCGCGGGGCTCGCTTGCCTCGCGGCCGTCCTCCTCGCCGACGGTCGGGCGTCGGAGGAGCAGCCCGCGGGATCACGCCTCCGCGCAGCCGCGTTGGCGGCGGCTCTCGTCCTGGGCGCGGTCTCGATCGCCGGCAGCGCGAGCAAGGCCGAGCCTTCGGCGCTCGCTAGGCTCGCCGCGTGGACGACCCGCTTCGGGTAGCGATCGTCGGCTCCGGGCCGGCGGGCTTCTATGCGGCCGATGCGCTCCTGCGTAGCGTTGAGCCCCGGGTCGAGGTCGACCTGATCGACCGGCTGCCGACGCCGTGGGGGCTCGTCCGGCTCGGGGTCGCACCCGACCACCAGAACATCAAGGCGGTCTCGCGTGCGTTCGAGAAGACCGCCGCGCGCCCCGGCTTCCGGTTCTTCGGCAACGTCGAGGTCGGCTCGACGGTGTCGCACGACGAGCTGCGCCACCCTGTACGACGCGGTCGTCTACACCGTCGGCGCCCAGACCGACCGGCGCCTCGGGATCCCCGGCGAGGATCTGCCGGGCTCCTGGCCGGCGACCGCCTTCGTCGCCTGGTACAACGGCCATCCGGACTTCCAGGAGCTCGACTTCGACCTCGCGCTGTGAGCGGGTCGTCGTGATCGGGAACGGGAACGTCGCGATCGACTGCGCCCGCATGCTCGCGCTCACCGCCGACGAGCTGGCGCCCACCGACACGACCGAGGAGGCCGCTGCGGCGATCGTGGCGGCGCCGATCCGCGAGATCGTCATGCTCGGCCGGCGCGGCCCGGTTCAGGCGGCGTTCACGCCACCGGAGCTGAAGGAGCTCGGCGAGCTGGCCGGTGCCGAGTCGGTCGTCGACCCGGGCGAGCTCGAGCTCGACCCCGCGAGCGCGGCCGAGCTCGAGACCGACCGGGAGCGGGCCCGCCGGAACTACGAGCTCCTCCGCGAGTACGCCGCGCGTGCACGCCGAGGGGAAGGCGCGCCGGATCGTCCTGCGCTTCCTCGTCTCGCCGGTCGCGCTCGTCGGCGACGACCGCGTCGAGGCGGTGGAGCGTGGTCCGGAACGAGCTCGTCGAGGAGGACGGACGGCTCGTCGCCCGGCCGACGGGCGAGACCGAGACGATCCCCGCCGGGCTCGTGCTTCGGAGCGTCGGCTACAGGGTGTCGCCCTGCCGGGCGTCCCGTTCGACGAGCGGCACGCGGGACGATCCCGAACGAGGGCGGGCGGGTCGACGGGCGCCGAGCGGGTCTATGTCGCCGGCTGGATCAAGCGCGGCCCGAGCGGGGTGATCGGGACGAACAAGAAGGACGCGGCCGAGACGGTCGAGCTGCCTGCTCGAGGACGCCCGCGCGGGGATGCTCCGCGTCGAGTCGACCGGAACGCTCGAGCAACTTCTCGACGACAAGGGCGTCGACTACGTCGACTACGCGGGCTGGCAGGCGATCGACGCCGCTGAGCGGGCGGCCGGTGAGCCGCTCGGCCGCCCGCGCGTCAAGCTCCACCGCTGGCCGGGCCTGCTCGAGGCCGGGCGGCGCGTCCCTCGATAGAGGGAGCGGTGTCAACTCGGAGGGCCTCCCGTTCGACACTTCTGTCACGTGGTCGAGTGCCTGAACTGCGGGAAGCGCCGCGAGGAGCCCGAGGAGGAGTGCCCTCGCTGCTCCTATGTCGGCTGGGCGCCGGTCGAGGACATCTCGGAGCGGCTCCGCCGGAAGCTCAGGGAGCGGGCTCTTACTGACCGCCGCATGCGCGTGGCGAGCTAACGTCCACGCCGTGACCGACACGGCATCCCACACTCAAGAGCTCTGGGGGGGCGAGACGCGCAAGGCGATCGCCAACTTCCCCGTCTCCGGCGAGCCGATCCCGGTGCCCGTGGCCCGGTGGCTCGGACGGATCAAGGCCGCCGCCGCGCGCGTCAACGGCGAGCTCGGCCTCCTCGACGCCGGCCGCGCGGAACGGATCGCCGCCGCCGCCGACCGCGTCGCGACCGGCGAGCTGGACGACCAGTTCCCGATCGACGTCTTCCAGACCGGCTCCGGCACGTCCTCGAACATGAACGCGAACGAGGTGATCGCGACTCTCGCGGGCGACGACGTCCACGCGAACGACCACGTCAACATGGGCCAGAGCTCGAACGACGTCTTCCCGTCGGCCGTTCACCTCGCCGCCCTCGACGAGCTCGTCCACGATCTTCTCCCTGCGCTCGACGGGCTCGCAACGGCGCTCGAGGCCAAGGCGGGCGAGTTCGACGACGTCGTCAAGTCCGGCCGGACCCACTGGATGGACGCCGTCCCGGTCACGCTCGGCCAGGAGTTCGCGGGCTACGCGGCCCAGGTGCGGGAGGGGCGGGCGCGGATCGACGCGACGCTGGAGCGGCTCGGCAAGGTCCCGCTCGGCGGCACCGCTGTCGGTACCGGGCTGAACACCCACCCGGAGTTCGCAGCCCGCGTGCGCGAGCGGCTCGCGGCCGAGACCGGCCTGCGCATCTCCGCCGCCCGCCGACCCGTTCGAGTCGCAGGCGGCACGCGACGGCCTCGTCGAGGCCTCCGGCGCGCTGAAGACGGTCGCCGTCAGCCTGACGAAGATCGCGAACGACCTGCGCTTCCTCGGCTCCGGCCCGCGGGCGGGTCTCGCGGAGATCTTCCTGCCCGAGCTGCAGAAGGGCTCGTCGATCATGCCCGGGAAGGTGAACCCGGTGATCCCCGAGGTCGTCACGCAGGTCGCCGCCCAGGTGATCGGCAACGACCAGGCGATCGCGATCGGCGGCATGCAGGGCCACTTCGAGCTGAACGTGTTCGTGCCGCTGATGGCGCGGAACCTGCTCGGGTCGGTCAAGCTCCTCGCCTCCGCCTGCAGGCTGCTGGACGAGAAATGCGTCACCGGCATCGAGGCGAACCGTGAGCAGTGCGAGCGCTACGCCGAGCTGACGCTCTCCGCCGCGACCGCGCTCAACCCGTACATCGGCTACGACAAGGCCGCGGAGATCGTCAAGAAGGCCTCTGCGGGCGGCCGGTCGCTGCGGGAGGTGGCGCGCGCCGAGGGTGTGCCCGACGAGATCCTCGACGAGGCGCTCGACTATCGGAAGATGGCGAAGCCGCACGGCTGATCACCCGTACGACTGATTGACACTTCGATATCGCGCCGGTAGAAGGCGACTGTCCGAGGCCCCACCGGGGCCCGATCGACCACGGGGGGCTAGAGATGGCTTCGAGGGACCGGCGACCGCCACTCGCGCTTGCGCTGGCGCTGCTCGCGCTCACGGCGACCGTCTGCGTGACGGGTGCTGCAGCGGGCGGTGGGCACGACCATCACGGGAAGGTCAAGTCGAGGACGGACGCGGCCGTGCAGGCCAAGCTCTCGCCCGACCTCCAGCAGGAGGTCGCGAGCGACTCCACCGCACCCGTCAGGATCGCCGTGACGCTGCAGAGCGATGCGGTCCCGGCGGCGGCGAAGCTTCTGTCCGACGAGCACGTCGCGACGCGAAAGGGCCTCTCGCTGATGATCGGCTCGCTCACCGCCACGAAGCTGGCCAAGCTGGCGAGCCTCCCGGGTGTCGGCAGCGTCAGCCAGATCGAGTTCAAGCAGACGGGCAGCCCGACGGGCAACGACCCCGAGGTCGGCAACCAGCCCGACCTCAAGGCCCGTCAGGATCGCGCACGGCAGATGCGCGACCACGCCGTGCCGTACGACAAGGCGCCGCCCCTGAAGACCTCCAACTTCCAGGCCGATGCGAAGCTGAACGTCCTCGACGCGAAGACGCACGACTTCACGTCCGCCTGGCAGGCCGGCATCACCGGCACCGGCGTCACGGCCTCCGTGATCGACGGCGGCACCGATTGGGGTCACCCCGACCTGATCGGGACGTGGCAGACCTGGGCGCAGGAGGACCTCTCGAACCAGAACGACTTCGTCGACCCGGGCTGGATCGGCTGGCCGAAGGCCTTCGACCCGTACAGCACGCTCGTGCTCGAGCTGCTCGGGCCCGACGCGGTCGCGCAGAACCTTTCCTGGTACACGACGACACAGGCCGCCCAGTGCACCTATGTGAAGGGCAACGGGCAGCCGGCGAAGAAGATCGGCAAGGACACGCTGTGCGCGGTCACGTTCGCGACCCGCACCGGTCCGGCGCGCAACTTCACCGCGCCGGACGGGACGAACACGCACACCTACACCTTCCCGGCGAGCTGGACGAAGTCCGGCACCGTGAAGCTGACGAGCCACCCGGACGACTACCTGTTGCAGCTGTACGGCGAGCGACCGGCGGTGCTCGTCACCGACCCGAACGTCGCCGGCCGGTACGACACGGTGTACGTCGACCTGAACGACGACTACAGCTTCGCCGACGAGAAGCCCGTGACGAAGAGCTCGCCGGTCTCCTACCGCGACATCAACGGAGACGGCTACACCGACCTCTCGGGCGGGCTGCTCTACTACATCTCGGACGGCCAGACGACGATCCCGGGCGGCCCGACGGATTTCGGCGACGGGCAGGCGCCGGCCTCGGGTGACTTCCTCGCCTGGTCGGGCGACTTCGACCCGGGTATCGAGGGCCACGGCACGCTGACCGCCTCGAACGTGGTCGGCCAGGCGGTGATCAACGGGAAGGCGCCGCAGTTCGCGGATCTTCCCGGCGGCCACGGCCACCAGGGCGGCACGATCCCGGGCATGGTGCTCGGGGGCGCGCCGAACGCGAAGCTCGCACCGATGGGCGACATCTACTTCTCGTTCGCGACCTCGACGCAGTTCGCGTACTTCTTGACGAACGAGTACGGCGTCCAGGTGACGTCGAACTCGTACGGCACCTCCACCTCCGACAACGACGGGCTGGACGCGTCGTCGATCGAGGCGGATGCGGTGCACAACCTGTTCGGCAACGCAACGACACCGGTGTTCTCGACCGGCAACGGCGCGCCCGGCTATGGGACGGCGACCGCACCGGCGCCGGCGAGCGGGATCCAGGCGGGCGCGTCGACCAACTTCGGCTCGACCGGCTGGGACTCGATTGCGAACTACTCGCAGGTGACCGACAACGACGTGATCGAGTGGTCGAACCGTGGCCCGGGCGCGAACGGCCGGAACGGCGTGGACGTCGTCGCCGACGGCTCCTTCGCGCCGGGCGACTCGACTCTGAACACGATCCTCGACGGGCAGGACGCCTGGACGACGTGGGGCGGCACCAGCCGCTCGACGCCGGTGACGGTCGGCGCAGTGGCGCTCGTCGAGCAGGCCTACAGGGCGAAGCACGGGTCGTTCCCGACCGAGCAGCAGGTGAAGACGTTCCTGAAGTCCGGCGCCCAGGACCTCGGCTACGAGCCGTGGATCCAGGGTGCGGGCTCGGTCGACGCCGGCAGGGCGGTCGCGGCCGCGGTCGGAAGCGCGACCTCGATCTCGCCGACCGAGTGGCTGCCGGGGACGTCGACCGACCCGAGCGGGCGGGCACGCTTCCCGGTGACGATCGCACCGGACGGAACAGCGGCCCAGTCGTTCACGATCGGCGGGCCGTCGAACGGCTGGTCGGTCTCCGATCGGGTGCTGCGTCAGTACGCGTCCGACTCGATGACGTTCCAGAGTCAGCCGCTCTCGCAGGAGTCGACCGAGAACTTCGACGCTCCCGACTACCTGCTCGACATCACGAGCAAGATCAAGGCGCATCCCGACGCCGACATCGTCGTCATCCGCGCCACCTACCCGTACAGCGAGTTCGACGGGAACAGCGACAACCAGTCCGACCAGGCGTGGCGGCTGCTCGCCTACAACTGGACGGACGTCAACCACGACGGGAAGCTCTGGTCCGACACGAACGGGAACGGCGTGGTGAACCACGTCGACCAGAGCTCGAGCTCGAACATCGACGGCTTCAACGACATCAACTTCAAGAAGTCGGAGATCGAGCAGGGCGAGTACGAGCGGTTCTTCTACCACCGGCCCGGCTCGAACGTCCTGATGGGCTTCATCCGGCAGCCGGCGAAGCGCATGGCCGACGGCATTTTCCTCGGCTTCCAGCACTCGACCCGGAACGCGGCGATCGACCGGACCGACTTCAAGATCGAGATCGACTACTACAAGAACGTCGACTGGGATTGGCTGACCGAGACCCAGCCGTCGGGCGGCACCTTCTCGGCGAGCATCCATGTCCCAGCGGGCACCCCGACCGGGATGTACGAGGGTGCAGTCGTCGCGACGAAGGGCTCACAGGCGATCGACATCCCGGTCTCCGTGACCGTGGCTCCGACGATCGCGCAAGCGACGGACGGCTCGATCGCCGAGTCGCTCCACTTCGGCGGTGCCGACGTGGCGGCGGCGCAGGCGAGCTCGCTCTACAACAACGGCTCGATCTTCGGCGCCAACGACTGGACGTGGCGCGAGGAGTCGGGTGACTGGCGGTTCTACTGGTTCAACGTCGCCGACCCGGTACCCGACGGGACGCTCTTCCTGTCCGACACGACGTGGGACGATCCGACGGTCACCGACCTCGACACGCTCCTCTTCGGGCCGGCCGTGATCCCGAACGACGCGCCGTTGATCTTCGGCGGCGGGGCGTTCTCGTCGATCGACACCGTGGGCGGCAGCCAGAACGCCTACCTCGGCAGCGGCACCTGGGGCTTCAACACCTCCACGGGTGGCCCCGAGGAAGTCGTCGCGGGCCCGGCCGCCCAGGGCCCGAACGCGGTCGTCCAGCACGGCGTCAGGTTCAACGGCGACAAGTTCAACGTGCCGTTCTCGACGACCCTGGGCGCTCTCTCCGTCAACCCGACCTCGGTCGAGCAGACGGCGGCCGCCGACGGGACGGGGAACTTCGACGTCACCGTGAAGTCGAGCCTGGCTCTGAGCGGGCTGAGCGCCGACGCGTTCGGGCTCAGCCAGCCTCAGTCGTTCACCGTCCACGCCTCGCAGGACGACCAGTCCGAGGCCGACCCGAGCTCGGCGAGCGCCAAGGTCGGCCCGATCGCGATCGGCGACCACGCCTCACGGGCGACGTTCACGTTCCCGGACGTCCTGCCCGACGAGGACATCGACATGTTCGTCGTCTACGACGCGAACAACGACGGGCAGTTCACGGACGGCGAGGTCGTCGGGTCGTCGACCGGCCCGGCGGGCCAGAACGAGTCCGTCACGCTGATCGACCCTGCCGCCGGCAACTACGAGGTGTGGGTGTACGGCTTCCAGGTCAGCTCGATCGACGCGACGACCGGCAACACGGTCGGAGTGGACATCGTGCAGGGCAACGACGTCGTGATCACGAACCCGCCCAGCGCGCCGCTCGCGGCGAACACGCCCTACACGCTCCACCTGACCTACAGCAACGCCACCGGCCCGGGCGATTACGAGGGCGAGCTGCAGCTCGGCCCGTCGGTCGCACCGTCGGCCGTGACGGTGCCGATCACGATTCACCCGGCGCCGTAGGCCGGACGTGTACCGAGAGACTGCGAGGGCCGCGGGAGCGGCCCTCGCAGTCCCGCGCTACCGTGTTCCCATGCGGACGGCGTACGCAGCCGTCGCCGCCGCGCTCGTCGCGGCGGCCGCCGCAGGGGCCGCGGATGGCCCCGGCGTCTCGCTCGTGCGCGCAGCGCCGGTGGTGGTCTCGGGCCACGGCTATCGCGGCTCGTCGAAGGTCGTCGTCGCCTACCGCTCGGGCTCCGTGTACGTACGTCGGACCGTCACGACATCCGCTCGGGGCGGGTTCCTCGTCACGTTGCGCGGGATCTCGTTCGACCGTTGCGACGGGCTCACCCTCGTAGCAGGCACCGCACGCCTCTCCGTGCGCGCGTGCACGGCGGGTGGGCGCCCGGGCCTCAGCGCCGATCCGGGCGGGCTCGTCGTCGGCACGTCGTTCGTTCCCGGCGAGCATGTCGTCGTCCAGGCGCGGCCGAGTGCCGGCGCCGCCGTGTCGGCCGCTGCGACCGCGAACGCCTCCGGGAGATTCACCATCCGCATGCCCGTGCCGCGGACGGCGTGCGCGGAGGTCTCCTACCGGGCGAGCGGCTCGCTCGGCTCCCAGGCCGTGTACGGCGCGCCGGCGCCGGACTGCGTCGCGCCCTAGTTGTGTTCCTAAAGAGGTTGTTCATCCGGGCCTCCCTGGAGGCTGGGGGTGTCGAAGCCACCCAGCTCCAAGGAGGCACCGGATGAAGCTCCACGCTAATCATCGGACCTGTCCGAGTAGTCGTCTGTTGATCTGTCGTCGGGTACTCGAGGAGGGTTGGACGCTGGAGCAGGCTGCGGAGGCGGCCGGTTGCAGCTCACGGACGGCGGCGAAGTGGATCGGTCGCTACCGGGGCGGGGATGGTGCGCTGCTGGATCGATCGTCGCGGCCGCAGCGGTCGCCGAGGCGGCTAGCCCAGCAGCGTGTCGAGGCGATCGAGCGGTTACGACGGGTGCGGATGACCGCGGCCGAGATAGCAGAGGTGCTCGAGCTGCCACTCTCGACGGTGTCGCTGTGGTTGAAACGGATCGGGCTCGGCAAGCGCTCTCGGCTCGACCCGCTCGAGCCGCCTAGCCGCTACGAGCGCCGCCACCCGGGCGAGCTCGTCCACACCGACATCAAGAAGCTTGGCCGGATCTCTGCGCTTGGCGCCGGCCACCGCGTCACCGGACTACGCAAAAGCCAGCACTACCGGCACAGCTGACGGTGCCGCGCCCCGTGGCCGCTGCGTGTCGCTGCTCGTCCGCGCGGTAGCTCGACCGCACGAGCGGCCCGGCGAAGACCGAGCCGAAGCCAAGCGCCTCGCCCTGCTCGCGCAGGAAGCGGAACTCGTCCGGGTGCACCCAGCGGTCGATCGTCGCGTGCCTGGGGCTCGGCTGCAGGTACTGGCCGATCGTGACCACGTCGACCCCGTGCTCGCGCAGGTCGCGCATCGTCTCCACGACCTCCTCGTTCCGCTCGCCGAGGCCGACGATGATGCCGCTCTTAGTCAGCACCGGATAGTCGGCCAGCTCCTTGGCGCGTGCGAGCAGCGCGAGCGCCCCGTCGTAGCTCGCCTTCGCGCCGCGCATCCTCCGGTGCAGCCGCCGCACGGTCTCGATGTTGTGGTTGAAGACGTCGGGCCGTGCGCCGATCACCGTCGCGAGTGCCTCTTCCTCGACGCCGAGGAAGTCGGGCGTGAGCACCTCGATCGTCGCGCCCGGCACCTTCGCCTTCACGGCCCGGATCGTCGCCGCGTACTGGCCGGCGCCGCGGTCGGGCACGTCGTCGCGATCGACCGACGTGACGACGACGTGTGTCAGGCCCATCTGCTTCGCCGCCTGGGCGAGGCGAAGAGGCTCGAGGGGGTCCGGCGGGTCGCTCGGGCGGCCCGAGTTGACGTAGCAGTACCGGCAGGCGCGCGTGCACGTCTCGCCGAGGATCTGGAACGTCGCGGTGCCGCGTCCCCAGCACTCGGCGATGTTCGGGCAGCGCGCCTCCTCGCAGATCGTGTGCAGCTCGGCGCCGTGGATCAGCTTCTTCACGTCGAAGTAGCTGTCGGTGCTCGACGGCGCGCGCACCTTCATCCACTCGGGGCGGCGCGGCCGCTCGGCGACGGGAAGCGAGCCCTGCATCCTCGCCAGTCTAGAGCGTGCCTGCCGGCTCCCGGTCCGGCTCCCCCGAGCGCCCAGCAAGCTCCGCGTAGCGGCCGCCCAGCGCGAGTAGCTCCTCGTGACGCCCTCGCTCGACGATGCGGCCCTCGTCGAGCACGACAATCTGGTCGGCGTCGACCACGGTGGACAGGCGGTGAGCGATCGCGATCGTCGTGCGTCCCGCCGCAAGCCGGTCGAGCGCGTCCTGAACCTGCCGCTCGGTCTCCGTGTCGAGTGCGCTCGTCGCTTCGTCGAGCACCAGGATCGGCGGGTTGCGCAGGACCGTCCTCGCGATCGCGATCCGCTGCTTCTCGCCACCCGAGAAGCGATAGCCGCGTTCGCCGACGATCGTGTCGAACCCGTCGGGGAGCGATCGGATCAGATCGAGGATCCGGGCGGCCTCGGCCGCCTCCTCGATCTCCTCGTCCGTCGCGTCGGGCTTCGCGAAGCGCAGGTTGTCGCGCACGCTGGAGTGGAACAGGTACGTCTCCTGCGACACGACGCCGACGAGGTCCGCGAGGCTCGCGAACGAGAGGTCGCGCACGTCGACGCCGCCGATCGCGACGCGGCCGCGCTCGACGTCGTAGAGACGCGCGGCGAGATAGGCGAGCGTCGTCTTGCCGGCGCCGGTCTCGCCGACGAGCGCCGTCCGTGTTCCCGCCGGGACGACGAACGAGACGTCCTTCAGCGTCCAGTCGGCGCCCTCGCCGTAGCGGAACCAGACGTGCTCGAACGATACGTCCCCGGCGCGCTCGATCCGCACCGGATCGGGCCGCTCGACGATGTCGACCGGCTGGTCGAGGTACTCGAAGATGCGGTCGAAGAGCGCCAGCGAGGTCTGCACGTCGAGCCCGACGCCGAGCAGGGAGCCGACCGGGAAGAAGAGCCGCGTCTGCAGCGTCGTGAACGAGACCAGCGTCGGGACGGTGATCGCGTGCGATCCGTGCGCGAGCGCGAGCCCGCCGAACCAGTAGGCGGCCGCGGGCATCACGGCGAAGCTCGTCTGGATCGACGCCATCACCCAGCGGCCGGCCATGCGCTGGCGCACCTCGAGGTCGGCGAGCAGGCGGGACTCGCCGGCGAAACGGTCGGCGAGCTCCTCGGTGCGGCCCATGGTCTTCCCGAGCAGGATCCCCGAGACCGACAGCGACTCCTGAACGATGCTCGAGATGTCGGCGAGGGTCGCCTGGGTCGAGCTCGCGATCCGCCGCCGCTCGTCGCCCACGCGTCGCGTCAGGAGGACGAACACGGGAATCAGCGCGAAGGCGAACAGCGAGAGCTGCCACGAGAGCAAGGCCATGCCGATCGCCGTCGCCGCGACCGTCGTCACGTTC
Source organism: uncultured Thermoleophilia bacterium (assembly GCA_963725595.1). GTDB lineage: Bacteria > Actinomycetota > Thermoleophilia > Gaiellales > Gaiellaceae > PALSA-600. The sequence continues at coordinate 531,448 of CAVRYT010000005.1, read as the reverse complement.
GAGACGATCGACGTGGCCGTGCTCGTGACGACGTTCTGCACGCCGCCGATGTCGTTCGAGATGCGCGACTGCACCTCGCCCGTGCGCGTGCGGGTGAAGAACGCGAGCGACAGCCGCTGGAGGTGACGGAAGACGTCGCTGCGCAGGTCGTGCATGACGTCCTGGCCGACCCTGTTCGAGAGCAGGGTCTGGAAGACGCCGAGCGCTCCGGTCGCGACGGCGACGAGAATCATCGCGCCGGCGAAGAGCGACAGCCGTCCCGTCTGCCCCCGTGGGATCGCCTCGAGCACTCCTCGGAGCAGGAACGCGGGGGCGACACCGAGGGCCGAGGAGACGACGATCAGCGCCAGGACGAGCGTGAGCCGTCGCCTGTAGGGGCGGAACAGGTGGAAGACCCGGCGCAGGTTCGCCCGCCGGACCGCCTTGTCGGCGGGCCGCTCGGGCTGCTCCTGCGCTCCTCCGCTCATGCCTCTGCGTCCGCCGGCGAACATCGCCCGAACGGTAGAGCAGCGGCTGCGGCCGCCGTCGGCCGTGGTCTAGCGTCCGTCTCGTGGATCGCGTCTGCGTCTTCTGCGGTGCGTCGGGCGGCCGTCGGTCGGCGTACCTCGAGGCGGCACGCGCATTCGGCGCAGAGATCGCGCGGCGGCGGCTCGGGCTCGTCTACGGCGGCGGCCGCGTCGGGCTGATGGGCGCCCTCGCCGACGGCGCGCTCGCGGCCGGAGGCGAGGTGCTCGGCGTCATCCCGCAGGAGCTCGTCGACCGCGAGCTCGCGCACTCCGGCGTCGGCGAGCTGCACGTTGTCGGTTCGCTCCATGAGCGTAAGGCGCTGATGTCGGAGCTCGCGGGCGCCTTCGTCGCGCTGCCGGGCGGGTTCGGGACGCTCGACGAGCTGATGGAGCAGCTCACCTGGTCACAGCTCGGCCTGCACGCGAAGCCCGTCGGGCTGCTCGACGTCGCCGACTACTGGCGGCCGCTGATCGCGCTCGCACGTCACATGGTGGAGGAGGGGTTCGTGCGCGAGGCCGACCTCGGCGCGATCGCGGTGAGCGACGACGGCGGGCTCCTGCTCGACCGGCTCGAGGAGCTGACCGGTGAACCGCGGCCCCGTCCCAAGTGGACGAGCCCATCGCCCTAGCGCGAGCCGAAGAGCATCCCGACGAGGACGGCCGTGGCGACCGAGGCGGCGAGCACGACGCCGAGCCAGGCGACCAGGCGGACGAGCGCCTCCATCCACAAATGGTCGGCGGCCGCCCGGACGGACCGGGCCTGGGTTTGTGACACGCGCGCGGACATGTCCCCGCCGTTGAGTTCTCTCCACAGGCCCCTGTCCCCTGCCGACGGTGATCCGCTGTCCCCGGGAGACCGCCGGCGCCCGCTGGACATGGCCCGTCTGTGGACGGTCCGTGACGGTGGCTGCCACCGCACGCGTCGCGGACGGCCCCGTCCAGAGAGTGAGGTTTGTGACGGTCAGGCAGCCGCGACGACGGCCGGCTCGAACGCGAGCCCGAAGACGTCTGCGAGCATCGCGGCCGCGACCGGCCGCACCTCGTCGACGGAGACCGGACGACCGAGCTCGCGGGCAAGCGAGGTGAACGCGTACCCATCCAGGCCGCAGGCAGTGATCCACTCGGTGAACGGGGCCGGGTCGAGGTCGACGTTGAGCGCGTAGCCGTGCGTGGAGATCCACTTCGAGAGGTGGATGCCGATCGAGGCGATCTTGCGCGGCGGCGGTGTGACCCAGACGCCCGTGAGGCCGTCGATCCGCGTGGCGGCGATCCCGAACGCGCCGAGCGTGCGGATCAGCGCCTCCTCGAGGTCACGGCAGTAGCGACGCACGTCCTGCCCGTGCCGGGTCAGGTCGAAGATGGGGTAGCAGACGAGCTGGCCGGGTGCGTGGTAGGTCGACTTGCCGCCGCGGTCGACCTCGACCACGTCGACCGCGGCGCCGTCGGGCAGGTGCACCTCACCCGGTTCGGCGCGTCGTCCGAGCGTCACGGTCGGCGGATGCTCGAGCAGGAGCACCGTGTCGGGCGCCCCCGCTGCCACCTCCGCGGCCGTGCGACGCTGGAGCCCGAGCGCCTCGCGGTAGTCGACGACGCCCAGCTCGACGAGCCGCGCCGCCGTTCTAGTAATCGCTCTCGCCCCAGCTCTGGAGGCGCTCGCGCAGGTCGCGCAGGAAGCGCCCCGCCAGCGCCCCGTCGATCAGGCGGTGGTCGTAGGTGAGGGTGAGGTTCATGATCGAGCGGATCGCGATCGCGTCGGCGCCGTCCGCGTCCGTGACGACCCACGGTCGCTTGACGATCGCATAGGTGCCGAGGATGCCGGCCTGCGGCTGGCTGATCACCGGTGTTCCGTGGAACGTGCCGTAGCCGCCCGGATTCGTGATCGTGAACGTGCCGCCGACGACGTCGTCCGGCGTGAGCTGCTTTTCGCGCGCGCGCTTCGCGACGTCGGCGATCGCCTTCGCCATCCCGAGCAGGTTCAGCGTCTCCGCGTTCTTGACGACCGGCACGATCAGGCCCTTGCCGTCCACGAGCTCGACCGCGAAGCCGAGGTTCACGTAGTTGCGCGTGACGATCTGGTCGCCTCGGAGCTCGCCGTTCACCCACGGGTAGTCGCGCAGCGTCTCCACGGTCGCACGCGCGACGAAGGCGAGGTAGGTCGGGTTGACGCCGTAGGCCGACGCGAACTCCTTCTTCAGCTTCTCGCGGATAGCGACCACCTTGGACATGTCGACCTCGATCGCCGAGGTGACGTGCGCTGACGTGTCGAGCGATCGCCGCATGTGCTCGGCGATGCCGCGTCGCATCGCTGAGACAGGCTCCAGGGTCTCGCCGGCGCCTGCCTCGCGCACCGGTGCGGGCGGAGGCGGCGGAGCCGCGGCCGGGGCGGGCGCGGGGGCCGCCGTGGGAGCCGCCGCCTGAGCCGGAGCGGGCGCAGGGGCAGGAGCCGCTGCTGCCGGCTGCTCGATCGGGGCGGCCGCCGCGGGGGCGCCGCGCTCGATGAACGCCCGGATGTCCTTCTTCGTCACGCGGCCGCCGGCGCCCGTCCCCGGAACCTGCGCCGGGTCGATGCCGTGCTCCGACGCGATGCGCGCGACGACCGGCGAGACGAACGACTTGCCGTTCTCGGACGCCGCAGCAGGCGCAGGCTCAGGCTCAGGCGCCGGCTCGGGAGCGACCGGCTCGGCGGCGGCCCCGCCTTCGGTTGCGGCGGTCGCCGAGGCCCCCGCGGCAGGCTCGGTCGCGGGCTCGGGCGGCCCGGGCAGCTCGTGGACAGCCGGAGCCCCTTCGCCCCCGATCCGCGCGAGCAAGGTGCCGACGGCGACCGTCTCGCCCTCCTGGACGAGGATCTCGGTGACGACGCCGCTCGCCGGCGACGGCACCTCGGTGTCGACCTTGTCGGTCGAGATCTCGAGCAGCGTCTCGTCAGCCGCAATGGTGTCGCCGGCCCCCTTGAGCCACCGCGTGATCGTCCCCTCCGACACGGAGACGCCCATCTGCGGCATCACGACGTCGACTGCGGTGGTGCTCGCCATCAGTACCGGATCAGCTCCTCGAGTGCGCGGACGACGTCGTCGACCTGGGGGATGAACGCCTTCTCGAGGACGGGTGAGAAGGGTACGGGGGTGTCGGGTGCAGCCAGGCGCCGCACGGGGGCGTCGAGATCCTCGAACGCCTCCTCGGCGATCGTGGCGGCGATCTCGCCGCCGAAGCCGCCGGTGCGCGTGTCCTCGTGGAGCACGAGCACCTTCGACGTCTTGCGGACCGAGTCGAGCACCGCCTCACGATCCCACGGCATGATCGTCCGCAGGTCGAGGATCTCGACGGACGCATCGACCTGCCCCGCCGCCTCGTCCGCCGTGTAGACCATCGCGCCCCATGTGATCACGCTGACGTCGTCCCCCTCCCGGTGCAGGCGCGCCTTGCCGATCGGCGTCACGTAGCGCTCCTCCGGCACCTCGCCCTTGATCCGTCGGTAGAGGTGCTTGTGCTCGAAGAAGAGGACCGGGTTCGGATCCTCGATCGCCGCTGTGATCAGCCCCTTGGCGTCCTCGGGCGTCGCCGGGCACACACACTTCAGCCCGGGGATGTGCGCGAACGACGACTCCGGGTTCTGGGAGTGGAACGGCCCGCCCGAGAAGCCGCCGCCGGAGGGAAGGCGCAGCACGATCGGCACCGGGGTGCCTGCACGCCAGCGCTGCTTCGCGGCGACGGTTACCAGGTGGTCCCAGCCGCACGAGACGAAGTCGGCGAACTGCATCTCGGCGACCGGGCGCAGGCCCATCATCGCCGCTCCGCTCGCGCCGGCCAGGATCGCCGTCTCCGAGAGGGGCATGTCGAGCACGCGCCAGGGACCGAACTCCTCCTGGAAGCCGAGCGTCACCTTGAAGGCGCCCCCGTACACGCCGACGTCCTCGCCCATCATGAACACGCGCTTGTCGCGCCGCATCTCCAGGCGAAGGCCGTCGCTGATCGCCTGCAGGTAGCTCATCTCTGCCATCGGGCGCTCACTTGTGATGGGGGGTGTCGAGGTCCTCGGGCGTGGCGTAGACGCCTTCGAGCAGGGTCGTGGGATCGGGGAGCGGCGAGTCTTCGGCCCGTTGCAGCGCTTCGTTGAGGAGCCGCTTCACGTGCGCGCCGATCTCCTCCTCGTCCTCGTCCGAGAGGGTGCCGTGGTCGCGCAGCCAGGCGCGATACCGCTCGATCGGGTCGCGCTCGGCCCAGCGCTCGAACAGCTCCTTCGGCACGTAGAACGCGTCGTCGTGGACGGCGTGCCCCTCCATGCGGAGCGTCTGGCACTCGATCAGGGTCGGGCCGCCGCCGTCTCGGGCCTTCTCGACGGCGACCTTCGCCTCGCGGTAGACGGCGAGGACGTCGGTGCCGTCCACGACCACGCCCTCGAAGCCGTACGCCTGCGCGCGGTCGGCGAGGTGCTCGACCGCGTACTCGAGGTGCGTCGGCGTCGAGTAGGCCCATTGGTTGTTGTCGCAGATGAAGACGACGGGCAGCCGGCGGACGCCGGCGAAGTTCATTCCCTCGTGCGCGTCGCCGCGTGCCATCGCGCCCTCGCCCGACCATGCGAGCGCCACGCGGCGCTCCTCGCGGATCCGGAAGGCGAGTGCGCAGCCGACGGCCACGGGCAGCATCGCGGGCAGGTGACTGACCATCGCGAGCAGGCCGAGCCGGAGGTCCGCCATGTGGACGTTCCCGTCGCGGCCGTGCGCAGGCCCGTCCTCGCGGCCCATGTACTGGGCGAAGATCCGCCACGGCTCGACGCCGCGCGTGATGTGCACGCCCATGTCGCGATGCAGCGGCGTGCCCACGTCGTCCGGGCCCATCGCCATCGCGACGCCCACCGCCGCCGCCTCGTTGCCGCGGCCCGTGTAGAAGGAGCCCGGGATCTTTCCCTGGCGGTAGAGGATGTGGCCGCGCTCCTCGACGCCCCGCGTGATCAGCATGTTGCGGTAGATCTGGAGCAGGTCCTCGCGATCGAGACCCCACTCCCTGACGTCTTCGAGCGAGCCGCTCGGCTCGGCTAGGCGCGCGGTGGCCACGGCCCGCATCGTAACGACGCGGCTAGGCTGACAGCATGGGGAAGGCGGCCGACTGGCTCCGCGAGGAGCGTCGCAACGTGCTCGGCCACTGGACGGCGTTCTGCCTCGACTGCGGCGCTGCGCGTCGCTTCTTCCTCGACTCCGAGGCGGACGTGCCCGACCGCTGCCCCTGCGGGGGGACGATGCTCCGCCGCTGCCCGGCGTGCAGCGCGCCCTTCTCGTCGACCTTCGCCGTCGAGTGCGAGGAGTGCGGCGCGGAGCTGCGCGACCCCGAGCTCCACGGCATGCGCATCCGCCGCGCCGGCAAGTAGGGCACGTAGTTCCGGGCATCAGCGTCGGCTCCGATGCCGCGACGGCCGAGCTGGGCCATGCTCGTGCCGACGAAGGGAGGTCTTCCATGCGTCGTTCGCGCAAGGTGCTCCTGGCGGTTCTCGGCTGCCTTGTCGTCGCGCTCGTTCTTGTCGCCGGCTCCGCCGGTGCGAGAACACCGGCGGCGATCCAGACGACCGGCTACCACTGGGTGCAACCGTGGTCGCTCTCGCCTCCGACGGGGACGTGGGCCCAGCCGCCGAGCTGGATCACCGCCCGCTGGTAGCGCACACGGTCGGGCCTCGGCTCAGATCAAGCCGAGGCCCGGCTTGATCGCCGAGAAGCGGATCACCGTCACCGTGTCGTCCTCGGTCACGTCCCGGTTGTACAGCTGCCCGAGGAACCTGCAGAGGTCGTCCGGATGGCGGATCTCCGGGTTGTCGTGCTCGATCTCGTTCGGCGAGAGCTCACCGATCGTCTTCACCTCGACCTTGTCGACGACCGCGTCGAAGACGTGCTGCCGCGGGCTGTAGCGGGCCCCGACGAGCACCGAGACGATCATCCCCTTCTGGTACTTGCGGGACTTGTCTCCGAGCCGGATCGTCGCGCTCTTGCGGTGGGAGCGGAGCTGGGCCTCGACGACCGGCGAGTAGAAGTTCAGGGCGAAGGCCGGCACCGGCCGGGATCATACGCCGTCTACCGCCAGTCTGGCCGCGGCCGCGCGGGCCATGTCGCGCTCGCCGTCGTAGGCCAGGAGCCGGGGCGCGTCGTCGAGCGGCAGCCAGCGGGCCTCCGCCACCTCGTGCCGGAACGCATCCGGGATCGCGCCCAGGCGGCCGCCCTCGTAGCGCACGAGGAAGAAGGAGACGACCTTGAAGATCCGCTTCCCGCGCCACGTGTAGACGTAGCGGGTGTCGCCGAGCTTCCCGAGCGAGCGGCCGTGGGCGCCGGTCTCCTCGGCGAGCTCGCGCAGCGCGGCGCTCTCGGCCGTCTCGCCCCGGTCGATCCTGCCTTTCGGCAGGGCCCAGAGCCCGTCCGGCTTCCCGGCGGGGCGGATCGCGGCCACCATCCACCGCCCGTCGAGACGACGCACGAGCACGCCGCCCGCCGAGAACTCACGCTTCATCGCCAAGATCTCAGTCTCACACACTCAGATAAGGACCGCTACACTTGCCCCGTCGGCACTCGCCGGGCTAGAGTGCCAGCGCATCGCAGTCAAGCCTGTCAAAGGTGGAGGTTTCGAGATGAATCTGCAGCCGCTAGGCGACCGCCTGATCGTGGAAGTCCTCGAGGAGGAGGAGACCACGGCGAGCGGGATCGTCCTGCCGGATACGGCGAAGGAGAAGCCGCAGCGCGGCCGCGTCCTGGCCGTCGGTCCCGGCGCCCGTGACGAGAACGGCGAGCACATCGCCATGGATCTCGAGGAGGGCGACGAGATCATCTTCAGCAAGTACGGCGGAACCGAGATCAAGCTCGGCACCGACGAGGTTCTGATCCTCCGCGAGTCCGACGTCCTGGCCAAGGTCGTCGGCGATCGCGCCGCGGTCTAGAGAAGAGAAGGAGAGAGACGAGAATGGCTCACAAGGAGCTCAAGTTCAGTGAGGATGCCCGCCGCTCGCTCCAGCGCGGCGTCGACATCCTGGCCGACGCGGTCAAGGTGACGCTCGGCCCGAAGGGTCGGTACGTCGTGCTCGACAAGAAGTTCGGGGCGCCGACGATCACGAACGACGGCGTCACGATTGCTCGCGAGATCGAGGTCGAGGACGTCTTCGAGAACCAGGGCGCGCAGCTCGTGCGCGAGGTCGCGACGGCGACGAACGACGTCGCCGGTGACGGCACGACCACCGCGACCGTGCTCGCCCAGGCGATCGTGCGCGAGGGTCTCAAGAACGTCTCGGCAGGCGCGAACCCGATGGCGCTGAAGCGCGGCATCGAGCAGGCCGTCGAGTCGATCGTCGAGAACCTGAAGTCGCAGTCGACCGAGATCTCCGGCAAGGAGGACATCGCGCGGGTTGCGACCGTCTCGTCTCGCTCGACGGAGATCGGCGAGGTCCTGTCCGAGGCGATCGAGAAGGTCGGCAAGGACGGCGTCGTGAACGTCGAGGAGGGCCAGACCTTCGGGCTCGAGCTCGAGTTCACCGAGGGTATGCAGTTCGACAAGGGCTACCTGTCGCCCTACATGGTCACCGATGCCGAGCGGATGGAGGCGATCCTGGACGACCCGTACATCCTGGTCGCGAACCAGAAGATCGGCGCCGTCAAGGATCTGCTGCCCGTGCTCGAGCAGGTGATCCAGGCGGGCAGGCCGCTCCTGGTCGTGGCCGAAGACGTCGAGGGCGAGTCGCTCGCGACGATCGTCGTCAACAAGCTGCGCGGCACCTTCCAGGCCGTCGCGGTCAAGGCGCCGGGCTTCGGCGACCGCCGTAAGCGGATGCTCGAGGACATCGCGATCCTCTCGGGCGGCGAGGTGATCACCGAGGAGATGGGCCTCAAGCTCGAGAACACCAAGCTCTCGCAGCTCGGCCGGGCCCGCAAGGTGGTCGTCGCGAAGGACACGACCACGATCATCGACGGGGCCGGCGAGAGCGAGGCGATCAAGGCCCGGATCAAGCAGCTGAAGAGCGAGATCGAGACCACCGACTCGGACTTCGACCGCGAGAAGCTCCAGGAGCGCCTCGCGAAGCTGTCCGGCGGCGTCGCGGTCGTCAAGGTCGGTGCTGCCACCGAGACCGAGATGAAGGAGACCAAGCATCGCGTCGAGGACGCGCTGCAGGCCGCGCGTGCCGCCCTCGAGGAGGGCGTCGTGCCGGGCGGTGGTGTCGCCCTGCTGAACGCGGCCGACTCGGTCAAGGAGAAGCTGCTCGCGTCCGTCGAGGGCGACGAGCGGACGGGTGCTCAGATCATCATCAAGTCGCTCGAGGAGCCGCTCCGCCAGCTCGCGACGAACGCGGGCCTCGAGGGCTCGGTCGTCGTCGAGCACGTCCGCTCGGCGAAGCCGGGGCAGGGCCTGAACGTCGACACGGGCGAGGTGACCGACCTCGTGAAGGCCGGCATCACTGACCCGACGATGGTCACCCGCTCGGCGCTGCAGAATGCCGCGTCGATCGCGAAGAACATCCTGACCACCGAGGCGATTGTCGCCGAGGCTCCGGAGAAGGCAGGCGCCGGTGCCGCAGGCATGCCGGACATGGGCGGGATGATGTAGTCGAGCCCCCGGGCTCCCTGTTCCACGGCGAGGGCGGCCTTCGGGTCGCCCTCGCACATTTCGAGCGCGCAAAGAGAAGGGCCGCCTTGCGGCGGCCCTTGCTCTGGGGATTTGGGGAGGATGGTGCTTGGCCAGATGATCGGAGCGCGTCGGGGTAGTCCCGATCCCTCGCGCGAGTGATTCGCGTCAGAACGCGTAGCGCTCCTCGTGCCACGGGTCGGCGTTGTTCGAGTAGCCGTAGCGCTCCCAGAAGCCGGGCTTGTCGATCGAGGACAGCTCGATCCCACGCAGCCACTTCGCGCTCTTCCAGAAGTACTTGCCGGGCACGACGAGCCGAAGCGGGTAGCCGTGGTCGGGCGTGAGCGGCGCACCGTCGCCGTGGGTCGCGAGCAGTGCGCCCTCCTGCTCGAGGAACGAGAGCGGGACGTTCGCGGTGAAGCCCGCCTCGGAGTGGGCGATCGCGAAATTGGCGGTCGGCTTCGGGTGCGCGAGCTTCGCGAGCTCGCGCCAGTGCACGCCCTCGAAGCTCGTGTCGAACTTCGACCAGCGCGTCACGCAGTGGATGTCCTGCACGTTCGAGGTGCGCGGCAGCTGCGAGAACTGCTCCCAGGAGAGCTCGAGCTCCTCCTCGACCTCGCCGAACACGCGCAGCGTCCAGGTCGAGAGGTCGTCGTACCGCGCGACCGAGCCGGCGTGCAGCACCGGCCACTTCTCCGTGAGGTACTGCCCGGGCGGGAGCCGCGCCGGGTCGAACCCCGCGTCGCGGACCTTCTGCTCCGCCTTCGACCTGAACACGGTGTCTAGTCTAGGAGCCGATGGCGACCGTTACACGGGAGAGCGCGCGCAGGCCTCGGGCCTTCGTCCGGGTGAAGGGCCCGGATGCGGTCGACTACCTGAATCGGATGCTCTCGAACGACGTGCCCGAGGCGGGATCCGTCGACGCGCTGCTGCTCACGCCCAAGGCGCGCGTGATCGCGCCGCTCAACGTCTTCCGGCGCGGCGAGGACGACGTGCTGCTGCTCACCGAGCCCGAGCTCGGTGAGACGGTTCGTGCCCAGCTCGTCCGGATGCGCTTCGCGGCGAAGTGCGAGATCGAGCCCGAGGAGCACGAGTCGGTCGTCGTCTTCGGCGAGACGGACGGGATCGCGAACCGGGACTACGGGGCACCGGCGGTCGAGGTGCTCGACGGCGGGCTCGAGCCGACGCTCGACGAGCAGGAGCTCGAACGGCGGCGGATCGAGGCGGCGACGCCGCGCTTCGGGTCGGAGATCGACGATCGCGTGCTGCCCGCCGAGGCGGGCCTGGACGAGCGCGCGATCTCCTTCGGCAAGGGGTGCTTTCCGGGGCAGGAGCCCGTCGCGCGGCAGCACTACCGCGGCAAGGTCAACCGCCGCCTGCGTGTCCTCGAGCTCGCGGGCGCCGCGCCACCCGCCGAGACGCCGGTCCTGCACGGCGAGAAGGAGGTCGGGCGCGTGACGAGCGCCGTGCCGGGGCTCGCGCTCGCCTACGTCCGCGTCGAGGTGCCGGACGACGCGGAGCTCTCGGTCGGCGGGTTCCCCGCCCGGCTACACTGGCCGCCCGAGCGCCCGTAGCTCAGGGGATAGAGCGCTGCCCTGCGGAGGCAGAGGTCGCATGTTCGAATCATGCCGGGCGCACCTCGCTTCGAAGGGGTGTCCGACACCTTGAAGGTGTCAGACACCGGGCTGCGCTGAGGCGCTGCGCAGTGCGCATGGGCAGAGGTCGCAGGTTCGAATCATGCCGGGCGCACCTCGCTTCGAAGGGGTGTCAGACACGGGGCGCCGGCAGCGAGTCAGCTCGGCTCAGCGTGCCCGCTTCTTGTGACGTTTGACCACCGTCATGCGTTTCGCGACGGCGATCGTGACCGTCACGTGCGCGATCACGTCGTCGGTCGTCTCCACGAGGGCGTCCGCCGCGAATGTCCCCGACGCCTTCGGTACGCCCGCCACGACGCCGCTCGCAAGGAGCTGCAGGCCTCGCGGCAGTGAGCCCGCGACGATCCGCCAGCTCACCGGGCCACCTGCCGGTGCCTGCAGCAGGGTGCTGAAGCGCCGTCCCTGACGCGCCTGCGGGAGCGTCACCGTGGTGCCGTTCCCGAGCGACGACACGAGCGCGGCATGGAGGAGCGTCGCCATGCCGCCGCCGCCTGCCGGCATCAGGTGGAGATGGTCGGTCTGGAACCACTCGGGGTGCGTGCCCGACACGCCGCTCCAGTCCGCGAGCGTCAGCTGCGGATGCGCGATGAGGAGCGCGACGAGGTCGCGGTTCATCGATGCGTACTCCGGCTTCGACTCGCTCAGCGTCGGCCAGATGATGTGCGTCGCGCCACGCGCGAGGAGCAGGTCGATCACCTGGTCCGCCTGCGCGCGGAACGTCGCCGGGTCGTCGTTGTAGCCCATCTCGACGATCACGGTCGGATGAATCGGGATGGTCGGGATGAGGTCGACGACGGTCGGTGCGGACGAGCCGTTGAACGGCGCGCTGACGCCCTCCAGGCGACGGCCGATCGCGACCTCCATGTCGAGGTCGAAGCCTTGGCCGAGGACGCCGAGGTTCTGGGGGTACCAGAGGATCGACGTGAGCACGGAGTCGCTGATCACCGTGACCGGCGTCACGGCTTCCGCGGAGGCGGTCGTCGAGCCGGCGAGACAGGCCGCGGCTGCGAGCAGCGACGCGAAGAGCGCCTGTGGGCGGCGAACAGGCATGCGTAACCATCGGAACGAGCCGCCGTCACTTGACTCCGGCCGGGGTACGCCGATCGAGTGACTGCGCGACTAGACCTGAGCGCGTGCTTCGGCGACGAGGTCGCTGCCGATCGCGTGGATCACCTCGGGCCGGTCGAGCAGCCGCTTGATCTGCTCCGGCGTGCAGCGGTTCGTCACGTAGTGATCCTCGAGCACCTCGGCCACAGGGCGTCCGCGATGATGCTCACGGATCACGTACTGCGCGATCCGCTCCTCGTTCTGCGAGCGGGACGAGAGGAACGAGAACGCACCCTTGATCGCCTCGACGAGCCCCACGCGGCCGATTGTATAGTCGGCGTGTGAAGGCTCCCGGGAAGGACGGGCGCTTCGCCGAACGCATCGTGGACGGTCTCGACGACGCCGGCCGCCCCGAGCGTGTCGTGCTGTGGATCGAACGACGGCCGGGCGCCCTCTGGGCCGTCGGGCGCCAGGTGAACCCGCAGCACCGCGAGTCCGAGTCGCCTCGGGCCGACGACTACCTCTGGGAGGGCTACGAGCTCGACGACTGCCTCGAGGCGGCGAACGGCGCGCTCGAGGACGACGCAGTCGTCTCCGAGGACGACGGCAGCGACACGAGCGTCAAGCCGTTCCGTCGCGAAGAGCTGCTCGAGCCCCTGGAGCGCTTCTTCTTCGGTCGCTAGAGCTAGGCGGCAGGCCAGTTGAGGTCGGCGTCCGGGATCGGGTCGCCGTGCGGGTCGTGCGTCGGGAAGCCGAGCGCCCGGTCGATCCTCGCCTCGAGCTCCTCCGAGATGACGTGCTCCAGCCGGTCGGCCTCGTCGTGGACGGCCTCCACGTCGAGCCCGAGCGTGCGCGCCAGGTAGAGCTCGAGCAGACGGTGGTGGCGGATCACCTCGAGCGCGACCTGTTCGCCTGCCCCGGTGAGGTGCGCGCCACGGTACGGCTCGTGCTCGAGCAGGCCGAGCGCGGCGAGCTTCTTCACCATCGCCGACGCCGACGCCGGCGATACGCCCTGGTCCTTCGCGAGCGCGCCGATCGTCACCCGGCCGGTCGCGGCCTCGAGCTTGTAGACGCTCTTCAGGTAGTCCTGGATCGACTCGCTCAGCCCGGCCCTGCTCATGGGCACCAGGGTAACGTGGCCGCCGTGACGATCCGCATCGGGCACAGTGCCGACCCCGACGACGCGTTCATGGTCTGGGCCCTCGTCGCAGGCCGCATCGACACGCGCGGGCTCGAGCTCGAGCCCGTCGTCTCGGACATCCAGACGCTGAACGAGTGGGCTCTCGAGGGGCGACTCGAGGTGACGGCGCTCTCGGCGGGCGCCTATCCGGCCGTCGCCGACCGCTACCGGCTCCTCCCTCACGGCGCGTCCTTCGGTGACGGCTACGGCCCGATCGTCGTCGCGCGTGCGGAGGTTGACCTGCACGACGTCGAGATCGTGACGCCCGGGCCGCTGACGACGGCCACGCGTGTGCTGAGGCTCGCGCTCGGCGACGGCGTGCGCACCCGCGACCTGCCGTTCGACGCCGTACTCGACGAGGTCCGCTCCGGGCGCGCCGAGGCGGGCCTCTTGATCCACGAGGGCCAGCTCACCTATGCGGACGCGGGCCTGCGCAAGCTGCTCGACCTCGGCGTCTGGTGGCGGGAGGAGACGGGCCTGCCGCTCCCGCTCGGCCTCGTCGCGCTGCGGCGCGACGTCGAGCGCGCCGACGACGTGTCCGCGGTCCTGCGGGAGGCGATCGACGTCGGCCTCGAGCATCGCGACGAGGCGCTCGCCTACGCAAGGGGCTTCGGCCGCGGGATCGACGAGGAGACCGCAGACCGCTTCGTCGCGATGTACGTCAACGACCTGACGCTCGACATGGGCGCGCAGGGCCGTGACGCGGTCGCGCTCCTGATCGGCGCCGAGCCGGACGTCCTTTGACGCGCGCCGTGATCCTATCGGCGGTGCGCACGCCGGTCGGCCGCTACGGCGGCGGTCTCGCGGCCACTCGCCCCGACGATCTCGCGGCGGTCGTCGTGCGCGAGGCGGTTGCGCGCGCCGGCGTCCCCGCCGAGGAGATCGAGGACGTCTGGCTCGGCTGCGCGAACCAGGCGGGCGAAGACAACCGCAACGTCGCGCGAATGGCCGTGCTGCTTGCCGGGCTGCCCGAAACGGTCGGCGGCGTCACGGTCAACCGTCTCTGCGCCTCCGGGCTGGCGGCGATCGTCGGCGCCTGCCACGCCGTGCTCGCCGGCGACGGGGATCTGTTCGTGGCGGGCGGTGTCGAGTCGATGTCGCGCGCTCCGCTCGTCACCCCGAAGCCGGACACGGCATTCCCGCGCGGCGACCGAACGATGTACGACACGACGCTCGGCTGGCGCTTCCCGAACCCGCGGCTCGAGGAGCTGTTCCCGCTCGAGACGATGGGTGAGACGGGCGAGAACGTCGCCGCGCGCTGGGCCGTCACCCGCGAGGAGCAGGACGCGTTCGCACTGCGGTCGCAATACCGCTGGGCGGCGGCGGCGGAAGCCGGGCGGTTCGACGACGAACTCGTCGCCGTCGCCGAGCTCGTGCGCGACGAGCATCCCCGAACCGACACGTCGCTCGAGAAGCTCGCCGCGCTTCGACCCGCGTTCCGCGCGGGCGGTACGGTCACCGCCGGCAACGCCTCCGGGGTGAACGACGGCGCGGCAGCGGTCGTCGTCGCCTCGGAGGAGAAGGCGCGCGAGCTGGGCGTCGAGCCGCTCGGGGCGTTCCGTGGCTCGGCCGTCGCCGGTGTCGATCCGCGCGTGATGGGGATCGGCCCGGTACCGGCGGTGCGGAAGCTGCTCGAGCGCACCGGCGTACCGCTCGAGGACGTGGACCTCGTGGAGCTGAACGAAGCCTTTGCGTCACAATCGCTCGCGGTGGTGCGCGAGCTCGGGATCGACGAGGAGAAGGTCAACGTGAACGGCGGCGCGATCGCGATCGGCCATCCGCTGGGTATGAGCGGCGCGCGTCTGACCGTGACGCTCCTGCACGAGCTGCGGCGACGCGGCGGCAGGTACGGGATCGCGACGATGTGCGTCGGCGTCGGACAGGGGCAGGCGGCCCTCTTTGAGCGCGGCTGAGGACTATCTACTCCTCGGCCTGCGGCTCGGGAAGCACGTCGAGGGCCTCGTCGACGCCTACTACGGGCCGCAGGATCTGAGGGACGCGATCGACGACGAACCGCCCGTGCACGCCGCCGAGCTCGCCGAGGACGGCGCACGCCTCCGGGATGTGCTGGAGGACGGCTGGCTGCGCGACCAGGTGGCAGCGTGCACGATCTACGCACGGGTGCTCGCCGGGGAGCGGATCTCCTACAGCGACGAGGTCGAGGGCTGCTACGGCGTCCGGCCGAGCCGAACGCCGATCGAGGTCTACGAGCGGGCGCACGCCGAGCTCGACGAGCTGCTCCCCGGTGACGGCACGCTGCACGACCGCCGCCAAGCGTGGCGCCGACGGCATCTCTGTCCCGGCGACCGTGCAGTGCCCGTCCTGGGCGAGCTGCTGCCGGTCCTGCGCGAGCGCACGCGTGCCCTGTTCGGCCTGCCGGACGGCGAACGCCTCACGCTCGAGCCGGTCCGAGACGAGCCCTGGTGGGCGTTCAACTACTACCTGGGTGACCTCACGAGCCGCGTCGTCCTCAACACCGACATCCCGACGACCAGCGTCGACCTCGTCCACCTCGCAGCCCACGAGGTCTACCCGGGCCACCACACCGAACACGCGCTCAAGGAGCAGCTTCTCCTGCGCGACCGGGGGTTGATCGAGGAGGGGCTGCAGCTCGTGCCGACTCCGCAGGCGCTTCTCAGCGAGGGGATCGCCGAGACGGCACGTGACGTCGTGCTCGACGACGCTGCTGCTGAGCAGCTCGATGCGATCGCGCGGCGGCAGGGGCTCGAGCTGCCCGACCCGGAGATCGCCCGCCGGATCGCCGAGGTCTTCGGAAGGCTGAAGGCGGTGTCGGTCGACGCGGCCCTCCAGATCCACGAGGAGGGCCTCCCCGAGGAGGAGGTACAGCGCTTCATCGAGCGGTGGAGCCTCTCCACGCCCGAGCAGGCTGCGCAGAGCATCCGCTTCGTCACCGACCCGACGTGGCGGGCGTACACGATCACGTACTCGGCCGGGCGCGATCTGTGCCGCGCCTACGTCGGAGGCGACCCGGCGCGGTTCCGCCGGCTCCTCACCGAGCATGTGCGGATCGCAGAGCTGTCGAACCCCGTCGAGCCCTGAACGCTCGCTATCGCTGGGCCGTCCTCGGGGCGGGCACGTTCGCGCAGACCAGCTACTCCGCCATCTGGTACGGAGTCGCCGTGGCCGCGCCGGCCCTCCGGCGCGAGTACGGCCTGTCGCTTGCGCAGACCGGGCTTCTGATCTCGGCGTCGTCCCTCGGTTCGCTCGTCAGCCTGATCCCGTGGGGGCTCGTCACCGACCGCCTCGGCGAGCGGTTCGTGCTCGCGGTGGGTCTCGTGCTCTGCGGCTGCGCACTCATCGGCGCCGGCCTCGTGCACGGCTTCGCCGCGCTTGCGCTGCTGCTCCTCCTCGCCGGTGGTGCCGGGGCGGGCGTGCAGTCGGCGAGCGGCCGCGCTGTCATGCACTGGTTCGCGCCCGGCCAGCGTGGCCTGGCGCTCGGGCTGCGTCAAACGGCGATCCCGATCTCGGGCTTCATCGTCTCGCTGGCGCTACCGCCGATCGAGCGCGCGGGCGGCCTCGGCTGGGTCTTCTCGTCGATGGGCTTTGCGTGCCTTGCGGGGGCGGTCGTAGGTGGGCTCGTTGTGCGCGAGGGCCCGACGCCCGAGAGGCGGCTTGAGGCGGACAACACGCCGCTTCGCGACCGCCGGCTCTGGACTCTGTCGCTCGGGAGCGCACTCGTGATCGCGCCGCAGCTCTGCGTCGTCGGCTTCGCCGTCGTGTTCCTCCACGATCGGCGCGGCCTCTCGACGAGCTCGGCGGCGATCGTGCTCGCGGTGATGCAGCTGCTCGCGATCGGAGGCCGCATCGCCGCGGGACGCTGGTCGGACGTGCTCCGCAGCAGGCTCGTGCCCCTGCGGCGCATCGCCCTCGGTGCGGCGGCCCTCGTGGCCGCGACCGGCATCCTTGTCACGGCGCCGCTGACGGCGCTCGTCCCGGTGCTCGTCGCTGGCGGGGTGGTCGCGATGAGCTGGAACAGCCTCTCGTTCGCCGCCGCGGTCGAGCTGGCGGGCCACGAACGGAGCGGTGTCGCGATCGGCCTCCAGCAGACCATGCTCAGCCTCCCCGCCGCCGGCTACCCGGCGGCGTTCGGCGCGCTCGTCGGCGCGACCTCGTGGCAGGTCGCGTTCCTCGCGGTCGCCGCGTTCCCGCTCGCGGGATGGCGCGTGCTGCGAGCATTGCCGGCGTGATCATGACCCGCCTCGACGCGATCTATGCGATCGCCCAGCATCGAGCCGCTTACTCCCCGGAGGAGGACGCGGCGCACGAGCTCGCAGCCGGCTGGATGCGCGAGGCCGGGCTCGAGGTCTCGCGCGACGAGGCCGGGAACCTCTTCGGGCGGCGCGGCGAGGCACGCGTGTGGGCCGGCTCCCACCTCGACAGCGTCCCCAGCGCGGGTCGCTTCGACGGGGCGCTCGGCGTGGTCGCGGCGATCGAGGCGGCGGCGCGACTGCCTGACGCGCCGCTCGCGGTCGTAGCCTTCCGGGCCGAGGAGACAGGGCCGATGGGCTCGAGGAGGCTGACCGAGCTGCCGGAGGCGTTCCTCGAGGTGCACGTCGAGCAGGGGCCCGTGCTCGAGCGGCTGGGCGAGCCGCTCGGCGTCGTCACCGCGATCGCGGGTCAGGCCCGCGGGCGCCGGGTGTTCGAGGGCCGCGCCGACCACGCAGGGACGACGCCGATGCAGGCGCGTGCCGACGCGCTCGTCGAGGCGGCCCGGTTCGTCCTCCACGTCCGCGAGTGCGCACGCGAGGGCACGGTGGCGACGGTCGGCGCGCTCGAGGTCGAGCCGAACGCCACCAATGTCGTTCCTGCCCGCGTGACCGTGTCGGTCGACGCCCGCTCGGCCGATGCGAAGCTGCTCGACACACTGATCGCGGAGATCGGCTTCGACGTCGACTGGCGGTCGGATCCCGTGCCGATGGGCGACGCGTTCGCGGCCGTCCTGCCGGACGCGCCGCGGCTCGTGTCCGGGGCGGGCCACGACGCGATGGTGGTGCCGAACGCGTCCATGCTGTTTGTTCGTTCGCTGAACGGCGGCGTCTCGCACCATCCCGACGAGCTCTCGAGCGAAGAGGACGCCGCGCTCGCCGTCGATGCGCTCACGGCGGCGCTCGCTAGGCTCACACGGTGACGTCCGAACGCGAGGTGATGTCCTGGGCCGACCTGGGCGACGGGGCGCGCACGCTCGCCGAGGAGGTCGCCGCCGACGGCTTCGTCCCCGACATCATCCTCGGCATCGCGCGCGGCGGCCTGCTCGTCGCGGGCGCGATCGGCTACGCGCTCGGCGTCAAGAACACGTTCACGATGAACGTCGAGTTCTACACCGGCGTCGACGAGCGCCTCGACGTGCCGATGATCCTGCCCCCGGTCCCCGACCTCGTCGACTTCGCCGAGACGAGGGTGCTGATCGTGGACGACGTCGCAGACACGGGTGCGACGATGAAGCTCGTGCACGAGTTCTGCAAGGGGAGGGTTGCGGAGGTCCGGTCGGCCGTGCTCTACGAGAAGACTCGCTCCGTCGTGAGGTGCGACTACGTGTGGCGCCGCACGGACCGCTGGATCACGTTCCCGTGGAGCGCCGAGGACCCCGTTCTGCAGGGTGTTCGGAGCGAAGCCTAGAGGCTTGAGGCGTAGTGCGGTGGGTTGGGGCCGGAGATGACGATCTCGGCCTGGGCCCCCGGCCGCGTCAACCTGATCGGCGAGCACACCGACTACAGCGGCGGGCTCGTCCTGTCCGTTGCGATCCAGTACGGCCTGACGCTCGAGGTCACGGGCCGGGGCGACGACGTCCGGCTCCGGTCGGAGGGCTTCGGGCCGGAGGTGGCCTTTCCGGCCGACGGCGGCGGCGAGCCTGGCAAGGGCTGGGAGCGCTACGTCCACGCCGTCGCCGCCGAGCTCGGTGCGCTCGGACGGCCCGCCGTCGGCCTGCACCGCGCGGTCGGGGACCGGACGGCATCCTCGACCAGGCTGCCTCGCTCCTCGGGCGCGAGGGGCAGACGCTCCTGCTCGACTGTGGCAGCCTCGAGCACCGGTACGTACCCGTGCCGGCGGGAGTCGCGCTCATCGTCGCCGGCTCGGGCGTCGAACATCGCCACGAGAGCTCGGGCTACGCGCAGCGTCGCGCCGAGCTCGAGGCTGGGATGCCCGCGCGCGTGCGGCACCTGCGCACCGAGAACGAGCGCGTGCTCGCGTTCGCGGCGGCGTTCGAGCGAGGCGATCTGCCGGCGGCGGGCGAGCTGCTCCTGCAGAGCCACGCCAGCCTGCGCGACGACTTCGAGGTGTCGACGCCGGAGGTCGACGCGCTCGTTGCGGAGGCGTGCGCCGCCGGTGCCTACGGCGCGCGGCTGGTCGGCGGGGGCGAGACCCTCGTCGCCCGTGCGTCGTCGGGCGCGGCGATCTCGCGCAGCGAGTAGGCGCATGGGGTCCGCGCTAGAGCCGGCGGAACGAGATCGTCTGGGCGCCCTCCCATAGCGTGAGCCGTCCGAGTGCGGGCAACTGGTCGGCGCCCTCGACGACCGTCGCGAAGTGGTTCGCCCAGAGCTGTCCGGCCTTGGAGGCGAAGTTGCAGTAGCCGTACGGGAACAGGAGTTCGGTCTCGCTTTGGCCGCCGGGATACAGGGCGAGCTCGCCGGGGTGCGGGTAGGAGGTCGCGTTCTCGGGGCCGATCCCGAAGTCGCGGTCGCCCCAGGGGATCCAGTTCGACTCGCCGCTCCAGCGGCAGTGGATGATCCGCTCGTCGATCGGCAGGCTCGCCCTGAAGGCGGCGACCGTCCTGGGTGCGAGCTCCTCCTCCCAGCGAGCGACGAAGCGCATCCCGGCGGCGACGATCTCGAGCACGCGCCGACCATACCTTCGACGGCTTCGCATCACCCAAGGTGACGCAACTGACCTACCGGCTCGCGGACCGATCCACGGCGAGCCGCGCGCCGAAGCCGACCAGCGCGACGCCAAAGAGCCAGCCGAGCGTGAGCGCGGCGAAGAGCAGGCCGACTTCGGGAGAGCAGGGTCGAAAGCCCGAGCCAGACGAGGTAGAGCGAGCCCGGCGGTGGTCGCGAGCACCCAGGCGAGCTGGCCCGCGACGACGCCCAGGGCGGTCGCCTGGCCCCGCCGGCGCACGACGCCGTTGCGGACGACCAGCGCGAAGTCGGGCCCCGGCGCGACGATCACGGCGACCGCGACCACGAGGAAGGCGATCATCGGATCGAAAGTGCGATCGCGACGATGCCGGCTGCGGCGAGCCCGAGGATCGGCCAGGCGTTGATGCCGCGGTGCCGCAGGTTGAAGTAGTGGCGCGTGAGCGCGCCGATCGCCATCAGCGCGACGAGCACGATCCAGCCCTGCGCGTGCCCGTAGGTGAACGGGAAGTGGTTCGAGATCATCGCGAAGACGACCGGCAGCGTCAGGTAGTTGTTGTGCACCGACCGTGTCTTGCCCTCACGGTTCCAGCGCGGGTCGGGTGCTCGGCCCGCCTCCTTCGCGCGCACGAGCTTCCGATGGTTCGGGATGATCACGAAGAAGACGTTGCCCACCATCATCGTCCCGATCATCGCGCCGACCTGGAGATAGGCCGCCCGCGGCGCGAACAGGTTCCAGGCCCCATAGGCGGACGCGCAGATGAACGCGAACACGAGCACGGCGAGCACGCCCTCGTCGTTCGCGAAGGCGCGACAGAGGAAGTCGTAGACGACCCAGGCGACGACGAGCCCCGCGACCGAGAGGGCGATCGCCTCCCAGGGCGAGAGGTCGGCGACGGTCGCGTCGATCAGGTACGAGCGTGCGTGCGCGTAGTAGACGACGACGAACAGGGCGAAGCCGGACAGCCACGTCGTGTACGCCTCCCACTTGAACCAGTGGAGCGGGTCGGGCAGCCGCTCCGGCGCGACCGCGAACTTCTCGACGCGGTAGAAGCCGCCTCCGTGCACCTCCCACGCCTCGCCTCCGACCCCCCGTCGGGCGTCGAGCGGGTCACGCGGCGGCTCGAGGTGGTTGTCGAGCGCGATGAAGTAGAACGATGCGCCGATCCATGCCATCGCAGCGATGACGTGCAGCCACCGGAAGAGCAGGTTGCCCCAGCCCCACCAGTAGTCGCTGAGGGCTAGGACGCCCGCCATCTCGCGATCGCGATCCGGACGAGCTCGTCGACGCCGGCCGCGAGCTCCTCCTCGCGCGTGCGCTCGAGCCGCTCGCGCAGGACGGGGACGAGCTCGCGCCGCGGCCGGCCGTTCACGAAGACGACGAACCGGAAGCCGAAACGCGCCTCGTAGGCGCGGTTCAGGTCGGCCAGCTCCGCGAGCACGGCCGGGTCGTCGTCGGTGCCCTGCTCGCGCGCAGACCGCTCCGACGACGGGCGGCTGCCGATCGCGGGGTGCGCGTCGAGGATCTCGCGCTTCTCGTCGTCGGACAGCGCTGCCGCCACCTCACGAGCGTGGGCGAGCGGATCGTCGAGCGCGGCGAGCCGCTCGACGAAGCGGGTGCGGCCCTCGAAGAGCCCGGCGAGCTCCTCGCTGCTCAGCTGCCGCGGTAGGTCACGCACGCGAAGGAGGAGACGAGCAGCGGGATGTGATGGTGGCCGTCGCCGAGCTCGAGCTCGAGCTCGACCCGCCGGAAGAACGGGGACGGGGGATGGAAGACGAGCCGGTACGTGCCCGGTTCCGTCTCCGCAAGATCGCGGATCCGGCCGTCGTCGTCCGTGATCCCCTCGCCGGCAAGCGTGCCGTCGGCGCGATGGAGCTCCACGCGGACGCCCGGCGCGGGGGCGCCGCGCTCGGTGTCGAGAACGTGGGTCGAGAGCGTCGTCACCGCCACAGCCTCGCCGCCTGTTTGCGGTGCTCGGTCGCGATCTCCTGCTCGGACGCGTGGACGAGTGTGCCGTCGCGGACGACGTCCTCACCGCCGACGAGCAGCCGGCCGACCCGGTGCGGCCCCGACAGCACGAGGTTCGCGACGAGGTCCTCCGCGCCGCCGAACTCGAGCCCGTCCGTCCTCCAGACGGCGAGATCGGCTCGCTTGCCGGGCGCCAGGGAGCCGATGTCGTCGCGCCGCAGGACCGCCGCGCCGCCGCGTGTGCCGAGTGCGAGCACGTCGCGGGCGGTGAGCGCCTCCGGGCCACTGCGACCGCGTGCGACGAGCAGCGCGTTCTTCACGTCGAGGAAGAGGTCACCGCGCTCGTTCGACGCCGAGCCGTCGACGCCCAGGCCGACGCGCACGCCGGCGTCGAGCAGCTCGCGAACGGGTGCGGTGCCCGCGCCGAGCCGCAGGTTCGACGTGGGGCAGTGGGCGACCCCGACCCCCGCCCGGCCGAAGGCGGCGATGTCCGTGTCCGAGAGGTGCACGCAGTGGGCGCACCACACATCGGGTGCGACCCAGCCGACTCGCTCGAGGTACTCGACGGGGGTGCACCCGTAGAGCTCGCGGCAGTACGCGTCCTCCTCGACCGTCTCGGCGAGGTGCGTATGCAGCTGCAGCCCGAGCCGCCGCGCGAGCTCGGCCGACTCCTCCATCAGCCGCGTGGTCACCGAGAACGGGCTGCAGGGAGCGACCGCGATCTGCACCATCGCTCCGTCGGCGAGCGCGTGCAGGCGCTCGGTGTCCGCGAGGATCGCGTCGAGCTCTTCGACGAGCGAGTCCGGCGGCAGGCCGCCTTCGGACTCGCCGAGGTCCATCGAGCCGCGTGAGGCGACGATTCGCACGCCGAGCTCCTGCGCCGCGCGCACCTCGGCCTCGACGATGCCGGTGACCCCGCGCGGGAACACGTAGTGGTGGTCGAACACCGTCGTGCACCCCGACAGGGCGAGCTCGGCCAGCCCACATCGTGCGGCCGCGTGCTCCATCTCGTCGTCGAGCCGCGCCCAGACCGGGTACAGCGCCTTCAGCCACGTGAAGAGGTCGGCCTGCTGCGCCCGGGCGCGGGTCAGCGTCTGGTAGAGGTGGTGGTGCGTGTTGACGAGCCCGGGCGTGACGACCGCGCCCTGCAGGTCGTCGAACGGGCCCGGCGGGTCGCCGGCTCCGACCTCGGCCACGAGGCCGTCCTCGATCCGCACGTAGCCCCGGTCGTGCTCGGTGCCGGCGTCGTCCATCGTCACGACCCAGCAGTTGCCGAGGATCACGGGCCGGCCTCCAGCGGGACGAGCTCGAAGCGGTCGACGTCGACCAGGCCGCGATCGGTGAGCTTGAGCGACGGGATCACCGAGAGCGCCAGGAACGACAGGTGCTGGAAGGGCGCCTCGAGCGTGCAACCGAGCGCCCGCGCGGCGGCGCCGAGCGCATGCGACTGCGCGATCACCTCCTCGAGCGGCGCATCCGAGAGCAGGCCGGCGACGGGCAGCGGCAGCTCGGCGAGCACCTCCGCCCCGTCGACGACGACGATGCCGCCGCCGCGGTTCGCGAGCCGGCGCACGGCGGCGGCCATCGACGCGTCGTTCATGCCGACGACGACGACGTTGTGCGCGTCGTGGGCGACCGACGACGCGATCGCCCCTCGCTGAAGGCCGAACCCGCGCACGAAGGCGAGCCCGACGCGGCCGGTCCCGAGGTGGCGCTCGACGACGGCGATCTTGGCGAGATCCTGCGAGGGGTCGGCCACCGCCTCGCCCGCCCGCACCGGCGGCGTCGCGACGAGGCTGTCGGTGACGATCTGACCGGGCACGATCCCGATCACCCGTGCGTCGCCCCCCTCCCAGGGCACGCGGAACATCTCGGGGCCGAAGGCGCCGATGCGCATCGTGTGGCGCACCCAGTCCGGCACCTCGGCCCGCGGGAACGACTCGACGGGGCGGCCGTTCTTCAGCACGACGTCGGGGACGAAGCTCGTCAGGTCGGGCAGGAGCAGCAGGTCGGCGCGGTAGCCCGGCGCGATCGCGCCGAAGCCGCGCAGGTCGTGCCACAGAGCGGGGTTGAGCGAGGCGCAGACCAGTGCGTCCTCGGGCGGGATGCCGAAGGCGACCGCTTCGCGCACCATCCCGTTGACGTGGCCGTCCTCGGCGATGTGCTCGGGCTCGCGGTCGTCGGTGCAGAAGGCGATGCGACCGGGCCCGTACTCGGCGAGGAGCGGGAGGAGCGCCCGGAGGTTCCGTGCCGCGGTCGCCTCGCGAACGAGCAGCCACATCCCGGCCCGCAAGCGCTCGCGCCCCTCCTCGGCGGTGTACGCCTCGTGGTCGGAGCCGATGCCGGCTGCCGCGTACGCGTTCAGGGCGTGGCCCAGGACGCCCGGCGCGTGGCCGTCGACGTGCGTCGCGAGACCGAGCTTGTCGAGCTCCTGCTGTGACCCGGAGACGACGCCGGGGAAGTTCATCATCTCGGCGAGCCCGATCACGCGGCGGCGGCGCAGGAGCGCATCGAGGTCGCCCGGCGTGAGGGCGCGGCGCGGTGACTCGAACGACGACGCCGGCACGCACGACGACGCCATGAAGAACACGTCGAGCGGCAGCCCTGCGGTCGCGTCGAGGAGCCAGTGGACGCCGTCCGTCCCGAGCACGTTCGCGAGCTCGTGCGGGTCGGCGACGACGGTAGTCGTCCCGAACGGCAGCACGAGCCGTGCGAACTCGTCGGCGAGCAGCTTGGACGACTCGAGGTGCACGTGTGCGTCGATGAAGCCCGGGGAGACGTAGCGGCCCGACGCGTCGAGCGTCTCGCGGCCGTCGTAGTCGCCGAGCCCGGCGACGACGCCGTCGACGACGGCGACATCGGTCTCGAGCCACTCGCGCGTGAACACCGACAGCACACGGCCGCCTCGGACGACGAGGTCCGCGGGCTCGTCGCCGCGCGCCACGGCGAGCCGGCGCGAGAGGGGAGCGTCCACTGCCGCAGAACCGTACCCTTCGCAACCGTGGATGTCCTCACTCCCAGGACGCTCGACGAGGCGCTCACGATGCGGGCAGAGCAGCCGGAGGCATGGGTCGTGCAGGGCGGGACCGACGTGCTCGTCGCGCTCAACTTCGACCGGGCGCGGCCGGCTGCGCTGCTGAACCTGAACGAGGTCGCCGAGCTGCGCGGCGTGGAGCGCCACGACGGCTCGCTGCGCCTCGGCGCAGGGCTCACCTACGCGGAGCTCGAGCGCGCGCCTCTGCGGGACGACCTGCGGTCGCTGGCCGAGGCCTCTCGCACGGTAGGGTCGCCGCAGATCCGCAACCGCGGCACGATCGGCGGCAACCTCGGCACCGCGTCGCCGGCGGGCGACGCGATCCCGCCGCTCGTCGTGGAGGGCGCCGAGGTCGAATGCACGTCTGTCCGCGGCACGAGGCGCGTCCCGGTCACCGAGTTCGTCACAGGCGTGAAGCGGACCGTCCTCGAGCCGGACGAGCTGATCACCGCGGTGTGGGTGACGCCGTCGCGGTCGCCGCAGACCTTCATGAAGGTCGGGCCGCGGAACGCGATGGTGATCGCGGTCTGCTCGCTCGCGCTCTCGGCGGGCGACGAGCTGCGGGCGTCGTTCGGATCGGCCTCGCCCCGCCCGCTCCTCGTGACGGCGCCGCGGGAAGACGCCGACGGCTTCGCGGAGGCCGTCGCGGCGGCCGCCGCCCCGATCGACGACGTGCGCGGTAGCGCGCGCTATCGCCGCCACGCGTTGCGCGTCCTCGCCGAGCGTGCCTTGAAACGGGTGCTTCTATGAGGATCTCGCTGACCGTCAACGGCGAACGCTGCGAGGCGGATTGCTGGGAGGGCGAGTCGCTCCTCTTCGCGCTCCGCGAGAAGCTCGGTCTCCCAGGCTCGAAGAACGCCTGCGAGCAAGGGGAGTGCGGCTCGTGCTCCGTGCTCCTCGACGGCACGCTCGTGTGCGCCTGCCTCGTGCTCGCGGCGCAGGCGGACGGCCACGACGTGACGACCGTCGAGGGGCTCGCCGATGACGAGACGCTGCATCCGGTGCAGCAGGCGTTCGTGGAGACGGGCGCCGTGCAGTGCGGCTTCTGCACGCCCGGCCTCGTCGTCGCGGCGGCCGACCTCCTGCGCCGTTCCCCGAGCCCGACCGACGACGAGATCCGCGAAGCGCTCTCGGGCAACCTCTGCCGCTGCACCGGCTACGCGAAGATCCTCGACGCCGTGCGCCTCGCTGCGGAGCGCCCGTGACGCAGGCCCTCCAGGTCGGACGGACGGCGAAGCTCGCGCCGCGCGCCGACGCGCCGCCCAAGGTGCAGGGCGCCTTCGCCTATGCGAGCGATCTCCTCGTGCCCGGGATGCTCCACGGGCACACGGTCCGGAGCCCGCACGCGCACGCTCGCGTGGTCGAGCTCGACATTTCGGAGGCGCTCTCGCTGCCCGGCGTCCACGCCGTGCTCACGCACGCCGACGTACCCGGGAAGACGCACTACGGCCTCGAGTTCGCCGACCAGCCGGTGCTCGCGATCGATCGCGTGCTCTACGTCGGCGAACCGGTGGCGCTCGTCGCCGCGGAGCACCCCGAACAGGCACGCCGCGCAGCCGAGCGGATCCGCGTTGTCTACGAGCCGCTGCCGCCGGTCGACGACATGGAGCGTGCGACGGAGCTGCCCGACCTGCACCCCGGCCGGCCGACGCACGGCCACGGCTATCTCGACGACCAGCGGCCGAACGTCGTGCGTCATATGGTGATCCGGCACGGCGATCCGGACGCGGAGGGCGACGTCAGCGTGTCCGGCACCTACGAGATCGGGATGCAGGACCAGGCGTTCCTCGGGCCGGAGTCCGGGCTGGCCGTGCCCGACGGCGAGGGCGGCGTCGACATCTACGTCGCGACCCAGTGGCTGCACGTCGATCGCGCACAGGTCGCGCCGTGCCTCGGCCTGCCGCTGGAGCAGGTGCGCATCCATCTCGCCGGCGTCGGCGGGGCGTTCGGCGGCCGCGAGGACCTGTCGATGCAGCTGCACGGGGCGATGCTCGCGCTGCATACGGGACGGCCCGTGAAGATCGTCTACAACCGCGAGGAGTCGTTCACGGGGCACGTCCATCGCCATCCCGCACGGATCTGGTGCGAGCATCGTGCGACGCGGGACGGGCGGCTCGTCAACGTCCGCATGCGCATCCTGCTCGACGGAGGGGCCTACGCGTCCTCGTCGACGGCGGTGACCTCGAATGCCGCCTCGTTCGCCGTCGGCCCGTACGAGGTCGCGAACGCACTGATCGAGTCGACGTGCGTCTACACCAACAACCCGCCGTGCGGCGCGATGCGCGGCTTCGGCGCGGTGCAGACCTGCTTCGCCGCCGAGGCGCAGATGGACAGGCTCGCCGCCGCGCTCGACATCGACCCGGTCGAGCTGCGCCTCCTCAACGCGCTCGAGCCCGGCGACGTGCTTCCGACCGGTCAGCGGATCACCGGCTCGCTCCCGGTCGCCGAGACGATCCGTGCCGCCGCGGCGCTCGAGCCTCCGCCGGAGGAGCCGCTCCCACGCGATCCACTGAGGCTGCCGGGCGGCGCCGGCAACACGTCGAACGGCGAGGGCGTGCACCGCGGCGTCGGCTTCGCCGTCGGCTTCAAGAACATCGCCTACTCGGAGGGGTTCGACGACTGCACCGCTGCGAGGGTTCGTCTCCATCCGGACGGCTGGGCGGAGGTGCATTGCGCGGCCGCCGAGGTGGGGCAGGGAGTGACGGAGGTGATGCTGCATGTCGCGCGCACCGAGCTCGGCGTCGACGACGTGCGGCTCGCGCCGTCACAGACTGGGAGCGTCGAGTCGTCGGGCTCTGCGTCGGCGTCGCGGCTGACGTGGATGGTGGCAGGCGCGGTACGCGACGCCTGCAGGGCGGCCCTCGACGAGCGCGAGAGACGGCCGGGCGAGGAGGTCGACGTGGAGCGCGTCTACCGCCATCCGCGCACGACACCGCTCGACCCGGAGACCGGGCAGATCACGGGTGAGCGCGCGCATGTCGCGTTCGCGGCGTGCGCGATGAAGGTCGTCGCCGAGGTGGACGTCGACCTCGGCCTCTCCCGCGTCGTCTGGATCGGCGCGGCCCAGGACGTCGGCAAGGCGCTGAACCGCAGGCTCGTCGAGGGGCAGATCGAGGGCGGCACCGCGCAGGGCCTCGGGCTCGCGCTGATGGAGGAGATCCGGACGAGCGGCGGCCTGATCACGAACGCGAGCTTCACCGACTACCTGATCCCGACGACGCTCGACATGCCACCGATCGAGTCGGTGCTGATCGAGGATCCCGAGCCGGAGGCGCCGTACGGCGTCAAGGGCGTCGGTGAGCCGCCGACCGTCGTCTCGACCGCCGCTGTAGTCGCAGCTCTGCGCTCCGCCACGGGACGGCCGCTGACGCGCGTCCCCGTCCGGCCCGACGACATCTGTCTCTAGTCGACTGCGACCGGCTCTGGCACGGTGTCCTCGCGCGCCATGGCCGGTTCCTGCCGCACCACGGTCGCCACCGCGACGACGACGATCGCCGCACCCGCGAGCAGGCGCCACGTCACGTGCTCGCCGCGGAAGATGACGCCGAGCGTGATCGCCACGATCGGGTTCACGTAGGCGTAGGTCGAGACGAGCCCGAGCGGCGCGTTGCCGAGCAGCCAGACGTACGCCGTGAGGCCGAGCAGCGATCCGAACGTGACCAGGTAGGCCCAACCCGCGAGCGATGCTGCGGACGGCGAGAAGTGGTGCAGCGTCAGAAGCGAGAACGGCAGCAGCACGAGGCCGCCGGCCAGTGTCTCGAGCGAGGTGGCGGCGAACGGGTCCGACGGCATCGGGAGACGCGACGACAAATACGACCCGGTTGCCCACATCATCGTCGCACCGACGACGAGAGCGATCCCCCACGTGTCGGCCCCGCCCGCCGGCCGGGCGAGCACGGCGACGCCCGCGAAGCCGAGGCCGACGCCGGCGAGCACCTGCCAGGGCAGTCTCTCCCGCGTCAGCCGCAGTGCGGCGAGCCACAGCGGCACCGACGCGAAGATCAGCGACGCGAGGCCGCTCGGCACCTGCCGCTCGGCGAAGAAGAGCATCGCGTTCGCGCCGGGGAGCAGGCAGCCGACGAGCACGCAGGACGCCAGGGTGCGGCGAGGGACGCGTAGCGTCCCGCCTCGGACGAAGACGATCACGCCCAGCAGCGCGCCTGCCGCGATGAAGCGGGTCGAGGCCGCGAAGAGCGGTGGGATCGTCTCGCCTGCGTACGCGATCCCGAGGTACGTCGACCCCCAGAGCAGGTACACCGTGACGAGCGCGGTCCAGACCTTCGTGTTCGCGCTCACCCTCTATCGAACGAGCGAGAGGGCCGCGCCGATTCCCAGCTTCATCAGCGGTCGCGCCGATGCGCGCCCCCCGAACGTGATCGAGGTCACGATCGTCAGGCCCGTCACGCCGCCGATTCACATCCAGGCGGGCGTTCGCAGGACGTCGTTCAGGCCGCCGACGCCACCGCGCGCGAGCCCGCGGCGGTCGCGAGGGCGACGCTAGGCTCCTTCCGACGACGAAGGGGGACGAGTGCTCAGGGTGGTCGTACTCTATGGAGAAGCGCCGGTATCGGAGTCGTATGCCGAGCATGCGGAGCTGTGTCGCCGCGTGCCCGGGTCGGTCTTCAGGCACGGACCGGTGATCGGCTCGCCCGTGGGGGAGCCGCCGCACGCGTACTACGCGGAGTGGGAGTTCGCCGATCGGGCCGCGTTCGACGTCGCGACCGCGAGCGAGGAGTTCCTCGCCACGGGCCGTGATGCTCGGGAGCGGGGCCTGCCGCGGCCGACGGTCGAGTTCCTCGAGCTGGACGAGCTCTAGGAGAAGCGGGGCGGCCGCTTCTCGCGGATCGCGGCCACACCCTCCTCGACCTCGCCGGAGGTCATGTCGAGGAACTCGAGCGCGAGCGACGCGTCGAAAGCAGGCCCTGCCGTGCGCAGCCAGTTGTTCAGGGCGAGCTTCGTGTGCCGCAGCGCCGGCTGGGAGCCCTCCGCGAGGCGAACGGCGATCGCGAGCGCGCGCTCCTCGAGCTCGTCCTCCGGCACGCACAGCGAGACGAGGCCGATCCGCTCCGCCTCGGCGCCGTCGAGCGGCTCGCAGAGGAGGAGGTGGTACTTCGCCTTCGCGAGGCCGCACAGGAGTGGCCAGACGATCACGGCGTGGTCGCCCGCCGCGACGCCGAGCCTCGTGTGGCCGTCGACGATGCGCGTCGAGGGCGTGGCCAGCGAGACGTCGGCGAGGAGCCCGACCGCGAGCCCGGCGCCGACGGCCGGGCCGGCCATCGCCGAGACGACCGGCTTCGGGCAGTCGATCAGGTTGTAGACGAGGTCGCGGGCCTCCTGGAACACGCGCAGCCGCGTCGCGGGATCGCGGGCGATGTCGAGCACGAGGTCCAGGTCGCCGCCCGCGCTGAAGGCGCCGTCTGCGCCGCGAACGAGCACGACCCGCGTCTCGTCGTCGTCGCCGATCGCCCGCCAGACCGCCGCGAGCTCGCGGTGCGCCGACGCGTCGACGGCGTTGAGGCGCCCGGGCGACCGCAGGGTGAGCCTGAGCACGTGGGGCGCCGGGCGGTCGAGCTCGAGGCCGGGGAAGCGCTCGTAGCCGTCCATCCGGGAGGACTGTAGGTGATCTCCCTGATGCGGCGGCCGGGTGGCCGCGAGAACGTCGGCTCGTCGGAAGGAGGCGAGATGAACGCGGAGGAGCTGATCGCGCAGGCGCGCGAGACCCTCGGGGCGCGGCGCGAGTACGGGGACCCGTACGAGCGAGACGGCGTCACGGTCATCCCGGCGTCGTCGGTGCGCGGCGGCGGCGGAGGGGGAAGCGACCGCGACGGCGACGGCGGCGGCGGCTTCGGGCTGATCGCCCGGCCGAGCGGAGCGTGGGTGATCCGCGGCGACGACGTGACGTGGCGGCCGGCCGTCGATCCCGTCCGCCTGCTGCTGGGGCTCGAGCTCGTCGCGGCAGCCGCGCTCCTGCGCAGGCCGTCGCGCCGGCCGCGCGGCCGCCGGCAGCACCGCCGGACAGCGGCCCTCGAGCACCGCCGGCTTCGCCTGCCGCATCACTAGGCAGCCCGGAGGGACATGCCCGGGGACAGTCCCCGGGCATGTCCGATCCGGACCGCGGTCTATGGTTGGCGCGTGCCCGAAGTCGACGTGACGCGCGACGGCGCCGTCCTCACGATCACGCTCAACCGCCCCGAGGTGCTGAACGCCCTCAACCGGGCCGTCCACGACGGGATCCATGACGGCCTCCGTCGCGCCAAGGACGACCCGACGATCCGCGCTGTCGTGATCACGGGCGCCGGACGCGGCTTCTGCGTCGGGCAGGACCTGCAGGAGTTCGGCTCCGGCGCCGGCGACGTCGCCCAGAACCTCCGCGACAACTACCACCGCAACGTGCTCGCGATCCGCGCCCTCGAGAAGCCGGTGCTCGCGGTCGTGAACGGCCCGGCGGCCGGCGCCGGGATGTCGCTCGCGCTTGCCTGCGACGTCCGCATCGCGGCCGCGTCGGCGAGCTTCGTGCCCGCGTTCGTCAAGATCGGCCTCGTGCCGGACTCCGGTGGCACGTGGCTCGTCCGCCGGCTCCTCGGCGCCGCGAGAGCGTTCGAGTGGCTGACGACCGGACGGCGGCTCGGCGCCGAGGAGGCGCGCGCGTGGGGCCTCGTCTCCGAGGTGGTGGCGGACGAGGAGCTGCCCGAGCGTGCGCGCGAAGTCGCCCAGCTCTTCGCGGATATGCCGACGCGCGCCGTCTGGCACACGAAGCGCCTGCTCGACGCCGCAGAGACGGCGAGCCTCGCCGAGCAGCTCGAGCTCGAGGCGACCACGCAGGCCGAGCTGACCCAGACGCCGGACTTCAAGGAGGGCGTTGCCGCGTTCCTCGAGAAGCGCGACGCGCACTTCACGGGCGCCGAGCCCGACTGGCCGCACCCGATCCGGCTCGTGGTCGCCGACGACCTTCGCCGGTGGCGGCTGACCGTTGCGCTGCGCTGGCTGCTCGCCCTACCGCATCTCGTCGTGCTCGGTCTCTGGCAGTACCTCGCGGTGCCGGTCGTCTTCGTCAACTGGGTGATCACCCTCGTCAAGGGACGCCCGAGCCCAGGCGTCCATGCCTGGACGTCGCGGTTCGTCCGCTACCAGGCGCACGTCTACGCGTACCTGTTCTTCGCCGCCGACCCGTACCCGTCGTTCAGGGGCTGGCCGGGGTACCCGATCGACCTCGTGCTGCCTCCGCCCGGCCCGCAGGCCCGCTGGAAGACCGCGTTGCGGATCCTGCTCGTGATCCCGGCGTACGTGTTCACGGTCGTGCTCACGTACGTGACATACGTCGTCGCGTTCCTCGGGGGCGTCTTCGCGCTCGCCACTGGCCGCTACCCGCGCGGCTTCCGCGACCTGACCGCCTACTGGCTCCGCTTCCAGGCCCAGACGTGGGGGTACCTGCTGCTTCTGACCGACCGCTACCCCACACTTGCCAGCAGCAGCATCGAGTTCGAGCGAGGAGCGGCGCAGTGAGCGCCACGGCCCAGCGACACCCGATCGGCCTGATCGTCGACGACGACCTTCGCCGGAACCGGCTGACCGTCTTCTTCCGGCTCCTGCTCGCGATCCCGCAGGCGATCTGGCTCTCGCTCTGGTCGATCCTCGCGTACCCGGCCGTCTTCGTCGCGTGGCTTGTGGCGCTCTTCACCGGACGCGTGCCCGGCTCGTTGCACGCGTTTCTCGGACGCTTCCTCCGTGCCGGGGCGCACCTGTCGGCGTACGTGTTCCTGCTCGCGGATCCCTGGCCGCCGTTCCTCGGCGAGCCCGGCTCGTACCCGGTCGACCTCCGCATCGACCCGCCCGCGCCCCAGTCGCGACTGGCCGTCTTCTTCCGGATCCTGCTCGCTGTGCCCGCGCTCCTGCTCTGCTACGTCTTCCGGCTCGTCAACCAGGTGGTGGCGTTCCTGGGCTGGTTCTACTGCCTCTTCGCCGGGCGGATGAGCACGGGCATGCGCGACGTGAGCGCGTGGATGCTGGGCTACGAGCTCCAGACCTACGCGTACCTCCTGCTGCTCAGCGGCCGCTACCCGAGCCTCTCCGGCGGGCCCTCGAGCTAGATCGTCTTGAACAAGCCGAGTAGGTACACCTGAGGACGGGAGCGGCTCTTCGGGGCCGCTTCCGTCCGCTCAGGTGCAGTCAGGTGCGCTCAGGTCGGTAGCAAGTTCAGTACAACATTCGGAGGAGGCGGCGCTGCGATGATCTACGTCGAGTTCAAACCTCGCCGGGAAGCGCTGGGCGGACAGAGTCAAGGCGACAGGACCCTGGCGCACGGCTGCAGACGGGTACACGCTTCTCCCCATCAGAGTGGGAGGGCCGCGTCGCGCGGGCCCTCCCCTGGCGTACTCCTTGGTCGAGCTGTCAGTGCTGAGAGACCTGGAAGCAGGCGACGTCGTACTGAGAGACGGAGGTTACGGCACTGATGCCTCCGGCCGGCGAGCGTCACGAGAGGGAACGCTAGGTTCGGCGGTGCCAGAGCCTCTATCTCGACTCGACGTCGGTCTTCTCGACAATCCTCTCGACGACCTTGTCCTCCATCGGCTCATCCTTCTGCCGTTGAATCTCGCGTTCCTGGGCGACCTCGACCCGTGCGGCTTGCCAGGACGACCAGTGGCCGGCGACGAGCGCCCAGAGCGACAGGGCTGAGACGTACGTGACGCTGCTCAGCCAGCCGAATGCGTACGAGATCGGGATCATCGAGATCCAGAACAACGCCAGCCAGCCGTTGACACGGCGCATGAAGACCGGGTCGCCCTGGATCGCGTTCCAGAGGCGCGTTGCCGGGTTCACAAGCCCAAGTTCACGCCATCCAGGCTGCCTCCTGCCGGGCCGCGGAGTTAGCGGAAGAGTCGCGAGTGGATGTTTCGCGATTTGCTCGCGAGGAGACTCTGTGTGGCGCCTGTTGGTGGGACCACGAACAAAGGAGGGATCATGGGGACCGGAGTCAGCCTGCTGTTGATCGCCGCTGGTGCGATCCTGACCTGGGCCGTCGATGCGACGGTGTCGGGGCTCAACATCCACATCGTGGGAGTGATCCTGCTGGTCGTCGGGATTATCGGGCTCGTCCTTTCGCTCGTCTTCTGGTCGAGTTGGGGCGGTGTCGGTGCCGGTGGCCGTCGCACGACAGTCGTGCAAGACGTGACACCTCAGCCCTAACGCGACTCAGATCGGGTGAGCCTGGCTCAAGATCGCCGGGCGCTCACCCCGCATCCTTCGTTATCGATGAAAGGTAGGCAGACATGCTGCTACTCCTTGCTTTGCTGATCCTGCTGCTCGCAGTCGGTGGCGGGATCTTCATCTCGAAGTTCTTGTTCGTTCTGTTGTTGCTCGTCGTGATCGTCGCGGTCTTCTCTCGGACGACCGCCTGAGCGAACCGACATCAGACAGGGTCGAAGCCCGTAGCCCAAGAGCTCCTCGGAGCCGAGGGCTGCAGGCTTCGACACGTCTGATCGAGCGCCCCCGCCGGACGTGCGGGCGGTTATCGAAGCAAGCGCAAGGGCGGCAACGAGCCCTCTCGACCGACGAGCGAAGTCTTCACCGACCCCCGCATCGGGCAAACCGATGCGCGTCCGGTACAACCCGGCGACGGAAGAGCGGGAGTACGGCCACCGACTCGCCGCAGCCAAGAAGACTCGATCGTTCGTCGTCAGTTGCGGGCGACTTTCTGCCGGCGAAGTACCGCCAGCTGATGCCGAAGCACGACGATCTCCAGCTCCTTGAACTCGCACGAGCGCGGACGCAGCAGGACGAGCCGGAGCAGGCAGCGGAACGCCAGGTAACAGAGCGACCAGAACAAGGACAACTCCTCGGGGATCAGCGGGACGGGCGCACGACTGTGCGGCCGAGCTCGCGCCCACCAAGCCGAAACCGAGTTAATGCACCCCACACGCATCGCGCCCTCGAACTCCGGCCGCCTGAACTCGACGAAGGACGCGAAGAATCGCCCGAGGGCGAGATCCACCGTCGCGACCGGCTCGGTTCGGCGGCTCGATCGTCGTGCTCGCCGACGCGGGAAGCGCAAGCGCGCTGGCGGACTCGGTCGTCGCCGTGTACGGCGATCGCACCGGGCGCGAAAGCCGCTTCTACCTGTGCGAATCGGTCGACGGCGCAGCCGTCCCCCGCCGACACTCGTTGAGCCGGAGTATCACCCCGGCAGACAACCGAGCCGCCGGGAGTTACGAGCGAGTGGCGATCCGATCGCCCGACAGGGCGTCGAAGAACAGCATCGATCCTTCCTTGACGTGCAGGTGGATCACGTCACCCTTGTCCGGAGCCGAGAGCGGCTCCGCGCGCGCAATGATGTTCGCCTTCACGGAGTCGGCGGTCTGGTCCGCCAGCTGGGCGTGCACGAAAGCCTCGGCGCCGAGCTCCTCGACGATCGTGACGATCACCGGGAGGCCGTCGCCTGCTGGTGCCAGCGAGAGCGACTCCGGCCGCAGCCCGACGGTGACGGCCTCGCCGACGGCCTTCGGCAAGCCGCCGGCAACCGGGATGAAAGTCGATGCGATCCTGACGCCACCTGCCTCGACCGTGCCCTGGAGGAGGTTCATCGCGGGCGACCCGATGAAGCCCGCCACGAAAGCGTTCACGGGATCGGCGTAGAGCGCGCGCGGCGTGTCGCACTGCTGAAGCAGGCCGTCCTTCATGACGGCGACGCGATCACCCATGGTCATCGCCTCGACCTGGTCGTGCGTGACGTAGAGCGTGGTCACCCCGAGCTGGCGCTGCAGCCCTGCGATCTCGGCTCTCGTGGCGACGCGCAGTTTCGCGTCCAGATTCGAGAGCGGCTCATCCATCAGGAAGACGCGCGGCTGGCGGACGATCGCGCGGCCCATCGCGACCCGCTGGCGCTGCCCGCCCGAGAGCTGGCGCGGCTTGCGCTCCAGGAACTCCTCGATGTCGAGGATCTTCGCTGCCGCCTGAACGCGCTCGGCGATCTCGGCCTTGGGCACCCCTGCCATCCGCAGCGCGAAGCCCATGTTCTCCGCCACGTTCATGTGCGGATACAACGCGTAGTTCTGGAACACCATCGCGATGTCGCGGTCGCGCGGCGGAAGCTTCACGACGTCCTTGCCGTCGATCAAGATCGCGCCCTCGTCTACGTGCTCGAGACCCGCGAGCATGCGAAGAGTTGTCGTCTTGCCGCAGCCCGAGGGTCCCACGAGCACGAAGAGCTCGCCGTCGTGGACCTCGAGGTTGAGCTCGTCGACTGCGGGCCGGTCGCTCTTCGGATAGATCCGAGTCGCGTCTTCGAAGGTCACGGTGGCCATGAAGCTCCTTTGCTACTCCTTGGTCGCGCCCGCGAGCATGCCCGAGACGAGGGCACGCTGCGCGAACAGGAAGACGATCAGCACGGGCGCGATCGCGATGATCACCGCCATGGCAAGGTCGGGCCGGTGGAGCACGACGACGCTGCTGCCCGCGCTGAAGTTCGCAGGGTTGAACGACGCGGTCGAGCCGATCAGCTGCTGCAGCCCGATCTGCAGCGGGTACTTCGAGTTGTCGTACGTCATCACGAACGGGAGGAAGAAGTTGTTCCAGGACGCGACGAACGCGAAGAATCCGACGAGCGCGACGATCGGTCGCGCGAGCGGCAGCGCGATGTAGCGGAACACCCTCCACTCGCCGGCTCCGTCGATCCGCGCCGCCGCGAGCAGGTCCTTCGGGATCGTCGACGAGAAGTAGATGTACGTGAGGTAGACGCCGAAGGGGAAGAACCCGAACGGCAGGATCAGCGCCCAGATCGTGCCGTACAGGCCGATCTTGTCCATCTCGAGAAACAGCGGCAGCACGAGCGCGGTCGCCGGCATGATCATCACGACGAGCGTGATCGCCAGCAGCGCGCGGCGCCCGATGAACTGCGTCAGCGCCAGCCCGTAGCCGGCGGGAATCGCCGCGAAGATCGCCAGCGCCGTGCCGCCGAACGAGTAGATCGCCGAGTTCTTCAGCCAGATCAGGAGGCTGTCGCCGTTGTACGTGACGATCCGTGTGGAAGGTGTGCGCGAGCGTGTCGCAGGCTGCCGAACGCGAACGGCGACTGCGTCAGCAGCTGGCCGTCCGTCTTGGTCGGCGCGAGAAACAGCCAGACGATCGGCACGAAGAAGAACGCCGTGAAGATCAAGCAGGACGACCAGAGCGACGAGGCGGAACGACGTAACGTCGGGGGATCGCCATCACTCGACCTCGAACAGTCTTCCGCGCCAGACGAGAACCGCCGCGACGACGAGGCCGAACACGAGCAGGTCGACGGAGATCGCGGCGGCCTGGTTGTAGTAGCTGTACTGGGACGCGACGAACCAGGCGAGCTGATTCGGCGACCAGTACTTGCTGATCCCGACGCCGAGCGACGCCGTGCCCAGCACCGCGGGCTCGACGAACAGCTGCGTGCCGCCGGCGAACGACAGGACGAGCATGTAGACGACCCACTTCCTGATCAGCGGAAGCTTGATCCGCAGCGCCGTCTGAAACGCGTTCGCGCCGTCGATCTGCGGCAGCTTCGATCAGCTCGTGGGGGATGTTGTTCAGCGCGCCGTACATCACGACGATCCACCCTCCGGCGCCGGTCCAGAACGCCATGATCGCGAAGATCACTGGGAGGTTGCACGGCGCGATCGTGTTGTTGAACTGCGCGTAGCCGAACCAGTGCAGGACGAACGCGAACGGGCTCGCGCTCGGGTCGAGCATGAACAGCCAGACGATCACGCTCGCCGCGCCTGCGAGAGCCCCGGGGATGTAGAAGAGGAATCGATAGACCGCGCCGACCCGCGACGTCAGGTTGTGGAGCATCAGAACGAGCGCGACCACGAGGACGGTCTGACTGATCAGCCAGAAGGCCATGAACTCGATGACGTGCTCGAACGCCGGAAGGAAGCGATAGTCGCTGAACGTGCCGATGAAGTCCGGTCCGCCGCTCGCAGCTGGGTGACTCAGCGCGAGGTAGATCGCGTAGACCACCGGCACGATGCCGAGCAGTAGCAGCAGCCCGACGTAGAGAGCGACGAAGAAGTACCCGGCTGTGCGCGAGGTGCCGGCCGGCGGCTGCTCACGCATTCTCTCGGCACGCCTGCCCCGGCGGGCGCTTGCGCGCTCGCCGGGGACAGCCGTTGCCGAGGGAGGAGTCATTCGCGTTGCTTACTACTTCTTGCTTACGACCTGCCAGCCGGCGCTCTGCGCCGCTGACTTGATGTTCGCACCGAGTGTCGCGAGCGCCGACGTGAACGTGCCACCGCGAGACGAGGCCCGGCGTGACGGTGTTGCCGAAGATGCTCTCGACGCTCCACGGCACAGCGCTCCATCCGGACCAGATCTGGCCTGCGGCCTGCTTGATGGCAGCCTTCGTCTCCGTCGGATTGGCGAAGACGCCGTTGAGCGACGCAAGCCACTTGTCCTGATCGGGCTTATAGGCCGGCAGGCCCTGCGTGACGGTCGGATCCGCCTGGATCTTCGGGCTCGTGACCATGTACTGCGACCAGCGCTGCGGCCGCCTTCGGCTGCTTGGTGTGCGACGTCACCATCCACAGCCCGCCGCCGATCGAGCCGGTCACGTGAGCGCCGTTGGTTGCCACCGGCGTCGGGTATGCCGCCATGACGTTGGTTCCCGGACCATTGCTGCCGGAACTCGATCCGGGTAGATCGCGGTTCCCTGCCAGATCGCCCCGACGTCCATGACCATGTGCTGCGCGGTCTTGTCGGTGACCCACGCGGTCGTGAACGGGCCGTTGTGCGTGAACGCGCCCAGGGCCGAGTCGATCAGGCTCGCGATCTTCGTGCAGTTCGGCGAAGCCGGGTTGCTCAGGAGCTTCTGGGGACCAATCGCCTGGTTGAGCGGGCACTCGTTGCCCCACAGGTAGGTCTCCGCATCCCAAGGCTGACCGAACTCACCGATGTAGTAGCCCGGGTGACTCTTGACCAGCGCCTGGCCGTCCGCGGCGTACTGCTGCCACGTGGTCGGAGGCGCCTGGCCGGGGAAGAACTTCGCGAACAGGTCAGTGTTGACCCAGAGCACGTTCGCGGCGTTGTCGTTGCGCAGGCAGACAACCTTGCCGTTGACGGTGCAGAGGCTCATGCCCTCGATGTTGTTGCGAACGCTCTTCGAGACGTAGGGCGTCAGGTCGAGCAGGTCGTTGAACGGCGGCGCGCCGAGCCAGCCGCCTTCGTAGTTCTCCTCGTCGAAGACCACGTCCGGAGACACCCCCGCCTTCCAGCCGACGCGGTTGTACAGCGAGAACTTCGACTGCAGCGTGCCGTCGCCGTTGTTGTCGCCGCTGTACAGCACCCACTTGATGTTGGCGTGCGGATGGGTCGCCTTGTACTCCTTCACGTAAGCGGCGCGCGCTGCGTCGTACCAGACGACGAGCGGTGTGGAGCTCGCCTTGGCCGATGCGGCCGAACTGCCTGCAGCCGAACCGGTCATGGCTCCCGCAGCCACGATCGCGGCGATCGCGACGCAGACCCCAAGCGGAATCGCCCAGAGCCTACGGCTGATGGATGACTTCATCGTGTGAATCCTCCTTTCGAGGCCACGAGCTAGACAGCCGTGGCGCGGCGAGGGCCGGCAGAGCGATCCCAGAAGCCGTCTCGCGCACAACCGGAAACGTACGACCTTCGGCAGGCCACGTCAAGGGGAAACCTTTGCTGGAATCCGCCACTTCCTCTCGCTTGTCGCCACATATTTACGTGAGTTGTCGCGCCGGCGATGATGCAGATTATGCAGATTTACAGGGATTCTTGGGGAGTAATCCCGCTCACCATCCTCCCAACTCCCAACTCTCTTCGACAGAAAACGTTCTCCGCAAAACGTTCTCCCGATCCCTGCCAATCACCCGCCGGCGCAGGCTGCCGCGTAGTCCCGGAGCACGTCGCGCACGGCTTCCACGAGCAGGCTCCTCGGCTGCGGAACAAGACTCCCGTCGACGACGCGCGCGTGAGCTTCCGGAAAGAACTCAAGGATGAGGCTCGACGGGATGCTTCTCTCGCCGAGCCGGCCGAGCAGCCCTTCGACTGCTCGCCTTGAGGCCGGAGAGGGCCAGTAGTACCGAACGCGATCGCTGTAGCCGAAATGGCGGAGCCATCGTTCCTGCTCCGCGCCGCCGTGATAGTGCGACTGCCAGTGCCGGGGGTCGGCGAGCATGACGTTCTCCATCTCTGCTATGAGCGAATGCGCCGACCAGCTTTGGTCGAGCGCAGCCGCTACCCGGTCGAGCGCATAGAGAGCTCGGCGGTAGGCGAAGGTGAGTGCGGGCCCGACCTTGAGGATCGCAAACCCGTCACGCACGAGCTGTGCGAGCGCGTCCGGCGGCTGGTAGTCCGTCGAGTGGGCCTCGAAGACGAGTCCCGGCAGCTCGGCGAGCGCCGTTCGGAGACGCGCCGCAGGCTCCGGACCGTAGACGACCACCTTCTGGTCGTCGAACTCGATCCCGGGTTGGACGACCACGGCGACGATGTTTTCGGAAGCAGAGGGAGCGCCGGCTGCAACAAAGGCGCGCCGATGCTCGTCCACGGTTGCGACAACGGCCTCGGGGCGCGTCACCTCGAGCCGCTCGATCTCCTCCCTCGCGCCGCCGGGCGTCGGAACCTCGGTGCCCACGACATAGCGAAGGTCGGCGTTCGCCGCAGCGCCGGCCCTCTCCGCGACGACTGCGAGTTGCGCGGCGCGCGCCGCCGCCAGCTCCGCGGGAATGCAGTCGGGCTCGCCCTTGCAGCCCATGCTCGTATCCAGGTGGATCTTCTCGAAGCCCGCGTCGACGTACGCGGCGACCATCGCCTCCGCCTCCGCCAGCGCCTCCTCGGCAGCAAGGTGGCGCCACGGGCTCGGCCCGAGATGGTCGCCACCGAGCACGATCTCGCTGCATGGAAACGAGATCGTGCCGGCGACGTCTTGAACGAGGTTGACGAAGTCCGCGGGCGTCAGCCCCGTATAGCCCCCTATGTGGTTGACCTGGTTGCAGGTCGCCTCGATCAGCACCGGGCTTCCCTGCGACGCGGCTTCGAGCATCGCCGCCTCGAGCACCAGCGGCTGCGCCGAGCACACGGACGTGATGCCGGCGGCGGGTGCCGCGCCGGCGGCGCTGCGAAGAAGCCAGTCCGCGATTCGCAGCCGAGCGCTGCCTGGCGACCGTCGCGCCGACCGTAGAGCATCGAGCTGCGCGAAGTCCGACGTGCCTTCCATGGGACCCCTGACCGTCACGGCCCGAGCGCCCGCTGCATTAGCGTGGTCGAGACTCTCCTCGACACTGCGACCCTGCAGGCGGCACGTGATGAAGGCGGCGTCGAAGCAGTCGCCCGCACCAGTGGGATCGACTTCCTGCACCGGGTAGGCCGGCCGCTCGACGCGGCCCTCGCGACTGTAGTAGGCGGCGCCGTCGATCCCCTGCTTGACGACGATCTCGCTGACCCCGAGCGCGAGGATCTCCCGCACCGCTTCGTCCGGCGCGGTGGCATCCGTCAACACCCTCAGCTCGTCGCCGCTCGGTAGGAACGTGTTGCACGTCAAGAGAATCTTCTTGAGCGCGGCGAACACCTTCCGGTCGCCCATGACCTCCTTGCGCACGTTGGGATCGAAGGAGACGGAGCCTCCGTTTCGCTTGACCAACTGCACCGCTTCGAAGACCACGTCGATGATGCGGTCCGAGAACAGCGAGGCGCCCGAGATGTGCAGGTGGCCGCACTCTTCAAGGAGCGTGAGGCCTGCCTTCGTCAGGCTGATCTGGCCGCACGCGCTGTCCTTGATGTTGAAGACGAAGTCGCGCCCTCCGCCCTCCCGGTAGCGCACGAAGGCACTTCCCGTCGCGTGGCCGGGCAGCACGTCGACTGCCGCCACATCGACGCCGTCACGCGTCAGCCGCTCGAGGTTGACCCGGCCGAAGTCGTCCTCGCCGACGCAGCCGATGATCCCGCAGGCCTGCCCGAGTCGCGCCACCTGGTCGATGAAGATGGCGGGGGCTCCGCTCGGGAAGGGGCCGACGAGCGCCAGCGGCTCTCGGAAGCCCGACCCCCGCTCCTGCGCCATCACTTCGGCGAGGATCTCGCCGATCGTCACCACTTTTCGGCCGAGAAATCGTTTACCCGCCTCGGCGCGCGTCGACCCCACGGAGTGTGCGCGGGCCGTCACGGCTAGTTCCGGTCGAGTCTCGGCGACGCGGGAGCGGAGCTGGCTCTGACGTTCAGGGACGTCGGCAGCATCACCATCCGGGCTGTGCCCGAATAACCCTCGAGGCGGCTCAGGAGCAGGCGGGAGCTCTCGTGGCCGAGGTCGTACGCCGGCTGGCTGACGGTCGTCAGCGCGGTGCGCAGCAACGTCGCCCACGAGATCTCGTCGTAGCCGACGACAGCGATCTCGTCGGGGACGGAGAGGCTCGCCTCTTCGATGCCTTCGAGCGCGCCGGCCGTCATCCGGTTGTTGGTGATGAAGACCGCGTCCGGACACGTGTCCTGCGCAAGCAGTTCCTTGATCGCCTGGCGTCCTCCCTCCTCACGGAAGTCCGCGATGCGAATCAGGGAGTCGTCTGCCGGGAGGCCCACTCGCTCCAGCGCCATCCGGTAGCCCATGAGACGCTCGGAGCCGGTCGTCGTCGTCAGCGGTCCGCTGATGCACGCGATCCGGCGGTATCCGTTTGCGTGCAGGTGCTCGACGGCCTGCGTGGCCCCGCCGATGTTGTCGGCGACGACCGTGTCGGCCTGCGTTCCGGGGAGCTTCCGGTCGACGAGAACCACGTGGATGCCGGCGTCGAGCAGCGGCTCGAGATCGGTGGCTGCCCCCGAGGGCGTCAGGATGACGCCGGCGACGTTCTCGGCGACGGCGAGCTGGAGATAGCCGGCCTCCTTGATCGGATCCTCATCGGCGTTGCAGAGAAACATCGAGTACTCGGATTCGTGCGCACCGTCTTGGACACCGCGCACGAGATCGGCGAAGAACGGCCCCGTCCGGATGTCCGAGATGACGAGCGCCCAGACGCGGTTGTGGCGGAGCCGGAGGCTGCGCGCCACTCGGTTCGGGCTGTAGTCCAACTGCTTCGCCGCCCGCGTGACCTTCGTCGCCAGCACCGGATCGACGTTGCCCTTCCCGTTCAGGACGCGAGAAACGGTGGAGATCGAGACTCCGGCCCTGCGCGCCACGTCGACGATGGTCGTCAACGCAACTCCTTCCTCGGAGCTCTCCTCATACCTGGCGCGCGAGCGGCCGGGGTGACTTGACACGAACTCGGCACGGGATATACCTTACTCCGAGGTAACGTTTTCTCGCAACTCGGGACGCCTGAGGGCATTGATTCACAGGCTGGCACATGTCTCGATTGTGCTGGACAATCCAGGGAAAAACAAGTCTTGAGGAACTAGATGCGGGGGAGTGGCGCGACCAGCATGGAGCACGATTTTGCAGCGAATCAGGCAAAGGTTTCCTCGACGACTTCGGTGCGCCGCTCCAACCCGGCGGAGAGCCAGATGCAGCCTAGTCGAGCCGAAACCGGAACCGAGCGCGCCGTCGGCGTCGATCCTGCACGGGTGCCGAAGCGCGAGCTCGCGGGCGGCTCGCTCATGCCGGCCGTGGGCCTCGGAACGTTCGGCTCGGATGTTGTCGGGCCGGAAGACGTCGCAGCTGCCGTGCAAGGAGCGTTCGAAGTCGGTTACCGGCATTTCGATTGCGCCGCAGTCTACGGCAACGAGGCGACAATCGGACACGCCCTGAGCCGCTTGCCCCGCGAGGACATCTGGGTGACGTCGAAGCTCTGGAACGACAAGCACGCGCCGGAAAACGTGCACGCAGCGTGCCGGAAGTCCCTCACCGACCTTCGCCTGGACTACATGGACCTCTATCTCGTCCACTGGCCGTTTCCGAATTCTCACCCTCCCGGCTGCGACGTCACGGTGCGCGCGCCCAATGCGCGCCCGTACGCCCACGACGCGTTCATGGAAACCTGGAGGAAGCTGGAGGAACTGGTGGACATGGGTCTCGTCCGCCACATCGGCACGTCCAACACGACCATCCCGAAGCTTGAGCTTCTCCTCGCCGACGCGCGCATCCGGCCGGCCGCGAACGAACTGGAGCTGCATCCGCATTTCCAGCAGCCCGAGCTCCTCGTGTATCTGAACGCCGAAGGAATCGTGCCCATCGCGTTCTGCCCGATCGGCTCGCCGCGTCGACCCGAGCGCGACCGTGCTCCCGGGGACACGGTTGACATCGAGGATCCGGTGATCGTGTCGATCGCGCGCGCACATGGGATTCACCCCGCTCCGCTTTGCATCAAATGGGCGGTGCAACGAGGGCAGATCCCTATTCCCTTCTCGACGAACCCCGACCACTACCGGGCGAACCTGGAGGCGGCGACCGGAGACTGGCTCACGGACGAAGAGATGCGGGCAATCGCAAGTATCGACAAGGGAAGCCGGTTG
This sequence comes from uncultured Thermoleophilia bacterium, assembly GCA_963725595.1. GTDB lineage: Bacteria > Actinomycetota > Thermoleophilia > Gaiellales > Gaiellaceae > PALSA-600. The sequence goes on along the minus strand of CAVRYT010000005.1, from coordinate 487,189 downwards.
ATCAAGGGCCAGGTCTTCCTGTGGAGAGACGGGCAGTCGTGGGAGGACCTCTGGGATCTCGACGGGGTGATCGCGCGATGACGAACGGCGACGCTGTCCGCAGGCGCGTGTTGGTGAGTGCTCCCGGCAGCGTCGAGGTGGTCACCGAGGCGCTGCCGCACCTGGAACGAGACGACGCGCTCGTGCAGTTGTCACTCGCTGGGGTGTGTGGATCGGACAAGGCGGCGCTCCACGGCGAGCACGCCTTCATGGGGCCGCCCTACTACCCGGGGCATGAAGTTGTCGGCGTCGTGATCGCGGTCGGCGACGACGTGCGCGAGATCAACATTGGCGACCGCGTGACCGTGGAGCCGACCATTCCCTGCGGGCGCTGCAAGCCGTGCCTCAACAATGCCGAGAACCTCTGTGAGGACCTGCGATTCTTCGGCTGCGGCTACCGGGAAGGCGGGATGGCCGACGTCTTCTCGGTTCCCGCTTCGCGGCTGCACAAGATTCCCGCCAACTTCAACGACCGGCAGGCGGTGCTCGTGGAGCCCGCGGCCACCGGCGTTCACGCGGTGCGCGTGGCAGGCGACCTGAGCGGCAAGGCGGTTGCGGTGCTCGGGTCGGGAAGCATCGGGCTCTTGACGATGATCGCGGCACGCGAAGCCGGCGCGCGAAGAATCGTCAGCACGGACCTCGTGCCTGCGAAGCGCGACCTGGCCCTCGAGCTGGGCGCGGACGCGGTGGTGGACGCAGCCGCGGACGATCTCGCAGGTGAGGTTCGAGCCGCGCTCGGCGAAAGTGGCGACGTCGTCTTCGACTGCGTGTCGAACCAGCAGACGCTGCCTGAAGCGATCAAGATCGCGCTGAAGGGCGGCACGGTCATGGTCGTGGGAGGCGCTCGCAAGCCGGTCACGATCGACCTGCCGGTGGTGCAGGAGTTCCAGGTGCGTGTCCAGGGCGTTGCCACGTATCGCGCCGAGGACTTCCGCGACGCGATGAGCATGCTCGCAAAGGGTGTCGTCGACGCGGATCGGTTCGTGACGGCGACGTTCCCGCTCGCGAGCGCCGCCGCGGCGTTCGCGGCCATCGACTCGGGGCACGAGGTCAAGATCCTCGTTGCCGCGGATTAGGGAGGTTCGGCGTGCTCCGTCAGGGGATCGTCCACGCTCAGCTCGCGGCGGCGCTTGCCGGCCTGCGACACACGGACATCTTCGCCATCAGCGACGCCGGCTTTCCGACGGCGCGTGGGGTCAAGGTCATCGACCTGGCGGTGGTTTACGGAGTGCCGTCGTTTGACTCGGTCCTCGCTGCCGTGACCGCTGAGGTTGTGGTGGAGAAAGCGACCATGGCGAAAGAGACCATCGGGCACAACGCCCCCCAGGCAGGTCGGATTCGCGCGTACTTCCCGGACGTGGTCGAGGTGAGCCACGAGGAGCTCAAGCTGATGGCCGCTTCGGCGCAGTTCGTCGTGCGCACCGGCGAAGCTACTCCGTATTCGAATCTGGTTCTACAAACGGGCGTGGCGTACGGGTGAGGATGGGCGACCCCTGAGCGGCTGTTCAGGGATCGCGTCCGATCCGCTTTCGCCGTCCACCGAGGCCCGAGGATGATGGCATCGACGACAGGCGCATACGCGACCACGCTCTCCCGCTTCGAGCTCGGAGACATGGTGGTGGAGTACGTGCTGGCAGCCGACCAGACAGTGGGGCTTCGCGCATTCCCGGCCTCGAGGTCGGAGCGGGTCGTGACTCGCCGCGAGTTCCTCGAGACGCGCGAGATCGAGCTCCTGCCGGAGTTCATGCGGCCCATCCGTGCCTGGGTCGTCGAGCCGCTTGTGCAGGTGAAGCTCGCGGGCGACGCGGTCGACGGATTCAGCCAGGGCCGGACCATGCGCAACAGCGAGACGCTCGCAAGCCTGCGCTATGCGGGACAGGAGGTTACGCAGTCGGCGGACGCGGTTCGGATCGTCACGACTGTGCGCTCCGGCCGCGGCTATGCATGCGAGCATCGGCTCCGCTACCGGGAAGACGATCCCGCGCTCACGATCGATACCGCGTTCCTCAACGAGGGCGAGCGACCGTTGTCGCTGGAGCTCCTAGCGAGCTTTGCGCTGTCGGGTCTGACACCGTTCGCGGTCGACGATGCGCCCGATCGACTCCACCTGCACCGCTTCCGCAGCACGTGGAGCGCCGAGGCCAGGCATGTCTGCGAGTCAGTCGAGGCACTGAGCCTCGAGCGCTCGTGGTCGGGTCACGGCGTTCGCGCCGAGCGCTTCGGTCAGGTCGGCTCGATGCCGGTGCGCGGCTGGTTTCCGTTCCTCGCGCTCGAGGATCGTGCGGCAGGCGTGTTCTGGGGCGCGCAGCTTGCTTGGGCGGGCTCGTGGCAGATGGAGGTGTATCGCCGCGACGACCAGCTGACGCTGTCCGGTGGCATTGCCGACCACGAGTTCGGACACTGGCTGAGGGTCGTCGCGCCCGGCGAGTCGGTGTCGAGCCCGCCGGCTGTCTTCTCAACTGTCGCGGGCGATCTCGACGATCTCTGTCAGCGCCTGACGGCGATGCAACGGCCTGCTGCCGAGCGCGTCCCGGCTGCGGAAGCCTCGCTTCCAGTCGCGTTCAACGAGTTCTGCACGACCTGGGGGAACCCGAGCCACGCGCGAACGGTCGCGCTTGCGCGTCGACTGCGAGGCGCAGGCGTTCGCTACCTCGTCATCGACGCTGGTTGGTACGAGTCCAAAGGCGCGAGCTGGGAGCGCTCGCAGGGTGAGTGGATCGCGAGTGAGCGCCTGTTCCCGCAGGGAATCGGCGCCACCGCAGCGGCGATCCGCGAGGAGGGGCTGATCCCAGGGCTCTGGTTCGAGTTCGAGGTCGTGGGCGAGGAGTCGCCCCAGTTCGGGCTGACGGAGCATCTCCTGCACCGAGACGGCGTGCCGATCACCGCGGGCCGCCGGCGCTTCTGGGACTTCCGCGACCCGTGGGTGCGCGAGTACCTCCGCGAACGGGTCGTCGGCCTCGTGCGAGACGCAGGGTTCGGCTACATCAAGGTTGACTACAACGAGACGCTCGGGATCGGCGTCGACGGTTCGGAGTCGCTCGGACAAGGCCTGCTCGAGCACATCCTCGCAGTGCAGGACTTCTTCCGCGAGCTGCACGCTTCGCTTCCCGAGCTCGTGATCGAAGTCTGCTCGTCCGGCGGCCACCGGCTCGAGCCCTCGATGCTCGAGCTGGCGAGCATGGGCTCGTTCTCGGACGCCCACGAGGCGCTCGAGATCCCGATCATTGCCGCGAACCTCCATCGCCTGATGCTGCCGCGGCAATCCCAGATCTGGGCCGTGCTCCACCCGGAGGACTCATCCCAGTGTCTCGGATACTCCCTCGCCGCCGGGTTCCTCGGCCGGCTCTGCCTCTCTGGCGCGATCGACGAGCTCAGCGGCGAGCAATGGGAGCTCGTGCGCGACGCGATCGGCCTCTACCGACGCGCGGCATCGATCATCAAGGACGGACGGAGCCGCGTCCACGCTCAGATTGGATCGTCCTGGCGGCATCCGCGTGGGGCCCAGGCGGTCGTTCGCGTCGCGGACGCCGGCGACCAGGCGCTCGTGGTCGTTCATACATTCGCGACGCCGCCGCGCGAGCTCGTTGTGCCACTTCCCGCCGGGGAGTGGCAGCTCGCCGGAACGTTTGCTCCGTCGGCTCCCGCGTTCGATTTGAGCTCGGGCGAGTTGCGCGTGGAGCTGGAGCGCGAGTTCGAAGGCTCGGTCATGCTCCTCGCGCGCGACTCGAGGGCGAGACTCCACGAGATCCCACCTGGACGAGAAGGCGTCCTCGAAAGCTAAGGAGAGAGAGAATTGGCAACGTTCGTTGGTCGTGAGACCGGCTTCACCGTGTTCGAGGGTGGGGAGGTCCTCCAGGTCGACGCGTGGGGTGAGAGCGGTGTTCGGGTGCGTTCGACTCTCGGGGCGTCGATCACGGAGACGCCCGGCAGCGCCTTGGGCGAGGCCGGAGCCAACGAGGTCCAGGTCGAGGTCGGCGACGACCGAGCGCGGCTGCGCAACGGTGACCTCGCCGTCGAGGTGTACACCAACCATGAGGAGCGGTTCGTCGGCTTTCCACCCCTGGTGCGTTTCCTCCGGGCGGACGGCGAGGAGTTGTTTGCCGAGAGCGTCCCGCATTTCACGTCGCCTGCGCAGCGGCGCTACCGCCGGGGCGGTGGCGATCTTTATGCGTCTGAGGTGACGTTTGACGCCTACCCGGGAGAGCGGTTTTTCGGGTTCGGCCAGCATCAGCATGGTCTGTTGGATCAGAAGGGGGCCGTGCTTGATCTTGTGCAGCGCAACACGGAGGTGTCGGTTCCGTTTGCGCTTTCCAGCCGCGGCTACGGGTTTCTCTGGAACATGCCGGGTGTCGGCCGGGTCGAGTTGGGTGTCAACCGCACGCGGTGGGTTGCTGATGCGGCCCGCCAGATCGACTATTGGGTGACGGCGGGCTCGACGCCGGCCGAGATCGTCAGCCGCCATGCGCAGGCGACGGGGTTGCCGCCGATGCTGCCCGGGTGGGCGTCGGGGTTTTGGCAGTCGAAGTTGCGCTACCGGACGCAGGAGGAGCTGCTCGAGGTCGCCCGCGAGTACAAGCGCCGCGGTCTGCCGCTCTCGGTGATCGTCTGCGACTACTTCCACTGGACGCGCCAGGGCGAGTGGAGGTTCGACCCGGCGGAGTGGCCGGATCCGCAGGCGATGGTGGATGAGCTGCGGGAGCTCGGGGCCGAGTTGATGGTCTCGGTCTGGCCGACGGTCAACCCCAGCAGCGACACCTACCAGGAGATGGACCGGCGCGGCCTCTTGGTGGGCAACCGGTCGGGCTTGCCGCTGCACCTTGCGTTCTGGGACAAGGGCAGCGACGACCAGGTCTTCATGCGCTTCTACGACTCGACCAATCCTGAAGCGCGCCGCTACCTTTGGGAGAGAATCGCTGAGGGCTATCGCCGCTGCGGCATTCGGGCCTTCTGGCTGGATGCCTGCGAACCGGAGATCCTCGCCGACAACGCCGAGCAGGCCCAGTACTTCGCCGGCCAAGGCTCCGAGGTGCAGGGCATCTACCCCCGCGAGCATGCCCGCGGCTTCTACGAAGGGCTACGCGCAAGCGGCGAAGACGAGGTGCTCTTGCTCTGCCGCTCGGCCTGGGCGGGCAGCCAGCGCTACGGCACCGCCGTCTGGTCGGGCGACATCGAATCAACCTTCGAAGCTTTGGCCGCGCAAGTGAAGGCCGGCCTGAACATGGGCATCTCCGGGATCCCCTGGTGGACGACCGACATCGGCGGCTTCCGAAACGGCGACCCGACCACCCCGTACTTCCAGGAGCTCATCGTGCGCTGGTTCCAGTTCGGCGTCTTCTGCCCGCTCTTTCGCCTGCACGGTGTCCGCGAGCCGGGCCCGCTCGTCGGCGCCGGCCAAACCGGCGCCCCCAACGAAGTTTGGTCGTTCGGCGAAGAAGCCTATGACCTGATCCGCGAACAGCTCGCACTGCGCGAACGGCTCCGCCCCTACGTCATGGAACAAATGGCAACAGCCGCGAGCAGCGGCCTGCCACCGATGCGCACGCTCTTCCTCGAGTTCCCCGACGAAGAACCAGCCTGGGCAGTCAGCGACCAATACATGTTCGGCCCCGACATCCTCGTCGCCCCCATCACAACACAAGGCACACGCGAACGCGACGTCTACCTCCCCCACGGGGCCTCGTGGCTCAACGCCTGGACCGGAGAGCCCGTCACACACAACGGCTGGATAACAGCAGCCGCACCCCTCCAACACATCCCCGTCTACCTCCGAGCAGACGGCAGCCTCAAAACCCTCGCAGCCACGTAGCGATGCTCAGCGCCGACGCTTGCCCCGTAATTGCGATTCGCGCGCCGACCGGCGCAAACCAAGGAGAGTCCCGTGACTGAGCCATTCTTCGCCGATGTTCGTATTCCGTATGCAAGCGCCCGCTCGTCGGATGCACTTGCCTTCAAGGTGTACGACCCGGATCTCGACGTCCTCGGGAGACGAATGGAGGACTGGCTTCGGATCAGCGTCGCCTACTGGCACTCCTTCGCGTGGGACGGCCGCGACATGTTCGGCGTCGGAACCCTGGACCGTCCGTGGACGGACACAACGCTCGATCCGATGGATGCCGCTCGCTTGAAGATGAGTGCCGCGTTCGAGTTCGTCCAGAAGCTGGGCGTGCCGTTCTACTGCTTCCACGACCTCGACGTCGCGCCGCAGGGCGTCAGCTTCCGAGAGTTCAAGGCGAATCTGGAGGAGCTCGTCGACGACGCGCTCGGCTATCAGGAGCAGACCGGTGCGCGTCTGCTCTGGGGCACGGCCAACATGTTCTCGAACCCTCGTTACCAGGCGGGAGCGGCGACCAACCCGGATCCCACTGTCTTCGCGTATGCGGCGGCTCAGGTCACGAACATGCTCGCCGTCACGAAGCGTCTGGGCGGTGCGAACTACGTGCTCTGGGGCGGCCGCGAAGGGTACGACTCGTTGCTCAACACGGATCTGCGTCGCGAGGGCGAGCAGCTGGCTCGGTTTCTCCACCTCGTCGTGGAGGAGAAGCATCGGATCGGGTTCGAGGGGCAGCTCCTCATCGAGCCGAAGCCCATGGAGCCCACCAAGCACCAGTACGACTACGACGTCGCCGTCGTCCACGGCTTCCTCGTCCGGCACGGGCTCGAGAGCGAGTACAAGGTCAACATCGAGGCGAACCACGCAACCCTCGCCGGGCACTCGTTTCACCACGAGGTGGCCTATGCGACCGCGCACGGGCTCCTCGGTTCGATCGACGCCAACCGCGGCGACCCTCAGAACGGCTGGGACACCGACCAGTTCCCCAATTCGGTCGAGGATTTCGTCCTGCCGCTCTACGAGATCGTCCAGGCCGGCGGCCTCGGCAGTGGCGGATTCAACTTCGACGCCAAGCTCCGCCGCCAGTCGATCGACAGGACGGATCTCTTCCACGCTCACATCGGCGGGATCGACACGCTCGCGTGCGCCCTGCTCGTCGCAGCGAAGCTGCATGAGGAAGGGACGCTCACGACGATGAAGACCGAACGCTACGAAGGCTGGGACGGCCCACTCGGCAGCGAAGTCATGAACGGCTCGGTGTCGCTCGCCGATCTCGCCGAGCGCGTCGAGTCGGGCGACCTCGATCCGCGTCCCACCTCCGGACGGCAGGAGCTCTACGAGAACGTCGTCAACACGGCGCTCTGGAACACGCGCTAGAGCTCTGCACGTGAGGGGCGGAGCAGAACGTTCCGCCCCGCGAGACGGCAGGGCCGGGTGCAGGAGATCGATGCGGTGCTGCGTGCATTCGACGAGCTGATCGCGGAGGCGGAGAGCGAGCCGATGCGGGAGTGGCGGCAGACGGCGAAGGCGATGACGATGACGATGCAGTACGCCTGGTTGCGGCGCGGCGAGCTGCTCGGGCTGCAATGGCGGGACGTCGATCTCGCGCATCCGGACGGGCCGCGTCTGCACGTCGTCTCGACCTGGGTGCGCGGCCATGTCAGCGACCCGAAGACCGACGCCGGAGTACGGACGATCGCGCTCGCCGCGCCGCTTGCCGAGGAGCTGTGGCAGCACCGTCGCCGCTCCCGCTTCACGGGCGAGGACGAGCTGGTCTGGTACGAGGTCGACGTCGAGACGGCGGAAAGCGGCTCTGCTGCTGCGGCTGCGCCGTCGCGCGGCTAGATCGTCTTGAACTGCTCGAACGGCTGGCGGCAGCTCTCGCACCAGCGGATCGAGCGGCACGGCGTCGGCCCGAAGATGTTCTCGAGGCGTGTCTCCTGCGAGGCGCAGTAGGGACAGCGGAACGCCTTCGAGCGGAGCTGCACGAGCGTCGTCGCGCCGGCCGCGCGCGGCGCCGGCGGTGCGAAGCCTGCAGCGCGCAGCTTCTCTCGCCCAGCCGGCGTGATGCGGTCGGTCGACCACGAGTCGTCGGTGATCACGGCGACCTCGGGCGTCGCGCCGAGGCCGGCGATCGCCTGCTCGAGCGCGCGCGTCATCGCCTCGAGCGCCGGGCAGCCGAGGAACGTCGGCGTCAGGGCGACGCGCACGCGGTCTCCGTCGACCGAGACGTCGCGGACGACGCCGAGATCGACGAGCGAGATCACGGGGATCTCCGGGTCAGGCACCTCGTCGAGGGCGGCCCACACCTGCTCCGCGCTCACCACTGCGCACCCGGCGCCGAGCGGCGCACCTCGGTCATCATCTCCCAGAGCTCGACGAGCTCGGGCGTGTGCTCGCCGCGCTCGATCGCTTGTGTTGACTCGACACAAAGTCCGGTTCGGCGCGCGAGCTCGGGACGCAGGGCCGGCTCGAGCAGTCCGAGCGCGTACGGCCAGAGCTCGGCCACCGCGTTCCGGAAGCGGGGCTCGTCGCGCAGGCGGGCGGCCCACATCTCTGCATGCAGCCGGTGATAGGTCTCTTCGCGGTCGATCTTCGCGGCGAGCCCGGCGAGCTCGGCGTCGTCGGAGCTCATCAGTGCGCCGATACGGACGCGGTCGGCCTCCTCGTACAGGTAGCGGCGTGCGATCGTGTGGGCCCAGTCGAGCAGGCGCAGCTCGACGAGCGGCGCGCAGCGGTAGTCGCCCGGCTCGCGGTCGAACGCCAGTGCGTCGGCGTCGGTCTCGAGCTCGCGTGCGGCGAGCTCGTAGAGGGCCCGCGCGTGGCCGATCTCGTTCTGCGCGATCGACGAGAAGGCGACGTCCTCCTCGAGCGTCGGCGCGATCCCCGTCCACTCCGAGTCGCGCCACCCGAGGATGAGCTCGTCGTCAGCCAGCGTCAGGAGCAGCGTTGCCCGCTCGCTCACGTGCCTCCTTCAGCCGCGTCTTGATCGAGTACCCGTCGACGCGGCGGTACTTCAGGTCGAACTCGTCGGCCCACTCCGTCACCTGGTGCACCGCGTCGCGCGGAACGAGCCAGAGCGCCGCCGACTCGCCGCGACGGCCGTACTGCTCCCGCGCCCACGCGTCGGCGAACGCGGCGTCGGGCGCGACCATCGAGCCTGCGTGCGTGAACGGCTGCCCTTTCCGCTCCTGCCGGAACACCTCGAACACCGGCATCAGGCGGCGAGCACGGTGTCGCGCACCCAGCTCTCCTGCTCCAGGTGGCGGGCGCGGAACGCGAGCCGCTCCTGCGAGCTCGGCCCGTGGCCCGTCACCACCGAGCGCAGCTCCTCCCAGTCCGGCTCGCTGTACTCCCAGACGCCGTCGTCGCGCCTCGCGAGCTTCGGGTCGGGGACGGTCAGGCCGAGCTCGAGGATCTGCGGCACGTATCCCTCGAGGAACTGCTGCCTCGCCTCCTCGTTGCCCTGCGACTTGATCCGCCAGACCCACATCGGATCCTCGTCGCGCGGGATCGGGTTGCCGTGGAACTGCATCAGGGGCCCCCACCACCGGTCGAGCGCCTCCTGCACCAGCTCACGCTGCATGTCGGTGCCGGTCATCAGGGTGAGGATCACGTCGCGCCCGTGCAGAATGTGGAACGACTCCTCCCAGCAGATCTTCTTCATGATCCGCGCGTACGGCGCGTACGAGCACTTGAGGAGGGCCTTCTGGCTGATGATCGCCGCGGCGTCGACGAGCCACGCGATCACCCCGACGTCGCCCCAGGATCGAGTCGGGTAGTGGAAGACGTTGTGGAACTTCGCCTTGCCGGAGAGCAGGTCGGCGAACATCTGCGCGCGCGGCTTGCCGAGATCCTCGGCGACGCGGTAGAGCAGCTGAGCGTGCCCGACCTCGTCCTGCACCTTCGCGGTCAGGGCCAGCTTCCGTTGCAGCGTCGGCGCCTTCAGGATCCACTCGCGCTCCGGCAGCACGCCCATCAGCTCCGAGTTCGCGTGCATCTCGACGAACTTGAGCAACCGCTGCCGGTACTCGTCCGGGAGCCAGTCCGTCGCCTCCACCTGGCCGCCGGACTGGACGAACTCGAGGAACTGCTGGGTGCGCTGGTCCACGGGTGGCCTCCCTACCGACCGTTCGTTAGGCTCGGATCATAGATGTCCGAGAGACGCGAGGAGCTCACCCGCATCGCCGCCCGGCTGTTCGCCGAGCGCGGCTACCAGGGCACGTCGCTGGCCGACCTCGCCGAGGCGCTCGGCGTCCAGAAGCCGTCGCTGTACCACCACATCGCCTCCAAGGAGGACCTGCTCTGGGAGGTCGCGTGCGAGGGTGCGGAAGCGTTCCACCGCGCGCTCGACGGCGTGCCGGCCGACGCGCGCGCGGGCGAGCGCATCCGGCTCGCGCTGCATGCGCACCTGGAGGTGGTCTCCGCCCAGCTCGACGTGGCCACGGTGTTCGTGCGCGAGTGGCGCTTCCTCTCGGGTGAGCGGCGCGAGGCGTTCGTCGCGGAGCGGCGCCGCTACGAAGAGCGGGTGCGCGAGCTCTTCCGCGAGGGCGTCGAGGGGAGCGAGCTGCGCACCGACCTGGACGTGGCGACCGCGGCGCTGCTTGTTCTCTCGGCGGCCAACTGGGCGTACACGTGGCTGCGTCCCGGCGCGGACACGGCGGCGCTCGCCGACCGGCTGTATGCCATGCTGCTCGACGGCATGCGCGGCTACGCGACGCGCTGAGCCGCGAGCGGGAACGCGCGGCGCACCTCCCACCAGCCGTCGGCCTCCCGCTCCTGGATCAGCGTCACCCCGAGTGCGCGCGCGGCGATCGGCAGCTGCACATCGGTGGTGGTGACGGTGAGGTGCGGGATCGGCTCGTCGAAGGCGCCCTCGTAGGGCGGGTGCGTCGGCCAGCACTGCCAGACGGCGGCCGTCAGGTCGACGAACGGGCGGGACGGTACGGGCCGGAGCCACTGCGTCCCTTCGTCGAAGCGCTCGAGCCGGTCGAGAGCGAAGTCGAACGCGCGGAAGCTCGCGAACAGGTCGGCCAGTGCCGCCTCGTCGACGTCCTCGGGGTCGAGGAACGGGAACAGCACCGTGACGTGTGCGGGAACGCCGTTCCCGGTGTCGTAGAACGACGCCGCCTCGGGGACGACCACGATCAGGGCAGTGCGCCGTGGCATGCTCGGAGCAGCGTGAAGCGACTACTCCTGATCGTCAACCCGTACTCGACGAACGTGACCGGCGACGACATCACGCGCGTCGAGGATGCGCTGCGCGAGCGCGTGGACTTGTGGACGCGTTTCACCGAGCGGCCGGGGCACGCCACGGAGCTCGCCGCCGAGGGTGCCGCCGAGGGCGTCGATGCGATCGCGGTCTTCTCCGGCGACGGCACCTACAACGAGGCGCTGAACGGCGCCGACGGGCGGACGCCGTTCGGCTTCCTGCCGGGCGGCGGCTCGAGCGTCTTCGCGCGGGCGCTCGGGCTGCCTCGGGACCCGGTGGCAGCCGCGTGCGCTGTCGGCGCGGCCGCGGAAGCGGGCCGGCTGCGGCGCATCTCCCTCGGTGCGGTGAACGGCCGCCGCTTCTGCTTCTCGGCGGGCCTCGGGTTCGACGCGGAGGCGGTCCGTCGGCTCGACGCTCTCGGCCGCGACCCGGGCGGCGCCCGGCCGGGCGACTTCCAGTTCGGGCTGATGGTCGTCCGGATGCTGCTCGAGCGCCGCGGCCGCTGGGAGCCCGTGCTCGAGATCGAGGGTGCCGGCCGCGCGGCCTTCATCCTCGTCTCGAACGGCGACCCGTACTCGTACGCCGGCCCGGTGGGGCTCCACGTCACGCCCGGCGCGCGCTTCGAGGACGGGATCGCGTTCGCCGCCCCCGAGCGCGTGCGTCCCCGTGACGTGCCCGGGTTCGTGACCGCGCTCGTGCGCGGGACGGGCTTCGGACGCGGTGTGCTCACAGGGCTCGACCTCGACAGGATCGAAGTCCGCTGCGACCGGCCGCTGCCGCTGCAGGTCGACGGGGAGGACCTCGGCGACGTCGACGAGGCGGTGTTCGAGGCGCGGCGCGGCACCCTGCAATGCCTGGTCTAGCCCGGCGCCTCGGGTAGCCTCCCGGCGCATGTCGGCGGCCCTCTCCGCAGCCGAGCTCCTCGAGCTCCACCGGCGCATGGTGCTGCTCCGCACCTACGACGAGCGGTCGGTCGTCTACCACCGGCAGGGGCGGATCGGGACGTACGCGATCTTCTGGAACCACGAGGCGATCCAGGCGGGCGCGACGTTCGCGCTGAGCGACGACGACTGGATCTTCCCGAGCTACCGCGAATCGGCGATCGGCCTCGTGCGCGGGATGCCCGTCGAGACGATCCTGCAGTGGTGGCGCGGCCACCCGTCCGGCTGGTGGAGCCCCGCCGACTGGAACGTCGCCTCGATCTGCGTGCCGATCGGGACGCACGTGCCGCATGCCGCCGGCCTCGCGTGGGGGAAGAAGCTGCGCGGCGAGGACACCGTCGCCATGGCGTTCTTCGGCGACGGCGCGACGAGCGAGGGCGCGTTCCACGAGGGCATCAACTTCGCGGCCGTGATGGACGCACCGGTGGTGTTCGTCTGCAACAACAACAGTTGGGCGATCTCGACGCCGCTCGAAGCCCAGACACGCGCACGGTCGCTCGCGGACAAGGCGGTCGGCTACGGCATCCCCGGGGTGCAGGTCGACGGTCTGGACGTGCTCGCGGTCCACGACGCGGCGCGGGAGGCGGTCGAGCGGGCCCGTGCCGGGGGCGGGCCGACGCTGATCGAGGCGGTGCACTACCGTGCGGCGCCGCACGCGACGGCCGACGACCCGCGCGCCTACATCGATCCCGCGCGGGTCGAGGAGGAGCGCGCGCACGAATGCCTCGGCCGGTTCGAGCAGGTGCTGCGGGAGCGTGGCGTGCTCACCGACGAGCGCGCCGTCGAGGTGCGGCGCGAGGCGGAGGAGCTGTTGCGCGCCGGGATCGCCGCCGCGGAGGCGGAGGCGCCGGCCGATCCGGAGCTCCTGTTCACGAACGCGTACGTCGATCCGCCGGGAAGCCTGCGCCGTGGCTGAGCTGACGCTGGTCGAGGCGGTCAACGACGCGCTGCACACGGAGCTCGCGCGTGACCCCGACGTGATGGTGATCGGGGAGGACGTCGGCCGGGCCGGCGGCGTCTTCCGGGCGACCGCCGGCCTGCTCGACCGCTTCGGGCCCGAACGCTGTGTCGACACCCCGCTCGCCGAGGCGGGGATGCTCGGCGCCGCGGTCGGGCTCTGCATGGCGGGGTGGCGGCCGGTGGTGGAGATGCAGTACGACGCGTTCTCCTATCCGTGCCTCGATCAGCTGATCACGCACGTCGGCCGCTACCGCTGGCGGAGCGGCGGCCGGATGGAGTTTCCGATCACGATCCGGATGCCCTACGGGGGCGGCGTGCGGGCGCCCGAGCTGCACGACGACTCGCCCGAGGCCTACTACGTGCACACGCCCGGGATCAAGGTGGCGATCCCGTCGACACCGGCGGATGCGAAGGGGCTGCTGGCGGCGGCGATTCGCGACCCGGACCCGGTGGTGGTGTTCGAGCCGAAGCTGGTCTACCGGACCGCGCGTGGCGAGGTGCCGGAGGGAGAGCATCTGGTGCCGCTCGGGCGCGCACGTTTGGCACGGGAGGGAAGCGACGTGACGCTGATCGCCTACGGCGCGATGGTCTCGGTGTGCGAGTGGGCCGCCGAGGAGCTCGACGTGTCGTGCGAGGTGCTCGACGTCCGCTCCTTGAGGCCGCTCGACGAGGACGCGATCCTCGCGTCGGTCGCGAAGACCGGCCGCGCCGTGATCGTGCACGAGGCGCCGCGGACGGCCGGCTTCGGGGCCGAGCTGGCAGCGCTGATCGCCGAGCACGCGATCTTCGACCTGCATGGCCCCGTGCTGCGTGTGACCGGGTACGACGTCCCCTACCCGTACTGGTCGATCGAGGACCACTACATGCCGTCCGTGGCGCGCGTCGCCGCGGCCGTCGAAAGGCTCTTCGAGTGATCCACGAGCTTCCGCTCGAACGCGGCACGCTGCACGGCCACTTCTCGCGCGACCTCGAGCCGGTGCTCGTCCTCGAGCCGGGCGACTCGGTGCGGTTCGCGGTACCCAACGCGGGATGGCGGCTGGACGACGGTTCCGTCTTCGAGCCGCGCTCGTCGCCCGAGGACGACGGTCACGCGCTCGCCGGGCCGATCGAGGTGCGCGGCGTTCGGGCCGGCCAGACGCTCGTCGTCGCGGTCGAGGAGGTCACACCGGGGCCGTGGGGCGAGACGTGGGGCGACGGGCGGCGGATGACCTGGCGGCTCGAGGGCGGCCAAGGCGTCGCGTCGACCGGGCATCGCGTGCTCCTCGCCCCGTTCCTCGGCGTCATGGGCATGCCGCCGGTGGGGGCGGGCGTGCATTCCACCGCCCCGCCGCGGCCGCAGGGCGGGAACATCGACTGCAAGGAGCTCGTCGCCGGCACCACGCTCTACCTGCCGATCCCGGTCGACGGGGCGCGCTTCTCCGCCGGGGACGGCCACGCGGCGCAGGGCGACGGGGAGGTCAGCGGGACGGCGATCGAATGCCCCTGCAGCGCTCTGCTGGCGCTCGACGTGCGTGACGATCTGCCGCTCGAGCGGCCCTGCGCGCGCATCGACGGCGCCTGGCTCACGTTCGGCTTCGACGCCGACCTCGGCGCGGCTGCAAAGCAGGCGGTCGAGGGCATGCTCGAGCTGCTCCGTCGCGAGCACGATCTCGGCCGGGCGGAGGCGCTCGCGCTCGCGAGCGTCGTCGTCGATCTTCGCGTGACGCAGATCGTCAACGGGCAGGTCGGCGTGCACGGCGTGCTGCGCGACGACGCTCTTTCGTGAGCGCGCGGCTGAGGGTCTGGCTCGAGCGCGACCGCCGCGGCGCCGGCTACCACCTGCGTGACGCGGCGACCGGCGAGGTGATCCGCCGGGAGGACCCGCGGGTCCGCGTCGTCGCGGTCGCAGGCGTGTCGTTCCGCGCCGACGCCGTCGCCGACGCATCGTTCGACCCCGGCGCCAGGCTGGCGCTCGTGCCTGAGCCGGACAACGAGCACGATCCGAACGCGGTCGCGATCTGGAACGAGGCGCGGACGTTGCAGGCGGGCTACGTCCCGCGCGAGGTGGCGGCCGAGCTCGACGGATCCGAGCTTGCGGTGTCGCTGTGGCGCCTTGGCGAGGGCCTGCGCGTGCTGCTCGTGCCGGCGGGCTCCTGGGTGGGCCGCCCCAGGTAGGCTCCGCCGCCGATGGCGTACGAGTTCAAGCTTCCCGATCTCGGCGAAGGGCTGACCGAGGGCGAGATCGCGCGCTGGCTCGTCGCCGAGGGGGACGAGATCGCGGAGGACGCGCCGCTCGTCGAGATCCAGACCGACAAGACGACCGTCGAGATCCCGTCGCCCGCCGCCGGGCGGGTCGCGCGCATCCTCGTCGCGGAGGGCGACGTCGTGCCCGTCGGGACGGTGCTCGTCGTGATCGGCGAGCCGGCCGAACCTGGCTCGACGGAGTCGAACCAGGTTCGCGAGTCCGCGCGACGCGTCCAGGCGACGCCGCTCGTACGGCGGGTCGCGGAGGAGCTCGGCGTCGACCTGGCGTCCGTCACCGCTACCGGGCCGGGTGGGCGGATCACCGAGGGAGACGTGCGTGCCCTGGCGGGCGGCGGCTCGCCGAGCGAGGGTCGCCGCGAGTCCGTGCGGGGCGTGCGCCGCCAGATCGTGGAGCACCTGACGCGCGCACACCGCGAGATCCCTGCAGTCACCTTCGTCGAGGAATGCGACTTCACCGGCGTCGACCTGACGACGCTGTTGCCGACCGTCCTCCGGGCGACGGCCGCGTCGCTGCGCGAGTTCCCCGAGCTGAACGCGCGGCTCGAGGGCGACGAGATCGTCTATCTCGACCGCTACGACCTCGGCGTGGCCGTGCAGACCGACAAGGGGCTCGTGGTGCCCGTAGTGCGCGGGTGCGACGGTCGCACCGTCGATGAGCTGGGCGCCGAGCTCGACGACCTCGCCGAGCGCGCCCGGGCCGGCGCGCTCGCGCCGGAGGAGCTTCGCGGCTCGACCTTCACCGTGACGAGCGCGGGCAAGCTCGGAGGGTTGTTCGTCACCCCGCTCGTCAACCATCCCGAAGTGGGGATCCTCGGCATCCATCGCATCGGCCCCCGCCCCGTCGTGCGCGACGGCGAGATCGTGGTGGCGCCGATCGGGAACGTCAGCGTCACGTTCGACCATCGTGTCGTCGACGGCGCGCGCGCCGCTCAGTTCACGCTCGACGTGATCGCGCGGCTCGAGACCGGCTAGGCGGCTGCAGCCACGAGGTGCGCGTCGAGCAGCGCCTCGATCTTCGGCGCGCTCGCCCGGCCCTCGATCCGGCCGACCGCCTTGCGGCCGACGACGAGGACGAGTGTCGGCGCCAGCTCGACCGCGAGGCGCTCGGCCAGGTCGGCGCGCTGGTCGACGTCGACCTGCAGCACACGGATACGGGAGCGTTCCTTGCGGGCGATGTGGGCGACGAGGCTCTCCATCCGCCGGGATGGTCCCGAGCGGGAGGAGGAGAAGAAGATGAGGAGCGGACGAGAGTCGGTCATGCCGAAGTACTGCCCAACTTCGGCCCCTGCGTAAACTCGTGGCGTGGGCGACTGGTACTCGATCGGCATCTTCGTCGGGCTCGGCACGGCGTTCGGGCTCGCCCTGACCGGCGCGCTCCGCCGCGCCCTCGCCGGCCTGGCTGCCGCCGCCGTGATCTCCGTCGCGATCGGTTTCGCTTTCGGGCAGTGGGACGAGGCGGCCGGCGGCCTTGCCGGCTCCGTCTGCGGTGCCCTCGGCTCGGCACCGCTCGTCGCCGGTGCGCTCCGGCGCGGCGGCACCCGGGGCGGGACGGCGACCCTCCTCGCGCTCGCGTCGCTCGTCGGCGCGGGACTCGCCTTCGTGCCCGTCGTCGGCTACCTCGAAGCCCTGGCCGTCCCGCTGCTCGGCGTGAGGGTCCGGCGCCGGTCACCCGAGCGGCACGCGGGGCTGCGCACGCTCGCGCGCGACTAGGAAGTCGATTGGCCGGCCGCAAGCCCGTCGTCCTCGCCGTCATCGACGGCCTGACGCCGTCGGCCTTCGAGTCGGCCGATCTGCCGACGCTCCGTTTCCTCGCGGAGCACGGGGAGTACCGCCGTGCCTCTTCCGTGTTCCCGTCCCTGACCCCCGTCTGCCTCGCGTCGCTCGCGACCGGCAGCCATCCCGACGGACATCACATCCCGCACCTCGTGTGGTGGCACCGCGGCGAGCACCGGCTCGTCGAGTACGGCTCGTCGTTCGGGGCAGTCCGCGCGGCCGGGCTCGCGCGCTCGCTGCGCGACACGATCGTCGACCTGAACGCCCGGCATCTCTCGCGCGGCGTCGAGACCGTCTACGAGACGCTGGAGGACCGCGGGCTGACGACCGCGGCGGTGAACATCACCTGCTACCGGGGACGGCACCGCCACCTGCCCACGATCCCGGGCGCGCCTGCGGTCATGGGGCCGAAGCGGTTCTTCTTCTACTCGCTGTACGAGAGCGACCGGACCGGCGCGCCGCTCGCCGTTCGCAGTCGCGCGCTCGGCTCGATCGACGCGTACGCGGCTGCCGTCGGCCGGTGGCTCGTGACGCGCGACGGGTTCGACCTGCTCGTCTACTACCTCCCGGACTACGACTTCGCTTCGCATGCCGCAGGCCCCGACGCGACGCCGGACGCGCTCGCGCGGAGCGACGCCGCCATCGCCGCACTGCTCGACGCCGCGGGCGGCCCGGAGGCGTTCCTCGAGCGCTACGCGATCGTGGTCTGCTCGGACCACGGTCAGTCGCGGGTCACGGAGGTGGCGCGCCTCGACGTCGGCGGCGACCTGGTCACGGCGTCGAACCGGGCGGCGATGGTCTATACCGAGGACCCGAGGGCCGTCGCGCGCCGCCTCGACGCCGAACCGAGCGCGGGCGTCGTCGTCTTTCGCGAGAACGGTGTCGTCGTCGCCCGGCGCGACGGCGACGAGGACCTCGCGATCCTCGACGCGGTGCCCGACGGCCGCGCCCGCGCCGCGGCCGCAATCGCAAACCCGAACGCCGGCGAAGTGCTCGTGTCGGCCGCGCCCGGCTACGAGTTCGTCGACCTCGCCGGGCGGCACCACCTCGGTGGCGGCAGCCACGGCTCGCTGGAGGCGGCGGACTCCGAGGTGCCGATGCTCACGGTCGGGATCGGTCCCCCGCCGGCGTCGATCGTCGACGTGAAGCAGCTGATCGTCGAGCACCTCCGCGATGCGTGACTGGATCGACCGGCAGCTCCGCCGCCGCGGCATCGACGACGAGCGGGTCCTCGCGGCGATGGCGCGACTCCCGCGCGAGCAGTTCGTCCCGTCGGCCGCACGCCACCTGGCCTACGAGGACGCCGCCCTCCAGCTTCCCTGCGGCCAGACGATCTCGCAGCCGTTCGTGGTCGCCGTCATCCTGCAGGCGCTGGCGCTCGAGGGCCTGGAGCGGGTGCTCGACGTCGGCACCGGATCGGGCTACCAGGCGGCGCTGCTGCGGATGCTCGCCGCCGAGGTCGTCTCGGTCGAGCGGATCCCGGAGCTGGCCGCGCAGGCACGGCGCAACCTGGACGACGCCGGGTTCGGCGACGTCGACGTGATCGTCGGCGACGGCGCGCTCGGCGTCCCGGGCCGCGCGCCGTTCGACGCGATCGCAGTTGCCGCCGCCGCCCCCGCCGTCCCGCCCGCCCTGCTCGAGCAGCTCGCCCCCGGCGGACGTCTCGTCCTCCCGCTTGGCGATGAGCTCGTCCACGTCGCCGACGGACGGATGATGCCTTTGTTGCCGGCTCGGTTCGTGCCACTCATCACCGGTTTCCCTTCGGGGGAAGCGGAAACGATCGAACGGGAATGACGGGTCGGTCAGCGGCGGAGGTGCTCGCGCTCCCGGTGCGCCTGCACGGGATCCAGCTCGGCAGGCCGCTCGAGGCGCTCGTCCATACGGACGCCGACCGCGTCGTCGGCTTCGAGGTGCTCTGCGGCGACGGCGCCGAGCGCTTTCTTCCCTTCTCGGTCGCCCGCATCGAGAGCGGCCAGATCGCGCTCGATTCGGCGCTCACGCTGATCGACGAGAGCGATGCGGAGTACTACCGCCGCCGCTCGCGCCGCCTGTCGGACCTCGGGCTCGGCGAGCCGTGGATCGACGAGCGGGGCGGGATCCACGACGGATGAGGGGCCGAGCCGTCTCGGCGAACCGCTAGCCTCGCCGCGTGCCCGTCTCCTCGCGCGCCGTGCAGGCGTTGCGTAGCCCACACAACTGGCTCCAGCTCGCGAAGTTCGGGATCGTCGGTTTTTCGGGCTACGTCGTCAACCTCGGCATCTACGCGGCGCTGCTCGGGATCGGCGCCCACAAGGCGGCGGCGGTCTCGTTCGTCGTCTCCGCGGCATGGAACTACTGGTGGAACCGACACTGGACCTTTGCCCACCAGAAGGGCAGCTTCGCGTATCAGGGCGCACGCTTCTTCGTCGTCGCGCTCGTCGCGCTCGCGGTCAACCAGCTGTGGCTCGTGGTCTTCCTCGACGTGCTGCACCTGGGGAAGATCGTCTCGCAGGCGATCGCGATCGTCCTCGTCACTCCCCTCAACTTCCTCGGCAACAAGCTCTGGTCGTTTCGCAGGTGAAGCTGGCGGCGCTCGTCGCCGTCGTCCTCGCGCTCGCGCCGGTCGCGCACGCCGCCACCGTTTCATCGACGACGACGACGAATCCGATCGTCCCCGCGCCGACGATCGGCCAGACCGCGCGCCTGCCGCAGGCCGAGGCGATCGCGCGGTTCCTCGCTTTCCCGAAGGTGCACGACTGGTTGAAGCGCTATCCGCCCGCACCACGCGTGCAGACGTCGGCGAGCTACAAGGACGGCTCCTGGACGGTCCAGGTCGTCTACCAGCCCGCGGGGGAGATCGCGACCGGCAAGGTCGACGATCTCACAGGAGCGGTCACCGAGGCCTGGACCGGGCCACAGGTTGCGTGGAAGATGGCGCGCGGATACCCCGGCGCCTTCGGCGGCACGAAGATCAACAGCACCAAGATCTGGCTCGCGTTCTGCGCGGTCTTCCTGCTCGGGCTCGTCGACTGGCGCCGACCCTTCGCGCTGCGGAACCTCGACCTGCTCTTCCTCCTGTCGTTCTCCGTCTCGCTCTGGTTCTTCAACCGCGGCAACGTCTTCGCGGCGATGCCGCTCGCCTACCCAGGCATGGTCTGGCTCGTCGTGCGGCTGCTCTGGGTGGGGAGCACGGATCGCCCGCCGCGCGGCGGCGTCGTGTGGCCGGTCTGGCTGCTCGCGGCCGCGACGGTCTTCCTCGCCGGTTTCCGGGTCGGGCTGAACGTGCGCACGTCGAACGTGATCGACGTCGGCTACTCGGGCGTGATCGGCGCCGACCGCATCGTTCACGGGCAAATGCCGTATGGGAACTTCCCCGTCGAGGACTCGCAGCAGCCGTGCGGGCCTGCGGACAGCGAGGGCGAGATCCGGGACCGCGTGCAGACGAACGGCATCTGCGAGACGGCGAACCCGCTGGGCGACACGTACGGGCCGGTCTCCTACTTCGCCTACATCCCGGGTTACCTGATCTTCGGTTGGAGCCACCACTGGGACTCGCTGCCCTCCGTCCACTTCACGTCGATCGTGTTCGACCTGCTCGCGATCTTCGGGCTCGCGCTCGTCGGCTGGCGGCTGGGTGGGCCTCGAGTGGGCGCTGCGGCGGCGTTCGCGTGGGCGGCATGGCCGTTCACGCAGTACGCGTCGAGCTCGAACACGAACGACGCGATCATGCCCGCGCTGCTCGTGCTCGGCTTCGCCGCGCTGACGAGCGACTCGGTGCGCGGAATCGCCGTCGCGCTCGCCGGCTGGACGAAGTTCGCGTCGCTGCTCGTGCTGCCGCTGTGGCTGGGCTACCCGGACGCCCGCCGGCCGAGGTCGGTCGCACGGATGCTGGCCGCCTTCGTCGCGGCGACGATCGCGGTGTTCCTGATCGTGCTTCTCCACTGGCCGCCGTGGGACGGCGTGCGGACGTTCTACGACCGCACGGTCTCCTTCCAGTACGGGCGGGAGTCGCCGTTCTCGATCTGGGACTGGCGGCAGTACCACGCGAAGGGTCTGCCCGACCTGCATCTCCTGCAGCGCGCGCTCGAGGTCGTCCTCCTCCTCGGGTCGCTCGTCCTCGGGTGGTTTCCCCGGCGGCGCTCGCCGCTCCGTCTCGCCGCGTTCACGGGGCTGCTGCTCGTCGGCTTCGAGCTCGTCCTGACCCACTGGTTCTATCTGTACCTGCCGTGGTTCTTCCCCTTCGTCGTCCTGGCGCTCGTGGCACCGGTGCCGGGCCGGCCGCGTGACGAGCCGGCTCCTCCGCTCGTTCCCTGAGTCGGCGGTCGCCGCGGCGCTCTTCGTCGCGTGCTTCGTCGCCGTCCACCACTGGTTCTGGGGCCGGTATCAGATCGTCGACTGGCCCGGATACCGCGACGACGCGCGCGCGATCCTCGACCACGGCCTCATTCCCTACCGGGACTTCGCCGTCGAGTACCCGCCCGGCGCGCTCCCCGTCTTCCTCGTGCCGGCGGCGTTCTCGGACTACGCCTCCGCCTTCGCCGATCTGATGGCCGTGTGCGGAGTCGCATTGACGATCGCAGTCGCGGCGATCGATCGGCGCGCCGCGCTCTACGCCGCGCTCGCACCGGTGCTCGTCGGGTCGCTCGTCCTCTCGAGGTTCGACCTCTGGCCCGCCCTGCTCGTCGCGCTCGCGCTGCTCGCGCTCGTCGAGGGCAGCGACGGAACGGGCTGGGCCTTCCTGGGCGCCGCGGTCGCAGCGAAGCTGTGGCCGCTCGTCCTCGTGCCGCTCGCCCTCGTCTGGTCGCTGCGGCGTGGCCGGCGCCGGGCGCCGCTCGTCGGCCTCGCGGTCGTCGTGGCCGTCTTCGTGCCGTTTGCCGTCGTTGCGCCGCACGGCCTCTGGGCGAGCGTCCACGGGCAGGCCGACCGGCCGCTGCAGATCGAGAGCCTCGGCGCGTCGCTGCTCGCAGTCGTCGGGCAGCCGCAGGTCGTGACGAGCCACGGCTCGCAGAACATCCAGGGGCACGGCCTCCTGGCCGCGGCCTTCGCGGCCGTACAGCTCCTCGCGATCGTCGTCTGCTGGATCGAGTTCGCGCGTGGACCGGTCACGCGGAGCCGCCTGCTCACGTATTCCGCCGCGGCGGTCTGCGCGTTCGTCGCCTTCGGGAAGGTGCTGTCGCCGCAGTACCTCCTGTGGCTCGTCCCGCTCGTGCCGCTCGTCGGCGGGAAGCGGCGGTGGGTCGCGCTCGCCCTGCTCAGCGCTGCCTGCGTCCTGACGCAGGTGTGGTTCCCGTTGCGCTATTTCGACTACGTGGGCTCGTTCCACCTCGCGGGTGTCGTCCTCGCCCGCAACCTGGTGCTCGCGACGCTCTTCCTCGTGCTCGCGTGGCCGCAGGATCCCGCTCCGGCACCGGCGAAGCCGGTACCTCCGCTCCCGGTGAGCTCCGTCGAGCCTACGCTCACGGAACCGCGACCCGGATAGCGGTGCAGCTCGTCGCGCGCCCGTCGGCGTCGCATTCGACGAGTGCGCCCTCGATGCGGACGTCGTGCACGGCCGGCTCGAGCCGCAGCGGCATGCCGGTGAGGAATCGCTTGATCGCGTTGTGCTCGTCGCTGCCGATCACCGAGTCGTGCGGCCCGGTCATGCCTGCGTCCGTGATCGCCGCCGTGCCGCCCGCCAGTATGCGCGCGTCGTTCGTCTGCACGTGGGTGTGCGTCCCGAGCACCGCCGTCACGCGTCCGTCGAGATGCCGCGCGAGCGCGACCTTCTCGCTCGTTGCCTCCGCGTGGAAGTCGACGACAATTACCGGCGTCTCTCGCCGCGCCTCCTCGACGAGGCGGTCGGCTGCGAGGAACGGGCTCTCGAACGGGTCGAGCGAGAAGACTCCCAGCAGGTTGATCACGGCGACGCCGTCGTGCACGGCGAGGCCGGTGCCCGGTGTGCGCGGCGAGAGGTTCGCGGGCCGGAGCACCCGGTCGGTGCCGGACAGATAGGGCGCGAAGTCGGCCTGCCCCCAGGTCCAGTTGCCGAGGGTCACCACGTCGGCACCGCTCTCCAGGAGCCGGGTCGCGATCTTCGCCGTGATGCCGCGGCCTGCTGCGGCGTTCTCGCCGTTGACGATACAGAAGTCGGCGCCGAGCTCGCTCCGCAGGCCCGGGAGACGGCTCTCGACGGCGCGCCGGCCGGGCGCGCCGAAGACGTCCGCCACGAACAGGATGCGCACTCGAGGCCCTGCTAGCCCAGGCCGAGCGCCGGAGAGGCGTGCACCTCGACGACGACGTGGTTGCCGGCGTCGTTCGTGTACCGCGCGAGCGCCTGGCGCTCCGCGCGGGCGACGTCCACGATCGAGCCGAGCTTCGTGCCGACGGCGGTCAGCGGTGAGCCGACGACCAGTGCGGGGTCTGCGCGCACGTGCGACACCGAGACGACGAGCGAAGGCGCCGAGGTCGGCTGGATGTCGATGCGAGAGCCGTACGGGCGTCCGTTCAACACGACCTGGCTGATCGCCAGCACCGTGCCGTCAACGGGCGCGTAGACGTCGGTACCCGGTGCGGCGCCGACCTCGAGCGCCGAGGTGGCGGGGCCTTGCCCGCCCGGCAGCTGATACCAACGGGGGCGGCCCGCAGAGCCGCCGACGATCGCGTGCAGCAGGCGCTTGACGACGCCCTCGTTCGCCTGGGTGCCGAGCGCCGAGAGCGCCAGCGCACCGTCCGCGCCGCCCTGGTAGCCGATCGCCGTCACGCGCGCCTGGCTGACCGGGAGCTGCAGTTGCAGCGCACCCTCGCGCGCGACGATCTCGGGCGTGGGCGGGCCGGCCGGCAGCAGCGGCGCGGCGGTTGCGGGCGCGAGCTGGGCGACCGAGCCCGAGCCGCCGAAGGCGGAGAGCAGGACGATCGGTAGACCGATCGCGACGAGCGCGAGGAGGGCCGCGAGGCGCCGCCGCCGGCGCTCGAGCTCCAGCTCTCGGCGACGCGAAGCGCGGGCACGCCGGTTTCGCACCGGAGGCGGCATCGGGGGCACCGTAGCGGACGCCTCCGAGGCTTTCAACCCGGCGGCTTGTGACAGGCGGAGAGGGCTTCGCTGAGCGGGTTCGTCCCAGAGTTCGTGACGGTCGACCGCCAGGGCCCCGTCGACCTCGAACGACCAGTCCCAACGCGGCGGCGAGACTCGGCGGATGCGGGCTGTAGCATCGACGACATGAGCGCCGCCGGCCCGCCGCCGCGGATCCAGGTCCCGCGCTGGATTCAGCTCGTGGGGTTGCCGCTGCTGCTCGTGCTGGCGTGGGTGCTGGCGACGGGCGCCGCTCACGTCGTCTTCCTCTTCGTCGTCGCGGCGTTGCTCGCGCTCGTGCTGAACCCGCTCGTGCGCGGCTTGCAGAAGCTGCGGCTGCCGCGCGGCCTGTCGGTCGCCCTCGTGTACCTGAGCTTCCTGGCGGCGCTCGTCCTCGTCATCGCAGCGGTTGCGACCGCCGTCGTCGGTCAGACGAAGACGGCTGCGTCGCGGTTCAACGACTACTTCACCCATACTCGCGGCGCATCCGGACAGACCTCGGCCGACCGCGACGTCGACCGCCTGCAGCACTGGCTCAACACCCACCATCTGAAGTCGGTGAAGATCCGCGCGCGCGGCCACAAGCTCGTCAGGCAGATCCGTCAACGCGACGTCGGCAAATACACCCACAAGATCGTCACCTTCGTCGAGGGCGCGGCGATCTCGATCGGCAAGACGCTGTTCAGCGTGGTGCTGCTGATCGTCGTGTCGGTGTACATGCTGCTCGACATGCAGCGTCTGGGGCGGGTCGTCGACCGTCGCTACCCGCCGCGACCGGGCGAGGAGCCGCTGCTGCGTTCGGTCGAGCACGCGATCGTCTCGTACGTTCGCGGCCAGGCCGCATTGAGCCTGATCATCGGCACGAGCGCCGGAGTGGGGCTCTGGGCGCTCGCCGCGTCGGGGCTCCTGCCGCATGCGCAGCAGTACGCCCTGCTGTTCGGCGCCTGGGTCGCACTGACGGAGGTGATCCCGTACCTCGGGCCGTGGCTCGGCTCGATCCCGCCGCTCCTCTACGCACTCGTCGTCCATCCGCTCTCCGCGGTGTGGGTGGCGCTGCTCTTCCTCGGCATCCACCAGATCGAGGGCCACGTCGTCGTCCCGAACGTGATGGGGAACGCGCTGCGTCTCCACCCGCTCCTCGTCATCTTCGGTCTCGCCGCCGGCGCGGAGTTCTACGGCCTCCCGGGTGCGCTCACGGCCCTGCCGGTGCTCGCGGTGCTCCGTGCGGTCTGGGAGTTCTTCGCCGACCGGATCACCTTCGAGCCGTGGCAGGGCGGGGCCGTGCCGGTCGAGGTCGAGCTGGTCGAGCCGCCGGCGGCCGTTCGCAAGTGACCCTGCTCGCCGCCCGGGGCGTGGCTCGCACGTTCGGGTCGCACGTCGCGCTGCACCCGGTCGACGTCGAGCTCGCCCCCGGCGAGGTCGTGGCGCTCGTCGGCCCGAACGGCGCCGGCAAGTCGACGCTGCTCGCGATCCTCGCGGGTGCGCTCGAGCCGTCGGCCGGGAGCGTCGAGTGCACGGCACGCGTCGGCTGGGTCCCGCAACGCTCGGCGCACTACGGCCGGCTGACCGCGCGGGAGAACCTGCGGCTCTTCGCCGCGCTCGAGCGGGTCCCCGCTGCGCGCGCGGACGAGCTGCACGATCAGTTCGAGCTTCCGGACGGCGTCCGCGCCGCCGCCCTCTCGGTCGGGAACCGGCAGCGGCTCGACGTCGCCCTGTCGCTCGTGGCCGCGCCGAGGGTGCTGCTGCTCGACGAGCCCACGGCGTCGCTCGACCCGACGCAGCGCGAGCGGCTGTGGGAGATCGCCGGCCGCCTGCGCAGCGAGCAGGGCGCGGTGCTCGTGGCGACCCACCACTGGGAAGAGCTCGAGGGACGTGTCGACCGGACGCTCGAGCTGCGCGAGGGCCGACTGCAATGACGCCCGTCCTGCTCGTGCTGCGCAAGGACGTCCGCGTGCTCCTCCGCACGCCGGCGTTGCTCGGCGTCCTCCTCGTCTACCCACTCGTGATCGCCGCGCTCCTCGGCCTCGTCGCCGGGTACGCGAGCTCGAAGCCACGCGTCGGCTTCGTCGACCGCGACGGCCTACCGGCGCGGCTCGTCGTCGGCAACCACGCGTTCAACGTCAACCGAACGATCGACGAGGTCGCCCGCAACGTCACGCTCGTCCGGCTCGGCGAGGCGGAGGCGCAGCGCCAGCTGGCGAACGGCAAGGTCGTCGCGGTGATCACGGTGCCGCCGGGCTTCGTGGCGACGCTCCAGGAGATGGTGCAGAGCCCGACGCTCCAGGTCGCGATCACGCGCGGCGGCACCGCCCCGCGAGTTCGCCAGCAGGTCCAGGCGCTCGTCTACACGCTCAACCGCAAGTTGCAGCGGGCGTACATCGACGCGAACCTGCTGTACGTCCGACTGCTCCTTCACGGCGGCGCCGGCCACTTTCTCGGACGCGACTTCAACCTGCTCGGCCTGGATCGCACGGCAGCGCTGCTCGCCGCGCTGCCGCAGGGTGACCGGACGAAGCGGATCGAACGTTTCGTCCACGACGCCCGGCTCGCGCTCGCGCAGACCGACGACGCCCTGCGCGCGACCGCGACTCCGATCACGCTCGTCGAGGAGCCGCAACGCGGCCGTTCGGCCGCCCTGTCGGCAGAGGTCGAGAGCTACGCGCTCGCGCTGACGATCTCGTTCCTGGGGCTCGTGCTCGCCGCCGGGGCTCTCGCGGGCGAGCGTGACGAGAACGTCCTCGGCCGGCTCGCCCGCGGGCTCGTCTCACCCGGCCGGCTGGTCGCGGCGAAGGTGGCGCTCGCCGCTCTCGTCTCGGCCGTGCTCGGCTTCGGCGTCGCGGCCGCCTTCGCCGTCGCCACCGTCGCGGGGCATGCCCCGGGCGGTGAGCCGTGGGCACGGCTGCCGCTCCTCGTGGTCGCGCTCGCGCTCACCGGGGCGGCGCTCGGCTCGGTCGGGGCCTTTGTGGGCGCGATCGCGCGTGAGGCCCGGACGGCCTCGCTCGTCGCCGTGCTCGTCGTCTTGCCCGTCGTCTTCCTGGGTCTCATCCCTGCAGAGGTGTTCACGGCGGCGGGCTGGGCGAGCGATGCGCTGCCGTTCGCGCACGGCGTCCGGCTGTTCTCGGCCACGCTCTTCGACTTCCACCCGTGGGGCGCCGTCGCGCGGGAGTGCGCCTGGCTCGTCGGCATCGGCCTCGCCTTCGCGCTGGCCGCCCGAGCGGCTGTGCGACCATTCCGGGCGTGACGTTCCCGGCGGCGAGACTGCGACGGCTGCGGCGGACGGCCGCCCTGCGCGACCTCGTCCGCGAGACGACCCTGTCGGTCGACGACCTCGTGATGCCGCTCTTCGTCGCGCCTGAGGCGCTGCCGAACGCGGAGCTGCCCGGCCTCGGTCGCCACACGGTCGCGTCCGTCGTCCGGGAGTGCGACGAGCTCGTGCGCCTCGGCGTCAAGGCGGTGCTCCTTTTCGGCATCCCGGAGTCGAAGGACGAGGAGGGATCCGGCGCGTGGGTCGGCGACGGCATCGTCCAGCAGGCGCTGCGCGCGCTGCGCCCGCGTTTCCCCGAGCTGCTCCTGCTCACCGACGTCTGCCTCTGCGAGTACACCTCGCACGGGCACTGCGGCGTCCTCGCCGGCGGCGAGGTCGACAACGACGCCTCGCTCGAGCTGATCGCGCGCACAGCCGTCTCGCACGTCGAGCACGGCGCCGACGCCGTGTGCCCGAGCGACATGATGGACGGCCGGGTCGCTGCGATCAGAGCCGAGCTGCCCCAGACGCCGATCGTCGCCTACTCGGCGAAGTACGCGTCGGCGTTCTACGGCCCGTTCCGGGAGGTGGCCGACAGTACGCCCGCTGCCGGCGATCGCCGGGGGTACCAGATGGACTCCGGCAACGTGCGGGAGGCGATCCGCGAGTGCGAGCTCGACGTCGCAGAAGGGGCGGACGTGCTGATGGTCAAGCCTGCTCTCCCGTACCTCGACGTCGTCCACGCGGTCCGGCAACGGTTCGACGTACCCGTCGCCGCCTACAACGTCAGCGGCGAGTACGCGATGGTGAAGGCCGCCGCCGCGGCGGGCCACCTCGACGAGCGCGCCGCCGCGGTCGAGTCGCTGACCTCGATCCGGCGTGCGGGTGCCGACGTGGTCGTCACCTACTGGGCGAAGGAGTTCGCGGGCTGGCGCCTCTAGATGGGTGATGCCGCGAAATTGTCTGCTCCGGGGCGCGTGCTGGGCACGTTGGGGCGCGGCGACGGGACGGTGGCGATAGCAGGGCTATCGGTGCTGGCCCGGCGTCGTGCAGCTGACGGGCGGTGGAGCCCGGCTCCGCCGGGCGCAACCGGCCGGCAGCGGCCCAGCGTGCCCAGAGCGCGCAACCGGACACGCGAGGGTGTGGCATCAGCCATCTAGTTCGCACGGAGCTGTGGCAGCGGGCGCTGAAGCTGATCCCCGGCGGGGTCAACTCGCCCGTCCGCGCGATGCGCGCCGTCGGGCTCGAGGAGCCGCTGTTCGTCCGGCGCGGCGAGGGCGCACGGATCGAGACCCCCGACGGCCGCACCCTCCTCGACTGGGTGCAGTCGTGGGGGCCGCTGCTCTTCGGCCACGCCGACCCGGAGACCGTCGAGGCGGTACGCGCGGCCGCGGTCGCAGGCACGACGTTCGGTGCCGCGACCGAAGGCGAGGTCGAGCTCGCGCAGGAGATCGTCGACGCGGTCCCGTCCGTCGAGCGCGTCCGCCTGGTCTCGTCCGGCACCGAGGCGGCGATGTCCGCGCTGCGGCTCGCGCGCGGGTACACGAAGCGCGACCGTGTGATCACCTTCCACGGCTGCTACCACGGCCACGGCGACGCCTTTCTCGCGAGCGCCGGCTCCGGGCTCGCGACGCTCGGCATCCCGGCTTCGCCCGGAGTGCCGACCGGCGTCACGGCGGACACGATCGTCTGCGAGTACAACGACGTCGAGGGGGTCGCCGCCGCGGTCGAGCGCTACGGCGAAGGGCTCGCCGCGATCGTGGTCGAGCCGGTCGCCGGGAACATGGGCTGCGTGCCGCCTGCGCCGGGCTTCCTCGAGGCGCTTCGCCTCCTCTGCGACGCTGCCGGCGCGCTGCTCGTCTTCGACGAGGTGATCACCGGCTTCCGGGTCGGACGCGGCGGCGCCCAGGAGCGCTTCGGCGTGATGCCCGACCTGACCGTTCTCGGGAAGATCGTGGGCGGCGGCCTGCCGCTCGCGGCCTTCGGCGGGCGCGCCGACGTGATGGCCGAGCTCGCGCCGGCCGGCAGTGTCTACCAGGCGGGCACGCTGAGCGGGAACCCGCTCGCGACCGCGGCGGGCATCTCGGTGCTGCGGCGCCTGCGCGACCCTTCCGTCTACGAGGAGCTCGAGCGGGCGAGCTCGCGTCTCGAGCGAGGGCTGGAGACATTCGGACGCGTGCAGCGCGTGGGCGCGATGCTCACGCTGTACCCGGGCCGCGAGGCTCCGGTCGAGCGGTTCGCCGACCTGGACGCGGAGCTGTACGGCGAGCTCTTCCGCGGCCTGTACGAGCGAGGCGTGTACATCGCGCCGAGCGCCTACGAATGCTGGTTCCCCTCGCTCGCGCACGGCGACGAGGAGATCGACGAGACTTTGGCGGCGGTGGGCGATGTCCTCGGTCGGTGACGCGATCGCTGCGGGCGCGCGCTCGGAGAGCGACGTCTGGGCGAGCGCGCTGCGCGCGGTCCCCGACTGGGAGCCGGTGTTCTCGGCGCTCGTCCCCGACGAGCTCGCGTCCGGGCTCGAGACCGTGTACGAGGCGTACCTCGTCCACTACGGCCGGCCGCGACTGTTCGAGCCGCCGGACGGGGACGAGGCGGTGCTGCTCGGCGACTACCTCTACGCCCACGGGCTCGTCCGGATCGCAGAGGCCGGCGGCGTCCCGGCGGTCGCGACGATGGCCGAGCTGATCGCGCGCTGCGCCGCCCTCCGGTCGGACGGGATGCCGGGCGACGGTGACGCGTGGGTGGAGGCGGCCCGGGCGCTCGGCGGCCGTCCCGACGAAGGGGCGGTGCGGGCTGCGCTCGCGCGCCACTCCGCTAGAGTCGCGCCATGATCCTCGACGCCGCCAGCGAAGGCACGCACGTGATCCTCGGCATGCTCGTCGTCGGACTGATCTTCCTGTCGGTGATCATCCTCGGCGAGCTGTCGCACTGGGTCGCTCATCGGCGCGACGAGCGCCGGCAGGCGCGCCAGCAGTCGTATTAGTTGACGCCCGCCCGCGACCTGCGCGAGTGGATCGCGCTCCTCGAGCGCGAGGGCGAGCTCGTTCGCGTGCAGGCGGAGGTCGACCCGTACCTCGAGGCGACCGAGATCGTCGACCGCGTCGTCAAGGCGGGTGGGCCGGCGCTCCTCTTCGAGCGCCCGAAGGGCAGTACGCTGCCGCTTCTCCTGAACCAGTTCGGCACCGAGCGGCGGATGTGCCTCGCCTTCGGCGTCGAGCGTCTCGACGACGTCGCCGCCCGGCTCGCGGAGATCCTCGAGCTGCAGCCGCCCGAGGGGCTCGCCGCGAAGGTCAGGGGCTTGAGGACGCTCAAGTCGATCGCCGACTCACGGCCGAAGACGGTGCGTCGCGGCTCCTGCCAGGAGGTGGTGCTGCTCGGTGACGAGGTCGACCTCGGGCTGCTGCCGGTCCAGACGGCGTGGCCGGGCGACGGCGGCCCATTCATCACGCTGCCCGCCGTGATCACGCACGACCCGCGGACGGGCGGTCGCAACGTCGGCATGTACCGGCTGCAGGTGCTCGGCCCTCGCGAGACGGCGATGCACTGGCAGATCCACAAGGACGGCCGCGCGGACTACCTGTTCAGCGAGGGGCGGCTCGAGGTCGCCGTCGCGCTCGGGCTCGACCCGATCAGCGCCTATTCGGCGAGCGCGCCGCTGCCGAAGCACATCGACGAGCTGATGGTCGCGGGCTTCCTGCGGGGTGAGCCGCTCGAGCTCGTCAAGGGCGTCTCCGTCGACGTCGAGGTGCCGGCGAATGCCGAGATCGTGCTCGAAGGCTACGTCGAGCGCGGCGACGAGACCGACGAGGGCCCGTTCGGCGACCACACCGGCTTCTACACCCCGGTCGAGCGCTTCCCGGTCTTCCACGTGACGGCGCTGACGATGCGACGCGACGCGATCTACCCCTCGATCGTCGTCGGCAAGCCGCCGCAGGAGGACGCCTGGCTCGGGAAGGCGACCGAGCGCATCTTTCTGCCCGCGGTGCGGATGACGATCCCCGAGATCGTCGACTACGACCTGCCGGTCGCCGGCGCGTTCCACAACCTCTGCATCGTCTCGATTCGCAAGGCCTTCCCCGGCCATGCGCGCAAGGTGATGCACGCCCTCTGGGGCCTCGGGATGCTCAGCCTGACGAAGGGGATCGTCGTCGTGGACGCGCACGTGGACGTGCACGACTACGCGGAGGTGATGTTCTACGTCGGCGCGAACGTCGACCCGAAGCGGGACGTCGTCCTCACCGAGGGGCCGCTCGACCATCTCGACCACGCGCCGACGCTCCAGTTCTTCGGCGGCAAGCTCGGGATCGACGCGACCGCGAAGGGCCCGGCGGAGGGGGCGCGCGAGTGGCCGCCCGAGATCGAGATGAGCGCCGAGGTGCGCGACCTGGTCTCCGGGCGCTGGGCCGAGTACGGTATCCCGGCGGTTCCGCCGACGTGAGGCGGCGGATTCCGGCAGAGTTCGCGCCGCCTGTTACGACGTTGACCGTGGTTCCCCGCGACAGATTGAATCCTCGATGAGCTTGCAGCCGCACGACGACGACCATCCGCACGTCCCCGGCCCGAGCCTCTGGCCGGTCGGCTTCGCCCTCGGCGTGGTCGTCCTGCTCGTCGGCCTCGTCATCTCGTGGTACGTCACGGGGATCGGGGCCGCTGCTCGCCGTCGTCTTCGCGTTCCTGTGGGTGCGCGACCTGACCTCCGGCACCGAGCTCGCGCACGCGGAGGAGGTCCCGCCCGAGTCCTCGGCCGGCTCGGCGGGACCGGCGACTGAGGGTGGAGCGGCGCTGCCGCCTTCGCCGCCCGCCGAGCGCTACGCGCGCTCCAAGTTCCTCGAGCTCTCGACGCTCGGGCTCGGCGGCGTGATCGGCGGCGTCGTCACCGTGCCCGCGCTCGGCTTCATGATCGGCCCGGCGTTCCTCAAGCAGGGCTCGAAGGACCACGACATCGGCCCGCTGACGGACTTTCCGGACGGGAAGTTCGTGGTCGCGACGTTCATGATCGACAAGAGCGAGGGCGAGGTCTCGCGCCGCACCGCCTATGTGCGCTCGAACGGCCAGGTCGGTGGGCAGCCGAGCTTCACGATCATCTCGAACCATTGCGCCCACCTCGGCTGTCCGGTGCAGCCGAACGGCCCGCTCGACAACCAGAACACGAAGCACTTCCAGGACGTGACGCTGATCCCGACGATCTCGATCGCCGGCTTCGGTTGCCCGTGCCACGGCGGCCAGTACGACACGGAGGGCAACCGGATCGCCGGCCCGCCCGTGCGCGCGCTCGACCGGTATTCGTTCTCGATCCGGAACGGTCATCTCTTCGTCGGCAAGCCGTTCTCCGTCTCGCACGTCGACGGTGTCGGCGGCACCGCGAAGATCCACAAGTGGACGCTCGCGTTCCCCGGCGAGCACGTGAACGGCATCGAGTCCTGGCTCTATCCCGATCCAGCCGCCGCACTGAGGAACGAATGGCGACGCGCAGGCTCACCCGCAGCGAGCAGCTCCAGCAGACGATCATGTACCCGGTCGACTGGCTCGAGGAGCGCTCCGGCCTCGTCGGCGGGCTCAAGTACTTCCTCTTCCGAAAGGTGCCGGGCGACATCAACTGGTTCCAGACGCTCGGCTCGGCGACGCTGACCGCGTTCATCGTCCAGGCGCTGACCGGCGCGATCCTCGCGATGTACTACAAGCCCGACCCGAACTCGGCCTACGCCTCGATCCAGAACATCACGAACGACCTGTGGGCCGGGTGGCTCGTGCGCGGCATGCACAGGTGGGGCGCGTCGGTGTTCATCATCCTCATGTTCATGCACATGGGGCGCGTGTTCCTGTTCGGCGCCTACAAGTACCCGCGCGAGCTGAACTGGATCCTCGGCGTGCTGCTGCTCGCGAGCGGACTCGCCGAGGGCTTCACCGGCTACCTACTGCCGTGGGACCAGACGGCGTACTGGGCGACGGTGGTCGGCATCAACATCAACGGCACCGCGCCGTTCCTCGGCCCCTTCCTCGCGCAGTTCCTGCAGGGAGGCACCGCGATCAACGCGGACACGCTCTCCCGCTTCTACGCGATCCACATGCTCCTGATCCCCGGTGCGATCATCGCGCTGATCGGCTTGCACCTGTACCTCGTGGTGCGCCTCGGGGTGACCTCGCCGCCGTGGTCGAAGGAGGCCGCCGGCACGGGACCGCTCGCACCCGCCGAGCAGAACGGCCACCGCGCCGGCCTGACGCGCTTCGCGCCTCGGAAGGGAAAGTAGGCGATGGCGAGCGACCGCATCGTCGAGCGCCGCCGCGTCTTCAAGCAGTACAAGGAGGACGTCAAGGAGCGCGGCAAGCCGTTCTACCCGTACGCGATGTTCCACGACACGCTCATGTCGCTCGTCGTCGTGTGCGTGATCACCGGGCTCGCGATCGTCTGGAAGTACACGACGCCGGGCAACCACCACACGACCGCCGCCGGCTGGCTCGGGAAGCTCTACGACAAGCCCGCCGACCCGGGGACGATCAACTTCGTCCCGCGTCCGGATTGGTACTTCTACTTCCTCTTCTACCTGCTCCGGATCTTCAAGTGGCCGGAGTCGGTGATCCTCGGCACGATCGGGATCCCGACGATCTGCCTCGTCCTGTTGCTGGCGCTCCCGTTCATCGACGTGCGGATGGAGCGGCGGCTCTCCCGTCGGCCGGTGGCGATCGTCGCCTCGGTGCTGGTGGTCGCCTCGATGGGGATCCTCACCTACAAGGGCGCGACCGCGAAGGAGGCGCTCGGCACCGAGCTGCTCGCGGACGTCCCGCACTGGGCGCAGACGCAGGGGTTTGCAGCGAACCCGCAGGCGGTCGCCGGCGCGAGGCTGTTCGCGGTGGCGGGTTGCCTCAACTGCCACACCTACCTCGGCGTCGGCGGCCAGCAGCTGGGCGCGCCGAACCTGTCGGCGGAGGGCGCGAAGAACAAGGGGATCGCCTTCCAGATCTCCCACCTCATGTGCCCTGCGTGCGTCAATGCCGGCTCACCGATGCCGTCGTTCGCCGGGCTCGGCGACGCACGGCTCAAGCAGATCGCGACCTTCCTGGAGGCTTCGAAGGGCGGGAAGTAACGGCGGCCGCGTACCCTTAGGCCGTTGCGCGTCTTCCTCGGCATCACCGGTGCCTCCGGCGCGCCGTACGCGCGCCGTCTCCTGCACGCGCTCGCGGCCGCCGACTGCGAGGTCGGCGTCTCGGTGTCGGGAGCGGCGATCGAGGTGCTCGCGACCGAGCTGTACGGCGACGCGCTGCTTTCGCGCGACGAGACGCTCGCCCGCTTCACCGAGGGCACCGGCGACGCCGTCCGGGTCCACGACCCGAACGACTGGCGTGCCCCCTACGCCTCGGGCTCGGCGAAGGTCGACGCGTACGTCGTCTGCCCCTGCTCGATGGGCACGCTTGGCACGATCGCCTCCGGGGCGATGCAGAACCTGATCCACCGCGCGGCGTCGGTCGCGCTGAAGGAGGAGCGCAAGCTCGTCCTCTGCCCGCGGGAGACGCCGCTCTCGGCGATCCACCTCGAGAACATGCTGACCCTGCGCCGTGCCGGCGCCACGATCCTGTTCCTCGCGCCCGGTTTCTACCACGGCGCCGAGTCCGTCGAGGATCTGCTCGACTTCGTGGTCGGGCGCGTGCTCGACCAGATCGGCCTGGACAACGCGCTCGTGCCGCGGTGGGGCCAGGAGGAGACCCGCGAACCAGGTTCGGGAGTTTCGCAGTGAGCCTCGCCCCCGACGCTGTCCGCTCGATGTTCGACCGCATCGCCCCGGTGTACGACCCGATGAACCGGATCATGACCGCCGGCCTCGACCTGCGCTGGCGCCGCCTCGCGGCCGCGGCCGTCGTGCGGCCCGGCGACCGTGTGCTCGACGCGGCCTGCGGTACGGGCGACTTCGCGGTCGCCGACCTGCGCGCGGGCGCACGGCGGGTCACGGGGCTCGATTTCTCCGAGCGGATGCTCGAGCGCGCCCGGCGCAAGGAGCCCCGCGCCGAGTGGGTGCTCGGCGACGTCCTCGCGCTCCCGTTCGACAACGGCACCTTCGATGCGGCGACGGTCGGCTTCGGAGTCCGCAACGTCGCCGACCTCGAGCGTGCGCTGCGTGAGCTCCGTCGCGTGCTCGCCCCGGGGGGCAGGCTCGCGATCCTCGAGATCACCCGTCCGCGCGGGCTCCTCCGACCCTTCTTCCAGCTCTGGTTCGACCGGATCGTCCCGCTGCTCGGCAAGGTCCTGCCGGGCGGTTCCGCCTACACCTACTTGCCCGCGTCCGTGCGCCGCTTCCCGGACGCCGAGAGCCTCGCCGGTCTGATGCGCGATGCGGGCTTCGCAGACGTCGGCTTCCGCCTGCTCGGCGGCACGATCGTGGCGCTGCACACGGGGGTGGCCGCGTGACGGTGCTCGCGGGGGTCAACGCCACGCCGGGCCTCGCCGCCTACATGGCGGAGGTCGAGGCCGGGCTCGCGCGCGCGGTCGCGCTTCGCCCCGGCACCGCGCAGGCGGTCGCGGGAGAGGCGCTCGCGGCCGGCGGCAAGCGGCTGCGGCCGCTCCTCTGCTTCCTGTGCGCCGACGACGACCCGTCGGTCGCCGCCGGCGTCGCGGTCGAGATGGTGCACATGGCGACGCTCGTGCACGACGACCTCGTCGACGGCGCGCGCCTGCGCCGCGGCCTGCCGTCCGCCTGGTCCGTGTACGGCGCGGAGTCCGCGAAGGCGGCCGGCGACTACCTCTACGCCTGCGCGTTCGCCGTGCTCGCCGAGACCGGCGACGAGCTCGCCGTGAAGACGCTCGCCGACGCCGCCCTCTGCCTCGCCCGCGGCGAGGCGATGCAGCGCCTGCAGACGCAGGATCCCGAGACGCCCGTGGAGGCGTACCTCGAGCGCTGCTTCCTGAAGACGGGGAAGCTGATCGAGGCGGCCTGCCTGCTCGGCTCGGGCGGCGATCCGCGTCTCGGCCGCTACGGGGCCGCGCTGGGCGTCGCGTTCCAGATCGCGGACGACATCCTCGACTGCACCGGGCAGACGCAGGAGACGGGGAAGATCCCCGGCACCGACCTGCGCGAGGGGACGCCGACGATGCCGCTCCTGCTCGCCGCGCGGGTCGACCCGGTGGTGCGGGCGGCGCTCGCGGGCGGCCCGCTGGACGGTGCGCTCGTACGCGTCGCGGCCACCGACGCGATCGAGCGCTCGAGCGAGGAGGCCCTGGCCTATGCGGCGAAGGCGCGCTCGTTCCTCCGTGCCGAGCGGCACCGCGACGAGCTCGAGGCGCTCACCGACGCCGTCGTGGACCGGCCCGGATGAGCGCGACCGTCAAGCTCGGCCGCATCGGCTATGTCAACATGGCGCCGGTCTTCTTCCGGCTCGACGCCGACGTCGAGGAGGTCGTCGGCGTGCCCACCGAGCTCAACCGGCGGCTCGTCGCAGGCGAGATCGACGTGGCGCCGATCTCCTCGATCGCCTACGCACGCGACGCGCAGAAGCTCCGCCTGCTGCCGAGGCTCTGCGTCTCGAGCGAGGGAGCTGTCGAGTCGATCCAGCTGATCTCGAAGACGCCGCTCGAACGGATCCGGTCGGTCGCCGTCACACCCGAGTCGGCGACGTCCGTCGTGCTGACGAAGGTGCTCTTCCCGGACGCCGAGCATGTCCCGCTCGGCGAGGAGGCAGAGGCGAAGCTTCTGATCGGGGACGCGGCGTTGCGCTCGGCGTTCGAGGACCCGACACCGCACCACGACCTCGGCCGCCTCTGGCTCGAGCGGACCGGGCTGCCGATGGTCTTCGCGGTCTGGGCCGCGCCCGAGCCGGTCCACCCGGCGCTCTTGGAGCTCGAGGAGGCGCTGGTCGCGTCGGTGCGCGCCGCGCGCGCCGAGCCCGAGCTGCTCGCGTACGAGTCGTCGGAGCGCTACGGCTATCCCGCCGGCTTCCTGGCGCGCTACTTCGAGAAGCTCCGCTACCGGTTCGGGCCGCGGGAGCGCGCCGGGCTCTACACGTTCCTCGAGCTGGCGCGCGACGTCGGCGAGCTCGACGAGGTGCCGGAGCTGCGCTTCGTCAGCGGCGCGGTGGCAACGGAGGCCTCACCCGCGTAGATTCCGGAGAGGATTGCTCCCGGCCGGGAGCGAAGGTCCTTTCCCATGCCGCTTCCGAGGGCGACAATCACATGGCTCATCGCCGTCTGCTGCGCGGCGTCGCTCGTCGGCGACCTCGCCGCGGCCACGCCGAAGCAGCGAATCGCCCAGAAGGAGGCAAAGGCGAAGGCCGTGCTCGAACAGGTGAATCAGCTCGACCGCCGGTTCGAGGCGAGCGTGGAGGACTGGAACGGCGCGAAGCTCCAGCTCGCCGGAACCCGGCAGGAGCTCTCCGTCGAGCAGCGGCAGCTCCGGGTCGCCGAGCGTGAGCGGCGCCTCGCGATGGCGCGCGTGCGCGCCCGTCTCGTCGCCCTGTACGAGAGCAACGACGACCCGACGGCGCTCGGGATCCTGCTCGGCTCGACGACGCTCTCGGACATGCTCGACCGGCTCGACGCTGCGCACCAGATCGCCCAGGCCGACCACCGCCTCGCCGTGCAGACGACGAGGGCCCGCGACCGCTACGCCACTCTCGCGAGTCGCACCAGCGAGCTGGAGCGCGAGCAGGCCGCGACGGTGACGCGGCTCGGCTCCGAGCACCAGCAGATCGGCGCAATGCTCTCCGAGCGCCAACGGCTCCTCTCCTCCGTGCGTTCGGAGGTGGCGAAGCTCCAAGCCGAGGAGGCGCTCCGCCAGGCCCGCCTCGCGGCCGAGGCCCGGGCGCGCCTGGCCCGCGAGGCCGTGCTGCGAGCGCGGGAGGCCGCCCGCGCGAAGGCCGCCGCCGAGGCCGCCGCGAAGAAGGCTGCGGCCGCAGCGGTCGTCCCGACGCCCGCCGCCCCGACGACCACGGCAGCGGCCGACCCGCCTCCTGCACCGGTGACGACCGCGCCCGTGCCGGCTCCCGGCACCACGACGGAACTCTCCCCGTCTCCTCCCGCACCCTCGCCGA
The DNA here is from genome assembly GCA_963725595.1 of uncultured Thermoleophilia bacterium. Taxonomy (GTDB): domain Bacteria; phylum Actinomycetota; class Thermoleophilia; order Gaiellales; family Gaiellaceae; genus PALSA-600. Next base: position 448,903 of record CAVRYT010000005.1, on the reverse strand, counting down.
CGGCAAGCCTCGGCGCGGGCCATCCCGAGGCGGCGCAGATCGCGCTCCAGTACCTCGGCGTGCCGTATCTCTGGGGCGGAGCGAGCCCTGACGGGTTCGACTGCTCGGGCCTCGTGATGTACGTGTACGCGCAGCTCGGGATCTCGCTCCCGCACTTCGCTGCAGCGCAGTTCGGCTTCGGCACGCCGGTGCCGCGGGATGCGCTCGAGCCGGGCGACCTCGTCTTCTTCGACGGGCTCGATCACGTCGGGATCTACATCGGCGGTGGCCAGATGGTGCACGCCCCGCAGACGGGCGACGTGGTCAAGATCACGGCGATCTCGGACTTCGGCGATCGCTATGTCGGAGCCCGCCGCCTCTGATCGATGATTTTCGCCTCGTGGGGCAGTCGGACTGTGCATGATCATCCTGCTGCCGAACTGGAGGTGAGGGACACGTGCCACGCACGGTGCTGCTGATCGGGACACGCAAAGGGTGCTTCCTGCTCGAGAGCGACGGTGACCGCCGCGACTGGACGATGCGCGGGCCGTTCTGCGAGGGGTGGCCCGTCTACCACGCCGTCCACGACGCCGACTCGGGGACGATCTTCGCCGCCGCCGCGAGCGAGTGGCACGGCTCGGCGATCTGGCGGAGCTCGGACCTCGGCGAGACCTGGGAGCTCGCGAGCGAGGGGCTCGCCTACGACGACGGGCGCAAGCTGTCGAAGGTCTCGACGCTCGCGGCAGCGCACGGCCGGCTGCTCGTCGGCGTCGAGGCGCCGGGGATCTTCGAGAGCACGGACGCCGGCCGGACCTTCTCGCTGCTCTCGACGCTCGCCGGCCAGCCCGGCAGCGAGGCGTGGGACGATCCGGCGAACCAGCCGCCCGGCCACCTCGGCATCTCGGGCATCGTCCCCGACGCCGCCGAGCGCGGCCGCTTCTGGGCGATCGTGCAGGGCGTCGGGACCTTCGAGACGACGGACGACACGGCGTCCTGGACGCCGCGCAACCGGGGTCTGCGCGCCGACTGGCCGCGGCCGCACGACGAGGTCGGCTTCTGCGTCCACACGCTCGTCCGCTCACCGGTCGACGGCGATCGCATGTACCAGCAGAACCACGTCGGGATGCATCGCAGCGACGACTGCGGCGAGTCGTGGCACGAGATCACCGAGGGGCTGCCGACGGAGTTCGGCTTCGCGGCCGCCGCCCACCCGCACGACCGCGACTCGTTCTTCGTCATCCCGCTCGACCCGGGACACGGACGCACCATGCCGGACGGGCAGGCCGCCGTCTGGCGCACGAGCGACGGTGGCTCGAGCTGGTCGAAGGCGACCGAAGGGCTCCCGCAGCGCGACGCGCATATCGGCGTGCTCCGCCAGGCTATGGCGACCGACCCCTACGACGTGCCCGGCTTCTACTTCGGGACCTCGACAGGACAGGTCTTCGCGAGTGCCGACGACGGCAACTCGTGGACGGAGGTGGCGAGCTACCTGCCGGCGATCTCGTCCGTCGAGGTCGCCGTGGTCGACTGATGGCCGAACTGCACCTGCCGATGACCCTCCAGCCGCTGTTCGCGGGGCTGCCGCGGCGGCTGGAGGTCGAGGCTGCCACCGTCGACGCCGCGATCGAGCAGCTCGAGGAGCAGTGGCCGGGGCTGCGTGACCGGCTCTGCGAGCCGGGCCCGGCGCTGCGTATGCACATCCACGTCTACGTCGATCGCGAGCGGGCGGCGCTCGACACGCCGATCGCGGCGCGGTCGCGAGTGGACGTGATCGCCGCGATCAGCGGCGGCTGATCGTCCGGCTCGACCCCCTCAGGCCACCTTGCCGAAGCGCTTCTCGGCGAGGGCGCGGCGGCGCGACGCCTCGACCTCGCGGTCCCGGGGAGCGGCGCCCGTGACGAGATCGTCGAGGAGGTGCTGGGTGATGTGCGCGATCTCCCCGACCGCCCGTGTGAACGCGGCCTCGTTCGCCTTCGACGGCTTCTGCATCCCGCTCACCTTGCGCACGTACTGGAGCGCGGCCGCCCGGACCTCGTCGTCCGTGGCGGCCGGCTCGAAGTTGTGAAGAACCCTGATGTTGCGGCACATGCCGCCAGTCTAGAAAAGCTAGTGGTGCTTGCCTTCGATCTTCGTGAGCGTGTTCACGCCGTTCGACAGCTCACATTGAATCGTGACGACGTCGTTCTGGTGGTACTTCGTCGGGACGTCGGAGCCCTGCGGCAGGTTGCAGGTGAGGCCAGCGACGGTGATCGAGGTGCTCGAGACCGCCGAGATCGTGCCGTGCGCGGCACTGCGCTCGTGCACCGTCTTCGCCTGTCCGCACGCGCGCGGTGTCAGCTCGACCGCGTTGCCGCCGGTGGTGGCTCCGCCGAGCTTCCCGTTCGAGAAGCCGGTCGCCGGGTCGAAGTCGGCCGAGAGGTTCGCGACGAGTGCCGTGTGCGGCGCAGCCGCGCGCCCGTCGGCGAGACCGGCGACGTGGCCGGCGGAGTAGACCGCCTGGAACGCCGCGTTCGTATGGTCGGACGACGTGTCGATGCGGAGACGGCCGGTGACGAGCCCGACCTTGTTGGTGGTGTCGACCACGCTCCGCGCCCGAAGCGTGATCGCGCCGGTCAGGGTGGCGTCACCGCTCGAGGTGCCCTGATAGGCGCCGTCGGTGACGACGATCGTGCGGTTGTCGCTCGTGGTGCACGTGCGGCTGGACGTCTTGACCTGCGTCGCCGAGAACGACCCCGCGACGGCGGTCGGGTTCGACGCGCCGCCGAACCCGTCGGCGACCGCGACGGCCGTCGCGACAAGGGCGGTGACGAGCACGGCGAGCGGAATCAACTTGCGCATCTGGCAGCTCCTTCGGGACGAGACTGATCGTCCCGGACCCTGAGCGGCATCCGTGCGCAGCGGGCCAAGGCAGCGTAAGCGGACTGTAAGGCGCGGTACCCTCGATCGGGGCATGCTGCGTCCGCTCGCGTCCCTCGTCCTGCTCGCGGCCGCGTTCGCTGCGCCCGCGCACGCCGATCCGGTCGAGCTGATGCCCGGTGTCACCTACGACCGAACGATCCAGTTCACGCCCCACGGCGCCGTCGTCCTGCACGTGATCACCGCTCCGCGTCCCGGCTCGGCTGGCGGCCTCTACCAGCTCCAGCCGGTGCTGTCGGGCGGGACGCTGACGGCGGCGCCGGAGCCGCTGACCCGGATCGAACGGGAGGCGTCCACCACCGCCACCGTGGCGGGCATCAACGGCGACTTCTTCGCCTCCGATGGGCGGCCGGCAGGTGTCGTGCTCCTGGGCGGGGCGCTCGCCCATCCGCCCGCCGCCGCGCGTTCGTCGATCGGGATCGACGAGGCCGGGACGCTCCACGTCGACCGGGTCAGGCTGTTCGGCACGTGGCAGGGGACGGGGCAGCGGCGCACGCTGAACACCGTCGGACAGGCGCCCGCTCCGGGCCAGTACGCGCTCTTCACGCCCGCCTACGGCGCCACCGCGCCACTCGTCGCCGGCTCCGCCGACGTGGTGCTCGAGCCCTTCCCGGCGGCCCTCCCGGGGACCGACCTGCGGGCGTCGGTCGCACGGGCCGGGAGCGGCGGCGGCGAGTCGATCCCGCCGGACGGCGCCGTGCTGATGGCGGCGGGCGCCGCCGCGGCCAAGCTGCGCGCGGAAGCGCCCGTCGGCGCATCGCTCGAGCTGCGGCTCGGGCTGCAGCCCGCCTGGCCCGGGGTCGTCGCCGCGCTCGGCGGCGGGCCGGTTCTCGTCCGGGCCGGCAAGGCGGTGTTCCGGTCGCTCGAGGACCTGACGTCGGACGAGGTCACGGCGCGGGACCCGAGAGCTGCGGTCGGCCAGCTCGCCGACGGCCGCATCGTCCTCGTCGCCGTCGACGGGGGCCAGCCCGGGTACAGCGCCGGCCTCACGAGCTACGAGCTCGCGAAGGCCCTGGTGGCGCTCGGGGTCGTCTCGGGCTGCGGCCTCCAGCCGGGGGATCAGGTGAGCGAGGCATTCGACGGGCAGCTGCTCTCGCACCCCGCCGCGGGCGAGCAGCCCGTCAAGGAGGGGCTGCTCGTCGAGTACTCCGGGGTGGTCGCACCGGCGCCGGCGCAGCCGCTCCTGAACGGCGAGCCGGGGCAGACCGCGGAGACGCTCGCCTACCGGCTGGTGCGCCCCTCGACCGTGACCGCGCAGCTCCTCGCGCCCGACGGCTCCGCGCTCACGGTCGAATCGGGCGTGCAGCACCCGCCCGGGAGCTACACGCTGCCGATGCCCACGCTGACGCAGGAGGGGGACTGGCACTGGCACGTCTCGGCGACCGACGACCTCGGCCGCAGCTCGGCCGCCGACCGGACGTTCCGGTACGACACGACGCTGACGGCTCTCCTCGTCCCGAAGCAGGCACGGGGTCGTGTGAGAGTGGCGTTCTCCCTGTCACGGCCCGCGAGCGTGCGCCTCGTGATCGAGACGGGAAGCGGCGTCGTCGTCCGCGACCTCGGTGCGGCGAGCCTGGCGGCCGGGTCGCAGTCGCTCACGTGGGACGGCAGGCTGCCGCACGGGTCACTCGCGTTCGCCGGGAGCTACCGGGCGCACGTCTACGCGACGAGCTCGGTCGGGACGTCGGACCTGTCCGCCGGGTTCGCCTTCAGACGCGCCGGATAGAGTCGGCGCGTGACTTCCTGGCTCGCCCACTACGGCGTCGTCGCGATCGTCGTCCTGATGATGGTCGACGCGGTCTTTCCGGCGGCGAGCGAGCTCGTGATGGTCTACGGCGGTGCGCTCGCCTCGGGAGCGCTCGCGCACCGAGTCGACGTGCTCGGCTGGCACGACTCCGGCGCCGGTGCGTACCTCGCCGTCGTCGCTCGCCGGCGTCCTCGGCTACCAGGTCGGCGCGATCGTCGGTTGGTGGATCGGCATCCGCGGCGGCCGTCCGCTGCTCGAGCGTCACGGCCGCTGTTCCACCTCACGCCGGAGCGTCTCGAGCGTGCCGAGCGCTGGTTCGCCCGCTGGGACGCCTGGGCGGTCCTGGTCGGCCGCGTCACGCCGGTCGTCCGCTCGTTCGTCTCGATCCCGGCCGGCGTCTTCGAGAGCCCGTTCCGGCGCTACAGCACGCTCACGCTGGTCGGCAACGCCGTCTGGTGCGCCGTCCTCGCCGGGATCGGCTGGGGCGCTCGGTGCGAGCTGGGACCGGTTCCACCACGACTTCCGCTACGTCGAGTACGTGGTCGTCGCTCGCGATCGTCGTGGGAGCCGCCTTCCTGGTCGTGCGCATGCGCCGACGAGTACCATCCGCGACGCAGTGCCGATTCCCCACGTTGACGTCAAGGCGCAGTACGCGCCGCTCATCCCCGAGCTGAAGGAGGCGTTCGCGCGCACGCTCGAGAGCGGCCGCTTCATCTTCGGGCCGGAGGTCGAGGCGTTCGAGCGCGAGGCGGCCGAGCAGCTCGGGCGCTCGACGCCGATCGGCGTCGCGAACGGCACCGACGCGCTCGTGCTCGTGCTCGACGCGCTCGGGATCGGCGCCGGCGACGAGGTCGATCTGCCCGTCGTTCACGTTCTACGCGACCGCCGAGGCGATCGCGCGCGCGCGGCGCGACGCCGGTCTTCGCCGACATCGATCCCGGGACGCTGAACCTCGATCCCGCCGACGTCGAGCGGCGGATCACCGCGAGGACGAAGGCGATCATGCCGGTGCACCTGTTCGGCCGCCCGGCGCCGGTCGACGAGCTCCGCGGTTCGGGCTCGCCGATCATCGAGGACGCGGCGCAGGCGTTCGGCGCGCCGGGCATCGCGACGAGCATCGCCTCGACCTTCAGCTTCTTCCCGACCAAGAACCTGTTCGCGCTCGGCGACGGCGGCCTGATCGCCGTCAACGACGCCGAGCTCGCGAAGCGGCTCCGCATGCTGCGCTTCCACGGCTCGCGGCGAAGAAGGACTTCGAGCTACGTCGGCTACAACTCGCGCCTCGACGCGCTGCAGGCCGCGATGCTGCGCATCTTCCTGCCGCACCTCGACGGCTGGAACGCGGCAGCGCCGCGAGGCGGCGGCGCGCTACGCCGAGCTCGGGCTCGGCGAGGTCGTCGAGCTGCCCGCCGACGAGCCGGGCCACGTCTACCACATGTACTGCGTCCGCTCGTCCGAGCGCGACCGCGCTCGCCGCCGCGCTCGACGAGGCCGAGATCGGCTTCGCCGTCCTACTACGAGCCGCCGCTCCACCTCCAGCCGGCGCTCCGCTATCTCGGGTACGCCGAGGGCGACCTGCCGGAGACCGAGAAGGCCGCGCGCGAGAACCTCTGCCTGCCGATGTGGGCCGGGATCTCCGAGGAGCAGCAGGCCGAGGTCGTCGCGTCCTGCGGCGCGCATCGAGTCTCGTCCAGGCGTGATGCGCCTTCCCGGTCAACAGGCACCGCCTCTGGCAGTTCGTCGTCGACGCGGTCCTGATCGTCGGCGGCGTGGTGGCTCGCGTTCTTCCTCCGCTTCGACCAGACGACGCCGGTCTACTACCGCCACCTGCTCGCCTGGCGGGTGATCGCGCTCGTCGTCGCGATCAAGCTCGTCGTCGTTCGTCCTCTTCGGCTTCTACAACCGCTGGTGGCGCTACGTGTCGACCCGCGACATGTGGGGCGCCTTCCGCGGCGTCACCGTCGCGCTGCGTGCATCGCCGACCTCGTGCTCTACGCCTTCCCGCCGGCGCACACCTCGCACCTGCCGCAGCGCGATCGTTGCGCTCGACTACCTGCTCCTGCTCGCGTTCGTCGCCGGCTCGCGGCTGCTCGCGCGCTCGCTGATCGAGCGGCCGCGCGGCGGGACTCGTCGCGCGCGGCAAGGAGGTGCTCGTCGTCGGTGCCGGCGACGCGGGCCAGCTGCTCGTCCGCGAGATGCAGCGCAACCGCCAGCTCGCCTACACGCCGATCGGCTTCGTCGACGACGACCCGCGCAAGAGGAACGCTCCGCATCCACGGCGTCCGCGTGCTCGGCACGACCGACGAGCTCGCCCACCTCCTGCGCGACAACCGGCCGGACGAGGTGCTGATCGCGATGCCGTCCGCGCCGGGCGAGCTGCGCCGCAAGATCGTCGAGACCTGCCGCGCCGAGGGCATCCCGGTGAAGACGCTGCCGGGCCTGCACGAGCTGATCGCGGGCGACGTCAACCTCGCCGGCCAGATCCGCCCGGTGCAGGTCGAGGACGTCCTCGGCCGCGAGCAGGTCGAGGTCGACCTCGAGGCGATCGCCGCCTACGTCCGCGACCGGACCGTGCTCGTCACCGGCGCCGGCGGCTCGATCGGCTCCGAGCTCTGCCGGCAGGTCGTCGCGGCTCGGCGCCGCGCGGCTCGTCCTCGTCGAGCAGGGCGAGTCGGCGCTCTACGAGATCGCAGCGCGAGCTCGTCGACGAGCGCGACTTCACCGCGGTGATCCCGGTGCTCGCCGACTGCGGCGACGCGGCGAAGATGCGCGAGATCTTCGAGCGTACGCGCCCGCAGGTCGTCTTCCACGCGGCCGCCTACAAGCACGTGCCGATGCTCGAGACGAACCCGCTCCAGGCGGTCACGAACAACGTGCTCGCGACGCGAACGATCGTCGAGGTCGTCGATCGAGTTCGGCGTCGAGCGCTTCGTCTTCATCTCGACCGACAAGGCGGCGAACCCGAAGAACCTGCTCGGCCAGTCGAAGGCGGTCTGCGAGTGGATCGTCGAGTCGTTCGCGCTGCGCGACGACGTCGCGACCCGCTTCGTCGCGGTGCGGTTCGGGAACGTGCTCGGCTCGTCCGGCTCGGTGATCCCGATCTTCCGCCGCCAGATCGAGCGCGGCGGGCCGGTCACCGTGACGAACCCCGAGATGACGCGCTTCTTCATGACGATCCCGAGGCGGCGTCGCTCGTCGATCCAGGCCGGCGCGATGGGCGGCAGCGGCCAGGTCTACGTGCTCGACATGGGCGAGCCGGTGAAGATCCTCGACCTCGCGCGGCAGATGATCGAGCTCTCCGGGACGCACCGAGGACCGAGATCCAGATCGAGTTCGTCGGCTCGCGCGCCGGCGAGAAGATGCACGAGGAGCTCTGGAACGACGGCGAGGACGGTCGGGCCGACCTCGCACCCGAAGATCATGCGGGCCGCGCGGGCGCCGATCGACCCGGAGTGGCTCGAGGACGAGCTCGCCGAGCTCGAGCGGCTCGTCGCCGAGAACGACATGCTCGGCGTCGCCGCGAAGCTGCCGCGATGGTGCGCGACGCCGCAGCGCGCTCGGGGACCGAGCCGGTGCTCGAAGACACGTTCGCACTGACGTCACGAGCGTGCAGCCCGCCGGGCCCGCCGGTACGGTGGCCCGGTGGACGTCCTCGACGGCCTGAATCCCGAGCAGCGGCGCGCCGCCGAGGCGGTGCGCGGGCCGGTCTGCATCCTCGCGGGCGCGGGCTCCGGCAAGACGACGACGATCACCCGGCGGATCGCCCACCAGGTCGCGTCGGGGGCGTTCTCGCCGCAGCCAGATCCTCGCGGTGACGTTCACCGACAAGGCGGCGGGGGTGATGAAGACGCGGCTCGCGCGCGCTCGGCGTCTCGGGCGTGCGCGGCGCGGACCTTCCACTCGGCCGCGCTCGCGCAGCTCCACCACTTCGCGCCCGGGACGGTCGGCGCGGATCCTGCCGATCAAGGCGCTGCTGCTCCGGCAGATCGCGAACGCGCTGCCGCGCGCCGTTCAAGTTCCGGCCGGCCGGCGACCTCGCGACCGAGATCGAGTGGGCGAAGACCGCAGCGGATCGCGCCCGCGAGCTACCGCCGCGAGCTCGGCGCCACGAGCCGCCGATCCCGCGCCGACCTGATGGCAGCGTGTCTACCGCGAGTACGAGCGGCGGAAGGCGGCGCGGGCGAGATCGACTTCGAGGACCTGCTCGAGCTCGCGATCCGGCTGCTCGAGCGCGACGCGCAGGTGCGGGCGACGTTCCGCGAGCGCTACCGCGCGTTCACGGTCGACGAGTACCAGGACGTCAACCTGCTCCAGCAGACGCTGCTCGACCTCTGGCTCGGCGACCGCGACGACCTCTGCGTCGTCGGCGACGACTACCAGTCGATCTACGCGCTTCACGGGCGCCTCGCCGCGCTGGCTGCTCGGGCTGTCGAGGCGCGGTTCCCGCACGCGCGCGGTCGTGCGGCTCGAGGAGCAACTACCGCTCCTCGCCGCGAGGTGCTCGAGCTCGCGAACCGGCTCGTGCCGCGGCTCGGCGGCGCCGAGAAGGTGCTGCGGCCGACGCGCGCCGGCGGCCCCGAGCCGGTGCTGCGAGCCGTTCGCCGCGCCGCGAGGACGAGGACGCGTGGATCGCGGCGCAGGCGAGCGGCTCGCGCGTCGAGGGTGCCGCTCGAGGAGATCGCCGTGCTCGGCCGCACGAACGCGCGGCTGGCCGACTTCGAGGAGGTCGTTCCACGACGCGGGCATCCCGTTCCAGGGCTCGTCGCTGCTCGAGCGCGACGCGGCGCGCCGGCTGCTGCGGCTGCTCGAGCGCGACCGCGCCCGGCGTCGCGAGTCGCGTGCGGGATGCCGCGCTCGAGGCGCGGGCTGCCTCGACGCGCTCCCGGACAAGCTCGGCGAGCGCGAGCTGACACGGCAGGCCGACCTCGCCCGCCTCGTCGGCTCGCGGCCGAGCTCGACGACGGCGAGCTGACCGGCGCCGGTTCGTCGGCGAGCTGCGCCGAGCGCTTCGATCCCGGCGGCGACGAGCGCGCGCGGCGTCCACCTGCTGACCTACCACCGGGCGAAGGGGCTCGAGTTCGACGCGGTCTTCCTGCCGCGGCTCGAGGAGAAGGAGCTGCCGCGCAGCTCGCGCGCACCGACGACGAGTCGCCGAGGAGCGGCGGCTCCTCTACGTCGGGATCACGCGCGCGAAGCGGTGCTGTGGCTCACGTGGTCGCGTAAGCCGACGCGCTTCCTCGCCGAGCTCGGCGCCGGCCGCGCCCGTCGCCCGCGCCGCGCGAGGTGCGACCGGAGAGGCGCAGGTCCTGCGCGACTGGCGTCTCGAGCGCGCGCAGCGCCGACGGCGTCCCGCCGTACGTCGTCTTCCACAACTCCGTGCTCGCGGCGATCGCCGACGCGCGGCCGCGGTCGATCGGAGAGCTCGCCGAGATCTCCGGGCGTCGGGCCGGCGAAGCTCGAGCGCTACGGCGACGAGGTGCTAGCCGCTCGATCGAGCGCTGAGAGCAGCAGGTCGAGCATCACCTGCGGGTCGCGCCGGACGCGCTCGCCGGGGCCGCGCTCCCGCTTCTCGAGCTCGAGCGCGCGCGGGTCGGTGAGCGGCCGCAGCCGCCCTGGCGGATCAGCTCCTCGTCGACGCCGCCGAGCCGGCCGCCGTAGGTCGTGTAGACGGGAACGCCGAGCGCCGCCGCCTCGCGGTTCATCGTCCCGCCGGCCGAGACGACGAGGTCGGCGAGCGCGATCAGGCTCTGCGCGTCGACGGCCTGCTCGGGGACGATCACCGACGGCAGCGCGAGCGAGCGCGACGTAGTCGCGCTGCTCCTCGGTGCGCGGGAGGACGACCGCGTGCACGTCCTCGAGCCGGCCGAGGTGCTGGAGCGTCTGCGGGAAGAGCGGGTTCGAGTGCCGGTGGTAGAGCGAGACGTCGGGCGGCGGCCGGAGGACGACGAGCGTCGCGGCCGGGTTCGATCTCCCACTGCTCGAGCACGGACGGGTCGGGCTCGAAGTCCGAGAGGTAGTACTCCTCCTTCAGCCCGGGGTACTGGAGCAGCTTCGGCGGCACGGCCGCCGTAGCGCGCGAGGCGCTCGGCGGGATCGAGTCGGGCACGACCACCTTCGTCGCGGCGCGGCAGCCGAGCTGGTGCTGGAGCCACGCCCACTCGTAGTCGAAGGTGGTCGAGCTCGGGATCCCGAGCCGGCGGGCGGTCATCGTCAGCTCGTGCGATCCGTGCGCGAGCGCGACGTCGAAGTCGCGCCGCTTCGCCCAGTGCCGCAGCGCCTTCAGCCGTGACGGCAGCTGCCGCGCCTTGCCGAGCGAGGAGCGACCGCCGTGGTGGCCGATCGGCGTCGCCGTCATCCCGTGCGGCTCGATCAGCTGCAGCGTCTGCGCGTAGTCGCGCGCCGTGATCTCGACCTCGTCGCCGCGCGCCTTCGAGCAGCTCGACGAGCGGCCGGAAGACGAGCGGATGCGCGCTCGCGGTCATGTCGATCCAGACCCTCATGCGAGCACGTGTTCGAGGGACGTGCGTCGCGTCATCCCCTCGACGTGGCGCTCGTACCAGAGCGTGAACGAGAGCAGCCCCCAGAGCTGGCGTGAGATGTCGCGGCGCCCGGCGACGTGCTCGTCGAGCACGCGGGCGACGGCTGCCGGCGCGAGGTAGCCCTGGCGGCGGAGCGTCTCCGGCGAGAGCGTCTCGCGGGCGAACGGCTCGAGCTCGCCGCGCAGCCACGCGGCCGCCGGGATCGAGAAGCCGCGCTTGCGCCCGTGCACGACCTCGTCGGGCAGCAGCGGCTCGACCGCCTTGCGCAGCAGCCGCTTCTTCTAGAGCCCGCGCACCTTGTGACGCGCCGGCAGCGAGAAGGCGAAGTTCGAGACCACCGTGTCGAGGAACGGCACGCGCGCCTCGAGCGACCAGGCCATCGAGGCGCGGTCGGTCTTCACGAGCAGATCGTCGACGAGGTAGACGCCGAGGTCGACGTCCTGGAGCCGCGTCAGCAGCTCGTGCCCATCGGTCTCCGCGAAGCGCTCGCGGTAGGGCCGAGCGGGTCGCAGGCGCTGGCGGCGGCCGGTCAGCTCGGCCCGCGCATCCGCAGAGAAGATCTCCTTCCAGCCGTGGTGGCGCTCGAGCGGCGGCAGGTGCGCCGCGCGGAGAAGCGCTTCGCCCGGTAGTCGAAGCTCGCGCGCCGTGTCGAGGTCGGCAGGAGTCGCGCGAGCGGCGCGGCGAGCGATGCCAGCGGCCCGACGCGCTCGGCGAGCAGGTCGGCGACGTAGGTGTAGTAGCCGCCGAACAGCTCGTCGCCCCCTTCGCCCGAGAGCGCGACCTTCACGTCCTCCGCCGCGAGCCGCGAGACGAGGTAGGTCGGCAGCGCCGACGAGTCGGCGAACGGCTCGTCGAAGGCATCGGCGAGCGCCGGCAGGAGCAGCGCCGCGTCCGGCCGCAGCGTCAGCTCGCGATGGAGCGTCCCGTAGCGGCGCGCGACGGCGCGTGCCCCGGCGAGCTCGTCGAACGACTCCTCCTCGAAGCCGATCGAGAACGTGCGCACGGGCTCGGACCTCTCCTCTGCCGCGAGCGCGGCGAGCGTCCCCGAGTCGACACCGCCGGACAGCAGCACGCCGACGGGCACGTCCGCGACGAGGTGCGCGCGCACCGAGTCGCGCAGGCGTGCGCGGCACTCCTCCACGAGCTCGGCCTCGTCCTCACCGTGCCGCGTTGGCAGCGGGCCGGGTCGGGCGAAGCGCTCGAGCGTCGCCGAGCCCGCGTGCCACGTCAGCACGTGACCGGGACGGAGCTTGCGGATCTCCCGGAAGATCGAGAGCGGCGCGGGGATCGAGTTGAAGGCGAGGAACGCCTCGAGCGCATCGAGGTCGATCGTCCCGTGGTCGAGCGCGTCGAGCTCGGAGGCGAACGTCAGCTCGCCTCCGGCGACGCGGTAGTAGAGCGGCTTGATCCCGAAGCGGTCGCGCGCGAGCACGAGGCATTGCTCGCGCGCGTCCCAGATCGCGACCGCGAACATCCCGCGCAGCCGCTCCGAGAGCCGCGGCCCCCACTCCTCGTAGGCGTGCACGAGCATCTCGGTGTCGGAGCGCGTGCGGAAGCGGTGGCCGGCGCGCTCGAGCTCGCACGCAAGCTCGCGGTAGTTGTAGATCTCGCCGTTCTGCACGACGACGACGCGCCCGTCCTCGTTCCCGATCGGCTGGTCGCCGCCGGTCAGGTCGATGATCGCGAGGCGGCGGGCTGCGATCGCAACGCCGCCGTCGATGTGGGCTCCCTCCGAATCGGGGCCGCGGTGGAAGAGCGTGCGCGACATCGCGGCGAGCCGGTCGGGGTCGACGGCGCCTCGGGTGCTCGCGATCCCGCAGATCCCGCACATGCGGGATCAGTCTAGGCTCGTCGGGTGACCGTCTGGCGCAGCACGCGGGCGCCGGTCACGATCACGGTGCGCAGATACAGGCGTACGGAGCGGTCTGCGATCCACTCGAGGTCGTGCGCGAGCTTCTCCGCCATCGACGTCTCGTAGCCGCGTCGCACCTGAGCGAACCCGGTCAGTCCCGGTCGCACGACGAGCCGTTGCCAGTACGCCGGCAGGTCGTGGGCGAGCTCGGCGAAGAAGCGCGGCCGGATCGGCCGCGGCCCGACGAACGACATGTCGCCGCGGAGCACGTTCCAGAGTTGCGGGATCTCGTCGAGCTGGGACGCCTTCAGCCAGCGGCCGATCGCCGTCAGCTCGGCGTCGGTGCGGGAGACGAGCTCCTCGCCGAGGTACTGCCCGATCCGCTCCTCGGCGCCCGGGCGCAGCGTGCGGAACTTGAGCATCTCGAAGAAGCGCCCCCTCCGACCAACGCGCTGCCCCCGGTAGAGAATCGGCCGGCCGCTCGTCACGAGCACGAGCAGGGCGATCACCGCAGCGGGAGGTGCGAGCACGAGGGAGAACGCCGCCGAGAGGACGACGTCGAGCGCGCGAAGCTCGAGGTCGACGAGACGGTGCGGTGCCTCGGAGGCGAGCCGCGTGTACCCGCTGACGAGTGTGTCCTCGAGCCGTGGTGGCGCCGATGCCACGCGCCCGATGGTAAACCGTCACCGGTGACCATCCTCGGCATCGACCATGTGCAGGTGGCGGCACCGGCGGGCTGCGAGGCCGAGGCGCGGGCCTTCTACGCGGGCCTGCTCGGCCTGGAGGAGCTCGAGAAGCCCGAGCCGCTGCGCACGCGCGGCGGCTGCTGGTTCCGCGCCGGCGGCCAGGAGCTCCATGTCGGCGTCGAGGAGCCCTTCGCGCCGGCGCGCAAGGCGCACCCCGGGCTCGTCGTCGACGACCTCGGCGAGCTCGAGCGCCGCCTGGCCGCAGCGGGCATCCAGACGGAGCGGGACGAGTCGATCGCCGGCGTCCTGCGAGCCCACGTCGCCGACCCGTTCGGCAACCGCCTCGAGCTCAGGCAGGCGTAGGCGCGCCGTCACAGTTCCGTGACGGTCCGACGGCGGCCACCCTCACGGAACTGTGCCGCCCGTGTGCCGGAAGTGTCAGCGCTGGCTATAAGATCCTCTTATGGACACGCGTCAGCTGCAGGCGTTCTGCGAGGTGGTCGAGCGGAAGTCGTTCTCGCAGGCCGCCGAGCGGCTCGGCGTCACCCAGCCGGCGGTGAGCCTGCAGGTGCGCGCGCTCGAGAAGCGGCTCGGCGTGCAGCTGCTCGACCGGTCCGGTCGCCGGGTCGAGCCGACCGAGGCGGGCGCGCGCCTCTACCGCAACGCTCAGCGGCTGTTGCAGCTCGAGGACGAGATCCTCGCCGACCTGGTCGACGATGCGACCGGCGAGCTGAACGGCACGTTCGAGATCGGCGCCTCGACCGGCCCCGGCGGCGTGGTCCTCTCGCAGCTCCTCTGCCGCTTCGCGGCCGAGCACCCGGCGCTCCATGTCTCGCTCTTCGTTTTCGACACCCAGACCGTGGTCGAGCACGTCGCGAACCGCACGCTCGAGCTCGGCGTCGTCGGCGCCGCGCCGCGTCACCGCGCGGTCGAGTACGAGCCGTTCTTCCGTGACACCGTCATCCTGGCGTGTCCGCCAGGGCATGCGTTCGAGGGCCGGACGGTCAGCTTCGACGAGCTGAAGGGCGAGCAGCTGATCCTGATGCAGGAGGGTGCGGGCGTCCGGCAGCTGATCGAGGAAAAGCTCCGTGCCGCCGGCCTGCGGTTGCGAGACCTCGGCGTCCGGCTGGAGCTCGGGCTGCAGGAGTCGGTCACGAGTGCCGTGCGCGGCGGCTACGGCGTGACCTTCATCTCGCGCTCCTCCGTCGAGAACGACCTCGCGGCCGGCACGCTCGTCGAGGCACGTGTCGCGGGCCTCGAGCTCGAGCGGGAGATCTCGCTCGTGCGGGCTGCGGGTCGCTCCGAGACGCGCGCCACGCGCGCGTTCCTCGAGTTCGCGCGGTCGCAGCTCCCGTGATCGTCCGTCACGGCCTCGCCGAGCTGCCGTCGCTCCTCGAGGAGCTGGAGATCGAGCGCCCGTTCGTGATCGCGAGCGACCGCTGGCGCACGCTCGAGGTGCCGCACGTCGCCTGGTGGGCGGAGGTGCCGTCGGCCGCGGTCGAGGTCCCGCCGGCGGCCGACGGGATCGTCGGCATCGGCGGCGGCTCGGCGATCGACACTGCGAAGCTCGCGTCGGCGCGGTCCGAGAAGCCCGTCGTGCACGTGCCCACCACGTACTCGGGCGCCGAGTGGACGACCTTCTACGGCATTCGCGGGCCCGACCGTCGCACCACCGGAGGCGGCGCAGGCGCCCGGCCGGTGGGTCTCGTGTACGACGTCGAACTCACGCTCGACCTGCCGGACGACGTGACGGCGGGCACGGCGATGAACGCGCTCGCGCACTGTGCCGAGGCCCTCTACGTCCGCGGCCACGGCCCCGAGGCCGACGAGCAGGCGCTCCTCGGTGCGCCGCTCATCGCCACGGCCCTGCCGAAGGTGCTCGCGGCACCGCACGACCGCGGCGCACGGCGTGACCTCCTCGCGGGTGCGATGCACGCCGGCCACGCCCTCGGGCTCGCGGGGCTCGCGCTCGCACATGCGATGGCGCAGGCGGTCGGCGGTGCCTACGGGCTCCCACACGGCGCGATGAATGCACTGTGCCTACCGGCGGCGCTGGAGTTCAACCAGGCGCTTGTCCCGGAGGCGGTCGCGCGGTTCGGTGAGGCGATCGGCGGCGATGCCGTCGAGCGGACACGAGCGCTCGCGCGTCTCGGCGGCTTCGAGCGTCTCCGCGACTTCGGCGTGCCGCACAACGACCTGCCGCGGCTCGCCGAGCAAGCGGCCGCCCGCGGCGGCAACCAGGCGAACCCGCGCCCGGCCGGCCCTGCGGAGATCGAGCGGCTGCTCGCGTCGATTTGGTGAGCCGCCGATCAGAGATTCCTCCGATTTCGGGTAGCCCCGCCGGTTCTACGGTGCCGGCATGGGCGCCGGGCTCAACGTCTCGCACCGCGCCGGCCGCTGGAGCGCGGCGCACTGGAAGACGGCAGCCTTCGGCTGGTTCGCGTTCGTCTTCGCGGCGATCGCGCTCGGCTCCGCGATCGGGCTGAACCCGCTCGGGGACTCGCAGTCGGGCTCGGGAGAGACCGCGAACGCGGAGTCGATGTTGCGCCATGCGAACTTCCTCTCGCCGGCGGGTGAGGTCGTCCTGGTGCAGCGCCGGGACGGCGCCGTCGTACGCGGCGACGTCACGTTCGTCGCCGCCGTCCAATGGATCGTCCACGCTCTCGGCCGGCGGCCGGAAGTCACGAACATTCGCTCCCCGCTCGACGAGCGCAACGCTGGCCTGATCTCGAAGAACGGCCGGTCCGGACTCATCGAGTTCGACATCCGCGGCAGTGCTGACACGGCCGACAAGCGCGTCCAGGCTGCGCTCGATGCCGTCGCCCAGGCGCAGCGAGACAACCCGACCTATCGCATCGCGGAGTTCGGGATGGCGAGCGCGAACCACGTGATCGGCAAGACCGTCACGAGCGACTTCCGCCGCGCCGAGTACACGTCGCTGCCGATCACTCTCGCCATCCTCCTGCTCGCGTTTGGAGCGCTGGTCGCCGCGCTCCTGCCGGTCGTGCTCGGGTTCACCGCCGTGCTCGGGGCGATCGGCCTCTGTGTGCTCCTGAGCTACGTCTTCGCGCTGCCGATGTTCGTCGACAGCGTGATCCTGATGATGGGGATGGCGGTTGGCATCGACTATTCGCTCTTCTACCTTCAGCGCGAGCGTGAGGAGCGGCGCCGCGGTGCGACGCCCCACGCCTCGCTCCTGACGGCCGCGCGGACCTCCGGCCGGGCCGTACTGATCTCCGGTCTGACGGTGCTGATCGCGATGGCGGGCTTGTTCTTCGCGGGCAACGCGATCTTCACGTCGATGGGGCTCGCGACCGAGGTGGTCGTCTTGCTCGCGATGGTCGGCTCGGTGACGGTGCTGCCGGCGCTTCTGCACCGGCTCGGCGACCGCGTCGACCGCGGGCGCCTGCCGCGCCTGCGCAAGACGCGCGGCGAGGGCAGGCTCTGGCGTTCGATTCTGAGCCCAGCGCTCGCGCATCCGCTGCTCGCACTCCTCGTCGCGGGCGGCGCGCTCGTCGTTGCAGCCGCGCCGACGCTGACGATGCATACCAAGCTGCCGAGCTTCACCGACCTGCCGCACAACGTGCCGATCGTCCGCACCTATGAGCGCGTGATCCGGGCCTTCCCCGGCGCGCCGACGCCGGCCGTCGTCGTCGTGCAGGCAGCCGACGTCCGCGTCCAAGCCGTGCAGGAGCAGGTGCAGGCGCTGAAGCAGCGCGCGCTCGCGAGCGGTGAGGTTCGGCAGCCGGTCTCGACACGCATCAGCCCCGACGGTACGGTGGAGGAGGTCGACCTGCCGCTCGCCGGCCGCGGCGACGACGCCACGTCGATCCACGCCGTCGGTGTCCTCCGCAGCACCCTCATCCCCGAGACGATCGGCAGCGTCCCGGGCGTCGCGTACGCGACCACCGGCGTCGCTGCCGCAACGAAGGACTTCAACGACCTGATGAAGTCGCGCCTGCCGATCGTCTTCGCGTTCGTGCTCGGGCTCGCGTTCGTGCTGCTCCTGGTCACGTTTCGCTCGATCGTCGTCCCGCTGACCGCGATCGCCCTCAACCTCCTGTCGGTCAGCGCCGCCTACGGGCTGCTCGTACTCGTGTTCCAGCACCACTGGGCGGAGGGGATCCTGGGCTTCTCGTCGAACGGCGGCATCACGTCCTGGCTGCCGATGTTCCTGTTCGTCGTGCTCTTCGGCCTGTCGATGGACTACCACGTGTTCATCGTGAGCCGGATCAAGGAGCTCGCCGACGAGGGCGGGTCGACGCGCGACGCCGTCCTCAACGGGATCAGCCGCACCGCACCTTCGGTGACGAGCGCCGCGGCAGTCATGGTGGCGGTGTTCGCGATCTTCGCGACGCTCTCGCTGCTCCAGTTCAAGCAGATGGGCTTCGGGCTCGCGGTTGCGATCGCGGTCGACGCGACGATCGTCCGGGCCGTGCTCCTGCCGGCGACCATGACCCTGCTCGGCGAGTGGAACTGGTACCTGCCGCGGTTCCTCGAGTGGCTGCCCGGCGGCGAGGCCCGTGCGGGCGGCGGCCCGGCGCTCGTCGACTGAGCAAAATAAGATCTTCTAATTTCAGGTATATTCCGTCAGATGTCGCTGCCGGAGCGCTCGTTCGACGTGCTCGTGATCGGGAGCGGGGCCGCGGGCCTCGCTGCCGCGGTCTCCGCCGAGCGGACGGGCGCCCGCGTCGCGCTCGCCACCAAGGGCTCCCTGCAGGCGAACAACTCCTCGAAGGCGCAGGGCGGCATCCAGGCTGCGTTCGGGCCGGACGACTCGCCCGAGCGGCACGCCGAGGACGTCTACCGCTCCTCCCACGAGACGGCCGACCACGCGCTCGTCGAGATCCTGACCGGCGATGCCGCTTCCGCGATCCATTGGCTCGAGGAGCTCGGCGTCGAGTTCACCCGTGACCCCGACGGCGGCTACAGGCTCGCCCGCTGTGGCGGCGCGAGCGCGAAGCGCCTGCTCCAGGTGGGCGACCGCACGGGCCACGCGATCACGAAGGGCCTCCGCGAGGCTTGGGAGGCCGGCACCGGGACGAGCATCACGAACGCGCCGCTGCACGAGCTCGCGGCGGTAAACGGTCATTGGCGTGCGCGGGTCGGTGCGCAGCTCGTCGACGCCGGCACGGTGATCCTCGCGGCCGGCGGCCGCTGCTACGCGGAGGCCGAGCGGCGTGGCGAGCTCTCGACCAATCATCCGAACGCGACCGGCGAGGTGACCGGCATCGCGTCGGACGTGGGCGCCGCGACGCGCGACCTCGACGCGCTGCAGTACCACCCGAACGGCGGCGCGTGGCCTCCGAACATGCAGGGCTATTCGATCCCCGAGACCACGCGCGCCTACGGCGCGGTGCTGCTGAACGCCGAGGGCGAGGAGTTCACGGACTCCCTCGGCCCGCGCGACACCGTCAGCCAGGCGATCTTCGACGAGGTGCGCGAGGGCCGTGGCGTCACGACGCCGGACGGCCGCCCCGCCGTCTTCCTCGACACGACGCGCATCCCCCGTGCGGACGCCGAGGTCTCGCTGCCGTACATGCTCCGCCGCTACCGCGGCGCGGGCATCGACCCGCTCGAGGAGAAGATCCTCACGTATCCCGTCCTCCACTACCAGAACGGCGGTCTCGTGATCGACTCGAGCGCCGAGACGACGCTCGAGGGCGTGTATGCGGTCGGCGAGATCGCCGGCGGCACGCACGGGCGCAATCGCATGATGGGCAACTCGCTGCTCGAGTGCGTCGTCTTCGGTCGCCGTGCCGGTCGCGCCGCCAGGGAGAAAGCGAGCGCATGAGCTCAACCACCAGCACCGATCTGCAGGGAGCTGTCGCGGACGCCGCGGCGCACCTCTACGTCTGGGCGCTGAAGGACATTCCGCAGGACCTGCGGGACGCCCTCGCCGCCGCCCGTGACCGGGAGACGTCGGTGGCCGGCCGCCGCGTCCTCGAGACGATCCATCGCAACGTGAACGTGGCCGACAGCGAGAAGAACCTCGTCTGCCAGGACACGGGCATCGCCGTCTATCACGCAAAGGTCGGGGAGCACTTCCCCCTGCACCCCGCGCGGATCTACGACGCGCTGCGGGCAGGCACCGCGCGCGCGACCGTCGAGCATCCGCTGCGCTCGAACGCGGTGCACACGATCACGCGCGAGAACACCGGCCCGAACATCGGCTACCGCCTGCCGATCGTGCACTGGGAGTTCGTCGAGGACTGGGACGGCCTCGATGTCAAGTGCGTGCCGAAGGGCTCGGGCTCCGAGAACATGAGCTTCCTCAAGATGTGCGTCCCCGCAGACGGTGTGAAGGGGATCAAGCAGTTCGTGCTCGAGTCGATCGTCGGCGCCGGTGGCAAGCCGTGCCCGCCCGGGATCGTCGGTGTCGGCATCGGCGGCTCGGCCGACTACGCGATGTACCTCGCGAAGGAGGCGATCATGCGGCCGATCGGCACCCGCAATCCGGACCCGATCGTCGCCCAGCTCGAGGACGAGCTGTACGGCCTCCTGAACGAGACCGGCATCGGGCCGATGGGGCTCGGCGGCGACGTGACCGTGCTCCAGTGCCACATTGAGCATGCGGACACGCACATGACGCTGAACCCCGTCGCCGTCAACTATCAGTGCTGGGCGGCCCGGCGTGCGTCGGCGCACATCGCCGCCGACGGCACCATCGACTACGACCGGGAGGCTTGAGCGATGGCCGAGCACACCGTCACGTTCCCCGTCACCGACCCGCAGGAGATTCTGAAGCTCCGCGCGGGCGACGAGGTCACCGTCCAGGGACACATCATCGGCATCCGCGACCGCACGCAGATCCGGATCTTCGACGAGGGCGTCGAGCCGCCGATGGACCTGCGCGGTGCGTTCCTGCTGCACACCGCGCCCAACGTGCGCAAGGTGGGCGAGGGACGCTACGAGAAGATCTGCATCGGCACGACGACGAGCGCACGGATGGTGCGCTTCACCGAGCCTCTCGGTCGCCAGTACGGCGTCCGGGCGATCTGCGGCAAGGGCGGCTTTCCCGATGAGGCGATCGAGCCCATGCACGAGCTCGGCATGGTCTACTTCGCGATCGTCGGCGGCGCCGCCGCGCTCGAGACGACGCAGATCGAGGAGATCGAGGAGGTCGCCTGGGAGGATCTGATGCCCGAGTGCCTCTGGCGCTTCAGGGTCAAGGACTTCGGCCCGCTCACCGTCGGCATCGACGCGCACGGCGACTCCCTCTACCGCGACGTGCAGACGCGCGCGAAGGCGAAGCTGGAGGAGCTCTATGCCCGCTTCTAGGCTGGACCTCGGGATCACCCGCGACGGCGGGCTGACGCACGTGCTCGACAAGGGCCTCGGCCTGCGCGGCTGGGAAGACGTGCTCGAGACCTCCGGTGACTACATCGACATCGTCAAGCTCGGATGGGGCACCGCGTACGTGACCCAGAACCTCGAGCGCAAGCTCGAGATCCTCAAGGGCAAGCGGGTCGTCATCGGCGGCACGTTCTTCGAGGTCGTCTACGCGCGCGGCAAGTTCGACGAGTACAAGCAGTGGCTCTCGCAGCTCGGCATCGACCACGTCGAGATCTCGGACGGCACCGTCGAGATCCCGCGTGACCGCAAGCTGGAGCTGATCGCCGACTTCTCCCGCGACTTCACCGTCCTCTCGGAGGTCGGCTCGAAGGACTCCGAGGTCGTCTTCGCCCCATACGAATGGGTCGAGTGGATCAAGGCGGAGAAGGAGGCCGGCGCCTGGAAGGTGATCACGGAGGCGCGCGAGGGGGGCACGGCCGGCATCTTCCGCCCGTCGGGCGAGATGCGCACCGGCCTCGTCGACGAGATCGCGCATTCGGTCGACTTCCACGACCTCGTCTGGGAGGCGCCGACGAAGGCGTCGCAGGCGTGGTTCATCAAGCACTTCGGCCCAGGCGTGAACCTCGGCAACATCCCGCCCGAAGAGGTCATCCCGCTCGAGACGCTGCGGCTCGGCCTGCGCGGCGACACGCTCAAGGAGGTGCTGCTTGCCGACGCCCGCCCTGCAGCTGCCGACTGACCTCGAGGCGTCGAGCGCGGAGGAGATCCTCCGCTTCTGCCTGGAGCAGTTCCCCGGCAGGGTGTCGCTCGCCTGCTCCTTCCAGAAGGAGGAGTCGGTGCTGCTCGACATGCTGTTCGCGATCGAGCCGAAGGCGCGTGTCTTCGCCATCGACACGCACTACCTGTTTCCGGAGACGTATGAGCTCTGGCGCGCCCTCGAGCAGCGGTACGAGACGACGGTCGAGGTGTTCGAAGGGCCGAGCCCCGACGAACTCGCCGCGGCCCACGGGGAGAGCCTTTGGGAGCGCAAGCCCGATCTCTACCTGGCGATCGCCAAGGTGGCTCCGCTCAACCGTGCTCTCGCGAGCCTCGACTGCTGGGTGACCGGCATCCGTCGGGACCAGTCGCCGACACGCGCGAACGCCCCGAAGCTCGGCTGGGACGAGGCGCACGAGCTCTGGAAGGCGAGCCCGCTCGCCGACTGGAGCGACGAGCGCTGCTGGACGTACATCCGTGAGCGCGGGCTGCCGTACAACGTCCTGCACGACCGGGGCTACGAGTCGATCGGCGACACGCACTCGACGGTGCCCGGCGCCGGTCGTGACGGCCGCTGGGCCGGCACAGGGCGGACGGAGTGCGGCCTGCACGTGCCGGAGAGCAGCTCGTGAGCCCGCGCACCCTCTCGCACCTCGACGTGCTCGAGGGCGAGGCGATTCACATCATGCGCGAGGTCGCCGCCGAGCGTGAGCGCCCCGTGCTGCTCTTCTCGGGAGGCAAGGACTCGATCGTCTTGCTGCGCCTCGCGGAGAAGGCATTCCGCCCCGCCCGCTTCCCGTTCCCGGTGATGCACGTCGACACCGGCCACAACTTCCCCGAGGTGATTGCCTATCGGGATCGGCGCGTCGCCGAGCTCGGCGAGCGCCTCGTCGTCGCGAGCGTCCAGGAGTCGATCGATCACGGCCGCGTCGTCGAGCAGACAGGCCCGCGTGCCTCGCGCAACCAGCTGCAGACGACCACGCTGCTCGACGCGATCGAGGAGCACGGTTTCGACGCGGCCATGGGCGGCGCCCGTCGCGACGAGGAGCGCGCCCGCGCCAAGGAGCGGATCTTCAGCTTCCGCGACGACTTCGGCCAGTGGAACCCGCGTGCGCAGAGGCCCGAGCTGTGGAATCTCTACAACGCGCGGACCCGGAAGGGCGAGCACATCCGCGTCTTTCCCATCTCCAACTGGACCGAGCTCGACGTGTGGCAGTACGTCGCGCGCGAGCAGCTCGAGCTCCCGTTGATCTACTTCGCCCACGAGCGCGAGGTCTTCCGCCGCGACGGGATGCTGTACGCGGCCTCCGGCTTCGTCGAGCGCTATCCGGGCGAGGAGTCGTTCACCGCATCGGTGCGCTTCCGCACCGTCGGCGACATGACCTGCACCGGCGGTGTGCTGAGCGATGCGAGCTCGATCGACGCGGTGGTCGACGAGATCGCGGCGACGCGCGTCACCGAGCGCGGCGAGACGCGTGCCGACGACCGCGTCTCCGAGGCCGCGATGGAGGACAGGAAGCGCGTTGGGTATTTCTAGGAACAGGTGTCTGACACTTCTGGTGTCAGACACCCCCGTGGCGGTCGCATTCCCCTTGGGCGGTTGTCGCTAGTGGCGACCTCGAAGGAGTTTCTCGAGGCCGGCCTCCTGCGCATCGTCACGGCCGGGTCGGTGGACGACGGCAAGTCGACCCTGATCGGGCGACTGCTCTACGACACGAAGCAGATCCTCGTCGACCAGCTGCAGCACATCGAGGACGCCTCGCGTCGCCGCGGCCACGACTACGTCGACCTGGCGCTGCTCACCGACGGCCTGCGCGCCGAGCGCGAGCAGGGGATCACGATCGACGTCGCCTACCGCGGCTTCGTCACGCCGCGCCGGCGCTTCCAGCTCGCCGACGCCCCCGGTCACGTGCAGTACACGCGCAACATGGTCACCGGCGCCTCGACCGCAGACGTCGCGGTCGTGCTCGTCGACGCGCGGCAAGGCGTGATCGAGCAGACTCGGCGGCACTCCTACATCGTCTCGATGCTCGAGCTCCCGCATGTCGTCTACGCCGTCAACAAGATGGACCTCGTCGGCTATGCGGAGGACCGCTTCGACGAGATCGCCCGCGAGCTCGCGTCCGTGTGTGCCCAGCTGCGCATCCGCGACGCGACGGTGATCCCGATGTCGGCGTTGCACGGCGGCAACGTCGTCGATCGGTCGGAGGAGATGGCGTGGTACGCCGGCCCTACGCTGCTCGAGCACCTGGAGACGATCGAGGTCTCGGCCGACGCGAATCTCGAGGACCGACGCTTTCCCGTGCAGTGGGTGATCCGGCCGATGACCGACGAGCATCACGACTATCGCGGCTACGCGGGACAGGTGGCCGGCGGCGTCTGGCGTGCCGGCGACGACGTCGTCGTCCTGCCGTCGGGCCTGACCTCGCGGGTCGCCGCCGTCGACACCGCCGACGGGCAGCTGCCGGACGCGGTTCCGGGCCAGTCCGTGACGATCCTCCTCGAGGACGACGTGGACGTCTCACGCGGCGATCTGCTCGCCGACCCCGAACGGCCGCCGGTCGTGGCCCGCGAGGTCGTCGCGCGCGTCTGCTGGATGTCCGAGCGCCCGGTCGAGGACCGTGCGCGCGTGCTCGTGAAGCACACGACCCGCACCGTGACCGCGCGCATCGACGAGATCCTGTCGGTCGTCGACATCGCGACGCTGGAGGACCGCGTCGCGCCGGGACGGATGGAGCTGAACGACCTCGGCCTCGTCAGGCTGCGCCTGGCCGAGCCGCTCGTCGTCGACCCGTATCCGCGCAACCGGACGACCGGCGCCTTTATCCTGATCGACGAGGCGACGAACGAGACGGTCGGAGCCGGCATGGTGGTCGATGCGTCGTAGCGCGGACCCGTACCGCGACACGGCCGTGATCGACTCGCGTGCGCCCCGCACGAACCAGGCGGTAGTCGGGCTCGTGTCCGTGCTCGCCGTAGCGACCGGCTGGTGGTGGCTGCTCGCCTTGCTCGCGCTCCAGCTGGCGGCCGGGCTCACGTTCGGCCGCCGCTTCTGCCTGCCGTGCCTGGCCTATTTCGAGCTGATCCAGCCGCGCTTCGGCGAGGGGCCGCTCGAGGACTCCCGGCCGCCGCGCGCCGCGAACGTCGTCGGCTTCGTCGTCCTCTCGCTCGCGAGCGTCGCCTACGCTGCGGGCCTCACGACGGCCGGCGCTGCGTTCGGCGTCCTCGTCGCCGCGCTCGCGCTCCTTGCCGCGGTCACCGGCTTCTGTTCCGGCTGCGAGGCGTACAAGTTCGCGTGCCTTCTCCGTGGCCGCCCGTTCGTCTCCTGCCCGCTTCCTCCGCGCGCATGAACTGGCAATTCGTGATCGCCGGCCTCGTGGTCGGCGTGCTCGTGGGCATGACCGGCATGGGCGGCGGCTCGCTGATGACGCCGATGCTGATCCTGATCTTCGGCTTCGACCCGAAGACCGCGGTCGGGACGGACATCCTCCACGGCGCCGTGTTCAAGTCGTTCGGCGCGGTGCGGCACCGCCAGCTCGGCAACGTCAACACGAGGCTCGCGCTCTGGATGCTCGTGGGCTCCGGGCCGCTGTCGCTCGTTGGCGTCCAGCTCGCGAGCTCCTTCTCGGACGCGACGCAGTCGACGATGGGCCGGGTCGTCGGCGGATCGCTGATCGCCGGCGGGCTCGGTTTCCTGGCCAAGACCTTCATCAAGCGCCCGGCGTCGGACGAGCCGTTCGAGCTGACCGTGCGGGTCAAGGTGCTCGCGATCCTGATCGGTGCGAGCTTCGGCTTCGTCGTCGGCCTCACGTCGGTCGGCTCAGGCACGTTCTTCGGCCTCGCGCTGCTCCTCCTCTTCCCGCTCTCGGCGACGCGGGTCGTGGGCACCGACCTGCTGCATGCGGCGCTCCTCCTCTGGATCGCCGGCGCGGGCCACCTGCTGCACGGCAACGTCGACCTGCACGCGATCGCCTGGCTGCTGGTCGGCTCCGTCCCGGGTGTCCTCATCGGCTCCCACCTGTCGATCCGCGTGCCAGAACAGGCGTTGCGCATCGCCTTCGCCTTCGTGCTCTTGCTCTCCGGAATCAAGCTGGTCGAGGTGCCGCACGGGACGACGATCGTCGAGGTGGGCGTCGGGCTGGGCGGCGCCGTGTTCATCGCCTGGCTCGTCCGGCAAGGGCGCAGTCTCCGGCGTCGTCGCTTCGAGCGGCGGATTCCGGCGTCCGACGCTGCATAAGATCCCCGGGGCGTGCCCCGTGTCGTCTCGACCGCGATCGTGCTTGCCCTGCTCGCGGCGACCGCGGGAGCCTTCGCCCTGACGGAGAGCGCAAAGCTCGAGCGCTCCCCGATCTACGGCACGCGGATCGTCGACCCGGTGTTCTCCCCGGCGGCGAAGCTGAAGCCGACGACGACGATTCAGTTTCGTGTACGCCCGCGTGAGCGGATCGACGTCTGGATCGCAGACCGCCACGGCGACAGGGTCACCGACCTGCTCGTGAACCGAAGCGTCGCGCCACGGACGAAGCTCGACCTGGTCTGGGACGGGCTCGAACCCGAGGGGATTGCGGCGCCCGACGGCGTCTACCACCCGGTGGTCAAGCTGCTCCGCTCGCACCGTACGATCGCGCTGCCGAGCGACATCACGATCGACACCAAGGCACCGGTCGTCCGCGTCAGGCATCCGCAGTTCCCGCTCCTCTCGCCGGACGGCGACGGCCACGGCGACACCTTCCGCGTCCACTACACGGTGAACGAGCCGGCCCACGGAGTCCTGCTCATGCGCGGGAGGCAGGTCGTGATCACCCACGGCTCGAAGCTCTCGGGGACGCTGACCTGGAACGGCTTCTACCCGCACTCGCACAGGCCGCTGCCGCGAGGCCGCTACCTGCTCGGGGTCGAGGCGCAGGACGTCGCCGGAAACCGCTCCCCGATCCTGCGCTTCGCGATCGCCCAGGTGCGCTACGTGACGCTTGCCCGTAGCCGCGTGGTCGTGCGGCCGGGCGGCCGCTTCGCGATCCGCGTCTCGACCGACGCGCCGACCGTCCAGTGGCGACTCCACGGCCGTTCGGGCACGGCCAGGAAGGGAACGCTCCACTTCAAGGCGCCTCGGACACCCGGGGTCTACCGGCTGTACGTCACGGTCGGCCGCCACTCGGCGAGCTGCGCAGTGGTCGTCGCATGAGCTCGCACGTTGCGCAGGCGCTCGGCGCCGTCGGTGCGCTCGGGCTCGCCCTGCTCGTCGCCGCCACGCCGCGGGAGGCGAGGATCGCCGGGCTCGCCGCCTGGGCGGTCGGCTGGGTCGGGCTGGCCGTCTACCTCGCCCCCCACGGCCATCACCGTCTGCTCGCGGCGGCTGTGGTCGTCGGCGTCGCAGCGGCGGCGGCCGGGGCCGCGCTCGTGCTGCGCCTTCCTTGGCTGCTCGCCGTCGCCACCCTGGCCTGCGTTCCCGCGCGCTTTCCCGTGCACGTCGGGCACACGAAGGCGAACCTGCTGCTGCCGATCTACGCCGTGGTTGCGGTTGCGGCGCTCGCGCTCGCCTGGGATCTCTTCGGCGACGGGGAGCGCACGCGTCCGCTCGGCCGGCTCGCGTGGCCGCTCGCGGGGCTCGTCGGCTGGCAGGGCCTCTCGTTCCTCTGGACGAAGGACGTGCGGCAAGGGGCGATCGAGCTCGTGTTCTTCGTCCTTCCGTTCGGCCTGCTCTCGGTCGCGCTTGCGCGGCTTCCGTGGTCGCGTGCGTGGGTGCTGACGCTCTACGTCCAGCTCGCGTTCATGGGCGTGCTCTTCGCGGTGATCGGGTTGTGGCAGTACGAGACCCGGAACATCTTCTGGAACCCAAAGGTGAAGGTCGACAACGCTTACGCCCCGAGCGGCTGGTTCTATCGCGTCAACTCTGTGTTCTACGACCCGTCGATCTACGGTCGCTTCCTCGTCGTCGCGATCCTGGCGAGCCTCGCCGTGATCCTGCTGCGTCGCGGCGATCCGCTGTGGCAGGTCGCGACGCTGCTCGTGATCGCCATCACTTGGGCCGGGCTCGTGCCGTCGTTCTCGCAGTCGAGCTTCGTGGCGCTGATCGCCGCGGTCGCGCTCGCGGCGATCGTGGTCTGGCGGCGCGGGAGCCTCCCGCTCGTCGCGGCCGCCGTCCTGCTCGTCGTCGCTGCGATCGTCGTCTCTCCTGCCGTCCGCAAGCGCGCCTCGCTCTCACACGTGACGAGCGGCCGCTCGACGCTCGTCTCGACCGGCGTCAAGCTCGCCTACCACCATCCCGTGTTCGGCGTCGGCATCGGCGGCTTCAAGCGCGGCTACGCCGACTTGGCGCACCTGAAGGGACGAGAGCCGAAGGCCGCCGCATCGCACACGACGCCGGTCACCGTCGCCGCCGAGAACGGTGTGCTCGGGCTCGCCCTCTTCCTCTGGCTCGTCGGTGCGGCTCTGTGGACCGCCTTCGGGCGGATCCGGCACACGTTCGAGGGGGCGGCGCGTCTCGCGTTCGGTCTAGCCTTGACCGCGATCCTCGTGCACTGCGTCTTCTACGACTCGCTCTTCGAAGACCCCACCTTCTGGGGCCTCCTCTCGCTCGTCGTCGTCGGGGCGCGGGCCGTCGCGCCGCCGGAGCAGCCGGCATGATCGACGGCATCGAGCGCGCGCTCGTCCTGGCGCCGCACACCGACGACGGCGAGTTCGGCTGCGGCGGGACGATGGCACGGCTCGTCGAAGCCGGTGCGGAGGTCCGGTACGTCGCCTTTTCGATCGCGACGCGGTCGCTGCCGCCCGGGTTCGCGCCCGACACGCTCGCTCGCGAGGTGCGCGAGGCGACGGCCGAGCTCGGGCTCCCGCCCGAGCAGTTGACGGTGCACGACTTCGACGTGCGCACGTTCCCGGATCATCGGCAGGAGATCCTCGAGCTGCTGATCGAGATCTGGAACGACTGGCGCCCCGACTGCGTGTTCCAGCCGTCCGTCCACGACGTGCACCAGGATCACCAGACGATCGCGAACGAGGGGCTGCGCGCGTTCAAACGGACGACGATTCTCGGCTACGAGATCCCGTGGAACAACTTCGACTTCAGCTATCAGGCGTACCTCGCGCTCGAGGAACGCCACATCGAGCGCAAGGTCGCGGCGCTCGAGTGCTACGCATCGCAGCAGCACCGCCGCTACGCCAACGCCGACTACGTACGGAGCATGGCGCGCATCCACGGGACGAACGTCAATCGCGAGTACGCCGAGGTGTTCCAGGTGTACCGCGTCGTCGCCTAGGACGACGTCCACGACGGGCTTGCTGACGAGTCTCGGACCACCCCGGGGGTCGGGTGGGAGGACGCTCGAGCAGGCGAGTCGCATTGGTGTCTGACACCTTGAAGGTGTCAGACACCCTTCCGGACTGCGCACGCTGAGGGTGTCTTGCTGACCAGTCGCGCACAGCGGCAGGCTCCAACACGGCTGGTCTCGCGAGCAGTTCCGATGCGTTCGATCGCCGCGCAGGATCACCCTGGCGTTCCCCGACCAGCCGAATACGCTCCGTCTGCCCAGGATCGACCAGGAAGGAGACTCTTCATGAGTTCATTCGCCCGCAGGCGGCCGTCGGTCGCTACGGTCATCGCGCTGATCGCGCTAGCCGTTGCGCTCGGTGGGACGAGCTATGCCGCCACTTCCCTGCCGAGAAACAGCGTCGGCACCCTTCAGCTGAAGAACAACGCCGTCACGTCGGCGAAGGTCAAGGACGCATCGCTGCTGAAACGTGACTTCAAGTCCGGCCAACTTCCGGCAGGTGCGGCTGGACCAGCCGGGCCCGCAGGGCCAGCCGGACCGGCCGGCGCTGCAGGGCCTACCGGCCCGGCCGGGCCGAGCGATGCCTATGCCGGGTTCAAGAACGGCCCGGTCGCTGCGCCGAGCAGCCTTTCGACGATCGCGACGCTCACCATCCCGCAGGACGGGAACTACGTGATCTTCGCCAAGCTCTGGATGTTCGACAACGTCAACACGTCCGTGCTTACTGACTGCACGCTCGTCGCCGGGTCTGACTCGGACGAGTCGCGGACGATGCTCGAGGGCAACAGCGGCGTCGTAGTGGCGGGGGCGGTCGTCACGCTCAACGTCGCTCACGGCTTCGCCGCGGCGGGCGCGGTCGCGCTCAACTGCAACGGCTTCGGCGTCAACATCTCGATCAACAACATCAAGATCACCGCGATCAGGGTCGGGAACCTGACGAACAACGGGATCTGATTCCCGACACAACGTGATCGCCGGGGTCTCGCACCGCGCGGCCCCGACGATCACACCTGACGACGTCGATGGAAGCGGCGCCGCACGCGCGGCTGCGTCGATCGCCAAGCTGCTCTAGTCGTCCGGGTACGCGGCATCGGCCAGCGCGCCGAGCTCGCGCTCCTTGCGCCGCAGGTACCAGAGGCCGAGCACGATGCCGATCACGGCTGCGCCCCCGAGCGCGATGTCGAGCCCCGACTGCAGGTGCTTCAGCGTCGTGCCGAACGCGTAGTAGCCGACGCCGAAGATCGTCGCCCAGGCGATCCCGCCGGCCGCGTTCCATACGAGGAACGTCCGCCAGTGCATCTCGTTCGTCCCGGCGAGGAACGCCGAGTACGTGCGCAGGACTGCGACGAAGCGCCCGAAGAAGACCACCTTGCCGCCGTGGTGGTCGAACAGGTAGCGGCCGATCTTGAGCCGGCGCTCGTCGACGCGTATGTAGCGGCCGTAGCGGTGCAGCAGCCGGTAGCCGCCGACCCGGCCGATCAGGTAGCCGATGTTGTCGCCGACGATCCCCGCCGCCGCGGCCGTCCCGACGATCCCGTAGACGCTCAGCTTGTGCGTCGAGCCGGCGTAGAGCGACGCGAGGATGAGCATCGTCTCGCCCGGCAGCGGGACGCCGAGGCTCTCGGCGCCGACGAACAGGAAGACGGCTGCATAGCCCCAGGTCGCGAGCAGGTGGTCGAGCTCCGAGTGTGGGATGAGGGAGGCGAGCATCAGTGCGGGAAACCACTCGTTACAAACGGCACGAGAGTGGGCATACTCACGCCATGACCGCATTCGTCGAGAAGCTGGTCGCCGAGGAGCACCATCTCGAGGAGATCGCGAAGGACGGGTACGCGCCTGCGACGCTCCCGATCGTGCTCGGAGGGATCGTGCTCGCACTGGTCGTTGTCGTCGGCCTCGCGCTCGGGGTCACGATGGCGGTCTACTACCTGACGTAGCGAAGCTCTGTCGGGAGATCACGCGCGTGGACGACTACGAGCGTCCGCGTCGGCCGGGTGAGCGCGACGTAGAGCTCGCGCAGGTCGACGAGCGCCGGCTCGACGACGACCACGTGATCGAACTCGAGCCCCTTCGCCTCGCGGGGCGAGAGCAGTGGCACGCCCTCCCAGAGATCCCCCGACGGGGCGTCAGCGTGGAGGGCGTCCGGGACGATCACCGCGAGCAGCCCGTCCTCGCGGGCGAGGCGCTCTGCCTCGTGGAACGCCTCGGCAAGCAGATGCTCCGGCTCGACGCGCCGGACGACGGGACGGTCGCCGCCCGTGCGGTAGGCGAGCGGCGGGCTCACCGCCGGCGCGATCGCGTCGAGCAGAGGCAGCGCGAGCTCCATGATCTCGCGCGGCACGCGGTAGGCGTGACGCAACTCCTCGATCGACGCGTCCTCGGTCTTCGGGAGGTGCGGCAGCACGTCTCCCCAGCTCCCCCAGCGAACGGGGCCCGTCGCCTGTGCCACGTCCCCGAGAATCGTCAGCGAGCCGTCGCGTGCCCGGCGCGCGACCATCCGCAGCTGCATCGGCGTCAGGTCCTGCGCCTCGTCGACGATCACGTGCCCGTACGTCCTGGGCGGCGACCCCACGAGCGCGCGTGCTTCGTCGACGAGCGCCACGTCGCCGTCGGAGAAGCCGCTCCCGCGCCGCTGCAGCAGGCGCTGCTCCTGCTCGTCGAGCAGGCCGTCCGCGGCTCCGGCGAGCGTCTGGCGCGAGGTGAGGAGCGAGCGCACGAGCTTCTCGGGCGAGAGCGCCGGCCAGGCCGCCTTGACGACGCGGTCGAGGTAGCCGCGTGCGCGGAGTGCCTTCTCCACGTCCTCGAAGCTTCGGAGCGCCGCAGCGCCGAGGACGCGCCCGTACTCGTCGTAGAAGCGGCGCAGCAGGCTCATCCGGAACCGCTCGCGGGCGAGTGCGCTCGTACCGTGTTCCTCGCGGGTGACCGTGACGAGCTCTGCGATCTCGCGCGCCTCGAGCCACACGAACGAGCCCTCGAGCCGGATCGCGAGCTCCTCCGGCTCCGACACGAGTTGCCGCTCCGCGGCCCGTCGGATCACCTCCGCGAGGCGCAGGTCGGCCTTCAGCCGCGCCACGTCGGGCGGGTCGCGCCGCTCGGGCTCGACGCCGTCGGCCAGCTCGTCGACGGCCCGTTGCTCGACCGACTCCTCCCCGAGCGCCGGAAGGACGTGCGACACGTACTCCATGAACGTGCGGTTCGGGCCGACGACGAGCACGCCGCGGCGTTGCAGGCTGTCGCGCAGCGTGTACAGGAGCCACGACGCCCGGTGCAGGCCGACCGCCGTCTTGCCCGTGCCCGGCCCGCCCTGGATGACGAGCGGTGTGGCCGGGTCGTGCGTGATCAGGCGGTACTGGTCGGCCTGGATGGTGGCGACGATGTCCTGCATGTGGCGCGTCCGGTCACGACCGAGCTCCTCGAGCAGGAAGTCGCCGACGGCTGCGTTGTCGAGGATCGAGCCGTCGAGTGCCTCGTCCGCGATGTCGAGCAGCCGGCGGCCGTCGGTTCGGAAGCGGCGCCGTAGCGTCACGCCGTGCGGGTCGTGCGGGGTGGCCGTGTAGAAGGCGCGGGCGGCCGGCGCCTGCCAGTTAACGACCACCTGACGCTGTTCCTCGTCGTGTACCCAGCGGCGGCCCACGTAGATCGGCCGCGCCAGGGACT
The DNA here is from genome assembly GCA_963725595.1 of uncultured Thermoleophilia bacterium. Taxonomy (GTDB): domain Bacteria; phylum Actinomycetota; class Thermoleophilia; order Gaiellales; family Gaiellaceae; genus PALSA-600. The sequence goes on along the minus strand of CAVRYT010000005.1, from coordinate 416,207 downwards.
CGAAGTCGAGCCGGCCGAAGCAGAGGCCGCGTTCGGCGTCCTCGAAGGTCCGGAGCCGGCGGGCGGCCCACGCGTCCATCGCCGCCTGCGCGACCTCGCCGTCGACCCGGTCGGCCGCGCCGGCGACCGCCGCGCGCATCCGCTCCAGGTGCGCGTAGGCCCGGTCGACGTACTCCTGCTCGGCCTCGAGCTCCGGGTGGCTCACGTGTCGACCGTACCGGCTCGGACCTCCGGCATGTCCGGCACCGTACCCGTGTCGTGAACCGTCGTGAGTTCCTGGCGGCCGCCGCCGTGGCGCCGTACACGCTCCGCACCGCCCGCGCCGGGTCGCGAGCGCATGCCCTCGTCACCTGCGACGCCGAGTCGAGGCTCGGAGTCGTCGACCTGCACTCGCTCCGCGTCGTCGGCTCCATCGCGACGCAACCCGACCCGCGCTCGATCGAGCGCGTCGGCGACCGTGCCCTCGTCTGCCATACCGCGGCGGGCGTGCTCTCGATCGTCGAGGGCACGCGCGTGGTCCACGTGCTCGGGGGCGTCGTCGAGCCGCGCTACACCGCCTCGCACCCGGACGGCGTGCACGCGTTCGTCACGGACTCCGGCCGGAGCGGCGTGGTCGTCGTCGACGTGCGGCGCGGGCGGCTGCTCGGCCGGGTCGCCCTCCCGGGTTGGGCCCGGCACCTGACGATCGACCCGGACGGCCACCGACTCTGGGTCGGCCTCGGCTCGGCATCGGAGCACGTTGCGGTCGTCGACACCCGCCGGCTCCGCCACAGCGGGACGCTGACGCCGTCGTTTCGGGCGCACGACGTCGGCTTCGCGCCGGACGGGCGACTGTGGGTGACCGCCGGCGCGACCGGCGAGCTCGCCGTCGGCGGCGTCGTGCAGCGCGCCGACCTCGCCCCGCAGCACGTCACCTTCGCCGCTCGTCGCGCGTATGTCACCTCGGGCGATTCGGGCACGTTCCACGTCCACGCCCTCGACGGCCGGGTGCTCCGCTCGACCCGGGTCCCGGCCGGCTCCTACAACGTGCAGAGCGGGCGCGGGCTCGTCCTGACGCCGTCCCTGACGCAGGGCACGGTCGCCGTGCTCGATGCGCGCGGCAGCCTGCTCGCGACCGTGCAGGTGGCCGGCTCGTGCCACGACGCGTGCTTCGCGGCGCCCTTGTAACAGTTTGTTACAAGGGCCTTTGGGCTTTACGAAAGCCTTACGCCTTCCAGGGTGGATCTTGGGAGGGGGCGGGGAACATGGGCGCAGATGAGACGCCTCGTCCTGCTCGCGCTGGTCGCGACTGCAGTCCTCCTTCCCGGCACCGCGAACGCTTCGGTGCCCTGCCGCGACCGGATCTACAACGACTGGTACCGCGACGGCAAGATCGCCTCGAGCTACCCGCTCGGCTGCTACCGCGACGCGCTCAAGCACGTGCCGAGCGACGCGGCGATCTACTCGAGCCTCAAGGACGACATCCGCAGCGCGCTGCAGGCCGCCGTCGACCGCACGCGTGGCAAGAAGGTGCCGACCGAGGTCGGGCGGGGCCTCCCGCAGGCGACGGCGTCCGACGTGAAGAACGCCTCGGTCGTCCACACGAAGAAGGGCACGTCGCAGTCGGCCTCGCAGTCGACGTCGCGTCAGATCGGGCAGAAGCAGAGGCCGCTCGTCGCCGCGCCCGCGGTCTCGAGCTCGAGCGGCGGCGGGCTGCCCGTGCCGATCCTCGTGCTCGGCGGCCTTGCGCTGCTGCTCGCGGCGGTCGGCGCGGCCGGCGCCGGCCTGCGGCACTTCAGGCGCTGACGAGCCGCCGGAGCCGCGCGCGCTCCGCCGGCAGATAGAAGCCGAGCAGCGCGAGCGCGACCGGATAGGCGGCGACGAGCGCCAGCGACGGGACGAACGAGAGGTGCGCCGCGCGCGCGGCCACGGTGAGCGCCACCCCGGCACCGACCGCGGTCACGACGCGTCGCCACTGGTACGGGACCGGGTAGACGCTCTGGGCGTACACCGTCATGCCGAGGAAGAGGACGACATATGCGACGTCCATCGAGATCGCCGCACCGACCATTCCCCAGCGCGGGATGAACACGAAGTTGAGACCGATGCTGGCGAGGGCGCCGACGCCGGTCACGACCCAGTTGAGCTGCGTCCTCCGGGCGCGTCCGCTGCCGATCGCAAGGACGATGTAGCCGGCGTACACGGCCCCGGCGAACGCGAGCAGGGGGATTCCCCGCTCGGCCCGCAGGTACTTCGGGTCGCCGGTGAGGAGGCGCGTCCACCAGGGCGCGAGCGCGCCGAGTGAGAGAGCGACCCACGAGGCGAACGCGAGCAGGTAGGTGAGCACGAACGCGTACGTGCGCTTCGCCTCGCGTTCGTCCTCGATCGAGTACGCGAACGCCGGCCACGCCGTGCGGAAGGCGACCAGCACGAACGTGATCACCGAGGCGATCTTGACCGCCGCCGAGTAGACGCCGGCCTCGCCGAGGCCCTTGTACCAGATCACGAATTCGCGATCGATCCAGCTGATCGCCCACAGCGCGAGCGCCGACGGCACCAGCGGCATGCCGAAGTGCTGCATGCGACGGAAGAGGGTTCGGTCGAACTCGAGGCCGAGCTGCTCCGTCCTGTAGAGGACGAGCGCGACGTAGACGACGAGTGTCCCGGTGAAGTTGCCGACGACCAGGCCGACCGCGCCCCAGTGGAACACCGCGACGAAGACGACCATCGCGGCGACGGTGATCAGCACGTTCGTCACGCTCGCGATCGCGAACGCGGTCGAGCGCTCTTCGGCGCGAAAGAGGTTCGTCAGCTGCTGGTAGTTCGTCTGCGCCCAGAGGCCGACCGCCCCGGCCCGGACGAGCCACGGGTCGTGGCCGAGACCGAGCCAGTGGCCGATCGGCCCGGCAAACGCGAGCCCGAGTGCGAGGCCCACGGTTGCCATCGTCATCGTGAACCAGAACGACGTCCGGACGACCGTCAGCTTGGCGGCGTGCTCTTTGGCGTCGAAGTAGAAGCGGAAGAACGCGCTCGAGATCCCCATCTGCAGCACGATCGCGAGCACCGCCGTGGTCGCGGTGATCGCTTCGACGCGTCCGTAGGCGTTCGGGGGCAGGTAGCTCGTGTAGAGCGGCAGCAGGATCGTCGCGAGGATCCGGGAGACCAGGCCGCCGAGGCCGTAGATCGCCGAGTGGCGCGCGAGGCGCCTCAGCTGAGCGGCGAGGCTCACGTCAGAGGGAACGGTAGAGGTCGACCAGGCGAGCGGCTATGCGGTCGACGTCGTGCACCTGCTCGACGTAGGCGCGGCTCGCCGATCCGACCTCTCGCCGCAGCGAGGGCTGCTCGACGAGCGGCCGGAGCGCCTCGACGAGCGTCTCCTTCGTCGCGGGCACGATCGGGATGCGCACGCCGTAACCCTCGGCGCTGCGCTCGACGACGTCCGGCTTCAGGTGGGCGACGACCGGCTTGCCGAGCGCCATCGCCTCGAGGGCAAAGACGCCGTGCCAGCCGGCATTCAGCTGGTCGACGACGATGTCCGCCCGTGCGTAGCGGGCGCGCGCCTCCTCGTGCGGCACGCCCTCGACGATGTCGAGCTCGAGCGCCAGCTGCTCGCACGCCTCGATCACGTGACGCGTGCCCTTCTTCTCGCGGTTCGAGGGCGCATGCACGACGAGCGGCCGCGCGCTGTCGGACGGGGGCACCGGCGTGAGCGGGCGCAGGTCGAGGCCCGGCGGGATCACGTGCGCCTCCGGCACCCAGCGGATCGCGTCGTAGGAGCCGACGATCTCCGCGTCGGCGCGCTTCCCGTGGGCGAGCTCGGCGGGCGTCTTCCCACGGATGTCGGAGCCGAGGTAGTGGAAGACACTCTGCTTTCCCAGCAGGCGCAGGAGCGGGAACTGGATCGACTTCGGGATCAGGGTCAGCCCGAAGTAGAAGTGGAAGACGTCGGTCTGCGGCGCGAGCCGCGCGAACGCGCCGAGCTGTTGGAGCAGCCGCTGCGGCAGCGGCCCGTGTCGGTCGAGCGACCAATCCGCCTCGTGGTGCAGCCGGCCGCGCTCGAAGACGACGAGCCGTGCGTCGATGCCCGCGCGCCGCAGCGCCCGGACGTTCTCCCACGGGATCCCCGCGACGTTCACGGGGCAGTGCGTGACCCGAAGGGCCCTGTCCAGGGACTGTCCCTGGCCGTGGCTCATGGAGACGGGTCGAACTCGAGCTGGTCGAAGTAGCGGAGCGCAGTCCGCCCCGGGCGGACGCGACCGGCGAGCGAGCGCAGCTCGTCCTCGGAGAGCTCGCCGAGCGCACGCTTCACGCCCAGGTAGGGGAGGTTCAGGTCCTCCTGGTAGACGACCGTCGAGATGCGCGGGTTGACCTCGATCACCAGCTCGCCGACGAGCTGGATGTTGAAGAAGTGCTCGATCCCGAGCCCGGCCACGATCAGGTTCGCGAGCCGCATCAGCTCGGGGTCGTCGAGCGTCACGAAGTACATCGCGAGCCCGGCGCGCATCGCCTCCCTCGTCTTCGGATGCCCCAGCACGATCTCGCACCCGTTCGCGATCCCGTCGACCGTCCGCTCGCCGCCGGTCGCGAGCTCCATCACGAGCAGGTCGGGGCCGCCCTGCTCCGGCAGGAGCTCGACGGCCTCCTCGAGCCGCATCGCCACTGAGCCGGGCCGTTCGTTCAGCAGCTGGTGCGCGCGGTCGACCGTGGGGTCGAGGACCCGGAAGCCGCGCGAGCCCGACGAGAAGACGGGCTTGAAGCACACGGGCCGCTCGGGATACCCGAGCTCCCGGGCGGCCGCGTCGACCTCCCGGGCGCCGTTGACGCGCCTGAACTCCGGCGCGGGCACTCCGAGCCGGTGCAGGAACGCATACGTCTCCGCCTTGTCGTTTGAGCGGTGGATCGCGTCCGGCGACGAGACGAGCACCGGCATCGGGAAGCGCTCGACGTGTGCCGCGAGGCCCTCCAGGTCGAAGGACGACTGCGGCAGGATCGCGTCCACCCGTTCCCGCGTCGCGACCGCGAGCATCGCGTCCGGAAAGCCCGGGTCGGAGCCGGCCGGGACGGTGTGGAACGCGTCACAGAGGTGCCTGCCCACGGAGCGCTCGCTCATGTCGGTACCGACGAGGCGCACCTCGCGCTCGCCGTTCTCGCGCAGCGCCCGCAGGAGCGCCGCCGTGCCGGGCGCCCCGGACGCGGTGACCATGACCGTGATCGGCTTCACGCGAGGTCGATCCTGTCAGCCCGCAGGTGCTCGAGCCGCGCGGCGCGGTCCGCGTCGAGCATCGACTCCATGGTCTGCCGCATCGTCGCTCCGTCGAACGCCCAGATCTCCGGGTGCGTGAGGAGCTGCAGCCACTCGAACGAGCCCGCGCCGAGCTCGTCGTGAGGGCACCCGTGCCGCCAGTGCTGGTTCGAGTCGGACCGGTAGTGGTCGGGATCGAAGAACGGCGGCCGCATCACGTTGACCGCACCGGGGATCTCGGCCTGCATGTACTCGGGATCGGGGTTGTGCCACGCCACGACCGGGTCGAAGCGCTCGTCGAGGTCGACATCCGGCCACACGGCGTGGTGGGCGACGCGATGGCCGAGTGCCCGCAGTCGCTCGATCGCCACGACACCCTCCGGCGAGGCGAGGTTGTAGAAGAGGGAGCGCGTCATCAGGAACCACGTCGACCAGGCGCCCTCCCGCGCCTCGAGCTCGGCGACCGCGAGCGCGCCGTCGAGCGACAGGTCGACGTCGTGGCGCAGGAGCAGGTCGCCCGGCCCGGGCGGCCGGTCGAAGCCGGCCCAGCGGTAGCCACCCGAGCGGGCGGCCCGGAGGAGGTCGCGGTAGTGCCCGAGCGAGAAGTCGCACGTCACGGTTCGACCTCCACGTCGAGCAGCGTAGAGGCCGCCTCCGCCCGTTCGAGCGCCTCCAGGTTCGTGTCGCCGACCGCGATCACGTAGCCGCGGCGGTCGCCGTCGAGGCGCACCGGCCTGATCGTCTCGCCGACCTGCAGGTAAAGGTCCGCCTGGACGACGCCGGGAAATGCGAGCACCTTGTCGAGCGGGCCGATCCGCCTGACCTTCCCCGTCGGCAGCGGCCCCGGCTGCGCGGTCAGGAAGCGGATCGCGAGTGGCCGGCTGAAGCGTGGCCGCACGAGCTCGTCCGGCAGCTCGTCTCCGAGCGCGAGCCGCAGCTGCACCTCCACGACGTCGACGCCGACGGCGACGCGGACGAGGTCGGCCATCTGACCGCCCGGGATCCGCGCGGCGCACTCGACCACCACCACGCGACCGTCCGGGTGGGCGATCAGCTGTGGGAAGGCGATGCCGCCTCGGAGTCCGAGTGCGTGCACCGTGTGCACCGCCACGCGCTCGGCCTCGTCGAGCTGGTCGGAGGGGATCGTCGGCGGGTAGACGTGGATCCAGCCGACGCCGAAGCCGATGCCCGGCGGGCGGAGCCGGTCGGAGAGCGTCAGTGCGATCACCTCGGAGCCGCGGGCGACGAGCATGCCGTTCAGCTCGGTGCCCTCGACGAACTCCTCGAGGATCGCCTCCTCCGTCGGCGACGCGACGAGCGCCTCGTGCAGGTGGGCGTCCACGTCGTCGAGCGACTCCACGCGGAAGAGACCCCGCTGACCGCCGGAGTCCGCGGGCTTGAGGACCGCGGGAAAGCCGACCTCGTCGGCCGCGCGGCGGGACTCCGCGAGCGTGCGGACGGCAGCGAAGCGGGGCTGCGGCACGCCGCGCTCGGCGAGCCGGCGGCGCATCGCGATCTTGTTCGTGAGCAGATGCGCCGTCTCGACGCCGATACCCGGCAGGCCGCGCGCCTCGGCGACCGCCGCCACGACCGGCACCGCACGATCGGCGCTCACCGTCAGCACCCCGTCGAGCTTGATCCTCGCGGTCGCCTTCAGCACCTGCTCGACGTCCGAGAAGTCGACCACCTTCGCGATGTCCGCCTCGGCGAGGCCCGGGGCGTCGGGATTCCGGTCGACGGCGACGACGCGGAGCTTCAGCGCCTTCGCCTGCGCGATCGCGCGGCGCTGATGGCGCCCGGCGCCGACGAAGAGCACGGTTCTCACGGGCGAGCCATGCTACTTCGGCGGCGCGAGCGCCGAGCGGACGAGCTCGATCGTCCCGTCGACGTCGATCCGGTCCGCGAAGCGGGCAGCCTGCTGCACGGCGAGGCCGTCGAAGAGGATGCCGAGGAAGCGGCCGACCGTCTCGAGCGGCAGGTCGCTCCGCACGCGGCCGGCTCGCCGGAGCTCGCGGTAGTGCCGTTCGAGACGTTCCTGGGCGTCCGGGTTGAGCGACTGCCAGCGCGCGCGCAGCTCCGCGTCGGTGCGCAGCATGCGGGAGGCGTCGAGGTACACGCCGAGCCACTCCGGGTCGTCCTCCACGATGTGGCGGACGACCGCCTCGTGCCCGCCCTCGAGCCAGCGTTCGAGCAGCCGTCCCTGATCCTCCTGTGCGAGGGCGACGAAGAGGTCGAGCTTCGTGGGGTAGTAGCTGAAGATCGCCCCGCGGGAGAGCCCGATCTCGCGCTCGAGCACGTCCACCGTCGCGCCGACGTAGCCGTGGGCCGCGAACGCGCGGCGCGCGCCCGCGGCGATCTGGGCGCGGCGCCGCTCGCGATGGGCCTCGGAAACCTTCGGCATGCGCTCACTTTACAAAAACGGATGGACGTACTATATTCACCCACCGTGAAGAACCGCACGATCGCCGCGCTCGTCCTCGCCGAGGTCGTCTCGAGCACCGGCAGCGCCATCACGTTCGTCGCGCTGCCCTGGTTCGTGCTCGTGACGAGCGGCTCGCCGACGCGGATGAGCTTCGTGCTCGCCGTCGAGATCCTGCCGCTCGCGCTCTTCGGCCTGCCGAGCGGCGCGCTCGTCTCGCGGTTCGGGGCCCGCACGAGCATGCTCGTCTCCGACGCCGTGCGAGCTCCGCTCGTCGCGCTCGTCCCGGCTCTGCACTGGGCCGGGCACCTGAGCTTCGCGACGCTGCTCGTGATCGTCTTCCTGCTCGGCTGCTTCACCGCGCCGTACGTTGCGTCGCAGCGCACGATCATCCCGGAGGTGCTCGGCGACGACGAGACCGCCGTCTCGAAGGCGTCCGGGCTGTTCGGCGGAGCGACGCAGCTCCCCCTCGTCATCGGCCCTGCGATCGCGGGCGCGCTGATCGCGTGGATCGGCACGCCGCCCCTGCTCGTCGTCGACGGCGCCACCTTCCTGTTCGCGTTCGTGACGATCCTCGCGCTCGTCCGTGCCGGGCGCCCGGTGCCCGCCGACGACGCGAGCCGCGGCGTCCTCGCCGGCGTGCGCTTCCTCGCACGAGACCGCCTGCTCGGGCCGCTGACGCTGACCGTGATCGTGCTGGACGGGGCCGCGAACGGGATCGCAGTCGCCGTGCCGCTCCTCGCCTACACGCGCTATCACCGAGACCCACACGTCGCCGGCTGGATCTTCACCGGCTTCGGCGTCGGGGCGGTGCTCGGGTCGCTGCTCGTCGTCAAGCTGCTCGACCGGGTCCGGCCGCTCCGACTCGCGTGCGTCGGGATCGTCGCAGCCACCCTCCCGCTCTGGGTCGTGGCGGCGTCGGTCTCCTGGCCGGTCGCGTGCGCCGCCGTGGTCGCCTGCGGCGTCTTCGTCCCGCTGATCAACGCGCCGGTGATGGGGATCATCACGACGCGGCCCCCGGAAGCGTTGCGCCCGAAGGTGATGACGGCGGTGCTCACCGCGAGCGGCATCGGCGGACCCGTCGGGCGTTTGCTCGTCGGGCCGGTCTACCGCTGGGGCGGCAACGGCGGTGTCTGGATCGCGATCGCGGGCGGTATGAGCGTCGGCGCGGCCCTCTTCATCGCCTCGGTCGTGCGCAGCTCCGCTCCCGGGTCGGCGGGCGTGGCGGTCGTGCCCGAGGGCTAACCTTCCCCGGATGCTCGTAGGGAAGCGCATCTTCGTCACAGGCGGCGCCGGCTTCATCGGCACGACGCTCGCGCGCGAGCTCGTCGAGCAGAACACCGTCGTCGCCTACGACAACCTCCACCGCGACGCGGTGTCGGGCACCGAGCTCCTGTCCCATCCGAACTACGAGCTCGTGCAGGGCGACGTCCTCGACCCCGCTCGGCTCGCGGAAGCGGCGCGCGGCGCGACGCACTTCGTGCACTGCGCGGCGATCGCCGGTGTCGACACGGTGCTCGCGAGCCCGGTGCGCACGATGCGCGTCAACGTGATCGGCACCTACAACGCGCTCGAGGCGGCGCTTACGACGCAGTCGACGCTCGAGCGCTTCATCGACTTCTCGACGAGCGAGGTGTTCGGAACGCATGCCTTCCGCGTCGAGGAGGGGCAGGTCTCGACGATCGGGTCGGTCGGCGAGGCGCGCTGGACGTACGCCGTCTCGAAGCTCGCGGGCGAGCACATGGCGCACGCCTACCACGACGAGCTCGGCCTGCCGACGGTCACGGTGCACCCGTTCAACGTCTACGGGCCCGGCCAGATCGGCGGCGGCGCGATCCGCGCGTTCATCGAGGCCGCGGTCGCGGGCCGCGACCTCTCGATCCACGGCGACGGCTCGCAGATCCGCGCCTGGACCTACGTGACGGACATGGTCGCCGGCGTGCTCGCCTGCCTCGAGCTCGAGGCGGCCGCCGGGCAGACGTTCAACATCGGCAACCCGCGCTCGGCTGTGACGATCTACGACCTCGCGCAGCGAATCCGGCGCCTCGCGGACGCGCCGGGCGAGATCGTCTTCCAGCCGCTCCACTACGCCGACGTCGAGCTTCGCATCCCGAACGTCGAGAAGGCGCGAACCGTGCTCGGCTGGGAGCCCGTCGTCGAGCTCGACGAAGGCCTCGAGAAGACGATCGCGTGGTACAGGGCGAAGGCACTCGCATCCGCCTAGGCGATCCCGGCCTGGGCGAGGCCGAGCTGGCCGAGGTCGCCGAGGTGTTCGAGAGCGGCATGCTCACGACGGGCCCGAAGGTCGCCGAGCTCGAGGCGGAGATCGCGCGCGCGTGCGAGACCGCGCACGCCGTCGCGGTGTCGTCGGGCACCGCCGCGCTGCACCTCGCGGTGCTGGCCTTCGGCCTCGAGCCGGGCGACGAGGTGCTCGTGCCCGCCTACACCTTCCCGGCGACCGCGAACGTGGTCGCCCTCGCCGGCCTTCGCCCCGTGCTCGTCGACGTCGACCCGGAGACGATGAACGTCGACCCGGCGCGAATCGAGGTCGGGTCGCGGACGAAGCTGCTCCTCGGCGTGCACCTCTTCGGGCGGCCGCTGCGCCTGCACGAGCTGCCCGACCTGCCGCTGCTCGAGGACGCGGCCGGCGCGCTCGGCGCCCGCTACCGCGGCCGCGCCTGCGGCGGCCTCGGCGTGGCCGGATGCCTCAGCTTCCACCCGCGCAAGATCGTGACGACGGGCGAAGGCGGCGCGGTGACGACGAGCGACGACGGGTTCGCCGACACGGTGCGGCGGCTCCGGAACCACGGCTGGCGCTCGCTCTCACCGCCCGACATGCCCGCGCCCGGCCTCAACTACCGGCTCTCGGACATTCTCTGCGCGGTCGGGCTGCCGCAGGTGCGCCGCCTCGACGAGCTGCTCGCGGCGCGCACGCGGATCGCGGCGGGCTACACCGATCGGCTTGCGCACCTGCCCGTGCTCCTGCCGCGCGCCGACGAGGGGGACACGCACGGCTGGCAGGCCTACGTGATCCAGATCGACGACCGCGACCGCGTCCTCGCCGAGCTGCGGGCGGAGGGGATCGAGGCGCAGATCGGCACGTACGCGCTCGACCGGCTCGGCGCCTACCCCGACCAGGGAGGCTTCCCCGGCGCGACGCGTGTCTTCGAGCGCGCGCTCGCGCTGCCCTTCCACACCCGGCTCTCCGAGAGCGACCTCGACCGGGTGGCGGAGTCGCTTGACAAAATAGTGAGTCATCACTAATCTAGCGGCCATGGTCGTATCGACTGAGCGGAAGACGAAGGACGAGCGCCGCGAGGAGATCCTCGACGCCGCGTTCGAGCTCTTCGCCGAGCGGGGCCTGCACGGTGCATCGACGGAGGAGATCGCGAAGCGCGCCGGCATCTCCCAGCCGTACGTGTTCCGGCTCTTCGGCACGAAGAAGGAGCTGTTCACGGCGGTCGTCGCCCGCTGCTTCCGCCAGACGCTGGAGGCGTTCCAGCGGGCGGCAGAGGGCAAGCGCGGCGAGGAGGCGCTGCACGCGATCGGCGCGGCGTACGGCGAGGCCCTGCAGACGAACCGCACGTATCTGCTGGCGCAGATGCAGGCCTACGCCGCCTGCGACGACCCCGAGATCTGCGCGGTCGTGCAGGCGGGCTACGGCGATCTCGTCACCTACGTCGAGCGCGTGTCGGGCGCAGATCCCGCAACCATCTCGGCGCTTCTTCGCCAGCCGGGATGCTGATGAACGTGCTCGCCTCGATGCACCTGTCCAATCCGACCGAGCCCTGGGCGGTCCGCCTGCTCGAGGGCTGCAAAGCCGACCACTAGCCGTCTCTCTTTTTTCTCCCGGAGGTATGTGATGAGTCACAAAGTTAGCGGCGTAGACTCGACGGAGCCGACCAAGAGCGCAGGTGCCGGCTTCGCCGGCGCCGGAGCGGGATCTGTGTGGTGGACGTTCGCGATCACGTCGGTCGCGCTCTTCATGGTCACGCTCGACAACCTCGTCGTGACGACCGCGATCCCCGTGATCCGCCGCGACCTGCACGCGGGCCTGTCCGGTCTCGAGTGGACGGTCAACGCGTACACGCTCACCTTCGCCGTGCTGCTCCTGACCGGCGCGGCGCTCGGCGACCGCTTCGGCCGCCGGCGCCTCTTCGCGATCGGCCTCGGCATCTTCACGGCCGCGTCAGCGGTAGCGGCGCTCGCACCGTCGATCGCGGTGCTCGACGCCGCGCGGGCGGTGCAGGGCCTCGGCGGCGCGATCGTGATGCCGCTCACGCTGACGATCCTCTCGGCGGGCGTGCCGGCGGAGCGCCGCGGCGTCTTCCTCGGCGCCTGGGGCGGGATCAGCGGCCTCGCCGTCGCGTTCGGCCCGCTCGTGGGCGGCGCCGTCGTCGACGGCCTCTCCTGGCACTGGGTCTTCTGGCTGAACGTGCCGATCGGGCTCGTGCTCGTGCCGCTCGCGCTGCGGCGACTCGACGAGTCGACCGGTCCCTTCGGCCGCGTCGACCTGCCGGGGCTCGTCTTCGGCAGCGGCGGGCTGCTTCGGGATCGTGTGGGGGCTCGTACGCGGCAACTCGGTCGGCTGGGGCTCCCCCGAGATCGACGGCGCCCTGCTCGGCGGCGCGGTCGTGCTCGCGGGCTTCGTCGCCTGGGAGCTGCGCGCCGAGCATCCGATGCTGCCGATGCGCTTCTTCCGCAACCGGACGTTCGCCCTCGCCAACGTCGCGTCGCTCCTGATGAGCTTCGGGATGTTCGGGTCGATCTTCCTGCTCGCGCAATTCTTCCAGACGGTGCAGGGGTACTCGCCGCTCGGCTCCGGCCTGCGGATCCTGCCCTGGACGGCGATGCCGATGGTCGTCGCGCCGATCGCCGGTGCGCTCTCCGACCAGATCGCACCGAGTCGCATCATCGGCACGGGGCTCGCGCTGCAGGCGGCCGGGCTCGCCTGGATCGCCGCGGTCTCGTCGCCGACGATGCCCTACATCGATCTGGTCGTGCCGTTCACCCTCTCCGGGATCGGCATGGGCATGTTCTTCGCGCCGATCGCGAACGTCATCCTCTCGTCGGTCACCGGCGCGGAGGAGGGACAGGCGTCGGGCGCCAACAACGCGATCCGTGAGCTCGGCGGCGTCTTCGGCGTCGCGGTGCTGGCCTCGGTGTTCTCGCACTACGGCGGCTACCGCAGCGGCACGACGTTCGTCGACGGGATGACGCCCGCCGTGTACATCGGCGCCGCGGTCGTCGCAATCGGTGCGTTGGCCGCCTTCGCCGTCAAGCGCCTGCCCACGCGCCCAAAGGCGGTCGAGCTCGAGGCGGCGTTCGATGTGGCGGCCTAGAGTGTCGGCGCGGATGGGAGTGACGGAGCGGCTTGCCCGCGCGAGCGCAGCGCACCCGTGGCGGACGCTTGCCGCGTGGGGCCTTGCCGTGCTGGCGGCGCTGGCGCTCGTCGCCACGTCGCTGCACGGCCTCACGCACGCACGGCAAACGTCGTCGGCTCACCCCAGTCGACGAAGGCGGCCGACGCGATCGCCCAGGCCTTCCCGCAGAAGGCGGCGCAGGCGAAGGGCGACGTCGTGGTCGTCGAGTCGCGCCGCTACCGGGTCGGCGACCCGCAGTTCGCCGCCTTCGTGCGGCGGCTTCTCGGCGACCTGCGCGCCACGGGCAAGGTGGCGACGGAGAGCGGCGAGTCGCTCTCCGCGACCGGCACGCCGTGCTCCTGCCGCTCGTGATCCGGAGCGACTCGGCGGCGAAGCAGGTCGAGCAGGTGGTCGAGACGGTCGAACGGGGACGGCTTCTCCGCGGCGATCACCGGCTACCGCAGCGCGAACCAGGACTTCGGCAAGCTGTCGCAGAGCGACCTCGAGCACGGTGAGCTCGCCTTCGGCCTGCCTGCCGCGTTGCATCGTGCTCGTGCTCGTGTTCGGCGCGGTCGTCGCCGGGCTCGTGCCGGTCCTGCTCGCGATCCTCTCGATCCTCGTCGGGCTCGGGCTCGTCGCGCTGCTCTCGCTCGAGTTCACGCTCTCGGTCTTCATCGTGAACATGCTCACCGGCATGGGCCTCGCGCTCGGGATCGACTACTCGCTCTTCGTCGTCTCGCGCTACCGCGAGGAGCGCGTGCTCGGTCTCGCGAAGGAGGACGCGATCGCGCGCGCCGGCGCGACGGCGAGCCGCGCCGTGCTCTTCAGCGGCAGCACGTTCGTCATCGCGCTGTTCGGGATGCTGATCGTCCCGACCACGATCATGCGCAGCCTGGCGCTCGGCGCGATCGTCGTCGGCATCGTCTCCGTCGCGGCGGCGCTCACGCTGCTGCCGGCGCTGCTCGAGCTGCTCGGCGACCGCGTCAACGGCGCTCCGCGTGCCCGTGCTCGGCCGCAACCTCGGGCGTGCCGACGCGACCGAGGGACGCTTCTGGCGGCGGCATCGTCGAGCGCGTCCTGCGGCGGCCGGCGCTCTCGCTCGCGCTGGCCGTCGTCGCGATGCTCGCCCTCGCGGTGCCGATCTTCGGGCTGCACATCGGCGCGAACGGCGTCAGCACGCTGCCGGACAGCGTCCCGTCGAAGCAGGGCTACCTCGCGCTCCAGCGCGCCTTCCCCGGGCAGAGCCCGGAGCCCGTGCGTGATCGTCGCCGTCGGCGGCGGCGCGGCCGGCACGCGGTGCCCTCGTGCGGCTCGAGCACCGGCTCGCCGCCGACCCGCGTTTCGGGCCGGGCACGGTCCAGACGTCGACGCGCGCCGACGCCGCGCTGCTCACCGTCCCCGTGCGCGGCGACGCGGTCGGCGGCCGCGCGGTCGCGGCGGTGCGCGACCTCCGCACGCACATCGTCCCCGGGCATCTTCCGCGGCCGCGGCGCGCCCGTCTACGTCGGCGGCGTACGACCTCCGAGAACGTCGACTACTTCGACGCGGTGACGAACCCGACGCCGTACGTGCTCGCGTTCGTGCTCGGGCTGAGCTTCATCCTGCTCACCGTCGCGTTCCGGTCGCTCGTCGTCGCGCTCGTGTCGATCGTGCTCAACCTGCTCTCCGTCGGAGCGGCCTACGGGCTGCTCACGCTCGTCTTCCTGCACGGCGTACGGTGCCGGGCTGTTCGGCTTCCAGCACGTGCACGTGATCGACGCGTGGGTGCCGCTGTTCCTGTTCTCGGTGCTGTTCGGGCTCTCGATGGACTACCAGGTCTTCCTGATGAGCCGGATCAAGGAGCGCTACGACGAGACGGGCTCGACGCGCGAGGCGGTCGCGTCGGCGGCGTCGCGTCGACCGCGCGGATCATCACCGGTGCCGCGCTGATCATCGTCGTCGTCTTCGCCGGCTTCGCCCGCGGGAAGCTCGTGATGTTCCAGCAGATGGGCTTCGGCGTCGCGGTCGCGCTGCTGCTCGACGCGACGGTGATCCGCTCGGTCGTGCTGCCGAGCATGCTCGACCCTGCTCGACGAGCGCAGCTGGTACCTGCCGCGCTGGCTCGGCTGGCTCCCGCACGTCGAGGTCGAGCAGCCGTCAGAGGCGTAGCCGGGTCGCGGCCGCGAGGGCGGCGGCCGCGACCCCGGCGAGCACCACGAACGAGATGCGCAACGAGCCTGCCTGCGCGATGCCGCCCATCAGCGGCGGGCCTACGAGCAGGCCGGCGTAGCCGAGCGTGGTCACCGTGGCGACCGCCGAGGCGGAGCGCCGCCCCGCCGCGCCGATGACGATCGGCGCGTTGAGCGAGACGCCGACCCCGCCCAGGACGAAGCCGACGAGCGCGAGCGGCGCGTTCGGGGCGGCGGCCGCGAGCAGGCACCCGGCCGCAGCCACGCCGGCGCCGCCGACGAGGAGCTGGCGGTCGGAGAGTCTCGTCGCCTGGCCGAAGAAGCGCCCGGCGGCCATCGCGCCGCCGTAGAAGCCCGGGCCGAGCCCGCTCACAGCCGGCCGGGAATGCAGCTGGCGCTCGAGGAAGAGCGCGCTCCAGCTCTCGATCCCGCCCTCGACGACGAACGCTGCGGCGCCGACGAGGCCGATCAGGACGATCGCCCGCGCGAAGCGGAGCTCGCGCGTCCCGGGCGCGGAGACTGGGCCGGAGTCCGTCGCGGTCCAGAGCGCGACGAGCGCGACGGCGACCGACACGGCGAGCAGGATCTGCTCGCGGCCGGCGCCCGAGCCCCGCGCGAGCCCCGCGCCGACGGCGCCGACGAGCACGCCCACCGAGAAGAGGCCGTGCGCGAGCGGCATCAGCCTGCGGCCGGTGACCGTCTCGATCCGCGCGGCGCTCGCGTTCATCGACACGTCGAGCGCGCCGGTCGCCGCGCCTGTCAGCGCGAGGGTCGCGATCAGCACCGGCAACGACGCGGCAAGGCCGGGCAGGGTGGTCGCAGCTGCGAAGCATCCGCAGGTGATCGTCACGGCGCGGACACCGAAGCGATCGACGAGCGGTCCCGCGACGAACAGCATCGTCGGGATCGCCGCCAGGGTGACGAACAGAAGCGCGAAGCCGAGCGTGCCCTTCGAGAGATGGGCTGCGCGCTGGACGCTCGGGAGCACCGACGCCCACGCGCCCCAGTAGAGACCGAGAATCAGGAACGCGCCGAGCGTGGGGCCGGTGCGGGGGGCCGGCTCAGCCCCAGGCGGGGTCGGGCTCCCAGAGGGCCCAGAAGGGGTCCCACCAGCGCTGCCCGGCTGCGAGCGCGGCCTCGATCCGCGCTCCTTCCGCCCTGATCTCATCGAGCTGATCATCCGTGAAACGACCCTCGCGAACGCGGAGCTCGAGCAGGTCCTCGTCCTTGCGCTCCCAGGTGCCGTCCGGGCTGACGACCAGGTCGAGCTCGAGGTCCTGCGTGTCGTAGCCGCGGTCCGTGCGGCGGAACGGCTCCTGCAGGTTGAGATACCAGCACGCAAGCTCGCGGTCGGGGCCGTCCCAGAAGACCCACACCGCGTGCGCCTCGCCGGGCCGTTGAAGCATCAGCACGCCGTGACCCTCCCAGCGGCCGCGGCCCGTCCAGGGGTGCTCCTCCGGGCCGGGCGGGAACGTGAACGGAGTTCCTTCCGCGAGGTAGGTGACGAGCAGGTCGGGCTCGTCCCGCACGACGATCACGGGCGCCTCGAGCCAGACCCAGCCCTCGTTGCGCACCTCGCGCCGGACGATCGTCTGGCCTGCCCGCCACACGGCACCGAGTGTAGGAAACGCGGGTTAGGGTCTTGTGAGATGGACGTATCGATCGTCGTCACGCTGTTGAACGAGGAGCGCTCGGTCGACGAGCTGCACCGCCGGATCGCCGCTGCGCTCGACGGGCGCGAGTGGGAGGCGATCTTCGTCGACGACGGCTCGACCGACGGGACCTTCGACCGTCTGCGCGCGCTGCACGAGCAGGACCAGCACGTGCGCGTCGTCCGCTTCAAGCGGAACTTCGGCCAGCACCCGGCGATGCACGCGGGACTGGCGCGGGCTCGCGGCGGTCACATCGTGACGATGGACGGGGATCTGCAGAACGAGCCGGAGGACATCCCGAAGCTGCTCGCCGCCCTCGAGCGCGTGGACGTCGCCTCCGGCCGCCGCGTCGCGCGGCACGACTCGCCCGGCCGCACGGTGCCGAGCCGGGTGATCAACGGGCTCCTGCGCCGGTTCACGGGCGTGACGATCTCCGACTTCGGCTGCGCCTTCAACGCCTACCGGCGCGACGCGATCGAACCGATGCTCGGCGCGATCGGGCGTCAGAAGTTCACGAAGGCGCTCGTCCTCTCGACCGGCGTGTCGGTGGAGGAGGTCGACGTCTCCCACGCACCCGCGGCGACCGGCTCGCGGTACTCGCCGCTTCGGCTCGTCCGCCTCGCCCTGCACGTGGTCGCCGGGTTCTGGCCGCAGCCGGTGCAGTGGATCGGCGTCAGCCTGGGGCTCGTCTGCTCCCTTGCGGCCGGCGTGCTCGGCGTCTACGGCCTCGTCTACTGGGTCGCGAACAGCAACTTCCCAGGCCCGCTGTTCGCCGGAGCAGGCATAGTCCTCGTGCTCGGCGTGCAGGGATTCGTCCTCGCCCTGATCGGCGAGTCGCTGGGACGGATCCAGCGGGACGTGGAGGGCAGGCCGCTGTACACGATCGAGGAGGAGCTGTGAGCAGTAAGCGGGTGCTGGTGACGGGCGGGGCGGGCTTCATCTCGTCGAACTTCGTCCGCCACCTGCTCGAGGCGACGGAGCACGAAGTGGTGACGCTCGACGCGCTCACCTACGCCGGGAACCTCGAGAACCTCGCCGACGTGCTGAGCCATCCGCGCCTCTCGTTCGTCCACGGCGACATCCGCGACGCCGCGCTCGTCCGCGAGCTCGTCGGCGGCGTGGACGTGATCGTCAACGCGGCGGCCGAGTCGCACGTCGAGAAGTCGATCGTCGACGGCGCTTCCGAGTTCGTGACCACGAACGTCGAGGGGACGCAGATCCTGCTCGACGCGATCCGCGAGACGCCGGTCGAGCGCTTCATCCTCATCTCCTCGTCTGAGGTGTACGGCACGGCCGAGTGCGCTCCGATGGACGAGGAGCACGCACTCAACCCGCGATCGCCCTACGCGGCCACGAAGGCGGGGGCCGACCGGCTTGCGTACTCGTACTGGACGACCTACGCGTTGCCGATCGTGATCGTGCGGCCGTTCAACAACTACGGGCCGCGCCAGCATCCCGAGAAGGTCGTCCCGCGCTTCATCACGCAGGCGCTCGCCGACGAGCCGTTGACGATCCACGGCGACGGCCATGCGTCACGCGACTGGCTCTACGTGCGGGACGACGCCGAGGCGATCGAGGCCGTGATCGGCGCGCCGCTCGAGCCGATCTCCGGCGAGGTGATCAACGTCGCGACCGGGATCGACATCAGCGTCGCCGAGATCGCCCGCCTCGTGCTCGAGGTGCTCGGCAAGCCGGTCGATCTCTGCACCCACGTGCCCGAGCGGCCCGGCCAGGTCGACCGGCACATCGGCTCCACCGGCAAGGCGGAGCGGCTGCTCGGCTGGCGCGCCCGCACCCCGTTCGAGGACGGGCTCGAGCGCACCGTCGCGTGGTATCGCGACAATGAGGCGTGGTGGAGAGCGATTCTCGCGCGGGAAGCCCGCGCCTTCTCGTCCTAGGGGCCGGGCCTGCCCAGCTCGGCCTGCTCGAAGCGGCCCGCAGGCTCGGGGCCTTCGTGGCCGTCGCCGACCGCGACCCGGCGGCGCCGGGGTTCCGGCTCGCAGACCGGCGCTGCATCCTCTCGACCGAGGACGAGCCTGCGCTCGAGCGGCTCGTGGACGCGCTCGGGATCGACGGCATCGTCTCGCCGGGGACCGACTGGCCCGTCGGCGTCGCCGCCCGGATCGCCGCCCGGGCGGGGCTCGCGCATCCGCTCGCCCCTGCGACCGCCGTGCTCGCGACCAACAAGCTGCGCCAGCGTGAGCGGCTGGCCGAGGCGGGCGTGCCGCAGCCCCGCTCCTGGGTGGTGGGCGCCACTGACGAGCCGCCGGCCGTCGACGGGCCGGTCGTGGTCAAGGCGCCCGACCGGCAGGGGCAGAAGGGCCTCGCGCTCGTCGAGGACGTCGCCGACCTTCCCGCCGCGATCGCGAACGCCCGAGCCGTCGCTCGAAGCGGCGTGGCGCTCGTCGAGGAGCTCGTCGACGGGCCGGAGGTGACGGTCGTCGGCTTCTCGGTCGGCGGGGCCTTCACGTCGCTCACGGTCACCGACAGGGTCGTCGCCGACCCGCCGGCGTTCGGGGTCGCGCTCGCCCATGTCTGGCCGAGCACGGTGTTGGACACCTTGAAGGTGTCCGACACCGCTTCGAGGGCGGTTCGCGCGTTGGGCATCACCGACGGCCCGTCCTACACGCAGCTCCGCATCGGCCCGGACGGCCCGCAGGTGATCGAGGTCGCCGCCCGGCTCGGCGGCGGCCACGACGCCGAGCTCGTCCACGCGGCCGTGGGCGTCGACCTCAACGGGCTCGCGATCGCTGCCGCGCTCGGCCGGCCGCCCGAGCCGCCGCGACCTGCGCCGCGCGTCGGCGGTGCGGTGACGCGCTTCCTCGTCGCGCCGCCCGGCATGCTCGCGTCGGTCGAGGTGCCGGACGACCTGGACGGGGTCGAGCAGGTGCGGATCTACCGGTCGCCGGGGTACGTCTTCACGCCGCTTCGTCGCGGCGCCGACCGAGCGGGCGCCGTGCTCGCGCTCGGCGACTCCCGGGAGGACGCGCTCGCCAGGGCGGACGCGGCCGCAGAGCGCATACGCTTCCACCTCGCCGATGCTGTCCTCGAAGCGCGCTGAGCTCCTCTCGTTCCAGCCGCCTGCGATCACCGAGGAGGAGATCGAGGCCGTCGCGGCGACCCTCCGGTCGGGCTGGCTGACCACGGGGCCCCGCACGGCGGAGCTCGAGGCGCGCATGCGCGAGTACCTCGAGGTGAAGCACGTGCTGGCCGTCTCGTCCTGCACGGCGGCGCTGCACCTGTCGCTTGTCGCGCTGGGCGTGGGCCCGGGCGACGAGGTGATCACCTCGTCGCTGACCTGGCCGGCGACCGCGAACGTGATCGTCCACTGCGGTGCGACGCCCGTCTTCGCCGACATCCGCGACGACACGCTGAACATCGACCCGAAGCGTGTGCGGGAGCTGGTCAACGAGCGCACGAAGGCGATCCTCCCGGTCGACCTCTACGGCCAGCCCGCCGACCTCGACGAGCTCGCCGCGCTCGGGCTGCCGGTCGTCGAGGACGCCGCGCACGCGGCCGAGTCGCGCTACCGCGGACGCAAGGTCGGTTCGATCGCCGATCTCACCTGCTTCTCGCTCTATGCGACGAAGAACATCTCCGCCGGCGAAGGCGGCCTGATCGCCACCAACCGCGACGACCTCGCCGACGCTCTCGACGATCTACGCGTGATGCGCCGCGGCCACGGCTCCCGTTACGACATCGCCGTGCCTGGCTACAAGGCGAACCTGAGCGACGTGCTCGCGTCGATCGCGCTCGTGCAGCTCTCGAAGGTGTCCCAGCACGCTGCGATCAGGCGCCGCCACGTGGCGCTCTACGACGACGGCCTGTCCGACCTCGACGGCGTGGAGCGCGTCGCCCGCGATCCACGCGACGAGCACGCGAACCACCTCTATGTCGTGCGTGTCACCTTCGCCGACCGCGACGAGGTGCAGCGGGCGATGCTCGACGAGAACGTCGCCACGTCGATCCACTTCCTGCCGGTCCATCATCTGACCGCGTATGCCGGCCGGCTCGCGCCGCACCAGCCGCCGCTGCCGGTCACCGAGCGGGCCGGCGCGGAGGTGCTCTCCCTGCCGCTCTCGCCGGCCCACTCGGACGACGACGTGCGCGACGTGGTGGCGGCGCTGCGACGCGTGCACGCTCGACTCGCGTGAGGAAGCCCGCGGTCCGCATCGCCGCGACGCTCGCCGTGACGGGCGCTGCGGTCGCGTACATCCTCTCGAAGGTCGACCTCGGGAAGACGGCGCATATCATCGGGTCGGCGAGCGTGCCGTGGCTGCTCCTCTCGGCAGGCTTGACCGTGGTCACCGTGCCGCCGATGGCTTGGCGTTGGCAGCAGCTGCTCGCGGTGCGAGGGGTGCAGGACCGGCTGTCGTGGCTCACCCGCGCCTACTTCGTGTCGTACGCCTTCGGCCAGGTGCTGCCGACGTCGGTCGGGGGCGACGCCTGGCGCATCTTCGAGACGAGCCGCCGCCATCGCGGCTCCACCACGCCGGTCACGGGCTCGGTGCTGCTCGAGCGCTCGCTCGGCGGAGCCGTGACGCTCGTGTTGGCCGGCGTCGGCCTGCTGCTCGCGCTCGGCCGCTACCCGATCGGCGCGTACCTGTGGGTCGAGGCGCTGTTCGTGGTCGCGACGGCCGCCGTCGGCTTCGTCTTCTTTTCGCGGCGGGTGCGCTCGCGCCTGCGCTTCGCCGTCCCGCTCGTCCGCCGCGTACGGCTCGAGGCTCCGGCGCGGGCGGTGTACGACGGGCTGCACGGCTACCGCGACCATCCGTCGACGCTGCTCTACGTCGCAGTGGTCACTGCGGCCGCGCAGCTCACGCGCGTGCTCGCCATCTACTCCTCGGGCCGCGCCGTCGGCATCCACCTGTCGCTACTGCCGTACGTGGTGCTCGGCCCGCTCCTCTTCCTCGTCATGCTCGTGCCGTTCACGGTCAACGGGATCGGCGTGCGTGAGGCGTTCTTCGTCAGCTTCCTCGGGAAGCTCGGGATCGCCGCCGACCCGGCGTTCGCGTGCGGCTTTCTCTTCTTCGTGATGACGATCCTGCTCGCGCTGCCCGGCGTCGGGATCCTGCTCTGGGAGAACGTGCTCGGCCGGCGTGCGCCGGTCGCCGATGGAACAGCCTGACGTCTCCGTCGTCGTCGTCACCTGGAACGCGCGCGAGCACATCGAGCGCTGTCTCGAGTCGGTGCGAGGGCGGGATGTGGTGGTCGTCGACAACGGCTCGACCGACGGGACGGTCGAGCTGGTGCGCGAGCGGTTCCCGAAGGCCCGGCTCGTCGAGCAGGAGAACGTCGGCATGGGCGGCGGCAACAACACGGGCATGCGGCTCGCCGAGGGTCGCTACTTCTTCCTGCTCAACTCGGACGCCTGGGTGGAGGGCGACGGCCTGGACTGGCTCGTCGCGTTTGCGGACCAGCATCCGGACGCGGCCGTCGTCGGGCCGAAGCTGCTCGATCCGGACGGCTCGCTGCAGCGCTCGGTGCGCGGCGAGCCGACGCTCTGGCGGCTCGCGACCGAGTACTTCTTCATCCGCAAGCTCGCGCCGCGGACGAATCTGCTGAACCCTCTCTATGCGGGCGGCTTCGCACACGACACCGCAAGCCCGGTCGAATGGGTGTCGGGCGCGGCGCTGCTCGTGCGGCGCGAGGCGGCCGACGCCGTCGGCCTCTTCGACGAGGACTTCTTCATGTTCAGCGAGGAGGCGGACTGGCAGACGCGCTTTCGTCGGGCCGGTTGGACGGTCTGGTTCTGCCCGGCTGCGGCAGTCACGCACGTCGGCGGCGCCTCCCACGGCGGCCGCCTGTACGTCGAGAACCTGCGCAGCCACCTGCGGTTCTTCGCGAAGCATCGCGGCCTGCGCCAGGCCGAGCGGGCTCGACGGCTGCTGCTCTTGGCGCTGCGGCTGCGGGTGCTCGTCCGGCGGCGGCCGGAGTATCGCGAGGGGATCCGGTTCCTCTCGTCCGGCAAGGCCCGCACGCTGCTCTCGTGATCGAGTACCTCCGCCTCGCCTTCGGCACGGCGCTCGTGCTGCTGCCCGGCTCGCTGGTCGCGCGAGCCCTGGGCCGCCGCTCGGTCTCCGCAACGCTCGCGTGGTCGCTTGCCTCGGTCTTCGCCGCGTGGGCGGTCGTCTTCACGGTGCACTCGAACGTGCGGCTCGCGGTCGTCCTGCTGGCGGTGATCGCGGTTTGTGCCTTCGTCACGCCCAAGTTCGTCGCGCGAAGGTGTCAGACACCTTCGAAGGTGTCTGACACCTGGCCGGTCGTCGTCGGTGTCGTGCTCGGCTGGTTCCTCTGGCACGTCGCGGGTGCGGTCGTCGGCGACGGGCTCTTCCACGAGGGGCGGGTGCGCAAGCTCGTGGCCTTCGGCGACCTGCACTTGCGCACGGTCGACGAGTTCAAGGACGGCGGCCTCCATCCCGGCTACGCGTTCCCGCTCTGGCACGGCTTCGACGCGCTCGTCTCGTACCTCTCCGGCGTGGATGCCGGCGGCGTCCTGAAGCACGAGCCGTCGTTGCTCGCCCCGCTCGCGGTCGCGGTCGCGTACGAGGCGGGGGTCGCCGTCTTCCGTCGTCGTGGCGGCGGCGTCGCCGTCGTCGCGGCGGGGCTCGGCCTCTACTGCTTTGCCGCAGGGCACGGCGGCTCGTACACCGCGCTCGCCCAGCCCGGCACGGCCGCGCGGCAGCTGCTCGTCCCGGCGGCGATCGCGCTCTTCTTCTCCCGCAACCTTCCGGCCACCGCGGCGATCTTCGGCGCCCTCGCGCTGGTGCATCCGACGTATGCCGTCTTCCTGCTCCTGCCGTTGCTGGCCGTCGCCCTGTGGGAGTGGCGGGGCCTCGTCGCGGCCGTCGTCCCGCTCGGTGGGGCTCTCCTCTGGCTGCGGCCGCTCCTTCGCGAAACAAACACGCACGACCCGACCGCCTCGACCCGGGCGAACGAGCTCGTGCAGTACCGCGACCAGCTCGTGGTGCACGGGCTGCACGACTTCCGGCTCGCCGCCGCAGTGCCGGGACGCACGGGTGCGGTCGCGGTCGCTGCGCTCGTGCTCGTGCCCGTCGCCGCGCTCGCGCTCGGGCGCCGCTGGGCGTGGTTCGTCCTCGGCGGGACGCTGATCGTGCTCTCCCTGATGGAGGTGCCGTGGCTCTTCGTCCACCTGTCGGACGCGATCTCGCTCTCGCAGTCGCGGCGCGCGGCCGGCTTCGCACCGCTGCCGTTCGCCTTCGCGGGCGGCCTCGCACTGCTCACTCGGCGGGCGGGCCTCGTGCCGCTCGCGCTCGTCGCGGGCATCGTCCTGCAGCGCCTGTGGCCCGGCGACTTCGGCTACGGGCTCAGCCACGGCGGGCCTGCGCTCGCCACGTGGATCGCCCTCGTCGGCGGCGCCGCCGCAATCGTGCTCGCACTCGCGCTCCGCCGAGCGCCTCTCGAGCCCCTCTTCGGGCTCGGTGCCGCGTCGGCGGTCGCCTTCGTGCTGCCGGTCCTCGTGCACGCCGCGTGGCACTGGAGCCCCATCGAGCCGCGCGATCCGGACGCGCTCTCGCCGCGGCTCGTGCACAACCTGCGCACGAAGGTGCCGAAGGGAGCGGTGGTGATCGCCCCGATCCGCACGAGCTACGAGATCGAGGCGGTCGCGCCCGTCTACGTCGTCGCGGCCCCGCTCACCCACGTCGCGAACACGAAGGCGAACGATCCCGTCACGCGGTACCGCGCGGTCAAGCACTGGGTGCTGACGAACGACCCGAGCGTGCCGCGGCGCTACGGCGCCACCTGGGCGATCCGCGGTGGCCGTCTCTATCGTCTGCCGGGGTGAAGGTGCTGATCGTCAGCCTGTACTTCCCGCCTTCGGGCGGCGGCGGCGTCCAGCGCCCCCTGAAGCTGGCGACGCACCTGCCCGAGCTGGGGATCGAGACGCACGTGCTCGCCCCCGACGACCCGAAGTGGATCCACCGGGACGACGAACTCCAGCCGCCGACGCTCGCATGGGTGCATCGCGCGCGCTACCTCGGCCCGCGCGGCCGCAAGCCGGCCGAGGAGCTGCACGGGACGGCGGGGCTCGAGCGCGCCGCCAAGCAGCTGCAGCTGGTGGGGCGTCGTCTGCTCGTCCCCGACGAGAACGTGAGCTGGAACGTCACGGCCATCCCCGCCGCGATTCGCATCGTGCGCGGCGAGGGGATCGATGTCGTCCTGACCACGTCGCCGCCGTCGTCCGTCCACCTGGTCGGCGCGGCGGTCAAGCGGGCGACGGGCGTGCCGTGGGTCGCCGACCTGCGTGACTCGATCGTCGCGCATCCGCACCGCGCCGCCGAGCGGCTGCTCGTGCGTGCGAAGGAGCAGGGCGAGCATGCGGTGGCCCGGATCGTCACCGGGTACGCCGACGCCGTCACCTGCGTCTCCGAGGCGATCGCCGACGAGGTGCGCGAGCGCTCTCCGAACGGCCGTGTCGCGATGATCTCGAACGGCTCCGACTTCGACGACTTCGTCGGCCTCGAGCGCCACCCGTCGGATCGCTTCCGGCTGACGCACACGGGCTCGTTCTTCGGCAAGCGCGACCCGCGCCCGTTCCTCACCGCCCTGCAGCGCTCCGGCCTCGACGACGTCGTCGTGCGCTTCCTCGGCGACTTCCGGTCGTCGGACCGGGAGTGGGCGGAGACGCTGGAGCTCGGCGACCGGCTCGAGCTCGTTCCCTACGCGCCGCGGCGCGCGGCCCTGGAGCTGCAGCGCGACTCGGAGGCGCTCCTGCTGCTCATTCCAGAGGCAGGCGGGCGCGGCAAGGGCGTGCTCTCCGGGAAGGTGTTCGAGTACCTCGCGGCCGAACGGCCGATTCTCGCGGTTGTCCCGCCCGACGGCGCCGCGGCGACGCTGATCCGCAACTCGGGCGCGGGCATCGTCGTCGCGCCCGAGGACGTCGACGGCATGGTCGAGGCGCTGCGCAGCCTTCATGCGCGCTGGCTCGCCGGCGAGCTCGAGTCGACGCCCCTCGCCGAAGAATGGAAGCGGAAGGTCTCGCGGCGCGTCCGTTCCGAGGAGCTCGCGCGCGTGCTCGAGGAGGTCGTCGGCTGAGACGGGTCACGAGCTTCCTCTTCCTCGCGAGCGTGTTCTGCGTCACGTTCGAGAAGATCCACTGGAACGCCGCCGGGACCGTCTCGCTCGCGGACATTCTCGCGATTCTCTTCCTCGCGGCGTTCGTCCTCGGTACGCGCCGGCCGATCGTGCCGCGGACGACGGCGATCCTGCTCGGCTTCTTCGCGGCGTTCGCGCTCGTCTATCTCATCGGCTACTTCGACCTGTCGGACTCCGACGCCCTCGGGCAGTGGGCGAAGGGGCTGACGAAGTGGGCGATCCACTTCGCCTTCCTCGCCGCGGCCGTCGTCTGGCTCTCACGCCGCGGGCAGGCGTACTTCTGGCGGACGCTCGGCTGGTTCAGCGGCGGGATCGTCGTCAACGCCGCCTACGGCGTGCTGCAACTGCTCGACGCCCGACGCGGCGGCAACCTCGATTCGACGCTGCTCTCGCCGATCACGGGCGGCGCGAGCCAGATCAACGTCTACGGCGCGATCAACGGCGCGAGCGTCTACCGCCCGAATGCGATGACGGGCGACCCGAACCATCTCGGGATCATGCTGATCGTCCCCCTGCTCGTGCTGACGCCGCTCTACCTGCGGCTCGAGCGCGGCCACCATCTGCGCACGTGGCTGATGCTCGCGATCGGCTTCCTGCTCGTCGTCGAGGCGGCGACGCTCTCGCGCAGCGGCCTGCTCGGTCTCGGGGTGGGCGCGCTCGTGCTCGCCGTGCCGTACCGCCGGTACCTCGCGGCACCTGCGCTGCTCGTCCCGATCGGCGCCGCGCTCGCGATCCTGCTCGCGATCGTGCTGTCGCGGAAGTCGTTCTTCACGACCATCCTGAAGTCGCGGGTGCAGACGAGCGGCGGCTCGGAGAACGCGCACTTCCAGGTCTACAGCTTCATCCCCCACGTGCTGCACGTCGATCCGCTGTTCGGGCTCGGCCTGAACACGTTCTCCGTCTACTACGAGTTCGTCACCGGCAAGACGAACTGGGGCCCGCACTCGTACTACGTCGCGCTGATCGTGGAGACCGGCCTCGTCGGCTCGGCGCTCTTCGCGTTGTTCCTCGTGTGGGTCTTCAGGCGCCTCGCGCGTGCGCGTGCGCTCGGCCGTGCGCTCGCCGCGGCGCAGAGCCCGCTCGCTGCCCGCGTCCGCCCGCTCGCGTGGGGCTGCACCGCCGCCCTCGCCGGCACGCTCGCGTCGAACGCCTTCTACCTGACGATGCAGTTCTATTACTTCTACGCCTTCACAGCCCTCGCGCTCTCGATCCCCGTCGTGTTCGCCCGCAGCGAGTGAAAGTCGTCGTCCTGACGACGTCGTACCCCTCGCCGGAGCATCCGGTCGCCGGGAACTTCGTCGCCTCGTCGGTGGAGGCGGCGCGTCGCGCCGGTGTCGAGGTGACGGTCGTCTCGCCAGCCGACGTGCGGCACTTCGGGATCGCCTACGGGGGCGGGATCGCGCAGAACCTCCGCGCCGCGCCGTGGAAGCTCGCGCTCGTGCCGGGGTTCCTGGGCGCGTTCGCGTTCGCCGCCCGCCGAGCCGCGCGCGACGCCGACCTCGTGCACGCGCACTGGATCCCGTCCGCGCTCGCTGCACGAGCGACCGGCAAGCCGTACGTGCTGCAGGTATGGGGAACGGACGTCGAGCTCGCCCGCCGCGCGCCGGCGCTCGCGCGGCCGCTCGTGCGCGGCGCGCGTGTCGTCATCGCAGCGTCGAGCTTCCTCGCGGACGCCGCGCGTGAGCTCGGGGCGCGCGAGGTCGCGGTCGTGCCGACGCCGGTCGCGATCCCCGCGGAGGTCGGTCCGCCCGACGAGCCGCCGCATGTGCTCTACGCCGGCAGGCTGAGCGATGAGAAGGGGATCCTCGAGTTTCTCGAGGCGACCGAAGGGCTGCCGCGGGTGATCGTCGGCGACGGGCCGCTTCGCGCGCGGGTCCCGGAGGCGATCGGGTTCGTGCCGCCCTCGGAGATCGGCGCGTACTTCGACCGGGCGTCGGTCGTCTGCGTGCCGTCGAGGCGTGAGGGCTACGGCATGTCGGCCCGCGAGGCGATGGCCCACGCTCGACCCGTTGTTGCAACGCGTGTCGGCGGGCTTGCGGATCTTGCCGGCGAGGGCGTGGTGCTCGTCGCACCGCATGACGTCGCTGGCCTTCGGGAAAATGTTCAGTCGATGCTCGAGAATCGGGCCACGCGCCTGGAAGCCGGGTGGAAAGCTCAGGCGCGGGCGGTCCGCGAGTTCGACGCCGAGACCGCCGCCCGGTCACTCGTCGGGCTGTACACGCAGGTCGCCGAGTCCAATCTTGGCTGAACGCCGGGTGGTGGATTCGACGTTCGCGATCGTCGCCAACGGCTTCGCGGACGGCCCGGCTCAAGCTTTGAGGGAATACCTGGTCTCAAGCGGCGCGCGTCGGGTCGTCACGGTTCTGCATCCGCTCGGCCCGGAAGACGGCCGGCACCACCTCTTGCTGGACGAGGGTGCGGAGCGGGAGCGCGTCGAACGCAGAGTGGCGCTGCCGTCCCGCCCACCCTGGACCTACCCCCTCGACCTCGTCGTGCCGCCGCTGCTCCCACGCGTCGACACGTGGTTCGGGTTCAACTCACTCGCGTGCGCAAAGGGGCTCGGCGCGCGCCGTTTGGGCCGTTGTGACAAGGTCGTCTACTGGTGCGTCGATTTCGTCGACGACCGGTTCGGAGAAGGGCTTCTGACCCGCGGCTATGTCGCACTCGATCGTGTCTGCTGTGTTCGCGCGGATCGACGGTTCGAGCTGTCTGTTGCGGCGCGCGAGGCGCGGAACGTGCGCCACGCGGGCCATCGCCTTGCACCGACACTCGTCGTGCCAATGGGGGCGTGGACAGCACGAGTGCCCGTCGCTTCCGATCCAGCGACGAGTGCACCGGTGGCCTACCTCGGTCATCTGGTCCCGCGCCAGGGCGTCGCGACGTTACTCGAGGCGCTCGCGATTCTGAAGTCGAGAGGATGCCCACTCGAGGCGCACATCGTGGGAAGAGGGCCTCAGGAGGCGGAGCTGCGGGAACGCGCTATCGAGCTCGGGATCGCGGGCGAGGTCCGGTTTCACGGATTCGTCGCAGACCACCGTGAAGTCGAGCGGATCCTTGCCTCCTGCTCACTGGGCATTGCGCCGTATGTCGATGACCGACGTTCGTTCACGCGCTACGCCGATCCGGGCAAGCTCAAGGCGTATCTCGCGGCGGGCTTGCCGATCGTCACGACAGCTGTCGCTCCGAACGTCGGAGAGATCGCCGATGCCGGCGCCGCGGTCGTCGTCGCCGACGAGCCGGCCGCCCTTGCCGATGCGGTCGAGCTCCTCATGGAGGATCCCGTCGAGTGGGCCAGGCGCCACGCCGCGGCGCTCGAGCTTCGCCGCCGCTACGACTGGAACGACATTCTCGGACGGGCGCTGAACGAGGTCGGGTTCCGTTGAGCGACTCACTTGCGCTGTCGATCATCGTCCCTGTCTACAACCAGGCAGAGTCGATCACCGGCAACGTTCGTACGATCTCCGAACGCGTCGCGAGCAGCTTCGACGAGCCGTTCGAGATCATCGTCGTGTCGGACGGGTCGGCGGACCAGACCGAAGAGCGGGCGCTGGCGCTCGCGAGCGAAGACGTGCGCGTCTTCCACTACGACCGGAACCTGGGGAAGGGCTACGCGGTGAAGCTCGGCGCACTCGAGGCGCGCGGCGACTGGATCGCGTTCATCGATGCCGATCTCGACCTCGATCCTGGTGCCATTCCCGACTTCGTCCAGGCTGCCCGCGCGGAGCAGCTCGACTTCGTGATCGGCTCGAAGCGCCATCCTGAATCCGAGGTCTTCTATCCCATGTCACGTCGGGTCGCCAGCTGGCTCTACCAGCAGCTCGTGCGGCTGCTCTTCCGGCTCGACGTTCGCGATACGCAGGTCGGTCTGAAGGTGTTTCGCCGGGAAGTCGCCGACGAGGTGATGCCCTTCCTGCTCGTGAAGCGGTTCGCATTCGACCTCGAGCTCTTGACGGTCGCGCGGGCATTCGGGTTTCACCGAATCGCGGAGCGTCCCGTCTCGCTTCAATACCAGTTCACGGGGTCGGGCGTTCGGTCGCTGGCAGTTGCCCGAGCCCTCGTCGACACCGCCGCGATCTTCTATCGGCTGCGAATCCTGCGCTACTACGACCGGCGACGTGCGATGGGCGGGCGGTTCGCGTGGACGCGACCTCGCAACTACGGGCCGGGTGTGACGATCATCGCACCGCCGAGCGCCGATCTGTCGCGTGTCGACTACGAGGGTTTCGAGGTGATCATCGCGTCGTCTGATGAGCTGGACGCTGCGATAGAAGACGCCGATGGTGAGCTCGTCGCCTTCGTCGGCGAAAACTCGGCGCCGGCCTCGAATTGGCTGCGCGCAACGGTGCCGTTCCTGGCGCGGAGCGAAATCGCCGCCGTCGTCACTCCCGCGGTCGCCCCGCATCAGGGGTCGAGTCGAACATTGGCCGCCGCTGCCGTCCAGGAATCGCGCCTCGGGGGTGGATCGTTGTATTTCCGGTTCACTCCGGGCAACGTGAGGTTCGTCCGTGACTTCCCCTCGAATCATCTGCTGATCCGCCGCGACGTCCTGCAGGCGCTTCCCCGCGGGACAGCGATTCCCGACATCGTCGCGTCGCTCACCGACCGAGGTTCGCGGGTGGTCTACACTCCCGAGGCGGTTGTCACCTCGCCCTGCCCTCCGCTTTTCAGCCCGCACATCCGACGCATCGCCGCCTACGGAGCTCGCCGTGGTCGTGCCGTGCGAAGCCGCCGAGCTCGCGCGCTCCGGGTGTCGACGCTGCTGCCGCTCATGCTCGTCGCTTACGTCGTGCTTGCATGGCCACTCGCAGTTTGGGCCGGCGGGACGTGGCGGGACGCCTGGCTCGGTATTTGCCTTGCGTACGTCGTGCTCGTCGTGATCAGTGCTACTGCGGGTGCCTTGCGTTTCCGTTCCGTACGCGTAGGTGTGCTCGGAGCCGCCGGGCTCGTCCTTACCCATCTCGTGTACGGCGCCGCGCTCGTGTACGGCTTCGTCGGCGCATCATGACGGCACCGCTTCTCACGGTGATTGTTCCCGTGTTCAACGAGGCAGCGCGTATCGAGCGGACGCTCGATGAGATCGCCACCGCTGTGCTTGGGAGCGAGGCGTTCCGGCTCGATCTCCTCGTGGTCGACGATGGCTCAACAGACGGAACGACGTCGCTGGCCCGTTTCGCGGCCGAGCGTCTGGGCGGCCGTGTGATCACGCAGAGCAATCAGGGCCGGTTCGCAGCACGCCGAGCCGGGCTCGACGCCGCGCGAGGCGAGTACGTGCTCTTGATCGACAGCCGTGTCTCCGTGAGCTCCGACTCGCTGGCGTTCGTCGCCGAACGGCTCAGGGCAGGCGACGACGTATGGAACGCGCACGTCGACATCGATTCGAACGGCAATCCATACGGGCGGTTCTGGCGTGTCCTCGTCGAGGCGGCCTGGTGGGAGTACTTTGCGAATCCGCGCACGACGAGCTTCGGGCTCGCAGACTTCGACCGGTTCCCGAAGGGCACAACCTGCTTCCTGGCGCCGATCGACCTGGTCAGGGACTCGTTCGGTGCGTTTCGATCGAGGTCCTACTATGACAATGACCGCTTCGCGAACGACGACACGCCGCTTCTTCGATGGATCGCCGAACGCAGGCCGATCCACATCTCGCCGCGGTTTCGTGCGACCTACACGCCGCGAAGCACGGCGGCCGGGTTCCTCCGTCACGCCTTCCACCGCGGCATCGTCTTCGTCGACGGCCATGGAAGATCCGAATCGCGTTTCTTCCCCGTCGTTGTCGCCTTCTATCCGACAAGCGCCGCTTCGGCATTGCTCCTCCTACGGCGCCCGGGAGTGGCGCTCGCGGTCGTCGGCGCTGCCTCCGTCGTCACGGCCGGCGTCGTCCGGAGAAGGTGGCCCGAGGACGCGATCGCATTTGCTGCGCTCGCGCCGCCGTACGCGATAGCGCACGGGCTCGGGATGTGGAAGGCCGCAGGCCTTGCGATCGCGAAGACGCTCCGGGCGCGCCGGTCGACTTGATCCTCGTCGTCTATGGCACGACGGGTGAGCTGATCAAGCTTGCGCCCGTCCTGAAGCGACTCGAGGCGCGGCACCATCGGTATCTGACCGCCACCACCGGGCAGCAGGTGCGCCAGATCCCGCTGTTCTTGGACAGCTTCGGCTTGCCACAGCCCGACCTCTGGTTCGCGGATGGTGCGAAGGGAGCCGACCTCGGCACCAATGCCGACATCCCTCGCTGGCTGGCGACGGTCGCCAAGCGTTTCGCTGCGCGCCGGGCAGTGCTCCGCCGCGAGCTCCGACATGGAACGGGCAGACCCCTGGTGCTCGTGCACGGCGACACGATGACCACGCTGCTCGGGGCGCTGATCGGCCACGGCCTACGAGTCGAGGTCGCGCACATCGAGTCCGGGCTGCGCAGCTTCGATCTGCTGCACCCGTTTCCCGAGGAGATGAATCGCCGCTTGACCTCGTCCCTGGCCACGATCCTGTACGCCCCCGGAGACTGGGCGGCGTCGAACCTCCGTCGCGGGGTCATCGTCAACACCGGCTCGAACACGATTCGGGACGCCCTTGCGCTGGCAGACCTCGAGCCGACCGCCGACGCCGGCCTCGCCGCAGGCACATACGGTCTCGTGAGCCTGCATCGGTTCGAGCTGCTGGGAGATCGTCGACTCCTCGCTGCGACGCTGGAGCTGCTCGCGGCCCACGCCGAGAAGGAACGCCTGCTCTTCGTCGACCACTCGGTTACGATCGCGGCGATTCGCCGCTTCGGGCTAGATTCGCTCTTCAGCGAGCGCTTCCAGAGGATCCCGCGGCAGACGTTCTTCGGATTCGTCGCCCTGATGCGAGGATGCAGGTTCCTCTTCACTGACAGCGGTGGGAGTCAGGAGGAGTGCTTCTATCTTGACATCCCTTGCCTGGTGCATCGCAGGCGAACTGAACGGCGCGACGGCCTTGGTGAGAACGTCGTTCTCTCGAACCATGATCTGCAGGTTGCCGCTGCGTTCCTGGCTGCGCCGGATCGGTTCCGGCGCAGCACCGTGCTCGCGCCCCACTCGCCGTCCGACCTGATCGTGGATGACCTCGAGGCGCGCGGATTCGTCTAGCGACTTCGGAGGCTCCGCGAGTAGGTGGCGAGGGATTGAACCAGCGCGGGGGAGACGAAGATGCTCGCGACGCGCGGGTCGGTCGCGCTGAACGGGGCGGGGTCCGGGGAGACGTGGAGTTGAAGCCGGATGTGCCCCTTGGGGAGGTGGAACGGGCCCAGGTCGAGTTGGGTCTCGGATGTGGTGACGTCGGCTGCTCCGAGGACCTGTCCGTGCGAGTCGACGAGATCGACATGACGAGGGACGTCCGCGCTGAAGGCGATCGCGTTGAGCTGGAACAGCCCACCCGCCTCTGGATTGTCGAACTCGAGCGATCCGTTCTGATTCATCCAGCGCCAGAAGCGGCCGTCGTGGTACCGCTCCGGCGGGAAGAAGCCATCCTTGAACTCGACCGGTAACTGCGGGAGCCCGCGGGCGATCGCGACGCGAAGGCGGCTACCGTCGAGAACCCGCGCCAGGTTCGCCGGAGCAGCATGCAGCCGGTAGATCCACACGTTGCCTTCGCTTGCCGCAAGGGTGTACCACGTGCTTGCCAGCACCGGGATGGGTTTGTCGAGAGCTCGGTAGACGTCCCGGTGCACGACGACGTAGCGCACGTGCTCGGCCGCGAGAATCGAAGGTGTGAGCGGATCCTGAGGGTCGTTGCTCAGGATCCGGATCGCGTCCTCGCGTGTCCCGCCCACGTGACCCGCCCATAGTGTGTAGAGCGGGTGGCCATGGAATCGCTGGTTGTAGTAGTCACGCTCCGCCAATCGGATCGCAGGCGCGTCGACTGACGGGATCGGGTACGTCGCGACGATCCCGCCCGGGTGGGCGGCGAGCCATTGTGCGTACGCGGGTGGTCGTGCGGCGGCAAAGGTGGGTAGCGGCGGCGCGGCGGCAAGCTCGAGCGCGGCGACCGGAACGAGGAGCAGCGCCGCCGATCGTCCGAGCCTGCGGCGGACGAGATCGGCTCCAAAGGCGCCGGCTATCGCGAGGCCGAATCCTGCGAGCACCCCGAAGCGCCCGTAGGCGCGGATCGCGGTGAAGATCGACCCGACGAAGAAGGAGGTGGTCGGGATCGGGATGGGGCCGAGATGGAGCAGGCGCGGCAACGATGTGAACCACGCGACCACCGCCACCACCGCACCGAAGAGAAGGGCGAAGATCCGGTCGTCCCACGGTCGTGAGAATCGCTTCCGCGCGGCTACCAGCGCGACAAGCGCCAGGACGATCGTGGAGTAGCCGTAGAAGACGGACGGCTCGCCCGACGACAGCGGATTCCAGATCTCCTTTACGACTCGTCCGACGATGGGGTTCCGAGCCGAGGGGAGAAGGTAGGCCGCGGGCCGAGCTCCAAGGCGCTGAAGATCCGAGACCGGCCTGGACACGGCGCTTGCCACGCCGCCGTGCTGCGTTGCACCAACTACAAGGGCGGGCGCGAGGCTGACGATCGCCGCCGCGAGGGTGATCGCAACGTCGCGCAGCGTGCGCCTCGCCGCTCCGCCTGCCGAAGCAAGGTCCAGCGCGAAGAACAGAGCGAGCAGGAAGAGCGCCATGAACCCGAGATAGGTGTGAACATAGAAGGCGACGCCCACAACGACGCCGGCCGCGACAGCTCGACGAGCTTCGTGCCGCGCGCGGACAGCGATGAGCATCGTCACGAGAAGTGGGAACACCCAGGCATGCACGAACGCGACCTGCCCCGCCAGCGCCTTCTCGAACGCAAACGGTGAAAACGCAAAGACGTACGCACCGAACGCCGACGCCGCCGGGCTCAGCCCGATCCCGTCGAGTAGCGCGAACATCGCCGTCGCTGTGAGGGCGAAGCCGAGGAGGACGAAGGCATTCCATGCCGCGATGTCGCCGATCGCCCGGCCGAGGATCAGGACGAATCCAGGTTGGATCGCGTTCGCGACCTGAAGTGCAGGTGACCGTGGAACACCCTCCGGCGCGCCGATCAGCTGGTCATGACTGAGAGCGAAGATGGTTGTTCCCTGGTGCCTCGCAGCCCAGTAGTCCCGCAGAGTCCCCGTGCCGTCGGAGCACAGGCCGAACGGGCACCCTGCCCCACCTCCGCCGTTCTCCCGCAGCATCCGCGTGGACGGATGTGCGACGAGCGGCGCGAACCATCCGAGCGTTGCGATCACCGCTCCGACTGCGGCGAGAGCAAGACGGAGCCGGCGACTGGACGACGATCTAGGTGTGGCGACCGTGGACGTCATCGAGTGGTCAGAAGGAAAGCGGGACGATGGCCAGCTGCTCGATGAAGATCGTCGATACGCCGCGGTCGCCGAGGCGCTGCGGCCCTGGATCGGCGTGGAGCTCGAGCCGCGAGGTGCCCCCTGGGAGGGTGAACGGGCCGATGCGGTACTCCTGGTCAGGGCCTACATCGGCCGAGCCGAGAACCCGGGCGCCCGGCGTGCGGAGCTCGACGTGCCTGGGAACTTGGTTGGAAAAGGCGCGCAGCTGCAGTTCGTACCGAGTCGGGATGATGGTGTCGGTCGCGGAAACGCGCAAAATCCCATCCTGGACCATCCACCGGCTCGCGAAGCCGTTGTAGTTCTCGACCCCGAGAAAGCCGGACGCGAACTCCGCTGGCGCGGGACCGAGGCCACGTGCCGACTCGATCTGATCCGCATGCTGGTCAAGCGCCCTCGGCACGTCGGCGGCGGGCGCGCGGGGGGTGTAGATCCTGGTGGCGCCGACCGCAGCGATTTCGCGGTAGCCGCTCGTGAGCCGCGGGACCGGAAGCCCGAGTGTGCGGTACACGTCGTCGTGAACCACGACGTAGCGCACGTGCTCCGCTCGGAGTACGCCAGGTGTCAGCGTGTCATCGAGGTTCAGTGTCAGCAGGCGGATCGCCTCGGTTCGGCTTCCATCCATCGGCAGCGTCGGAGGCGAATACAGCGGATGATGGTGCTCAGTCTGCTCGTACATGTTCGCCCAGACGTAGATGGGCCACGCCGGTGAGTTCAGGGCGCTCGAGTTCCAGTACTGCAGCATCGGGTAGTCCGCGACGATGCCCCCGGGATGGCGCTCCAGCCAGCGCGTGGCGCCGTCGATCGCCGCAGCGTTCCAGGTCGGAGCGGGCGTGCCGGGAAGCATCTCCACGACCAGGAACGCCAGAGCGCATACTGCCGCGGCGGCTCCCAGCCTTCTACGGTGCCGAATACCGACGCTCACCGTCCACGCGCCGAGAATGACCATGCCGATTGCGACGAGGACGCCGTATCGCGAATAGATCTTCCACCAGTTCGTGAAGGTGCCGATCGCGAAGGCCGCACTCGGAAGCGGCACCCGAGAACCGTGAACCGTTGCGTACGCGGGGAGGGACCCGAGGAAGCCGATTGGAATGAGCCAGACCGAGAGCGTGAGCATGAACCGCCGCTCGCCTTTCTCCGTGTGTCCCCGCACTAGCCAGAGGAGGGCGCCGACGAAGGCGAGCAGCATGGTCGTCCAGCCGAAGAACAGCGTTTCCTCTCCGGTGTGGGGAGTCGGCCAGCTGCCTGCTCCGAAGAATCGCCCGAAGACCGGGCTGTGCCCGGGCGGAAGGAAGTAGTCGGAGATCGCGGCGCCGTGGAAGTACTTCTTCGAGAAGACGAACGAGCTTGTGAAGCCCGTTGAGTCGAGCCGGCTCGCCACGAGGGCCGGCACCAGCAACGCTCCTGCCATGGCCCACCCCTCTGCGTGAAGCCGGGCAACGCGCATGCGAGATCCTTTGGCCGTCCCGACCGTGTCGAGGATGGCGAACGCGAGTGCGAGCGTCGCCGCGAAGAGGCCCAGGTATGAGAAGACGTAGAACGAGAGCGCCAGAACGACTCCCATCACGATCGCGCGCCGGTGGGAGCGCGACCGGCGCAATGCGAGGAGCGAGATGAGAACAGCGGGCAAGACCCAAAGGTGGTTCAGGCCGATGTGGCCGAAGAACGCCTGCTCGTACTGCCACCAGTTGAATGCGAAGGCGAACCCTCCGAACAGGCCGGCGAGGGCGTGGAAGCCGAGCTGGTCGAGCAGCGCGAACATGACGACGGCGCTCAAGACGAAGCCGAGCAACATGTAGAGGTTGAGCGCGCCGAGAACTCCGAGAAAGCGTTTCAGGGCCAGGACGAACGCCGGCTGGACGGCGTTGGCGATCTGCAGCGATGGTGCCCGGACCTGACCTTCCGGCGCGAAGACGAGGTTGTCCTTGGTGAGTGTGAATGGCGTCTTGCCCTGAGCCGACGCCGCCCAGTAGTCACGAGCGGTCGACGTCAGGTCGCCCGGCTCCCAGAGGACCGAAGTCCTGAGATGGGTGACGAGCGGGCCGAAAAGAAGAGCAGTGGCGAGTGTGTACGTCGCGAGAGCCGCGATCAGGCGAACCGAGGTGCTCTTCAGCAAGTCGGCGGCCCGGCGGTCAGTTCGCGGCTCCGGCTTCGCCGCGCTCCCGCTGCTTCTCGCAGCCACCTTCCAACCAGCATCGCGGCGGAGCCGAAGAACAGCTCATGCACTAGGAGCAGCAGTCCTGCCGTCGCGATGCTCACTGTGAGGATATCGCGTGGCGATCCGTGGAAGACCGCATACGCGCCGATCTGGAGCGCTGCGGCCCCGAGGAGGACCCATGCGAACCCGACGACGCCGCGGCCGAGGTGGTACATCAGGAGGATGTTCAAGAGCGCGTAGCCGGTCATGGCGAGCGCGAACATCCACAGGAGCGGTCCTGCCGCTGCGTACTTGTGGCCCAGGATCAGTGTCGCCAGCGGCCGCGAGGCGGCGGAGTAGACGACGAGCCCCGCGATGCAGAAAACGAAGGTGACGAGCAGGCTCGGGGCGACAACCTCGCGGGTGTCGCGATCGGTCTCGACGCGAGATGCCACCTTGGGCAGCAGGACCATCGCCACTGCCGTCGGGACGTAGAGCAACACGCGTCCGATCAGTGATGCCCCGCCGTAGACTCCCGCTTCCGTATCCCCGAGTGCGGCCTTGGCCACGATCACGTCGACGCTGCTGAAGGCTGTGATCGCCAGCAGGCCGACGACGACGGGCAGGATGGACAGCACCAGCTCTCGTGCCGGGATGGGCGAACGCTCGGCGAAGCTGATGCGCGACCGAAGGGGCCAGAAGGCGAGTGCGAACGACGCCGAAGCGCCGAGCAGCGACGCGCCCATCGCGCCCGCCGCCTTGAAGCCAACGAGCGCGAAGACCGATACGAACACGACCCTGACCACGGTGCCGAGGCCCATCGAGATCGAGAGCAGCGAGAATCGCTGGACGCCCTGAGCGACGCCCCAGATCACGGGGGTGACCACCGAAGGAAGAGTCAGGATCGCGGTGAGGGCGACTGCAGACTCGCTGTGTACGCCGAGCGCCTGGCGGATCACCGGTGAGAGTGCGAGAAACACGGCCATGAGGGCGGCCGATCCGACAGCTGTCCAGAGCAGCATCCGGCCGAAGAGCGCGCGGATCGCCCGCTCATCGCCGCGGACGGCGAATCCTGCGACGTGTCTCGCAGCGGCGATCTGAAGGCCTGCCAGCGGAAGGCCGATGAGCCCGTTCACAGCGAGGAGCGAGACCACCGAGCCGTACGTCGACGGCCCCAGCGTTCTGGTTGCGATAAGATGAAAGGCGTAGTTGCCGGCGTTCGCCACGACGACACCGGCGAGGACGACCGCACTCGCGTGGACGCCTCGCATCTCCTCGTGCGCAGGCATGGAGTCGAGGAGCGTCTGTGGCTGTGGCGGCCTCGACATCCGTCAACTGCGGGGGTGCTGGGAAGAGGCGGCCCTGCGGTTGTGGCTCTTCGTGACCCGCACCGTGCCGCCTACGGTACCCCGACCGGAGGTTGTCAACCGACGAAGGGGAGCGCGTGTCGATCGTGCCGTGTACCTGCCTCCGAGGAGCCTCGGAATAGCATCCCCCCGGTGGTCGCCCTCGAGATCCTGTTCTGGTCCACCCTCACAGCACTTGCGTGGACGCACGTCGCCTACCCCGCGCTCGCGGCGCTGCTCGCGCGCGTCGCGCCACGGCCGGTGCACCGAGACGACATCGAGCCGACCGTCGCGGTGATCGTCGCGGCGTACAACGAGGAGGCGTCGATCGCGCGGCGGATCGAGAACCTGCTCGAGCTCGACTACCCGCGCGAGAGGCTGCAGATCGTCGTCACCTCGGACGCGTCGTCCGACCGCACCGAGGAGATCGCGCTCGCAGTACCCGGGCGTGCGCAGGTGATCTCCAACCCGCGCGGCGGCAAGGTCGCGGCGCAGGACCGGGCGGTGCGCGCAGACCGCGAGCGAGATCGTCGCCTTCTCGGACGCGAACTGCGACCTGGGCGCCCGACGCGCTGCGGCTGCTCGTCGCGCGACTTCGCCGACCCGGAGGTCGCCTACGTCTGCGGGCGGCTTCGGCTCCTCGCGGCGGACGGCATCGAACCAGGAAGGGACGTACTGGCGCTACGAGATGGCCCTCGCGCGACGCCGAGTCGCGGCTCGGCTCGATCACCGGCGGCAACGGCTCGATCTACGCGCTGCGGCGCGAGGACTACGTCGAGGTCGACCCGCGCTTCGGGCACGACCTGTCGCTGCCCTACCTGATGGTGCAGCGCGGCCGGCGCGCGGTCTACGAGCCGGCGGCGCAGGCGTTCGAGAAGCCCACGCCGTCGAACGAGACGGAGTACCACCGCAAGGTGCGGATGTTCGAGCACTGCTGGCTGATCGTCCTGCGCGGCCGGATGCTGCGGCGCCTCGGCCCGGTCTACCGCGTCGAGATCGTCTCGCACCGGCTGCTCCGCTACGCGTCAGCGGTGTTCTCCATCTCGTCCTGCTCGCCACGTCGTTCGCCCTCATCGCGCACGGCT
Source organism: uncultured Thermoleophilia bacterium (assembly GCA_963725595.1). Taxonomy (GTDB): domain Bacteria; phylum Actinomycetota; class Thermoleophilia; order Gaiellales; family Gaiellaceae; genus PALSA-600. Next base: position 376,353 of record CAVRYT010000005.1, on the reverse strand, counting down.
GTGGTCTACGACGTCGTGCTCGGGCTGCAGCTCGGGTTGCTCGCGGCGGCTGCGGTCGGCGTCGGGATCGCGCGCTACTACGTCCTCGTCACGTGGGCGACGGTCGTCGCGCTCTGGCAACTACCTGCGCCGCGGCGTGCCCGCGGGGTGGGAGCCGGCGCGTGAATAGGAGCCTCGACGTGCCATCGCCGGCGCGGGCCTCGTCGTCTCCTCGCCGGTGCTCGCGCTCGCGGCGCTTGCGGTCAAGCTCGAGGACGGCGGGCCGGTGCTCTATCCGGCAGACGCGGGTCGGCAAGGACGGGCGTCGACTTCGAGCTCCTGAAGCTGCGGACGATGGTCGTCGGTGCCGAGAACGTCAGGGCGCGGGTCTCGCGGTGAACAGGGGCGACGCCCGGATCACGCGCGCGGGGCGGGTGCTGCGGCGCCTGTCGATCGACGAGCTGCCGCAGCTCTGGAACGTCGTCCGCGGCGACATGACGCGTGATCGGCCCGCGGCCGACGCTCCGCTACCAGGTCGAGGCCTACACGACGCGGCAGACGCCACCGCCTCGACGTGAAGCCCGGGCATCACCGGCTGGGCGCAGATCCACGGGCGGGCCTCGCTCCCGTGGGCCGAGCGGATCGAGCTCGACGTCTGGTACGTCCGCCACCGCGACTGGAAGACCGACCTGCTGATCCTCCTGCGCACCCCGCTCGCCCTCTTCGGCGGCACGTACAAGGGCGAGACGGGCGGCTGGCGCGCCGCCGAGACTCACGAACCGGGTTCGCACAGCGAAGGAGGTTCGGGCGCGGAGCGCTAACGGCGCCGTAACGGCCCCGCTGTACCCTCCGGACGCGTGACCGCCGTCCTCTTCACCTGCGCAGGGCAGCGCGTCGACATCGTCCGCGCGTTCCGCGCCGCCGGTGCGACGACGATCGCCGCCGACGTCGACCCGCTCGCGCCCGCGCTCTACCACGCCGACCAGCGGGCGCTCGTGCCGCGCGTCGACGACCCCGCGTACGTCGACTCGCTGCGTGCGCTCGTCGAGGTGCACGACGTGCGGCTCGTCGTGCCGCTGACCGACCTCGACCACCTTCAGCTCGCCGAGGCAGCGCCCGTGACTCGACGGCGCCGTCGTGCTCGTCTCGGGGCCCGAGACGATCGAGCGCTGCCTCGGACAAGTACCTCGCGCACGCGTTCTTCGAGGAACGGGGGATCGGCTCGCCGCCGACGTGGCTGCCGACGGAGCTGTCCGACGAGCTCCCGTTCCCCGTGCTCGTGAAGGCCCGCGCGCGGCTTCGGCTCGCGCCACATCTACCGCGCCGGAGACCGCGCCGAGCTCGACTTCTTCCTCCGCTACACGACCGTCGAGTCGATGGTGCAGCGCGCCTGCCGCGGCGTCGAGTTCTCGATCGACGTCTTCTGCGACCTCGACGGGCCGCTGCCTCGAGGCCGTACCGCGCACGATGATCGAGTCGAAGGGCGGCGAGTCGATCAAGGGCGAGACGATCAGGGACGAGCGAGCTGATCGAGTTCGGCTGCGCGGTGTCCGAGGCGCTGCGCATCATCGGTCCTGCGAACGTGCAGTGCTTCCGAGAGCCCGACGGCGAGCTTGCAGGTGACCGACGTGAACCCACGCTTCGGCGGCGGCTTCCCGCTGCCGACCGCCGCCGGCTCGCGCTACCCGGAGCTCGCGCTCGCGCTCGCGCGCGGCGAGTCGCCCGAGCGGCGGCTCGGCGAGTTCCGCGAGGGGGTCGTCATGACCCGCTACTTCTCCCAGGTGATCCTCGAGGAGCTCGGCGGGACGCTGGAGCCCGTGCAGGCGGAGGGCGTGCCCGGGGAAGCGTGAAGCGGCTCGCCCTGCTCCTCGCCGGGGCGGTGCTCCTCGGAGGCTGCAGCTCGTGGCACGACGCGGCGCCGCGCCGCACCCAGGCCCATGCGCGGGCGATCCCGCGACGGCTGCCGCGGGTCGAGGTGACGGTCGTCGACGGCGACACGAACACGCGCGTCGGCGGCGCCCGCGTCACGATCGGCCGCCGAACGGTGCGGACGAACCCGAAGGGCGTCGCGCGCGTCCCGCTCGCCCGCCGCGCGGCGCTCGTCACCACGGCGAGCAAGAGCGGTTACGGCCGGCGATCGGTTCGGCTGGCGTTCCGGACACATCCGAAGTCGACGATGCGCATCTACCGCCATTCGCTGCAGTGGCCGGTCTACGGGGCCGGCCCGCGCCGCGACCAGTCGCACCCGGCGATCAAGGTGCGGCCGCCGTTTCGCGTCGTATGGTCGCGCGGGCTCGGCAGCCTGATCGAGTTCCCGGCGGTCGTCGCCGACGGCGTCGCGTACATCGGCAACTCCCGGGGCACGATCCGAGCACTCTCGATGCGCGACGGCACCGTCATCTGGCGGCACGACACGCCGCACGGCAAGCTCGCCTCGTCCCCGGCGATCGTCGGCGACGAGCTGCTCGTGCACGGCATGGACGGGCACGTCTGGGCGCTCTCGCGCACCGACGGCCGGTTGCTCTGGCATCACGACGTCGGCTCGCCCGTCGAGTCGTCGCCTGTCGTCGTCCGCGGGGTCGACCTGTTCGGCGCCTGGAGCGGCGAGATCACCGCGCTCGACGTGCACACTCACCGGGTGCGCTGGCGGCGGGACGACGGCTGCAAGATCACCTCGTCCGCTGCCGTCTCGGGCGGGACGCTCTACCTCGGCGACTACTGCGGCCGCCTGCTTGCCCTGAGCGTCGAGAACGGCGCACTTCTCTGGTCGCGCAGCGTCGGCGGCCGCGTCTACGGGACGCCGGCCGTGGCGGGCGGCCGCGTCTTCGTGCCGAGCTCGACCGGCGGCAGCCTCACGGCGTTCTCGACCGGAGGCCGCTTCCTCTGGCGCCGCTCGACCGGGGCGTACGTCTACTCCTCCCCCGCAGCCGTGGCCGGCCGCGTCTTCTTCGGCTCCTACAACGGCGTCCTCTATGCGGTCTCGGCCCGCTCCGGCCGGACGCTCTGGGAGCGCTCGGCGGGCGGCCCGATCTCCGGCGCCGTGGAGGTCGTCGACGGCGTCGCGTACGCAGGCTCCTTCTCGCACCGCATCGTCGGTGCCGACGTGCGGAGCGGGACGACTGCTCGTCGACTTCCCGCACGGCGAGTACGTCCCCGTCTCCGGCAGCGGCAGGCGACTGCTCCTGCACGGCTATTCGCGCGTGTTCGCGGTGGTCGCGCGTTGAAGCGTCTGCTGCTCGCCGCCGCCGCCCTCCTCGTCCTCACGCTGCTCGGTGCGGGGCTCGCCTACTACCTGCACGTCAAGCATGCGTCCCGCGACATCCAGGGCTCGTCGACGATCGAGTTCGTCACCACGGAGGCCGTCCCGCCGCCGCCGAAGGAGCCGGGCATCGCGTGGCCGACGTACGGGCACGATCCCGAGCGCACGCGCGTCGCCAACGGCATCACGCTCGCGCCGCCGTATCGCACCCTGGGCGCTTTCACGCGCAGAGCCTCGTCGAGTTCCCTCCCGTCGTCGGCTACGGCCGGCTGTTCTTCGCCTCCAACGAGGGCGTGCTGTTCGCGGTCGGCGCGAAGAACGGCAAGCGTGCCTGGAAGTACGTCTCGCACCGCTGCGTCGCAGCCTCGCCCGCGCTCGACCGGCACGTCGTCTACATGACGTTCATGAACGCGCCGCCCTGCAACCGCACGCCGAGCCAGTCCCTCACCGGCCAGGTGATCGCGTTCGCGGTCGGCACCGGCCGGATCCTCTGGCGGCGCACGATCGGGCCCTCGGAGTCGTCGCCGGTCGTGGTCGGCGCGAGCGTCTACGTCGGCGACTGGGACGGCCGCGTCTGGGCGCTCCGGCGCAAGACCGGGAAGGTCGGCTGGGTGACCAGGCTGCAGGGACAGGTCAAGGCGGGGGTCGCGCTCGTCGGGAAGCGCCGGCTGTTCGTCGGCGACTACTCGGGCCACGTGTACGAGCTCTCCGCCACGAGCGGCAAGGTCGTCTGGAAGGCGGCTGCGCAGCCGCGCTTCGGGGGCGCTCGGGCGTTTCTACGCGACCCCCGCGGTCGCCTACGGCCGCGTCTACGTCGGCGCGACCGACGGCAAGATGTACTCCTTCGGCGTCGTGAGCGGCAAGCTGCGCTGGTCCAGCTCGACCGGCGGCTACGTCTACTCGTCGGCGGCGGTGTGGCGCGACCGGGTGCTCGTCGGCTCGTACTCGCACCGCTTCTACTGCTTCGACGCGGCGACCGGCAAGACGCTCTGGCAGTTCACCGCCGACGGGCCGATCTCCGGTTCGCCCACGGTGATCGCGGGGCGGGTCTACTTCGCGACGCTGAAGGGGACGACGTACGCCCTGGACGCGAGGACCGGCGACCAGGTCTGGACCTTTCCCGACGGGCGCTACTCGCCTGTCGTCGCCGACGCGAAGCACCTGTACCTCGTCGGGTACGCCAAGGTCTACGGGCTCGTCGAGCGGCGAGGCTAACCTCCGGCGATGCGCTATCTCGTCACCGGTGCTGCCGGCTTCATCGGGTCGCACCTCGCTGGGCGCCTCGTTGCCGACGGCCACGACGTCGTCGGCCTCGACTGCTTCACCGACTACTACGACACGGCGCTGAAGGAGGAGAACGCACGCGACCTCGACGTGCGTCGCGTCGACCTCGCCGAGGACGCCCTCGACTTCGCGGGGTTCGACGGCGTCTTCCACCTGGCGGGACAGCCGGGGGCGCGCAGCTTCGGCGTCGTGTTCCCCGACTACCTCCGGCGCAACGTGCTCGCGACGCAGCGCGTGTTCGAAGCGGCGGTTGCCGCCGGCACGCCGGTCGTCTGGGCGAGCTCGTCGTCGGTGTACGGCGACGCCGAGCGCTACCCCACGCCGGAGGACGTCGTGCCCCGGCCCAACAACCCGTACGGGATCACGAAGCAGGCCTGCGAGCACCTGCACGACGCGTACGCGCGCGGCTTCGGCCTCCAGGCGGTCGCGCTCCGCTACTTCACGGTCTATGGGCCGCGGCAACGGCCGGACATGGCCTTCGCACGCATCGTCGAGGCACTCGCGCGCGACGAGCCGTTCGAGCTGTACGGCGACGGGACCCAGTCGCGGTCGTTCACCTACGTCGCCGACGTGGTCGACGCGACGGTCCGCGCTGCCGCTGCTGCTCCCGGCACCTACAACGTCGGCGGCGGCGACGAAGCGACGATGCGCGAGGCGATCGCGCTGCTCGAGGAGGTCGCCGGCCGGACGCTCGACGTCGCCTTCGGGCCGCCGCAGGTCGGAGACATGCACCGGACGAAGGCCGACACGACGCGCATCGAGGGCGAGCTCGGCTGGCGGGCATCGACGCCGCTCCGGCGAGGCCTGGAGGAGCACTGGGCCTGGGCATCGGCTAGGGTCGGCGCGGCATGACGACCCCGGTGACGGACGCGGAACGCGAGGTCGACCTGGCGCGCTGGCGCCGCGCGGTCGTCGCTCTCTGGTGGCTGCCCGCAGCCGGGCTCGTGCTCGGCGCGATCGTCGGCGTCCTCTACTCGTTCCGGGGCGGCACGAATTACAAGGCGACCGCGCTCATCTCGCTGGGGCAGCCGACGTCGCCCGGCGGCGCGCTCGTGCCGAGCTACGGCACGAACCCGCGGGCGGTCTCTCAGATCGTGAGCGGCGCCACCTACCAGGAGCAGGCCGCCAACGCGGCCGACATGCGCCCGGCGGCGCTGCGCGGCCACGTCTCGGTCGCCCAGGTCGGGAGCGCGGGCGCCGGTGCGACCCGCACGACCCCGCTGATCTCGCTGACCGTCACCGGCACGCATCCCAAGAACACCGCGGCGGCTGCAAACGCGCTCGCGAGCATCGTCGTCCAGCAGACGACGGCGTCGTACGTGAGCACCAAGATCGAGACCTTCAACAAGACGCTCGAGAACGTCGAGGCGCAGCTGAACGGGATCACGGCCCAGCTCAAGGTGATCAACGGGGCGCTCGCGGCCGCGAAGAAGCTTGACCCGCTGCAACAGCTCGTGATCGTCGGTCAGCAGAACAACGCCGAGACCCGGCAGGGGAACCTGATCGCGCAGGAGGAGACGCTCCAGCAGCAGCTCGTCTTCGCGAAGGAGGTCGAGGCGGCGCGCGTGGTCGAACGGGCAAGCGCGGTCAAAGCTTCTGCGCACTCGAAGTCGACGTCGCTCGCGATCGGCGCGATCATCGGGCTGATCCTCGGCGCGATCGTCGCGATCGCCGGCGAGTCGCGCTTCCGACGGACGTAGGCCCGATGCTCGAGGGCAAGCGCGTCGGCGTGGTCGTGCCTGCGCACGACGAGGAAGAGCTGATCGTCGCGACGCTGCAGGGGCTGCCCGGGTTCGTGGATCGCGTGTTCGTCGTCGACGATGCGTCATCGGACGGGACGGCGGAGGCTGCACGCGGGGTCGGCGACGATCGCGTGGTCGTCATCTCCCACGAGCGCAACCGTGGGGTCGGGGCGGCGATCGTGTCGGGGTACAAGCGGGCGCTCGTGGAGCGGCTCGATGCGGTGGCCGTGATGGCCGGGGACAACCAGATGGACCCGGACGAACTGGAGGGGCTGTGTCTCCCGGTCGTGCGGGGGGAGCTCGATTACGCGAAGGCGAACCGGCTGTTCACGGGGCGGGCGTGGGAGCTGATCCCGCGCCATCGCTTCCTCGGGAACGCGGTCCTGAGTTTCCTGACGAAGATCGCGTCCGGGTACTGGCACGTCGCCGACTCGCAGGCGGGCTACACGGTGGTCGGGCTCCCGATGCTGGAGCTTCTGGATCTCGATCGGGTGTACAGCTCGTACGGGTTCCCGAACGACATGCTGGTGCATCTGAACGTCTGGAACGCGAGGGTTCGGGACTTCCCCTCCCGGCCGATCTACGGAATCGGGGAGCGGTCGGGGATCAAGGTGCGCAGGGTCGTGCCGCGGATCTCGTGGCTTCTGTGCAAGGGGTTCTTCTGGCGGTTGCGGGAGAAGTACGTGCTGCGGGACTTCCATCCGCTCGTCTTCTTCTACTTCCTCGGCTTCCTGATGACGGGAGTGGGGGTCGTGCTCGGCCTGGTCGAGACCGGGTTGCGCCTCGCGGGCAACCACATCACCCCGGCGACGATCGTGCTCGTGGCGCTGCTCCTGATCTCAGGCTCGCAGTTCACGCTGTTCGCGATGTGGTTCGACATGGAGTCGAACAAGGACCTGCGCTAGGCGACGGTGAACGTGACGCTCGCGCGCGCCGCGGCGTGCAGCGTCACGCGCAGCTCGACGACGCCCATGCCGCTCCCGCGCGCTGCGCGGAGCACGGTTGCGTCGCTCGGCAGGCCGACCGGCACCGGTAGCGAACAGGTCGAGCCCTTGGCGCACGCGGCCGTGATCGCGACGACGTCGACCGCGGAGCCGCTGCGCACCCGCAGCGTCCAGCCCGCCCCGCTGCCGCGGCCGTCCGCAACGCGGACGAGGATCGTCGCGACGCCTCCGGCGGTAACGACAGTAGGCGGTGCATGCAGTGCGAGCCGCCCGGGTGCGACCCCGAGGGTGACGTCGATCGTGCCCGCTCCCGCCGGGGCTGCGAGGAGGAGGGTTGCGACGCCGCAGAGGAGCACGCGCCGTGCCATCACACGGAACGTCGGCAAGGCGGCGGCGCAGGCGCATTCCCGCGCCGGGACTGCCTGCTTCCCCGCCCCGGGTGACCGTCGTCACCCCTCCGGGGGAGTCGAGCGTCGATGCGACGACTCTACGAGGTGCGGGCTGTCCGACGCCGTAGGAGCAGCAGTGCGATGCCCCCGCCGACGATCAGCGCGCCGCCCGCGCCGCCGGCCGCGGCGGCGACGGTCGTCCACGAGGATCCACCCGACGCGGGCGCGCGCGTCGGCGGCGCCGAGGAGAAGATCTTCTTCACCTGCCCCGAGCTGACGGTGAACGAGCGACGAGCGCGAAGAAGGACGTCAGGCGGCCCGCCCGAGGCCGGGTGCGCCCGCAGCACGATGTCCGCGGTGTACCGGCCCGGCGAGAGAGCCGTCCGGAGAAGCAGCGGATAGTCGATCGACGTGCGCGGCAGGAACGTGTCCATCGAGTAGCTGAGCGTCTGCCGCGGCGTGCCGCCCGCGGCGGAGACCACGACGCTGCCGCGCGGCCTGGAGAGCATGTTTCCGGTGCCCGCGACGTGGACGAGGAGCTGCTGGTAACCGCGTGAGCCGCCCGTCGCCACCCGGCCGATCCGGAAGCCGAGCGTCGGCGGGCCGGGTACGTCGACCTGCACGGCGACGATCGTCAGGTTGCGGACCTTGATCCGTACGCTTCCCTGCGCCCCGGTCTTGCGTCCTGCGGACGCGTTGGGGCTCTCGGCTGCGATCCCGGCCACCCACTGGCCCGACGAGGCGGACGCCGGCACGGTGACCGTGAACGGCACCGTCGCGCTCGCGCCTGCCGCGAGCGCGACGCTCGAGGCGGCGAGCTTCACCCAGGTGCCGGGACCGGATGCGGCGCTGTCGGTCCGGTAGACGGTGCCGCTCGTCGGGCCGGTCGTCGCATCGGTCGTGAACAGGCGCACCGTCCCGGTCGCGGTGCCGACGTTCGAGACGATGACGCTCCCTTGCCGCGACGAGCCCGGGCCGAGCTCGTAGACGAAGTAGCCGATCTTCGGGTTGCCTCCGGCCCGCAGGCCGAACACGGCATGCGGCGCCTCGGCCGCGGCTGCCGTGCCGGCTGCGGCGAGGAGCACCGCGATCGCGAGGAGAAGGCACTTGCGCACTCGCACTACGGCCCCGTGCTGCCCGTGAGGGTCACGGTCGACGAATAGGTGCCGGCGATGGCGCTGGCCGAGTACGTGACCTGGTAGGTGCTCGTAACGGTGAACGTGCCTCGGCCCGTGTTTGCGGCGGCGTTGTAGATCTTCTGCGCGACCCCGGACAGCGTGATCGGGTAGCTGACCCCGTTCGTCGGATTCGTCGTGCAACTGCTGACGCAGCTGAACGTGCCGGCGGTGACCTGCAGCGCCGGCAGCGTATGCGTCCCCGAGGTCGGCGTCGTCGCCCTCGCCTGCACCTTCCAGCCGGCGGTGTTGCTCGTGCCCGTGTACGCGACCTGCGTGACGATCCCGAACGTCTTGGCCTGGTCGTCCCCCGTCAGCGTCACGCCGGGGGCCGTGACGGGGCTCGTCGTCACGAGCGAGAACGTGAACGTCGCGGCCGACGCCGGCGGTACGACGACGAGTGCCGCGAGCACCGCGGCCGGCAGGCTCCTCACGGCCCTGCCGCGACCGCGACGGTGACCGTGCTCGAGTAGGAGGCCGCAATCGTGCTCGCGGGCACCAGGACGTTCGCGTTGACCGTCACGTCGAGCCGCCCCAGGCCGGATGCCGTCGCGGCGTTCAGGAACTTCACCGTCGTCGGCGACGTCGGGATCGCGAGGTTCGTGTTCGAGACGCTGTTCGTCGGCAGCGCGCAGGTCGAGCCGGTGTGACAGCCGCTGGAGACGCTCGCGATCGTGTCCGCCGTCGTGGGGAGCGTGTGGCCCGCACCGTCGCTGAACTGGGTCGCCCCGATCGTCAGGTTCCACCCGCCGCCGGCGGCGAGGCCGCGCGCGTCGATCACCTGGAGCTGCGCCTGGTAGCTGCCCGTCTGGTCGTCCCCGGTGAGCGTGAGCGAGAACGACGGGCTGTTGAGCGTCGAGACGGACAGGGTTGCGCCGCCCGTGACGGTCGCGTTGACGGTGACTGTCGCGGCGCCGGAGATCGCGGCCAGCGCAAGCGACGCCCCCAGGGCGGCCGGCCCGACGAGCGCAAGGCGCCTGCGCATCTCTCGTAGATTGTCCTCGCGCGTCCGAACCCCTTGGAAGGAAAACGGTAGGAACGCGCGGATGAAAAGCGTTCGTAAGGATCGCAAACGGGATCCGGCCCGCCCAGTACGATCCGGCGCAATGCCGACCTCCGTCGTCACCGGCGGCGCCGGGCTTCCTCGGCTCCCACCTCTGCGATTACCTGATCGCGCAGGGCCACCGGGTGATCTGCGTCGACAACCTCGAGACGGGCTCGCTCGAGAACATCGAGCACATCCGCGGAGCCGTCGTTCGCGTTCGTCAACCAGGACGTCGTCGGCGCGATCTGGATCGACGAGCCCGTCGACTTCGTCTTCCACCTGGCGAGCCCCGCGAGCCCGATCGACTACCTGCGCCTGCCGCTCGCAGACGCTGAAGGTCGGCTCGTACGGCACCCATCAACGCGCTCGGCCTCGCGAAGTGGAAGCGCGCCCGCTTCCTGATCAGCTCGACGAGCGAGGTCTACGGCGACCCGCAGGTCCACCCGCAGCCCGAGACGTACTGGGGCAACGTCAACCCGATCGGGCCGCGCGGCGTCTACGACGAGGCCAAGCGCTACGCCGAGGCGCTGACGATGGCGTACCACCAGCCAGCAGGGCGTCGACACGGCGATCGCGCGGATCTTCAACACGTACGGCCCGCGCATGCGGCGCAACGACGGGCGCGCGTCGGTCAACTTCATCCACCAGGCGCTCGAGGGGAAGCCGCTGACCGTCTTCGGCGACGGCTCGCAGACACGGTCGCTCTGCTACGTCGACGACCTCATTCGCGGTCTCTACCTGCTCGCCGAGATCAGGGAGCACCTGCCGGTCAACCTCGGCAACCCCGATCGCGAGGTGACGATGCTCGAGCTCGCCGCAGGCGTGCATCCGGGTCACCGGCTCGGCGAGCGAGATCGTCTTCGAGGCCCTGCCGACCGACGACCCGCAGCGTGCGGCGGCCCGACATCACGCGCGCCCGGCAGGTGCTCGGCTGGGAGCCGGAGATCGACCTCGACGAGGGCCTGCGACGCTGGTTGCGGGCGCTCGGGCGGGAACCCCTGGCCGTCTGAGTGCGTCGCGCCGGGGTCATCCTCGCCGTGCTCGCGGCGGCGGTGCTAGCTGCGAGTGCGTCGCCCGCACGGGCCTCCCGCTACCTTCGCGTCGGGATCTACGACGACGCGCAGATGCTCTACGGCCCGACCGACAAGACCTTCGCCTACGTGAAGGCGCTCCACGCCCAGGAGGTACGGATCACCCTGTACTGGGGCGGCCCCTTCGGCGTCGCGCAGAAGCGTCCGGCGTCCCCGACCGACCCGGCCGATCCGGCGTACGACTGGTCGCTGTACGACCGCGCCGTCGACTACGCCACCCAGGCCGGCGCGCAGGTGCTGTTCTCGATCTACGGCACGCCCGCGTGGGCCAACGGCGGGCAAGGCGCTGAACGCGGCTCCCACCAGTGCGATCGACCTGCGCAACTTCGCCCTGCGCCGCCGCGAAGCGCTACAGCGGCGTCTATCCGGAGCCGGACGGCCGCATCCTGCCGTCGGTGAAGGAGTGGCTCGCCTGGAACGAGCCGAACAACCCGGTCTTCCTCGCTCCGCAGTACAAGCGGGTCGGGTCGACCTGGGTCCTGCAGAGCGCCGCCGACTACGCGCGCATCTGCAACGCCGTCTACTCGGGCGTGCACGCCTCCGGCCTGGGGAGCGAACGCGTCGCCTGCGGCGCGACCGCGCCGCGCGGCAACAACAACCCGAACAGTGCGCGGCCGTCCGTCTCGCCGATCGCGTTCCTGCGTGCCGCCAAGAAGGCGGGCCTGAAGACGTTCGACGCGTGGGCGCACCACCCGTACTACGCGACCCCTGCCGACACGCCGACGTCGCGCCCTCACGCGCCGAACGGTGCGGCGTCGAACGCCGTCACGCTCGGGAACATCGGCGACCTGATCAAGGTCGTCACGCAGCTGTACGGCAACAAGCGGATCTGGATCACCGAGTACGGCTACCAGACGAACCCGCCCGACCCGCTTGATCGGCGTCACCTATGCGAAGCAGGCCGCCTACCTGACCGAGGCGTTCGGCATCGCACGCAAGAATCCACGGATCGACATGATGCTCTGGTTCCTGCTCAAGGACGAGCCGAACCTGAACGGCTGGCAGTCGGGTTTGATCACGTATCGCGGCGCGAAGAAGCCGGCGTACAACGCGTTCGCGAAGCTGACGCAGCCGTAGGGCGCCGTCACGTCGCGTGACGATCAGCCGTCCGCCGGGAGGTCGCCGGCAAGCAACTCCCGGTACAGCCGGTCGACGTCGTCGACGAGCCGCTCGACGCTGTAGCGCGCGACGACACGTTCCGGCGCCGAGGATCCCATGCGCCGCCGCAGCTCCGGGCTCGCGTGCAAGCCGCGCGAGCGCCGCTGCAAGCCCTTCGACGTCGCCGGGAGGGACCAGCAAGCCGTCCTCTCCGTCGGTGACGACGTCCGCCACGCCTCCGACCCGAGTCGAGACCACGGGTCGTCCCGCCGCGAGCGATTCGATCGCGACCACGGGCGTTCCCTCGTTCGCAGAGGCGAGCACGAGCGTGTCGAAGAGCGCGTAGTACGGCGCGACGTCCCGCTGGTAGCCGGCGAAGACGACGTCGCTCGTGACGCCGAGCTCGTCGACGAGTGACTCCACGTGCGGCCGGTCGGGGCCGTCGCCGACGAGGCACAGCGTTGCCTCCGTCCCCTTCGCGCGCAGCTGGGCGAAGGCCGAGACCACGTCGGGCACGCGCTTGATCGGCGTCATCCGACCGATCCAGCCGACGACGAAACGGTCGGCAGGAAGCCCGAGCGAGCGACGAAGCTCCGCGCCGTCCTCGTCCGACCCGATCCGACGCGCGAGATCGATGCCGAGGCGGATCACGCTGAACTTCTCCGCCGGTGCGACCCCCAGCGCCACCAGCTCGTCGCGAACCTCGGGCCCGACGGCCACGAGGCGCGAGGTGCGGCGAGCCAGCGTTCGCTCCGCCTCGAGGAACAGCCGGGTCTTGACCGGCCCGAAGTACCCACGCAGCACGTGCCCGTGGAAGGTGTGCACGATCACGGGCGGCCGTGCGGCGCCGGCGAGCAGCGCCGCAGTGCGTCCGACCGTCCCGGCCTTCGCCGTATGCGTGTGCAGGATGTGCGGCCGCAGGCGGCGGATCTCGCGCCGCAGCGTTTGCACCGCGATCGCGTCCCTGAGCGGCGAGAGCTCGCGCTGGAGGGCCGGCACACGGACCGTGTCGACTCCGAGCTCCTCGGCGACGAAGGCCATCGAGTCCTCGCCCTCGGTGAGGCTCCCCGCGACGAGCGTCGTGTGATAGCCGCGGTGCTCGAGCTCCCGCGTCAGGTAGCTGACGTGCAGCGCAGGGCCGCCCATGTTCAGCCGTCCGATCACCCGCAGGATGCGGATCGGCTCAGGCAAGCGCGGCGATCGTCCGGCGGAGGCCCTCCTCGAGGCCGACCGTCGGGTTCCAGCCGAGCCCGTCGCGGGCTGCGGCGACGTCCGCCCAGGAGTCGCGGATGTCGCCCGGCCGCGGCGGCGCGAACGTCCGCTCGACCGGCTTCTCCAGGATGGCCGCGATCGTGTCCGCGACGTGGTTGACGGTCGCCGGGGCGCTCGCGGCGACGTTGAAGATCCGACCGCTCGCGCCCGGCGCGTCCGCGGCGCGCAGCGTCCCGTCGACGACGTTCGAGATGTACGTGAAGTCGCGCCGCTGCTCGCCGTCGCCGAAGACCAGCACCGGCTCGCCTGCAGCGATCCACGTGATGAAGAGCGGGATCATGGCCGCGTACTGCGAGTGCGGGCTCTGCCGTGGGCCAAACACGTTGAAGTAGCGCACGACGACGCTCTCGAAGCTCTCGTACACGCGCGAGAACGAGATGCAGTACCGCTCGGCGGCAAGCTTCGCGACGCCGTACGGCGAGATCGGGTCGGGGGCGGCGTCCTCGCGCGCCGGCAGTTCACGCGTCGGTCCGTACACCGACGAGCTCGACGAGTACACGACCCGCCTGATCCCCTCGTCCCGCGCCGCGAGCAGCACGTTCAGCGTTCCTTCGATGTTCACCGCGCTCGACGTGAGCGGGTCCTGCACGGACCGCGGGACCGACCCGAGCGCGCCGAGGTGAAAAACGACCTCGACGCCGCGAATCGCGTTGTGCACGCGTTCGTACGAGCGGAGCTCTCCTTCGACGACCTCGACGTCGCAGCCCTTCGAGGTTCGCGCGGTTGCCGGTGGAGAAGTTGTCCAGCACGCGCACGTCGTCGCCGCGCTCGAGCAGCGCGCGCACCAGGTTGGAGCCGATGAAGCCGCCGCCGCCGGTGACGAGCGCCCTCACACCGCCTCCCGCGGGAGCTCCGGCGCGGCCGTCGCGACCCCGACCGCGAGCCACGTCAGCGCCGCGAGCGGGATCCCTGCGACGAGGCCGTAGCCGTTCCAGGCGCCGACGACGAGCAGGAGCAGACGCGATGCCGACCAGTCGCGCGTCCCCGCGCGCCCGGCGCCAGGCAAGCGCGAGCGGCGCGAGGAGCGCGGCCAGGAACGCCGGCAGGCCGAGCACCCCGAGGTCGGCGAGCGACTCCACGTAGGCATTCTGGACGCCCCATCGGTGCGACGGCGACGGGAAGGCCTCGGCCGGCTGGTCGAAGCGGGCATGGGCGTCCGCGAGGTACGGCTCGAACGCGTAGGGATCGGCGGATCCCTGCCAGCCGACACCGAGGACCGGGTGCCCGAGGAACTCCCGACCGCCGATGTAGGCGAGGAGCGCGCGCTGGCGGTAGCTCTGGATCTGCGTCGACGCGCCGCCGTTTCCCTGCTTCGCACCCAGGAACTTGAGCCCGTCCGCGACGGCGGAGCTGCGGATCGCGACGATGCCGACGGTGATCGCGGCCAGGATGGCGCCCATGGTGGCGAGCCTTCGTGGGTTGCGGAGCGGCGCCGCGAGCACGATGCCGGCACACGCGAGCGCGAGCCCGAGCAGCGAGTCGAAGGCTCCTCCGATCACCATGCCGACCCCGCCCGCGATGCCGGCGGCGAGCGCGAACGAGCGCTCTCGCGGCGACCGCGGACCACGGGTGAGCACGACGAGCGCGACGACGAGCGCGGCGCCCGACAGCGCCGCGTAGTCGTGCACGCCGACGAACGAGGGCTTCCGGCGTCCGGCGGGCGTGTTGTCGAGATCGCCGAGGACGCCGACGAACTGGAGGATCGCGACGACGCCTGCGATCGCATCCCAGGCGACGAGCGTGACCGCGGCCGGGACGAGGTCACGCTCGCGGCGCGCGATCGCGGCGACGGCCGGTGCGAGCAGCATGTACTCGATCCACTTCGCGGCCGTCGTCAGGTGAGTGCCCGTCGGGTAGCCGGAGAAGCGCAGCGCGCCCCACGCCACCCCGACGAGGACGAGCAGCGCGAGCGCGAGCCAGGAGGTCCATCGCCCGGGGCGGAGTCGCGGGCGCGACATCACAGCCGCGACGACGACGGCGAGCACGGCGACGTCGGAGAGGTCGACGTGCAGCGCGCCGACGTCGATGCCGGGCTGGTAGTTGCGGTGCAGGAAGAGGAGCGGAATCGCCGCAGCGAGGACGAGAGGCCCCAAGGGGCGCAACTATACTCGCGCCGGACATGCCTTCCCGCGTCCTCCGGCGTCGCGCGGCGACGGCTCTCGGGATCTACGGGTCGGCGGCTCTTGGGTTCGCAGCGACGATCGTGGCCGCGCGCGAGCTCTCGAAGGGCGACTTCGCGCGCTTTGCGCTCGTCTTCGGGACGACCAGTCTCCTCCAGCTGTTCGTCGACCTGACCGTCGACGAGGTCGTCGTCAAGTACGGCAACAGATACGCGGCCCGTGAGCAATGGGGCCGATTCCACCGGCTCTTCCGCGTGGGGCTCGCCGTCAAGATGGCGGGCGGCGCTGTCGGGTCGCTGGCAGTCGTCGGCGCGGCGCTCCTCGCCCCGTGGATCTGGAAGACCGGGGGCCTGCAGGGAGCGATGCTGATCGCGGCGCTCGTGCCGCTCGTGCAGCAGCCGGAGGGGATGGCCGGGGCGGTGCTGCTCGTCCGCAACCGCTACGACCTGCGTGGCGCGCTGCTGCTCTGGGCGATGGCGTTGCGGCTCGCGGCGGTCGCGGTCGGCGCCTCCGGCGGGCTGATCGACCTCTTCCTGGCCGTGGTCGCCGCCCAGGTCGTCTCGACGCTCACCGCCGGCGCCCTTGCCCTCGCGGTGTTCCGCCGCTACCCGGTGGCTGCGCCGGAGCCGCTCGCGGAGGACGCGCCGGAGATCCGGCGCTTCGCGATCCAGTCCACGATCGCATCGGGGCTCACCTCGCTCCGGACGAGCCTCCCGACCGTGCTCGTCGGGGTCGTCGCCTCACCCGGCCAGACCGCCGACTTCCGTGCAGCGCAGGCGCCGTCGACCGCCGCTGCGTCGCTGTCGGCGCCTGCGCGGTTCGTCCTGCTCGCCGAGCAGACACGGGACGTCGAGCTCGGCCGCAGCGACCGTGCGCTTCGGCTGCTCGGCCGCTACGTCGCCGCCACGGCGGTGCTCGCGGTAGTCGTCACGCCGCTCGTCTGGTGGTGGATGCCCACGCTCGTCCGGTGGGTGTACGAGGCGAAGTACGTGCCGGCGGTGGACGCGTTCCGGGTGATGCTGCTCGCGGCGGCGGTTCAGCTCGTGTTCTCGTGGACGCGGTCGTTCCCGGTCTCGATCGGCCGCCCGGGCCTCCGTACCCTGGGCCAGGTGATCGAGATCGCCGTGCTCGTTCCCGGGGTGCTCGTGCTCGCCCACTTCTACGGCGCGGCCGGTGCAGCGGGCGGTGTGCTCGCCGGTGCGGTCGCGCTCGGCCTCTTCTGGGCCTACCGGCTCGCCGGTCTGCGCCGGGAGCTCGTGTGAGGGTGCTGGTCGTCTCGGGCATCTGGCCCCCGGACGTCGGCGGCCCTGCGAGCCACGCTCCTGAGGTCGCCGCGTGGCTGCGTGAGCGTGGCCACTCGGTCGAGGCCGTGGTCACGGCCGACGCGCAGCCCCCGGCCGCTCCCTACCCCGTCGCCTGGGTCGACCGGTCACTGCCGGCCGGCGTGCGCCACGTGCGCGCGCTCGCTCTGATCGCGACCCGGGCTCGGCGGGCCGATGTCGTCTACTCGACGGGGATGTTCGGCCGGTCGTCGCTCGGGGCGCTGCTCGCGCGGACGCCGGTCGTCCTCAAGATCACCGCCGACCCGGCGTTCGAGCGCGCACGGCGGCGGCGGCTCGTCTCGGGTGAGGTCGTCGACTTCCAGCGTGGCGGGCGGCGGTGCTCCGGGTCGCGTGCTCCGCCGCGGCGCGCGACGCGGCCGTCCTCCGCGCCGCGCACGTCGTGTGCCCGAGCGCGTTCATGCGCGACCTCGTGGTCTCGTGGGGCGTGCCGCTCGAACGCGTCGACGTGCTTCCGAACCCGGCGCCTCGCGCGGCGGATGCCGTGCCCTTCGACGCGGGTGCGCCGCCGGTGCTCGCCTTCGCCGGCCGCCTGACGGTGCAGAAGGACCTCGACGTCGCGCTCGCCGGGATGCGCGAGCTGCCGGGCGTACGGCTCCTGATCGCGGGAGAAGGGCCGGAGGCTGCCCGGCTCGCCGCGCAGGCGCCGGCGTCCGTCGAGTTCCTCGGCCCGCTTCTACGGCCGGAGGTGCTCGGCCTGCTGCGGGCGGCGGACGCCGCGATCCTCACCTCGGCCTGGGAGAACTTCCCGCACGCCGTCGTCGAGGCGCTCGCCGTCGGGACACCCGTCATCGCCACGCGGACCGGAGGGGTCGCGGAGATCGTTCGCGATGAGGAGAACGGCCTGCTCGTCGAGCCGGGAGACCCCGCCGCCTTCGCGGCCGCGGTTCGGCGTTACCTGGACGACGGTGGGCTCCGGGAGCGTCTCTGCGCAGCCGCCGCCCCGTCGGTTGCCCGCTTCGACGCCGATGTCGTCTACGGGAGGCTCGAGCAGATCCTCGAGCGCGCGGCCGCGTGAGGCGCGTCCTCTTCGTCGCGAGGAACCGCTACCGGCTCCCGCTCTCGCCGAGCCTGCGCTTGAAGTGGGATGCGCTCGGCGCCGTGTTCGACCTGCGCGTGCTTGCGGCGGCGCCCGACGGCTCGCGGGGCGATGCGACCTTCCTGCTGCGCCCGCGCACGGCGCTCGACGGCCTTCGCTTCTGGCTCTCGTTGCCGGGTCGCATCCGTCGAGCGGCGCGGTCCTTCCGTCCCGACGCGATCGTCGCGCAGAGCCCGTTCGAGGCGGCCGCCGCGCTCGCAGCGCGGACCGGCGTCCCGGTGATCGTCGAGCTGCACGGCGACTGGAGGACGTTCGGCCGCCTCTACGGGTCACCGCCGCGGCGTGTGCTCGCGCGGCTCGCCGATGCCCTCGGGACGTGGGCTGTGCGGCGGTCGGCGAAGGTTCGGGCGGTGTCGCCCTACACCGAGCGGCTCGCCCGCGAGGTGGGCCGTGAGCCGGCCGCGACGTTCCCGGCGTTCATGGATCTCGCGCCGTTCACCACGCCTCCGGTCGCGCTCCCCGCCGATCCCGTCGCGCTCTTCGTCGGCGTGCTCGAGCCGTACAAGAACATCGACGGCCTCGCCGAGGCGTGGCGGCGCGTACGCCCGCAGGCGCGCCTGCGGATCGTGGGCAAGGGCACGCGCACCGACGTCGTCGAGGCGCTCGTGCGCGACGGCCTCGCGACCTGGGAGCCGGAGCTCTCGACCGGCGAGGTCGTTCGCGCGCTGGACGACGCGAGCGCCCTCGTGCTGCCGTCTCGCTCCGAGGGGATGGGGCGGGTGGTGATCGAGGCGCAGCTTCGCGGTCGGCCCGTGCTCGGCGCCCGGGTGGGTGGCATCCCCGATCTCGTCACCGACGGCGTCGACGGGGTCCTTTTCGAGCCGACGCCCGAGGCGATCGGCGAGGCGCTGGCGGTGCTGGCCGACCGTCCGCGGCTCGAGCTGCTCGCGGCGGCGGCGCGTGTCGCCGGCGAGCGGTGGCTCGCGACGCCGGAGGAGTACGCCGCGCGAATCGCGGCGCTCGTCGAGGCGTGAAGCTCGCGGTGATCACGCAGCGGGTCGACGACCGTGACCCGGTTCTCGGCGCCACGGTGCCGATGCTCCGCGCGCTCGCCGAGCGCGTCGACGAGCTCGTCGTGCTCACGCTCCACGCCGGCGAGCACGCGCTGCCCGAGAACGCGCGGGTCCGGGCCCTGGGCGCCGGACGCGTTCGCCGCGGCGCGAGTCTGACCTCGGCACTCCTGCGCGAGCGGCCCGACGCCGTCCTGGCGCACATGGCGCCGGTCTATGCCCTGCTCGCGGCGCCCCTCGGCGCTCCGGTGCTCCTCTGGTTCACGCACCCTCGCGACTCGCGGCTCCTGCGCGCGGCGACGCGCGTCTCGCGGGTCGTGCTGACGGTCGACGAGCGCTCGTTCCCGTTCGCGTCGCCGAAGGTGAGGGCGATCGGCCACGGGATCGACGTGGCGCGTTTCCACTGCCGCCCGGCGTCGGAAGGCGGGCCTCTCCGCATCGTCTCGCTCGGACGGTTCTCGCGCGTCAAGCGCTACGACCTGATCGAGCGCGCCGCGTCACGCGTCGACGGTGTCGAGGCGGAGTTCGTCGGCCCGGCTCTGTCCGACGACGACCGCCGCTACCGCGCGGCGCTCACACGGACGCGCGACGCGGTCGGCTGGCTCGACGTGCCGGCGCTGCTCGCGGAGTACGACGTCTTCGTCTCCGCGACCGAGGCAGGCTCGGCCGACAAGGCGGCCTTCGAGGCGGCCGCGGCCTGCCTGCCGGTGCTCGCGTCCTCGCCGGGACTCGCCGGGCTCGTGCCCGAGGAGCTCCGGTTCGCGGACGAGGCCGAGCTCGTCGAGCGGCTCGAGTGGATCAGGACAGCCGATCGCGGCGCGATCGGAGCGGAGCTGCGCGAGCGGGTCCGCGCCGGCCATTCCGTCGACCGGTGGGCGGAGCGTGTGCTCGAGGCGGCGGAGTGACGGCCGTCCTGCATGTGCAGAAGGTGTCGGGCATCTCGGGCTCCGAGGCGCACCTGCTCTCGCTGCTGCCGCAGCTGCG
Organism: uncultured Thermoleophilia bacterium; assembly: GCA_963725595.1. Classification (GTDB taxonomy): domain Bacteria; phylum Actinomycetota; class Thermoleophilia; order Gaiellales; family Gaiellaceae; genus PALSA-600. The sequence continues at coordinate 356,522 of CAVRYT010000005.1, read as the reverse complement.
GTCCCGGGGCTGGGACGCGCGGATGCTCGTGCTGCACGAGGGCGAGCCCGGCGCACGCGAATTCGTCGAGGCGATGCGGGCGAGGGACGTTCCCACGGAGCAGTGGCGGATGCGGTTCGACCTCGACCCGACCGTGCCCGCGCGGTTGCTGCTGCGGCGTCCATCGATCCTCCACACCCACCTCGTGCACGCGGACGTGCTCGGGCTGCCGGCCGGTGCACTCGCGCGGGTGCCCGTCCGCGTCAGCACCAAGCACGGCTTCAACGAGTTTCGCGACCACCGCGCCGTCGCTGCCGCCGACCGTGCCGCCGCGCGCTTCGCACACGCCCAGATCGCGATCTCGCGTGGCCTCGCCGACTACCTCGCGGCGACGGAGGGCTTCGCGCGCGACGCCTTCCGGATCGTCCACTACGGCATCGCGCCCGGCCCCGAGCCGCCCCCGCCGCCCGTCGCAACGCGGCTCGCCGCCGTGGGCCGCCTCATCCCGATCAAGGGGTTCGACCTGCTGTTCGAGGCCTTCGCCGCGGCGCGCATCGAGGCTGCCGGAGCTGACGCTGGAGCTCGCCGGTGACGGGCCGCTCGCCGATGTGCTCCGCCGCTCGGCGCCCGACGGCGTCACGATGCTCGGCCGCGTCTCGCCCGTGACCGAGGTGTACGAGCGGAATGCCATCGTGGTCGTACCCTCCCGCGGAGAGGGCTTCGGCATGGTCGCGCTCGAGGCGGCGGAGCGAGGCCGCGCCGCGATCGTGACGGCCGTCGGCGGGCTGCCCGAGATCGTCGAGGACGGCGTGACGGGCGTCGTCGTGCCGGCCGGCGATGCGACCGCCCTCGCGGGCGCGCTCGTCTCGCTCGCGCGAGACGACGAGCGGGCCCGTGCCTACGGCTCGGCGGCGCGGAAGCGGGCGCTCGAGTCGTTCTCCGAGGAGGCGGCGGCGGACGGGGTGGAGGCCGTGTACCGCGACCTGCTGAGCAGTCGGTCGAACGCGGCGGCGGCGAGCAGCGCGAGCACGAAGTCGAACGAGATCCGGTAGCGGGTCGCGCCGGCGAACAGCCAGGCCGCCGCAGTGTTGTAGGCGAGGAACAGGAGCGCGAGCGCGGCAAACGAGGGCGGCACGACGAAGAGGCCGACGACCGCGAGGACGTACATCGGGATCGTCCACACCGCCTCCGACCATGCCTTCAGCGTGCTCGACGGCGGGCCACCTTCGGTACGCGTCTGCTCCGGCTGCCAGAGCATCCGCGTCGCCTGCACGATCAGCTTCGCCTTCTCTCCGGGGTGGTGTCGCCAGAAGCGAATGGTGGCGTGCTCGTACAGGTGCATCTGCGCGCACTCGTTCACGTGCACGATGCGACCTGTCTGCGCGTAGATGTCGCGCTCGTACTCGGGCGTCAGGCGCGGCGCCCCGGGCAGGGGCGGGACGTCGTCGATCCACCCGCCGGCCGCGAGGGTCGCATAGGTGTTCTCGTTGTTCGCCTTCCACAACGCGTGCGCGTCGGTCGTGATCGTGAAGCAGCCGACCTGGACCTGGTTGCGGACGAGCCACGGCAGCGTCGTCAGCGCGGCGGCCGCGAGCAAGGTTGCGCCGAGCACGACCGCCCGGCCCCGCCGGCGCCAGGCGAGATAGACGACGAGCACGAGCGGCAGCGCCGTCAGCCGCGAGTTTCCCAGGATCGCGATGCCGGCGACGACGCCTGCGGCAGCGGCGAGCGCGATCCGTCCGTGCCGTGCAGCGAGAAGGACGAGCAGGAAGAGTGCGGCGGCGGCGAGCTGATCGACGATCTCGCGGTTGACGTGGACGTCGTGCCAGATCAGATAGGGGTTGAGCGTCGCCGCGCCCGCCCCGAGCAGGCCGGCACGCGGCCCGAGGAAGAGCCGGCCGATCGCCAGCACGACGAGGGCCGTGCACGTCGCGACCGCGATCTGCGCGAGGCCGACGACGAGCCAGTGCCGGCCGAGAGCCCAGTAGAGCGGGACGAGGAACCAGCCGTACAGCGGCTGGGTGTACGCGGACGGGACACCCGGGACGAACCCGTAGGTTCCCGTCCGGACGAACGTCTGCGCGAAGTCGTCGCTCTTCTCGGTGAACGACGTGAGGATGGCGCCGCGCTCGACGGCGAGCACCACGAGGCGCGGGACGATGGCGGCTGCTGCGACGAGGAGCGCCGAGGTTCGTGCTGACAAGATGCGCATCGTGGACGGGTTTGAACGGTACGCCGTCGTCTCCTGCCACGTCGAGCGACCGCTCGACGACGGCGTCTGGCAGGCGTTCCGGCGGCTCCTCGAGCGTCGGCCGGGCGGCTTCGTCGTGACGCCGCTCCTCCGCCCGCCCGACGGCGCCGCCGGCGAGCGCGAGGACGTCTGGCTCGAGCGAGCCCGTTCGATCGAGGCGCTCGCGCCGCTCGGCCATCACACCCATTGGGGCGGCCCGACCACCGCTCGTCCGAGCGGCGCTGTCGACGCCGCCGCCGTGGTGCAGGGCGAGGCGGAGTGGCTCAGGGAGCGCGGGCTCGAGCCCGCCTTCTTCTGCGGCGGCGGCTGGTACGTCGACGAGCAGGTGGCCGAGTGCCTCGCGTCCTTCGGCTACGTCGACTGCACCGCGACGACCTTCGCGTTGTCGTATCTGCCGGCCGGCGCGCCGTGCCTCCGGCTCCCCGGCCCTCGTCGTGTCCTGCTCGGGAGCGGCGCATCGCTCCTCGAGCTGCCCGCGACGCACTCGATCGGCATGCTCGCGCGCCGCTTCCATGTCCTTCCGAACGCGGTGCACGTGCACTTCCACGATTGGGAGCTGCTGGACAGACGGCGTGCCCTCGCGATCGACCTCCTGCTTCGACTGCTCTCGCGCCGGCGGCGTCCGCGGACGGTCGCCGAGCTCGCCGCGACCGCATCCGCGGCGCCGGAGCTGGCCTGGCACGAGGCTACGATCGCCCGATGAGCGCCACGCGCCACGTCGAGGACGTCCGTGCGGGCAAGCCGCATGTCCTCACCGCCGCGCCGCTTCGGACGGGCCTCCGGCGGCTCGTCAGCATCCTGGCGCTGATCACGATCGACGTCGCGGGGCTCGTGATGGGCCTGTACGCGGCGCTCGCGCTTCGCGCCTACGTGCGCGACCCGCACCCCGTCCTCTGGGGGCTCCTGTGGACGCAGGAGACCGACTGGCTCGCCTTCCTGATCCTCGTGCTCGTGCTCGTGTTCTGGCGGGCCGGGCTGTATGCGCCGCGCGAGCTTCGCGAGGGTGTCGGTCGGGTGGCGCCGAGCGTGCTGCTCGTCGCGGCCCTGACGCTGGCGTTTGCGATCGGAACGGGGCAGCACTTCGCCACCTTCGGCCTCTATCTCGCCGCTGCCGTCGTGGTCGGCGGCCTCGTCGCTCTCTTCCGGGCGAGCTACGAGCTGATCACGAGCCTCGTGCTGCACGCCTCCGGCGTCCGTCGGCGGGCGTTGATCGTCGGCGCGGCCGACGCGAGGCAGCACTTGAGACAGTCGCTCGGCACGAGTCGCGGCGGCATCGAGTACGAGTTCGTCGGGGACGTCCCACCCGACCACGCAGTCGAGGACGCGCTCGAGTCGCCACTCGACGAGCTGCTGATCGCGGACAGCGGGCTCGACGAGAACCGGCTGCTCGAGATCGTCGAGGCTGCGCACCGGAGGAACGTACGTGTGCGGATCGCGCCTCGCGCGACAGAGCTGCTGATCGAGCGCGGCGAGTACGTCCCGGGTCAGGGCGTGCCGCTCTTCGAGGTGCGTCCGCCGTTCTTCGCCGGCACCGACTGGCTCACGAAGCGTGCCTTCGACATCGCCGTCGCCTCGCTGATCGTCGTCCTCGGCCTTCCGTTCTGGCTCCTGATCGCCGCCGCGATCAAGCTCACGTCACGTGGGCCGGTCTTCTACGACGACCCGCGCATCGGCCTCGGCGAGCACGAGTTCCGGATGCTCAAGTTCCGGACGATGGTGGCCGGTGCGCAGGAGCGGCAGGCCGACCTCGAGTCGCGGAACGAGGCGGGCAGCGTCCTCTTCAAGATCCGCGACGACCCGCGTGTGACGCCTGTTGGCGGTCTCCTGCGGCGGCTGTCGCTCGACGAGGTACCGAACGTCGTCAACGTCCTGCGGGGAGAGATGTCGCTCGTCGGGCCGCGGCCGTTGCCGCTCCGCGACTACTCGCGCCTCGAGGCGTGGCACCGCCGTCGCTACAACGTCCTCCCCGGGATCACAGGTCTCTGGCAGGTGGCGGGGCGCTCCGACCTCACGTTCGACGACCTCGTCCGGCTCGACTTCTACTACCTCGAGAACTGGTCGATCTGGCTCGACGTCACGATCCTCTTCAAGACGCCCTTCGCGGTCCTCGAGCGGCGCGGAGCCTATTGAGCCGCGCCGTGCGCGGGCCCGTGCCCGTCGCGGCGGCGCTCGTCGCGCTCGCCGTGGCGCAGTGGGCCCTGCTGGCGCGGTCGCTCCGCGTCGAGCCGTTCTTCGACGAGGGCACCTATCTCCTCAGCGTCGGCGCCCTCCGCGGCGGCTTCGCGCTCGGGCGCGACGTCTTTGCCTCGCAGCCGCCGCTCTTCTACGACCTGCTCCACGGCCTCGCGGCCCTCTTCGGGGCGACCCTCCGCGGACTGCGCGAAGCGACGATCGCGACCTCGCTGGTGGCGATCCCGTCCGCCTTCCTGCTCGGCCGCGCCCTGATCGGCCGGGCGGCCGGTCTTCTCGCCGCCTCGCTCCTGATGGTCGCGCCGCCGTTCCCGCTCTACGGCTCCAGGATCTTCGCCGACACGCCGTCGCTCGCCTTCGCGTCGCTCGCCGTCGCGCTTGCCGGTGCCGGGGCGGCGGTCCCCGCCGGCGCGGTGCTCGCGGCGGCGATCCTCGTGAAGCTCTCGGCGGTGACGGCGCTGCCCGCGGTGGTCGCTCTGTGTCTCGTCGCCCGGGTGCGACCCGCGCGCCTCGCGCTCGGGGTCGCGGCCGCCGCCGCGGTGCTCGGGCTCGTCGCCCTGGTGCATCTCGACGGCCTCGGCAGCATCTGGTCGGACGCCGTCTCCTACCACACGCGTGCCTCGAGCTCAGGCGTCGGCCTGTCGGCATCGCACGAGCTCAGGTCGTACTTCAACCCGAAGACGCCGTTCCTCTGGCTGACGGTCGCAGGCGCGGCCGGGGCCGTCGTCGCCGGCTCGTGGCGCGTCCGCGCCGTCTGGCTCTGGCCGGCCGCCGCGGTCGTTTTTGTCGCGACGCACACCCCGCTGCACGAGAACCATCTCCTGACGCTGCCGTTCGCGTTCGCTCCTGCGGTCGGCGTCGGACTCGGCGCAGGGCTCCGCCGAGTGCCGTGGCAGCGCGCGGCGTACGCCGCCGCCGCCCTGTTGGTCGCCGCGGGCTACGTCCAGCAGTGGCGGAGCGTCGACTCGCAGCGAGTGCCGGTCGATCCGCGGCTCGTCGCCGCGGCTGCCCGCGTCCGTGAGCTGACGCCGGCCGGCGCGTTCGTCGTCTCCGACCAGCCGTACGTGCCGGTCCTGGCGCACCGGCCCGTCCCGCCGGATCTCGTCGACACCGCCAACCTTCGCTTCGAGGCGGGGTTCCTGACGGTCACGCGGATCCAGCGCGACGTGGCGCGCTACCGCGTGCGGATGGTGGTCGCAGGGCGGTCGTTCCTCTCGCATCCCTCGCTGCTCGCGTGGCTGCGCGCACGCGCGCTCTCGCGTGTGGACGTCGGAGGGATCCGCATCTACCGCCTGCGCCCCTGACGGGCCGCCTCGAGGCTCACGCGGCGCGGACGAAGTGCGCGATCGACCCCGCGTTCGGCTGCCGGTCCCAGCCGGCGCCGATCTCGGTCATCAGCCGCGCGACGCCGGGATAGAAGTTCCCGTAGCCGCCGCCCGCGACCGCGTCGTGGAAGAGGAGGTGTCCGCCCGGGCGGACGAAGGTTCCCCACCGCTCGAAGTCTGACCTGGCGCCCTCGTACGAGTGGTCTCCGTCGACGAACAGGACCTCGATCGGGTCGGGCGGCGGCTCGGCGGTGCGCGAGTCCGCCACGAGCAGATGAACCTTGTGCGCGAGCCCGTAGCGCTCGAGCGCCTCTCGCAGCTCTGCATCGAGCTGCGGCCCGGTCATGTCGGGTCGCAACGCGACGTGGAAGTCGTACGACCACAGCTCGACTCCGTCGCGCATCGCCGAGGCGAAGATGAACGTGCTGCCCCCCTTGAACCGCCCGATCTCCACCACGGGCCCGGTCGTCGCGTTGCGTCCGAGCCGGTAGAGGAGCGCGGCCTCGTCGATCTGCAGGGACGCGACACCGTGGTTCAGCTGGTTCGACGAGAAGAGGAAGGCGAGATCCTCGAAGCCGTGCAGGCCGACCGGCCACTGCTCCACGTTCTGGAACCGCATCGTCGCGGGATCGCGCAGGACCGATGCGTGGATCAGGTTCTTGCCGAGCTGCGTCCGCCCTGCGCGGCGAACGAGTTGCTTCAGGTTCGGCACAGCGCGGACGCTACTGCAACGTGCTGAGCCGCTCCCACTGGTACCGCAGCCGGCACAGGGGCTCAGACGGCGACGCGGCTAGCGATAGCTGGGCCAGCGCTGCGGTACGGTCAGGATTCGTTCCGGCATCGGAATGGGCGGGCGTCCGATCAGCGCTTCAGGCAGCGTCGAGCGGTGCGGTGTGTCTTGTCGCGGTCGCATGCTTCCCGTGCGTCGCGAGTCGAATTGTCCGCGCCGGCTCCCTGATTTGGGAGATACGTCGATAACGCGAGGGGCATTCATCAGGAGCCTCCAAGCTTCGAGGCTGAGCAATCACCGAAGTGACGGCTCTGGGCACGTGCTCCGCATCGCCGGGGCGGTGGAACCGTGCAAAGCGCGCACCCGGCAAAACGATCAGAGGTGCACGCGACAAGAGGCAGCGTAGCACCACCCTGGAAGATCGCCGGCTGGTCCGCCAAACGCCGCGAACCGCCGTCTGTCCGAGCACTGGCGCAGGCGACCTGGATGTCGCCGGCCTCAGCGGCGCGAATTGGGCTTTGGAAAGAGCTGCGTCGACCCCAGCGCTCTATAGGCTCGGCGCGTGGCGAGGGACAGGGAGCTGCCGGCGCTTTGGCGCCCGTTGCCGCTCCTGACGATCTGGATCGCCTGCGGAGTGGGCCTGTCGGTGATTGCTGGGCGCGCTCGTGACTGGTTCGACATGACGGACGAGCTGCGCTACGAGCGGTTGGCCGCGAGCATCGCTCGAGCTCACTCGGTCGTCCCTCGGATCCACGGCGTCCTCGTGGAGAGTTGGGCCCAGCTGTACCCGGTTCTGATTGCCCCGGTGTTTGACCACCGGTACGCGCCGCAGGATGTTCAGGCGGCGCATCTCGTGAACGCGTGGGTGATGTCGTCCGCTTGCATTCCCGCGTTTCTGCTCGCGCGTCGCGTGCTGCGCGTGCGGTGGGCTGCGTACCTCGTCGCCGTCTTGACGGTGGCGATCCCTTGGGTGGTCTACGCAGCGATGTTGATGACGGAAGTTGTCGCTTACCCGGCTTTTCTCTGGGCGACGCTCCTGATGCATCGTTCCGTCTCGGCGCCTTCTCGCCGAAACGACCTCCTGGCGTTGGCTGGGATCGCCCTCGCGTTCTTGGCGAGGACGGCACTCCTCACGCTCTTGTTCGTGCTGCCGCTGGCGATTCTTGGTCTCGAGGTGCGCCGCCGTCGCTCACTCCGGGAGGCGTTGAGATCGCACGACGCGCTGCTGGGCGCCTATGTCCTGCTCGCGGTCGCCGCGGTCGCGCTGAAGGCGGTGGGTCGATTCTCGCGTATCTACGGAATCTATGGTCACTACACAAAGCATGCGGACTTCCTGACCACGTCGTACTTCGGCTCGTTGTTCGAGCATTACGCAACCTTCGCGGTCGGGCTGGGAATCTTGCCGTTCGTCGTCGGCAGCGCCTGGATGATCCAAACAGTGCGCCACGCTCCGGTTGACGGGAACGCGGAGGCGTTTGCGTGGCTCGGCGTGCTCGTGCTGATCGTCGTTCCGGCGCAGGTGACGAGCTTCGACGATGTCTACAACGTCTCGTTCGTCCACGACCGCTTCTTCATCTATCTGGTTCCGTTGCTACTGATCGGGACGTTCGGCGCGGTTGTCGAGCGGCGGCTGCGAGCCTGGACATTGATGCCCGCGGTGCTGATTCTCGTTGGCGGTTACCTCGCCGGAGCGATTCCCGCGTTTACCTGGAGTCAGTTTCCGGAGGTGAACCCGGACACGCCGGCATCGAGCTTCTACCGGCCGCTTGCCGATCTCATGGGTGGCCTGACAGGGGCACGCGCGTTACTCATCGTGATCACGCTGACGGTGGCGGTAGTCGGGGTGTTCATGTCGCGGTCGGCGGTGCGAGTTCTCGCCGTCGGCTACACGATCGTCTGTTTGCCGCTTCTCACGTGGTACGTGCTCGACCGCTTCTTCACGGAGCCGGGCTGGTCGGGACGACCCGTGACCGCTCAGGTGCATGGTTCGCTCGACTGGCTTGATATCGCGGTCGGTCCGAACGCCGGTGTGACGATCCTTCCCTACCCGGTCTCGAGCGACTGGTTTGTGAGCCAGCGGTATTGGCGTGACCTCGAGTTCTGGAACCGGTCGGTCAGCCGCGACCTCCAATCTCCGTCCGGTGCCTTCGAATACACCGGCTTTTGGTTCCCGAAGCTCGTGCCGCGATTCGATCCGCGCACCGGTGCAGTGAACCTCACGCTGACGCGATACGTCGTGATGAGCGACTCCGATACGCGATTCCGGATCTCCGGCACTGCTGTCTCGGAGCCTTCGACACTGCTGATCGACACCAAGCAGCCGTGGCGGCTTGATTGGTCGACAGCTGGTCTGTACGACGACGGTTGGACAAAGCCGCACGTGGTAGCGCGCGTCCAGATCTACCCGACGCCAGGACAGCGCGGGTGGGAGACGAGGTCTCTCACAGTTGAGTTACGCGCCCCGGCCGGCAGTTCGGTGCCTCACTTCACGGTCAGTTCGAACCTCTCGAGCTCGAGAGGTGCGATTGCCGCGAACGGATCCGTGACGGAACAGATATCGGTGTGCGCAGCGGCGAAGCACCCGACAGAGGTCAGCCTCTCGACACCAAACGTCACACAGATCCCCGGGGACGCGAGCAGCGCGGCGACCGCGTCCCGCCAGCGCATGGGCGGTCTGCAGGTCGCCCAGATCGGCCTCGCAGACGAGATCGGCGGTGCATGCAAGCCACGCGCCTGAGGAAAGGCCAGCTGGTCGCGGCTCTCGGAGTCTGCGCTTTGCTGCTTGTGTCGGCCGGATGCGGATCGAGCCACGAAGGCGGCCTTGCCGTCCGGGTCTCGGGCAAGCACTTCACGATCTCGGTCACCGACGGCCATGGTGGCGTCACGAGACTCGGTGGTAGTGATGCACCGTTTGTCTTCTGGACGACGAGCGGTGTCGAGCACACCCTCACCCAGGTTCTCAGTCGATCCGTCCGCGGCGCGTCGACGACCTACACCGTTGCGACCGACGAGCCGGGTCACACCGCGGCCGTCTCCGTTCGCCATACCGCGGATGCGGTGCAGATCGGCTACGCGATCAGGGGCCGGGGAGCGCCCGCGGCAATTGGGTTCTCGATGACCGCATCCGAGCACGCGCATTTCCTCGGCACGGGTGAGCGACAACGCTGGGTGGACATGGCTCGAACAGTTCAGCCTCTGAAGGTATTCAACGGCTGCCCGAGCTCCTCCCCGGACCCCTTCTTCGCCTCGACGGCCGGCTTCGGGGCTTGGGTGTCGACGACCGCAGTCGGCCGGGTTGGCTTCCCGGGAGCGGTCGACGACCCGACCTTCGCCTGTGATCTCGGCTCCCCGCCGTGTTCGGTCGGCCCACCTGAAGGCGCTGTTCGATGGTGCTTCAAGACGACCGAGCTGAACATGACCATCGAAGTCGGCTCCCTTGACAAGATCCTCACCGCGCACGCGACCGCCGTCGGTCTTCCACGCAAGCCATGGCTTCCCCAGTTCGCGCTTATCAAGTGGCGCGACGAAGTCTCGGGGCCTGCGCAGCTCTATGACGACATCACCCAGCTCCGCTCCCGGCAGATCCCGATCGGCTGGGTGCTGCTCGACAACCCCTGGGAGCAGGGTGCCGCCAACTCTGACTGTTACGGCTCGCTCGCCTTCGACTCGTCCAAGTATCCGAACCCGAAGCGCATGATCGCGAGGATCCACGGGCAGGGCGTCCGCTTCATGCTCTGGATCTCGCCTCAGATCAAGAATCGCGACTGCCCGTCACCGAGCTACCCGAACGGCTGGCTGACCGGAGACGACCAGACGTTCATTCGCGACCTGACACTCGCCCCGGCGCGAAGAGATTTCATCGCTCGGCTCCGGAGGCTCGTCGCGGTCGGCGTCGACGGATTCAAGGGCGACCGGGGCGACGAGGTGAATCTCGAGCCAGGCCGGTTGACGGGTGGCCCGGGCGTGCTCGAACAGAACCTCTACCCGTTGTTCTACGCGAGGGCGGCAGCTGCAGCTTTCGCGCCCACACATGGCAGCCATTTCGCGTCACTGTTTCGATCGTTTGTCCCGGGCTCGTCAACAGTGCTGCCGGGCCTGGTCGGCCCAGACGCAACACAGTCCTACGACGGGCTCGCTGGGGAGATCAGAGCGGCGCAAACCGCCGGGATCTCAGGCGCGACCGTCTGGGGCTCCGACATCGGCGGGTACTCGGGCGGGACACTGACGCCGAACCTGTTCGTACGCTGGGCCCAATTCGCGGCGCTGACCCCGATCTTCGAGGTCGGCGGCGCCGGCGAGAACGCAACCTTCTGGCGGCTCGGCACCGCCGCCGTCAAGGGCCTACGAGACGCAGCGACGCTCCACTACGAGCTCGTGCCCTACATCTACTCGCTCGCGCTCGCTGCGAGCAAGACTGGCATCCCCGTCGTTCGGCCCCTCGGCCTCACCTGGCCGACCGACCCGCACGCTTGGTCGAACGACCTCGAGTTCACCGTCGGAGACGCCGTTCTCGCCGCGCCCGTTGACGGCGACCAGTCCTCGAGCAGCGTCTACCTGCCGTCAGGAACCTGGATCGACATGTTCTCGGGAGCGTCGGTCAACGGCGCCCGCACCATCACCCGACAAAGCGGCCCCGACGACTTCCCGCTCTACCTCCGCAGCGGCACCGCCATTCCCTACGACTTCCGTGAACCACGGGTGTGGTCGGCCGACTGGCGTCCAAACGACCTCCTCCGTGCCGGAAGACAGGGGTGGCTCGTCGCCCCTGCAATGGGAACAGCCACCCACTCCGTTGCCGACCGCGGGGCGAGGTTGTCTGCACAAACCGCTCATGACAGCCGGATCGACATCGCGATTGATCATCCACTCGTCCACGAGCAGCTTCTCGTCTACACATCCCGACCTACCTGCAGCGCACTGCTCGACGGGCGGACGCTCCCACACGTCGCGGTCGCCTCGCTCCCGCAAACCCGATCTGCCTGGAGCTCCTGGCGTGGAGCAACCGTGGTGAAGGCGTCGGCCGCACGGTCGACAACCCACATCGTGATCGCCCCCTGCTGAGCGCTCCGCCGACTTCATCTGGAGCCAAGCAATCACACATTGCACCGCGCTTTGGCCGGCCCCCATCTCTCCTCTCCCGCCTTCGCCCTAACGGCGCCGTAACCCCCCTCTGAGACACTGCAGGGCGTGAAGCTGCTCGTCGCCGCCTCCGCCGTCGACCTCGACTTCCGCTACGGCTGCACGCCCGCCTGGTGGCAGCTCTGGAAGGGCCTCTACGAGGAGGGCGCCGAGCTCGTCGTCACGCCCGTACCGCGGCCGGGCCGTCGAGTCGCCCTGGTGGCGAACCGCGCCGAACCCCGCCTACCTGGAGGGCGAGGCGTTCGCGCGCGCGCGCGACGCACTGGCGCGCCTGAAGGGCGACACGCACCTGCGGCGCGCCGAGGAGCATCCCGGAGGACGGCCTCGGCGACCGGTTGACCCGCGAGGTCGATCTGGCGCTGGGTGACGCCGCGCTGGCGCCGGCACCTCGACCGGCTGATCGAGCGCGAGCGGCCGGACGCGCTCGTCGTCTTCACCGTGCCGATGGCGCACCTCGCGCGGCATCCCGACGTACCTGCGCGAGCGGTTCGACCTGCCCGTCGTCTTCTACGACGGCGACGTGCCCGATGAGCCTGCCCGAGTTCGGCGGCATGGACACGGGCTTCAACTAGTACCACGAGGCCGACCCGTCGGAGTACGACCTCGTCGTCTCGAACTCCGAGGGCGGGCTCGAGCGGCTGCGCGAGCTCGGCGCGCGCCGCGCCGAGGCCGTCTTCTGGGGCGCCGACCCCGAGTTCTTCGCGCCGCAGACCGGTCGAGAAGGAGATGGACGTCTTCTTCTACGGCTACGGCGACAAGTTCCGCGCGCGAGTGGATGCAGGCGCTCGTCGGCGAGCCGTCGCGGACGCTGCCGAGGTCGACTTCGCGCTCGGCGGCCGCGACTTCCGTGGCGACACCGGGAACGCGCGCTGCGATCGGCGACGTCCCGTTCAACGCCTTCGCGCGCGCGATCTCGGCGGCGCGCGTCAACCTCTGCATCACCCGCCGCTCGCACGCCACGGTCTACGCGTCGTCGTCGTGCCGGCCGTTCGAGCTCGCCTCGGCGGGCGCGGCGATCGTCGCGAACCCCTACAACGGGATCGAGCGCTGGTTCGAGCCGGGCTCGGAGCTGATCGTCGTCGACGACGCGCGGCGAGGCGGTCGACGCCTACCGCGGCTGCTCGACGATCCGGCCCAGGCCGAGGAGATGGGCGCGCGGCGCGCGCGAGCGCGTGCTCGACGAGCACACCTACCGCCACCGCGCGCGGCGGCTGCTCGAGCTGTCGGCCTGCGGGAGCACGGCGCATGTCGACTGACGGGCGTGCGGCGCGATCGCGATCGTCCCCGCCTACAACGAGGAGCAGAACGTCGGCCGCGTCGCTCGACGAGCTGCGCGCGTTCGACTCCGGTCTCGACGTCGTCGTCGTCTCCGACGGCTCGACCGACCGCACCGCGGAGGTCGCGAGCGGCAGCGGGCGCGCACGTGGTCTCAGCTGCCGTTCAACCTCGGCATCGGCGGCGCGGTGCAGACCGGGTTCCGCTTCGCGTGGGAGAACGGCTACGAGCTCGTCGTCCGCTGCGACGGCGACGGCCAGCACGATCCCCGGCCGAGCTGCCGAAGGTGCTCGCGCCGGTGCGTCGCCGGCGAGGCCGACATCGCGATCGGCTCGCGCTTCGTCGGCGAGGCGACGTACCGCTCGTCGGCCGGCGCGACGCGTCGGCATCCGGCTGCTCGCGCTCGTCGTCTCCGCGATCGCCCGCGCAGCGGCTCACCGACACCACGTCGGGCTTCCAGGCGCTGAACCGGCGGGCGCTCGAGCTCTTCGCCGCCGACTACCCGCACGACTACCCCGAGGTCGAGGGCGATGGTGATGACGATCAGGCACCGGCTGCGCCTCGTCGAGGTGCCGGTGCACGATGCGCGAGCGCGAGCACGGCCGCTCGTCGATCACGGCGCTCGGCTCGATCTACTACATGGTCGAAGGTTCTGCTCGCGCTCTTCGTCGGCCTCTTCCGCCGCGGCGTCGTGCCGGTGGAGGACCTGTGATCGCCGCCGGCACCCCGCTCAAGGTCTCGATCGCGGCGACGGCCGCGTCGCTCGTGCTCGCTGCTCGTCGTCTTCGAGCTGATCCGCTCGCGGCGCCTGCGCGAGCGCTACGCGCTGCTCTGGCTCCTGACCGGGCTTCGTGCTCGTCGCCCTCTCCGCCTGGCGCGGCGGGCTGAACACGATCGCCGGCTGGTTCGGCGTGCGCGGCTACCCGCCCGCCGTGCTGTTCGCGGTCGGGCTGCTCTTCGTCATCCTCGTGCTGCTGCACTACTCGACCGTGATCTCGCGGCTCGTCCGACCAGAACATCGTGCTCGCCCAGCGCCTCGCGCTGCTCGAGGAGCGGCTAACGAGCGGCGGCGAGGACGGTGGCGCGGTACCAGTCGACCGTCCGCGCGAGGCCGTCGCGGAGCGGGGTCTGCGCCTCGAAGCCGAAGCAGCTCCGCGCGCCCGTGACGTGTCGAGCCGGCGCCGCGGCTGGCCGTTCGGCATCGACCGGTCCCACACGATCTCGCCCGGCGAAGCCGGTCAGCTCGGCGATCGTCTCGGCGAGCTCGCCGATCGACGTCTCGTCGCCGGTGCCGAGGTTCACCGGCTCGGCGCCGTCGTAGCCCTCGGCGGCGAGGAGCGAGCCCCTCGACGCAGTCCTCGACGTAGAGGAACTCGCGCGTCGGCGACCCGTCGCCCCACAGCACGACCTCGTCGTTCGCCGGCGAGCATCTTCCGGATCAGCGCCGGGACGACGTGCGAGGTCTCGAGGTCGAAGTTGTCGCGCGGGCCGTAGAGGTTGGCCGGCAGCAGGTAGATCGCGTGTCGAGGCCGTACTGCTCGCGGTAGGCCTGGCGCGCCGACGAGGATCGTCTTCTTCGCCACGCCGTACGGCGCGTTCGTCTCCTCCGGGTAGCCGTTCCAGAGGTCGTCCTCGGAGAACGGGACGGGCGTGAACTTCGGATACGCGCACACCGTCCCGGCGACGATCACCTTCGCGACGCCGTGCAGCCGCGAGAGCTCGAGCACGTGCGCGCCCATCATCAGGTTCGCGTACCAGTAGCGGCCCGGGGTTGGCGCGGTTCGCGCCGATCCCGCCGACCTCGGCGGCGAGGTGGAACACGAGCTCCGGCTGCGCGTCCGCGAACAGCCGCTCTGCATCGTCCCAGCGGGTCAGGTCGTACTCGCGCCTGCGCGCGCGCGACGCACCTCGTGCCCCGCGCGCCTCGCAGCCGCTCGACGAGATACGAGCCGACGAACCCGCCGCCTCCGGTGACGAGGAGCGCTCATCGCGCGGCTGCGGTCGCGGGAGAGCCAGTCGACGCGGCCGACCCAGCTCTCGCGGTTCGCGGCGTACCAGCGCGATCGTCCGCGCAGACGCCCTCCTCCCACGAGACCTTCGGCTTCCAGCCGGTCTCGGCCTCGAGCTTGTCGTAGCCGACGCGCAGCGCCATCACCTCGCTCGCGCCGGGGCGGTAGCGCGCCGCGTCGTGACGACCTCGCGGCCGGCCGGCCAGAAGCCGCCCTCCTCGCCGACGCGCAGGATCAGTCGCGACCCAGTCGGCCATCGAGATGTTCTCGCCCTGGCCGTAGACGTAGACGTCGCCGGGGATGCCGCGCGCCGCGACGGTGAGATGGCCGCGGACGCCGTCGGTGCAGAAGCAGAAGTCGCGCAGCGGCTCGAGCTGCCCGAGCTCGACCTCGGGGCCGCTCGAGCGCCTGGGTGATGATCGTGCCGGTGACGTAGCGCGGGTTCTGGCGCGGGCCGTAGTTGTTGAACATCCGCGTCACGACGCGCCGGCACGCCGTAGGCGTCGTGGTAGTTCATCGTCAGGAAGTCCGCCGCCACCTTCGAGGTCGCGTAGATCGACTTCGGGTTGATCGGCGAGCGCTCGTGCAGGATCAGGCCGCCGCCCTCGTCGAAGTCGTGGTGGTGCGCGACCGACTCGCGCACGTTGCCGTACTCCTCGGAGGTGCCGGCCGTGTCGAACTTCTCCAGCTCGAGGTCGTGGTCGACGATCGACTGCAGCAGGTTGAGCGTGCCGACCGTGTTCGCCATCACCGTCTCGTACGGGCGGTGCCACGACTCGCCGACGTGCGCCTGCGCGCCGAGATGGAACACGTACGGCTTGTCCGGCGCCGTGCTGTCAGGTCGCGCATCAGGTAGTCGATCGAGGTCTTGTCGGTCAGGTCGGCGAAGACGACGCGCGAGGTCGCGCCGGCAGGTGGCCGATGTTGTTGAGCGCGCCCGACGAGGTGGCGCGGACGAATGCGATCACGTCGGCGCCGAGCTCGACGAGCGCGTCGGTCAGGTGCGAGCCCATGAACCCGTCCGCGCCGGTGACGAGGCAGGTGCGCTCGCGATACGCGTCTCCCAGCTCTGCCGAGGGCCTCCAGCTCGCCGGGCTTCCAGATGACGCGTATCGTCGCGCGGCATCGGTGCAGGGTAATCGTTCACGTCGGCCGTGCGACTCTCCGCTCGCAGCGTCCTCACCGGGCTCTCGACGGCCGCGGTCAGCGGCTCGGCGGCGGTCGCCGGGATCGATCCTCTCGCGGAAGTTCGGGCACGGCGTCGAAGACGGACGGCTTCTTCGCCGCCTACGCGGTCTACGTCGCGCTCGTGCTCGTCGCGAGCGCGCTGCGCGTCGTCGTGCTGCCGGAGTTCGCGCGGGCCGAGGGCGAGGGAAGGCTCGGCGGCGAGGTCGGCTCCTGGCTCGCTGCGCTCGCGCTCGTCGTTCGTGCCGGTGGCGCTCGTCGCGGTCCTCTGGGCCGACGGCGTCGCGCGTGCACTCACAGGAGGGTCGGAGGCACAGCGACGCTGCTGCGCAGCTCCTGCCGTGGCTCGTTCCCGCAGCGGCCGTGCAGGTCTACGCGGGCGTGCTCGCGAGCGCGCTCGCCGCGCTCGACGACTACGGCGTCGCGGCGCTCGGATTCGGCGTCGGCGCGATCGTCGGGGTCGTCGTGATCGCGGCCTTCCGCGACCACGGCGTCGTCGCGTTCGGCTGGGGCCTCGCGCTGAACGGCGCGCTCGCGGCTCGCCGTCCCGCTCGCCGCCGTGCTTGCGCGCTCGGCCGTGGCGCGGCCCGACCGCCACCCCCTGCGGCGGCTGCGCGAGCTCGCCGAGGGCGTGGCGCTGCCCTTCGCGCTGCAGGGGCTGTACGTCGTCGGCGTGCGGTTCGCGAACGGCCTCGGCACCGGCAAGGCCGACGACCTTCTCCTACGCCTACCTGATCGCCGCGCCGCTCGTCGCCGTGACCGCGACGTCGTTCGCGCTCGTCTCGTCGGTGCCGCTCGCCCGCTCCGAGGCGACGCCGGAGCGGGTCGCGCGCCACGTCGTCTCGGTCTCGTGGCTCTCGCTCGCCGTGGTCGCCGCGGCCGCGGGGTTCTTCGCGCTCGCAGGCGAGCCCGTCGCGCGGCGTGTGCTCGGCTCGAGCTACGGGGGCGGCACGGGCACCGAGCTCGGCCGGCTCGTCGTCTACCTCGCGCCGTGGATGGTCGCGTCGATCGCCGTCTCGGTCTCCTTCCCGCTCCTCTTCGTTCGCGGCCGGGCGCGCTGGCTGCCGCTGCTCGCGGTCTCGGTGCTGCTCGTGCAGGTGCTCGTCGAGTGGGCCGGCCGTGCGCTCGCAGGCCTGGCCGGGATCGCGGCCGGGATGGCGGTCACGACCGCGCTCGTGCTCGCGCTCCTGCTGGGCTCGCTCGCGCGCTCGGCGCTGCCACGGCGCGGCGGCTCCTGCCCGCGGCCGCCGTCTGCGGCGGCCTCGCCGCCGTCGCGTTCGGCTTGCCGGCGCTCGTGCTCGACTCGCTCGCGGCGGCCGTGGTGGGCCTCGTCGCCTACCTCGCAGTGCTCGCCGCTTGGCGTCCGCCCGGGCTCCGGTCTGCGTGGGGCTATGTCAGGAGCCTCGGGTGAGCCGGCTCGTCGCGGTCGTCCTCAACTGGAACGGCGGCGAGGTGACGCTCGACGCGCTCGACTCGCTGCGCGGGGTCGAGACGATCTGCGTCGACAACGGCTCGACCGACGGCTCCGACCGGCTCGTCGAGGAACGCCATCCGGAGGTCGAGCTGATCCGCACCGGCCGGAACCTCGGCTTCTCCGGCGGCAACAACGTGGGCATCAGGCGCGCCCTCGAGCGCGGAGCCGACTGGGTGCTGCTCCTGAACAACGACGCGGTCGCGGGGCCCGGGCTACCGGCGGCGCTCGATGCCGCCGCGTCGGCTCGACCGGACGCCGGGGTGCTCGCGTGCAAGGTCTTCTTCGCCGAACCGCCGGACGTGCTCATGTACGCGGGGGCGAGGTTCGGCCGCGGCTCGGCTACTGGGGCCGTCAGGACGGGTTCGGGCGCCGGGACGACGGCAGCTACGACCGCCTGCGCGACATCGGGCGCGCGACGGGGGCGGCGATGGCGGTCTCGCGCGCCGCGCTCGAGCGGGCAGGCCTGCTCGACGATCAGCTGTTCGCCTACGGCGAGGACGTCGAGTGGTGCCTGCGGATCGCGCGAGCGGGGCTCGCGATCGTCTTCGTGCCCGACGCGAAGGCCTGGCACGTCGGCTCCGCGTCGACCGGCGGCCTGCGCTCGACCGGCGAGCCTCTACTACGACACGCGCAACCTGATCGTCGTCTGCGAGCGCTTCGCACCGCTGCCACCGGGGCTGCGCGCGCTCCGCCGGCTTGTCGTCGTCGTCGCGCATCTCCTCGGCGCGCGGTCGGCGGCGGGCGCCGCAGCGGTGCTCGCCGGCTGGCGGGACGCGCGGCGTGGCAGGCTGGGGCAGCGATGACGGAGCGGCTCGGCTTCTACGAACGCGTCCTTCGGTCCCTGCTCGAGCAGGGCCTCGTCGACCGCGGCTGGCGCGTCCTCGTCGCGGCCGGGGGAGACGTCGACCGCGCCGCCCTCACGGCGGCGGGCTTCACCGACGTCACGATCACCAACGTCTCGCCCGGCCCCGGCGAGGAACTGCAGGACATGGAGAGCCTCACCTACGCCGACGACTCCTTCGACCTCGCGGTCGTCTCCGCGGGCCTCCACCACTGCGCGTCGCCGCATCGTGCGTTGCTCGAGCTGTACCGCGTCGCGCGTCGCGGGGTGCTCGCGCTCGAGGCGCGCGACTCGGCGCTGATGCGGGCCGCGCAGCGGCTCGGCGTGGTCGACGAGTACGAGCTGACGGCGGTCGCGGACAACGGTTTCGCCTCCGGCGGCCTGCGCAACTCCGCCGTCCCCAATTACGTCTACCGCTGGACGGAGCGCGAGGTCGAGAAGACGATCGCCTCGGCGCACCCGGAGCGCATCCACTCGTTTCACTGGTTCCGCGAGCTGGAGCTGCCCGTGTCCGTGCTCGAGCTCTCCGGCAAGGCGCGCTGGCGGGTCGCCGCCGCGCCGCTCCGCCTCGTCACGCGCGTCTTCCCGAAGCAGGCGAACCTGTTTGCGTTCGCCGTCTTCCGCGGTGAGCTGCAGCCGTGGATGAGCGACGCGTCGACCGTCGACGCCGATGCCGTCCGCCGTGCGCTACACCAATAGCTCGGAGTAGACCGCGTCGGTCGCGCGCGCGGTCTTGTCCCACGAGTAGCCGGCCGCGCGGACGAGGCCGCGCTCGACCCAGGGCGCAGGATCGGCGAGCACGTCCAGCACCGCCGCTGCGATCTCCTCGGCGCTCGACGGGTCGAACAGCCGCGCAGCGTCGCCGACGACCTCTGGGAGCGCGGCGGCGTGCGAGCACGCGACCGCGCAGCCGCAGGCCATCGCCTCCAGCGGAGGCAGGCCGAAGCCCTCGTAGAGCGAGGGGAAGACGAGCGCGGCGGCTCGTCGAAGGAGATCGACGAGGCGCTCGCGGCCGACGTGGCCCAGCGCCTCGACGCCGTCGGGCAGCGCGTCGAAGTGGCCGCCCCCCGTCAGGACGAGCCGCAGCTCGGGCCGCTCGCGCCGGATCAGCGGCAGCGCCTCGAACAGCCGGCGGTGGTTCTTGTGCGGCCAGGGCCGTGCGGGATAGAGGAGGAACGGCTCCCGTTCGGCGGCGCCGGGCGAGAGGGTCGCGTGGTCGAGCCCGAGCGGGGCGACGCGTACGAGGCCCGGCTCCAGGCCCAGGACGTCGATCGCGCGGCGACGGACGAACTCGCTCATCACGATCACCCGGTCGGCATGTCGCGCCGCGCGGTCGTATGCAAGCGAGCGGTACGCGCGCTCGGCTCTCGAGAACATCGACGGCAGGTCGCGGTGCTGCAGGTCGTGCAGCGTCACGATCGTCCGGGCCCGCGTCCGCGGCACCGGGACCGTGAGCGCGTAGTGGACGACCTCGGCGCCGCCGAGCGCGCGGCCCAGGCGCGGGTCGAGCGTCGCGCGTGCGAGCGCGAGCGGTCGCGGGCCGCGGTAGCTCTCGACGACCACCGAGGGCAGGCCGCCGCCCGCATCGCGGGCGACCGGGGAGAAGGACCCGGTAGTCGTGGGCGCCGTCGACCGCGAGTCGCGCCAGGAGCTCGCGCGCGTAGATCTCGCTGCCGCCGGAGATGCCGGGCACGAGCGTCAGCAGCGAGACGGCGACCACGGCGGCGATCGTAGTCTCACGCGTCCGGTTCCTGTTCGCGTGCCGTGCCGAGCAGCAGGGGGACGAGCGAGATGCCGCCGACGAGCAGGGAGACGATCGTCCGGAAGCTCGAGTTCGTCAGGTTGTACGCCGTCGGGAGCGTCGACACCCAGTAGACGAGAACGAGCCCGCCGAAGGCGAGGGCGATCCAGATCACCGCGAATGCGGTCGTTCGCCAGCGGCGGCCGAGGATCCCGGTCGCGATCGCGACGAGCACGGCGGCGACGAGGAGCCCCCAGCTTCGGGTATCGACGAGCTGGTGCCAGAGCTCGCGCACGACCGGGCCGACCCGGCTCTCGTGCTCGCGGAGGTACGAGACGTTCATGACGTTTCGCAAGTCGTAGTCGGGCGTCGACAGGCCGTACGCGGCGCAGTAGAGGCGCCACGGAATGAGCAGCGCGCCCAGCGTGGCGACGGCGACGACGGGCCGCCGCAGTCGGGCGCGCCAGTCTCGGCCCGCCTGCGTGACGAGCAGCGTGATCGCTGCGGCGAGCGCGAACATGAGCCCTTCGCTCTTCATGAGGCCGCTCATCGCGAGGAACGCGACGGCGCACGCGAGAAGCCAGCCGTCCGCGTCGGGCTCGGCCGTCCATGCTGCTGCGGCGGCGACGCCGAGGCCGACGAAGAGGCCGAGTGGGACGTCGGCATAGTGCGTCAGGAGCTGGTAGAGGAGCTGTGGCGCGCAGACGGCGGCGGCGAGCGCGAGCGCGATGGGGAGCGGCCGTGCCCGGCGCGCAAGCAGGGACCAGAAGGCGCCGACGTAGCCGAGCGCGAGGCCTCCGAACTGGACGCCGATCAGGGTGCCGTCGTACCGGCCCATCGCGCCGAACCCGAGGGCCTCGAGCGTGGGGAGCCCGAGCGGGTACGGCGTCGCGCCGTAGCGGCCGGAGCGAAGGACGGCCGGCGCGATGCCGGCGTCCTGGTAGAGAAGACGCGCCTTCAGTGTCCAGATCGCCCACGCGTCGCTCTCGACGAGGGGACGAACGACGAGGGTCCGGAACGCGTACGCGACGACGACCAGCGTGAGGAGCGTCAGCGCCGCGGCCGCGAGGGCCTGCACGCCCGGGATCCCGATCCTCGGCGGCCGCACCCGCAGCACGCGGGCCCGCCGTGCGCCGACCGCCAGGACGAGGAGCCCGACGACGGCTGCGGTGAGACCCACGGGCACGCCGAGCAGGGCCACGTACGACGCGGGAACGACGAGCACGACGACCCCGAACAGATACGCGGCTCCGAGGCGTGACCAGGTCTCCGGGCGCGCCGGCGCGAACCAGCCGCCGGCCGCGAAGGCCGCAGCTCCCACGAGCAGGTAGGCGACGTTCGCGATCACGAGGCCGGCGAGCTCAGTCGCCACGGGCGATCCTCGAGACGAAGAACAGCTGCTGGCCGAGGCGGGCCTGCGCCGAGAATCGCAGGTGCAGCAGGCCCGGATCGTCGTCCCAGGAGAGCACCACGGTCGCATGACGCAGGTCTCGAGCCTCGACCGCCGGCAGGAGAGAGAGCCGTGCGACCCGGCGGACGGCCGTCTCCTTGTCCAGGAACCTGCCGAAGCCGCTGTTTCGAATCTGGACGTAGTAGCGGTCGGTCGGCTTCAGGTACTCGCGGTACCACTCGAAGTTACTCATCGCGAGCGGCAACAGCGTGCCGTACGCCTCGTCGCGCTCGAGCCGCGTGGAGCCGGCGAAGCGATCGTGCTCGCTCCCCAGCACCGACCAGGCCCGCGGCACGTCCTTCACGATCGAGAGAGCAAGGAGGGCCGTTGTGGCGACGGCGCAGGCGGACGCAGCGACTCGGGTCGGCGACAAGGCTGCCCAGGGTACTTCCCGGCTTCGCCCGTGTCCTCGGCGACCGCCTAACAGTGCCGTAACCGCCGGCTTCTACACTCCTCGGATGGCCGATGACACGGTCGACGTCGCCGCGCTCTTCGCGCGGCTGAAGGAGGAGCTCCGGGCGGCCGGGCCGCGCGGCGACGGCGTCCCGCCCGCGCAGGTGCGGCTGTCGGTGCGCGACCAGGCCGAGCGGCTGTGGCCGATCTCCGCCGAGCGGCCGATCGTCGGCAAGGGCGGCCCCCTCAAGTCCGTCCTGCGCCGGCTGATGCGCTGGTACGTCGAGCCTGCCTTCGCCGATCAGCGCGCGTTCAACGACGCGGTGCTGAAGCTGGTGGACGACCTCGACGAGCGGATCACGCGGCTCGAGCAGTCGCGATGAGAATCGCGGTCTGCGCGCCGCAGGTGCCGTTCGTGCGCGGCGGCGCCGAGCTGATGGCGGAGGGCCTCGTCGGCGCGCTGCGCGGGCGCGACCATGAGGCGGAGGTCGTGAGCGTGCCGTTCAAGTGGTACCCCGGCACGCGCGTCCTCGACCAGGCGTTCCTCTGGAGGCTCGTTGACCTGACGGAGTCGGACGGGCGGCCGATCGACCGAGTGATCGCCACGAAGTTCCCCGCGTACTGCGTCCGCCACCCGAACAAGGTCGCGTGGGTGCTGCACCAGTTCCGCCAGGCCTACGACTACGACGGCGCGGAGCTCGGCCAGTTCGGCGTGTCGCCCGAGGACCGCGCCACCGTCCAGGCGATCCGCCGGCTAGACGGGGTCGCACTGGGCGAGACCCGCCGCGTGTTCGCGACCTCACGCAACGTCGCCGACCGCCTGCGCCGCTTCAACGGGATCGAGGCCGATATCCTGCCGCACCCGCCGCAGTCGCTCGCGTATCGCACCGAGACGTCGGAGGGCTTCGTCCTGTCGGTCAACCGTCTCGATCGCGCGAAGCGGATCGACCTCCTGATCGAGGCGGCGCGGCGCGAGCCGACGCTGCGCATCGTGATCGTTGGAGACGGGCCGGATCGCGAGCGGCTCGAGCAGCTTGCGGGCGGGCTGAACGGACAGGTGGAGCTGGTCGGACGGGTCGACGACGCCCGGCTCGCCGACCTCTATGCGCGCTGCCTCGCCGTCTACTACGCACCCGTCGACGAGGACTTCGGGATGGTGCCCTACGAGGCGTTCCTCTCGGCCAAGCCCGTGCTGACGACGACCGACGCCGGCGGGCCGCTCGAGATCGTGACCGACCGGACGACCGGTGTCGTCGTCGCGCCGAGCGCGGACGAGCTCGCGCGCGCCTGCGCGCACCTCGCGGCACATCCCGACGAGGCGGCCGAGCTCGGCAGCGCCGGCAAGCGGCTTGCCGAGCGCGTCACGTGGGACGCGTGCGT
Source organism: uncultured Thermoleophilia bacterium (assembly GCA_963725595.1). Taxonomy (GTDB): domain Bacteria; phylum Actinomycetota; class Thermoleophilia; order Gaiellales; family Gaiellaceae; genus PALSA-600. The sequence goes on along the minus strand of CAVRYT010000005.1, from coordinate 333,160 downwards.
CGACGCATTGCTCGCATGAGGGTCGCCTACTACTCGCCGCTGCCGCCGTCACGCTCCGGGATCGCGGACTACTCCGCGCTCCTCCTGCCCGCGCTGCGCGAGCGCGTCGACGTCGTCGTGGCCGAGCCCGGCAGGCGCGCGCCGAGCGCCGACGTCGCGCTCTACCACATCGGCAACGACCCCGACGAGCACGGCTGGATCGTCGACGCGCTCCGCGAGCGGCCGGGGCTCGTGGTGTTGCACGAGTACGTCCTCCATCACCTGATCGCGGGGATCACGATCGGCCGCCGCGACGGCCGCGGCTATCTCGAGGCGATGGAGCGCGAGCTCGGCGTCGCGGGCCGGCTTCTCGGCCTCGGCGTGCTCGACAACCTGCTGCCGCTCCTGTGGGAGACGCAGCCGGAGCGCTTCCCGCTCGCCGGCACGGTGCTCGACGCTGCGCACGGGCTCGTCGTCCACTCGGCGTTCGTCGAGCGCAAGGCCCGCGAGGCGGGGTACGCGGGGCGGATCCGGCGCATCCCGCACCCGGCCTGGCCCAGCGCCGAGGTCGTCCCGGCCGGCGACGTCCACGGCGAGCCGCTCGTCGGCTGCTTCGGCTTCCTGAACATGAACAAGCGCATCCCGCAGTTGCTCGAGGCGTTCGCCGAGCTGCGCCGCGAGCGGCCGGGCGCGCGGCTCCTGCTCGTCGGCGGCGCCGGCGAGCGCTTCGACGTCCAGCGCCGGCTCGAGCGGCTCGGGCTGGTCGAGGGCGTGGAGCGACTCGACTACGTGCCCGAGGAGCGCCTCTGGTCGCTGATGGCCGCCTGCGACGTGCTCGTCAACCTGCGCTACCCGACGATGGGGGAGACGTCGGGCTCGGTGATCCGTGCCCTGTCGCTCGGCCGGCCGCTCGTCGTCTCCGATGTCGGCTGGTTCTCGGAGTTGCCGGACGACGCGGTGCTCAAGGTGCCCGTCGACGAGCACGAGGTCGCGACGCTGCACGCCGCCTTGACCGTGGCCGCCGACCACGGTGAGCGGCTCGGTGCGTCGGCACGCACGTACGTCGAGCGCGAGCATGCGCTGCCGAAGGTCGCCGACGAGTACGTCGCGGCGCTCGAGGTCGCGGCCGGTGGGGACGCCGTCGACGACGCCGTGCTCCACCGGATCGCCGAGGCGGCCGCCGAGGCCGGGATCGACGACGTGGCCGCGCTCGCGCGCGCGGCGCGGGAGTCGGGGATCCTCTCGTGAGCCAGGCCGTGGCCGCCGCCCGCGCACGCGCGGTCACGGTCCCTGCCTGGCTCTGGCTCGCCGCGATCGTCGCCGCCTCGATCGGTCTGCGCCTCGTGCTCGACCGGCGCATGGTCGCGCCGTGGATCATGGTCGACGAGCTCATCTACTCCGAGCTCGCCAAGTCGGTCGCGGCCCACGGCAGCTTCCTGATCCGCGGTGTCCCCGCCCACGGCTTCGGCTTCCTCTATCCGATCCTGATCGCCCCCGCGTTCCGGCTCGCGTCCGTGCCGCAGGCCTACGGCGTCGCGAAGGCGATCGACACGGTCGTGATGTCGCTGGCGGCGATACCCGCCTACCTGCTCGCGCGCCGGTTGATGGGGCCGGGGCTCGCGCTCCTCGCGGCACTGCTCACCGTGGCCGTTCCGTCGATGGTCTACACGGGTACGCTGATGACCGAGAACGCGTTCTACCCGGTCTTCCTGTTCGTCGCGCTCGCGCTCGTGCTCGTGCTCGAGCGCCCGACCCTCGTACGCATCGCGCTGCTGCTCGCCCTGACCCTGGCCGCGTTCCTCACGCGCACCCAGGCGGTCGCGGTCGTCCCCGCGATCCTGACAGCGCCTCTGCTGCTCGGCCGCCGGCGGCTGCGCGAGTTCAGGCTCCTCTACGCGCTCCTCCTCTGCGGTGCAGCGCTCGTGCTCGCCTACGAGGTCGTGCGCGGGCACTCGCCGCTCGCGATCCTCGGCGCCTACCGCGTCACGACGGGGGCGCACTACTCCTTCGGCGCGATTCTCAAGTGGGTCGTCTACCACCTCGGCGAGCTCGACCTCTACGTCGGCGTCGCGCCGTTCGCGGCGCTCCTCTTCCTGCTGACGACGCGCGAGCGGCGCTCGCCGTTCGTCGCCGCCTCGGCCTCTCTCTCGGCCTGGCTGATCCTCGAGGTGGCCACCTTCGCCGCGACGCAAAGCCAGCGGATCGAGGAGCGCAACATGTTCTTCGTCGCGCCGTTCTTCTTCATCGCGCTCTGCTGGTGGGTCGAGCGGGGGCTGCCGCGGCCGCGCGCGGCCGGCGTCTGCGCGGTGATCGCCGCGGCGCTCGTCGGCGTCGTCCCCTACAGCGGGCTGATCAACGGCAATGCCACCTCGGACACGCTCGCGTTGATCCCGCTCTGGACGCTGCAGGACACGGTCGTCTCGCTCGACGAGGTCGGCGCCGTCGTGCTCGCGGGCGCGATCCTGATGTCGCTGCTGCTCCTGATGCTGCCGCCGCGGTGGGGGATCGCGTTGCCGCTCGTTCTGCTCGCGCTGTACGGAGGGGCTCTCTGGTCGATCGAGTCGAACCCGCACGGCGGGATCCAGCACGCATCGCTCGGCGCCCTCTACGGCGGGACGGCGAAGCCGCGCCGCGACTGGCTCGACCACGCCCTCGGCCGCAACGCGAACATCGCCGTCCTCTACGACTCGCGCACGATGGACAAGTTCACCGTGTGGACGAACGAGTTCTTCAACCGCTCGGTGCACGATGTCTACGACGTCGCGGACCCGACGCCTGGCACGCTCCCGGAGACGCCGGTGCACGTCGACCCGCAGACGGGACGAATCGCCGGCATCCCTGCACCGTACGTGCTTACGAGCGAGGCGCTCGCGCTCGACGAGCAGGTCGTGCTCGAGGACGCGGTCAAGGGGCTCGCCGTCTACCGCGTCGTGCGACCGCTCGGCGTCCGCAGCGCCGTCACGGGGATCTCGCCCGACTCGTGGTCGGGGCCGCGGGCGAGCTACACGCTCTACCGCTGCTCGCCGGGTCAGGCGCTGCGCGTGACCCTGTCGGGCGACGCGAAGCTGATTCGCACCGAATCGACGGTGACCGCGACGAGCGGCGGTCGGCAGTCGACGTTCATCGTCCCGTACGCCGCCACCCGCACGGTCTCGATCCCTCTGCAGCCGGTCGACGGCCGCTGCGTCGTGCACTTCGGCGTCCTGCCCGTCGCGCAGCCCGCCGTCGTCGAGCCGGGCTCGACGGACACACGCGTGCTCGGCATCCGCTTCCTGCGCGTCGAGATCACCAGGTGAGGATCGTGTTCGACGTCTCGCCGCTCTCGCACGAGCGGACGGGCGTGAACAACTACATCCGCGGCTCGCTCGGCGGGCTGGCCGAGGTCGCCGCCGAGCGCGGGCACGAGGTCGTGGCGTTCGCGCCCACGTCGCCGGCCGGGAAGCGGGTCATCCCCGAGACGCTCGCCGGTGTCGACGTGGGCCTGCGGCTCGCGCGCCTGCCGGGCGCGCACGGGTTCCGGACCGCCTGGTCGGTCGCCGGCTACCCGCCCGCCGAGCGGTTCCTCGGCCGCTTCGACGCCCTGCACTTCAGCGACTGGATGTACCCGCCGCAGCGCCGCGGCGTGCGCGCGACGACGATCCACGACCTCGTGCCGCTGCACCACCCCGAGTGGACGACGCGGCGGACGCGCGCGATGCACAGCCGCAAGTACCGCAACGCGGCGCTCACCTGCGACGTGGTCTTCGCCAACTCCGCCTTCACCGCCGACGACTTCGCCTCCACGTGCGAGTTCCCGCGGGAACGTGTCCTTGTCGCGCACCCTGGCATCGGCGCCGCCTTCTCCGCCGACGGGGAGGCGGCCGATCTCGGCGGGCCGTACCTGCTGACCGTCGCAACCCTCGAGCCGCGAAAGAACCTGGGCACGCTCGTCGAGGCGTTCGCGCTGCTCGGCGACACCGGCCTCTCGCTGGCACTCGTGGGCGGGCAGGGTTGGGGTGACCAGCCGCTCCTCGACCGCCCGGGTGTCGTGCGGCTCGGGCGCGTCACCGACGAGGAGCTCGCGCGGCTCTACCGCGGTGCGGCCGCGGTCGTCTACCCGTCCCGCTTCGAGGGCTTCGGCATGCCGATCACCGAGGCGATGGCCTCGGGCGCGCCGGTCGTCGTCTCGTCGCACCCGTCCATGGACGAGGCGGCAGGGGCGGCTGCATTGCGGGCCGACCCCGAGAGCCCAGATGCGATCGCGGCGGCGATCCGCGACGCGCTCGCCCGGCGGGACGAGCTCAGGGAGCACGGCCTCGAGCACGCGCGCGGCTTCTCGTGGCGCCGCGTCGGCGAGGTCTTCGTGGAGGGCTACGAGCGATACGCGTAGCGCTCGACACGACGCCGCTCGCGCAGACCCGCGCGGGCACCGCTCGCTACGTGCGTGGGCTCCTGGAGCACCTCGACGTCGTCGAGGTCTCGTTCCCCGCGACGAGCCGCCTCGGCACGCTCGCGGCGGACACGCTCTGGTACCCGCGTCTCAAGGCCGACGCCGACGTGCTCCATTGCCCGACGTTTCGCGGCCCGTTTCGCGCGCGGCAACGGCTCGTCGTGACCGTGCACGACCTCGCCGTCCTGAGGCATCCCGAATGGTTCAACCGCTGGACGCGGACCTACTCGCGCTTTGCCGTGCCGCGCGTGGTCGCGGCCGCCGACCGCGTGATCGCCGTGTCCGAGTTCACTCGGCGGGAGCTCGTCGCCCTCCTTGGCGTGCACGACGCCAAGATCCGAGTCTTGTCGAACGCCGTCGAGGAGGTGTTCACGCCGGACGGGCCGAAGGCCGACGGCGACTACGTGCTCGCCGTAGGCACGCTCGAGCCGCGGAAGAACCTCGCCCGGACGGCGGCCGCCGTGGACGGCGAGCTGCGCGTCGTCGGCGAACGCGGCTGGGGCGGTATCGAGCCGCCGCCGAACGTCACGTGGCTTCCCGACGTCAGCGACGGGGAGCTCGCGGCGCTCTACCGCGGTGCGCGCTGCCTCGTCTACGCGTCGCTCTACGAGGGCTTCGGCATCCCGGTCGCCGAGGCGCTCGCCTGCGGCTGCCCGGTGGTCACGAGCCGAGGCTCGGCGATGATCGAGCTCGCAGCCGGGGACGCCGTCGAGGTCGACCCCTACGACGTCGCCTCGATCCGCGACGGCATCGCCCGCGCCGCCGCCGCGGCGCCACGACGGGGCCCGTCGTGGCGCGAGGTCGCGGCCGAGACGTGGCGCGTCTACGAGGAGCTCGGGTGATCCTGATCGACGCCGACGTGCTGGGCCGCAACCGCACCGGCGAGGAGACCTATCTGCTCAACCTGCTGCGCACGCTGCCGGAGGTCGCGCCGGAGCTCGAGCTCGCGGCGGTCACGCGCCATCCCGAGCTCGTGCCGGCCGGTGTGCGGGCGCTGCCGCTGCCCGCCCGGTCGCAGGAGCTGCGCATGGCCTGGTCGCTGCCGAGGCTGCTCCGCCGCGAGCGGCCGGCTGTCGCGCACTTCCAGCACGCGCTCCCGCTCGGCTTCCGGGGCCGCAGCGTCGTCACCCTGCACGATCTCCACTTCGAGCGCGACCCCTCGGCGATGGGCCTCGTCGATCGGCTCACGTTCAAGGCGGTCGTCCCGCGCGCCGCGCGTCGCGCCGACCACCTGCTCGCGGTGTCGGAGCGCACGAAGCGCGACGCTGTCGAGCTCTACGGGATCGCGCCCGAGAAGATCACGGTCACCCCACATGGGGTCGACCCCGCGTTCACGCCGGGCGACGGCTCGCACGACGGCTACGTGCTGTTCGTGGGAGCCGTGCAGGCTCGGAAGGACCCGCTCGCCGCGCTGGCCGCCGCCCGCGCCGCCGGCCTCCCGCTCGTGGTGGTCGGCCCCGAGAAGGAGCCTGCGCTCGCGCGCGAGCTTCGCGCCGGCGGAGCGGACATCCGCGGCGTCGTCGACAAGGACCAGCTCGCGAACCTCTACCGGCGGGCGGCCGTGCTCGTGCTTCCGTCGCGCTACGAGGGCTTCGGCCTGCCGGTACTCGAGGCGATGGCGAGCGGGACCCCCGTCGTCCTCTCCGACGATGCAGCGCTGCGCGAGGTGGCGGGCGACGCCGGAATCTATGGCGACCTTGTCGCGGGGATCCGCGAGGCGCTGGCCGGCCGCGAGCGCCGTGCACGCGCCGGGCTCGAGCGCGCACGTCTCTTCACGTGGCAGGAGACCGCGCGCCGCACTGCCGACGTCTATCGGAGGCTCCTCGGATGAGGGTCGCGGCCGTCGTCGTCAGCCACCAGCACGCACACGAGCTCGGGGAGTGCCTGCCCGCGCTCCGTCCGCAGGTCGACGAGCTCGTCGTGATCGCGAACGTCCCCGGCTCGGTTCCCGACGGAGTCGACGCGGTGCACAACGAGCGGCCGCTCGGCTATGCCGCGAACGTCAACAAGGGTGTTGCGCTGACGACCGCCGAGCTCGTCGTGACGGCGAACCCTGACGCCGTTGCCACCCCGGGGGCGATCGCCGCGCTGCGCGAGCTGATGGGGGCGCGACCGCGTTGCGGGATCGCCGGGCCACGCATGGTCTTTCCCGACGGCTCCTGGCAGCCGTCGCGCCGCCGCTTCCCGACGGTGACGGGCACGATCGTCCGCCGCACGCCGCTGCGGCTCGTCGTCCCGCAGCGCCACCACTTCCACCTCGACGAGTCACCGCCGACCGAGCCCGTCGAGGCCGACTGGATGCTCGGCGGCTTCCTCATGCTGCGGCGCGCGATGTTCGACGAGCTCGGGGGGCTCGACGAAGGCTTCCGCCTCTACGGCGAGGACATCGACCTCGCGTACCGCGCGATGCGCGCCGGCTGGGAGCGCTGGTACGTGCCGGCGGCGGTCGTCACGCACGAGCACAAGGCGATCACCGACAAGCAGTGGCTGACGCGGCGGACGCTCTGGCACTGGGCCGGCGTCGCCCGGTTCGTGCGCAAGCACCCCGAGCGGCTACGGGCGCTGTGAGCGACGCCGTCAGTGCGGCGTGAACGCGAAGCCGACCTGCGCGCCCAGGTAGCGGCTGTCGCCGACGTTGTAATCGAGCGGGTGCACGAGCGGCGTCGCCGTGAGCTCGACCGCCACCGGCGGAGCGATCGCGGAACGTCAGCTCCTTCGACAGGCAGTTCGGCACGACGAGCCGGCGGATGTCGGTCGGCTGGAGGACGACCGGCGCGTTCTGCTCGTTCAGCTGCAACGGCCCGACCCGGATCGTGACGTGCGCCGGCGGCGCCGCGTTCGAGCAGAAGCCGGTGCGTCCGACGCTGACGTGGAGCACACCCTGGCGTGGTCTCCGGGCCGAAGTAGGCGAACGTTCCGTGGGCGACGGGGTCGTCGCTCGTGCCGGTGATCCAGCCGTCCGACGCCACGCCGTAGGACGCCTCGTGCAGCGCCAGTGGGTGCGGGACGCGCAGCAGCGTCAGGCCGGGCCGCCGCGCCACGACCGAGCCGTCGAGCTGGATGCGGTCGGTGGCGAGCACGAACGGATAGTCCGCGTCGTGGGAGAGGACGCCCCGGCGCGTCTTCAGGTCCGGCGTCAGGGTCGGTCCGGGGCCCGGGGCCGTGCCGTCGAGCGACCAGACGTTCTTCACGTCCCGGTTCCAGAACTCCATCAGGTTGAGACCGAGCGCGTCGCCCGTCGAGATGTCCTGGCCGATGAACGTCACGCCGCTGCTCCCGGCGATCCGGTCGACCCAGTCGAAGGGATGCGTCAAGTTGTCTGCGTACGCCTTCGACTGGATCGCCGACCCGCGCGAGCTCGTGACCTCGCCGGCGAGCATCATCGCGAGGGCGCCCGCGGCGACGAGCAGCAAGGCCGGCCGCGCCAGCCGCCTCATGCGCGGAAGCTGGGCGACGAGGATCGCGGCCAGGAGCAGTGCCGACGCTCCGGCGAGCGCGATCCGGATCGTGTGCTGGTCCCAGCGGAACGCGCGGTTCGCCATGGCCGCGATGCCGTAACCGGGCGCCTCGAAGTACGGGAAGTCGAGCTGGTAGCCGTAATAGAGCACGAGCCAGGTCGTGAACGCCCAGGCGGCGAGTGCGCCGGGAAGGAAGCGGCGGCCGGTCCGGATCCAGACGGCCGTGCCGACGATGAGGAGCGGCTGGAGGTAGATCAGGTTCCGCTCCTCGACGCGCGTCGCGAACACGGTCGACAGGTACGCCGCCTTGACCGCCGTGTACGTCCAGGTCGTGACGATCGCCGACGCCGTGAACGCGGCGAACGCGCGCCAGGCCGGGTCGTCGCGGCGTTCGGGCAGCCAGAGCGACGCCAGGCCGCCGATCAGCGGCAGCAGGCCGAGGCCGAGCGCGAGCGCGGACGTCGCCTGGAAACCGAGGCTCCACATGCGGCCGCGCCACTGCGAGGTCACAGTCTGCCCACTGCGTGCGAGTGCGTGGCCGAAGAGCGGTTGAGGACGAGGAACGCGCCGACCAGGGCGATCGCGGCGACCACGTGGCCGACGACGCCCCACCGCCGCCGCAGCCGCGACCGCGCGGTCGCCGACCAGCCAGACGATCGCCGCAGAGCGGCTGCGAACGCCGCCGGGCACGACGATCGAGCTCGCCGCGCACGAACGTCGCGACCACGTCGAGCACGGCCGCGAGCGCCACCGCCCGGATCGTCCGGAGCCTCGAGCGCACGGATCGAGACCCACGAGCAGAGCGCGAAGCCCGGGTAGGCGAGCACCTCGGGCAGGATGAAGGTCGCGTAGGACAGCGCGGTCGTGCAGAGCGAGGCGAGCGCCGCGACGAGAGCGACCCGCGCCGGCACGAGCATGCGCGCGAGCAGGTAGGTCGGGACGGCGGCGAGCGCCATGAGGACCGCGTTCGCGTACTTGATCGCGGCGTAGGCGGCGCTCGTCGAGTGGATCCACCAGAACGGCGCGATCACGTAGGCGTAGAGCGACTTGAAGAAGATCGGCTCGCCGCGCCGCGCCGCGTGCCCGGTCGAGGCGATCGCGCGCGAGATCTGCGTCCACTCGAGCTCGTCGGTGAAGATCCACGGCGTCTTCCGGATCCACGCCTCGCCACAGGAGAAGGGCGAGGAGCGCGAGCGCCGCCGACGGCGACCGGGAGGCCGCGGCGAGGAACGCGGTCGAGACGCCCGACGGCGCCGGTGCCGGCCGAGTCACTCGGCAGTCCGCGCCGAGGACGACGTGCGGATCGAGGTCGATCTCGCGCCGGACGAAGCGGCACGTGACGTCCGCCCGTCCGCAGGCGCCGACGATCGGGTCGAGCCGGTCGCGCGGCGCGTCGGGGATCGTCACGAGCACGATGTCCGGCCGGTGCGCTCGAGCAGGCGGCGAGCTCGTGCGTCCCGCCGAGGACCGGGACGCCGTGCATGCGCCGCCGGCGCAGCGCCGGGTTGTCGTCGACGAAGCCGACCACGCGCTCGCCGGCCGGTCTCGCGCAGCTCGCGCATCAGGCTGCGGCCCGGTGCGGCCGGCGCCGACGATCAGCGTCCGCCGGCCCGTGCGGTTGCGCACGTGCGTGCACTCCGATCACGAGTCGCCCGCTCGGCGAGGCGCGAGGCGCCGATCGCGACCGTGCAGATCAGCGCGTCGACGATGAAGAACGAGCGGGTGAAGTCGCCCAATGTCTGCGTCAGCACCATGTACGCGAGCGCGACCACCTCGGAGACGACGACCGCGGAGCGCGATCGCGGCGATGTCGCGCGTGCCGGCGTAGCGCCAGATCGAGCGGTAGAGGCCGAACGGGATGAAGGCGAGGATAGCGCGCGGCGACGAGGATCGGCAGCGTCACCGTCGCGATGTGCCGCTGGTTCATCGTCCCGGGCCAGCCGAACGCACGAGCGTAGGCGGCCAGGAACGAGCCGATGATCGAGCCCGAAGTCGACGAGCGACCTCGACGAGGCGCCGCCAGTGGACGGCGAAGGCGTCCGAGCGTGCCCGTCGCCGCCCGGTCGCGACGCGGCGCTCGACGTCGGCGAGGAAGCTCGCGAACTGGACGAGCAGGACGAAGGTGACGAGCACGCCGACGATCGTGAGCCGCTGGTCGTCGAGCACGTTGTAGGCGAGGCTCGTCGCGCCGAGCGCCGTCGCGATCAGCGCGAGCAGCAGCACGGCGTGCTTCTCCGAGAGGCCGAAGCGCACGAGCCGGTGCGAGCTGTGGTCGCGCCCGCCCTGCGTAGATCGGCCGGCCGTCGAGCAGCCGCACGATCGTGACGAGCGTCGTGTCGAGGATCGGCACGGCGAGGACGAGGATCGGCAGGAGCAGCGTCGCGACGGTCGTGCCGGCGACCTTCCAGCTCGCCGAGAGGCCGAGCGCCGCCGAGCGCGAAGCCGAGCGCCTGCGAGCCCGAGTCGCCCATGAAGACGAGCGCCTTCCCGTGCGCGCGCAGGTTGAACGGCAGGAAGCCGACGCACGCGAGCGCGCCGGCGAGCGCGAACGCGAGCACGGTGTGGTTCGGGTGGACCGTGACCGCGTCGATCGCGAAGAACGACGAACGCGATCGCCGGCGAGCGTCGCCGCGAGCCCGTCCATGTTGTCGAGCAGGTTGAACGCGTTCGTCATGCCGACGAGCCAGAGCACCGCGATCGGCCGACGCGACGATCGTCCGAGTGGACGAGCTGGACGTGCGTGCCGGTCGCGAGCACGATGCCGGCCGCGGCGACCTGCGCGGCGAGCTTCGCGAGCGGCGGCAGCGCGTGGAGGTCGTCGACGAGCCCGGCGACGAAGACCAGCGCGACCCCGCCGTAGATGCCAGCGAGCTCCTTGGTGACCGGGATCGCGCCGACCGCGACCGGCGAGCCAGAGCCCGACGCTGAACCCGGCGAAGATGCCGATGCCCGCCGAGGAGCGGCGTCGGCGCGGTCGTGCCAGCGGTCGGCGGAGGGCGGCGCGACGAGCCGGCGGCGCGAGCGGCGACCGCAGCAGCGCCCAGATCACGAGCGCGGAGGCCGGGAGGGCGGCGAGCGCCGCGACGGTGCTCACGGGCGTCGAGGGTAGTGCGAGCGGTGTTAGGGCTGTGTTTGCCGGCACTGCTCCGTCCCTACACTAGTCCGCCGTGACGGTCTACGCCGATCTCCTTCGCTACCGCGAGCTGTTCGCGAACCTCTTCCGGCGCGACTTCCAGGCGAAGTACCGGGGCTCGGTGCTCGGGATCCTCTGGTCGCTCGTCAACCCGCTCGCGCTGATCGGCGTCTACCTGCTCGTCTTCGGGCGTGATCTTCCCGACCAAGACATCCCGCACTACCCGCTCTACCTGCTCGCCGGGCTCGCGTGCTGGATCTTCTTCGCCGACTCGCTGCAGACGGCGGCCCGCTCGATGGTCGACAGCGCCGAGCTGATCAAGAAGGTGCGCTTCCCGCGCCAGCTCGTCGCCGTTCTCGGTCGTCGCGACGCAGGCCGTCACGTTCGCGGTGATGCTCGTGATCCTGATCGTGCTCTCGCTGATCTTCGTCCCGGCGCGCGCGCGACGACGTGCTGGCTCGCGATCCCGCTCGCCGTCGCTCTTCGCGGCCGTCGTCGCCGGGCTCGCGCTCGTCGTCGCGTGCCTGAACGTGCTCTTCCGCGACGTCGAGCACATCCTCGCCGCGGCGCTCCTCCCGTGGTTCTTCCTCACGCCGATCCTCTGGAGCTTCGCCACCGCTCGGCCCGACGCGCGCGAGCGGCCACCACAAGCTGCTCGACGGTGCTCCACTGGGGCAACTTCGTCGCGCCGCCGATCTTCGCCGTCCGCGACGCGATCTGGTGCGGGCACCTGCCGCGGCCTGCCGACGTCGATCTACCTCGTGGTCGCCGCCGTCGTCGCGCTCGTGCTCGGCGCGGTCGTCTTCAGGTCGCGTCGACGACCGGATCGCGATCGAGCTGTCGACGACGATCCGCCCGTCGTAGACCCACGGCTCGTCGCGCGGCGCCGCGAACGCCGGCAGCCCGGCGACGTCGGCCAGCCGCTCGAGCTCGATCCCGTCGAGCACCGACGGGCAGAGCAGCGGCGCGCGCGAACCCGGGCACCCGGCCGGGCCCGGGCGCGTAGGGCGCGAGCGCGCGCGGCCGGTGCAGCCCTTCCCAGTCGATCGACGCCGGCGACGACGCGCGTAGCCCTCGGCGTGCGCCGCCGCACCCGCTCGTCCCAGTCGGCGCGCGGCTCGACCCACGCCGGGCAGCTCGGCCCGCGGCTCGCCCGGCCGCGCGCCGCACCTCGACCTCGCGGGCGAGCTCGTCGCTGCCGAGCTCGGAGAACCACGCGCGGTTCTCGGCCACGAGGTCGAACGCGAGGCGGTAGCGGCCCGGGCGGGATCGGAGCGCGCACGCGCGCCTCGACCGTCGCCGCGCTCGCCGGGCGCGAGCGGCGGCGCGGCGAGTGCGCTCGCCGTCCCAGACGATCGGGTTGTCCCGGTCGTCGAGCCAGTGGTAGGCGAGGCGAATCCCGAGCTCGGTGCGCCAGGCGACCGTGCCGGCGTTCTCGACGCGCGACCCGGCGCGCCCGACGGCGCCCGCCTGGGGCGCCGACGTCGGGCCACTCGCCCCAGCGGACCGCCAAGCGGTCCCTTCGCCATGGCGGCTAGTCTAGGCCCCGGTGGAACCGCTCCTCGTCCGCGCCGCGCGGCGCGAGCCGGTCGAGCGCACGCCGGTCTGGTTCATGCGGCAGGCCGGACGGTCGCTGCCCGAGTACCGCGCGATCCGCGAGCGAGCACGCGTTCTTCGAGATCCAACACGCCCGAGCTCTGCGCCGAGGTGACGCTGCAGCCGGTGCGGCGCCACGACGTCGACGCGGCGGTGATGTTCGCGGACATCATGACCCCGGTCCTCGGGATGGGCGTCGACGTCGAGCTCGTCGAGGGCGTCGGCCCGGTCGTCGGCCGAGCCGGTGCGGACGCTCGCCGATGTCGAGCGGCTGCGCGTGCCGGACCCGGAGGAGGCCTTCGCGCCGATGCTCGAGGCGATCCGCATCGTCCGCGGCGAGCTCCGCGCCGATCAGGCGGTCGTCGGCTTCTGCGGCGGGCCGTTCACGGTCGCCGGCTACCTCGTCGAGGGCACGGCCGTCGCGCGACTTCGCGACGGTGAAGGCGCTGATGTACTCCGAGCCGGCGGTCTGGCACGCGCTGCTCGAGAAGCTCGCCGACTGTTTCGCGCGCCTACGTCGCCGCGCAGGCGCGCGCGGGTGCGGACGTCGTGCAGCTCTTCGACTCCTGGGTCGGCGTGCTCTCGCCGGCCGACTACGAGGAGTTCGTCGCGCCGTGGTCGGCGCGGGTCCTCGCCGCCGTCGGCGTGCCGACGATCCACTTCGGCACCGGCACCTCGACGCTGCTGCCGGCGATGGCCCGCGCGGGCGGCGACGTGATCGGCCTCGACTGGCGCATCCCGCTCGACGAGGGCTGGGCGCTCGTCGGCGACGATCGCGGCGGTCCAGGGCAACCTCGACCCGGCGGTGCTGCTCGGGCCGTGGGAGCGGATCGAAGCGGCGGCGCGCGACGTCCTCGCGCGCGCCGGCGGCCGCCCCGGCCACATCTTCAACCTCGGCCACGGCGTGCTGCCGCAGACCCGGGCGGACGTGCTGACGCGGCTGTCCGAGCTGGTGCGCTCGGTACCTTGACCGGCGTGACGCATGACGCCGTCGTGCTGATGGCCTACGGATCGCCGGAGCGGATGGCCGACGTGCCGGCGTACTACGCCGACATCCGCGGCGGCCGGCCGATCTCGCCGGAGAGCCTCGAGGACCTGGTCGCCCGCTACCGCGCGCTCGGGATCGAGGATTCGAACCCCTTGAACGCGATCACCGAGGCGACCCGCGCCGCGCTCCAGAAGGAGCTCGGCCTGCCGGTCTTCACCGGCATGAAGCACTGGCAGCCGCGCATCGCCGACGCCGCCGAGGCCGCGCTCGCAGGCGGGTGCCTCGCGCCTCGTCGGCCTCGTGCTCGCCCCGCACTACAGCAGGCTCTCGATCGGCGGCTACCGCCGTCTGCTCGACAAGGCCGTGGCCGACCGCGTGCCCGTCGCCTTCGTCGAGAGCTGGCACGACGATCCCGGCTTCGTCTCCTTCCTCGCCGAGCGCATCCGGGGAACGCAGGCCCATGTCGTGTTCACGGCCCACTCGCTGCCGGCGCGCATCCTCGCCGAGGGCGATCCGTACCGCGACCAGCTGCTCGAGACCGCGCAGCTCGTCGCCGAGGCCGGCGGCATCGAGGACTGGTCGTTCTCCTTCCAGAGCGAGTCCCCGACCGGTGAGCCCTGGCTTCGGCCCGACATCCTCGACCATCTCGGCGAGCTCGCGGGGCGGGGCGTCCGGCACGTGCTCGTCTGTCCCGTCGGGTTCGTCTCCGACCACCTCGAGATCCGCTGGGACATCGACCACCGAGGCCCGTGACCGGGCGCGCGAGCTCGGACGTCGGGCTCGAGCGGATCGAGATGCCGAACGACGACCCCGAGTTCGTCCGCGTCCTCGGCGACATCGTCCGGCGCAGCCTCGCCGCGGTTGTCGCATGAGCGTAGGCTCGACGGAGCTCATCAAAGAGCGGAGGCGCCGGCTTGGCCGGCGCCGGGAGCGGGTATGACCCGCGGCCGCGTCGTCGTCGACCGGGTCTCGCGGACGCTTCCGCGTCTACGCGAAGGCGCAGCGGACGCTCAAGGACGTCTTCGTCGCGCGTGGCCGCGTGGGCGTGCGCGAGGTGCTAGGCGCTTCGCGACGTCTCGCTCACGATCGAGCCCGGCGAGGCGGTCGGCCTCGTCGGCCGCAACGGCTCCGGCAAGACGACGCTGCTGCGCATCGTCTCGGGGATCATCAAGCCGACCTCGGGCCGCGTCGAGGCGGCGGGCGGGTCGCGTCGCTGCTCGAGCTCGGCGCCGGCTTCCATCCCGACTTCACCGGGCGCGAGAACGTCTACCTCAACGGGTCGATCCACGGCCTGCGCCGCGCGCGCGTGCGCGAGCTGATGGACGAGATCGTCGCGTTCGCCGAGCTCGAGCGGTTCATCGACCTGCCCGGTGCGCACGTACTCGTCCGGCATGTACATGCGGCTCGGGTTCTCGGTCGCCGCGCACATCGAGGCCGACGTGCTGCTGCTCGACGAGGTGTTCGCGGTCGGCGACGAGCAGTTCCAGCGCAAGTGCTTCGGCAAGATCGCCGAGTTCAAGAATCGCGGCGGCACGATCGTCTTCGTCTCGCACGACGCGCAGGCGGTCGAGCGGCTCTGCGACCGCGCGGTGCTCCTGCGGCAGGGCGAGGTCGCGTTCGACGGGCCGACCGAGGCGGCGATCGCCGCGTACCGGCGGCTGCTCGCGGGCGAGGCGAGCCCCGACGAGGTCGAGGCCGGCCTGCGCGAGTGGGGCAGCGGCGAGGCGCGGATCGTCGCGGCCGAGCTCCTCGACGCCGACGGTGACGAGCGCGTCCAGTTCGCGTCCGGTGAGCCGCTCGTCGTGCGGCTCGCTGTCGTCGCCGATCCCGGGATCGCACCGCCGGTCGTGACGCTCGAGCTCCGCGACGACGGCGGCCTCGTGCTCGGCGCGACGACGACCGGCACGTCCGAGCTCGGCTGGAACGGTGCCGGCGGCGAGCGGGAGCTGCGCTTCCGGCTCGACCGGCTGCCGCTCGCCGACGGGCGCTTCCACCTCCGGGTCGGGCTCGCGGACGCCGCGACCGGGGCGCCGCTGCACGCGCTCGACGACGCCCTGCGCTTCTTCGTCTTCCCGGCCGGGTCGGCCACCGGCGCGGTGCTGCTCGACGGCAGCTGGACGCATGCAGGAGATCGCTCCGGGCGCGCCAATTCCGCGATCGTGAGCTCCCGCGCCTGTCCCGACTGGCCGTCGCTGATGGAGATCGCGCCCGAGCTGCAGTTCCGCCACTACACGCTCGCCGAGGCCCAGCTGCCCGTCGACGCGTTCGTGCTGCTCGAGGGCGTGCCGCCGCACGAGCTTGTCCTCTGCTGCGACCTCGAGGCGCACGTCTTCAACCCCGAGCACACCGATCCGCGCGTGGTCGAGGCCCTGCGAGGGACGCACTGGATCGACGTGCGCGAGCTCGGCCGCACGGCGTCGTAGCGCCGTCCGGCGGAGGTAGTGTGCGCCGGGTGCCGACCGTGGTCGTCCCGTTCCGCAGCAGCGACCCGAAGCGCCGCCTGCTGCGCGTAAGCGCCCGCGAGCGCGACCGCCTCGCCCGGGCGATGCTCGAGGACGTGCTGTGCGCGGCCGAGCCCGTCGGCCCGGTCCTCGTCGTCGCGCTCCGGGCAACCCGTCGCTGCCGGGCGGCGCCCGCCACGTGGCCGATCCCCGGCGGGGTCAGGGCGCCGCAGTGCAGGCCGCGCTCGACGCGGCCGCGGCCGCCGCCCTGCCGGCGCCCTTCCTCGTCGTCAACGCCGACCTTCCGTGCGCGACCACCCGCGACCTGCTGGCGCTCGCGGGCGCCGTGCCCGACGGCGGCCTCGCGCTGGTCGAGGCGGCGGACGGCACGACGAACGCGCTCGGCCTCGCCGACGAGCACGCTCTTCCGGCCGGTCTACGGCCCGGGCAGCGCGGAGCGCTTCGCCGCGCTCGCTCCGTCCCGGCGGCTCGACGCTCCGAACCTCATCGACGACGTCGACACGATCGACGACCTCGAGCGGCTGCGGGGACGGCTCGGCGAGCGCACGCTGCGCGTGCTCGCGTCGCTTCGCCTCGAGTCCGCTGCGTGAAGGTCGCCGTCCTCTCCGGCGGTGTCGGCGGCGCCCGGTTCCTGCGTGGCGTGCTCGCGGTCGTCGAGCCCGCCGACGTCTCCATCGTCGGCAACGTCGCCGACGACCTCGAGGTGCTCGGCCTGCACGTCTCGCCCGACCTCGACAGCATCCTCTACGCGCTCGCGGGCCGCTCCGACGAGCAGCGCGGGTGGGGGCGCGCCGACGAGACCTGGCGCGCGCTCGAGACCGTCGCCGAGCTCGGCGGCGAGTCGTGGTTCCGGCTCGGTGACCGCGACCTCGGCCTGCATCTCGTGCGGACGCGAGCTTCTGCGGACGGGAGTCCCGCTGTCCGAGGTGACCGCCCGCATCGCTGCCGCGTGCGGTCTCGAGGCTCGGCTGCTTCCTGCCTCCGACGATCCGGTGCGCACGTTCCTCGAGACGCCGGCCGGCACGTTCGCCTTCCAGACGTGGTTCGTCGCCCGCGGGCACGCCGACGAGGTCGACGCAGTGCACTACGCGGGCGCACCCGAGGCGTCCCCGGCACCCGGCGTGCTCGAGGCGCTCGAGGGCGCCGACGTGATCGTGATCGCGCCGAGCAACCCGTACGTCTCGATCGGGCCGATCCTCGCCGTCGCGGGGATCCGCGAGGCGCTCGAGCACCGCCGCGCACCCTGCGTCGCGGTGAGCCCGCTGATCGGCGGCAAGGCGGTCAAGGGCCCGGCCGACCGCATGCTCGCACGGCTCGCCGGCGGCACCGCGCCCGCCGCACGTGGCCGGCTGCTACCCCGGCCTGATCGACGCGCTCGTCGTCGACGAGGCCGACGCGCACACGGCCCTGCCGGACGGCGTCCGCGCCGTCGTCACCCGCACGCTGATGCACGACGTCGAAGCTGCGCGCCGACTCGCCGCCGTCGCGCTCGACGCGGCGGGAGCCCCGGCTTGAAGATCGCCATCCTCGGCGGGACCGGCAGCTTCGGCCGGGCGCTCGCCGCGCGGCTCGCGGCGCTCGGCGAGGACGAGATCGTGATCGGCTCGCGCGATCGCCGAGCGGGCCCGCGCGGCGGCGGCGGAGCTCGGCGCCGGCGTGACGGGCGCGACGAACGAGGAGGCGGTGCGCCGGCGTCGACCTCGCGATCCTCGCCGTCAAGGCCGACGGGGCCCTCGAGACAGCGAAGGCGGTTTCGCCGCGCTCTCGGCGCGCACGCCGCTCCTCTGCGTCGCGACCGCGATCGAGTTCCGCAAGGGCGTCGGCATGCTTCCCGACCCTGACGGCCGGAGCCTCGCCGAGCGCATCCAGGACGTCCTCGACGCGCCGGTCGCGGCCGGCCTCCACTCGATCGCCGCTTCCAACCTCGACGAGGGAGCGCCCGACGAGGACGCGCTCGTCTGCGGCGACGACGCCGACGCGAAAGAGCTCGCACTCGCGCTCGCGGGAAGCTCGTCGCCGGTCGCGCCCTCGACGCCGGACCGCTCGCGAGTGCTCGAGCGCTCGAAGGGCTGACGGCCGTGATCGTCAACCTGAACCGCCGCTACAAGGCGCACGCGGGTATTCGCGTCACCGGCGTCGCGATGATCTCGATCCTCCCGGTGAGGGGCCTGCCCGAGATCACGGAGGGCGCCGATCTCGGGGCGATGATCGCCGAGCGGATGACGCTCGCGGATCGCGACGTCGTCGTCGTCGCCCAGAAGGCCGTGTCGAAGGCGGAAGGCCGGATCGTCCGGCTCGACAGCCTCGAGGCCTCGCCGAAGGCGGTCGAGCTGGCCGGCGACGAGCGGGACCCGCGCGAGCTCGAGGTGATCCTGCGCGAGGCCAAGCGGATCGTGCGGGAGCGTGGCCCGCTCGTGATCGCCGAGACGCGGCACGGGTTCGTCTGCGCGTCGGCCGGGGTCGACCACTCGAACGCTCCCGAGCCGGGCACGCTCGTCCTCCTGCCGGTCGACCCGGACGCGAGCGCCCGGGCGCTCCGCGCGCGGCTGCAGGAGCTGACCGGCCGTGACCTCGGGGTCGTCGTCACCGACTCCTTCGGGCGGCCGTTCCGGAAGGGGACGACCGACGTCGCGATCGGGGTGGCCGGTCTTCCGCCGATCCTCGACCTGCGCGGCACCGCCGACCGGGCCGGGTACGAGCTCCGCGCGACGTGGATCGCGGTCGCGGACGAGATCGCCGCGGCTGCCGATCTGGCGCGTGGGAAGGCCGAAGGGGTGCCGGTGGTCGTCGTCCGCGGCCTCCGGCTCGAGGGTGACGGAAGCGCACAGGAGCTCGTGATCGAGCCCGAGCTCGACCTGTTTTCCTGATCGAAACCAGTACGACGTCCTTACAAATCCTTCAACGCTTCGAGGCGTCGGCGTTGTCAGGCCCGCTACCGTCCCCCGGTCACGGCCGGGTGAGATGCCCAGACACCCTGCGGAACCCCCGCGACCTCGAACCTCTTCCGGGCCCAAGGAGGACAACTTGTTTTGCGGCATTCTCTCGCGCTGAGCCTGGCTGGGCTCGCGGCACTGACAGCGTTCGTGCTCAGCGGCTCGGCCCTCGCCCGCGGCTTCGCACATCCGCCCGAGCCCAAGGTCGCCGCCCTGCGTGCCCTCGCCGACCACTACCGCTCGCTGACCTGGACGTATCAGCGCGCCGCGCACGATCGGAGGACGCCGACCTCGTTCTCCTACCGTCAGAGCGGCAGCCGGACGTACCTGAGCTGGACGATCGAGGTCTGGACACGTCGCGCCCACCGTGCCCAGCTGCGGGCGCTCGCCGGCATCCGGCGACGCGTCGGCGTCGACCTGCCCCGCGTGGCTCCGATTCGCGCCACCCTGTGGCGTCGTCTCTCGTCCGAACGGCGGCTCGCGCTGCGGCTCGAGCGGATCTATCCCGGGCACGCCTCCCGGTCGCTCGCGTCGGCTCGCGTCGGCGACCCCGATGACGTCTTACGGGCGTGGCAGAGCCGCGAGGCGCGCGACACCCTCCTCGTCTCCGCCCACGCGCATGCGGTGCTCCCGCAGGCTCTCGTGCAGGCGTTCTCGTGCATCCACTCGTACGAGGGCGCGTGGACGTCCAACACCGGCAACGGCTACTACGGCGGCCTGCAGATGGACGGATCCTTCGAGCGGCGCTACGCCCCGGACTTCGTCCACCGTTGGGGGACGGCCGACAACTGGCCGGCGTGGGCGCAGCTCGAGACGGCGGTGCGCGCCTACCGCGCCGGCCGCGGCTTCTGGCCGTGGCCCAGCACGGCCCGGCTCTGCGGCCTGATTTAGCCTCGAACCTGATTTAGCCTCGAACCTCAAGCAGAGCGCCCGGCGCGCCGATGACGGTCTCCATGGGCATCGACATCGGCCTCGCTCGGGTCGACGAGCCGGACAGGAACGGGGGCGGCAATGCTCCCGCGCGCCCGGAGGTGCTGGTCGAGTCGTACCGGCGGCTGGCCGAGGTCTTCCACCACGTGCTCTCGGAGCAGAGCCTCGACGACCTGCTGGAGCGGATCGCCACGACCCTGTCCGACCTGATGCCCTACGAGGCGTTGCACGTGTACGAAGCCGACGAGCCGCGCCGCGAGCTCGTCCCCGTGCTCGCCCGCTCGCAGGCGTACGAGGAGGAGATCATGCGCGACCGGCCCCGCTTCGGCAAGGGCCTCACCGGCTGGGCGGTCGAGCACCGCCGGCCGGTCTGGACGAACCAGGCGCACCTCGACCCCCGCTCGTCGGTCGTCCCCGGGACGCCCGTCGAGCCCGAGGCGATGATCGTGATCCCGCTGATCGCCCGCGGGACCCTGAAGGGCGCGCTCAACATCTACCGCATCGGGGAAGACGCCGCGTTCGCCGAACACGAGTTCGAGCTCGCGAAGTGGTTCGGCGACGCGGCGGCGCTCGCGCTCGACAACGCGCAGATCCGCGCGCGCCTCGAGCATCTCGCGCAGACCGACTCGCTCACCGGCCTCTACAACCACCGTTATTTCCACGAGCGCCTGCGCTCCGAGCTGACGCGCGCGTCGCGCGTGCACGACAGCGTCGCGATCCTCATGTTCGACCTCGACGACTTCAAGCGCGTCAACGACGTCTACGGGCACGGCGCGGGCGACCAGGTGCTCGTGCAGATCGCGCGCTTCGCGGTCGAGACGGTGCGCGGCTCGGACACGGTCTGCCGGATCGGCGGCGAGGAGTTCGGGGTGATCATGCCGTCGTGCGACACCGGCGACGCCGTCGGGCTCGCTGCACGCCTGATCGAGCAGCTGCGCGACCTCGACCTCGAGCCCGCCGGCCGGATGACCGTCTCGCTCGGTGTCGCGCAGGGGCCACAGCACGCGATGAACCCCCGCGAGCTCGTCGCCTGCGCAGAGGCGGCGATGATGACCGCGAAGGCGCGAGGCAAGAACCGGGTGGTCGTCTTCGACGAAAGCGGCACCGAACGCCCTGCGGAGTCGGGATCGTCGTCGACCCGCGACGTGCGGTCGATCGCGCACCTGAAGATGCTGCAGTCGCTCGCGGGCAAGCTCAATCGGCTGAACGACGTGCACCAGATCGGCGTGACGATCGCCACCGAGCTCCGCCAGCTGATCGACTACCACAACTGTCGCGTCCTGCTGCGGGACGGCGACGACCTCCGCCCGATCACCCTGGTCGGCGACTACGACCAGAACGCCGGCTCGGCAGCCGACGCCTACACGACGAAGGTCGGCGTCGGCATCACGGGCCGCGTCGCCGAGGTCGGCCGGTCGCTGCTCGTGCCGAACGCGCTCGAGTGCGAGTTCGTGCATCGCGTGCCCGGCACCGCCGACATCGAGGAGTCGCTCGCGGCCGTGCCGCTTCGCTACGGCTCGCGGGTCACCGGCGTGATCGTGATCTCGAAGCTCGGCCTCAACCAGTTCGACGACGCCGACGTGCGCTTGCTCGAGGTGCTCGCCGGCCAGGCGTCGGTCGCGCTCGAGAACGCGAGGCTCTACCAGCGGGAGCGGCGCGAGGCGGAGAGCGCGAAGGCCCTGCTCGGTCTCGCCGAGCGCCTGTCACGTGTCGAGTCGGTCGACGAGACCTGCGCCGAGTCGGTGACGACGGCGCGCTCGCTGTTCGAGACCGAGCGCGTGACCCTCTGGCTCGGCGGCGAGGCCGTCGCGAGCACGGGCGAGCCTGTCGTGGACGGGGTCACCGTGCAGCTCGGCGACGACGGCGAGCCCCACGGCTGCCTCGTCCTCGGCTGCGACGAGCTGGACGAGGACCGGGCGACGACGCTCGCCGCGTTCGCCTACCAGGTCTCCGCTGCGCTCCAGCGGGCGGCGCTGTTCGCGAAGCAGCGTGACGCGGCCGAGATCGCGAGCGCGCTGCTCGAGGCGGGGCGCGAGCTCGCCACCGCCGAGTCGCCCGACGAGGTCTTGAGGCGCAGCGCCGAGGTGACGGCGCGCGTGCTCGCGACGCCGCGTGCGACGCTGTGGATCCAGGAGGAGCGCGAGCCGATGGAGCTCGTCGCACGCGCCTCGTTCGGGTACGACCTCGCCGACGATCCGATCGGGAGCCTTCGCTTCTCCGCGGACGTCGCGCACCGCTGGCTCGCGGCGTCGGAGCCGTTCCTGCTGGAGCCGGCCGAGCTCGGTCTCGGGGAGCTGGAGCTCCCGCGCGTGGTCGTCGCGCCCGTGCGCCTCGAGAGCAACCGGGTCGCCGCCCTCGCGGCGCCGATCGGCGAGCGCACGCTCGAAGAGCGCCAGTTCCGGCTCCTCGCGGGGCTCGCGCACCAGGCGAAGCTCGCGATCGAGAGCGCCGAGCACTACGAGAGCCTCGAGCGCACGTTCGTATCCACGGTCGCGGCGCTCGCGAACGCGCTCGAGGCGAACGACGAGTACACGTCGTCGCACGCGCGCTGGATCACCGACGTGTCGCTCCTCGTCGGCGCCGAGTTGCGGCTCGATCGCGATGCGATGAAGCGGGTCGAGCTCGGCGCGCTCTTCCACGACATCGGCAAGATCGGCATCCCGGCGGCGATCCTCCAAAAGCCCGGCCCGCTCACCGACGAGGAGTTCGCGATCGTGAAGGAGCACCCGGAGCTCGGCGAGCGGATCCTCGCGCCGATCGACCGGCTGGCCGACGTCCGCCCGATCGTTCGCGCGTGCCACGAGCGCTGGGACGGCCTCGGCTATCCCGACGGCCGGGCAGGCGAGCAGATCCCGGTCGAGGCGCGGATCATCCTCGTCTGCGATGCGTTCCACGCGATGACGACCGATCGTCCCTACCGCAGCAAGCTGACGGTCGCCGAGGCCGTGCGCCGCCTCCGCGAGGCGGCAGGCACCCAGTTCGATCCGGCGGTGGTCGACGTCTTCGCCCGCCTGCACGAAGCGGGCGCGCTGCCGCCTCTTCTCTAGCGCGGGTCCTCGAGCCGCCGGATGACGCACACGTCCTCGAAGCCGACGCGCTTCAGGATCGGGTACGACGTCTCCGGCATCGCCTCCGTCACGAGTGCCGGCGTGCCGCGTGCGACGGCGTCGTCCCAGCGGGCGCGGACGAGCGCCCGGTAGACGCCGCGGCCACGCGCCCAGGGGGCGACCGCGCCGGCGATCAGGAAGACGCCGCGGTCCGAGTAGACCGAGCGCCCGAGGCCGGCCGGGCGACCGTCGAGGCGGGCGAGGAACGTGACCGGCACGCCGGCACGCGCCGCCGCCTCGAACTCGGACCGCAGGTGCGGCCGCTGCTGCTCGCGCCGCTCCTCCGTCGTCGCGAACGCCACCCACGCGAGCTCGGTCGCGGCCAGGAACTCTTCGAAGCTCTCGACCGGCCGGACTTCGACCTCCGCCGGCCCGGGAGGCGGCGGGCTCGTGCAGGCGAGCGCGTGCAAGAGCGATGCGCGGTCGGCCGGGACGCGCAGCCCGAGCTCGAGCAGCCGCTCGTAGAGGCCGGCCGGCCGGGCGCCCGGGTCGATCCACCACACGGTTGCCTTCTCCGCGGGGACCAGGCGGCGTGTCTCCGCGAGCAGCGGCTCGAGGCCGTCCGCGTCCACTCGCACGCCGCAGACGCCTGCCCACACCGAGCCTTGGATGACGCAGACGCGGTCGTCCGCGAACCGGGTCACGTCCTCCGGGAGGCGCGTGTAGCGGTCGGGGACGGCCGCGAACTGCCTGACCCGCTCGGGGATCAGCCGACGAACTCGTCCGCGGCCGAGAGGGCGTCGTCGAGCACGTCGAGCCCCTCCTCGAGCTCGTCGCGCGTGATCGTCAGCGGCGGGCAGCACATGACGACGTTCCAGTGGGTCATCAGGTAGAGGCCGCGATCGAGCGCGCGCTTCGAGACCGCGGCGACCGGCTTCGCGGCGTCACCCGAGCCGTTGAACGGCACGAGCGGCTCCCGCGTGGCGCGGTCCTTGACGAGCTCGAGCCCCCAGAAGCAGCCGAGGCCCCGGACGTCGCCGACCGACGGGTGCCTCGCCGCGAGCTCGTCGAGCCCCGTACGGAAGAGCTCGCCCATCGTTGCGGCGTTCTCGACGATCCCTTCCTCCTGGAAGGCCTCGATCGACGCGACGGCGGACGCGCACGCGAGCGGGTGGCCGCTGTAGGTGAGGCCGCCGGCGAAGAACTTGTCACGCACCCAGTCGGCGATCGGCTCGCGCACGATCATCGCGCCGATCGGCACGTAGCCGGAGTTGATTCCCTTGGCGACGGTCATGATGTCCGGGACGACACCCCAGTGGTCGACGCCGAACCACTTGCCGGTGCGCCCGAAACCGGCCATCACCTCGTCGCAGATCAGGACGATGCCGTGGCGGTCGCAGACCTCGCGGATCGACTCCAGGTAGCCGTCGGGCGGCACGATGATCCCGTTCGTGCCGGTGACGGTCTCGAGGATCACGGCTGCGACGGTGTGCGCGCCCTCGTACTGGAGGATCTCCTCGAGGTGCGGCGCGCCGGTGCAGACGGGGCACGGGTCGGGATGGCCGGCAGGACAGCGGTAGGTGTATGGGTCGAACATCCGCACGACGCCGGGGATGCCCGGTTCGGCCGGCCACCGCCGCGGGTCGCCGGTGAGCGTGATCGAGCCCGCCGTCGCGCCGTGGTAGGAGCGATAGCGGGCGATCACCTTGTGGCGGCCCGTGTACCAGCGCGCGAGCTTCACGGCGTTCTCGTTCGCCTCGGCTCCGCCGTTCGTGAAGAAGCTCATGCAGAGGTCGCCGGGCGTGACTTCGGCGAGCAGCTTGCCGAGCCGCGACCGGGACTCGGTCGCCATCGGCGGCCCGATCGTCGCCAGCTTCTCAGCCTGGTCCTTGATCGCCTGCACGACCCTCGGGTGCTGGTGGCCGATCGAGACGTTGACGAGCTGCGACGCGAAATCGAGGTACGCCTTGCCGTCGTAGTCGTAGAAGTGCCGCCCCTCCGCGCGCTCGACCGCGATCGGGTTGATCGCGTTCTGGGTGCTCCACGAATAGAGGACGTACTGCTTCGCGTCCTCGACGATCTGCCTGCCGAGCTCGGTGTTCGCCTCAGTCGTCGCCATGCCCCGATCCTAGATGATTGATTCCCAAGTGCGGCACCTGCGGATGGGGGCCTGCACACGGCGCATCGCGCCCGTCTCGCCCGGCGCCAAGGCCCACCGGCCTTGACCCCGGTCGAGCCAGTCACGCTGCTTGGTGCATGCCCTCCCCGCAGGCACCTGACTCAGGAATCAATCATCTAGCGGCGGCCGGGCCGCGGTACCCTCCGTAGCTACCACGTGAGGAGGAGCCAGAGATGACCGAGACCGTCGAAGCGCCCAGCACCGTCAAGCCGATCAACCATTGGATCTCCGGCGGCACCCACCAGGGCACCTCGGGGCGGAGCGGCCCGGTGTTCAACCCCGCCGCCGGGGTGCAGACGGGCGCGGTCGACTTCGCATCGGTGGAGGAGGTCGACCAGGCGGTTCAGGCGGCGAGGGCGGCGTTCCCCGCGTGGCGGTCGCTGTCCCTCGCGAAGCGGGCGGAGCTCCTGTTCGCGATCCGCGAGCTCGTGCACGAGCGGCGCGAGGAGATCGCGAGGATTCTGACCTCCGAGCACGGCAAGGTGCTCTCCGACGCGATGGGCGAGGTGACGCGCGGGCTCGAGGTGATCGAGTTCTGCTGCGGCATCCCGCAGCTCCTGAAGGGATCGATGAGCGAGCAGGCCTCGACCGGCGTCGACGTCTACTCGATCCGCCAGCCGCTCGGCGTCGTCGCCGGGATCACGCCGTTCAACTTCCCGGCGATGGTCCCGATGTGGATGTGGGCGCCCGCGCTCGCGTGCGGCAACACCTTCATCCTGAAGCCGTCCGAGAAGGATCCGTCGGCGTCGCTGTACACGGCCGCGCTCCTCAAGGAGGCCGGTGTGCCGGACGGCGTCTTCAACGTGATCCACGGCGACAAGATCGCCGTCGACGCTCTGCTCACGCATCGCGACGTGGCCGCGATCTCGTTCGTCGGCTCGACGCCGATCGCGAAGTACGTGTACGAAACCGCGACCGCGCACGGGAAGCGCTGCCAGGCGCTCGGCGGGGCGAAGAACCACATGGTCGTGCTCCCGGACGCCGACATCGACATGGCGGCCGACGCAGCGGTCTCGGCGGCCTACGGCTCCGCCGGGGAACGCTGCATGGCGGTCTCGATCGTCGTCGCGGTCGGCGACGTCGCCGACCCGCTGATCGACGCGATCAAGGCACGCATCCCGAACGTGAAGGTCGGCGATGGGCTCGATGCGGCGAGCGAGATGGGGCCGCTGATCACGCGCGAGCACCGCGAGAAGGTCGCGTCCTACCTCGAGGACGGGGGCGGTACGGTGCTCGTCGACGGCCGCGAGAGCTGCCCCGACGAGGGCTTCTTCCTCGCGCCGTCGCTGATCGACGGGCTCGAGCCGGGCATGCGCGCCTACGACGACGAGATCTTCGGCCCGGTGCTCGGAGTCACTCGCGTCTCGACCTACGACGAGGCCGTGCGGCTCGTGAACGACAGCCCGTACGGCAACGGGACCGCGATCTTCACGCGCGACGGCGGCGTCGCTCGCCAGTTCCAGTTCGAGGCCCAGGCGGGGATGGTCGGCGTGAACGTGCCGATCCCCGTGCCCGTCGCGTACTACAGCTTCGGCGGCTGGAAGGCGTCGCTCTTCGGCGACCGTCACATCTACGGGCCCGAAGGGATCGACTTCTACACGCGCACGAAGGTGGTCACTTCGCGCTGGCCCGACCCGGCCACCTCGAAGGTCGACCTCGGCTTCCCGCAGACGCGTTAGCCGAGCGTCAACGCGGCGCCGTCGGCGAGGCCGCGACCGCCCCAGACGAGGAGCGCGCGGCCGGTCCAGACGACCGCAGGGGACTGCCGGCCGCGCAGCGGCGCGCGCGGCAGCGCGAACCACCTGCCGGCCGCCGGCACGTACTCCGCGCCGTGCGCGGGCACGCCGCCCCATGCGAGCACGCGTCCGCCCGCGCGGACGGTGGCGAACCCGTGGGCGAACGCCGGTGCCGGCAGCAGTCGGAGCCACCGGTTCCCGGCGGGGTCGTAGGCGAGACCGATCTTCGTGCGAGGCGTCGCGAAGCGCGCCGCCGAGCCGCCGACGAACAGGATCTCCTCGCCGTCCCACACGCCGACGGCGCCGGAGCGCCGCTCAGGCGGTGCTGCGATCCGCCGCCACGTATTCGTCGCCGGGTCGTAGGCGGCCGCGCGCGCGAGCCCGGCGGGGTATGGGTTGCCGTCCGGGTCGAGGCCCGAGACGAGCACGACCAGCTCGTGGCCGTCCCAGGCACCCTGGGGCCCCTGACTCGGGGCAAGAGGCGAGGCGGGGAGCTTCCGCCAGGTGTTCGTCACCGGGTCGTACGCGGCACCGGCGCTCGACGCGTCGCCGCAGCAGCCGCCGCCCCACGTGAGCACCTCGCGGCCCGTCCAGGCGACGAGCTCGTTCGGCCCGCTGCCGCCGCTCCGGAGCCGCCGCCAGCGGTCCGCCGCCGGCGTGTAGCCCTGGAAGTCGAACGGCCCGAGGACGAGCAGCTCGCGGCCCGTCCAGACCGCCTGGTAGCGGCCCTCATAGTTCCCGGCCGGGCCGGCGAGCGGGTGCAGCCGCTGCCACGTCCGCGTGGCCGGGTCGTAGGCGGCGGCGACGTCGACCGACCACGGCGGGTTCGGCTGCGCGCGCGCGAAGACCACGAGCTCCTCGCCGGTCCAGATGCCGACCGTCTCGCTCGGCGTACCGATCGGCGCCGCAGGTAGACGCCGCCAGCTGGAGGCGGCACCGGCGAGCGAGGCCGTCGCCGCAGCGAGCGCGAGAGCGAGCAACAAGGTCCGGCGCATGCGCGTCCTCCCGCGAAAAGGGTGGCGGCGCCGCCGGGCCGCCGCATCGGGGCTGACGCTGACCGCCCGGATCGGGCGGCTACGCCGTCTGGAGCGCCGCCGGCCTGAGCTCCTCGCCGAACTTCGCCCGCCGCACGAACTGGCCGCTGCCCGGTTTCGCCAGGAGCTCGTCGCCGTCGACGATCACCTCGCCGCGACGGAGGACGACCTCCGGCGTGCCCTGCACCTCGATGCCCTCGTAGATGTTGATGTCCGACGCCGAGTGGTGTGTCCTCGCGGAGATGACGACCCGCTTCTCGGGATCGAACACGACGATGTCGGCGTCGCCGCCGATCGCGATCGTCCCCTTCCTCGGGTAGAGGCCGAAGAGCTTGGCCGGGCCCGTGCAGAGCAGCTCGACCATCCGGTTGAGGGTGATGCGCCCCTCGCGGACGCCGAACTGGTGGATCATCTGCAGCCGGTTCTCCATCCCGACCGCGCCGTTCGGGATCTGGCGGAAGTCGTCCCTACCGAGCGCCTTCTGCTCCAGCGTGTACGCGCAATGGTCGGTCGAGATCGCCTGCAGCTCGTTCGTCCGCACGGCGTTCCAGAGGATCTCCTGGTTCGCCTTCGGCCGCGGTGGCGGCGTGTACACGTAGTTGGCTGCCTCGAAGCTCTCCAACCGCTCCAGATACGAGAGGTCGACGAAGAAGTACTGCGTGCACGTCTCGCCCCAGACGTTCCAGCC
Source organism: uncultured Thermoleophilia bacterium (assembly GCA_963725595.1). Taxonomy (GTDB): domain Bacteria; phylum Actinomycetota; class Thermoleophilia; order Gaiellales; family Gaiellaceae; genus PALSA-600. The sequence continues at coordinate 304,568 of CAVRYT010000005.1, read as the reverse complement.
CTTTTCGCGGGCGATCCGGATCGGCTCGAGTGACTCCGCGCAGGAAACGTGGACGACGTAGAGCGGCGCACCGGCGATGTGTGCCAGCTGGACCGCGCGGTTCGTCGCCTCGCCCTCCAACTCCGGCGGACGCGTCAGCGCATGGTGGATCGGCGCCGTCTCGCCGCGGGCGATCGCGTCGGCGATCAGCACCTCGATCGCGTCGCCGTTCTCCGCGTGCACCATCACGAGCGCCCCGGTCTTCGCCGCGACCTTCATCACCCTGAACAGGGTCTCGTCGCTCGCCCGGAGCGAGTCGTTGTAGGCCATGAAGAGCTTGTAGGAGGTGACCCCGTGCTCCTCCGGAAGCAGTGCGAGCTCCTCGAGCCGCTCGCCGCGCTCGCCGATGTCGGTGACGATGATGTGGAAGCCGTTGTCGATCAGCGCCTTCCCCTCGCGCTTGCCGTGCCAGGTCTCGAGCGCCTCCGTGAACGACTGGCCCTTCTCCTGGATGCAGAAGTCGACGTGCGTCGTCGTCCCGCCGAACGCCGCCGCCGCATGCCCGTGGTAGAAGTCGTCGACCGTCGTCTTCCCACGCCACGGCATCTCGAGGTGCGTGTGCGGGTCGACGGCCCCGGGCAAGACGTACCTGCCGGCCGCGTCGATCACCCTCTCGGCCTGCACGTCGAGTGACTCGCCGATCAGCGAGATCCGCTCGCTCTCGACGAAGACGTCGGCGACGTAGTCGTCGGCGGCGGTGACGACGCGGCCGCCCTTGATCAGCACGGACATCGAATCGCTCCTTTGCTCGAACCCGTTCCCGAGTCTACGTGCCTACTTGCCTCCTGCGGTGACATGCACCATCAGCGGGTCGTCGCCCAGACCCAGTGGTAGAGCTCGTAGAAGCCGACCAGCCCGGCCACAACCGTCGCTGCCCGACGTACGCTTCCGATCGCGACGGAGGCGGTCATGCCGCCTTCTTATCACGGTCGATGGCGGTCTAGGATCGTGCCGATGCCGCTCGATCCTGCCCGCTGCCTGCGCGACCTGGACGAGCTCCGCGAGCTGACGGGCGACGAGAACGGCGCGCAGCGGGTGGCGTGGACCGACACGTGGGAACGAGCCCGTGGCTTCCTCAGCTCGCGCCTCGAGGGCACCGGCGTCGAGGAGCTGATCGACGAGGCCGGGAACCAGTGGTTCACGCTCCCGGGCGCGTCGGAGCGCGAGCTCCTGATCGGCGGCCACATGGACTCCGTGCCGAACGGCGGCTGGCTCGACGGGTGCCTCAACTGCCTGGCGGGGGCGGAGGTCCTGCGCCGGATCGCGGCGGACGGAGAGCCTCCGGTCACGGTGCGGCTCGTGTCGTGGGCCGACGAGGAGGGTGCGCGCTTCGGACGCTCCCTGTTCGGGTCCTCCGCCGCGTCGGGGACGATGGCCGACCAGGACGAGCTCGCAAGGCTCACGGATCGCGACGGGATCACCCTGCCTGCCGCGCTTGCAGGTCACGGCGTGTCGCTCGACGGCGCTCTCGCCGCCCGGTCGCAGCTCGCAGGCGCGTCCGCCTATCTCGAGCTGCACATCGAGCAAGGCCCCGTGCTCGAGTCGCTCGACCTGCCGCTCGGCGTCGTGCTGGGCACGTTCGGCGTCGAGCGGTCGCGCTTCACCTGGCGGGGCCAGGCGGCACACGCCGGGTCGACGCCGATGGACAAGCGCCGCGACGCGCTCGCCGGGGCTGCGAAGCTCGCGCTCCACATCCGCGAGATCGCGGCGGAGGTCGGCGGCGGCGCCGTGTGCACCTCCGGCGGCGTCGTCTGCCGGCCGGGGATCGTCACGTCGGTCGTCGAGACGGCCGAGCAGTTGCTCGACCAGCGTCACCTCGACGCGGCCGAGCTCGCGCGGATGCTGCGCATGGCGCAGGTGGCGGCGGGACGCTTCGCCCGCGAGGAGAACATCGACGTCGAATGGGAGCGCATCTGGAGCATCGAGCCGATCCTGTTCGACGAGGCCCTGATCCAGCTCGCCGACGAGTCGATTCGTGAGGTTGCGGGCGCCTCGCACCGGCTGCCCTCCGGCCCGCTGCACGACGCCGCCGAGGTGGCGCGCGCCGGGGTGCCGACCGTGATGCTGTTCGTGCAGAGCCTGCGCGGGCTCTCGCACACGAAGCTCGAGGACACGAAGCGCGAGCACCTCGCGCTGTCGGTGGAGGCGCTCGACCGGCTCGTGTCGAAGACGATCGCGTGGCTCGCGTGACCGACCAGGTTCGTGCGTTTCAGCGACGCACGCCTACCCAACGCCAAACGGTGTCAGACACCTAGAGGTGTCTGGCACCCCTTCGCAACAGGCCAGCCTGCCGTGAGGTTCGAGCGTTAGGCTCTCGCCCATGCCACTGAGCTTCGGCGTCACTGTCCTGCCCGACCCGCCGTACACGCGGATGATCGAGCTGATCCAGCTCGCAGAGGGTCACGGGTTCGAGTACGCCTGGACGTACGACTCGCACGTGCTCTGGCAGGAGTCGATGCCGACGCTCGCGCTCACGGCCGACCGCACCTCGACGATCAAGCTCGGCCACATGGTCACGAATCCGGGCACGCGGGAGCCGACGGTGCTCGGGAGCGCCTACGCGACGCTGCACGACATCTCGAACGGGCGCATGGTGATGGGGATCGGGCGGGGCGACTCGGCGCGCCGGTACATCGGCCAGCAGCCGGTCAAGGTGGCGGAGTTCGAGGACGCCCTGAAGATGTTGAAGCCGTTCATGAACGGCGGCGAGGTCGAGTGGAACGGCACGGAGCTGCAGCTCAAGTGGGTGCGACCCGAGCTGCCGGAGATCGAGATGCACGTCGCGGGCTACGGGCCGAAAGCGCTTGCCGTCGCCGGCCGGCAGGGCGACGGCGTGATCATCCAGCTCGCTGACCCGGACATCATCCAGTGGATCATGGAGACGGCCCGGAGGGCAGCGGCCGAAGCCGGTCGCGACCCGAACGCGCTCAAGTGCATCGTCAGCGCGCCGAGCCACGTGAGCGACGACCTGCAGGATGCGCGCGACCAGGTCCGGTGGTTCCCCGCCATGGTCTCGAACCACGTCAAGGACCTGATCGACCGCTACGGCGCCGACGGCAGCACGGTCCCGAAGGCGCTCACCGATTACGTGCTGGCGCGGAAGTTCTACGACTACGACGAGCACTCGCGCGTGGGCGCCAAGCACGGAGAGTTCGTGACGGACGAGATCTGCGACCGCTTCTGCGTGATCGGGAGCATCGGGCAGTGCACGGAGAAGCTGCGCGAGCTCGAGGAGGTCGGCGTCGACCAGTTCAACATCTACCTGATGACGCACGGGCAGGAGGAGACGCTCCAGACCTACGGCGACCGGATCATCCCCGCGTTCAAGCAGGTAAGGGTCGATTAGGGGTCAGTCCCGATGGCGAGACCATCGTGGTTCTCGCTAGCCTCGTCGACATGAGCTCGAACGGAACAGTTGTGAGCGCAACCGGTCTCACCCGCCGCTACGGCGAGGGTGAGGCGGCTGTCGACGCCCTACGTGGCGTCACGCTGGACGTGAAGTCCGGCGAGCTCGTCGCGGTCATGGGGCCTTCGGGCTCCGGCAAGTCGACGCTGATGCACCTGCTCGCCGCCCTCGACAAGCCCACGTCCGGCGTCGTGCAGATCGCCGGCCAGGATGTCGGGTCGATGTCCGACCGGGCCGTGACGCTGCTCCGCCGCGACCACATCGGCTTCGTCTTCCAGTTCTTCAACCTGCTGCCCATGCTCACCGCCGAGGAGAACGTGCTGCTGCCGCTCTCGATCGCAGGCGAGAAGCCCGAGCCGGCGTTCTTCGAGGACCTGCTGAAGCGCGTCGGTCTCACCGACCGCCGCAAGCACCGCCCCGCCGAGCTCTCGGGCGGCCAGCAGCAGCGCGTGGCGATCGCGAGGGCGCTCGTCTCGCAGCCGACGGTGGTCTTTGCCGACGAGCCGACCGGCAACCTCGACTCGAAGACGGGTGCCGACATCCTCGAGCTGCTCCGATCCTCAGCCGAGGAGCTCGGGCAGACGATGGTGATGGTGACCCACGACGCGCATGCGGCGGAGATCGCCGACCGCGTCCTCTTCCTCGGCGACGGCCTGATCGTCGAAGAGCTTCCCCGCTCGAGTGCGGCGGACATCCTCGCCGCGATGAACCGCGCAGCCGCATGATCCGGGTCGCCCTCGCAGGAATCGTCGGGCGCAAGCTGCGCACGGTGCTGACGGCGCTCGCGATCGTGCTCGGCGTGGCGATGGTGAGCGGCACGCTCGTGCTCACCGACTCGATCCAGAAGGCGTTCAACTTCATCAACACCGAGGTGCGCGCAGGCTCGGACGTCGTCGTCTCCGGGAAGGCGGCGTTCAACCTCTCGAACAACGGTCAGGGCTCGTTTGCGCCGACGGTGTCGACCGCGCTGCTCGCGCAGCTGCGGGGCCTGCCCGACGTCGCCCAGGCACAGGGCGCCGTCAGCAACTCGAGCACGTCACTGGTGCTGAACGGGAAGACGATCGCGTTCGGCGGTGCGCCGAACCTTGGCTTCAGCGTCATCGGCGGCTCGCCGTTCAACCCGCTGACGCTCGTCGACGGCACCTGGCCGCACGGGCGGCAGGTGGTGGTCGACTCGGGCACCGCCTCGAAGAAGCACCTCCACGTCGGCGACACGATCGGCGTCCAGACCCTCGGCCCGGTCGAGCAGTTTCGGATCTCGGGAACGGTCAAGCTCGGCTCCGCCAGCTCGATCGGTGGCGCGACCCTTGCCGGTTTCGACCTTGCGACTGCGCAGCGGCTCTTCGAGAAGGCCGGTCGCTTCGACGAGATCGCACTCGCGGGCAAGCCCGGCGTCACCCCGACACGTCTCCTGAGCGAGGTGAAGGCCGTGCTGCCGCCGCAGGCGCAGGCCCGCACCGGTGCCCAACAGGCGGCGAAGGACGCCTCCGACACCGACTCGTTCATCAGCTTCCTGCGCGACTTCCTGCTCGCATTCGGCGGCATCGCGCTCTTCGTCGGCAGCTTCGTGATCGCGAACTCGCTCTCGATCACGATCGCGCAGCGCACGCGCGAGCTCGCGACCCTGCGCACGCTCGGCGCGAGCCGGCGCCAGGTGCTCAACCTGATCTTCGTCGAGGCGCTCGTGATGGGGACGCTCGCCTCGGTGACAGGCCTGTTCGCGGGCCTCGGTCTCGCCGAGCTGCTCTTCAAGCTCTTCAACGCCGTCGGCTTCACCCTGCCGAACAGCGGCATCGTCTTCGGGACGAAGACGATCGTGATCGCGCTCGTCGCAGGCATCGTCGTGACCGTGCTCGCGAGCCTCCGCCCGGCGTTCCGCGCGACGCGTGTCGAGCCGATCGCCGCGGTTCGCGAGGGCGCGACCCTGCCGCCGTCACGGTTCGCCCGTTTCCGGTCGGTCGGCTCCGTCGTGCTCACCCTGCTCGGCTTCGCGTCGCTGCTCGTCGGGCTGTTCGTACCGCACCTGGGCACGACCGGCGTCCTCGGCTACATGGGCCTCGGCGCGCTCTCGATCTTCATCGGCATCTCGCTGCTGTCCGTCCGCTTCATCCGGCCGCTCGCGTGGGCGCTCGGTTGGCCCGCGACGCGCATCGGCGGTATCCCCGGCACGCTCGCTCGCGACAACGCCCGCCGCAATCCTCAGCGGACGGCGTCGACCGCGGCGGCGCTCATGATCGGGCTCGCGCTCGTGACGCTCGTAGCCGTGCTCGCAGCAGGGATCACCCAGAGCTTCCGCGGCGCCGTCGACAAGATCTGGCGGAACGCGGACTACGCAATCACCGCGCAGAACAACTTCAACCCGATTCCGACCTCGGCCGCGGCGGCGGCGGCCAAGAGCCCAGTCACCGATGCGGTCACGAACGTGCGCACCGGTGAGGCGCTCGCCTTCGGCTCGTCGTTCTTCGCCACCGCCGTCAACCCGCCCGGCGCGACGATGTTCGACCTCGACTGGACGCACGGCTCGAACGCGGTGCTCGCTCGGCTCGGCCCGAACGGCGCGTTCACCGACAAGGGATACGCGAAGAAGCACGGCCTGCACGTCGGCTCGCCGATCAAGCTCACGTTCGCGAGCGGCGCCGTGAAGACGTTCGTGATCAAGGGGATCTTCGCCCCGCCGACCGGTGGCTCGCCGTTCGGAAGCGTGACGATCTCGCAGAGCACCTGGGACGCCGAGAACGCGAACCCTCAAAACCTCTACTCGTTCGTCCGGGTGAAGGGCGGCGCCTCGGCTGCCGTGCTCGCGACCCTGAACGACGCACTGAAGGCGTTCCCGAACGCCAAGGTGCAGACGCGGCAGCAGTTCATCAACAACCAGATCAGCGGTCTCAACTCGATCCTGAACGTCCTCTACGTGCTGCTCGCGCTCTCCGTGATCGTGAGCCTCTTCGGGATCGTCAATACGCTCGTGCTGACCGTCTTCGAGCGGACGCGCGAGATCGGGATGCTGCGCGCGATCGGCATGACACGGCGGCAGGTGCGGCGGATGATCCGACACGAGAGCGTGATCACCGCGCTGATCGGCGGCGTACTCGGAATCGCGCTCGGGATCGTGCTGGGCGGGCTGCTCGTGGCGCGCGTCGACTTCATCGTCTTCTCGTTGCCGGTCACGTCACTCGTCATCTTCGGGGTGATGACCGTCGTGGTCGGGATCCTCGCCGCGATCTTCCCCGCGCGGCGCGCGGCGCGGCTCAACGTGCTGCAGGCGCTCCAGTACGAATGACGATCGTCGAGCTGCTCGCGGTGTACGTGGCGGGCGACGACCGCGAGGAGGCCGATCGCTGCGCCATGTTGCGTCTCGCGGCGGAGCTCGAGCAGCCGCTCTCCCGCGAGCAGCCGCGTGCCCACTTCACGGCATCCGCCTTCGTTGTCGACGAGTCGTGCGCACGCGTCTGCCTCGTCGAGCACGCCAAGCTCGGCCGACTGCTCCAGCCAGGTGGTCACGTCGAGCCGACCGACGAGTCGCTGGAGGCGGCCGCCCTCCGCGAGGCGCGCGAGGAGACCGCGCTCGAGCTCGACCTGCATCCCGAGGCTCCGCGGCCGTTCGACCTGGACATCCACGAGATCCCCGAGCGGCCGGGCGAGCCTGCGCACTTCCATCTCGACGTTCGCTACCTCCTCGTCGGCAGCGGCGAGCCCTGCGGCGGCGCGGCGTGGCACCCGCTCGGCGCCGCCGGCGACGGCTCGGTCGAGCGGCTCGCCGCCAAGGCCGCCCGCTACGCCCCGGCGTGACGGCGGTCCGGCTCGAGCCCTTCGCCGACTCTCACCTCGCCGCCGTCGAGGCGATGCTCGACGACCCCGACCTGCTCCGCTTCACGCGCGTGCCCGAGCCGGTCCCCGGCGGCTTCGCACGCACATGGCTCGACCGCTACGAGCAGGGTCGCCTCGACGGCTCGCGCGAGGCGTTCGCGATCGTCGACGCGACCGACGGGAGCTTCCTCGGGCTCGCACTCGTCCCGCAGGTCGACCGGGAGACACGGACGGCCGAGCTCGGCTACGTCGTCTCGCCTCGGGCCCGCGGTCGCGGCGTCGCGACGGCCGCGCTGGGACAGCTGACGGAGTGGGCCCTGTCGAGCCTGGGCGCGGAGCGGCTCGAGCTGCTGATCAGCCCGGCGAACGAGCCGTCGCGGCGGGTCGCCGCCCGGTGCGGGTACGTTCGAGAGGGGCTGCTGCGCTCGACGTATGTCAAGCAGGGCCGCCGTGAGGACACGGAGATCTGGTCGCGCCTCCCGAGCGACACCTGATCGAGTGATCACGCCGCGGCGCGAGGCCGCCGATGCCCGCATCGTCACCGTCCGTCTCGAGGGGAGAGCGCCTTGGCACGTCGCAGCCGCGGAAGGATTCTCGGAGGGATCGCCGTCACGGCGGCACTCCTCGTCCCGCTCGCCGTCTTCGGCGCCCCCGCGCTTGCGAAGACCGCCGCCGCTGCCTCCGGCCACGAGTACGGCCCCTCCTGCGGCCAGTACGGCTCCTCCGGCGGCCAGTACGGCTCGGCCGGCGGGCAGTACGGGTCGTCGGGCAGCCAGTACGGCAGCAGCTCGTGCCGCCAGTACCGGGTGACGATCTGCCACCGCACCCATTCGCGGAAGCATCCGTGGGTGATGATCACGGTGAACGTTCACGCCCTGAACGCGCACCTCCGCCACGGGGACACGATGCCGCCGTGCTCCGCCGGCCCGGACACCGGCACGAAGAAGCACCATGGCCACGGCCACGAGTCCGGCCAGGCTGGAGCCTAGAGCAGTCCGAACTCGCGGCCGACCTCGACGAACGCCTCGAGCGCCCGGCCCAGGTGCTCGTCGGTGAGCGCGGCCGACATCTGGACGCGCACCCGCGCCGTCCCTTCGGGGACGACCGGGTAGCCGAAGCCGGTGACGAAGACGCCGCGCTCGAGCAGGCGCTCCGAGAAGTGCATCGCCACCGCGGTGTCGCCGAGCACGATCGGGATGATTGCGGCGTCGCCGGGAATGGGCCGAAAGCCGGCCTCGACGAGCTGCGAGCGGAAGCGGGCCGTGTTGGCATGCAGCCGTTCGACGAGCGCCGGCTCGGAGCGCAGCAACTCGACCGCACGGAGCGCGCTACAGGCGACCGTCGGTGGCAGCGCGTTCGAGAAGAGCTGCGGGCGCGAGCGCTGCGCGAGCAGCTCGCAGATCTCGGCATCGGCGGCGACATAGCCGCCGGCCGCGCCCCCGAGCGCCTTGCCGAGCGTTCCGGTGACGACGTCCACCTCGCCGAGCAGGCTGAAGTGCTCCGCCGTGCCACGGCCGCCGTGCCCGAGCACACCGACGCCGTGCGAGTCGTCGACGACGAGCGTTGCGTTGTGGGCGCGCGTGAGCTCGACGAGCTCGGGAAGCCGCGCCACGTCGCCCTCCATCGAGAAGACGCCGTCCGTGATCACGAGCGCGCGCTGTCCCGGCTCGAGTGCCTTCAGCTCCCGCTCGAGCGCCGCCATGTCGGAGTGGGGGAAGACCACCTTCCGCGCCGGGCGGGCGAGACGGATCGCGTCGACGATCGACGCGTGGTTCAGCTCGTCCGAGCAGATCACCGTCCGGTCGTCGGTGAGAGTCGGCACGAGTGCCTCGTTCGCGTTCCAGCATGACACGTAGGTGAGCGCCGCTTCGGTCCCGGAGAGCTCGGCCAGCGCCCGCTCGAGCTCGTGATGCGGCTCGAACGTGCCGCAGATGAACCGAACGGAGGCGGTGCCCGCGCCGTAGCGGCGGAGGCCGTCGATGCCGGCCTCGACCACGCGCGGGTCCGACGCGAGGCCCAGATAGTTGTTCGACGAGAGCACGATCACCTCGCCTCGCCCCTCCATCTCGACGACCGCGCCCTGCGGCGAGCGGAGCGTGTTGAAGTGCTTGAACGTGCCGGCCGTGCGGAGCGCGTCGAGCTCCGCCGCGATGTCCGTTCGCAGCGTCACGGCGTGAGCACGATCTTGCACGCGCGCCCGGACGCGAGCTCCTCGAATGCGAGCTCGAACTCGGCGAGCGCCAGGCGGTGCGTGATCAACGGCCGTAGGTCGACGACCCCGTGCTCGAGCAGCCACCGGGTGCGGTACCACGTCGCGAAGACCTCTCGGCCGTTGACGGCGGTCACACGCACGTTCTTGAAGATCAGCGACTCGGCGATGTCGAGCTCGATCGGCCCGCTCGGGATCCCGAACAGGACGACGCTGCCGCCGTTGCGCGCGATGCGGAACGCGTCGCGCACTGCGGGCGCCGCACCGGACATCTCGAAGACGACGTCGAGGCCCTCACCCTCGTTGCGGTCCCGGAACCAGGCAGCCGAGTCGGCGACCGCGTCGACGTCGACGACCTCGGCGCCGAGCGACCGTGCGAGCGCGAGCCGGTAGGGGAGGTGGTCGGAGGCGAGCACGCGCCCGGCGCCCGACGCGCGTGCGATCGCGATCGCGAAGAGGCCGACCGGCCCGCAGCCGAGGACCGCGACCGTGTGGCCCGGCAGGTCCTGCGTCGAGGTGGCGAAGACGGCGTTCCCGAACGGCTCCTGCAGGGTCGCGATCTCGGGCGGGAGCTTGGCGCGGTCGTTCTGCCACAGCACCGACTCCGGCACCACGACGAAGTCGGCGAACGCGCCGTCGCGGTCGACGCCGAGGATCTGGGTGTGCTCGCACATGTGCGCCCGGCCGGTCCGACAGTGGAAGCACGTGCCGCAGGTCACGTGGCTCTCCGCCGAGACGAAGTCACCGACCGCAGCGGCGCGCACGTCGGCCCCCGCCTCGACGACCGTGCCCGCGAACTCGTGCCCGAGCGTGAGTGGCGGCACGACGCGTGAGCTCGCCCAGTCGTCCCAGCGGAAGATGTGCAGGTCGGTGCCGCAGACGCTCGCCGCCTCGACCCGCACGAGCACGTCGCGGGGGCCCGGGACGGGCACCGGCACCTCCTCGAGCACGAGACCTGGAGCGGCTTCCGCCTTGCGGATCGCGCGCATCGTCGCCACGCCGGAAGGGTCGCTCACCTGTGGAAGAAGGCCATCCGTGGTTCCCCCGATGTCCGTGGCGGGCGTCCCGCCGACCATGCGTTCGTGGTCTTGCCGCCTCCATACAAGGTGAAGGTGGTCGAGCCGATCGCGCTTCGTCCGGCTTCCCGCCGCCGGCAGGCGATCCTCGAGGCCGGCTTCAACACGTTCCTGCTCCGCGCCGAGGACGTCTTCATCGACCTCCTCACCGACAGCGGCACTTCTGCCCTGTCGCAGGAGCAGCGCGCTGCGATGGAGCTCGGTGACGAGTCGTATGCGGGATCGCGCAGCTTCTTCCGGCTCGAGCGCGCGATGCGCGAGGTGTACGGCTGGCGGCATCTGATCCCGACCCACCAGGGCCGTGGTGCCGAGCACCTGCTCTCGCGCGCGCTCGTCCAGCCGGGGCAGATCGTCCCGTCGAATCTCTACTTCACGACGTCGCGGGCACACGCGGAGCTCGCGGGCGCACGCTGGGTCGACGTGTCGATCGCGGAGGCGGCCGACCCGGAGTCGCGGCACCCGTTCAAGGGCAACATCGACGTCCCGAAACTTCGCGAGCTGATCGTCCGTGAGGGGCCGGAGCGGATCGCCTTCGTCCGCCAGGAGGCCTGCCTGAACATGGCGGGCGGACAGCCTTTCTCGCTCGAGAACCTGCGCGGGGTTCGCGCGCTCACGCGTGAGTTTGATGTTCCCTTCTTCCTCGACGCGACGCGAGCCTCCGAGAACGCGCTCTTCGTCAAGGATCGCGAGCCGGAGCACGCCGCGCGACCGATGTCGGCGATCCTTCGCGAGATCGCCTCGCTCGCCGACGGCGCGATCTTCTCGTCGAAGAAGGACCACTTCGTCCCGATCGGCGGGTTCGCGGCGACCGACCTCGGGGACGTCGCGCGACGGATGCGCGAGCTCGTGGTCGTCTACGAGGGCTTTCCGCACTACGGCGGCATGGCGGGCCATGACATGGAGGCGCTCGCGCAAGGGATCCGCGAGGCGGCCGACGAGTCGATCGTCCGCTCCTATGTCGAGCAGGTGCGCTTCCTCGGAGAGCGGCTGCAAGAGGCCGGCGTGCCGATCGTCGTCCCCGTCGGGGCGCATGCGGTGTTCCTCGACGCCAAGCGCTTCCTGCCGCACGTGCCCCAGCGCCGCTTCCCCGCACAGGCGCTCGCGGCCGCGATCTACGTCGCGGGCGGCGTGCGGTCGATGGAGCGCGGCATCGTCTCGGGCCAGCACGGCCACGATCCGTACGACGGGCTCGAGCTCGTCAGGCTCACGATCCCGAGGCGCGTCTACACCCGCGAGCACCTCGAGTACGTCGCGGAGGTGGTCGAGCTCGTCCACGAGGCTCGCGACGACGTGCCCGGGCTCGAGCTCGTCTACGAGCCGGACGAGCTGCGATTCTTCCAGGCCCGCTTCGAGCCGTTGGCGCCGTTCCCGGACTTCGAGCTCAGCGAAAGCCCGGCTCGGACACCGGTGGCAGCGGGCTGACCGGGAGGCCCGGGACCGGCTCGGTCGAGTTGTAGCCGGAGGGCGCGACGTCGTTCGGCGCGTCGGCGTGGTGGAGCGACGCGAGCAGCTGGATCTGCCCGCGGCCTGGCCCGAGCTCGAACTGGCCGCCGCCGTAGAGTGCGATCCCCTCGCGGGCGCAGGCGTCGTAGAAGTCGAAGAGCCGCCTCACGGAGCCGAACCGCGACGGCTTGCAGTTGAGAGTGCGCGGCGGGAAGGGCAGCGCCTCGACGTCGCTCCACTCATGGATGCCCGCATCCCATGTGATCCGCTCGCGGTGCGGGGCGAGCACGGCGGAGGTCGCCGATGTGAGGGCGGGGTCCTCGAGCCACGCGTCCGGGAACGCCCGTGCGACCCGCTCGTACAGCTCCGGGTCGGGCGGCGTGCCGAACGCGCCGCGATAGATGCCTTTGAAGTCGGCAGTGTCGACGCTGCTCAGTGTCGCGATCACCTCGTCCGTCCAGTCCCGATCGGGGTCGAGCTTGAAGCGCACGTCCGGGTACAGCTCGAGCCAGTGCGGAACGTTCGCCGTGCGTGTCGAGACGACGAAGCGCAGGGGCCGGGGCTCGCGACCGAGCGCCTCGCCGAGCGAGAGGCCGGCCTGCCGGAGCGCGAGGTCGAGCGCCGCGGACTCGAACGCCCAGCGCCGGTACTCGGACTGGGCGGAGTGGAGCAGCGAGAACGACTCGAGCGTGTGCTCGCCCGCGAGCGGCAGGTCGCCGCCGCTCTCCTGGAACAGGGTCTGCGCCGCCGGGTCGTAGTCGACCTCCTCGCCGCGTCCCTCCTCGCCGCGGCCGTGCAGCACGACGACCGTGCGGCGCAGCGTGAACCCCCGCGCCACCTCTCGCTCGAGCGGCTCGAGGAAATAGCCGTCGACGTGCAGCGGCAGTTGCCGGACGGAGTCGTAGGTGCTCATCGGCTTCGTCGCTCCAAGTGCTTCCTCAACGCGTCGAGCCGATCGTCCCATTCCGCGCCCGCCTCCGTCAGGTGGTAGCGCGTCTCGCGCCCCTGCCGCTCCGATTCCACGAGCCCCGCTCCCGCGAGCGTCGCCAGGTGCTTCGCGACCGCCTGGCGCGTCATCGGCAGCTCGCCGGTCAGCTCGGTCGCCGTGGCCGTCCCCCGCTCGGACAGGTAGCCGATCACCTGCCTTCGCGACGGATCGGCGAGGGCGTCGAAGACCTGCCCGATCAGGTCAGACAAGCGCCAGGGCCTGCAGGTCGAGCGCGGTGCTCCACGCAGGCGACGACTCGACGACCGTCAGCCGTGTGCCGTCGAGGTCGTCCTCGAGCGTGAACTCGACGACGCCCTCGTCCTCCCACTCGAAGGCGAGCCGGCGTTCGGGCTCGACCTCGGTGACGACGGCGTGCCGTTCCTCGCCGTTCGACCACCGGAAGCGAGCCTCGCCTCCCGGGCGCAGGTCGAGCTCGACGTCGTTCGCGAACCAGTCCTCGAGCCGCTCGGGCTCGGTGAGCGCCTCCCACACGTCCTCCCGCGGCGAGGGCACCACGATCTCTCGCTCGATCATCTGCAACCTCCTGGTTGCGCTATCGTTGCAACCGACAGGTTGCACGTTACAGGAGGTGGTCATGCTGGTGGGATCGGTCGTACCGATGGTGGTCGAGCAGGACGGCCGCTGGGAGCGGTCGTTCGACATCTACTCGCGGCTGCTGCGCGAGCGGATCGTCTTCCTCGGCCAGGAGGTGAACGACGACATCGCGAACCTGATCGCGGCCCAGCTGCTGCATCTCGACGCGATCGAGCCGGGCAAGGACATCTCGCTCTACGTGAACTCGCCCGGCGGCTCCGCGTACGCGGGCATGGCGATCTACGACACGATGCAGTACATCTCCTCGGACGTCTCGACGGTGTGCCTCGGGATGGGGATGAGCGCCGCGGCGATGATCCTGTGCGGGGGCGCGCGCGGCAAGCGCTTCGCGCTGCCGAACTCGAAGGTGATGATCCACCAGGGCTCCGGCGGCTTTCGGGGCACGCCTGCGGACATCCAGATCGCCGCCAGGGAGATCCTCGACATGACCCGGCGAATGGCCGAGATCATCAGCAGGCACTCCGGTCAGGACGTCGAGCAGGTGATGCAGGACATCGACCGCGATCGCTTCATGACGCCGGAGGAGGCGGTCACCTACGGCCTCGTCGATGCGATCATGGAGCCGCGGCCGACGAGCGCTCAGAACCAGCGGCCGGGGGGCCAGTAGGTGAAGAGCACGGGCCCGATCAGGCTCGAGCGGGGCACAGCTCCCCACTGGCGCGAGTCGCACGAGTGCGCCCGGTCGTCGCCGAGGAAGAAGTAGCGTCCCTTCGGCACGACCCAGTAGCCGCTCCCGAGATCGCGCAGAGACGGCTGGACGTACGGCTCGGCGAGCGGCTTGCCGTCGATCGTCAGCTTGCCTTCCCGCTCGACGATGCGGTCGCCCGGGAGGCCGATCAGGCGCTTCACGTAGGTCCCGCCCTCGCCGCACTCCTCGCGTGCCTTCGCAGGCGCGGTGAAGACGACGATCTGGCCGCGCTTCGGGCTGGAGAAGCGATACGCGAGGCGGTTGGCGATCACCCGGTCGTCGTAGGAGCCCTCGCAATACGGCGTCGGCTTCGCGCAATGGAGGGTCGGCTCCATCGAGGGCGAGGGCACGCGGTACGGCTTCGCGACCTCCGCTTCGAAGACGAGCACGACCGCGATCGCAATTGCGATCGTGACCACCCAGTCGACGATCTTCCGCAGCCCCGGCATCGCGGACAGGGTAGACGTCAGGCCTCGCGCGTCGACCTGGGCGCGTGCCGCGCGGCGACGACGCCGCGTTCAGCGGGATGTTGCCCATGCCGGCGCAGTCGACGATCGCGATCGCCTCCTGGTCGGCGTCGTGGCCGAGCGCCTCGAAGACGTCCGGGAACGACAGCTTCTCCGCGCTTACCCGCGCAGCGTGTTTTTCAAAAAGAAGAGCAGGTTGGCCGGGCGCTCCGCCAGCCGCCGCATCAGGTACGGGTACCACTCCGGGCCGAACGGTGTCGCCACGAGCACCTTGTGGCCGCGCCGCGCGAGTGCAAGCTGCAGCTGCGGTCGTACGCCGTACAGCATCTGCAGCTCGAAGCGCTCGAGCGGGACGCCGTTGTCGCGCGCGAAACGGATGCCGCGCTCGATCAGGGCCTCGTCGTGCGTCGCGAGCGCCGTGTACCCGGCGGCGGTGAGCATGCGCTCGGCGAGCCGCGCATAGGCGGCGTCGACCTCCGGCTTGTGACGGAAGGCGAGCTCCGGTGGCTCGAGGTAGGCGCCCTTGACGAGCCGCAGGTTCGGCTCGAGCGGCAGGAGCTGCTCGAGGTCGTCGGGCGTGCGGCGGAGGTACGCCTGTAGGACCGTGCCGACGTTGCCGTGCCCGGCCTCCCGCAGCCGCCGGTAGATCCGCAGCGTCGCGTCGACGTATCGCGACTGCTCCATGTCGATGCGGATGAACGGCCCGCGTGCGAGCAGGCGCTCGAGGTTCGCGTGGGCGAGCTCCTCGTCGACGTCGAGGCCGAGGTGCGTCAGCTTCAGTGCCACGTTCGCGCGCAGCTCCTCTGTGGCGAGCCGGTCGAGGATCGCTTCGTAGGCGGCCACGACCCGCTCGGTCGCGGTCGGCTCGAGGACGCCCTCGCCGAGCAGCGTCGTGTTCGCATGGAGGCCCTGCTCGTTGAGGCGACGTAGCACCGTGACACACTCGTCGAGCGTCTCGCCCGCGACGAAACGTGCCGCCCCGAGCCGCATGCCGTGGCGGCGGACGAGGCGCTGCACGCGTGGCGAATCGGCGGCCGCGAGGATCGCCCTCCGAAGGCCCTCCTCGACGACGCCGCTCAGCTGTGCTGCAGCAGCCACTCGTGCACGTCGGGAACGAGCTGATCGAGCAGCGTCAGATGGCCGTGCCGGTCGTCGATCCACGCCTCGCAGCCGCCGACGTGGGCCGCGAGCCACTCGCCGTGGCTTTTCGGCACGAAGCGGTCGTCGCCACCCTGCACGATCAGGACCGGGGTGCGGATCGATCCGAGGTCGAAGCCCCAGGGCGCGACGAACGCGAGGTCGTCGTCGATCCACCCGTCGCCGCTCGCTGCGAGGCCGTGGCTCGCGCACGCGTTTAGCCAGGCGGCGAGCTCGCCCGTCGTCGCGGCTCGGTCGGCGTCGCCGAGCAGGGTCTCGAAGACGGTTCGGAGCTGCTCGGGCGTGGCTTCGAGCAGCTCGGCGCGGTCGCGCCCGACCGCCGGGCGCAAGGCGTCTTCGCCCTGGAGGATGAGATCGAACTCCTTGACGTTCTCCTCGCCCATGCCGGCGAGCCAGTCCAGTCCCTCGGCGCCCCAGGGAGCGACGCCCGCCAGGCTCGCGGCGGCGGTCAGGCGCTCTCCGCACAGCGCGGCGCATGCCAGGGCGTGCGGCCCGCCGCCGGAGGTGCCCCAGGTGGCGAACCGCTCGAGGCCGAGGCGTCGGCCAGGCCTCGACGTGGCCGCGACCGAGGCGATGCTGCGGCCCGGGTCGCGGCCGAGCCGCCGTAGCCGGCGCGGTCGTAGCCGATCAGGCGCACGCCGGCGCCGTGCCAACGGTCGTACAGGAGCCCGGAGCCCGGTGTGCCGTGGTGGACGATCACCGGGAAGCCGTCGGAAGCGCCGAGCTCGTGCACCTCGAGCGTGCGTCCGTCCGGCAGGCCGATGCTCCGCGTCACGTGCCGAGCTTACGCCGAACGTCCTCGCTTGCGAGGCTCGTGCTTTCAGGCCGGCGCGGACGGCTCTGTGAGCTCGTCGGCGATCTCGTCCGCGAAGCGGTTGACCGCGTCCCAGTCGCGGCGGTCGTCGCTCGACGCACCGATCAGGCGCACGACCGCGCGTTCCGCGAGGCCGAGCGTCGCGGGGTCGAGCCTGCCGACGATTGTGCGATGCCCGCGCGCGTGGACGAGCTCGGCGAGCTCAATTCCCTCCGCAGGCTCCTCGGCGGGCTTCGGCGGGTCGCCGACGGGGCCGCTCGAGAACACCCAGACCGGCAGCTGTCGCAGCTCGGTCAGATGCGCTCGCACGAACGACCGTGCCGTCGAGAGCCAGCGGCCCGCGTAGACGGCGCTGCCGACGACGACGGCGTCGACGCCCTCGAGACCGAGGCCGTTCGGCCTGCCTTCTTCCACCTCGAGGCCACGGCCGCGGAGGCGCTCGGCGATCGCATGCCCGATCTCCTCGGTGGAGCCGTGCTTGCTCGCCACTGTGACGAGCACCTTCATGCCGCCAGGTTCGCGCGTCTGCCGGCGATCGGCGACAGTGAAAACCCGTACCGATGAGCCTCGAGCGCCTTGCGGATGATACGAATCGACCGTCGTGGTCGGTGTTGATGCCGGTCTGCTCCGCCGTGCGGGCAGGAAGATGCTCGCCGACAACATGCCGATGATCGCGCAGGCACTCGCTTACAGTTCGTTCCTTGCGATCCCGTCGACGCTCCTGCTCGCGCTCGGGCTCTTCACGCTCGTCTCGAGCCGGCAGACGATCGACGAGCTGATCGGGCGATTGCACGGCGTCATTCCAGATCAGGCGGCGCAGCTCGTGTCGCAGAGCCTGCACCGGCTCGACGCGAGCAACGGGACCTCGGTGACGATCGTGGTCGTCGGGGCACTTCTCGCGCTCTGGTCGACGACGGGCGCGATGACCACGTACATCACCGCTGTCAACATCGCCTACGGCCGTCGCGATCGCCGCGGCTTCCTGCGTAAGCGCCTCACCGCCCTCGTCATGGTTGCGACCATCGGGCTTGCATTCCTTCTGGTCGCCGTCCTCCTGATCCTCGGCCCTCCGATCGAGAAGCATCTCGGCCGCGCGCTCGGGATCGAAGGCGCGCTCGCGTGGATCTGGTGGGTGGCGCAATGGCCGGTCCTCGTGCTCGGGCTGCTCGGCGCCTTCGCCACGCTGCTCTATCTCGGGCCGGATGCCGACGAGCGCCGCTGGCGCTTCGCGACGCTCGGCTCGGCACTCGCCGTCGCGATCTGGCTGGCCGCCTCCGGCGCCTTCGCCTTCTACACCGCGCACTTCGGCTCCTACAACAAGGCGTGGGGGTCGTTCTCGGCGGTGATCGTGATGCTCACCTGGCTCTGGATCACCGCGCTGGCACTGCTGTTCGGAGCCGAGGTGGACGCGGAGCTCGAGCGCACGAGCGAGCGGCGCCCGGTCGACCCGACGAAACGGGGAATGCAGGCTCTTGCGGGCTAGATGAGGCGCCTAGACACGTTGTGAGCGGCTGAGGGTTCTATCCGGCCCTCCTGTCGATCGCGACGATCAGGTCGCGTGCAGACGGCCGTCTGGCAGGTGGCGGAGCGCGCGCGGCAGGTACCAGTTCCAGTCGCCGAGGAGCTTCATCGACGCCGGCAGGAGCACGGCGCGGACGATGGTTGCGTCGATCAGCACGGCGGCCGCCAGTCCGACTCCCGCCTGTTTGAGCTCGAGCGAGGAGATGGTGCCGAAGAGGGAGAAGACGCCGACCATCACGAGCGCCGCGCTCGTCACCACGCCGGCGGTGACCGAGATTCCGTGCCTGACGGCGGCGTCGTTGCTCATGCCCAGATCCACACCCTCGCGGACGCGGCTGAGGATGAAGACGTGGTAGTCCATCGAGAGCCCGAACAGGATCACGAAGAGAAAGAGCGGAAGCCACGAGATGATCGTCCCGTTCGACTGGAAGCCGAGCAGGCCCTGCGCCCAGTGGTGCTGGAACACGAGCACGAGGACGCCGTAGGCCGCCCCGACCGACAAGAGGTTGAGGACGATCGCCTTGATCGGCACGACGAGCGAACGGAACGCGAGCAGCAGCAGCAGGAACGCGAAGGTGAGCACGAAGGCGATCACATAGGGCAGGCCGGCTTTCATCTGCTGCGTGAAGTCGACGTCCTCCGCCGAGACTGCCGGTGACCGCTGTCTCGACGCCGGAGAGACGGCCGAGCGTCGCCGGGACGAGCTCGCGGCGAAGGACCGAGATCGCCTGTCGGCTCGCAGTGTTGTCACCGGCGCCGGTGAGCGGGATCTCGACCGACGCCGCCGTGCCGTCGGCGCTCGTCGTCAGCGTGAACGGCGCGTGGGCGATTCCTCGCGCCACGGCGAGCCGCTCGAGGCGGACGATGGCACGCAGGGCGACCGGCTGCTCGCTCGCCGGCCCGACCACGACGAGCATCGCCGGCGCGGCCGTGCTCGGGAAACTCCTTCCTGATCCTGTCGAGCGTCGCGAACACCGGATTCGACTGGGACGAGAGCGTCTCGCCGCTGGGCTTGCTGACGTGAAGGGAGAGCGCCGGGAGCGCGAGTAGCAGGAGGAGCGCTCGTCCCGAGGACGATCGAGAGGACGGGTCGGCGGAGCACGCGGTCGACGACGGCGGACCAGAACGGCGAGCCGGATCCGTCGGTTCGAAGGTGAGGCAGGAACGGTATGCGGCCGCGGTCGAGCCGCGGGCCGAGCAGTTCGAGGATCGCCGGCAGGACCGTCACCGAGCCCGCGACCGCACAGGCGACGACGGCGATCGTTCCGCTCGCGATCGCGTTGAAGACATTCGAGCGGATCACGAACAGCCCGGCGATCGCAACCATCACGGTCGTCCCGGAGACGAGGACCGTCCGCCCGGAGGTGCGGGCGGTGCGCACCAGTGCCTCGTGCGACGCGCGGCCGCGGCTTCGCTCCTCGCGTGAGCGCACCACGTAGAAGAGTGCGTAGTCCACGCCGACGGCCATCCCGATCAGGAGCACGACCACTTTGACGCTGTCGTCGAGCGGAAAGACCTGGCTGATCGGCCCGAGCAGACCGAAGGCGGCAGCGACCGCCGTGAGAGCCAGCACCACCGGGACGAGCGCCGCGACGACCGATCCGAACGCGAAGAGCAGCACGAAGAGCGTGACCGGTATGGAAAGCAGCTCCGCCCGGTGCAGGTCTCGGTTCCCGGCGCGGTCGCGAGCGTCGCTCGCCGTGAACGCTCCGGCCTCGCCGATCGTCACCTGCGGGTGGGCCTGCGCGGCGTCGAGCACGGAGGCGCGCACCGAGGGGAGCGATGGCGGAACTCTGTCGGGGGTTTGGACGACGATCGCGGAATGGCGATCGGCCGAGATTCGAAGTTCCATCTCGCCGCCGAAGCCCGCTTGCATTCGCGCCTCGACGTCCGTCAAGGCGGACCGGAACGCTTGGTCGTCCGCCCGCAGCGTTGCGCTGTGCACGTAGCCGTACTCGACGGACGGCGGCCAGACGCCGTGGGCGTTCATCAGGTTGTAGCCGCGCGCCGACTCGCCGACGGAGCCGTTCCAGAGCGACTTCGTGCCGGTGACCGCCACTCCCGCAAGTGCGAGCGAGACGAACGCAACCCAGGCCGACGATCGCCAGCCAGGGATGACCGAGCACTCCAACGTCCGATCGTCGCTACCGCCCTCATGTGACCGCCGTTCGTCGCCCGGGTCTCACCGTTTGTTCGGCGATCCCTCCTAGTCGGGCCCCCGTCGCCCGAAGGCGTGCTTTGCGACCGCCCAGGACGCGATCGTGGCGAACAGGGCCACTGCAACGCCCGAGGGCACCGCCGTGTGCTGGCCGACATCGCCGACGCCGTTCCCCGATTTGATGTCGGGCCCGAACACCGAGCAGAACAGCACTGCGAGCCACATCGAGGTGATCGCAAGCGAGGCCCACATGTCCCTGTTCGCGAGCCAGGAAACGAGGCGAGGCTCGGCGGGAGTCTCGTCCGGGATCGCCGTCATCTGATCCCTCCTTTCGTCGCCGAGATCCTTGCAGCCGCCGCAGCGGCCGGCATCCGCCGGAATCACCGATAGGGACATACACTCGGCCCCGTGAGCTTTGCCGAGCTCTTCTCGCGCGATCTCGAGGAGCAGGAGCCTCCGCAGCCGCCCGTCGAGCACGAGCGGCCGGTGTGGCTCGGGCCCCCGAGCGGCGAGCTTCCCGTCCCGGTAGCGCTCGGCCTCGTGCTCGGCCGCTCGGAGCGAGGAGTCGTTGCCGTCTCACATGCGCTCGCCTACTCGTCTGGCGTCTCGTTCGACGTCGTTGCGCACGTGGGCGGCCTGAAGCCGAGCCAGGTGCAGAGCGTCTTCCACGAGCAGCACGGCGGCGGCTTCGGCGCCGAGGAGCCGCCCGCCGGCTTCCTCCGGTTCGGCGTCGAGCTGCCTGACGGGACGCGTCTTTCGAACCTCGCGCGCCGGCTCTGGGCCGGGCCGGATGAGGGACCGCGCGGCCCGGTGCTGTTCCAGAGCGGCGGCGGTGGCGGCCAGTCGAGCGGCACAGGCGTCTCGTGGAGCCTCGGGTTCTGGCTCTGGCCGCTCCCCGCCGAGGGTCTCCTTCGCCTCTTCTGCGAATGGCCGGTCGCGGGTATCGAGCTGGCGGTCGGCGAGATCGGGACCAGTCCGCTGCTCGCGGCCTCGAGCGGGGCGCTACAGCTGTGGCCGGGCGGCGACGGCGGCTGGACGGTCGGGGCCACCTCCTCGAGCGCCCAGTACGTGACCGCCTCGGCGCCCGAGCCCAGGGCCGACGACGGCGAGGACACGGTTGCGGTCCCCGCCGCCGACCTCCGAGCGGTCGAGGACGCGCTTCGGAGCGCCCTCCATGCCGTGCGTCGGCTCGACCGCCGCGGGTGACCGGCACCGCCGTCGACGTCGAGACGATCTACGGCGCGGCTCGGGCGCATGTGCGGCTCCCCGCGCGGTCGCGCGGCGCACTGATCCTCGGTCACGGCGCCGGCGGAGGGGTGACTGCGCCAGACCTGCTCGCCGCGGCGCGGGCTGCGGAGGAGGTGGGCGTGAGCGTGGCCCTGGTCGAGCAGCCGTACCGTGTGGCGGGTCGCCGCTCGCCCGCCCCTGCGACGCAGCTCGATTCTGCCTGGACGGCGGTCGTCGCTCGGCTGCGGGAGCGGGAGCTCGCCGGGCTGCCGCTCGTCGTCGGCGGCCGGTCCTCCGGCGCGCGCGTCGCCTGTCGCACGGCCGAGGCCGCCGGCGCGGTCGCGGTCCTGTGCCTCGCCTTCCCGCTCCGGCCGCCACGCCGCGAGGGGCGGGAGCCCGCGCCGGACCGCCTCGGCGAGCTCGATGCGCTCTCACTCCCGACGCTCGTCGTCCAGGGCGAGCGCGATCCGTTCGGCATACCGCCGCCCGGGGCGCGGCGCACGGTCGTGACCGTGCCCGGCGACCACAGCCTGAGGGCCGGCCTCGCGGACGTGGCGGGCGCGGTTCGCGCTTGGCTCGCCGTGCTGCAACCGGCGTAGAACGACGTGGGCCGCCTTGCGGCGGCCCACGTCACGAATCGGCGGGGCCGAGCTCTACCCGCAGCCGGTCGACGTGCCGCAGTCCCGGCACGTGTAGCAGGTGCCGGCGCGCACCATGCGGCCGCCGCAGCGGTTGCACTCGATCGCGTCCTCGTGCGGGTTGAAGAGCGCGGTCTGCCCCGGAGCGGGCGCCTCGGCCGCGGGCTTGGAGCCGCCGTTCGCGTACTGGTCGGCCAGCTTCGCGCGTACCTCGGCGGAGAGGATCCCCGCCTCCTCCTGCTGGTCGACGTCGAGGAACTTCTTCCCGAACCAGCGGAAGATGTAGTCGACGATCGACTTGGCGGTGCGGATGTCGGCGTCGTTCGTCGGCCCGGACGGCTCGAAGCGCAGGTGAGAGAGCTTCGAGACGTAGACCTCGGGCGGGACGCCGTACTGCAGGCCCATCGAGACGGCGATCATCAGCGAGTTCATCAGGCCCTGCAGCGTCGTCCCGTCCTTCGCGATGTCGACGAAGATGTCGCCGGGGTGGCCGTCGTCGAAGACGCCGACGTGGATGTAGCCCTCGTACTCGCCGACGCGGAACTTGCGTCCGATCTCGTTGCGGTCGTCCGGCAGGCGCCGCCGCTTGGGAGCCGTGGTCAGACCGGCAGGTGCGAGCACGCCCTGGGCCTTGTCGCCCTTGCCCGACAGCGGCTGAGCGACCTTGCAGTTGTCACGGTAGATCGCGATCGCCTTCACGCCGAGGCGCCACGCCTCGACGTACAGGTCGGCGACCTCCTGGATCGTCGCCGACTCCGGCAGGTTGACCGTCTTCGAGATCGCGCCCGAGATGAACGGCTGGATCGCGCCCATCATCTTCACGTGGCCGCGGTAGTGGATCGCCCGCTCGCCGACCGCGCAGTCGAACACGGGGTAGTGCTCGCCCTTCACGTACGGGGCGCCGACGACGGTGTTGCGCTCGTCGATGAACGCGACGACCTCGTCGACCTCGCTCGGCGAGTAGCCAAGCTTCTCGAGGCCGCCTGCGACCGTCTTGTTGACGATCGTGATCTCGCCGCCGCCGACCAGCTTCTTCGACTTGACGAGCGAGAAGTCCGGCTCCACACCCGTCGTGTCGCAGTCCATCATGAAGCTGATCGTCCCGGTCGGAGCGAGCACGGTCGCCTGCGCGTTGCGGTAGCCGTACACCTCGCCCAGGTCGAGCGCGTCGTCCCACGCCTTGCGGGCAGCCCCCAGCAGGTCCGACGGCACCGTGTCCGCGTCTGCGATGTTGCCGACCGACGCGCGGTGCTTCGCGATCACACCGATCATCGCCGCCGCGTTCGGGCGGTAGCCGGCGAACGGCCCCATGCGCTTCGCGATCTCCGCCGACTTGCGATACGCGCGACCCGTCATCAGGGCGGTGATCGCCGCTGCGTACGCGCGTCCTTCGTCGGAGTCGTAGGCGAGCCCGCGTGCCATCAGCAGCGCGCCGAGGTTCGCGTAGCCGAGCCCGAGCTGCCGGTAGGCCTTCGCGTTACGCTCGATCTCGGGCGTGGGGTAGGACGAGTTCCCGACGAGGATCTCCTGCGCCAGGAAGACGACGTCGCAGGCGTGCTCGAACGCTTCGACGTCGAGCTCGCCGTCGTCGCGCCGGAACTTCATCAGGTTGAGCGACGCCAGGTTGCAGGCCGAGTCGTCGATCGACATGTACTCCGAGCACGGGTTGGAGGCGTTGATGCGGCCCGTGTTCGGCAACGTGTGCCACGCGTTGATCGTGGTGTCGTACTGGACGCCGGGATCGGCGCAGCGCCAGGCGGCCTCGGCGATGTCGTGCAGAAGCTTGCGGGCCTTGATCGTCTCGACCACCGTGCCGTCGGTGCGCGCGGTCAGGTTCCACTCTGCATCGGACGCGACCGCCTCCATGAAGGTGTCGGAGACGCGCACGGAGTTGTTCGCGTTCTGGTACTGGATCGACGCCCAGTCGGGGCTGTCGAGCGACATGTCGTAGCCGGCGGCCTCGAGGACGCGGGCCTTCTCCTCCTCGTGTGCCTTGCACCAGATGAACTCGACGATGTCGGGATGGTCGACGTCGAGCACGACCATCTTCGCGGCGCGGCGGGTCTTGCCACCCGACTTGATCGTGCCGGCCGAGGCGTCGGCTCCGCGCATGAACGACACCGGCCCGGAGGCGTGCCCGCCCTTCGAGAGCTGCTCCTTCGAGGAGCGCAGCCGCGACAGGTTGACACCCGAGCCGGAGCCGCCGCGGAAGATGATCCCCTCGCGCCGGATCCAGTCGAGGATCGCGTCCATGGAGTCCTCGATCGACAGGATGAAGCAGGCCGAGCACTGCGGCTTCTCCTCGAAGCCGACGTTGAACCAGACCGGAGAGTTGAACGCCGCGAGCTGGTTGACGAGGATCGCCTTGAGCTCGTCCTCGAACGTCTGCGCCTCGTCGTCGGTCGCGAAGTAGCCGCCGTCGCGGCCCCACGCTCCGACCGTCCCGACGACGCGGCCGATCATCTGCTTGACCGACGTCTCGCGCTCCGGGCTCGAGAGCCTGCCGCGGAAGTACTTCTGGGCGACGATGTTGGTCGCGGTCTGCGACCAGAACTTCGGGAACTCGACGCCGCGCTGCTCGAACGCCGGACCATTCTTGCCGGGGATGTGCGCGTCGCGCACCTCCCAGTCGATCTCGTCGTACGGATCGCGGCCCTCGAGCGTGAAATGCCGTCGGACGGCGAGGCTGGCGTCCTCGTCGACGACGCTGTTCACGAGCTCGTCGGGATGGATGTGAACGGTGCTTTCCTGCTCTACGGACGCCATTGCTCCTCTTTTCCTCAGCCTGAATAGTACGGCGCCGGGGATGGTTGACCGGCGGGCTTGAGGACTTTAAGGATGGGTCCTGACGGAGTCGTCGCGCGCCTTACGGAGCCGGTTTGCGGCCCTGGACGCGCTTGACGAGCACGCCCGCGCCGCCGGCGGCGACGAGCAGGATCGCGAGGCCGCCGAGTACGAGGAGCGGCACCGGCAGCGACGAGGGGCTCGACGGATTGAGCTTGTCCGCGAGGCCCTGCAGCCCCTTGCCGGACTTGTGGCCGGACGAGCCGGACCCCGACCCGCCGGTCCCGCCGCTGCCGCCGTCGGTTCCTCCAGGCCCCGTCACGCCCCCTGAGGTGGTCGTCGTCGTGCCCCCGTGCGGCTTCGGCGCCTCGGGAGCGGGCAGGAGCGTGCCGGGCGTGATCTTCGTCTGGCCGGACTTCTTCAGCTTGGCCCGGGCGCTCTGCAAGGCGCGGAGGATGTCGTCGTGCGCGCTCGAGTACGTCTGCACGTCGGGCGGGAGGTGCTTGAGCGCGTCCGTGTAGCAGTGGAGCTCGTAGGTGTTGTCGATCCGGCCGTCGTACCAGTCCGTGAGGAGCTGCTTCCAGCACGGGGTGGCGGCCGCGGCCGGACGCGCGGCGGCGGCGAACAGGGTGAGGGTGAGGAGCGCCGCGACCGCGATCAGCCTGGGCATCCGGACGACCCTACGCGTGCGCTGTAAGGCTTCTGTGTGCGGCGAAGGTGCTATCGCGGCCGGATGGTAGCGTCGCCGGACCATGCGCGCGATCCGCGAACTGCCGGTCGCCGCGCCGCTCCTGCTCGTTGCGCTCGCGGTCTTCTTCGGCGGCGGCCCGGGAGACGGCTCCGTCGTCTGGCTGGCCGGCGGCGCGCTGCTCGCCCTGCTCGTGCTCGGCGCGACGCGCGGCGTTCCCGGCGGGTTCGCGCGGCTCGCGCCGCTCGTGCTGCTCGCCGTCTGGTGCGGGATCTCCATCGCCTGGTCGTGGCTCCCCGACCGCTCGTGGGACTACGCGAACAGGGCGCTCCTGTACGCCCTCTTCGCTGCGCTCGGCCTATGGCTCGCGCCGCGCGCACGCCTCCTCGCCGGCGCGCTCGCGGCGATCGTCTTCGCCCTCGTGTCCTGGTCGCTGCTCGGCAAGGTGCTTCCCCCGATCTACGACTACGGGGGCATCGGAGTCACAGCGCGGCTGCGCGGCCCCGTCGGCCTCTGGAACCAGCTCGCGCTGCTCGCCGACTTCGGGCTCGTGCTCGCGCTGTGGCTGCGCGGTCGGCGAGGGGTCGTGCTCGCGTACGTCTCCGGGATCGCGCTGCTGCTCACCTACTCGCGCGGTGGGCTGCTGACCGCGGCCGTCGTGCTCACGGCGTGGCTCGCGCTCAGCGACGAGCGGGTCGAGGGCGGCGCGGTCGCCGTCGCGGCGGCGCTGCCGGCGGGGGTGGTTGTCGGGATCGCCTTCGCGCTCCCCGGCGTTACCGGCGACAACCAGCCGACCTCGACCCGGTGGCGCGACGGCCTCCTCTTCGGCGCGCTGCTCCTCGCCGGAGCAGCCGCCGGGCTGCTCCTGGAGCGCAGGCTGCCGCGGCCGGCTGACACGCCGCGCCTTCGGCGCGGAGCAGCCGTGGTCGCGCTCGCTGCTGTCGCGGCCGCGGCCGCCGTGCTCGTGGTGCACGGCTTCGGCTCGCAGCCCGTCGGCAACGGGCAGGGACGGTTCGCGTCGACCAGTTCGAACTTCCGTTTCACCTGGTGGCGAGAGGCGTGGCGCGGCTTCGAGCACCACGTGCTCGGTGGCACCGGGGCCGGCTCCTTCGAGCTCGTGAACAGGCGCTACCGGGCGATCTACCTGGACACGACGACCGAGCCGCACGACCTTCCGCTGCAGTTCCTCGCCGAGACCGGCATCGTCGGCCTCGCCCTGCTCGTGCTGGCATTCGGCGTCCTGCTGCGCGGCTCGCTGCGCCGTCGCGGTCCCGAGCTGGCGCTCGCCCTGCTCCTGCCCGCGTACCTCGTGCATTCGCTCGTCGACGTCGACTGGGACTTCGTCGCGGTGAGCGCGCCGGCGTTCCTCGCGGCCGGCGCTCTCGTCGGTGCGCCCGGCGGGCGCCGGGTCGGCCCGTACGCGACGGTCGCGGCAGCGGGTTGTGCCGCGCTTCTCCTTTGCACGTTCCTCCTTCCGTCGCTCGGGCGCCGCTGGGCGGATGACGGCCTGGTTGCGAGCCCCGCGCGGGCGATCACACTGGCCGACCGCGCGCGAAGCGTCGACCCGCTGCTGATCGAGCCCTACCTCGACAAGGCGCTCGCCGCGGAGCAGCTCGGGCGGAGGCAGCAAGCCTTCGACCTGTACGTCGCCGCGGTGCGGCGGCAGCCGCAGAACCCGCAGACCTGGCTCTGGGCGGGCGAGTACGCGTTCTCACAGCACTGCTGGTACCAGGCGTGGCTCTACCTCGAGCGCTACACCGAGCTCGACCCGAACGCGCCGTCGTCCGCGGGCGCCGACGACTACCGGACGGCGCTGCGTCGCGTCGACCGGCATGCCTACACCTGCTAGTCGGCTCAGCTCGCGCCGAGGACGATCGCGAGCTGCCCGCCGTGCAGGGCGGACGAAGAGAGTCCGTCCAGGGGGCCGACGATCTTCACGTGCAGGTCGCGTGCGAGCCGGGCGCCCTCGCCCTCGTAGCCTCGGCGGTACATCACGACCGACGAGGCGTAGTCCTGCCGCTTCGCGTTGCCGGTGCTCTTCACGCGGTAGTGGAGCGACTGCAGCCGGGCGGCGGCGGCGGCGGCGGCGCCCCGCTGGCCGTTTCCGTTCAGCACGATCACGCCGGTCCGCGCGCGCGGCAGCTTCGCGGGAGGCACGTGCGACCGCTTCACCCGCGTCACGGCAGCCTTCTCGTGCTTCGCGGCCGGCGGCAGCGCGGCCGCCTCCGCGTGTCGCTGCATGGCGTGCGAGAGCGGCTTTGCGACCAGGAGGAGGGCCGCGCCGAGCAGGAGCACGAGTTCGATCGCCGCGACGAGCGACGCGACGATGGTCGCGGTCTTCCAGGTGCGGACGAGGCTTTCGGGTGCGGGGAGCGGCGCATCCACGTGCGCGCTCGTTTCGCTACGACGTGCCCTGCTCCTTCATCCACTCCCACGTGCGCCGGAGCCCGTCGGTGAGCGGCACCCGGGCACGCCAGCCGAGCTCGCGCTCGGCGAGCGACACGTCGAGAACGGAACGGATCACGTCCCCGAGCCGGGCGGCCTCGAGCCGCGGCAGCGAGGTCGAGCCCGCGACCGCCGCACACGCCGCGTGCAACTGCGCGACGGTCGTGTCCTCGCCGGTGCCGACGTTGTACGGGCCGCCGGACCGGCCGACCGCTGCGAGCAGGGCCGAGACGACGTCGCCCACGTAGACGAAGTCGCGGCTCTGGCCTCCGTCGCCGAAGATGGTCGTCTCCTCGCCGCGCGCCATCCGTTCGAGGAAGATCGCGACGACGCCGCCCTCGAGGCCCGCGTCCTGGCGGGGCCCGTACACGTTCCCGAACCGGAGCGCGACATTCGAGCCGCCGTGGATCCGGTTCCAACCCGCCAGGTACTCCTCGCCGCACTTCTTGGCGATCCCGTACGGGGAGAGCGGCAGGAACGGGGTGCTCTCGTCCGCGGGCTCGGCGCACTCGCCGTAGCCCGCGCCGCCGGACGAGGCGAAGACGACCTGCGCGCCGGGCGCCGCCTCGAGGACGTTGACCGTGCCCACCACGTTGACCGCGGCATCGAACGCAGGACGCTTCATCGACGTCTGCACGTCGGCCTGGGCGGCGAGGTGGAAGACGACGTCTGCCTCCGCGCTGAACGGCTCGCGGATGTCGTGCTCGAGCAGCTTGGCCCGCGGGTTCAGATGCGCCCGCTTCCCCGTCGAGAAATCGTCGACGACCAGCACGTGGTCGCCACGCTCGACGAGCGTGTCGACGAGGTTCGAGCCGATGAACCCCGCGCCCCCGGTCACGACCGTCTTCATCGAGGCCGTAGATTAGAGGTCGCCGATGTTCGTCTCGTTCGAAGGAGTCGACTGGTCGGGGAAGAGCACGCAGGCGCTCCTTCTCGCCGACTGGCTGCGCGGGCAAGGGCGCACGGTGCTCGCAACGCGCGAGCCGGGCGGCACACCCGTCGCCGAGGCGGTGCGCGAGCTGCTGCTGCACGGCGACGAGATCGCGCCGTGGACCGAGGCCGCGCTGTATGCGGCCGCCCGTGCCGAGCACGTCGCGCGGGCGATCCGGCCGGCGCTCGAGCGCGGCGAGGACGTCGTGTGCGACCGCTACCTGGATTCGTCGGTCGCCTACCAGGGCGTCGGCCGCGGGTTGGGCGAAGAGCGCGTGCGCGAGCTCAGCCTGACCGTCACGGGCGGGCTCCTGCCCGACCGCACCTTTCTCGTGCTGCTCGATCCCGAGGCGGCGCGACGGCGGTCGGGCGCCGACCCGGACCGAATCGAGCGCGCGGGCGGCGAGTTCATGCACACGGTCGACCGCGCCTATCACGCCCTCGCCGCGCGCGAGCCGGAGCGGGTGGTCGCGATCGACGGAGACCGCGATCCCGACGAGATCGCGAAGGAGATCCGTGAGCACGTTCGCCCGCTTCTCTGAGCAGCCCGAGGCGGGGCGCCTCCTCGACGCGGCGCTGCGCGAGGGCCCTGCGCACGCGTACCTCTTCCACGGCCCGGCCGGTGTCGGCAAGCGCGAAGCCGCCCGTGCGTTCGGGCAGGCGCTACTCGGTACGACGCGCGAGTTCCATCCGGACCTCTACGAGCTCGAGGCGCTGGGCGACATGATCCGCATCGACGCGATTCGCGAGCTTCGGCGTGATCTCCACCTCCGCCCGTTCGAGGCCGATCGCCGCGTCTACCTCGTCCATCGCGCGCACCTCATGAACGAAGACGCTGCGGACGCGCTCCTGAAGGATCTCGAGGAGCCGCCGGCCTACGCCGTGATCGTGCTCGTCGCCGACGACCTCGGCCCGCTGCCGGAGACGATCCGGTCCCGCTGCCAGCTCGTACCCTTCCGCCGTCTCTCGGAGCGCGCCGTCCGCGAGCTCGTCGACGCGCGTGCGCCCGAGCTCGACGAGGAGTCGCGCGCGGCGCTCGCCCGCGTCGCAGCGGGGCGCCTCGACCGCCTCGAGCGCCTGCTCGACCCGGCCTCTTCGGGCCGGCGCGACGTGCTGATCGAGCAGGCGCGCGCGGTCTACCGCTCGCCGGCGTTCGACGCCTCCGCCGCGGCCGAGCTGCTGCTCGCGAACGCGCAGGCGGTCGCGGCCGCGGCCCGCGAGGTCGAGGAGGCACGGATCAAGGATCTCGAGCTGCCCGCCCGCGAAGCCGAGCAGCGGGTCCGGCGCGCCGCACGCGGGGCGGAGCGGGAGGAGCTCCTCGCCGAGCTCGAGGAGCTCGGCGCCTGGTATCGCGACCTCGTCGCTGTCGCCGTCGGCGCCGACGACGCGGCGATCAACCTCGACAAGCTGCCCGAGCTGCGCGAGGACGCGACGCGCGAGCGGCTGCTCGGCGCCGAGCGTGCGGCCGAGGCCGTCCGCGAGACGTGGCGTGCGCTGGAGGAGTTCCAGCTCGTGCCTCAGCTCGCGCTGGAGGCGCTGTTCGTCCGAGTTGCGCGCGAGCTCGCCGCCTGAGCTTGCTTGCGTCTGCGGCGAGCCGAACTATCCTCAGGCGGTGAACCCTCCCGCGCGTTTGCGCACTTCTGTGCCTGCCTTCAGGGCGAGCTCGCGCAAGCTCCGTTACGTTCAGGGGGCGGCGAGCCGCCGCGTCCGGGAGGCGGCGCCGTACTCCCTCCTGGGACTGATGGTCGGGCCGTTGTGGCCGCTCCTGAGCGGAGGCGAGACCGGGCCAGCAGAAGTCCTCGATGTCGTCGCGGCCCTCAACGCACTCGGCATCGGTTTCTGGGTCGTCGGAGGATGGGGGTGGATGCCCTGGTCGGCTCGCAGAGCCGACGGCATCACGACGTCGACGTGGTCCTCGGCGACTTCTCGTCAGATCAGGGGAGCGCCGTAGGCTCGCTCGAGAGGCTCGGCTACCAGGTCATTCGATCGAATGACGAGGATGTTGTGCTGCGACCTCGGAGATCGTCCTTCGAGACGACGGTGGACATCAGGTCGACCTGCTCGGTCTCGATCGTAGGAAGCTGGATGCCGCGCTCGCCCCACGCGCAGGCGGGCCTTCGTCCGTGCCGATCGAGAAGCGTCGTCCTGACCTTCTCGCCACGGGATCGATCGGCGGCAGATCGGTGCCGTGCGTCTCCGCCGAGCTGCAGTCCGTTCTCCGAAGCGGATTCCGTCCGAGGGGCATCGACCTTCACGACGCCAGGAGCTTGCGAGTGCTCGAGCAGCAGTTCCGCGACACCTCGCGCTAGGTTCTGCGCCGGTGGCCCCAACGTGTGTCGTCGTCGTGGTTCCCGAGGTCGCTGACGCACTCGAGCGGGCCGAGCTCGGACGAGACACACCCGCGACGAACGGCGTGCTGCGTCGCTTGAGTCTTGCGCGTCGTCGAGGCGACGACCTCCCCCCGCATGTGACGTTGCTCTTCCCGTTCGTCGACGATTCGCAGCTCTCGGCGCGAACGATCGACGAGGCGTGCCGGGTGATCGGACGTTTCAGGGTGTTCGACTTCGCGCTCAACGTCGTAGGGCGCTTCGACAACCTGCCGGACCAGTCGTACCTGTGGCTCGCTCCGAAGCCCGCCGAACCGTTTGTCGAGTTGACCCGCGCCGTGGCCGAGGCGTTCCCGGACAACCCACCCTACGGTGGGGCTTTCGCGGAGATCGTTCCACACGTGACCATCGTCAGCTCGACCGACGAGCTGATCCTGCGCCGCGCGGAGGAACGGATCTCCGAGGAGCTTCCGATCGCGTCACGCGCGACGAGTGTCAGCATCATGGAGCAACGACGTGGGAGCTGGCAGCTCCTCGTGAACGTGCCGCTGGCGCCGGTCTGAAGATTCAGACGCCGGGCCGAGCGGCGGCCGTGGCGTCACGACCGAGAACGCGCAGGACCCAGGTCCCGAGTCGGTTGCGTACCTCGAACTCCTCCACGATCGGGAACCGGTTCACGACGAGCCTCGCAATGGCGTCACTGCGCGGGGTCCTGAAGGTCGAGAGGATCAAGGAGCCGCTCGGCGCGAGGCATTCGTCGTAGGTCTCCACGGCTCGCGCAGGCTCACGGAGGTAGTAGAGGCACTCGTTGAACACGATCACGTCGAAGATCCGTCCGTTCGCGTCGAAGTGCTCGGCATCGGCTGTAAGAAACGACGTGCGCTCGTCCTGTCGTCCCGCCGCCGCGAGGATCGCCTGCTCGGAGATGTCGATGCCGAGGTACTCCCGGTAGCCGTGATGACGGAGGTGGTCGACGAGCAGACCCTCGCCGCAGCCGACGTCGAGGATGGTCGCCTCGCCGCCACCCACTGCGTGCACGATCACGGCGAGTGAGGCGTAGCGGGGACTCTCGTGGAGATCGCGCATGTAGTCCCAGCTGCCCGACCTGAACTTCTCGTCCCAGACGTCGCGTTCTGCCGGCACGTCTCCGCGTGCGAGGAGCCTTTCGATCTGCTGCACTTTCCCTTGCAGACGGACCGACCCAGCGAACGTCCTGCCGTACACCCACCGGTAGTACGCGCGGTAGACCACGCTTCCAAGCCGTCGTGCCACACGCGACGGTCGACGCCGCATGTCCGAAGTGTAGATCGAGGAGCGCTCAGGCGCGGCGCAGCGCGAGCTGCGCAACCCGGTTCGCGAAGTCGACCAGCCGATGGCGATCGAGGACCGCGGCGCGGCCGGCGGCGCCCATCCGGTCCGCCTCCTCGGGGTGCTCGAGGAGGTGGACGATCGCCTGCCGCAGCGCTTGGGGATCCCCGGGCGTGACGTAGATCCCTTCGATCCCGTCGTGCACGACGTCCACCTGACCCCGCGCACGGGAGACGATCACCGCCTTGCCCATGGCCATCGCTTCGGTGATCGACGTCACGCCTGCGTCGAAGTCGACGTCATACAGTGGCATCACTACGAACTTCGAGCGTGCGTAAAGGTCGCGCAGCTCCGTGTACGGCAAGTCGAACCTGTAGCTCACGTTTGGCGGGACGGTGCCCTCCGGCACGTTGGTTCGGAAGATCCGCTCTCGTCCACGGTTGTGCTCCGGGCTGACGATGAAGCTTCCGACGGCGAGCTCCACGGCGACGTCGAGGCCCCGAACGGCCTCGAGCAGCGTCGGATAGTCGCGCAGGCCCGATATGCAGCCCACCGAGCAGATGAGGTCCTCCGGCGGCCGGTCGGCCGGCTGCCAGAACAGCTCGTCGACGGGTTGGAGGACGGCGTGCAGGCTCTCCCGGGGGAGGCCGTAGCGCCGTGCTGCGAGATCGAGCTGGACGCTGCTGTAGCTGATGATCGTCTCGATCTGACTCTGGACGCGAAGCCGCTCGAGGTAGATGCGCTTGGAGCGGGTGACGAGACGACTCGAGACGAGCGCCAGGTCGTCCCTCGACCGGGCCAGCTTGAACAGCAGGGCGAGCTCGAGGCCGAGCCGATCGGCGAACGCGACGATCGTTTCGTAGTGGCGGCGACGAAGGAACGCCTCGAGCACTTGTCCTTCGAGGATGCCGACTCGCCGAGCGACGAGCCGCGACACCCTTGCTCCGTTCTGCTGGACGAAGTTCAGGTCGACGATATCGGCGTCGAGCTCCCTTGCAACCTCGACGTAGATGTTCCTGGGCCGCTCTCCTGCGGCGGCGAGGCGCTCCAGCTCGGCGGGTGTCGGCTGGCCGTTCAACCCGCGTACCAGCAGCGCATTCGGCGCGGCGCGAGTCGTGGCCGTCATCGATCACGGACGATAGTGCTCAGGGGCGATGGCGCCGGGATCGTCGGCAGTTCTGGTACATGAGCATCGTGTCGGAGATCGTGGTCGTGTCGCCGCATCTGGACGACGCCGTGCTTTCGGCCTATGCGATGCTCGGTCCGTCGACCACGGTCGTCACCGTGTTCGCGGGCCTGCCGCCGGACGGCGTCCTCAGCGATTGGGATGCCGGGAGCGGGGCGCTCGATTCCAGAACGCGCATCGAGGAGCGCAGGGCGGAGGATCGTCGCGCTCTCGAGCGCTCTGGCGCCGCATTCGTCCACCTCGACCTCGGAGATCGCCAGTACGTCGCGCTCGGCTCGATGCCGGCCAACACGGAGACGAGCGTGGCCGCGGAGCTCCGCGGGCACATCGGCGGCGCGCCGCTCGTCCTGGCGCCCTCCGCGCTCTCGTCTAGCAGCAGGAATCCGATCAAGCGCCATCGGCGGCGGCGCAACTCGGATCACCGCCTCGTCCGGGAGGCCGTGCTCGCCGTGCGTCCGGACGCCGCTCTCTATGCGGACCTCCCGTATGCGCTCACCGCCGACAGGGGCTTCGTCCTGCCGTCCGATCTCGACCGTCGTCACCGTCGGGAGCACCGCGTCCAGCTCGACCCAGAGCTGCTCGCGGACAAGCTCGAGTCGGTGCGGTGCTACACGACGCAGATCCCGCCTCTGGCGGAGGTCTTCGGTGACTTTCTGAGACCCGAGGCGCTCGGGCTCGAGGTGTGGTGGAGCGCGGATGCCGCTGCGCCGTCGGCGACAGTCGGTGCCGGCATCAAGCGTTGAGCGCGGATGCGAGCCGGGTCGCGGTGAACCCGGTTCCGAGTACGAACCTGGAGAGCGGGCCGAACCTGCGTTCGGCCGCGTAGCCGACGAATGAGATGCCCGGATCGCTCGACCGGAACGTGCGGTCGAGGCGGGGCCAGCCGTCGTGCACGGCGATCCGTTGCCGCAGCTCGGGAGCGAGGAAGCCGAGACGTTGCAAGTCGAACCGATAGCCGCAGGCGATGAGGACCTGATCGACTTCGCGACGCGATCCGTCTGTCAGATCAACGCGAACCTGCGCCCCGTCCTGCTCCACCCTCGAGACCGTGCACCGCTCGCTGACCTTGACGCTCTGCTCGACCAGTGTGCGAAGCCAGGGCGATCCGCCGGACCTCAGCAACCGCCTGGTGAGCGCGTTGCGTGCGCGGATCGGCAACGCAGCGAACAGGTCCGGATGGAGGACCAGGCGGTTCAGGGGCGGCGGGCCGTAACCGACTGCGGGATAAGCCAGGCGGTAGAGCCGACGCTGCAGCGGGCCACGTGGGTTGTGAGGCTCGCGATCCGCGAACCAATGAAGCCGGCCCTGGGTCGCAAGCTCGACGAGCGCCCCGGCCTGAGCTGCGAGCCCGGCCGTCTCGAGCCCGGCCTGGCCGCCGCCGATGACGAGCACGCGCTTGCCGGTCAGCCGCTCGAGATCGTCCGGAACCCCGGTCGCCAGGCTGACGGACGTGCCGAACAGTCCGGCGAGGGGGACGGGCACATACGCGAAAGGCATCACACCGACCGCGATCACCACCGCGCCCGCGTCCACCTCGTCGCCTGCGACCGTCGTGATCCGGTAGACCCCGGTCGCACCCGCCTCGATGCGAGCAACGTCGCTGGGGTCCCGGTCGGGGACGAAGCGACGGGCGAACCAGTCGGCGTACCGCAGGAACAGCTCGAGCGGAATCGGCTCGCGCCGCTCTCCGACCGTCTCGGCCCAACGGTCGATGGTGCCTGCATCGCCGGGCGCGGACAGGGACGTTTCTTCCCAGGCCGAGCGGAGGAGCATGTCTCGCGGCATTCGCGTCCGCCATGTCTCCATCTCGGCTCCGAAGGTTCGCGCGCCTCGAGGGGCCACGTGTGCGGCGACGGAGAGCCCGAATGGACCGGCTCCGACGACTGCGACCTCGAGACGCTCCGGCAAGGGCGGCAAGCCTACCGGGCCGGTTTCGGTGACGGCCCCACGCGTCGACTATCTTCTCCCGACGTGGCTTCGCCCGCCGTGGCATCCGTTCACAGGCCTGCGCTCTTCGAGCACGGTCTCGACCCCGAGCGCTTCACGGCGATCGGCTCGACGAGCTCTGTCGTGCCGCGGCCGCGCGTGGCTCCGTCAAGGTGCAGTTCGCCGATCCGGGCAAGCAGCGCTTCGGCAACGAGCCGGTCTACACGCGGCCCAGCTACCCGATCCTCGAGGACGCGATGCGTCGTCCGATCCAGTACCGCATCATGGGCGTCGACCGCTACGCAGGCCCCGAGTATCGTGCGTGTCTCGACCACGTCTTCGATGTCTCCGGCATCGACCCGGCGCTCGGCCGGTGGTATCCGGAGACGGTCGTGCGGGTCTTCTCGCCCGGCGCGGTCGTCGCGATCCACGGCGACCCCGATCTGAAGCTCGTCTCGACGATCGCCGGCGAGACGATCTGGTGGGTGCGGCCGCAGGACGCGATGAGCGTCGACGAGCACGAGCGACTCCTGCGTGGCAACTTCTTCCTCGAGTGGCACGAGGGCGAGGATCAGCCTCTGAGCATCCGGCCAGGTCAGGCCTGCTTCGTCCCCTCCCGCTGGGCCCACTGGCTCACGCATCCCGGCGACGTGCCCGTCGTCAGCTTCGAGATCGGCTTCTGGACGACGGAGAGCATCCGTGCCCGCAAGGTGTACGACGTGAACTGGCTGCTGCGCCGGGCCGGTGTCAGCCCTGCGCCGCCTGGAGGGCCACGGGACGCCGTCAAGTGTCGCGTCTTCGACGCGATCAGCACCGTCACGCGCAAGGGCCTGCAGTACCGAGGCATCTGACCGGTGGCGGCCTCGCCTCGAGGCAGCGTGCTCGTCCTCGATCTCGACACCCGTGCCGGCCTCTGCTGCGCCCGGTCGCTCGGGCGCGCCGGCACGACCGTCTTCGTCGCCGCGAGGGACGGGCGCGCGACCGGGCTCCGAACGAGGTACGCGGCGCGGCGTGTCGTCCTGCCCGACCCGGAGGAGGACTTCGACGCGTACGTGGCGGCGATCCTCGGCGAGCTTCGCAGCAATCCGGTCGACGCCGTCCTCTCGTCTATCGACTCGAGCGTCGAGGCGCTCCACCGTCATCGCGACGAGATCGGGCGGTTCGCATCCCCTGGCGCTCGGCAGCCCCGAGGCGGTAGAGGTCGCACTGAGCAAGGAGCGGACGCTCGAGGTCGCCGGCCGGCTCGGCATCCCGGTGCCACGGTCGCTCCGCGTCACCACCCCGAGCGAGCTCGAGAGCGCGCTCGCCGACGTGGTGTTTCCGTGCGTGTTCAAGCCCGAGACCTCATGGCGGCCCATCGCGGGTGGCGGCGAGCGTCTCGGACCGGTTCCCGTCGCCGACGCCGACGAGGCGCGGCGGGTCGGAGCCGAGATGATCAGGCCCGACGCGCCGGTGCTCGTGCAGCAGCTCGTTCGCGGCGTCCGCGAGACGGTCAAGCTGTTCCGCATCGGCGGGAGGACGATCGCCCGCGTCGTGATGACGATCGACCGGACGTGGCCGCCGCTCGGCGGCTCCTCGGTGATGCGCCGGACGATCGCCCCGCCCGACGACGTCCTCTCACACGCCGACCGGCTCGTCGCCGAGATCGGCCTCGAGGGCTACTCCGAGGTCGAGTTCCGCACGCGACGACGACGGCCGGGCGCTCGTGATGGAGATCAACCCGCGGCTCTCGCAGTCGATCGAACTGGCCGTTCGCGCGGGCGTCGACTTCCCGCGCATGCAGTTCGAATGGGCGCGCGGCGGCGAGCCGCAGGCGCCTGCAGCAGCCGCTCCTCGGGCTGCGTCTCGGCTGGCTCGCCGGCGACCTTCGCCTGCTCGTATCTGCCGTCCGCGGCCGCGTCCCGGAAGGACGCGCATTCGCCTCGACCGTCCGGGCGATCGGCTCCGACTACATCGCTCCATCGCTCGCGGCTCGACGGGTTCGACGTGCACGATCTACGACCCGTGGTGGGTAGCGTCGTGTTCGCGTTCGGTCGTCTCGGGAGTCGCGACCCGGGTCCTGAACCTTCGGTCTAGGTGAGGCAGGCGGAAAGCGTGGTTCGGCACCCCGCCTTCGCCTATATTGCGCCCAGGGACTGCGCGTCGATGCGGACAGGCGGTCGGGGCGCGGGAGAACGGTGGGGAGGGGACAGAGGTGCGTATCGCAGAGACGGATCCGCCGGTGACTGCGGACAGATGGACTCGCCCGGCGCTGGTCGCACAGGCCGGCCGGACGTCGATGATCGCGGCCTGCGTGCTGTTCGTCGTGCTCGCGAGTGGGAACCGCACCGCGGCCCAGAGCCTCGTTCTGGCTGCGATCCTGACCGGTCTCTGGCACGCGAGCATCTACGCCGGCTTCGCCGCGACGAGAACGACGCTCGCCGCCCTCGGGCGTGGTGTCGCGGTCCTGCGCGGCGTCGTTCTCGGGCTGCTGCTGACCGCGGCCGTCGACGTTTGGCTGCCCAGCCTCGCCCTCGGTCGCGGTCGCGATCGCGGTGCTGGCGGCGCTGGAGCTCGTGTCCGTGCTCGGGTGGGAGCTGATCGCAACGAGAATCTTGCCGCCGCAGCAGGTGCTCGTGATCGGGCCCTCGGAGACGTGCATCGGCATGATCGGCGAGTTCGGGCGGCGCCGCGGCCGGCAGCGGCTGAACCTCGCCGGGATCGTCGACGACGATGCCCCCGTCGACGCACGCCGCCCGCTCGTTCTCGGCACGACCGCCGATCTGCCGGGAATCGTCGCCGCAGCTGCGACCGGACCTGGTCGCACTCGCGCCGGGCTGCAACCGCCCCGAGACCTTCGCGCGCCTGCTCGACTCGGCCGAGCATGGGTTCAAGGTGCTCGAACTCGCCCAGCTGTACGAGCACGCCTTCGGCCGTGTGCCCGTCCGGGACCTCACGAAGGCGTGGTTCATGGGCGTCATGCACCTGTACCAGCGGCCGTACTCCACCTTCGCGAAGCGCGCGACGGACGTCGTCGGCGCGATCGTCTTGCTCGTGTCTGGCGCTCCCCCTGCTGCCGTTGCTCGCGATCGCCGTGTTCCGGACCGGGAACGCCGATCCTGCTCCAGCAGAACCGGGTCGGCGAGCACGGCCAGGTCTTCACGATGTACAAGTTCCGGACGATGCGCGTGGACGCCGAGGCTTCCGGCCAGGCGGTCTGGGCGGCCGAGAACGACCCTCGCGTCACCGAGGCCGGCCGTGTGATGCGGCGCTTCAGGCTCGACGAGCTGCCGCAGATCTGGAACATCCTGCGACGGCGAGATGTCGCTCGTCGGGCCGCGGCCGGAGCGGCCGGAGTTCATCGACGAGCTGCTCGACGCCGTGCCGTTCTGGGAGCGCCGCCATCTCGTGAAGCCGGGAATCACGGGCTGGGCGCAGGTGAATCGCGGCTACACCGCCGACATGCGTGGCAGCCTCGACAAGCTCTCGTACGACCTTTGGTACATCCGCCACAGAAGCCTCACCGTGGATCTGGTGATCTGCGCTCGGACCCTCGTGACGCTACTTCGCGGCGAGTGGTCGAGGCACGACGCGGACGAGGGGCTCGAGTTCGATCCGCTCGTTTCGATCCTCCGGTACACGGCGTCGCTCGAAGCGGATCCCGGACAGGTGTGACACCTTCGGCGGCGACGCTCAAGTCGAACCGCCGCGCAGCCGATG
Organism: uncultured Thermoleophilia bacterium; assembly: GCA_963725595.1. Classification (GTDB taxonomy): domain Bacteria; phylum Actinomycetota; class Thermoleophilia; order Gaiellales; family Gaiellaceae; genus PALSA-600. Next base: position 265,021 of record CAVRYT010000005.1, on the reverse strand, counting down.
CTGATGCGAGATGGAAACGACCCAGCGTGCGCCCGGGTATCATGGCGGCCCGTTCATCCAGGGGGAGGTGGAATCACCGACTGTGGATCCCGCCGGTTCTGACCATTCGGACGTTCGCGAGGTACTGAGCCTCCTCCGGCGGCATGCGCTCCTGCTCGTTGTCGTGACCGTGGCGACTGCGGTGGCCGCGTTCGTGATCTCGGCGGCGCAGCCGAACACCTACACGGCGGGCACCACGCTTCTCTACACCCCCACGGCATCGCCGACGGGCGGTCAGCCCGACACGGCGACGGCGATGCAGACGATTCAGGGGATCGGCGAGTCGAGCGCCGTGCTCGCCCCGATCGCGCACAGTTATGGGCTCGGGCTCGCGGAGCTCAAGCGCGACGTCTCGCTGAGCATTTCCGTCAGCGCCACGTCGGCGTCGCAGATCCTGGCTATCTCGTCGAGCTCTCGCGTCCCTGCGAAGGCGTCGTCGATCGCGAACGCCCTCGCTAGCGCGTTGATCGACTACCGCGCCTCGCGGCAGAAAACGCTGCTCTCGTCGCAGATCGCCTTCCTGCGGCAGGAGCTGCAGACGCTGGCGGGCAAGACCGATCCCAGCTCGGTCGCCGCGGCGTCGGACGTCCGAACGCAACTCGTGCAGCTGCGCGCCCAGCAGGCTGTGTTCAGCCCCGATCTGACCGTGCTGTCGCCCGCGACGCCGCCGACCGTCGCGAGCGCGCCGCATCCGGCGCGTAACGCCGCGATCGGCATCTTCGTCGGGCTCGTCCTCGGCCTGCTCCTCGGGCTCCTTCGGGACCGTCTCGACCGCCGCACGCACAGCGTCGAGGAGGTCGAGTCGATCTACCGCGCGCCGACACTCGGCCGAGTGCCGTTCAGTGGCCGCCGCACCTCGCGTGGCGACCTGCTCGCCGACTTCTCCGGCGCCACGCCTCTCGCCGACGCCTACCGGACGATCCGAACGAACCTGTCGCTCTTCCAGCTGAACCAATCCAAGAGCACCGTGGTGCTCATCACCTCCGCCGTTCCTGCGGAAGGCAAGAGCGCCGTGTCGGCGAACCTCGCCCACGCGCTCAGCGTCACCGGGAAGCGTGTGCTCGCGTTGTCGGCGGACCTGCACAACCCAGCGCTACACGAGTACTTCGGCTCTCCGGCCGAGGAGGGCCGCGGGATGATGATCCCGCTCACGCCGCGTGGCGAGACGGGCCGCGGGCGGAGTCCCCAGAGCCGGCCCCCGGGCGGATTGATCCAGGTGCTCGCAGGCGAGATGAGCCTCGAGGAGGGCGCACGTCCGATCCCGCTCACGCCTCGGGAGCGATCCAGTGGTGGGTCGCTGTCGCTGCTCTCGAACAGCAGCACCTTCTTCGACCCGGCCGCGCTCTTCGGATCGGGCCAGATGGATCGTTTCTTCAAGCTCGCGAAGCAGCAGTTCGACGTCGTGGTGGTCGATGCTCCGCCGCTGCTCGTCAATGCGGACGCAGCGCTTCTCGCTCAGACCTCGGACGTGGTGGTCGTGGTCGCACGGCTCAAGCGCCTCACCCGGAACCAGGCGCGCCGTGCGGTTCGTGTCATGGCGGCCGCGCACATCACTGCAGCGGGTCTCATCATCACCGGTGAGATCAACGAGCCCGAGTACGGCTACAGCTACCGGTACGGATACGACCAGGGCGTGACGGAGTCCGTCCAGCCTCCTGCGGGCAGCGAACCATCCACCGGCCCGAAGAGGACGTCGACCTCCGCGTCGTTCTGACGAGCTCCAAGGCAAGAGTCATCGCATGAACGAGGGGCCAGATGGGTCGGTCGCCGGGGCCGTCGAGCGCGAGCGGGAGTACTACGACCGTGGCGAGTTCCACCGCGGGACCGCGGCGATCGCCCGAAACCTGATCCACCGCTCGATCGGCGAGTTCAACAGCTTCCCCGAGCTGTTCGAGATGTTCGACCCGGTAGGGCGTGAGGTGCTCGACTACGGCTGCGGTCGTGGCTACATCGCCGTTCGAATCGCACAGGCCGGCGCCTCGCACGTGACGGGGATCGACGTGTCGCGCGCCGAGGTGGAGCATGCCGAGTCGCGGGCTGCCGACGCCGGGGTGTCGGATCGTGTCTCGTTCCTCGTAGGCGACGCCCACGCGACACCGTTCGCCGACGAGTCGTTCGACCTGATCGTTGGGGCGGCCATCCTCCACCACCTCGACCTCGAGCGATCCCTGATCGAAGTGCGGCGGCTTCTCCGTCCAGGCGGCGAAGCCGTGTTCATCGAACCGCTCCTCCACAACCCGCTGCTCCGCATCGGGCGGCGACTCTCTCCCGGGGCGCGGACCACGGACGAGCACCCGCTCACCCCGTCCGACTGGGAGCTCTGCGCCCGCACCTTCGATCGCTTCGCGCACACTGAGCGGGAGCTCGTCACGATTCCGCTGATGCCGCTGAATCTCGTGTTGCCCAAGCCGGGCCAGGCACGACTCGCGGTCCGTGCCAAGGAGTGGGACGACAAAGTCTTGCGCCGCTTTCCCGGGCTCGGCAAGTACGCGCGGGTGACGTTCCTGCAGCTCGGTCGCTGATCAGACGGTCGATGCGAGCGCGCGACTCCGAGCGCTCCCCCGGATGCGGCGGGCGTGCAAGCGTTCGCGGAGCCACGACGGATCGTCGAGCCTTCCGGAGAGCTTGAGCTCGAAGACGTCGATCGTGTCCCCCCACTGGATCATCGTTCGGCGAAGCTCTCCGAGCCCTATCCCGCCGGGATTGACGCCCGACTGGGTGGTCACGCCCGCGCGGTAGCCCGAAGCGAGAACGATCGCGACCTCCCGCTGGGTGTACAGACCTGCCGGGTAGCAGAAGCTCGTCAGCTCGTAGGGCAAGTGACGCTCGAGCGCCTCCTTTGCTCCGGCGACCTCGCGTCGTAGCTCGGCGTCCGAAAGTGTGGTGAGGCGAGGGTGCGTCGCAGAGTGCGACTGGACGTCCACGAGGCCGGTGCGCAACAGGTCGGGTAGATCGCCGACCGCGATCCCAGGCGGAGGTGCGCTGCGGTACCAGGTGAACGGGATCCGACCCTCGAGAACGTCCCCGATCGCGAAGATCGTCGCCGGAATGCCGAGCTCCTCGAGCACCGGCAGGCCGTGCACGAGATTGTCGAGATAGCCGTCGTCGAAGGTCACGCATGCGAAGCGCTCGGAGACCGGCTCTTCGAGCAGGTCGAGCGCCTTGTCCAGCCGCACGATCTCGACGTCGGAAGCTGCGAGAGCCTCCATCTGCTCCCTGAACCGCTCCGGAGTCAGTCCGTACACATCGCCGGCCTCGGGAGTCACTCGGTGGTAGCCGAAGATCCGTACTCCGGTCCAGGCTCGCGCAGGGCGCCGACCGGCCGACGCCCGGCGCACGCTTTCGTAGCGGCGGGCGGCACGGTAGTACGCGTGCGGCTTCGTCGCCGGGACCCGCTGGCGCCTGCTTCGGGTGCAGATGAGCAGCGCCTCGAGGCGATCGAGCATCCGCTCGACGCTGAAGGAAGCCTCGACCAGCTCGCGGCCGGCCCGTGCTCGACGTGCCGCCTCTTCGGGGTGGCGAACACATTCGAGGATCGCATCCGCGAGTGCCCTCTCGTCGTCGGGTGGAACGAGCCACCCTGTCTCACCGTCGATGCAGACTGTCGGCGTACCGTTCACCGCCGTCGCGACGAGGGGCGTTTCAAGTGCCAATGCTTCGAGTGCAACGACCGGGAGACCCTCCCAGCGTGACGAGAGCACGATCGCGTCTGCGGCGGCGATGTGGGGCGATGCGTTCGGCACGCCTCCCGCGAAGTGGACGCAGTCGGAGAGGCCGAGCTTTTCTGAGAGCGCGATGTTCGCGTCCAGTTCGGCGCCGTTTCCCACGAACGTCAGGCCCACGTCCGGCAACTCGTCGGTCAGGTATGTCATCGCCCTGATCAGGACGTCGATGCCTTTCTGCGGTGTCTGACGGGCGACGCAGCACAGTTTCGGCGACCCTGCGAGCACGACCGGGCCGAACCTACGCGTGTCGCTCTCGATGCGCGTGATGTCCACCCCTGCATGCAGCACCTCGACCTTCGGTGACCACGGGAACCTCTGGAGGCCTGCCGCCGTTGCATCGGACACCGCCAGCACGTGTGCTCCCATGGCTCGCAGCGCGAGAGCCGCCGCCGCCTCGTCGTCGGGCGGCACACCGTGCATCGTCACGAGCACCGGCACCCGCGGAGCCGCGATTCGGGCGATCGCCGCGGTGGCAACGGATTGAGCGTGGATCACGTCCGGGCGCAGCCGGCGGACGACGCGGCGCATGTTGGTGACCCACTCGCCGAGCGAACGGCGGCTCGGCACGTCTTTCGCCAGGTTGAACGTGTCGATCCCAGCCTGATCGGTCGCTTCCTCGTGGCGGTTCTTGATGCTGTACGCGATGGCAACCTCGTGTCCCCGCGCCTTCAGGCCCGCCGCGTAGCCGACGGTCAAGCGCTCGCTGCCGCCGAGACCGAGAGTCGGGGTGAGGAAGAGGATCCGCATCGACGGTGAACAGTAGCCTCATCGGCGAGCGCCAAACCGGACTTGAGCGGCGGCCCCGCGCGCCTCAGGCGGGCGCGTGTGAGCCCTGCGTGAGCAGGTCGAAGAAGGCCAGCCGATCGGCCTCCTTCGCCTGAATGGAGATGCGATCCGCGACCTCGCTCCGCTCGACCCGACGACCCTTCACTGAGCGTACGAAGGCCTCGATTCGATCGAGGTTGTCTCTGATGTTCGCCTCCCGGTTCGGGAGCCGGAGGAGGTACCAGGGGTCGACGTCCGAGAAGTTCGTGTCGTCGTACCCGATCACGCAAGGGAGCCCGTACGCGAGATAGAGGCCGAGCTTCAGCGCCGACGTCTCGTCCATGAGCTTGCGATGGAGGGCAAGCGTTCCGATCGCGACATCTGCGCGTCGGAGGATCGGTTCGTACTCCTCGGGGGCGAGGAAGCCGTGCGCGCGCACGTTCTCCGCTGAACGGTCGGCCGGAACGCCGACCAGGTCGAACGTCCATCCCGGGAAGGCGGCCGCCAGCTCGAGCACCTTGTCGACCCCTTGCCAGAAGGCAGCCTCGCCCATGTACACCATGCGAATCCCGTCCTGGCGTGCGTGCTGCTGCACAGGGAGGGCGGCGAGGTCGACGCCGTTGGCAATCACCCGGACCGGCAAGGCCGGGGCCTGCGCTTCGACGGCGCGACCGAGCTCCCGGGAGACGCACACCGCACCGGCGGCACGGCGTAGAAGCGCTGGACGCTGGGCGCGTTCGTACGCGGCGGCGATGCGCGACCGGGCCGCAAGCTCGGCTTGCAGATTGGAGTTGATCTCCACTATGCAGAGCGCGGTTCGAGCGATCTGCGCCGGCGGAGGCACGAACAAGTCGTACCGCAAGTAGACGAGATCGGGCCGAGCGGCTGCGACCGCTCCGTAGAGCCGACGGGTCGCCGCGATCCGCCCGGCCGGGCCGTCGAACGGAAACGCCTCGCCCTCGAGCGAGAGGACTCGATCTCTCGGTCGGGGAGTGAGGAAATGGACTGTCGCCTCGTGCCCCGCGGCACGCCATGCGCTGACCTGCGCGGCGATCTTGGTCGCTACGCCGTCTCGACGCCCGGCGTTCCAGTAGCACGCGTAGACGATTCTCACGCTGCTCGGCCGGCCGAGCCGGGTAGCCGCGACACGCTGCCATACTAGGGAACGTGTCATCCCTGGGCTCAAGCGAACCCGCGGGCAGACCGACAGGACGAACGATGGCACACCTCATCGGGACAGCACGTAGTTTCGCGGCGCCGGGGTCTGGGGCCGGTGGCCCCGCCGGATCGCTCGAGGTATCGACAGGGCGGCGCACCCTCGCATTCCTTCTGCTCGTGGTGGTGTTGCCCGTGCTCTTCGGCGTCCTGATCGCCCTGAACCCGCTCTACGCCGTCGCGTTGCTCGTCGCCATCGGAGCCGTCTATCTCGCAGGTCGCTCGATCGTGTACCCGGTTGCGCTGGGAGGCGTGCCGTCGCTCCTGATCGGCCTCTACGGATCGAACCCATTGCCGGGGAAGGTTGTCTTCGCGTCGTTGACCGCGTGGCTTTTCCTCGGGCTCGGCGTCGCGTTCCTGTCCGGTGTCTGGCCGACCGCGCCGGCGATCCGTCGCGTGATCATGCCGCCCGTCTTCCTAATCGGAGCGCTAACGTTCATTCTGATCGCCAGGCTCGGCCCAGGGGCGTATCCGAGGACGAAGCTCGAGCTCTTTCTGACCGAGTGCCTCCCGATGCTCTTCGCCGGGATCATGATCGGTCTGCGAGCGAAGTCGTTTCGACTCTACTTCCTGATCGCGTTCTCCTTGGCAGCGCTGAATGCGATCCTGCTGGCCTATCGGCTGAACGTGAACGACGCGACACAGGTCTACAGCGCTCGCTACTCGATCTCGACCAGCTTCAACCCGATCTGGGCAGGTCGCAGCGCGGCGGTCGGCGTGCTCATCGCGCTCGTGCTGATCCTCGCGCCTCGCTCACGCTTGCGCAGTGTCCTCGGCTACGTTGCCCTGCCCCTCCTCAGCGCAGCACTGCTCGCGTCGGGCAGCCGAGGCCCCGTGGTCGGCCTGCTCGCAGCCCTGATTGTTCTTGTTGCGTTGATCGTCCGGGATCGGCGCTTGCGGGGGCGTCTCGGTCGGATCGGGATCGGTGTGCTGGCCGCGGGAGGGGCTGCGGCGGTGATCGTCCCTGCTGCGGCGGTCAATCGGTCCGCGTCGTTCCTGTTCGGCGACGCATCAGGCCTCTCGTCGAACGGACGCAGCCAGCTCTGGTCGGAGGCCTGGAGGCTGTTCGTGCAGCACTTCTGGTCCGGAATCGGCACAGGCGGCTTCGCGAATTACGCTCCGGATCCGGTTCGCTATCCTCACAACATCGTGCTCGAGTCGGCAGCCGAGCTCGGGGTGCTCGGCGTCTCGATCGTCCTCGTGTTCCTGTTCCTGGCGCTTCGAACCGCCTTCGGAGCGTGGCGGCTGGCCCCGACGCACGAGGAGCGAATCGCCGCGGCATTGATCGCGTCGATCGTCGTTGCGACGGTGGTCAACGCGATGCTCTCGGACGCGATCGAGACCACAGACGCCCTGTGTCTCGTCGTCGGCCTCGCCTACGGCTTGCGCGCGAGGTTCGTCCACGAGGGACGGGTGCCGGCGGCGAGCGCGACGACACTCCGGACAGGCACATAGCCCGGCGTGTGCGGGATCTGCGGAATCGTCGATCTGGAGTCGCTCGGGGACGCATCCGCAGTCGAGCGGATGGCCGACGCTCTCTCGCATCGCGGCCCGGACGATCGCGGCAGCTACCGCGACGAGCATGCGGGGCTCGCTTTCTTGCGGCTCGCGATCATCGATCTGTCGCAGCTCGGGCACCAGCCCATGGCGGCGCTCGACGGTCGCGTGCAGATGATCTTCAACGGCGAGATCTACAACTATCGTGAGCTCCGCAAGGAGCTCGAGGGCCGAGGCCACGCATTTCGCTCCGAGAGCGACAGCGAGGTACTCCTGGCGTCTTATGTCGAATGGGGCACCGCGTGCGTGGAGCGTCTGCGTGGAATGTGGTCGTTCGCGATCTGGGATCGGGACGAGCGCCGATTGTTCTGCTCCGTCGACCGCTTCGGGATCAAGCCCTTCTACTACCGCGTAGATGGGCGTCGACTGGTGTTCGCGAGCGAGCCGAAGGCATTCCTGGCCGGCGGTGGAGCGGTCGCGCCCGATCTCGGAGTGATACGCGACTACCTTGCGCACGGGGCGGTCGACCGATCTGAGCGGACGTTCTTCTCGGGAGTGCGCCGCCTGCTCGGCGGGCACTCGCTCGTTTTCGACGATAGCGGCCTACGCGTGCAGCGCTACTGGGACGTTCCCGACGGCCGGAGCCGGCCGGAGGAGCCGATCGCCGCTGTTCGCGAGCGCTTCCTCGAATCGATCAGCCTGCACCTTCGGAGCGACGTCGCCGTGGGTACATGCCTGTCCGGAGGCATCGACTCGTCGGCGGTGGCGTGCAGCGTCGCCCACCTCCTCGCCACATCCGGAGATGCGCGGGCGGTTGGCCCACGCCAGCGAACCTTCACCGCCTACTTCGAGGCCGCCGGGTTCGACGAGCGTCCGTATGCGAAGGCTGTCGTCGCCGACACCGGCTCGGAGCCACACTGGGTCACGTTCGACGAGCGCGCGCTGATCGCCGACCTTCCTCGAATCGTCTACGCGCAGGACGAGCCGTTCGGTTCCACCAGCATGGTCGCGCAGTGGTACGTCATGAAGGCGGCTGCCGAGGCGGGCCTTAAGGTGATGCTTGATGGACAGGGCGGGGACGAGATCTTCGCCGGGTACATGACGAGCTACGGCCCGTTTCTGACCGACCTTCTGCTGCGGGGCCGACTGCCGCGATTCGCCGGTGAGGCGCGAGCGTTCGGGCGGGTGCAAGGGCTGGGCAGGGGCCGCATGGTGCGCTCGATGTTCCGGAGCGTGCTCCCGACGACCCTCGTTCATCGCTTTCAGGCGCACGAGAGTGGCGGCGGGGAGTTTCTCGGCCCACGGGTCCGGGATGAGCCCGCCGTCGACGGAAACATGTCGTTGACCGGGGGCGGCGGCGCGCTGCGACGCCAGCTGAAGGATCTCACGACACGAACGCAGCTCCCCGAGCTCCTCCGTTACGAGGACCGGAACTCGATGGCCCACTCGATCGAAGCGCGCGTTCCGATGCTCGACCACGAGCTCGTCGAGCTTGCGTTCTCCCTTGACGGGACCGACCTGATCGATCACGGCGTGACCAAGGCCGTGCTGCGTCGTTCCCTCGCCGATCTCCTCCCCGCGACGGTGGCCGAACGAACCGACAAGCTCGGGTTCGTGACACCCCTGACGACCTGGTGGCGGGGTGAGCTCGGTGACTACGCACGCGAGGTGCTCGGCTCCGCTGCGGCGTGCGATCGGGGCTTCGTCGACGTCAGCGCCTGCCTCCGCCAGCTCGACTCGGATCGCCGCAGTGCCACCGAAGGATTCGCGCTCTGGCGGGCGCTCAACGTCGAGCTGTGGGCCGACGCCTTTTTTGGCGGGAGCCGCGCGATGACGGCCGCGGCGTGACGAGCGTCTAGCGTTCGGCACCGAAACGGAGCCGTGCCCGTCCTGCAAAGCCGAGGATCGTGCGCATGGCGCGGACGTAGGCCTTGAGATCGGCCGACGTCGGGACCACTAGGTTGCGCGCCGGGATTCCCGTGATCCGGCTGAGGGTCAGCACGCTCGCCGTGCCGTAAGCGGCGTACGCGATCGTCGACGCGAGCGCTGCGCCGTTGACGCCCCAGACCGGGATCAGTGCGAAGTCCAGGACGAGCGTGATCGCGACGGTCGCTCCCGCGAGTATCGACGACCGACCCGGTTTGCCGAGCCCGCGCAGGTTCCCTGTCACGACCGATGCGCTTCCCAGGAACACCATTCCGGGCAGCAGGATGTACATCGGGGCGATCGCGCCTTCGAATGCCGAGCCGAAGGCCAGCGTGATCGCGAAGCGGCCGAAGGTAGCGAGACCGATGACGACGACTGCGGTGAGGATGAAGGCGTGGCGCATCGACGACGCAACTGTCAGCTCCTGCCGATCCTCGCCTTCGTAGTTCGCGACGAGCGCATTCACGCTCGTCGAGAGCGCCCCACCGCCGGTCAAGGCGAGTTCGGCGACCAGTGCTGCCACGACGTACTCCCCGACGTCCTTCAACGGCACGAACGCTTGAAGCACGAAGACGTCGGCCCGGTAGTTGACGAGCTGGAAGATCCAGCCGACGGCCACACGGCTCCCGTACGCGAAGAGGGCCCGCATCAGCCGCCAGTCGACCGAGGGGCGCACGTCGCGGATCGCGAGAAGGGAGCCGACGATCATCACACAGGACGCGACGATCGATGCAAGCAGACCTCCGGCGACGCCCCAGCCTGCCACGCCGACGAGGACGACGATCGCCGCGAGCGAGGCGACGCGTGAGAGTGCGATCAGCGCGTTCAGGCGGCCGAACTGAAGCTTGCCGAGGAGTTGATTGTGAATGCACCAGTCGAGGAACGTTGCAACGACCACGATTCCGACCAGCCGCCAGACGTCGCCGCTCCGCCCTTTCGACAGGAGGTCGGCGAGCCAAGGCCCGGCCAGGCCGAAGAACGGCACGAACACGGCGGCGAGGACCGCGGCGACCAGGAGGCTGTCACCGAGAATCGCACCCCGCGGAGCGTCGCGCTTGCTCGCGTAGTAGGCGACCGCGTACGTGAAGCCCGCCGCGGCGATGGCGACGGTCACCTCAGTCGCGTAGGCGATCAACGCGAGGACGCCGCGATCGGTCGGCCCGAGCCAGCGCGCGAGGGCGATCGACGAGCCGATGCCGATGAGCAGGACGCTCAGCTGGCCCGCAATGTTCGCGATGACGGAGCGTGCGAGCAGAGGTTGGCCTTACTGCTCCCGGAAGCGGTTCGGAGCCCGAAACGACGCCCAGGAGGCGCTGCGTCCCCACCGGTGCATCGTCGTCGTAGGGTAGCGCCACGACACCCGGCCCCTCCGCGGCCGTGGGCGGGCGACGTGCGTTCGGACCCCCGGGAGAATTCCTGCGCTGGACGGCCCCGACTCCCACTTTCGAGGAAATAAGCCAAATCTGCCTCCCTCGAACTGGGTATACCGAGGGAGCGTTGAGCCACCGACCAAGGCTGTATGCGTCGCCTACTGGTCATCTCAGTGATCTGTCTCGTCCCGCTGGCCATCCTCATGCTCACGTCCGCGTCGGCAGGGACGACCCCCACCACGCACCACATCAGCACGTCCGGTTCCGACTCGAACCCCAGGACGCCCGCCGCACCGTGGCGGACGATCGGCAAGGTCAACGGCGCGAATCCGAGCCGTCCCGTCGACGTCGTGGCCGTCCGCTCGGTCGGGCTCGGTACGACGTTCGGTCACCGCGCCCTGCAGTTCGTGCACGTCGCCACCACCACGAGCTCGAGCGACGACACCGACGGTCATCGCCGCCACCACCCCACCGGCACGCCGACTCCGTCGCCGAGCCCGCCGGTCACCACCACGACGACCACGACGACCACGACGACAACGACCACGACGACGACCACGCCGCCGAATCCGCCGACCACCACGACGGTGACGACGACCCCGGCGCCGCCCACCACCACGACCGCGCAGACGCCGCCTCCGACGACCACCACGCCGCCGCCTGCACCGTCGGGGCAGCTCCACGGCTACTACGATCAGGGGTCGAATATCCCCGGCAACTGGGCCACGTACTCGAAGTACGGCTTCAACGCCCTGATCGCCGACTACAGCTCGATGTCGTTCCTGTCCCAGCTCGCGGCGGTGGGCGACAAGGTGTGGATCGCTCCCGACCACTGGAACCAGGGCAGCTGCTCGTTCGCGTATTCGGACAGCCAGGCGGGGTCGTGGGCCAAGCAGGCGGCAGCGACGGGTGCCGTGGCCGCGTTCTACCTCGCTGACGAGCCGTCCACCTCGGGCTGTCCGAACGCCGTCGCTACCGTCAAGGCACGCAGCGCGCTGTACCACCAGGTGGCGCCCGGGATCCCGACCGTGATCGCCACGTTCGACTCATCCGACCTGACGGCGTTCGCCGGGGCCGCCGACGAGTTTGCGCTCGACTACTACCCTTGTCAGTACGGCAGCTGCAACATGGCCGGCATCACCCAGCTCGCCGCGACCGCGGACAAGCTCGGGCTCGCCTACTACGGCGTGCCGCAGGCGTTCGGCGGCGACAGCCACTACACGCTCCCCACGGCCGCGCAGCTGAAGACGATCATCGACACCTGGAAGGCGACGAACGAGCGAGGCTACTTCGTCTACGCCTTCTCGGCGGTCGGCGAGTCGTCCGGCAACTTCGTGCAGAACCACCCGGAGCTGCTGTCGGTGATCCAGCAGGAGAACGGGTAGCCCACGGCCGGCGGCACACGCGCCGCTGATTCGTTCTCGAGGATGGAGCCTCCGTCAGGCCGGTGCCGGACGGAGGCTCCATCCCGCCTGCTCTCAAGCCCTGCCGCGCGACGGCCGATAAACCACGTGTGGCGATGTTCGACCGCAGCCCGCGCGGCCTGCCCGATGTCCAGGAGCAGGCCGTCGAGGCCGTACGCCCGAGTCTGGCCGCGGTCGTACACGGCTCGCGCGACCGGCAGCCGGTGCTGCGCGACCGCGTCTCCCGACGCGAGCTCGCGGGCCGACTCGTCGTGACGTGGTGCAGCGCCTATGCTGCGTTGCGCCTCGACGCCGACGTCGCCGCTGCGGCGGCGCAGGCTGCGCTCCTCGCTACGGCGTGGGAGGTCGTCAACCGTCGCGCGACGCAGGCATACCGCGCGAAGACGTTCGTCGCCGGGCCGTTTGTCGTCGCCGCGACTGCCAGCGCCGCCGGCGTGGTCACGCTGGCCGCCGCGTCGTTCCTCGTCCCGGCGCTCGGGCTCCGGCCGGCGTCGCTTCTCCTCGCCGGCTTCGCGACGTTCGTGGCCGTCGGCATCTGGGCGACGTTCGTCCGCCGCGCGGCGCGGGCTCCCGCCCGTGTGCTCGTCGTCGGCGGCGGCCCCGCCGTCGCGAGCTTCCTGCGCAACATCGACGCGGCCTCGGTGCCGCTGAAGGTGATCGGCGTCGTCGACGACCACATTGTCCCCGACGTGCGCGAGGGCGTGCTTCTCGTCGCACCGCTCGCCGAGCTCGCGACGACGGTGCGCCGCCTCTCACCCGACCTGGTCGTGATCGCGGTTCAGCGTGGGCGGCCCGAGGTGTTCGGCCAGCTGCTCCAGGTCGCCGAGACGGGCTTTCAGATCGCAGGCCTGCCGGAGATCTACGAGTTCACGTTCGGGCGCCTCCCGATCGAGGAGCTGACTCCCGCGTGGTTCATGAGCGTGCTCCACGCGTACAACCGCCCCACCAACCGGCTCGGCAAGAGGGTCTTCGACGTGCTCGTCGCACTCGCCGGCATCGTCGTCTTCCTGCCGCTGCTGCCCGCGATCGTGGCCGTCGTCAAGCGGACGCCCGGCCCGCTGCTCTACCGCCAGGAGCGACTCGGGGAGCACGGACGCATGTTCACGATGCTGAAGTTCCGGTCGATGCGCATCGACGCCGAGGAGGGCGGTGTGCGGTGGGCTGAGCGCGACGACGACAGGATCATCCCGGGCGGGCACCTCGTCCGGCTCCTGCGCCTCGACGAGCTGCCGCAGCTCTGGAACGTCCTACGCGGCGAGATGTCGATCGTCGGTCCGCGGCCCGAGCGGCCAGAGTTCCTCGAGTTCCTGTCGGGGCGAGGTCCCCTTCTGGAGCCAGCGTCACCTGCTGAAGCCGGGCATCACCGGCTGGGCACAGATCCGCTCGAACTACGCGGCCGACACCCTCGGCACGGTCGAGAAACTGTCGTACGACCTCTGGTATCTCCGGCACCGGAGCATCCTGCTCGACGCGATGATCTGCGCCCGCACCCTGCCGCGAATGGCGATGCTCCGCGGCGCACGCTAATTCGCCCTGGAAAGACCGACGGCGCCGAAGCCGGCGCCGTCGTCGAATCGTGTGCGGGTGAAGGGTCAGGCCGTGGGCGGTGCCTGCTGCCGCATGATGCGGCGGAGGCTCGCACCTGTCGCGACGAGCACCAGGCCGCCGGCGACGATGAAGCCCAGGTCGAGACCGGTGAACGGCAGCGTGCCCGTGCGCACGCGCGCAGTCAGCTTCGGAGCGACCTTGATCGTGGTCTTCACCTTCGGCGCAGTCTTGGCCTTCGACTTGCCGATCGTCTTCTGGACGGTCGCTCCCTTGGTGTCGTACGTCGTCTTCGTCGAGCTGTTACCGGCGAAGGCGGACGACGCGAACGCAGCAGCGACGACAACGGCGAGTAGGGCGATCGTTCCTCTCATGCTCTCACGTCTCTTTCTCTCGAGCTCTGCCTCGACCAGGCGTGGTGTCAGGCCCTCGAGTATACCCTGGGCGCCTCCAGACACCACCTCGCGCGGCCAAGGTCCAGGTCGGCCCTGGACGTTCGCCTAGCACCTCGAAGCCCGCTGTACGCTCTGCCCGTGCCGCGACTGCTCTTCGTCGTTACTCTCGCCGAGGTTGGCGGTGCGCAGTCCTACGTCCGCGAACTCCTCCCGGCGGTGCGGAGGGATTTCGACGTGCGTTGGCCGCCCACGGAGAGGGCCCGCTGCGAGCCGCCGCCGCCGCTCTGGAAGTACCCTTCATCCCACTGGAGAACGTTCGCCGGGAGATCTCGCTGTACCGCGACTTTCGCGGCCTGCTCGAACTCTGCTCGGTCTTTCGACGGGTGCGCCCGACATCGTGCATCTGAATAGCTCCAAGGCCGGGATTCTCGGTCGTCTCGCGGCTGGCAATCGTGCGGGTTCCCGCCCGCGTGTTCACCGCTCACGGCTGGGCGTTCAAGGCGGGTCACAGCAGGGTGAGCGCGGCTGCGTACCTCTGGGCGGACAGGCTGGTTGAGCCGTTGACGTCGATGGTCATCTGCGTCAGCGAGACGGAACGGCGCGCGGGGCTGGCAGCGGGCACCTGTCGGGATCGCCGCACAGTGGTGATCACGAACGCCGTCGATCCCGGGTGAGCCGCCGCCCGCGAAGCGCAGGACCGCGGAACGCGCCGGTGCAGATCATCAGTATCGGGCGTCTCGCGGAGCCCAAGGACTTCGCGACGTTGATCCGGCGACAGCGAGCCTTCCCCGCGGAAGTGCGCGCCTCCTCGTCCTTGGCGACGGACCTGCTTCGGGGGCCGCTCGAGCGACCAGGTGCGCGCTCGACCTGGACGGCGTCGTCGAGCTCGCGGGCGAGGTCGAGGATGTGCAGGCGCGCCTGCGAACGGCCGACCTCTTCGCGCTTTCGAGTCGTTCCGAGGGCTATGCCGCTCTCCGTCCTCGAGGGAATGGCGGCTGGGCTCCCCGTCGTGGTGAGCGACGTCGGGGGCGTGCACGAGGTCGTGGAGGACGGGGTGACCGGCGGCTCGTGCCCCCCGGGGATTCCGACTGCATCTCGCGAAGCAGCTCGGCACCCTCGTGGCGGATCCGGGCCTCCGCGAGCGCATGGGACGTGCGGGCCGTCGTCGTCTGGAGGAGCGATTCACCCTCGCTCGCTGTCGCGATGAGCACCTTGCCCTCTACCGGCGACTTCTCGCTGCGTCCGTTGCCTGAACCGGGGACAGCCATGGTCGAGCACGACGAGCTGTCTTTTTCGGTCGTCTCATCCCTCGACGAGCTGGAACGTCTGGGCTCGCAGTGGGACTCGTTCGTCCGGTCGATGTCGCGGCCGAGCCCCTTCCTGCTGCACGGTTGGGTGTCGGAGTGGTGGCGGGCATTTGGTTCGGGCGCCGACCTCTCGGTGACGGTCGCGCGACGCAACGGGCGTCTTGTCGGAGCCTTGCCGGCATTCATCAGGCGGTCGCGCGGCCTTCGTGTCTGCCGGTTCCTCGGCGAGCACGAATCGGCCCTCGCCGACTTGCTCGTCGATCCGACTGAGCCGGCGGAGACGGCAGTCGCCCTCGTCGACGATTGCGACGGGGCGCCTACGACTTCTGCGACCTCTTCGGGCTGCCTGCCGAATCGGTGCTCGTTCGCGCGGCGCCGAGCGCGCTCACCCAGATCGAGCGGGTCGAGGCCCCAGTCCTGCTGATGCCCGACGGCTGGGACGTCGACGTACGCCTCCAAGACGAGTTCGAAGCGTCGGAACCTGCACCGACGCCGGCTTCGACAGCTCGGTGAGCTTGGAGAGGTCGAATTCGTGTCGGGGCGGAGCCGCAGGAGCTCGAGCCGTTGCTCGAGGAGGCATTTGCCTTACACCGGCTGCGCTGGGAAGGGCGACCCGACGGCTCCACGTTCGGCACCCGCCAGGGGCGGTGTTCCACCGTGCGGCGCTCGCACGACTTGCGGACTCCGGGCGTCCTTCGCATCGTTCTGATGCGTGTCGGCGGCCGGCGGTCGCCTTCCACTACTTCTTCGAGCTCGACCGCACGATGTACGTGCACCGGCTCGCATTCGATCCTGCCCTTGCCCGCTACTCACCCGGCCTCGTCTCGACGCTCGAGACGCTTCGGGTCGCTTCGGAGGACGGGATGACGAAGGTCGAGTACCTCGGCGGCGGCGAACGCTACAAGCTCGAGCTCAGCGACCGCCTCGAGCCGCTGTACCAGGCGGTCGGACTGGCGCTGCAATCCGGTCGGCTCGATCGCGTCGCGTTGTCGGGTCGCGGTGATCGAGGCACGGAAGACGTTCAAGCGTTCGGAGCGTCTGCAACGCCTCTACCTGAGCGGTTCGCTTCGCCTGCCGGGAGCCCGTCGCCCAGCCCAGGCCGAGCCGGATCCCGACTAGACTCAGAAGGCGGTGGACGCTCCCTACGCCTTCAAGCACGATCTCGACCCGGATCTGTTCGCGCTCGACCGTCTCGACGAGCTCTTTCGGCGCGCCCCGGACGGCAAGGCGACGGTGCAGTTCGCGGACGAGGGCCGCGATCGCGCCGGGATCGACCCCAAGCTGACGACGTTGCAGGCGCCGCTCGCCGAAGACGTCCTCGCGCGGCGGCTCCACGTCCACATCGAGGACCTCCACGAATGGGCTCCCGAATACTCCGGGGCGCGCCGCCAGGTGCTCGACGCGGCGGGCATCGACCCCGCCGAGAAGCACTACGGCGCCCAGACCGTGATCCGCGTCTTCTCGCCCGACGTCCCGGTTGCGCTCCACGCCGACGGTGAGACGCAGATCGACTGCGGCGTCGGGACCGCCGGACGCAACACCTGGCACGTCTCGCCCCCTAGCGGGCTCTCGCAGGAGGAGAACGAGGCGCTGCTGCGTGGCGGCCATTTCGTCTCGTGGCGTGAGCTGCCGCTCTTCGCGACCTACGACCTCCATCCCGGCGACGGCTTCGCGGCGCCGCCGCGCTGGCCCCACTGGATCGAGCACCCGGGGCCGGACGCCGCGATCAGCTTCGAGGTCGGCTACTGGACGGCGGACGACCTCCGCATGCGCAAGGTGTGGGACGTGAACTGGCTGCTCCGCAAAGCGCGGATCAGCCCGCGCCCGCCGGGTGAGAGCGAGAGCCGCGACCGTCGCAAGCAGCGCGTCTTCGACGCGATCAGCATCGTCACCCGCAAGGGCGGCGAGTATCGCGGCGTCTGACGCGCGTCCCTCGACCGAGGGGTTGCGTTTCGCCCGGGACCGACCAAGACTCTGAAGGAGCGTCGGCGGCCCGACGTCACCTCTACGTCAGGGGAATGCGCATGGCCGCCGTACCGCACGAAGCCCCCGCCGGGGTCTCAACCGGAAGCCTCTACGAGCGCTACTCGCGCCAGATCCTCGCGTACTGCCTGCACCAACTCGGGAGCAGGGAGGAGGCAGAGGACGCGACGCAGACGACGTTCCTGAACGCGTTGCGCGGTCTGCAGCGCGGAGTGGCGCCGGAGTACGAGGCGGCGTGGCTGTACAAGATCGCGCAGAACGTCTGCCTCACCCGGCAGCGGTCGTCGTCGCGCCGCCGTCGCATCGAGAGCGCGACCGACCTCGAGACGCTGCAGGACGCGATCCCGGCGCGCTCAGTCGATTCGGACGAGCTGTTCGGGCTGTCGGGCGCACTCGCCGCTCTTCCCGAGGCCCAGCGTCGCGCGCTCCTCCTCCGCGAGTGGCAGGGGCTCTCCTATCGCGAGATCTCGGAGCAGCTCGGGATCACGCAGGCGGCCGTCGAGACGCTCCTCTTCCGAGCCCGTCGCTCGCTCGCCGCGGGCCTCGAGCGCGCGCAACTCGTCGCGGCCTGAGGGCTACACTTCCCCGGCCCAGGCCGACGTAGCTCAGCTGGTAGAGCACATCACTCGTAATGATGGGGTCGGGAGTTCGAGTCTCCCCGTCGGCTCTGAATCTTGCGCACCACGGCGGTGGGTGCGATGCGGATGTGGGAGTGGGCAGGCAGCGACACGACGGTGTTCGCCTACCTAATTCATGTGTCCGACACCTGAGGTGTCGGACACATGAGACTCGCTCCGGACGTGCGATCGTAGGCGCGTGACCAACCCGGAAGAGGCCGCGGTCCTCGAGGCGTCCTCCGCTCCGACGCTGCAGGAGCACGGGCGCGCCTTTGCATCGCTCCGGATCCCGTCGTTCCGCTGGTGGTTCGTCGCGCAGATCCTCTCCGGCTCCGGCGTGATGGCGATGCTCGTCGGGCAGGCGTGGCTCGTCCTGCACGTGTTGCACGGCGGTGGGCTCGATCTCGGCGTGCTCTCGGCGGTGGGGTTCGCGCCCGTGCTCCTCGGGAGCGCGTGGGCGGGTGCACGGCTCCATCAGCTCGACGTGCGCAAGGTACTGATCGTGACCCAGGTCGCGGCGGGCTCGGTGGCTGTCGCCGTCGCCGTCCTCGTCGCGACCGGCGCCGTTTCGCTGTGGATGGTCTTCGCGCTCGCGTTCGCGAACGGGTGCGTGTCGGCCTTCGACGCTCCCGCGCGGCAGCTGTATGTCGTGAACCTCGTCGGGCGCGACCGGGTTGCGAGCGCCGTCGGGCTGTACGAGGTGATCATCAACGCCTCGCGCGTGGTCGGGCCGGCGACGGGCGGTGTCGTGTTGGCGCTCGCCGGTGTCGCAGCCTGCTTCTTCGTCAATGCGGCCTCGTACTTCGCGCCGCTCGTCGTGCTGCTCCGGTACCGGCCGCAGCGTGGCGCCGACGAGCCGCATCCGAAGGTGCGAACTCGCGACACGCTCCGCGCCGGTCTCGCCTACGTACGCCGGACGCCGGAGGTCGCCGCGTGCCTGCTGATGGCTGCAGTCGCCGGGATGATCTTCAACACCGGCACCTCGATCCCCGTGCTCGCGACCCACACCTTCGGGCTCGGCAAGACAGGGCTCGGTGCCCTCACGGCGTGTTTCGGGCTCGGCGCGATACCCGGCGGCGTCGCTGCTGCCTACTCGCGCAGCGAACACACCGCGCACCTCGTGCGTGCGCTCTGCCTCGGCAGCGGTCTCGCCGTGATCGCCCTCGCCGCCGCGCCGGCACGTGCGGCTGCATTCCCCTTGATGGTGCTCGTCGGCTTCCTGTCGATCTGGATGATCGCGCTCGCGAACACGCTCGTTCAGGTCCGGCCGGCCGCCGGCCTTCGCGGCCCCGTCATGGGCCTCTGGACGATGGTGCTGCCGGGCCTCATGCCGGTGACGGCGCTGATCACCGGCGTCACGACGCAGTACGCCGGGCCGCGGCAGGGCTACGGGGTGGCGGGCGTGTTCCTCTGTGTAGCGGCGGCTGTCGGCTGGCGCGCGCTCGCGGATCAGGCCTCGACGTCGATCGACTCGAGCACGACGCCCTGAGCGGCCGGGCTCGTCGGGTCCGGATCGGTCGTCGTGACGACCTCGGCTCCCTCGGCGAGTGTTCCCCGGGCCGCGTCCTCGAAGTGCTCGCGGAAGTGCTCGTCCGTGAAGTGCGAGAGCACGCCGAGCCGGACGCGCACCCTGGTCACCCGTGCGCCCGCCGCCACGTCGCCGATCTCGCGCATCAGGTCGCGCATCAGCGCCTGCTCGTGCACCGCTCCGCCTCCTCGAGCACGGCAGCCACTGCGGCGTCGAGTGACTCCGCGACCTGCGGGGAGAGCTCGTCGCCGGCCGCCCAGCTTCCGCCCTCGACGCCGACCACGACCACCCGCTCCGGCAGCCGTCCGAGCGCGCGGCCGAGCTCGACCGCCTCGGCGAGCCCGAGGTGGTGCGTCGAGCGGGCGAACAGCTCGTGCGGGAGCTCCGTCTCCGTCGCGTCGAGCCTGTGCAGCGTGCCGGGCGTGCCGCCCGACGAGACGGCGTCCACCAGCACGACCGCCTCCGCCCCTTCGAGCGCGTCCAGCAGCCCTACCGGCTCACCCTCGCGTTCGACGACCTCGACGCCGGGCGGAGCGAGTGCCCTCACTCTGGCGGCCACCTCGAGCCCGACTCCGTCGTCCGAGCGCCAGCGGTTGCCGACGCCGATCACCCTCACGTGCGTTCGACGTCGAGCTTCAGGAAGTGGGTCGCGCACGAGATGCACGGATCGTAGTTGCGGATCGTCTGCTCGCAGAGCAGCGCGAGCTCCTCGTCGGGCACGTGCAGCGAGCGCTCGACGACGCCGCGCAGGTCCTCCTCGATCGCCCGCTGGTTCTGGGAGGTCGGCGGCACGATCTTCGCCTCGAGGATGATCCCGTCGTCGTCGATCGCGTAGCGGTGCCACAGGATCCCCCGGGGTGCTTCGGTGCAGCCGTGGCCGACGCCGGCGCGCGGCTCGACGGGAACGAACGGCGCGTCGGGCTCCTCGTAGGCATCGATCAGGCGCAGCGCCTCGTCGCACGCTTCGACGAGCTCGACCGAGCGGACGACGATGCTGCGGAACGGGTTGCGCTCCGCCGGCGTCAGCCCTGCCTCGTGCGCTGCCTCCTTCGCAAGGGGGGTCAGCTCGTCGAAGGCGAGGGCGAAGCGCGCAAGCGGGCCGCACAGGTACGAGCCTCGGCCGATCACGTGCGAGTGGAGTGCGTTCGACCACGGCACGTGCTCCTCTGCGAAATGCTGCTCGTACTCCGAGACGTCGATGTCGATGCCGGCACTCGAGACGATGCGTCCGCGGTCGATCGGGTACTCGCCCGGCTGCGACAGCGCGACGAGCTCGTAGTCGCGCTCGTAGTCGGGGAACTCGAGACCCGCCGCGAAGCGCACGGCGGCGAGCGACTCCTCTCGCGCCCGTTCGAGCGGCTCGCGCAGCGCGATCAACTCACGCTTCGTGGGGGTGCGGTACCAGCCGCCGACACGGACGTTGATCGGGTGCACCTCACGGCCGCCGACCACCGTCATCACACGGTTGCCGGTCTTCTTCAGCTCGAGTGCGCGAGCGACGAGCTCCGGGTTGTCCCTCGCGATCTCGATCGCGCTCTCATAGCCGAGGAAGTCGGGAGCATGGAGCATGAACACGTGGAGTGCGTGGCTCTCGATCCACTCGCCGCAGTAGAGAAGACGGCGCAGCGCCTGCAGCTGGCCGCCGACCTCGACGCCGCAGATGCGCTCCATCGCCGTGACCGCGCTCATCTGATAGGCGACGGGGCAGATGCCGCAGATGCGCGCGGTGATGTCTGGCGCCTCCGTGAACCGCCGCCCGCGTAGGAACGCCTCGAAGAACCGCGGTGGCTCGTAGATCTGCAGCTGGACGTCCTCGACCCTGCCGCCGTCGATGCGCACGCGCATCCCGCCCTCGCCCTCCACACGCGCGAGGTACTCGGTGACGATCGTCCGCTCGCTCATTTCCGCACCTCGTCGAAGGCCGTGACGTTGAAGGTCCGGAAGAGGCGCTCGACGGTTGCGTCGTCCGCGCCCAGGCCCTTCAGCCTCACTTCGAGCGCGGCGGTGTTCGGGCTCTCCATCGGGCCGAAACAGCCGAAGCAGCCGCGGTTGTACGCGGGGCAGAGACCGCCGCAGCCGGCGTGCGTGACGGGACCGAGGCACGGAATGCCCCGCGCGACCGTGATGCAGACGGTTCCACGCGCCTTGCACTCCGTGCACACGCTGGTCGACGGGATCGACGGCTTGCGGCCGTGCAGGAACGCGGTCAGCACCTCGAGCAGCTGCTGCTTCGAGATCGGGCAGCCGCGCAGCTCGTAGTCCACCGGGACATGTGCCGAGATCGGCGTCGATGTGGCGAGCGACGAGATGTACTGCGGGGAGGCGTACACGGCAGCCGCGAAGGCCTCGACGTCGCCGTAGTTCTTCAGTGCCTGGATGCCGCCTGCCGTCGCGCACGCGCCGATCGTGATCAGCGTCCTCGACTTCGCACGCACCTCGCGGATGCGGGCGGCGTCGTGCTCGGTCGTCACCGAGCCCTCGACGAGCGAGACGTCGTACGGGCCCTCGGCGACCGCCCGGCGCGCCTCCAGGAAGTAGGCGATCTCGACCTCGCCGGTCAGGGCGAGCAGCTCGTCCTCGCAGTCGAGGAGCGACAGCTGGCAGCCGTCGCAGGAGGCGAACTTCCACACGGCCAACGTCGGCTTGCTCACAGCTCGCGCACCTCCATCAAGTCGGCGATCGTGGCGGCGTCGTAGACGGGACCATCCCGGCAGATCAGCGTCGGGCCGAGCTGGCAGTGGCCGCAGTGGCCGAGGCCGCAGCGCATGTTCCGCTCCATCGAGACGTAGATCCGATCGAGCCCGACTCCGCGCTCGACGAGTGCCTCGATCGCGAAGCGCATCATGATCTCCGGGCCGACGACGAGCGCGATCGCGTCGCGCGGGTCGAAGCCTGCGCGTGCGACGAGCTTCGGAACGACCCCTACGTGGCCGCGCCAGGTCTCGTCGGCGGCGTCGACCGTCACCTCGAGCTGCAGGCCGCCCCGCTCGCGCAACTCGGCGAGCTCGACGCGATAGAGCAGGTCGGCGGGCGTGCGCGCGCCGTAGAGCAAGGTCAGGCCGCGGTAATGCTCACGGTGGCGTAGTGCGTGCTCGAGCGCGCCGTGCAACGGTGCGAGCCCGATGCCGCCCGCCACGATCAGCAGGTCGCGATCCTCGGCGAGCTCGACCGGCCACGCGTTGCCGAACGGCCCGCGCACGCCGATCACGGCTCCCGGCTCCGCGGCGCAGATCGCCTCGGTGACGGCGCCGA
Organism: uncultured Thermoleophilia bacterium; assembly: GCA_963725595.1. Lineage (GTDB taxonomy): Bacteria > Actinomycetota > Thermoleophilia > Gaiellales > Gaiellaceae > PALSA-600. Next base: position 242,433 of record CAVRYT010000005.1, on the reverse strand, counting down.
CCGCTCGGACGGTCTGCACGAGCCGCTCTCCGCTCGAGCCCGCGACGGAGATCGGCACCTCGCCGACCCCAAATGCGTAGAGCATCGTGAACTGGCCGGGGAGCGGAGCGAGCGGCGGCCCGCCCACGGCCTCGAGCTCGAGCGTCCAAGTGTCGGCCGTCTCCCGGCGGCGCTCGACGACCGCGAACGGCCGTGGGATCGTCACGTCCGAGGTGCAGGGCTCAGCGAGCGCCGACATTCCCGTAGACGTCCAGGAGGCGGAGGCGCGTCCACTGGAGACGCTCGATCATCACACGCGCGAAGCGGGTCATCAGTGCGTAGCCGAGTGCTGGGTCCTCGTCGCACTTGCCGCGAAGGCAGGCGCCGTCGAACGACGTTGCCCGGATGTCCGTCAGCGCACGCGCGTCGAAGTGCCAGCGGTAGGGCTCGAAGAGCCAGGACCATCCGATCACCTCGCCCGCCTCGATCGTCTCGATCAGCAGCGAGCCGCGCGCCGGAACGAACGTCTCGAGCGCGACGCTGCCCTGGCGCACCAGGTAGAAGTGGTCGGCAGGATCGCCTTCCCGGAAGAGAACGTCGTTCGCGGTGAAGTGCGTGTTCGTCGCGCAGCCGGCGATCAGCTCGAGCTGATCGCGCTCGAGCGATGCGAACAGCGGCGCGTCGCGCAGGAGCAGGTCAATGGTCTGCATGCGAAACCTCCTCGGCCGCGCGCAGCGCGGTCAGCTCGTGCGTCACGTCGATTCCAACCGGGCACCAGGCGATGCAACGTCCACAGCCGACGCAGCCGGACGTGCCGAACTGGTCGATCCAGGTGCCGAACTTGTGCGTCAGCCACTGGCGGTAGCGTGCGCGGCCCGACGGCCGCATCGGCCCGCCGTGGATGTAGGAGTGGTCGATCGAGAAGCACGTGTCCCAGCGTCTGACGCGTTCCGACTCAGAGCCGTCGAGCGACGTCACGTCCTCGGCGCTCGAGCAGAAGCAGGTCGGGCAGACGAGCGTGCAGTTCGCGCAGGCGAGGCAGCGCGACGCGACGTCGTCCCAGTGCCTGGATTCGCGCGAGCGCTCGAGCAGGCCGCGCAGGTCGTCGGTGTCGAGCCTACGCCGGATCGCCTCCGCTGCACCGCGAGTGACCGTCGCGGCCGCTTCCACGTCGTCGTCGCCGGCGGGCCGCTGCGGCAGCTGCGCGAGCAGCTCGGCGCCGCGCTCCGATCCCGCACGGGCGAGGAAACGATGGTCGCCGTCGAGGATCTCGGTCAGCGCCAGGTCGAACTCGCCGTGGGCGCCGGGTCCTGTGCCCATCGACGTGCAGAAGCACGTGTCGGCCGGGGTGCCGCACTCGACGAGGACGATGAACGCGTCGCTGCGCCGTGATTCGTAATCGCGGTCGACCCAGGTGCCGTGCAGGAAGACGCGGTCCTGGATCGCGATCGCCGAGAGCTCGCACGGCCTGACGCCGACGAGCGCGAGCGGCCGGTCGGGCGGCGCCGGCTCTTCGAACTCGACCGCGCCGTCGCTCCGGCGCGCCCGAAAGAGGCGCGTCGAGGCCGGGAAGAGAAACTGCTTCCAGGAGTGCGGGGAGGCGGCGTAGCCGAAGCGCGCGGCGTCGCTCCGCTCGACGAGCCTGTACCTGCCGGGCTCCTGCACGTCACCGACGCCCACGGGGAGCTCGTCGGCCGACTCGAGATCGTCGTACACGATCGCCCCGTCGCGCACCGTGGGGCCGAGGACACGGTGGCCGCGCTCCCCGAGTGCCTCGACGAGCGCGTCGAGCGCACCCGGCTCCAGCACGGCTGTCGCGGCGGGGTTCACTGAGTCCTCGGCGAGAGCCTCACGGTCCGCCGGAGGAGCGGCATCGGGAAAACCCCGTACACGCGAACGGCGTAGCCCCCGTTGCCGCGACCCTCCCGCATCGGGACGCTGCTGGCATGTGCCTCGGGATTCCCGCACGTCTCGTCGAGCTCGACGCTGAAGCGCCGATCGGCACAGCCGAGGTCGCCGGCGTCCGCCGCAGCGTCTCGACCGCGCTCTGTCCCGAGGCTGAGCTCGGCGACTGGGTGCTCGTCCACGTCGGCTTCGCACTCGCGCGCATCGACGAGGACGAGGCGTTGCGCACGCTCGACCTGCTGCAAGAGCTAGGCGCAGGATGAGGTTCGTCGACGAGTACCGCTCGCGCGACCTCGCGCAGCGGCTTCGGGCAGAGCTCGACCGCCTCGTCGAGCCGGGCGAGGAGATCCGGCTGATGGAGGTGTGCGGCGGTCATACGCACACGATCTACCGGCACGGCCTTACCGACCTCGTGCCGCCCGAGATCGAGTTCCTACACGGGCCGGGGTGCCCAGTGTGCGTGATCCCGATGGGACGTGTCGACGACGCGATCTGGCTCGCGGAGCAGCCGGGCGTGCTCTTCACCACGTTCGGCGACATGCTGCGCGTCCCGGGACGACGCGGGTCGCTGCTGGAGGCGAAGGCACGCGGCGCCGACGTGCGCATGGTCTACTCGCCGCGCGACGCGCTCGAGCTCGCACGGCGCAACCCTGAACGCGAGGTCGTGTTCTTCGCCGTCGGCTTCGAGACGACCTCTCCGTCGACGGCGCTGACCGTGCTGGAGGCCCAGGCCGACGGCGTCGCGAACTTCAGCGTCTTCTGCAACCACGTCACGATCGCGCCGCCGCTCCGAGCCATCCTCGAGACGAGCGGTGTGCGGATCGACGGCTTTATCGCGCCCGGCCACGTGTCCGCAGTCGCCGGCACGCGGCCGTACGACTTCATCGCCGAGGAGTTCGGGAAGCCGGTCGTGGTCTCCGCGTTCGAGCCGGTCGACATCCTGCAGTCGGTCGTCATGCTCGTGCGCCAGCTGCACGAGGGCCGCTGCGAGGTCGAGAACCAGTACACGCGTGTGGTGCGGCGAGACGGCAACCCCCATGCGTTCGAGGCGCTCGCGCGCGTGTTCACGCTGCGCGACTCGTTCGAGTGGCGCGGACTCGGCGAGATCGAGCTGTCGGCCTTCCGGCTCCGCGACGAGCTCGCCGGCTTCGACGCCGAGCGTCGCTTCGTACTGCCCGGGCTGCGCGTGCCCGACCGGGCGGCGTGCCAGTGCGGTGAGGTGCTCGTCGGGGCGCTGAAGCCGTGGCAGTGCAAGGTGTTCGGCACGGCGTGCACGCCGGAACGGCCGCTCGGCACGTGCATGGTCTCGAGCGAGGGAGCGTGCGCGGCCTACTACGCGTACGGGCGCGGGAAGGTGCCCGCGTGACGTTCACCGACGAGGTCGTCACGCTCGCGCACGGTGCCGGCGGCAAGGCGAGCCGGCGGCTCGTGGAGGGCGTGTTCCTGCGGGAGCTCGGCAATCCGCTGCTCGCGCCGCTCGGCGATGCTGCTCTCCTCGACGTTCCGGGGTCGCGCCTTGCCCTGACGACCGACTCGTACGTCGTCCGCCCGCGCTTCTTCCCCGGTGGCGACATCGGCGAGCTGGCGGTCAACGGCACGGTGAACGACCTGGCGGTGTCCGGTGCCACGCCGCTCGCCCTGACGGCTGCATTCGTGCTCGAGGAGGGATTCCCGGTCGACGAGCTGAGGCTCGTCGTCCGTTCGATGGCCGCGGCCGCGGAGCGGGCCGGCGTCGTCGTCGCCGCGGGCGACACCAAGGTGGTCGAGCGTGGCATGGCGGACGGCCTCTACGTGTCGACGTCCGGCGTCGGCCTCGTTCCGGCCGGTGTGCAGCTCGGCCCAGAGCTCGTCCGGCCCGGTGATCGCGTGCTCGTCTCGGGCACGATCGGCGACCACGGGATGGCCGTCATGGTCGCGCGCGGCGACCTCGCGCTCGAGGCCGACCTCCGCAGCGACACGGCGCCCGTGCACGAGCTTGCGGCTGACCTGCTCGCGCTCGGAGGCTCCCTCCGCTTCATGCGTGACCCGACACGCGGCGGCCTCGCGACGACGCTCAGCGAGCTCGCCGTAGGCTCCGGCCTCGCGGTGCGGATCGAGGAGCAGGCCGTGCCGCTGCGTCCGCAGGTGGCGGCCGCCTGCGAGATCCTCGGCATCGACCCGCTCTACGTCGCCAACGAGGGCAAGCTCGTCGCGGTGGTGGCCGGCGATGCCGCCGACGACGCTCTCGCCGCGTTGCGCCGCCACTCGCTCGGGGCGGACGCTGCGATCGTAGGGAGGATCGAGAGCGAGCCCGAGGGTCTCGTGCTGCTCGAGACCGAACTCGGCGGCAACCGCATCGTCGACATGCTGGTCGGCGATCCGCTGCCACGAATCTGCTGATCAGAAGAAGCGGCAGCGCAGCAGCGTCCGCAGCACTCGCAGCCCGTCGCTGGAGTTCAGCTTCTTTCCGGCGTCGCGCGGGCGCGCGCGATAGGTGATCGGCACCTCGTAAATCACCTCATGCTCGAGCAGGACGCGCGCTGTGATCTCCGGCTCGATCGCGAAGCCTCGCTCCCTCAGGCGCAACCGTTGGAAGAGATCCGTGCGCATCACCTTGTGACAGGTCATGACGTCCGAGATCCAGCAGTTGTAGAGCACGTTCGTCGCCAGCGTCACGGCCTTGTTCCCGACGACGTACCAGAAGCTGAACGCGGCGTGCGACGACCACGCCCGCGTCCCGAAGACGACGTTCCCTTCGCCGGCGAGAAGCGGCTCGAGCAGAACCGCAATGTCGGCGGCACGGTACTCGAGGTCGGCGTCGAGGATCGCGGTGAACTCGCAAGAGGCGTGGGTCAGCCCGGCCCGGAGGGCGGCACCCTTGCCGGCGTTCCTTTGCTGGTGCACCACGCGGACGTTGTCGGGCAGCTCGGCCGAGCGCAGGAGCTCCGTCGTTCCGTCGGTCGAGCCGTCGTCGACCACGATCAGCTCGCGGCGCTCGATCGGCAGCTCTGCTGTGAGGGCGTCGTCGATCGCGGCCAGAACGGTCGCCGACTCGTTGAAGACTGGCATCAGGATCGTGAGCGACGACACAGGCCTCAGCTCCTCGTCCGGCCGACCGCGAGCACCGACTGGCCGAACGGCGGCGACCAATGCCGCTCGACACGCCGGGTCACGGGCACGACGCCGCGGTCCCAGAGGCGCAGCACCAGGCCATCGCGCGGCTCCCTGCCGAACAGCGTCACCGACAGGAACCAAGCCGGAAGGCCCGGCGCGTTGACGTAGCGGATCGTCTCCATCTTCAGGTCTGCCTCCTCGTACGCTGCGACCAGCGTCGCCTTCGTGTAGCGGCGATTGTGACCGATCGCCCGGTCGAACCTGCCGGCCGCGAATGGAAAGGCGGGCACGAGGACGACCACCCGCCCGCCCGGCCGAACGAGCGCGCCTGCGCCGCGGAGCGCAGCGCGGTCGTCGCCGATGTGCTCGAGCACGTTGAGCGCGACGAAGGCCGAGTGGGATCGTCGAGGCGGCTGTTCGAGGTCGATCCGCTCGACCGTCACGCGCGGCTCGTCGGTGAAGCGTTCGCTCAGCCGTTCGAGAGCGGCAGGGTCGAGCTCCGAGACCGTCACCCGCGACGCCCCCAGCTCGAGCCAGAGAGCGGCGTTCGTGCCGAGGCCGCTGCCCGCCTCCACGGGATCGTCGCCGAGGTACGGGAGCGTCAGCTCGGCGAGCCAGCGGTTGTACCGCTCGGCGCCCTGGAGCGCTTCGAGCACGCGCAGCTGGAGCCGGTCTGCGCTCAGCTCGCGAGTGCCTCGTCGACCGAGTCGTGGACAGGCAGATGTCGGTCGAGGCCACTCACCTGCAACGCGCGCCGGGTCTCGATCTGAAGTCGCGCTAGTGTCAGGCCGCCCGGGCCGACGCGAGAACGTGCCTCGATCAGCACCCCGAGGGCCGTCGAATCGACGAAGTCGACGTCGGCCATGTCGATCACGATCCGCCGTGGGACCCCCACGAGAGCCTCCGTGAGTGCGGTGCGGAGCTCCTCCGCGTTGTAGAGGTCGAGCTCGCCGCAGAGGTGCACGACGACAGCGTCGCCGACCGGGTCGACTCCCCTGACCGGCGGCTCGCGCAGCGGTGCCGCCGAGTTGTCGTCCCCCATGCGCCGATTGAAGCACCCCGGTCGGCGCTGCCGCAACCGGGACCTCGTACGCCCGCAAGTATGATCGTGTCGTGGAGGGTGGCCGCTTGCTCCGGCGGAGAGGAGTCGTCACATTCGGCTTCCTGCTGGTCGCCGCCGAGATCCTCGGCCGTAGCGCCACGGGGCGGATCGACCGCGCGCTTCACGTCGCGCCGCTCGCCCGGGCCGATGCGAGCTACTACCCGTTCCTGCTGCTTTCGGTGAAGGTCGCCGGCGCGCTGCTTCTGGCGGGGCTTGCCGCCCGGGCCGTGCGCGCATCGGCCGCGGCGGCGGCCGGTGAGCGGATGCTCGGCGAGCGGCGGCGCTCGCCGCGGCTCCGGGCCGGTCTGTCGCCCCGCGTGTGGTTCGCGTCGTTCCTCGGCACGACGCTGCTGTATCTCGTGCACGCGGACGCCGACGGAGCGGTCGCAGGCCGCTTCTCCGGGCTCTCGCCGCTCCTGCACGGTTACGCACTACCGGTGTTCGCCGTGCTCTCAGTGCTCGTTGCGCTCGCCTGGCGGCTCGCGGGGTGGCTGCACGCGGTCGAGGACTACGCCGACCGCACGCTCGCCCGCGCAAGACGCGTTCTCACCGCCGTCCTCCGCGACCGCGATGCACACGCACGTCCCACCGACGATGCAGGGCCGCGCCGGCGCTTCGGCCGCGCCTTCGAGAGCCGCCCGCCTCCGCTCCCGGTCTGAGGCGCGGCCCCCTCCGGGCGGGTCGCACAGGGCCTGCCGTCACGTCCTTCGGAGGATTCGATGCACTCGACCTATGCACACGAGATGTCGGAACGCCGCACCCGGCGGCTCTCGCCGGAGCAGGTCGTCTCGCTGCTCGGGCCGCTCACCGTGGCCGGCGGCGTCGTCTGGGCGATCCTGCAGCCGTGGCGTCTGACGCTGCTGCATCCCTGGCACCAGGGCTTCTGGTGGCTCGTCGCCGAGCCGCCGCTGCTCGTCGTCGGCGCCGGGATCCTGTTCACGCTCGTTGTCGCGCGACCGTTGCTCGCCGACCTGGAGACGCGACGTGCAGCCGCACGCTGAGATCGTCCACTGGCTGTTCGCGACGGGGATCCTGGTCGTCGGCCTTTGCCTGCTCTGTGAGGCCGTGGTCGGGAGCGAGGTGTGGCGGCTGCGGCCCTGGCGACGCTACCTCTGGCCTGGACTCGCCTTCACGATGGGCCTGCTGCTCTGGCCGGTGATGGCGCTCTACACGAACTCGGCGATCCACATGTACGCACACGGGTCGTGGGCCCAGGTGCTGATGCTCGCGGGCGGCGCCGAGCTCGGGCTCGTGCACGGCCGGCTCCGTTCGCCGTGGTGGCGGCTCACCTGGCCGCTCGCGTTCGCGGTTACCGGCGCCGCCTTCCTGGTCCACGAGCAGAACACGTGGTGGTTCGCGCGCTCGGCGTTCCTGCACCACCTGCTCGGCTGGACGTTCCTCGTCGGCGCGCTCGTTCCGCTCGCGCTCGTCTGGCGGCCGCGCTCTGCGGTGCTCCGCGCGTCGTTCGCGCTGACGATCGTCGCTGTGTCGGTCATGCTCTACACCGACCGCGACGTCGCTCCGGTCTTCGGTCACCTTTCGCCGCTCGCGGGGCCGCCGCACCGGTGAGACGCCTCGCGGTCGTCCTTCTCGTCGCGCTCGCGTACCCCGCGGCGGCGTCGGCGCACGCCACGTTGCGGTCGACGACACCGCATTTCGGCACCGAGGTGCAGAGCAGCCCCGCGACGATCGGGCTCCACTTCGACCAGCACGTGAAACTGCTCGCCGGCGCGGTCAAGGTGCTCGACGCGAACGGTCACGAGTACGCCCTCGGTTCTACCAGCACCGGCACGAACGTGCTCGCCCGTCTCCGCTCGCTGCCCCGGGGCGGCTACACCGTGCGCTGGCAGGGCATCTCAGCCGACTCGCACGTCGTCTCGGGCGTGTGGACGTTCGGTGTCCGTGTGAAGGCGCCCGCGATCGGTGCGGCCTACGGCGCCGGCGGGCCGACCGTGCGCGAGCACGTCGTGCGCTGGATCTGGTTCCTCGGCCTCGCGCTCACGATTGGCGCGCTCGGCCTGCGGCTCGTCGTGCTCCGGGGCCTCCCGGTGCCGCTCGCGCTCGAACGGCGGATCGCCGTCGCGGCCGGGCTCGGCGCTCTGGTCGCACTCGAGGCGGGGATCGCCGCCTTCTCGCTGAACTGCGAGGACGCCCTCCAGCTGTCGTTCGGCCGGTTCCTCTACGGCGATCTCTCTCCAATGGCGGCGACGCGGTTCGGCCGCGCGTTCATCGTGATGACGCTTGCGTTCGCGCTCGTGCTCGCGCTCGTCTACCTCTCGTGGCTCTTCGACCGGGTCGTGTTCCAGGTCCCCGCGTTTGCGATCGCGCTCGTGTTCGCAGGCGGGCTCTCGCTCTCCGGTCACGACGCCGTCGATCCGGGCTCGTCCTGGGCGTCCGAGGTCGCCGACTGGGTGCATCTCTCGGCGGCGTCGCTCTGGATCGGCGGGCTCGCGACGATGGCGGTCCTCCTGTGGACCGGGGCGCCGGAGCTGCGACGAACCGCGTTCCTGCGGTTCTCGCAACTCGCCTCCGTGCTCGTCGCCGTCGTGCTCGTCGCGGGGCTGTATCTCGGCTACGTGCGCCTCACCCACCTGCACGATCTCTGGACGGTCGGCTACGGACGAGTGCTGCTCGTCAAGAGCGCCCTCTTCGCGCTCGCGCTCGGCTGGGGGGCGTTGCACCACTTCGTGCTGCGGCCGCGGCTGCTCCGCTCGCACGAGATCGCTCCCGGCGGGATCCGACGCAGCCTGCTGGCGGAGAGCCTGATCGGTGTCGCGGTGCTGCTCGCCGCCGCGGTGCTCGTCGACTCACGGCCGCCGACGGCCGCCGCGGCCGCCGCCGCGACGCCGCCCGTGCTCGTGAACGCGGGTGAGTACACGTACGGGCTCGCGGCCGCGGGAGGAAGCGTCTGGGTGGGCGGCCTCGGCGGCAGCGACGTCCTGCGGATCGATCCCGGCTCGGGGAAGGTGCTCCAGCGGGTCGACGTCGGGCCGCGCGTCTTCAACCTCGCGCCCGCGCCGGGTGGCCTCTGGGCCGTGTCGAACAGCCTCGGCACGGTCGCCCGGATCGACGCCCGCACCGGGAAGGTGACGGCGACGGTGCGCGTCGGCCTGCAGCCGTACGACGTCGAATGGGGCTTCGGCTCCGCCTGGGCCTCGAACGCGGGCGACGGGACGGTCAGCCGGATCAGCCGCGGAAAGGTCGTACGGACGCTCCGGCTCGGCGGCGAGCCGAACGGGCTGACCGCGTATCGCGGCTCGCTCTATGTCACCGATCATCGCGGGGGCCGCGTGCTGCGCGTCGATCCTGCCACGAACCGCGTCGTCGGGCAGGTGGCGCTGCCGGGAGCCGACTGGGTGACCGGCCTCGGCGGCTCGCTGTACGTCTCGCAGGAGACGGACGTCGTCACGCGGCTGGACGCGCGCACGCTGCGCGTCACCGGGCGTGTCTCGGTCGGACGGAACCCGCTCGGCTCCGCCGTCGTCCGAGGGAGGCTCTGGGTGCCGTGCATCGACGCGGGCACGGTCGTCGTCGTCGACCCGGTGACGATGGAGGTCGTGCGTCGCTTCGGTGCCGGATCGGGCCCGATCGTCGCGCTGCCCGCGTTCGGGCACACCTGGGTGTCGCATTCGACCGGGCTGAAGGTGACGCGCTACTAGAGGCTTGCCCGGAGACGGTCGGCGATCGCCGGCGCCGTCGGCTCGTCCTCGTGGCGGACGTACACATAGGCCGGATCGCGGACCGTCCTGGCTAGCTCGACCAGCTCCTCGTCGGTGTATGGCGGCTGGCGCAGCCGCAGGTAGCGGAAGGGCTCTGCGTCCGGATCGCCGACGCGGACGATGCCGTCGGCGCCGTTCCAGGACTCGTGGCGGAGATCCCAGGCGAGGCGGACCCCCGACGGGACCGACCCCTCGACGAAGGAGAGCGTCCCGTCGTCGCGCGGCCCCTCGTGCACCACGCGGACGGGACCCAGCCGGTCGCCGAGCGCGAGCACGCGCTCCAGAAAGCTCGTGACGCGATCGAGGCGGGTGAGTGCGAACTTGACCGAGAACTCGAAACCGTCCGGAACAGCCTCCGCCCAGCGGCGGAACTGGTCGGCGCTCGGGAGGCGGTACCCGGTGGAGTTGAGCTCGACCGTGTCGAAGCGGGACGCGTAGTAGCCGAGGAACTCCGACGGCTGCAGCCCTTCGGGGTAGAAGCCGGGCCGCCAGGACGGATACGACCAGCCGGAGGTGCCGACCCTGATCGCCACGCCGAAACGGTACGTGTCCGGGGACAGTCCCTGGACACGCCCCGAACGGCCACGGCTGGGGACTGTCCCCGGACACGCCCCTTGTGGCCGGGCCGCGGTACGGTACGTCCGGGCGCGGGAGTACCGTCTGCCGCCCATGTCCGTCATGACCAACGTCCGCAAGATCGAGGATGCCGTCGCGGCACACGAGGACGTCGTCCACGTCCTCGACAAGGGATTCGTCGCCCTGGACGGCTCGCTCGCATCGGACCTGGCGGTGGCGAACGGCGCCCGCGTCTCGTTCAACCAGGCGAGCCAGGAGCTCGGCGAGCGGGACGAGGGCCTGATCCGGTACCTGATGCGCGACCGGCACGGCTCGCCCTTCGAGCACGGCTACTTCCGGTTCGTCGTCAAAGCTCCGCTCTTCGTCGTCCGCGAGCACCACCGCCACCGGGCGGGGCACTCCTACAACGAATGGTCGGGCCGCTACTCGAAGATGAACGCGGAGTTCTACATCCCCGACAACGTGCGCACCCAGGTGGGGAAGCCCGGCGCCTACTCGTTCGAGCCGGTCGAGCCCGAGGTTCGGGACGCGGCCCGGGCCGAGATCGAAGGCCAGGCGGAAAGCGCGTTTGCTGCCTACGAGCGGATGCTGGAGCTAGGCGTGGCGAAGGAGGTGGCCCGGACGGTGCTGCCGCTCAGCATGTACACGACCTACTACTGGAGCTGCAATCCGCGCTCCCTGATGCACTTCTGCTCGCTCCGGAACTCGGAGTTCGCCCAGTTCGAGATCCGCGAGTACGCCCAGGCGGCAGAGGCCTTCCTGGCCCGGGAGATGCCGGTCACCCACGCCGCGTTCCTCGCGAACGGCCGCACGGCCCCTTAATCGAGGGCTGGCGCGAGTCCTAACAGACTTGTAACACTCTGTCACTAAGTTCTGGGAGCCCAGCTAGGAAACGGGAATGCGTTTCCCACCGATGCCGTTGTAGAGAGTGACGGATGACGCGCAAACCGCGCGCCCGTCTTCCTCGAAGAACCGTAAGGAGTTCGTTGACCGAAATCAGCATGACTGCGGCGACTGCCGAAGCCCTGGACTCGCTCGTCCATCTCCACTCGGAGCACGGGCGGCTCACGCCTGCCGACGTCGCGGACGCGGTGCTCACCTTCGACCTCGACGAGGCGGAGGCGGAAGCGCTGGCGGCCGAGCTCACGGCGCACGAGATCGCCCCTGAGGACGAGGAGGAGGACGAGCCCGAGCTCGACCTCAGCATCGGCACGAGCCTGTACACCACCGATTCGTTCCAGATGTTCCTCAACGAGGCCGGCCGCTATCCGCTGCTCACCGCGGCGGAGGAGGTCGAGCTGGCCAAGCGGATCGAGCGCGGCGACATGGCGGCCAAGGAGCGGATGATCAACTGCAACCTCCGCCTCGTCGTCTCGATCGCCAAGCGCTACCAGACGCAGGGCATCACGCTGGGCGATCTCGTCCAGGAGGGTGTCCTCGGCCTGATTCGCGCAGCCGAGAAGTTCGACTGGCGCAAGGGCTTCAAGTTCTCGACGTACGCGACCTGGTGGATCCGCCAGGCGGTGCAGCGTGGCGTGGCCAACAAGGCGCGCACGATCCGCATCCCCGTGCACGTGGTCGAGCGCGAGCAGAAGGTCGCCCGCGCCCGCCGCGAGCTGGTTGCGACGCTCGAGCGTGACCCGACGCCCGAGGAGATCTCCGAGCACTCCAAGCTGCCGATCAACCACGTGCACGAGGTGCTCGCGGCCGCGCGCGCGGTCGCATCGACCGACATGCCCGTGGGCGACGACGGCGATGCGTCGTTCGGCGACCTGATCGCCGGTACCGGGCCGTCGACGGAGGAGGAGGCCTCCGCTTCGCTCCGCGATCTCGCGGTGCGGCAGGCGGTCGCCAACCTGCCCGATCGGGAGCGTGACGTGATCGAGCTCCGCTTCGGCCTCGTCGGCGAAGGTCCGGCATCGCTCGAGGCGATCGGCAAGCAGCTCGGTCTGACGCGCGAGCGCGTGCGCCAGATCGAGAGCGAGGCTCTGCGCAAGCTCGCGCAGAACGAAGACCTCGCTGACGCTGCGTAGACCCTGAACGCGCGAACCTGGTTCGGTTTCGCCGAACCAGGTTCCGTGTTTACGCTCGTGGGCGGTGCACTTCACCGCCCACGACGAGATCAGCCTCTTCGCGCTCCTCGCCTCGCTCGGCGCGGTGCTCGTCGTCGCGGCGCTGTCCGGGCTGCCGGTGCCCGTGCTGCTCGTCTGCGGCGGGCTCCTGCTCGGGTTCGTGCCCGGGCTGCCGCACTTCCAGCTGCCGCCGGACATCGTGCTCGTCGGCATCCTGCCGCCGCTCCTCTACTCCACCGCGTTCTTCACCGGCCTGCGTGACCTGCGCGCGAACCTCCGGCCGATCTCGCTGCTCGCCGTCGGCCTCGTCACCGCGACCACGTGCGGCGTCGCCCTCGTCGCCCACCGGGCGGTCGGCGGCCTGTCGTGGGGCGGCGCGTTCACGCTCGGCGCCGTCGTTTCGCCGACCGACGCTCTCGCCGCCTCCGAGGTCGCCCGGCGCTTCCGCATGCCGCGGCGCCTGGTCTCGATCATCGAAGGCGAGAGCCTCCTCAACGACGGCGTCGCGCTCGTGCTCTACAAGACTGCCGTCACCGCCGCGGTCGCCGGCAGCTTCTCGCTCTGGCACGCGTCGTGGCGACTCGTCGTCAGCGTCATCGGGGGAATCGCCGTCGGACTGGCCGTCGCCTACGTCGTCCGGATGGTGAGGCGCCACGTCGACGACACGCCCACCGAGGTCGCGATCGCGCTCCTCTCGGGCTATCTCGCCTATCTGCCCGCGAACGCGCTCGGCGTCTCCGGCGTGCTCGCAGCCGTCACGATCGGCGTCTACATGGGCTGGTACACGCCCGAGCTGACGACGGGGAACACGCGGATCTCCGGCAACGCCTTCTGGGAGCTCCTCGTCTTCCTCGTCAACGCGCTGCTGTTCGCGCTCGTCGGGCTGCAGCTGCACGCGATCGCCGCCCGGCTGCCCATCACCACCTCGTTGCTCCTCGACGCCGCGTACGTCACCGGCGCCGTGATCGCGATCCGGCTCGTCTGGGTACCCGTCTTCACGTACGTCCCACGGCTTCTCTTCCGAAGGGTTCGCGAGCGCGACCCCTACCCGCCGTGGCAGTGGCCCGTCGTGCTCGCCTGGTCCGGCGTGCGCGGAGCGGTCTCGTTGGCCGCCGCGCTTGCACTGCCGATCGCCGTCCCCGATCGGGACAGCATCGTATTCGTCACCTTCGCGGTCATTCTGGTGACGCTCGTCGTGCAGGTGGTGACCCTGCCCGGGCTGATGCGCGTGCTGGGCGTGGAGGACGACGGGGGCGGCGAGCGCGAGGACGCGAAGGCGCGCATCAAGGCGGCCGAGGCGGCGCTCGCCCGACTCGACGAGCTCGCGGGGGAGGACTGGGTGCACGAGGACACACTCGAACGGATGCGCGGCCAGTACCGCTTCCGCTCGAGCCGTTTCCGGGCGCGCTATGCCGGCGTCGACGGAGACGGCACGGAGGCGCGCTCGTCCCAGTACCAGCGTCTGCGGCGCGAGCTGCTCCACGCCGAGCGGGCGGCGGTCATCTCCCTCCGCAACGAGGGCGCGATCACCGAGGAGGTGATGCAGCGCGTCCAGCGCGACATCGACCTCGAGGACCTCCGGCTCGACCTGAGTTAGTCGGTCACGCGGTCGTCAGGACGACCGCACCCGGTGCGGCGTCGCCGTGCGGCTGCACGGTGACCACCCAGCCGTCGTACTCCGAGAACTGGTACGGCACGGAGAGGCGCAGGCTCGTCAGCGCCCCCGTCACCCGGAAGGAGCCGCAGGAGGCGACGGCCTTGCCCCCCTTCGTCAGCCACAGCTCGTAGTCGGCGTCGCGTGCGGCCTGGCTCGGCAGTCCGCGAACCTCGAGTTGCATCGGCCAGTTGCCGACCGTGTCCTTCTTGCCGATCCGCAGCACGGCGAGCGCGCCGGCGTGCTTGCCGTGCATCGAGACGACGCGCTCGGCCGCAAACGACTCGGTCCTGGCCTTCGAGTGGCCGACGAGGAAGCCGATCCCGAAGCCGGCGACCAGCATCGCCGCGACCGCGAGGAGGGTCACGGCCAGGCGGCGCGGGAGCGGGAAGTGCAGGATCTCGGCCTCGTCCGGGGCAGCGGTCGGCTGCTCGAGCGTCCGCGGCAGCTCCGGCGGCGGGCCCGCCTCGACCAGGAGGTCGTGGACGCGCCGCAGGCGCGCCTCCTCCTCGGGCGTCAGGTCGTCTCCGCCGACGAGCTCGTCGAAGCTCATTGCAGATCGTCTCCCAGGACGTCGGCCAACCGCTGCAGGGCGGCGCGCGTCCGCGTCTTCACGGTGCCGAGCGGAATGCCGAGGAACTCCGCGACCTCGCTCTGCGAGAGCCCGCTCCAGTAGGCGAGCGAGATTACCTCGCGCTCGCGCTCCGGCAGCTCCTCGAGCGCCCGGTGCACGCGCCAGGCGACCCAACCCGACTCTGCCTGGTCGGCCGGGCCGGGCTCGGCGTCCGCCGGCTCGTCGAAGGACTCGACCGGCTGCTCCGTCCGGCGGCGTGCCCGGTCGACGATTGCGTGGCGGGCGACCGCGTACAGCCACGGCGCGCCGGGACCACGTTCGGGCCGGTACGAGCCTGCGGAGCGCCAGACGGACGCGAACGTCTCCTGGACGGCCTCCTCCGCCTTGCCTCGGTCGCCGAGACGGCGGAGCGCCAGGCCGAAGACCGCGCGAGAGTAGCGCCGGTAGAGATCCTCGAACGCGGACCCGTCGCCGGCAGCGGCCCGCTGGATCAGGTCCCCGTCGGAGTCCACGAGCGCAATCGTACGGAGTGGCAGCGCCATTTCCATGCCGTGTGGTCCTACGCAGGCCCGAGGCGACCGGATTGGAGCGACTGCCCGCCGTCCACGTGGAGCGTCGAACCGGTGACGTAGCCGGCCCGCGCCAGGTAGAGGACCGCCTCGGCGACGTCCTGCGGGGAGCCGACGCGGCGTAGCGGCACCGCCGCCGCCCGGCGTTCCTCGGTGCCCGGCTCCACCGCGACGGGGCCGGGGGCGACGCCGCACACCCGCACCTCTGGCGCGAGCGCGAGCGCGAGCACCCGGGTCAGCATCGCCTGCGCCGCCTTCGCGGCGGCGTGCGGCGCGAAGAGCGGCCACGGCCGGAACGAGGCGACGTCCTCGATGATCACGAGCACCCCGTTCGACGCGCGGAGCGCCGGAGCCGCGGCCTGGGCGAGGAAGAAGGTGCCCTTCGCCGTCACGTCGAGTGCCCGGTCCCAGTCGGCCTCCGTCACCTCCGCGACCGGCACGGGCGCGAATCCGTCGCCGGCGGCGTGCACGACGAGGTCGACGCCGCCGAGCTCGGCCAGCGCGCGCTCCATGAGCCGGGCGGCGCCGGTCGGGCCGCGCAGGTCGCCGTCCGCGCTGCCCGCCGCGAGGACGCGGAAGCCCTCGGCCTGGAGCCGCTCGGCGATTGCGGCGCCGACGCGACCGGTCCCACCCGCGACGAGCGCGCGCGTCAGCTCGCGCGCGCCTCGTCGAAGCGCCGGCCCACCTCGTCCCAGTCGACCACGTTCCACCAGGCGGCGAGGTAGTCGGGCCGGCGGTTCTGGTAGCTGAGGTAGTACGCGTGCTCCCAGACGTCGATCCCGAGCAGCGGCACGTCGCTCTGCATCAGTGGGCTGTCCTGGTTCGGCGTCGAATAGACGGCGAGGCCGGTCCCGTCCCAGACGAGCCACGTCCACCCCGAGCCGAACCGCTTGACGCCGCCGTCGTTCAACGCCGCTCGGAGCTCGTCGGCCCCGCCGAACGCGTCCCCGATCGCTTCTCCGAGGCTCCCGCTCGGGTCGCCGCCGCCACCGGGCTTCATGATCTGCCAGAACAGCGAGTGGTTCGCGTGGCCGCCGCCGTTGTTGCGCACTGCCGTCCGCTTGTCCTCGGGCAGCTCGTCGAGGAGTGCGAGCACCTGCTCGATCGGACGGCCGTCCCACTCGGTCCCGTCGAGCGCCTTGTTGAGGTTGTCGACGTAGGCCTGATGGTGCTTCCCGTGGTGGATCTCCATCGTCCGCGCGTCGATCGTCGGCTCGAGCGCGTCATGGGCGTACGGGAGCGGGGGAAGCTCGTAGGGCACCGTGGTCTCCTTTTCGGGGTTCGGTTCTGCCACAGAGGATATGCTCCGCGCCGCACCCGAAACGTCGCACCGTCGAGGAGACCAATGGCGCTTGCCTACAACCACGATGAGATCACGGCCCGCGAGCTGAAGCCCGCGCTCTACGAGCTCGACGGCATCTCGCGCGAGACCGTCGAGGCCCACTACAAGCTGTACCAGGGCTACGTCGCGAAGCGGAACGAGATCCTCGGCAAGCTCGCTGACGTCGACCTCTCGGCCGCGAACCAGACCTACTCCGACCTGCGCGCCCTGAAGGTCGACCTGACCTTCGCGATCGGCGGCATCAAGAACCACGAGATCTACTTCGAGCACCTCGGGGGCGCGGGCGGCGACCCGGCCGGGATCTTCGGCGAGCTCGTGAAGCGCGACTTCGGCTCGGTCGAGGCGTGGAAGGCCGACCTGAAGGCCACCGGGATCGCCGGGCGTGGGTGGGCGTGGACCGCCTACGACTGGGACGAGGAGCGCCTGTTCAACTACATCGGCGACGCCCAGAACACGTTCCCCATTTGGAACGCGACGCCGCTCGTGGCGCTCGACGTCTACGAGCACGCGTACTTCATCGACTTCGCCACCGATCGCGCGTCGTACATCGAGAAGTTCTTCGACAACCTCGATTACGACGTTGTGAACGACTGGGCGCGGCGCTACGGCATTCGCAGCTGATCTTCCGCAACCTCCGGTAGCGTTTTCCCGGTGCTGACCGCAGCACTTGTCCTCGGCGGCTACGTGCTCGGCTCGTGCCCGTGGGGCTACTGGCTGGTGCGCATCTTCCGGCACGAGGACGTGCGCAAGGCGGGAAGCGGCAACATCGGCGGCACGAACGTCTGGCGCACCTACGGGTCGCGGCTCGGCCTGCCGGTATTGCTGCTCGACGTGCTGAAGGGATTCGTGCCGGCGTTCGCGGGCGTCATCCTCGTCTCGCACCTGGTCGGCTTGCTCGCCGGCTCGGCGGCGATGGCCGGCCATTGGCGGCCGCTCTTCCTCCGCTTCGCACGCGGCGGGAAGGTGATCGCGACCGGCGGCGGCGTGTTCTTCGCCGTCGCGCCGCTCGTCGCGTTCACCGCGCTCGCCGTGTGGATCGCGCTCTTCTTCTCGATCGGCTTCGCCTCCGTCGCCTCGATCCTCGCCACCGCGGTGACGCCGGTCGCCGCCTGGCTCTACGGCTATCCCCGATCGGTTCAGGTGTTCGGGCTCGGGACGGCCGCGGCGGCGGCGTACCTCCACCGGGCGAATATCAGCAGGCTCCGTGCGGGGACCGAGTCCCGCTCCGGGATCGCGCTCATGACGCGCCTGCGGAGCGACCACCCCTGAGGAAGGCCGTCGTCGCACTCGTCTGCGCCGCTTCGCTGTGGGCGGCGCCTGGCGCGCTCGCGGCCGGCTGGTGCGGCACCGGCGAGTCGCCGATCGACCGCCCCGACGCCACCACCGGGCGCCAGTTCCACGCCGTGGTGGCGATCCCGTCCGACGCGCCCGACACGTTCGCGGCCGACGCCGCGAGACTGTCGGATGACGTCGCCTCGATCACGAGCTGGTGGCAGGGGCAGGACCCGACGCGCGTGCCGCGCTTCGACACCGCCGTCTTCGCCGCCGGCAGTTGCCTCGACATCTCCTTCATCCGATTGCAGAGCGCCGCGAGCGCGTACTCGCTGTCGAGCGACTCGGATGCGTCGCTGACGTTCGCGCTGTTGCTCCGCCAGCTCGGTCAGGCCGGGATGGACGACGAGTACAAGAAGTACCTCGTCTACGTCGACGGCTTCGGCGGGCCGGGCGACCTCATTTGCGGCACCGGCGAGGGAGAGTACGACTCGGGCCCGGCGTACGCGTTCGTCTGGTTGCCGACGTGCGCCCTGCCCGGTCAGACGCCGATCCCGAAGGACGCGATCGCGGCACACGAGCTGCTCCACTCCCTGGGAGCGCTGCCTGCCGGCGCACCGCATCCCTGCCCCGGCGACACCGGGCATCCGTGCGACTCGACGAGCGACGTCCTCTACCCCTATGCGTCGGGTGCGCCGCTCTCGAGCCAGGTGCTCGACTGGAACCGCGACGATTACTACGGCCACTCGGGCAGCTGGCCCGACATCCAGGACTCCCAGTGGCTGCACGTACTCGGAGTGCCGGAGCTGCCGGTCGCCGTGGCGTTCGCCGGCGGCGCCGGGCGGGTGCAGAGCGACGTGCCCGGCATCGACTGCATCGCGGGCTGCACGACCCAGTGGGACCAGGGCTCGAGCCTCGGTCTGTTCGCGACGCCGTCCGCCGGCTTCCGCTTCGTCCGCTGGACGGGCGCGGGCTGCTCGGGCAGCACGAGCTGCTCGCTCACGACCAACTCGGCTCAGGCGGTGACCGCGGTGTTCGGGCCGCTCCGGGTCGCGCTGCGGCGCACGGTGATCGGCAAGGGACGCATCGTCTGCACGCCTGCCTGCGGCGCGACCGTGGCGGCCGGCGAGCCGTTGCTGCTTCATGCCGTTCCGGCGAAGGGGTGGACCTTCAAGGCCTGGGGCGGCGCCTGCCGCGGGGGGTCGCCGCTCTGTCAGCCGAGAACGGCCGCTGCCGTCGCAGTGCGAGCGCGGTTCACGAAGACGACGAAGAGGTGAGCCAGTCCCGCAGCTCGGTGTGCGCCGGTGCGGCCGCGCCTGCGAGCTCCGAGCGGAGCTGGCCGACCGTGCCCGTCCGCTCGGCGACCACGTCGTGTCGATGGATCGTCTCGAGGTTGACCTGCTGGGCGAAGACGAAGTCGTCGTCCCCGAGCTCCGGGTAGCGGTCGAGCACGCCCTTCAACGAGTAGCGGACGGAGTCCTCGACGAACCGAGGCTGGAGATGCGCGTGCTCGACGACGAAGAGCTCATCGGGGCGCTTCATCAGCTCGTAGATCGGAGAGCTCATCGACAACTCGACGATCTCGACCAGCCGCTCGGCGTTGACGACCTGGTCGGTGCCGACGAGCAGGGTGCCCTTGCCCCGCTGGTTGTGCGTCGCGATCGGAACGAGCTCGAGGATCCGCTCGACGTCGACCTCGCCGAAGCCTGCCTCGAGCAGACGCTCGGCGGCCGCACCGCGGACGAGCCCCTGCGCGCAAGGGCACGCGTTGATGCCGAACGCCTCGACTCCGACGACCCGCCGCACCTGCTCGCGCGACGCGGCGGCGATGCCGATCAGCGTCGCCGTCTCCTGGGTGCGGAGGTCGGTCACCGGCGTCCTCCGCTCGAGTGGATAGGGCGCCTCGATCCGCACCTCTGCCCGCAGAGCGCTCTGCCGCTCGACGATGTGTCGGGCGATGTGCTCGGCGAGCGTCTCGACGAGGAATGCCTCGCCGATCACCACCTGGTCGATCGCCTCCCCGAAGAGCTCCGGGAAGCGAGACATGTGCACGCCCTTCTGCGCCGGGTCGAGGTCGACCGTGCAGTCGATCCTGGCGGCGAACGTCTTCTCGCGGCCCTCGTGGCGGATGCGGATCGCCTTCTGCACGCCGGTCACCCCGGCGCGTGTCAGACCGAGGCGGATCTCGGGCTCCGAGGCCTGCAGATCGACGGTCGACTCGTTGCGGGCTCCCGCCATCGGGTACAACCGTAGCGCGCCCATGGACTCCGACCAGTTTCCCCGTGTCGTCTCGCTCGCCTGTCACGACCTGCGCACGCCGCTCGCGACGGTGTTCGGCTTCGCGCGCACGCTCGCCCGCGGCGGCGAGCTCGACGAGCGCAACACCCGCTTCGTCGGGATGATGGGCGAGGCGGCCGAGCAGATGACGGAGCTGCTAGACCAGCTCGGCGCCTCCGCCCGCATCGCGGCGAACCGCTGGGAGCCCGTCCTGCGGGAGACCGACACGCTTGCGCTTGCCCAGGGAGCAGACGCCGGCGTTCCCGCGGAGGGAACGGGCGCCACCGTGGAGACGGAGGTCGAGGCGATCGAGCGCGCCTTGCGCTCGCTGGCCCGCGCGGCCCGCACGTACGGTCGCGTCGAGACGGTCGGCTGGCGCGTCGACGGCCGGACGCTCGAGCTGGCGCCGGTGACCGCCGACGCAGGCCCGGTCGTCGCGGGTGAGGAGGTGCGGGATCTCGGCTCGCTCGTCGCGCGGCAGGTGATCGAGGCGCTCGGGGGCGCGCTCGAGCTCGACGGCGAGACCTTACGCGTCCTGCTCTAGGTGTTCGCCGACCCACGCCTGGAACGCCGCGAGCAGCGGCTCCGACGAGAGCAGCAACCGGCCGTGGTCGACGAGGCCGGACGCCATGCCGCGCTGCACCGACTCGACGAGGGTCGTGTCCTCGAGGCCGACCTGCTCGTCGAAGGCGAAGAAGTCGCGGATCCACTCCTCGTTGACGTCGGGGCCGAAGAAGTAGTCGAGATAGCGCTCGCTCCGACCGACACCGGCCGGCACTGTCGGCCCGATCGAGAGGTTGGGCGGGCCGGGGAACACATTGATGTCGGTATTGGGATAGAGGAGGTGGAACTGTCCCCGCTCGCCGGTGCGCTTGAGCCGGCAGTACTGCGCCGAGAACGTCGGGTGCGGCTCGAGCAGGTAGCGGTCGGGGTGCACGTCGACCTCGTCGCTGAACGACGGATGCGCCGTCGGGCAGTGGTAGCACTCGAGGAAGTTCTCGACGACGATCTTCCAATTCGCGTCCGAGCCGAACTCAATCCGCGAGTGGAAGACGAGCTGGTCGACGTCGAGCTCGCGCGCAAGGATCTCCGGCAGCTCGCCGAGGTGCTCCTCGAGCGGCACCGCCCCCTTGTCCGGGTTGACGAACAAGAACGGGCCCCAGGTGCCGACGCTCGCCGGCAGCAGCGATAGCTCCTCAAGGTCGAAGCCGTCCTCGCGCTCCGCGCGCGGAGCCGAGCGCAGCGTGCCGTCGAGGTTGTACGTCCACGCGTGGTAGTGGCACTGGATCGTCGCCCGTTCGCCGCAGCCGTCGAGCAGGACGGCGCCGCGATGGCGGCAGACGTTGACGAAGGCGCGTAGCTCGCCACCCTGGTCGCGTGTGACGAGGATCGGCACGCCGCCCGCGTCGGTCGCGAGGTAGGAGCCGGGTGCGGCCACCTGGGCGGCGCGGCCGGCGTACTGCCAGCTCCGCGCGAAGATGCGGGCGCGCTCGCGGCGCAGGATGTTCGGGTCGGCGTACCAGGAGTAGGGGAGCGTCTCGGTGGCGGCCATTCCACGATTGAACCATCTACCCTGGTGGCGTGGCGCCCGTCCTCGTCGCGAACGGTGTGCGCAAGCGGTACGGACGCGTCCAGGCGCTCGGCGGCGTGACGCTCGAGGTCGGTGCGGGCGAGCTCGTCGGGCTGCTCGGCCCGAACGGCGCCGGGAAGTCGACGCTCGTCAAGATCGCCTGCGGCCTCGTTCGCCCGAGCGAGGGGCGCGTCGAGATTCTCGGCGCGCCGGCCGGCTCTCCCGCCGCACGAAGGTCGCTCGGCTACCTGGCCGAGTTGTTTCGCTTCCCGGGTTGGATGACGGCCGACGAGGTGCTCGAGCTGCACCAACGGCTCGCGCCGTCGTCGGGTGGCGTCGAGGAGCGCATCGAGTTGCTCCGGCTCGTGGGCCTCGCCGAGGCGCGCGCGATGCGCGTCGCGGCGATGTCGAAGGGGATGCAGCAGCGGCTCGGGCTCGCGCAGGCCCTCGTGGGCCGGCCGCCGCTGCTGCTGCTCGACGAGCCGACGAGCGCGCTCGACCCGTCGGGGCGGCGCGTCGTGCGCGAGCTCCTCGAGGAGCTTCGCGGCCGCGGCGTCTCGGTGCTCCTCAACTCGCATCTTCTTTCCGAGGTGGAGCGCGTGTGCGACCGCGTGGTGATCGTCGACCACGGCGAGGTCGTCGCCGCTGGCACGCCGGACGAGCTGCGGCATCAGGGCGGAGTCGAGATCGAGACCGGCGCGGGGACGCGGCGCTTTCCGGACGCGCGTCGCGAGGACGTGCCCCGGCTCGTGCGCGAGCTCGTCGCCGCGGGTGAGGACGTGTACGGCGTGCAGGTCGTGACGGCGACGCTCGAGGACACGTACCTGGAGCTCGTCGAATGATCGCGATCGTCCTCTACGGGCTGCGCGAGAGCCTTCGCCGGAAGATGTTCGCCGTCGTGATCGTCCTGACCATCCTGTTCCTCGGCCTCTATGCGTGGGGAGTGCACGCCGCGTTCAAGGACACGCGCAGCTTCGTGGGCCCTGACCAGCAGCAGCTCAATCCCGATGTCCTCGCCGGCGCGATCGTGCTCGGGCTCGCGATGTTCGCGATCCTCTTCCTCGGCGCCGTGCTCTCGGTGTTCCTGACCCTCAACGTCGTGCGCGGTGATGCGGAGGCCGGGCTGCTGCAGCCGCTCGTCGTCCGTCCCGTCGGCCGGGGACAGCTGCTCGTCGCCCGGTTCGCCGGCGCCTCCGGGGTGGCGGCGATCTACGTCGTCGTCGTCTACGCGGCGAGTGTCGGGATCACCTGGTGGGCGGGTGGCTGGACGCCCGATCGGATCGTCTCGCCCGGGATTGAGCTCGCCGCATCCGTAGTGGTCGTGTCGGCGCTCGCGCTCGCCGGGTCGGTCTTCTTCGCGCCGATCGCGAACGGCATCGGCACGCTCATGATCTTCGGCGCCGGCCTGACCTCCGGCCTGCTCGGCGAGATCGGCCACGCGATCCACTCGGCCAAGCTGCAGCACATCGCCCGCATCGCGTGGTGGGTGTTCCCGTTCGACGCGCTCTACGAGGACGCACTGCACCGGCTGACCGTCGACACCACCGGTTTCGCCGAGTTCGTCCTGACGCTCGGGCCGTTCGGCGGCTCCCATCACGCCGGCGCGCCGCTTCTCGCGTGGTCGGCCGGCTATCTCGTGCTGATCGGGGCGGCCGCCCTCGTTGCCTTCTCGCGCAGGGATCTTTGAGCCAGATGGGACGGTCGGTGATCGGCGTCTGCACGACCTTCGGCCTCATCCTGGGCGGGTACATCCCGGCGCTGTGGGGCGCCGCGTTCTCAGTCTCCTCGATCGTCTTCAGCCTGCTCGGCGGGATCGCGGGCCTCTGGCTCGGCATCCGCCTCTCCGACTACTGAGCATGAGGCTGCTCTCCCTCATCGCGGCGTGGGCGGCGCTCGTGCTCGCCGTCGCAGGCTGCGGCGGCTCGCCCGTCACGGTCGCGCGCACGACCGCCGTGGAGGTCGAGACGCCGGCGTGCCGCGTGCTGACGAGCGCGGCCGTCGACGCCGCACGCGGCCTCCTGCGGTCCTACGGCGGCGACCCCTCCCCGGGCGACCTCCCGTTCTACGACCTCCGCGAGGCCCTTGCGAACGTTCAGGCGCGCTGTCGCCCGCAGTGGCTCGGCGGGGCCATGGGCCGTGAGCTCAGCGCGCACCAGATCGCGACGCTCCTCTCGCTGCTGCCCTCGACGTATGTCGCCTACTTGCAACGTGCGTTCGCGTGCTCGCGCGCCGCGCGGCCCGGGGCGGGCTGCCGCCGCAGCGAGCGGACGATCCATTCACCCGGCGCGACGGGAACCGGGGCGACGCCGCACCCGGTCGCGCCGTGACGAGCGTCTACTTCGGCTGCAGCGGCACCCGGCTCCTGCCGGTCTCGGTCACGCGTGGATGACGACCTCGCCCACGGAGACGGCGCCACCCGGATCGGAGGTCCGGACTGTCGCGTACGTCGTCATCCCCCGCGTGCGGACGACTCCTGGTTGTGCACAGCGAAGGTCGTCTCGGTGGGTGGCGCTGTGAAGCCGCCGTCGATGCCCTGCTGCATCCGCGGCATCAGGATGCCGTCGCGGAACTCCTCCCAGCTCTCCTGGGAGTCGTGGATCGCGACGATCGTCCACCCGTCCGCCGACGGACCGGCGGCGTGGAAGATCTGTCCTGCTGGAAGTCCCTCGGCCGGGTGCACGGCCGCGATCGACGCCTCGTACTGCTCCCGGGTGCCACCCGGGAACTGGTGAACGACGCCGTAAGCCAAAGTTGCTCCTTCTCGTTCGGGGTCGAGCCGACTGTAGGGCATCGACCGACCCGGCGGTTGGAGTCGAGCTCCACCGCCGGGCGTTCTGGCTGTGCCTAGCCGACCGAGTCGCGGTACGCGATTGCCTCTGCGGCGATCCCGGTCGACTCCTCGATCGACACGATCGGGGTCGCTGTGAAGCGCAACCACGGCGTCCACGGCGCCGTCGTGCGGGCGAGGGTCGCTGCACTGTCCGCCTCGACGATCGCCACGCCGCCGCCGCCGTCCGCAAATCCGTAGAAGCCCTTGAACTCCGCGCCGGCCGGTGGCTGCCACTTCCCGAACACCGCGAGTGACCTCCGTTGGCCCTCCTCGGTCGTGTCGACGAACTGCCAGGAAACGTGAAAGAGCATCGGCTCCTCCTTGGTGAGTGGTGCGAGACCGCCTACGCGAACCTACATCCGAAGCCCAGGGCGTGGGACAAGACCGGGCGAGCGGCGCGAAACTGGACGTGGTGGCCGACTCGTGCTGAGATGACATCCGTGAGTTCGGGCACCGAGGTCGGCGGGTGAGCTTCGGCGGGAGAGCGCGTATGCGCGACCGCGCCCTGCGGCGAGCGGCGTTGATCGCGGGGGCTCTCGTGCTGTTGACCCTGCTGCTCCTGGTCAGCGGCCACTGGGTGCTCGGGATCATCTTCGGTGTCGCAGCGGCCGCCGCGGTCTGGGTGTTCTTGCAGGCGCGAGCGGTGCGTTAGGCCGGGCGGCAAAGACCGTGCACAGGCTTGTCGTGCTCGCCGCGGTCGCAACCGTCGTGCTCGCTGCCGCAGCGATCGCCCCGGCAGAAGGGAAGCCCACCCTCGCGAGCGTCTACTTCCGGGGGCACGGCGGGAACGTCGTCTGCGGCGCCTTCTCCGGCTCAGGGCCGGCACTCCTCGAGTGCGGAACACTCGGTCAACTCGACCCGGCACCATCCCGGCCGAGCGCCGGCAGCTGCGGCGGCCTCGATTTTGCCGGCAACCGCATCCGCCTTGCGGCGACCGGTGGACCGTTCGGGTTCTGCTCCGGCGACGTGGGCGTGCTCGCCAGGATCGACGGTGCACCGCGCCTCGGCTACGGGGCGAGTAGACACGTGGGACCGTTCACGTGCACCTCGACCGTCGCCTGGTTGACCTGTACGAACGGAAGCGGTCGCGGGTTCGCGCTCAGCCGGAGCCACTGGCACGCCGTCTCCTGATCGGAAGTTGACGCCGGCTCTCCCAGGTTCTAGCGTCGTCCTCGTGCCGGGCAACGTCATCTGCATCTCGCACGCGACCGGCTCCGGCGGCGACGAGGTCGGACGCCTGGTCGCGGAGCGACTCGGTCTCCTGCATGTCGACGAGGAGATCGTCGCCAGAGCGGCGAGCCGGGGTGGGATCTCGCCCGCCGATGTCGCGGACGAGGAGCGCCGGAAGTCTCTCGCGACGCGCATCCTCGGCTCGCTCTCCGAAGGCAGCGCTGCGCTGGCGCTCGGCGGAGGCGTGCCGCTCGTCGTCGGCGAGGACGACACGAGCAGCAGCGAGATCCGGGTTCTGATCCGTGAGGCGATCGAGCAGACCGCGGCACGCGGCGACGTCGTCATCACGGCACACGCCGCATCCCATGCGCTCGGTGCCGACTCGAGCACCCTCCGCGTGCTCGTCACCGCATCGCCGGGCACGCGCGCCCGGCGGATCAGCGAGCAGGCCGGTGTCGAGATCACGAGAGCGGAACGAACCGTCAAGGCGGCCGACGCCGCGAGGCGTGACTATCTGAAGCGGTTCTACGACGTGGCGGAAGAGCTCCCGACGCACTACGACCTGGTCGTCAACACCGACAGCGTGTCGGTCGAAGAGGCGGCGGCTCTCGTCGCTCAGGTAGCCGAGGCGCGGTCGACGCTCACTGCGCCTGCGTAGCCGGCGACAGCTAAGAATCCAGCGCGCGCTCGAGGGCCGCTCGGTCGGTCGGTCCGCCGTGCGTCGCGAGCACATGCTCGACCGGCAACTCGAGCAGCGGGCGCAACCTCTCGGTGATCTCCTCGCGCGTCACGCCCGGGCGTAGCCACCTCTCGTTGATCTCGAGGCCTTGGCCGAAGTCGACGAGCGTGTCGCCGGAAAACACGGCACGCCGGCTCTCGACCCAGAGCACGGTGTCGTTCGGCTTGTGCCCCGGGAATACGTCGGCACCGAACGGCAGCCGGTCGTACGGCGAGTACGGGCGTGCCTCGCCCTTGTGCTCGCGGAGCAGCCAGACGAGGTCGGGACTGCCGTCGCCCGCCTGCTCGGCCGTGATTCCGTAGGTGTCGATGAGGTACTGCGCGGTGTCGGGCAAAGGCGTGAACACCGGCACGCCGAGCCGCTCCACGAGGCTCTCAGCATCCCGTTCGTGCCACGGCGCGGTGAGCACGATCGCCGTCTCCCGCGCCGCCGCGAGCGTGTCGATCGCGGTCGGCAGGCCAAGCGGGTCAAACAGCAGCAGGCGTTCGCCGTCGTCGATCGCGTAGGACGAGACGTTCCTGTCCCACGGCTCGCTCGGCCTCCAGTCCGGGTGGGGTGCCTGCCAGTGCCATAGTCCCGTTTGCAGCTCGCGCACGGCGCGATGCTAGTGACACGGAGTCCGAGCAGGAGTGCAAGTCGTGCAGATCACAAGGAGCAGCCTCGACAGCGGCCACGGGCCGGCCGACTGGTTCACCGGGGTCGTCTACATCGACGCCGTCGCCGTTCCGGCGGCGTCATCGAAGGTCAGCGCCAGCGCCGTCCATTTCACTCCGGGCGCACGAACGGCGTGGCACACCCACCCCAACGGCCAGACGATCTTCGTGCTCGAAGGCGTCGGCCTGTGCCAGCGCCACGATGGCCCCGTCGAGGTGATCCGTCCCGGCGACCGCGTCTTCTTCGACCCAGGCGAGGAGCACTGGCACGGCGCGACGCCGACGAGATTCATGACCCACATGGCGATACTGCAGGTCGACGACGAAGGCAACTCGGCGACGTGGGGTCGGCACGTGACGGACGAGGAGTACGCGGCGCACCCGCAGCTCGACTGACTGCCATCAAGAGCGGAGACTTCTGATGTCCCGGCGAGCCGGTGCGGCGGCAGCGAGGCGTTCGCGGCTCGGCTGCGCGAGTGCACCGCAAGACACCCTGAGCGTGCGCGGTCGGGAAGGGTGTCTGACACCTTCTAGGTGTCAGACACGAGTGCGACTCGCGTGGACGACGGACCTCTCGCCCGCGGTGCTCAGCCGGCGAGCCGGGCGGCTGTGGGCTCCGCACGGCGCACTGCGTGGCACGCGCGGCAACGCGCTTCGTACGAGTCGAGCGCGCCGACCTGGATCGTTGCGCCGTCGAACGGCGCGGGCTCGCCGTCGACCAGCCGCTGCGTCATCGTCGCCGGGCCGCCGCAGCGATGGCAGACCGCCTCCAGCTTGTCGACGAACTCTGCGAGGCAGAGGAGCGTTGGCATGGCGCCGAACGGCAGCCCGCGGAAGTCCTGGGCGAGGCCCGCGACGACGACGCGGGCGCCGTCCTCGACGAGGGACTCGATCGACTCGACGATGCCGTCGTCGAAGAACTGCACCTCGTCGATCCCGACGGCGTCGTACCCGGTCGCCAGGCGACGAACCTCGTCGCTCGTCGTCGCCGTGACTGCGCGCATCTTCGCACCGGCATGCGACACGACATGGCCGACGTCGTATCGGTCGTCGATCAGCGGCTTTACGATCAGCGCCCGCTGGCCGGCGATCTCGGCGCGCCGCAGCCGCCGGATCAGCTCCTCGCTCTTGCCGCTGAACATCGGGCCGCATACGACCTCGAGCCAGCCTCCCGTACTCGGCTGCGTCCTGATCACGGGCGCGAAGATACCCACCAGGGAGGACGGAATCACTTCAGGAGCCGAGAAAGCCGGCGGTCCTTGAGCACGCGGCCGCCGGTCTGGCAGACCGGGCAGTAGAAGATCGTGTGCTCCTCGAAGTCAACCCGCGCGATCGGCGTGCCGCAGCGCTCGCACGGCCGGCCGAGCTTGTTGTGCACCCGGTAGGTCGTCTCGTCGCTCGCGCCTGCGATCCGGAGGTCGAGCCCGCGCTCGAGCTCCGACCGGATCGCAACCGCGAGGCGCTGCGTCTCCTCGCCGTCCACCTGCGAGGAGAGCGCGTACGGCGACAGCTGCGCCGCCCAGAGGATCTCGTTCGCCCACGCGCGGCCGATGCCCGCGATCAGCCGCTGGTCGCGGAGCAGCGAATGGAGCCGCCGCGAGTCGGACGCGAGGATCCGAGCCACGTCGTCGACTGAGAGCTGGTTCGCCTCCGGGCCGAGATGCGCAAGCTCGTCCCGCACCGCGTCCGGCCGCAGCAGCCATACGCCGGCGCGCTTCTTCGAGCCCGCCTCCGTCAGCTGTAGCTCTCCTCCGTCCGCGAAGCGCAGGCGGAAGACGGGCGTCTTCGCGCCCTTCGCCCCCGCGGCGACGTAGCGCAGGCGGCCGGCGCTCATCAGGTGCACGAGCAGCACGAGCTCCTCGTCGTCGGTCGGTAGCAGAAAGCGCTTCGCGCGACGCTCGACGCCCTTCAGCCCTTCGCCGACGAGCGCCTGCAGCGGCGGGTCGAACGTCTTCAGGGTGGCGATGTGCGCCGGGCCCGCCTGCTCGATCGGCGACCGCCGCACGAGTGGGTCGAGCTGACGGCGCCAGGCTTCGACCTCGGGCAACTCCGGCAACGTAGGCTCCAGCGTCGGTGGACGCGATCAGGGTAACCGTGAGACGCGGCGACGTGGTCGAGGCAACGCATGTCGTGCACGCCGCGACGACTGATGGAGCGACCTGGGGCGACCCCGGGCTCGCCTTCTACCTTCGCTCCGCGGCGAAGCCGATCCAGGCGATTCCGTTCGTCGAGGGCTACGACGACCTCGACGACTCGGAGATCGCGATCGCCTGCGCGTCCCATCACGCCGAGCCCGCTCAGCTCGAAGCGGTGCGCGCCGTCCTCGCGCGCGCCGGTGCGACCCCCGACGACCTCGAGAACGGCCTTCAAGAGGGGCGGCCCGAGGGAAAGCTCGGGCACAACTGCTCGGGCAAGCACGCCGGGATGCTCGCTGCGTGTCGCGCGAACGGCTGGCCGCTCCACCCCTACCGGGATCCGGCCCACCCGCTGCAGCAGCGGATCGCCTCGCTCCTCGGCGGCGGCTCCACCGCGGTCGACGGCTGCGGCGTGCCGACCTTTCCGACCACGGTTGCCGGTGCCGCCTCGTTGCTCACACGGACTCTGCCCCGCATTCGGGCTGCGATGCGTGCGCGGCCGGAGCTCGTCGGCGCCTCGCACGGCTCGCTCGACACCGACCTGATGCGAATCGCCGACGGCTGGATCGCGAAAGGCGGCGCCGAGGGGCTCCTCTGCGCCGCGCACGAGGACGGACGCGGGCTCGCGCTCAAGTGCGCCGACGGCGCGGCTCGCGCGCTCGGGCCTGCGCTCGGTGCCGTACTCGCGATCGACGAGCTGCGCGAGGCACCGCTCCGGAACAGCCGCGGCGAGACCGTCGGCGCGATCACCCTCGCCTGATGTCGCTGCTGCAGGCACGCGAGCTCGGAAAGAGCTTCGGCTCGCGGCAGATCCTGCACGGGCTCGACCTCGACGTCGAGCGCGGGGCGCGGGTCGGGGTGATCGGCCCGAACGGCGGGGGCAAGTCGACGCTGGTCCGCATCCTGGCGGGCGACGAGCACGCGGACGCCGGAGCGGTCACCACGCGGCGCGGGCTCGTCGTCGCGTACCTGCCGCAACAGCTCGAGGGCGACGAGCAGACCGCCGAGCAGACGTTGCACGCCGCCCGCCCGGACCTTCAACAGCTCGAACGGGAGCTCGCCGCGATCGAGGCGGAGCTGGCGGAGACCGCCGCGGACCTGGAGCGGATGGGGCGCTTGCTCCGTCGCCAGGAGGCCGTCCTCGAGCGCTGGACCGCTGCGGGCGGACCGAGCTTCGAGGGTCGCGCGCGCGCGACCCTCGCCGACCTGGGGCTCGACGACGACGACCTCGCGAAGCCGACGAGGCTGCTTTCCGGCGGGCAGCGCAAGCTGGTGGGTCTCGCCGCCTGCCTGCTTCGCGATCCCGACGTGCTGCTGCTCGACGAGCCGGAGGCGCACCTCGACGTCGAGGCCCGCGAGCTCGTCGAGGAGCTGATGCGATCCTTCGACGGCGCCGTCGTCGCGATCTCGCACGACCGCTACCTGCTCGACGAGACCGTCGGGCTGATCGCGGAGCTGAACGGCGGGAAGATCCGCACCTGGCCCGGCAACTACTCCGCGTACACCGTCGCGCGCGAGCTCGAGCTGCAGCGGCAGCAGCAGCTCTACGTCACCCAGCAGAAGGAGATCGCCCGCCTCGAGGAGGCAATCCGCCGTTTCGAGGACTGGGCGCGTCGTGTCGTCGACGAGCGCCACATCAAGCAGGCGCGGAACAAGCAACGACAGATCGATCGC
The DNA here is from genome assembly GCA_963725595.1 of uncultured Thermoleophilia bacterium. Classification (GTDB taxonomy): domain Bacteria; phylum Actinomycetota; class Thermoleophilia; order Gaiellales; family Gaiellaceae; genus PALSA-600. Next base: position 211,528 of record CAVRYT010000005.1, on the reverse strand, counting down.
ATGGAGAAGATCGACCGCCCCGTGCTCGAGCGCCGCAAGATCGCTCTCGAGCTGCGACCGCACGCACGGGGCGGCGAGCGCGTGGTCGAGCTCGAGAGCGCGTGGGTCGAGCTGGGAGGACGCACCATCCTCGGGGACGTCGACCTGACCATCCTTCGCGGGGAGCGCGTCGGCGTGGTGGGCGAGAACGGTGCGGGCAAGTCGGTGCTCCTCCGGCTGCTCGGAGGGGAGCTCGAGCCCGCCGCGGGACTCCGGAAGGCCGGGCCGTCGATCCGCTTCGGACGGCTAGCCCAGGATCGCCGGCCGGAGGATCCCGCCGCCACGCCGCTCGAGATCGTCCGCCGCGCCGCGCCCCTGTCCGAGGGCGACGCCGTGTCACGCCTGATGGCGTTCCTGTTCGCGTACGAGCAGGTGCGACGGCCCGTGTCCACGCTTTCAGGCGGAGAGTGGACGCGGCTGCAGCTCCTGCTGCTGATGCTCGGCGGCGCCAACTGCCTGCTGCTCGACGAGCCGACCAACCACCTCGACATCGAGTCGGTCGAGATGCTCGAGGATGCGCTCGAGCGCTTCGACGGCACCGCCGTCTTCGTCTCGCACGACCGCTACTTCCTCGACCGGATCGCCGATCGCGTGTTCGAGGTGGGAGGAGGCGCCGTCCGCTCGTTCGAGGGCGGCTGGTCGACCTGGAGGGACCGCGCTACCCGACCGAGCGCAGCCTGAGCGGCCGCTCGTCCGCGTCCTCGCCCGCGTGGTGGTGCGTGACGTCGATCAGGTAGCCCTGCAGGAGCAGCGGCCGGTACTCGTCGTCGCGCACGAAGACCGCCTCGTCGAGCACCCACACGGTGCGGCCGTCCAGGGCGATCAGGCGGTACTCCATCCGGAAGCTCTCCGCCTTCTCGTAGGTGCGCTGCACCTCTGCGAGCACTGCTTCTCGGTCGATGGGGTGGATGATCTGCGCCCGAAACTCCGGCTTCAGCCAGTCCGACACGGGGTAGCCGAGCATCGTCTCGATCTGCGGGCTCATGTACGTCGTCTGCACGGGGAGCGACACGCTGTTGATGTACGTCGCGAGCGGTAGCTGTTCGACGAGCGTGCGGTACTTCGCTTCGGCCTCCAGCATCCGCTCTTCGTGCTCACGGCGCTTCGTGACGTCGCGCAGCGACACGGCGAAGAGCAGCGGCCCGGGCACGTCGACGCGGGTGATCGCGATCTCGGCCGAGAAGGTGCGGTGGTCCGAGCGGAGGGCGGTGACCTCGACGCGGGTGCCGAGCAGCGGCCCGGTGCCTGCTGCGAGCACCGGCGCGAGTGCGTGCCGATGCTCCGGCGCGATGACGGTCGCGAGGAAGTCCGATCCGAGCACGTCCGACCGCGCCCAGCCGAACGTCTCCTCGGCGGCCGGATTGAGCTCCGTGATCAGCCCTTCGTGGTCGACGATCACGACGCCGTCGAGCGCTGCGCGCAGGATCGCGTCCTTGCGCCCTTCGCTCGCTGCGAGCGCCCGCTCAGAGCGCTTGCGCGCGGTGACGTCGGTCATCGAGCTGATCACGCCGTACACCTGCCCGAGGGCGTTCTTGATCGGTGCCGCCGACACGATCACGTCGATGAGCGAGCCGTCTTTGTGGAGGCGGCGCAAGTCGAGGTCCTGCATCACCTCGCCCTCCGCGATCCGGCGCAGGTTGCCGAGGAAGTAGTCCAGCTCCTCACGAGGGACGATCGGGCTCATGCGGCCGATCACCTCGTCGGCCGTGAACCCGAAGACCCGCGTCGCCCCGCCGTTCCACGAGCGGATGCGCCCGTCGAGGTCGAAGTCGATGATCGCGGCCGGCGACGCCTCGATCAACGCGCGGTGGTACTGGCCCGCGTTCTGGATCTGCTCGAACTGGGCTGTCTGTTCGAGCGCCGTCGTCGCTTGGTTCGCGAACGCCCGCAGGATCTGGAGCCGCTCTTCCTCCGGGCGAAGCCGGTCGAGCGGGTCGTCGGCCCAGATGTAGCCGATCCGGCGCCCGCGACGGTCCTGCAGGGGCACGAAGAGCCAGTGGTTCTGCCAGGCGTGCGGCCCGCGGCCGTCGTGCTGTGAGCGGTAGCCCGGTGGCCGACCAGGCAGGATCTCGAGTGCGACCTCGTGCGGGATCAGGAAGCAACCCGCGCTGTCGAATCGCGGCTGGAGAATGCGCTCGAGCTCGTCCGCGGTCATCGCCGCCCCGATGTTCTCGTCCAGCGCGAATCCGAAGGAGGCGGCCGTCCGGTGGCAGCCGTCCTCACCGAGCAGCTGGACCGCGACCTTCTGGAAACCGAGCGCCCCTGCGATCGCCGAGCACACCTGGTCGAGCAGCGTCGGCGCATCGAGGCTCTCGTTCAGGCCGGTCGAGACCTGGAGGAGCTGCTCCAGCGCGTCGCGGTTGGCCTTCGCGCGTGCATGCTCCTGCGCCGACTGGACTGCGAGCGCGGCGTGCTCGGAGACGGCGACGAGCACGTCGATCTCGTCTCCCGACGGTCGCCGGCCCGAGAGCGGCTCGTCGACCGAGAGGATCCCGAGCAGCGATCCGTCCGTCGTGCGCATCGGAGCGAAGAGCGCGTCGTCCGGATGCCACGCGTTCGGGTCGTCGCTGATCGTGATGTCCGGCGTGTACGTCGTGCCGGTGTACTCCGACCAGTCGAAATCGCCCGCGCGAACGAGGTACGCACCTCGCTGCAGGAAGCGCTCGTCGAGCAACGGCTCCCAGTCGACTATCTCGCGCACCTGCCCGAGGAGCGCCTCACGTGCCTCGTCGCTTCCGTAGACGGTGCTGACGGTCAGGTCGTTCCACTCGCGGCGGTAGAGGTTGACGACGACGGTGCGGTAGCCGAGCGAGTCGGAGACGGTGCGGGCGATGGCATGCAGCAGTCCCGGCAGCTCCTCGCCGCCGCGCACCAGCCGCGTCACCTCCAGCAGGCCACGCAGCCGCGAGAAGATCGTCGATTGACGCAGGTCGACCGATGCCACTTCTCATCGAACATCGGCGTCCGAACCATCGCTGCCGTCCCCCGGACGAGGGAGGCGCGAAAGCGGTATTTCCTCGTCGGCCTGGACGATCACGAGCAGATCGTGGGTCGCGCAGGCTCAAGGTCTGCCGGAACTGCCGCTGGAGCCCGCTTCAGACGCCGAGCAGCAGGCAGAGCAGCGCCTTCTGCACGTGCAGGCGGTTCTCCGCCTCGTCCCAGATCGCCGAGCGAGCCCCGTAGAGGACGTCCTCGGTGATCTCCTCGCCCGCGTGGGCGGGCAGGCAGTGCATCACGAACGCGTCGGGCGCTGCGAGCGCGAGCAGCTCCGCGTCGAGCCGGTACGGGCCGAGGTCGACGAGCCGCCGTTGCCGTTCACGCTCCTGGCCCATGCTGATCCAGGTGTCGGTGACGACGACGTCGGCGCCGCGCACCGCCTCGCGCGGGTCGCGGAGGGTCGCGTCGGCGAGATACGGCGACTCGTAGCCGGGCGGGCACGCCGCCACCACCTCGTAGCCGAGGACCCTTCCGAGCTCCGCGAGCGAGCTGAGCACGTTGGAGCCGTCGCCGACCCAGGCCACCCGGACGCCCTCGAGGCTGCCGAGCCGGTCGCGGATCGTCAGAGCGTCCGCGAGCGCCTGGCAGGGATGCTCGTCGGCGGTGAGCGCGTTGATCACAGGGATCGTCGCCCACTCCGCCCACGCCTCGAGCTCGTCGTGGCCGTGCGTCCGGACGGCGAGCGCGTCGAGATAGCGGGAGAGCGCGCGTGCCGTGTCGGGCAGCGACTCGCCGCGGGAGATCTGCAGCTCCTCGGGCGCGAGCGCGACGGCCGTCCCGCCGAGCTGGGTCATCCCGGCGGTGAAGGAGATCCGTGTGCGGGTCGAGTGCTTGGAGAAGTAGAGGCCGAGGCTCGTGCCCGCGAGCAGCGGCTGCTTCGGCTCGGCCCGTAGCTCGACCGCGAGGTCGAGGATCGCGTCGGCCTCCGCGGGCACGAGGTCGGACGAGCGCAGGAAGTCGCGGCCCGCGAGCGAGGGGGGAAGGGGTCTCACGACCAGCGCGCCTTCGCCGCGGCAACTGCCGCGCCGACGTCGCCGAGCCGGTCTCCCGGCTCGGGAGCCTCGAACGTCCCTGCCCGTATCTGCGCCGCGACCTGCTCGTGCGCGTCCCGGAACGGGAGTCCCTCGGCGACGAGCGCCTCGGCCGCGTCGGTGGCGAGCAGGAGCGGATCGGACGCGGCGTCGGCGAGGCGGTCGCGGTCGAGCTCGAGCCCGTCGACGAGAGTCGTGAGCGCCGCGAGCGCGAGCCGCACGTCGCGCCGCGCCCGGAAGGTCGCCTGCTTGTCCTCCGCGAGGTCGCTGTTGTAGGCGAGAGGCAGTCCCTTGACCGTCGCGAGCAGTCCCGTCAGACGTCCGATCGCCGTGCCGGCCTTGCCGCGCACCAGCTCCGCCACGTCCGGGTTGAGCTTCTGCGGCATCATCGACGAGCCCGTCGCTGCGTTCTCGGGCAGCCGTGCGAACGCGAACTCGCTGGTCGCCCAGAGACAGAGCTCCTCGGCGATGCGCGAGAGATGCACGAAGAGCGTCGTGCACGCGTACAGGTAGTCGAGCACGAAGTCGCGGTCGGCGACCGCGTCGATCGAGTTGCGCATCGCGTTCGGCGGCGACGGCAGCGCCAGGGTTGAGCCCGCGACCGCGCCGGCGCCGAGCGGCGAGGGCTCTGCCTGCGCGCGCGCGAACGCGAACCGTGCGCGGTCGCGTTCGAGCATCTCGACCCAGGCCAGCAGGTGGTGGCCGAGCGTGACCGGGATCGCGCGCTGCAGGTGCGTGTAGGCGGGCATGCGGGTGGCGGCCTCGGCCTCGGCGCGCGCGAGCACGACCTGCACGAGCGCAGTCAGTGCGTCGGTCGCCTCGCGGCACGCGTCCTGGACGTAGAGGCGGTGCGCGGTCACGACTTGGTCGTTGCGCGAACGGCCCGCGTGGATCTTGCGCCCGACAGGCCCCAGCAGTCGCTCGATCGCGCTGTGCACGTCCTCGTCGGTCGTCTCGAGGTCGGCGGGCTCGATCTCGTCGAGCCGGCGCTCGGCCTCGGCGAGCTCGTCGCCGGACAGGAGGCCGGCCTCGTGCAGGCGTCGTGCGTGCAGCCTGGTGCCCTCGACGTCGTAAGGGAGGAGCTCGTCGTCCTCAGCCTTGACGAATGCCCACACCTCTGGTGCGAGCCTCGTCCCGCCGACCCGGCCCGACCAGAGCGGGCTCAGATCGACCACCCGAGCTTCTGGAGCATCGCGCGTGCGTCGGTGATGTCGTTGACCTTGACGTGCAGCTGCCCGATCCGGTCGGTCGCGCCGAAGGCGGTGTCGCTGCGCTCCATCGACAGTCGCTCCGGCCGGTACGAGAGCCCCTCGCCGCGGGTGTCGAGGATCGTGTAGTCGTCGCCGCGGCGCAGCTCGATCTCGACCTCGCCCGAGACGGGGGCGGCCACCCACCGCTGCAGCGCGTCGCGCAGCATCAGCGCCTGCACGTCGAACCAGCGGCCCTCGTAGAGCAGGCGGCCGAGCCGGCGGCCCTCGTCCGCATAGCGCTCGAGCGTCGCCTCGTTGTGGATCGCGCTCAGCAGGCGCTCGTAGCCGATGTGCAGCAGCGCCATCCCGGGCGCCTCGTAGATGCCGCGGCTCTTCGCCTCGATCACCCGGTTCTCGATCTGATCGGACATGCCGAGCCCGTGGCGGCCGCCGATCGCGTTCGCGGCCCGGATCACCTCGACGGCGTCGGTGAGCTCGACGCCGTCGATCGCGACCGGGAGGCCGGCGTCGTAGGCGATCGTCACGACCTCGGGCTCGATCTCGACGGCACCGTCCCACGGGGCAACGCCCATGATCGGCTCAACGATCTTCATCGACGTCTCGAGCAGCTCCAGGTCCTTCGCCTCGTGCGTCGCGCCCAACATGTTCGCGTCCGTGGAGTACGCCTGCTCGACCGACCAGCCGTGCGGCTGGGGAAGCGCGCGAGCGCCGAGCCACTCGCTCATCTCCTTGCGCCCGCCGAGCTCGTCCACGAAGGCACTGTCGAGCCACGGCTTGTAGATGCGCAGGTTCTCGTTGACGAGCAGGCCGTAGCGGAAAAAGCGCTCGATGTCGTTGCCCTTGTAGGTCGAGCCGTCGCCCCAGATGTCCACGCCCAGGGAGGACATTGCCTTCACGAGCATCGTCCCCGTGACGGCGCGTCCGAGCGGGGTCGTGTTGAAGTAGTGGCGACCCGCGGTCCGGATGTGGAATGCACCGCACTGGAGTGCGGCGAGCCCCTCGCGCGCGAGCTGCTCCTTGCAGTCGACGAGCACGGCGTCCTCGGCTCCGTAGAGGCGCGCCTTCTCGGGCACCGCCGGGACGTCCTCGTCCTGCTGCCCGAGGTCGGCGGTGAAGGCGTACGGGATCGCGCCGTTCTCGCGCATCCACGCGATCGCGCAGCTCGTGTCGAGTCCGCCGGAGAAGGCGATCCCGACGCGCTCGCCGACCGGGAGCGACCCGAGGATCGCGCCCGTGCTCCTTGCCTCCACGCTCATTCGAGACGCCCCCGCAGCTCGTCGGCGAGCTCGGTGCCGGTCGTGCCGTCGCGCGCGGCGACGAAGACGGTGTTGTCGCCGGCGATCGTGCCCGCGATCTCGGGCAGGTCGGCGGCGTCGATCACGTCGGCGAGTGCGGCCGCGAAGCCGCGCGGCGTCGAGATCACGCAGAGGTTCCCCGCAGGCACGAAGCCGCCCGCCCAGCGCCGCAGCGCGCTCGACAGCTCGTCGAGCCGCCGCAGGTCGGCCGACCCCGGGAGCGCGTAGACGAGCCGCCCGTCCGGGTTTCGCACCTTGACGAGCCCGAGCTGCGTCAGGTCGCGCGAGACGGTCGCCTGGACCGCGTCGACGCCCTGCTCGCGCAGCGCCTCGGCCACCTCGGCCTGGGTCGACAGCGGCTGCTGCTGCACGAGGCGAAGGATCATTCCCTGACGCTCGAACTTCGTCGTCACGCAAGCACCTCGGCGAGGCGGACGAGCCCGAGCTCCGCCTCCTCGACCGTGATCGTCAGCGGCGGGGTGAGCCGGAGCGTGTTCGGGCCGGCGCTGCCGACCACGAGCCTGTGCTGGAGTGCCGCCTCGACGACGGGCCCGGCCGGGCGGTCGAGCTCGCAGGCGAGCAGCAGCCCGAGCCCGCGCACGTCGCCGAAGCGGGCCAGCCCCGAGGCGAGCAGGTCGGAGACCGCCCTCACGTGGGCGAGCAGCGCGTCGTCGACGGTGTCGACGACGGCGCACGCCGCGGCGCACGCGACGGGGTTGCCGCCGAAGGTCGATGCGTGGTCGCCGGGGTCGAAGCCGGTCGGCGCCTCGTCGGCGACCAGCAAGGCTCCGATCGGAAGGCCGTTCGCGAGCCCCTTGGCGAGCGTCACCGCGTCGGGCTTGACACCGAGCTGCTGCCAAGCGAAGAACGAGCCGGTACGGCCGACGCCGGTCTGCACCTCGTCCAGGACGAGCAGTGCGCCGTGCTCGTCCGCGAGCGCGCGCGCCTCGACCAGGGTTTCGGGCGCGAGGGGGTGGACGCCGCCCTCGCCCTGCACGGGCTCGAGCAGGATCGCAGCCGTCTCCGGGCCGACGTGCTCCGCCAACGTGTCCGGCGTCGCGAACACGGCGCCCGGGACGAGCGGCTCGAACGCGGTGCGCTTCGACGGCTGGCCGGTGACGGAGAGCGCGCCGAAGGTGCGGCCGTGGAACGAGCCGTCGAGCGCGACCACCTGCGAGCGGCCGGTCGCCTTCCGGGCCCACTTGAGCGCGGCCTCGATCGACTCGGCACCGGAGTTGCAGAAGAAGGAGTCGGCACCGCCGAAGCGGTCGGACAGCTTCTGCGCCAGCTCCTGCATCGGCTCGGTCCAGTAGAGGTTCGACACGTGCCAGAGCCGCTCGAGCTGCGCCTGTGCTGCGGCGAGCGGCGCGGGATGCCGGTGACCGAGGCCGACGACGGCGATGCCGGCGAACAGATCGAGGTAGCGGTTGCCGGCGTCGTCGGTGAGCCACGAACCGTCACCGTCGACGAACGTCACGCCGAGGCGCGCGTAGGTCGGAAGGAGCTTGTGTTGAGTCAACACAAGCTCGGTCACGCGACCACCGTCGTGGCGCCGATGTGGGCCGTGATGCCGCTGGCCGCCGCGATCGCGGCGGCGCGCAGCTTCGGCACGATGCCGCCCTCGAAGGCGCCCTCGTCCAGCATGCGGTTCGCATCGATCGCCCGGATCGCATCGACGACGACATCGTCGACGTAGAGCCCCGGCACATCGGTGAGGAAGACCAGCTTGCGGGCGCCGAGCCCGAGGGCGAGCGCGGCCGACGCGTCGTCGGCGTTGACGTTCAGCGGCCCGACGGCGAGCGGTGCGACGACCGGGACGAGCCCGGCTGCGAGTGCGTCGAGAATCGCCTTCGGCCGGCATGGCAGTGGATCGCCGACCCAGCCGAGCGGCGGAACCGGCACCGCGAAGAGGCCGGCTTCGTCGCCGATCACCGGAACGGCAACCTCGCCGAGGGCGGCGCAGAGCTCTGCGTTGACTGCCACGAGTGACTTCCTGACGACGTCCAGCGCCTCGCGCGACGTGCGCCGCCGCCCGTTGACGAACTCGACAGGAATGCCGCGACGCTTCATCTCGTCGGTGATCTGCGGTCCCGCGCCGTGGACAACGACCACCTGGTGGCCCTCTTCGCGCAGGCCGAGGATCCGGTCGGCCGACTCCCCGGCCACGGCTCCACCGACCTTCACGACCAGGCGCAGGGCGTTCATGACCGGTAGTCCCCGTTGATGCGCACGTAGTCGTACGAGAGGTCCGAGGTGAGGTAGCTCGCACTGCCGGCGCCGAGGCCGAGCTCGAGCGCGATCGTGCAGCTCGGGCCCGAAACGTCCGGCTCGACGCCGGTCGGGGTGCCGTGGTCGTAGACGACGGTGCCGTTGTACGAGAGCGTCGCGCGGGCCTCGTCGATGTCGGCGTAGCACCCGTTGTAGGGCGCGCTCCCCGCGGCCATCAGTACGCGGCCCCAGTTCGCGTCGTGGCCGAAGAGTGCAGTCTTGACGAGCGGCGAGGTGGCGATCCGGCGCGCGATCGCCTTCGCCTGCGCTCCGTCGGCGGCGCCGTCGACCGTGATCTCGGCGAGCACGGTCACGCCCTCGCCGTCGGCGACGATCTGCCGCGACAGGTCGGCGCACGCTTCCTTCAGCGCCGCTACGAACGCCGAGTCGGTCGCGGCGCTGCGCTCGAGCCCGGAGGCGCCGTTCGCGAGCAGCAGCACCATGTCGTTCGTCGAGCAGTCGCCGTCGACGCTGATCGCGTTGAACGTCTCGTCGACCGCGGGTCGCAGCAGCCCCGCTGCCTCGTGCGCCTCGAGTGGGTAATCCGTCGTGAGGACGGCGAGCATCGTCGCGAGGTCGGGGTGGATCATCCCGCTGCCCTTCGCCATCCCACCGACCGTGAAGCCGTGAGTCGAGACCGCGACCTCCTTCGGGCGCGTGTCCGTGGTCATGATCGCCGCGGCGGCGTCGGAGCCACCGTCGCCGGCGAGCCCTGCCGCCGCAGCGTCGACGCCCGCGAGCAGCCGCTCGAGCGGAAGCTGGACGCCGATCACTCCGGTCGAGAGGACGAGCACCTGCTCGGGCGCGAGCCCGAGCAGCGACGCGGCGTGCACGGCGGTCGCGACCGCGTTCGCGTGGCCCTGCTCGCCGGTCGCTGCGTTCGCGACGCCCGAGTTGATCACCACGGCCTGCGGGTCGGCAGCGGCGAGGTGTGCCCGGTTCACCTGCAGGCACGCCGCCTGCACCTTGTTGCGCGTGAACATCGCTCCGCCGACCGACGGCACCGTCGAGCGGACGAGCGCGACGTCCCGCTTCGAGTAGCGGATCCCGGCCGCGACGCCCGCCGCCTCGAAGCCCTTCGCAGCGGTGACGCTCATGCCCGCTCCCGGCGCCGGACAAGCCGGCGCCTCCGCTCTTTGATGAGCTCCGTCGAGCCTACGCTCATACGAGGACCCCATGCAGGCGCAGGCCGGCGGTCTCGTCGAGGCCGAGCGCGAGGTTCGCGTTCTGCACGGCCTGGCCGGCGGCGCCCTTGCCGAGGTTGTCGAGCGCGCAAATCACGATCGTTGTCCCGGTGCCGCCGTCGGTGAAGACGCCGATCTCCGCAGCGTCGGTTCCCTGGACGCGCGCGAGCTCGGGGGCGACTCCCTCGGGCAGTACCCGGACGACATGGCTTCCGGCGTATGCCTCGTCGAGCAGGGCACGTGCGTCCGCATCCGTCTGCACGAAGCAGGTGGCGATCAGCCCGCGCCGCACGGGCAACAGGTGCGGCGCGAAGGCGACCGCGAGCCCGAGCTGCTGGGCGATCTCCGGCGCATGGCGGTGGGAGCCGACGCCGTACGGCGACACGTTCTCGAGCACGGAACCGGCGTGCGAGGCGGGCTTGAGGGTCTTGCCGGCGCCCGAGACCCCCGATTTGCCGTCGACGAAGGCGCTCTCGATGCGCCCCGCGAGCGGTCCGAGCGCCAGCAGCGCCGCGGTCGCGTAGCAGCCGGGGTTCGCGATCAGCCGACCGGCCGGGGGGTAGAGCTCCGGCAAGCCGTAGCTCCAGGCGCCGGGCGCGACGCCGTACCACGCGGCGGCGACGGCCGGGTCGGCGAGCCGGTGCACGCCCGAGAGGTCGACGACGACCGTATCCGCAGGCGGCCCGAATACGGCGGCCTCGGCGTTCTCCAGGCAGAGGAAGAGCACGTCCGTCCCTGCGGCGGCGGCCTCCGCGTTCGTGACGAACGGCGCCAGTGCGCCGTTCAGCCGCGGGTCGAGCGCAGCGGCGGGCTCGCCGGCGAGCGAATCCGAGCCGAGGGCGACCAGCTCGAGCCCGGGATGCGCGAGCACCCGGTCGAGCGTCTCCTGGCCGGTGTAGCCGGCGGTACCGAGGATTGCCGCAGTCGCCATCGAGTGGCGAACTATACAGATGGCTGCAAATTATGCAGCGCCGCTGTTCGTGGCGGGACAGGCCTTCCGAGCCACGTCCGGGGACTGTCCCCGGACGTGGCCGCAAGGGCTAGGCGGCGATGCGGATCGTCGCCCCCGGGCGGAGGCGCTCCAGGATCGCGCGCAACTCCGGTTCCGGCAGCGAGACGCAGCCGTTCGTGGCGTCGCCCTTGTCCACGTGCAGGAAGATGGCCGAGCCGAGCCCGGGGACGGCGGGTGCCGCGTTGTAGTCGACGACCGCCAGGAGCCGGTACGCGCGCGTCGCCTGCCAGAGGGCCTCGCTCGCCCCGCCGAAGGGCGGTGCCGTGCCGCACGGGACATGTCGGAAGCGGTTGTAGGTCGTCGACGCCGGATCCTCGTCCCACCAGTCGCCGCAGACGAGGCGGTGGTAGCGGAGATGGAGCCGGGGCGACGGCTCGAGGCCGTACACCGTGGCGCCGAGCGGGAACGTCCCGAGCGGGGTCGTGCCGTCGCCCTCGCGATGGTGGGACGACAGCCCGTGCACGCCGACTCGCGCGCGGTACGGGCCGAGCACGCGGCGGCCGCACTCGACGAGCGTCACCGTCGCGAAGGTCGTGCCAGTGCTCTGCGCCCGGACGCGTACCTGTTGCGGGCACCCGTGGAGCGCGAGCACAAGGGCGAGCGTCAGCATCGAGCGGGCCAGGGTACGCTCGCTCGAAGATGATCGCGCTGCCGCCGTTCCACGTCTGGGCCGCGCCCGTGACCGCGTCCGAGCTGGGCGCCTCGTGGCACCGCGGCTGCCCGGTCGGGCCGGCGGGCCTGCGAACGGTTCACGTCTCCTACGTCGGCTTCGACGGCCGCGTCCACGACGGAGCACTGGTCGTCAACCGCCGCGTTGTCACCGACGTCGAGCGTGTCTTTCGCCTCCTGTACGGCGCGCGCTTCCCGATCCGTCGCATGGAGCCGATCGCCGGCTTCGGCGGCAGCGACGACCGGTCGATGGCCGCCGACAACACCTCGGGCTTCAACTGCCGCTACGCCGTCGCGCCCGGCCCGAGACGCTGGTCGGTGCACGCCTACGGCGAGGCGATCGACGTGAATACCGTCGAGAACCCGTACCTCGAGGGCGGCCGGGTGCTGCCGCCGGCCGGCCGCGCGTACGTCGACCGGAGCCACTACCGAAAGGGCATGGCGGTCGCCGCCGGCGTGCTCGTGCGCGCCTTCGCCTCAGTCGGCTGGCTCTGGGGCGGCCGCTGGAGCACGAGCCCCGACTGGCAGCACTTCTCGAAGACCGGCGGCTGACGCCTGCACGTCCTCGAGCCGGTCGACGCGGGCGAGCGGCGGGAAGACCTTCGGCCAGACGAGCGCGAGCACAATCGTGATCGCACCGCCCGCCACGACCGCAGGCGTCGCCCCGAGCAGTGCGGCCGCCACACCCGACTCGAACGCGCCGAGCTCGTTGGACGCGCTGATGAACACCCACTCGACCGCGTTCACGCGGCCGCGGAGCGCGTTCGGCGTCGCGAGCGTGACGATCGTCGAGCGGATGTTCATCGAGAACAGATCGACGAAGCCGCTCACCGCGAGCGCCGCCGCCGACAGCCAGATCGAGCGGCTGAGCCCGAAGACGACCATGGACACGCCGAAGATGCCGACGACCCACAGGAGCTTCGCGCCGGCCCGTCCGCCGAGCGGCCGCCGAGTAAGGATCACCGCGCCGGCGAGCGCGCCGACAGCGGGCATGCTGCGGAGCAGGCCGAGCCCGGTCGGGCCTGTGTGCAGGATCGACCTCGCGTACAGCGGCAGCAGCGCCACCGCCCCGCCGAACAGCACCGCGAAGAGGTCGAGCGTGATCGCGCCGAGCAGCACGGGCGTCTCCCGGATCAGCCGGATCCCGCCCAGCAGGCTCTCCCGCCCCGGCCTCTCGTCGAGGCTCGCCGCCGCGCGCCGCGGGAGGGCGACCGCACAGGCCCCTGCGACGAGGTAGAGGCCCACCGCCGCTCCGTAGACCGAGACCGCATGGGCGGCGAAGAGCAGCCCGCCGAGCGCCGGGCCGGCGATCGTCGCCACCTGGAAGGCGATCGAGCGGAGTGCGAGCGCGCTCTCGAGCAACTCGACCGGGACGAGCTCGGGCAGCAGCGCACGCGCGGCCGGCGACCCGAACGAGTTCGTCGCTCCGGTCAGGAACGCGAGCGCGAGGAACGCCCACAGGGCCCGCGCTCCGTGCACCGTGACCACGAGCAGGAGCGCGGCGACCAGCGCCTGCGCTGCGATCCAGACGGCGAGGAGGCTCGTTCGGGGCAGCCGGTCGGCGATCTGGCCCGCGGGCAGCGCGAGCAGGGGCAGCGGCACGAACTCGGCGAGGCCGATCAGACCGAGGTCGAGCGCGCTGCCGTGGATCGCGTACACCTGCCAGCCGACCGCGACTGCGACCATGTTGGCGGCGAGGCCGGAGCAGAGCACCCCGAACCACAGCAGGCGGAAGTCGCGCTCGGCGATCGCGGGCGGTAGGGCCGGCACAGCGTCACTCTGCCTTCAGAGGACCTTCTTAGCTCCGATTCAGGTGATGCACAGAGGACGGGGGAATGCTGGAGGAGTGAATACGTTGGTAGAGGACAAGGAGCAAGGGAGAAGCATGGCCGCAAACCGAAACAGGATCGCCGCGGCAGTGGCCGCGGCGGCGCTCGCGGGAGGTGGTGTCGGCGCCGGGGCGGTGGCGCTCACCCATCATTCGTCGGGCGCCCCGACGGGCGCGTCGGCGACGAACGTCGCCACGACGTCGCCGACGGTCTCGAACGTCGCCAGCTCGACGCTGACGATCGGCGAGGTCGCACAGACGGCGGTCAAGAGCGTCGTCGAGATCGACTCGTCCACGAGCTCGGGCCAGCAGAGCCCGTTCGGTGGCGGCAGCTCGACCGCCGAGGGCACCGGCTGGGTGTACGACACGAAGGGCGACATCGTGACGAACGAGCATGTCGTCGACGGTGCGAGCTCCGTCACGGTGAAGTTCTCCGACGGATCGACCTACAAGGGCACGATCGTCGGCACCGATATCTCGACCGACCTCGCGGTCGTGCACGTGGATGCGCCGGCCTCGAAGCTCGTGCCGCTGTCGCTCGGCGACTCGAGCAACGTCCAGCTGGGCGACGGTGTGATCGCGATCGGCAACCCGTTCGGCCTTGACGGCACCGTCACGAGCGGGATCGTCAGCGCTGTCGACCGCGAGATCGGCTCGCCGAACGAGACGCCGATCGAGGGCGCGATCCAGACAGACGCCGCAATCAACCACGGCAACTCGGGCGGGCCGCTGCTGACCTTGCAGGGCCGCGTGATCGGCGTCACGTCCCAGATCCAGAGCGACTCGGGCGGTAACGAGGGTGTCGGCTTCGCTATCCCCTCGAACACCGTCCGGACGATCGCCGACCAGCTGATCTCGAGCGGCAAGGCCCAGCACGCGCTGCTCGGCGTCACGCCGGCGGGCACCTCGAACGGTGCGCGAGTGCAGTCGGTCGAGTCCGGCAGCGCGGCCGCCGACGCGGGTCTGAAGGCAGGTGACGTGATCACCGCCGTCGACGGGAAGCAGGTAGCGAACGCCGCGAAGCTGCGCGCGATCATCGCTGCGCATCAGCCGGGGGACAAGGTCACCCTGACGATCACGAGGAGCGGGACCACGAAAACCGTCCACGTGACGCTCGGGGCTCGTTCGTAGCCGGGAGGGGCCGGACTACGACGCGACGACGGGGCTTGCCACCGTCAGCACGGACACCGCGTCCGTGCCGGCGGTGGCGGCCACCGTTGCCACCAGCGTGTGCCCGGCGTCGTCCGCGGTGACGGTGTACGAGCTCGTGGCGGCGCCTTCGATCGGCACGCAGAGCCGCCCGTTCGCGTTGCAGCGGAGCCACGCGTAGGCGAGCGAGTCGGGCGTCGCCGTCCAGCCGCCGGGCGAGACCGTGAGCACCTGGCCCACTGCTGCGGTGCCGGTCGACGTCGGCTGCGCCGTCGCCGCAAGCGCCCCGCTCGCCGCGACCGCGCCCGCGATCGGGGCGTACACGACCGTCGTGCCGGTGCTGTCCGTGGCGCGGACGGCCAGCCCGAGCGTGTGCCCGACGTCGGCCGCGACCTCCGTGTAGGTGCCTCTCGTCGCGCCGCGCACCGCGCTGCAGTGAGCGCCGAGCGCGTCGCAGCGCGACCACTGGTAGCCGTAGGCGATCGTGCCGCTGCCCGACCACGTGCCCGCGCTGGCGGTGAGTCTCGACCCCTGGCGGAGCGTGCCCGCGACCGACGGTGCGAGGGTGCCGACCGGTCCCGGCTTCGCCCGCACAGCCCCGCGCGACAGGCTGAGCACCGTCTGCCCGTCTGCGGTGATCGCTGCGACGACGACATGGCCGACGTCGTCTGCGACGGGTGCGTACGTGTCGGCGGCGGCTCCGTCGATCGCCTCGCACAGACGGCCGTTCGCGTTGCACCGCAACCAGGCGAACACCGTGCTGCCCACGTCCGTGCTCCACGACGCTGGAGCGACGGCCAACGTCCGGCCGACGATCGCGTCGCCCGTGAGCGCCGGCTGGGCCGTCGGCACCGTGGTCGCCACCGCCGCCGCGACGACACCGGCGAGGGGGGCGTACGAGGCGGTGACGCCGCCGGTATCGGCGCCGCGGACGGTCAGCCCGAGCGTGTGCCCCGCGTCCTTCGGCACCTCGCGATAGGTCCCGCGCGTCGCCCCGTGAATCGAGCTGCAGTGCGCGCCGAGCGCGTCACAGCGGTACCACTGATAGGCGTAGGTGATCGTGCTCTCGGCCGACCACCGGCCGGGCGACGCTGTCAGCCGTTCGCCGACCTGGAGCGTGCCGGTGATCACCGGCTGCGACGAGGGAGTCGGCCCGGCTGCGAGGAGCGCGAGCAGGCCCGTCAGGGTCTTCGCGAGGAGCCGCATCGAACGAGGGACACGATGCCACCCCGGTCGGCTAAGCGCCGCCTAAGAACTCCGGCGTTCTCAGCACAAACCCAGAAACCTCTCCTACCGTGTTCTGCGGAATGTCCGGGCTGACGATCGCACGGCCGCAGGCACGACGCGCGCAAGTGGCGCGCGTGCGGCTGCGCCGCCGCACCGCTGCCGCCGGGATCGGGCTCCTCGTGGGCGGCAACGCAGTCGCGCTCGTCTGGCTGTGGTGGCACGGCGGCAACGTTCGCGGCGTCCACACGACGGGCGACCTCTTCACGAGCATCGGGCGCATCACCGGGCTCGAGAGCGCGTATCTCGCGCTCGTCCAGGTCGTCCTGCTCGCTCGGATCCCGGCGCTCGAGCGCGTCGTCGGCTTCGACCGGCTCACGCGCTGGCACCGTTGGAACGGCCACGCGTGCATCGATCTCGTCGTGCTGCACGTCCTCTTCACTGTCTGGGGCTACGCGTTGCTCGACAAGTACTCCGTCGGCAAGGAGCTCTCGACGATGCTCGGCGGCGGCATCTATCCCGGGATGATCACCGCGACTGTGGGCACGGGGCTCCTGCTTGGGGTCATCGCGACGTCCTACGTGATCGTGCGCAAGCGCCTGTCGTACGAATGGTGGTACGCGGTGCACCTGCTCGCGTATGCCGGCATCGCGCTTGCCTGGTTCCACGAGATCCCGACCGGAAACGAGCTCGTGCTCGACACGACGGCCGCCGACTACTGGCGCTCGTTGTTCGCCGCGACGCTCGCAGTACTGGTCGTCTTCCGGCTGCTCGTCCCGCTCGCCCGGGCCTTGCTGCACGGCCTCCGCGTCGAGCGGGTCGTCGAGGAGGGGCCGGGCGTCGTCTCCGTCCATGTCACCGGCCGGGCGCTCGACCGGCTCTCGGCCAAGGCGGGGCAGTTCTTCCTCTGGCGGTTCCTCGACCGGCGTCGAGCCTGGTCGGCACACCCGTTCTCGCTTTCGGCCGCACCCGACGGGCGCTCGCTCCGCATCACCGTCAAGGGCCTCGGCGACCACACCGCTCGACTCGGGAGCGTGCGGCCCGGGACTCGCGTCGTCGTCGAGGGGCCGCTCGGGACGTTCACTGAGGAGGTGCGTCGCGCCGACAAGGTGCTGCTCGTCGCCGGCGGGATCGGGATCACGCCCGTGCGCGCCCTGGTCGAGTCGATGAGCTGCGACGTCGTCGTCCTCTACCGCGTCGTCGCGGAGCAGGACATCGTCTTCCGGGACGAGCTGGAGCGCCTCGGCGTCGACGTGCACTACGTCGTGGGCGACCACCGTGGCGCGGGGAAGGATCTGCTCTCGCCGGAGCATCTCGCCGGCCTCGTCCCCGACGTCGCCGAGCGCGACGTCTACCTCTGCGGGCCTCCGGCGATGACCGACGTGCTCGAGCGCAACCTTCGCTCGGCAGGGGTGCCGCGCCGGCATATCCACCTCGAACGCTTCGCCCTGACCTAGGTGTAGTTCCCAGCAGCGTTGTTCCATCCGGGTCTCCTTGGAGGCTGGGGGTGTCGAAGCCACCCAGTCCAAGGAGGACCCGGATGAAGCTGCACGGTAACGCTCGTACCTGTCTGCATAGCCGTCGGTTGATCGTCGAGCGGGTGGTCGGGCAGGGCTGGACGCTCGCGCAGGCGGCCGAGGCCGCCGGCGTGAGCGTGCGCACGGTCTCGAAGTGGCTGCGCTCGCTTCCGCGGCGAGGGCGAGCGACGGGCTGGTCGATCGCTCCTCGGCGCCCGAGCGGGTGCCGCGTCGGACGCCCGAGGAGCGCGTCGAGGCTGATCGCGGCGCTGCGTCGGCTGCGGATGACGGCCGCCGAGATCGCCGAGACGCTTGGCGATGCCGCTCTCGACGGTGTCGGCGGTGCTGACCCGGATCGGGCTCGGGAAGCTGTCGCGGCTCGAGCCGCCCGAGCCTGCCGAACCGCTACGAGCGCAAGCGACCGGGCGAGCTGGTCCACATCGACGTCAAGAAGCTCGGCCGGATCGGCCGGCCCGGCCACCGAGTCAACGGCGACCGGCGCGGCCAGCACAGCGCGCACGGCATCGGCTGGGAGTACGTCCACGTCTGCGTCGACGACGCCACCCGGCTCGCCTACGTCGAAGTGCTCGACGACGAGAAGGCCGTGACCGCGGTCGGCTTCCTGCGCCGCGCCGTCGCCCACTACGCGCGCCCACGGCATCCGCGTCGAGCGGGTGATGACCGACAACGGCTCCTGCCTACCGCGCCATCGTCCACGCGCTCGCCTGCAAGGCGCTCGGGCTCAAGCACCTGCGCACCCGGCCCTACCGGCCGCGCACCAACGGCAAGGCCGAGCGCTTCATCCGCACCATGCTCGGCGGCTGGGCCTACGGCGCGATCTACGGCAACTCCGACGAACGCCGCCGCAGCCCTCGCCGGCTGGCTCGACTTCTACCACATAAGGAGACCTATGCGCAAGGCCGCCCTCGTCACGCTCACCGTCGTCTCGCTCGCCCTGCCGAACGTGCAGGCGCTCGCCGCGGCGACGAGGACAAAGGCGAAGAAGAAGGCCGTCACCGCAATCAAGTCCTTCACCGGCGCCCCCGGAGACGCGAGTCGGTGGGGGCAGGTCGAGGTGACGATCGTCGTCAGGAAGACGACGACGACGGTGCTCGCGACGCACAAGAAGACCGTCGCGCGGCGGATCACGAAGGTATCTGTGCCGCTCTACCCGAACCACACCGACCGTTCCGTCTTCATCAACGAGCAGGCGCTGCCGATCCTCGTCCAGGAGACGCTGCAGGCTCAGTCGACCGGCATCGACATGGTCTCCGGCGCGACCGACACGAGCTACGGCTTCCAGAGCTCGCTGCAGTCGGCGATCCTCCTCGCCCGGAAGTGGTAGGTGCTTCGCGTCGAGGACGTGATGGGCACGGCCGTCGTCGTCGACGTTCGCGACGACCTCCCTGAGTCGTGCCTCGACGAGGTGTTCGCCTGGCTGCGCTGGGTGGACGACACGTTCAGCACCTACAAGCCGGCCGGCGAGATCAGCCGGCTCGGCCGGGGCGAGCTCGCGCTCGCCGACGCTCACGAGGACGTTCGTCACGTGCTCGCGCGCTGCGACGCATTGCGGACCGAGACCGGCGGCTTCTTCGACGTGCAGGCCGAGCGGCACGACGTGCTCGAGCCGTCCGGGCTCGTCAAGGGCTGGTCGGTCGACCGCGCGGGCGCGATCCTCGACCGCGCCGGCGCCTGCAACTACGCGATCGGCGCCGGGGGCGACGTCCTCGTGCGGGGACGAGCCGTGCCCGAGCCGCACTGGCGCGTGGGCATCCAGCACCCGCTGTGCCGCGGCGAGGTCGCGACGGCAGTGCAGGTGAACGACCTCGCGATCGCCACGTCGGGCGCGTACGCCCGCGGGGCGCACGTGTTCGACCCGCACACCGGCCGTCCGCCGGAGGGCGTGCTGTCGGTGACCGTGACGGGGCCTGAGCTCGCGACCGCCGACGCGTACGCAACCGCCGCGTTCGCGATGGGCCCTGCCGGCCCCTCGTGGACGGCGCGCCTCCGCGGCGGCTACGAGGCGATGACGATCCTCGAGGACGGCCGCGTGCTCTCGACCCCCGGCTTCGGAGCGGTGTCGGGCACCACGGCCGTCTGATCGCCTTCGCCCGCGTCGGGAGGTCTGTTCGTTTCGAACAGGTGTCTGACACCTTGCAAGGTGTCAGACACCAGAAGAAAATCCGCCGGCGCGGTCGCTTTCGTCCACCTCGCCGACCGACCAAATCGGGCCCGAAGGCCTTTCCTCGACCGCTCTGTGGGGCTTCGACCTACTCGCGTCCGCGCCCGGCGGGAGCCGGACTGTACGACGACGGCCGGCGCGCGCGCAAGAGGCTCTGCCGCCGAAAAAGCCGCTCGTTGCGGAGAAGCGTCAGAGCTCGATCGTCGCACCCTCGGCGGCGGCGCGGACGATCGCCTCCGCCGCGTCGAGCACGTGCAGCGCGAGCTCGCCGGTCGCCCGATGCGGCCTGCCCTCGCGGAGCGCGACCGCGAGCTCCTCGATCCCGAGCCCGCGCGTCTCCTGCTCGCCGAGGCTCTCGACGGGGACGCGCTCCTCGTCACGCCCGCGGCGCAGCAGCAGCTCGCCGCCGAAGGCGTTCGCGTCGGGCAGCCGAAGCGATCCGCTGCTGCCGTACACGTCGAGGCCGCTCACGTACTGGTCGCGCGCCTCGAAGCTCACGGTCATCGTTGCGAGCGCGCCTTGCTCGAGCCGCAGCACGGCGGACGCGTGGGTCGGCACCTCCACCGTTACCGTCCGACCCGCGTGCGGGCCGGCGCCGAGCACCCGCTCCGGCGTCAGGACGGTCGAGAAGCCCGCGACCGCCTGGATCGGGCCGAGCAGGGACACGATCGCCGTCAGGTAGTACGGCGCGATGTCGAGCAGCGGCCCGCCGCCGGCCCGGAAGAACATCTCGGCGTTCGGGTGCCAGCTGTCGGGGCCGCCGACGAGCATCGTCGCGGCGGCTCCGATCGGCGTCCCGATCGCCCCCTCCTCGACCAGCCGGCGCGCGGCCTCGTAGACGCTGCCGAGGAA
The DNA here is from genome assembly GCA_963725595.1 of uncultured Thermoleophilia bacterium. Classification (GTDB taxonomy): domain Bacteria; phylum Actinomycetota; class Thermoleophilia; order Gaiellales; family Gaiellaceae; genus PALSA-600. The sequence goes on along the minus strand of CAVRYT010000005.1, from coordinate 191,070 downwards.
GGTGTCGGGCGCGCAGCCGAGCCGCAGGTCGCGTCGCGACGCCTCCGCGACGAGCTCGCGTGCTTCCGCGACCGTCGCGGCGAGGGGTTTCTCCGTGTAGACGTGCTTGCCCGCCTCGAACGCTGCGCGTACGAGCGGCGCGTGTGCGCGTGGGGGCGTCAGGTTGAGCACGAGGTCGACCTCGGGGTCGGCGAGCAGACGTTCGATCGGCTCCGCGCGCAGGCCGTGCTCCTCCGCGAACGACCCGGCGCTCGCTGTGTCGAGGTCTGCGCAGGCAACCGGGCGCCAACCGGAGAACGCCGCGGAGTCGCCGACGTAACGCTTCGCGATCATCCCGCAGCCCACGACGCCGACGCCGAGCGGCGGGCTCATGCGGCCGCGGAGACGATGCGCCGGACGGCGTCGAGCGAGCGTGCGATCGCCTCGAACGGGCGGTCGCCGACCTCGTCCTCCTCGACGAGCAGCCACTCCGCCCCAGCGCGCAGCGCAGCGGGGATCACCTCGTCGTAGCCGACCACGCCGTCGCCGACGGGTACGTCGTCGCGCCCGTCGCGACTCGCGTAGTCCTTCAGGTGCACGAGCGGGCAGCGGCCGGTCGTCCGTGCGAGCTCGGCGAGGGGGTCGGCGCCTGCCTGCCAGATCCAGCCGAGGTCGAGCTCGAAGAAGAGCTCGTCGTCCGGGAGGGCGCGCAGCGACTCGAGGAAGGTGCGCCCGTCCGGCTGCGGCTCGAGCTCGAGCCAGTGGTTGTGGAAGCCGAACGAGAGGCCTGCCGCGCGGACGGCGCGTGCCGCCCCGGCGACGCGCTCGAGCGCACCCTCGCCCGGCTCGATCCACGCGAGCACGAGACGGTCGCTGCCGAGTGCGCCGAGTTCCTCCCGCAGACGCGGCAACTCGGTCTCGATCGCCTCGAGGCCCGCATGGAGCGCGACCGGGGTGAGCCGGGCCTCGTCGAGGAGCCCGCGGACCTCCGCGGCCCCGCGGCCGTGCAGGCTGAAGAGCTCGACTCCGTCATAGCCGAGCTCCCCGACGCGCCGGATCGAGCCCGCGAAGTCGCGTGCGCATTCGTCCCGGATCGTGTAGAGCTGCACGCCGACGGCGGCCACGGCGGCCACTCTACGGGTCGCGCGACGGTGCGAGGACGACGATGCCGTCGTCGTCGGCATACAGCATCGCCCCGGGGGCGAACTCGGCGCCGCCGAACGCGACGGTCACGTCGAGCTCGCCGTCGCCCGCTTTGCCGCTCGGACGCGGGCAGGTGCCGAGTGCCTTGATCCCGATCGGAAGCTGCGCGAGCGCGGCGCTGTCGCGTACGCAGCCGTTGACGACCACACCCTCCCAGCCGTTCGTGAGAGCGAGGCCGATCACCTTGTCGCCGGCGAGGGCGCAGCGCCGCGAGCCGCCGCCGTCCACGACGAGCACGCGGCCGCCGCCGGGCTCGCCGGCCCGCTGCTTCATCAGCACGTTGTCGTCAAAGCAGCGAACCGTCGCCACGGCGCCCGAGAACGCCCTCACCGCGCCGAACTGGAGCAGCGGTGCGCCGCAGACCTGCGCTCGGCCCGCGTTCGCGTCGAAGACGTCCGAGGTCGAGCTCACTCGACGACGTGGAGGAAGCCGAGCTCCAGCAGGTCCAGCACCGAGCCTCGCAGCCTTTCCGGCTCGCCCTCGCCGTTCCGGGCAACGGCGTCGTCGAGCGTTCGCCCGTCGCCGAGCTCGAGCAGGACGTCCGCCACCTCGGGATCGACGTCCAGCTCGGGCCACGTCCCTTCCTCAAGCCGGAAGGTCGCCGAGCGCACGTCACCTTCGCGGTCGAGCTCCTCGACGAGTCGCACGTCGTCCGCGAAACGCAGGGCGAGCTGCTGGACGACACCGTCGCCCTCCACGGCGATCAGCTCGAACGCCCGGAAGACGCGCTCGACCTGCTCGCTCGCGTACTCGAGCTCATCCTCCTCGACGGGATCGGCACGCACGATGTTCCCTGCGCCCGGGCGGCGGTGGAGGATCACGGCGCCCTCGCTTACCCAGGCCGCGCCGAGCTCCGCGAGGTAGCCCGCCCAGTCGTCGAGTGCGGCGGCGAGCCCGTCGGGATCGGTCGTGAGGTGGTCGTTCCAGCCCGCAGCGTGGTCGAGCGGATCGGCGCCGTCGAGGCCGAGGATCCACGCGTCGCAGCCGCTTCCGTCCAGCCAGGCCTCGACGTGCTCGTCCGGGTCGTCCTCGGACTCCGCGAGCCAGCTCACGAGCACGGAGGCGAAGCCGCCCTCGGCGAGATGCGCGGCCGCCTCGGTGACGACCGATCGGGACAGCTCGTCGCCCGGGAAGCCACCGTCCCGGTAGGCCCAGCGCCGCTCGGGCGAGATCACGTACGGCGCGTTGCAGGTGATCAGGTCGAAGGTCTCACCGGCAACCGGCTCGAAGAGGCTACCGAGCCGTGTCTCGACGTTCGCGATGCCGTTGAGCCCCGAGCTGATCTGGGTGAAGGCGAGTGCACGCTCGTTGACGTCCGTGGCGACGACGTGCCCGGCGTGCCGAGCGGCGAGCAGGGCGTGAGCACCGTTGCCGGTGCCGATGTCGAGCGCCCGGCCGACCCGGCGCCGCACCGTGAGCGAGGCGAGCCAGTATGCCGTCGGCGTGAAGCTCGCGACCCAGCCGGGCGGATCCTCCGCTCCGCGCGAGAAACCGTCGAACGACAGGTAGACACCCTCGGTCGGGACGATGCGTGCGCGCGGCACGAGCGTGTCGCGATCGGTGGTCGTGAAGCCGAGCCGCCCGAGCGCCTGTACGGCGTCCGCGCCGAGCGCGGCGGTGGCGGCGCGCTCGCTCACGCGCAGCTCCAGGAGCAGCAGCCTGATCACGGTCGCGAGCCCGCTCGCGGGGAGGCGTCGGTCGAAAACCGGCACGTCGCCGAGGTCGGCGGCAGGGCCGTCGTCCCCGAGCAGCTCCTCGATCGCGTCGGTCGTGTAGCCGGACGTCCGTAAGGCGGCACCGAGCACCGCCGCGGCGTCCGGGTCGAAATTCGGCGCCCACATCGCTGCCGCATCCTGCACGACCGCCGCGTGCGCTGCACGCGGGCTACGTTGGAGGCTTGACCCGTCGCGCCACGTTCGTCCTCGCCTGGTTGCCCACGGTGGTCTTCGTCGCGCTCGCGGTGGTCGTCGACCACGGCTCCGTGACGCGGCTCGACCAGCACGCGGTCTCGCACCTGATGCCGTGGCTCCGCCCGCCGTTCGACACCGGTGTGGACGCTTCGCAGCTCGTCGTGCCACAGACGGGGCCGACTCTCGCTGCGACGCTCGTCTCGTTGCTCACCTATCCGGCGGGCGTTCTTCCGTCAGGGCTCGTGCTCGCCTTCGTCGCGCTCCTGCTTCGCCGGCGTGGGCTGACGCGTGCGGCGGTCGCCTGGCCGGCCGTGTGGCTCGCGGGCAACCTCGTCGAGGTCGTCGGCAAGGGCGTGCTCGTGCGGCCCGCGCTCTACAGCCACGGCGTGCACGTGACGCCGTTCGACCAGTCGTATCCGAGCGGCCACGCGCTGCGGGGTTTGCTGCTCGCGGCGGCAGTCGCTTGGACGTGGCGGCGTGCGTGGCCGCTGCTCGTCTGGGCGCTCGCCGTCCCGTTCGCGCTCGTCGCACTGGGCGGGCACACGCCGAGCGACGTGGTCGGTGGCGTGCTCGCGGCGCTGGCGCTGGTCGCCGCGGCGCTGGCCGTGGTCGGCTGGGGTCAGGGGCCGGCGCGGTGGACGATCTCGCCGTCGACGACCGTCAGCAGCACCGGCAGCTCGGGGAGCTCGTCGGGGTCGCAGGCGACCGGGTCGTCGGCGAGGACGGTCAGGTCGGCCGCGTAGCCGGGTGCGATCCGCCCGAGCCGGTGCTCGTCGCCGACCGTGTACGCAGGGGCGCGCGTGTAGCCCTCGAGGGCGGCGAGGCCGTCGAGCTGCTGCTCGTCGTACGGTCGGCGGCCGCGTTCGCCGGGCGGGCGGCGCAGCCGCGCTGCCGCGAGACCGACGCGCGGGTCGAAGTGCGCGACGGGCCAGTCCGAGCCGAGGGCGAGGACGGCGCCCGACTCCCGCAGCGACCGGATCGGGAACGCTCGCCCGCACCGATCAGGGCCGACGCGCCGCGACCAGTTGTCGTCGCGCGCCGGGTCGAGCCACATCATGTGCTGCGCCTGCATCGAGGCGACGACGCCCTCGGCGGCGAAGCGGTGGAGGTCGGCCGGGTGCAGCGTCTCGATGTGCTCGATCCGGTGCCGCACACCGGTGGCGGCGCCCGCGTCGCGATAGGCGTTCAACGTCTCGTGCACCGCGTGGTCGCCGATCGCGTGCGTCGCGCACTGGAAGCCCGCGGCTGCGAAGCGCGCGACCGCGTGCCGGTAGTGGTCCGGGTCCGGCCAGAAGGGCAGCGTGCCCTCGCCGAGCGTGTCCGGCTCGAAGAGCCAACCGGTGCCGGCGTCGATCACGCCGTCGATGAAGAACTTCACGACGCCGCCGCGGAAACGCAACCCTGCGAGGTCTCTCTGCGGCACGAGCTCGTCCCACACCGCCGCATCGTCCTCCGGGTGGACCCAGAACGGGACGACGAGCCTGGTGCAGAGGTCGCCGTTCGCCTCCAGCTCGCGCAGCAGCTCGAACGTCTCGAGTGAGCCGTCCATCGCGTGCGCGCCCGTCAGCCCGACCGCGGCGAAGCGGCGCAGCGTGTCGGCGTACAACCGGTAGCGCTCGTCCGCGCTCAACCCCGGGACGGCCTCCTGGACGAGGGAGGTGGCGCTCTCGCGCAGCTCGCCCGTCGGCCGGCCCTCGAGGCAGACGACCTCGGCGTTCTCGTCGAACGTCCGCGGCCCGTCCACGCCGGCGAGAGCGAGCGCGCGCGGCGTCGCGACGCCGGTGTGCAGGTCGACGAACATGACGAGCGAGGGTGCCCCCGCGACCGCCTCCTCGATCAGCCTGCCGTGGATGCCGGTGTCGCGGAAGACGTCGTAGTCCAGCCCCCAGCCGAGTACCCACTCGTCCGGGGCGCAGCGATGGCGCTCGGCGGCGAGCGCGTCGCGGACCGCGTCGAGCGTGCGCGCACCGGTGAGATCGGCGCCGCGCGTCTCCTCCGCGCCGAGGAACGGATGGATGTGGCTGTCGACGAGCCCCGGCACCACCGATGCCCCACGCAGGTCGATCGTCTCGGTCGTGCGTCCGGCGAGCTCGCGGATCTCCGCGTCGCCGCCCACCGCCACGATCGCGCCGCCCGAGACGGCGACGGCGGTGGCGGCCGGCGCCGAATCGTCGAGTGTCGTCACCCGGGCGCCCACGAGTGCGAGGTCGATCGCGCCGTCCATCGGCGTCGAGCCTACTCGCCGGCTCGGGCACCGACCGCGGACGCGCGTATCGTCGGCGCGTGCTGCCTTCGTCCCGGGCGCGATTTCGGCTGACCGTCTCGAGCGCGCTCATGCTCTTCGTCGAGCTCTTCCTGATCCGCTGGCTCGGCTCGAACGTCGTCTACCTCTCGTACTTCACGAACTTCGTGCTGCTCGGCAGCTTCCTCGGCATCGGCATCGGCTTCCTGCGAGCAGAACGGGGGAGAGCTCTCTTCGCTGCGGCGCCCGTCGTGCTCGCGGCGCTCGTCGTCTTCGTTCGCGTGTTTCGGGTCGAGGTCGACCGCACCGGCTCGCAGCTCCTCTACTTCGGAGACTTCACGACGAGCGGGTTGCCGATCTGGCTGACGCTGCCGGTCGTCTTCGTCGTCACCGCAGCCGTGATGGCGCTGGTCGCGGACGAGGTCGCGCGCGGTTTCGGCGACCTTCGCGACCCGCTCCGCGCCTACCGCCTCAACATCATCGGCTCGCTGCTCGGGATCGGCGGCTTCGCGCTGCTCTCGTACCTGTCGTCGCCGCCGCTCGTCTGGGGTGCCGCGGCCGCCGTCGGCTTCCTCGCGCTGCTGCCGCTGCGGTGGTGGTCGGTCTTCCCGATCGCAGGGCTCGTCGTCCTCCTCGTCGCGCTCGGGACCGAGGGTGGGCCCGGCATCAGCTGGTCGCCGTACTACAAGGTCAAGCTGGTCGGCGGCAACGGCCTCTACACGGTCTACGTCAACGGCATCCCGCACCAGGAGATCTCCTCGGCCGCGTACAGGCGCGTCTCCGAGCCCCTCTACTACGTCCCTTACGAGCGCCTCGGCGGCCGACCGCCGGGCGACGTCCTGATCGTGGGCGCGGGCACCGGGACCGACGTCGCGATCGCGCTCGCCGAGGGCGCCCGCCACGTCGACGCGGTCGAGATCGACCCGCACCTGTACGAGCTCGGCAAGCGGCTCCAACCCGACCACGCCTACCAGTCCCCGCGGGTGACCGTGCACATCACCGACGGGCGCGCCTTCCTGGAGCGGACACACGCGCGCTACGACCTCATCCTGTTCGCGCTCCCCGACTCGCTCACGCTCGTCTCGGGCCAGTCGTCGCTCCGGCTGGAGAGCTACCTGTTCACGCTCGAGGCGATGAGGACCGCGCGCGCCCACCTGCGGTCCGACGGCGTGTTCGCGATGTACAACTACTACCGCGAGCAGTGGCTCGTCGATCGCTACGCGCAGACCCTGCTAGACGTCTACGGAGGCCCGCCGTGCATCGACGAGGCCGGCGGTGCGCACTTCGCCGTCCTCTCGGACGGCGACGCCGCCTGCGCCGCCGTGTGGGATCCCGACGGGCGCACGGTGCCGGCGCCCGCCCGCGACGACCATCCGTTCCCGTACCTCCGGACGACCTCGATCCCGGGCTTCTACCTGCTCGCGCTCGGCCTCGTGCTCCTTTCCGCGATCGTCGGCGTCCGTGTTTTCGGCGCTCCGTTCAAGCAGCTCGCCGGCTATGCGGACCTCTTCCTGATGGGGGTCGCCTTCCTGCTGCTCGAGACCCGAGGGGTCGTCGAGTCGGCGCTGCTCTTCGGCACGACCTGGCTCGTGAACGCGGTCGTCTTCGCCGGCATCCTGCTCGTCGTCCTCGCGGCCGTCGAAGCGGCGCGGCGGCTGCCGCGCCTGTCACCGTCCATGCTCTACGTCGCGCTGTACGCGTCGTTCGCCCTGGCATATGCGATCCCGCCGGCCGACCTCCTGCGTCTGCCGATCGCGGCGCGCCTCCCGGCCGCGACGGGCCTCGAGTTCGGCGCCGTGTTCTTCGCCAACCTCGTCTTCGCACGGCGGTTCCGGGACACCGCGTCCTCTCGGACGGCGTTCGCCGCGAACCTGCTCGGCGCCATGGTCGGGGGCCTGCTCGAATACGACTCGCTGCTCGTCGGCTACCGCGACCTGCTGCTCGTCAGCGCGCTCGTCTACCTCGGAGCGTTCGTCCTTCGCCCTCGGGCTTCGTAAGGACGGCTGCGACGAGACCTACTCCGAGCCGTGGCTTTCAGCGTGTGTGCGGCCGCGCGCACGGCCTGCACGTAGCGGTCGACCGCGGCCGCGTTCGGCCGCCCGGCCGGGAGCTTTGCGGCGAAGGCGGTCGTGCCCGGGAGGGCGTGGTTCTGCCAGTCGAACGGGAAGTTGCGGTTCAGGTCGACGCCGTGCGCGTTCCGGCGCGTTCCGGCGGCGACGCCGTCCGGGTTCAGGTCGGGGAGGATCCACAGGTCGAGGTCGGGCGGTGAGATCCGTTCGAGCGCACACGCGACCGCGATCCCCGCCGTCTCGTCGCCGTGGATGCAGCCGACGACGCGCACCCTCGTCCCGGCCCGGCTGCCGACCTCGACCGCACGGATCGGCCTGCCCTGCCAGGAGCGGCCGAGCTGCGTGACCCGGCCGGTTCCCGCGGGCGCAGCCGCGGCGATCGCCAGGGACGCTCGCGAGAGCGAGGAGCAACAAGGTGGGGCGCTTCATCGTCTAGCGGGATCGTGCCGTAGCTGCGACGCCTGGGTCGGACGCCCCGGGGAACGTTAGGCTCGCTCGATGAGCGAAGGACGCATGTCCCGTGACGGGAACGAGACCTGGTACCGCGTCGTCGGAGACCTGGAGGCCGGCCCGACGCCGGTCGTGATCTGCCACGGCGGCCCGGGCGCCGCACACGACTACACCGAGCCGATCGCGAACCTGTCGCTTCACGGCCGCGGCTGCGTGCTCTACGACCAGGTCGGGTGCGGCCTCAGCACGCACCTGCCCGACGCGCCGGCCGGCTTCTGGACTGTGCAGCTCTTCAAGGACGAGCTCGTCGACCTGACGCGTCAGGTCGGCATCGCCGACCGCTACGCGGTCGTCGGGCAGTCGTGGGGCGGCATGCTCGCGATGGAGCACGCGCTCGACCACCCGATAGGTCTTCGCGCGATCGTCGTCGCCGACTCGCCTGCGAGCATCCCGCTTTGGGTCGAGGAGGCGAACCGGATGCGCGCCGACCTTCCGCCGGACGTCCAGGAGACGTTGACGCGGCACGAGGAGGACGGGACGACCGACTCCCCGGAGTACGAGGCGGCGGTTCGCGTCTACTACGACCGGCACCTCTGCCGGGTGCCGTGGCCCGACTGCGTCGAGCGCAGCTTCGCGCAGATGGTCGAGGACCCGACCGTGTACCACACGATGAACGGGCCGAGCGAGTTCCACTGCATCGGGTCGCTCAAGACGTGGGATATCACCGACCGCCTGCCTTAGATCACCGTGCCGACGTTGCTCGTCTCGGGTCGCTACGACGAGGCGACCCGCACATCGTCGAGCAGATCCACTCGCGGATCCCCGGTGCGCAGTGGCGGTTGTTCGAGGAGTCGAGCCACATGCCTCACGTCGAGGAGCCGAATGGCTTCCTCGATGCTGTGGAGAGCTTCCTGAAGACGGTCGACTGATGCCGCACGGTGGAGTCGAGCTCATCCGGCCGCCGCGACTCGCGAGCGCCCCGTACGCCTACGCCGCGGTCGCCCGGGATTGCGCACGACTCGTGTTCGCGGCAGGGGCGTGCCCGCTGGACGAGTCCGGGGCAGTCGTCCCGGTCGGCGACGTCGGAGGACAGGCGGAGCAGGCGATGTCGAATCTGCGGGCCGCCCTGGAGGCCGCCGGCGCAAGTCTCGAAGACGTCGTCAAGACGACCGTCTATGTCGCGAGCGGCGACCGAAGCGACCTGCTTGCAGCGTGGGAGGTCGTGAGCAGACACTTCGGCGACCACGATGCGCCGAGTACGCTCGTCGGTGTGTCCGTGCTCGGCTGCACGAACCAGCTCGTCGAGGTCGAAGCGATCGCCGCCCTTCCCTGATGGCCCGTCACCGGCTCACGCGTGACCAGGTGATCTGGTCCTTCGGCCCCGATCTGCAGCCCGTTCTGGAGGTCGAGCCCGGCGACGTCGTCACGTTCGAGACGAACGACTGTTTCTCGGGGCAGATCCGCAGCGAGGACGACCTCGTCACCGAGATCGACCTCGGCCGGATCAACAGCGCGACGGGGCCCGTTGCGGTGCGCGGCGCTGAGCCGGGCGACTCACTCGTCGCCGAGATCCTCGACATCCGGCCGGTCGAGTGGGGCGTCGCGACGTTGATCCCCGGCTTCGGCCAGCTCGATCACCGGGTGCGTTCGCCGGTGACCCGGCTGTTCGAGGTGCGGGACGGGATGGTGAAGATGAACGAGCGGGTCTCGTTCCCGGCGAAACCGATGGTCGGCGTCGTCGGTGTCGCGACCGAGAGCGAAACGCTCGCGACGGGGCTCGCAGGGCAGCACGGCGGGAACCTCGATGACCACTGGCACGGCAAGGGCGCGCGGATCTTCTTCCCGGTGCGGCGGCCGGGCGGCATGTTCGCGGTCGGCGACATGCACGCGGCGATGGGCGACGGCGAGATCTGCTTCACCGGCGTCGAGATCGCCGGCGAGGTGGACATGCGCTTGGAGCTGCTCAAGGGTAGGCAGGCGACCTGGCCGGTCACCGAGCTCCACGATCGCTGGGTGCCGCACGCGTCGGCGGACGACTACGCGGAGGCGCTCGCGCTCGTCTCTGAAGAGGCGGCGAAGCTGCTCGTCGACGAGCACGACTTCACGATCGAGGACGCGTTCATCTTTCTCTCGGTCGCGTGTGACGCCGGCGTCGCCCAGGCCTGCAAGCCGGCCCCGGGCTTCGGCACGATCGCGCGCTTCTCGATCCCGAAGCTCGACGCCTGTCCCGGGCCCTTCCGGGCGTAGCTCCTAGCCGACGTAGGAGGGTCTCCTCCATGTGCAGACGCCGGTCCGGGCCGGCCGGCTCAGTTCTTCCGGATCGGCCCTCCACAGTTCCAGGAGCCGGTGAACGGCGCCCCGGCCGTGATGCTCGAGAACGTGCCCTTGACGGCAGCGCCGCTGAACTTCGCGGCGGCGTAGATCGAGATCTTTCCGACACCCATCCCGATCTCCGCGTCGCCGTTCGGCACCGCGTTGATGGTCATGTTCGAGTAGCCGCCGTTGCTTGTGCCCGGGACGAGGAGCGAGCTGCCGAGGTTGAGCTTGAAGGAGCCCAGGTAGTGGAAACACGTCCCGTGCTTGAACGTGTACGTCTTGCCCCTGTAGCGCAACTTTGCGGTCGCCGGGCCGCAGTTGACGACAACGGACTTGCTCTTGATCGTCTCGATGGTGCTGTACTTGATCGGTCCGACCCCGCCACCACACTGAGCTGCGCGGGTCGCGGGCGTGCCGCTTGCGGCGGTGCTCGAGAGCGCGGCGGCCAGGACTGCGACCGATGTGATCAGGAAGGCTCTCATCTCTCTTGCCTTTCGTCGGTACTTGCAGGTCGAGGTGCTGTGCGGCGCGTCTCTAGTTTGGCCGGCCTTCGAGGCGGCGCATGGTGCAGACCTCGTCGAAGCCGACGCGGCGGAGGATCGGCGACGACGACGCACATGCGCTCGCCGATGTGGTGCGAGCTCGCGCCGCCGTCGTCCCAGTTCAGGTGAAGGCCGGGGTGCTCCGCGAACGCGCGGAGCACCCGCGGGACGGTGTCAGCGGCGCGGAGCAGGGTCACGGCGCCTGCCAGACGACTCCGTGGCAGTTCCAGGAGCCGCTGAAGGTTTGCCCGAACCCGGCCCCGCTGTACTTCGACTTGAATGTTCCCTGGGTCGGAAAGTGCCCCGAGAGGGTGACGAGGTTGTTCGCGATCCGCTTCCCGTCGTGGTAGGCGCTCACGGTGCCGCCGACCTTGGCGGCAGTGATGCTGAGGTACGGATTCCGCGCGTTGCCGTTCGTGGTCGCTGCGAGGGTGCCGAGGTCGAGCTGGAGCTCCAGTCCGGCCGTCTTGCTTTGCTGGCAGAACCCGTTTCGGTAGGAGTAGGTCTTGCCCCCGGTGCGCAACGTCGCGGTCGCCGGCCCGCACTCGTACACGATCGGCCGTCCGTTGAGCTTGCCGAGCTTCGGTACGCACGGTGGCGCGCCACCGCCGTTCGAGGCGGCGTTCGCGGTCAGCGCGACCACGCCGGCGCCAATCGCGGCGACGAGAGTGACGAGAGTGGTGGTGACGATCGTCGTGTGTCTCATGGGCTGCCTCCTGGCGATTCGACTGAGCGATCCGAGTGTCCGAGGCCGACGCATAGGATTTGCAGAGCCGTGGAGTTCGGGGTGCTCGGTCCTTTGCGTGTCGTCAACGAGCGGGCAGACGTCCGGCTGACGGCGCGGCGGCATCGAGCGCTCGTCGCCGCGCTGCTGCTCCGCCGCGGCAGGTCCGTCTCGGTTGACGTGCTGATCGCTGCCCTCTGGGGCGACGAAGCGCCTGCATCTGCGGCGAGCGTCCTGCGCCTCTACGTGTCGCAGGTCCGGCGGCTCCTGCCGGCCGGTCGCGTGACGCGCTCGCACGCCGGCTATGCGTTGGTCGTCGAGCCCGGCGAGCTGGACGTCGATGTCTTCGAGCGGCTGCTCGCCCGCGGAGCAAAGGCGGCTGGCGCCGCCAATCCCGAGCTCGCCGCCGCGCTGTACGGCGAGGCGCTGGCGCTCTGGCGCGGCCGGGCGCTCGAGGATCTCGTCGACGAGCCGTTCGCGCTGCTCGAGGCGGGGCGGCTCGACGAGCTCAGGCTGCAGGCGGTCGAGCTGTGGGCTGCGGCGGCCCTCGAGCTCGGGCGCTCAGCCGACGTTCTCTCGGAGCTCCAGCGGGTCGTCGCCGAGCACCCGCTCCGGGAAGGCCTGCGACGGCTGTTGATGCTCGCGCTGTACCGTGACGACCGGCAACCGGAGGCGCTTGCCGTCTACCGAGACGGGCGGCGCCACCTCGTCGACGAGCTCGGGCTCGAGCCGTCCGACGAGTTGCGCGAGCTCGAGGGTCGCATCCATCGACGCGACCCGACGCTGAACCAGAGCGCGACGGCGCAGACGGAGCCCGGGCTGTCGCCGGTGCCGCTGCCGTTGACGGTGACGGTCGGGCGCGAGCCGGAGGTCGAGGCGCTGCAACGCCGGCTGCTCTCCTCGCCGGAGTCGCTCGTCACCCTCGTCGGGCCGAGCGGCATCGGCAAGACGCGGCTCGCGCTCGAAGTCGTGCGTCTCCTCGAGGGCTCGTTCGTGAACGGCGTCTTCTTCGTCGAGCTCGCCCCGCTCACGGATCCGTCGCTGGTCCTGCCAAGCCTCGGCCGGGCGCTCGGCGTGCGCGAGGAGCCTGGGCGGTCATGGCTCGAGTCGCTCGAAGAGGCGGTCGCGCCGCTGCATGCGTTGATCGTCCTCGACAACTTCGAGCATCTGCTGGACGCCGCGCCGGACGTCGCGGAGCTGTTGCGACACGCACCCGAGCTGAAGGTGCTCGCGACGAGCACGACGGTCATGCGGCTCGCCGGCGAGGTCGTCGTCCCGGTGCCACCGCTCGAGCCGGATGACGCCCGCGCGCTGTTCGTCCGGCAGGCCGCGCAGGCGGGTGTTCCGGCGGCGACGGTCAAGGCGTCGGACGCAGCGATCGACGCGATCTGCGCGCAGCTGGAGGGCTCGCCGCTTGCAATCGAGCTCGCGGCCTCATGGTTGCGCACGCTTGCGCCGACCGACCTGCTTGCACGGCTCGGCGACCGGCTAGCACTCGTCGGTGGCCCGCGTGACGCGGCTGCGCGACACCGGTCGCTCCGTGCGGCGATCGACTGGAGCTACGACCTGCTCGCTCCCGACGAGCGCGATGTGCTGCTGGCGCTGGCGCCGTTTGTCGGCAGCTTCGACCTCCAGGCGTTCGACGCGGTCGTCGGGCCGCACACGTTGGCTGCGTTCGCGTCGCTCGTCGATGCGAGCCTGGTTCAGGCTACGGGCGGGCGCTATCGGCTGCTCGAGTCGGTACGCGACTACGTCGTCGAGAAGAGCGGCGATGACGAGCACGCGTTGCATCGGCACGCGGCCTACTTCACCGACCTCGCGGAGGCGGCCGAGCCGAACCTCTCAGGCCCCGACCAGGTGCGCTGGCTCGCGCGCCTCGACCAGGAACACGACAACTTGCGCGCTGCGCTCGACCGCCTTTCTGAGCTCGACCAGCCGCTTGCCGAGCTTCGGCTGGCCGCGGCCCTCGGGCGCTTCTGGTACCTGCGCGGGCATATCGCCGAGGGCATGGAGCGGCTCGGGTGCGCGCTCGAGCGCAACGAAGGCGTCGTCGATCCGCTGAGCGCCAAGGCGCTCAGGGTGCGATCCGCTCTCGCAGTGATCCAGGGCGACTACCTGGTCGCTCGCGAGCTCGCGGAGGCTGCGCTCGCCCAGTACCGGGCACTCGACGACGACGAGGGCGTCGCGCGAACGCTCAGCAACCTCGGCGCGATTCTCCACGCGCAAGGCGACTTCGCGCGCTCGGCGTCCACGCTGGACGAGTGCATCGAGCGCTGCACGGTGCTCGGAGACGCACGCCTGCTCGCTCTCGCGGAGAACAACCGCGGCGACGTCGCCCTCAGCCAGGGCGAGCTCCGACTCGCAGCCGCGCATTTCGAACGGAGCCTCGCCGTGATGCGCGAGCTCGGCGACACGGCGAACGTCGCTCGCGCCGTCTACAACGTCGGCGCGGTTGCGCTCGAGGAGTCCGAGCTGGACAAAGCCGGCGCATGCTTCGCCGAGAGCATCGACCTCGCCCGTGAGATCGGAGATCGCGAGGATCTCGCGTGGTCGATAATCGGTGTCGCGGCGCTCGCATGCGAGCACGGCCGGCTCGACGATGCGAGCCGGCTGCTGGGCGCGATCGATGCAATGCTCGCATCGATCGGAGCCACGATGAAGCTGAACGAGCAGCGGCTGTACTCGCGGACGCGGGATGCACTCGACGCTGCCTCGGTCGCGGACGGCGCCCGCCTCACGGAGACGGACGCCGTCGAGCTCGCGCGGGCGATCGCGGCAAGCGCGTGACCCGAGCGATGCAGTGCCGTGTTTCGCGGACCCAGTCCATTGAGCGGTGGTAATGCGGGACGCGGTGACCGACACGGAGGTGAGCCGTTCAGCAGTACGTCGCGACGAGGGTGCTTCTGCCGGCGTGGCCCGGGTCGGGCGCATACCCCGGCCCTGTTGCGACGACGACGACCCGAGCTGTCCGTCGCTCCCGTGACGCACGTCTGCGCCGCAGTCCCGGAGCCGAGAGTGAGTGTCAGCGTCCTGCCTGCGATCGCCTTCGCGAGGCGAAATGCCTCCTCCCCCGAAGACCGTGTCGGCGTCGTCGATCCACCAGGCGGCGAGCGCGAGACGGTCGAGGACCGTCAGCGACCGCTCGAGCGCGGCCGCCTCGTGGAGCAAGACGAGTGCGTCCTTCCACGCGCACCGCGCGATCGCCGCGTCCGCCGACGCCAGGAGCTCGTGGAGTGGTCCGGCCGATGACGCCACCACCAGAGTGTGAACCCTCCCGCCGCGGGTGACCAGGCGAGCGGGCGCCCGTGCGGCGGGAGGTCCTCATAGTCTCGATCGCCCCTGGCCTCCTCAGTCCTTCTTGCTGGGTGTGATCGTGCAGGCGATGATGGTCTGGGTGTCGATGAGCTTGGCGAGGCCGAGGGTTCGGGCCTGCTTGATTCTCGAGACCCAGTTGAGCGGCACCATCTTGCCGTCGAGGCGCGCCCGGTAGAGCAGCGGCTTCGTCGCGGCGGGAGTGAGCGTCTGGCGCGCCTCGACGTTCGAGCCGAGTCTCGCTTTCGGGCCTGGGACGACGAGGGTGAGGTCGCAGGATCCGTGGAATGCCTTGTTCGGGTGGGCGATGTCGGCGACGTGATCGTGGGCGCCGAAGCCGAGCGGTTTCGCGAATGCGAGCGGATGAAGCGGATGCGACGCGGACACCGGAGCGATCACGTAGAGAGGTATTGGGTGCTTCGCGCCCGCCGGGGGCGGCCCGGTGGAGAGGTCGTGGACGGTGCCGTCGATCCAGACGCCGTCGACGAATCCGGCGTGGACGTGGTTGGGGGCGCCGGACGTGGTCGAGGCGCCGAGGAGCGCAAGCGCGGCGGCCGTGAGGAAGATCGGGAGCTGGCGCGTCATCGTTTTCTCCTTCGTGGCGGATGACCGGAGCGGCGGCGGAGCGGTGTCCTCCGACCCGAGTCGTATATTGAATAGGGTAAGACCCTATCGGATATGACGAGAGAAGACAAGGCAGGCCGGCGCGGCTACCACGCGCCGCAACGCGAAGCAGCCGCCTCACGCACCCGCGAGACGATCATCCGCGCAGGCCGACAGCTGCTCGAGGAACGCGGTTGGGCAGCAACGACCATGCGCTCGATCGCCGAGCGGGCCGGCGTCTCGCCGAAGACGGTCGAGGCGCTGTTCGGCACGAAGGCGACTCTCTTGCAGGCAGCCGTCGACTACGCGATCCGCGGCGACGTCAACCCGCTGCCGATGCCACAGCGCGAGTCGGTCGCCCGAATCGAACGAGCTCCAACCGCCGCGACGATGCTCGACCTGCACGCCGCGCACCTGCGCACGATCAACGAACGATCAGCCCGAATCGCCTGGGTCGTCGAGCAGGCCGCTGCCGACGATCCAGGCGTCGAGGCGCTCTGGAACGAGATGAACCGCAACCGCACCTACGCCGTCCAGTGGGCGACCAGTCTGCTGCTCACAAAACAAGGGCGAAGGAGAGGCCTGCGCCGGTGGGAGGTCGAGACCGCGTTCTGGGTCGCTCTCGACTGGGGCACCTACCGCACCCTCACCGAACACGCCCGGCTCACCGCGGCTGGATACGAAGCCTGGCTGCGCCGCTACTACCGCCTCGTCTTCCTTCCCCGCTGAGCCCTTGAGACCAGGACGCTGAGATCGGATCTGGACGACGACCGCGAAGAACGAGAGCAAACATCCAGCCGGCTCAGGCGCAGCCAAGCCGGCGCTCGCGTGGTCCGCGCTTGCGTGTGTCAGGTTCCGCGGGCGCTCTTGGTCACGGGACCGGACGTCGTCCGCCGTCGCTTTCGCGGCGGCGCGAGCTCGCGCTCGACATCTGCCACTAGCTGCTCGTGTAGGTCGAGGAACCTGCGCAGGAAGTCGCCTACGAGCAAGAGATACTTCTCGCGATGCGGTAGCCCGCTCGCGCGGCGCTTCGACTCGTCGAGGCGGACGCGAAGGTCGTCGACGTCCTCGCGTAGGGTCGCGAGGCTCTCTCGCGTGACCTCCTCGCCGACGAGGTCACAGATCAGCAGACGCAGCAGCGGATCGCTCCTCAACGGCGTGACCGTTACGGGCGTGCGGGCGTAGTCGACAAGCGCCTGCCGGCCCTTCTCGGTGAGGCTGTAGACGGTCCGCTCCCGCGTCTTGCCCGGCTCCTTGCGCGCCTGGAGGTAGCCGAGCTTTGCGAGGCGCTTCGGCTCGACGTAGTACTGGCTCTCGCCGGCCCAGTCGAGGATGCGGCCGTGCCTGGCCATGCGCAGCAGGTCGTGCGCGCCGGCGCCGCCCTCGCCGACGAGACCGAGGATCTCGTACGAGAAGAGCGGCAGCTCCCGATTGACAGAACTATCGACCATAGCTTATAACTACGCTCCATAGTCTAGTGGGAGGAGCGGCGACGTCGACAGCGTCAGCCACCGGCACAGGTAGCGCGTCCCGCTGGGGACCGCTGTGGGGCGCGCGCCCGGGCGACTGGGCGCTCAGCGAGGACATGCAGCGGCCGACCTACGAGGCAGCTTTGGAGCGCACGGGACTCAGGCCTGGCTGGCGCGTGCTGGACATCGGCTGCGGCGCCGGCGCGTTCCTGCGGTTGGTCTCGGACCGCGGGGCCCAGCCGAGCGGCATCGACGCGGCCGCGGCGCTGATCGAGTTCGCTCGAGCGCGCCTGCCGCAGGCCGATCTGCGCACGGGGGAGATGGAGGAGCTCCCGTGGGAGGACGACCGCTTCGACCTCGTCACCGGCTTCAACTCGTTCTTCTTCGCAAACGACATGGTCGCCGCCCTTCGCGAGGCAGGCCGCGTCGCAAAGCCCGGCGCGGCGGTCGTGATCCAGGTGTGGGGCGCGCATGAGCGCTGCGAGCTCGAGGCGATGAAGCGGATCGCGCGATCGTTCGTGCCGCCTCGGCCGCCGGATGCGCCGCCCGATCCGGATCTCTCTCAGCCGGGGCTCCTGCGCGAGCTGGCAGTTCAGGCAGGCCTCACCCCCGATAGCGAGTTCGACGGGGCTTGGGCGTACATCTACCCGGACGCCGAGACCCTTGGCCACGCCATGATCGCGGTCGCCGGTCTCGTCGTCATCGCCGGCGCCGAGCGCGAGCACGAGCTCAAGAACGCGATCGTCGACGGCCTTGCCCCGTACCGCAGGTCCGACGGGAGCTACCGGCTCTCGAACGAGTACCACTACCTGATCGCCCGAGCATGAGCCTGTTCGCCGTCGTCCGCGAGGCAGGCCCCGGTTGGGCGGCTGGAGGAATCCACGAACAGCCGGCAGTCGACGAGCACGCGACGTTCATGAATGCGCTCGCGCAAGACGGATTCGTCGTCTTCGCCGGCCCGGTGGCCGGAAGCGAAGAGGGCCGTCTCCGAGTGCTGCTGGTCGTCGATGCAGAGGACGAAGCTGAGATCGAACGTCGCCTTGCCGGCGATCCATGGCTGCGGGACCAGCGGCTGCTCACGACCAGCGCCGAGTCATGGAACATTCTTGGCGGCGCGGAGCGGCTCGCGCCGGCGCTCACCCCCGCAGGAGCGTCATCGCACGCTCCGATCAGGCCGCGTTGACCGTCGTCGGCGTCTCGAAGGTGACCTCGACAGGCAGGCCGTTACGGAGCGTTTCGAGGGTGATGCAGTAGCGCTCGGCGGCGCGCGCGAGCGCTTCCGTCAGCTCCGGCGTGGTACCTGCGGTCGGGGACAGACGCACCGTGAGCTGCATCGCCTGCAGGCCAACCCTGACGTCGGGGTCGATCGCGAGCGCGCCGCGGACGTCCATGCTCGCGCTCGCCTCTACCTCGATCAGTTCGAGCTCGACGCCGAGCATCCCGGCGGCGCGTCGTGGAGACCGCCGACCGCCTCGTGTCAACCGATGGCCGATGAGGCTGAGGAAGTCGTGCGCCGGCGGGCGCCCGGTGAGCGCTCGCGCCGACGGATCCTCGAACGGGCCGCGCAGCTGGCGACGATCGAAGGCCTCGAGGGGCTCTCGATCGGACGGCTCGCGCAGGCGACCAGAATGCCGAAAAGCAGCGTCTACGTCCTCTTCGGCTCCAAAGAGCAGCTGCAGCTGGCAACCGTCGAGGCCGCGCGCACCAGCTTCGTGCAGGAAATCGTCGTGCCGGGGGTGTCGGCAACCCCGCCTGGGCGCGAGCGGCTGCTCGCGCTTTGCGAGGGCTACCTCTCCTACGTCGAACGCCGTGTCTTCCCCGGCGGCTGCTTCTTCGTCGCCGCCTCCGCCGAGCTCGGCGGCCGCCCCGGCCCCGTCCACGACCTCGTCGCCACGTACCAACAGGAATGGCGCGACTTGCTCGAACACGAGGCGAGCGAGGCCGCCGCGCGCGGCGAACTCGTGCCTGAGACCGACCCTCGTCAGCTCGCGTTCGAGCTCGGCGTCATCCTCGCCGGCACGAACATCGTCGACGTGCTCCACAACGACAACGGCGCGAGCGAGCGCGCCCGCGCAGCAATTCGCCAGCGTCTTCTCCCCTGACCGCTGCGCCGCCGCCGCCCCCAGCAGGCACGGCCGGTCGTCCACGAGGGCTCCCTCGTGAGGTGACCGCTCTGGGAAGCCGGCTGCCGCTTCGCGTTCGCGAACCCGGAATACCGTTCGCCCGATGAGCTGCTGCGTTCCGCTCGTCCGTAACGGATCGCTCCGCAGGCTGTCTGGGACGACATGAATGACTCAGCCGTGAGCGACCTCCTGCGGGAGGCCGCCGAGACACATCACGTCGTCTTCCGGATCGTCGACGGTGACGATCCTGATTGGGCTTCCTGGTACGCCGACTGGCTGCTCGATCTTTCCGAGCTTCCCACGCTCATCGGGCGGGCGCCCGTGCGGAGCCATCTCGTTCATGCGCTGGTACAGCTCGATCGCGACTACCTCGTGTCGCGGTCGGCGGAACTCTGGGAGAGCTGGTACGCGAAGAGACTGGCGTCGCTCGTCTGAGCAGGGTGGTCGCGATTTAAGGGATCCGTAAGTTCGTCACAAGACGCGCGCAACCTTCGGGCACGACTGTTGGGCTGTTACCCGACAAGGAGGGATTGATGCGCTCGAAGGTGCTGTTGTTCGTGTGTGTGGGGATGCTCGGCGTGCTCGGCGCCGGAAGTGCCGCGGCAGACACGATGCATCCGCAGCTCGGGGCGCGCTTGTCCGGGATGGGGGAGCACGGGATTGTCAATCTGACGTTGAAGGCGAAGAATCATGAGATCTGCTGGACGTTCGACATCCCGACCAAAGGCGCGACCGCGGCGTCGGTCCGGGACGCTCACGGCATGACAGTTGCGAAGCTCGGTTCGACGTATGCGAAGAAGGGTTGTGCGATGGTCGCGAAGACCGCGGTCACACTGATCGAGACTTCCCCGACGAAGTACCGGGTCTGGGTCGACACCAAGGCTCATCCCGGTGAGCTGCGCGGCGCGCTGTTCGTCGGCATGGCGCACATGTGATGGAGGGAGACGGGCATGAGGGCTCGCGCCGGTATGGGCGCGGGGTCTTTCTGGCGACGGTCGCAGGCGGCCTTTCCTCGCTCGTCTGGGGGAAGGCCGTCTGGGGCGACGTCTCCGGCGTCGTGTCACCGATCGCCGAGTCGATCGCGCCGATCCTTCCGTCGAAGGGCTGGCGGATCTACACCGTCTCGGGCAGTCTGCCGCGATTCGACCCTGCGACCTGGCGGCTCTCGGTCGGGGGGCTGGTCGGAAAGCCTTTGAGCCTCTCCTACGACGAGCTGCGGTCGCTGCCGCGTGCCGAGCAGGTCTCGACGTTCCACTGCGTCACCGGCTGGACGGTGAAGAACGTCCACTGGGCGGGCGTTCGCATCCAGGACGTGCTCGCCGAGGCTGCTCCGTCGAGTCGCGCGCACGCGTTACGGTTCGTATCGGCAGAGAATCCGTATGTCGACTACCTGACGCTGCAGCAGGCGGAGCTGCACGACGTGATGTTGGCGTACGAGATGGACGGCAAGCCGCTGCCGCGCGAGCACGGCGCGCCGCTGCGGCTCGTGATCCCTGAGATGTACGGATACAAGAACGTCAAGTGGCTGAAGGGCGTCGAGCTAGTCTCGGCCGCTGGATCGGGCTACTGGGAGCAGCTCGGTTATGACCGTGACGCCTGGGTCGGCCGCTCGAACGGATACGGCACGTGACGCGGTACGTTCGCCGCTTCTCCCGCACCGAGCGACTGCTGCACTGGGCGAACGCGATCGGATTCTTCTTCTTGTTGGCGTCGGGTCTCGCGCTCTACTTGCCGAGCGTCGAGGTCTGGCTCGGCCGTCGGCCGCTCGTCCAGGACGTTCACTTCTACGCCGGGCTCGGCTGGATCGCGGTGCTCGTCCTGATCGGCCTGCTCGGCGACCGGCGCGGGCTGCTGCGCACCGCACGCGAGCTCGACGGATTCGACCGCGACGATCTTCGCTGGCTGGCGGGCCGTCGGCCGGCGCCGCAGGGTCGCTTCAACGCCGGCCAGAAGATCAACGCGGCGATCACAGCCGGGCTGACGCTGCTCTTTCTCTGTTCCGGGCTGCTGCTCTGGCTCGGCGAGCGAGACACCCGCTTCCGTTTCGCGAGCACGGTGATCCTGCACGACGGTCTGATGTACATCTCACTCGGGCTGCTGGTCGGCCACCTCTACCTCGCCGTCATCCACCCGGCAACTCGCCACGCGCTCCGAGGGATGACCGTCGGGACCGTCAGCGAGGAGTGGGCGACACGCCATCACCCGAAGTGGAAGCCGGAATAGGCGCATGGCGACGATCCTTGTTGTCGACGATGAGCCTGTCGTTCGCGATGTCGTCGTCCGGTATCTGCAGCGCGACGGGTTCGCGACGCTCGAGGCCGGGAACGGCGACGACGCCCGCGAGCTGATCCGGACGCGGGAGCCGAGCCTCGTCGTGCTGGACGTGATGTTGCCCGGGACCGACGGGCTCGAGCTCTGCCGGTGGATCCGGGGCCGTTCGGAGCTGCCGGTGATCCTGTTGACCGCCCGGGTCGACGAGTCGGATCGGATCGTCGGGCTCGAGCTTGGCGCGGACGACTACGTGACGAAGCCGTTCTCGCCGCGCGAGCTCGCCGTGCGTGTCCGCACCGTCTTGCGTCGCACGGCCCCGGCCGGTGAAGCACGCAGAACCATCGAGACCGGCGAGCTGGTGCTCGACGGCGGCGGTCGCCAGGTCACCCGCGGCGGCCAGTTGCTCGCCCTGACTCTGAAGGAGTTCGATCTGCTCTGGTTTCTTGCGTCGCATCCGCGCTCGTCTTCTCGCGGGAGACGCTGATGGAACGCGTCTGGGGCTACCAGGCTGCGTTCGACACCGGCACCGTGACCGTTCACATGCGGCGCCTGCGCGAGAAGATCGAGCTCGACCCGACCCACCCACGACACCTGCAGACGGTCTGGGGCGTCGGCTACAGGTTCGACCCGTGATCTGGCTCGCCGTCGCAGTCTCGGGCGCGAGTCTCGCGATCAGCCTCGCCGTCGCACGGTTCCTGCGGCGCGCTCCGAGGCTCGATCTGCAGCTTGCGGGCCTCGCATTCCTGTCGGTCTGCGTTCCGCTGGCCGCGGTGCTGATGTCGGGCTGGGTGATGTTCCACATGGGTGCCGACGTGAAGATCCTCGCCGTTGCCGTCGGCTCGGCCACCGCGGCGATCGTGGCGGGACTGCTGCTTGCACGCTCGATCGCACGGCCGCTTCGAGAACTCGGGGTCGCCGCGGCTTCGATCGCCGCCGGCGATCTCTCAACCAGGGCGTCCGCGGCCGGGAGCGGTGAGTTGCGCGACGCTGGCAACGGCGTTCAACACAATGGCTGCCTCGGTCGAGCAGCTCTTCGATGCGCGCCGCGAGCTCGTGTCCTGGGCGAGTCACGACCTCCGCACGCCGCTTGCGTCGCTCCGCGCACTGATCGAAGCGGCCGAGGACGGCCTGATCGAGCCCTCCGAGTACCTGCCGACCCTGCGCGAACAAGCCACGACATTGACCGCGCTCGTCGACGATCTGTTCGAGCTCGCCCAGATCGACGCCGGCGCGTTGACCCTCGAGCTCCGCCGCACAGACCTCGCGGAGATCGTCTCCGCAACGCTCCGAGTCCTCGGCCCCGAAGCAGCGACCCGGCGTGTCAGCCTCGCGGCGAACATCAGCCCAGGCGTAACCGTCGTCGTCGCTCCCGACAAGATCGAGCGCGTGCTCGCCAACCTGATCGCGAATGCTCTCCGGCACACCCCCGCCGACGGGTCGGTCGCGGTGCGCGCCGAGAAGCTCACAGACGAGGTCTGCATCCACGTCGAGGACACCGGCACGGGATTCGCTGCGGGCACCTCGGCCAGGGTGTTCGAGCGTTTCTGGCGCGGTGATCGCGCTCGCACCGGCGGCGGAGCCGGACTCGGTCTCGCAATCGCGCACGGGCTCGTCGAGGCACACGGCGGCCGGATCTGGGCCGAAAACCGGCCTCAGGGCGGTGCGTGCGTCTCGTTCAGCCTGCCGACGGCCGCATAGCTCGACAGACCGCGACGCGGCGAGCTCCGCGTCGTCGCCCCGGGCTTAAGAAAACGTTCATCGGGGCGCAAGTGTCGCGTAAGCACCCTCTGACAGCGTGACCGACGCGCGGGACGAGCGTCTCGCCTTTCTCAAGGGGGTTGGAGTGAAGAAGCTTCGTTTCGTCTTTCTGGTCGCCGTCGTGGCGGCCGTCTCAGCGGTCGCGGCAGGCGCCGTCTCCGCGGCGTCGAGTGTTGTCGGGGCGGTCTACGTGAACGACAACACCGCAGGCACGAACACCATTGCGGGGTTCGATCGGCATGCCGACGGCACGCTGACGCCGTTGGCCGGGCTCGCCGTTCTCGATCGGTGGTGCGGGAACCGGGAGCGGCACCGGCTCGCAGGGCGCCTTGCAACTCAGTGCCGACGGCCGGTACCTGCTTGCGGTAGACGCGGCGAGCAACCAGATCTCAGTGCTCCGAATCAAGCCAGACGGTCGTTTGACGGAGGCCGAGGGAAGCCCGGTCTGGTCCGGCGGCAACGAGCCGGTCAGCATCGCCGTCCACGGCAACCTCGTCTACGTCGCGAACGCCGGTGACGGCGCGAGCAACTACACCGGGTTCACGCTCAACGCCGGTGGACATCTCAGACCACGTCCGGATCGACGGTCGCGCTGCCTGACGGATCGTCTCCCGGTGACGTCCTCTTCAACGGCGACGGGACCCGGCTCGTCGGGACACGCGTCGGCACCTCGCTGATCGACAGCTTCGCCGTCGACTCCTCTGGCCGGCTGACTGCTGCCCCGGGCTCTCCCTTCACAGCACAAGGCCCGGGACCATTCGGCAGCGAGTTCAGTCCCACGAACGCGACGCAGCTCTTCGTCTCGAACGCGCACGGCGGCGCCGGCAACGGCACCGTCTCCGCGTTCGCCGACGCCGCGAACGGCGTCTTGTCGTCGATCGGATCGTCTCCGTTCGCGGATCTGCAGACCGCGCCATGTTGGGTCGAGATCAGCCACGACGGGAAGTACCTCTTCACCGTCAACACCGCCAGCAGCACCGTCTCGCGGTACTCGATCGCGGCCGACGGAACTCTGACCCTGCTCGGCAGCACGCCGTTCAACGGCAAGGGGGCGTTCGACGCCCGGCTCGCACCCGACGGCGCAACACTTTGGGTCGTCGACGACGGGTCAAACGCCGTCAGCGGCTTCACAGTCAGCGGTGGCAACCTCACCGAGCTGACAACCTCGCCGACCTCGCTCCCCGCGGGCGCTGCGCCCTTCGGGATCGTCGTCACCTAGAGGCTTGATGTGGGATTCGGTGTCTGCGGGGATGGCTCAGGCCAACGGGCGAGAAGCGCCGCGCCTGAGCCACCAGCCGCAGGAGCGGCCATTTCACATCATGCCTCTGACATGGAGCAAAACGTCAACGGGTGAGGCTCGGTCGATGGGTTGTCCTCTCGGCCTGGAGCAGCGGATTGTTCGGAGCGGCGACGGTGGACCAGACTGACATTCGTGGGTCGGGACCACATGACTTGGAACCGTCGGGAGCTGCCTCTGTGTAGCGTCGCGGGTCGCACGTTCTGGGTGCCGCATAGAGGCTGCGAGGGTTCTCCGTGTGGTCGGACGCATCCGCTGCTCGGGGCCGAGAGGCTGGATCAACTTGGTCAGAGAGTCCTGGGGGGCTGGTCGGTTGCGATCGTCCAGACGAAGCCGGGGAGCTCACTAGCGCAGGCGACGACGATGCCGAGAAGTGACAAGGAAGAAGTCGGCGCAATCGCCTGCGCGAGGCTTCATGATCGTCCCCTGAGCCGCCCCGTACATTGGCTCGCTGTCAGTGAGCCGCGGGAAGGCCGCGTAGGTGCAGGAGCGTCGCGCATTGCTGCGCTTTCGTCCTGAGCTGCGTCTGCGAGTTCGGGTAGAGCCCGGCGGCCGTCAGGTTGAACGCGGGCCGATTGTCAGATGTGGATCGGCTGGTCGGGTCGGGCCAGTTCGGCACTCCGTGCGAGCGCATGCAGCGGGCGAACTTTCGAAGATCGGTCCAGTCCTGCGCTATCTGGGCCGGGGTCTCTCCGTTGCCCCCGCTTGCGCCGCCGCTTGGCAGCAGGTGGCGGCAGGCGGTGTTGGCCGTGTCGAATCGGGAGGGATTGCCTTTCCTCGCGTTTACGACGTGGGTCTTCGGGATCTGCCCGCTGCTGTCGGGGTCGGGGAAGGTCGGCACCCCGTGCGATCGCATGCACCGGGCGTAGGCGAGCGTCTGGGAAGTGAGTGACCCTCCAGTAGTCGATGCGCGGCCGGATCGGGTTGTCGTCGAGGTGGAGCCGATCTGCGCCACGTGAGTGCCCGACGAGCCGCTACATCCCGACGCGAGCAACGAAAGACACACAAGACCGCCGGCGAGCACGGAGTGACGAAGCCCCGAGGACATCGCCCTCATAGACAAGCAGCCGCGTCTGAAGGGAACCTAAGAACCCGAATCTGACGAGCGCTCTCGCTTGGGCCAGCGTGGCGCAATGCACCCTGAGCGCGAGTTCGCCCCGACCTCGGCACGCCGAGTCCAGAGACTGTTGGTGCGACAACCGTCCGCATCGAGGCGGTGCAGCGCTTCGTCGCCCGGCGGGTGGACGATCCGCACCTCGCCGCCGACCTGACGGCGGACGTGTTCGTTGCGGTGATCGAGTCGGCCGGCTCCTACCGGCGCAGCCGGGGGGAGCCGGTGGCGTGGTTGTTCGGGATCGCCCGCAACGTGGTCGCCGGTGAGCGGAGGCGGAGTGCGAGGGAGTTGCGGATGGCGGCGCGGATTCGCGGGAGGGACCTCGTCGATGACGATGACCTGGTTGCGCTGCACGGGCGGATCGACCGCGAGTCTGCTGGGCGAGCGCTCTACCGGGAGTTACGTCTGCTCCCGGCCGGTGAGCGCGCGGTGCTCGAGCTGGTCGCACTCGATGGACTACCGGCGTGGTCTTTCTCTCCGCCGGCACCCAGGCGGCCTACGCCGTGACGAAGAACGCGGACGGTTCCGTGACGGTCGAGATCGACTCGCTCACCGACGCGGCCGGGCTGCGGGCCAAGCTGCAGGCGGCGGGCGTGAACGCCGTCGTCGAGTATCTGCCGGCGGGGAAGATGTGCAAGCAGCCGTGGTTCACCCCTGCCGGTGCCACCGCAGCGGGCGGGATGCACCGGGGCGAGGTCGGGCCCTCGAGTGACGGCGCGATCCGGTTCACGATCAGCGGCAACCAGTCGGCCGCCACGACGCTTGTGGTCACGACGCAGACCGGCCCCGGCCGAGATCAAGCGCTCGCCATCGCCTGGGCCCAGGGAACCGTGCCCCCCTGTCAGGTAGTCGACGCTCCGGCCGGAAGCGGGCCACTCGGCGGGCCGCCAGCAGCCGGCAGCACCGACAGCGGTCAGGGCTGAGTGAGCCACGGTTGCCCACAGCCCGTTCGGTTCATGCCGCTGTCGTCGGTTTGGAGAATGCGACGCGGGTCGTGTCTCGCCGCTCTGGCAGGTCTCTCCTTGCTGGCCTTGGGATGCGGTGGCTCGAAGTCGCCGTCGGTCGCGAGCCTCGGAACGACAACCTCAGGTGGAGCTGGCAGCAGCGCAAGAAGCGGCCCGCTTGCCTTTGCACCGCCACCGGGTAGCGCAGGAATCGGTGCGAGCATCTCGAGCGACGTGGGAACGGCCGGGGTCAAGTACACCGCCTGCATGCGCTCCCACGGGGTGCCGAACTTCCCCGACCCCGACTCGCACGGAACGATCACGATCACCGTTTCGACGTCGCTCAATCCGAGTTCGCCCGCGTTCCAGAGAGCCGAGGCCGACTGTCAGCATCTGCTCCCGCCCGGGAAGACGCCGATTCAGGCGCAGCAGCAGCGCATGAAAGCGGCGGCGATTGCCTTTGCAGCGTGCATGCGCTCGCACGGGGTGCCGAACTATCCCGACCCGAAGTTCTTCGGCTCGGGTGGGGTGGCCCAGGGAAGTGGGGGTAACGGCATGGATCCGAACTCGCCGATCTCCCAGGCAGCCCAGAAAGCCTGCCAAAGCCAAAGAACGCGGAGCCCCTGAGATGACGCCGCGAGTCCTCGAACACGGCGAGGATCCGTGCCGGCCGGGGCGCGCAGTGAACCGGCGACGTGGTCTGCCGGTGCGCTGCGTGCGCTGACATTCAGCGTCTTGGCGTGGCGAGCGTGACGATGAGACCGCCTCAGAGGTGAACATCGCGATCGCGCCGGCTGCGTTTGGTCTCCTCGACAACGAGCTCGGTGGCGACCACGCCTTGCGTTTCGAGGCCGAGGGCGTCGCGGTAGAAGGCGAGCGACCGCTGAAGATCGCCGACGACGAGGGTGATGACGTCGATGTGTGGTTCCATCGCTTCGTTCCCACTTGTCGAGGCTGGTCAGGTCGAGCTGGTGGAGCGGTTCGGGGTCTGTGGTCGTTCATCCTCACGCGGGTCTTTGAGATAGTGGAGGCTGCTTTCAGGTCGTCCCGACTGGGAAGGGGGGTGCTTCGATGGGCGCGGTGGTTGTGCACGCGGATGATGTGGCGGCGCAGCATGGGGTGTTTCGGGCTCTCAGTGATCCGCTTGGGGTGAGCGGGTTTCGAGTGAATCGGCTCGAGCTTGCGGCTGGAGCCGAGGGGCCGGAGCACGATCACGCTGGAAACGGTCAGCAAGAGGTGTACGCGGTCATCGGAGGGGGCGGTGTGCTGCGGCTGGGCGAGGAGGAGATTGTGTTGCGTCCGGGCCATTTCGTCTTCTGCCCGCCGGAGGTGCGACGGCAAATGGTCGCCGGCGACGAAGGTCTTGTCTGGATCGGAATCGGCTCAGCGCTGGACGACCAGCCCGCCGGCTGATGGCTGCGAGCGAACAGGTGCAGGGGCGCGTGGTCGAGCCCGGCGGTGATCCGCTCTGGTTTCTCGGCACGCTCGCGCGGCTGAAGTTGACCGGCGAGCAGACCGGCGGACGCTTTGCCCTGTGGGAGGGGGTCCTTCCGCGCGGAGCGGCGCCGCCGCTTCATTCCCACCCCCAGGATGAGACCTTCTACGTGCTCGAGGGAGAAGTCAGCGCCTGGATCGTCGAGCCCGAGCTCATCGACTGCAACGGTGAGCCTCCCGAGTGGGTCGGCCGGTGTGCACGGCGCGGCGGTGTCGGCTTGGTTTCGTTCGCGCCGGGTGGAACGGCGCACACCTTTCGGGTCGAGTCGGACACGGCCCGGATGCTCTTTCTCAGCACGCCTGCCGGGGTCGAGAACTACGTGCGGGCTCTCGCCGAGCCGGCCCGCTGGCCATGGCTGCAACCTCCGCCTGATGGTCCCCGCGTCCTCGCCGAGAAGCTGGAAGCCGTCGAGCGCGAGCTGCAGATGATTCGACACGGTCCGCCGCCCCCGCCGCCAACAAGCGCATAGTGAATCGGGCTTGGACCTTCGTCTCAGGCGTTGTCGATGACCATGGCGACGCCGAGGAGGAGGCAGTAGATGCCGAAGCGGATGAGGTTGCCGCGTCTGAAGTAGCCGGTGAGGAAGTGGACGGTGGCGACGGCGGTGGTGAGCGCCGCGGCACCCTCAGCCTGGCCCGGTGTGCGTTCGTCGTCGGCTGTGAAAGGCTGCCAGGCCTGCCTCGCGACGACGTCCTTCTTCATACTTCTTTATTTTTTGTAAGCTAATAAGATGCCCTTTCTTGCCGGGCCGGTGCACGAAGCAAAGGCGACGTTGTTTCGGGTGCTCGGCCACCCGGTCCGGGTGCGGATCCTCGAGCTGCTGCGTGAGGGGGAGCGCACGGTCGGGGCGTTGCAAGCCGATCTCGAGCTTGATTCCGGTGGTACCTCCCAGCATCTTGCAGCGCTGCGGAGGATCGGGCTCGTGGCCTCGCGCCGCGAGGGCACGAGCGTCTACTACCGCGTCGAGGACGAGGGTGTCTTCGATCTGCTCGCGGCGGGCCGGGCAATCATCAGCCGCCGGCTCGCGACGGAGCAGGCCCTTCTGAACGAGCTCGAGTCCGAGTGACGGCCGCACTTCTGCTCGCCGCCGTGGCGCTGCTCGGCCTCGGCATCGCGGCGTGCGCCGGCGCACGGACGTCTCGCGCGGGGCTCGTGATGCAGTCCGCGGGCGCCGCGCTGCTCGGAGTCGCCGGCTTCTGGGCGTTGGCCGCCGGCACGAGCTTCGGCTCCGCGTTCTCGGGCGCGTTCACGCCGCGTTTCGGTGTCGACGGCTTGACGGCGTTCTTCCTTGGGATGTTGGGGCTCGTCGCCGCTCCGACACTGGCGTTCGCGTCCCGCTACCTCGACGCGGGAACGCGCGGCCGCGTCATCGCCGGTCTCACCGGCGCGTTCGTGCTCACGCTCGCGGAGGTCCTCTGCGCGCGCGACCCGCTGACGTTTCTCGGCGGCTGGGAGCTCATGACGCTGCTGCCGGCGGCGCTGATCCTCGTCGGCCGGTCCGACGACAACGCGCGCCGCTCGGTCTTCCTCTACGTCGCGGTCACGCATATCGCGGGCGCCGGTACCTGGATCGCAGTCCTGCTCGCCGCGCATGCAGGAGCCTTCGGGGGATCGAGCGTGCTCGCGCGCGGTTCCGGGTTGCAGATCGCGATTGCGCTCGCGGCGCTCACCGGCATGGGGACGAAGGCGGGCGTGATGCCGCTGCATAGCTGGTTGCCGCGTGCGCATCCGATCGCGCCGGCTCCGATCTCGGCGCTGATGAGCGGCGTGATGATCAAGGTCGCGATCTATGGCCTCGTCCGCGTGCTGGTCGATTGGCTGGGTGTGCTGCCCCTCTGGTTCGGTGTGCTCGTACTCGCGCTCGGTGCGCTGTCTGCGGTCGGTGGGGTCGTGTATGCGCTCTTTCAGCACGACCTGAAACGGTTGCTCGCGTTCCATTCGATCGAGAACGTCGGGATCATCGCGCTCGGCCTGGGCGCGTGCCTGCTCCTGCGCGCCCGCGGCGCCGATACCTGGGCCGCCCTCGCCCTCGCCGCGGCGCTGCTGCACACGCTCAACCACGCCGTCTTCAAGTCGCTGCTGTTCCTCGGGGCCGGCTCGTTCGAGCGGGCGGTCGGCTGGCTCGAGCTCGACCGCCTCGGCGGGCTGCTGCGCCGCATGCCGTGGACGGGCGGCGCGTTCCTCGTCGGCTCGCTCGCGATCGCCGGTGTGCCGCCGCTCAACGGCTTCGCGTCCGAGTGGCTGACGCTGCAGGCGCTCGTGCATGTGCCCGTCTACGGCGGGTTGGGCGATGGATTGGCGGGTGCGCTCGCGCTCGCTGCGCTCGCCGCCACCGCTGCCCTCACGGTCTTCTGCTTCGTTAAGGTCATCGGTCTCGTCCTGCTCGGCCCGCCGCGGCGCAGCGCCGTTGCCGAGGCGACGGAGGTGCCCGTTCCGATGCGCGCTGCGGTCGTTGCGCTCGCGGGCGCGTGCGTCGTACTCGGCGTGGTTCCCGGACTGCTCATCGCGTCGCTCGCGCGCCTGGCGCCGTGGGCCGGTGTCGGTGCACGCGACGCTCGCCTTGCATCTGCCCGGCACGGGATCGCTGCCGACGGTCGGAATCGCGCTCGCGCTCGGCCTGCTCGCTCCAGCGCTCTTCGTGCTGCGCGGGAAGCGTGTTGCCGCGCCTGCGCCCACGTGGGTGTGCGGCCAGCTCGTGCAACCGCAGCTCGCGTGGACGAGCGCGGGCTTCACGAAGCCGCTGCGGCTCGTGCTCGAGGCGGTGCTGCGGCCAGAACGGGAGATCGCGGTGCGCACGTCCGGCGGTGTCGTGCAGGAGGTCTCGTACAGCGGCCGCGTCCCGCATCTCATCGACGAGCGGCTCTACGCGCCCGCCGTCCGCTCGGCTCTCGTTGCCGCCCGTCACGCGCGGCGCCTGCAGACGGGCCGCCTCGGGACGTACGTCGGCTACCTCATCGCACTCGTGCTCGTGCTGCTCGCGGCGGCGAAGGCGGGCGTGATCGGATGAGCGCCGTCTCACTCGTCTCCGCAACCGTGGAGCTTGGCGGCGGTTTGCTGCTCGCGCCGCTCCTGCCCGGGCTCGTCCAGCACTGGAAGGCGCGGCTGCAAGGACGGCGCGGCCCATCGCCGCTGCAGCCCTACCGCGAGCTGCGCCGGCTTTGGGGAAAGAGCGCGGTCGACCCTGCCGGGTCGGGATTCGTCTACCGGTGGGCACCGGCCGTGGCGGCCTCGAGCGTCGCCGCCGCCGTGCTGCTCGTGCCGGTCGCCGGCCGCGCGCCGGGGCTCGGGGTCGGCCGTGACATGCTCGTCCTCGCCGGCCTGCTCGCACTCGCGCGGCTCGCTGTCGCCGCCGCGTCGTGGGACGTCGCGAGCGGCTTCTCGCTCATGGGCGCGAGCCGCGACCTGACCATCGCGGTGTCGACCGAGGCGACGCTCGTGCTCGCGCTCGCGGTGGGAGCACTCGTCGCGGGGACGACGAGTCTTACCGGCATCGTCGCCGGGACCGCCGGCACCGCCGTCTGGTCGAACCCGGCACTCGCGCTCGGCGCGGTCGCGTTCGCGCTCGTCGTGATTGCCGAGACGGGGCGGCAGCCGGTCGACAACCCCGACACGCACCTCGAGCTGACGATGATCCACGAGGGCCCGCTGCTCGAATACGCGGGCCGCGACCTCGCGTACCTGCAATGGGCCGCTGCCGTCCGGCACTGGCTCGTGCTCGTGCTCGCCGCGCAGATCTTCCTGCCCCATGCGGGTAGCGTCTGGGCACAGCTCGGCGTTCTTCCGCTCGCGCTCGTCGTCCTCTGCGCCGGGCTCGCGCTGACGGAGACGCTGACTGCGAAGATGCGCATCCTCCTCGCCCCGCGGCTGCTCGCCCTCGGCGGGATCGCGGCGCTGCTCGGCGTCGCCTCCTGGCTGGTGCAGCTCACGTGAGCGGCGAGCTCATCTGGCTGCTCGTCGCGCTCGGCCTCGCCGTCGTCGTCGTGCGGCGCCGCTCGCTCGCGGTCGCTCTCGTCACCGTGCAGGCGCTCGTCCTCGCCGTCACCGCGGCGCAGGACAAGGCGGCCCCAGCGGCGGTGCTCGCCGTTCGCGCCGTCGCGCTCGGCACGCTCCTGCTGCTCGTCGTCTCGCGCACGCGCGAGCCGCGTCCCGTGCGCGCCGGCATCGCGCCGATCGCGCGCGCCGGCCTGGCCGTCGGGCTTCGCGCTCGCCCTTACCTGGCTCGTGCCGTCGATCGGCCTCGACTCGAGGAACGCGGAGCGCGGTGTGCTCGCGCTGATCGCGTTCGGCATCACAGCCGCGGCCACGCGGCGGGCGACGCTCTTCCAGGTCCTGGGGATCGTGCTCTGTGAGAACGGCCTTGCGCTGGCGGCGCTCGAGCTGCCGGGCGGATCGTCGACCGCGATCGAGCTCGGCGTGGCCTTCGACCTGACGCTCGTCGCGGTCGTCGCCGCGGTGTTCCACGAAAAGATCTTCGCCGAGTTCGGTGCCGGCGACACGGCCGCGTTGCGGAGCCTGCGTGACTAGCCGCGAGCTCCTCGCGCTGCTCGTCGTCGCCGTGCCCGCGCTCGTCGCCGTCATCACTGCAGTTGCGCCGCGGCGGCAGGTGCAGGTCGTCGCGACGATGGGAGCGCTCGGCTCTTCGGCCACCGCGGCCGCACTGTCGATCGTCGCGCTGTCGTCGCCCGGTAGCCCGCTCGTCGAGCGCTGGGTCGTCGTCGACGCCGCCGCAGGACTGCTCGTCGGCGTCATCGGCGTCGTCGGGCTCACGGCCGTCCTCGTCTCGCCCGCGTACCTCGCCTCCTCGACGACGGGTCTCGTGCGCCCGGAATGGCGACCGCGTACGTTCTATGCGCTCGTCTTCTGCTTCTGGGCGATCCTCGCCGCGGTCCCGCTCGTCGGGAACCTCGGCGGAGCCTGGCTCCTCGTCGAGGCGACCACCGCTGCGTCCGCGCTACTGGTCGGCTTCGGCGGCAAGCCGCGAGCGCTCGAGGCGGCGTGGAAGTACCTGATCCTCACCTCGCTCGGCCTCGGCGTCGCGCTGCTCGGCATCGTCGTGCTCGCCGCCGGGTCGGCGCACGGCGGGCTCGACGCGCTCTCGTGGCGCGAGCTCGCGCACGTCCGCTCCGGGCACGCACTCATCGCGTATCTCTTGCTCGTCGCCGGGCTCGCTTCGAAGGTGGGCTGGGCGCCGGTGCACAACTGGCTGCCCGACGCGCACTCCGAGGCGCCGGCGCCTGTGTCGGCGCTGCTGTCCGCGGCGCTGTTGCCCGCGGTGCTGCTCGTCGCCTGGCGCTCGAGCCAGGCGCTCACTCCCGTGATCGGTGCATCGGCGGCGCAGTCGGTGCTCGTCGGCTTCGGCCTGTTCTCGCTCGCGGTGGCCGTGCCGTTCCTGTGGCAGCCGATGGCTTGGAAGCGGCTGCTCGCCTACTCGAGCCTCGAGCACATGGGCGTGATCGCACTCGGCATCGGCTTCGGCACGCCGCTCGCGCTCGCGGGCGTCGTCGTGCACGTCGTCGGGCACGCGCTTGCGAAGGCTCTCGGCTTCTACGCGGCGACGCCGCTGATCGGACACGAGCCGCGCGCGGCCGGCCACGCCGTCCGCGGGATCGGACGAACGCAAGGGTCACTCGGCTCCGTGCTCGGGATCTCGCTCGGCGCCCTCGCCGGCCTGCCTCCATCGCCGCTGTTCGCCAGCGAGGTGCTCATCGTCGCCGGCGGCTTCGCCGCGGGGCGGCCGTGGACGGCAGCGGCCGCCGCCGCGCTGCTCGCGCTCGGGTTCCTCGGGCTGGCGCACACCCTGCTCGAAACGGTCGCCGGCAAGGCGCCCGCGCGCGCCCGCCCCGCTTCGGGGCTGCGCGGCGTCGTGCTGCTGACGAGCGTCGCCGTCCCCTGCCTGCTCGGACTCACCGCCGCTGCACTGTGGCTACCAGGAAGCGCGATCGCGCGCGCGCTCGCGCAGGGGATCCGATGACGTACCGCGACCGCATCGCCGCCGCCCTCGACGACGGATGCCGCTTCGCCGGGTTGTACGCGGTAGGCGCCGGCGTGCGTACGGTGCTCGTCGCGCCCGACGGCGTGCTGCAGATCGAGCCCGTCGCCGCAGAGGACGGACGCGTTCCGACCATCGTCGACGTCGCGCCCGCCGCCGCTTGGGACGAACGCGAGGCCGCCGACCTCCACGGCTTGCGCTTCGACGGCCACGAGCCGCTGCGGCCGCTCGTCGAGCACGACCGCGACCTCAACGACTGGACCGTTCGCGTGCACGGCGACGACACGTACCAGGTCGCGGTCGGGCCGATCCACGCGGGCGTGATCGAATCCGGTCACTTCCGCTTCCACGTCGTCGGCGACAAGATCCTCCACCTCGACGCGCGGCTCTTCTACAAGCACCGCGGCCTCGAGCGCGCCGCCGAGGGACGGCCGCTCGCCGACGGGCGCGCGTACATGCAGCGTGCGTGCGCAGCGTGTGCCGTCTCGAACTCCGTCGCATACGCGCACGCGTGCGAGGAGGCGCTCGGGCTGCGGCCGAGCGCGGAGCTCGCTCGCGTCCGCACGATCCTGCTCGAGCTCGAGCGCGCGTGGAGCCACCTAAACGACATCGCCGCCGTCTGCGCCGGCGCCGGACTGGCGGCCGGGAACACCTTCTTCGCCGCGCTCACCGAGCGCGCCCGGCGGCTGAACGAGCGGCTTACCGGCCATCGCTTCCTGTTCGACTCCGTCCAGGTCGGAGGAAGCACGCTTGCGCCCGACGCCACCGCGGTCGCACTGGCCCGCGAGGAGCTCGCCTCGATCGCCGCCGACTCGAAGAGCGGGTGGCGCGAGCTGCTCTTCAATTCGTCGTTCCAGGACCGCCTGCCCGACATCGGCGTCGTCACGGCGGACGACGCGCGCGCGCTCGGCGCGGTCGGCCCCGCGGCACGTGCGAGCGGCGTCGCGGACGACGCGCGCTCATACTCGGCCCGGCTCGCCTACGACGGGTTCGCGCCCGCCGCGCCGCGCCGCGTCGCCGGCGATGTCCAGGCGCGCCTGGAGCAGCGCGCCGTCGAGCTGCTCCAGACGTTCGAGCTACTCGACGACCTCCTCGACCGGCCGATCGGCGCCGCCGCCGCCGAAGGCGGGAGCGTGGGAGCGCCCGTCGGCCTCGCATTGGTGGAGAGCCCGCGCGGCGCCACGCTGTGCGCGGTCGAGCGCGCGGACGGCTCCGTCGCGCGCGTCCACCTTCGCACCGGCTCCTATGCCAACTGGCCGGTCGTCGCGCATGCCGCCGCCGGCAACCTGCTGCCGGACTTCCCGCTCATCAACAAGAGCTTCGAGCTCTGCTACGCCTGCACCGACCGCTGATGCTC
The DNA here is from genome assembly GCA_963725595.1 of uncultured Thermoleophilia bacterium. Lineage (GTDB taxonomy): Bacteria > Actinomycetota > Thermoleophilia > Gaiellales > Gaiellaceae > PALSA-600. The sequence goes on along the minus strand of CAVRYT010000005.1, from coordinate 155,903 downwards.
ACGCTCCTCCGCAACCTCCGCCGTCTCCGCGCCGATGTCGCGCTTCCGGCGCCCACGCGCGGGCGCAGCCTCGCCGTGCGACACGTCGACGCAGGCTCGTGCAACGGATGCGAGCACGAGCTGACGCTCGCCGCGAGCCCGTACGAGGACGTCCAACGTTTCGGCTTCGGCATCGTCGCATCGCCGCGGCACGCAGACGTGCTCCTCGTCACGGGGACGATCACGACGCGCATGCGCGAGCCGCTGCTCGCCGCGTACAACGCGATGCCCGAACCGCGCCGCGTCGTCGCCCTCGGGGATTGCGCACTCGCACGCGGCGTCCTCGGCGACGACAACGAGATCGTCGGCCCCGTCGAATCTGTGTTGCCCGTCGACCTGCGCGTCCCCGGTTGCCCCCCGTCGCCTCCGACGATCACGCAAGCGCTGCTCGAACTGCACGACGCGACCGATCACCTGTCGATACGCGCGGACTGATGCCAGCCAGGTCTTGCGTATCGCGACGGGTTGCGTGCGGCTCCCGCGATCGTGTGAAGTACACGGAACTTGGCGTTGCGCAACACCGCGCAGTCCTTGCCGCAAGCGCCCTCGATCTCGCCTGAGCGTCGACTGTAGTGCGAAATGCGCTACAATCTGCGGGATGTCGGCAGTACCGCCTCTGTCGCTGCGCCTCGGCCGAGACGGACTGCGTGCCCTGGACGAGATCGCCAGACGGCGCGGCGTGAGTCGCGCAGAGGCCGCGCGTCAAGCCATTGCCGAGACCGCAGAGCGAGAGCGGCGGCGCAGGGGTCTTGCCGCGGAGGCGGCCGCCCTCGCCAAGAACCCGTCTTACGTTCTCGAGGCGCGCGAGGTCGCAGCGCTCATGGAGCAGCTCCGTGGTCCGCGGTGACGTTTACGCGATCACGCTGCCGCGTGGCCGTGGTCGTGTCCAGCACGGGTCCCGCTTTGCGGTGATCGTGCAAGCTGACGATCTGCTCGCGCTGTCGAGGATCGTCGTGTGTCCAACGTCGACCTCGACGCCGTCGGCGAGCTTTCATCCCGAGGTGGAGGTCGGTCACGAGTCGGCGCGCGTGATGTGCGAGATGGTCGGTGCCGTCGATGCCAGGATGCTGGGCGAGCAGGTCGGGCATTTGACGTTCGACGAGATTCGAAGCGTCGATGACGCGCTGCAACTCGTCCTCGATCTCGCCTGACTCCGGGGCCGACGAGTTCGCCGAAACGCCAAGTTCAGTTCAGTCAGTCAGTCAGTCAGTGGGCCGGGCAGGGATCGAACCTGCGACCTTGGGATTAAAAGTGGCTCCGGCCGGTTTCGTTTGTTCTCGGATGAACTGGTGAGAGCGGGTCGTTGCGCAAAATCGGCTGGTATGACCTCGGCATCGCTGGGGCCAGGTTGTTGACCTTGCGTTGACCCGGTCTGTCAGCCTGACAGGCAACAAGCGGTCATGACTCGAGAAGACGATGGGCGCCGTCGCGCCGCTCGTCGTCCCCGGCGTGACGATGAGCTTGCCGAGGCGGTCGAGCACGAGCTTCTCGCCGCCGGCTCGAAATGCCCCCCCCTTTCCCACCCGCGTCTTCATCGGGCTCAACGACGAGTCGTTCGACTCGCACCGCGAGACCGGTCGCGACCCGATCCCCGCGGACACCTCGTCGTCGAAGACGGCGGCGGGCGGTGCCTCAGCTCGTTCTCCAACGAGTTGATCGTCAACGCCTGACCACCGAGAGCTGATCGACGATCAGCCCCAGGTACGGGTGCGACTCGTAGTTCGCGACCCGCGCCGAGACGAAGTCGATCCCGCGGTCGTTCACCATCGGCACCCACGCCGCCTGGTCGACGAGGCTGCGATCGATTCGGGCCCAGATCGCCGCCGCTTTATGCGGATTCGTTGGCTGCACTGACCGCGCCCGCGCGTTCAGCCGATCGATCGTCGGATCACAGAACCATCCGTGGTCGTTCGTTCCCCCGCAGGCAAACCAATTCGCGATGAACCCGTACGGCGTGTCGCCCCACGAGGCCGCGATCAGCTGGATCGAGCGGAAGACGCTTGCCGGGGGATGCTGCAGCGACGCATGCGGCACTAGGCGAACCGACGCGCGGTACCCCAAGCTGCGCAACACGCCCCCGACGTACCGCACAACGGCCTCGCTGATCGTCGGATCGTCGGTCCAGCCCCAGACGGTGACGCGCTCGCCGCGCGTGCCCGATGCGGCGACGAGTCGCCGCGCACGCGCAAGATCCGGGGCATGCCAGGCGCCTGCGCTACTCGCGGCGACGGTGTACGGGCAGTAGCGTCGGTAACCCACGTCGCCGGGCGGAAGCACGTTGCATGTCGGTGCGGCGAGAGCGGAGCCGCCATAGAGGCGGACGATCGCGCGCCGGTCGATCGCGAAGTTCAACGCGCGACGGACGCGCACGTCGTCGAACGGCGCGAGGGTCGTATTGAACTGAAAGAAGTCGGTAGTCGGAACGACGAAGCTGTGCAATTGCGACGCATACCGCGTCTGCACCGCGGGCAGCATCTGCGCGGGGATGTTGTCGATGAGTGCGTCGGCACGCCCGGCTTCGATCTCGCGCACCTCTTGGGCGGGTTGGAACCCGAAGCTCATCACGATCCGGTCGGGGTTTCCGTCCGGCTGTGCGGCATGTGACCATTCGTGGAAGCGCCTGTTGCGGACCCAGACGATGCGGCGGTTGCTCGACTCGACGATCACGTACGGCCCCGTTCCGGGTATCGGTATCGAAGCGACCGGCTGCCAGGACGTTCCCGGCGGCACCGGGCTGGCGGCGGCGACCGTGAGGTTCGCCAGGAAGTCGGGGTTCGGGGCGCGCAGGTGGAAGGTCACCGTCCTCGCCGCCTCGTCGGCGACGATCCCGCGCGAAAGATCGCAGCGCACCTCCGTGCACGCGGATGCCCCGACGATGTCCGTAAATCCGTCGCGCGCAAGCGAGTGCACCCGGAAGGCTCGCTCGATCGAGCGCCGGTAGTCGGAAGCGCGCACGAGCCGGCCGTCCGAGTAGTCGATCCCAGGTCGCAGACGGAAGGTGTACGTCGTTCCGCCGTCGGTCGGCGCCGGAACATTGAGCGCGAGGTCCGGCACGAGCCGGGTTCCGGCCGAGCCGGGGGCGACGTCGTACGTGACGAGCTCGTCGCGCGTCAACGAGTCGGACACGAGCAGAAGCACGTCCTGCTGGAGAGCGGGATCGATCGTGATCGGGCGCGTGTGCAGCACCGTGATCGTGCCGCCGCGATGCGGCGCAACCGACTGTGTCCCGACCCACACGTGACCGTCAGCAGCCGCAACCGCCGTCGGGCTCCCGCCGACGATCGTCGTGCGGACGACCGCATCGCTCGCCGGGTCGATGCGCGACACCGAGCCGGCGTACTGATTGGCGACCCACACCGAGCTGTGCGTCGAGACGAGCGCAGTGGGGCCGCTTTCGACCGCGACCGTCGACACGACTGTGCCGGTGCGGGCGTCGATCCGCGAGACAGTCGAGTCGAGCTGGTTCGCGACCCAGACGGCCCCGGGCGTGGCCGTCAGTGCACTCGGCCCGGTGCCGACGCGAATCGTCGCGAGTACGCTGCCACCGCGAGGGTCGACCTCGGTCACCGTGCCGTCGTCGTAGTCGGCGACCCAAACAGCGTGAGCCGTCACTGCGAGCGCGGTTGGCTCGACCGGCAACGTGATGGTGTGCCGAACAAGGCCCGACCCCGGGTCGACCTCGAGCAACGAGTCGTCGGTCGCGTCGGCTACCCACAGCACGCCTCTGCCGAAGGCGAGCGCCGACACAGTTCCGCCGCCGAGACCGACCGTCTGGGTGACCGTTCCGGTTCCCGGATCGATCCTCGACACCCGATCGCCCGGTATGCCCGCGACCCACACCGAACCGCCGCCGACCGCCGCGGCAGCCGGCGCGCCTCCGACGGGGACGCGATCGACGATCGAGCGACCACCAAGATCGATGCGGGCGACGTCGGCCACGCCGGGCTCGGCAACCCAGAGTGACCCGAAGCCAGCGGCAATCGCGGCGGGCGCCGCCCCGAGCGGGAGCCCTGGGCGCGCAGTGGCCGAACCGGACCGAAGCTCGACGAGGCCGTCGGTTGCGGCCGAGAAACTCGCTGCGGGTGACCCTCGCAGGACAAGGATGAGGCCGATTCCGGCGCCGAGCGCAATCGAAACGAGGACGGTGATTGCAGCGAGCCGTCGCCGCCGACGAGCGACCGCGCATCGAGCGCCCTCCACGACAGGCGCGCCAAGCGCAGGGTCTTGCGTGAGGATCGCCCGCTCCAGCTCCCGGACGGCACTGCCCGGTTCGAGGCCGAGCTCCTCGGCCAGGCGCTGTCGCCCGGTGCGGTAGGCATCGAGCGCGCGAGCCTGCTGGCCTGATCGGTAGAGCGTGAGCATCAGCTGCGCGAGCAGGCGCTCGCGGAACGGGTGCTCGCGCACGAGCCGGGTGAGTTCGCCGACGAGGTCGCCACGTTCGCCGGCCGTGAGATTCGCGTCGATGCGGTCCTCGACGACCGCCAGCCGGAGTTCCTCCAAGACCTCCGCATCCCGCGCGGCGAACGGCTCGTTGAGGACATCCGCGAGCGCCGCACCACGCCAGAGCTCGAGCCCCGAACGGAGGGTCGCGGCCGCCTCGGCTGCGCGCCCCGCCGCCAGAAGCGATCTACCCTCCACTGCGAGCTGTTCGAAGCGGTCGAGGTCGAGCTCGCCGGGAGCGACGTTCAAGGCGTAGCCTCCTGCGCTTCGGGTCAGCCGGTCGGCGCCGAGCAGCTTGCGAATACGCGACACGTAGGCATCGAGGGTGTGCGGCGCTGACGCCGGCGGCCGTTCGCCCCATAGCGCGTCGATCAGCCGGTCCCTCGAGACGAACTGGCTGCGGGCAAGCAGGAGCACCGCAACGAGGGCGCGCTGCTTCGGCCCTCCGAGCGGCACGGCAACGCCTTCCACACGCGCCTCGATCGGGCCGAGAACGCCGAACTCCACGGCGCTAGCTAAGCACTCCTGCGAGCCGAATACGACGTTCTCTGCGAGGGCCGCGCGCCACTCTCGATCGACTCGAGTCCAGCGATCAGGAGGTTCCCATGTACCGGCTCCGATTCGGAGCGCTCGCACTGATCATCGCCGTCGCCGCCACCTTGTCTGCCGTCGCGTTCGGCCGCACTCACTCACTCGCAGTCACGACGACGATCGACGGCAAGAAGGTGCTACCTCAGCAGAGCCGTTGGATCGCGCACCCGAACGTCGCCCCCGCGGACGTCGCCGAGGTCGACTACCTCATCGACGGCAAGCTGCGCTGGGTCGAGCACCTTGCTCCATACAACTACGGAAGTGATGACGAGAAAGGCCACCTCGGCTACCTGTTCACGAGCTGGCTGGCCCCTGGGAGGCACAGCTTCGTCGCGCGGGTCAAGACGACCAACGGCCAGACAGCCACAGATGTGGTCACGGCGCGCGTCCTCCCCGCTCCGGCGCCACCTGCGGCGCTCTCCGGCACATGGACGCGCATGATGACGGCGCAGGATGCCGCCAAGTCGAGTCCTAAATACGGCGGAAAGGACAACATCCCGCCGACAGGCAAATGGCGGCTCGTCATCGATCGCGTCGGCATCTGGGAGCTCGACCCCCTTGGCACGGGGATCGTCCAGGCCTACTCCGTGAACGGCGCCGTGCTGCATTCATACGCGCCGATCACGATGGTGCCGAAGAAGGCGAACGGCGATCCAGGGTCGATCAGACGCTTCGGGAGCAAACTCGACGTCGGCGGTGGGATCGATTGCGACGAGTCAGGCCCGTTCGGCACCTACCACTGGTCGGTCACCGGGAATCAGTTGACGCTCACCGCCAGCAGCGAGCCGTGCGGGCAGCGGCGGGCGATCTATGAGGGGACGTGGACGCGGGTCGGTTGAGGGCCGGGACGACGAGCTCCGGCGCGGGCAGTGCCGGAGCTCGTTGCGCCTAGAGCAATCGCCCCATCTCGACGTATCCAGAGCTCGCCGTTCCTGCTGCGATAGTGCTCGACGCGGCGACCGCCGCCTACGCCATGGGCGCGCGCGGGCCGGCGTGGAGAGCCCCCGGGGTCACGGGCGCTGACCTGCTCGCCGACGGACAGTCTCTTCGGACGACGCGGTTTCCGATTCCTGACTGAGCTTCAACTGCGTTCTAGGTGGGCCGGGCAGGGATCGAACCTGCGACCTTGGGATTAAAAGTCCCCTGCTCTACCAACTGAGCTACCGGCCCCGGGGAGTAACCTTCCCGCCGTGGGCAAAGGGTACGCGGAAGGGAGCGCAGTCGAGGAACGGCTCGCGGCGCTCGAACGGGGCGACGACCTCGACACGCAGCTCGACGCCGGTCGCGGCCGTCTACGGGTCGACCGACGACGATCCGGAGCAGCACTTCCTCGGCTGGCTCGGCGAGGTCGACCCCGACGAGCTCTTCGCCTCCGGCGCGGCGTGGGGGTTGAAGACGGTGCGCCGGGCCGACGGCTAGCCTGCGGCAGCAGCAGCCGGATCGTGCGCGGCTTCGCCGCGGGCCGACGACCCGGGCTTCCTCTGCCGAGCTTTGGCGACGCTGGGAGCGCTGGCCCATACTGCCGGGTGAGGAATCCGGCGTGCCGCACGATCATGCAACGAGGGTGCCGCGCAGGCTCTACGAGCAGGAGTTGCAGCGCCTGCAAGCGGAGCTCGTGAAGCTGAAGGAGTGGGTGCGGTCGACGGGGGAGCGCGTCGTCGTTGTGTTCGAAGGCCGTGACGCCGCCGGCAAGGGCGGTGCGATCAAGCGCGTGGCCGAGTACCTGAACCCGCGCGTCGCCCGCATCGTCGCGCTGCCGGCGCCGACCGAGCGCGAGCAGGGTCAGTGGTACTTCCAGCGCTACATCGCCCATCTGCCGAGCGCCGGCGAGCTCATCCTCTTCGATCGCAGCTGGTACAACCGCGCCGGCGTCGAGCACGTGATGGGCTTCTGCACGCCGACCGAGTACCGTCGCTTCCTGCAGCAGTGCCCGATTTTTGAGCGGCTGCTCGTCGACGACGGGATTCGCCTGATCAAGTACTGGTTCTCGGTCAGCGACGAGGAGCAGGAACGCCGGTTCCGCTCCCGTCTGGAGGATCCGCTGCGTCATTGGAAGCTCTCGCCGCTCGATCTCGAGTCGCGTGCCCGATGGGTCGAGTACTCGCGCGCGAAGGACGAGATGTTCGTGCACACCGATATCCCGGAGGCGCCCTGGTATGTCGTCGAGGGGGACGACAAGCGCCGCGCCCGCCTCAACTGCGTTGCTCACCTCCTCTCACTCGTGCCGTATCAGGACCTGCTCGAGACGCCGCTCGAGCTGCCGCCCCGGCCGCCGGAGGTGGACTACGAGCGGCCGCCCCGCGACCTGTTCCACTACGTGCCCGACCACGCCGCCACGCTCCTTCAATGAGCGTGAAGCGCGGCCGGCTCCCTAGCCGCGCGGCAGCGGCGGGCTCGTCAGCTTCGTCACCGGGCCCGGGTTGACCTGGCTCGCGAGCTGCACGTCGAGCGTGTAGCTCGAGCGCCCGAGGGTCGTCTTCGGCAGCGTGATCGTCTGCGCGGCCGCGCCGCCCTGGAGCGCGCCGCGCGCCGCGACGACCGGGCTGCCGTCGGGTGCCCGGAGCGTCGCGACGTAGAGACAGTCGCGAATGCATCCGAGCTGCAGCGAGACCGTGACGGACGACGCGACCGACGTCGGATAAGTGATCGTGCTCGCCGTCGCCGGGACGACGAGGCCCGGGCAGACGATCGCGCCTCGCTGTGCGAGCCCGGCGGCGCTCGCGACTGCGGCGGAGCCGGCCTTGTCGGTGCCGCTCGCGTCGACGAGACCGGTCGCGGCGACCTCCGGGTCGGCGCTGTCGACGAGCCGGTCGAGCACTACGCCGGCCACCTGCGGCGAGCAGGCGGCGGTCGTGATCGCGCCGGCGTAGCTCGCAACTGCGGTCGAGGCGATGCCGTCGAGCAGGAACGGCGGCAGGGTGCCGCCGAGGGCGGCCGTCAGCGGGGCGATGCTCGGCTGCGTCCAGACCCCGGTGCCCGGCGCCGGGGCAGGATGGAAGGCGACGACGTCTGCCCACGGCAGCGGGTGCCCCGTGCCGGCGAGCGCGCGGCCGAGCGCGGCCACCGTGGCCTTCGGCGCGACTTCGCCGTCGACGAGCGGGCCCACTGCGACCGTCGGTGCGACGGTGTGCACGGCGTCGCGGATCGCCTCGAGCAGGCTCGCGTACTGCGGCGTGGTCGCTGGGGTCGGTGCGGGCGTGAGCACAAGCTCGGCGAGCGCTGGTACCTGCTGGGCGAGCGTCGCCGCGTACTGGGCGAGCGCCGCCTGCGCGGCCGGGTCGGTCGACGGCTGGCCCGCGTTCAGCTCGACGAGCGCCGGCATGCCGGCCGGGAGCCCGCCGAATGCCGCGACGAGGCCTGGGTCGGGTGTCGCGGCGCCCGCCGGCCACGCGACTCCGATGCGCGCTAGCCGGAGCCCGAGCCCCGAGGCGATCGAGCCCTGCGACGGGTCGTCGAGCGCCGCGCCGACGGTGAAGGATGGCTGCCCGGTGGTCGGCGCGCTCGCGGTCGCGCGTGCGAAGCCGCCGCCGCCGCCGCCGCTCCGACCTTGACGATCGGCAGCGCGTCGAACGATGTCCGGTTGCCGAGCCAGTCGGCAGCGTCGACGTGGACGGGGTAGACGCCCGCCGACTTCGGCTGCCACGCCACGGTGTGCCAGCCGCCGTCGACCGACAGGCGCTTGGTCGGGCCGGCCCCCGTCGTCATGGTGACCGTCGACGGCTTGGAAAGCCAGAATCGCACCTGCCCGACCCCGGCGTTGTCGAGCTTGAACGCCGGCGGCTCCTTCTCGTAGGCCGCGAACCGCGCCGCCGCGTCGGCGAAGCGGGCGTCCTTCGGCGCGAGCTTGCGGAGCAACGAGACGACGAACATTTGGTAGTCCACGGGCGAGGGGTCGCCCGCGAGCGAGTAGTCGGACCAGTAGCCCGTGTCGAAGCGGGGAAGCATCGCAGCTGCTGCGGCCTGCATGCGGGCCGCGAGGCTCGCGGCACCGGAGTCCTGGGTCGCGGCCGCGTACGCGGCGAGTGAGATCGTGGCCTGCAGCTGCGCGTTCAGGACCGGCGTCCGGTCGAACGCATAGAGCCGGATCCACGGTCCGGCAGGAACGGAGGTGAGAAGCGAGCGCGGGATCACGCGGTACGCGGCGGTCGCCTCGCGCAGGTACGCGGCACTGCGGTCGGTGACGAGTGACGCCGCGCCGGCAAAAGCCTGCGCGGCGACCGCCTGGGCCATGCCCGAGAGCCATGGGGCGCGGCCGCCGCCGAACGGGAAGTCGTACTCCCAGCCGATGCCGCCGCCGCGCTGGTAGACGCCACGCTCGATCAGGTCGTCAGCGAGCTCGCGCGCCCCGTCCTCGTCGCCCGCTGCGACGCGTGCGTTCAGGACGCCGAAGTTCGCCAGGGGGTGGAAGCGGAAGCAGTAGCCGGCGAAGTAGCGGTAGACGACGCCGTCGGCGCCGACGACGTCGGTCTTGTCGGCCGGCGCCCAGTGCTGCGCGAAGTAGTCGTCGTTCGCGCGCAGCGCGCCGTACAGCTCGAGCGTCCGGGGCAGCGTGAGCGGCGCCCGGAAGGCCGCGGCTTCCGCGAGCGCGACCTGCACGTGGTAGGCGCGCCCGTTCGGTAGCGTCCGCGCGAGATGCGCGGCCCGCGCGACCTCGGCACGGGCGGTCGCCGCGGTCGCTGCGTCGATGCGCCCGGCTTTCACCGCCTTCGCGAGCGAGGCGAGCGCGGCCTTCTCGAGCGGCATGACCGGAGTCGCCGGAGCGGCGCCCGTCAGCGCGAGCGCAGCCGCGATCACCGCGAGCACAAGAAGACCCCGCACGCTCCTCACGACGACATCTTCGCGAAACGGTTAGTTCGACCTCTCCCGTTCCCACTCGTCGAGCAGCCGCTCGACGTGCCTGCGCTGCGCGTCGCCGAACTCCATCGCGGCCACCGCACGGCGGGCCTCGCCGGGATCGTCGTTCGCAATCGCCGCCTCGAGCCGCTCGCGCTGCGGCGCCGGCTCGCGCAGCTGACGGCGCAGCCAGCGAAGCAGGGAGACCCCGGTCGGCGTTGGCGTCACAGCTCCTTCGCCCAGATTCCGTGTCGGCGATCGGTGACGAACCCGACGCGCTCGTACAGCTGCACGGCGCCGGTCGGGTTGGTCGAGTCGACCTTCAGCCCGACGCGGTGCGCGCCCCGCGCCGCGTACGCACGGAAGCCGGCGTGCAGCAAAGCCGTCCCGAGCCCGCGCCCGCGCTCGCTCTCGCGCACGACGAGATCCTTGACCCAGCCGCCCTGCGGCGTCTCGCGCCAGTGGAGGGCGCAGCCGACGAGCTCGTCGTCACGCCGGGCGAGGAACCAGAGCGCCGGGTCGAACTCGTCGTGGTCGGTCATCCACTGAACCCATTCGTCGTGTGGCCTCGGAGCGTGGGTGTCGTCCCAGGCGTACGCATCGTCGAGCAACGCCTGAACGGCACGTGCGTCGCGCGGATCGAAGGTGCGCACACTGACACCGTCGGGCCAGCGCGGCTCCGGCAGCTGACGCTCGAGCTCCGCCCACATCCGGAGCACGTCGCCTCGGTGCTCGAAGCCGGAGCGCCTCACGAGCGCGTCGAACGGCAGGTCGCTCTGCGCGACGATCGCGCTCACCTGACGGAAGTCGCGGGCGCGGGCGCGAGCCTCGAGCGCCGCGAGCAGCTCGTCGCCCATGGGGGCCGCCACGTCGAGGCGCATCGTCGAGTCGAGCGAGCCGTAGCCGACCACCTCCGCCGCGACCGCGACGAGGTGGTCGGTGCCGGAGAGGGCGAAGCTCTGCACGACCTCCTTGCGTTCGAGGCTCGTCGCGCCGAAAGCGGCACGGCTGCGGGCGGCCAGCAGCTCGTAGACGGCGTCGAGGTCGTCGGGCTCCGCGGGACGAATCGGCACGGCGGCAACGGTACTCTGCAAGAACGCGCCCCCATCGTCTAGTGGCCTAGGACGCCGGCCTTTCACGCCGGTAGCGCGGGTTCGAATCCCGCTGGGGGTATCTCCCGTAAGCTCCCTCCCATCGCCGAGGGGACCTCTACGAGACGTGGCTTTCTCGCGGCCACGGCCGTCGGCGCCGCGGCACTCGCGCTCCCGAGGTCGGTCTGGTCGGCCGCGGGGAACAGCAAGGGCTATGCGACCTTCCTCAGCGAGCCGTCGCTCGAGCCGCCGACGATGACCGTCAACACGCTCACGGCGCCGGCGCCCGGCTACGTCTTCGTCGAGACGCTCACCGGCCCCGGCCAGCGCGGACCAATGATCGTCGACAATCACGGCCAGGTCGTCTGGTTCCGGCGTGTCAAGACGTTCGCGATCAACTTCCGCCGCCAGGTGTATCGGCGCAAGCCGGTGTTGACGTGGTGGGAGGGCGAGGTGACGAAGATCGGTACCAGCGAGGGCGTGAACCTGATCGTCGACCAGAGCTACAAGACGATCGCTCGGGTCGGCGCCGGCAACGGCTACAAGGCCGACGTCCACGAGTTCCTGCTCACGCCGCAGGGGACGGCGCTGCTGACCGTGCACGCGGAGACGACGGCCGACCTCACACCAGTCGGCGGCGCGGCGAGCGCCAACGTCCTCGACTCGATCGTGCAGGAGGTCGACGTCGCCACCGGCAAGGTGCTGTTCGAGTGGCACAGCCTGCAGCACGTGCCTCTGACCGAGACCTACGCGCCGCTGCTCGACCCCTTCGACTACTTCCACGTCAACTCGATCGACGTGGATCTCGACGGCAACCTCGTCATCTCGGCGAAGAACACCGCCGCCGTGTACAAGCTCGACCGGAGGACCGGCGAGATCATCTGGCGTCTCGGCGGTCGCAAGAGCGACTTCACCGTCGCGCCCGAAGCGGGCTTCTTCTACCAGCACGATGCCCGCATGCACCCCGGCGGGACGATGACCCTCTTCGACGACGGCACGGGCGATGCGTCGCATCCCGCCCGTGGCCTGAAGCTCGCGCTCGACGTCCCGAACCGGCAGTGCACGCTGATCGAGGCCTACCCGCACCCGACGCCACTCGTCTGCAACTCGATGGGGAACGCGCAGCTCCTGCCCGGCGGCGGGATGATGGTCGGCTTCGGCGACCAGCCGTACGTGACGGAGTTCGGGCCGAGCGCCGACGTGCGCTTCGACGCGAAGTTCGACGGCAACGCGTGGAACTACCGCGGGTTCCGCGACGTCTGGATCGGGCATCCCTCGACGGTGCCCGTGGTCGCCGTGACTCGCTCCGGGCGCGACGCGGTGCTGCACGTGAGCTGGAACGGGAGCACCGAGACGGCCTACTGGCGCGTGAGCACGGGCCACACGATCGCGACTCTGCGACCGGTGAAGACCGTTCCGCGAACGGGCTTCGAGACGTCGATCCGCCTCGGCGGCGTTCCGCTCGTCGTCACCGTCACCGCGCTCGACTTCTCGCGCCGCCCCCTCGCGGCGTCGAAGGTCTACCGGCCGTTCATCTGACGTCGATCAGTAGCCGATGCCGATGGTCGTCGTCGTGTTGCCGGTCGACGTGCCCGTGCCACCTGTCTTCGTCGTCACGACCTTGCCGCTCGTCGAGACGACGTACCACGTGCCCGCCGGGTCCTTCACGCCCTGGCCCTTCGTCTGTCCCGGCTTGCGGTCGAGGTAGTACCGGTAGAGCGGCAGCTTGTTGTAGGTCACCTGCAGGGCCCCGTTCGGCCGCGCGACCGTGCCGATCTTCGCCTTCGAGAGCCCCTTCCCGAGCACGATCTTCGTCTTGCTCGTGACGATCACCGGGAACCAGAAGTAGGCGCAGTTGCCCGTGCACGTCACCTTGCCGCCACGCTCGCTCGACACGTGGTAGAGCGTCAGGCCCTTCCCGTTGACGACGATCGAACCGAGGTTCGCCTCGTGGGAGGCCTTCAGGATCGGAGCCGCGACCGCGAATGCGACGCCGACTCCGAGCGCGCCCGCGGCGACGAGCGCGAGCAGCCGGAGAAGCGTGCGGCGCCGTCTCACGCCGCTCTATCCTAGTCGCTCGAGTGTGGGCAGCAGTTCGAGCTCGCCCAGCCGCGAGACCACGGCGTCCGCAGACTCGGCCGGCTCGAGCTCGACCGTGTCGAGGGTCAGATCGGGGGCGATTGGCGCCTCGTACGGCGCGCTGATCCCGGTGAACGACGGGATCTCGTTCGCGAGCGCACGGGCGTACAGGCCCTTCGGGTCGCGGCGCAGGCACTCCTCGAGCGGTGTCGCCACGTACACCTCGACGAACGGCGCGTGCTCCTCCACGACCTCGCGCGCCCGCCGGCGTGCCTCGGCATAGGGCGAGATCGCGGACACGAGCACGACGGCACCGGCGCGTGCTATGCGCGACGAGATCCACGCTAGGCGCGCGATGTTCGCGTCGCGATCCTCCTTCGAGAAGCCCAGGTCGCTGCAGAGCGTCGCGCGCAGCGTGTCGCCGTCGAGCCGGTCGACGAGCAGGCCCGCCTGCTCCAGCCGGTCGGCGACGAGCGCTGCGATCGTCGACTTCCCCGCGCCGGGAAGGCCTGTGAACCACACGACGAAGCCGGACGTGCGCACGGAGTGTCGTATCGTAGGCGACCTGACGGTCGGGCTCTTCCATCGAACTGGAGCAGGCACATGAGACTCATCGGAGCGGGGTTGCCCCGGACGGCGACCCTGTCGCAGAAGATCGCGCTGGAGATGCTCGGCGTCGGCCCGTGCTACCACATGGTCGACGTCCTCGGCGACCTCCCGCGTGCGCGCGACTGGGCGGCTGCGGTGGCGGGGAACGCAGACTGGGACGAGATCTTCGCGGGGTACCGGTCGACGGTCGACTGGCCCGGCTCGTACTTCTGGCGCGAGCTGCACGAGGCCTACCCGGACGCGAAGATGCTGCTCAGCGTCCGCCCGGGCGAGGCGTGGGCGCGGAGCATGACCGACACGATCGCGGGCCTTCTCTACGGCGACACGATGATGCGCGACCTCTCGAACGCCCGCTGTCGCATCGACGCAGGCTGGAACGACTACCTCGAGCTGATGCGCGAGATGTGGGACCGAAGCGGCCTGCTGCCGCGCGGCGGGAACGTCGACGAGGCCGCGCTCGCACGCGCGATGGAGCGGCACAACGACGAGGTCGTCTCGACGGTCGACGACGTGCTCGTGTGGTCGCCCGGCGACGGCTGGGAGCCGATCTGCGAGCTCCTCGAGCTGCCGGTGCCCGATGCTCCCTTCCCGCGTGTGAACGACTCGGCGATGTTCAAGGAGCGGATCGTCGACTCGGCCCTGGCGTCGCTGAACGCGTGGCACGGGCAGGCGGCCGCGACGCCCGCCGGATGAGCCTCCTCCTGCGCCGCCGGGTGGGCACGGCGGAACCCGGCGACGCAGGCGCGCCCGAGGCCGAGACGGACGGAAGGCAGGGCTGGCTTCTGGCCGTGTGCTGCGTCGCGCAGTTCATGGTCATCCTCGACCTGAGCATCGTCAACGTCGCGCTGCCCGCGATCCAGTCGAGCCTGGGGTTCTCGTCGATCGACCTGCAGTGGGTGGTCGACGCGTACGCGATCGTGTTCGCGGGGTTCCTGATGGTCGCCGGGCGCGCGACCGACCGGTTCGGGCAGCGGCGACTGCTGGTCGCCGGGCTCCTCGGCTTCGCGGCCGCGTCCCTCGTCGGCGGGCTCGCACCGACCCAGGACGTGCTGATTGCGGCGCGCGCGTTCCAGGGCCTGAGCGGTGCGGTGATGGCGGCCGGGTCGCTCGCCGCAATCACCTCGGAGTTCCCGCCGGGCCCGGCGCGGCATCGCGCGATCGGGCTCTGGGCGGCGATGAACGGCGCCGGCGGCGCTGCGGGCGTCCTGCTCGGCGGCGTGATCACGGACACGATCGGCTGGCGCTGGGTGCTGCTGATCAACCTGCCGATCGGGCTCGCCGCCGCCGTCGGGGCGGGGCTGCTCGTGAGCGACAGGGCCCGGGGCCGGGAGGCGGGACGGATCGACTTCGGCGGTGCACTCACGCTCACCGGCGGGCTCGTCGCGCTCGTCTACGGCATCGTCGCGGCGGGGTACCTCGGCTGGGGCGCCGCCGGCTCGTGGCTCCCGATCGTCGTCGGCGTCGTGCTGCTCGCGTCGTTCCTCGTGATCGAGACGCGGCTCGCCGCCCCGCTCGTGCCGCTGCGCGCGCTCACACCGCAGCTCCGCCGGGCGAACGGCGTCGTCCTCCTGTTCAGCGCCGCGCTCTTCCCGATGTGGTACGTGAGCTCGCTCTACCTGCAGCAGGTGCTCGCGCTCTCGCCGCTCGATGCCGGGCTCGCGTTCCTGCCGATGGCGCTCACGATCATGATCGCGGCCCGGCAGGCGGGGCGGCTCGTGAGCCTCTACGGAGCCCGCGCCGTCCTCACCGGCGGCCTCGCGATGATGACCGCCGGCCTGCTCCTCCTCGCCCGCATCGGCACGAGCGGCAGCGCGGCCGGTTTCGTCATCCTGCCCGGGATCCTCGTCGCGCTCGGGATCGCGCTGTCGATTGTCCCGTCGACGATCGCCGCGACCCAGGGGGCGCGGCCGGAGCAGGCGGGCCTCGCTTCGGGGCTCGTGAACACGTCGCGTCAGGTCGGCGGCGCGGTCGGGATCGCGCTCCTCATCTCGCTCGCCTCGCAACGGACGAGCCACCTGATCGGCGACAGCCGCTCCGTGCCGGCGGCGCTCACCGACGGCTTCCGGCTTGCGTACATGATCGGCGCCGGGCTCTGCGTTGCGGCCGCGCTCGCCGCGCGCTTCCTCCTCGCCCCGCCGGTCCAGGGAGCGGCGCCGCGCCGTGCGTCGCAGCTCGCGGTCGCGGTGGCGGTCGTCCTCGCAGGCTTCGTCGCGATCGACTTCGCAGCGGCCGGCGGCCCCGGTGCCCCGATCGGCACGTACACGACTCGCGGCGCCTACACGTTCGTCTCGGCATCGGGCCTGCACCCGCCGAAGATCCGCGTCGAGGCCGCCGCGGCCCCTGCCGCCCTCGCGCCAGGCTACGTGCTCGCCGCGAACTTCTTCGACCTCACGGACGGCCCGATCGCCGGCCAGAGCGGCCCGATGATCCTCGACAGAGGGCTTCGCCCGGTCTGGTTCCGTCCGGTGCCGAAGGACGTCGTCGCGTCGAACCTCAGCGTCCAGACCTACAAGGGCGAGCCGGTGCTCGCGTGGTGGCAGGGGGTCGTCACGAGCACGGGCGCGACGGAGAGCGGAGAGATCGTCGTCGTCGACCGCAACTACCGCACCGTCGCGACGCTCACCGGCAAGGACGGCTGGATCCTCACGCTGCACGACCTCGAGATCCGGGGCGACCACGCGTGGGTGACCGCGAATCGCAACGTCCCGATGAACCTCACGCACTACGGCGGCGCGAACAACGGCGCGCTGGTCGACTCGGCGGTGCAGGAGTACAGCCTCAGCACGGGCAAGCTGCTCTACAGCTGGGACGCGTTCGACCACATCCCGCTCTCGGAGTCGCGCTCACCGCCGCCGACGAACGGCTTCCCGTGGGACGCCTACCACGTCAACTCGATCGACCTGGAGGGGAGCGGGAAGCTACTCGTGTCGATGCGCGACACGTGGGCGGCCTATCAGATCGACCTCCCCAGCGGTCGCATCGAGTGGACGCTGGGCGGCAAGCACTCGACCTTCCGCTTCGGGCCGAACGCGGACTTCCAGTGGCAGCACGACGTCGTCCTCGGCCGGAGCGGCGAGGTGACGCTGTTCGACGACCACTGCTGCGAGGTCACCGGTGCCGGCACCTACCTCTCGCCGCAAGGCCCCTCGCGTGGGCTCGTTCTTCGCCTCGACGTCGCGCAGCGCACGGCGCGTCTCGTGCGCGCCTACCGCCACGACGGCGAGCTGCACGCCGCGTACATGGGCAGCTTCCAGCGGGTCGCCGGCGGCAACGTCGTCGTCGGCTGGGGCGCCGAGCCGTACATCTCGGAGTACACCCAGGACGGCCGGGTCCTGCTCGACGGCGTGCTCCCCTCGCCCGACCTGACCTACCGGGCGGTGGTGGAGAAGTGGCTCGGCGTCCCGCACGCGCTGCCGGCCGCGGCCGCGCGCGTCGAGGGCGGCCGCGAGACCGTCTACGCGAGCTGGAACGGGTCGACGCAGATCGCCTTCTGGCGCGTGCTCGCGGGCGCGAGTGCCTCGCAGATCGCACCCGTGGCACATCGTGCGAAGGCGGGCTTCGAGACCGCGATCCGCGTCCCGGGCAGGCAGCGGGTCGTCGAGGTGCAGGCGCTCGACCGCTCGGGCCGTGTGCTCGCGACGTCCCGGCCGGTCACCGTCGCTGGTTGAATAGGCCGCACGGGCGGTTAGCTCAGCTGGGAGAGCACCTGCCTTACACGCAGGGGGTCGCAGGTTCGAGCCCTGCACCGCCCATCGAGAAACCCGCTGGAAACGGCGAGTTTCTCTTCGTCGCAGTTCTTGCAGCCGGTCGCGCACGCTAGCGGATGGAAACCTGATGGAAACCGGAGCGGCGTGCCGAGACTCGGGGCGATCCTTTCCCTGCTCAGTGGGTGGATTCTGACAACGGTTCCGCTAGCCCGCTATCGCTGTCGGCGGCCTACACCTAGGGCGCGGTCTCCTTTAAGCTGCGGCCGGTGAGCGAGCACGCCGCCGCGACCCTCACCGTTCGACCTCTGACTCCGGAAACGTGGGACGCGTTCGCGGGCCTTGCGGAACGACACAACGGCGTGTGGGGCGGTTGCTGGTGCACCTGGTTCCACACCTTCCACGCCGAGAAGGAGTTCTCGTACGACGCCAATCGAGCACTCAAGGAGCGACTCATCCGCGAGGGCCGAGCCCACGCCGCGCTGGTCTTCGACGGCGACGTCGCGGTCGGGTGGTGCCAGTTCGGAAGCCCGGACGAGCTGAAGAACATCAAGCACCGCAAGGAGTACGAGGCCGAGCTCGACAGCCTGCCGGACTACCGCCTGACGTGCTTCTTCGTCGACAAGCGCTACCGGCGCCGCGGCGTCTCGGCCCTGGCGCTCCAGGGCGCGCTGGACCTGATCGCTAAGGCTGGCGGCGGCGTGGTGGAGGCCTATCCCCAGGACACCGGCGGCAGGAAGATCACGGCGTCGTTCCTCTACAGCGTCACCCGCAGCCTGTTCGAGCAAGCCGGTTTCAGCTACGTGCGGCCCAAGGGCAAGAACCACACCGTGATGCGGACGACGATCGACCCGGCCCGGTAGCAGGGAACGCGCTAGGCGGCTTGGGCAAGTTCACCGGTTCGAAGTCGTCGACGCTCGGCTGCGCGAGCGCTCACGAATGACCCCCGAGCGCGCCTCGCTTCGAAGGGGTGGCTGACACCTTCAAGGTGTCAGCCACCAGTGCGACTCGCGTGCCCCAGCGTGCGGCCATGACGCCTGACGATCGCCTCGTATGGGCTTATGAGGCGCGCCGGGGGAGTCGGCGAACGTGACCACCCAGACGGCGGTGCGGTCGGCTGTCAGCGCGACCGGTGTCTCGCCGATTGCTCGGTTCGGGGTACCACTTGCCCTGCGATCGACTTCGGCGCGATACGGTAGTCCGACGCGGGACTTCACGCTACGACGAGAGGGAACAACGATGGACGCCGACGAGCCCGACACCACCGAGACCATGAGCGAGGATGCCGCACCTGAGAAGCGCAGCCCGGAAACCGAAGCGTCGGTCGCACACCAAGACCTCAGCCAATGGCGGGGCAGAGATCTCGTCGGCCGCGACGATCAAAGGATCGGGAAGCTCGAGGATGTCTACTTCGACATCGAAACCGACGAGCCGCAGTTCGGAACCGTCAAAGAAGGCTTCCTCGATCGTCACTTCACGTTCGTGCCGCTGACCGACATAACCGTCGGCCCAGACAACATCCAGGTTGCGGTCACAAAGCAACAGGTCAGAGACGCGCCCAATATCGAACACGAGGGTGACGAGCTTTCCCAGGCCGACGAGTCAGCGCTCTACCACTACTACGAGATGAACTACACGCCTTCGCATAACCCAAGCGGACGCCGACTCGCCCGCCACTGAGCACCGCTCCGCCATTGCGCGTCGCACGGGCTGACGCAACCAGCGCAGTTCAGGGACGTGTGGTGTCGCCTGCGCGAGTAATTCAGGAATGACACCCGACGGGACGCTTCGCGTATGCGTTAGCTCAGGGCT
This sequence comes from uncultured Thermoleophilia bacterium, assembly GCA_963725595.1. GTDB lineage: Bacteria > Actinomycetota > Thermoleophilia > Gaiellales > Gaiellaceae > PALSA-600. The sequence goes on along the minus strand of CAVRYT010000005.1, from coordinate 136,705 downwards.
GCTTGCGGGCGACTACAGAGGGTGGACGGAGTCGTGGATGAGCATTAGCCGCATCGACCAGAGCCTGGGTCGGGGCTCGGGTAGCTCGTGCCGCGCCGAGAGGAAGCCGGTCAATGTCACGGGGACGGTGGCGAGCCAGATGATCACCCCGCAGGCGAGGACCCATCGCGTAGATCCGAACGCCAGCGCAATGAGACCTGCGATGGCGACAGCCAGCCCGAGGTACCCCACTCGGAGCGCCCAGACGGCCATCCTCCAGAGTCCGTTGTGCTGTAGCTCCGGCCGCTCCTCCATGCCAGGAATTGTACGAGCGCCACCGCTCCGCGAACGACTAATTCTGGTCTTGCGCGGCGGCAGTTGCCTGCGCCAGTGTTGCGCAATGACGCCTGACCGTCGCTCTTGGCGCTCAGGCTGGTGGCTTGATCCAGAGGGATGTGTGGCGGGGGGCCAAGTGAAGCGTTGAGGGCTTCGAGCAGCTCTTCTTCGATCGTCATCAGGTCGACGGTCTGGCGAAGGCGGCCGCTGAACGCGGTGAGGATCCCTTCCGCGTCGTAGCGGGCCCGGTTGAAGCGGCGGTCGATCAGCCGCTGCGTTCTGAGTCGGAGCGGGGAAAACAGCGCGGCGGCCGCGAGGGTGGAGGCAGCGACCGCGACCGGTGAGGAGAACGGTAGGACGTGGGTCAAGAGAACGACGCCACCGACGAAGACACCTCCGAGGGTAGCTGTCAGCAGCGTGTACGAGATGGTGCGGCTGATCAGCCGGTCGATCTCGTACAGGCGGTACCTCAGGACCCCTACACCGATCCCCGCCGGGAGCGCCGCGATCCCCAGCCAGGCGACCGCCCCAACAGGGGTCCCGCTTGCGGTGAGGGCAAGCAGGAGCCCGAAGACACAGATCGCGCCGCCGCTGAACAGCCACTTCAACTGCTGACGCTGCACCCCTTCCGCCCGGCCGTAGCCGACCACCTGGCGGATCACCCACCCAAGGAAGAAGACCGCGTAGACCGGAACAAAGACGCGCTCGGCGATCTCCAGCGGCCGGTTCGGCGAGTTGCCGAAGATCGCCAGCTCACCCGTCGAGTCGATGCGGATGTGCGGCGCGAGAATCCCGTTGACGTCCTGCCAGGTAAGCACGGCGAGCAACATCGCGCAGGCAGACGTGTAGCCGGTGAGCGTCCAACGCCAACGCGGCGGCAACCTGCCGTCAGGGAAGAGCGCGATCGGCAGCGGCATCAGCAGGATCAGCCAGAACCAGCCTGGCGCGAAGAAGACCGCGACCCGGGCCAGCGGCAACGCCCGATCACCCAGGAGAAAGGCACGAACCGCGTAGAAGCCGACGTCCGTGCTGAACGTCCCCGCGAGCGCGATCGCGAGCAAGATCCAGCCGATCGGGTTTCGCGGCACCTTCCGCGCAAGCACCAGACCGACCAGCGCGAACGGTGCAATCGGCAAGAAGATCCCCTCCCCGCCGAACGTCAACTGATGCGCGAACGCCGCAAGCGGCACCGAGCCGACCAGCAGCCCGAGCCACACGAACCCGATCACCAGCGCCGTCCGCGGCGACGCAAACCGAGAGAGGCCTGTCGCACCTCCGGGGAGCAGGCTCAGGTTCGCGTTCACAGCAATCCCCGGAATCTAGACCTCGGCTCGTCCCGAGAACGTTACGGCACGCTCCTGTCGCCCCACTCGCCTGGGCGACCGTCCTCAGGACAGCGGTCTCAGACGTTGACCGCCCTGGAGCGGGGTTCACCGAGCCGGTGGCGTCTTTGTCCACGTCCCCCGCGAACTCTTGGGCTTCCGCCTACAAGTCCCCAGGAGCGGCTTCGACCTATTCGCGCTCCGTGCTCGGTGCGTCGGGGACGCTAGAGGCCTTCGCGTCGCATGGCAAGCCGTCACGCGACGCAGTCGATACAACGTCGTCGGCCGGTCCTCGGCCTCGATCAGCGTGCGGCCAAGGACAGAGCGCATAGGTGGCGAGCTTCAGCGCCTGGACCGCGAATGGGCCGCTGATGATCGTGATCGCCAGCAGGGTGGCGGCGAGGGGATATGGGCCGCTGCGCGTGGTTGGAAACGCGATGGAAACGAGGGGTGGCGAACGACGGCTAACCGCTGTGCGCTCTACAACCGCGAGACCCGCCTCCGTGCTCAGTTTGGCGACAGGTGGCGACTAGCGGCGAACCGTCTCTCTCGCCTTACACGCAGGGGGTCGCAGGTTCGAGCCCTGCACCGCCCACATGCTCCGCCGGCTTGCGGATGCTCGTGCCGGATGTCACGATCCGTGGCGGGAGCTTGCGGCCGATGAAGTACCGGATCGTTTGGGGAGGCGAGTTCGAGGACGTGCTGATCACCACCTCGGGCGATGCGTCTGTGCAAGACCTCGATGCAATGGTGCAGGAGGCGATCGCCGACGAGCGGTTCCGCGACGGGCTCAGGGTCCTCATCGACCATTCGAACACCAGATGGTGGCCGCTCTCGGACGCCGAGATCGAGGAGCGTGCCGACCTGATCGCCGAGGACGCCGAACGGCTGGGACGGCAACGAGTCGCCTTCGTCGCGGGCAGCCCGGTCGACGAGCGGATCGGGGAGGCCCTGCAACGGCTGATCGCGGGCCGTGCCGGCATCGAGTCGAAGATCTTCGGCTCGGTGCAGGCGGCCCGGGACTGGCTGAGCTCGTCCGCCTGAGCCGAGCAGCCGTCAGACGACGCCGTACTCGGCGCGCGCCGCGCCGTCGGCGAAGCGCCCCACGGCGAACGGCGAGAGGTCGAAGACCGGCTCGAGCCCGAGCGCGAGCTGCGCGAGATGCTCGCCCACGACCGGGCCCTGCTGGAAGCCGTGGCCGGAGAAGCCCGTCGCGTAGACGAGCCCGTCCACCGAGACGGCCGAGCCCACGAGCGCGTTTCGGTCCGGGCTCAGCTCGTACAGCCCAGAGATCGATGAGCGGAAGCCGAGCTCGGCGAGCGCCGGCAGGCGGCGGGTCGCGACCGGCGCGAGCTCCTCGAGCGACTGCTCGCGGCCGCCGACGGCGAGCCCACCGCCCTCGCGGTGGAAGTAGAAGCCGGTCGAGAAGTCGATCGTCAGTGGCAGCTCCTGGGGGAAGCCCGGCGCATCCTCGGTGAAGAACATGTGGCGCCGCTCGGGCTCGACCGGCAGCTCGAGCCCTGCCGTGGCGGCGAGCCCGCGTGACCAGACGCCGGCAGTGAGCACGACACGCTCGGTGGCGACCCGGCCGCGCGAGGTCTCGACCCCCACGACGCGGCCGTGGTCGACGAGAATCGCGCCCACCTCGCACGACTGCACGATGCGCGCGCCGCCCGCAGCGGCGCGCCGCGCGTAGCCCTGGACGACGAGGTCGGGCGTGACGTAGCCCGCGCGCGGGCAGAGCACCGCCGCGAGCAGGTCGTCGGCGGCCAGCTGCGGAACCAGGTCGAGCGCGTCGACGCGGCGCGTGTCGACACCGAGCCGTTGCTGCAGCGCCAGCGCCTCGTCGAACAGCGCGACGTCGTCGGCCGAGTCGAGCAGGAAGAGGTAGCCGTGGAGGCGCAGATCGAGCTCGGCGCCGACCTCGTCGGGAAACCGCTCGAGCCGCGCGATCGCCTCGAGCCCGATCCGCGCGTTCAGCTCGTCCGAGAAGAGGGTGCGCACGCCGCCCGCACAGTGGCCGGTCGAGCCGGAGGCGAGCGTGTCCCGCTCCACGAGCAGCGGCGCCTCGCAGCCGAGCTCGACGAGGTAGTGGAGGGCAGCAGCGCCCATCACGCCGCCGCCGATCACGACAGCCTCGCTCGTGCTCGGGAGCCCGCCCATCAATCTAGGATCGTACGGTGGACCGCACCGACGCCCAGCTCGTCGCGGCGCTCCGGGTCGGGGACGAGGACACCTTCCGGGAGCTCGTCCGCGACTGGCATTCGTCGATGCTCCGCGTCGCGCGGATCTTCACGCCCTCGCGCGCCGTCGCCGAGGAGGTCGTGCAGGAGACCTGGCTGCGGGTGCTCGGAGCGCTCGACCGGTTCGAGGGCCGGTCGTCGCTGAAGACGTGGGTCTTCCGGATCCTCGTCAACACCGCGAAGACGCGAGCGCAGCGCGAAGGGCGAACACTGCCGTTCTCGGCGCTGCAAGACCCCGCGCGCGTGCCCGAGGCCGCGGTCGACCCGGACCGGTTCTTCCCGCCCGACCATCCCGCACATCCGGGCGGCTGGTCGGCCCCGCCGCCCGAGCTCCCCGAGGAGCGGCTGCTCGCCGCCGAGCTGCGCGAGCGAATCGCCGCAGCGATCGAGGAGCTGCCTCCGAGCCAGCGCGCCGTGATCTCGCTTCGCGACGTCGAGGGCTGGACGAGCGACGAGGTTCGTAACGCCCTCGACCTGTCGGAGGTCAATCAACGAGTGCTGCTGCATCGCGCGCGGGCGAAGGTGCGCGCAGCACTCGAGGAGTACATCCGATGATCGACACCGAAGCGCTGAGCTGCCAGGAGCTCGTCGAGCTCGTCACCGACTACCTCGAGGACACCCTCGACCTCTCGACGAGGGCAGCCTTCGAGCGACATATCGCGGGCTGCGTCGACTGCACGAGGTATCTCCGCCAGCTCGAGTCGATCATCCGGGCAACCGGCACGCTGACGCTCTCCGACCTCACACCGGAGGCCGAAGAGGCGCTGGTGCAGGCATTCCTCGGCTGGGCGCGAAGCTCTTAACAACGACCTCAAAGCCCCGCGCTACCGTCGGCTCGAAGCCGCCCAGCTTTGAACTCTGAGGAGGATTTGCCCGTGCCGAAAGCCGCACGCTTGTTTCCGTTCGCGCTCGTCGTCGTCCTGGCCGCCGTTTTCGCCGGGCGCGTCACCGCCGCGGCGCAGATGCCGATCGGCTTCTACGACGACATCTCGTTCCGCTGGTCGCCGGACCGGGCGCAGAACCTCGACCGCGCAGCCGCCGCCGGCGGCTCGATCATCCACACGACCGCGACCTGGCCGTCGCTCGCCCCGACGAAGCCCGCCGATGCGCTGAACGGCGACGACCCGGCCTACCGCCTCGCCGACCTGGACGAGCTCGTGAACAACGCGACCATGCGGGGCATGCGCGTGATGATCGACATCAACGGCACGCCCAAGTGGGCCAACGGTGGGAAGACGCCGAACCACATGCCGACCAGCGTCTCGAGCATCACCGCCTTCGCGCACATGCTCGCGGCGCGGTACAACGGTCAGAGCGGGCACGGCTCGGTCGCGCTCTACAGCGTGTGGAACGAGCCGAACCTGAGCCTGTTCCTGACGCCGCAGTTCTCCGGGAAGAAGATCGTCGGCGCCGCGAACTACGCGAAGCTCTTCAAGGCCGCGTACGCCGGGATCAAGGCCGGCAACCCGCTGGCGAAGGTCGCGATCGGCGAGACGTCCGCCCGCGGCCGCGACAAGCCGCTCGGCGGGGTCAGCGACTCGATTGCGCCGGCGACGTTCGCGCACCTGCTCTCGCAGCAGAAGGGGCTGAAGTTCGACGCGTGGGCGCACCACCCGTATCCCACGTCGCCCAACCTGCCGCCGCTGCAGAAGGTGCGCTACCCGAACGTCACCCTCTCGACGATGCCGCAGTTCGAACAGGACCTGAAGAAGTGGTTCCACCGCGTCGTGCCGATCTGGATCACGGAGTACGGCCACGAGACGAAGCCGGGTGAGCCGCACGGCGTCACCAACTCCGTCCAGGCGAAGTATGCGAAGCAGGCGCTGCAGATCGCGCAGAAGGACCCGAACGTGCAGATGTTCATCTGGTTCACGCTGCGCGACTCGGCCGGCAACCAGTGGCAGAGCGGGCTCGAGTCGCCGTCCGGTGCGCCCAAGCCGTCGTACGCCGCGTTCGGCTCGCTGGCACGCGCGATCGACGGCGTCGTGCAAAACGTTCGCGGTGGCACCAGCCCGGCCGTGAAGCTGTACTTCCCGCTCCTCTTCTCGTTCCAGGGGCCCGGCGGCTCGATCGGGATGACCTACACGGTCAGCGAAAAGGGCCACGTGATCGCCGTCGCGCAGCCCGTCGCGACGTTCGCGGCGGACGAGTCGGTCACGGTGCCGCTCGGCTTCAAGGCCGTGAAGGGGCACGTCTACACCGTGCATGCCGACGCGAACGAGGCGAACGGCCATGACGAGGTCGAGACCGCGACGCTGATCGCGTCCTGACCCGCGCTGCTGCGGGCCCCTCAGGGGGCCCGCAGCAGCCGCAGCACGAGCCAGACGGCGCTGACGGCTGCGGCCGTCCCCGCGGCCGCGACGACGAGCCCCGACGATGCCGACACCGCCGCGACCCCGAGCAGCACGAACGCCGCGACGAGCGCCGCGAGGACGAGTGCGGCCGTCGTCAGCGCCCGCCGCACGACGACCGGGCGCTCGATCGCGATCCGCGGGTCGTCGCCCGCCGCCCAGTACGCCAGCTCGGCCGCGAGCAGGAGCCCCGCACCGGCCGCCGCAGCCCAGCCGTCGACGACGTGCGCGCCTGCGCGCGTCGCGGCGTAGCCGCCCGCCGCCGCGGCGAGGGCCCACGGGACGAGGCGCGGCAGGCGCAGCGAGACCGCGACTGCAAGCAGCACGAGCGCGACGATCCCTGCACCGAGCACCGCCCGGCGGGCGTCGCCGGCGCTCGCCACCGAGTAGGCGACGACACTGCCGAGCGCGGCGAGCGCGCCCAGACCGGTGATCACGCGCGAGCGTGTCGGGCGTAGCGCCTGAATGCCCTCACCTCCTCGAGCACTCCCTGGAGGGGCTCCGCGGGCCGCCACTCGGCGACCGCGACACCTGCCTGCCGCAGGCGGTGCCGCAGCGCCTCGCGCCGCAGCGCCCAGATGTCGTAGGCGATGGCTTCGAGCCCGGCCGGCGGGCGCGGCGTGAACGGCACCGGTGAGACGTCGACGACCGCGAGGTCGAACCCGCGGGCGCGCAGGTCGAGCAGGGCCCCGACGCTGCGCTCGTCGAGCAGCGGCGACAGCGCGAGCACGAGGGCGCTCGGGGGCAGCGTCCGCCGCGGGAGCACCTGCAGGTCGCGCCAGTAGTACGAGAGGACGATCTCGGTGTCGATCAGCGCGTCGACGATGCGGTACAGCTGCACGACGCCCGTGCCCGGGACGAGCCAGCGGAGGATCCCGCCGAAGCCCACCAGGCCGACACGGTCGCGGCGGCCAAGGTACGCGTCGGCGAGCGTCGCAGTGGCGCGGACCGCCAGGTCGAGCGTGCTCAGCCGGTCCAGGCGCGCCTCCGCGAACGAGTCGACGAACAGGATGACGTCGGTGTTCCGCTCCGGGTGGCTCTCGTTCACCCACAGCTCGCCGCGCCGCGCACTCGCGCGCCAGTTGACCCGCCGCACGGCGTCGCCGGGCGCCCACCGCCGCAGGTCGGCGAACTCGATCCCCTCGCCCCGGTGCCGCGAGACCTCGTTGCCGGCGTAGAGCTGTGTCTCGCGCGCCCGGAGGATGCGCCGGAGGACGTCCTCGCGCGGATAGACGCGCAGCTCGGGCGCGCCGGGGAGCACGCCCTCCCAGACGACGAGGCCGAGCGGGTCGGCCGCGCGGACGTGGAGCGGTGCGAGGCGCTGGCCGCCCCAGCGGGTCGCCCGCAGTCGCAGGGCGAGCTCCCGCTGCTCGCCGGCGCGGAGCCGGACGGAGATCGGGTTCTCGCCCTCGACGATCTCGATGCTCTCGGGGAGGCGAAGGTAGAGGTCGAGCCGCTCCACCGCCGTTGCCGACGTCACGAACACGGTTGCGTCCAGCTCGTCGCCCTCGACCGTCCGCGGCGACCCGAGCTCGACTCTCGCCTGCAGCCGCGGCGCCGAGAGGAGCAGCAGCCCCGCTGCGAGTGCGAGCAGGAACGGCGCGGTGAGCGCGACGAGCTCGGGGCGGCCGGTGACGAGCGCGGCGAGCAGTCCCGTCGCCGAGAGCACGGCATACGCCCGCAGCTTCGGCGAGGCGGTCGGCGTCACGCGGCGGGAGCGGCGAGATCCTCGGCGGCCGGCGTCGGCACGGAGGCGAGCCGCTCCCGCACGACGTCCTCGGCCGAGACCCGCTGCACCCAGAGCTCCGGCTTCAGCGTCAGCCGGTGTGAGAGCGCCGGCACGGCGATCGCCTTGACGTCGTCCGGGGTCACGAAGTCGCGGCCGTCGAGTGCGGCGCGGCAGCGCGACAGCTTGAGCAGCGCCAGCGAGCCGCGAGGGGAGGCGCCCACCTGGATGGACGGTGCGTCACGCGTCGCCGCGACGATGTCGACCATGTACAGGCCGACCGCCTCGGAGACGAAGACGCGCTCGCAGGCCTGCTGCATCGCGAGCAGCGTCTCGCGGTCGACGAGCGGCTCGAGCTCGACGTCGTCCCGGCCCCGCTCGGCGCGGGCGGCGAGCACCTGCCACTCGTCCGCGCGTGACGGGTAGCCGACCGACATGCGCAGCAGGAAGCGGTCGAGCTGTGCCTCCGGCAGTGGATAGGTCCCCTCGTACTCGATCGGGTTCTGGGTCGCGAGCACGAGGAACGGCGGTCCGAGCGGCCGCGTTCGCCCTTCGCTCGTCACCTGCCGCTCCTGCATCGCCTCGAGCAGCGCGGCCTGCGTCTTCGGCGGGGCCCGGTTGATCTCGTCGGCGAGCAGCAGGTTCGCGAAGATCGGCCCCGGTCGGAAGTCGAAGTCGCCGGTGCGCTGGTCGAACACCGACGAGCCCGTCACGTCGGAGGGCATCAGGTCGGGCGTGAACTGGATGCGCGAGAACTCGAGCGACGTCACCCGGGCGAACGAGCGCGCCATCAATGTCTTCGCGAGGCCCGGGAAGTCCTCGATCAGGACGTGGCCGTCCGCCAGCAGCCCGAGCAGCAGGAGCTCGAGCGCCTCGCGCTTGCCCACGACCGCCCGCTCGACCTCGTCGAGCACGCGGGCGCAGAGCCGGTTGACCTCGTCGAGGTCCATGGAGGGCATTACAGCCGTTCCAGGTCGGCGACGAGCGCGCGCAGGTCTGCCTCGGCGATCCCGGCTGCGAACCGGTTCTCCGGCGGCGGACGGTCAGGACGCAGCAGCTCCCACCAGTCGCCGAGTGTCTCGGGCCCCGGGCGCAGGCCGCGCTGCTCGAGCCTCGCGCGCGCGATCTCCCGCAGCTGCGGCAGGAGCTTCACGTGCAGGTCGTGCGCCGTCGACACGGCGAGCGTCACCTCGCGCTCGAGCCGCTCGAGCTGGGCGGGCCGCTCGTCCGCGGGCTCGTCCCGTTGCGTGAGGGCACGCTCGAGCTTCGGGCGCCCGCCGGACGGGAGCCGCTCGGCCGCCGCGGAGACGAGCCCGGCCATCACGAGCGCGCCGACGACGATCGCGTAGACGCGCACGTCCGTCCCGCGCAGGCCCGGCTCGGCCGCGAACACGGCGCCTCCCGCCGCGGTCGCCGTCGTCGCGAGCACTGCAAGATCGAGCAGGTGCCGGTGCCGCCTCACGCGGGCGACGCCTGGAGGCCGGCGCGGAGCTCGCGCAGCGCGTCGATCGCCTCGCCCTTCATCGATGCGTCGATCTCGTGGTGGCTGAACTTCGCGCGCTCGAAGAGCGCCGTCAGCCGGCCGGCCGCTTCGCCGTTCGCCGTCAGCTCGAGCAGCACCCGGCGCAGGTACTCGAGCGGCGTCTCGCTTGGTGCGCGCCCGACGCCGTTCGCGTCGAGCACCCGCTCCATGCGGGCGTACGCGGCAATCACCGCCCGTCGTGCGTCCGGCTCTGCTTCGAGGTCGGCGATCGCGTCGCCGATCGTCGCGGCGAGCGCCTCCGCGACCGTCGGCTCGAGCGGCTCGTCGACGGCGAGGTCGCCGGTGCGACGCCACGTCCACCAGACGCCGGCTGCGCACGCAGCGAGGAGGACGAGCGACGCCCAGAGCACCGGCCACTCGAAGCGCGGCGAGTACGGCGCGACACGGTGGCCCTTGCTCCCCGACGTGTTGCCGCCTGTCGACCCGAGGAAGAGCCGGTGGAGGTCCGGGAGCCGCCCGTGGCGCCGGAGGTACGCCCACGCGAGCCCGAGGAGCAGCAGGAGCGCGAGCCCGACGAAGCTCCGCAGGACGCGCGCCTGGAAGCTCCGCGCCTGGCGGCGCTCCATGCGCTCCTGGTTGAAGAGCGCCCAAAGGGCGACGGGGATCATCAGCACGAAGACGATCAGGAAGACGCTGAGCGACCAGCTCACGTAGCCCGGCGTCGGCCGCGAGGGGGCGGCGTGTCCGAGCCCGCTCCTGCTTCCGAGCGCAACGATGCCGAGCAGCACGAGCAGCGTCAGCGTCAGGAGCGCGACCCGCGCCGTCCGTGCCCCTCTCGCCGGTATCGGGCCCATCGGTGATTAGACGACCGGAATGCTCCGCCCGTTAGGCTGCAGCCGTGGCCGGGCTCGAGGACAGGCGGGCGATCGTGACGGGCGCGTCGAGCGGCATCGGCGCCGCCACGACCCGGGCGCTGCGCGAGGCGGGAGCGCGGGTCTTCACCGGCTCACGGAGCGAGGGCAACCTCGACGTCGTGGACCGCGAGTCGACGGAGCTCTTCGTCACGGCCGCCCTTGGCGAGCTCGGCGGCCTCGACATCCTGATCAACAACGCCGGCCTCTCGCGCGGCCGCGACCCGGTGTGGGCCTCGCACGAGGAGGACGAGCGCGAGGTGATCGAGACGAACGTGCTCGGCCTGATGCGCATGACCCGGCTCTGCATGCCGAGCCTGATCGCGAGTGGCAACGGCCACGTCGTCAACATCGGCTCCGTCGCCGGCATCTGGGCCTACGCGAACGGCTCGTCGTACGTGGCGTCGAAGTTCGCCGTCCACGGGTACACGCGGGCGCTCCGCGAGGACCTGTTCGGCAAGCCCGTCCGGGTGACGAACGTCGCCGGTGGGCTCGTCGAGACGAACTTCTCGAAGGTGCGGTTCAAGGGCGACGAGCAGAAGGCGGATGCCGTCTACGCCGACGTCGGCCTCGGCGGCCCACTCACCGCCGAGGACATGGCGGAGTGCATCCTCTTCGCCGTCACGCGGCCGCCACACGTCTCGATCGACGAGATGCTCGTGCTCGCGACCGCCCAGACCACCGGCACGAACGTCTACCGCGAGACCTAAGAGGCTCTCACGCAGGCTCGCGCGTATCCCAGTAGCGGCGCAAGCCGTGCCAGGACTGCCAGAACGGCGCCACCTGGTCGTACGCGTCGGCCTCGGCTCCTGCGTCGGCGCGCGCGGCGGCGACGAACTCCTCCTCGGTCAGGCCGTCGCGAACCCGGCGTGCCCAGACGTCCAGCTCGCGTTCGAGCTCGTCGAGCTGAGCGTCGACGTCCTCGTGGACGCCGAAGTGGACCAGCGCGAGCCGCTCCGGCTCGCGTGCCCGGATCGAGGCGGCGGTGGCGTGCCACGCTTCGACGTCGATGTCCGGCGGTGGTGCGACCGGCAGCACGAACTCGGATCCGGGCAGGCGCACCCCCGCGGCGTCGCCCGCGAGCACCGTGCCGCCACGGGCGTAGCTGACGTGATGTGACGCGTGCCCGACGGTCGGGAACGCCTCCCAGCCGAGCACGTCCCCCGCCGCGATCCGAACGTTCTGCGCCGGCACGGGCGCAAGCTCGCCCCACAGCGGGTCGAACGCCTGGCCGTAGAGTCGCCGCGCCGACCGCTCGAGCCGGGACGGGTCGACGAGGTGCGGCGCCCCGATCTCCGACACCCACACGGTGAGGTGCGGGTTCGCGCGCACGATCGGCCCGGCCGCTCCGGCGTGGTCGAGATGGATGTGCGACAGCAGCAGGTGGCGGAGGTCGGCGAGGCTCGCGCCGAGCCCGGCGAGGCCCGCCTCGAGCGCGGGGAGGGTCGAGGTCGGGCCGGTGTCGAAGAGGGCCGGGCCGTCGTCGGTGTCTACGAGGTAGACCGCGATCGCGTGCTCGCGGCCCCCGAACCGGAGGTCGATCGCGCGCAACGAATCCATGACGCCATCTTCGCAGGGCAGGCCGTTATGCCGTTCGTGTGAGCGCCGCCTCGAGATCGGCAAGCAGGTCGTCCGCCGACTCGATCCCGACCGACAGGCGCACGAGCTCGGCCGGCGGCGCGAACGGGGCGCCCGCCGTCGAGGCGTGCGTCATTCGCGCCGGGTGCTCGATCAGGCTCTCCACGCCGCCGAGCGACTCGGCGAGCTGGAACAGGTGCGTGCGCGCGACGAGCTCGAGCGCCTCGCGCTCGCTGTGCGCGAGGAACGACACCATCGCGCCGAAGTCGCGCATCTGCGCCTTTGCGACCTCATGCCCGGGATGGGAGGGCAGCCCCGGCCAGAAGACGCGCTCGACCGCCGGGTGCCCGTCGAGGAACTCTGCGACGCGGCGCGCGTTCTCGCAGTGCTGGCGCATGCGCACGGCGAGCGTCTTCAGCCCGCGCAGTACGAGCCAGGAGTCGAACGGCCCCGGCACCGCACCGAGCGACTTCTGCAGGAAGAGGAGACGCGCGCCGAGCGTGTCGTCGTTCGTCGCGACGAAGCCGCCGACCACGTCGCTGTGGCCGCCCAGGTACTTCGTCGTCGAATGGACGACCGCATCCGCGCCGAGGTCGAGCGGCAGCTGCAGGTACGGCGTCGCGAACGTGTTGTCGACGACGAGGATGGCGCCGGCCGCGTGCGCCGCGGCTGCAGCCTTCCGGATGTCGACGACGTTGAGCAGCGGGTTCGACGGGGTCTCGAGCCAGACGAGCTTCACGTCCTCGTCGAGGTGCGACGCGAGGTTGTCGTCCCACTCGGGGGCGGGCACGTACGTGAAGCGGTAGCCCTTCGGCTCGTAGACCTGCGACGTCATCCGGTACACGCCGCCGTACACGTCGGCGATCAGCACGACGCGGTCGCCGGGATCGACAAGATGCATCAACGTCGTCGTCGCGCCGATCCCCGAGCTGAACGCCACCCCGTGCGCTGCGTTCTCGAGGCTTGCAAGCGCGACCTGCAGCGCCGTCCGAGTCGGGTTCGCGACGCGCGAGTAGTCGTAGCCCTTGTGCTCTCCGACCGCCTCCTGCACGTAGGTCGACGTCTGGTAGATCGGCGTGATGATCGCGCCCGTCGCCGGGTCGGGCTCCTGTCCTGCGTGGATGGCGCGCGTCTCGAAGTCCATGGCGCCCGATGCTAGAGACTTGCGCCGAGCCACCGCGCGAGGCTCTTCAGCGGCCGGTCGAGCGGCACCGGCTTCACGCCGTCCTCCCACCAGACGCCCTTCACCGTCAGGCGACCTGCCTTGCGGTCGTGCACCGGCTCGACGCGGCCGACGACACGATCGCCGCTGAGGATCGGGAGCACGTAGTAGCCGTACTCGCGCTTGCCCTGCGGCACGTACATCTCGAGCCGGTAGAAGAAGTCCCACAGCGCGTGCGCCCGGTCGCGGTCGTGCACCAGCCGGTCGAACGGGGAGAGGAACGTCGTGCGCCGCGGGACGGGCCCGTCCTCCGCGTCCGGGTGCGCGACGAGTCGGCCCCTGACGAGCCGGACGCCGAGCGCCCGGAAGCGCTTCTCCTCGAACAGGCGGCGCGCCTCGGGCCACGGCACGCGCTCGGTCTCGGGATACCACCGCTCCGCGAGGTCCCACAGCCGCTGCTTGCCGCGGCGGCCGACGACGGCGACCTCGCCGCGTGTGTTCAGCACGCCCAGCATCAGCCCCATCTTCCGCTCCCCCCACCAACGGTGCGCCTCGCGTCCCGAGGGCTTGTGGTCCTCGATCTCACGCGAGAGCAGCGGGCCCCTCTGCTCGAGCTCGCGCAGCACGTACCGGCGATAGGCCGCGTTCTCCCTGAGGAAGGAGATCAGGCGCCGGTCGAGGGGCCGGTCGCGTCGGCGCATGCGCGACCGAAGGAGCGGCAGGTCCTCGCTCGGCCAGAGGAACGCGTTCCACTCGACGAGCTTGCGCTCCTCCCAGAGCAGCCGGTCGAGCTCGGCTGTGTCGAACGGGCCGAGCCTGCTCCAGAGGACGAGGTGCTGCGGCGGCGCGACGGTCGAGATCGGATCGAGCTGGAGGAAGCCGAGCCGGCGCACGGTGTCGAGCACGCTCGTGGCCGAGCCGTCGAGCAGCTGGGCCCTGACGGCGAGCCGGCGCGCCTCCGCGACCGTGACCTCACGCATGCTCGACCCGCTCGAGCCCGATCGTGCGCGCGAGCCGGGCAGCGGCGCGCTCGAGCTTCTCGACGATGTTGCCGCGTGCCTTCGGCTCCGCCGTGAACCGCCTGATCCGGAGCACGCCCTCGGCGCGGTCGGCCTTCAGGTCGGCCCGGCCGAGGAAGCGGTCGCCCGCGAGCAGCGGCAGCACGTAGTAGCCGTACGCGCGCTCGTGCTCTCGCTTGTAGACCTCGATCACGTGCCGGAAGCCGAAGACGCGCTCGTTGAGCGGCCGGTCCCAGACGAGGTTGTCGAAGGGGCAGACGAGCACCGGCGGTGCCGGGTCGCCGCCGAGCTCGGCGTCGGCCGCGACGTAGAACGGCGCGCCCGGATCGTCCTCCGCGCGAACCTCGCGCAGCAGGCCGTCCTCGACGAGCCCGAGCAGGTGGTGGTGCAGGCGCGCCTTCCCGCCCTTGAGGCGCCAGTGCTCGCGGATCGCGGCCTCGGTGAGAGCACCACGCGCTCGCACGGCGAGGACGGCGAACACGCGCAGCGTTTCGTCCTCGGTTGGGGTCGGCGCCTCGAGGTGCGCGCGCGGGATCACCCGCTCCGCGAGGTCGTAGAGGCGCTGGAAGCTACGCCTGCCCGCGATCACCAGCCGGCCCTGGTCCCACAAAGCATCGAGCACCATCTTCGCGGGCTTCCAGTTCCACATGCCGCCGCCGCCCTGGCCCTCGAAGTCGCGCGAGGAGAGCGGCCCCTCGTCCCGGATGCGTTCGAGAATCGGCTCGACCAGGTCCGCGTGCTGTTGGAGCGCGCGGTCGTGCGTGCCCCAGTGGCCCCCGCCGGTCATCACGGTGCGGAAGTGCGGCCACAGCTCGACCGGGAGGAGCGAGGCCTCGTGTGCCCAGTACTCGAAGACCCGCCCGTCACGGAGCAGCCGCGGGACGACCTCCGGGTCGAAGGCGCCGACCCGGGCCGAGAGCGTCAGCCGGTGCGCGCGGTCGACGGTCGAGATCGAGTCGAGCTGCACTGCGGTGAGGCGTCGGATCGTGTCCTCGACCTCCGTGTCGCCGGCGCGGCGGAACCGGCCGGCGTAGCCCTGGGCGGACACGATCGTCCGCCTGAGCTCGGCGAGCCTGACCGTCGTCGAGCGCGTCACTAGCGCGCGTGCGCGAGGTACTCGAGCAGGTCGGAGCGGGTGACGACGCCCACCGGGCGGCCGCCCTCGGCGACCACGACCGCGTTCGTGCCGCCCGTGAGGGCGGTGACGATCTCGTCGACCGACGCGTCCGCCTCGACGGCCTGCAGGGGCCCCTGCATCGCGACCGCGACGTCCTCGTGCAGCGCGTCGGGGTTCTTGAACACGAGGTCGAGCAGCGCACGGTCCTGCAGCGAGCCGATCACGTCCGCCATCGTCGAGAACTCGCCGTCGCGAACCACGGGCAGCTGAGAGATCGAGTAGCGCTCCATGACGTCGATCGCCTCCGACACCTTCTGGTGCGCCGAGATCGTGACGAGGGTCGGCGTCTCGCCCGGCTTCGCGCGGATCAGCTCGCGCACGGTCGGCGCCGGCGCGCTCCGCTCCAGGAAGCCGTGCTCGATCATCCAGTTGTCGTCGAGGAACTTCGACAGGTACGAGCGCCCCGAGTCGGGGAGGACAGCGACGACCCGTGAGCCCGGGCCGAGCGTGGCCGCGTGGACGATCGCGCCCGCGATCGTCGAGCCCGACGACCCGCCGACGAGCAGCCCTTCCTCGCGCGCGAGCCGTCGCGCGGCGAGGAACGAGTCGCGGTCCGAGACGCGGATCCACTCGTCGACGACGTTCAGGTCGATCGTCTCGGGCCAGGTGTCCTTGCCGATCCCCTCGACGAGGTACGGGTGCAGGTCGTCGTCGGACCTGGCGGTGTAGATCGACCCCTCCGGGTCGACGCCGACGATCCGCACGCGCGGGGCGTGCTCCTTGAAGTAGCGCCCGACGCCGCTGATCGTGCCGCCGGTCCCGACCGGGATGACGAGCGCGTCGAGCTCGCCGCCGGTCTGCTCGAGGAGCTCGGGGCCGGTCGTCGCGTAGTGCGCCTCCGGGTTCGCCATGTTCGAGTACTGGTCGGGCTTGAAGCCGCCGGGGATCTCCTCGGCGAGTCGTGACGACACCGAGTAGTACGACTCGGGCGAGTCGTGGTCGACGGCGGTGGGAGTGATCACGACCTCCGCGCCGTAGCCTCTGAGCATCGCGATCTTCTCCTGGCTCATCTTGTCGGGCATGACGAAGATGCAGCGATAGCCCTTCCGCGCTGCGGCGATCGCGAGCCCGACGCCCGTGTTGCCGGACGTCGGCTCGACGATCGTCCCACCGGGCCTGAGCTTCCCCTCACGCTCGGCCGCCTCGATCATCGCGAGCCCGATCCGGTCCTTGTTCGAGCCGCCCGGGTTCAGGAACTCGAGTTTCGCCAGGATCTCGCCGGGGACGTCGCGCGAGATGCGGTCGAGGCGGACGATCGGCGTGCCGCCGATCAGATCGAGGATCGTCGGGAACTCCCGCGCCATCGCGGCGGAAGCCTACCGCCGCCGGCTGCGTTGACCGCAGCGAGAGCGAATACGAAGGAGGAGCTTGATGAAGATCACGGTGATCGGGCGCGGAAACGTCGGCGGCGGTCTCGCGGCCCGCTGGCGGCGGGCCGGGCACGAGGTGACGGAGCTCGGCCGTGACGGGGGCGACGCGTCCGATGCGGACGCGCTCCTCGTCGCCGTGCCGTCGAACGCGATCGCGGACGCGCTCGCCAAGGTCTCGGGCATCGAGGGCAAGACGACGATCGACGCCACCAACGGCTTCCGGGGGAGGGTGGAGGGCTTCGAGTCGCTTGCGCACGAGGTGAAGTCGATCGTCGGCGGTCCGACCGCGAAGTCGTTCAACCTGAACTTCGCCGTGATCTACGACCGCATCGACGACGAGCGGGTCCCGCCCGGGAACCTCTACGCGGCCGAAGACGACGCGCGCGAGGTGACCGAGCAGTTGATCCGCGACGCCGGCTACGTGCCGCTCTACGTCGGCGGTCTCGAGCAGGCGCGCCTGCTCGAGGAGTCGCTCGCGCTGCTCTTCGGCCTGAACCGGGCCGGCCTCGGCCCGCACTTCTACCGCTTCACTCCGCCCGGCGAGCTGTAGATGGCAGGCGGCGGGCGCGTCACGCGCCCGCCGCCACCTCTTCCATCGTCGCGAGCTCGGACGGGCGGACGAGCACGGCGGTCGCCGCGAGCGCCGCCAGGGAGACGCCGACCGTCACCCAGAACGCCCATTGCGATCCCGACGTGAACGCCGCGGCGAAGCCGTGGCCGCGCACGAGGTGGTTGAAGTGGGAGATCGACACGGACGAGGTGACGGCGACGCCGATCGCCCCTCCGATCTGCTGGGCCGTGTTGATCAGCCCCGAGGCAAGCCCGGCCTCGTGCGGCTGGACGCCCGCGAGCGCCGCGATCGAGACCGGGATGAACGTGAACGGCAGGGCGAAGCCGACGAGCAGGTAGCCGGGCAGGAGGTCGGACCAGAACGACGCGTGCACCGGGATCTGCGTGTACCAGAGCATGCCGGCACCCATCGCGGCGAAGCCGATGAGCATCACGACCTTCGGGCCGATCCTGGTCGTGAGCGCCTGCGCAATGCCCGCCCAGAGCACCGCAGTGCCTGCAGTCGCGACGAACGTGATCCCGGTCTTCAGCGCCGACCAGCCGAGCACGTTCTGCACGTACAACGTCAGCACGAAGAAGTTCGCGAAGGTGATCGCCCCGAGGAGGAGCCCGGCGACGTTCGCGCCGGCGACCGTGCTGACGCGGAAGATCCGGAACGGCATCAGCGGGTCCTTGGCCCGTGACTCGATCACCAGGAACGCGGCGAGCAGCAGCACCGCGACGGAGAGGCGTGACAGCGTCCAGCCGGAGCCCCACCCGTGGTCGGGCGCCTTCGAGACGGCGTACACGAGCAGCGCCAGCCCGCCGGTGACGGTGACCGCGCCGCCGACGTCCGGGGTCGAGTCGCGCTCGATCCGGCTCTCGCGGACGAAGCGGGGTGCGAGTGCGAACGCGGTGATGCCCACGGGCACGTTGACGAAGAAGATCCACTCCCAGCCCAGGTACTTGGTCAGCACGCCGCCGGCGAGCACGCCGACCGCGGCGCCCGAGCCGCCCATCGCCCCCCAGATGCCGAGCGCCTTGTTGCGCTCCGCGCCTTCCTCGAACGTGGTCGTGACGATCGAGAGAGCGGCCGGCGAGATGATCGCCGCGCCGAGACCCTGGACGGCCCGCGACGCGATCAGCACGCCCGACGACCAGGCGAGGCCGCAGAAGAACGACGCGATGGTGAAGAGCACGACCCCCGCGAGGAACACCCGCCGGCGGCCGAGCAGGTCGGCGGCGCGGCCGCCGAGCAGGAGGAAGCCGCCGAACGTGATCGCGTAGGCCGTGATCACCCACTGCAGGCTGTCGCGCGAGAAATGCAACGCGCGGCCGATCGACGGCAGCGCGACATTCACGATCGAGACGTCGAGGACGGTCATGAAGAACGCGGCGCAGACGATCGAAAGCGCCACCCACCGCCTGGGATCGGGCTCGGACATCGGCTAACCCTCCTGGTTGCTTCGCCCCCCGTAACGAGGCCGGGATCGATCGTACTCAGGCGGGTGTCGAGCCTGCGTCAGTGGCGGAAGTGGCGTCGGCCCGTCAGCACCATCGCCGCGCCGGCGTCGCGGGCGGCGGCGATCACCTCGTCGTCCCGCTTCGAGCCGCCCGGTTGCACGAGGGCGGCCACTCCGGCGTCGAGCGCCAGCCGGGGACCGTCGGCGAACGGGAAGAACGCGTCGCTCGCGAGCACTGCCCCCTCGAGGTCGTGGCCGTGCCGTCGCGCGTTCTCGATCGCGATCCGAACGGCGTCGACGCGGCTTGTCTGGCCGGCGCCGATGCCGATCGTCCGCAGGTCCCGCGCGAGCACGATCGCGTTCGAGGCGACGTGCTTGCAGACGCGCCACGCGAACAGCAGGTCGCCCCACTGCTCCTCCGTCGGTTCGCCGACGGCGACGGTCATCGACTCGCGATAGTCGATGTCGGCGTCGCGTTCCTGGACGAGGACGCCGCCGAGCACGCGCTTGAGGTCCCGCTCGCCCGGCGTGTCGGCGCGGCGCTCGCGATCCCAGAGGATCCGCAGGCCCTGCCGCTCGCGGAGCGCCTCGAGCGCCCCCACGCTGAAGCCGGGGGCGTGCAGCACCTCGACGAAGTGCTCGCCGATCCGCTTGCCGAGCTCGTCGCCGATCTCGCGGTTCACCATCGCGACGCAGCCGAACGCCGAGACGGGGTCGGCGGCGAGAGCGCGCTCCCATGCCTCCTCGATCGTGTCGGCGACGGCGACGCCGCTCGGGTTCGCGTGCTTGACGATCACCGCCGCCGGGAGCGTGAGCTCGCGCAGGATCCGGCGTGCCCCCTCCAGGTCGGCGAGGTTGTTGTACGAGAGCTCCTTTCCCCCGAGCTGGTCGACTTCGGAGAGCAGGTGCCGCCGCGCGCCGATCTGACGGTAGTACGACGCGGCCTGGTGCGGGTTCTCGCCGTACGACAGGTCGGACACCTTGCGGAAGGACAGCGTCAGCTGCCCTGGGAACCGGTCGTCCCCGGCGAACCACGCGGCGATCGCCGCCTCGTAGACGGCGCTCATCTCGAACGCTGCGCGTGCGAGCTGCCGGCGCGTCTCGAGGGTGACCTCGCCGTGTGCCCGCAGCTCTGCGAGCACCGTCTCGTACTGGTCGGAGGCCGAGACGGCAGCGACGTGCTTGAAGTTCTTCGCCGCCGCGCGCAGCATCGACGGCCCGCCGACGTCGATCATCTCGATCACCTCGTCCTCGTCGACGCCGCGGCGGCCCGCGACCGACGAGAAGGGGTAGAGGGTGACGCAAACGAGGTCGAACGGCTCGATCCCCTGCTCCGCGAGCGTCGCCGTGTCCTCCTCGACATCGCGTCGGGCGAGGATGCCCGCGTGGATGCTCGGGTGGAGCGTCTTCACGCGCCCGCCGAGCATCTCCGGCGCGGCGGTCACCTCCTCGACCCGCGTCACCGGTAGGCCGAGCACCATCAGATGGGCCGCCGTCCCGCCGGAGGAGACGAGCTCCCAGCCGAGCTCGTGCAGGCCGCGGGCGAGCACCTCGATGCCCGACTTGTCGTGGACGGAGATCAGCGCGCGAGGCACAGGTTCCTCACCACCTCCGGGAGCAGTCGGTGCTCGACCTCGTGGATACGCTCGACGAGTGTCTCGCGCGGCTCCACCTCGACCGGCGACTGCGCGATCACCGGGCCCGTGTCGAGCCCCTCGTCGACGCGGTGAACGGTGACGCCGGTCGTCTCGACGCCCGCTGCGAGCGCGTCGTCGATCGCGTGGGCGCCGGGGAAGTCCGGCAGGAGCGACGGGTGGACGTTGACGATCCGGTCGGGGAACCGGCGCAGGAACGGCGGCGTCAGCAGGTGCATGTACCCCGCGAGCACCACGAGCTCGACGCCGTGCTCCTCGAGCCACGTCGCCATCACGAGGTCACGCTCGTCGCGGTCCGCGTGGCAGTCGAGCGAGAACGTCGCCGTCGGGATCCCCGCGGCGCGGGCGCGGACGAGCGCGTAGGCGTTCTTGCGGTTCGAGGCGACCGCGGAGACGGGCAGCTCGGCGTCGAGCAGCGCCTGCAGATTCGAGCCGTTGCCGGAGACGAGGACGCCGATCATGTGATGACCCCGATCACGAGCTCGTCGGGTCGCGGCTCGGCCACGACGGCGCACCACCCGATGCCGAGGTTGAAGACGTCCCGCAGCTCGTCTTCTTCGACGTGACGGGCGAGCCAGGAGAAGACCGGTGGGCGTTCCCACGCGTCCCAGTCGAGCTCGGCGCGCAGGCCCGGCGGCACGATCCGCTCCACGTTCCCGAGGATGCCGCCGCCGGTGACGTGTGCGAAGCCCTTCGCACGGCCGCGCAGCGAGCGCGCGACGTCGAGGTAGAGGCGTGTCGGCGCGAGCAGGTCAGGCCCGTCGTAGTCCTCGTCCTCGAGCACGCGACGAACGAGCGTGAAGCCGTTTGCGTGCACGCCGGCGGAAGGAAAGCCGATGATGGCGTCGCCCGCGACGACCTTGCTGCCGTCCACCACGTCGTCGCGGTGGACGACGCCGACGCACGTGCCCGCGAAGTCGAGCTCACCCGCAGCGTAGATCCCAGGCAGCTCCGCCGTCTCGCCGCCCACGAGCGTCATTCCGGCCCGTCGGCACACCTCGGCGGCGCCCTCCACCAGCTCGGCCACCTCGTCGAGGTGGATCTCGTTCGCGGCGACGTAGTCGAGCAGCAGCAGCGGGTCGGCGCCGCACGTCGCGACGTCGTTCGCACAGTGCGCGGCAAGGTCGGCGCCGCAGTCGTGCAAGCGGCCCCGCTGCCGGGCGAGCATCAGCTTCGTCCCGACGCCGTCGGTGGAGGCTGCGAGGAAGCGCTCGCCGTCGAGCGGGTGCAGCCCCGCGAACGCGCCGAAGCCGCGGGCGCCGGTCGACTCGACGGCCGCCCGGAGCCGCTCGACCACCGACCCCGCGGTGGCGAGCGAGACTCCAGCCGCCCGATAGCTTCGCTCGTCGCTCAGAGGTGGCAGTCTAGGCGGCCGGGCGGGTGGTCAGGCGAACCGCTCCGCGTGCAGCTCGGGTCTTCCCTCCGGGCCGCCGGGGACGAAACGCACGAGCGTCTCGCCGACGGCGACCGCGGTCTCCTCGAGCGGGAGCGCGAGGAGGTCCGCGAGCGCGGATGCCTTCAGCCCCGGGTCGTCGGCCCGCAGCACGAGCTCGGTGAGCCGGAACTGCTCCTGCTCGTCGAGCAGCTCGTCGATCCACTCGCGCGGCGGATGAATCTCGAGCCGGTAGCCGGCGTTCGTCGCCACGAACGTCCGGCGCCCGCCGTGCTCCTGCACACGAAGGCCCCACTGGGCGGCTCGGCCGAGCACCGCCTGGAAAGCGTCTTCGTCGAGCACGACGCCGAGATGGTCGATGCGCGGCACCTTCCAGTGGCCCGGCTGGATCACGACGTTGACCGCCCCGCGCTCGAGCTCGGAGAGGCGCAGCTTGAAGCCGTCCCGGTCGAGCCTCTCCCAGGAGACGCCGGGCTCTGCGGCCACGTGCTCCTCGCCGACGCGGCCGTAACGGGCCACGAGCTCGAAGCCGAGCTTGCCCACGTAGCGGGCCTCGACGTTCCGCAGCTCCGACGTGACGAGGTGGTAGTGGAACAGGTGCACGGCTCTAGTCTTCCAAGCGCGTGTCGCCTTCGCTGCTCTCACCGTGGAGCTTCGAGCCGCTCCAGATCGTGCCGACGGTCGTCGCGACGGCGCTGTACGTGCGTCGCTGCCAGACGCTGGCCGGCCAGGGGCGGCCGGTGCCCGCCTTCCGCAAGACGATGTTCTTCACCGGGATCGCACTGGTCGTGCTGGCGCTCAACTCCCCGATCGACCATCTCGGGGAGACCGACTTCTTCTTCGTCCACATGACCCAGCACGTGCTGCTCGGCGATCTCGCGCCGCTCTGCTTCGTGCTCGGGATGACCGGGCCGATCCTGCGCCCGGTGCTCGCGATCGGTCTCGTCGACCGGCTGCGCGTGCTCGCGCACCCGCTCGTCGCTCTTCCGCTCTGGGCGGTCGACCTCTACGTGTGGCACATCCCGTACCTCTACGACGGCGCGTTGCACCACGACTCGGTCCACGCGCTCGAGCACTTCTGCTTCTTCACGTTCGGCTGCCTCATGTGGGAGCCCGTCGTCGAGACGCTGCCGGCGCCGGTGTGGTTCGGCACGGGGATGAAGCTCGGGTACATCGCCGCCGTCCGGCTGCTCGAGACGATCCTCGGCAACGTCTTCATCTGGTCGTCGCACGCCTTCTACGGGGTCTACCGGCACGCGCCGCTCTGGGGCATCACGCCGGTGCACGATCTGAACCTCGGCGGGATCGTGATGATGGCCGAAGGGTCGGTGGTGACGCTCGCCGCGCTCGCATGGCTCTTCCTGCGCCTGGCCGAAGAGGGTGAGACGCGCCAGCGGCTGCTCGAGCAGGGCCTCGACCCGCGTCAGGTCGCGCGCGCGGTCAGGTACCGGCGGGCCGGGTCGCTGCAGTAGACGGCTCGAACCGGTGCTTCGCCGCGGCCGTCGGGATGCGGGTCGGGTACTCCCGCGTCAGGCAGGCGCGGCACAGCGCATCGGCCGGCCTGCGCGTCGACGCCTGGAGGCCGTCGAGCGACAGGTAGGCGAGGCTCGTCGCGCCGATCGCCTCCCGCACCTCCTCGACGGTGGCATGCGCGGCGATCATCTCGTCCTCGGACGCCAGGTCGATCCCGTAGTAACAGGGTGAGACCACCGGCGGCGACGAGACACGGACGTGCACCTCGGCGGCTCCTGCGTCGAACAGCATCTGGACGATCTGCCGTGTCGTCGACCCGCGCACGATCGAGTCGTCGACGACGACCAGGCGCTTGCCCTCGACCTCGGCGAGCGGGTTGAACTTCATGCGGATCCCCTGCTCGCGCATGCCCTGCTCGGGCTGGATGAACGTGCGGCCGACGTAGCGGTTCTTGATCAGCCCCTCGCTGAAGGGGATGCCGGTCGCGCGGGCGAAGCCGATCGCCGCAGGCGTGCCCGAGTCGGGGATCGGCAGCACGAGGTCGGCGTCCGCCGGTGCCTCCTGCGCGAGCCGTTCGCCCATGCGCACACGTGCGCCGTGCACCTCGACGCCGGAGAGCCGGGTGTCGGGTCTCGCGAGGTAGAAGAACTCGAAGATGCAGAGCGAGCCGCGCTCGGCGGGCTCGACAGCCTGGATCGACGTGAGCCCGTGCTCGTCGGCGACGACGAGCTCGCCGGGGCGGATCTCACGTTCCAGCTCCGCGCCGACGAGGTCGAGCGCACAGGACTCGGAGGCGAGCACGGGGTCGTCGCCGAGCCTGCCGAGCACGAGCGGGCGGAAGCCGTGCGGGTCGCGGAACGCGAACAGCCGGCCCTCGGCGAGCCCGACGACGGTCGCGGCGCCCTCGAGCCGTGCGAGCGCGGCGGGCAGGGCATCCAGCAGCGGGCGCTCGTCGTCTGCGATCAGCGCGGCGATCACCTCGGAGTCGGAGGTCGACGCGAGCGTCTTGCCGAGCGACACGCGCAGCTCGTCGGCGTTCACCAGGTTGCCGTTGTGGCCGAGTGCGACCGTGCGTGCGCGGCCGTGGTGGAGGAGCGGCTGTGAGTTTGCCCACGCGTTGCCGCCGGTCGTCGAATAGCGGGTGTGACCGATCGCAAGCTCGCCCTCGAGCCCCGACAGGCTCCGTTCGTCGAAGACCTGCGCGACGAGCCCGAGGTCGCGCAGAGCGGTGAGCCGACCGTGCTCGCTGACCGCGATCCCGGCGGACTCCTGGCCACGGTGCTGGAGCGCGTACAGGGCGAAGTACGCGAGCCGCGCGACGTCGCGCGCGGGCGCACGGACCCCGAAGACGCCGCACATCTACGCCACCGTCCCCAGCTCGACGATGTCGTCCCACGGGATCTCGGTCCCGGGTGCGACCGCGACCACGACGCCTTCACCCAGGGGTTTGTGTCGAGTCAACACGAGCTCCCTGCCGGACCACGTTGCGGCCTCGGCCAGCGCGAGGTCGAGGCCACCGTCGGAGACGTCGTGCGCCAGGGTGAACAGGTGCGCGTGTCGCCACAGGAACGAGACGAGCCCGTGGCCGAACCCGCGCAGCAGGACGACCCGGTCGCCGCGTCGCCAGCGGTCGGGGATCCTCGTCACGTCGCGGACGAGGCCGACGCAGCCGATCACCGGGGTGGGCGGGATCGGCGCGCCGCCGGTCTCGTTGTACAGCGAGACGTTCCCGGAGACGACCGGGATGCCGAGCGACTCCGCCGCCCGGGCGATCCCCTCGATCGCCTGCTCGAGCTCCCAGGCGATCTCGGGCTTCTCCGGGTTGCCGAAGTTGAGGCAGTCGGTGAGCGCGAGCGGCTCGCCGCCGGCGCACGCCACGTTCATCGCCGCATCGAGCACGGCGCGAAAGCCGGCCTCGATCGGGTTGCGACAGCCGAGCGGCGGACCGTCGAGCGTCACCGCGAGCCCGCGCCGGCCGTCGATCCGCAACACGGCAGCGTCGAGGCCGGGACGGCGGACGGTGCGGGCGCCGACGAGCTGGTCGTACTGCTCGTAGACCCACTCCTCGGGCTCGGCGTTGACGGGCGCGACCGGTGCCGCGGAAACCGGCCGCTCACGGGTCTCGAGCTCGTAACGGGGGCAGGCGTCCGTGAGGAGATCCGCCGGGATGCTCCCGACCGGGTCGTCGTCGAAGAGCGCCCGCAGCTCACCGTGGTCCGTCACCTCGCCGATCACCGTGCAGGGGAGCTCCCAGCGCCCGCAGACGGCGCGCACGTCGTCCAGCCGCTCGGGCTCGACGACCGCGACCATCCGCTCCTGCGACTCGGAGATCATGATCTCCCACGGCTCGAGCCCGTCCTCGCGGAGCGGCACGCGGTCGAGGTGCACGTCGACGCCCATCCCGTCGCGTGCCATCTCCGAGAGCGCCGACGCGAGCCCCGCGGCGCCGCAGTCCTGGAGCGACACGACGAGTCCTTGCTCGACGAGGTCGAGCGAGACCTCGATCAGCGCCTTGCCGCGGAACGGGTCGCCGATCTGCACCGAGGGGCGCTTCTCGTCCGACCCCTCGAGATCCTGGGACGCGAGCACGGAGGCGCCGCCGATTCCGTCGCGTCCCGTTGTCGCGCCGTAGAGCACGACCAGGTTGCCGACGCCCTGCGCCCGCGCCGACAGCACGCGCTCGGTCGGCAGCAGGCCGACGCACATCGCGTTGACGAGCGGGTTCGCGGCGTACGCCTCGTCGAACGCGCACTCGCCGCCGACGTTCGGAACGCCGACGCAGTTGCCGTAGTGCGCGATCCCGGCGACCGCCTGGCGGAAGTGCCAGTCGGGCTCCCCGAAGCGCAGCCCGTCGAGCAGGGCGACCGGCCGCGCCCCCATCGCGACGACGTCGCGCAGGATCCCGCCGACGCCGGTTGCCGCTCCCTGGAACGGCTCGACGGCGGACGGATGGTTGTGGGACTCGACCTTGAACGCGACGGCGACGCCCTCGCCGAGATCGATCACGCCCGCGTTCTCGCCCGGCCCCTGAAGCACGCGCTCCCCTGCCGAGGGCAGCCGCCGCAGCAGTCGGGCGGAGTGCTTGTAGCCGCAGTGCTCCGACCAGAGCAGAGAGAAGACCGCCAGCTCGAAGTCGTTCGGCGCACGTTCGAGCAGCTCGCGGATGCGGCCGAACTCCCAGTCCGTGAGACCGAGCGTGCGGTGGAGAGGTTCCGCGACCGAGCTCAGGGGGCCAGTGTATCGGTGGCCTCTGCTGGCTAAGGTCAGGCGGATGATCGAGCTGCGGCGAGCCGAGCCGGAGGACGTCGACTGGCTCGTCGAGCTGTACGACGATCCGGACGTCGAGCCGTTCCTCGGCGGCAACCGGGCGCGCGGTGCGGCGGCGGTGCGGGAGGAGGTCGAGCGGTCGCTCGCGGAGCCGGAGCGATTCGGCCGGCTGATCGTGCTCGCGGACGGCGGGCGGGCCGGAGCGCTCGGCTACCACGAGGTGAGCGAGCAGAACCGGATCGTGTACGGCGAGGCGCTCGCGATCCACCCGGACTTCCGCGGCCGGCGGATCGCCGACGAGGCCGCGCGGCTGCTGCAGCGCTACCTCCTGCTCGAACTCGGCTACCACCGGCTCGAACTCGCGTGCTACGGCTTCAACGAGCGCGCAATCGCGCACGCCGAGCGTGCCGGGTACACGCGTGAGGGCGTCAAGCGCAAGGCGTACCTGCGGCACGGCGAGTGGCAGGATGCGGTGTTGTTCTCGGTGCTCCGGGAGGAGCTCGAGGCGCCGTAGGATGACGCCATGACAGCCAGGTACCTGCACACCATGGTGCGGATCACGGATCCGCAGCGGAGCCGTGCCTTCTATGAGGCGCTCGGCTTCGAGTTCCGCCGGGAGATGGACATCGTCCGGAACGGCGAGAAAGAGGCGACGAACTACTTCTTCGGGATGCCGGGCCAGGAGGAGGAGCTCGAGCTGACGTTCAACCACGACGGCCGCACGTACGAGCTCGGCACCGCCTACGGGCACGTCGCGATCGGTGTCGACGACCTCCAGGCGACGCTCGATCGGCTCGGCGAGCAGGGAATCGCTCCGGAGCGGCCGCCGTACCAGGTGAGCGAGGGCGGAAGCTTCCTCTGCTTCGTGCGCGACCCCGACGACTATCGCGTCGAGCTCATCGGGCGCAGCGGCAAGTAGCCAGGGTCGAGCAAGAGGACGCTGGCGCAGGCCTGCAAGCCCTGCTGTCGGCGGCGCTCGCGTCGTTGCCCCACACTTCGCAAAATCGGTTGGCAGGCGCACCCCGGCGACCACGAAGCGCCTTCGCATAACTACCGATGTCGACGGGCTTCGCGATGGGCTACGGTCGACTCGCGGCACCGGTGTCGGTGAAGCGACGTGTCGGAGGCAAATGCCGCGTCATTCACGGATCGCAATGGCGGCATCAAGCGCGGCGGCGGTGTTTGTCGCCGTCGCCGCAGTAGCGGAGAGTGGAGGGGCGAGAGTGCTTGCCACCTCACCGCCGCCCTGCTCGTTGAGGGTGGGGTCCGAACAGCGACTGGAGAACCCTCACGGTGAGCAGGTGCACTCGCCGCATCCAAAGGATCGAGCTTCGAGTTCCGCCGTCGACGTACATCTACCTTGGCCAAGGGGTATCGATCAGCGGCCGCGCCAGACTGCTGTACGTCCGGCGGCCGCGCAGGTACCTCGTCTATTGCCAGATCACTCCGGCGCTGCGCGCTAACGAGGTCCTGACATTCTTGGCGCTCGATCTCCCCGATGCGCAGAGCAACCCCGGTCGCCGAATTCATGTGCGTGTAGACGCCGGAATCCGGGTGTACGGCGTCTGGCTCACGTACTGAGGTCCAAGCAGCCTCCTAAGGTCCACGCGGCGCGTCTCAGGGAACACTCGAACCATTCGCCCAACGGAGCGTCTTGTCTCTAGCTGGGGCTTCGGAGAACCTGGAGCAGCGTGCCCCAACTCCCGCGCACGCCCAGACTGAAAAGCCGGATCGTCGTGACGGTGATCAGGAACGCGCCCGTCCCGCTCGCAGCAAATGCACTCGCGAACCTCAGGCCATCAGTCGAGAACCGAGCGACCACGAAGCAGCAGATCAGCACCACGCCGAAGACAGCGCTGGCGGTGACTGCACGACGAAGCGTCCGCCGAGGGCTCCGAAGGGGTCCCGTTGGAGCGACCTCTCCGGTGAACTTCGGCGACCCTGATCCTTATCCTGGGCGCAACCGGCGCCTTCACCGTCTCGCGGCGCTACTGCACCTTGATCGACCAGTTCTTGCGGATCGTCTGAGCCACCGCCTTCACGATGAACTGGACGGTGAGCGGCACGCCTCTCGACGCCGCGGGGAACGTGATCTCGTTGCCGGCCCTTTCCTTCCAGGTGCCGACGAAGTGGTAGACGCGGCCGTTGTCGATCTTCCCGACAGGTATCCCGCTGAACAGAATCTGCATCGTCAGCGTCGCCGCGACCAGCTTCCCTGCCTCAGTCACAGTCACTGTCACCGGCCACGGTTTGTTGACCTTCGGCGCGTGGTTCGCCGCGTGAACCGTGACCTGCACGGAGGCCGCGGCTGCTGCCCCCACAAGTGTCGCGGCGGCTGCGCAAACGACGAGAACGGCACTGACATGTCTCATGCGCATGTCGGGACCATACCCCTGACCAATCTCAGACGGCCATCTGAGCTCGGCATACAGGTACGGCTCGTGCAGCGACCTTCAGGCGGCATCGCGGAACGCTCGCGCACGCGAAGTGTGCATCCTGCCTTCGCCGACATGCCCGGCGGTTACCGGCGAAGCATGAGCCACGTGAGTACAACGACGTACGGCACCAAGACCGCGAGGGCGGCGGCCAGCACGATCCAGAAACCGGCGCTATGGGGCGACCCTACGGCGAGAGAGAGAAGAACCGCGATCGCCGCAAAGACGGCAACATTCCGAGCGGCGAGGAACCTTCGCGTCCGAATGGACGGCCGCCGCCTGAGTAAGAGTGCGGACGAAGCCGCGGCGACGGCCACGAACAACGTGAGGGCGGTGCAAGCATCGGCCACAGTTCGCTGTTTGCCCGGGCGAATCGCATTCTAGGCGCCGCGGTTTCAGGGTCGGTCGCGCACGCTGGCGCAGGCGAGGGTGCGGCCTAGGACGAGTCGGGAGCGCCAGGCAGTTCTTGTGCAATCTCCCAGGTGTGACCGCCTGGATCGGCAAAGGTCATCGTGCGCATACCCCAGTCGCGATCAGCCGGGCCGCTAATCGCCGCCACTCCATGCTCGTCCAGCTCAGCACGCACCGCGTCAACGTCCTCAACGATGATTGCGAACTGCCCCACGCCCTTTTTGGCTAGGTCGAGAACGTCGCCTGTTGGGGCGTCCTCGTGAGCCTCACCACGCTGTAAGAAGATGTAGGTGTCCTTGAAGCGGAACATCGCGGTGTCCTCGTCCTCGTGCCGCGGAGGCATCCCGAAGACCTTGGTGTAGAACGCCGTCGAGCGGTCGAGGTCTCCGACGAGCAGGTTGATGGCCATGATCTGCTTCTCCCATTCAGCCACTTCGGACCCCTTTCAGGGTGTTGTTGTTCGATCTGAACGTATGACCCCTCACTGAGCCTTGACTCATCGGTCCGTCAGGGGTCATTGGCGAACACTCGCCCACGGCAGTGCGCAGTTGGGGAGCGCCCTGAACCGAAGCGCCGATTCGTTGGGTTTGCTTCGAACTACCGAAGCGGTTGGTGAGCGTTGGTCAGAGACTCGGGATACCTCGACGCTGCGAGGGGTGCGCCGCACTTGCCCCCGCCCAGGCCGTCGGAGGGCACGAGAGAGGACAGCACGAAGGGAGTTGGCGATGGCTTACTCGGTTCTTGTCGCGTATGCGACGAAACGAGGGTCGACGCGTGAGGTCGCGGAGGCAGTCGGGGTGACGCTCCGCGAGCGAGGTTTCCAGGTCGAGGTTGAGCCAGCCGGGAAGGTCAAGGATGGCGGCCGCTACGACGCTGTTGTGGTTGGCGGTGCGCTCTACCGCGGTCGCTGGCACCGAGACGCGCGCCGGTTGCTCAAACGGCACCGCAAAGAGTTCGCCTCGAAACCGGTGGCGGTCTTCGGGATGGGGCCATGCAGGAATGAGGAGATCGCGCTCGACCGATCCGGTCAGCAACTCCAGCGTGCGCTCGCCAAGATGCCCGAGGTTGAGCCACTCTCGATCGGCGTCTTCGGCGGTGTCGACCGAAACAAGAACGTCGATGCGCGCGACTGGAACGCTATCCGCGTTTGGACAGAGGAGGTCGGCGCTGAGTTCCGCTCGGCTGAAACCACTACGACGGCTCAGCAGCGCTCGACGCAGTAACCCCTGCTTCATCCTGAAGCAATTTCGTGACGAGGAGCGCACGTAGCGTTCCTCGTCAGGGGACAGTCGCGCAGGCGAGGCTTGTCAGTCCATCGAGGGCGAGGATCTAGCACCAGCCGCCCGGTAGCCCAGAATCAGCACCACTACACGACACTCTCATCCGGAAGGCGGGATCAACGATGCTGAAGGAGTTCAGAGATTTCCTGCTGAGAGGCAATCTTGTCCTTCTTGCTGTGGCGTTTGTTATGGGTGTTGCGTTCGCGGCGGTGGTGACCGCGCTCGTTAATGACCTCGTGATGCCGATCATCGCCGCGATCATTGGCAAGGCCGACTTCAGCAACCTTACCTTCACGATTCACCATTCCGTGTTCCTGTACGGCTCGTTCATTACCGCCGTAATCGTCTTTGTTTCAATCGCGACGGCTGTGTTCTTCTTCATCGTCAAGCCGGTGGACGCGCTGACGAAGCGCTTCGGCAAGCCAGAGGAGGAGGCCGGTCCAAGCGATGAGGAGCGGCGCCACCAGGAATTGCTTGCCGCCATCCGCGCGCTTCCACACTGAAGACGACGGTCACGACATCAAGCCGAGGGAGCCTCATAAGTGGAGACGCCCGAAGTTCAATCAGGTGCACGTTGCTCTTATGGCAACCCAACGCGAACGGCCCGAGGTGACATTACTCGGGCCGTTCGACACGGGGTTGAGTTTGCTACACGGTTGCACGGTGCCGTCGGAACCGCGGGCAGCGGCACCCCGGTAGGCCCCAACCCTCTTCTTGTTATCCGCCTCAGGCCGACCAGTAGTCACACCCGCACGGGGGAATCGCCTGATCGTGAGCGCAGATGCCTAGAACCGCAGGCTGCCGCCATTGACGACGCTTCCGCCACCGGACCTAGTCGGAGACATTCCCGCACACTCCCCCAAAGCAGGTCGCTACCGCTTGAGTCGGCCCTCGTCAGCGTGCGTCAGGAAGCCAGAATGCGGGGCGACATCGAGTCGGCTCACGATGACACTGGCTCGATGCGGAAGACCGGGTGCCGATCGGCTTCCGCCTCGAATGCGTCAAGGGGCGAGTCAGGCGACGCGTCGAAGCTAGAGCGGACCGCTTTGGCCTGGCGGAGATACGCGCGAAGAACCGGAGCGCTCTGCTGCGGGCTGACTTCGCTGAGTTTGATCTCTTCGTGGTGTCGCCCCCGGCTGAGGGTCGCCTTACCAGCCGCTCGAGCGTTCAGAACCCAGCTCACCTCGCCGTAGGGCGCAACCAGCCAGCGGCTGACGTTCTCAACCAGGATGACTGGCGTGGAATATGTCCGGCCGCTTCTTCGGCCGCGCACACCAAGAAGGTAGGTATGTCGTCCTGCGACTCCGATACGGAGCAGGCCCTTCACGCACGCATTGATGACGCGAGGAGGACCAGGCCGATTCGCCATCCGTCAATGATCGCGCCCGACGACCTCTAGTCATCGGTGGATCCCCGATCGGCAAGAAGCCACCCATCAGGTCATTCCGGAACACGCGCGCAAGACGACGGTCCGCCCGCTGGAGGCTCAGGCGTTCACGCCGCTGACGGCGGGGTGTGGCGCAGGTCGGCGGCGACCAGTCGTAATGCGATGCGGCGAATCAGAGCACTGAAGGGACGGATGAATGTCCAGTAGCGGGTGAACCGTCGCAGGCTCTCTGGGTCGGTTAGTGCGACCCGTGTCTCGATCGTGAGGATCGACGCGGTGGCCCCGTAGGGCTCGACCCTGAGGTTGGCGGCGATCTTCGCGAACCCCGGACGATCGAAATCGGCGAACGCGGCCGGCTCGACCGGTGGTCCACTCGACGCTCCAGCCGACTTCCACGGTCGGCCGATCTGTCCGAGGACGAGCTCGACGTTCGGCTCCTCGTCGAGGACGATCCAGCCGTAGCGGACCATGTCGCCCAACCTGAATGTAGGCGGCGGTTCAGCCGTCGCCGCGTCGTGTCGCCGGGCGAGGCGGTCGGCGAGACGCTGCGGCAGCGACCTGATGCCGAGCAAGGTTCGGATGACCGGGTCGCGCAGCAGGTCAACGCCAAGAGCTGCCCGGTAGCAGGCCTCCGGCTGAGCCGGAAGAACGCTGGCGTGCACCACCGCGAAGTCGTAGCGCGGCAGGAACTCGTCGATCAGAAGCTGCGAGTCCCGCGTCCGAGCGCGTTCACGAAAGCGGCGCAGCGTCTCCGTCCTGCGGCGGATCAGGGCCGTCACGAACCCTGTCCTTCGTGTGAGCGTTGGTCCGCCGCGAGCTGGGTCTCGCGGGGCGGGCTGGGAAACGCGGCCGCTATCCGGTCAGCCCACGCGTCGATCGTCGGCCAGTCGCGGTGATCGCCGAAGCGGCCACCGAAGGCGTGGAAGAACAGGCGTGACCAGAACGGCCATTGATGTCTTTGGATGACGCCTTGGAAGACGCGATACTCGCACGGGCGAACCGCGGCGCGAATCTCCTCGATACCCCTCGGCTCCCGGTGGGTCAGGGGACCGATCAGGCGCTTCGTATCGCCGAACGATCCGACGCTGAAAAGCCAGAGCAGGCGAGCGGCTAAAGCCTCGCGGTTTTCGGCAATGAACGCGTTCGCCTCGGGCGGCCACGACTGGTCATAGACCGGCGCGCCAAGCACGATGGCGTCGTAGGGGTCGAGCGTCTCGACCTCGTCGACAGACCGCAGGTCAACCGAGGCGCCGGAGTCGACCAGCCGCGCCGCGATGCGAGCCGCAATCTCCGCGGTCGCCCCATGGCGGCTGGCGAAGACGACCAGTACACGCATGGATCGAGAATCCGCCTTGTGGAACGCGGTTGCATCGGCAGTAGCCCGCAGCACAGATCGGATCTCGACTCACCGCAACCGTGACCACCGGTCCAGCCTTCTGGGAACATTCCCGCACACTGGCGCAGGGGAGTGAAGTAGCGCCTGGGGAAGCCGACTAGGGTTGGCGGTGGACACAGCGTTCGAGAAGATTCGGTTTGTGACAGCTGACATCCGGTACGCGCGGAACGGTGGCGTCGCGATCGCCTACCAGCTGGTGGGCGATGGCGAGACCGACCTCGCCTATATCCCGGATTTCGTCTCGAACCTCGTCTACGGCTGGGAGTCGCGGCACTGGCGCGACTTCTACGAGCAACTCACCCAGTCATTTCGGCTGATTCTCTTCGACAAGCGCGGGACAGGTCTTTCGGATCACGGCGGGCAGTTCGCTGCCCTCGAGACGCGGATGGAGGACCTGCACGCAGTCCTCGAAGCCGCCGGTTCGTCGAGCACAGTCCTTCTGGCGTCGCACGAAGGCTGCTCGATGGCCGCCTTGTACGCCGCCACCTATCCGGAGCGGACGCGCGCGCTGGTCCTCTTTCATCCTTTCACTTACGCGCGTGAGGGGCATACCGACGCCTGGCGGGCTCGGCTCGCGGAACTGCGTGATCGGTGGGGCTCGCAGGGGCTCAGCGACCAGATTCTTGAAGACACCTCGCCGTCGTTTGCCACCAATCCGACCGAGCGGGAGTGGTTCGCCAACTGGCTCCGAGTCGGGGCCAGCCCCGCCGCCGCCTACGCTCTTCACCGTGCTTGGATCGAGACCGACCTTCGCGAGGTTCTGCCGGCTGTCCGGGTGCCTACGCTCGTCATGTATCGGTCGGTTGGGGGGATCGGCGAGCGGTCGGCAAACGCGGAACGGAACGCACGCGAAGTGGCCGACCTGATCCCCTCTGCGCACGCGTTGTGTGTCTCGGGGACGGACTACCAGCACATCTTCTTGTCACCGGAGATTCCCGAAGAAGTGGCGCGTTTCGTCGCTCGCAAGGCGGTGCCTGAGGTCCCCGAGAGCGTTCTGGCAACCCTTCTCTTCACCGACATCGTCGGTTCGACCGAGCGGGCGGCCGAGCTCGGGGATCGCCCCTGGCGAGAGCTGCTCGAGCGTCACCACGCTCTCGTCCGCCGAGAGCTGACCCGCTTCCGTGGTGAGGAGCGCGACACCGCCGGCGACGGTTTCTTCGCGACCTTCGACGGCCCGGCGCGAGCCATTCGCTGTGCCCAGGCGCTCGTCAACGGAATGCATGAACTCGGTCTGGAGGTCCGCGCCGGCGTCCACACCGGCGAATGCGAGCTTCACGATGGCAAGGTCGCGGGCCTGGCCGTCTCGATCGGTGCCCGAGTCGCCGCCTCCGCCGGCCCAAACGAGGTGCTTGTCTCGCAGACAGTCAAGGATCTGGTCGCCGGCACCGGGGTCGTCCTCGAAGACCGCGGAGAGCGGGAACTCAAAGGCGTCCCCGGCAGGTGGCGCGTCTACCGAGCCATTCCTCCCGAACCCGTGGTCGCGCCGGACTAAACCCCACTAACGGGAAGCATTGCGCTCGACGGTCCAGGCGTCATTCCGCAACACGCACGTAGCCGGGGCGCGTGAGAGCCGGTAAGGGTGCTAGGCGACCGGAACTAGAAGCTCGATCAGGTCGTGGCGACGGTAGAACTCGACCTCAGGTCGTGTGGGATCTCGGTCCGGTCTGGCCGCGAGTCGCTCCATCGTCTGCTGGATGAGGCGGTAGAGCGCAGGTGGCTCGCCTTCCAGCCGCTGCCGTGCGTACCGGCCGCCAGCAATGGTTCCGTCCTCCAGCCCCAACGCGCTTGCGTCGTCTCCGTCACGCCGCTGCACACAGACCCGGTATTCGTTCGTCTCGGGGTCGAACACGCCGTAGAACTTTCGGCCACGGAGCGACCCGATCGCTGATTCGACCTCAGCCCAGGTGCGGGTGATCGACTCCTGTTCATCGCTCGACCGGCGAAACATCACGCGGACTTCTTCCCGTTCGACCAGGGTGACGTCCGGAGGCACGCCACGATCCTAAGCCGACTGCGCCAGCTCCGCGGATGCGGACGGGATCGGGCGTCATTCGCGAGCACTGGCGCAAGCGACGTCTCGCGACGCCCGAACGCGAGATCGCGGCGGAGTCAGAGCTTGCCGATCGGTCTGGGAAGGTGACGATATGGTGACTGCGTTGGGACCGATCGAAGTCCGGGCAGCGACTCTGGATGAAGTGCCGAAGGTGGCGGCAGCGCTGGCGGACGCGATGATCAACGATCCGGTGTTCACGTTCCTTCGGCCGTGGCGTTGGCGGCGGGAGGCGCGGCTGCGAGCGATGTTCGCGGTTGAGATCGAGCAGTACGTGCTGGCGAACGGGGGCACCGTGTGGACGACGTCCGGGTACGACGGCGCGGTAGCCGAGCTGCCGCCCGATGCCTGGGAGATGCGGAAGTCCATGACGGGGAAGGAGGCGTTCAGGTGGATGTGGGCGTACGGTGCGCGGTTTCGCCGCGCGATCAGAGTCGAGCGTGCGATGGAACAGCGACACCTACGAGAACCCCACTTCTACGTGCGAACGGTCGGCGTGCGCACCGCGCTGCAGGGGAAGGGCCTGGGAACGGCGCTGATGCAGCCGACGCTGGAGCGAGCCGACTCGGATGGGCTACCCGCGTACATCGAGGCCAGCACCGAGCGCAGCGCGGCGCTGTACGAGCGTCTCGGCTTCGTCCACCTGGGTCTATATGAGCTGCCGGAAGGTGGACCGCCGGTCTGGCCGATGCGCAGGCCTCCGGCAAGAGCCGATGCCGGTCCCTAACAGTTGAAGAGATCGGCGCTCAGGCGTCATTCCGGAACTCAATGTCATCTTGAGCTCGTGCTGTCTGGTTTGAGTTTGAGAGTTCGGGTTGGCGGCGGCTGACTCGATTCCGGAACGTCGCTCCCTTGAGCTGACTGTCCAGCGTTATGTCGCCGCCGCCTTCCCGAAGACCGTCGAGCGTGACCTGATAGGAGCTTGGCAGCTTGCCTCGATTGAGGTCTGTCCGCTCGCCGGTCGCCTCTCCGAACGGTAGGAGGCGAGAGAGATGATCGTTGTTGGGCTGGACGTACACAAGCACTCGCTGACCGCGGTCGCCGTTGACGAGCTTGGCCGTAGCGTCGCCGAGACACGCGGCCCGGTCGATGCGCAGGTGATCGAGTGGGGATACGCGCTGGGCGAGGAGCGGTTGTGGGCGGTCGAGGACTGTCGGCAGGTCACGCGAGGTCTCGAGCAGGCGCTCGTTGCTGCAGGTGAGCGGCTGGTGCGGGTACCGCCGAGGCTGACGGCGCCGCAGCGACGACGCGGCCGTACCCGCGGCAAGTCGGATGAGATCGACGCGCTCGCGATCGCGCGGGCCGCGTTGCAGGAGCCGAGTGGACGGGCCGCGGCCGGGCGAGCACGTGCTGCACGAGTTGAAGCTGCTGGTTGATCACCGCGACGACCTGGTAGACGAGCGGCGGCGCGCTCAACAGCGGTTGCGCTGGCACCTGCACGAGCTCGACCCGAACCTGGCGGTGCCGCTGGGTGCGCTCGACCGGACCGTCTGGCTCGACCGGCTCGCACGTCTGCTCGCCCGCCGCGAGCAAACGGTCCAGGTGCGGATCAGCCGTGAGCTTGTCGGCCGCTGCAAGACACTGACCCGGTCGGTGCTCGCGCTCGACCGAGAGCTCGAACAGCGCACCCAGAGACTCGCACCACGGCTCCTCGAGATCTCCGGCTGCGGCCCGTTGAGCGCCGCCAAGCTGCTCTGTGAGATCGGCCCGATTGGCCGCTTCCACACCGACGCGCAGCTCGCCCGCCACGCCGGCGTCGCACCACTCGACGCGAGCTCAGGCAAAAGCCAACGGCACCGCCTCGACCGCGGCGGCAACCGCCAACTCAACTGCGCCCTCCACCGCATCGCCGTCACCCAAGGCCGCTGGCACCCACCCGCCCGTGCCTACCTCGAGCGCAAACAAGCAGAAGGCAAAACACGCCGTGAAGCACTCCGCTGCCTCAAACGACAACTCGCACGCACCGTCTACACCACCCTCAAGAACGAGCCGCCATTGACATAGGAGCAACGCTGGTCCACGCCACCCGAAGCGCCTCAGGTCCTCGGCGATGGACCTGTTTCGTGGAGAAGGCCGTATCCTAGGCGGCGATGATGATGCGGTCGACAGACCGGCGACTCGTGACGTTCGCGGTCGTGTGTCTCCTGGCCGCCGCCGCCGCGGTGACAAGCAGTGCGTCACGAACAGCGGTGCACGAACGAACACAGCACGCAAGTGGTTGCACCGCTGCCGCTACGACACGACTTGTCTACGCCTTCGTCGCAAGCTTCAACCGCGGGAGGGTGGAAGCCGCCGACCGTGTCTGGGCACCAGCCCCCCGCTTCCAGTGGTATTCGACCACGCAACCCGGCAAGCGACTCGGCAGCCGCTCAAAAGACCGCTCGACCCTTGCTTCTTATTTTCGGAGCCGGGTTCGGATGCACGAGAAGATCCGGCTGACAGAGTTCGGCGCCGGTTACGACCCCAAGAGAAACATCGTCAACTTCGGCGGCAAGCTCATTCGCAGTGCAGACGATGCTTCAAGAGCACCGAAACCGCCGGACTTCAAAGGCGCAGCGGACTGCAGATCCGGGCACCCGAGTCTGATCGTCTGGAGTACGGCCTGATCATTGGTTGAGCGATCTCGCTCAGGCGTCATTGACGAACACTCATATGGAGAAACGCCCGTCAACGCGCAGGGTGAATTGCCCGCGGTTGCGGGAGGGTTCGGCGGGGGGAGCGCATCGGCTGTCGTCGACGTCTGTGTCGCGACTCATATGCGCGGGTTGGTGCCGCATGACCGGGTGTGCGAGATGAGGAGCGGAGCCGTTCTCTGGCGGCGAGCGTGGCCGGTTGGGGTTGCTCACAGTGTTCTCTCGGGTCGCTCCTCGCGTCGTTTTCGCCGGTGCGCTCTCCTCGCCGAAGCCGTTGGGGGCGGCGGCTAGTCCATCGTTGCGAGCGCCCAACAGTGTCCGGCGAGCTCGCGCGCGACGGCGACCACGATGATCGTGCGCGGCTTGCCGCGGGCCTCGAGCGCCTGCCAGCGTCCGTGCGGCGGCGGCCGCTGCGCTCGGCCTGAGCGCGCACAGCAAGGGGCTTACCGGTGCGTCTGCGCTCGAGCGTGACGCTTCGACGCGACGGCGGGCGGTGGTGCCAGGCGGCCTCGATCAGGAGCCGCCGCGCGTGGCTGTTGCCGGTCTTGGTGATCGCGCCCTGCCGGCGCCGCTCTCCGCTTGAGCTCTCGCTTGGGGTGAGTCCAAGGAAGGGAGCGAGCGACTCCGGCCGGAACCGACGCCAGTCGCCGAGCTCGACGGTCAGCGCGAACGCTGTGAAGGTGGAGACGCCGCGCAGACAGACGAGCCGCTCGACGACATCGACGTACGGGTCGCTCGCGGCCAGCTCGCTGATCGCCTTGTCGAGCGTGTCCCTTCTGCTCTTGGCGTCGATCATGCGGCTGTAGCACTCGTCGAACACGACCGACAGCGGCCCGCTCCCAAAGCGATTCCGGCGAAGCCACTGGTCGTGCGCTCGCGTCCAGGCGGTCGCGTCGTAGACCGCACCATGACGAAGCAACAGCTTCGAGAGCCGGTGCCGAGCACGCATCAGATCCCCGCGGGCATCCTCACGCGCCCGCACCAGATCACGCGCGGCCTCCTCCTCCGGACCCGGCACCCGCACCGCAGTTATCTCGCCCAATCGAAGCAGCCTCGCCAGCCGCTCCGCATCCCGCCGATCGGTCTTCACCCGGTCGGCCGCCGGCCGGATCCGCGACGGCGCCGCAACCACACAGCTGATCCCCGCCTGCGCGCACGAACGGGCCAGCCTGTACCCGGTCGGCCCGGCCTCATACACCACCCGCACCGGCGCCGGCAGCGTCTGCAGCCACGCCACCGTCGCCTCGCTCCCCGCAGGCAGCCGCAGCGACCGCAGCTCACCGCTCCCCGCATCGATCACCCCGGCAACAACCGAGCGAGCGTGCACATCCAGTCCGACCCAGCTACCTTCGTTCATGACCGGCGCCTCCCGTAATTGCGGCTCTACCGCCGCGCCTATCGCGACGGCAACCCGCGCCAACCTACGAGCGAGGCGCCGGGCACCCCATACGGTCTGGCGCAGGTGAGGTTGCCGCCTGACGACTGCGGGGTCAGAATCTCGACGTGGGCCGTCATCCAGCGATCGCACTCGCTGTCTTGCCCGTCGCGGGAACGCTCCTCGCCTCGGCGGCACCGGCGAAGATGGTGCTGCGCGATGCGCCCGTCGAGGGTTCCTGCCGTGTATCGAAGACGTCATCGCATCCGGTGCCGGGGCGCCGGTCGTTCGACTTCGGCAACGCGCATATCGCAGTCGGGCTGCCGAAGGGTGCGAGGTTCGTCGCGGTTCCCGATGGCCGCGCCGGCATTGCGTTCATCCAGAAGAACAGCTGGATTCGCACGAAGGTCGGCTGGTTCACTGCACACGGGACGCCGAGCGTCACCGGCCGCAGAGTCGACCGAAGGAGCGGTCGCCTGCGTGCCGATGTAGGCCCGCTCAGTTACTCGTCCACGGGGACCTTCTACCCGAGCCTCCTCTACTTCCCGTCGTTCGGCTGCTGGCGCATCACGGCGTCCGCCGGAGGGGCGCACCTGAGCGCGATCGTCAACGTGACGCGCTGACACCGGGCGCGGCGAGATGTTTCGCTAACGCTCGGGGTGCATTGCGGAACACTCGCCCACGCTCGCGTTGCTTACCTCTGGAACGCAGGACCAGAAGCTGGCGCACGAATATGCTGAGTCATGACGTCTGTTCCTGAGAGCCCACTTACCGGTCGGCCGGAGGGCGAACCAGGCCGGGGGCTGCTGGCCGGTCTCGTCGGCTTCGAGATGCTGTTGTACGGCGCGGTCGGACTGCTACTGGCCGCAGCCGCTGTGTTGGTGCTCATCGGAACGGTTCACGAGCTTGCGCACGGGATCTCGTCGGGGCGGGGCTCTGTCAGCATCGCGGTGACGGTGCTCGACCGGATCTTGCTGACGCTGATCATCGCGGAGCTTGTCTACACGCTTCGCTTCGTGCTGCGGACCCATCAAATCGCCGTTGAGCCGTTCCTGTTCGTCGGCTTGATCGCCGTGGTACGAAGGATCCTGATCGTCACGGCCCAGTTCGAAAGCCTTCCCGCCGTAGGGCGCGCGCTCACTAACGTCCTGTACGAGCTCGGTCTACTCGGCTTCCTCGCGCTAGCTCTCTCATTGGCCGTCTACTTCGTGCGTAGCGGGCGGGGACCGAACGGCGTCGGGGAACATCCCTGATCACTGGCGCAGGGGATCGCTCAGGGGCTTGTGTAGCGAAGGTCGAGCGTGTCGGTGCGCCCCGCCCAAGCCAACCGCAACCGCCAGCATCCCGCGGCGGGAAGATTGATGATCGAGGGGCCAGGACCGCCTCGTACAAGCCGTGTAACCGGTTGACTGACGGTGCGAGCACCGGCCATTCGCTGCGCCCTGATCCACAGAGCCGTCGGCCGGGCCGGGTAACGGCGCGAAACCCAAAGGATCTTGTTGTTCCGTTGAGCGGCGGGAGGCGAGGCGAGCGGATAGCCAAAGAGGATCGCGGCGATCTCGCCGTCTCGGCCGACCACATGCGGCATCCGTGGCTTCGGCGAGGAGAAGCCCGCGCGCGCCCAGACCGGCAGGACGCCAAACAACGTCGCCCCGGTGCAGACGTGCGCGGACGATGCAGCGCCCACGGCCGCGGCACTTCCTGAGGAGCCGACCCCAACCACTGCAAGACACGCGGCGATCGCGACGGGAGCCAGGACGACAACTTGACGACGCACACCACAATGCTCGCAGCCCCGCATCACCGTCCAGACTCCGCGTCCACTTCGAGGGTCATTCCCGCGCACTGGCCCAGGGCACGGCTAACGTCTCTGGTATGCCACGCGGGAAGCTCGAACGTCAGCCGCTCGAAGATCAGTTCCCCAATCTCAGGCGATACGTCGTCGCCTGTGCGGCATGCCATCAACATGGCCGAGATGCCAACGTAGATTGGGCGAACTTCAGACCCGACGGGTTCGGCCTCTGGATCACCGAGGCAGTAGAGACGTGGTATCCGATCCTGCCGCTCGACGGGCGCGGCCTCTGCCACTCCTGTGCCTCCGCCGAGCGGATCGCCAAGTCGCCGCTCAGGTGACATTCCCTAACACTGGCCCAGGTCAGGTATCTGGCTCGTCCCGGCGACCTCCTGCGACGCCGCGACGATGTCGGCGAGGAGCGTCACCTGCGATACGAGAGCAGCTCGTCGAGCTCGAGCCGGCCGTCGTTCGGCGGCGCGTCGTCCGAGCCGTAGCGCCGCCACTGCTCGAACGGCCGGTCCCACGCGAGCTCGAGGTCGTTCCCGTCCGGGTCGCTCAGGTAGACGGCGAGATGCGTGCCGTGATCCGTGAGCTGCCGCAACGGAACGCCCGCGTCAACGAGGCGGCCGACGGCCTCCGCGAGCTCCGCCTGCGAGGAAAAGTTGAGCGCAACGTGATGCAGCCCCGTGACGCCGTCCGGCTGCGGCGGCCCGTCGGCCGACTTCCACGTGTTGAACCCGAGGTGGTGGTGGTAGCCACCGGCCGACACGAAGAGGATGTCGCCCGTCGTCCCCCACCCCGGCACGCCGCGTGCCTCGTGGACGACGTCGAAGCCGAGGATCCCGACGTAGAAGTCGCGCACCCGGTCGATGTCGGCAGTACGCAAGTGCACATGGCCGATCCGCACGTTCGGGTCGATCGGCCGCCCCGCGCGCAGCTCCGGCTCGATAGGCCCCTGCGGCCCGCTCACAGTCCGACGCTCCCCTGCCCGCCGCCGCCCACCACCCCGGCTATCGCTACGTACCGGAGGCCGGGCTTCATCGTTTCCCTCACCATCATGTTGGATGGTACGGCGCCGCGGCTCTGGCGTCTGTACGCGTCACTAGCGCAAGCGTCCTCGGTCGACGGCAACAGGCCAGGAGCGCAAGAGTTATCCGATCGAGATTAAGGAGGCATCATGCCGAACCTCTTCGAAGACGAGTTCACCGGCCGCCTTGACTTGAGCTCCGACGAGACGGCGATGTTCCTGTACGACCTAGGTTCGGGTGAGTCGTTGCCATACCACTACGAGTACGTCGAAGAGTGGCTATTGGTGGTCGACGGCGCCGTCGTAGTCCGCGTCCCGGACCGCGAGATCGAGCTCGACCGCGGCGCCTTGATGCGTTTCGCGCCCGGCCCCAGCGGCGCGCACCAGATCACCAACCGCGGGACGGCCGTGGCAAGGGTGCTGGCGTTCTCGAAAGCCGCGCTCCCGAGCATCGGGGTTTATCCCGACACCGACACGATCGGCGTCTGGCCCGACCACGACACGGAGTTCTACTTCAAGCGAAGCAACGCCGTCCCACGCGAAGACGTCGTCTAGACTCGCGGCGTTTCAGGGGTCAGGGGTCGGTCCGGAACGCTCGCCCAGCCGAAGGCCGCCTCGTTGGCGCGTAGATTGGTGTTGCCATGTCGAGCTGGTACGACGCCTGGGCGGACCGATACGACGAGGAGGGGTCGCCTCGCACTGCTGACGTCCCGTTCTACGTCGGGCTTGCCCGTGATGCTGACGGGCCACTGGTCGAGCTTGCAGTTGGCACCGGGCGCGTTGCGATCCCGGTTGCTCAGGCAACGGGCAGGCGTGTACTAGGGATTGACTCTTCGCCGGCGATGCTCGCGCAGGCGCGAGTCCGCGCAGTGGAGGCGGGAGTCGAGCTCGACCTGCGTGAAGGAGACATGCGGGAGCTTGAAATCGAGGAGCCGGCGGCCTTGATCTACTGCCCTGCGCGGTCTCTGCTGCATCTGCCCACGTGGGCCGATCGTCGCCGCTGCTTCGAGCGGGTCGCGGCATCGCTTCGGTCTGACGGCCGCTTCGCCTGGAA
The DNA here is from genome assembly GCA_963725595.1 of uncultured Thermoleophilia bacterium. GTDB lineage: Bacteria > Actinomycetota > Thermoleophilia > Gaiellales > Gaiellaceae > PALSA-600. The sequence goes on along the minus strand of CAVRYT010000005.1, from coordinate 93,405 downwards.
CGCGTTCGCCTTCGACCATCACATCGCATCCGCCCTAGACGGTCAGCACGCCGACGCGGCGCCCGGCGTCCCGGTGCCGCACACGATCCACTACAGCGTCAGCGATAACCGAGTCGACATCACCTTGGACGATGGTGGAACCGGTTCGCTCTGGTGGGCAACCAAGAACGAATGGCTGGGGCTCCTCGACGTCGCGGGTCTGCGCCTCGAAGCTCTCCATGGCGGATTCGCCGGGGAACCGCTCGACGACGACAGCCGTGAGTACATCTTCGTGGCCCGCCGCTAAGCGCTCAGCCCGGCCGTCACGACACCGCCAGGGGACATTCCCGCACACTGGCGCAGCCGACGAAACGACGTTTATGTCTGGAAGCTGGATGAAGCGACGGCCCGCCGACGAGGCCCAGGATCGCCATCTGCCGCGGCACCAATCCAAGCGATACATCAGGTAGCCGAGGATCAAGCCGTTCCCTGAGGGCGACCACCCATCGCGTGCGATAGTCGGGGCGTGCTTCTGTACGACAGCCCGGTCTCGGGCAACTGTTACAAGGTTCGGCTCCTGCTCGCGAAGCTCGGCCTGCCCGTCGAGCGGCGCACCGTCGACGTCGCCGACCGTTCGAATCGTCCCGAGCTGCTCGGCGGCCTCAACCCGGCCCACCGTGTGCCGACGATCGTGCTCGACGACGGACGGCCGCTCGCAGAGTCCGGTGCGATCTGCTGGTTCTTCGGCGAAGGGACTCGATTCGTCCCCGCGGATCGCTACGAACGGTCACAGGTCCTTCAGTGGATGTTCTTCGAGCAGTACGACCATGAGCCGGCGATAGCCGTCGCCCGCTTCCTGATCGCGTACTCCGGGCGTTCGCGATCGGAGTTCGAGCGTCGCCTCGGGTCGCTCTGGGCCGCCGGCTACCGCGCGCTGGACGCGATGGAGCGGCATCTCGCGACGAGCGACTGGCTGGTCGGCGACGGCATGACGCTGGCCGACCTCGCGCTCTACGCGTACACGCACGTGGCGCAGGAGGGCGAGTTCGAGCTCGAGCCCTACGAGGGCATCCGACGCTGGCTCGACAGGGTCGCGGCCGAGCCGGGGCACATCCCGATCGACGCGTAGGCGAGATCAGGTGACGATCAGCGGTGCGCCGACGAGGGCACCCGCTCGAAGGCGCACGAGCGTTCCGCGCGGCAGCGCACCGCGCCACGCGAAGACGCCGTCCGCATGGGTCGAGATCGCCGCCACGACGTGCCAGCCGCTCGCCGTGTGGCGCTCGAGCGTCGCCGTCAGACCGGCGCCCGGAGCCCTGAGCTGGCCCCACAGCGCTGTCGTCGCACCGGTGCGGGCCGTCTCCGCGAGCGGGAGCTCGAAGGCGGCGAGCGCAGGCTTCGCGCGGCCCGTGGTCGTCACGAGACCGCTCTGGAACCGGCCGAGCTCCGGCTCGTCCTGGTAGAGGAAGTGGATCAGCACGTCGACGCGCGGCGTCCTGTAGGCGACGTAGGCCCCCTCGCTGCCGTAGCGAGCCTGCAACGGGAGCGAGACGCCGAGCAGCGGGTCGGGCGGGTTGCTCTGGTAGCCGTACTCGGTCAGCCAGATCCGCGCCCGCGGGAAGTCGCGTCCGACGAGGGTCACGAGCCTGCCGATCGTCGCCATCGTGATCGTGGTGCAGTGCTTGCAGGAGCCGGCATATGGCGTCTCGTGCCGCGGGTCGAGCGGGTACGGATTGTGGGCGTAGGCGTCGAGCCGGGCGTGCGCGGCGTGCATCCCGGTCAGCCAGGCGACCGGTGAGACGCCGCCGATCCCGGCGCGCGGTGCTGTGCCGCCGCCTGCCACGAGCGCATTCGGGATCGCTCGGTGGATCGCGGCGTACGCCGGGTTCAGAAGCCGGGCTGTGTAGACCGCAGGGCTCGTCGGGCGGAGCCAGTGCACCTGGTTCGGCTCGTTCCAGACGAGCCAGCGCCGCACCCACGAATAGCGGCGCGCAGCAGCGGTCGCGAACGAGCCGAAGCTCGTCGCGGACGTCGGCGCGACGTTGAGCGCCCTACCGCCGTTCGCCCACGACGGCGTCCCGACGAGCTGAACGATCACGTCGATGTGATGGTCGCGCAAACCGGCGAGCACCTCGTCCGGTGCGCTCCAGTCGTACGCGGGATCCTCCGGGTCGCTCGCGACCGCCGGCGGCGAGGCGGCCACCTGGTCCCAGCGGATCGTGTAGCGCACGATCGCCGACGCCGAGCGCCTGCAGGCGGGCCAGCCGGTCGTCAAGCGTGCCCGGCCCGTCCTGGAGCCACGCGTCGTCGGTGAGCCCGAAGCGCACTCCTGGGGCCGCCTGTGCGCGGGGAGTCGCGAGCAGCGAGACGGCGGCCGTGCAGATGCAGACGGCGAGCAGGCGGAGGAGACGGTGCGCCACCGCTCGTACGTGGACGTTCACGGAGGACGCGAAACCTGTTGTGGAGCATCCTTCACGCTTTCGTGACGAAGGCGTTTCCCACGCGTTGCACTTCTCTCCGTATCGTCTTCGTCATGCGCACGTCGCCCGCAGCGAAGCCGATTCAGACGCCCTGGGGGCCGACCGTGCTGCTCGAGCGGCTCGTGCTCAGGCAGCAGGCCGGCGAGAAGCGGTTCGCCTCGGCGGTCGAGCTGCTCGAGACGGAGCGCGGCGAGCGACTCGTCCGCTTCGCCTACACCACCGACGGGGTCGCGCGTCGCGGCCCGGTGACCCTGCGCGCCCGCGACCTCGAGCGGCTCCGCACGCAGCTGGGGAGCACGCCGGAGCTCGCCGGGCTCCTCGGTCTCGGAGGTCTGGCCTAGACGGGCGCCGCGACCGACAATCGAGCCGCGTCGACGAGCGACCCGAGAATCGCGCTGCCGTCGGTCGAGCCCAGGAGGCCGTCGACCGCGTGCTCGGGATGCGGCATCAACCCGAACACGTTGCCCTCCTCGTTGCAGACGCCCGCGACGTCCGCGACCGAGCCGTTCGGGTTCGAGCCCCTGGCGTAACGGAGCACGATCTGCCCGTTCGCCTCGAGCTCGCCGAGCAGGTCGGGATCGGCGAACCAGCAGCCGTCGCCGTGCTTGACGGGAATCGTCAGCTCCTCGCGGAGCGCGCAGCGGGCCGTGAACGGCAGGTCGTCGCGTTCGACCACGAGCGGGACGTCCCGGCAGACGAAGCGCAGAGAGGCGTTCGGCCTCAGCGCGCCCGGCAGCAGGCGTGCCTCGGTCAGGATCTGGAAGCCGTTGCAGATCCCGAGCACGAGCCCGCCGTCCGCCGCGAACGCCCGGATCGCCGCCATGACGGGTGAGAAGCGCGCGATCGCGCCGCAGCGGAGGTAGTCGCCGTAGGAGAAGCCTCCCGGCAAGACGACGCCGCGTGCGTCGCGCGGGAGTCGCTCCTCCGTGTGCCACACCCGGGGAGACTCCGCACCGAGCAGCTCGAGTGCCCGCCGGGCGTCGCGATCGTCGTTCGAGCCGGGAAAGACCACCACCGGGATGATCGGGGGCGGGCTGTCGCTCACTCGGCAGCCGCCTCGTCCAGGGAGATCGCGTAACTCTCGATCAACGGGTTCGAGAGCAGCTGCTCGCACATCCGCTCGAGCTGCGACCGCGCCTCCTGGGGATCGTCGGTGGCAAGGTCGACGTCGACGACGCGGCCCACGCGGGCCTCCGTCACGTCGAAGCCGAGGTGGCGAAGCGAGCTCTCGACCGCCAGTCCCTGCGGGTCGAGGATCCCTGGCTTCGGCCGTACGAGCACCGTCGCTCTCACCGGAGGACCGTGCTCGGGTCGGCGAGGTAGTCGTCGAAGGCGTGGCCCGTCAGCCGCTCGAACGCCTCGACGTACCGGTCGCGGGTGCCCTCGACGACGTCGGCCGGGAGCTCCGGGCCCGGAGCCGTCTTGTCCCAGCCGAGCGACTCGCAATAGTCGCGGACGAACTGCTTGTCGTACGACGGCGGCGTCGTCCCGGGCGTGTACCCGTCGGCGGGCCAGAACCGTGAGGAGTCGGGCGTGAACGCCTCGTCCCCGAGCACGAGCCGGCCGTCGGCGTCGAGACCGAACTCGAGCTTCGTGTCCGCGAGGATGATCCCGCGGTCGCGCGCGAACTCCGACGCGAACGAGTAGAGGGCGAGAGCCGTCGTCTCCACTTCGGCGAGCAGCTCTTCGCCGACGAGGCGGGCGGCGGCTTCGCGGTCGATGTTCTCGTCGTGGCCGGTCTCGGCCTTCGTGGCCGGCGTGAAGATCGGCTCGGGAAGCTGCTGCGACTCCGTCAGCCCAGGGGGCAGACGGTGCCCGCACACCTCGCCGGTCGCGCGATAGTCCTTCCAGCCGGAGCCGGCGAGGTATCCGCGGACGACACACTCGATCGGCAGCATCTCGAGGCGCCGACACTCCGTCGACCGTCCGTCGTCGCGCAGCTCGAGCAGGTGGTTCGGCACGAGCTCCGCAGTGCGCGAGAACCAGAAGCCGGAGAGCCCGGTCAGGACGCGGCCCTTGTCCGGGATCTCGGTCGGCAGGACGACGTCGAACGTGGAGATGCGGTCGCTTGCGACGAGCAAGAGGCGAGTGTCGTCGAGCGCGTACAGCTCACGGACCTTGCCGCTGCCGACGTGCAGGGCGTCAGACATGGACTGGTTCCTCCTTCGGGGCGAGGCGATCGAGGCGGTCGAAGACGGTGTCGAGATTTGCAACCGTCGCCTCGAGGTCGAAGACCTCGGCGAGGGCGTCCTCGTCGAGGACGGCGGTCAGCTCGTGATCGGTGCGGACGAGCTCGGGGAAGTCGCGCTCCTCGTCCCACGCACGGAGCGCGTTCCGCTGGACCAGCCCGTAGGCGTCAGCGCGGTCGAGGCCGGCGTCGACCAGTGCAAGGAGGAGCCGGTGCGAGAAGAAAAGCCCGTGCGACGACCACAGGTTGCGCTCCATCCGGTCTGGATGAACGACGAGCCCCTCGACGAGCCAGGCGAAGCGGTCGAGCATGTAGTCGAGGGCGAGGAACGCGTCGGGGAGCACGATCCGCTCGGACGACGAATGAGAGATGTCGCGTTCGTGCCAGAGCGGCATGTTCTCGAGGCCGACGCCGCACGCGGCGCGCACGACTCGCGCCAGGCCGGTGATCCGCTCCGCCACCTTGGGGTTCCGCTTGTGCGGCATCGCGGACGAGCCCTTCATCCCTGCAGCGAACGGCTCCTCGACCTCGCGGACCTCGGTGCGGGCGAGGTGGCGGATCTCGGTCGCGAAGCGGTCGAGCGAGGAGGCGACGATCGCGAGCGTCGCGAGCAGGTCGGCGTGCCGGTCGCGGGCGATCACCTGAGTCGAGACCGGCTCCGGCTCGAGCCCGAGCCGGTCGCATGCGATCCGCTCTACCGCGGGATCGAGCGAGGCATACGTACCGACCGTGCCCGAGAACTGGCCGACCAGGCAGCCGGCGAGGGAGCGTGTCAGTCGGTCACGGTCACGGTCGAGCTCGAACGCCCACCCGGCCAGCTTCCATCCGAACGTGGTCGGCTCCGCGTGGACGCCGTGCGAGCGACCGATGCAGATCGTCGAACGGTGCGCGCGCGCGAGCGCGACCACGCCGGCGACGGCGCGGCCGACGCCCGCGAGGACGAGCTCGCCCGCGTCGCGGATCTGCAGTGCGAGTGCCGTGTCGAGGACGTCCGAGGACGTGAGGCCGTAGTGCAGCCAGCGCCCTTCCGGGCCTAGCTGCTCCTGCACGGCGTCCACGAACGCCGCCAGGTCGTGGTCGGTCAGACGCTCGATCTCTGCAACGCGCTCGGGAGTCGGCGGCGCAGCGGCGGCGCGAACGGCGCGCGCGTCGGCGGCAGGGAGGGCGCCGAGCTCGGCCCAGGCGTCGAGCGCCGCGAGCTCGACCTCGAGCCAGCGTGCGAGCTTGCCCTCCTCCGACCAGATCCGGCTCATCTCCGGACGGGAGTAGCGGGCGATCACTCGCGACAGTGTAGAGCGGCTTCAGGCGATCAGTCGCAGAGGGCGAGGATGCGCGCTGCGAGCACCGCGGCGTTCTTCGCGTTGTCGACGCCGACGGTCGCCACCGGTACGCCCGGAGGCATCTGGACGATCGAGAGCAGCGCATCGAGCCCGTCCAGGACCGACTTCGAGGAGCGGAGTGGGACGCCGATCACCGGCAGCTCGGTGTGAGCTGCGACGACGCCCGGGAGCGCTGCCGCGAGACCCGCCCCGCAGATCAGCACGCGCAGGCCGCGGGCTGCCGCCGTCTTCGCATACTCGGCGACCGCGTCGGGCGTCCGGTGCGCGGAGCGGACCTCGAACTCCCAGCCGATCCCGCGCGCGTCGAGCTCGTCCAGCGCGTCCTGCATGCGCTCGCGGTCGGACTCGGAGCCGACCATGATCCCGACACGCGGCTTAGCCACCGGCCGCCGCCGCGATGTCCCGCCGGCACCTGGCTCCGTCGAACGAGATCAGCTCGACCGCGGCATAGGCGCGGTCGCGGGCGTCCGCGATCGTCGGTCCGGTGGCGGTCACGGAGAGAATCCTGCCCCCATTCGTCACGAGCGTGCCGGCGCGAACCGCCGTGCCCCCGTGGAAGACGAGCGCCCCCGACTCCTCGGCTCGCTCGACGCCGCTGATCGGCGCCCCGGCATAGGTGCTCTGAGCCGGGTAGTCGGGCCCGGCGAGGACGACCGTGACGGCTCCCTCGCCGGTTAGCTCGACCGGCTCGCTCGGAAGGTCGTTCTCGGTCGCCGCCGTCAGCAGCTCGAGGAGGTCGCTCGCCAGACGCGGCATCAGGACCTGCGTCTCGGGGTCGCCGAAGCGCGCATTGAACTCCAGTACCTTCGGGCCGTCCTCCGTGAGGATCAGTCCAGCGAAGAGGCAGCCGACGAACGGCGTGCCCCGACGTGCGAGCTCGTCGACGACGGGCTGGTGGATGCGGCCGACGAGCTCCTCGACTTCACCACCCCACGGCACGGGGGAGTACGCGCCCATGCCCCCGGTGTTGGGGCCGGTGTCGCCGTCGCCGATCCGCTTGAAGTCCTGTGCGGCACCGAGCGGCATCGCGCGGCGGCCGTCGACGAGCGCGAAGAGCGAGAGCTCGCGGCCCTCGAGCAGCTCCTCGATCACGAGCTCGCTCCCGAACGCTTGCACCGCCCGCAACGCCGCCGCGAGCTCGTCCGGTGTCCGGCAGACGAAGACCCCCTTGCCCGACGCCAGCCCATCGGCCTTGACGACGCACGGCACACGTGCGACCGGCAACGCCTCGGCGAAGGGCACCCTCGCCGCGCGCAGCACGTCCTTCGCGAACGACTTCGAGCCCTCGATGCGCGCCGCGTCCGCGCTCGGGCCGAAGACGGCGATGCCGTTCTGGCGGAGGTGGTCGGCGACGCCGGCGACCAGGGGCGCCTCCGGGCCGATCACCACCAGGTCGGCGTCGATCGTCAGTGCGAGGCTGAGCAGGCCGTCGCCGTCGTCGGGCCGCAGCGGGTGGCAGGTCCCGAGCGGGGCCATGCCGGGGTTGCCGGGCGCGAGGTGGAGCTCCTGGAGGAGCGGGCTCCGGCGCAGTCGCCACGCGAGTGCATGCTCGCGCGCGCCCGATCCGACGACGACCACGTTCACCGGCCGAGTCTACTCGCGTCGATTTGCCGCGATACTTGGCCGGTGCCGGTGCCGCCGTACTCGACGACAAGGGTGCAGGTGGTGCGCGTGCCGGGCGGGGACACGGTCGACTCCGTCGCCGTCGAGGAGCCGCTCGAGATCAGAATCGGCGGCCGCCCCGTCGCCGTCACCATGCGCACGCCGGGCCACGACGAGGAGCTCGCGCTCGGCTTTGCGCTCTCGGAGGGGCTCAGGCCGGCGGGCGCACGGTTGCCGGACGACCTCGCGGCCAACGCCGTCGAGCTCGACGCGCCCGGCTTCGATCCCGACCGGCTTGCGCGGAGCTTCTACACCTCGTCGTCGTGCGGCGTCTGCGGCAAGGGGGCACTCGAGGCCGTCGCCGTCGAGGCGCCGCGGGTGCAGAGCGAGCTGACCGTGCCGGCCGCCGTCCTCGTGACGCTGCCGGACCGGTTGCGCGCGGCCCAGGCGGCGTTCGAGGAGACCGGCGGCCTGCATGCGACGGGGTTGTTCGACGGAGAGGGCAGCCTGCTCTGCCTGCGTGAGGACGTCGGTCGCCACAACGCCATGGACAAGGTCGTCGGCTGGGCCTTCGGCCACGACCGCCTTCCGCTCGCGCGCGAGATCCTGTGCGTGAGCGGGCGCCTCTCGTTCGAGCTCGTGCAGAAGGCGGCCGTCGCGGGCTGCCCGGTGCTCGTCGCCGTCGGGGCACCGTCGTCTCTCGCCGTCGACCTGGCGCAGGACCGCGGCGTGACGATCTGCGGCTTCGTCCGCGGCGGCCGCTTCAACGTGTACAGCGAGCCGTGGCGCGTCGAGCGCTGACGGGTGTTCTGCTCGTCGGCGGGGCGAGCCGGCGCTACGGGTCGCCGAAGGCGCTCGCCGAGCTCGACGGGGAGACGCTGGCGACGCGTGGTCGGCGTCTGCTCGCCGAGGCGTGCGACGAGGTGCTCGTCGTCGGCAAGGCGGGGGAGCTGCCGTTCGACGTGCTCGACGACGGCTCGGAGCTGCGCGCGCCGATCGTCGGCGTGGTCGCCGGGTTGCGTGCGGCGACGCACGAGGTGACGGTCGTGCTGCCCGTCGACTGTCCCTGGATCACGCCGTCGACGCTTCGTCGGCTCGGCGACGCATGCCGTGATGCCGCCGTCCCGCAGACCGGGCCGCTGCCGGGCGCCTGGGCGAAGAGCGCACTGCCGGTGCTCGAGGCGCGCCTCGCCGCGGGCGGCCCGCTCGCGCTCTACCGGGCTTACGACGAGCTCGACGTCGTCACGGTCGAGGTCGACCCCGCGGAGCTCGCCGACGTCGACGTTCCCGGAGACCTCACTTCGATCTAGCCTCGTCCTCCGCTTCGCGGCGTTGCTCCGCAAGTCGCGCCCAGCGTTGCTCATCCGGGTCGGACTTCTTCCCGCGGAGCACGATCCACGCCAGGAGCCCCGCGACGACGAGCGGGACGAAGATCGAGAGCGCGACGATCACCTCGGTCCACGTGCTCGCCGTATAGGCGAGCAGGGTCACACGAGGACGCGATCGCGCGAGGCGCCGACGCCGACCAGCTCGATCGGCACGTCGAGCGCGTGTGACACGAACTCGACGTAGTCGGCCGCAGCGGCTGGCAGGTCGTCGAGCGACGACACGCCGTCGAGCGGCTCTGCCCAGCCAGGAAGCGTCTCCCACACAGGGGTCGCGTGGTGGAAGTCGGACTGGTGCGCGGGGAAATGCGCCGTCTCCGAGCCGTCGCGCAGCCGGTAGCTGACACAGACGGGCAGCTCGTCGAACGCGGAGAGCACGTCGAGCTTCGTCAGCGCGAGCGACGTGATGCCGTTGACGCGCACGGCATAACGGAGTGCGACCAGGTCGAGCCAGCCGCAACGCCGTTCGCGCCCGGTCACCGTCCCGAACTCGCCGCCGAGCTCGCGCAGCCGATCCTGCTGCGGGCCGACGATCTCGGAGGGGAACGGCCCCTCGCCGACGCGCGTGACATACGCCTTCGAGACGCCGAGCACACGGTCGATCCTCGTCGGACCGACACCCACGCCGGTCGCGGCGCCCGACGCGATCGGGTTCGACGACGTCACGAACGGATACGTGCCGTGGTCGAGGTCGAGCATCGTCGCCTGAGCGCCCTCGAACAGCACGCGCTGCCCGTCGCGCAGCGCGTCGTCGACGAGGAGCGACACGTCGCCGACGTACGGCGCAAGCCGCTCCGCGTAGCCGGCGTAGCGCGACCAGACGTCCTCCAGATCGAACGGCTCCACCTCGTAGATCCGCTCCAGCCAGAGGTTCTTCTCTGCCAGCGCGACCTCGATCTTCTCGCGCAGGATCTTCGGGTCGAGCACGTCCTGGACACGGATCCCGATCCGCGAGACCTTGTCGGCGTAAGCAGGCCCGATGCCGCGGCGCGTCGTCCCGATCTGCAGCTTCCCGAGCCGGCGCTCCGACGCCTGGTCGATCGTGACGTGCCACGGCATGATCAGGTGCGCGTTACCGGAGAGCATCACGATCGACGGGTCGATGCCGCGCGCTACGAGCAGGTCGATCTCCTCCGTGAACACGCGCGGATCGACCACACAGCCGGCGCCGATCACCGATCGCGTGCCGGAGACGACGCCGCTCGGCATCTGCCGCAGCTTCCACGTGGCGCCGTCGGCGACGATCGTGTGCCCGGCGTTCGGCCCACCCTGGTAGCGGCAGACTACGTCCGACTCCTGCGCCAGCAGGTCGACGATCTTGCCCTTGCCCTCGTCGCCCCACTGCGCTCCGACCACGACGGTCGCAGGCACGAACCTACTCTAGTGCGCCAGGGTGCCGCCCGCGGCTCGCACGGCAAGGGCGGCGAGCAACGCCAGCGCGAACGAGCTCGGCGGCCCCGTGACCCAGCCGCGGACGATCCCGAGCAGGTTGCGTGTCTTGACCGCGTGCTTTCCGCGTGCGCTCCCGGCGCCGGCCATGGCGCCGACGAGCGCCTGATTCAGCGACGTGAAGTAGCCGAAGGACACCGCCACGAGGATGACGAGCGCCTGCACGAGCTGGGCGGTCGTCGCCGTTGCTCGGTCGACCTCGACGATGTCGAAGGCGACCCGCTCGAGCAGTCCGCGCCCGGTGACGATCACGCCCAGCGCGATGCCCACGCCGCACAGCGCACCTGCGGAACGCGCGCCCAGCACACCCGGCCCGACGAGCGCGCCGCTCGCGAGCGCCACGTCGTTCGCGCCCATCGCGAAGGAGACCACGCAGCCGACCAGGACGAGCGCGCCGCCGACTCGCTGCACGCCGCCCAGGGTGCGCCCGCCCGCGTAGCCGAGGGCGGCCGCGACCGGCGGTGCAGCCACCCAGATCGTGGCGAGGACGGCGATCGTGTGCCAGTGGACGCCGACGTGAGCTCCGACCGCGAGCCCGGCCACCGCGCCGACGAGGATCTGGATCGTCGACGTCGGGATCCGCACCCGGTTGTAGAGGGCGGTGACGCCGAACGCGACGGCAACGACCACGATCTCGCCGAGGCGCGTCGGCGTCGCGTCGACGAGCCTGCGACCGACCGTCGTCGCCACCTTGCCGCTCGCGAGCGCGGCTCCGGCGAGCGCGAGTGGCGCCATCAGCGCGAGCGCGGCCCGCGCGCGGATCGCTCCGAGCGCGTACGGCATCCCCATGCACGCTCCGGTGTAGTGCGATCCGATCGACCAGGCGAACGAGAACGCCAGGACGACGAGGACGGCCGTCACACGGCGCGCGCGAGCTGACGGGCGACACGCCGCACCACGATCCGATGGCCGCGGCGGCAGGTCGTGAAGCCGACGTCCGCGTCCGGCCGGAGCGTTCCGTGGACGACGCACGTCTCGGCGGCGAGCGACTCGCGTACGGCGAGGCAGGCATCACAGGGCTCGTGGAAGGACGTCGCCTCCGGGCCGACCCAGACATGCTGCCGCTCGAACGCCACTATCGCTTCATGTCAGTTGCAGCTGCCTGTCGTCGTGGTGGGCCAGGTTCGGTGGGCGCTCGATGCGTCGCAGGACGATCTCGTGTCCGGCGCGGCAGCGCACCGAGGTCGCCGCCGTCTCGGCGCCGATCTCGCCGCGGACGCTCGCGAGCATGAGCGCGTCGGCGAAGAGCAGGCCGCCGACGCGCGCCTGCTCGAGGCACGGCTCGCAGAGGCACCTGTAGCTCGTTGCAGACGGCGAGATCCACACGATCGTCGTCACCGTCGTGTCAGGCCCCTGCGGCGAGGTCGGCGAACTTGGCATAGCGCTTCTGGAAGGCGAGCTTCTCGATGCCGGTCGCGCCGTTGCGGTGCTTCGCGAGGATCACCTCGGCGATCCCGGCGGACTCGGTCTCCTCTGGGTTGTAGTACTCGTCGCGGTAGACGAACATCACGAGGTCGGCGTCCTGCTCGATGGAGCCCGACTCTCGCAGATCCGAGAGGATCGGGCGCTTGTCATGCCGCTGCTCGACCGCTCGGGAGAGCTGGGAGAGCGCGATGATCGGGACGTCGAGGTCGCGCGCCAGCACCTTCAGCGACCGCGAGATCTGCGACACCTCCTGCACGCGGTTCTCGACCGTCGTGCCGCTCGTCATCAGCTGCAGGTAGTCGACGATCACGAGCCCGAGCTCCTGCTCCTTCATCTTCAGGCGGCGCAGCTTCGAGCGGATCTCCATCATCGTGATCGACCCGGTGTCGTCGACGTAGATCGGCGCCTTCGCGAGCTTGTCGCACGCGGCGGTGAGGCGGGGCCAGTCGTCGGCGGCCAGCTTGCCGGTGCGCAGGCGCTGCGACTCGACCTTCCCTTCTGCGCACATGAGCCGCTGCGTCACCTCCGCCTTCGACATCTCGAGCGTGAACAGGGCGACGGGGGTGCCGTGCCGCACCGCGACGTTCGCCGCCATGCAGAGGGCGAGTGCAGACTTCCCCATCGACGGGCGCGCGGCGACGATCACGAGGTTTCCCGGCTGGAACCCGGAGGTGAGCCGGTCGAGGTCGCGGAAGCCCGCCGGCGTGCCGGTGATGTCGCTCCCCGCCTCGTAGAGCTTGGTGATCGTCTCGAACGAGTCCTTCAGGAGGTCGTCGATGTGCGCGAACTCGGTCGAGACACGCTGCTGCGAGAGGTCGAAGACGATCTGCTCGGCCCGGTCGACGAGCTCGACCGTCTCGCCGGGCCGGTCGAAGCCGAGCCGGGCGATGTCGTTGCCCGCACGGATGAGGCCGCGCAGCGTGGCCATCTCGCTGACGATGCGGGCGTAGTGGGCCGCGTTGGCCGCCGCCGGCACGAGGGCCGCGAGCTCGTGGATGCGGTCGGGCCCGCCGGCCTTCTCGAGCGAGCTGGAGCGGTCGAGCTCGTCGACGACCGTGATCGCGTCGACCGGCTCGCCCTTCGCGTAGAGGCCGAGGATCGCCCGGTAGATGTGGCCGTGGCTCTCGCGGTAGAAGTCGGCTGCGCTGAGGTTGGTGGCTTCGGTGACCGCCCCGATCGCCAACGGGGAGAGCATCATCGCGCCGAGCACGGACTCCTCGGCATCGAGATTCTGCGGTGGGACCGGGGCGGTCGCCAGTGCCTGGGCAGGCGTGGCCATGCGAGAGGTAGAAGACCCTGGATCGTCCTCGCCCGCAAGGGTGTGGACAGGACGCGAACGACTGGCGTGAGACGGCTTCATGCAGGGGAAAGAGAACGTGTGTTCGGTCGATTGTAGTGGACGAAACGGTCGCTCTTTGCGTCCATTTCGAGACGAGATCCACACGTGTGCACGCGCGTGTGGAGAACTCCTGGGGAAAGACGTCCACAGGCCCGTGGAGAGCCTGTGGACATCCCTCGATCGAGTTAGAGCTCGTCCTGCTCGGGCGTGGCCGCGTCCGGCTCTGCCGCGGTCTCGGCAGGGACTTCCTCGGCGGGCGGAGCCTGGGTCTCGGAGACCGACTGTGCGGCGGCGTGCTCGGCCGCCTCGAGCTCGGCGAGCTCCTCGTCTGGCGGCAGCTCCTCGCCCTCCGGGGCGACGACGAGCCGCAGCTCGGCGACGACCTCCGGGAAGACCTCGAACGGAACCGTGTAGCGCCCGATCCGCTTGATCGTCGCCATCTGGAGCTTGCGGCGGTCGACGCGGAGCTTCTCCGCCTCCCACAGCGCTTCGGCGATGTTCGTCGCCGTGACCGAGCCGAACAGGGCGCCGGTCGGGCCCGCGGTCACGTCGAAGCGCAGCTCGAGCTTCTCGACGCGCGCGGCGATCGCGCGGGCCTCGTCGACCGTCTTCGCCTCGTGGCGGGCCCGCTGCGCCTCGCGCCGCTCGAGCTCGCGCTTCAGGCCGGGCGTCGCGACCTCGGCCAGCCCGCGGGGAAGGAGGAAGTTGCGTGCGTAGCCGCGCGCGACGTTCACCACCTCGCCGCGCAGGCCGAGCTTGTCGACGTCCTGGGTGAGAACGACGTCCATGGGCTACTTGTCGGCGACGTACGGGAGCAGCGCGAGCTCGCGCGCCCGCTTCACCGCGACGGCCACCTGGCGCTGGTGGCGCCGGCAGGCGCCGCTGATGCGCCGGGAGCGGATCTTGCCCTTCTCCGAGACGTACCGACGGAGCTCGTTGATGTTCTTGTAGTCGACCTCGTCGACCTTCGACTTGCAGAAGAAGCAGGACTTGCGGCGCCCGGGGCTGGGCGCGTTCCGCTTCCGCGATCCACGTTCGGTCTTGGGTGCAGCCACTGCCTCTCCTTAGAAGGGGATGTCGTCGTCGGCGCCCTGGAAGTCGGCGTCCGAGCCTGCCGACGCGCCCGCGGGCACGAACTGGTTGCCGCCGCCGCCCTCGCCGGCGCCGTCACGGCCGCCGAGGAACTGGACGGAGTCGGCGATGATCTCGACCGCCTGGCGCTTGGTGCCGTCCTGGGCATCCCACTCGCGCCATTCGAGCCTGCCGTCGATCGCCACCGGGCGGCCCTTCGACAGGTACTGCGCGCAGCTCTCGCCCTGGTTGCCCCACACGGTGACGTCGAAGTAGTTCGGCTTCTCCGTCCACTGGCCCGTCGCGTTGTCCTTGCGCCGCGTGTTGACCGCGATGCGCAGGCTGCAGACGGCCATGCCCGACGGCGTGTTACGCAGCTCGGGGTCGCGAGTCAGGTTGCCGACGAGCACGACTCGGTTGATGCTGGCCATGGTTCTCGCTCCTCTCCTCCGGGACGACCCAGGCTACTCGGAAGCCGCGTCGGTGTCATCGGCGGAACCGGCCGGGGCCGCCGCGGGCGTGGCGACGGGCGCCTGCGACGGCGCCTTCGTGTGCGTCGAGCCCTTGACCCGGCGGTACGCGCCGTAGCGGACGACCCCGTCGGTGATCTTCAGGACGCGCGTGATCTCCGCGAGCGTCTCCGGCGTGGTCGAGAAGAGTAGGAGGTGGTAGATCGCCTCACCCTTGTGGTCGATCTCGTAGGCGAGGCGCCGGCGACCCCACGGCTCGTGGCCGTCCCAGCTGCCCTTCGACCCGTCGACGGCGTCGCGGACGCGCTGGATGATCTCGTTCGAGCGCTCCTCGGCGAGCTCGGGGTCCAGCAGAAGCATGATCTCGTAGTCGTTCACAGGCCCGAATTCCTCCTTCTCATGGACTGAGTCGGCCGCGCCTCCTGGACGCCGCTTCGGGTGACGGCGCGACGGGCGGGGCGAGAAGCCGCGGCAGTGTAGCAGCGCGACCATCTAGGATCGACACGGTGAAGCGCCTGATCGCTCTGCTGCTTGGCGGCCTCGGCTTGAGGGCGCTGCTGCAGCGGCGACAGCGGCCCGCGCTCGAGGCTTCGCCCGCCGCCGCTGACCTGCGGGCGAAGCTGGCCGAGGCGCGCAGCTCCGGGCCGCCGCCCGAAGAGCCGGCGCAGGACGTCGCGAGCCGCCGGGCGGACGTGCACGACCGCGCCCGTCAGGCGATCGACGAGCTACGCGACGAGCCCGAGTAGCACCGACCGCTCGTCGTCGGTGAGCCCGCGGAGGGGGCCGCGCACGTCCTCGTGCAACGGGATCCCGCGCGAACGCACGACCGCCTTCAGCGCCGCGTGCCGCGGGAAGCGCTCGACCGTCGCCCGGAGTGCACCGGCCTTGCTCGAATCCCCGCTCGCGACCGCGGCCGCGACCACCTCGGGAAACGCCGAGGCGAGCCCCGACACGCACCCTGCCGCGCCGGCGGCGAGACCCTCTCCGATCAGCGCCTCGGCGCCGATGAAGATGTCGAGCCCGTCGAGCAGGTAGGGCTTGACCTTCGCGAACGGTGCGTCGCTCACCTTGAGGCCCGCGAGGTTGTCGACGGTCTCGCGCAGCCGCTCGATCACGGCCACGGGGATCGCGTAGCCCGACGCCTTCTCGAGCTCGTAGACGTAGAACGGGCACGGCGCGCACGCCCGGGCGGCCGCGACGAAATGGGCGAGCAGCGCGGCCTCGTCGACCTGGTAGTAGGGCGGCGCGATCACGGCGACGCCCGCAGCCCCTGCCTCGGCTGCGTGTGCCGCGAGCGCGGCGGTGTCGGCCGTCGTCTGCGCGCCGCAGTGTGCGAGCACCGGGACCGGTGAGCCGGGAGCTGTGTTAGAAAGGAGAAGCTTGCGTTCGGAAAGTGAGAAAGAAACCCCTTCACCGGTCGTGCCCAGGAGAAGCACACCGTCCACGCCTCCCGCCGCCAGGTACGCGAGGTACGGCTCGACGGCCTCGAGGTCGAGCTCGCCGCCACCCGGCTTCAGGGGGGTCAGGGCCGCTGCGATCGTCCTCGCCATCGCCACGATGCTAGTCGCGCCCGCCGCGCACGCGTCCGATCCGATCGGCCTCGGCGCGCAGGACGCGAAGCTCGAGGTGCACGGCAGGCTGGCGCTCGCCACCTTCCGCGAGGCCGGCGTCGAGCGTCACGTGCTCGTCTGGGGAGCCGTCAACGCGCGGACACCCGACCAGGGCCTCCCGCAGGTGCGGTTCTCGCACGACTTCTCCGGCGGGCTGAAGCTCCAGCACCGGGCGATGTGGAAGACGTTCGTCGACCAGTGCCGCCCCTACGACGGCCCGGCCCTGGCCTATCTCGTCGCCGCGTGCAAGGCGCCCGACGGCTCGTACTGGGCGCTGCAGAGCTGGCAGCGCAACCTCCCGCATCGCGGCGTCGCGCCGTGGACCGCCGACCAGGCCGCGAGCGACCTACGCATCTCGCACTGGACGGGCGCGCCTGCCCACGTCGAGCTGCACACCGACTGGGCGTTCCACGGTCAGGCGCACGACATCTTCGGACGGCTCACGTACGACGGCGTGCCGGTACACGGCTACCACACGACCTCGGCCGGCGCGCCGACCGACTCGTTCGGCCGCAGCCTGTACATCGACACGCTCGACTCGGCGTACGGTCCGGGATGGAAGCGCGAGACGTCGATCGACTTCCGCAAGCCGACCGGGGCGTTCTGCTACTCGTTCTGGCCGACGCACGACGTGTCGCTGCCGGGGCGCCCCGCGCGTCCGGCGGGCAACGGAAAGCGCTACCGGATCAGCGTCGTCGGCCCCGGTGTCACCCCGGACGTCGTGGCCGAGGCCGACGACCCGGGCGCCTACAGCCCGGCGGCGGAGGCGAAGCGGGACCTGCTCTTCACGCAGGTCACCGCCGGCGACCGGTTCTGCGCCACTCAGCACTGACCTGAGCTTCGTGTCACTCTTCGGGCATGGAGCCGACCCAAGCCGATCTCCGGGCCGAGCTCGAGGCGCTCGAGCGCCGCGAAGAGCATCTCTCGATCGAGCGGCGGCGGTTGCACGACCAGCTCGACAAAGGCTTCGCGAACGAGGTCGCGATCGAGCGCGAGCGCAAGATCTCGGAGGAGCGCCTCGCGATCCACCATCGGATCGACGAGCTCCGCGCGCTGCTTCGCCAGTACGGTTAGCGGTCCTCGGAGCGGCTGAGGCCGGTGCCTCGACTCGTCTTCAAAACGAGCATGGCGTGGCAGCCCCACGCTGGGTGGGTTCGACTCCCACGCCGCTCCGCTCGCTCAGCTCCGTGAGCGGCGCAGGACGCGCTGCTCCCCGCGGCGCAGCGTCAACCCGTCCGCGTCGAACCGCTCGAGCAGGAGTTGGGCGGTGCGGCGGCCGACGCCGAGGGCGTCGCGGAAGGAGGCGATCGTGAGCGGATCGAGCTCTCCGAGCAGGCCGCGGCCGCGCTCGTAGAGCGAGCTCGACACGGCGAAGCCGTCGCCGACACGGCGCAGGCGGCCCTCGCTCTCCAGGAAGGCCGCGAGCTCACGGTCGTCGGTTCTGACGATCTCCTCCTGCTCGAGCCGGGCAAGCAGCTCGTCGGCAGCCACGGCGCGCTCCCCGAGACGGGCGGTCGCGCCCGGGAGGTAGACCTTCGCGTCCCTGCGCTCGAACGGCAGCAGCTCGAGCACTGCCGCGGCCCACGGCTCGGGCGGGAGCAGCTCCGCGAGCGGGACGCCCGGATCGAGGGCGTTCGACGCCGCCCGCGCCGCAAGCCGTGCACCGGCCTGCTTCGTGAGCCCGTCGAGCCACTCCCGGGCGAAGTACCACTCGCCCGCGGACCGCACCGCCGCGAGCCCGCGGTCGAGCTCGTCGGGGGTCAGCAGCGCCTGCGCCTGCAGGGCTGCGCGCGTCACCGGGCCGTGCACGATCGCGCGGACGATCGCGACCGGGTCGTCGGCTTCGAGCGCTTCGAGCCGCGCGCGGTCGACCCCGCGCGCGGGGCTCGGATCGAGCACGACACCGCCGCCGATCGTCGTGTCGGTGCGCAGGACCACGCGGTCGCCGCGCGCGGCGACGACAGGCTCGGCGAGGCGAAGCTGGGCGAATCGCCCGTCGCGCGCGACGCGCGCCGGCACGGCCTTCGTCCCGACGTGCACGGTGACGGCGGCCGGGATCTCCGCGAGCTCCTCGAGCCGGACGTCGAGCCGGTAGGAGACGGGATAGTGGCCCGGTTCGACCAGGACGTCGCCGCGCTCGAGCTCGAGACGTTCGAGGGCGGGGAGGTTGACAGCGACCCGCTGGCCGGCCTCGGCGCTGTCGACGGCACGGTCGTGCACGTGCACGCTCCGCACCCGGACCCTCCGGTGGCCGGGCTCGACCCGCAGCTCGTCGCCGCCGGTGATCGTCCCCGACCAGAGCGTTCCCGTCGCGACCGTGCCGACGCCGTGCAGCGTGAACACGCGGTCGACGTAGAGCCTCGTCGCCGCAGAGGAGTCACGCACCTCGACCGCGACGCGGCCGAGCGCCGCGCGGAGCTCGTCGAGCCCGGCGCCGGTCTTCGCCGAGACGGCGACGACCTCCGCGCCGGGGACGAGCTCGCGGGCCTCTTCCAGCGCCAGCTCGAGGGTCTCCTCGTCGACCGTGTCGGCCTTCGTCACCGCGACGACGCCGCGCTCGACACCGAGCAGGCGCAGCACCGCGAGGTGCTCGTGCGTCTGCGGACGCGCACCCTCTGCGGCGTCGACGACGAGCAGGAACAGGTCGATTCCCGTCGCGCCGGCGATCATCGTGCGCACGAACCGCTCGTGCCCCGGCACGTCGACGAGCGAGAGGCGGCGGCCGTCCGCCAGCTCGAGCGGCGCGTAGCCCAGGTCGATCGAGATCCCGCGCTCGCGCTCCTCCGGCAACCGGTCCGTGTCCTTGCCGGTGAGCGCGCGAACGAGCCAGGTCTTGCCGTGGTCGATGTGGCCGGCGGTGCCGACGGTCAGGGGCACTGACTCAAGCTAACGCGTAGCCTCGGGCCGATGCTGGTCGAGACGGTGCCGCTGTACGGCACCGGCGACGCCGTCGTCTGGCGCTACGCGATCTGACGCACGGCCGCGGCCACCTCGTCGACCTCTGCGTCGGTGAGGGTGCGGCAGTCGAGCAGCAGGCGGCCGTCTCTGACGATGCCCACGACCGCCGGCTCGCCCAGGCGCAGCGGCTCGGCGAGCGCCTCGTCGAGCGCGCAGGCGAACGATGCGAGCTCGGTCAGCGGCAACGCGCCGCCGCCGACGCGTGCGACGGTCTCCTCGACCTCGCCGGCGGTCACCGCGGCGAGTCGCTCCGCCCGCGCCCGCACCGTGTCGGCGTCGTCCGTCAGCATCCGGAGTACGGGCACCTCGTGCAGCGCGCGCTCCGGATCGAGATAGAGGAGCAACGTGCCCTCGAGCGCGGCGAGGCTGAGCTTGTCGATGCGCAGTGCGCGGTGCAGCGGGTGGCGGCGGAGGCGCTCGACGAGCTCCGTGCGGCCGGCGACGATCCCGGCCTGCGGTCCGCCGAGCAGCTTGTCGCCGCTGAAGCACACGAGGTCGGCGCCGCCCTCGAGCGCGGCGCGCGCCGTCGGCTCGTCGCCGAGGTCGACAAGCGCGCCCGAACCGAGATCGTCGAGGAGCGGCAGCCCCGCCGCCCGCGCGACCTCGGCGAGCTCGGCGAGCGCGGGCCGCTCGGTGAACCCGACGACGCGGAAATTCGACTGGTGCACGCGTAGGAGGAGCGCCGTCTCGCTGCCGACCGCGCGCTCGTAGTCGCGGGCACGTGTCCGGTTCGTCGTCCCGACCTCGACGAGACGCGCCCCGGAACGCGCGAGCACGTCGGGAATGCGAAAGCCGTCGCCGATCTCGATCAGCTCGCCTCGCGAGACGACGACCTCGCGCCCCTCCGCCAGCGCAGCGAGCGCGAGCAACAGCGCCCCGGCGTTGTTGTTGACGACGAGCGCGGCCTCTGCGCCCGTGAGCCGGCGAAGGATGCCGGCGACGTGGTCCTGGCGTGAGCCGCGCACGCCCGTCTCGAGGTCGTACTCGAGGTTGGAGTAGCCGCGCGCGACCTCGGCCGCCCGCTCGAGAGCGGCGGCGGCGAGCGGCGCGCGTCCCAGGTTCGTGTGCACGAGCACGCCGGTGGCGTTGAGCACCCGTCGCAGAGCCGGCCGGTGCGCGAACGCGAGCGCGTCGCGCAGGCGGGCCGCGAGGTCGCCCGGCTCGATGCCCGCGCGAATCTCGCCGCGCGCGAGCTCGATCAGCTCGCGGGCAGCTTCGACCGCGAGCGGGTCGTCGGCGGAGCGGGCGAGCTCGTCGACGGAAGGCAGGTCACGCAGCTCCATGCGCTCAGATTACGTCCGCCGGGAACGCTGCTTCACTGTCTCGGAGATGAGGCGGGCTCTGATCGTCGTGGGCGTGATGCTCGTGGCAGCGGGTGGCGCCGCTGTTGCACGGGCGATCCAGTACGACGGGGCCGCAAAGCCGGGCGTCCACGTCCTCGGGATGGACGTCGGCGGCGAGAGTCGCAGCGGGATCGAGGCCCGCCTCCGGGCCTGGAGCCGGCGGCCGGTGACGATCCGCGTCGGGGAGCGCAGTTACCGCGTCGCGAGGGGCTGGCTCGTGTCGCTCGACCCGACGGCGACCGCCGACCGGGCGCTCGCGGCCGGCTCGCTGGGCTCGCTGGTGGTCGCGCAGCGCATCGACTCGCGGCCGGTCTTCCGGCAGGCGAGTAGGGCGGGGAACGTCCTGGCGGAGATCGCGAGGGCGGGCCGGGCGCCGGTGTCCGCCACGGTGCGGCTCGACGGAACGGCGGTGTCGACGGCGCAGGCGCGGGACGGCCGGGCGCTCAATCGCGTGCGGCTCCTGCGGCTACTGACCACGAACCGGCTGCACTTCGTCGCGCCGTTCCGCGTCGTCTCGCCCGCGATCGGAGACGCCGCTGCGAGGGAAGCCGCGGGTGAGCTGCGCGAGGTCGTCGCAGCCCCGGTTGCCGTCGCCTTCGCCGGCGGCCGCTTCGGCAGCCTCAGCGCTGCACAGCTCGGGCGGGCGCTGTCGGTCGCGCCGGGCGCCCACTCCTTCTCGGTGAGGCTCGACGGCGAACGGCTGGCGAAGCTCCTTCGGCCGCGACTGGCGCGTTTTGTCCGGCGCGCCCGGAACGCGCACTTCGTCGTCTCGGGGGATGTCGTGCGCATCGCGCAGTCGGCTCCAGGACGCGACATCGACGCCGCGAAGCTCGAGGCGGGCGTGTGGGCCGCCGCTCGCGGCGACCGCGTGGTGACGGTCGAGCTCGGGCCGCGCCAGCCCGACCTCACGACCGCGAAGGCGAGGGCGCTCGGGATCCGCCGCAAGCTCGTCTCGTACACGACGCAGATGGGCGACTCGTCGTCGAATCGCATCCACAACGTGCATCTGATGGCCGACTTCATCGACGGCACCGTGATCCGGCCGGGCGAGATGTTCTCGTTCAACGACGTCGTCGGCCCGCGCACCGCGGAGCGCGGCTTCCTCGAGGGGCAGGAGATCATCGGCTCGCTCGTGCTGCCGTCGATCGGCGGCGGCGTCTGCCAGACCGCGACGACGCTCTTCAACGACGCATTCGAGCTCGGCCTGCCGATCCTCGAGCGCACGAACCACAACCTCTACCTCTCGCACTACCCGCTCGGCCGCGACGCGACCGTGTCGTGGGGCGGTCCCGACTTCCGCTTCCGCAACGACCTGAAGCACGGGATCCTGATCAAGACCTCCTACACCGACCAGACGCTGACGTTCACCTTCTACGGCACGTCGGAGCACCGTCGCGTCGTCTCGCAGACCGGGCCGCAGGTGAACTGGCGCTCGCCGGGGATGAACTACGCGATCGACCCCAACGCCGCGCCGGGCGCGAAGCGGGTCGTGGCCGGCACGGGCGAGCTGGGCTTCGACGTGACCGTGACCGGCAGGTCTACGACGCGACCGGCAAGCTGCTGCGGCGCGACACCTTCAAGTCGCACTACATCCCGGACAGCCCGACCACGGTCTACGGGCCCGGCGCGCATCCGCCCGGCCCGTACATCGTGCTGCCGACGACGCTCTAGCCGCCGTCGTCGCGGAGGCGCCCGTAGCAGTCGAGCACGTGGGCCACGGCCTCGGCGGGGTCGTCGGTCAGTGCAGCAGCTCGAGGTCGGCCGGCGAGATCATCCCGTCGGCGAGCAGCTCGCCGCGGATCCAGTCGACCAGCTCGCCCCAGTAGTCGGAGTCGAAGAGCACGACCGGGAAGTGCTGGATCTTCCCCGTCTGGATCAGCGTCAGCGACTCGTACAGCTCGTCGAGCGTCCCGAAGCCGCCGGGGAAGATGACGAACCCCTCGGACGGCCGCACGAAGCAGACCTTGCGCGCGTAGAAGTGGTCGAACGTGTGCGCGATGTCGAGGTACGGGTTCGGCTGCTGCTCGTGCGGCAGCTCGATGTTGAAGCCGACCGAGAGCGCCGCCGCCCTCCTGCGCGCCGCGGTTCGCGCCCTCCATCACGCCGCCGCCGCCGCCGGTGACACCGTCCAGCCCTCCTTCGCCGAAGCGGCGGCCGACCGCGCGCGCGGCCTCGTAGGGCGTGCTCCCCTCCGCGCACGCGCGCCGAGCCGAAGAGCGTGACCGCGGGCCGGTCGATCTCCGCGACCTTCTCGAAGCCGGCGCGGAACTCGGCCGTGATCTTCGTCGACTGCGACGCGTCGATGTCGAGGTCGACGGGTGGTCGAGGATCTGAGCCGGTCGTCCGTCACAGGCGGTGCTGGGGGACGTGCGAGGCCGCACATGCCGAGCACGCAGCACGAGCGCCGTGCCGAAGTAGAGGGCGTAGACGAAGCTAGCGCCTTGTCCTGGGCGCGCCGCCGAGGCGGAGGAACTCGGCCGAGCGCCAGACCGCGCCGCCGTCGAAGATCCCGAACGGGAGCAGGTTGAACAGGTTGAGGAAGAAGCCGAAGTACGCGAGCGCGAGAAGCAGGTTCGAGCTCTGCGACGTGCCGATCAGGTAGACAGACGAGCGCGCGCGACGCCGCCGAGGATCGGCCCGGCGATCGCGACGCGCGCGGTCTGCCACGGGTTGCCGCGCGTGTACTGCACGTACGCGCCGAGGAACGGGATGAAGACGGGCAGCTTCGGGTGCAGAGCCCCTCGCGCTTCGCCTCGAGGAAGTGGCCCGTCTCGTGCAGCAGGATCAGCAGGACGAGGCCGATCGCGAACTTCCAGCCCCAGATCAGCGCGTAGGCGGCGACGGCGATGAAGATCGCCGAGAACTTGACGAGCACGAACGAGAACTTCGCGAGCGCGATCGCGCCGGCGACGATCGGCGCGGTGAGCTTCGCAGGCGCCCGCGCCAGTCGGTGCCCCGCGGCTGGATCGGCTCGTAGCCGCGCTGGTCGAAGTCGTCGTTGCTCATGAGCCCTCGCCCGATCCATTCCTCGCCGCCCTCGTAGACCTCCTTCTTCCAGAGCGGCACGCGCTCCTTCAGCTCGTCGATCGCGTCCTTGCACGCCGCGAGCGCGTCCGCGCGGTGCGGCGCGGAGACGGCGATCACGACCGACGTCTCGCCGATCGCGACGCGCCCGACGCGATGGTGGATCGCGATCGCGCGGCAGCTCGTAGCGCGCGTGCAGGCCGTCGGCGATCTCCGCCATCACCCGCTCGGCCATCCCCTCGTACGCCTCGTAGTCGAGGTGGGTGACGGTCCGGCCGCGGGAGTGGATGCGGGTCGTGCCGGTGAAGGTCGCGATCGCGCCGGCCTCGTCGTCGCGCACCTCGTCGACGACGCGGTCGAGCGAGAGCGGCTCGTCGCTGAGCAGGAACGCGCCGCCCGAGACCGGCGGGATCAGCGCGACCTCGTCGCCGTCGGCGAGCGCGCGGTCGCGCGTCGGCGTACTCCTTGTTGACGGCGTAGAGCAGGCCGTTCGGCTCGTCGCCGAGGTCGAGCGCCGGCCAGACGTCGGCGACGCTCGCCGCGTCGATCTCTCGCTGCGCCCAGCCGGCGCGCTCGCGCAGGCCGGCGAACAGGCGGACGCGCACGCGCATCGCTCCGAGCATACTTCGGGCGTGGCGGCCACCGACCGGCGCGAGACCGAGTCCGGCATCGAGGTGAAGCCGGTCTACACGGCCGAGGACGCGACCAGCGGAGCTCGAGCTGCCCGGCGAGTTCCCGTTCACCCGCGGGCCGTACCCGCGACATGTACCGCGGCCGGCCGTGGACGATCCGCCAGTACGCGGGCTTCGCGTCGGCGGAGGAGTCGAACGAGCGCTACCGCTACCTGCTCGCGCGCGGCCAGACGGGGCTCTCGATCGCCTTCGACCTGCCGACGCAGCTCGGCTACGACTCCGACGATCCGCGTCGCCCTCGGCGAGGTGGGGCGGACCGGCGTCGCGATCGACTCGATCGCCGACATGGAGATCCTGCTCGCCGGCATCCCGCTCGGCGAGGTGTCGACGTCGATGACGATCAACGCGCCGGCGTCGCTCCTGCTGCTCCTCTACGAGCTCGTCGCCGAGGAGCAGGGCGTTCCGGGGACGGCGCTGCGCGGCACGGTGCAGAACGACATCCTCAAGGAGTACATCGCGCGCGGGAACTACATCTTCCCGCCGCGGCCGTCGATGCGGCTGACGACCGACCTGTTCGCCTACTGCGCCGAGCGGATCCCGTCGTGGAACACGATCTCGATCTCCGGCTACCACATCCGCGAGGCGGGCTCGACGGCGGTGCAGGAGCTCGCGTTCACGATCGCGAACGGGCATCGCCTACTGCGCGGCGGCCGTCGACGCGGGGCTCTCGCCGGACGACTTCGGCGCGCGGCTCTCGTTCTTCTTCAACGCGCACAACGACTTCTTCCAGGAGGTCGCGAAGTTCCGCGCGGCGCGGCGCCTGTGGGCGCGCGTGATGCGCGAGCGGTTCGGCGCGACGAACCCGAAGGCGCTCGCGCTGCGCTTCCACGCGCAGACCGGCGGCTCGACGCTGACCGCGCAACAGCCCGAGAACAACATCGTCCGCGTCGCGATCCAGGCGCTCGTCGGCGGTCTGCGGCGGCGCGCAGTCGCTGCACACGAACTCGTTCGACGAGGCGCTCGCGCTGCCGACCGAGCACGCGGCGACGATCGCGCTCCGGACGCAGCAGATCCTCGCGAACGAGGCGGGCACGACCGCGACCGCCGACCCGCTCGGCGGCTCGTTCTACATCGAGTCGCTCACCGACGAGCTCGACGGCGCGCGCTGGGAGCTGATCGAGCGCGTCGACGAGCTCGGCGGCGCCGTCGCCGCGGTCGAGCAGGGCTTCGTGCAGGGCGAGATCGAGGACGCCGCGTTCCGCTGGCAGCAGCAGGTCGAGAGCGGCGAGCGCGTGATCGTCGGCGTCAACGAGTACGTCGCCGAGTCGGAGCAGCCGATCGAGCTGCAGCCGATCGACCCCGAGAGCCGAGCGGCGCCAGCTCGAGCGCACCGCCGCGCTGCGCGCCGAACGCAACGCGGAGGACGCGGCGGCGGCGCTCGCCGCGCGTGCGCGAGGCGGCGCGCGGGACGGAGAACCTGCTGCTCCCGATGCGCGACGCGCTCCGCGCCCACTGCACGATCGGTGAGATCTGCGGCGTGCTGCGCGAGGAGTGGGGCGAGCACGACCGGACGCGCGCCGCGCTGACGGCGATGCGGATCCTCCTCGTCTCGCAGATGTACCCGGGGCCGGACGACCCGGACCTCGGCGTGTTCGTCGCACAGCTCGAGCGAGCGCTGCGCGAGCGCGGGCACGAGATCGAGCTGGCCGTGCTCGACCGTCGCGCCGGCGGGAAGCGCGCGCTTCCTCGAGCTGCGCCGGCGCGTGCGCGGCGCCGCCGGCCCGACGTCGTCTGGGCGCACTTCCTCGTCCCGGCCGGCCTGATCGCCTCGGAGGTCGATGCGCCGCTCGTCGTCACCGCGCACGGGCGCGACGTGCGCAACATCGGCAGCGTGCCGGGCGTCGCGCCGCTGACGCGGCGCGTCGTGCGTCGCGCGTCGACCGTGATCGCCGTCTCGGACTACCTGCGGCGCGAGCTCGAGGAACGACTGCCGGAGGCGCGCGGCAAGACCGAGGTCGTCGACTCGGGCGTCGATCTCGAGCGCTTCCGCGCAGTCGACGCCCGCGCCGACGCTCGAGTCGCCCGGCGTTCCTGCATCGTCGGCTCGCTGACCGAGCGCAAGAACGTCGTTCGGCTCGCCGACGCGTTCGCGACGCTCGGGCGCGGCTCGCTCACGTTCGTCGGCGACGGCCCGCTGCGCGCGGCGGCTCGAAGGGCGCGAGCGGCGTGCGCGTCGTCGGCCGCGTCCCGCACGACGACGTGCCCGGCTGGCTCACCGCCGCCGACGTCGTCTGCGGGCCGGCGCTGATCGAGCCGTTCGGCCAGGCGCTGCTCGAGGCGATGGCCTGCGGGCGGAGCGTCGTCGCGACGCGCGTCGGCGGGCCGCCCGAGTTCGTCCCGGCGGACGCCGGCGTGCTCGTCGACCCGCTCGACGTGGCCGAGCTCGCGCGCGCGCTCGAGGCGGCGGCCGCGCTGCCCGTCGCCGAACGAGGCGGCGCCGGCGCGGCGGCCGCGAGCACGACGTCAGGCGGCAGGCGGAGCGGGTGGAGGAGATCCTCCTGCGAGCCGTTCGAGATCGGCGAGCCTGATCTCGACGAGCGGCCGCGACGCTCTCCTCGAGCCCGTGCTCGCGGGCGACCGCGAGCGCCTGCTCGTAGCTCTGGCGGATCTTCTCGGCGGAGACGCCCTGCTTGAGCCGGTTGTCGCCGGTCAGGAGCAGGTCGTGGATCTTCTGCGCGAGCCTCGTCCGTGTCCATGGCCGAATCATGCTGACGGTAGCCGAGACGCGGTCGGAATGCCGGGCGTGAGCTACCCTACGGCCGCGATGCTGCCCTGTCTTCGCCGTCCTCCAGGTCCTCGCTCAGCGTCTGCGCTCGTCGGGCTGATCCTCATGCACTCCGGGCGCGACGCCGGCCTCGGCGGCATGGGCTTCACGCCCGCCTCGCAGGGCGGCACGCACATCGTCGAGCGCAACCTGACGCGCGTGACGGTCGTGATCGCCGTGCTGTTCTTCGTGAACACGATCCTGCTCTTCCGCCTGCTCGCAGTAGACGCTACTGCTCGCCGCATGCAGCTCGCGGGCCTGCACCACATCACGTGCGTCTGCTCCGACGCGCAGCAGACGCTCGACTTCTACCGCGACCAGCTCGGCTTCTCGCTCGTCAAGAAGACGGTCAACTTCGACGACCCGCACAGCTACCACCTCTACTTCGGCGACGAGATCGGCCGCCCGGGAACGCTGATCACCTTCTTCGAGTGGCCGCGCGCCGAGCCGGGCCGGCTCGGCCGCGGCACGCTCGAGTCGATCGGGCTCGAGATCGCCGAACGTCGCGAGCGAGCGGGAGCTCGAGGATCCGGACGGCCTGCGCCTGCGGCTCTATCCCGGCGAGCGCGCGCGGCTCTGCACGACGTCGTCGTGATCGGCAACCCGGACCTGTACGCGGGGCTGTTCGCCGAGGACGCGCCGCTGCAGTTCGCGGAGCCGGTCGAGGAGGCGGCGCTGATCGGCGCCGGGACGACGCATCACATCGCCTGGCGCGCGCCGACGACGCGGACGCAGCAGGCTGCTGGCTCGAGCGGCTGACCGAGCTCGGGCTGCGCCCGACGCCGGTGCAGGACCGCAAGTACTTCCAGTCGGTCTACTTCCGCATGCCCGACGGCGTGCTGATCGAGATCGCCACCGACGGCCCGGGCTTCCTCGTCGACGAGCCGGCCGAGACGCTCGGCCAGGGGCTCTCGCTGCCGCCGTGGCTCGAGCCGGAGCGCGCGACGCTCGAGCGCGAGCTCACGCCGATCGACTGAGTCGCGGGTACAATGCCCGCGCTCACGCGCTGGTGGCGGAATTGGTAGACGCGCTAGGTTGAGGGCCTAGTGGCCATTGCGGTCGTGGAGGTTCAAGTCCTCTCCAGCGCATCGAAAGCCGTCCCGCGAGGGGCGGCTTTTTCGTTTTCCGTTGACGGCGTCCGCAGGAGTCTCTACTCTGGTGGCGAACACACGTTCGCTCCCGTCAACGAACTCCCAAGGAGCGCCGCGTGCTCACGGCCCGCCAACAGGAGATCTGGAACTACCTCGTCGAGTACGTCGACCGGCACGGCTACCCGCCGACCGTGCGCGAGATCGGCGAGCAGGTCGGGCTCGCCTCGCCGTCGACCGTCCACGCGCATCTCGCGAACCTCGAGCGGGCCGGGCTGCTGAAGCGCGACCCGACGAAGCCGCGCGCGCTCGAGCTGATCGGCCGCGAGCGCCGCGAGGCGGAGCCGGCGCGCGCGTCGAGGCGGCCGACGTCACGCGGCTGCCGCTGCTCGGTGAGATCGCCGCCGGCGGGCCGCTGCTCGCGGAGCAGAACATCGAGGACTACGTGCCGATGCCGGCGTCGACGAAGGGCGACTTCCTGCTGCGCGTCAAGGGCGAGTCGATGATCGACGCCGGCATCCTCGACGGCGACCTCGTGATCGTGCAGCGCGCGCAGGACGCGCGGAACGGCGAGATCGTCGTCGCGCTCGCAGGCGACGACGAGTCGGCTCGACGAGGCGACGGTCAAGACGTTCTACCGCGAGCAGCGATCGCATCAGGCTCCAGCCCGAGAACTCGAGCATGGAGCCGATCTACGCGCCGCACGTCCAGATCATCGGCCGGGTCGTCGGGGTCTTCCGCGAGCTCTAGCCATGAACGTCGCCTCCCTGCACCGGACGCTCGACCAGGAGCTGGTCGCGCTGCTGCGCGGCGCGTCGCTCGAGTGCCTCACCTGCGGTGAGTTCGTCATGCACGCGCGCGGCGGCGTCTTCTGCCCCGAGTGCGGCAGCCAGCTCGCCGACGAGGGCGCGCTCGTGAGCAGCGCCGAGCTACGATTCCGGCGCAGGCCGGGTGACCGCGGCCGGCCGTTTCGACGGCCGGTCGAGGAAAGTCCGGACACCGCAGGGCAGGACGCTGGCGCAAGCCAGGCGGCGAAAGCCGACGGAAAGTGGAACAGAAAGCAGACCGCCTCCGACGTGTCTCCGGAGATGCCGGAGGTAAGGGTGAAACGGTGGGGTAAGAGCCCACCAGCGTCGCGGCGACGCGGCGGCTCGCCAAACCCCGTCCGGTGCAAG
Organism: uncultured Thermoleophilia bacterium; assembly: GCA_963725595.1. Taxonomy (GTDB): domain Bacteria; phylum Actinomycetota; class Thermoleophilia; order Gaiellales; family Gaiellaceae; genus PALSA-600. The sequence continues at coordinate 64,023 of CAVRYT010000005.1, read as the reverse complement.
GCGAACAGGGCCCGCTAGGCTGCCCGCCGAAGGGCCCGGGTAGCTGCCAAGAGGGATGGTCATCCAAGACAGAATCCGGCTTACAGGCCTGCTACGGGAAGAGCCCTGGTCTCCCAGGGCCCTTCCTACGGTCCAGGCGCGAAAGCAGCGTCAGGCTGCCTCGAGCTCGGGGACCGCATCCGTGTAGAACGGCACCTCGCTCGCCCGCGGCGGCCTGCCCTCGACGAGCAGGGCGGACAGCACCGCGCCGAGACCCGCGAGCGCGGCGAGCACGTAGAACGCCACCTGGAAGCCGTGCGTCAGCGCGGCGCCGCTCGCCGGGCTGCTGCCGACGTGCGAGTCGACGTAGTGGCTTGTGAACGTCGTTGCGATCGTCGTGGCGACCGCCGTCCCGATCGCGCCGCCGATCTGCTGCGTCGTGTTGATCAGGCCGGACGCGACGCCGGCGTCGGCCTGGCGGACACCCGTGAGGGCGCCGATCGACATCGGCACGAACGCGAGCGCCAGCCCGAGGCCGCTGAGCATGAACGCCGGGAAGAGGTCGACCCAGTAGTGGCCGTTCACAGGTAGCCGCGCGTACAGAACGAGCGCCACGGTCGAGAGCAGGAGGCCCGTCGGCAGGACCGGCCGGACGCCGAAGCGGGTGACGAGGCTCTGGGCCAACACAGAGAAGACGACGATCGTCAGCGTCAGCCCGATGTAGGCGACTCCGGTCTTGAGCGCCGAGTAGTGCAGCACCTGCTGCATATAGAGCGTGAGCAGGAAGAACTGCGCGAAGATCGCCGCCCCCATCAGCAGGCCGCTGATGTTCGACGCCGAGAGCGTCCTCAGCTTGAAGATCCGCAGCGGCAGAAGCGGCGCGTGTGACCGCAGCTCGACGACGAAGAAGGCACCGATCAGGGCGGCGGCTCCTGCGAGGAGGCCGATCGAGGCGCCCGTCGCCCAGCCGTGCTGCGATGCGCGCGTCATCGCGTAGACGAGCAGCATCAGGCCGCCCGTGATCGATGCGGCCCCGGCGATATCGAAGTGACGGTGCCGGAGGTCGGCGCGGCTCTCCCGGAGGAGGAACGGTGTCAGTCCCAAGACGATCGCACCGGCCGGAACGTTGACGAAGAAGATCCACGACCAGCTCAGGCTGCTCGTGAGCGCGCCGCCGAGCAGGACGCCTGCGGCGCCGCCGCTGCCGGAGGCAGCGCCCCACACACCGAGTGCGACGTTGCGCTCCCGGCCCTCACGGAAGGTGGTCGTGAGGATCGACAGCGCCGCCGGTGAGAGGAGCGCGGCGCCGAGGCCCTGGAGCGAGCGGAACAGGATCAGCGAGCCTTCCGACCACGCCAGCCCGTCCAGGAGGGAGCTGACCGTGAAGAGCGCGAGGCCGGCGACGAACAGCCGCCGGCGGCCGAGCAGGTCGGAGAGCCGCCCGCCGAGGAGCAGTACGCCTCCGAAGAAGATCGAGTAGGCGGTGATCACCCACTGGAGGCTCACTTCGGAGAAGTGGAGGTCGGTCTTGATCGACGGCAGCGCGACGTTCACGATCGCGACGTCGAGCACGACCATGAACTGCGCCGCCACGATCAGCGCAAGCGCAAGCCACCGGCGCCGGTCCTCGCCGCCGACCGGCGACTGTGCAATGCTTGTGTCTGTCATCTCTTGTCCCCCTAAATCGTTGAGCGACACAACGCTAGCAAAGATAAACGGTGGCGCGCTACACTAATTACAGATGACCACGACCCCGACAGAGATCGCGGGCCGCTCGGTGCAACGGGTGGCGCGTGAGCTCTCTGCGAGCAGCGGCTTCCTGCTCGCACGGCTCGGGTTCGGCTTCAAGGCGCGGGCGATCGCCGCGGCGCTCGACGCGGGCTTCGAGCTGTACGACTACAGCGTGCTCGCGATCGTCGCCGAGGGCGCCCGTGCCACCCAGTCGACGATCGCCGACGCCCTCACGGTCGACCCGAGCCGGCTCGTCGCGCTCCTCGACTCACTCGAGGAGCGGGGCCTCGTCCTGCGCACCCGCGACCCGGACGACCGGCGGCGCCACGTCGTGACCATCACGCCCGCGGGCGAGCGGGAGCTCGTTCGTCTTCGTCGCGTGATCAAGGGGCTGGAAGAGGAGTTCTTCGCGTCGCTCGAGGCGGACGATCGAGTCGCGCTGCACGAGCTGCTCGTCCGCATCGCGCAGGACAACGACCCGTCCTGCTGCCCGTTCGACGCTGACGCCGGTTAGCCGGACGAGGATACTGCCGGGGCCGTCGAACGAGGAGGACCGGTGGAGCACGGAACGGAGCCGCGCACGGGCATCAGTGCAGGCGAGCTGGAGGAACGCCGCGAACGTCTGCTCGAGCACGTGCGCCGCGACGACTTGAGCGGCTATGTCCTGTTCGACCAGAGCTACATCCAGTACTTCACGAGCTTTGGCTTTCTCTCCACCGAACGGCCGGTCGTGTTCGCACAGAGCGCGGGCGGCGAGCAAGCGGTCTTCGTTCCGGAGTTCGAGGTCGACCGTGTTCGCGCCGAGACGGCCTTCGAGCGGATCGAGTCCTATCCCGAGTACCCGGGGCTCGAGCACCCGATGCTGATCCTCGCCCGGGTGCTCGCCGACCTCGGGATCGGCGGCGCGATCGGCGTGGACGGCGACGGCTATCCAGGCATCCTCGGCTACCGGGGCCCGGCGCTTTCCCAGGTGACGGGCAGCCGGGTGGCGCAGGTCGGCACGGTGATCGAGTCGATGATGGCGCGCAAGAGCGAGGCGGAGATCGCGCTGATCCGCGAGAGCGCGCGCTGGTGCGAGCACGGCCACCGGCTCCTCCAGGAGTACTCCCGTCCGGGGGCGACGGAGGCCGAGGCGAGCTGGCGGGCGGCGCACGAGGCGACACTCGCCATGCTCGACGCGCTCGGCGGCCGCTACGGCGGGCAGCAGGGGTCGGCCGACGGCGTCAAGGCCGGCTACCGCGGCCAGATCGGGCCACGAAGCTCGTGGGCGCACGCCGTGGCGCACAACATCGAGCTCCGACCGGGCGACGTGCTCGTGACCGAGACCGGCGCGCCGGTCTGGGGCTACAACGCCGAGCTCGAGCGCGCGCTCGTGATCGGGCCGGCGAGCGACGAGGTGCGGCGGCTCTTCGACCACATGGTGGCTGCGCAGGACGTTGCGTTCGACGCGATCCAGCCGGGCGCCACGTGTGCCGACGTCGACGCCGCGGTGCTTAGCTACTTCGAGCAGCACGACCTGCTGCCGTACTGGCGGCAGCACGTCGGCCATGCGATCGGCCTCCGCAACCACGAGGCGCCGTTCCTCGACGTCGGCGACCACACGGTGATCGAGCCGGGCATGGTGTTCACCGTCGAGCCGGGCCTCTACGACCGCGCGGTCGGCGGCTTCCGCCACTCCGACACCGTTGCCGTCACCGAGGACGGGATCGACGTCCTCACCGACTATCCGCGCGACCTCGAGAGCCTGACGATCCCCGTCTGACTCGCGTCCTAGGGTGGTTCGCGTGCGCGGCGCCCGCCCGCTCTCGCGAAGCATCGACCTGCATCAGGACCTGACCGTGCTGGTCGTCTGCGGGGTCGCGACGGTCGTGCTGACGCGCGCGTTCCTTGCCGCCACCGGCTACCCGCAGGTCGGCGGCTCGAAGCTGCACATCGCGCACGTTCTCTGGGGCGGTCTCCTGCTGCTCGCGTCGTTGATCGCGGTCGTCTCGTTCCTGAACCCGGGTGCGAGGCTCGCCGCCTCCGTGACCGGGGGCGTCGGCTTCGGGCTCTTCATCGACGAGGTCGGCAAGTTCGTCACGAAGAACGTCGACTATTTCTACAAGCCGGCGATCGCGATCATCTACGTGTCGTTCATCGCGCTCTTCGCAGTGATCCGCTGGCTCTCGCGACGGGGCTACGACGCGCGCGAGGCCACGTTGAACGCGCTCGAGGCGCTGATGCGTGCCGCGGTCGGCCGCCTCGACGCGTCCGAGCGCTCCGAACTGATCGCGCTGCTCGACCGGACGGGGGCCGGGAGCCCCCTCGACCGCGGCGTTCGCTCCCTGCTCGACGCTATTCCCGCCGAGCCGGAGCGGGAGACACTCGCCGGCCGGCTCTCGGCAGCCCTCGCCCGGCTCTGGGGGAGCCTGACCTCGCATCGGCTCTTCCGCGCCGGCCTGTTCGCGACGCTGCTTGCCGCCGCGGCGATCTCGGCGGCCGAGACAGCCTGGCTCCTTCGGCACGGGATCGCGCAGCTCTCCTTCGCCCAGGCGATGTTCGCCGGGACTACGGTGGTCGCGGACCTGCTCCTCGTCGCGGGCGCTTTCGCACTGTCGCGCTCCCTGCTCTCGGCGCTGCATTGGTACGACCACGCCGTACTGCTCGAGATCACCGTCGGGCAGGTGTTCCTGTTCGGCTCCGAGCAGCTCGAGGCGACCCTCAACCTGCTTGCGCTCCTCGTCGTCTTCGCCTTGCTTCGCTGGGCGATCCGCTACGAGTCGGCGAACCCTTCGAGCGTCGCCTCGAGCAGGCCGGGCAGCGTGCGCAGGTTGTAGCCGCCCTCGAGCACCGCCGCGAGCCGCGGTGCGAGCTGTGTCGCGCGGGACGCGAGCTCGCGGAAGCCGTCCACGGAAAGGCACATGTCGGAGAGCGGATCGTCGGTGTGGGCGTCGAAACCGCAAGACACGAGCAGGAGCTCCGGGTCGAAGCTTCGCACGGCGTCCTCGACCGTCGCCCACGCCTCGAGATAGCCGTCGTCACCCGTTCCCGCTTCGAGGGGGATGTTGACGACAGTCTCGCCCTGCTCGTACGGCCCGCCGGTCCCGGGGTAGAACGGCCACTGGTGCAGCGAGACGAAGAGGATCGATGGGTCGTCGCCGACGAGGTCCTCCGTGCCATTGCCGTGGTGGACGTCCCAGTCGACGATCGCGATCCGCCCGAGCCCGAGCTGGGCCTGCGCCCAGCGCGCGGCGATCGCCGCCGAGCCGAAGAGGCAGAAGCCCATCGCGCTGGCACGCTCCGCGTGGTGCCCCGGGGGCCGCGCGAGCGCGAAGCCGCCGCGTCGCACCGCCTCGATCGCCGCGCCCGCCGCGAGCAGCGCCGCCTCGTAGGTCGTCTCCGTGCAGATCGTGTCCGGGTCGAGGAAGCCGCGCGTCGATCGCACCTGCTCGAGCAGCTCGGGTGCGTGACAGCGGAGCAGATCCTCCTCGGCCGCCGGTGCGCACTCGACGAACGGGAAGCGCTCATGCAGAACCGCGATCCGCTGCTGCGACTCCGGGTGCGAGCCCGTGGGGTGGAGGTACGCGAACGCGCTGTGGCTTACGAGCTCGATCCGCGCACCTGCTCGTGGCTCGAGATCTCCTCGTCGTTCACGCGACCGACTCTAGTCGGCCGGCAAGGTTGCCGAGCCCGAGCCCGGATGCGTGGGCGGCGGCGCGCTTCCAGTCGGGCGGGGTGGCATGCAGGTCGGGCAGCGGGGCGCCCGCATCCATCGTCGCGATGCGCCGGTACAGACGCAGCTCGTCGGCGATCTGCGGGAAGCGCCCGTCGGCGAGCGCCTGCTCGAGGGAGCCGTGCTGCTTCAGCACGTCGGCGGCCTTCTTCGGGCCGACTCCCGGCGCTCCCGGAATCCGATCAGAAGGATCGCCGCGGAGCGCGATGAAGTCCGGCACCTGGGCCGGCTCGACGCCGTAGCGCTCGCGCACCTCGGCCGGCCCGATCCGTGCGAGCTCGCTCACGCCCTTGACGGGCTGCAGGATCGTGACGCGGTCCGAGACGAGCTGGAAGGCGTCGCGGTCTGACGTCGCCACCAGCACCGCGCCCGGCCAGGCGCGCGCGGCCGCGGCGAGGAAGTCGTCGGCCTCGTAGCCGTCGCTCTTCGCGACGAGGAAGCCGAAAGACTGCACGAGGTCGGGGAGCATGCGCAGCTGCTCGAGGATCGAGTCCTCGAACTCGCGGCCGGACTGGTAGGCCTCGAGCGCGTCGTGGCGGTAGGTCGGCACCTCCAGCGTGTCCCAGGCCACGAGCACTGCCTCCGGTTGCTCGGCCTCCCACAGCCGGATCAGGAAGTTGGCGAAGCCGACGAGCGCATTGAGACGGATCTGCTTCGGCAACGCGTGGTACGCGCGATGCGCGAGCGAGTCGCCGTCGATCGCGAGCAGGAGCCCTGTCAGAGCGACGCCTCGAGCTCGTGGATCGCCGCCATCAGGCGCTCGGTCGCCTCCTGCGGCGTCGGCTCGTCGCTCAGGTCGATCGGCGCGCCGTACCGCACGCGCCAAGCCTCGAGCCGGCGCAAGCCGTTCGTGCCCTTGATGCCGGCCGGCACGAGCGGCACGCCGGCCTCGAGCGCGATCCGCGCCGCGCCGGAGTGCGCCTGCGCTTCGTAGCGCTTGCGCAGCCCTTTCCGTCGCCGCGTGCCCTCCGGGAACATCGCGATCACGTACCCGTCGCGAGCGAGCTGGATCGCCGTGTCGATCGCCTCGCGGTCGGCGCGGCCGCGGTGCACCTTGAACCCGCCCGCCCCCGAGATGAAGAGCGAGAGGGGAAACCAGAAGAGCTCCGACTTGGCCATGAACCGCAGGAAGCGGTGCGGCCAGAGGTCGAGGGCGAGCGGCCACGGGTCGAGATTCGAGACGTGGCCGGCGGCGAGCACGTACCCGCCGTTTGCCGGCAGATGCTCGCGCCCCGAGGCCCGATAGCGGAACAGGAGGCGCATCACCGGCCACGAAAGGACCGCCACCGCGTGGTAGACCGGCGTCGGCTTCCCAGGACGTGCCACCGGCGGCGAGTATCGCGGACCTGGGCCGCAGCGCTAAGGTGGCGCGCTAAATGAGCGCAGGAACAGGCAAGAAGCTGGTGATCGTCGAGTCGCCCGCGAAAGCGAAGACGATCGCGGGCTATCTCGGCAAGGACTACCTCGTCGAGTCGTCGATCGGTCACATTCGCGACCTGCCGAACAGCGCCGCAGAGATCCCGCCCAAGTACAAGGGAGAATCCTGGGCGCGTCTCGGCGTGAACGTCGACAAGGAGTTCGAGCCGCTCTACGTCGTCGACTCGCGCAAGAAGAAGGTCGTGTCGGACCTCAAGGCGAAGCTCAAGGGCGTCGACGAGCTCCTGCTCGCAACCGACGAGGACCGCGAGGGCGAGGCGATCGCCTGGCATCTCCGCGAGGTACTCGACCCGAAGGTGCCGGTGCGGAGGATGGTCTTCCACGAGATCACCCGCCCGGCGATCGAGCGCGCGCTCACGGAGACCCGTGACATCGACGACTGCCTCGTCGACGCGCAGGAGACGCGCCGCATCCTCGACCGGCTGTACGGCTACGAGGTATCGCCGGTCCTCTGGCGCAAGATCATGCAGGGCCTCTCCGCGGGTCGCGTGCAGTCGGTCGCGACGCGGCTCGTCGTGCAGCGCGAGCAGGAGCGGATGCGCTTCGTCGCCGCGGACTACTGGGACGTCGTCGCGACGTTCGACCCGGGAGCGTTCACGGCGCGGCTCGCGGCGCTCGACGGCCGCAAGGTCGCCCAGGGTCGCGACTTCCGCCAGGACGGCGCCCTGCGAGGCGACGACATCGTGCAGCTGCGCGAGACGGACGCGCGTGAGCTCGCGGACGGCCTCGAGGGCGCGACGTTCACCGTCTCCTCGGTCGACGAGAAGCCGTACACCCGGCGGCCGGCGCCGCCGTTCATGACCTCGACGTTGCAACAGGAGGCGGGCCGCAAGCTTCGGCTCTCATCGCAGCAGACGATGCGCGTCGCGCAGCGCCTGTACGAGAACGGCTTCATCACGTACATGCGCACCGACTCGACGACGCTGTCCGAGTCGGCGCTCGCCGCCGCCCGCGACCAGGCACGAACCCTGTACGGCGCCGACTCGGTTCCGGAGGCGCCGCGTCACTACAACCGCAAGGTCAAGAACGCTCAGGAGGCACACGAGGCGATCCGCCCGGCGGGTGATCGCTTCCGTACGCCCGACCAGGTGCGCGGCCAGCTGACGGGCGACGAGCTGAAGCTGTACGAGCTGATCTGGAAGCGAACGCTCGCGTCACAGATGGCGGACGCCCGAGGCCAGACCGTGTCCGTCCGGATCACCGGCACCGCACGCGACGGGCGGGTCGCCGAATTCGGCGCGGCCGGCACCGTGATCACGTTCCGCGGGTTCCTGCTCGCGTACGAGGAGAGCCGCGACGAGCCGTCGGGCGACGACGAGGAGCGGCTGCTGCCGAAGCTCGCCGAACGTGACGAGCTGAACGCGACCGCGCTCGAGCCGGACGGGCACACGACCACGCCGCCGGCGCGGTACACGGAGGCGAGCCTCGTCAAGGCTCTCGAGGACCGCGGCATCGGCAGGCCGTCGACCTACGCCGCGATCATGGGCACGATCCTCGACCGCGGCTACGTACGCAAGCAGGGTCAGGCGCTCGTGCCGGAGTTCCTCGCCTTCGCGGTCGTCAACCTGCTCGAGCGCCACTTCCCGCGCCTCGTCGACTACGCCTTCACGGCCCAGATGGAGGACGACCTCGACGAGATCGCCTCCGGGGAAGAACGCCGCAACGACTGGCTGCGGCGCTTCTACTTCGGCGACGGCGGTGATGCCGGCCCCGGCCTGAAGGAGCTCGTCGAGGGCCGGCTCGCCGACATCGACGCGCGCGAGGTGAACACCGTCGAGCTGCCCGGGACGGACATCGTCGTCCGCGTCGGGCGCTACGGCCCGTACCTCGAGCGGGGCGACGAGCGGCAGACTCTGCCGCCCGAGATCGCGCCGGACGAGCTGACGCCCGAGCGGGCGGCCGAGCTGCTCGCGCAGGGCCGGCAGGAGCAGGAGCTCGGCGTCGACCCCGAGAGCGGCCGCACCGTAGCGGTGCGCAACGGGCGCTACGGCCCGTACGTGACCGAGCTCGTCGAGGGCGACGGGAAGCCGAGGACGGCGTCGCTGTTCCAGTCCATGTCGCCGGAGACCGTCACGCTCGACGACGCGCTGCGGCTGCTGACGCTGCCTCGGACGCTCGGCGAGTCGGACGGGGAGGAGGTCGTGGCTGCGAACGGCCGCTACGGGCCGTACGTGAAGAAGGGGAAGGAGTCGCGGTCGCTCGAGAACGAGGAGCAGCTCTTCACGATCACGCTCGAGGAGGCGCTCGCGAAGCTCGCCGAGCCGAAGCAACGCGGCCGCCGCACGGCGGTCCCGCCGCTCCGCGAGCTCGGCAACGACCCGGTCAGCGGCAAGCCGGTCGTGCTCAAGGAGGGACGCTTCGGCCCGTACGTGACGGACGGCGAGACGAACGCCAGCCTCCGCGCCGGCGACTCGGTCGAGAGCATCACCCCGGAGCGTGCGGCGGAGCTCCTGCAGGCCCGTCGCGACGCCGCCCCGACGAAGAAGCGGCCGCGGAAGCGGTCGTAACCCTTTCGCAACAGCTCCGCCAACACTTTTCGTTCCCGAACGTCCATAATCAGGACGTCCCGCGCAGGAATGGCCTGCCGCCGCCGCCGCACGTTCGCACGTGAGGGATACCCTGGTGCCGGGAAGGTTCCACGTGCCGCCCGCAGAATCGAAAGGACATCGAATACCCCTTGACCCAGAGCCAGCTGAACGAATTGCTTGAGAGCGAGAGCGCCCGCGCGCTGATCGAGGCGGGTGAGGAGCGCGGCTGGGTCGAGCCCGCCGAGCTCGAGGCGTTCGCGGTCGAGAACGATCTCGGAGATCCGGACGTGCAGGAGGTGCTGCGCGAGCTCGAGCGCATCGGCCTCGAGGTGCGCGAGCCGGTCACCGAGGAGAAGAACACGAAGGCTCAGGCTGAGCCGGTCATCTACGAGGCCGACAGCCCTTCCGGCGCGGGCGACAGCCTGCAGCTGTTCCTCGCGGACGTCGGCAAGCACAAGCTGCTCACCGCCCACGAGGAAGTCGTTCTCGCGAAGGCGATCGAGCGCGGTGACGGGCGGGCCAAGCGCCGGATGATCGAGTCGAACCTGCGCCTCGTCGTCTCGATCGCGAAGGGGTATCGCGGTCTCGGCGTGCCGTTCCTCGACCTGATCCAGGAGGGGACGCTCGGGCTGAACCGCGCGGTAGAGAAGTTCGACTGGCGGCGCGGCTACAAGTTCTCGACCTACGCCACCTGGTGGATCCGGCAGTCGGTGCAGCGCGCCGTCGCCAATCACGCGCGCACGATCCGCGTCCCGGTGCACGTGGTCGAGCGTCAGCAGAAGCTTTCGCGCGCGGCGCGCAGGCTCGAAGTCGAGCTCGGCCGCGAAGCCACGAAGGAAGAGCTCGCCGAAGCGACGGGCCTCCCGATCCAGCACGTCGAGGAAGCGCTGTCCGCGGCGTCCGCATCCGTCTCCCTCAACCAGACTGTCGGTGCCGACGACGAGGGCGAGCTCGGCGATCTCTTCGCCGACCGTGAGGCTGCGGATCCGTTCGACGAGGCGGAGGAATCGCTCCGGCGCCAGAACATTCGCAAGGCGCTCGACGCCCTGCCGGAGCGCGAGCGGCGCATCCTCGAGCTGCGGTTCGGGTTCGACGGCGAGCCGTGGACGCTCGAGGCGATCGGCCACGAGCTCGACCTCACGCGGGAGCGCGTGCGCCAGCTCGAGGGCCAGGCGCTCTCGCGCCTGGCTGCCCTGCGCGAGCTTGCCGGGCTCGCTGCCTAGAGACGCCGTTTCGGAACCTGGTTCGCCGGCGAACCAGGTTCCCGAGCCTGTCCGGCGGCAGGCGGTGCACCCGTTCCGCGAGCTGCCGAAGCCGGAGTGGGCGAGGCGGATCCGGCGCGCGGGCGTCTCCGTCACGATCACGCCCTGGCCGACCGCGCAGATCATCGAGCCGCTCGATGCGGGCCTCGACGTCGCGGCGGCGGTCGCGACGTCGCGCGCGATCGCGCGCGAGCACGGAAAGAGCGTGCTCGGCTGGTGGATCGCCCCCGAGCACGACCACCTCGCGCCCGCGCTCGTCGAGCACGGGCTCGTCAATGCGGACACGCCCGGCTTCGAGGCGATCGAGAACGCGATGGCGCTCGTCGATTCACCCGCGGGCGCGCCGGCTCCCGGCGTCGAGGTGCGGACCGCCGACACGTTCGAGGACTACGTGGCAGGCGCGCGACTCGGTGAGGAGGTGTTCGGCATCGAGCCGATCCCCTTGGACGACCTCCGTCCGCGCTACGAGGAGTACCGGTCGTCGTCGACCGGTCTCCTGTTCCTCGCGTCGATCGACGGCCGCGTCGTCGGCAGTGGGTTCGCCGCTCTCGGCGACGCCGGCGTCAATCTCTTCGGCGGCGGCGTGCACCCAGAGGCGAGGGGGCGCGGCGTGTACCGCTCCCTGACGCTCGCCCGCTGGGAGCTCGCCGTGGGGCGCGACACGCCCGCGCTGACCGTCCAGGCAGGGCGGATGTCGATGCCGATCCTGGAGCGGCTCGGCTTCGAGCTCGTCGAGCGCGTCCGGGTGTTCGTGGACGACCTCGCGCGCTAGCATCTTGCTAGCGTTGTGCCACCATGGCGACGCTCCATGTCCGCAACGTCCCGGATGAGCTCTACGAGGAGCTCCGCGCGCTCGCCGAGTCGGAGGGAAGGTCGATCGGCGCCGAGGCGATCAGCCTCCTCCGTGGAGCCCTGACCGAGCGCAACGAGCTCTACGAAGGCGTTCGTCGTGCGAAGGCGATCGACGTGCGACGGTCGCCGTTCCTCCAGCGGTACGCGGAGTCCGCGAAGGAGCTCGTCCTGCGCGCGCAGACCCTCGCCCGTGAGCTCGGCGCTCCGGAGGTGACGCCGGCGCACGTCCTGCTCGCGATGCTCGAGGACGACGTTCTGCGGCCGGTGCTCGTCGGACGTGGGATCACCGTCGAGTCCGTGCGGGCCGCACTCGTCGTCGGCGAGCCGCGCCAGGGAGCGACGCCGGTCTCGGCCGAGGCCCGCAGGATGCTCGAGCGAGCGCTCGTCGCAGCGCTGCCTGCATGAGTGCAAGGGACTCGGTGGCTCCGGCAGGCCCACTGGCAGGCCGAATCGTCCGTCTCGAGCTGGTCGAGGAGCGGCATCGCGAGGGTCTGAGGGAGGCGGCCGAGCGTGACCCACAGATCCATCGTTATACGAATCTGTACTCGCTTGGGTTCGATACGTGGTTCGACCTCGCACTTTCGAGCGAGCGCGAGGTGCCGTTCGTCGTGCACGTCGGCGGCCGTCCGGTCGGCTCGACGCGCTACCTCAACATCGAGCCCGCGCACCGAAGGCTCGAGATCGGCTGGACGTGGCTCGAGCGAGCCCAATGGGGCACCGGGGCCAACGTCGAGGCGAAGTACCTCCTCTTGCGGCATGCCTTCGAGGATTGGGGTGCGATGCGGGTCGAGTTCAAGACGGACGCCCGCAACCTTCGTGTGCGCGGCGCGCTCCTCGGCGTGGGCGCGCGGTTCGAGGGGATCTTTCGCAGGCACATGATCCTCCCGGACTCGATTCGGGACTCGGCGTGGTACGCGATCCTCGACGAGGACTGGCCGCGGGCCAGGCCGATGCTCGAGGAGAAGATCGCCCGGCACGTCGGATGAGGTGCGGGATCGCGGTCGCGCCGGTGCGGTCCTCCCCCGACGATTCGGCTGTCCAGGTGACGCAGTTGCTGCCCGGAGAGCCGATCGAGGTCGAGGAGGTCGCCGGGGAGTGGGCGTTCGTTCAAACACGCTACGACTATCCGGGGTGGGTGCGGAGCCGCGCGCTCGACGAAGGCGACGGTGAGTTTGCCGCCGACCGGGAGGGTGCACCGCTCGACGTTGCGAGCGACTATCTCGGTGCGCCGTATCTCTGGGGCGGGATGACGGAAGCGGGCATCGACTGCTCGGGGCTCGTGCACATGGCATACAGGCGCGTCGGTCGGCTCGTCCCGCGGGACGCGCATCAGCAGGACGCCACGGCGACGCCGGTCGAGGATCCGGTAGCCGGCGATCTCGTCACCTACGGCGAACCGGTCGACCACATCGCGTTCTGGCTCGGCGACGGGCGGATCCTGCACTCGACCGGCCGCGACGGGGCCGGGGTGGTGGAGGAGCTTGAGCCAGAGGCGTTGCGCAAGCGGCGGCGGGGCTTCCGTCGCCTCTGAGACTGTTTCGGGTACTCCGATTCACTCGTTTGGGTAGTAGGGGGTAAAGCCGCGCGCGCCGAGCGCCGATAGCTCGACCGTGGACGCTGCTCAGCGCAACGAGATCCTGACCCGGTACCGCCAACACACGGCCCGCTTCGAATCGGTCGCGGCACGCCGCGACGCTTCCGTGGCGGAGGTAATCCCATTTCAAACGCCGGCTCAGGGTACGGGCCAGGACCCGACCCCCCGCGAGATCGAGGTGCTCCAGCTGATCTCGGACGGCCTCGTGAACCGCGAGATCGGCGTTCGCCTCTTTCTCTCTGAGGAGACCGTCAAGAGCCATGTCCGGCACCTCCTCGCGAAGCTGCAGGCCCGCAGCCGCGCCCACGCGGTGGCCGTCGGCTTCCGTCGCGGGCTCATCGATTAGCGCGCCGCCCAGGACCGCTGAGAAGCCGCCTTCCGGCGGCTTCTCAGAATGTCCAGTACGCGTTCACCGGCTTTGGAATCCCCCTCGGAAGGGTGACGCCCAGGGGTGAAGAACGTACTTAACTACGCGAGCCTTACCAGGCGGAGGAACCGCCTGCGATCGTGCCCCAGGCGGATGAGCCAGAGGCGATCCGCTTGACGAACTTGAGCATTTTTTCCCCCAACAAGTAGTGGGACTGACGGACGCCGTGAACCTTATACCCCTTTTGGGGGATGCGCAAGTGATTCGCAGATTGCGACAGGATTTGGTCGATGTCACCCGTCCTGTGGCGATCTACCTCGTCGTGGTCGTCTGCGCAGCCATCAGCCTGGCCGGCGTCCTGGTCGCGGCTGGTACCGGCATCGGGCCCCCCCTTCGCTGTGCTGGCGCTCGCAGTCGTCGCGGCCTTTAGCGAACGCGGTCGTATTGCTCTGCGGGGACGACGTCAATTTCAAGGTCTCGATCTCGCTATTCCCGTCAGTGTTCGCAGCGGTGCTGTTTGGGCCGTTGGCCGGGATGGCGGTCTTTGCTGCCTCGGCCTTCGGCCTCTCAATCCTTCCTTCCTCGGACGCGTCGCGTACGTCGCCAATCGAGCGCTGATCGGCGCAGCCGCTGGCGCGGCGGCATCTGCCGTCGCGGTTGTTGCGAGTCCGTCAGGCGGCCGGAGAGGTCGTCGCGGCAGCGACCGCGGCTGCGCTGACCGCAGAGGTCGTAGACGGTTGCTTCACGTGCGCTCACCTTTGCCCTCCGTCGGATTGGGCGGCTGGAAAGACGCAGCGCGCGGACCTCTTCCCGGTCGATCGTGGCCTCGATTCCGTTCTACGGCCCCGTTGTCGCGATCCTTGGCGTTCGCGTATCGCGACTGTCTCGCCGTGGACGCTGCCTCTTTTCTTCGCGCCGGCGCTTGCAGCGCAGCGACTGGTTCCTGATGTACCAGGAGCAGCGTCGGCTCACCGACCGACCTGCAGGACGTCAACGATCAGTTGAAAGCAGCGAACCTATCGTTCGCAAAGGGTCTAATCGCGACGCTTGATGCCCGAGATCGGTATACGGCTGGCCATTCGGCTGCCGTCGCGATCTACGCGGCGGACATCTGCAGAACGGATGGGCCTCGAGCACGAGTTCAGCGGGATCTTGCCTTCCTCTGCGGTCTGGTTCACGACATCGGAAAGATCGGTCTTCCGGCGGGCCTCCTCGAGAAGCCTGGATGCCCTCACGCTTGAGGAGCGCCGTGAGATGCAGCGCCACTCGGAGATCGGCGAGACGGATTCTGGCGCAACGTGGATACGTATTCAGAGATCGCCGCCGATCGTTCGGCACCACCATGAGCGGATGGACGGACAGGGCTATCCGGACGGGCTCGCAGGTGAGGACATTCCGCTGCTCGCACGGATCATTGCGGTCGCTGACGCCTACAACGCGATGACGTCGGATCGTCCATACCGTGACGCAATGCCCAGCCGTGTCGCTCGACTTCGCCTGGCCCAGGCGGTCGAGACGCAGTTCGACACTGCGGTTGTCGCCGCCTTTGAGGCGATTCTTGCCGGCGCCGACGAGGAATATCGGGTCGGCCGTGGCGAGCGTTTCGCCCAGGTGACCGGCCACACGACCGCTCTCGAGCACGGCCACGCTGAAGCGGTCTCGGCTTAGCGCTCTTCCGACTTATAACGGGCAACGGCCTCTGTCCTCGTGCGAACGCCAAGTTTCTCGAGGACGTGGCGCACGTGAACCTTGACCGTGGATTCTGAGATCACGAAGGCCGCCGCGATGTCGCGGTTGCGATAACCCTGAGCCAAGAGCTCGAGCACCTCTCGCTCCCTCGGGGAGAGGATTTCGGAGGAGTCGCGAACGTTCCGCGACCGGATGTTCGCGCGTCGGGCCAACCCGTAGTCGTTCGTCTTGTTGTAGAGACGCTCGAGGACCGGCCGCGCCTCTTGGTTGCTCGTGAGCACAGCAGCAAGCGCGGGGGATGCACGCACACAACAGACGAGCGGATCCCAGACGCGTGTTCGCTGAGCTGCCGCAATCAACCTCATCGACCCCTTAGTGTCGTTACGCTCGGCTGACACGATTGCCCGCGCTCCTTCTGCAAGAACGCTGACTTCGGACGAGATCGATATCGAGGTTGCGAGACCTGCCATTTCGATCGCGCGGCGATGGTTTCCGAGGAGCGCGAGAGCCATCGCACGAACGGCTACGTATTCGGCGTGCATCGACGGGGCAGCTGCGTCGTTAATCGGATCTCGCACCAGTTCGTAGGCATCGTCGTGTCGAGCTTGTTGCATTAGCAGGCGCGCTCGGAGCACTCGGGTGTTCAGCAGGTGGTGGCCAAGGTGCCGGCGCGCCAACGCATCCTCGACGCGCTGAAGAGCTCGATCTGCGTCGGCGAAATGACGCATGCCGAGAGCCGCGAATGCGACGTTCCAGTAGCCGTGGGGTCGTGCGAACTCAAGTCCGAACGCGTTAGCTTCCTCGATCATTCGAGCTGAGATCTCGGCCGCACGAACATATTCAGCCTGCAGGCCGAGGCAGTAGCTCAGAGTGACCATCACGCTCGTGCGCGCCCTGGGATCCTCGACGTACGGCAGGACACGTAGAGCATCCTCAATGTGGGGCGACTCGGTAAATCCGGGGCCGATGCGCATTCGAGCCAGCGCGCAGGCCGCGTGGCGAGCAACGTCGACTGGGGATCCGGTTGCTTGGGCGCGCCCTGCCAGTTCTGCGAGCCGCTGGTCGGCCGAGCTTCCCTCGCCGTACACGGCTGCGAGCACGAGCCCGTGAAGAGCGTCGGCCACGTCCGTGTCGTCCGCGGCCTCCTCCAGGGCGCCTTCAAATGCGCGTTCGGAGTCTCCGAACTGAGCGAGCTGGAACGCTGCGGTCCCAGCGATCGCACAACTTCGAGCTCTGAAGAGATGACCTGGTTTCAGCCTTGTCCGTAGGCGAGACACGATTTGTGCCGCTAGTTGGTACTCCCCGTTGCGGAGTGCGACTTCAGCTTCGACCAGGTCGACTTCGGGTTCGCCTTGCGTAGTCCCCGCCCGCAGCGCAGCGCCTAGTCGCGAAAGAGTCCCGAGGCGACCGCTCCGCACGAGTGGCTTGTAGGCCGCTTCCAATACCGTTCGTAGCGCGTCGGTGAGTCGGAATCGCTCCGCGATGTCCACCGCGCGATCCCACGCGGCTGCGTCTAGGCAGTCATGTACTGCCGCGCGAGCGAGCGTGACTCCATTCTCCGATTCCAGCGCCTTTGACAGCAGAAACTCGCGCAGCAGCGGATGAAGGTCGATTCCGTCCCCAGCTCCGAGGAATCCGAGGTCACGTGCTTGGTCGACGATCTCGTCAGAACTCGCTCCGAAGGCGCGCCTGAGGATGGGAGGTGAGAGATTAGGCAACAACGCGAGGTCGACTAGCTTCGCTTGAAGAGACTCGCTCGCGGAGCTAAAGAGTTCTTCTGCAAGGTAGTTATGGAGCGACGCTGGGAGCATCGTCTGCTCCGACGGCATCCGTTCCTTGAAGGCACCCGCGAGGGCAAGGACAGCGGGCCATCCCTGTGCCTGGAGAACGAGGTTCTCGTGACCTGCGCGACCAAGCATCGCTCGCGATTCGGAAGCATTCATTGCGAGATCGGCTGGCCGATCTCGAGCTCTTCGCCGTAAACGATCCCGCGCGACGTCGTCCAAGACGGCTTCGCGCGACTTGCGATGACGAATCGGGTCTTTGAGTGCTCTCGGAACTCCCTTATCAGTTCATCGCTGTCTGAATCAGCCGCCAGTTCGTGGTAGTCGTCAAGAACGATCCACTCGACGCGTGCCCCGTCGGCCTGCGCCGCAAGAGCCTTGCCGACATCTCGCGCTGCTCGCTGCGGGTTCGACTGGCCGCGCAAGTACTCCCGCAATGAAGCCCTTAGCCTCCCCGCCGAGCGCGTCGATCCCCTCGGCGAGATCCTCGGCCAGCGTGACCACGTCGCGATGCGCCGGGGTGAGCGTTATCCAGATTGCGCGGCTGAGGGTCTTCGCCCACTGGCGGGCAAGGGTTGTCTTGCCATAGCCGGCCGGGGCCAGAAGCAGAATCGTGCGCTGCTCGGCCTCGTCGAGCAACTTGATGAGGCGCGGGCGCTCGATGATGCGGCGCTCGCGACGGACTCCACTCGATTGTTGCGCAGTCGCGGTCACTCTGCCTGCCCTCGACGATCCGCCTTGAACCCGCGACGGCCCCCGCCGTCGCGCCGACCCTAACGTGTCCGTGTCGCAAATGGAACGGGGCTGAGGCGCCCGCGGCCGAGGGGTGGGAAGCCGCGGACGCCCGCTTCGCCGTCAGCCCCCGTTGTCGGCTCGCGCCGACTCCAGCTTGCTTGCCAACGGGTCCTCGCCCGTCAGCAGTCGGAACGCCACCGGGATCTGTCGTCGCCGGGGGACGCCGAGCTTCTGCCGCAGCACGTCGCTGTGCGCTTTCGCCGTCCTGGGGGAGATGCCGAGCACCAGCCCGACCTCGTCGTTCGACAGGCCCTGGGCGATCAGCTCGACGATCTCGCGCTGCCGAGGGGTGATGCCTGAAGGGTCTCGTAGTGCCTGCATGCGGACGAGGCTAGGCTCGCCGCGGCCGCGGTTCCATCGATCGAAGGGTGTATCCCGTTTTGGCTACGCAGCAGAGCGCAGGCGGCGACCCACGAACGACGCATCGTGACCGCGCTCGTTCGCCGCGCGCAGCTCGTCCTCGTCGAGCGCACCGATTCGCAGCAGCAGATCGAGCTCGTCGCGCAGATGGGTGCGCATCATCTCCGGGCCGTCCGTCGCGATCGTGAACGGCACGCCGTGGTCGACGAACGTCCTGAACGTCGACCACAGCGCGTCCTCGTTCGCGAGCGCCTTGGTGAGGAGGTTCGACGTCGGGCAGATCTCGAGCGTGATCTCCGACTCGCGCAGCGCGGCCATCAGATCCGGGTCGCGCGTCGCGAGGATCCCGTGGCCGATGCGGTCCGGCCGGAGCGCATCGACCACTTCTCGCGTCTCGTCGAGCCCGAAATCGCCGCCCTCCTCTCCCACGTGGATGGTTACGCCGAGCCCGGCCTCGCGCGCCAGGTCGACGTGCTCGCGGATCTGCGTGTAGTCGTAGCGGCCGCCGCCCGGGCGCGGCCCGGCGATGTCGACACCGACGATCCCCCGAGGGGCGTACCGAATTGCCTTCTCGACGACGATCATGTTCAGGTCGGCCGAGAACGTCCTGTCCATCATCAAGATCAGCCCGGCTCGTACCTGCGGGTACTCGAGCGACGCGAGGTCGAGCCCGCGGATCGCTGCGAGGATGATGTGGTCGAGGTCGCGCTCGCCGCCGCGGTTCCGCTTCATCGGATTGAACCGCAGCTCGAGCGTTGTGATCCGCTGCGAGCGATACGCGCCGCCGATCGCCGCGTGCACGCTCCGCTCGACGGCGAGCGGCGAGCTCTGGATCAGCTCGGTGAGGTGGTAGATCTGGTCGAGAGCGTCGAGGTTCGGCACGCCCCGCGGGTCGGAGACCGTGACCAGGCGGTCGAACTCCCAGAAGTCGCGTGTCGGCAGGGCGATTCCCTGCTCGTGCGCCAGGCTCCAGAGGATGTCCGACGCGACGGATCCGCCCAGGTGGGTATGCAGCTCGGCGAGGCCCTCCTCGAACATCTCCCCGAGTCTATTCAGCGCGGCAGGGGCCGCTCGAGTTGCGACTCGACGAGGGCGCATGCGAGCGCGACCGCGTCCTCGAAGAGTCCTTCGTCGCCGAGCTCCGGCGCCTCGCTCGGCAGGTGGTACTCGTCGTACGGGAAGTGCAGGATCGACGCCGCCGGCACCTTGCGTTCTGCGAACCAGTGCGAGTCGAGGCCGCCCGTCGCGGGTCCCGTCTCGAGCTCGTAGCGGTCGAGCAGCCCGAGCGCGCGTGCCGCCTCGAGCGCGCGCCCGAGCAGCGCCTCGGGTGACGCGAGCACGTTCAGCTTCGACCCATGGGAGATGCAGTCGAGGTTCACGACGCCGACGATCTGGTCGAGTTCCTCGCGCAGCGCAGCTTCGTCGACGTAGTAGCGCGAGCCGGTGAGCTTGATCTCCTCTGCGGCGAACGCGACAAGCCTGATCCCGCGCTCGAGCTCACGTCCCGCGAAGGCCGAGCCGACCCTCCGAACGCCTTCCACGCCGGAGGCGTTGTCGATCGCGCCCGGCCCGCGCCACACGGAGTCGTAGTGCGCCGAGACGATCACGTGACCCGCCTGCCGGCCGGGGACGTCGGCGATGACGTTGCGCTCACGCCTGACGGGAACGAACCGGCCCCCGACCTTCAGCGGACCCGCATCCCGTCTTCGAGCCGGCTTGCGTCCACCACCGAGACGAACACGGTCGGTGGCGTCGTGATGTGGACGTGCGACGACCTGAACGGGATCGCCCCGGTCGAGAACGGGCTGGTCAGCAGTCGCGCGGCCTCTCGACCCGAGGCGTCCACCAAGGCGAAGTTCGGCAGGCGACCCCCGCCGATCGGCGCAGGCGACGAGCCGATCCGGCGCACGGTCCCCTCGCCGTCGAATGGGTGCGCGTACATGCACGGCCCCGCCGCCCAGAGCTCTCCTTCGACGACCAGCTCCGGCTCCTCCGGCTCGTAGGCGACCAGCTCGAACTCCTGGAATCTCGGCTCGAGCCCCAGCTCGCGGAGATTCATCGAACGCCGACGAGGTGGCGCTTCGGCCGCTCCGAGACGGGCCAGTAGAGGACGACGAAGTACGGCAGGCCGGCGACGCGCGTCTCGATCGCCCAGAAGTTGACACGGAGCGTCGTGCCGTCCTTGCGGCGGATCCCACCCGTGCCGACCTGCCGCGTCTCGTCGACGATCTCGCCGAACAACTTCGTGTTCGCCTTCGGATCGACGGCAAGGTCCACCCCGACCTGCATCCGTGTGATCTCCGCTCGCTCGTAGCCGGTCAGCTCGCAGAACGCGAGGTTGCAGGCGATGTAGTGGCCGTCGTCCGAGAATACGGTCGCGGCGAGCTTCGCGTGCTCCCACGCATCGCCGAGGAGCGCTTCGTGCACGAGCGACGGGATCCCGCCGCCCTTCGAACCTGTCATGCCCACGACCCTTCCGCTTGACCCCGGCCCTCGCCGAAGAAGCTTAAGCAACCTGGTCCGGATCGGCGACGAAGCCATTTAGAGTGGCCGGGGTGCGTCCAAGACCAAAACGCCTCGAGCGGTTGCCGCAGCAGTACTTCGTGTCCCTGCTCGGGCGCGTCGCCGCGGCGTCCCAGCGCGGCGGGCCGCCGCTCGTCGATCTCGGCCGCGGCAACCCCGAGCTCGGGCCGCCCGGCCACGTCACCGACGCTCTCGCCGACAGCGCCGCCGCGTCGGACGTCCATGGCTACTCGGCGATCCGAGGGCTCCTTCGGACGAAGGAGGCGATCGCCGCCCGCTACCGCGATGTCTACGGCGTCGAGCTCGACCCCGAGCGCGAAGTCGCGGTCATCCCCGGTACGAAGACGGGCATCGTCGAGCTTGCCCTGGCTCTCGCCGACGAGGGCGAGACGATCCTCCTGCCCGATCCCCGCTACCCCGACTACACCTCCGGCGCTGCGCTTGCGGGCGCGCAGATCGGCAGCGTTCCGCTCGACCCGGAGGAGGGCTGGGAGCCCGACCTGTCGGCGGCGCCGACCGCCGCCGCTCTCTACCTCAACTATCCCTCGAACCCATGCGCGGTCTGTGCGCCTCCCGGCGTCTTCGAGTCCGCGGTCGCGTGGGCGGAGCGAACCGGGACTGCGGTCGTCCACGATGCCGCGTACATCGACCTCGTCTTCGACGGCCGCGCGCCTCGCAGAGCTTCCTGGCGACGCCGGGCGCGAAGGACGTGGGCGTCGAGATGTGGTCGATGTCGAAGACGTACGGGATGGCAGGGTGGCGAATCGGGTTCGTGGTCGGCAACGAGGAGATCGTCGAGCGGATCAACGTGCTGAACGACCACGCGCGCGTCGGCATCTTCGAACCGCTGCAGCGTGCCGCCGTCGCCGCGCTCGAGGGGCCGCAGGACTCGGTGCACGCCCGCGTCGCGGACTACGAGCGACGCCGCGACGTGATCGCGGCCGCGCTGCCCGGTCCCGTCCTCAGCGAGGGGACCTTCTTCGTCTGGCTCCGGCTGCCCGAGGGCCTCACGGCCGAGCGGCTCCTGGAAGAGCACCGTGTCGCGGTCGCGCCCGGCGAAGGTTTCGGTTCGAGCGGGGCTGGTTGGGCGCGACTTTCGCTCGCCGTCGACGACAGGACGATCGAGCTGGGTGCGGAGCGCCTGCAGCACGCCTTCGCCGGTACGTTCGCGTGAAGATCGGCATCGTCGTCCCGTTCTCGTGGTCGTACTGGGGCGGCGTGGTCGAGCACTCCGAGCACCAGGCCGCCGCGCTTCGCCGGCGCGGCCACGACGTGAGGATCCTGATGGGGAACGACCCGCCTGGGCCGCTCACGCGCTTCCTCCATCCGAGGAGCGGCCGTCACGGCCCGCTGCCGGAGGGGATCATCCCCGTCGGTCGGTCCGTGGTCGTCCCCGCGAACGGCTCGCTGCCGAACATCGTCCTCTCGCCGCGTACCGTCGGACGCATCCGGCGCGTGCTCGCGGAGGAGCGGTTCGACGTGCTGCACCTCCACGAGCCGATGACGCCCGCCGTGTGCGTCGCCACGCTCGCGCTTGCCGACTGCCCTATCGTCGCGACCCACCACGCGTCCGGCGACCTCGGCTGGATGCGGTTCGCGATCCACTTCTGGGGCTTCCTGATGAACAGCATCGACGTGCGCATCGCCGTCTCGCCGATCGCAGCGCGAGTCGGCGAGCGCTGGCTGCCCGCCGACTACCGCATCGTCCCGAACGGCGTGTTGATCCCGCCGCACGCCGATCCCGCCAACCGCGAGCACACGGTCGTCTTCGTCGGCCGCCACGACCCGCGCAAGGGCCTGCCGTTCTGCTTCGTGCCTGGCCGCGGATCCACGCCGAGACCGGCGCGCGGCTGCGACTGATCGGAACCGACCCGCTCCAGTACCGCCTGCTCCAGTCGCGCTTCCGCTTCGACGAGGACGGCATCGACGTGCTCGGGATCGTCCCGAACGAGGTGCAGGACGCACGAGCTGGAGCGGGCGAAGGTGTTCGTCTCGCCCGCGCTCGGCGGCGAGAGCTTCGGGATCGTCGCTCGTGGAGGCGTTCGCCTGCGCGACGCCGGTGGTTGCGTCGGACATCCCGGGCTACGCGGCCGTCGTGACGCCCGAGTCGGCGCGTCTCGTGCCCCCCGACGATCCCGACGCACTCGCGGCGGCGGTCGTCGACGTGCTCTCCGACGAGGAGCGGCGCGTCGAGATGGGTCGCGCCGCGCGCGAGCACGCCGTGGCGAACTACGCGTGGGACGACATCGCCCGGCGGCTGGAGGAGATCTACGACGAGGTGGCCGCGTGAAGAAGCTCGCCGCGCTCGGTGTCGTCGTGTTGCTTGCAGTCGCCGTCGCGCTGATCAGGTGGCGCGGCCCGGACTGGCATGTAGTGCGCGACCGCTTTCACGTCGTGTCGTGGGCCTGGGTGCTAGCGGCGATCGGGCTCAACCTGCTCTCGGTCGTCGCTCGCTCGGTGGCCTGGGACACGGCGATCGAACAGTCGATCGCGCCGCCGCGGCCCGCGTTCCCGCTCGTCTTCTCGGCGTTCTGTGTCGGTCTCTTCGCGAACGCGGTGCTGCCGGGCCGCGTCGGCGAGCTCGCACGCGTCGCCGTGCTTCGTCGGCGCATGCCGGGCCGTAACGGCTCGACCGCGACGCTGATCGGGTCGGTCTTCGCGCATCGGATGTTCGACCTCTTCCCGACCCTCGCCCTCGTCGTCTGGGTCCTGCTCGCCGCCAAGATCCCAGGCTGGGCGTTCACGTCGCTCGTCGTCGTGCTCGTGGTCGGCTGCCTCCTCTTCCTGTTCGCCGTCGCTCTCGCACGGCGGCAACATCGCGAGCTCGACGGTGTCGGCCGGATCCGCCTGCTCCTCGTGCGCGCGCGCCTGGGGCTCGCCGTCATGCGCGCGCCGCTCCCCGCCCTCAAGGCCGGGGCGTTCCAGTTCGTCGGGTGGGGTTGCCAGCTCTTCGCGGTCTGGGCGGCGATGCGGGCGTTCGGGATCCACGAGCCACTCGCGGCGGCCGGTCTCGTGCTCGTGCTGATGAACGTCGCGACGATCTTCCCGATCTGGCCCGGGAACGTCGGGCTCGTGCAGATCGCGGTCGCGACGCCGCTCGTCGACTACGGGGTCGGCGTACGCGCACGGCATCGCGTTCGGCATCGGGCTGCAGGCGATCGAGGCCTCGGTCGGCATCGGGATCGGGCTCGTCTTCCTCGCGCGCGAGGGGCTCTCGTACGCGATGCTGAAGCAGTTCGAGGACGCGCCCGACGACACGCTCGACCCTGCGCTCGCCGAAGCCCCGCCGGCGGAGCTCGATCGTGAACGCGCTCGCAGCGCCGGCTAGCCTCAAGGGCGTCCTCTCTCCTCTCGAGGCGGCGGCCGAGCTTGCCCGCGGCATGCGTCGCGCTCCGCGGGTCCACGCGGTCGAACTGCCGGTGGCGGACGGCGGCGAAGGCACCGCGGCCGTGCTCCATTCGGCGCTCGGAGGGGAGTGGCGAAGTGCGGTCGTCGCCGGGCCGCTCGGGGCGCCGGTCGTGGCGCGGTGGCTCGCCCTCCCCGACGGCTCGGCGGTCGTCGAGTCGTCGGCGGCGGTCGGCCTGCCCCTGCTCTCGCCCTTCCGAGCGCGATCCCCTGCGTGCGACGACCCGCGGTCTCGGCGAGCTGCTCCTCGCCGTGCTCGCCACCGGGCCCTCGGAGCTCCTCGTCGGCGTGGGCGGCACCGCGACGGTCGACGGCGGGGCCGGGCTCCGCGCTGTCGTCGGCGACCGGCTCGCCGGGGTGAGCGTGCGGGTGGCATGCGACGTCCGCAATCCGTTGCTCGGAGAGCGGGGCGCAGCGCATGCGTTCGGGCCGCAGAAGGGAGCCGATGCGGCGGCCGTCGCGGAGCTCGAGCGGCGGCTTGCCGCGCTCGAAGAGCTGGCGCCCTACCGCGACGTGCCCGGCGCGGGCGCAGGCGGCGGCCTGGGCGCGGGACTCGCAGCGCTCGGAGCCGAGCTCGTCGAGGGCGCCGAGCTCGTGCTCGACACGATCGGTTTCGACGATCGGGCGCGAGGCGCCGACCTCGTCGTCACAGGTGAGGGAACCGTCGACCGCACGACGCTCGAGGGCAAGGCGCCGGGTGCGGTCCGACGCAGGTGCGAGCGGCTCGGAGTGCGCTGCGAGCTCTTCGGCGGCCTCGTGCGGGAAGGCATCGCCGCGCGCGCCGCTGTCGGGCGATCCAGCGCCGCGCACGCGAGGATCTGCAGGCGCTCGGCGAGGAGCTAGCCCGACAGCTTGTCGGCGTGCGAGCTCCTCGATCTTCCCCTGCCGGCGTCGAGCTGCGCGGCGCACGGCGGTAGAGCTCCTCGCCGCGCTCCCAGAGCCGCGTCAGCTCCTCGAGCTCGACGTCGCCGCGCTCGAGCCGCTCGACGATCCGCTCGAGCTCGGCCTGGGTCTCCTCGAACGTCGGCTCGGCTCATTCGGCGCGCGCTCCGAACGTGCCGTCGGCGACCCGACCTCGAGCGCGGTCGCCGGCTCCGACCGGCCGGCGCGCGGACGAGCTCGTCGCCGGGGCGCACGATCGCGTAGCCGCGCTCGAGAGTCGCGAGCGGGCGAGAGCGCGCCGAGGCGGCCGTCGCGTGGTCTCGAGCCGCGCGCGCCGGCGCTCGAGCGCGAGCAGCGGCGCGCGGCGCAGCCGCTCGTGCGTCGCGGCGAGCCGCTCGGCGTGGCGCTCGACGATGCGCCGGGCGCCGCGTGTGCAGGCCGCGCGTGCGCGCGTCGAGCCGGCCGCGCAGCTCGGCGAGGTCGGGGACGACGAGCCGCGCCGCGGCGACGGGCGTCGAGGCGCGGACGTCGGCGGCGAGATCGCAGAGCGGCGTGTCCTGCTCGTGGCCGACGGCGGTCACGACCGGCACCGGGCAGGCGGCGACCGCGCGCACGAGCCGCTCGTCCGAGAACGGGAGCAGATCCTCGAAGCTGCCGCCGCCGCGGGCGAGCACGATCACGTCGGCGCCGCGCTCGCAGAGATCGGCGATCGCGGTCGCGATCGCGGCGCGGCGCCGCGGGCCCTGGACGAACGTCTCGGCGACGACGACGTTCGCCGGCGGGAAGCGCGCCGTGATCGCGTCAGCACGTCGCGCTTCGCGGCGGCGTCGTTGCCGGTGACGAGCCCGATCAGCCGCGGGATGCGCGGCAGCGGCCGCTTGCGCTCGGCCGCGAACAGGCCCTCGGCGGCGAGCTTGCGCTTCAGCCGCTCGAGCGCCGCGAGGTGGGCGCCGAGCCCGTAGCGCTCGATCGTGAGCGCGCGCAGGTGGAAGTCGCCGCGCTGCTCGTACAGCTCCGGCGCGGCCGTAGACGTGGACGCGCTCGCCGTCCGCGAGCTCGAGCCGCAGCCCGTCGAACTGCCCGCGCGGCATCTGCACGGCGAGGCACGCGCCGTTCTCCGGGATCCTTGAGCGTGAAGAAGACCGACGCCCAGCGCTCCTGGCGGCGCAGCTCGGTCACCTCGCCCTCGACCCAGACCGTCGGCAGCCGCTCGAGCCACGTCGCGATCGCCCTGGTTGAAGGCGCGGACGGAGAAGACCTTGCGCCCGTCGACCTCCGTCGCCTCGACCTTCACGAGGCCGATGCTAGAGCGGTCTAGAGCAGGATCTCGGCGGCCGTCTCGTAGCGAGCAGCCGGCGGTCACGAGCTCGACCGCGTGGTGCAGGTCGGCGTCGGAGTGCGCGATCTTCTCGGCGAGGCGGCAGCGGATAGCCGGCCTCGATCAGCACGTGCAGGCGCCAGGACTCGACCTTTTCGTGCTCTGACTGTGGGATTCTCGATCGTCTGTGCCATCGTGGCCGCCTCTTCGCTCTCTCCTAGACGAACCCTGCCGCGGAAAGTTGGCGTCGAAACGAATTCCTTACGCGCGTCGCGAGCTCCTCGATCCGCGTGCGAGGTCGTGCAGCCGCGCGTCGAGCACCGCCGTTCGGACTCGGCCTCGGCCGCGATCTCGTTCAGCCGCTCGCGCAGCCCGGCCTCGACCTGGTGCGCGCGATCCTCGAGCGAGATCGAGCGCGTCGTCGCGCTGGCGCTCGAGCGCGCGCCGCAGCCGGCGAGCCGCTCCTCGACGCGCTGCGCGGCGGCGTCGCTGACCTGGTTCGACCCGCTCGGCGAGCACGCCCTCGGCCTCGCGGGCGAACCGCTCGACCGCGAGGTCGAGCTCGCGGGCGAGCCGGCGGGCGGCCTCCTCGCGCGCGGTGCGGATCGTCGTCGTCGAACTGCTGCGCCGCCGCCTCGGCGTAGCGCGTGCGTCTCGCGCGAGACGATCCGCTGCAGCTGCTCGACCTGCCGGCGCTCGACGTCGCCGAGCTGCGAGCTGGACGCGCTGGGTCGCCTCGTGCCTGCTCGCGCTCGATCTGATCTCCTGCAGCTCGCGCTCGCGCTTGCGCAGCCGCTCGGCGACCTCGTGCAGCGCGCGCCGGCGCTCGGCCGCGTGCTGCTCGAGCTCGGCGCGCGACGGCTGCGGCGACCTCCTGCGCGCGAGCGCGTCGAGGTCCGTCGCGCAGCGTGGCGATGCAGCTGCGCGCTGCTCCTCGAGCTGCGCCTGCGAGCCGCTTCGGCGTCCTGGCCGATCTTCGCCTCGATCGTCGGCGATCAGCTGCTGCTGCGCTGGCCTCGATCCGCTCGCAGCTCGTCGGTCGAGGCCCTCCTGGAGCTTCGTCGACGTCGGCGCCCCAGTCGCGCGAAGCGCTGCTCGACCGCCGCGCTGCGCGTCGGTGAGCGCGTCGCCGAGCTTCGCGGTCGCGTCGCGCTCGCGCTCGGCGACGTCGCGGCGGCGCTCCTCGGCGATCCGCCGCTCCTCGTCGGCGAGCAGCGAGAGCGCCTCGGCGCGCGCGAGCGCGAGCGTCCGCTCGAGCTCCTCGGCGCGCTGCTCGGCCTCCTGCGCGACGACCGCGTCGAACGCGCGCCTTGCCGCGCTCGATCTCCTGGTCGAGCAGCGCGCTCGACGCCGCGCATCCGGCGCAGCGCGAGCGACGCAGCCTGCGAGCGCGCGCACGGCCAGCGGCGGCGGCGGCGACGGCGGCGATGGCGGCGGCGGTCACGGTTCATAGGTTAGGCGCGCCGTGACGAGCGCGGCGGCGAGCACGACGGTTCGCCCACGGGAGCAGCGCGGAGCGCGCGCTCCATCGGCTCGATGCCCGCGAGCGTGCCGAGCGTGCGGCGGGCGTGGCGCACCGGCGTCGAGAGCGCGCGCTGGACGAGGATCATGCGCGGTGGCGTACGCCGCGGCGAGGACCGCCTCGGCCCGGAGCGTCTGCGCCTCGACGAAGTACGCCGTGAGCACCGGGAACGCGCCCCAGGCGAGGGCGAGGCCCCACGTCGTTGTGGAAGCGCCGCCGAACCACTCGAGGTTGTAGGCCGGCACGAGCGAACGCGCCGACCGCGACGAAGGCGAGCAGCCCCCAGCCCCACGCCAGCGCGGCCCAGATGCCGATCGCGACCGCGCCCGCCGAGCGCGACGACGGCGAGCGCGACGAGCGCCGCGGACGGGATCCGCGTCCGGAGCGGCCGGCCGTTCAGCTCGTCGAGCGCGTGCGCGGCGACGCCGAGCGCGAGCGAGAACGCCGCCATCGTCCAGAGCATCCGGTCGGTGTGGAACTGCGGCGCGAGCGCCGCGCCGAGCGCGACGTACGAGAGGTTCCACAGCGTGTACGGCAGGTGCAGGAGCGTCACGTAGTCGCGCCAGCCGCCGCGCGCGCAGCGCGTAGAACGCCGGCCTTACCTCCTCGTGCGTCCCCACGTCACGATCCCGCCGCCGAGCGACGAGCCGGCGCGCGCGTACGTCGTCGATGCCCGCGTCGCGCCAGGCTTCGAGCAGGCGCTCGAGCGGCCAGCGTCGCGTAGTAGCCGCGGATCGACGGGCCGAGGAACGAGCCGACCTCGTGCCAGCCGCTCGCCGATCGCGCGACCGGCCGCCGGGCAGGCCGGCCCGCACGTACAGCTCCCAGAGCGGCCGCCAGACGCCGCGCGGCACGCCGAACTCGAGCCCGGCGATCGTGCCGCCGGGCCGGACGACCCGCGCCAGCTCGCGCAGCGTCGCCGGCGGGTCGTCGACGTAGCGCAGCAGGTAGGTGAAGGTGAGCGCGTCGAACTCGCCGTCGGCGAACGGCAGCGACGGCTCGGCGCTCGCCTCGACGAGCTCGATCGCGGCGGCGAGCGCCACGCGACGGCGACCCTCGGCGAGCATCTCGGGCGCTCTGGTCGACGCCGACGACGCAGCAGCCCTTCTGCCGGACGAGCTCGAGCGCGACGGCGCCCGTGCCGGTCGCGACGTCGAGCACGCGGTCGCCCGGGCCGGCCTCGATCCGCGAGACGAGGAAGCGCCGCCAGCGCGGGTCCTGGCCGAAGGAGAGCAGCGTCGCGTAGCGGTCGTAGGTCGGGCCGAGCGGCGCGAAGAGCGCTCTGGCTGCGTCCATCACGGCGAGTCTAGACTCTATGCGTGGCGCTCGAGGACGAGCTCGAGCGGATCGCCGCGGCCGCGGCGGCCCACGGCGCGGTGTCGGGCGTGCTCGCGGCCGAGCCCGCGGCCGGGCGCGGCGCGTACCTCGTCGCGCTCGGGCGACGAGGCGAGCCGACGGCTGGCTCGTGCTCGACGACGCGGCCCGGCCGGTCGACCGGCGCGAGCGACGTCCGCGAGACCGCGTCGATCGTCGTGCTGTGCGAGCTCGCCGGCGAGCTCGCGGGCGGCGGGGACCTCGAGGAGCTGCGCGGCGCAGCTCGCCGAGCTGCGGCTCGATCGAGCAGACCGCCGGGGATCGAGGAGGCCGAGGCAGGCGGCGCTCGCGCTCGAGCGGGCGATCGGCGCGCCGCCGCAGCGTCGCGTCGCCCGGCTACCTCGACGAGGTCGGGCGCGGCCACGCGTCGCGCTCGAGCGGGCGCTCGGCGAGACCGCCTCGCCGTTCGCCGACGGCGCTTGCGGTCGGCGACCGGGGCCGTCGAGGCGTTCGTCGCGCGACGTCGAGCACGGCTACCTGCTCGCCCTCCGCTGACGCGCTACCGTGGCGGCATGGAAGGTGGAGGCTTCGGATTCCCGTTCGGCGGCGATCCGGAGGATCTCCTGCGCGGGCTGCGCGAGTTCGCCGAGCAGCAGGCCGAGTCGGTGCAGGAGGCGCAGCGCGAGCAGTTCGCGACGCTGACCCTGAACACCGCCGTCGAGCTGACCTCTGCCGCGCTCTCGCAGGTCGACGGTCGCGGGCCCGGCCGACGAGCAGGCGATCGCGCTGCGCGATGCGATGCGCGTGCTCTTCCCCGAGGCGGTCGCGCTCGTCAGCGCTGCCCGCCAGGGCTTCATGCGCGAGCAGGTCACTGACCGCGTGGCGCTGCTCGACCGCGCGATCGTCCGCGCGCTCCCGGCCGTGCCGCGGCGGGTCGTGCGGCGGCTCTCGTCGCCGTACATCGCCGGGCCCGACGCTCGACGACGCCGTTCGCGTCGTCGAGCGGCTGAACGACGCAGGGCAAGCTGGCGACGGTCGACGTGCTCGGCGAGGAGATCGCCAGTACCGCAGGAGGCGGCCGAGATCGCGCGCTGCCTACCACGACGTGCTCGCGCGGATCGAGGCGGACGGGCTCGACGCGAACATCTCGGTGAAGCTGACCGGGCTCGGGCTCGAGCTCGGCGAGTCGATCTGCCGCGACGAACCTCGAGTCGCGTCGTCGAGGACGCTGCGCGTCGCGGACAACTTCGTCCGCATCGACATGGAGGACTCGACGACGACCGACGCGCACGCTCGGCCTCTACCGCGAGCTCCGCGCGGCCGGGCACGAGAACGTCGGCGTCGTCCTCCAGGCGTACCTGCGGCGGACGCTCGCCGACGTGCCGGGCCTCGAGAACGTCCGTCTCTGCAAGGGCATCTACGTCGAGCCGCCGGCGATCGCGTATCCACGACTCCGAGGCGAGATCCGGGCGAGCTTCCTCCGCTGCCTCGAGGCGCTGCTCGACCAGGGCGCCTACGTCGGCGATCGCGACGCACGACGAGGCCCTGCTCCGCGGGCGCTCGAGACTCGTCCGCGAGCCGGCCTCGCACGTGACCGCTACGAGTTCCAGATGCTGCTCGGCGTCCGGCCGGAGCGGGCCGACGCAGCTCGTCCGCGACGGGCATCGGCTCCGCGTCTACGTCCCGTTCGGAACCCACTGGTACGAGTACTCGCTGCGCCGGCTGCAGGAGAACCCGAAGATCGCCGGCTACGTCGCGGCCGACACGTTCGGGCGCATGCTCCGCCTGCCCGGATGAGTTTCGGCGGTCGCTCGTCATCGGCGTGATCCTCTTGCTGACCGCCATGCCGGTGATCGGCCGGGCCCTGGCCGTATCCCCCTCTACCACCCCCATCAGTGCTGCCCCCGATGCCGGCTCTGACCCTGCCGCGTAGATCTCCGTGTGTCCCCGAGCGGAGGATGCCATGCCCCCACGGATCGATCTACCGGGCCGGCGCGAGTTGCTCGCACTTGCGGCAGTGCTCGCGGCGACGACCCTCACCGCGGCAGCGGCGATCGCCGGGCTGACGCGCCATCCGAGCGCCCCGGTCCAGGTCGTGCCGACGGTCGTCCAACAGCAGGCACCGGCGCTCCCGCGCGTCGAGCCGGAGCAGGGCGGCTGATGCGCAGCGTCTGGGCGACACTCATGTCCGTCTGGCTGCTGTTCGTCGTGCTTGCCGTGCTCGCGTGGACACGTCAGCAGCCCGCGCCCACGCAGTCGCCGGCGATGGTCGTCACCGGCAAGAACGGCGCGCAGATCCTGGTGCCGGCCACCACGGGCACCACGCACGCGACCACCCGGACGTCGCCGGTGCCCGTCGGATGATCGCGGCGACCACCACGACCGCCGTTCCCGTCGCGTGGCTCGTCGCACGAGCCGCCGGCCTGACCGCGCTCGCTCTCTTCAGCTGCTCGGTCTGGCTCGGGCTCGCGATGAGCGTACGGCTCTTCCCGCCGCGCTACCAGAAGCGCGTCATGGGTTGGCACCAGACCCTCATGTGGTGCGGGCTGGGCGCGGTTGCTCTCCACGGCACCGCGCTGCTGCTCGACCCGGTCATGCACTTCTCCGTGCTCGTCGTCCTCGTTCCCGGCCTCGCCCCCTGGCGGCCGATTGCGGTTGCGGCCGGGGTCGTGGCGGCCTGGCTGATGCTAACGCTGGCGGCGTCGTTCCACCTGCGCAAGCGAATCACGCAGCGACGCTGGCGACTCCTGCACTACCTCGGCTTCGCCGCGTTCGCGTTCGCGCTCGGCCACGGACTGACGGCCGGGACGGATCTGCGCGCGACGACCGGGCTGCTCGTCGCAGGCGGCCTCGCCCTACCCGTCGTGTGGCTCGTGTACGCGCGCATCCTGATCCCGCGGGGCCAGGCGGCCCGTCGGCCGGGGACGGCGCGAGCGTCGTGAGCGGGACGCTGCACCGGATCTCCTTCGCCGCGCTGGGGACGAGCTGCGCCGTCGGAGTGAGCACCTCTGCACTGGAGCTCCCCCTCGCGACTCGTGCTCTCGGCGCCGCTCGCTCGACGGTCGATTCGCTCGAGCTGTCGCTGTCGCGCTTCGACGAGGACAGCGACGTCTCGCGCGTCAACGCCCGGGCCGGCGAGTGGGTGAAGGTCGACGAGCCCGTGCTCGATGCATTCGAAGCGGCCCTCGACCTACGCGCCGACACGGACGGGCTCTGCGATCTCACGGTCCTGCCCTCGCTCGTCGCCGCCGGCTACGACCGGTCCTACGACGAGCTGCAGGAGCGCCCGCCGCTGCCGCCACGGCCTGCCCGCGCGCCGGTCGACGTCGATCGCCGGTCCTGTCGCGTCAGGATCCCGGCCTGGGCGGCCGTCGACCTCGGGGCGACCGCGAAGGGCTATATCGCCTCCCTGGCACTCACGGCGATCAGACGCATCTGGCCGCTCGTGCCGGGAGCGCTCGTGGATCTTGGCGGCGACCTCGCCCTGCTCGGGCGACCGCCCGACGGCCGCGTGTGGCGCGTCGGTGTGGAGCGCCCCGACGGGACGGGCGAGCGTCTCGGCGTCATCCGGCTCGTGGCGGGAGGCGTTGCGACGTCGGGGCCGTCGCGCAGGCGGTTCGGCCCGGGCGGCTCGCTGCATCACCTGATCGACCCGTCGTCCGGGTTGCCAGCCGTCGGCGGCCCGCTCTCCGTGACCGTGGTCGCAGCTGACCCGGTCGCCGCGGACGGGCACGCGACCGCACTCGCACTCCTGGCGCCTCGCGAGCTCGCCCGCTACGTCGAGCGCCGGCCGGGCCTCGGTGCGCTCGTCGTGTGGGGCGATGCGCCGCCCGTCGTCTTCGGCCCCGTCGATTTCGAGCCGGACGAAGTGGCGGCATGAGACTTCAGGCCGCAGTCGTCGCTCTCGTCGCCGTCGCGCTCGGTGGCTGTGGATCCGGAGGTTCGCATGGGCAGTCCGCGGCTGCCTTCATGCACCGGCTGACGATCGAGTTTTCGCGCGGCCAGGCGGAGCGGCTGTGGTCGGAGCTCGCGCCCTCGGAGCAGGCCGTCGTGCCGCGCGACCGCTATCTCACCTGTCAGCGGAACGGCGGCTTCCGACTTCGCTCGTTCAAGGTGCTCGAGCAGTACGACGAGCCGATCACGGTCCTCTCCCACCGCGTGGACGCGACCGCCGTCTCGGTCCAGGTCACCTCCGATGACGGCATCACCACGGCGACGATGCACGCGATCCGCAGCAGCGGTGGCTGGCGATGGGTCCTGCAGCCGGCCGATCTCGCGGCCTACCGCGCGGGCCGCTGTCCCTGAACCTCGTCTTGGGCGACTCCTAACCACGCGCTGTCCCCGTCCTCGCCGTCCGGGGCGTAGAACGGGAAGCGTCAGCGAATCGAGGAGGAACCCAGGATGACCAGCAGGCTCAGCTTCGACCACACACCCAAGCTGCTCGCGTATCGCCATTCGGGGACGACCGACGTCGGGCTCTTCTGGAGCAGACGCCGTCATCGCGCCGCGGTCGCGGTCGAGGACGTGGCGACCGGGGAGCGCTTCGAGCTCGTCGTCGAGCCGGGCGACAACCCGCTCGACCTGTTCGAGCACCCGTTCGCCTACCCCGACGCGCGTCACATCAGAGCTCCTTGAAGAAGACGGTCGTCGCGCACGGCCGGCCGTCCGGATACAGCGCATAGCCGGGGATCACCCCGACGCGTGTCCAGCCGAGCCGCTCGTACAGGCGCTCGGCGGCGTCGCCGGTGACCGTGTCGAGCACGAGGAGGGTCTTCCCCGCGGCCCGCGCCTCCATCTCGGCAACGGCCATCAGTCGCTCCGCAATCCCCCGCCTGCGGGCGTCGCGACGCACGAGGAGCTTCGCGATGTCGGCGCGGTGCGGCTGGTTCGGCGGCACGGCATGGACGACCTGCACGGTGCCGACGACGCGTTCTCCGTCGAAGGCGGCCACGATCAGGCGCCGTCCCTCTTCCGCCTCCGCGGAGAACGCGCAGAACGCCTCGCGTGCGTCCTCGAGCGAGAACGGCGCCATGTAGCTGACCGACGCGCCGCCTGCGACGCAGTCCTCGAGCACTGAGGCGAGCCCGTCGAGCTGCTCCAGCAGCTCGTGCCCCTCGAGACGGCGGATCTCGACCGCGCCCATCGCGCGAGTCTAGGCTCTCGTCGGCGTGAGCTTCGACGTTCCCGCGACGGCGTACGACCGATTCATGGGCAGGTACTCGACCTTGCTCTCACCGCAGCTCTGCGACCTCGCCGGCGTGGCGGCGGGCCAGCGCGTCCTCGACGTGGGCTGCGGTCCGGGCGCTCTCACGGGCGAGCTCGTGGCGCGGCTCGGCTCGTCCGCGGTGGCGGCCGTCGAGCCGTCCGAGCCGTTCGTGGCGGCGGTGCACGAGCGCTTCCCCGACGTCGACTTGCGGCGGGCGTCCGCGGAGCGGATCCCGTTCGCCGACGGCGAGTTCGACGCGGCGCTCGCCCAGCTCGTCGTCCATTTCATGGCCGACCCTGCAGCGGGCGTCTCCGAGATGCGACGCGTCACGCGGCCGGGCGGGGTCGTCGCGGCGAGCGTCTGGGATCACGGGTCCGGGCGAGGGCCCTTGAGCCCGCTCTGGCGCGTGGCGCGCGAGCTCGACCCGGATCTGGTCGACGAGTCGGGCCTCGTCGGCTCGGGCCGCGGCGAGCTCCACAAGCTGTTCGCCGCCTCGGGGCTGCGCGACGTCGAAGAGGTCGCGCTCGAGGTTCGCGTCGAGCATCCGACGTTCGACGAATGGTGGCAGCCGTTCGAGCTCGGTGTCGGGCCTGCGGGCGCCTACGTCGCCCGGCTCGAGCCCGACGTGCGGGCGGAGCTCCGTGACCGCTGCAGAGCCTCGCTCCAGCCCGCGCCGTTCGCGATCGCGGCGCGCGCGTGGACGGCGCGCGGAGTCGTGTGAGCGGCGAAACAGAGTTCGAGGTCGGGCTCGAGCGCGGTGTGCTCGTCGGGCATCGCGGCGGGACTTCCCGACTACCTGGAAGGCCTGGCCGAGGAGCTGGCGGGCGTCTGCTCGACGACCCGGTATGCCCAACGCGGCTGCCCGCCGTCGACGGTCGACGGCCCTGAGTCGATCGAGGTCCACGTCGCCGACGCGATCGCCGTGCTCGATTCGCTCGAGCTCGAGCGTGTCTGGGCGGTGGGGCACTCCTGGGGCGGGCACCTCGCGCTGCACGTCGCGGTCGCGCACCCTGAACGCCTGCACGGGATCGTGTGCGTCGGGACGCTCGGGGCGTCGAACGATGTGATGGAGAGCGGCTCGAGAGCTTCTCGATCATCTGGCCGAACTACTTCGCCCACCCGAGCTCGGCGCCGCCTGTGCCCTTCGACCGCTTCGGCCGAGGGGCCGCGACCTGGGCCTCGATCGACGAGCACTTCGCCCGGCGCACGCTCGAGGACGGGCTGCCGTCCGTCGAGGTGCCCGCCCTGTTCGTGCACGGCACCGACGACCCGATCCCGATGCGCGCCTCGGTCGACACGGCCGCACTCATGGCGAATGCCACCGTCGTCCGGCTCGAGGGATGCGGCCACTTCCCGTGGCTCGAACAGCGCGGCGAGCTTGCGCGTGTGGTGGGCGGCTTCGTCGCAGGCTCTCGCCCCGGTAGATTTGCGGTGTGAGCCACGTTCGCGTCCTCTACTGCCCCGTCTGAAGCGGCTACGACGACCGGGCCGCGGGTCTCGTGGCCGAGCTGAACGGCCTGGGCCACACGGCGGAGATGGTCGCGGGCGAGAAGAGCCAGTTCGACGTGGTCGCCGACGGCAAGACCGTCTTCTCCAAGCAGCGCGAGGGACGGTTCCCCGAGCTCGGAGACGTGCTCGACGTGCTTCCTTCCTAGGCCCCGGCGCTCCGGCCACCACCGCGGGGCTCAAGCGAGCAGCGAGAAGCCGCCGTCGACGACGAGCGTCTGACCGCAGATCATCGCGGCATCGGGCGAGGTGAGAAAGGCAACGGCTCCGGCGATGTCGTCCGGCTCGACCAGCCTTCCGACCGGGTTCGCGGCGCCCGCGTCGAGCATCTCCTCCCTGTTCGGGAAATGCTCGAGCGCCCCCGTCTCGACCACACCGCCCGAGACGGCGTTGACGCGGATCCCACGTCCCGCCAGCTCGACGCCGAGATAACGGACGAGCGACTCGAGTGCGGCCTTCGAGGTGCCGACGAGCACGTAGTTCTCGAGCACACGCTGCGCTCCGAGCGACGAGATCGCGACGATCGACGAACCCGGCTGCATGTGTGGCGCGGCGACGCGAGCGAGCTGCAGGAGCGCCCGGGCGTTCGCGTTCAGCGTCCAGTCCCAATGCTTGTCCTCCGTCTCGAGGGCGGGGCGAATGACCCCGGTCGCGGCGTTGTGGACGAGGACGTCGAGCGGACCGAGCGCCGCCACCTCCGCGAGGACGCGCTCCGAGGTGACGTTGCCGCGAACGAGCACCGGCTCGGCCCCGAGCGCACGCAGCTCGTCCGCCGTTCCTTCCGCGGCGCGGTCGTTGCGGAGGTAGCCGATCGCGACGCGCTTTGCTCCGTCGCGGGCGAAGCGGAGGGCGATCGCGCGCCCGATCCCGCGCGAGCCGCCCGTGACGAAGACGGTCACGCCTGCGGCGGCAGCGGATCGTCGGCCGGCGCCGACGAAGGCAGCTCGTCCCAGCCGAGGCGGGCGGGCGACTCGCGGGGCCCCTCGTCGGCCTT
This sequence comes from uncultured Thermoleophilia bacterium, assembly GCA_963725595.1. Taxonomy (GTDB): domain Bacteria; phylum Actinomycetota; class Thermoleophilia; order Gaiellales; family Gaiellaceae; genus PALSA-600. The sequence continues at coordinate 27,263 of CAVRYT010000005.1, read as the reverse complement.
GGACGACGCGTGCCCGAGGCGGTCGAGGCGGTCGATCTGCTCTTCGGCGTAGCGGCGCACGTCGTCGTCCGCCGGAAGGCTCGCGACGAGCTCGGTCACACGCGCGCGGAGCTGGTAGGCGAAGTGCGGCGTCGCCGGCCCGACGAGGGCGTCGACGTCGTCGCGAGTCGGGTCGCGCTTCACGGGCGCAAGATTACCGCCTCTGAGTAGGGTCGTTCGGATGCGCCCGCGCACCGTCGACCTGATGCTGTTCGGGACGGTCCTCCTCTGGGCGCTGAACACGACGATCACGCGTTACATGCTCACGCACGGGTTCAAGCCGCTCGCGTACTCGACGACCCGATACGCGGCCGCCACCCTTCTCTTCATTCTCTTCACCTACCGACGCGAGCGAAGCTTCCGCATCGCGCGCCGAGATCTTCGCTATGTCGCGATCGCCACCGCGGCGATCTTCTGCAACCAGCTGTGCTTCGTCTACTCGATCGACAAGACCACGGCGGCGACCGTCACCCTGTTTCTCGGCACGACGCCGATCTTCATCGGCGTGATCGCGAGCCTGATCGGCCTCGAGCGCATGCAGCGGACGTTCTGGCTCGCGACCGTGGCGTCGCTCGTGGGAGTCGGGCTCGTCGCCACCGGGTCGGGGGGCTTCTCCGGCCATCGGGTCGGTGACGCGATCGCGGTCGGGACCGCCGTCACGTGGGCGGTGTATTCGATCGCGATCACCCCGCTGATGCGGCGCTATTCGCCTTTCCGGATCAGCTCGCTCGTCCTCGCCGGCGGCTGGATCCCGATCGCGCTCGTCGGCCTGCCGCAGTCGACGAGCCAGTCGTACGGCTTCGGCTGGGGCGTCTGGCTCGGGTTCGCGTTCGCCGTCGTCGGGCCGCTCTTCCTCACGAACATCCTCTGGTTCACGTCGATCTCCCAGGTCGGCCCGTCGCGTGCGTCGCTCTTCTCGAACATGCAGCCGGCGTTCGGCGTCCTCTTCGCCCTGCTGCTTCTGGGCGAGCACCTGACGAGCTGGGAGGTCGCGGGCGGGGTGTTGATCATCTCCGCGGTGCTGTTCGAGCGGTCGCGGAGAACGCCGCTGGAACCCGGGTAGAATCGCGTCGTGGCCGACGACTTCATGCCGCTCGACGGATGGGACCACGTCGAGCTGTGGGTCGGCAACGCGAAGCAGGCCGCCTACTACTACGAGCACGCGTTCGGCTTCCGCCGCGTCGCCTACGCCGGTCCCGAGACCGGCGTTCGAGACCGCGCGAGCTACGTCGTCGAGCAGGGCGACATCCGTCTCGTCCTCTCGAGCTCGCTGCGCAGAGGCCACGAGATCGGCGAGTTCGCTTTCGTGCACGGGGACGGCCTGAAGGACATCTCGTTGCGCGTGCCCGACGCGAAGGAGGCCTATCGCCAGGCCGTGCAACGGGGCGCGCGCGGTGTGATGGAGCCGAAGGTGGTCGAGGACGAGTTCGGCTCGGTCTCGCTCGCGACGATCGCGACCTACGGCGACGTCGTTCACACGTTCGTCGACCGGCACGCGTACGAGGGTGCATATCTCCCGGGGTACGTCGCCCAGGAGTCGGCAGCGGACGACGGCGTCGGGCTCTTCGCGCTCGACCACATCGTCGGCAACGTCGAGCTCGGCCGGATGGAGCATTGGGTCGAGTTCTACGAGCGCGCGTTCGGCATGACGGAGATGATCCACTTCAGCGACGAGGACATCTCGACCGAGTACTCCGCGCTGATGTCGAAGGTGCTCAGTGACGGTGAGGGCAAGGTCAAGTTCCCGATCAACGAGCCCGCCGAGGGAAAGCGCAAGAGCCAGATCGAGGAGTACCTCGAGTTCAACCACGGGCCCGGCTCGCAGCACATCGCGATGCAGAGCGCGAACATCGTCGAGACCGTCGAGGCGCTGCAGCGCCGCGGTGTCGTGTTCCTGTCGACGCCGGAGACCTACTACGACGAGACGCCGGACCGGGTGGGCGAGATCGACGAGAGCTGGGACGACCTCCGCCGGTTGCGGATCCTCGCCGATCGCGACGACGACGGGTACCTGTTGCAGATCTTCACGAAGACCGTCCAGGACCGACCGACCCTCTTCCTCGAGGTGATCGAGCGTCACGGCGCCCGCGGCTTCGGCGACGGGAACTTCAAGGCGCTGTTCGAGGCGATCGAGCGCGAGCAGGCGCTGCGCGGGAATCTCTAGCGACCTCTGGCGATGGGTCTCGACGAGCTCTTCCGGACGGCCGCCCGTCAGGCGGCTGTCGGCGACGACACCTCGCACCGGCCCTGGCCGGTGCCGGAGCAGCCGTGGACGAGCGCGCAGACCTGGGCCGACCTCGCCTTCCTGCACTGGCGCGTCGAGGCGGACGCAATCCGCCGTCACGTGCCGGAGTCGCTCGAGGTGCAGACGTTCGAGGGCGCCGCATACCTCGGCATCGTCCCCTTCCTGCTCGCCGACCTTCGGTTCCGCGGGCTCCTGCCCGTCCCGCGTCTCTCGACCTTCCCCGAGCTGAACGTGCGCACCTATGTCACCTCCGGCGACCTGCCGGGCGTCTGGTTCTTCTCGCTCGACGCCGACAGCACGCTGATGGTGGAGGGCGCGAAGCGGCTCTACAAGCTTCCGTACCACCGAGCGCACATGCGCTGCGAGCGGCTCGGAGACTTCATCCACTACGAGTCGGCGCGCCCGGGAGCGGCGTTCAGCGGCCGCTATCGTGGCGAAGGCGACCTGTTCCATGCGGAGCGGGGCTCGCTCGAGGAGTTCCTCGTCGAGCGCTACTGCCTCTACACCGAGAACGGCGGGCGGCTGTACCGAGCGGAGGTGCACCACGAGCCGTGGCACCTCCAGCGCGGCGAAGCGGTCGTCGACCTCAACACCATGTCGCCCCTGCCGCTGCCCGACGAGGAACCCCATGTCCTCTACGCGCCGCGGCAGGACGTTGTCGTCTGGCCGCTCCAGACGCTCTGACTCGCCTGCGTCAGGCGATCGTGATCGTGAACGTCTGAGCAGCGCTCGTGTTGCTGCCGCCGTTCGCCGTCCCGCCGTTGTCCACGGCACGAACGGTGACAGTCGCGGTGCCGAGCGCAAGCGTCGCGGGCTTGAAGGTGAGCGTGCCGTCGGGCGCGATCGCCGGCTGCGCCGCGAAAAGCGCAGGCTTGTCGACGCTGACGACGAAGCTGACCGTCTGACCTGACTCGTCGGGTGGCCCAGGCGAGATCGCCGTCGCCCAGCCCGGAACGCTCTTTGCTCCGAGCAGCGACACGGCGGTCTGATTCCCTCCGGCGACGAAGCTCGGCGCGTCGTTCACCGACGTGACCGAGATCGTGAACGTGTGCGGTGTGCTTTCGTCCGAGCCCCCGTTCGCGGTGCCGCCGTCGTCGTGTGCGGTAACCGTCACCGACGCGGCCCCGTTCGCGTTGGAGGCCGGCGAATATGTGAGCGTGCCGTCGGGGGAGAGCGCCGGCTGGCTGTCGAAGAGCCCCGGGTCGTCGGTGGAGACGACGAACGAGACCGACTGGCCGGATTCTCTCGCCGGCCCCGGCGAGATGCCGAACGCGAAGCTCGCCACGGTCTGCGGGCCGACGTCCTCGAGCACGTTCTGGTTCGCGCCGAGCGCGAAGCTCGGGGCGACGTTCGCCGGCGGTGCAGCGGGTGTCGTGGTCGTCGTCGTCCCTGGGGTGGTGGTGGTCGGCGGCGGCGAGGGGCCGGGATCGGGCTTCGCGGTCGGCCCCGGATCGGTCGATGCCGGCTTCGGCGACTTCGTGCCGGGCGGGGGAGTCGTTGCCGGCGACGTCGGTGACGGTAGGGACGGCGAGGGCGCGGAGCCGTCGGTGGTCGTCACGTGCGGAGTGGCGACGACGATCGTCGGGACGGCGGCCGCCGGTGTGTGCGACGGGCGGTGCCGGCGGACTGGCCGTGTGTCCCCCTTTGCGTGTCGGGAAACGGTCGGACGGGCAATTGCTTCGCGCGACGGCGGCTTCCCGGCGGTCAGCAGGGTTTGCGCGTGCGCCGGGACCGGCACGGCGCGCGGCGGTGTCGCTTCGGCCCGCGCGGTCGCGTGCGGCAGCGCCAGACCGGTCGCGGCGGTGGTCGCGATCGTCGCCGCGCCTGCGATCACGGCGCCGAAGGACGGCGTCAGTGGCAGACGGGCCAGGAACGGGGCATGCGTCAACCACGAGAGGGGGCCCATCACGAGCCGCATCCGACCGAGCGAGATGTTGACGAACGCCCGGACGAGTCGGGGGTCGAACTGGCTTCCCGAGCAGCGTGCGATCTCCTCGCGTGCCTCGGCGGCCGTCGCCGCGCGCTTGTAGGAGCGGGCCGAGGTGATCACGTCGAAGACGTCTGCGATTGCGACGATCCTCCCGGCGAGGGGAATCTCGTCGCCCGCAACGCCGCGCGGGTACCCGTCACCGTCCCACCGCTCGTGGTGGTAGCCGACGGCTCCGATCCACGCGCCGAGCCATCGTTGCAACGGCGCGACCAGGGTCTCGCCGTAGAGAGGATGGAGTCGCAGCTGCCCCCACTCCTCCTCGGTCGGGGGGCCCGGCTTGTTGAGGATCTCGGGGCTGACGTCGAGCTTGCCGATGTCGTGCAGCAGTGCCGACCAGTTCAGTCGGTCGAGGTCGTCGGGTGGCAGGCCCAGCTCCTTGCCCAGGCTCGACGCGTAGGCACGAACGCGGTCCGCATGGCCACGCGTGATCCGGTCGTGCAGGTCGAGTGCCGCGACGAGGTGGAGCAGGATCTCCGCCGCCTCGCTCGTGTCGGATGCGCGCTGCGCATCGGGCATCGCCCGCAGCCGTTTCTCGAGCTCGCCGACCGTGCCGGTGCGCAGGGCCACCTTGAACCTCGACGGAGCCTCGTCCGGGAACGCGAGCGACAGCTCGAGCAGTGCCCCGAGCGGCAGGAGTCGCCGCGAGACTGCGTAGATGGCCGAGACGACGACCGTCGCCCCGATGCTCAACGAGAACCACCAGGCGAGGTAGACCGCGAGCGAGCTTGTCGGTGGTCCCGTCAGCGCGGTGGCGGTCCGGACGAACACGAGCGATCCTGCGAGCGGGAGGGCGTAGACGAACAGCCGCAGGGCGCGCGCCCGCCACGGTCGCGCCGCCCAGCGCCCGTGATCGCGCGACCGCGAGCTCATCGAACTCCTATCGGCAATCGCGGCGACCGATTTGAACCGGGCATCGCGCAGGTGGGGGAGGCCCGCTCGGCGATGACCGCCGCCGGTTCGGTCTAACGTTCGTCTGTGACTCCGCAACGCCGGTCCACGCTCGCGAGCGTTGTCGCCGCGGCGGCGCTCGTCACGCTGAAGCTCACAGTTGGGCTCGCGACGTCGAGCCTCGGCCTGATCTCCGAGGCTGCGCACTCGGGCACCGACCTCGTCGCGGCGCTCTTGACGTACTTCGCGCTGCGGGTCGCTGCGCGCCCGGCCGACGTCAGCCACCAGTTCGGCCACGGCAAGGCCGAGCATCTGTCGGCGCTCGCCGAGGCCTCCTTCCTCGCCGTCGTCAGCGTCGTGATCTCCGCGCGCGCGATCGAACGTCTCACCGGTGTCACCGGCGCGCGGCCGCACGTGACCTGGTACGCCTTCGTCGTGCTCGGCGTCGTGATCGCGATCGACGCGAGCCGCGCCACCGTCTCCTGGCGCACCGCACGCCGGTACGAGAGCGCCGCCCTGAGCTCGAACGCGCTGCATTTCGTGAGCGACCTGATGGGCTCCGTCGCCGTTCTCGTCGGCTTGATCGCGGCCCACCAGGGCCATCCGAAGGCGGATGCGGTGGCCGCACTCTTTGTCGGCGTGCTCGTGCTGCTCGCCGCCGGCCGGCTCGCGAAGGTGAACGTGGACGTCCTGATGGATCGCGCACCCGCGGACGCGGAGGCCGCTGCGGTGGCGGCGATCGAGCAGATAGGCCCAGCGGTGCAGCTCCGGCGCCTTCGCATGCGCCAGGCCGGCGCGAAGCAGTTCGCCGACGTGGTGATCGGCGTGCCGCCGACCGCCGGCGTCGGACAAGGGCACGCCGCGGCAGATGCCGTCGAGGAAGCTGTCGGCCGCGCCCTCCCGAACTCGGACGTCGTCGTTCACGTCGAGCCGCTCGAGGTCGCTTCGGTGCGCGAGCGAGCACATGCAGCGGCTGCGGCCGTTCCCGACGTGCGTGAGGTGCACAACCTCGTGCTGCTCGACGTGGACGGGCGTACCGAGCTGTCCTTGCACGCGAAGCTCCCGGGCGAGCTCTCGCTCGACGAGGCGCATGCGATCGCCGAGCAGCTCGAGTCCTCGATCTGCGCGGCCGTCCCGGAGATCTCGGGCGTCCAGACTCATCTCGAGCCGTTGACCCAGGAGGCGGCCGGGCGCGAGTTCGAGTCGGAGGCAGCCGACGCGGTGCTGCAGATCGTGGCCGACGCGACGGGTCGGTCCCCCCGCGCATTGCGCTTCCTGCGCACCGACGGCGGCGTGGTCGCCTTCCTCACCTTGGCGCTCGACGGGACGAGCAGGCTCGACGAGGCGCACACGCAGGCGAGCGAGATCGAAGAGCGCATCCGGCGCGAGCGGCCGGAGATCGCCGACGTGATAGTCCATACGGAGCCGTGAAGCTCTGCATGTTCACGCCCAAAGAGCTCGCGCTCGAGCGCGGGTGGCCGGGGCGCATCGAAGGCGACCGCGTCGTCCAGCTCGCTGCCCAGACGCTGCAGTCGTACTTCACGGGTGGGGGTACGGCGCGGGAGCACGCCGACTATCCGCTCGCCGACGTCGACCTGCGTCCGCCCGTTCTGCACCCGCCGGCGGTGAGGGACTTCATGGCGTTCGAGCAGCACGTTGCGAATGCGCGCCGTCTGCGTGGAGCCGAGGTCCCTCCGGAGTGGTACGAGATCCCCGTCTTCTACTTCTCGAATCCCTCGGCGATCTACGGCCCCGAGGACGACGTGCCGTATCCCGAGGGGACCGCGGAGCTCGACTACGAGCTCGAGTGCGCGGCCGTGCTCGGGGCAGGGGGCCGGATCGGCGGCTTCACCGTGATGAACGACTGGTCGGCGCGCGATGTGCAGCGCCGGGAGATGCGCGTCGGGCTGGGACCGGCGAAGGGCAAGGACTTCGCCAGCTCGTTCGGGCCGGTCGTCGTGACGCCCGACGAGCTCGACGGCAGCGAGGGAGTGATGATCGCCCGCGTCAACGGCGAGGAGCGGTCTCGCGGGAACCTCTCGGCCATGTACCACCGCTGGGACGCGCTTCTCGCGCAGGCGGGGCGGAACACGATTCTCCGACCCGGCGACCTGATCGGCTCCGGCACCGTCGGCAACGGCTGCATCCTCGAGCACGGAGACGGCCGCTGGCTGCAGCGTGGGGACGTCGTCGAGCTCGAAGTCGAGGGCATCGGCGTGCTGCGGAACCGGGTCGTGTGATCGGGCCCGACGACGTCCGCGCCGCTGCGCACGTGCTCGACGGTGTCGCGCACCGAACGCCCGTCATCCGCTCTCGCACGCTCGGCGAGCACGTCGTCTTGAAGCCCGAGAACCTGCAGCGCGTCGGCGCGTTCAAGTTCCGCGGCGCCTACAACAAGATCGCCTCGCTTCCGGCGGGTGTCGACGTGCTCGCCTACTCGTCCGGCAACCACGCCCAGGCCGTCGCGCTCGCTGCACGCCTGCTCGGGAGGCGGGCGACCATCCTCATGCCCGAGGACGCACCCCGCTCGAAGCTCGAGGCGACGAAGGGCTACGGCGCAGAGGTGGTGATATACGACAGATATACGGCTGACCGCGAGCTGATCGGCGACGAGCTCGCCGGAGAACGCGGCCTCGAGCTCGTGCGGCCCTACGACGACCCGCTCGTGATGGCCGGGCAGGGAACCGCCGCGCTCGAGCTGATCGAGGACGCCGGCGTCGTCGACACGCTCGTCGTGCCGCTCGGCGGCGGCGGGCTGATCGCAGGCAGCGCGACGATCGCCAAGGCGCTCGGCGTCCGTCGCGTCGTCGGCGTCGAGCCGGCCGCGGGGAACGACTGGGAGCAGTCGTTCGCGCGCGGTGAGATCGTCGAGATCGGGGTGCCGCGAACGATCGCGGACGGCCTGCAGACGCATGCACCGGGCAAGCTGACGTGGGAGGTCGCGCGCCGGCTGGTCGACGAGATCGTCACCGTGACGGACGAGCAGATCGTGACCGCGATGCGCTTCGCGTTCGAACGCCTGAAGCTCGTCGTCGAACCGAGTGGCGCGGTGGGGCTGGCGGCAGTCCGCGAGAGCATCGTGAAGGCTCCCTCGCTCGGCGTGATCCTCTCGGGCGGAAACGTCGCCGCCGATCGGTTCGCCGAGCTACTCGCGACGTGACGCGTCGAGGTTCTCGCGGACGCGTGCCCGTTCCCAGGCGAGGCGGAAGAGCTCGATCACCTCGTCGACGTCGTCCTCGGAGCGGATCTGCTTCGACACCCAGCCGGTGTGTGGCAGGACGTGATGCGGTTGCGCCCGCCCCGTCTCCACGAGCATGTCGCGCAGCCGTTTGTGGAAGCGCAGGTCGGCCCACCGCTCGCCGTGCAGGTGCCCGAGCTCGCGATGCCCGACCCGGAACTCGACGCCGCCGAACCGGTGCTCGTGAGCCGTCACCCCCTCCCAGGAGCCGACCTCGCGCGCAATCCGGGCGGCGATATCCTCCACACGTGCCGTTCTACCAGCGACTCGGCGAGCTGCCCAGGAAGCGCCACATCGTGGCCCGCGACAACGGCACGCTCCTGACGGAGGAGGTGATGGGCTTCGAGGGCTTCTCCGGCCTCGAGTCGATCCTGTACCACCTGCCAGTCGCCGTGCCGCGTGATCGAGCTCGGCGAGTTCGAGCCGATCGTGCGGGAGGAGTGGGTGCCCGACGCGCACGCGCACCGCCATCTGCGCACCTGGGACATGCCGCCGGCCGGCGACCCCGTGAGCGGTCGCCAGCTCCTGATGTGGAACGACGACGTCGAGATCTCGCTCTGCCGGCCGACCGACGAGATGGACTACTTCTTCCGCAACGGCGAAGGCGACGAGGTGATCTTCGTCCACGAGGGCTCCGGAACGCTCGAGACGATCTTCGGCGACGTGCCGTACAAGGCAGGCGACTACGTCGTCGTGCCCCGCGGCACGACCTATCGCTTCGTCGCCGCCGCAGGGCAACGCCACCTCGTCTTCGAGACGCCGGGCCTGATCACGATCCCGAGGCGATACCGCAACGAGCACGGCCAGCTGATGGAGCACGCGCCGTTCTATCACCGCGACATCCACGCCCCGGCCGCGCTCCGGACGCACCGCGACCGCGGCGAGCACGTCGTCAAGGTGCGGGTCCGCGGCGGCTACCAGACCTACGTGATCGACTACCACCCCTTCGACGTCGTCGGCTGGGACGGCTACGTGTTCCCGTGGACGTTCTCGATCCACGACTTCGAGCCGATCACGGGCCGGATCCACATGCCGCCGCCGTCGCATCAGACCTTCGAGGGCCCGAACTTCGTCATCTGCTCGTTCTGCCCGCGCAAGCTCGACTTCGACCCCGAGGCGATCCCGATCCCGTACCACCATTCGAATCTGCAGAGCGAAGAGATGATCTATTACGTCGACGGCAACTTCTCTTCCCGCAAGGGCATCGAGGTCGGGTCGATCACCCTCCATCCCTCCGGTCTGCCGCACGGGCCGCAGCCGGGCCTCGCCGAGAAGAGCCTCGGGCTGACGGAGACGCATGAGTACGCCGTCATGTGCGACACGTTCCACCCGCTGAGGCTGACGGCGCTCGCGGCCGACCTCGACGACGGCAAGTACATGTACTCGTGGGCCGAGGACCCGGCAGGCGCGGACGGCCGCACGCCCGACGACGACCCGGCCGGCGTCACCTCGCACCTCTGAGCCTCCTTCGCGTCCCGGAGCCGTACGACTTCGAGCTCTCGATGGGGCGGTTCCGAGCGTTCGGCACCGACCTCGCGAACCGGTTCGCGGACGGCGCGCTGCATCGCGCCGTCGCCGGCCGAGAGGTGGTGATCAAGGCCCGGCCCGACGGCGTCGACGTGGAGCCGCTCGACGACGAGACGCGCCCGGCCGTCGAGCGGCTGCTCGGCCTCGCCTTCGACCTCGACGCCTTCTACGCCTGGGCCGGGCCCGACTGTCGACTCGGACCGCTCGTCGAGCGCCTGCGCGGCTACCGGCCGCCGCTCCAGCCCGACCCGTTCGAGGCGCTCGTCACCTCGATCACAGCCCAGCAGGTGTCGCTCTTCGCGGCCGTCGCGATCCGGAACCGGCTCGTCGAGCGGCTGGGCGAGCAGGTCGGAGGGGCCTGGGCGTTCCCGTCCCGGGCGCGGATCGCCGCGGCGTCGGAGGAGGACCTCGTCGCGGTCGGCTTCACACGGCGGAAGGCCGAGTACGCGATCGGGCTCGCGCGCGGCGACCTCGACCTCGACGCGCTCGCCGAGCTCGACGACGACGAGGTGCGCGAGCGCATCACAACCCAGCGCGGTCTCGGGCCCTGGACGGCCGAGTGGTTCCTGGCGCGGCACCTCGCGCGGCCGCGCGCCTGGCCCGCCGGCGACCTCGCTCTGCGCAAGGCGGCCGAGAGTCTCTACGGTGTCGACGTGGAAGCTGTGGGCGCACGGTTGGACCCGCATCAGAACCTGTCGGCTCACTACCTCCTGGTCGGATGGCTGACGAAGCCCTGAGGATCAGGCCGGCGACGGAGGCCGACGAGCCGATCCTGCGCGCGCTCTGGGAGGAGTTCGAGGTCGAGACCCCCTGGGAGGTCGAGGACCCGGAGACGTGGGCCGACGAATGGCCGGACACCCTCGACGACATTCGTAACGGAGGCGTGTTCCTGGCCGAGGACGCCGAGGGCCCGCTCGGCGTCGCGCGCATCGAGGCGCCGGTGCGGGGACGCGCCCACGTCCAGCTCGTGCACGTGCGCGAGCGGGGCCGGCGTCGCGGCGTCGCCAAGGCGCTGCTCCGGGAGTGCGCGTCCCACGCGCGCGAGCTCGGCGCCCGGTACGTGACCCTCGACGTGCTCGCGTCGAACGAGCGCGCGCACATCGTGTGGCGTCGGCTCGGCTTCAGGGAGAGCGCCCACGTGATGGCGGTCCAGCTCGATCGACTCGAGCAGCGGCTCGAGGAGGGGCCGAGCGGAGAGCACCACGCGACGACGCACGTGCAGACGGACGACGAGGTTTCCGTCGAGCGTGCGGTCGCACAGTTCATCCCGCGCCTCGAGCAGGCCGACATCCGCGCGGGGGAGAGCTGGATCCGGATCGCCGACCCCGTGCTCGACCGTGACCGCGATGCGCACGGGCGCTTCGCGAAGGAGCTGTCCGAGCGCCTCGGCGCCGTCACCGTCGCCCTCGCCCTCGAGGGCGAGGTCGTGCGCTTCCGTCTCTTCGAACGGGGCCGGATGGTCGACGAGTACCTCTCGGTCCCGAGCTATTACGGCCCGCTCCCGACGGGCGACGAGCTCGCGCTCGCCGCCAACCCGACGCTCGTCTCACGCCTGACCGGCGCCGAACGCGAGGACGTGCGGCGGGTCGCCCGCACGGCGGCGACGCCCGCGGAGCTGCCGCCGGCCGCAGATCTGTATGCGCAGCTCGCCGCGCTGATGGGGCTCGAGCCGTGAAGCTCGTCGACGCCGCACGGTGCCCGTACTGTGCGCGCGCCCGGATCGTGCTCGCGGAGAAGGGGATCGCGTACGAGAACGTCCAGGTCGACCTGCGCGACCGCCCGGCCTGGCTCTACGAGCTGAACCCGACGGAGGGGCGTGTGCCCGTGTTGCAGGACGGCTTCGACCTGCCGGAGTCCGAGGTGATCATGGCGTACCTCGAGGAGCGGTTCCCGGAGCCGGCACTGCTACCGCCCGATCCCGAAGGACGCGGCCGCGCACGCCTGCTCGTGCACCGCTTCGACGCGAACCTCGGCGACGACTACTACGCGTTCCGCCGGGGCGACCCGAACGACCTGCCCCGAAAGCTGGAGCGACTCGAGGTCGCCGAGAGCCTGTGGTCGGACATCGCCTACGTGCCGTGGGTGATTCGCCTCCGCGACCTGCTGGGCGTCGAGTTGCCGGAGCGGATCGCACGGTGGCTTCGAGCGCTCGAGGCGCGTCCGCCGATCGCGGCGGAGGTCGAGCTCGTCCGAGGGCTGCCATGACCGAGATCGCGATCGAGGAGCTCGCGAGCCGGCTCGGCGACGTCGCGATCGTCGACGTGCGGGCCGCCCGCGAGTTCGACGGCACGGGCGGTGCGCACTGCGATCCGCGGCAGGGGCACATCCCCGGCGCGCGCCACTTCGAGGTCTCCCGCCTGATGGAGCTGAGCCGCGAGGGCGTCCAGGCCGAGCTCGGCCTGGAGCAGGGGGCCGAGGTCGTCGTCTACTGCCACAGCGGCTCCCGCTCGGCGATCGCGATGCAGATCCTCCGCTCGCTCGGTTACGAGGCGCGCAACTACGTCGGCTCGTGGCACGAGTGGTCGCGCCACGACGACCTGCCCGTCGAGCGCTAGGTCGCCGCAACGGCGAGGAACGCGCGGCAGAGGGCCCGGCCGTGCTCCTGCCAGGCGGGCAGCTTTTCGTCGAGCTCCGCCTCCAGCTCGTCGAGCGGCCGAGGCACCGTCGGGTCGTCGCGGAGCCACTCGACCGCCTGATCGCGCCGAACCTCGGGATGGAACTGCGTCGCCCACGCTCGCTCGCCGAGACGAAACGCCTGCGGGACCGGGCCGACCGCCAGCTCGACGGCGCTCGGGGGCGGCGTGAACAGGTATCCGTTCAGGTTGAACGCCTCGAACCGGTGCGGTAGGACGCCGAGCACGGGATCGGCGGCGCCGGCATCGGTGAGCTCGGTCGCGAAGAACCCGGCGAGCGTGCCGCCGATCGCCGCGACGCTCCCGCCGGTCGCGTGCGCGAGCGTCTGCGCGCCCAGGCAAACGCCGAACAGAGGCGTCCCGTGATCGACGAACCGGCGGAGCGCGTCGTATTCGTCGTGCAGCCATGGATGGTGCAGCTCCTCGCCGACGTTCTGGTCGCCGCCGAAGACCATCACCGCGTCGAGGCCTGCGGGCGGCGGGCCTTGCACCCGAATGTCCCACTCGACGAGCTCGTGCCCCTCGGCCGCGATGACCTCGCCGAAGATCTCGGAGCGCACGGTCGGGCCATGAACGACGGCGAGGACGCGCATCAGGTGATCGGTACCTCCTCCTTCTCTCCGAGTGTGGTCGAGACATTCTGCTCGAGAGCCGGTCGGGCTTCGACCCGCTGCTGACGCGTGGCTTGTGGGTGGGGGGACGTCGTGGGGTGGCCGGCGCCGGTCGGTTGCGCCGGCGTCCCGCGCTGCGCCCTGAGAGCCGGCTGTCGAAGGGGTGTCTGTCTGACACCACGGGTGTCGGACACCAGTGGGACTCGCGTGCGCCAGTGCGCGGGAATGGCCCCAGACAGACCGACCCGCCGAGTCTTACCGACCCCTGAGGAGGGGCCGCGCTTGGCGGTTCGATTCCCCTTGTCGGGTCGCGGAAGCTGTGGGTGCTCCCGGCGGTCGGCCGACGGCGACCGTCAGGCGAACCGCCGTTGGATCGCTTCGACGACTTCGTTCGCACGGGTCATCGTCGGCACGTGCCCGGCGCCTTCAAGTTCGAGGATCTCGACGTCCGCGAGCCGCTGGGCGAGTGCGCGGCTGACCTCGGCGGGAACGATCGCGTCGGCCGTGCCGTGGACGATCAGCACCGGGAGTCCGAGCGCGCTCGCATCGATGTCGGTGACCGCGTCGTCGCCCCACATCTCGAGTATGCGCGCCGCCTGGTCCGGCTCCGCTCGGAGGAGCACGTTCCGCGCCCACCGCTTGACGTGCTCGCAGTCCTGCTCGGGAAAGCATCGCTCGACGAAGGCAGCCACTGCAGCCGGATAGTCGGTGCGGCAGAGATCCGGGAAGCTGCTGCTGCCCTCACGGCGCCCGGTAGGAGTCGCCGCGGAGAGGATCAGGCCGTCGAACCGCTCCGGCGCTCGTGCCACTGAGTACTGGGCGATGGCTCCGCCCTGCGACTCGCCGGCAACGACGCAGCGCTCGACGCCGAAAGCGTCGAGGACTCCAACGACGTCGGAGATCATCGCCTCGACCGAGATCTCTGCGAGATCGACCGGCGACTCCCCGGCGCCGCGGTGGTCGTAAGCGATGCAACGCCAGCCGGCAGCCGAAAGCTGCGCGATTGGCTCCTCCCACACCTCCCAGCTCCCCGTCCACCCGCCGACCGCGACGAGCGTGCGCGGGCCATCCCCGAACGACAGCGCATGCAGCCTGACGCCATTGACGTCGAGGAACATCCCCGGCTCCTATCCCGTGGCGCACCGCAACGCTAAGCGGGTGCGGCACCCTCGCGGAGTTGTCGGTCGTACTCGACCTGGTCGTACCGACCGCGCGACTCGGCGATCAGGCCGTCGGCGCCGATCGTCCATTCCTCGCAGCCGGGGATGCGCACAGACTTGCCAGTCTCGGCACTCGTGCCGGTGAATGTCCAGTGATACTCGACGAGGTCGTCTCGCACCACGAGCTCGTCCATGAAGACCTCGATATCGGGGAAGGCGGCGACGAACGACGCTGCGACGCCCGCGATGGAGGCCGGTTCCCCGCCGTTGATCGCGATCGTCCCGCCCGCGGCGTAGTGGGCGGCAACGCGTCTCGGGTCGCGGCTGCACCACGCCTCGGTGTACTCCCGCGCCAACTGTTCAATCTGCTGCCGGTCCCGGGCCATCTCTTGCGCGACCCTATACCCACGTTCGACCCTGGGAGATTCTCAACGCAGCGCGGTCATGCGCAAGTCGCGAGGAGGCAACGATGAGTGTGTTAGCGATCTGGATGTGGTCGTCCAGGAACGAGGACGTCGACGATCTGCGTGCGGCGCTTGACGAGCTGGTCCAGCACTGCGAGACGCAGCATCCGCTGATCAGACGACTCGGCTGGTTCTCGGCGCCCGCGAAGGACGGGGCGAACGTGGAGTTCCGTTGGCTCGAGGAATATGAGAATCGAGAGGCGATGGCGCAGGACGAGTTCACGGAGGTGTGCACGGCCCTGTGGGAGCCAGTCAAGTCACGCGCCATCGAAGGTTCCTTCGCGGGGAACGCATTCGATCAGGGCGGCCTCATCGAGCGCTAAACCTTCCGCACCCCGCGCAGGACGAGATGAGGCTGGGCTGCGCCAGCGTTGCGCGAGCGGACAGACCTCAATCGAGGCCGAAGGGCCACGCTCCTATCAGGTCACGCTCGACGGTCTCGGTCGGCGGCGGCGACACAACGCTGGAAGGTCAGACGAGAGTCGACATTCGGAATCGAGTCAGCCGCCGCCGACCAAGTCTGAAAAACCAGACGGACGCCGTCACTACGGCGACGATGACATTGAGTTCCGGAATGACGCCGGAGCCGCGGCGACGTACCATCCGAGCATGATGGTGAGGGAAACGATGAAGCCCGGCCTCCGGTACGTAGCGATAGCCGGGGTGGTGGGCGGCGGCGGGCAGGGGAGCGTCGGACTGTGAGCGGGCCGCAGGGGCCTATCGAGCCGGAGCTGCGGGCGGGGCGGCCGATCGACCCGAACGTGCGGATCGGCCATGTGCACTTGCGTACTGCCGACATCGACCGGGTGCGCGACTTTTACGTCGGGATCCTCGGCTTCGACGTCGTCCACGAGGCACGCGGCGTGCCGGGGTGGGGGACGACGGGGGACATCCTCTTCGTGTCGGCCGGTGGCTACCACCACCACCTCGGGTTCAACACGTGGAAGTCGGCCGACGGGCCGCCGCAGCCGGACGGCGTCACGGGGCTGCATCACGTTGCGCTCAACTTTTCCTCGCAGGCGGAGCTCGCGGAGGCCGTCGGCCGCCTCGTTGACGCGGGCGTTCCGTTGCGGCAGCTCACGGATCACGGCACGCATCTCGCCGTCTACCTGAGCGACCCGGACGGGAACGACCTCGAGCTCTCGTGGGACCGGCCGTTCGAGCAGTGGCGGCGCTACGGCTCGGACGACGCGCCGCCGAACGACGGCCGGCTCGAGCTCGACGAGCTGCTAGCCCACCGCCGGTGACGCTGCTCGCCGAGTGCAGCCGCGGGTGACATTCAATTGCACTCGTATGCGCCAGCGTTGCGGAATGACCCCTGACGGGCGTCGGTTCAGTGGACGATCAGAAACACATCGGCGAACACCAGGAAGGCAACTGAGGTTGCCGCATCGATCATCGACCACCTGACGATGGTGCGATCAGACTTGCCGTGGAAGCGGTTCGCCGGGTCGAGGAAGAAGAGCTTCGGATTTGGTCTCTTCGGGTTGCGCGCGCGTAGCAGCGAGACGACGAAGAACCAAGCCAACAGCACGTTTCCGGCGACCAAGACCACTAGACCGAGACTCATGGTCGAACCATAGGTGGGGCATCGCAGGAGTCAAACAGTCCCGTGCGCGAGCGTTCACGAATGACGCCAGACGGGCTACGGCTCGGTCGGCGAATCGGAGAGTCTTCCCGTGCTACCCCAGAGCGAAGATCACAACGTAGTGCTGGGTTGCAGTCGTATGCGCTACGCGGTCGGTCGCCGAGACTGTGAGTCGAGCACGTTGGGCGAAGAGGACTTGCTTCGCGCTGGTTATACGGACGATGCCCGGGCCACCATTGATCTTGCCGACAGCCCGCATCACAAGAGGCGCTTCACCTTGACGGTCGTACCTCACCAAGACCTTGACTGAGATGTTCCGACGTGCCTTCGAGCCGTTGCGCAGCACGACGACGAACCCAAACGGGTTGTGCACGGCGACCACGTTGACCCTGCCGGAGATCAGTGGCTTCCCCGGGAGCGGCTGCACGCGAAGAACAGACACGGAGTCGTCGCCCCTCGCGCTGGCCGTAGGAATGAAAACTGCGGCAAGACCCACGACGAACGCTGCGATGAACAGTACGCGCCGCGGGCGCTGCCAAGTCCGGAACGGCAACATCGGACTACCTCCCTCGGAGACCATTGCCTTAGAGATGTTATCGCGGGAATCACAGCAGCACGGATCGTCGCCTGCGCGAGCGTTCCGCGATGCCGCCTGAAGGTCGCTGCACGAGCCGTACCTGTATGCCGAGCTCAGATGGCCGTCTGAGATTGGTCAGGGGTATGGTCCCGACATGCGCATGAGACATGTCAGTGCCGTTCTCGTCGTTTGCGCAGCCGCCGCGACACTTGTGGGGGCAGCAGCCGCGGCCTCCGTGCAGGTCACGGTTCACGCGGCGAACCACGCGCCGAAGGTCAACAAACCGTGGCCGGTGACAGTGACTGTGACTGAGGCAGGGAAGCTGGTCGCGGCGACGCTGACGATGCAGATTCTGTTCAGCGGGATACCTGTCGGGAAGATCGACAACGGCCGCGTCTACCACTTCGTCGGCACCTGGAAGGAAAGGGCCGGCAACGAGATCACGTTCCCCGCGGCGTCGAGAGGCGTGCCGCTCACCGTCCAGTTCATCGTGAAGGCGGTGGCTCAGACGATCCGCAAGAACTGGTCGATCAAGGTGCAGTAGCGCCGCGAGACGGTGAAGGCGCCGGTTGCGCCCAGGATAAGGATCAGGGTCGCCGAAGTTCACCGGAGAGGTCGCTCCAACGGGACCCCTTCGGAGCCCTCGGCGGACGCTTCGTCGTGCAGTCACCGCCAGCGCTGTCTTCGGCGTGGTGCTGATCTGCTGCTTCGTGGTCGCTCGGTTCTCGACTGATGGCCTGAGGTTCGCGAGTGCATTTGCTGCGAGCGGGACGGGCGCGTTCCTGATCACCGTCACGACGATCCGGCTTTTCAGTCTGGGCGTGCGCGGGAGTTGGGGCACGCTGCTCCAGGTTCTCCGAAGCCCCAGCTAGAGACAAGACGCTCCGTTGGGCGAATGGTTCGAGTGTTCCCTGAGACGCGCCGCGTGGACCTTAGGAGGCTGCTTGGACCTCAGTACGTGAGCCAGACGCCGTACACCCGGATTCCGGCGTCTACACGCACATGAATTCGGCGACCGGGGTTGCTCTGCGCATCGGGGAGATCGAGCGCCAAGAATGTCAGGACCTCGTTAGCGCGCAGCGCCGGAGTGATCTGGCAATAGACGAGGTACCTGCGCGGCCGCCGGACGTACAGCAGTCTGGCGCGGCCGCTGATCGATACCCCTTGGCCAAGGTAGATGTACGTCGACGGCGGAACTCGAAGCTCGATCCTTTGGATGCGGCGAGTGCACCTGCTCACCGTGAGGGTTCTCCAGTCGCTGTTGGACCCCACCCTCAACGAGCAGGGCGGCGGTGAGGTGGCAAGCACTCTCGCCCCTCCACTCTCCGCTACTGCGGCGACGGCGACAAACACCGCCGCCGCGCTTGATGCCGCCATTGCGATCCGTGAATGACGCGGCATTTGCCTCCGACACGTCGCTTCACCGACACCGGTGCCGCGAGTCGACCGTAGCCCATCGCGAAGCCCGTCGACATCGGTAGTTATGCGAAGGCGCTTCGTGGTCGCCGGGGTGCGCCTGCCAACCGATTTTGCGAAGTGTGGGGCAACGACGCGAGCGCCGCCGACAGCAGGGCTTGCAGGCCTGCGCCAGTGCTCCGGAATGACGCCTGAGCAGCAGGGGTGCTAACCGAGCGCGAACAGACTCCTCACCGAAACGCCCTATGGTCGAACGTCAATGCGTGCTTGCCTCTTGCTTCTGATCGCTGTGGCGTTGTGCGCCGTGGGCTGCGGCGACGGCTCGCCCGTAGCCACTCGACCGCCGCAATCAAGAGTGACGCTGGCCGAACGGAAGGCGATCTTCAACGATTGGTATGCCGACGGCCGGATCGACGGGGTTTACTCCTGCGCAGTCGCGCAGGACGCGTTCCGGCGTCTGCCTACCGATTCCACTTACAGCCTTGCCCCGTCGACCTTCAAGCAATACGAGAAGCGCGTTTGCTGACGAGCAGCCAATGGGCCGTCGGCTGGGCGAGTGTGCGTTGCGGTGTCTGAGTGGTGAGGGGCCTGGGCGCGGTGGCGGCTGGCGCGGGGGCCAGCCCCGGAGGGCGGCCCCGCGCGGCCGCGCCGCGCTGGTTCTTCTTCACTTGAATTAGCAACGAAACTCGGGTGAGGGTTGGCTGGGCTTTTGGGGCGGCTGTTGGTGGGGTGCAACTTCTCGATGTTGGGGTGCAGAATCCCTGCATAAGTGCAAGTTTGCACTTCAGACAACCAGTCTCTGGCGCAGCTCGGAGGTGGGTGCGCTCTCGCCCCTCGCGGTCTGCATCGCCCAGTTAAAGCCGGGGGTAGACGCTCCGGGGTGAGCTGCGCTTCTTCGGAGATCGCCTGTCCGAGGTAGTCGCTATGGTGAGACTGCGTTGACGGACTTTCGATCTGATCGGATGGAGTCCCCGGAGGGCAAGGGGAAAGCGCGGCGGGCCTGGGATGCGTATGCGGGCGCGATGGAGCGCTCGCCGGTGACGCAGACGATCTCGCGCAAGATTGCGATCCCGGTCGCCACCGACCTGATCGGTTTCTGGGCGCTCTGGCATCTGGAGGGTGGCTTTGAGGGGATGCGTCGGATCGGGATGAGCCGGGCGACGATCTACCGGCGGATCAAGACGTTTCGGACGATGCTTGGCGTGCACCCGGACGAGTTCGAGATGCCGGGGATCACGCTTGATGTGGAGGCCTACCGGAAGGGTTGGGGAGAGCTGAACGCCGCGCGGGCGAGCAAGAAGTCGCGCGGCAAGTCGCAAGGCTGAGACTGTCCGTCCGACCGCTTCTGCATAGTCTCTGAGATGAGACTGCGATCGGAGCCGTTGTGGGCGCTCTCGCTTTATCCCGAGGCCGGTGAGGGCGGCGGGTGTCTGTCGGTGCGGCGGATGGTGCTGCCGACGGGCGGCCCGCCGAATGTGGAGCGGGCAGCCGAGGAAGCAGCCCGGCGGGCGCGGGCGAAGATCCGCCGGTACGCCGCCGCGAACCGGCTGAACCGGCTCGGCACGCTCACCTACGGCGGCGAGGGCTGCCACGACCCGCTGGCGCTGCGGGCGCACCTGGCCGGGTTCTTTCGTGGGGTGCGCGAGGAGCTGGGCGAGGGTCGCTTCCCGTATCTGTGGGTGCCGCAGTGGCATCCCGGCGGGCACGGCCTGCATGCGCACTTCGCGGTCGGCCGGTTCGTCCCGCGCAGGCTGATCGAGCAGGCGTGGGGGCACGGCTTCGTGCATATCAAGCTGCTCGACGGGCTGCCGGTCGGCTCGGGCGGTCCTGGCCGAGGCACGGCTGGCGGCCCGCTACCTGGCGCGCTACGTCGGGAGGGACGTGGAGAGCGAGCGCCGGCTGGCGGGGCTTCATCGCTACGAGGTCGCGCAGGGCTTCCAGCCGGCGAAGATCGAGTGCTACGGCCGCTCGGCCGAGGACGTGATCGAGCGGGCCTCCGGACTACATGGGCTCGGCGCCGGAACGGGTCTGGCTGTCGTCGTCGGTGGAGGGGTGGCGTGGGCCGCCCGCCTGCTGGGCGCAGTGGAACTGACGGGGATCTAAAGGCCCGCGCGATCGCGTGGGTCGAGCGTCACTGCGCGGACCAGAACGTCCCGGTGAAGCTGTCCGATCGCGGTCACGCTGGAGACGGTCGCGCGAGGCTGCTTGCTCAGGGGCGGAAGCGCGGGCGTCAGGCGTGACTCGTCGAAGCGGTTGTAGCCGCGCCGTGCGGGGCCGACCACGACCCGGTCAACGAGCGCCGCGACGATCGCGTGCTGCTGGCTGAGATCGAGCGACTCCCAATCGCCCGCGTAGTCCGTTGCCGTTGCCGATGTAGCGATCGAGCACGCCCGGTACGCGAGAGCCTTGGTCGAGCTGCTTGCGGGCGTGGCTGCGTCGCTGCTCGATCGGCTCGCGGGCAGCCATCCACTCCTTGAGCGTGAACGCGCTGCTGTCCGTAGCAGCTCGGCGAGCTCGCGAGCTGTGCCTGCGGCCTGCTCGACTTCGTCCAGCCAGCGCTGCGCGTCGGGTGCGCTTCGCTGCTGCCGCTCGAACGCCCGCTGCACGATCGGCGCGAGTCGAGCACGGTGGATGCACCGCCTCGGTGACGAACCGCTCGACCTCGTCGGCATTGATGTAGGTCTTGCCGCAGCCCGAGAACGCTGGCCCGCTCGCGCAGGCATAGCGGCGCTTGCCTCCCGTCCGCGGCCGCGCGACCAGCCGCTCACCGCAATGACTGCAGACGAGCAGGCCACCCAGCAGGTAGCGGCGCGCGGTCTTGTTCGTCCGCCGCTCCGGATTGGCAAGCAGCGCACGGATCCTCGCTCCTCCTCCGGCGCTGATGATCGCCGGGCCAGACGGCCTTGGCGACGATCTCGCCGTGATGCTCCCGCTGGCCGCTGATGCGCGGCGAGGCGAGCATCCGCCGCAAGCTCTGCGGCGACCACGCGCCGCCGCTCGCCGACGCGACGCCGCGCTCGTTCAGATCCGCTGACGATCGACCGCACCGGCTCGCCCGCCAACAACCGCTGCGCGCACTCCTTCACGATCGCCGCCTCCGCCGCGCGCACGGTCACCTTGTCGGCCTCGTAGCCGTACGGTCTGCTGCCACCACCCGAGACGCGTACCGTTCGCGGCGATCTCCTCGTGCTTGCGCCGGATGCGGCGGCTCTTATCGTCGCTCTCCTTCTTCGCCACCGCCGCCGAGGATACGGGCCTGGAACTGACCGTCCGATCGCGTGAGATCAATATCGCCGCTCACCGACGTCACGTTCGTCAACCCGCAGCCGCTGGCACAGCTCGATGAACGCCTCCAACTCACTCGGCTGCCGGTGCAACCGATCGAGGTGCATAGACCAACAGCCCGTTGATCGCGCCCGCCTCGCAAGTCCTCGAGCATCCGCGCGTACTCCGGTCGCCTCTTCCCGCTCCACGCGCTGACATCGTCATCGATGTACACGGCCCGCGACCTGCCAGCCCTTCCGCAGCGCTAACCGCTCGCAGTCCTCGACCTGCCGGGCAACCCCGAGTCCGTCACCCTCACGATCGGACGAGATCCGCGCATAGATCCCAGCCCGAACCGCAGCAACAGCCACTCAGGGAACATACAGGAACACTCGCATGCGCGAGCGACCTCTCGCCTGAGCAATCGACGACGGATCAGGCCGTCGGCACCTTCTCCTCGTCGAGCAGGCGGCGCAGGAGGTCGGCGCCCGCGGGCGCCTGCGCGACCCCGTTCGTCTGGTTGTTGTTGTTGAAGAACGCGTACGCCTCCTCGGCGCGGTTCGAGAGCTCGCGCAGCGGCGGCACCCACTCGCGCAGCTCCTCCTCGGTGTAGAGGTGGTCGAAGCGCTGCGCGGCGGAGCCGCGACGGACGTTCCAGGTCGCGGCGTTGCGGCCGTGGAAGCGCACATAGGCGATCGGTGTCGTGACGGCGACGAGTGTGCCCGGCACGTTCGCGGCGTCCGTCTTCGGTGCGTCGACGACCACCCACGTCATCCGCCGCGCCTCGAGGAAGCGCAGCAGCTCCTCCCGCACGTCCTCCTCGTACCACGAGCGGTGCCTCGGCTCGAAGAGGAACTCGTCGTCACCGACTTGCTCGCGCGCCCATTCGAGGTAGTCGAGCGACGACGGCTTCCAGGTGACGTAGGGGGGCATCTGGAAGAGGATGCCGCCGAGCTTGCCGGCCGCCCGTAGCGGCTCGAGCGCCGCGAGGAACTCCGTGAACACGGCGCCTCGGAGCTCACGCGAGGGCCGGTCGACGCGCCCGCGGTGGTCGACCGGCATCCCCTCGCGGAGGTCGGGTGGAACCTGCTCCAGCTTGACGGGATGGCGCGTCATCAGCCCGAACGCCTTGATGTGCACGACGAAGCCGTCCGGTGTGCGCTCCGCCCAGCCGCGCACCATCTGCTCGTCCGGGACGCGGTAGTACGTCGAGTCGATTTCGACGGTCGAATAGTGCTCCGCGTACCACGGCAACCGCTCGCGCGGCGGAGTGCCGGCCGGGTACCAGTGCTTGGAGAGCGCATCGTCGGCGAACGAGCAGGTGCCGATACGAACGGCGGCGGCCATAGAATCGCGATCATGGTGGACCCGCGGCCGATCGGCGTGTTCGACTCGGGGGTAGGCGGGCTGACCGTCCTGCACGAGTGCCTGGTGACGATGCCGCACGAGGACTTCGTCTACCTCGGCGATCACGCACGGCTGCCCTACGGCCCTCGGACGGGCGAGGAGGTGCGCCGGTTCGCGCACGAGATCGGGCTCTATCTCGAGCAGCAGGGCGTGAAGATGGTGGTGGTCGCCTGCAACACCGCGACGTCGGCAGCACTGCCGGAGCTGCAGGAAGAGCTCACGGTGCCCGTCGTCAGCGTCATCGTCCCGGAGGCGCACGCCGCCGTGCAGGCGACGCGCAACCGCCGCATCGGCCTGCTCGCGACGGAGCTCACCGTGGCGAGCGGGCGCTACGCGTCGCTCGTGCAGACGCTCGACGCCGGTGCGCGCCTGACGGCGGTCGCGTGCCCGAAGCTCGTGCCGCTGATCGAGGCGGGCGACACCTTCTCCGACGAGCTCGTAACCGCGGTGCGCGAGTATGCGGCTCCGTTGAAGGAGCAGGGCTGCGACACCGTGATCCTCGGCTGCACCCACTATCCGCTGCTGCGGCCCGTCTTCCAGCGGACGTTCGGGCGGGACGTGACACTCGTCTTCTCCGCGGACGAAACAGCACGCGAGGTCGCCGAGACGCTCGCCCGCAAGGGCTTCGAGAACGATTCGGGCCGTGAGGGCGAGTATCGCTTCCTGACGACCGGCGATCCGCGCCTGTTCCGCGAGCTCGGCGAGCGGTTCCTGCAACTGCCGCTCGGCGAGGTCGAGCACGTCGACGTGGCGGAGCTGGAGCGCGCGGCATGACGCGCGCGGACGGTCGCCGCCCGGGCGACCTGCGCCCGGTGAACGCCGACCCGGCGTTCCTCGAGCAGCCGCACGGAGTCGTGCTGTGGTCGCAGGGCAAGACCAGGGTCCTCTGCACCGCGACGGTGCAGGACGGTGTGCCGCGCTGGCTCTATCGCTCCGGCCGCGGCTGGATGACGGCGGAGTACTCGCTGCTGCCCGCGTCGACCGGCGAGCGTACCGACCGCGAGGCCGCGCGCGGCAAGCAGGGTGGCCGAACCGTCGAGATCCAGCGCCTGATCGGTCGCGCGCTGCGCGGCGTCGTCGACTTCCAGGCGCTCGGCGAGCGGACGGTGTACCTCGACTGTGACGTACTGCAGGCCGACGGCGGCACGCGCTGCGCGGCGATCACCGGCGCGTACGTGGCCGCGCGGCGCGCGCTCGACCGCTTCGGCCTCTCGAAGGCGCTCACCGGCTCCGTCGTCGCGGTCTCGGTCGGCGTCGTCGACGGAACCGCATTGCTCGATCTTGACTACTCCGAGGACTCGAACGCCGAGGTCGACGTCAACGTGGTGATGACCGGCGACGGGCGGTTCGTCGAGGTGCAGTCCACGGCAGAGCGCGTACCGTTCGACCGGGCCCGGCTCGACGAGCTGCTCGATCTCGCCGCCGCGGGGATCGAGGAGCTCCAGCGGTTCCAGGACGAGGCGATTGCGGCTCCTCGCGAGTAGCATCCCGACACTCGGCGGCTGGGACGCGCTCCTCCGCCTCGTCGTCGCGGGTGCGCTCGGTGCCGCGGTCGGCTTCGAGCGCGAGATCCGGGACCGCGAGGCGGGGGTCCGCACCCATCTCCTGGTCTCCCTCGGCTCGGCCTTGTTCACCATCGTGTCCGCCTACGCGTTCACCGACTTCGCGCCTGCACGCTGGGACCCGACCCGCATCGCCGCGCAGATAGTGACCGGCATCGGCTTCCTCGGTGCCGGCGCAATCATCCGAGAAGGGCTCTCGATCCGCGGCCTGACGACCGCGGCGACGCTCTGGGTCGTGGCGGCGATCGGGATGGCGTGCGGCGCCGGCTACTACTGGCCGGCGGTCGCGGCGACGGCGTTCACCCTGTTGGCCCTCTGGCCGCTGCGGGTCCTCGCGTACCGCGTGATCGAGCGCATCAAGCCCGAGGAGAATCGCCTCGTGATCGAGGTGAAAGAGGGGCAGACGATCGGGCCGCTGCTCGCCGAGCTACACGACGTCCGGCACTTCGAGCTGAGTGACGAGCCGGACCGACGGGTGATCCAGATCGAGCTGTCGCACGTCGACGAGCAGCTCGTGGCGCGCCTGGCCGGGCTCGACTACGTGATCGGCATCCGGTGGCGCCGGAGCTGATCGCGGCAACCGTCTGCTCGGCGAACCCGCACAAGCTGGCCGAGTTCTGCGAGCTCTTCCCGGGCTTCGAGCTCGAGCTGCTCGGCGGCGCGGAGTACCCGGAGGAAGGCGGCGACACCTACCGCGAGAACGCACTGATCAAGGCGCGCTTCGGCCACCGGATTGTCCTTCCGGCAGGGTCATGCTCGCCGACGACAGCGGGATCGAGGTCGCCGCGCTTGGAGGCGGGCCGGGACTCCTCACGGCGCGCTGGGCGGAGGGCCGCCACGTCGAGAAGCTGCTGGCGGCGCTCGACGAGATCGCGGACCGTCGTGCCCGGTACGTCTGCGAGCTCGTCGCCGTCGCGCCGGACGGGGGCGAGTCGCACGGGACGGGCATCCTCGAAGGGCGCATCGCCGATGCTCCGGCCGGCAGCCAGGGCTTCGGGTTCGATCCCGTGTTCGTGCCGCTCGGCGAGGAGCGAACGGTCGCAGAGCTCGGCGACGCCTGGAAGGCGGAGCACTCTCACCGCGCGCGTGCGGCGCGGGCACTGCTCGCCTCACTCGGCGTCTGAGCGCGCGCGCCACCAGTTCACCTCCGCGCCGAGCACGATCACGTTCGCCATCACGTAGAGCCAGACGAGCAGGACGGCGGGCCCGGACAGCGTCTGCAGCACCGGGTTGTGCTTGGAGATGTCGACGTACACCGGTAACAGCTGAAAGGTCGCTTCGAGTGTCACCGCGGCGGTGATCGATCCCGGAAGCACCTCGCGGAGGGTCAGGTCGACGTTCGTGAGCACGTAGTACGCCGAGGTGAGGAAGACGAACACGCCGATCGTCGACATCGCGATCGCGAGGGCGCGCGCCGAGACGGCGTTCCCGGAAAAGCCGGCGTAGCGCTTCAGGACCTCCTGGCCCACCGACCCGACGAGCAGCGAGACGAAGAGGGCGACGAGCGAGCCGACCATCATCAGCGTCGCCAGCGCCTTGCCGTGCAGGAAGCCGCGATTCGGCCGCCCGTAGACGATGTTGAACGCGCTCTCGAGCACGCTGAAGAACGACAAGGACGACCAGAGGAGAAAGCCGCCGCCGACGATGCCGAGCGCGGTCGCGTTCGCCTGGATCGCCCGCACCGCGCGCAGGATCGAGTCGACCGACGTGCTCGGGAACGTCTTCTGGAGCTCCCGCACGAAGAACGAGCCCTCGTCGGCCTGGTGCACGAGCCCGAGCAGTGCGAGCGCGAGGAAGAGCAGCGGCACGAACGAGAGCAACGCGAAGTACGCGATCATCGCCGCCAGGTGGGTGCCGCGGTCGGCGAAGTACTTGCGGAAGACGCGCCCCACGCGCGCCAGTATGCTCGGGCACATGGACGCGGCCCACGCGATCGCCGAGATGACCGAGATCTCGCCTCAGGTGCGGGAGGTTGCCGTCTTCTCGGCGGACGGCAAGGTGATCGGCTCGAACGCGACGACCTCGGAGCGCGCGGAGCGGCTCGTCACCGGCGCGAAGCGCATCCTCGAGGCGGCCGAGCTCGATCAGCCCGGGGTCGCCCAGCTCGAGGCGGCGACCACGGCCGGCAGCGTTTTCGTCGTGCGGGACGGGGATCGGGTGATCGCCGCGACCACGACCGTCGAGCCGACGGTCGGTCTCGTCTTCTACGACCTGAAGACCTGCCTGCGCTCGATCGACGAGCCGAAGACGCGGCGCCGGGCAGGCGCACAGAAGGACGCCGATGCCGCCGCGTAAGCTCGTCACCGGTGTGCTGCTCGCCGCGGGCTCGCTCGCCGGCTCGGTGCTCGTGCGACGCCGGGCGGCCAGGCGCCGCGAGCACGTCGATCTCTATGCCGCCGACGGATCGGTCCGCTCGTTTCCCGAAGGGACGACGCCGGCCGACCGGCTGCTGCCGCTCGCCCACGAGCTGCTCTCCGCGTGACGCGCGAGGAGCTCGGGCGGGCGCTCCGCGACGCGGCCTACCTCGAGGGCGACTTCGTGCTGCGTTCGGGCCGCCGGTCGCGCTACTACCTCGACAAGTACCGGTTCCGAGACGAGGCCCGACCTGCTCGGCCCGCTCGGCCGTGCGATCGCCGCCGCAGTGCGCGACCACG
>CAVRYT010000004.1:0-439736 GCA_963725595.1 uncultured Thermoleophilia bacterium | reverse complement strand
ACCGATCCGGCGATGCCCTACCGGGCTGGAGTCCGGCTTCCGAAGCGGCCTTGTGGCTCATGCCCCCGGGCCGGATCGAACGGCCGCACGCGGTTTAGGAAACCGCTGCTCTATCCACTGAGCTACGGGGGCAGACCGCGAAACTGTAGCCCTGGCCCGGGTCTGAACCCTCGTTGGGACGACTTGCTCTGCGCCTGACGTTTCCGACCTATGGACGAAGGCCACAGGCTCGGCCCGCTCCGGGGCGCCGCGCTCTACGTCGGCGCGCTGATCGGCCCCGGGCTCCTGCTCGTGCCGGCGCTCGCCGCGCAGGCGGCCGGCGCGGCGTCGATCGTCGCTTGGGCGGGGCTCCTCGTCCTCTCCGCTCCGCTCGCGATCGTCTTCGGCTCGCTCGGCGTGCGCCACCCGGTCTCCGGCGGCGTGAGCGCCTACGTGCGCGAGGGGCTCGGTTCACGGGCGGCCGCGGTGACCGGCGGCTGGTTCATCGCAGCGGTCGTGCTCGGCGCTCCGACGGTCGCCCTCATCGGCGGCTACTACGTCGCCGACCTGACCGGCTCGGGCACGGCGGTCGCCGCCGCGGTCGGGCTTGCGATGTACGCCACGGTCTTCGGCGCGAACGCCCTCGGCCTGCACATCTCGTCCGGCTTCCAGCTCGTCCTCGCCTCCGTGCTCGTGGTCGTCCTCGCCGTCGCGATCGGGGTCGCGCTCCCGTCGCACGGCGGCGACCACTGGACGCCGTTCGCGCCCCACGGTTGGTGGGCTGTCGGCACGTCGGCGAACATCCTCGTCTGGCTCTTCGTCGGCTGGGAGGCGGGCGCCCAGCTGGCCGGCGACTTCCGCGATCCCGAGCGCGACCTGCCGCGTGCGATGACGCTCGCGTTCGTGCTCGTCACCGTCCTCTATGTCGCGCTCGCCGTTGCGACGATCGGCGTCACCGCCGGCACGCATTCGAAGGTGCCGCTCGCCGATCTGGTCGCAGTCGGCTTCGGCCGCGCCGGTCGCGACGCGACCGCGGTGCTCGCTGTCGCTCTGACGATGGGGACGATGAACGTCTACACGAGCGGCGCTTCGAAGCTGATTGCCTCACTCGCCGATGAACGCGCTCTGCCGCACTGGCTCGGGGGCGACGGTCACCACAGCGTGCCGCGCCGCCCGCTGCTCGCGTTCGCCGTGACGGCCGTGCCGATCTTCGCCGGGCTGATCACCGGCGTCGGCTCGACGGCCGCACTCGTGCGGGCGACGTCGGCGTGCTTCATCGCCGTGTACGTACTCGCGCTTCTGTCGGCGACGCGGATCCTCGAAGGATCGGCACGCCTCGCTGCCGCGCTCTCGCTGGCGCTCGTCCTCGTGCTCGGCGCATTCTCATCGGCCTACCTGCTCGTGCCGCTCGTCGCTGCAGCGGCTTCACTCACCGTGCAGCGGGCGCTCGAGCGTTCCTAGACGGCGACCGGCTCGTCGCCGCCGACGAGCACGCGCTCGATCTCGACCCGGTCGTTGAGCACGAGCACGTCCGCCGGGAGCCCGACGTCGATCCGTCCGAGTGTCGGGTCACCGAGCACCCGAGCGGGGGTTGCGCTCGCTGCGCCGAGTGCCTCCTCGAGCGGCACGCCGAGGCCGTACAGGTTGCGCACCGCCTCGATCATCGACAGCACGCTGCCGGCGAGCACGCCGTCGGGGCCGCGCACCGCCCCTTCGCTGCACCTCGAGGTCGAGCTCGCCGAGGCTCGACGGGCCTTCCGCGCGCGGCGCCGCGGCGATCGCATCGCTGATGAGCGCCAGCCGCCCACGCGCTGCCCGCCACACCGTCAGCACCGTCTCGGGCGCGAGGTGGATGCCGTCGACGATCAGCGAGACGATCACGTCGTCGCGCGCGAGAGCTGCCCCGACGATGCCCGGGTCGCGATGTTGGAGCGGACGCATCGCGTTGAAGAGGTGGGTCACCGCGTGGACGTCGCGGTCGAAGGCGGCGTTCGCCTGCTCCGCCGTTGCGTCGGTGTGCCCGATCGAGACGGTGATGCCGCGCGCGTGGAGCGCGTCGATCAGCCCGTCCGCGCCCGGCAGCTCGGGGGCGAGCGTCATCATCCGGACCGGGCCCGCGTCGAGCAGCCGTGCGAGCAGCGCCGGGTCGGGGTCGCGCCGCGACGACGCCTCGTGTGTCCCGAGGCGGTTCGGCGAGAGGAACGGTCCCTCGAGATGCATGCCGAGGATCCGCGGCGGGCCGTCGCCGGCGGGTACCTCGTGCATGGCGGCGAGCACCTGCTGCTCCGGGCTCGTGATCAGCGTCGGCAGGTACGCCGTCACACCGGTCTCGAGCAACGCCTGGCCCGCGCGGCGATACCCGTCCGCGTCGGCGTCGAGGAAGTCGACGCCCCCGAAGCCGTTCACCTGCAGGTCGACGAAGCCGGGGACGGCGATCCCGCGCCCGCGCGGCCCGCCGAGGCCGATGCCGGTGACGAAGCCGTCGGAGACCTCGACGTCGCCGAGCAGGAGGGTGCCGTCGATCAGAGCCGCTTCGACGCCGAGTCTCATGGCAGCCAGTCTACGAGTGGTCCGGTCTTCTGGTCAATACCAGTTCGAGATATTTTCGTCGTTCCAGCCTTGTGTCGGCCCGATTTGGTCTATACCATCGCCGTCGTGGCGCAGATCCGCCTCGACGGGGTGACGAAGACGTTCGGGGCGGTGCGGGCCGTCGACGATGTCTCGCTCGAGATCCGCGACGGGGAGTTTCTCGTGCTCGTCGGCCCGTCCGGCTGCGGCAAGTCGACGCTGCTCCGCATGATCGCCGGCCTTGAGGAGTCGAGCGAGGGCGAGATCCGGATCGGCGAGCGCGACGTCACCGACCTGCCGCCGCGGAGCCGCGACATCGCGATGGTCTTCCAGTCGTACGCCCTCTATCCACACATGACCGTGCGGCAGAACCTCGGCTACGGATTGAAGGCCCGGCGCACGCCGAAGCCGGAGATCGCCGAGCGCGTCGACCAGGTCGCCGACCTGCTCGGGCTCGCCGAGCTGCTCGACCGTCGGCCCGCGCAGCTGTCCGGCGGGCAGCGGCAGCGGGTCGCCATGGGTCGCGCGATCGTCCGCCAGCCGCAGGCCTTCCTGCTCGACGAGCCGCTCTCGAACCTCGACGCGAAGCTCCGCGTCGGGATGCGCGCGTCGCTCGCGCAACTGCACCGCAGGCTCGGCGTGACGACCGTGTACGTCACGCACGACCAGACGGAGGCGATGACGCTCGGGCAGCGTGTCGCCGTCATGCGCGACGGGCGGATCCTGCAATGCGACCGCCCGCAGGTGCTCTACGCACGGCCGGCCAACCTCTTCATCGCTGCCTTCATCGGCTCTCCGGCGATGAACCTCGTCGAAGCCGTGGTCGACGGGAGCGCCGTGCGTTTCGGCCAGTACCTCGTGCCGCTCAACCGCCCGCCGCGCGCGGACCGGGTAGTGCTCGGCATCCGGCCCGAGAGCTTCGAGGACGCCGCCTTCGCGCCCGGCCTCCCGACCGTCCGGGTGGAGGTCGAGGTACTCGAGGAGCTCGGCTCCGACGCGCACGTCTTCTTCCACGTCGACGCGCCGCCGGTGACGGCGGAGGTGCTCGAAGCCGCTTCGGACGGGGGTTTGCTGCCCGAGACACGGGCCTTCTTCACCGCCCGCGTCGACGCGCGCACCGGCGGCCGGGTCGGCTCGATGCTCGAGCTCGCCGTCGACCCCGCCCGCTTCCACTACTTCGATCCCGGACACCGGCGAGCGGCTCGACCCCGCCGGCGCCGCGGTGCCGGCGGCGGCCGCCTCGTGACGAAGCAGCGCGAGACGAGGGAACGCGTGCTCGAGCTGATCGAGCCGCTCGAGGTGGGCGACTCGATCCCGTCTGAACGCCAGCTGAGCGTCGACTGGGGCGTCTCGCGGCTGACCGTGCGCGCTGCCCTCGAGGAGCTCGTCCGTGAGGGCTACCTGGTGCGCAAGCGCGGAGCCGGCACGTTCGTCGCGGAGCCGAAGGTCGCGAAGGGCATCGACATCGCATCCTTCAGCGACGACATGCGCGCCCGTGGCCTCCAGCCGGGGAGCCGCACGCTCGACCTGCGAGAGATTGCCGCCGGTGCCCGGCTCGGTCGCATCCTCCACGTCTCGCCGGCCGAGCCGATCCTCTCGGCCAAGCGTCTCCGGCTCGCCGACGGCGAGCCGATGGCGATCGAACTGCTGCACGTGCGGAGCTCCCTCGTCCCCGGCCTCTCCGCGCGGGATCTCGAGGAGAACTCTTTCTACGACCTGCTCTCGAGCCGCTTCGAGGTCTCGATCGTCGGCGGCACGCAGACGGTCGAGCCGACCGTGACGAACGAGGAGGAGTCGGCGGCTCTCGGCGTGCCGCTCCATTCGCCTGCGCTCCTGTTCGAGCGCGTCACGCGCACGTCGACGGGCGAGGTCGTCGAATACACGAGCTCGACCTACCGCGGCGACCGCTATCGGCTCGTCACCGAGATCGGCGTGGGCGGCCGTCCGCTCCAGCCGTTGGCCATGTCCGCCGTCGAGCGGTTCTGAACTGGTATTGACTTTTTGGTGACTCTTGTGCGAGCATCACGCACAATGGTAAGTGGTCAGTACCAAACGCGCGGCGCCGATACTCGTTGCGAGGAGCAGGGCCGCCTGATCCTGGAGGCATCCAGATGAAGAGACGCAGCATCGTCGCGCTCTGCCTCGTCACGGCGTTGGCCGCGGTCGTCACGACCGTCACGTCGGGCGCGACCAAGCGGGCGACCGCCAGCAGCATCACGGTCTGGCTGCAGACCGACGCACAGAGCGGCTGGCCGGATCTCGTCGCCGCGGCCAACCAGCAGTTCCAGTCCGATCACCCCGGTGTGCTCGGTGAACATCCAGTACCAGAGCTGGGGCGACCATCTCCAGAAGTTCGACGCAACCCTCGCCGGCGGCGGTGGCCCCGACGTGATCGAGATGGGCAACACCGAGATGACGAAGTACATGGCCGCAGGCGCGTTCACGGACATCAGCTCGTCCAAGGGCTCGTTCGCGAACTCGTCGACGTGGCTGAAGGGCCTCGCGGCCTCGGGCGTCTTCAACGGGAAGCTCTACGGCGTCCCGTACTACGCCGGGTCGCGTGTCGTCACCTACCGCACCGACCTCTTCAAGAAGGCCGGCATCTCGAAGCTGCCGAACTCGACGGCGCAGTACGCGGCGGACGCCCAGAAGCTGCTCGCGAAGAACAAGGGGAAGGGCTTCTCGCCCCTCTACATCGCGGGCACCGACTGGTACTTCGCGATGGGCTTCGTGTTCGACTACGGCGGCGGCATCGCGCAGCGGGTCAGCGGCCAGTGGAAGGGCCTCCTTGCCTCGCCGAATTCGATCGTCGGCCTGACCGCGTACAAGAACTTCTTCGCCGCGGTCTCCCGTGCCTCGAAGACGACCGACGAGGCGCACCCGAACCCCTACACCGTCTACTCGCAGGGGCAGGCGGCGTCGATGGTCGGCCCGAGCTGGTACAGCTGCTGCGTCAAGCCGTTCACGGCAGCCACCGCCCAGTTCGTGGTGCCGGGCCACGTGGCGGGCACGTCGATGCCGGGCTTCCTCGGCGGCTCAGACCTCGCCGTGCCGGTGACGAGCGGCAACAAGGCCCTCGGGGCCGACTGGATCAAGGACTTCACGAGCAACGCCTCGGAGAAGGGCCTGCAGGCGAAGGGCAACATCCCCAACTCGACGAGCCTCCTCGGGAACAGTGTCAACGAGCGGGCGGCCCAGAGGAGCTGGTTCGTGCCGACCGCCAAGCACTGGGTCGACGTCGAGAACGGCAACATCCTCCGCAACATGCTGGCGCAGATCCTCACCGGGAAGCTGACCGTGAAGCAGGCGGCGCAGTCAGCGAGTGACAACATCGCCTCGGTGCTGAACCAGCCGTAGCGACTGTGAACGACGCAAGCCGTCTGGCCGCCGCCGCCGGGACCCACGTGGGGACCTCCCGGCGGCGGCGTTCTATGGCACGGTCGCTGCGGGCGGCGGTGCCCTACGGCTTGATCTTCCCCGTGGTGGCCGTGATCGGGGTCGTGCTCGGCTACCCCCTCTACTGGCTCGTCCGGCTGTCGACGCAGCGCTACGGCCTGTTCGAGCTGATCCGCCACGCGGGTGAGTCGGTGGGCCTGCACAACTACGGCACCGTCCTCCATGACCCGGTCTTCTGGCACACGCTCCTCCGCACAGTCGTCTTCACCGCCGCGAACGTCGGCCTGACGATGGTGCTCGGCATGCTGATCGCGCTGCTGCTCGTGCGGCTCTCGACCTGGGTGCGTGTCCTGCTGACGTCGGGGCTCGTGCTCGTCTGGTCGATGCCCGTCGTCGTCGCCGTGCAGGTCTGGTACTGGATGACGAACTACGAGAACGGCGTCGTCAACTACGTGCTCACGCAGCTGCACGTCGGCAACTACTTCCAGCACGACTGGTACGCGACGACGACGTCGCAGCTGTCGATGGTGACGCTGTTGATCGTCTGGGGCGCGCTGCCGTTCGTCGTGATCACGCTCTACGCCGGGCTGGCGCAGGTGCCGCGCGACCTGCTCGAGGCCGCGGAGGTGGACGGGGCCAGGCCTTGGCTCGTCTTCAAGGACATCACCGTGCCGATCATCCGGCCGATCCTCCTGATCCTGACGAGCCTCTCGATCATCTGGGACTTCGGCGTCTTCACGCAGCCGTACCTGCTGATCGGGCAGTCGAAGATCAACACCGGCAACTACCTGATGAGCATCTACCTCTTCGAAGAGGGGTACTTCAAGAGCGACTACGGCCGAGGCGCCGCGATTTCGCTGCTGATGCTGGTGATCGTCGCCGTCCTCAGCGTCGTCTACGTGCGGCGCATGGTGCGGATCGGGGTGGCTGAGTGACGCGCACGTCGCGGAAGCGCGCCCGCCGCGCCGGGTGGGACGCCCTCGGCCTCGGCGTGTTCGTGCTGATGGTCTTCCCCGTCTTCTGGATGATCTCGACGGCGTTCAAGCCGAACGAGAAGATCGTCAGCCTGACTCCGCAGTGGCTGCCGACGAGCCCGACGCTTGCGCACTTCGGCAATGCGATTCACCGGCCGTTCTTCTGGGTCGACGTGAAGAACAGCGTCATCATCGTCGGCGTCACGGTCGCGATCTCGATCGTGCTCGCGTTCCTCGCGGCGGTCGCGCTCGCCCGCTACGGCTTCGCCGGGCGCAAGCTCTTCGTCGTGCTCGTGATCGGCATCCAGATGCTGCCGCAGGCGGGCCTGATCATCCCGCTGTACGTGGTGCTCGCCCGCTACCACGAGGTGAACACGTTGAGCGGGGTGATCGTCACCTACCTGACGTTCGTGCTCCCCTTCTCCGTCTGGACGCTCCGCGGCTTCCTGATCGGGATCCCGAAGGAGCTCGAGGAGGCTGCGATGGTGGACGGCTCGACGCGACTCGGCGTGTTCCTGAAGATCCTGCTGCCGCTGATGGGACCAGGGCTCGTCGCCACGTCGGTGTTCTCGTTCATCACGAGCTGGAACGAGTACATCTTCGCGCGAGTGCTCCTCAACGATCAGGGCAAGCAGACCGTGACTGTGTGGCTTTCGTACTTCTACGGCACGAGTCGGCAGACCGACTGGGGCGCGCTGATGGCGGCGTCGACGTTGACGGCGATCCCTGTCGTGATCTTCTTCCTGCTCGTCCAGCGGCGCATCGCGTTCGGGCTCACGGCGGGAGCGGTGCGCGGTTGAGCCGCGTGCGCGAGCTTGCGTCCGCGTGCGTGTTCCCGAGCTTCCCGGGCGACCGGCCCCCCGACTGGATCCGCCGCTTCCTCGCAGGTGGGGGCGGCGGGATCGTCCTGTTCGCCTACAACGCGACCACGCGCGACGGGCTCGCCGCGCTCACCGCGGCGCTGCGCACGGAGGCGCCGGACGTCCTGCTCTCGATCGACGAGGAGGGAGGTGACGTCACCCGCCTCGAGTGGCGGGAGGGGAGCTCGTATCCCGGGGGCGCCGCGCTCGGCTTCCTCGACGATCCCGCGACGACCGAGCGCATCGCCCGTTCGATCGCCGCC
This sequence comes from uncultured Thermoleophilia bacterium, assembly GCA_963725595.1. Taxonomy (GTDB): domain Bacteria; phylum Actinomycetota; class Thermoleophilia; order Gaiellales; family Gaiellaceae; genus PALSA-600. The sequence goes on along the minus strand of CAVRYT010000004.1, from coordinate 431,696 downwards.
GAGCTCGCAGCGGTCGGTGTCAACTGGAACCTCGCACCGGTCGCGGACGTCAACGTGCCTGCGAACCCGGTGATCGGGACACGCGCCTTCGGCGCCGACGCCGCGCTCGTCGCCCGGCACGTCGCCGCGTACGTGCGGGGCCTGCAGTCTCGTCACGTCGCCGCCTGTGCGAAGCACTTCCCCGGTCACGGCTCGACGACCCAGGACTCGCACCTCGAGCTGCCCACGCTGGTCGGCGAGCTCGAGGCCGGTCTGCCGCCGTTCCGCGCTGCGATCGCCGCGGGCGTCGCCTCGATCATGACCGCCCACGTTCGTGTGCGCGAGCTGCCCGCGACCGTCGACCCGGCGCTGCTCGGCGATCTTCTCCGCGGCGAGCTCGGCTTCGACGGCGTCGTCTTCGCAGATGCGCTCGAGATGAGGGCGGTGAGCGAGACGATCGGCGTCGCTGAGACGGCCGTCCGCTCGCTGGCGGCCGGAGCCGACGCGCTCTGCATCGGGCACGACCTGGGCGAGGGCGCGGTCGAGGAGATCGTGGAGGCACTGGCTGCGCGCGTCCCGGAGGAGCGGCTGCGCGACGCGGCCGAGCGGCTGCGGCGCCTCGCGGCCTGGGCACGCCCCGACGACGGGAGCCCCGAGCGGGCCGTGGCCGCCGACGCTGCGCGCCGGGCGGTCGAGATTGTCGGCGACGTGGCGCTTGCTGCGGAGCCCGTCGTCGTCGAGCTGCGGCCACCTGCGAACATCGCCGCCGGCGAGGCCGTCCACCGCCTCGGCCACGCTGTGATCGTGCGCGAGGGAGAGCCGGTGCCGGCAGCCGACGTCTACGTCGTGAGGGACGCCCACCGCCATGCCTGGATGCGGGAGGCGATCGACCGTCCCGGCGCGGTCGTCGTCGAGACCGGGCTGCCGGTCTGGCGCCCCGAGCGGAGCCGCGGCTACGTCGCCACGCACGGCGGCGGCGGCGCGTCGTTGCACGCTGCCGAGGAGGCGCTCGGGCTGTGAGCACGCACCTCGAGCGCGAGCTGCGCGAACAGCCGGAGGCGCTTCGCCGGCTGCTCGAGCGGCAGCGCGAGCAGGCAGAGCGGATCGGCGTTCTGTTCCGCCGACCCGACGTGCAGTACATCCTGATCGCCTCCCGCGGCAGCTCGTCCAACGCGGCCCGCTATGCGCAGTACCTACTCGGTCGCGCGCACCGGGTGCCGGTCTCGTTCGCGACGCCCTCGCTGTTCACGCTTTACGGACAGCCGCCGCGGCTCGAGGGAGCGCTCGTCGTCGGCATCTCCCAGTCGGGCGAGTCGCCCGACGTCGTGGAGGTGCTCGCCGAGTCGCGCCGGCAGGGACGGCCGACGATCGCGCTCACGAATCGGTCTTCCTCGCCGCTCGGCGCGGTGGCCGACGAGGTGCTCGCGCTCGAGGCGGGCGAGGAGCAGGCAGTGGCGGCGACGAAGACGTACCTCAACTCGCTCGGCGCGGTCGCGCTCTTGTTCGGGACGACCACCGGCGACGAGCGTGCGCTCGGCGAGCTCGCCCGGATGCCGGGCCTCGTCGAGGAGCAGCTCGAACGGTCCTGGCGCGAGGTCGAGGCGCTCGATGCCCTCGGAACGCTCGGCGGAGGCACGGTCGTTGCGCGCGGCATCAACTACTGCACGGCGTTCGAGATCGCGCTGAAGATCCGCGAGCTCTCCGGCCTGCTCTTCGAGGCGTATTCGGCGGCCGACCTGCTGCACGGGCCGGTCGCCGCGATCGGTGAGGGCTGGCCGGTGATCGCGGTCGCACCGACCGGCCCGGCGCTCGCCGAGCTCGCGCACGCGGTCTCCGAGATCTCGCGGCGCGGCGCGCGGATCGTCGCCGTCTCCGACGATGCCGACCTGTGCGCGGGCGCAGCCGTGGCTCTGCCGCTCGTGCCCGGTGTTCCAGAGTGGCTCAGCCCACTGATCGCGGTCGTGCCGGGCCAGCTCGCCGCCATGCGGCTCGCGCGCCTGCGCGGAGTCGACCTCGACAACCCGCTCGGGCTGCAGAAGGTGACCCTGACTCGCTAGCTTCCGGCGGCGATGACCGTCGTCGAGGGACAACGCCGGTTCGACGCGCCGCCCGAGCGGGTGTTCGAGCTGCTCACGAGCCCGGACGTGATCGCGTCCGCGATCCCGGCCGTGCGCGGCCACCGCGTGGTCGACGCCGACCACTGGGAGGCGAAGGTGAAGCCGCCGTTGCCGCTCGCTCCGTCCGTGACGATCCGCTTCGAGGTGCTCGAGCGTCGCTCCCCGGAGCACGCCGCGCTCCACGCACACGGCGGCGGTGCCGACGTCACTTCCCGCTTCGACCTGACCGTCGACGGTGCCGCGACACTCATGCGCTGGCGCACCGAGCTGCAACTGGGCGGCATCCTCGGCCGGCTCGCCGGTCACGGCCTCGACGTGATCGCGGAGCGCCAGGCCGCCCGTACGCTCGATGCGGTCGAACGCGCGCTCTAGCTCTCCCGCGGCTGCCAGCGGAAGCCGCGGATCGCCGCGACGAGCCCGATCACGCCCCACGCGAGCACCACGGCGACCGCGGTCGTCTCCGACCACAGGTGATGGTGTCGCACCATCACGTCACGCGTCAGGCGAGTGAAGTAGGTGAGCGGCAGCACATCCGCGATCGCCTTCAGGAAGCCCGGGTACTTGTTCGGCGAGAAGAAGGTGCCGGAGATGATCGCCATCGGCAGATAGACGAAGTTGACGACCGCCGACGAGCCCTCCGCGGAGCGGACGAAGCCGGTGAGGCCTAGCCCGAGCGCGGCGAACGACGCTGCGCCGATCACGAGCGCGCCGAGCAGCGACAGCGGGCGCGTCGGGAAGCCGACGTGGAAGAGCAGCCGGCCGAGCACGATCAGCAGCACCGCTTCGACGAGGAAGGTGATGAACGTCGAGACCAGCACTGCGAGGAGGTACGTCCACGGTGGCAGCGGCGTCGCCCGGATCCGCTTCAGCACGCCGCTCTCGCGGCGGATCACCATCGTGATCGCGAGCCCTGCGAACGCGGTCGACGCGACGCCGTAGCCGATCATGCCGGCCTCGAGGAACGACGCACCTCGGATGCCCGAGATGCTGTCGTTCCCGTAGATCGCCCCGAAGATCAGGAAGAAGATGACCGGCAGGAAGAACGTGAAGAACGCCGCTTCGCGGTTGCGCCAGAACAGCACCTGCTCGGTACGCAGCTCGTGCCAGAGGAGCCTCACTCGCTCGTCAGCTCCAGGTACACGTCCTCGAGCGTCGGCCGCCGCACCTCGAGCGCCTCGAGCTCGTCCCCACGCGCAAGCGCTTCTGCAGTCAGCTCGTGCAGGCGGCGCGTCGGCTCGCGTGTCCGCTCGACGATCTCCTCACCGTTCCGGCGGTAGTGGATCTCGGTGACGACGGAGCCGCCGGTGAGCTCTGCCGGCGTGCCCTCGCGCACGATCAGGCCGTCGCGCAGCACCGCGACGCGGTCGGCGAGCTGCTCGGCCTCATCGAGATAGTGGGTCGTGAGCAGGATGGTCTTGCCGAGTGTCCGGAGGCTTCGCACCGTGTCCCAGGCCGTCCGCCGCGCTCCGGGGTCGAAGCCGGTCGTCGGCTCGTCGAGGAAGACGAGCTCCGGGTCGCCGACGAGCGCCAGCGCGAGGTCGAGCCGCCGCTGCTGGCCGCCCGACAGCGTGCGCACGCGGTCGTCGCGCTTCTCCTCGAGGCCGACGATCTCCACCACCTCGTCCGCGTCCCGCGGCCGTGCGTAGTAGCCGGCGAAGACGAGCACGCTCTCGCGCACGGTCAGATTCGGATAGAGCGACGAGGACTGGAGCATGACGCCGATCCGTTCGCGCCACTCGCTCCCTGCGGTCTGCGGATCCGATCCCAGCACCTCGACGGTGCCGCCGTCACGTTTGCGATACCCCTCGAGGATCTCGACGGTGGTCGTCTTGCCGGCACCGTTCGGCCCGAGCAGACCGAACACCTCTCCCGTCTCGATCGCGAACCCGATGCCGCGAAGCGCCTCGCGCTCTCCGTAGCGCTTGGCGAGGCCGGTCACGAGGACGGCGGCACTCACAGCTCGAGCTCTTCGACGTGCCCAGGTGGAAAGGCGACGCGACGGTGCGCGAGGGCGAGCACGATCTCCGCGCAGTCGGGCTGGTGGGCAACGGCCACGACGGTCGCGCCGCGCCCTTGCACCGCGTCGCGGAGGAGCTCCGCCGTCGTTCCGGGAGCGAGACGCTCGTCGATCTCCACCTCGAGCGCGGCGGCATGTGCGATCGCCTCCGCGGTCTCGCGTGCGCGCACGAGCGGGCTCGAGAGGACCGCGTCGAGTCGCCCGGCGGCGAGCTGCTCTGCGAGCCTCGCGGCCGCGGCCCGACCCTCGGCGGTCAGCGGCCGGAGCGCGTCCGGGTCGCCGGGCGCGGCGTGCGCATGGCGGACGAGCAGGACGTGCATCGCGCTAGCGCACTGCCGCGGCGAGCTCGCCGAGGACGGCGACCATCTCGACGTCCTCGTGCACCAGGTGCTGCAGCATCGCGCGCTCGACCCCTGCCTGCTCGTACTGCCGGAGCACGTCGGCCACCTGCTCGATCGTGCCGGAGATCGCAGGCGTGTCGTTGCCGGTCAGCTCTTTGAACGCGTCCAGGCGATCGCGCAGCTCACCCTCGTCGCGGCCGACGACGCAGCCGGTCATCATCGAGAAGCGGAGTGGCTCTCGCCCGGCCGCGAGGGCTGCGGCGTCGACGATCCGTCGCCGCTCGCGTGCCTCGTCGACCGTGGGCCAGACGGTGTTGTACTCGTCGGCGTACCGAACTGCGGCGGCGACGGTACGCGGCTTCGCGCCGCCGCCGACGATGATCGGCGGACGAGGTTGCTGCACGGGCTTCGGCCAGACCTCGTCCGCCTCCGTCCAGTGACGCGTGATCTCGGCCAGCTGGCGGTCGAGCTCGTCGAGCCGCTCGCGTGTCGGCGGGAAGGCGAGGCCGTACGCCTCGTGCTCGGATTCGAACCAGCCGGCGCCGACGCCGAGCTCGACGCGGCCGCCGGAGATGTGGTCGACGGTCGCGACCATCTTCGCCAGCACCGGAGCGCGTCGGAACGTCACGGGGGTGACGAGGGTCCCGAGGCGCAAGCGCTCGGTCACGGCCGCGAGGCCGGCGAGCGTCGCCCACGCGTCGAGTGACCCCGCCGGGTCGCCGCGCACGATCGAGCGGTAGTGGTCGGAGCGGAAGAGCCCCTCGAGGCCCGCCTCCTCAGCGGCGCGGGCGAGCGCGACCCACTGCTCCCAGGAGACGCCCTCCTGGCCCTCGATCATCAGGGAGACGCGCATCGCTCCACCCTAGCGAGGGGCGGTCAGAGGGGTGTCACGTAGCTCGCGGTGAGACCGCCGTCGACGAGGAAGGTCGAGCCCGTCACGTACGACGAGTCGTCGGACGCGAGGAAGAGTGCGCCGTTCACGACTTCGCGGGGCTTCGCGAGCCGGCCGGTCGGCCAGTGGACGCGCCGCCGTTCGAGTGCAGCCGGGTCGTCACCGTAGATCGCGAGCAGGAGCGGCGTCTCGACCGGGCCCGGGCAGAGCGCGTTCACGCGGATGTTCTCGCGGGCGAATTGCACGGCGAGCTCGCGCGTCATCGAGAGGACGGCGCCCTTCGACGCGGTGTACGAGATCTGGCTCGTTGCGGCGCCGAGGATCGCGACGAAGCTCGCCACGTTGATCACGCTGCCGCCCCCGCGCGCCTGCAGGTGCGGGATCCCGTGCTTGCAGCAGAGGAACACGCCGCGCGTATTGACGGCCTGGACCCGGTCCCAGGCCTCGACGGTCGTGTCGAGCACGGATGCGTCGTCGCTCGGCGAGATACCTGCGTTGTTGTAGAGGACGTCGATGCCGCCGAAGCGCTCGGCCGTAGCGTCCATCATCTTCTTCACGCTCGCCTCGTCGGCGACGTCGACCTGCGTCGCGAACGCGTTGCCGTTCGTCGCGGCGATCGTCTCCTCCGCCGCTTCGAGGTTCACGTCGGCGGCGCACACCTTCGCGCCCTCCTCGGTGAAGAGGATCGTGGCGTCGCGGCCCATGCCGCCGCCCGCACCCGTGATCACGCAGATCTTGCCGTCGAGGCGGCCCATCATCCCTCCGTCGAGTAGAAGACGTTCTTCACTTCCGAGTAGCCGTCGAGGCCGTGCATCCCGAGCTCGCGGCCGAAGCCGGACTGCTTGAAGCCGCCGAACGGCGTCGAGACGCGCACCGAGCTGTTCGAGTTGATGCTCAGCACGCCGCTCTCGAGCGCGCGGGCGACACGCAGCGCCCTCGAGCCGTTCTCGGTCCAGATCGAGCCCGAGAGGCCGTAGGGGGTGTCGTTCGCGATCCGGATCGCGTCGGCTTCGTCGTCGAAGGGGATCAGCGCGGCGACCGGGCCGAAGACCTCCTCGCGCGCGACGCGGTCGTCGTTCGACGCCTCGACGAGCGTGCATGGGTACCAGAAGCCCTTGCCGTCGGGCGCGTCGCCGCGGAAGAGCGGTTCCGTGTCCACGAAGCCTGCGACCGTCTCGCGATGGGCGGCGGAGATGAGCGGGCCCATCTCGGTCGCATCGTCCTCCGGGTCGCCGACCTTCACGCTCCTCGTCGCGTCGATGAGCAGCTCGGTGAAGCGGTCGTAGGCGCTCTTCTCGACGAGGATGCGCGAGCGTGCGCAGCAGTCCTGGCCGGCGTTGTCGAAGACGGCGTACGGCGCCGCGGAGGCTGCTCGCTCCAGGTCGGCGTCGGCGAAGACGATGTTCGCAGACTTGCCGCCGAGCTCCAGGGTGACGCGCTTGATCGTCTTCGCCGCCCCCTCCATCACGCCGCGGCCGACCTCGGTCGAGCCGGTGAAGCCGATCTTCGCCACGTCGGGATGGTCGACCAGCCGTTGCCCGACGACGGAGCCTTTGCCGACGACGACGTTGACGACGCCCTCGGGGATTCCCGCCTCGAGCACCAGCTCTGCGAGGCGGAGGGCGCTGAGCGGAGTCAGCTCGGCCGGCTTGAGGACGACGGTGTTGCCGCAGGCGAGTGCGGGGCCGAGCTTCCAGGAGGTGATGTTGAGCGGGAAGTTCCAGGGCACGATCAGGCCGACGACGCCGAGCGGCTCGCGGAAGGTCATGTCGATGCCGCCGGCGACGGGGATCGTCTCGCCGTGTCGCTTGTCGACTGCGCCCGCGTAGAAGTGGAAGACGTCCGCCACCATGCCGACCTCGCCTCGGGCGCCGGAGATCGGCTTGCCGACGTTGTGCGACTCGATGCGGGAGAGCTCTTCGTGGCGCTCCTCGACGAGCGTCGCGAGCCGACGGAGCAACGTCCCGCGATCCTTCGGCGACACGGCGCGCCAAGCGGGAAGCGCATCCTTCGCCCGCGCCACAGCCACATCGGCGTCCTCAATGCCGGCGGAGGGGAGAGAAGCGATCACTTCCTCGGTCGCCGGGTTCACGACGGTCACGGTCACGGTGCGATCTAACCAGGTTTGTCGGGCCGGCTTGGTCCGGGCCGGCTTGGTCTGACCAAGGGTCATCGCTTGGGAGGCCCAGGCCTTCTTCGACGAACTGTTGATAACGCCGGACGGCTGTCGGAGGCGACGCGGCGAAATTCCTCAGGAGCTCTCCGGTGTGATGGAACGGGTAGGGATGCTCGAGTCCGATCGTGGCCCGGTAGCCGCTCCAGGCCCAGTCCTCGGGCCGGCGGACAAGACTTGCTTTGACTGGATTGAGCGGCACGTACCGCAAGACGGCCCAGAAGTGGCTTGCCGTGATGAGCTCGACCTCCTTAAAGCGGTTCTTGAACAGATGTCCGGTTGCGGTCCGCCCTGTTCGCGCGTTGCTCCACCGTGAGAAGCATCCGTTGATCTCGCGCATTCCGTCCGAGAGGCCGTCATCCGTAAGTCGAACCACCAGATGGAAATGATTCGGGATCAAGCACCAATCCAGGACGATCCACCGTCGCCTCACGGCCACGCGGGCGATGAGTTGGTTGAACTTTCCATAGTGATCCTCGTCGAAGAAGATCCGATGCCGGAAGTTCCCGCGCGACATCACGTGGTAGGTGCCTGCGGGGTTGATCTTGCGCGGGGCCGCCACGCTTCGAAGGTAGGGATCGCCGTCCCTCCTGTCATCGGCTGTGGAGAATTCGGCGCGCTCTTACTTCTGGTCTGACCAAGGGACGAGCCCCGCCCAGCCCCGCCCGAAAGGCCTACGAGGAGGCGGTGCGCGCGGCTCGGTAGGCGGCGGCCTCCCTCACCAGCGCTTCGAACAGAGCCAGGTCATCGCCCTCCTCCTCCTCCGGGTGCCAGAGCACGCCCAGCGCGAACTGACGCGACGGATCCTCTATGCCTTCGAGCGTCCCGTCCCACGCGCGCGCCGCTTCGCGCAGGCCAGACCCGACGCGACCGAAGCCCTGGTGATGCGACGACTTGACCACATGCTGCTCGCCCAGGATCGAGCCCAGGCGAGTGCCGGTCGAGATCGAAACCTCGTGCTCCGAGAACACACCGGGCGTCTCGCGATGCAGGGTGTGGCCGACCCGGTCCGGGACGTGCTGCTCGAGGTCTCCTCCGAGCGCGACGTTCAGCACCTGCGACCCTCGACAGATCGCGAGCAGCGGTAAGTCCCGCGACAGCGCGGCCTGCATCAGCACGAGCTCCGCGTCGTCCCGCTCCCGCACGATCCCGGCCGTCTCCGGGTGCAGCTCCGCGTCGTACAGCTCGGGATCGAGATCCGACCCGCCCGAGAAGACGAGCCCATCGACGAGGGACACGACCACGTCCGCGTCGGCAGCGGCCGCCGGCGGCACGAGGAACGGCACGCCTCCGGACGAAGAAACGGCACGGACGTACGACGCCGGCACGAGCGCCGCGTCGAGTTGCCACTGTGCCCACGCTGCAGACGTGAGGTACGTAGTGATCCCGACGACCGGCTTACCCGCGCTCATACAGCCGCTCCCGCTCCCAGTTCGTGACCACGCGGTCGAAGAGCCCCTGCTCCGTTCGAGCGTAGTTCAGATAGTGCTCGACGACGTCCTCGCCGAGTGCGGCTCGTGCGACCGAGCCAGACTCCAGAGCCGCGATCGCCTCGCGCAGCGTCGACGGGAACCGCTCGACCGACGACTCGTACGCGTTCCCCTCGAACCGCGCCGGCGGCTCGAGCCCCTGCTCGATCCCCCAGAGCCCAGCAGCGATGATCGCGGCGAACGCGAGGTACGGGTTGACGTCACCGCCAGGGATCCGCGTCTCGACCCGCAGTGCCGGCCCGGAGCCGACGACGCGAAAGCCGCACGTGCGGTTGTCGTGCCCCCACGCGAGCGTCGTAGGCGCCCACGAGCCGCCGACGAAGCGCTTGTACGAGTTCACGTTCGGAGCGAAGAAGATCGCGAGCTCGCGGGCGCAAGCGATTTGCCCTGCGAGGTAGGAGCGGAACACGTCGCTCTCGCCGGCGAAGGCCGGCTCGGAGCCCCGCCAGAGCGACGAATGGATGTGGCAGGACGAGCCGATCCACGTGTGGTCGGGCTTCGCCATGAAGGTGATCGAGCAGCCGTTCAGGTGGGCGATCTCCTTCGCGCCGTTCTTGTAGACCGCATGATTGTCGGCCATCGTCAACGCGTCGGCGTAGCGGAAGTTGATCTCCTGCTGCCCGGGCCACGCTTCGCCCTTCGACGTCTCGACGCGGATCCCGGCACCCTGCATGCCGTTGCGGATCTGGCGCAGCAGCGGCTCGTCGAACGACGTGGCGAGGATGTGGTAGTCGAGGATGTACGGCACCGACGGCGTCAGCCCGACGTAGCCCTTGGCGTGCGCCTCCTCGTAGGTCTCACGCAGGAGATAGAACTCGAGCTCCGAGCCGACCATGCAGTCGAAGCCGAGCTCGCGTGCTCGCTCGAGCTGCGCCCGCAGGACCTGCCGCGGTGAAGGTCGAACCGGAGAGCCGTCGTGCCACTGCACGTCGCACAGAACGAGCGCGGTCGCCTCGAGCCACGGGACGCGGCGAAGCGTCGCAAGATCAGGCGCCAGGTCGAAGTCGCCGTAGCCACGCTCCCACGACGCGAGCTCGTAGCCGGGCGTGGGCTCCATCTCCATGTCCAGCGCGAGCAGGTAGTTGCAGCCCTCGGTCCCGTGCCCGTGGTCGACCTGCTCGAAAAAGTAGTCGCGGTGAAGGCGTTTCCCGAGCAGGCGCCCCTGCATGTCGGTGAACGCCATGATCACCGTGTCGATCGACGAATCGGCGCGGAGCTCGTCCAGCGTCACCACGGGCAGGGCCTCCTTGGGCTGATGTACTTGACAGGATTCCTGTTTACAGGAGTGAATAGACACTCGCCGCGCCAGCGGGCCCTGTCAACCAATGGGAGGCAGAAGCATGAGCAGTGAAGCGCCCGCAGCAAGCGGGCCGCACCTCACGGACGACGAGAAGCTCCTCCATCGGCTGGGGTACGCCCAGGAGCTCTTCCGAGCGATGGACGCATTCCGCAACTTTGCGATCAGCTTCACCATCATCTCCATCCTCGCGGGCTGCCTCACGTCGTACGTCTTTGCGTACCAGGACGGCGGGCCCGTGGCGGTCACTTGGGGCTGGGTCATCGTCGGTGTGTTCACGACGTTCGTTGCCCTTTCCATGGCCGAGATCGCGTCGACCTACCCGACGGCGGGCGGCCTCTACTACTGGTCGTCGAAGCTCGGCAGCGCCGCGTGGGGCTGGTTCACCGGCTGGTTCAACCTGATCGGCCTGATCGGCATCATCGGCGCGGTCGGCTACGGCCTCGCGACGTTCGCGACGGCGCTCTTCAACTTCCTGTGGGCGTACCCGAACGACCGCCATCACATCTTCTATCTCTTCGTCGCCTTCCTGCTCGCCGCGGCGCTCCTCAATGTGTGGGACGTCCGGATCACCTCGTTCGTGAACGCGTTCTCCGCGTACTGGCATGTCCTCGGCGTCGCCGTCATCGTCGGTGCGCTGATCTTCGTCCCGAACCATCATCAGTCGCTCTCGTACGTGTTCGGGAAGACCCTCAACAACTCCGGCTTCTCCGGTCACGGCTGGAGCAGCATCGTGTTCCTGATGGTGTTCGCGATCGGCTCGATCGGCATGGCCCAGTACACGCTGACCGGCTATGACGCATCGGCACACATGTCGGAGGAGACGCATCAGGCATCGCGCGGCGCGGCGATCGGGCTGCTCTATTCGGTCGTGATCTCCGTGGTCGCCGGCTTCATTCTCCTCGTCGCCGTAACGTTTGCGATCCCGGACACGAAGGGCGCGCTCGGAGCCGGGGCGAACGTGGTGACCTACATTTGGCAGACGTCGATGAGCACGCACTGGGCCGAGTTCCTGCTCACCATCATCGTCGTGGCGCAGTTCTACTGCCTGACGGCGTGCGTGACCTCCGGTTCTCGGATGCTCTTCGCGTTCTCGCGTGACCGCGCTGTGCCGGGGCACCAGTTGTGGCGCACGATCTCGCGCCATCGCGTGCCCGTCTGGTCGGTCGCGGCAGTCGCGGGTGCAGGCTTCCTGCTGCTCCTGCCGACGTGGTGGAACAACTACGCCGGGTACTACGTCGGCACGTCGGTCGGGACGACCGGCCTCTACATCGCGTTCATCCTCCCCGTGATCCTTCGCTTGCGGCAGGGTGAGCGGTTCGAGAAGGGCGCGTGGAGCCTCGGACGCCACTACAAGTGGATCAATCCGATCGCGATCGCCTGGGTGGTCGTGATCTCGATCGTCTTCATGCTGCCGACGGTTCCCTCGGGGATCCCCGGGAACGGTCTCAACTGGAACTTCGTCAACTACGCGCCGCTGACGATCGGCGGCGCGCTGATCCTGTTCGGAGGCTGGTGGCTGTTCTCGGCCAACAAGTGGTTCAAGGGCCCGGTGCGCATGGGCACGGAGATCGAACTCGAGCAGCTCGAAGAGAAGCAGGAGAGCGAGTACCTGCTTCCCGCAGATACCGAGTTCGAAGGCGCGTAGCTCTTTGCGGGGAGGGGCACCGGCAGGTGCCCCTCCGCGTTTACGCTCCAGGGCATGCGGCGTTTCCGGTACGTCGTCTGCGACGTCTTCACCGACGTTCCCCTGGCCGGCAACCAGCTGGCCGTCTTCACCGACGCGCGCGACCTGACCGAGCAGGAGATGCAGGCGCTTGCGAAGGAGATGAACTTCGCGGAGAGCGTCTTCGTTCTGCCCGCAACGACCGAAGATGCCGACGTGCGGATCCGGATCTTCACGCCCGCGCACGAGCTTCCCTTCGCGGGCCATCCGACGCTCGGGTCGGCGTTCGTCCTCGGTGGGCCGCTCTCGAAGATCACGATCCGGCTCGAGACCGGTGCCGGCGTCGTCCCGGTCGAGCTGGAGCGGGAGGGACCGCAGATCGTCTTCGGGCTGATGGAGCAGCCGCTGCCGAACTGGCAGGCCGTCGCAGACCCGGCTCCGATCTTCGCCGCAGTGGGGGTCGACGGCTCGCTCCTCCCCGTCGAGCGGTGCGACGTCGGGCCGGGGCACGTGTTCGTCGAGCTGCCCTCGCCGGCGGACGTCGCGGCTCTCGCGCCCGACTTCGCGGCGCTCCGGCGTGCGACGGCCGACGGGGTCAACTGCTTCGCGCGTGACGGAGCGCGCTGGAAGACGCGGATGTTCGCGCCCGAGCACGGCGTCACCGAGGACGCTGCGACCGGCTCGGCGGCCGGTCCGCTCGCCGCGCACCTCGCCCGGCACGGCCGCGTCGCCTTCGGCGAGCGGATCGAGATCTCGCAGGGCGCGGAGATCGGACGCCCGTCGACGCTGTACGCCGAGGCGCACGGCAGCACCGAGCGCCTCGAGCGGGTGGCCGTGGGCGGCTCGGCGGTCGTCGTCGCGCGCGGCGAGTTCGCGTTCTAGAAGAAGACGCGGACGATCTCCGGCAGTTCGACGGGCACCGCCGTCCAGAAGACACCGCCGTCGCGCGAGACGTAGAGCCGGTTCCGGGCGCCGAAGAGCATGACGTCCGGGTCGCCGGGATCGACTGCCACTGAACGTCCCTCGGGCAGGCCCCGCCCCGAGGCGCGCCAGGTGCGGCCGCCGTCGTGCGAGACCGCGAGCGGCGGCTTCGTCGCCACCACCGCGACGACCGCCGAGCCGACGGCCGAGGCGGTGACCAGGCGCGGCAGGTTGAGCGCCGGCTCGTCCGCCGGCGGCAGCTCGCCGCCCCACGGCACGACGGAGCCGTCCTCGAGGTCGACCGCGAACGCGCCGGACACGGTCGCCACGAGTGCGGTCATCGCGTGAGCAACGCGGCCACCACCGCCGTTGCGCGCCGGGCGGCACCCGGTGGAGCGAAGCCCGTGTTGCGCGCGACGATGTACGCGACCGCATACGCGTCGCCGGCGCCGGTCGGGTCCGCGGCGATCGGATGCGCACGCACGAACTCGCTTCGCCCGCCCCAATGCACGGTCGACCCTCGCGAGCCGTGCGTCACCACAACCTCCCTCACGCCGAGCGCGCCGGGATCGCCCACCAGCTCGGCCTCCTCCTCCGCGAGCTTCAGCACCCAGATGTGCCGCAGCAGCTCGCGGTCGAAGTCGGCGTCGAGGCGAAGCGGCCCGAGCGCCGGGGCGCGGACGAGGCCTTGCCCGTCCAGCGACACCCGTCGGCCGCGGGCGAGCGCCGCGAGTGTGTCGGCCGGGAACTCGTGTCGCGAGAGCGCGGCCACGTGCACCCAGTGCAGCGGCGGCAGTTGCGGCAGGTCGCCCGGCCGCCATTCGTCGCCGAGCGCCTCGACCTGCATCGTGCGGCGGTCGCCGTCGTAGGAGAACGAGAACGTCGCCGTCGACGTGCCCGGCACGTAGCAGGCCGGCGTCCCGAGACGGGCGAGCGCCGGGAGGAGGTCGCCGCGATCGCGCTCGGCACACCGTGCCACCACCCGGGCGGGCACCCGGAGCCGCTGCAGCGCGCGGGCGCCGTGGTAGACGCCCCCGCCGATGACGGGCGGGTGCCCCGGCAAATGGTCGCGCGAGAAGTTGCCGACGAGTGCGATCATCAGAGCGACATGGCGGGGCGGAACGGCACCGGGTCGAATCATTCCCCGTACGAGGGTGCGGCCGAGCGGTATGCCGACCACGTCAACCCCCAGTTCGTCCGGATGCTGCACACGATCGGCTTCGACCGCACGTGGGTCGGCGCAGACGGGGCGCACATCGTCGACTCGACCGGAGCTCGCTACCTGGACCTCGTCGGCGGCTTCGGGATGTTCAACGTCGGCCGCAACAACCCGGCCGTCAAGGCAGCGCTGATCGAGGCGCTGACCGACGACCTGCCCCATTCGGTGCAGCTCGGCGTCTCGTCGTACGCGGGGGCGCTCGCCGGAGAGCTGCTCGCGCGCCTCCCGTCCTCGCTGCAGCGGGTGCTCTTCACGAGCTCGGGCACCGAGGCGGTCGAGGCGGCCCTGAAGTACGGCCGCGCCGCGACGGGCCGGCCGCGCGTGATCTCGGCCGAGCACGCGTTCCACGGCCTGACCCTCGGCTCCCTCTCTGCCAACGGCTGCCCCGAGTTCCGCGACGGCTGGGGGCCGCTGCTCGAGGGCTTCGACCGCGTGCCGTTCGGCGAGCTCGACGCGCTCGAGGAGGAGCTGCGGCGAGAGGACGTCGCGCTCTTCCTGATCGAGCCCGTGCAGGGGAAGGGCGTCAACCTGCCCCCCGCGGGCTACCTGCAGGAGGCACAGGCGCTCTGCCGCCGCTACGGCACGCTCTTCTGCGTCGACGAGGTGCAGACCGGCTTCGGCCGCACCGGGAAGCTCTTCGCGCTCGAGCACTGGGGGCTCGAGCCCGACCTCGTGACGATGGCCAAGTCGCTCTCCGGCGGCTACGTGCCGGTCGGCGCCTGCGCGATGTCGCGCGAGGTGTTCGAGCGGGTCAACGACTCGCTCGAGAACGCGGTGCGTCACGGCTCGACGTTCGCGCCCAACGAGCTCGGGATGGTCGCCGGCCTGGCGACGCTCGCGGAGATCGACAGGGCGGGGCTCGTCGAGCGGACGGCGACGCTCGGGGCGAGGCTGCTCGAGCTGACGGCGCCGTTGCGCGAGCGGCACGACGTCGTGCGGGACGTCCGCGGGCTCGGCTTGATCTGGGCGATCGAGTTCGGCGAGCCGGAGCGCGGGCGGAAGAGCTGGCAGGCGCTCGAGCGTCGCAAGCCGGGCATCTTCTCGCAGCTCGTCGTCGGCCCGCTCTTCCATCGCCACCGGATCCTCAGCCAGGTCGCCGGCCACAACCTGAACGTGATCAAGGCGCTGCCGCCGCTCACGATCGCCGAGGAGGACGTCGAGCGCTTCGTCGAGGCGCTCGACGACGCAATCGGGCGGGCGACGCCGATCCCGTGGGCGGCGATCCGCTTCGCCGCGGGCGCAGGCTTGCGCAGCATCGCCTAGCTTTCTTCCGCGCCGTTCCCTCGGACGGGGGCTACATCGCCCCCCGATCATCGACCGATGGTCGAAGGACAGTCACGCAGTACAAGGGGGAACGACATCGTGAACGAGAAGAAGCCGATCAGCGTCCTCGTCGTGGACGACGATGCCGCGCTGTGCGAGATGCTGCGAGCGAGCTTCGAGCTCGAGGGAATCGCAGTGCACGAGGCGCATCACGTCGTGCATGCAGAGAACGTGCTTGCGAAGCAGCTGCCGGACGCGATCGTTCTCGACATCGGGCTCCCCGGCGTCGACGGCGCGTTCTACTGCGAGCGGTTGCGCGAGAGCGCGAAGACGAAGGACATCCCGATCGTGGCGATCAGCGGCTCCGACGACGCCGGCCTCCGCGCCCTCGCGAACGGCGCGAACACCTTCCTGCGCAAGCCCCTCGACCCGCTCCACCTGGTGGCGACGGTCGAGAAGCTCGTGGGGCTCTCGCCGTTCGCTCGCACGCTGGCGGCTCCCGGCCCGACTCCGGCGAACGCAGCCGACGTGCTGCGTCTCCTGCCGATCGCGCAGCGGCAGCACGAGCTCCTCGCCGACGCCTACCGGCAGACGCTCGAGTCGCTGGCACAGGCACTCGAGACGCGCGACTTCGGCACGAGCGCGCACTCCCGGCGCGTCGTGGCGTACGCCACCCGGCTGACGCTCGAGGTCGCGCCGTCGCTTGTCGACGACCCGACGCTCGAGTGGGGCTTCCTGCTCCACGACGTCGGCAAGATCGGCATCCCCGACCAGATCCTCCTCAAGCCGGGTCGCCTGACCTCGGGCGAACGGCGCCGGATGGAGCGTCACCCCGAGATCGGCGATCGCCTCGTCGGGCACGTGCCCCTCCTCCAGGGCGAAGGGATCAACGTGGTGCGCTCGCACCACGAGCACTGGGACGGCAACGGTTATCCGGAGAAACGCGGGGGCGAGGAGATCCCGGTCTCCGCCCGCATCTTCGCCGTTGCCGACGCTCTCGACGCGATGACCGACTTCCGCCCTTACCGCGAGCCCGTGTCGTGGGACGAGGCGGTGGCCGAGCTCGTCGCGGAGCGCGGCAAGCAGTTCGACCCGGACGTGGTCGATTCGATCGACGCGTGCGGGCCCGACCTGCGGGCGATCTACCGCCGCACCCAGATCCCCGTCGAAGCGCCCTGAGGACGGGCGGCGAGCCTCGCCAGCGACGCGAGGACGAACGCCGCCCCGAAGCTCGGAAGCGATGCGCCTCCCCACGGCAGCGTGTGGGGATGCGCATGGGCTACGAGGCGCGTCCACCAGGCCGGCCCTTGCGGGTAGAGCCACTGGTACAGGCAGAAGCCCGCGAGCCATGCGACGACAAGCTCCACACGGACGCCGCCGTGACCGAAGACGTCGTCGCGGTCATAGTGCCGGCCGGCCGCCAGCCAGTCGGCGAGCAGCACGGCGAACAGCGGCACGAAGAACGAGCCGAGCAGGAAGAGGAACGACTGGTAGTTGCGCAGGTCGACCAGCAGCGCCCCGAGCGTCGCGAGACCGGCGAAGCCGCCGACGAGCAGGCGCTGCGGAACGTGCGGGACGAGGTTCTGCAGGCTCACGGCACCCGAGTACACGTTCGCGAACGCCTCGTCGCTCTCGTCGACCGTCAGCGCGAGGAGCGCGAGCACGCTGGCCGCGCCGCCTGCCGCGATCGCTGTGAGGAGGCCCGGGGCGTCGCTGATCGAGCGCGACATGGCGATCACCGCGCCGAGCGCGAACAGTGGCACCGTCGGCACGAAGTAGCCGAGACCCGCGCTCCAGAAGCCTCCGGCCCGGGTGCGCGAAAACCGTGTGTAGTCGGCGACGAGCGGCGTCCAGCTGATGATCGACGCGAGCGTCAGGTCGAACCCGGCCCAGAATGCGTGCGCTCCCGGACGGTGCCAGAGGGCGATCGGATGCTCGCCGTGAAGTGACCACCACGCGAGATAGAGCAGCGAGGCGACGACGAACCACACCGCGAACTTCCGCACGTAGCGACGCACGAAGCCGACCGGTCCGAGCAGGGCGAGCGCCGTCGCGACGGCCCCGAAGAGGAGCTTCCAGAAGACGATGCCGCCGAAGCCGAAGATGCGCTGCGAGAGCGCGCTCGCGCCGGTCGCGATCACGATCAGCTCGAACACCGACCAGCCGAGGCACTGGACGATGTTCAAGCCGGTCGGCAGGTACGAGCCGCGCCGTCCGAGCGGGGCCCGGAGCAGGACCATCGTCGGTACGCGCGCGTCGGCTCCGATCAGGCCGCCGAGGCCGAGCAGCAGGTTGCCGACGAGCGCTGCGGCGACGATCGCGCCGAGAGCGTCCGGAAGCGAGAGCGCGAGCCCGAGCTCCGAGGACGGCAGCACGAGAAATGCGCCGGCGACGATCACGAGCAGCGACACCGACAGATTCGCCCAGAGGAGGAAGCCGTCGAACGTCCCGAGCACCTGCAGACGCTCGGGCACGGGCTCGATGCCCCAGTTGGGTGTGTCGAGTTCGCTCATCGGGCCTCCCTTCGCCGGCATGACCCGGATCAGGTTCGACGGGTGTGATCTCAGCCCCGATCGGGCACCCCGGTGGTCCGAGTCTAGCCCGCTGCGACGCAGGTGCAGGATCCAGGTCGTTCAGCCGACGAGCTTGCGCAGCACGTACGGGAGGATCCCGCCGTGGCGGAGGTACTCACGCTCGCGCGGCGTGTCGAGTCGCACATGCGCGCGGAACGCGACGTCGCCGGCGCGCACCGTCACCTCGTGCGCCTCCGCGTTGTCGACGCCGGCGATCGAAAACGTCTCGCGGCCGGTCAGGCCGAGCGACTCGGGGGTCTCGCCGTCCGGGAACTGGAGCGGCAGGATGCCCATCATCAGCAGGTTCGAGCGGTGGATCCGCTCGTACGACTCGGCGATCACCGCCCTCACGCCGAGCAGGTTCGGCCCCTTCGCGGCCCAGTCGCGCGATGAGCCGGAGCCGTACTCCTTGCCGGCGAGGACGACGAGCGGCGTGCCTTCGGCCAGGTAGCGCCGCGAGGCGTCGAAGATCGTCAGCTCCTCGCCCGACGGCAGGTGCACCGTCCACGTCCCCTCCGACCCGGGCACCAGCTTGTTGCGAAGCCGCACGTTCGCGAACGTGCCGCGCACCATCACCTCGTGGTTGCCGCGGCGGGCGCCATACGAGTTGAAGTCCTTCCGCTCCACGCCGCGCTCGACGAGGTACTTGCCGGCGGGTGAGTCCGGGCGGATCGAGCCGGCAGGCGAGATGTGGTCGGTGGTGACGGAGTCGCCCAGCCACACGAGGCAGCGAGCACCCTCGATGTCGCCCACGGTCCCCGGCTCGGGCGACATCCCCTCGAAGTACGGCGGCTGCCGAACATAAGTCGATGACGGCTCCCAGACGAACTGCTCGCCCTTCGGCACCGGCAGCGAGCGCCACGTGTCGTCGCCCGTGAAGACGTCGTCGTAGGTCTCGGCGAACTGCTCCGCCCGCACCGACGAGGCGATCGTGTCCGAGATCTCGCGTGCGCTCGGCCAGAGGTCGCGGAGGTACACGTCGCCCTCGATCGGCTCAGTCTCGAAGTCGATGTCCATGCGGCCCGCGAGCGCGTAGGCGACGACGAGCGGCGGCGACGCGAGGTAGTTGGCCTTCACCTCCGGGTGGATGCGCGCCTCGAAGTTGCGGTTGCCCGAGAGCACCGAGCAGACCACGAGGTCGCCCTCGTTGATCGCGCCGGAGATTTCGTCGGCGAGCGGGCCCGAGTTGCCGATGCAGGTCGTGCAGCCGTAGCCGACCGTGTTGAAGCCGAGCTCGTCGAGGAAGCTCTGCAGCCCCGCCTGCTCGTAGTAGCGGGTGACCACCTTGGAGCCGGGGGCCAGCGACGACTTGACCCACGGTTTGCGCGCGAGACCGCGTTCGACGGCGTTGCGCGCGAGCAGTCCGGCGGCGACCATCACCTGCGGGTTCGAGGTATTGGTGCACGACGTGATTGCGGCGATTACGACGGAGCCGTGGTCGAGGTCGTAGTCGCTGCCCGCGACGGGAACGCGATGGTGGCCGGGGTGCGACTCGGTGGTGACGGGCGCTCCGGCGGCCAGTTCCTCGCCTCCGGGTTGCTGCTCGGTCGTCGGGTCCGAGGCGGGGAACGTGTCGGCGACCGCCCGGTCGCTCGAGCCGTTCGCGTAGTCGACGCCGAAGCTGCCGAGCACGTCGAGGAACGCACGCTTGGCGGACGCGAGCGGCACCCGGTCCTGCGGGCGGCGCGGGCCGGCGAGCGAGGGCTCGACGTCCCCGAGGTCGAGCTCGACGACCTGAGAGTACGCCGCCGGCTCCGACGGGTCGTGCCAGAGGAGGTTCTCCTTGCAGTAGTGCTCCACCAACTCGATCCGATCCGCCGGACGGCCGGTCAGACGCAGGTAGTCGAGGGTCACGTCGTCCACCGGGAAGAAACCGCACGTCGCGCCGTACTCGGGCGACATGTTCCCGAGCGTGGCGCGATCGGCAAGCGGGAGCGCCGCGACCCCCTCGCCGAAGTACTCGACGAACTTCCCGACGACGCCGGTCCCGCGGAGGATCTCGGTGACGGTCAGGACGAGATCGGTCGCGGTCGTCCCCTCCCGAAGCGCGCCGGTGAGGCGGAAACCGACCACCTGAGGCACGAGCATCGAGAGCGCCTGGCCGAGCATCGCCGCCTCCGCCTCGATGCCGCCGACGCCCCAGCCGAGCACGCCGAGCCCGTTGATCATCGTCGTGTGCGAGTCGGTACCGACGAGCGTGTCGGGGAACGCGGCGCCGTCGCGGTCCTCGACGACGCGTGCGAGGTACTCGAGGTTGACCTGGTGGCAGATGCCGGTGCCGGGCGGCACGACCTTGAGGCCGTTGAAGGCGTCCTGCCCCCAGCGGAGGAACAGGTAGCGCTCCCGATTCCGCTCGAACTCGAGCTCGACGTTCCGCTCGAAGGCGAACCGCGAGGCGAAGGCATCGACCTGCACCGAGTGGTCGATCACGAGCTCGGCCGGGATCTCCGGGTTGATCGCCGCGGGGTCGCCGCCGAGGTCCGCCATCGCGTCGCGCATCGCGGCGAGGTCGACGACGGCCGGCACGCCTGTCAGGTCCTGGAGCAGGACGCGCGACGGCGAGAAGGAGATCTCGTTCGCGGGCTCCGCGCGTGCGTCCCAGCGCGCCACGGCGTCGACGTCCGACTCGTCGCCGTTCCGGAGGACGTTCTCGAGCAGGATCCGAAGGGTGTACGGGAGCCGGCCGACGTCGTAGGAGCGCTGCAGGTCGCCGATGCGGTGGATCTCGTATGTCCGGTCGCCGACGGAGAGCTTGGACGACGAGGCCATGACTCGATTCAACCAGAAGCGGGACCGTGCTCCGGCGGGTAGAACTCGGGCGGTGACCGAGCGGCACATCGTGGGTCTGGGTGGAGGCGTCGACGAGCCGGAGTGGGCGCGCATGCGCGCCTTCGTGCTCGGCCAGACGGGGAAGCAGCGCCCGCGGCTTCTCTACGTCCCGACGGCAACGGCCGACGACGATTGGGCGATCGCCTCCTTCTTCGAGCTGCACGTGTCGCTCGCCGAGCCGTCGGTGCTGCGCACCTTCCCGTGGCCGCCCGAGAGCCTGCGCGAGCTCGTGCTGTCACAGGATGCGATCTGCGTCGGCGGCGGGAACACCGCGAACATGCTCGCGATCTGGCGCGTGCACGGCCTCGACACGCTGCTCCGTGAGGCGTGGGAGAGCGGCATCGTCCTCTACGGCGGGAGCGCCGGGATGATCTGCTGGTTCGAGGCCGGCGTCACCGACTCGTTCGGCCCGCAGCTCGCCGGGATGGACTGCCTCGGCTTCCTGCCCGGGAGCGCCTGTCCCCACTACGACGGCGAGGAGCTGCGGCGCCCGCGGTATCGCGAGCTCGTCGACGGCGGCTTCCCCGAGGGCATCGCCGCCGACGACGGGGTCGGCCTCCACTTCGTCGGCACCGAGCTGGCCGAGGTGGTGACCTGTGTCCCGGGCGCGGCCGCCTACCGCGTGACCCGCTCCGGCGATGAGCGGATCGAACCGCGACTCGTCTAGGTCTCGCTACATGTCGTCGAGGCCGTCGATCATCCGCCGCAGCTGGGCGCGCTCCGGCCCGAGTGCCGCATGGACCGACTCGAGTCGCTGCTGCTCCGACGTCGGTCAGCGACAGGTGAACGACGCGGCCGTCGGTCTTCGAGGCGTGGCGGCTGAGCAACCCGGCCTGCTCGGCCCGCTGCACGAGCTCGGTGACCGCGCTCTGCGTCAACTGCAGCCGGTGCACGAGCTGGGTGACGGTGCTGGTGCCCTCGTCGCTCCCGGCGATCTGCAGCATGAGCACGTACTGGTTCGGCGTGATGCCCGCGGCGCGCGCGACGTCCTCGCTCCGCCGCAGGAAGCGGCGCAGCTCCGAGCGGAACTCGGCGGCGTTGCGGTAGCGACTCGGCACGACAGCTTTGTCGCACCTCCAAGGGTCGGGCGCAAGGTGTTTTTCCGTAGGAATCAATCCTCGAGGGCGGCGGCGAGCGCCTCGAGGTCGGACCGCCGGATCGAGGAGGAAGAGGTCGCGCACGAGGCTTAATCGACGTTTAATCGCCCTTCACCCGGGACGAAACGCACCGTCGTTATAACGGTGCCGTGCCCCTCGGTCGCGCAGCCCGTCTCGTCGGCCTGCTCGTCGTCGCCGCCCTCGGCGGCGCGCTCGCGCTCGGCGGCGCCGCAGTGCTCGGAAAGCTCGGCCACTCGACCACCGTCCAGCAGGTGGTGACCGAGACCACTGCGACCGTCCCGGCTTCGCTTCGGACGAGCGGCATGAGCGCGGAGCAGATCTACCGCGACGACGGCCCGGGTGTCGTGCAGATCACCGCCACGAGCGTGCAGCAGTCGAGCGATCCCTTCTTTCCGTCGTCGTCGCAGACGTCGCAGTCGCTCGGCTCGGGCTTCGTCATCGACAAGGCCGGCCACATCGTCACGAACTACCACGTGATCGAGAACGCGCAGAAGGTGCAGGTCTCCTTCTCCGGCCAGGACGAGCTCGCGGCAACGCTCGTCGGCGAGGATCGCTCCACCGATCTCGCCGTGCTCAAGGTCGACGCGCATGCGAGCGCGTTGAACCCCTTGCCGCTCGGCGCCTCGAGCTCGGTGAGCGTCGGCGACTCGGTGTTCGCGATCGGCAACCCGTTCGGGCTCACCCGGACGCTGACGACGGGCGTGGTCAGCGCGGTGCAGCGGCAGATCATCGCGCCCAACAGCGTCCCGATCGAAAACATCATCCAGACCGACGCGGCGATCAACCACGGCAACTCGGGCGGGCCGCTGATCGACCGGTACGGCAAGGTGATCGGCGTCACCTCCCAGATCGAGACGGGCTCGTCGTCGCAGGGGAACGTCGGCATCGGCTTCGCGATCCCCGTCGACACCGTGCGCAACGTCGTCGCGCAGATCATCTCGAGCGGCAAGGCTCAGCACGCGTTCCTCGGCGTGACGAGCCTGCCGCTCACCCGCCAGCTCGTGAAGCTCTTCCACCTGCCTGCGACCCAGGGCCTGCTGATCCAGCGGGTGCAGGCCGGCAGCGCCGCCGCGAAGGCCGGGATGAAGGCGGGCCCGACGCGCGTCGTCGTCGAAGGCGAGAGCTACCAGATCGGCGGCGACATCCTCGTTGCCGTCGACAACGAGCCGGTGACGACGCCGTCCCAGCTGTACACGGTCGTGAACCGCCACAAGCCCGGCGACAAGATCAAGATCGAGCTGTACCACGGCTCGAAGCGCAAGACGCTCACGCTGAGGCTCGGCCAGAGGCCGGGGACCTGATGAGCGAGGCTCGGCCCTCCCCCGTATAGGGCCGAACCAGAGACCGGTCGCGGCCCGTCTGCCTGCCCGGGCCGCGGCCGGTCTTCCTAGAAGAAGCCGATCTGCCGCTACCTTGTGCCGCGATGGAGCGCGGGCAGATCGTCCTCGGCGCGACTGCGGTCGAGTCGACGGAGGAGCTCTGGCAGGACGACGCCGGGGACTACGACGGGTGGTTCTGCGTCCGGACGGACCCGTTCCCCTGCCCGGCGCCCCGTTGCACCTTCGTCGCCGAGTTCATGACGGCCGCGCACCTGATCCTCGTCTGGCAGGAGGTGGACGACCCGAATCTCCTGCGGCATGCCGCGCGTGCCCGCGACGTCGGCCGCAATCCGCGGGTGACGAGCTACCGCTCCGAGTACGGGCCGAGCGCCTCGTACTACGCGTGGATCGCCGCCGGCCGGCCCGTGCACGGCGTCAAGGCGCACGAAGCCGCACAGTGACCGAGGGGCGCTTCGGCGCGGCCGCCGTCTTCACGGTGGGTGTCGAGGAGGAGCTGATGATCCTCGACCCGCGTGTCGCTCGACGAGGTGCCCGCGGTCGAGCGAATCCTCGCCCGTCTCGACGGGGCGGCCTTGCCCGGTCGGCTCAAGACGGAGCTCTTCGCGTCGGTGTTCGAGACCAACACTGACCCGGTCGAGCGGGCGGCGGCGCTCGAGGATCCTCTGCGTGAGCTCCGGCGTGCCGCCGCAGGCGCTGCTCGCTCGGAGGGGCTCGCGATCGCGGCGGCCGGCTCGCATCCCTTCGCCGACCCGGAGGCGCAGGAGATCGTCGACGAGAAGCGCTACACGAGCTTCGTCGGTTATGGCGGAGTCAGCGTCCGGCGGCAAGGCGTCCAGGGTCTGCACGTGCACGTGGCGATGCGCTCGGGCGAGGAGTGCTGGCGCTGCCTCGAGCTCGTCCTGCCGTGGCTGCCCGTCGTGCTTGCGCTCTCGGCGAACTCGCCCTGGTTCCGCGGCGCGCGGACGGGCATGGCCTCGAACCGGGCGCCGGTGCTCGGCGAGCTGCCTCGCGCCGGAGCGCCGCCCGCGTTCGTCTCGTACGGCGAGTGGGAGGCATGGGTCGACCGGCTCGCCCGGCTCGGCGTCGCCGAGGACCACACGCGGATCTGGTGGGACGTTCGGCCGCATCCCCGCTTCGGCACGCTCGAGGTGCGCGTGCCCGACCAGCCCACGGACGTCGCGCTCTCGGTCGCGTTCGCCGCGCTCGTGCAGGCGTTGTGTGCGACTGCGCTGGCGGGGGGCCTGCCGGAGCGGGCGGCGCTGCTCGGAGATCGCGGACGCGCCGACTACGCTCAGAACCGCTGGGCCGCCGCGCGCTTCGGGCCGCGCGCCGAGCTGCTGCACCCCGACGGCCGCTCGGTCGCGTCGGCCGCCGGGCTCGGCGCGGAGCTGATCGAGCTCGTCGGGCCGGCGGCAAGCGAGCTTGGCAGCGGCGACCTGCTCGCGCGGATCGACCCGGAGACCTGCGGCGCCGACCGGCAGCTCGTGTTCCCGACCGCGCGCGAGGCCACCGCGGATCTCCTCGCCCGCTCGCTAGATTGAGCCCGTGGCGACCGTCAGCGACACGATCCAGGTGTCCGGCATCCGCTGTGAGCGATGCGTGATGCGACTCGCGGGGACGCTCGAGGGTGCCGAGGGGCTCGAGTCCGCGAATGCAAACCTGATGGGGCAAGTCCACCTCACCTGGGACGACGAGCTGACGACGCGCGAGACGCTGCTCGAGCGCCTGGCACGGGGCGGCTTCCGCGAGCAGGCGTTCCTCTAGCGTTCCTGGATCCGGGAATGCGGCCGGCCCGAACGGCGTTCGAAGCATTGCTAGGGTGGCCGCCGGATGAGTGACAGCGCGCCGTCGACCGCCGACACCCGCAGGCTCGCCGAAGAGGCGCGCGCCCGCGTGAGGTTCGAGGAGGAAGCGCTGGAGTTGAGCGACCAGGTGTATCGCGTCGCCCGCCGTCTCGCGGGCTCCCGTGAGGAGGCGGAGGATCTCGTCCAGCAGACGTACGAGCGTGCCTTCCGTTCGTGGCGTCAGTACACGCCCGGGACGAACCTTCGTGCATGGCTCTTGCGCATCCTCACCAACCTGAACATCGACAGGGGTCGTCGTCAGCAGCGCTCGCCGCAGACGACGTCGCTGGACACCGACGCAGGCGACTACTTCCTTTACAACAAGCTCGAGTCGCAGGTGCCCGGCGAGAACCCCGACGCGGATCGTGTGCTCGAGCGGCTGTCTCAGGACTCGATCGTCGAGGCGCTCGCAGACGTGCCGCACGACTTCCGCGACGTCGTCGTGCTCGTCGACATCGGCGAGTTCGCCTACGCGGACGCGGCGCAGATCCTCGACATCCCGATCGGGACCGTGATGTCGCGTTTGCACCGAGGCAGGCGTATCCTGAAGAAGAACCTCGCGGATCGAGCGGTGACCACATGACGGTCGAAGTCGACTGGTGCGAGAAGTGTGAGGAGCTGATGCAGCCGTTCCTCGACGGCACGCTCTCCGACGCCGAAGTGCACGAGGCCGAGTTGCATCTCGAGCGGTGCCACTGGTGCGCGAAGCGCTACCGCTTCGAGGAGCGCCTGCGCCACTACGTGCGCGTCGCCGTCTCGGAGCCCATGCGGCCCGAGCTGAAGGCGCGACTGGCCGCGCTCCGCACGCCGCTCTAGTTCTCTCGCACGTCGACGTCGCCCGGCGGCCGCAGGTCGCTGCAGTCGACGAGCACCGGCTCGAGCGCGCGCGCGCCCTCGTCGGGAACCTCGACCCACACGTCGCGGTCGAGCGCGACCGGATGGTTGCGAGTGCGGCCGTCGTAGGTGGCGGCCGCGACGGGCGCATCGCTCGCGAGCAGCCGCTCGACCGCCCGCGGGTCGAGCCCGGGCCCGTCGGCGAGCACGACGGCGGCGCGCGTCGTCTCTGGCCC
Source organism: uncultured Thermoleophilia bacterium (assembly GCA_963725595.1). Taxonomy (GTDB): domain Bacteria; phylum Actinomycetota; class Thermoleophilia; order Gaiellales; family Gaiellaceae; genus PALSA-600. The sequence goes on along the minus strand of CAVRYT010000004.1, from coordinate 405,547 downwards.
GAGGGCCGCGAGCCCGGCCCGAAGCGACGCTCCCGGCCCGAGGGCCCAGTCCTCGCAGTGCACGACCCGGGCTTGTGTTAAGTCAACACAAAGTGGGTGTGCGCCCTCGACGACCACGAGCTCGCCCACCCCGGCCTCGGCGAGCGCGGCGAGTACGGCCGGCAGCAGCTCGCGCTGCTTGACACCGCCGTAGCGCGTCGACGCGCCGGCCGCAAGCACCACGACCGCGTCACCGGACATGGAGGGTTGCCTTCTCGATCTCGACCACCGCGGTCGGCTGCTCGGTCGTCGGGTCGCCGAGCGTGCCGATCCGCTGCACGACCGCGAGGCCGAAGACAACGCGGCCGAGCACCGCGTAGTCGGGCGTCAGGTGCGCGTCGGCGCCGGTGACGACGAAGAACTGGCTGCCGCTCGCGCCCCTCGGCTGGCCGGCCGCCTTCGCCATCGCAGCGACCCCGAGCGTGTAGCGCGTCGAGGCCGGCGGATGCTCGACCACGGTGTAGCCCGGGCCGCCGAGCCCGCTCGCGGTCGGATCTCCGCCCTGCACGACGAAGCCGGGCACGATGCGATGGAAGACGGTGCGGTCGAAGAACCCGTGTCGCACGAGGCCGGCGAACGAGGCCGCCGTCTTCGGCGCGGTGTGGACGGCGAGCCGGATCGTGAACGAGCCGCAGTTCGTGGTGAAGCGAACGTCGTAGGTCTTCGAGGGATCGAGAGCCCCCGTCGGCTTCGGCACCTTGCGTGCGCCGGGTTTCGGCTGCACAACCTGGGCGCAGCCGCCGGCGCTACGCGTTGTGCCGGTTGCGTGCTTGCTCCCGCCGCCGCATGACGTAAGCAGCACGAGGAGCGCCGCGAGCGCTCCAACCCTCACGCGAGGGCGGCCTCTGCGCGTCGGACGAGCGCTTCCGCCACCTCGACCTTGTACGCGTTGCGTGGCAGCGGCATGGCCGCGGCGAACGAGCCCTCGTGGAGCCACGGTACGGGTGCGACGCCCGCGAGGGCAACGCGCGTACCCGCGGGACCGCGGGCAGCTGCGACGCCGACGAGCGGGAACGCGAAGAGCTTGCGCTCGCTCGCCTTGAGGTAGACCGAGCGCTCGCAGGGAGGCACGCGCACGGAGAGGATCAGCTCACCGGGCTCGAGCGTCGTCGTCCGGCGGTCGTCCTCGGTCGGCAGGCGGTAGAGCTCGCCGATCGGCAGCTCGCGCCGCGAGGTTCGCACGACGGCGTCGAGCGAGAGCAGCGCCGCCGCGACGTCGGACGGGTGCGCAGAGGCGCAGTAGCCGTTCGCGAAGATCGCGTGCTCACGGTGCTCGCCGTCGCGGGCGAAGCATTCGTCGCCGCCGTGCAGGCGGCACGGCCAGCCGAGCCGCCAGTACCAGCACCGGGTCGCCTGGAGCAGGTTGCCCCCGAGCGAGCCCATCGCACGGATCTGCGGGCTCGCGGCCAGCCGGCAGGCCTCGCGCAACGCCTCCGGCAGCGAGGGATCCGACTCGAGCTCGGCGAGCGTCGTGCCGGCGCCGATCGTGTCGCCGTCGACGCCGCGCGGGACGACGCCGCGGACATCGACGAGGACCGTGGGATGGAGGAGTCCGGAACGCCAGAGGGGCACCACCTCCGTGCCGCCGGAGATCGGCGTCGCATTGCCGATCTCCGTGTCAGACGCGCGCCGGAGCTCCAACCCGCTCTCGCTCTCGCGCCTCGCGCAGGGCGCGCAGCAGCTCCTCGCGGCCGATCGGCAGCTCGTGCACCTCGGCGCCCGTCGCGTCCCGGATCGCGTTCGCGATCGCCGCCGCGGTCGGGACGATCGGCGGCTCGCCGAGCCCCTTCGACCCGAGGTTCGTCAGGTGCGGGTCGGGCTCGTCCACGAGCTCGCTCACGATCTCGGGCACGTCGGCGATCGTCGGCAGCTTGTATGCGTCGAGCCCTGTCGTGAGGATGCGACCGCTCGCAGGATCGTGCAGGCGATGCTCGGAGAGGGTGTGGCCGATCCCCTGGATGATCCCGCCCTCGATCTGCGACGAGGCGCCGAGAGGGTTGATCACGCGGCCGACGTCGTGGACGGCCGCGATCCGCTCGACCCACACCTCGCCCGTCTCGACGTCCACGGCGACTTCGGCGACCTGTACGCCGAAGGTCAGCACCTGCATGCCCGTGGGGTTCGGGCCGCGGGCTCCCGTGCCCAGGATCTGCCCCGACTCGAGCACCGAGACGATCTCGGGCAGCGGTGCTCCCGGCCTGCCCATCTGCTCCGCGATCTCCTCGATCTGACGACGCGCATCGGCGGCCGCGGCGCGAACGGCCGGGCCCATCGACGGGATGGTGGACGAGCCGGCCGAGATCGACGCGAACGGGCCGCGCGCGGAGTCGCCGAGCGACACGCTGACGTGCTCGAGCGGGATGCCGAGCTCCTCGGCGGCGATCTGCGCCATCGCCGTGCGCGAGCCGGTGCCGATGTCCTGCATCGCGGTGACGACGGTCGCGCGCCCGTCGGAGCCGACGCGCACCCAGGCATAGCTCGGCGGCCCGCCGCCGCCGTACCAGACCTGCGAGGCCATGCCGACGCCGCGCTTGACGGTCGCTGTCGAGCGCGCTCTGACGTCGTGCCTGCGCTCCCAGTGCGGACCTGCGCGCCGGTAGCACTCGAGCAGGTTCTTGCCGCTGTACTCGCGTCCGTCGGCGGGGTCGCTGCTCGTGTGGTTGCGCCGCCGCAGCTCGAGCGGATCGACGCCGAGCCTGGCGGCGAGCACGTCGAGCAGAGCCTCGAGCCCGAAGGTGCCCTCGACGAAGCCCGGCGCACGGAAGGCCTTCATCGGCGGCTGGTTGGTCTTCGCTGCGTGGGTCGTCGTGCGCACGTTCGGGCAGGCGTAGAGCTGGTTCATCGGCCCTTCGACCGGCGACGACCACCCTGAGAAGCCGACCGCGTTCACGTAGTCGCCCTCGAGCGCGGTCAACGTCCCGTCGGCCCTCGCGCCGATGCGAAGGCGCTGGATCGTGGCGTTCCGGTTGCCGGTGACGAGGTTCTCCTCGCGCCGCGTCAGCGCGCAGCGCACCGGACGGTTCGTGCGGCGCGCGAGCTCGATCGCGACGAAGGTGTGGTCGTCGGGCTCGTTCTTCGAGCCGAAGCCCCCGCCCATGAAGTTGCACACCACGCGCACCTTGTCGGCCGGTAGGCCCAGCTTCTCCGCGATGTCGCGGCGAACGCCCCAGATGTACTGGGTGGAGATGTGGACCTCGAGCGTGTCGCCCAGCCACTGCACGACCGACTGATGCGTCTCGAGCGAGTTGTGCAGCACGACCTGGGTGCGGTACTCGCCCTCGACGATCACGTCGGCGTCGGCGAAGCCCGCCTCGACATCGCCGCGGCTGCGTCTCCGCGGCTCGCCGTGCACGTGGCCGCCTGCGATCGCCGCGTCGGGGTCGAGCACGGCCTCGAGGTCCTCCCATTCGACGTCGATCGCCGCGATCGCGGCTCGCGCCTGCGCATAGGTGTCGGCGCAGACTGCTGCCACCGGCGTTCCCTGGTAGCCGCATTCGCGCTCGAGCACGTCGAGCTCTTCGGGGCCGATCGCGGCGTGCACACCGGGCCGCTCGAGCGCCGGGCGGAGGTCGAGGTGCGTCACACGGGTGTGGGCGAACGGCGAGCGCAGCACCGCGGCGTGCAGCATCCCCGGCAGCTTCAGGTCGGCCGTGTAGACGGCCTCGCCACGCGCGCGCTCGGCGCCGTCGATCCGCAGCGCAGGGCGGCCGACGACGTCCCGCGGGCCGGCGGGCCACTGGTCGAGCGCGTCCTCCTCGACGACGACGAAGACCTCTTCGTACCGGCCCTCGACCTCTTTCTCGGTGCGGATCAGTCGCGCCACGTGCGGATCGCCTCCTCGATCTTGGGGTAGGTGCCGCAGCGGCAGAGATTGCCCGCCATAGCGTGGCGGATCTGGGCGGTGCTCGGCGTCGGCGTGGACTCGACGAGCGCGACCGCGCTCACGATCTGGCCCGGCGTGCAGAAGCCGCACTGCACCGCGTCCGCCCGGACGAACGACTCCACCATCGGGTGGTCCCGCAGGCCCTCGATCGTCGTCACAGCAGCCCCTTCTGCCGCATGCAGGAGCGTGATGCACGAGAGGGCCGGCCTGCCGTCGACGAGGACGGTGCAGGCCCCGCAGTGACCCTCTGCGCACGCGACCTTCGTGCCGGTCAGGTCGAGCTCGTCGCGGAGCGCCTCCGCGAGCGTCGTCCCGACCTCGGCGTGCACGTCGTAGCGGTGCCCGTTGACGAGGAGCTCAGCCACCGGTCACCGCCTCGATGTCGGCGAGGTGGATCAGACGGTGCGTCAGGCGGACGGCGCGTCGCTGCTCGGTCGCGTCCTCGAGCGAGGGGATCGACGACCAGAGGTCGCGCGCGGCGACGAGCAGGTCGTGGATCTGTGCCGCCTCCTCGACGTGGCCGTCGCGCTCTGCGCAGGCGTTGATCGCGAGCCCGAGCACGCCGATCGTGTCGGCCTGGCGCGTCCAGAGCAGCGGCGTGGCCATCGAGACGTACTGGTGGATGCGCGCGAGCTGGAGCGACTGCGTCAGGCCCTCCGGGCCGACCGGGGCGGTCGGATCGGGGAGCTCGCGGCCGTCGGCCAGCGCTTTCGCGGTGCCGCCGAGCATCGCGCGCAGCTGCTCCTCGGAGAGGCCGGCCCGCTGCGCGGTCTTCAGCGCGATCAGGAGTGACGACGGCTGCTGGCCGTACGGGTAGTCGCTTGCGTAGACCACCTGCTCGGGCGGCACCTGGCGGAAGAAGTCGAGCAGGTCGACCGGGCTCCACGTGGACGTGTCGAACAGCACGCCACGCCGTCCGCTCATGCAGCGCGCGAGCCCGGCGAGGTCGGCGATGCCGGCGTGGGCGATGATCAGCGTCGCACCGGGGTTGCGCTCCACGAGCGAGCGGAGACCGTCGGCGATCGGCGGCAGGCCGCGGCCGCCGTGGATCAGGATCGGCACCCGGCGCTCGGCGGCCAGCGCGAACACAGGCCCGAGCCGCTCGTCGGTGGCGGTGAAGCCCTGTGCCCGCGGGTGCAGCTTGATCCCGCGCGCGCCCGCGTCGAGGCAGCGGGTCGCCTCTTCGATCGGCGCCTCGTTCAGGTCGAGCCGCACGAACGGGATCAGCCGGCCGTCGCTCGCCTCGGCGGCGGCGAGGGTTCGGTCGTTCGCGGCCCGGAAGGCCGGATGGCGGTCGGGCTCGTCCAGGCAGAACGTGAACGCTCGCGAGATGTCGTAGCGGTCCATGATCCCGACGAGCTCCGGCACGGTGCCGGCCATCCCGTCGATGTCGTCGCCGACATGCGTATGGGCGTCGAACAGGTCGGCGCCCGCGGGCAGCAGGCGCTTGAGCTCTTCGTCCCACCGCTCGACGAGCTCCAGTGCCCTGGCGCGTTCCTCCACCCCGTGAGTCTAGATATGGTCGCCCGCATGCCCAACGCCCTCATCTACTCCGACACCTCGCGCTCTCCGGAGCTGCGTCACGAAGTGCCGCTGAGCGTCCCCGATCCGTTCCTCTACCTCGAGCAGGACGGGGTGAGGCACGTCGTCGTCAGCTCGATGGAGGCGCAGCGCCTGGAGGCCCTCGACCTGTTCGAGGTGCACCCGTGGGAGGAGTACGGCATCGACGAGCTCCGCCGCAGCGGGCTCGAGTTTCCCGACATCGAGGAGGAGATCGCCGCCCGGGCCGTCGCCGCGCTCGGCATCGGCTCGGCGAGCGTCCCCGACACGTTCCCGCTCCGGCTCGCCGACCGCCTTCGCGCCGAGGGCGTCGAGCTACAGGTCGACGGCCGCTTCTTCGACGCGCGCCGGAGGGCCAAGACCGACGCCGAGCTCGAGGGGATCCGGCGAGCGCAGCGCGCCGCCGAGGCTGCGATGGACGTGTGCCGCGAGCTCCTCCGCAGCGCCGGGAACGGCTCGCTGACCGTCGAGCGCGTCAAGGCAGGGATGAACGCCGTCTTCGCCGAGCACGGGACGACGGCGGACGAGTTCATCGTCGCTCCGGGAGCCCAGGGCGCGGTCGGCCACGACATGGGCTCCGGTCCGATCACGGCCGGCGTGCCGGTCGTCGTCGACATCTGGCCGCGCGACAACGAGTCGGCGATGTACTGCGACATGACGCGCACCTTCGTCGTCGGCGAGGCCCCCGGCGACGTGCGCGAGTGGCATCGCCTGTGCAAGGAGGCGCTCGACGGCTCGGTCGCGGCGATCCGTCCGGGAGCGTCCGGCAGGGCGATCTTCGACGGCGTCTGCGACCTGTTCGAGGCGGCGGGCGAGCCGACCCAGCGGACGAAGGAGCCGGGCGCCCTCCTCGCCGACGGCTTCTTCCACGGGCTCGGGCACGGCGTCGGGCTCGAGGTGCACGAGGAGCCGGGGTTGGGGCTCGCCGCGTCGCAGCCGCTCGTCGCGGGTGACGTCGTCACGGTCGAGCCCGGCCTCTACCGGAAGGGCTACGGCGGCGTGCGGCTCGAGGACCTGATCCTCGTGACCGCCGACGGCGCCGAGAACCTGACGCACTACCCCTACGACCTCGAGCCTTAACCTTTCCCGCATGGAGACCCCTGCGCAGACCATCGACACGCTGCTCCTCGAGGAGCGGCGCTACCCGCCGAGCGAGGCGTTCGCAGCCCGGGCGAACGCGCAGCCCTCGATCTACGAGGAGAGCTTCGAGTCGTTCTGGGAGCGCGAGGGGAGAGAGCGGGTCGGCTGGCTGGAGCCGTTCACGACGCTGTACGAGTGGGAGCGGCCGTACGCGAAGTGGTTCCTGGGCGGGAAGCTGAACGTCTCGCACAACTGCGTCGACCGCCACGTCGAGGCGGGGCGCGGCGATCGGGTGGCGTACTTCTGGGAGGGCGAGCCGGACGGCGATCGCCGCGCGATCAGCTACGCGGAGCTGCAGCGGGAGGTGGTGGCGTTCGCGAACGCGCTCAAGGCGCTCGGCGTGGGCAAGGGGACGGCTGTCGGGATCTACATGGGGATGGTCCCGGAGCTGCCGATCGCGATGCTCGCGTGCACGCGGCTCGGCGCCCCGCACACCGTCGTCTTCGGCGGCTTCTCGGCCGACTCGCTCTCCGACCGGGTGAACGACATGGGCTGCGAAGTGATCGTCACGCAGGACGAGGCGTGGCGGCGCGGTACGACGGTGCCGCTGAAGCGGATTGCCGACGAGGCGATGGCGGCGGCTCCCGGCGTGCGCGCGTGCGTGGTCGTGAAGCGCACGGGCGGCGAGGTTGCGATGGAGGAGGGCCGAGACCACTGGTACCACGAGGTGCGCGGCTCCGACGATCCGGGCAGCTGCCCGCCGGAGCCGATGGACTCCGAGGATCTGCTCTTCCTGATGTACACGAGCGGCACGACTGCGAAGCCGAAGGGGATCGCGCACACGACGGGCGGCTACCTGGTCGGGGCGGCGACGACCCATCACTACGTGTTCGACCTGAAGCCCGACTCGGACGTGTACTGGTGCGCGGCCGATGTCGGCTGGATCACAGGCCACAGCTACATCGTCTACGGGCCGCTCTGCAACGGCGCCACGTCCGTCATGTACGAGGGCACCCCGGACTACCCGGACAAGGACCGCTGGTGGCAGGTCGTGGAGCGCTACGGGGTGACGATCCTGTACACCGCCCCGACGGCGATTCGCTCGCACATGAAGTGGGGGCCGGAGCACGCCGCCCGGCACGACCTCTCGAGCCTGCGGCTGCTGGGCTCGGTGGGCGAGCCGATCAACCCGGAGGCGTGGGTCTGGTACCACGAGCATGTCGGCGGCGGCCGCTGTCCGATCGTCGACACGTGGTGGCAGACCGAGACGGGGATGATCCTGATCACGCCGCTGCCGGGTGTTACGACCACGAAGCCCGGGTCAGCGACGAAGCCCTTCCCGGGCGTGGACGCGGCGGTCTACAACGAGGCAGGCGAGGAGGTCGGCCCGGGCGGCGGCGGCTACCTCGTGCTCAAGCGACCGTGGCCGGCGATGCTGCGCGGCATCTACGGCGACGATCGGCGCTACCGCGACACGTACTGGTTGCGGTTCGGCGATGTCTACTTCGCGGGGGACGGCGCACGCGTCGACGCGGACGGCGACTTCTGGCTGCTCGGGCGCGTCGACGACGTGATGAACGTCTCCGGGCACCGGATCTCGACGATCGAGGTCGAGTCGGCGCTCGTCGACCACCAGGACGTGGCGGAGGCGGCGGTCGCCGCGCGCTACGACGCGACCACCGGCCAGGCGATCGTCGCGTTCGTGACGCTGAAGGGTGGCAGGGAGGGCACCGTCGAGAAGCTCGAGGAGCTGCGCAACCACGTCGCCCACAAGATCGGCCCGATCGCGAAGCCGGCGAACATCGTCTTCACGCCCGAGCTGCCGAAGACGCGCTCGGGCAAGATCATGCGCAGGCTGCTGCGCGATGTCGCCGAGAACCGGCCGCTCGGCGACACGACGACGCTCGCCGACCCGACCGTGGTCGCGGAGCTGCAGCGGCGCGGGTCCGAGGAACAGGGCACCGACGACTAGGACCTTCCACGGATGCCGCTCCGCGGTGCCGGGGCGACACTCGTGGCATGCCGCATTCACAGGTCGCACTCGAGTTCGAGGTGAGGGAGCTTCCGGCCGAGACGTTCGCGTTCGTCGTCCGCCGGGTCGAACCGGTCGATGCCGGCGAGTTCATCGGCGGTGCGATCGCCCGCGTCGGTCAGTTCGCCCGCGAGCACGGGGGCGCGGCCGGGCCGCCGCTCGCGATCTCGTCGGCGCCCGACGAAGAAGGCGCGCTCGGCATCGAGGCAGGTTGGCCCGTGCAGCCCGGAACGCTGCCCGAGCCGCCGGTCGAGGTGCGCACGCTCGCGCCGACGCGCGCGATCGTGCACCGGCACGAGGGGCCGTACGAGGAGCTCGGCAGCGCGTTCTACGCCGAGCTCTTCTCGCAGGCGCACGACGCCGGCTACACGCCGGTCTCCGGCCCGCGCGAGCGGTACCTGCGCGGGCCGTCCTCGGGTCGCCTGCCGGTGACCGAGGTCGTCTGGCCGATCGCCTGACCACAGTTACCCTGCCTTCGTGCTGGCCGCGCTCGCCGCGACGATTCTTCTCGCACTCGCGCCGGGACAGAGCGCCACGGTGCGCGTCCCGGTCGCGAACGTCTGGGCGGCACCGAACGCCGGCCACCTTCCGCTCGACCCGCACGTGTGGCCGACTGCCGCGGTCTCGCTCTCAGCCCGGCTCGCGCTCGTCGGGCACATGCCGACGCAGGTGCTCTACGGCGAGCGCGTGCTCGTGCTCGCGCGGCGGGCGGGGTGGACCGAGATCGCGGTGCCGGATCAGCCCTCGCCGCTCGACCGTCGCGGCTACCCGGGATGGGTGCGGTCGTGGCAGCTCGGGCCGGCGTTCGCAGCGCCGCTCGTCGTCACGGCGGTCGTGGCGCGCCTCGCGAACGGGACCGAGGTCGGCTTCGGCTCGCAGGTCCCGGCCGGCGCCCTGCCGCGGATCGCGACGAGACGACTGCCGAGGACGCGAGCCGACATCGTGCGTAGCGCCCAGCAGTTCGTCGGCCTGCACTACCTGTGGGGCGGCCTGTCGCGCTGGGGCTACGACTGCTCCGGCCTGACCTGGGCCGCCTACCGCGTGCACGGGATCACGATCCCGCGCGACGCCGACGCCCAGTTCGCGGCGGGAAAGCCGGTGCCGCTCGCGAAGGTCCTTCCCGGTGACCTTCTCTTCTACGAGCACCCGGTGGGACATGTCGCGATGGTCGTGGGCCGCGGGCTGATGGTCGAGGCGCCGAACTCGCGCAGCACGGTCAGGATCGTCCCCGTGCGAACGGCCGACTTCCGCGGCGCGCGGCGGTTCCTGTGAGGGCGCTCGCGCTCTCGGGAACATTCGCGATCGTTCTCTTCGCGACGATCGGCCAGTTCTCGCACCACGGGCGGGCGACGCTCGGCGGCTACGCGGCGGACGTTCTGCCGCTTGCGGGCAGCTGGCTGGTGCTCGCCTGGTGGACCGAGCGGTTCCTTCCCACCTGGCTGTACGGCGTCACGCTCGGGGTCGCGATCCGCATGCTCGTGCTCGGTCACGAACGCTGGAGCGAGCTCTCGTTCCTCGGTGTTGCGCTCGTCTTCGTCGGGGTCATATCGTTCGCCCTCTCGTGGCTGATGCGCCGGCAAGTCGCCTCGATCTGAACGCACCGATCCAGGTTCGAGAGTCTCGAAGCTACGCGAGCAGCTTCGCGAACGCCGTCTCGTCGTCGAACGGCCCGATCACGCCGAGGCGCAGGCCGGAGCCGCCGATCACGTCCTGCGCGACCCGCTGCACGTCCTCGACGGTCACCTGCGTCGAGGCCCGCGAGCACCTCCGTCGGCTCCGCTGCGGCCCCCTCGAGCACCTCGCGGCGCAGGCCGTAGAGCGCGAGGCCGTTCGGGCTCTCCGTCTGCAGCACGAAGCGGCCCTTGGCAAGCCCGCGGGCCTTCTCGAGCTCGTCCGACGGCACGGGCTCATCGACGAGCTTGCGGAACTCGGCGGCGATCACCTCGACCGCTTCCTCGGCGCGCTTCAGGTCGACACCGGCCTGCGAATAGAGCGTGCCTGTGTCGGTGAACGAGTTGTTCATGGCGTAGACGTAGTAGGCGAGGCCGCGCCGTTCGCGCACCTCGAGGAAGAGCCGTGACGACATGCCGGTCCCGAGCACGGTCCCGAGCAACTGCAGCGCATAGCGATCGGGGTGCGAGACGGGGTAGGAGGGGACGCCGAGACAGACGTTCGCCTGGTCGGAGTCCTTGTGCATGATCCTCACGCGCGGCTCGGGCGAGCGGTCGACGTCCGCCGGCGCGGGGGCGTCGGTCCCGTTGCCGGAGAGGTCGCCCAGAAGCCCTTCGATGGTCGTCAGCAGATCGTCGCCGACCGCTCCCGCGACGCCCACGACCATGCGCGCCGGCGTGTAGCACTCCCGTAGGTAGTCGAGGAACGTGTCGCGGCCCGCGGCCTTGATCGTCTCCTTCGTGCCGAGCGTCTCCCAGCCGAGCGGGTTCGAGCCGAAGACGAGCTCCTCGTACAAGGAGCCGACGTAGTCGCGCGGCGTGTCCATGTACATGTTCATCTCCTCGAGGATCACGCCCTTCTCCCGCTCGATCTCCTCGGCGTCGAACTTGGAGTGGCGGATCATGTCGACGAGGACGTCGAGCGCGGTGTCGCGCTGCTCGCCGGCGCAGCGGATGTAGTAGGCCGTGTACTCCTTGCTCGTGAAGGCGTTGAACTCGCCTCCCATGCCGTCGACCACCATCGAAAGATCGCGTGCGGTCGGCCGTCGCTCCGTGCCCTTGAAGAACATGTGCTCGGCGAAGTGGGCGATGCCCCGGTTCCCCTCGTGCTCGTAACGGGAGCCCGCCGCCAGCATGACGTAGCAGGCGACCGACTGAGCGTGCCCGAGCGGCGCGGTAAGCACGCGCAAGCCGTTGGACAGGGTCTCTCGCTGGTAGACGCTCATCGGTTGCTCTCCTTCTCCGTGGTCTTTTCGGGCGACAGGCTACGCCGCTCGCTCGAAGCGCGCGAGCAGCTCCTCCGGCGGCAGGTCGGCGAGCGAGTCGACGACGAGGTCGGCATCCTCGTGCAGGCCGAGGTCGGCGGTGACGGCGTTCGGGATGCCGACGACGTAGATGCCCGCGGCCCTGGCGGCGCGGGCGCCGTTCGGGGAGTCCTCGAACGCGATCGCCTCTGCGGCGGCGACTCCGAGCAGCGCCAGGGCCTCCCGATACATGGTGGGTGCGGGCTTCGCTCGGACCGGATCGTGGTCTGCCGTGACGATCGCGTCCCAGCCGGCTGCACGCTCGAGTCGTCCGAGGTGCTCGTCGATCCACGCCCGGGACGCGCTTGAGACGATCGCGCGACGAAGCCCGCGGCGGTCGGCTGCGTCGATGTACTCCGCGATCCCCGGTCGCAGCTCCTCGAGCTCGAGAATCGACAGCTCGTGTGCGTAGCGCTCCTCGTCCAGCGCCGCTCGATCGAGCGGCTCGCCGGCGAGCTCCTCGAGGTGGCCCCAGATGTCCCAGCCGTCCACCGTGCCCACCATCAGTGCCCACTTCTCGGGCGGCAGCTCGTGGCCGTGGCGGCGGTAGAGCCACTCCCAGCCTGAGCGCGACGCCGTCTCGGTGTCGAGGATCAGGCCGTCGAAGTCGAAGAGAAACGCGCGGATCGTCACCGTCGGCGATGCTATAGACACCCCTATGCCAGGCGAGACGGCGAGAGCGGTGAATGCGCAGCCCGAGTGGCTGCGGTCGGTGCCCACGGCTTTGCGGCTCCCCGCGGGCGCGACGGTCGTGCACACGGGGTGCGGCACGTCCTTCCACGCGGCGCAGACCGGGGGGGATGCCGTGCAGGCGCTCGAGGCCGCCCTGCGGCCGCCGCGGGCCGACATCATGGTGTGCGTCTCGCACGAAGGCGAGACGGAGCTGACGATCGCGGCCGAGCGCGCATTCGGCGGCGACGTCTGGCTCGTCACCGGGCGGCCGGGCTCTGCGCTCGCCGAGCTCGTCGACGAGGTCGTCGTCTGCACCCCCGAGGTCGAGCGCTCCTGGTGCCACACGGCGAGCTACACCTGCGCCGTCGCGGCGATCGCGGCCCTGCACGGCGATGAGATCGACTGGCTGCCGGCGGCGGTCGAGGCAGAGCTCGCGAAGCCGGCAACGCCGTTCGAGCAGGAGCGCGTGCTGATCGCCGGTGCGGGGCGCGACTGGCCGACCGCCCAGGAAGCGGCGCTGAAGCTTCGTGAAGGTGCCTGGCTCGACGCGGTCGCCTACGAGACCGAGCAGCTGCTGCACGGCTTCCTCGCCGCGGTCGACGAGCGCTTCCGGGCGTACGTGCTCGAGGGCGAGGGGCTTGCCGCCGCGCGTGCCGAGGCGCTTGTCGCCGCGCTCGAGAAGCTCGGCTGCGAGACGACGCTCGTGCCGACGCGCCATCCGGTCGTCGACGTCGTGCAGTTCCAGCTGCTGACGCTCGCGGTCGCGGAGGCGCGCGGGATCGACCCGGATCCCATCCGCCGCTCGCCCGGCTCGCGCTGGGCCGAGGCGGCCGGCGAGCCGTACCCGTTCTAGCTTTTGTTCCGCGCCGGCTTCCGCGCGATGACGCCGCTCTGGCTCGGCGTCGTCCCCTTCGGCGTCGCGTACGCCGTGCTCGCACGCGACGCGGGGCTCTCACTCGTCGAGACCCAGGCGCTGTCATTGCTCGTGTTCGCGGGCAGCGCGCAGGTGAGCGCGGTCGGGCTGTTCGGTCGCGGCGCCGGCGGGCTCGAGATCGTCTTCACGACGCTCCTACTGAACGTTCGGCACGTCCTCTACGGGCTGTCCCTTGGACGTGTCGTGCCGATGACGCCGAGGGAACGGCTCGTCGCCGCCTACTTCCTCACCGACGAGGCGTACGGCGTCTCGGTCGCGCGCGGTGCGCGCACGTTCCGCTTCGTGCTCGGTGCCGAGCTGAGCCTCTTCCTCACCTGGAACCTCGCGACGCTCGGTGGCGCGCTGCTCGGCGGGGTGATCCCCGACCCGGAGCGGATCGGCGTCGACTTCGTCTTCCCGCTCGCGTTCCTCGCGCTGCTCGTGCCGCTCCTACGCCGCCGCGTCGACGTCCTGGTGGCGGTCTTCGCAGGCGTGCTTGCGTGGCTGCTCGCCCGCGGCGTGCCCGGGGGGCTGCCGATCCTCGGCGCGGGTGTCGCCGGTTCGCTGCTCGGCGCCCTGCTCACTCGGGGTGAGGAGAGGTGAGCTTCTGGGCGACCTGCGGGGGGATGCTCGCCGTCACCTTCGGCTCGCGGCTCGCGGGCCTCACCTTGCACCGGGAGCTGCCGGCGTTCTGGCTGCGCTTCCTGCACTTCGTGCCGATCGCCGTCTTCGCTGCGCTCGTCACGCCGTCGCTCGGCGGCTCGCGGGGCGAGGGGGGCATCCGGGTTGCTGCGGCGGCGCTCGCCGCGCTCGCCGCCTGGCGCACGCGCAGGCTCGAGGTGGCGATTGCGGTCGGTATGGCCGCGTTCTGGCTGCTGCGGCTACTTCCGGGCTAGTAGTCCACAACGGCGCAGGTAGCGCGGCTGGCTCACAGGTCGCTCAGGGCGTCGAGCAGCTGGTCGACCTCGTACTCCGTGTTGTAGTGGACGATGCCGACGCGGACCGCCCCCTCGGGCAGGCCGAGGCGCTCCATGATCTCGACCGCGTAGTAGTTGCCGCTCCAGGTCGCGAAACCGCGCGCGCCGAGGCGCGTCGCCGCCTCGGCCGGGCCAATGCGGTCGCTCGTGAGCGCGAACGTCGGCACGCGGCCGTCCATCGTCGGGATGCCCTGCAGCCGCCAGCCGTCCGGCCGGCCGTCGAGGAAGCGTCGCCCGAGCTCGCGCTCGTGCTCCTGGATCCAATCCCACCCGATCGAGCCGAGATACTCGACCGCGGCGACGAAGCCTGCGAGCAGCTCGTGGGCGAGCGTCCCGGTCTCGAAACGGCTGTCCGCGGGGCGCACCTTGTACGGCCGCCACGTGTGCGCGACCTCGCGCTGCACGTACGCGAGCCCGAGGTGCGGCCCGTAGAACTTGTACGGCGAGCAGAGCAGCACGTCGACGCCGGCGGTCGCGACGTCGATCGGGCCGTGCGGGCCGTAGTGCACCGCGTCGACCCACGCGAGCGCGCCGGCCTCGTGCGCGAGCGCTGCGATCTCGGCGACGGGCGTGACGGTGCCGACCGAGTTGGCCGCCCACGGGAAGGCGACGACCCTCGTCCGGTCCGTAAGCAGCGAGGCCAGGTGGTCGAGGTCGAGCCGGCACTCCTCGTCGATCTCCGCGAAGCGCACGGTCAGCCCGCGGTCGCGGGCGAGCTCGAGCCACGGCGCGACGTTGCCGTCGTGGTCGAGCCGCGTGCAGACGATCTCGTCGCCTGCCTGCCAGTCGCGTGCCGCGGTGCGCGTGAGCGCGAAGTTGAGCGTCGTCATGTTCGCTCCGAACGCAACCTCGTCGGTGCGGGCGCCGAGGAAGGACGCAGCGGTCTCGTGCGCCTGCGCGACGAGCTCGTCGGCGCGGCGCGAGGTCTCGAACGCGCCGCCCAGGTTCGCATTCGTCTCGCGCAGGCACGTCGCGATCGCGTCGATCACCGAGTCGGGCACCTGCGTGCCGCCCGGCCCGTCGAAGAACGCGAGCGGCCGCCGCAGCGCCGAGAATCGTGCCCGCACCTGCTCTACGGTCGTCAGGACACGCGCCACTCGTACCTCGGCTCGACGGAGAGCGAGGCCCCGACGAAGCAGTCGCGCTCCCCCAGCTCGATCAGAGCCTGCGCGTCGTCCGTGCGCGGCTCGAGCTGCGCGTCGATCGAGACGTCGATCTCGACGAAGCGATAGCGGTCGTCGTCACCCGACTTCGTGATCGTCCCGTGCGCCGAGCCGGAGGCGCTCACGGTGTGTCCCGCGCGACGCGCGTGGTGGGCGAAGCTGTCGATCGAGCAGCGAACGAGCGCTGCGAGCAGGAGATGGTCGGCCGACCAGCCCTCGGGCGAGACGAGCTGCCCGCCGCCCGGGATCGTCAGCCGGCCGCCGCGATCGAGCTCGACGTCGTACTCGAACACCTTGGCGAGATCGGCCATGGGAGAAAGCTAGTCGGTTCCGTCCGGCCCCGGTCCTAGGGTGTCGCGCATGAGGCTCAGAACGCTTTCCGAAGCAGAGTGCTATGCCCGCTGCTACGGCGCGCGCAGCGAGGAGCGGGTCTCGGTGATCCGGCTCGCGCCGCGACGCGAGGTGCGACGGACACGGGTCGGCGAGGGGATCCGGGAGCGCTTCGAGCGGCGACTCGACGCGCGCGGCCCGGAGCAGGAGGCGGCGTGACCCGCACCTGCCGCACCTGGACGGCCCGCCGGCGTGTCGTCGTGCGCTCCTCTCGCCCGGCGCCGCCGCTTCCCAGCTCGTGGGTCTGCACCGCCACGTGGACGCAACGCATGCCACGCTGTCGGCCGCGTGGCAGACACACCTAGCTCGGTCCCGGACGTCCTCGCGCCCGGCCTCGCCTGCGTCTTCTGCGGCATCAACCCGGGCCGCGTGTCGGCGGCTGCCGCCGCGCATTTCGCGAACCCGCGCAACGACTTCTGGCGCCTTCTGCACGACGGCGGCTTCACGCCTCGCCTCTACGAGCCCCGCGAGCAGTTCGAGCTGCTCGAGCTCGGCTACGGAGTCACGAACGCGGCCTATCGCACGACTCCGGGCTCGGGTGACCTGCGCAGCGGCGACTTCGATCGCGGGCGTCTCGAGGGGATCGCCCACGAGCTCGCGCCGCGGGCGATCGCATTCGTCGGCAAGGAGGGCTACCGCGGCCTCTTCGCCGAGCGGCCCGAGCTCGGGCCGCAGCTGCGGACGATCGGCTCGACGGCGCTCTTCGTCCTGCCGTCGACGTCGCCGGCGAACGCAGCCGTTCCGTACGACGAGCGGCTTCGCTGGTTTCGCGAGCTGCGCGCATGGGTCGAGCCGATCGAGCGGCAGGCGGTGCGGGGGCTGGTGCTCGATCGGGAAGGCCGTGTGCTGCTCGTGCGGTTCCAGCATCCCGTCAGCGGTGACGCGTGGTGGGCAACCGTCGGCGGCGGCGTCGACCCTGGCGAGAGCGACGAGCAGGCGCTGCGGCGGGAGCTGCGGGAGGAGGCGGGGCTCGAGGGCTTCGAGGTCGGCCCGGTCGTCCACGAGCGCGAGCACACGTTCCCGTGGGCGCAGGTGATCTATCACCAGGTCGAGCGCTTCCACCTCGTGCGCGTCGACCGGCACGACGCGGCGCCGACCGTGGACATGGGCGAAGAGGGCGTCACGGAGATCCGCTGGTGGACGCAGGCGGAGCTCGCCGCTCCGCCCGAGCGGCTCGTCCCCCCGAGCCTGCCCGAGCTCGTGCGTACGCTGACCGTGTGACCGCCGTCCTCGTCGCCGTGCACCTGCTCGCAGCCGGCATCTGGTTCGGAGGCTCGACGGCGCTCGTCTTCGTCGGCGTGCCGGCGATCCGTTCGCTGGACGGCGAGCCGCGTGGTCGTGCGATGAGGGAGCTGGGCCTGCTCTGGCGGCCGCTCGGCTACGGCGCGCTGCTCACCGCGGCCCTCACGGGCGTCGCGCTGGCTGCACGCGAGTGGGAGCACCGGCCCGCGTTCCAGATCGTCTTCTGGACGAAGGTCGTTCTCTTCTGCTTCCTGCTCGTCGTGTCGTACCTGCACAACTTCGTGCTCGGACCGCGGGTGCAGGCCGAGGTGCGTTCCGGCGGCGAGCAGCCGTCGCGGCCGGCGCTGGTCGTCGTCGGGTGGATCAGCTACGGCCTGACGATGACGCTGCCGGTGCTCGGCGTCGTGCTGCAGCGGCTGGTGTCGTGAAGCGGCAGGCCGGAGATCAGCCGGGCCAGCGGTTCGTGATCGGCGTGCGGCGATCGCGGCCGAAGGCCTTCGGCCGCAGCTTGACGCCGGGCGGCGCCTGGCGGCGCTTGTACTCGGCTCTGTCCACCATCGACAGCGCTTTCGCGACCACGTCCGGGTCGAAGCCGTCCTGAGCGAGCTCCTCGCGCGAGCGGTCGAGCTCGACGTACGCCTCGAGCACCCGGTCGAGCTTCGGGTAGGGAGGCAGCGAGTCCTCGTCGAGCTGGTCGGCGCGCAGCTCGGCGCTCGGTGCGCGGTCGATGATCGACTGCGGGATCAGCTCGCAGTCCGCGCGCTCGTTGAGCCAGCGGGCAAGGCGAAAGACGTCCGTCTTGTAGACGTCCTTGATCAGCGCGAAGCCCCCGGCCAGGTCGCCGTACAGCGTCGAGTAGCCGACGGAGAGCTCCGACTTGTTGCCGGTCGCGATCACGAGCCAACCGAACTTGTTCGAGAGCGCCATCAGCAGCGTGCCGCGGATGCGCGCCTGCAGGTTCTCCTCGGTCAGATCCGGGTCGCGCCCCTCGAACGACGGGCCGAGCGCTGCGGCGAACGCCTCGACGGCCGGCTCGATCGCGATCTCGCGGAAGTCGATGCCGAGCCGCTCGGCGAGCCGGCCCGCATCGCCACGGGTCCCCTCGGAGGAATAGCGCGACGGCATCGACACGCCGTGGACGCGCTCCGGCCCGATCGCCTCGACGCAGAGGGCGGCGGTGAGGGCCGAGTCGACGCCGCCGGACAGCCCGATCACGACATCGCCGAAGCCGTTCTTGCCCACGTAGTCGCGTAGCCCGAGCTCGAGCGCGAGCCGCATCTGCTCGAGGTCGTCGAGGAGGGGCGCCGGCGCGGGGTGCGCGGGCTCCTGCTGCTCGCGCGGCGTCGGCAACTCGACCCGCATGATGCGGGGCTCGTCGCGCCGCTCGCGCGCAAGCGCTCGGCGTCGCACGTCGCGAAGCCTGCGCCCGACCGCCGCCACCGGGTCCACGTCGACGATGAGCAGCTCCTCCTCGAAGCCCGCGGCGCGCGCGAGCACCGTGCCCTCGTCGTCGAGGACGACCGAGTGCCCGTCGAAGATGAGCTCGTCCTGGCCGCCGACCGCGTTGCAGAACGCGACGAAGCACGAGTTGTCGCGTGCGCGCACCTTGAGCATCTCCTCCCGCTCACGGTCCTTCCCGACGTGGAACGGCGAAGCCGAGATGTTCGTGACGAGCTGAGCGCCCGCGAGTGCGAGCTCGGTCGCTGGCGGGCCGGGCTGCCAGACGTCCTCGCAGACCGTCGGCCCGACGAGCACCTCGCCGAGCCGCAGCAGGACGAGGTCGTTCCCCGGCGCGAAGTACCGGTCCTCGTCGAAGACGCCGTAGTTCGGGAGGTAGCGCTTGCGGTAGACACATTGCACCTCGCCGCGTGCGAGCACGAAGCACGCGTTGTAGAGGTCGGCGTCGAGGTGGGGCGCGCCGACGAGCGCCGTCAGGCCGTGCGTCGCGTGCGCGATCGTCTCCACCCGGCTTCGGGCTGCGCGGACGAAGCCCGGCCGCAGCAGCAGATCCTCGGGCGGATACCCCGTGATGGCGAGCTCCGGGAAGAGGACGAGATCGGCGCCAGCCTCCCGGGCAGCCGAAAGCCCGTCGAGGATGCGGTTCGTGTTGCCGTCGAGGTCGCCGACGACACTATTGATCTGCGCCAGAGCCAGTCTCATCGGTTTTCGCCTCTCGGTCGAAAACTCTAGCAGAGCGCTCCTCGCGGGCCTTCCGGCGCCACTGCGCGTAGACGAGCACGGCGACGAGGAACAGGGTGAAGGAGAAGATGCCCAGCCAGCGCTCCCCGGCCTTGTTCGCGACGAAGCTCGTCGCGCCGGTGACCGCGAGCAGGACGATCAGAAGGCGGCGCAACCGGTCGGCGGTCATCGTCTTTGCAGGTTCGCCGCGGCCCGGGCCTCGCCTGCGACGATCAGCCACAGCAGGTCGCCGTCGACCGCGAGCTCGACGGGCTCGCCCAGGTCGATCGGGCTCCGGTACTCGAGCACCGCCGCCAGCGGGCCGTCGAGACTGCCGGCCCACGCCTCTTCGACGGGCGCCCAGTAGGCGGCGTTGTTGACGTGCCCGAGCCGGTCGACGTCGGTCGCGCGAAGCACCCAGGGCAAGCCGGGCCCCGTCGGCGCCGGCAGCGAGAGCCGCGTCGAGGCCCTGCGCCCGGCGGCCGAGGAGCCGTAGACGGCGAGGAAACGTCCGTCGAGCCGCTTCGGCCGCAGCTCCCGGTCGAGGTGGATCCAGGTGCTCTCCGCCTCGATCCGTCCACCGCCGTCGCCGTAGAGCGAGTAGCGTCGCGCGGCCGAGGACGCCGCGACGCCGCTGCACCACGTCTCGATCGTGAACGAGCTCTCGGGCCGGAACGGCTCGCGCACCTCGAGCTCCGTGCGCCGCACGACCCAGACGTGGGAGTCGTGGTCGAAGCCGGCGTCGAGCCAGTCCTCCGATGCGACGTCCTGGAGGTAGCGGGCGACGGCGTCGAGCCTGAGCCGGCCGCCCGCATCCGTGTCGGACAGGCTGATCCGCCGCCGCGCCGAGAACCGGCGGCTCACGAGAAGAGCGTGCGGACGCGCGCCTCGACGGCGGCCGCCACCGCGGCGTGCCCGGCCTCGTCGAGGTGCTGTGCGTCGACCTCCGAATAGGGCGCGACCCCGTCGAGGTCGAGGAGCTCGCAGCCGAGATCGGAGCAGACCAGCTCGAAGAACGGTGCAAGGGCGAAGACGTCGAACGGCGGCGGGCAGACGACGAGCACCTGGGGCGGCCCGAGGCCTGGGCCGGTCTCCGACGAGCGGGCCAGCTTGACGAGCCGTCCGACCGACCGGGCGACGAGGTCCTCGCGGAGGAAGTCGACGTCGTTCGTCCCCAGGTAGATGACGACGAGGTCGACGGGCTTGTGGGAGCGCAGGCAGGGCAGGAAATACGGCAGGCCGTTCCGCCCGTCCTCGACCGGGCTCTCGACCGCCGCCGTCCGGCCGTTCAGGCCCTCGGCGATCACCTCCCAGCCGTCGCCGAGGGCGTGCTGGAGCCGCACCGGCCAGCGTGCCTCGCGCGGGAGCCGCTCGCCGTCGGAGGCGGGGACGTAGCCCCACGTGTTCGAGTCGCCGAAGCAGACGAGCGTCTTCACCGGCGCAGGCGGATCGCGTTCAGGTCGCGCTCGAGAATCTCGTCGATCCGCGCTAGCAGGTCGTCGACGTCGTCGTGCTCCGCATGGATGTAGCGCCCCGCGAGGGCGTCGTAGCGCCCGGTCGCGAGCTTCCGGACGAGCTCGGGCGCGAGCTCGGGCGGCGTCCACGGCGCGTCGTCCGGGAACGACGAGGTCATCTCCGTGCGGACGAGCCCGGGGCTGATCACGAAGACGGGGATGTCGACGGCGTTGTTGAGCGTCTCGGCGTAGCGGCAGACCGCCGCCTTGGACGAGGTGTACGACGTGTCGCTCGCGCCCGGCAGGTAAGCCGCTCCGCTGCCCGTGATCACGATCCGCGAGACGCCGGCCGCGAGCCCGGCCTGGCAGCACAGGTGGACGCCGAGCACGTTGATCTCGAAGGTGCGCCACCAGTCGTCGCTCGAGCCGACGCCCGCGTTCGCGACGAGCAGGTCGACGGCGCCGATCTCAGCGAAGGCCGCCTCCACCGACTCCTGCGAGGAGACGTCCATCGTCACGGCACGGCCGCCGATCTCCGCCCCGACGGCGTCGATCTCGCCGCGCGAGCGCGCGCACACGACCACCGACCACCCGTCGCCCGCGAGGGCCCGGGCGATCGACGCGCCGATGCCCCGGCCGCCGCCCGTCACCACTGCGATGCGCTCAGCCAACTACCGCCTCGATCGCCTTGAGCGATTCGGGGTTCTCGAGCGACGACAGGTCCCCGGGGTCGGTGCCGAGCGCCGTTGCCCGCACCGCGCGCCGCACGATCTTCGCCGACCGTGTCTTCGGCAGCGCCTCCACGAAGAAGACGCGGTCCGGCTTGAACGCCTTGCCGAGCTCGGCCGCAATGTGCGTTGCGACCTCCTCCTCGGTCGCCGTTGCGCCGGGGAGCAGGCAGCAGAAGACCCAGGCCGTCTCGCCCTTCAGCTCGTGCGGCACGCCGATCGCCGCGGCCTCACGGACTGCCGGGTGGCCGACCGCCGCCGACTCGAGCTCGGCGGGCCCGACGCGCTTGCCGGCGATGTTCATCGTGTCGTCCGAGCGCCCGTGCAGGAACCAATAGCCGTCCTCGTCGACCGACGCCCAGTCGCCGTGCACCCAGACGCCGGGCAGCCGCGACCAGTACGTCTCGAGGTAGCGCTCCGGGTCGCGCCAGAAGCCGCGCGTCATCCCGGGGAACGGCTTGCGGCAGACGAGCTCGCCCACCTCGCCTGTGCCGACGAGCGAGGCGCCGTGCTCGTCGACCACGTCCATCGCCATGCCGGTGGCCGGGCCGCCGACGGAGCACGCCTTGATCGGCGCGACCGGCGTGGGCGAGAGGAAGCACGCGCCCACCTCGGTGCCGCCGGAGCAGTTGATCACCGGCACGTGCCCGCGGCCGACGTCCTCGAACAGCCAGCGGTAGGGCTCGGGGTTCCACGGCTCGCCGGTGGTGACGAACGTGCGCAGTGACGACAGGTCGGCCGTGGGGGCGCCGTGGGGGAGGAGCGCGCGCGCGAGTGTCGGAGAGAGCCCGAGGGACGTCACGTGCTCTGCCTCGACGGTGCGCCACAACCGGTCGGGCCGCGGCCAGTCGGGGGCACCTTCGAGGAAGACGATCGTGCCGCCGAGCGCCCCGACGCCCATCACGGTCCACGGGCCCATGATCCAGCCCATGTCGGTGGCGAAGAGGACGACGTCGCCCTCGTGCACGTCCGCCTGGTAGGCGACCTCACGCGCGATCGAGACGAGAAAGCCGCCTTGGACGTGCACGACGCCCTTCGGCAGCCCGGTCGTGCCGGAGGTGTACGTGAGCAGGTAGGGGTGCTCCGAGTCGACCTCGAGCGGCGGCAGCTCCCCGGGCAGCCCGTCGAGGTCGAACGGCGCGAGCACCACGTCCGCGCTCGAGCCCGCGAGCCCGCGAGCCTCCTCGAGGGTCTCGAGCATCGGCAGGGTCTTGCCGCGCCGCGACGAGGTCTCCGTCGTGATCACCACCTTCGACTCGCTCGCCTCGAGCCGCTGTGCCACTGCCGGCGCGGCGAAGCCGGAGAAGATCGGCACCTGAACCGCCCCCGCGTGCGCGATCGCGTGCGAGGCGACGGCGACGTCGGGCGACATCGGCAGGTAGATCGCGACCCGGTCGCCCGGCTCGACGCCGAGCGCGACGAGCCGCTCGGCGAGCCGGGTCACGTCGCGCGACAGCTCGGCGAACGTGAGCTCGCTGCGGGAGCCGTCCTCGGCGAGGCCGACGCACGCGATCCCCTGCGGGCGGCGCTTCGCCCAACGGTGCGCGCAAATGCGTGCGACCGAAATGCGTCCGTCGACGAACCACGTCGTCCACTCCGGGCCGTTCGAGTCGTCGAACACCCGCGTCCACGGCGACGAGAACTCGATCCCCAGGTCCTCGACGCAGAGCGGCCAGAACCAGCCGGGGTCCTCCTGCGACCGGCGCACGAGCTCGGCGTAGTCGCGCACGCCGGCGCGTCGTACGAGCCGTGTCGCGTTCGCGTGCTCGACCGTCGCCTCGTCCGGCGTCCAGACCACCTCGGTCACGCGGCCAATCTAACCCGCCGCGGAGGCCCCGCGAGGTTAGCGTCTGCTAACTTAGTGTCCGCTAACTTCGCGAGGAACGAGAGGTGACCCGATGCAGCGGTTCGTAACACCGGAGAACAAGAAGTGGTGGACGCTCGCGGCGGTGTCCGTCGGGCTGTTCGTGATCATGCTCGACAACACGGTCGTGAACGTGGCGCTGCCCGCGATGCGGCGCTCGCTCAACTTGAGCCTCTCCGAGCTCGAGTGGGTGGTCGCGGGCTACGCACTCACCTTCGCCGCGTTCATGCTCACGGGCGGCAAGCTGGCCGACTTCCTCGGACGGCGCCGCATCTTCATGGTCGGCCTCGCCGTCTTCACGGGCTCGAGCCTCGCGTGCGGCCTCGCTCCGAACGGCGGCTTCCTGATCGGCGCGCGGGTCGTCCAGGGCCTCGGGGGCGCGCTGATGAACCCCGCGACGCTCTCGATCATCACGGCGACGTTCCCACCGCGCGAGCGCGGCAAGGCGATCGGCATCTGGGCCGGCGTCTCGGCGATGGCGCTCGCGATCGGGCCGCTGATCGGCGGCCTCCTGACCGAGCACGTCAACTGGAACTGGATCTTCTTCATCAACGTGCCGATCGGCGTCGCGGGCCTGTTCGCGATCCCGATCTTCATCGACGAGTCGCGCGACCAGTCGGCCGAGCAGCGGCTGGACGTCCCCGGCCTCGCAGCATCCGCCGTCGGGCTGTTCTCGCTGACCTATGCCTTCATCGAGGCGAACACCTACGGCTGGACCTCGGGGCGCATCGTCTCCGCGTTCGTCATCGCGGCGATCGCACTCGCGGTGTTCGTCCTGCTCGAGGGCCGCCAGCGTGCGCCGATGCTCGACCTCAACCTGTTCCGCCAGCGGACGTTCAGCGGCGCGAACGGCTCGATGCTGTTCGTGGGGCTCGCGATGTTCGGGACGTTCTTCTACGTCTCGCTGTACATGCAGAACGTCCTCGGCTACTCGCCCGTGCAGGCGGGCGCGAGCTTCCTGCCGATGACGTGCCTGATCATCGTGCTCGCTCCGCGCACCGGCGAGCTCGCCGACCGCTTCGGCTCGCGCTGGCTCGTCGGCGGCGGTATGACGCTGCTCGCGGCGATGCTCCTCTACTACTCGCAGCTCGGGGCACACGAGTCCTTCTGGGCGCTCGTCCCGGGCCTGCTCCTGGGTGGCATCGGGATGGGCATGACCATGACGCCCGTGACCGCGGCGGCGATGAGCGCCGTCTCGGTCGACCAGGCGGGCGTCGGGTCGGCGGTGCTGAACTCCGCGCGCCAGGTCGGCGGCTCGCTCGGGATCGCGATCATGGGCTCGATCGTCGCCGGAGCGGCCACCTACCTCGGCGGCTTCCACGACGCGCTGCGGGTCGGTGCGCTGCTCTGCCTGGCCGGAGCCGGGCTCGCCACGCTCGCGATCCGGAAGATCGAGCACCCGCATCCGCAGGCGGCCGAGGAGCCGGCCCTGGAGCTCGCGTGACGCAGGCCCCTGCCAAGCGGCTCCCAAAGGAGGAACGCCGGCAGGCGGTGCTCGACACCGCGTGCCGGGTCTTCTCCCGCTCGAGCTACCGCGGCGCGACGACCGCCGAGATCGCCCGGGAGGCGGGCATCTCCGAGCCGATCCTCTACCGGCACTTCGGCTCGAAGCGCGACCTCTATCTCGCCTGTCTCGACCAGGCGTGGGCCGAGCTGCAGGTGGTCGCGGACGAGGCGCGCGAGAAGGATCCTCGCGGCTGCCTCGGCGCCGTCGCCAACGCCTACATGGCCTCGCGGTCGCGGGTGCGGCTGATCGACCTGTGGATCCAGGGCCTCACGGAGGCCTCGGAGGACGCGGTGATCGCGAAGGCGCTGCGGCGCCAGATCCGCGAGGTGCACGGCTACTTCGCCGACCTGATCCGCGAGGGGCAGGGCCGGGGCGACGTGCACGCCGACCGCGATCCGGGTGCGGAAGCGTGGATCTTCGTCGCGAGCGGCCTGCTCGCGACGGTCGACCATCGGCTCGGCGGATTGCTCGGCGACGACCTCGAGCGCGTGCGCAGCGAACGCAGGCGCTGGATGCACGGCTGATTCGGCGAACGGCCCCTGAACGTGGAGAAGCCCCGGCTGCGGCACCCGGGGCTCTCTCCTGGATCAGGCGGATCGTCGTGGGGCGGGGCCCCGATTCATCCGGCTCTGCGGCCCAGCCGGCCGATCGGGATGTGATGCCTTAGACGTCCTCCCCGCACCCGCCTGGCGTCAGGCGTCGGTGCAAGGTGGGCTCACCTTACGAGCCTCTTCGGGTGCTGTCAAGTAGCTCGGTCAAGTGATTCGAGAATCCGGTTGTTGACCGGGCTTTGCTTGTAACCATCCCCCATTTGGGGGCATGTCCCGAACTGAGGATTGCGCCTCGGTCAAGCGTCCGTCATGCTGCGGCCATGGCTCCCCGCATGGTCCGTCCCGTCACCGGAGACCAGGCCGCCACCGCCCGCCGCACCGGGCTCGGCGAGCGCCTCCGCCAGCTCCGCGTCGCCGCCGGTCTGACCCAGACCGACCTGGCCGGAGCACGCTTCTCCAAGGAGTACATCTCCCAGATCGAGCGCGGGAAGACGCGCCCCACGACCGAAACGGTCGAATGGCTCGCCCTCAGGCTCGGCGTCGATCCCGGCTTCCTCGCGAGCGGGGTCTCCGCCGACGACCGCGCGAAGGCCGAGGCGGTGCTCGCCCGGGCCGAAGCACTCACGTCCGAGCATCGCTTCGACGAGTCGCTGGCGGAGTACGCGCGGGCGATGCCGTCGGTTGTGGGGACCGGCGCCGCGGAGCTCCGGGCGCGGCTGCTCAACGGCGAGGCGATGGCGCGGGCCGGCACGGGCGACATCGCCGCGGGGCTCTCCCTGCTCGCCGAGTCCCGGGCGCTCGTCGAGGGTGTCGCCTTCTCGGACGTCGACCGGGCGGACGTGCTCTACCGGATGGGTGTCTGCCGCTACAAGCTCTCCAGCATCTCGACCGCGCTGGCGCTCTTCAACGAGGCGCTGGCGCTCGCTGACCGGACCGACCTGCCGGCCGACGAGCTGAAGCTGAACATCTTCGCCTGGCGCTCGCGCTGCTATCGGCGCCAACGTGACTACGAGGCCGCGCGCGAGGACGTCGAGCGCGCGCTCGAGCTCGCCGAGCTCTTGCGCGACACGCGGGCGCTTGCCGACGTTTACTTCCAGGCCTCGCTGCTCGCCGAGCGCGACGGCCACTGGGTGCGGGCGCGGACATATGCCGAGCGGGCGAAGGCGCGCTACGAGGAGCTGTCCGACGCCGCCAACGTCGGCCGGCTGCTGAACAACCTCGGCGTCGTCGAGTTCCTGCTCGGCAAGCCGGAAGAGGCCGCAGAGCACTTCAAGCACGCCTATGCGATCGCGCTCGAGATCGACCGGTCCGAGGATGCGGCAGGTGCGGTCTGTTCGCTCGCGCAGGTGCACCTTCGGACGGGCGACATCGCCCGCGCCGAGGAGCAGGCACGGCTCGCGCTCGAGATCATCGGCGAGCGCGACGACATGCTCGATCAGATCGGCAACGCCCGGCTCGTCCTCGGCCGCTCCCTGCTCGAGCAGGGGCGCCTCGACGAGGCCGACGAGGTCTTCGCACAGGCCGAGGACGCGTTCGCGCGTCTCTCCTCCGCCTCGCACCGCGCCGCCGCGTGGGTTGCGCAGGGGGATCTGGCCGACAGGCGGGGCGACCAGGCGCGCGCGGCGGCTCTCTACCGCCGTGCGGCCGAAGCGCTCCAGGACTTCCGGTTCTAGAAGGGAGGTGTTCTCTGTGGCAACCAAGCTCGCGCTCTTCCTTCGCAAGCACCCGCTGCTCGTGCTGGCGCTCTCCATCGCGGCGGCGGCGGTCGGCGCCCGTTTCGGCCATCACGGCGTCGGTCTGTGGGACGGGCCCGTCTGATCTGAACTGATCTCTGCGTCGCCCAGAACGATTCGGCGGGTACGACGCCCCGCCACCCCGAACTCCCCCGGGGGACTTTGTGCCCGGTCGGGGTGCAGGTCGACAACGGCCTGCACCCCGGACGCGGGTTACGCGACGCCGTCGCTCGAGCCGACGCGCTCGATCACGACCTGCGGGATCCGCGCGCGCGGCGAGAGGCGCAGGCACATCCGAACGACCTCGGCGCAGTCCTCGGGCTGGATCATCTCGTCGGGCTCGATGCCCGACCACGCTGCCATCGGCGTGTCGACGAAGCCCGGGCAGAGGGCGATCGCGCGCACGCCTGCGCCGTCGAGCTCGAGGTTCTGGGAGCGTGTCAGCGCGATCACCGCGGCCTTCGTCGCGCCGTAGACGGTCAGCCCTGGGGTGGGGGTCGTGCCGGCGATCGACGCGAGGTTGACGATCCAGCCGCGGGTCACCTTGAGCAGCGGCAGGGCCTCCCGCGTCACGAGCAGCAGCCCACGCAGGTTGACGCCGAGCTGCAGGTCGATGTGCTTCGTCTGCAGGGCATCGACGGTGCCTCCGATGCCGAGGCCTGCCGAGTTGACGAGCACGTCGAGGCCCCCGAAGCGCTCGCGGTGCGCGGCGACGACGCGGATGCAGTCCTCCTCACGGCTCAGGTCCGCCGCGACGGGGAGCGCCTCGAGCTCGGAGGCGGCCGCCTCCACCTTCGCTTCGGTGCGTGAGGCGAGCGTCAGGTCGAACCCCTCGTCGCGGAGCATGCGTGCGATCGCGAGGCCGATCCCCGAGGAGCCGCCGGTGACGAGGGCGCTGGGCACGTTCCGACCCTAAAGGAGTCGCAGCCCTCGACGCGAACGTCACGTGCAGCAACACGTTCCTCTCCCCTCGCGACGGCGACCTCTGGTCGCCGTCGCGCGTTACGGTGGGCGGGTGAAGCTGACCGACCTCGCGACCGCCGGCGGGTGCGCGGCGAAGTACTCGGCCTCGCGGCTCGAGGAGCTGCTGCGAGGGTTCGTGCCCGCCGAGGCCGACAACCTGCTCGTCGGGCTCGATCCCGCCGACGACGCGGCGGTCTACCGGCTCGACGACGAGCGCGCGATCGTGTTCACGATCGACTTCTTCCCGCCGATCGTCGACGACCCCGCGGACTTCGGTGCGATCGCCGCGACGAACGCGCTCAACGACGTGTTCGCGATGGGCGGGACGCCGCTGCTCGCGTTGTCCGTCGCGGCCATGCCGGAGGAGCTGCCGACGGAGACCGTGCGCGCGATCTTCGACGGCGCAGAGGCGCAGGTGCGGGCAGCCGGCGCGATCCTGGCCGGCGGCCACACGATCCGGGACGCAGAGCCGAAATACGGGCTGGCCGTGGTCGGCACCGTCAGCCCGCAGGGGATCTGGCCGAAGGCCGGAGCCCGGGCCGGCGACGCGCTCTACGTGACGAAGCCGCTCGGGACGGCGCTTGTGCTCGGCGGTGCGAAACGCGGCCTCGCCGACGTGGCCGAGGCGATCCGCTGGATGCGCACGTTGAACCGTGACGCCGCCGACCTGCTGAGGCCGCTCGCACCGAACGCCGTCACCGACGTCACCGGGTTCGGGCTCGCCGGCCACGCGCACGAGATGGCGTCGCGCAGCGGCGTTCGCATCGTGCTCGAGGCGGGGCGGCTACCCGCGCTCCAAGGCGCGCTCGAGTCCGCACGCGCCGGCGTCTCGACCGCCGGCACACGGATGAACCGCGAGTTCGCGCAGCTCGAGACCGGAGACGTCACGCCGGAGCTCGACGAACTGGCGCACGACCCGCAGACCGCGGGCGGCCTGCTCGTCTCGCTGCCGCGCGACCGCGGGATGGGCCTCGAGGCCGAGTTCGCACGCGCCGGTGTGTTTCTCGCCCGCATCGGCTCTGTGACCGAAGGCTCGGGCGTGGCGCTCGTCTAGGCAAGGTCGCGGCGGCGGCGCGCGACGCGCTTCCGCTTCTCGACGAGCTCGCCCTCCAGCTCCCGGAGCTGCGCGATCCGTCGGCGCACGAGAGCCAGCTGAGTGTCGATGTGCGGCAGCGCCTCGTCGAGCAGTGCGAGCTGCTCCTCGCGCGAGTCGGTGGCTTGGAAGCGCCGGCGGACCTCCGCGCGCGCATCCTCCGCCACGATCATCGAGCGCAGCTCCTCGAGCGTCAGCCCGAGCAGGTCGCGCAGCCTCGTCAGCTCCTGCAGGCGGTCGATGTCCGTCTCGGAGTAGAGCCGGTGCTTGCCGAGCGTGCGGTCGCCGCGCGGGAGGAGGCCGAGCTCCTCGTAGTAGCGGATCGTCCGCGGCGTGACGCCGCTGCGCTCGGCCGCCTCGCCGATCCGAAGGGTCACGCCGCCTCCTGCTCGAGTCCGAAGACGTTCTCGCTCGTCTTCACGTGCGCGGGGCGAAGCATCGAGATCCCCGCTCCGGCCAGCGAGACCGCTGCGAGCACCCACAGCGCCAGGTGCATGTTCGCGATGAACGGCTGCAATTGCTCGTTCGACAGCCCGGAGGTGATCCCGGAGAAGATCTTGAAGAGCACGGTCGTCGGGACGGCGGAGGTGACGATCGCCATCACGAACGCGATCGACAGCACCGCGCCGGTGTTCTGGAGCATCACGCGCGCGCCCGCGGCGATCCCGCGGCGGTGCACCGGCACGACGCCCATCATCGCGGCGGTGTTGGGGCTGTTGAACATCCCCGAGCCGATGCCGACGAACAGCAGCCAGAGCGCGCTCCACACGTAGGCGGTGTGCGCCTGGAGTGTCGTCATGCCCGCGAGTGCGCCGGCCGTGACGAGCATGCCGAGCGCCGCGAGCCCGCGCGAGCCTCGCCGGTCGGCGGCGATGCCGGCGAGCGGGGAGGCGACGAGCATGCCGATCGCCATCGGCGCGAGCTCGAGCCCGGCCATGATCGGCGATGCGCCCTGCGGTCCCTGGAAGTAGAAGACGAACAGGAACATGAGCGCGAAGCGGCTGAGCCCGTTCGTGAAGGCGGCCGCGGCCGCGGCCGCGAAGAGGCGGTTGCGAAACAGATCGAGGTCGAGCATCGGCGCCGCGCCGCGCCGCTCGATCGCGACGAAGAGCGGCAAGAGCACGGCGGCCGCGATCAAGCCGCCGATCACGAGCGTGTTGCTCCAGCCCGAGAGCCCGCCCTTCGAAAGCGCGAGCACGAGGCCGGTGAGGCCGATCACGTAGGTGGTCACGCCGAGCAGGTCGAGGCCGTGCTCGTCACTGCGGCCGGAGCGCTCCTCGAGCACGAGCCAGCCCCAGAAGCAGCCCACGATGCCGAGAGGCACGTTGAACCAGAAGACCCACGGCCACGAGAGCGCGACGAGTGCGCCGCCGAGCACCGGCCCGATCACGAGCCCGACGGCGGCGACCATCGTGTTCGTGCCCATCGCGAGACCGAGCTCGCGGCGAGGGAACACGTCGGTGACGAGCGCGGCGGCGTTCGCGAACAGGAAAGCGCCGCCGACCCCTTGCAGGACGCGCCACAGGATCAGCTCGGTTCCGCTGCCTGCGAAGCCGGCGCCGAGCGAGGCGACGGAGAAGAGGAGGAAGCCGAGGACATAGGCGTGCTTGCGGCCGAAGAGATCGGAGAGCCGGCCCGCCGTGAGCACGAGCACCGTCGACACGATCATGTACACGAGGATCACCCAGACGAGCTGCAGCAGGGTCGTGTGCAGGCTGCGCTCGAGATCGGGCAGCGCGATGATCAGCGTGCCGGAGTTGATCGTCGCGAGCAGCATGCCGAGGCTCGTGCACGAGAGCACCCACCACTTGTAGTGCGGCGAGGAGTGGCGTGTCCTAAGGAAATTCATCCTTACGTCAACGTTAGATTAGCAGGCCTGTAGCCCGCTCCAGAGCGGGCTACAGTTGAACGGAATGTCCGCCGGTGCGCTCCTCCTCGCGC
This sequence comes from uncultured Thermoleophilia bacterium, assembly GCA_963725595.1. Taxonomy (GTDB): domain Bacteria; phylum Actinomycetota; class Thermoleophilia; order Gaiellales; family Gaiellaceae; genus PALSA-600. The sequence continues at coordinate 374,610 of CAVRYT010000004.1, read as the reverse complement.
GGGTCCGCGGCCTCTCGCTCTCGGCGACGGCGATCCATCGGGTCGCCGTCGCGGGCGCGGTCATGCTCGTCCTGATCGTGGCCACCGGCGCGACCGTCCGCCTGACCGGCTCCGGGCTCGGATGTCAACACTGGCCGGGCTGCCAGCCGCACCACTTCGAGCCCCGGAGCTTCCACAGCGACATCGAGTTCGGGAACCGCGTCGTGGCGTTCTTCACGATCCTGGCGACCCTTGCCACCTGGATCGTCGCGCGCGGCCATCGCCGGCTCGCGTTCGCGACGTTCCTCGGCACCTTCCTGCAGGCCCCTCTCGGCGCGATCACGATCCACTACCACCTCAATCCGTGGCTGGTGCTGTCGCATTTCCTGCTCTCGGCCGTCGTGCTCACCCTCGGCGTGATCCTCGTGCTCGAGACGAGGGCCCGGCAGCGCACGCAGCTGCCGGCGTGGGTGCCGAGGCTCGGCCTGCTCGTCGCGCTCGCCGCGGCCGTGCTGCTCTTCAGCGGCACGCTCGCAACCGCGTCGGGCCCGCATCCGGGGAGCACCGTCGTTCGCCGCCTGTGGTCCTTCCAGCCGGCCGTCTACTGGCACGTCCGCGCCACCGCCGTGTTCGGCGTGTCGTTCCTGCTGCTGCTCGTGTGGCTCGTGCGCAGCCGCGCGCCTCAGGTGCGTGCCGCGTTCGCGCTGCTCGGGCTCCTGCTCGTGCAGATGGCGATCGGCGAGACGCAGTACCGCACGCATCTTCCGTGGTGGCTCGTGCTCGTCCACGTGACGCTCGCGGCGACGGTGTGGGCCGCGGTGACGGTGTTCGTGTACAGCCTCTGGCGCCCACGTAGGATTGATTGATGCCGGACGAGCTCGTCTACGAGTCGCATCCGCAGCTCGAGCGGCCGGTTCTGATCGCGGCCTTCCGGGGCTGGAACGACGGCGGGCAGGGCGCTTCGCTCGCGGGCGCGTACCTGGCGCGGGCCTGGGCGGCACGAGAGTTCGCGACCATCGATCCGGAGAGCTTCTACGACTTCCAGGCGACACGCCCGCTCGTGTCGCTCGTCGACGGCGAGACGCGCCGCATCGACTGGCCCGAGAACAGCTTCCTCCACGCGCCGTTGCCGGGCGCCGGGCGCGACGCGATCATCATGCTCGGCGTCGAGCCGAATCTCCGCTGGCGGACGTTCTCCGACCTGATCGCGGGCGTCGCCCGCGAGCACGACGTCGAGCTGGTGCTCACGCTCGGATCGCTGCTCGCCGACGTGCCGCACACGCGGTCGGCGCCGGTGACCGGCAGCGCGACCGATCCTCGCCTGATCGAGGAGCTCGGGCTGCAGCTCTCGCGCTACGAGGGGCCGACGGGGATCGTCGGCGTGCTTCACGATGCCTGCGCGCGCGCCGGGCTCAAGTCCGCGAGCCTCTGGGCGGCCGTGCCGCACTACGTGTCGCTGACGCCGTCCCCGCGGGCCGCCAAGGCGCTCGTCGAGCGGCTCGCCGTCGTGCTCGGCGCCGACGTCGACACCGCCGAGCTCGAAGAGGCGGCCGACGCCTACACGCGTCAGGTGAGCGAGGCCGTGGCGAGCGACGAGGAGACATCCGCGTACGTGCAGGATCTGGAGCGGCGCGTCGACGAACTGGCCGACGAGGAGGACCTGCCGTCAGGAGACGCACTCGCGGCCGAGCTGACTCGATTCCTGCGCGAGCGCGAGAACGGCGACGACGACGGCGACGTCGCGCGCGAACAGTGAGGACTAGCCGAACGTGAACGAGTAGGCCTGGATGCCTGGGCTGAACCGGAGCTCGAGCACTGCTTGCTCGAATGTCTTCGACGCCCGCACCGTGTAGAGCCTCTGCGCGTCCACGTGGATCGTGCCTGCCGGTGCGCCGTCGATCGTCGCGCGCACGGCCCCGTGCCCTCCGAGCACGATGTAGACGTTTCGCGCCTCGAAGTGCAGCCGGAGCCGGGCGTTCTTCCCCGCTTCGATGCTCTCCGCGCCGACCGTCCAGCCGCCCGCGTACGAGAGCGTGTCGATGGGCAAGGTCGCCGGGAACGCGTACGTCGCCGGCCGGTTCGGCACCGGGGTGCGGCCGACGTAGTTCTGCAGGCGGCTGTAGCCGAGGTAGCTCTCGGCCGTCACTGTCCCGGTCGGCGTCGCGTCGGCGATCCGTCGCGCGGCGGGGCCACGCGTCCCGAGCAGCCGGCGGATCAGCTGCTCGGTCTCGCCGTAGTCGCCTTCGCCGAACTTGGTGTGCCGGATGCGTCCCGAGCGGTCGATCAGGTACTCGGCCGGCCAGTACTCGTTCGCGTAGTTGTCCCAGGTCTTGTAGTTGTTGTCCTGCATGACGGGGTAGGTGATGCCGAGCCGCTTCACCGCGGCGCGCACATTCGACGTGACGTGCTCGAACGCGAACTCGGGTGTGTGCACGCCGAGGATCACAAGACCCTTCGAGTGGTACGCGGCGTACCACGCCTTCAGGTGCGGCAGCGTCCGGAGGCAGTTGATGCAAGAGTACGTCCAGAAGTCGACGAGCACGACCTTGCCGCGCAGCTCCGAGATCGTCAGCGGCGTGGAATTGATCCAGGCACCGTCGGCATGGAGCGGGGGCGCCGCGCCGTAGTCCGGCAGCCCGCCGGCGGCCGGGTGCGCGACAAGCTGAGGCTTCTGCCCCGTCACCTTCGCCAGCTCGCGCCTCGCGGACGCGCTTCCCTCCACGTGATCCTGCAGCCAGGTCGTCCACGGGGCCGAGACCTTGGCCAGCTTGTCGTCGACGTGGAACACGAGGCCGACGGCGACCACGGCGACGAGCACGCCGGCCACGACGCGGATCCCCGCCGCGTTGGCGCGGATCCGGGCGGCAGCCTCACGCCCGCCGCGCGCGATCGCGAGCATCGGGATCGCTGCACCGATGCTGTAGGCGAGGGTGGCGACGATCGTGCGGAGGCCGAACTGCTCGCGGGCCGCGGCGGAGGTGATCGCCGCGAGGAACGGCCCGGCGCACGGGACGAACACGAGCCCGAGGGTGATCCCGAGGAAGAAGCCGCCGCTCGAACGTGCGGGCCGCAGGCGCGAGAAGAAGGCGAGACCTCGTTCGACGAGCAGCGCGGCTTGCGGCACGAGGAGCACGGCTGCCATCACGAAGAGAAGCGCGAGCGCGATGTTGCGCAGCAGGTCCTGAGGCAGTCCGAGCTTGCCCAGCACCCACGTCGCGAACAGCGTGAATACCGCAAAGCTGAGCACGAGCCCCGCCACGATGCGCACCGGTTTCCTGCCCGATGCGCCACCGGCGAGGAGCACGGGCAGGACGGGCAGCACGCACGGCGAGAGCGCCGTGCCGATGCCCGCGAGCAGCCCGATGCCGATCAGCAGGCCCATGTCCCGTCCTACCGACCTTCAGGCCGTTCGGATCGTTACGCCGCGTCTTCGGCGGGAAGCTCCGGCTCGCCCGCCGGCGCAGCGTCGTCTGCCGCCGCCGGTTTCCGCCGCCTTCGCCGCCGACGCTTCGGTGCCGGCGCCGACTCGTCCTCCGCAAGCGCCGCCTCGCCGGCTTCGGTCTCCGCAGCGTCGGTGGGCGTGACCACCGGAGCCGTCGCCTCGCCGGTCTTCTTCTTGCGCCGCCTGCGGCGGCGCGCGCGGGACGGGCCGGTCTTCGGCTGCGGCAGGCTCTCGGCGATCCAGCCGGCGACTTCCTGGATCGTGCCGAGCCGCTCCCGCGCCGCCTCGAGCAGCTGCGTCGCCCGCGGCGTGTAGCCCTCGGCCGAGGCGAGCAGCGCTGCGCCCACCTCGCGCGGCATCTCGAGCGCGGCGTTCACGAGCTTCGCTGCGTTCTCCTCGTGGCGGTGTCCACGCGAGTTGGCGAGCGCGCCGAGCAGCCGCTTCGCGTCCGGGTACTCCTGCGACGCCTTGCGGTCGAGTTGCTTGCGCACGGCGCGCGAGAGCCGCCAGGTCCAGCGGGCGAGGATCTGATCCGGTGCGTCCGGCTTCCCTTCCGCGATCGCACGCAGGAGGATCCGCACCCCGGCCGCGCGGTCCTTTTCCCACGGCAGCGCCTGCGACACGAGCGTGACCAGGTCGTCGAAGTCGGCGCGCTCGACGCGCATCGAGACGCGGTCGGCGAGCGCGATCAGCCGCAGGCGTCGGTTCGGGTTCTGCGCGGCGCAGGTGGAGAGGAACGTCTCCATCGCCCGCCTCGAGGCGCCGCGCGCGGTGAGCTTCTCCACGAACGCCGCGCGCTCGTCGAAACGAAGCTGACGCCCTGCGATCTCACCCCAGAACTCCTGCTCGTCCTCGTCCAGGAACTTCGGATCGACACGCTGCCACTCGCGCGCGATCACCAGCTTGCGGCGCAGCACGTCGGGCGTGACCGGCACGAGCCACGACGCCGGCGTCAGCTTGCGGCGCGCGCGGCGCTGCATCCTGCGGCGAGGGGCGGGCGTGACGCGCGCGCCTTCGCGGTAGAAGTCGGCGTCGAGCAGCGAATGCAGCGAGACGACTCGCTCGTTGTGCGTCGCCGCCTTGGGCGTGAAGTCGACGACGATGCCGGCCTCCTTGCGCGGATGGATGCGCATGATGCGCCCGATCCGCTGCTGGTAGACGCGTTTCGACGCGGTCGGGGCGAGATGCATGATCACCGTGGCCCGCGGCGAGTTCCAACCCTCTGCAAGCAGCATCGCGTTGATCAGCACGTCGATCTCCGCTCGTTCGTACGCTGCGAGGATCTCGGCGAGCTTGACCGGCGGCGTCCGGCCGGACACGGCTTCCGCCTTGATCCCTGCGGCCCGGAACGCCGTTGCCAGGTTGTAGGCGTGGTCGACGCCCGCGGCGTACACGACGCCCGGCGTGTCGCCGAAGCGTTCGCGGTAGAGCGTCGCGGCCGCCATGTTCAGCGCCTCGTGGTCGAGGGCCTGCGCGAGCGCGCGCTCCTCGAAGTCGCCGCCGACGATCGGCACCTGGTTGATCGCCGCGACCGGCGGCACGCGCAGGCACCGCAGTGGCGCGATCAGCCCGCGGCGTGCAGCGTCGGCGAGCGGCAGGTCGTCGACCGAGGCGGGGAACACGTCGGACACCTGCTTCGCGATCAGCTCCTCCGTCGCGGTCATGCCGACGTAGATCGGCTCGCTGAGGCTGCGGATCGCGGCCGACGTCTTTTCGCCGAGGGCGGTGTGCGCCTCGTCGCAGATCACGAGCTGGTAGGCCGCGCGGTCGAGCTCCGACACGTGACGCGCGAACCACGCATACGTCTGGATCGTGATCGGGTTCGCCGGCCGCGGCGCCTCGTGCCCCGCGAGGATCGCGTCGCAGAAGCGGTCGCCGTAGCCGTGGTCGGTCAGCTCGCGACGGAACTGGTCGACGAGCAGCCGCCGGTGGGTGAGGATCAGCACGCCTTCGGTCCTTGCCGCCTCGACGAAGCCGGCCGCCGCGATCGTCTTGCCGGACGCGGTCGGGTGGCGGAAGCGGTAGCGGCGCACCGCACCGGGATCCTGCTCGGCGCTGAGCGGCTCGTCCTCGACGCTCTCGTCGCTGTCGGCGTCCGGGCCGAGTTCGAGCTCGTCGTCTGCTTCGTCGTCCTCGTCCGGCTCATCGTGCCCGTTGCCGTTGCCGTTCTCGCCCTTCTGGGCGGCGGCGATCAGCTCGGTCAGCATGCCCGCGAGCGCATCGACCTGGTGACGACGCAGCTCCGTGCCGGAGGCGAGGTGCGGAGGCCTCTCGGAGAGGACGCGCTCGAGGCCGAGCATGAGCGCGTAGCGCACCTTCCACTCGGACGACGGCGCCGGTGCGTCCGCGTTCAGCTCGGCCAGGGCGTCGTCGAGCGCGCGCCGGCGCGCGGTCCCGGGCGCGAGCACGACCGACGGGTCCTCGTCGGGCCGTAGGAACGGCTCGCCTGCCCAAGCTTCTGCGCGGAGGGCATCGGCCCGCAAGGCCGACGCTACCTCCGCCTCGATCGGAGAATAGGAAGTGATGTTTGACAAATGCCTGCGGCGCGCTTCGTGCGCCACTTGCTCAAAGGATGCGGCCTGCGGTGACCCCCTGACGCTCAGGTCGCAGACCGCACAATAGCCGAACAGCCGGACGATCGGGGCCGATCCGCGAGAATCACCCTGTGGGGGACGAGCGGCGCTTTCGGACGACGGTTCCTTTCTACGTGCGCCGCCGCCCCGGCTCGGCGTGAGCGGGCGCTTCCGCGGCACCGCCTGGCACTACGCCCGTTATCGGCGGCCGTACCCGCCCGAGCTCTTCGAGCTGCTCCGGGCACGCTTCGCGCTCGACCGCTCGAGCCGTGTGCTCGACGTCGCGGCCGGGACGGGCCTCGCCGCGCTCCCGCTCGCGGGCGTCGTCGGCGAGGTCGTGGCGCTCGATGTCGAGCAGGAGATGCTCGACGAGCTCGAGGCGGTCGCGCCTCCGAACGTGCGCACGGTGCTGGGCCGCGCCGAGGACGTCGACGCGTCGCTCGGCTCCTTCACGCTGGCGACGATCGCTCGCGCCTTCCACTGGCTCGAGCGCGACGACGTGCTTCGTCGGCTGCACGTGCTGAGCCCCGGCCTCGCGATCTTCGGCAGCGGTGCGTCGACCGGTGAGCCGTGGGACGCCGTCGCCGATCTCGCGGCGTCGTACCTCGGCGACCGCCGACCGAGGCACTCGGGTGAGGTGTGGGCCGACGTCGTCCGCCGCTCACCCTACGGCGAGTGCGACGAGGTCGAGCTCACGGCCGAGTGGCACTGGACGGGGGACGAGGTGGTGGGGCACACGCTGTCGCTGTCGTGGGCGTCGCCGGCGCTGCTCGGCGACCGGCTGGACCGGTTCGAGCACGACCTCCGAGAGCGCATCGGCTCCGGGCCGTGGGTCGAGCGAGTCCGCTTCGAGGTCCTGCTAAGCGGCGGCGGCGGCGGCGAGTGACTCGAGACGTCCGCGCAGCCAAGGCAGCTCGCTGCGCTCGGCCTCGAGCAACCGGCAGTCGAACTGGATCAGCACGCCGCCGTCGGCGCCGAGATGGTCGGCCGCACCGGCGAGCAGCCGGCGGTAGTGGTCGAGGCCGTCGCCGGTCGAGAACACCGCGGCGGGCGGCTCGTCGTCGTATCCCGGCGTGCCCGGCGCCAGGTACGGCAGGTTCGCGACGATCAGGTCGAGGTCGTGGGGCAGCCCGTCGAGAAGGTCACCGTTGACGAGGTGGACGCGTGCGCCGAGGCGTTCCGCATTTCGCGATGCGAGGTCGAGCGCGCGCGAGCAGGTGTCGCTCGCCCACACCTCGACCTCGGGAGCGCGCAGCGCGAGCGAGATCGCGATCGCCCCGGAGCCCGTCCCGATGTCGGCGATCCGCGCCGCGCGGCCGTCGAGACGCTCGAGCGCAGCGTCGACGAGCTGCTCGCTTGCGGGGCGCGGCGTGAACACCTTGCTGGGGTCGCTGAGGAACGTCAGGCCGTGGAAGCGTGTGGTCATGTCGTCGAGTACAACGTAGCCGCGTGGATTGGATTCCCGTTTCGGTCGAGAAGCAGACGCGCTACGCCGATCAGCACGGCGAGGTCGACGAGCGGTCGCTCGTGCGGCAGGGGAACGCAGCCTATGCCGCGGCGCTTGCGCTGCTGATGGCGGGCGACCCCACGGCGGCTTTGCTGTGGTTTCGGAACGCCGCCGCCCGCTGGCGCGAGAGCTGGGACGCCGGCGGTGCGAGCGACGCGTGGGGTCGTCCGATCGGAGCGCTGAAGGCGTCGCTGCTCGCCGCCGACGACGCGGCGGTGCAGGAGCTCGCTCGCTGGACGCTCGAGCTCGGGAGCGCCACCACGGGCTCGCCGATCGGGCGCTACGCCGCCGTTCTCGCGCTCCTCTCCCTCGGCCGGCGGGAGGAGGCACGCCATGTCGGCGAGTCGCTCCGTGGGCGTGAGGACTTCCCCGGCGACGTCGCGGACGCGCTGGCTGCACTGGCCGCCGGCGACGGCGAGGGCTACGGCGCGGCTCTGGGCTCGGTGGTGGCGTCGTTCGAGTCGCGCGATGCCTACCTCGAGGACGTCGCGGTCGCCGACACGGCGCTCGTGCTCGACCGCCTCGCCCGCCGCTACGGGCTCGACCGGGAGCTGCCCGCGTCGAGCGTCCTGCCGAGCCTTTAGATGTAGTTCCTGAGCACGTTGGTTCATCCGGGCCGCCTTGGAGGCTGAGCGCTGTCAAAGGCAGCTCGAGCTTCCAAGGAGGCGACCCGGATGGATTTGCACGGTAACGCGGCTCTCAGTTGGAGCGGTAGGCGTGAGCTTGCTGTGCGTGTTGTCGATCACGGTTGGACGGTGGCGGCGGCGGCCGCGGCCGCTGGTGTCAGCGTGCGCTGTGCCCGGAAGTGGGTCGGTCGCTATCGCTGCGGCGATCGGCAGCTCCTTGATCGCTCTTCGGCGCCGCGGTCTGTCGCGAACCGGGCCGATCCGGAGCGGGTCGCCGTGATCAGCAAGCTGCGCAGGTTGCGGATGACGGCCGCCGAGATCTCCGAAACGCTGCAGATGCCGCTCTCGACCGTTTCCGGGATCCTGACCAGGATCGGGATGGGCAAGCTCGGCCGGCTCGGGCTCGAGCCGGCCGTCCGCTACGAGCGCCAACGGCCGGGCGAGCTCGTGCACGTCGACGTGAAGAAGCTCGGCCGGATCGTCGGCGGGGCCGGCTGGCGCATCCGCGGCGGGCCGCAGCACTACAACCGCACCTTCACCGATCGAGGTGGGCTACGGCGGCGCAGCGTTGGCTACGAGTACGTGCACATCGCGGTCGACGACTACAGCCGCCTCGCCTACGCCGAAGTGCTCGCCGATGAGAAGGCGACCACCGCAGCCAGCTTCCTCCAACGGGCGGTCGCCTTCTATCGCCGCTACGGCATCCACGTCGAAGCAGTCATTACCGACAACGGCCCCGCCTACATCTCGATCATGCACGCAGTCACCTGCCGACGTCTGCGACTCAAACACCTGCGCACCAGGCCCTACCGGCCGCAGACAAACGGCAAAGCAGAGCGCTTCATCCGCACCCTGCTCGCCGGCTGGGCCCACGGCGCGATCTACGGCTCAAGCCGCGAACGCACCGCCGCCCTTGACGGCTGGCTCTTCCACTACAACCATCAACGCCGACACTCAGCGCTCAGCCACCGACCGCCCGTCAGCAGAACCAACCTCCTCGGGTCCTACATCTAGAGGCTTGATGCGCATTTGACGGACGTACGTGGCTGGTGGGCCAGACGCGGCGCGTCTCGGCCGTGCCGGGCTTGCCCGTAGCCACCGCTACGCGCTACGCCCGTCACGTCCAAGCCGCTTGGTCTCGCCCATCCCCACGCACACCCCAACACGCATCAAGCCTCTAGGAGAGGTCGCCGCTCTCGATCGTCGGGTGGAACGCGATCGTGATCGTCTGCGGCGGCTCCGCGTCGTCCTCCAGCTCGTCCAGCTTCTGCATCAGCTCGTTCAGCAGCTCGCGGACCGTCTCGACCGCCAGCTTGGCGTGCAGCTGCGCCGTACGGAACTCGCCGGCAGACGCGAACAGGTCGAAGCCCCGCTGCACCTCGCGCAGCTGCGCCGCCTGCAGCTCGCTGGCGAGGCCCTTGGCGCGGATCTCCGGCACCACCTTGAAGTGCTTGGCGATCGGCTGGTACGGCTTCTCGCGGCCGCCGGTCTCGACCAGCTCGATCAGGCCGGCGCGGTGGAGCATGCGCACGTGGAAGTGCAGGTGGCCGGGGTCGACGGCCAGGCTCGCCGCGAGCTCGCGGTTCGTCAGCGGCCGCTCGGAGTCGTTCAGCACCTGCAGCACCTTGAGGCGCAGCGGATGGCCGAGCGCCTTCAGCTGCTCGGGGCGGTCGATCTGGACGGTGTCGGCGGTCTCGCGGCGCGGCTCGGGGCGGCTCATCGCCCTATCTTGGACCCTGCGGCCCGGTCGAGGAAGACCTCGATCGGCGTGGCCGCATTCCGGAGGAGACTGGCCGGGAGCTCCTCGTCGATCTCGCCGCCGAACGCCCGCGCCACTGTCTCGGCTTTCTGCCCGCCCGTGACGAGGAGCACGATCCGCCGGCTGCCGAGCAGGACGGGCATCGTCATCGTCACCCGCTCGACGAACGGCTCCAGCCCGGGCGGGCCGGCGACGGCGCGGCGATCGTTCACGTCGAGCAGCGGCGAGCCGGGGAAGAGGGAGGCGACATGACCGTCCGGGCCCATCCCGAGCAGGAGCAGGTCGAGCGTCACGGCGATGAGGGCGGCGTCGAGCTCGGCGGCGGCGGCCTCGGGAGGCAGCTCGCCGCGGATCCGGTGAACCTCGCCGGGAGGCTCGGCGAGCTTCGCGAGCAACGACTCCTCCGCGAGCCGGTAGTTCGAGCGCTCGTCGTCCGGCGGGACGCAGCGCTCGTCGCTCCACCACAGGGCGACCGAGCTCCAGTCGGCCTGGAGCGCCGCTGCACGCTCGTACGCCGTTTTCGGTGTCGAGCCGCCGGTCAGCGCGATCGAGCCGCCTGCGCGCGCCTGAGTCGCGAGCAGCTCGCCGACGACGACGGCGGGATCGTCGAGAACGTGGAGCTCAGGCCGCGGCGGCACCCACGAAGGGTACGAGACCGCGGGCGTGCCCGGCGAGGAGGTACACGCTTGCGAGCCCCGCCCACTCGCCGTACGGCTCCAGCAGGGCGTCCGTCTCCTCCGGCTCCACGTAGCGGCCCCACAGCGCCGACGCGAGCTTTGCGAGGCCGAGGTCACGGGCGAGGCCGACCTCGTAACGGCCGAGCCCCTCCAGGCAGACGACGCCGACCGACCAGGGCCCGAGCCCTCGCTCGCGCTGGAGCCGCGCTGCCACCTGGCGGCTGCCGTGCCGTCTCAACCCTTCGAGGTCGAGGCTGCGGCAGAGTCGAACGAGGCACGCGGCGCGGCGTGCGCCGAGGCCCAGCCGTCCGAGCTCCGCGGGCGAGAAGCGGCCGAGGTCGGCGACGGTCGGCGGCGCGTGCAGGTCGCCGAGCTTCGGCGTTGCCGCCCTCACGATGCGGCGCTCGATCTGGCGGGCACGACTCGCCTGGATCAGCTGCCCCGCGACTGCGCGCAGCAGCGACTGCGCGACGCTGCCGGTCCGCAGCGGGCGCAGGCCGGGAAGCCGCCGCACCGTGGCGCCGAGCAGCGGGTCGTCGCGGAAGCGCGCCAGGAACTCCGAGTGGTCGTCGTCGAGCCCGAGCACGAAGCGGACCTGATCGACGCCGCCCTCGCTCTCGGCTGCGACGACGATCGTCCCGTCGGGCCGCTGCAGCGCGTGCACCCGTTCGGCGTGCCCGTCGACGAGCGCCGTTGCGCGATAGGTGCCGCCGGCGACGACGCGCGTGGCGTCGCTCCCGTGCCGGCCGGAGAGGCGGAGGGAGTACGGGCCGGTCGGCTTCAGCTCGGCGCGCACCATCGCGCCGAGTCTACGAGTACGGTAGGTGGGTGCTGCGCCGCGTCGCGACGCGGGTCTCGTTGCGGAGCCGCGAGCGGAAGCTCCGGCAGTTCCTCGACCTCTTTGCGCCAGGCCCCGAGACGAGCGTCCTCGACGTCGGCGTCACCGACGCGCCGTTCGGTCACGGGTCGACCGACAACTTCTTCGAGGCGCTGTATCCGTGGCCCGAGCGGATCACCGCCGTCGGGCACACGGAGCTCGACCGGTTCGCGGCCGCGTTCCCGAGCGTGCGGGCCGTGCGCGCCGACGGGCGCGAGCTGCCGTTCGCGGACGGCGAGTTCGAGCTCGGGTTCTCGAACGCGGTCGTCGAGCACGTCGCGGGTGGTCGTGAGGGCCAGCGGCGGTTCGTCCACGAGCTGTGCCGGGTCGCCCGCCGCGTCTACGTGACGACGCCGAACCGCTGGTTCCCGCTGGAGGTGCACACGCTCCGGCCGTTCGTGCACTGGCTCCCGGCCGGGCCGCGCGCCCGGTTGCTGCCGTTCGACGACGTGCTCGACCCGCTCGGCCCGCGCGAGCTCGCGTCGCTCTTTCCTTACAGGGTGCGTGTACTGAACAACGGGATGACGCTCGTCGCCGTCGGCCCACAATGAGCGTCGTCCTGCGGCGCGGGCCGGTGTGGGCGCTGCACGCGCTGATCGTCGGGCTGGCGCTGCACAACCTCGTGATGGCGCTGCTCTGGCGGGCCGGGGTTCGCGGCGGCGCTCTCACGCTGCTCGCGTCGTGGAAGGAAGCGCTGCTGCTCGCGGCGCTCGTGCTCGTCGCGGTGGCGCACAAGCGCGTCGCGTGGCGCGATCTGACCGTTGTCGACCTGCTCGCGGTCGCGTTCGGCGCCTTCGTCATCCTGTACGGGCTCCTGCCGCAGTCGTGGCTCGGCGGCGCCGCGGGGCACAAGGGCGTGCTCTACGCGGCCCGGCACGACCTGCTCCCGGTCGGCGGCTATCTGCTCGGCCGGGGTCTCGTGCTCACCGCCGGCGACCGCGCCCGGCTTTGCCGCACGGTCCTCTGGACCGCGGCGGGCGTGGCCGCGTTCGGACTTGTCGACGTGTACGCCGTGCCGCTCTCGTGGTGGCGTGGGGCCGCGGGGTGGTACCGCGACCAGCTCGGCCTGCACTATTTCGGGCTCTCGGGGCTGCCCGAGAACTTCGTCTACAACGCAGGCAACGGCGTGGTCTTCCGCCGGCTTACCTCGACGTTCCTGTCGCCGCTCGCCACCGCCTACCTGCTCGTCGTCGCGATGTTCTTCCTGCCCCTCCGTCGGCGCGTAGGGCTCGCCCTGGGCCTGCTCCTCTTCGCAGCGATCCTGTGGACGCACACGAGGGCGGCGCTGATTGCGCTCGTCGTCGGGCTGCTCGTGCTCGCGGCGGCCCGCCGGTCGCTGCGCCCCGTCGTCTTCGCGGCCGTCGTGGTCGTCCTCGGCATCGCCTTCGTCAAGGGCTACGACCATGTCGCCCCGCGAACGCACTTCACGAAGGTCGAGCTCCGCGAGCAGCAGGCGAACGCGGCAGCGCATCCCGGCGCTTCGCACGACCCGACCGCCGCGAACGAGACGTCGACCTCGGAGCACCTGTCGTCGCTGCGCGAGGGCGTCAGAACCGTTCTCCACCACCCGTGGGGCTACGGGCTCGGCAATTCCGGGGTCACGGCCGAGCGGACACGCGTCCAGCCCAAGGCCGGCGAGTCGACGTACACGGAGCTCGGGGTCGAGACCGGCCTCGTCGGCGCGCTCGTCTTCGTCGCGTGGTCGCTTGCTCTCCTGCGGGCCGCGACCAGGCGGTTCCCGTGGCTCGGCGCGGCGTTCGCAGCGGTGCTCGTGGTCGGCATCCAGACCGACGTGATCGGCGTGCCCTGGATCGCGGTCGTCGTCTGGGCGCTCGCCGGCTCCTCGGTGGGACTCCCGGGGGCTGACGGCGTCGCCGCAAGGACGCCGTCGGCCCGCACCGGGGTTCGTGCTCGCCCGGTCGAATGATCGGCGACTGGGCGACGACGGCGGACACCTCGAAGGGGGCTCCTCCGGTCACTCCGATGGGTGATTTCTCTGCAACGGATCCGTGCCGTTTGCGAACGGACACTTGCGCGTCCGACCGGCGTTCGTACCGTGGATCGAGTGCGCATCACCCTCCTCGAGCTCGCATTCCTCGCCACCGCGGTTCTCGTCGCCGCGACGGCGCTCGTCCGCTGCGGAGGTGGCGGGGGATCGGCGAGAGCCCGCGCGGTGCTCGCGAGCTGGTCGCGCACCCCCGGGGCGCTCAACGCTGACGTGACGCAGGCGACGATCAGCTCGACGATCTGCCGGCGCGGGTGGACCCGCACCGTGCGCCCGCCCGTCTCGTACACGAACGCGCTGAAGCTGCGGCAGATGGGGCAGTACGGGCTGCGCGGGCCCCCGTCGGGCTTTCAGGAGGATCACCTGATCAGCCTCGAGCTCGGCGGCAACCCGGTCGACGCGCGCAACCTGTGGCCCGAGCCCTACCCGCGCGCGGCTGCGGTCGACCGGATCGAGAACGAGCTCAACCGGCGGGTCTGCGCCGGGTCGCTCAGCCTGGCTGCCGCGCAGGCGACCGAATCGGCCCTGAAGCATCGGGACGGCTGACGAGTGCCTCCGTCATCTGCTCGAGCAGCCGCACGAGCTCGTCGCGCTCGTCCAGGCCGAGCGCCGCCACCGCGGGAGCGAAGGCGACCGCCGCCCGCCTCTTGCGCTCCTCCACGAGCGTCCTGCCAGCCGCTGTCAGGTCGATGCTCACCGCGCGGCGGTCCTGGGCATCCGTCGCCCGCGCGACCAGGCGAAGCTGGACGAGCACGTCGACGGCACGGCTCGCGGTTGCCGCGCTCGTGCCCATGCGTGCGGCCAGCTCGTTGAGGCGCAACGGACCTTCATCGAAGAGCTCGACGAGCGCGATCCGCTGCGTGGCGGTCATCGGCGGCCCGTCGTCGGCGCCGCCGACGAGCCGCGTCAGGCGGCGGAGCACAACCCCGAGTGGCTCGAGGATCCGTCCGCTCTCGTCGCGGGAGACTGCTCCCATGGCGCACATAGTTGCACATCGCAATAGTTGCGTCATGTTGGTATCTTCCCGCGTATGACCGAGAGCGCGGCCCCGACGCCGCAGCCCCGCGTTCGCCTCATCTTCCTCGCGCTGCTGCTCGTGCTGCTGCTCGCGTCGCTCGATCAGACGATCGTCTCGACCGCGCTCCCGACGATCGTCGGCGACCTCGGCGGGCTCTCGCACCTCTCCTGGGTCGTCACGGCGTACCTGCTCGCCGCCACGGTCGCCGGTCCGCTGTACGGCAAGCTCGGCGACCTCTACGGTCGCAAGCTCGTGCTCCAGGCGGCGATCGTGATCTTCCTCGTCGGCTCGATCCTCTGCGGCCTCAGCCAGAACATGGCCGAGCTGATCGGGTTTCGCACCCTGCAGGGGCTCGGCGCGGGCGGATTGATGGTCGTGACGCTCGCCGTGGTCGGCGACATCATTCCGCCGCGCGAGCGGGGCAAATACCAGGGCTACTTCGGCGCCGTCTTCGGCGTCTCGACCGTGATCGGGCCGCTGCTCGGAGGCTTCTTCGTCGACAACCTCTCGTGGCGCTGGATCTTCTACGTGAACGTCCCGCTCGGGGCCGTCGCCCTGACGGTGATCGCGGCCGCCTTCCACGCGCAGCCGGAGCGGCGCCGTCACCAGATGGACTATCTCGGAGCGCTTCTGCTCGCCGGGTCGCTCGCGTCGATCGTCCTCTTCACGAGCCTGGGCGGCACGACCTGGGCGTGGGGCTCGCTGCAGATCGTCGGACTGATGGTCGCGGGCGCGGTTCTCCTGCCGGCGTTCCTGTGGGTCGAGAGTCGCGCCGACGAGCCGATCCTGCCGCTCTCGCTCTTCCGCAACCGGACCTTCGCGGTGACGAGCGCGGTCGGTTTCATCGTGGGCTTCGCGCTCTTCGGCGCCATCACCTACCTGCCGCTCTACCTCCAGATCACGAAGGGTGCGAGCCCGACGCGGTCGGGCCTTCAGCTCACGCCGCTCATGGGAGGGCTGCTCGTCACGTCGATCCTGAGCGGCCAGCTGATCGTGCGGCTCGGCCGCTATCGCTTCTTCCCGATCGCGGGGACGGCGGTGATGTCGGCCGCGATGTTCCTCCTCTCGCGACTGACGGCGAGCACGCCGACCCACTGGGCGGCGGTCTACTCGTTCGTGCTCGGCCTCGGGCTCGGCATGACGATGCAGGTGCTCGTGCTCGCCGTGCAAAACGCCGTCGACTACAGGGTGATGGGGGTCGCGACGAGCGGCTCCACGCTCTTCCGCCAGGTCGGCGGCTCGATCGGTGTCGCGCTCTTCGGAACGATCTTCTCGAGCCGCGTGCACGTCGAGCTCGCCCAGCGCCTGCCGCACGGCACGAAGATCCCCAACGTGATCAACCCGGCCGGGATCCGCCACCTGCCTCCCGCCGCGCACGAGGCGTTCGCGAAGAGCTTCGCCGCCGCGCTCCACCCGGTGTTCCTGATGGCGGCCGGCGTGTCGCTCGTCGCGTTCGCGACCTCGTGGCTGCTGCGCGACCTGCCGCTGCGCGCCCGGGCCGGAGTCGGGAATGCGATCCCGCCGCCCGGCGGCGAGGACGCAAGTCGCGCAGCCGCGTAGCGCGGCTTCCTCGGAGCGGCTCACGATCCCCCGGAGTGGGGGTGGAGGGAACCGGCCTCGACGACCGAAGGGGATCCTGTACCGATGAAAACCGGCGACGACCGAAGGAGGTCGGCAATGCCCCGTAAGGCCACCGAGGCCGCCGCGACCGAGAAGCCGGCGGCGAAGAAGAGAACCGCAACGCCCCGCGCCCGGAAGGCGAGCGAGCCGATCGTGCTCACGTGGGAGCACGTCGCGGAGCGTGCTTACTACATCCATCTCGAGGAAGGCGGCGAGCCCCTCGAGAACTGGCTCCGCGCGGAGCGCGAGCTCGTCACCGTCTAGCCACTCGGCCGACGATCGAAGGCAGGGCGGGGGCGGCAGCGGGCCGCTCCCGCCCGCGGCGCACTCTTAGGCCCTTCTCAGGGCGTGCTGATTTGCTCTGAAGCGTTGTTCTACCTTCGGTACCTGCGGAACGAGCTAGTCCGGCGTCGCGGCCGCACGATCGTCACGCTCCTCGGCCTCGGTGTCGGCGTCGCCCTCGTGATCGTGCTCTCGAGCCTGTCCAACGGGCTCGACAAGGCGCAGGCGAAAACGCTGAACCCACTCGCCGACATCGGCACCGACCTCACGGTGACGCTGCAGCCGCAGCAGACCGACACGAGCGGCTTCGGAGGCGGCGCCTTCGGCGGCGGCGGCGGGCGGGGCGGCGCGAACCGCGACCTGATCCAGGCGAACCTCTCCGTGGTCACCGATCTGTCGAAGCTCGGGAAGCCCGGCACGCACTTCGTCCACGACTTCTTCCTGCCGGGCACCCAGCTCACGTTCCAGCAGTCGCAGGCACAGCAGATCGCTCAGCTGAACGGTGTCGCCAGGGTGACCTCGGGACTGACGCTCCTCGCCGACCATCAGGAGGGAGTCGTCCCGAAGATCGTCGCCAAGCTGAAGACCGGCGGCCAGACCTTCAGCATCACGCGCAACATCCCACGGCCGACGGCGGCCCAGTTCCAGCAGATGCAGGCGTGCTTCGACAAGCTGCGCTCGCAGAACGGCGGCGGCTCGACGGGCAGCGGTAACGGCGGCGCGAACGGGAGCGGGGGCGGGCTCGGCGGCGGCAGCAGCAATGGAGGCGGCGGCTTCGGCGGTGGCGGCTTCGACCGCGGCGCCTTCGCCAAGTGCCTGCCCGCGTCGCTACAGAAGCTACGCACGCGCTTCACGACGCCGCAGCAGACGCTGACGCAGGTCCTCAACCCGCCGCAGACGAACATCACGTCGACCGCGTACACGATCGGCGGCGTCGACCAGACCGACCCGACGATGGGCGTCGTCACGACCTCGCAGGTGACGAAGGGCCGCTTCCTCTCCGCCGCCGGCGGCAAGGAGGCCCTGGTCTCGACCGCGTACGCAGCGAAGCACTCGCTGAAGGTGGGGTCGAAGCTCGACCTGAACGGCAGCTCGTTCACGATCGTCGGCCTCGTCAGCCCGCCGCTCGGCGGTCAGAGCGCTGACGTGTACCTGCCCCTGAAGCAGCTGCAGACGCTCGCGAACGAGAAGAGCCTCGCGAACGTCGTCCTCGTGCGCGCCGACTCGAGCAAGGACGTGGCCTCGGTGAAGGCGGCGATCGAGGCGAAGTTCCCGAATGCCCAGGTCGCGAGCTCGAAGGACGTTGCCGACACGATCAGCGGGTCGCTCGTGTCGGCATCCAATCTCTCGCACGATCTCGGGCTTGCGCTCTCGGTGATCGCGGCGGCGGCGGCGTTCCTGCTCGCCGCGCTGCTCGCGCTCTCGTCGGTCGGAAAGCGTGTCCGCGAGCTCGGCACGCTGAAGGCGCTCGGCTGGACGCAGCGGATGGTCGTGCGCCAGATCGCCGCCGAGTCGCTCGCGCAGGGCATCCTCGGCGGGATCCTCGGCGTGGCCGTCGGCGTCGGCGCGGCGCTCCTGATCGACCAGTTCGGCCCGACTCTCACTGCGCACTCCACCGCCGGCGGCGATCTCCTCGGGCTGGGGGCCCGGACGGCGCGGACGGCGACCGACTCCGTGTCGCTGAACGCGCCCATCGGCGTCACCGTCCTCGTGATCGGGTTCGCCCTTGCTCTCCTGGGCGGCCTGATCGCGGGGACGGCCGGCGCCCTGCGCGCGGCGCGCCTCCGCCCTGCGGATGCGCTGAGGCAGGTCGAGTGAGCGAGTCTCTGTACTCCGTTCGGGGGGTGGAGAAGTTCTTCCAGCGCGGTCCGACCACCGTGCGCGCGCTCGACGGGATCGACCTCGAGATCGGCGCCGGCGAGTTCGTCGCGCTCGAGGGGCCGAGCGGCTCCGGGAAGACGACGCTCCTGCAGCTGCTCGGTGCCCTCGATCGCCCGTCGGGCGGAGAAGTGCTGTTCGAGGGACGCGATCTCGCGGCGCTCGGCGACCGCGCGCTCGCAGAGCTCCGGCTCCGCTCGTTCGGCTTCGTCTTCCAGCAGTTCAACCTGATCCCGACCCTGACGGCCGTGGAGAACGTCGAGGCGAAGCTGGCCCCCGTCGGGGGTGACCGGGCGAAGGCGCTGCTGATGCTGGAGGAGGTCGGTCTGGCGCAGCGTGCGGATCACCTGCCGTCGCACATGTCCGGCGGCGAGCAACAGCGAGTCGCGATCGCGCGTGCCCTCTCCGTCGAGCCGCGGGTGGTGCTCGCCGACGAGCCGACGGGGAACCTCGACACGGCGACCGGCGGCGAGATCATCGAGCTGCTCGCGAACCTGGCCGCCGACCACGGCTCGACGGTGATCGTCGCCACGCACGACGTGTCGCTGGCGGCCCGCGCGCCGCGCCGCCTGGCGGTACGCGACGGCCGGCTGCTCGCGGCCGCGGCCGCCTGACCGGGAGTGCCTTCCTTTACCTACGGGTTCGCTGCTCTGGCCGCCTCCGCTCGCCGCGAATAGGGGTAAACCGCCGACCGGAGCGGCCTCCGCCGCTGCTAGTGTCGGACCGGTTCCGTGGGGAAGCCCGTCGAGCAGCTCGATTCCGTCGTGATCCGGTTCGCCGGCGACTCCGGCGACGGCATGCAGCTGACCGGCGGCCGCTTCACATCCGAGACGGCCCTGTCGGGCAACGACCTCGCGACCTTCCCCGACTACCCGGCGGAGATCCGGGCGCCGGCCGGGTCGCTCCCGGGCGTGTCTGGTTTCCAGGTGCACTTCGCCGACCACGACATCCTCACCCCCGGCGACCTCCCCGACGTGCTCGTCGCCATGAATCCCGCGGCGCTGAAGGCGAACCTGCGCGACCTTCGCCCCGGCGCGACCCTGATCGTCGACACCGACGCGTTCACCGATCGCAACCTGCAGAAGGCGGGCTATGCCGAGAGCCCGCTCGACGACGGGTCGCTCGCCGGCTACCAGGTGCACGCCGTGCAGTTGACGTCGATGACCGTCGGCGCGCTGAAGGAGATCGCGGGCGTCACCGCCCGGGAGGCGGAGCGCGCGAAGAACATGTTCGCGCTCGGGCTGATGTCCTGGCTCTACGGCCGCCCGATCGAATCCACCATCGAGTTCCTGCAGACGAAGTTCGCGAAGCGGCCCGAGATCGCCGAGGCGAACGTGAAGGCGTTCAACACCGGCTACGCCTTCGGCGAGACCTCTGAGGCGTTCGCCGTGCAGTACGAAGTGAAGCCCGCCAGGCTCGCGCCTGGGCGCTACCGCCAGATCACCGGCAACGCCGCGCTCTCCTACGGCCTCATCGCTGCAGCGAGGCTGGCGGGCCTGTCGCTCTTCCTCGGCGCCTACCCGATCACGCCCGCGTCGTCGATCCTCGAGGAGCTCGCGAGGCAGAAGGCGTTCGGCGTCCGGACCTTCCAGGCCGAGGACGAGATCGCCGCCGTGGGCGCCGCCCTCGGCGCCTCCTTCGGCGGGGCGCTCGGCGTGACGACCTCCGCCGGCCCCGGCGTCGTGCTGAAATCGGAGACGGTCGGCCTCGCGGTCGCGCTCGAGCTGCCGCTCCTGATCATCGACGTCCAGCGCGCCGGCCCGTCGACCGGGATGCCGACGAAGCCGGAGCAGGGCGACCTGCTGATGGTGCTGCACGGACGCAACTCGGAGTCGCCCGTTCCGGTGCTCGCGGCGGGGACACCGGGCGACTGCTTCTACGCCGCGATCGAGGCGGTGCGTGTCGCGGTCACCTATCGCACGCCCGTGTACCTGCTCTCGGACGCCTACCTCGCGAACGGCGCCGAGCCGTGGCGGATCCCGGACGTCTCGGCGCTCGCGCCGATCACGGTCGGGTTCGCGGAAGCGGACGGCGAGACCGAGTTCCTGCCCTACCGGCGCGACCCGGAGACGCTCGCGCGGCCCTGGGCGGTGCCCGGCACCCCCGGCCTCGAGCACCGGATCGGCGGCCTCGAGAAGGCGAACGAGACCGGCAACGTCTCCTACGACCCCGAGAACCACGACCTGATGACGCAGCTGCGGGCACAGAAGGTCGCGGGCATCAAGGTCGACGACCAGCCGGTCGACCACCAGGAGGGCGCCGACCTGCTCGTACTCTCGTGGGGCGGGACATTCGGCCCGGTGCATGCCGGTGTGCGGCGGATCCGCCAGCGCGGCGGCAAGGTCGCCCATGCGCACCTGCGGTGGCTGAACCCGTTCCCGGCGAATCTCGGCGACGTCCTCCGGAGCTACGACCGGGTGCTGATCCCGGAGATGAACCTCGGCCAGCTGTCGCAGCTCGTGCGGGCCAGGTTCCTTGTCGATGCAGTGGGCTACAACCGGGTGACCGGGCGGCCGTTCAAGGCGGGCGAGATCGCGGATGCGATCGAGGCGATGCTATGAGCCGGCTGAAGCTGACCGCGAAGGACTTCAAGTCGGACCAGGAGGTCCGCTGGTGCCCGGGCTGCGGCGACTACGCGATCCTCGCCGCCATCCAGGCGTTCATGCCCGAGCTCGGCATCCCGCGCGAGAAGATCGTCTTCATCTCCGGCATCGGCTGCGCCGCGCGCTTCCCGTACTACATGCAGAGCTATGGAATGCACTCGATCCACGGCCGAGCGCCGGCAATCGCAACCGGGCTCGCGGTCACGCGTCCCGACCTCTCGGTCTGGGTCGTGTCCGGCGACGGGGACGCGCTCTCGATCGGCGGCAACCACCTGATCCATGCGCTTCGGCGCAACGTGAACCTGAAGATCCTGATGTTCAACAACCGCATCTACGGTCTGACCAAGGGCCAGTACTCGCCGACGAGCGGCCAGGGGAAGGTGACGGGCTCGACGCCGATGGGCAGCGTCGACTACCCGTTCAACCCGCTCGCACTCGCGCTCGGCGCCGGGGCGACGTTCGTCGCGCGTGCGCTCGATATCGACAAGCCCGGGCTGACGGACGTCCTCCGCCGGGCGGCGTCGCACCAGGGTGCCGCGTTCGTCGAGATCTTCCAGAACTGCAACATCTACAACGACGGCGAGTTCGCCACGATCCGCGAGGACAAGGACGCACGTACGTACCTCGCGCACGGCGAGGAGTTCGCGGGCACCGGGATCGTCCACGACGAGAGCGACTTCGCCACCGCTTTCGCCCTCGCGCAGCTCTCGATCGAGAAGGACGGCGTGGCCCCGCTCGGCGTCTTCCGCGATGTCGCGCGCGAGAGCTACGACGAGCTCGTCCAGGCACAGCTCGACCGCGCCGGCGGAGACGGCGACCTGCAGGCGTTGATCGCTTCGGGCGACACCTGGTCGATCAGCTGACCGGTCTCCAGCTCTACCTGCGGTCGTTCACGGGCGACCTGCCCGGGCTGACCGCGAAGCTCGACTACGCCCGGCGGCTCGGGGTCGACTTCCTCTGGCTCTCGCCGGTTCATCCGAGCCCGAACGTCGACTGGGGCTACGACGTCGCCGACTACCTCGACGTCCATTCCGACTACGGCACGCTCGCCGACTACGACACTCTGATCGTCGAGGCGCGCAGGCACGGCATCGACGTCTGGCTCGACCTCGTCCCGAACCACACCTCCGACCGGCACGCGTGGTTCACGGACCGGCCCGAGTACTACGTCTGGTCGAAGGACGTGCCGAACGACTGGCGCTCGATCTTTACCGGCGGCTCGGCGTGGGCCTGGCACGAGCGGCGCAAGCGCTACTACCTCCACCAGTTCGCGCCGCAGCAGCCCGATCTCGACTGGTGGAACGAGGACGTGCGCGCCGAGTTCGACCGCGTCCTCCGCTTCTGGTTCGACCGCGGCGTGCGCGGGCTCCGCATCGACGTCGCGCATGCGCTGATCAAGGATCGTGAGCTGCGCGACGGCGTCGAGCACATGCGCAACCGGCCCGAGGTGCACGAGATCTACCGTCACTGGCAGGAGATCGCCGCCGAATACGAGCCCAAGCCGATGCTGATGGGGGAGACGTACGTGCCGCTCGACGAGCTGCCGCCGTACTGGCAGCACCTCGACCTCGCGCAGAACTTCCCGTTCCTGCGCGCCGAGTTCACGATCGACGAGCTGCGGCCGATCGTCGAGCAGACGATGCGCACGATCCCTGAGGGCCGGCGTCCGGTCTGGTTCGGCTCGAACCACGACCACTCGCGCATGGCGACCCGCTGGGCCAAGGGCGATCCCGATCTGCACCGGGCGGCGCTCTTCCTGCTCCTGACCCTGCCGGGCGTCGCGATCCTCTACCAGGGAGACGAGCTCGGGCTCGAGGACGGCCGCGTGCCCAAGAGTCGGCTCGTCGACCTCGCCGACCCGCCGCGCGACCCGGAGCGGACCCCGATGCCGTGGACGCGCAGCGGCGCCGAGTGGGTCGATCCGTGGCTGCCGCTCCTCGACACGACCCGCAACGTCGAGGAGGCGGAAGCCGACCCCGGCAGCATCCTCAACTACTCGCGTGAGCTGATCAGGGCGCGCCAGGAGCTCGACGGCGACGGCTACGAGACGCTACCGAGCCCGCGCGGCGTGTGGGCCTACGCGCGCGGTCGCCGCACGTGCGCGCTGAACATGACCTCGAAGCCTGCGACCTTCGAGGGCGAGAGGCTCGCTCCCTGGGAGGGACGCATCCTCTAGCGCCGAACTGCTCGCGCATGAAGGACTTCAAGGAGTTCCTGCTGCGCGGCAGCCTGGTCGACATGGCGGTCGGCATCGTGATCGGCGTCGCCTTCGGCGCCGTCGTCACCGCACTCGTCGCCGACCTGATCACACCGCTGATCGCCGCGATCGGCGGCAAGCCCGACTTCGCCGCGCTCTCGTTCACGATCCACAAGAGCCACTTCCTCTACGGGCAGTTCCTCAACGAGGTGATCTCGTTTGTCGTGATCGCGGCGGTCGTCTTCTACCTTGTGATCAAGCCGGTCAATGCGCTGATGGCCCGCCGCCGGACGGAGACCTCGGTGGATGCGACCACGCGCGCGTGCCCGGAGTGCCTGAGCGAGATCCCACTCGCGGCGAGCCGCTGTGCGTTCTGCACGGCGCAGGTCGGGCCCGCGACCGCCTAGTTCAAGAACGTGGAGCCGTCGCCCGCGACCCGCCAGTGCGGGTTGTGGGCGACCTCCCACGGGTGCCCGTCAGGATCGACGAAGACTCCCGAGTACCCGCCCCAGAACGTCGCTGCCGGTTCGCGTGCAATGTGCGCGCCGGCCGCCCGCGCCTGCTCGATCACCCCGTCGACCGCCTCCGGCGAGCGCACGTTGTGCGCGAGGGTGATGCCCCCGAAGCCCCCGTCATCCTCGACGCCCGAGTCCTCGGCGAGCTGAACGCGGCCCCACAGCGCCAGAATCATGCCCCCCGCCTGGAAGAACACGACGTCGTCGTTCGGCGCGGCCGCGGTCGACCAGCCGAGCGCCTCGTAGAACCGGCGCGCGCGGCCGAGGTCGGAGACGCCGAGCGTGACGAGGCTGACGCGCTGCTCGATCAGACACCCCGCGGCGAGTGACCGTGCTCGCGCATCAGCTGGTCGAACCGCTCCCATTCGAGCGACCATGTCCGCTTCGCGCGGCCCGGTTTCCAGTCGACGGAGCCGCGGCTCAGCTTCAGCTGCCCGAGGCGCTCGCCGTCCTGCGTGACGATCACCTTGATGTCCACGTTCCCGACCGGTAGCTCGTGGTCGATCTTCAGCCCGACGGCGTGCGCCACAGGCGCAGAGTCTAGGCCCAGACGACCTGCGCGCGCAGGCGCCGGAGCAGCCGCAGCGACGGGGAGTTGTCCTCGCTCACCGTGCCGGTGAGCCGCGCGATGCCCGCTGCCCGCGCATCCGCAGCCAGTCGGTCGACGAGCTGCCGGCCGACGCCTTTGCCTTGCCACTCGTCTGCGACCGCGAACGCCACCTCGGCGGAGTCGCCGTCGCGGACGAGCCTGGCGATCCCGACCGCCTCGCCGTTCGCGACCGCAACCAGGACGTGGTGGTTCGCGTCGACCCGTGCGAGCTGCTCCAGGTCGGACGGCGACAGGACGTTCTTCGCGCCGCCGAAGCGGAGCAGTCGCGAGCGTGGCCCGAGCCGGTCGAAGACCGCCTGCACGACGTGTCGCTCGCCGTTTCTCAGCTGCCGGATCGTGATGCCTCGAACCATCTCGCTGTGCATACGGCGAACGGTGCACGTTCGGATGGCCCGGGCGCCTCGGCTTGTCGGGCCATCTTTCCGGCATGGCCCGTTCCGGCCACTACGCTTCACCGACATGGAGCAGGAGATCCGGTACGTCGAGGTCGACGGCCGCAGCGTCGCCTACGCCACCTGCGGAGACGGGCCGCCGATCGTCTTCGGCCCGCGTTGGGTCTGCCACCTCGAGGAGGAGTGGGTCGACCCGGAGCAGCAGAGCTTCTACGCGGAGGTGGCGCGCACGCACACGGTCGTCCGCTTCGACCGGCTCGGCACGGGCCTCTCGTCGCGCGAGCTCGACCCGCCGCCGACGGTCGACGGGGAGAGCCGCCAGCTGGAGGCGGTGATCCGCGCCGTCGGCCCCGCTGTCGTCTTCGCCACGTCCTGCTGCGGGCTCTCGGCGTCGATGCTCGCTACCCGCGCTCCCGAGCTCGTGCCCAGGATCGTCTTCTTCGGCGCGTACGCGTCGCGGACCGACATCCCCGAGCCGACGAAGCGGTCGTTGATCGAGTTCACGCGGGTCAACTGGCCGCTCGCCGCCCAGATGTTCGCGGGTCTGTTCGACCCGCACGCGAGCGGCGATGACATCCTTCGCTACACCCGCCTGCAGCGGACGGCGGCGACGGCGGAGGCGGCGGCCGCACTGCTCGAGCTCGATCTGACCGCCGACCTCCGGGACGTGCTGCCGTACGTGCGCACGCCCTCGCTCGTTCTGCATCGCCGCGGTGACCGCACCGTTCCGATCGGTCGCGGCCGCGAGCTCGCCTCGCTGATCCAGAACGCGCGTTTCGTCCCGCTCGCGGGGGACTCGCACATGCCGTGGCGGGACGATCGCCGCGAGATCTTCCGTGCTCTCGCCGGCTTCCTGCACGGCGAGGTGCCGACCGGCCTCGAGGCGGCGTCGCCGCTGACGGGCCGCGAGACCGAGGTGCTACGGCTCGTCGCCACCGGCATGTCGAACCGCGAGATCGCCGACACGCTCGTTCTCAGCGAGCACACGGTCCATCGCCACGTTGCGAACATCCTGCGCAAGCTGTCGCAATCGACGCGCGCGGGCGCGGCGACGCACGCGATGCGCGCCGGGATGATCTAGCGGCGACTAGTTGTAGTTCCTAAAGAGGTTGTTCATCCGGGCCTCCCTGGAGGCTGGGGGTGTCGAAGCCACCCAGCTCCAAAGGAGGCACCGGATGAAGCTCCACGCTAATCATCGGACCTGTCCGAGTAGTCGTCTGTTGATCTGTCGTCGGGTACTCGAGGAGGGTTGGACGCTGGAGCAGGCTGCGGAGGCGGCCGGTTGCAGCTCACGGACGGCGGCGAAGTGGATCGGTCGCTACCGGGGCGGGGATGGTGCGCTGCTGGATCGATCGTCGCGGCCGCAGCGGTCGCCGAGGCGGCTAGCCCAGCAGCGTGTCGAGGCGATCGAGCGGTTACGACGGGTGCGGATGACCGCGGCCGAGATAGCAGAGGTGCTCGAGCTGCCACTCTCGACGGTGTCGCTGTGGTTGAAACGGATCGGGCTCGGCAAGCGCTCTCGGCTCGACCCGCTCGAGCCGCCTAACCGCTACGAGCGCCGCCACCCGGGCGAGCTCGTCCACACCGACATCAAGAAGCTTGGCCGGATCTCTGCGCTTGGCGCCGGCCACCGCGTCACCGGACTACGCAAAAGCCAGCACTACCGGCACGTCAAAAACCGCAAGGTCGGTCTAACCGGGTACGAGTACTTGCACGTCATCGTCGACGACTACAGCCGGCTCGCCTACGCCGAGATCCTCGACGACCTCACCGCCGCATGCGCGACCGCCTTCCTCCGCCGCGCGATCGCTTGGTATGCAGCTCGCGGCGTCAGCGTCAAAGCCGTCATGACCGACAACGGCTCCTGCTACACCGCCCACGACTACGAACGCGCGCTCCGCAGCCTCAGACTCAAGCACTTGCGCATCAAACCCGGCCGGCCACGCACCAACGGCAAAGCCGAACGGCTGATCCAAACGCTGCTCAACGAATGGGCCTACGCACGCCTCTACGGCAGCTCAGCCGAACGAGCCGCAGCCCTCCCGCTCTCCCTCGACCGATACAACTACCGACGACCCCACGGCAGCCTCAGCCACCAGCCGCCCGCATCGCGGCTGAACAACGTCCTTGGGAACTACACCTAGCCGAGGATCGCGCGCGCCACGGCTCTCGGCGCCTCGAGCAGCGACAGGTGCCCGACGCCCGGGACGAGCACGAACGGTGCGCGCAGATCGCGAGCGCTGCGACGGCCGGCCGCGACCGGGTCGACGCCGTCTCGAGCGCCCCACACGACCCGCGCCGGCACCTTCAGCCGCTGCAACACCGGCCGTGAGACGCCCGCGATCCCGTGCTCGAGCAGGCCCTGCAGTGCCTGTCGGGCACCTTGTGCGCGGAACTGATCTGTCCATCGTCGGAGCTCAGCCGAGTCGAGCGGTGGGTGACGCGGGCCGTAGGCGTTCCGTAGGACTCGCCGCACGATCCAGTCCGAGCGCAGGACGATGCGGTAGAGGCTCGTGAAGAACGGCGAGTGGGCCAGGGCGGACCGCAGGATGCCGGGCGGCCCGCCGATCGGGAGCGCGTCGCCGTCGAGGAGCACGATCCGAGACGCTGCCCCCCGCGTTGCGAGCTCGACCGCCACGGCAGCGCCCACGGAGTGCCCGACGACCGCCGGTCGGCCCAGATGCAGCGACCTGATGAACGCCTGAACCTGGTCGGCCCAGTGCGCGAGCGTCCAGGGCCCCCGGCGCTCGCTGTAGCCGAACCCGTCGAGATCGAGCGCGAACACGCGGTGGCGGCGACCGAGAATCGGCCCGACACCGCTCCAGACGAACGACGGCTCCAGGAAGCCACCGAGCAGCACGATCGGAGATCCGCGCGAGCCCCATTCGCGGAAGGCGGTTCCGTCCTGGAAGCGGCCCTGCCACAGCTTCGACACGGGCACGTTCGGATCGGAGGTCAGCGCGTTGTACGTGACCGAGGCGAGCAGCAGCATCACGACGAGCGCGGCGAGGCCGATCAGCGCACGCCGGAGGATCCGCACGTCCTGCAGCGTAGAGGCGACTCTCTCTTCCGTGGTTTCCGCACCGGAGTGGGCGGTCGTCGCCGCGTGGAGCGCCGCGGCCGGGTTCCTCGGCGCCCGGGCCTACCGGTGGGACACGAAGCGCGTCTGACCCGCATCGGTAGAATCCAACAGTGCCCCCGCGGCCTTCGGCCGATGCTCGGTCCTACGAGGATTCGGCAGCCTCGCCTTCGTGAGCGCTCTCGATCTCGCCCGCTGGCAGTTCGGCGTCACGACGCTCTACCACTTCCTGTTCGTGCCGGTCACGATCGGGCTCGCGTGGTTCGTAGCCGGTTTCCAGACAGCGTGGTATCGCTCCCGCGACGAGCGCTGGCTGCGGCTCGCGCGCTTCTTCGGGAAGCTCTTCCTGATCAACTTCGCGCTCGGCGTCGTCACCGGCATCGTGCAGGAGTTCCAGTTCGGGATGAACTGGTCGGCGTACTCGCGCTATGTCGGCGACATCTTCGGCGCGCCGCTAGCGATGGAGGCCCTCGCCGCGTTCTTCCTCGAGTCGACCTTCCTCGGACTCTGGATCTTCGGCTGGGACCGGCTGAAGCCGAAGGTGCACCTCGCGTGCATCTGGCTGGTCGCGTTCGGCTCGACGCTTTCCGCGTACTTCATCCTCGCCGCGAACTCGTGGATGCAGCACCCGGTCGGCTACAAGATCAATCCGGTCACCCATCGCGCCGAGATGACGTCGATCGCGCAGGTGCTGACCAACTCGACCCTGATCCGTGCCTTCGGGCACACGATCGCCGCCGCCGGCCTGACCGCGTCGATGCTCGTCCTCGGAGTCGCAGCCTGGCACCTTCGGCGACGCTCGACGCAGGCCGGCCTGTTCGAGCCCGTGGCGCGGATCGCGCTCTGGGCCACGCTCGTCAGTTCCGTCTTCACGGTCCTCCTGGGGCACACCCAGGCGCAGCTGATGACGAAGCAGCAGCCGATGAAGATGGCGGCCGCGGAAGCCCTCTACCAGACGGAGAACGGCGCGCAGTTCTCGCTCTTCGACATCGGCCCGTGGCAGAAGTACCCGTCATCCTCGCTCGTCTCGATCCACATCCCGCACGGGCTCTCGATCCTGGCGGACAACTCGTGGAACGGCCGGGTCGAGGGGATCAACGATCTCGAGGCGCAGTACACGGCCAGGTACGGCCCGGGCAACTACAAGCCGATCGTCGGCGTCGCCTACTGGACGTTCCGCGTCATGACCGGCCTCGGCTTCCTCGCCGTGCTCTTCTCGGCGGGGGGCCTGCTGCTCGCGCGCAGGCCGGGCCGTCTCGAGCAGTCGCAGCGCTACCTGCGCGCGGCCGTCTGGCTGGTTGCGCTGCCGCTCGTTGCGAACCTCGCCGGCTGGCTCTTCACCGAGATGGGCAGGCAGCCGTGGGTCGTGCAGGGCCTCCTGCTGACAAAGGACGCCGTCTCGCCCAGCGTCGGCCCCTGGTCGGTCGGGCTCACCCTCGCCGGCTTCACCCTCCTCTACGGCGCGCTCGCAGTCGTCGAGGGCCTCCTGATGACGCGCGCCGCCAAGGCCGGTCCCGAGCCTCAAGGCTCACTGCCCGTCGGCGACGCCCAGACCCTTCCCGCCAAGCTTCCCGCCCTCGTCTACTGATGCTGCTCGCCAACACCCACGGCTACTGGAACCTGCAGACCTTCTGGTTCGGGCTGATTGCGGTCCTCTGGATCGGCTACTTCGTGCTCGAGGGCTTCGACTTCGGTGTCGGGGTCCTGCAGCGCGTCCTCGGTGGGACGGAGGAGCAGCGCGGCACGCTGATCAAGACGATCGGGCCGGTCTGGGACGGCAACGAGGTCTGGCTGCTGACCGCCGGCGGCGCGACGTTCGCGGCGTTCCCCGGTTGGTATGCCACCGTCTTCTCGGCCTTCTACCTGCCGCTCTTCCTCGTGCTCGTCGGGCTGATCGTGCGCGGCGTGGCGATCGAGTACCGCAACAAGCGGCCCGACGCGGCCTGGCGCAACCGCTGGGACTGGGCGCTCGCCGCCTCGAGCGCGCTCCCGGCGCTGCTCTGGGGAGTCGCTTTCGCCGACTTCGTCGGCGGGATCCCGATCGACTCCCGGGGGGAGTTCACCGGGAGCTTCCTCGACCTCGTCCATCCGTACGCCCTGCTCGGCGGCGTCACCTGGCTTGCGCTCTTCACCTTCCACGGCGCGCTCTTCCTGTCGCTTCGCACCGAGGGCGAGTTGCAGCTTCGGGCGCGCGGCGCGGCGCTTCGCTTGGCCGCTCCCGCGGCGCTCCTCGTCGTCGCCTTCCTCGTCTGGACGTACGTCAACGCCCGGCACCTGCACGACAAGGGGCTCGTGCCGGGCCTGATCCCGATCACGGCCTTCCTCCTGCCGTTCGTCGCCGGGATGCTCGTTCGCGCCGGCCGGAACGGGTGGGCGTTCGTCGGGACGGCGCTCTCGATCGCTCTCGTCACGCTCACGCTGTTCCTCAACCTGTACCCGCGCGTGATCGTCTCGAGCACGTCGAACGCCCTCAGCCCGACGATCTTCACGACGAGCTCGAGCCACTACACGCTGACGGTGATGTCGATCGTCGCGCTCCTCCTGACCCCGGTCGTGCTGGCCTACCAGGCCTGGACGTACTGGGTGTTCCGCGCGCGGCTCGGCGGTGAAGAGGTCGGCACTCCCCTCGAGGCGCTCGCGCGGTCGCCGCTCGGCACCGACCACTAGCGTGCGTCCGGTCGATCCGAGGCTCGTGCGGGAGGTCCCGGCGGTCCGCCGCTACCTCGGCGCGTGCGGCCTCCTCGCGGCGGTCAGCGCGGCCGCGATCCTCGCGCAGGCGATCCTGCTCGGGAGCATCGTCGCCGCCGCGTTCCTCGGCCACGAGAGCGTGCACCGCCTCGGCGGGCGGCTGATCGCACTCGCGCTCGTGTCGGTGGTGCGAGGTCTCGCGGCCTCGGCCTTCGAGGGCGGCGGCTCGCTGACCGCGGCCGCGACACTCTCGACCCTGCGGCTCCGCGTCCTCTCTGCGCTCGTCCGCTCGCG
Organism: uncultured Thermoleophilia bacterium; assembly: GCA_963725595.1. Classification (GTDB taxonomy): domain Bacteria; phylum Actinomycetota; class Thermoleophilia; order Gaiellales; family Gaiellaceae; genus PALSA-600. The sequence goes on along the minus strand of CAVRYT010000004.1, from coordinate 343,989 downwards.
GCCCGGGGGGCTGGGCGAGCTGCGGGCGGGAGAGGTCGCGGGCGCCGTGCTCGACGGTGGCGACGCGCTCGAGCCGTACTTCGCCCGCTTTCTGCCACAGCTCGCGCTCGCCTCGGTCGTCCCGCCGGTGCTCCTCGCCTGGACGCTCTGGCGCGACTGGATCTCGGGCCTTCTCCTCCTTGTGACGCTGCCGTTGATCCCGGTCTTCGGGATCCTGATCGGCCGCGCCACCGAGCACGCGACGATGAAGCGGTTCCGGGCGCTGCAGGCGCTCTCGACGCACTTCCTCGACGTCGTTCGCGGCTTGACGACGCTGCGTGCGTACCGGCGCGGCCGGGCCCAGGTCGAGGCGATCGCGCGCTACACCGACGAGTACCGCCAGACGACCATGGCGACGCTCCGGGTCGCGTTCCTCTCGGCCCTGGTGCTCGAGCTGGCCGCCTCGCTCGGCACGGCGCTCGTCGCCGTCGAGCTCGGCATCCGGCTCGTGCACGGCTCGATCGGCCTCGCTCCCGCGTTCACGATCCTCGTCCTCGCACCGGAGCTCTACGCCCCGCTCCGCACTGCCTCGGCGCAGTTCCACGCGAGTGCCGACGGGCTCGCCGCGGCCGGCCGGCTGCTCGAGCTCGGCTCGCTCGAGCCTCCCGTGCACGGCACCGCGCCCGCCCCGGTGCCGGGGACGGTCGAGCTGTCGGGCGTCCGAGTCTCGTACCCGGGGCGGGGAGCCGTGCTGCGCGGGATCGACCTCGTGCTGACGCCGGGCGAGCGCGTCGCGGTCGTCGGGCCGAGCGGGGCAGGCAAGTCGACGCTCCTGTCGCTCCTCCTGCGTTTCGCCGACCCGGCCGAAGGCCGCATCCTCGTCGACGGAGCAGACCTCCTCCTTGCCGATCCGAGCTCGTGGCGGCGTCACCTCGCCTGGGTGCCGCAGCGGCCGCTGCTCGAGCCGGGAACCGTGGCCGAGGCCGTCCGCCTCGGCGACGGGGCCGCCTCGGACGGGGCGGTGCGCGCCGCGCTCGCCTCGGCGGGCCTCGCCTCCGTGCTCGACGCGCGCACCGAGACGCTCTCCGCAGGGGAGCGGCGGCGGGCCGCACTCGCACGTGCATTCCTCCGCGATGCACCGCTGCTCCTCCTCGACGAGCCGACCGCCCACCTCGACGGCGTGTCGGCCGAGCTCGTCGTCGACGTGCTCGCCGCGCTGCCGCGCACGCGGTCGCTCCTCGTCACGACGCACGATTCCCGCGTGCTGCGCGCCGTCGACCGGGTGCTCGAGCTGAGCGACGGCAGGCTCCGCGAGCGGCGGAGGGCGGCCGCATGAGCTCGCTCACACGCGTGCTCGGCGAGGGCCGCCCGCTTCGCCGCCGCTTCGCCGTCTCGGTCGGCCTGGCCGCGCTCACGCTCGCGGCCGGGACCGCGCTGCTCGCGAACTCCGGCTATCTGATCTCGAAGGCGGCGACTCGGCCGGAGGTGCTCTCGCTCACGGTGCTGATCGTCGGCGTGCGGTTCTTCGCGCTTGCGCGTGCGGTTCTTCGCTATCTCGAGCGCCTCGTCTCCCACGACGCGTCCTTTCGCTTCCTCGCGCTCGTGCGCGTCCGCTTCTTCTCTCGGCTCGAGCCGCTCGTTCCAGGCGACGTCGGCGGGAGCCGCGGCGGCGAGCTCCTGTCTCGCTTCGTCGCGGACGTCGACGCCCTCCAGCACGTGCTCGTGCGAGTCGTCGCGCCACCGCTCGCCGCGCTCTTCGTGGGCGGCGCGTCGGTGCTCGCCGTCTCGCTCGTCGCGCCTGGCGCGGGTCTCGCGCTCGGCGTCTCGCTCGTGGCGGGTGCCGTGCTCGTCCCACTCGGCGTCCTCGGTCTCGGCCGCGCCGCCGCGCGTCGCAGGCCGTCGGAGCGAGCGGAGCTTGCAGGCGCGACGGTCGACCTGCTCGGCGCACTGCCGGAGCTCGTCGCCTACGACGCCGCCAACGATCGTCTGCGCCACATCGCGGACGCGGACCGCCGCTTCCGCCGTTCGACGGCGCGCCGCGCGCTCGCCTCGGGCGCGGGTGACGGCGCGCTGCTCGCACTCGGGGGGCTCACGTCGGCGATCGTCCTGGCGGTGGCCGTCGGGCATGCACGCGGGATCCTGCTCGGTCTCGCAGCGCTCGTGACGCTCGCGGTGTTCGAAGGCGTCCGCGCGCTGCCGCTCGCAGCCGACCACCTCGTCGCCACGGAGGCGGCCGCCGCCCGGCTGCTCGAGCTCACCGACAGTGAGCCGTCGGTCCGCGACCCGGCTGCGCCGCAGGAGCTCACGGGCCCGCCCGTGTTGCGCGTCGAGGACGTCCGTGCTCGCTACGGCGAGGGGCCGTGGGTGCTCGGCGGCGTATCCCTCGAGCTCCAGCCGGGCCGGCGGATCGCCGTCGTCGGCCGCAGCGGCGCCGGGAAGAGCACCCTCGCACAGCTGCTCGTGCGGTTCCGCGACCCGGACGAAGGCCGGGTCACGCTCGGCGGCGTCGATCTGCGCGACCTCGCTCACGACGACGTGCGCCGGATCGTCGCGCTCGCGGGCCAGGAAGCCCACCTCTTCGCGACCACGATCCGCGAGAACGTCCGGCTTGCGCGGCCCGACGCCACCGACGCGGAGATCATCGTGGCGTTGCAGCGCGCGCGGGCCTGGGACTGGGTTGTCTCTCTCCCGGACGGGCTCGACACGGACGTCGGCGACGAGGGAGCACTCGTCTCGGGCGGCGAGGGCCGGAGGATCGCGCTCGCGCGGGCGTTCCTCTCCGGCGCGTCTCTGCTCGTCCTCGACGAGCCGACCGCGCACCTGGACGACGAGACGGCGGCGGCGCTGCTGGACGACCTCCTCGACGCCGCCGATGACGTCGGTGTGCTCTTGATCACGCACTCGTCGCTGCGCCTCGAGCGCTTCGACGAGATCGTCTCGCTCGACGACTAGCCTTTCAGCCGAGCCACGCGGCGATGCGCCGCCCGAGCTCCGCGCCTCGGTCCTCCTGCAGGAAATGCCCGGCGCCCACGAGCGGCGGATCGAGCTCGGCGTTCGGCAGCAGCTCCGCCATCGCTTCGGCGGCGCGGCGGGAGAAGATCGGGTCGCCGTCGCCGAAGACGACGAGCGACGGCTGCTCGAAGCTCCTCAGACGCTCGCGTACGTCGAGCATCGCTGCGGCGGAAGGATGGTCGACGCTCGTCGGGACGAGCTCCGGGAACCGAACCACGGCGTGCCGCGATCCGGGCGTCGGGAAGGGGGCGTCGTACGCGGCGATCACGTCGTCTCCGGCGGGCTGGACGAGCGAGAGCCGCACGAGCTCGCCGGGACGGATCTCGGTGCCGACGCGGCGCATGAACGCCTGGAAGCGCAGCCACTCGTCGCTTGGGGCCCCGACGCCGATGCCGGTGTTCAGCACGACGAGCCGGGCAACGCGGTCGGGGTGCTCGACACAGAGGCGGAACCCGAGCGGGCCGCCCCAGTCCTGCACGACGACGGTCGTGTCGCGCAGGTCGAGCTGGAGCACGAACCGCTCGAGCGCCTGGTAATGGCCGTCGTAGGAGTACCAGCCCGGGTCGGTCGGCTTGTCCGACCGACCGAAGCCGAAATAGTCGGGTGCGACGCAGCGTGCGTGCGGCGCGAGCTCACGAATCAGCTTGCGGTACAGGAAGGCCCACGTCGGCTCGCCGTGCAGCAGCAGGACAGGCCGGCCGTCGCCCTCGTCGACATAGTGCTGCCGGAGCCCGGCCTGGTCGAGGTAGTGCGGAGCGAAGTCGTAGTCGGGCAGGGCCTCGAAGCGCTCGTCCGGGGTGCGGTAGGCGTCGGGGCAGGTCACGTCGTCTCGTCCGGGACCTCGAGCACGACCCGCTCCGCCGGCCGCTTGGGCAGCTCGCGCTCGACGTACGAGCGGACGGCCTCGTCGATACCGACGTCCTTGCGCGCCGCTTCCGACAGGAACCAGCGGTGCTCGAGCACCTGGTGGAACACCTCGGCGGCGGGCAGGCGTCCCCACAGCTCCTCCGGCACGGCGGCGACCGCCGGCTCGAACACCTCGTCGCGCCAGCGTGCCGCGACCACGGACTCGGAGAGCGGCCTGCCCTCCTCCCGCTCGAGCGCCTCGCGAAAGCGTGCGATGTCGTTCAGCATGCGACGCGCCTGATTCTCCTGGGCGTCGAGCCCGGTCAGCCGGAGCAGGCGGTGGCGGTGGTGGCCCGGCTCGACGACGTGCGGGTCGAGGTGCAGGCGGTAGCCGCCCGGGGTCGCATCGAGCCGGATCTCCTCCACGTCGAAGCCGAGCTCGTTCAGTCGGTGCAGGCGCTCGTCGACCTTGTAGCGCTCGTCCGGGCCGAACGACTCTTCGCGGGTCAGCTCGTGCCAGAGGCTCTCGTAGCGACGGACGACCTCCTCGCCCGTCTCGTCCGGGTCGAGCCCGGCCGGCAGCCCCACCTCTGCGTCGACGTCGAGCAGCTCCCCGACGACGTTCAGCTGCGCGATGTCGAGGTCGTATGCCCGCTGTCCGTCGGAGAGCTGCCCGTGCAGCTCGCCCGTCTCCGCATCGACGAGGTAGGCGGAGAGCGCGCCGGCATCGCGCCGGAAGAGCGCGTTTGACAGCGAGCAGTCACCCCAGAAGAAGCCGCGCAGGTGCAGGCGCGCGATCAGCTCCACGAGCGCGTTCAGCAGGTGTGTGCGCAGGTCGGGGATGCCCGCGCCCGAGAACAGGGCCCGGTAGGGCAGCGAGTATTCGAGGTGGCGGGTGATCAGGATCGCGTCCAGGTCGCCCTCGCGGTTCGTGACGAGCCCGACCGGCTCGACGACCGGCAGGCCCTGGCCTTCGAGCCGGCGCAGCAGCGTCCACTCCCGTCGCGCAGGCCGCTCGGGCAGCTCCTTCAGCGCGTAGAGGACGCCGTCGTACTCGACGAAGCGCACGACGTGGCGGCTGATGCCGCGGATCAGCTTCACGATCCGTTCCGAGCGCCACTCGTCGAGCGGCTGTTCCCACGGTAGGTCGAGGAAGCTCGGGTGGCCCGTGCGTGCGACGAGCTGGAAGTTCGCGGGCATCAAGGAGCCGCCCCTAGTTGTAGTTCCCAAGGACGTTGTTCAGCCGCGATGCGGGCGGCTGGTGGCTGAGGCTGCCGTGGGGTCGTCGGTAGTTGTATCGGTCGAGGTAGAGCGGGAGGGCTGCGGCTCGTTCGGCTGAGCTGCCGTAGAGGCGTGCGTAGGCCCATTCGTTGAGCAGCGTTTGGATCAGCCGTTCGGCTTTGCCGTTGGTGCGTGGCCGGCCGGGTTTGATGCGCAAGTGCTTGAGTCTGAGGCTGCGGAGCGCGCGTTCGTAGTCGTGGGCGGTGTAGCAGGAGCCGTTGTCGGTCATGACGGCTTTGACGCTGACGCCGCGAGCTGCATACCAAGCGATCGCGCGGCGGAGGAAGGCGGTCGCGCATGCGGCGGTGAGGTCGTCGAGGATCTCGGCGTAGGCGAGCCGGCTGTAGTCGTCGACGATGACGTGCAAGTACTCGTACCCGGTTAGACCGACCTTGCGGTTTTTGACGTGCCGGTAGTGCTGGCTTTTGCGTAGTCCGGTGACGCGGTGGCCGGCGCCAAGCGCAGAGATCCGGCCAAGCTTCTTGATGTCGGTGTGGACGAGCTCGCCCGGGTGGCGGCGCTCGTAGCGGTTAGGCGGCTCGAGCGGGTCGAGCCGAGAGCGCTTGCCGAGCCCGATCCGTTTCAACCACAGCGACACCGTCGAGAGTGGCAGCTCGAGCACCTCTGCTATCTCGGCCGCGGTCATCCGCACCCGTCGTAACCGCTCGATCGCCTCGACACGCTGCTGGGCTAGCCGCCTCGGCGACCGCTGCGGCCGCGACGATCGATCCAGCAGCGCACCATCCCCGCCCCGGTAGCGACCGATCCACTTCGCCGCCGTCCGTGAGCTGCAACCGGCCGCCTCCGCAGCCTGCTCCAGCGTCCAACCCTCCTCGAGTACCCGACGACAGATCAACAGACGACTACTCGGACAGGTCCGATGATTAGCGTGGAGCTTCATCCGGTGCCTCCTTTGGAGCTGGGTGGCTTCGACACCCCCAGCCTCCAGGGAGGCCCGGATGAACAACCTCTTTAGGAACTACACCTAGTAGGCCGCCTGCGGCGGACTCGACGGAGTTCGTCATCAGGTCAGAGTGCCCGAACGCCACTGTGGCCTCTCCGTGACAGCTCGCCCGGCACGGTGTTAGGCTCGCACAAGACCCCCGTAGCGCACCCCTCCTGATCGATTCCGAGGAAGGGAACAGGAAACGAACAGAAAGGAAACGAACCACGTGAAACCTCGTCTGTTGGTTCTCACGGCAGGAGTCGTCGCTGTCCTCGCTCTGCTCGTCTCGCTGAGCGTCGCCTCGGCGAGGTCGACGAAGGCGACGACGACCCACTCCTCCGCTGCGATGGCGGCGCCGAAGGTGCCGAACGCTGCGGCGATCAAGGCGAAGTACGGCGGCCAGTCGATCACGTTCGTCGGCGACTCCGTCGGCGGCGGACATCAGCGTGACACGTCGCTCGCGACGGAGTTCACGAAGGACACGGGCATCAAGGTGAAGGTGGTCCCGCATCCCGCCGCCTCGGACGCCGCGTACTCGCAGCTCGCGAGGGCGTTCTCCACGCATTCGTCGTCGATCGATGTGGCGATGATCGACGTCGTCTGGCCCGGCGCGTTCGCGCCGTTCCTCGTCGACCTGAAGCCGGCGCTCGGCGCTCAGTCGAAGATCCACGCGGCGGGGATCGTCAAGAGCGACACTGTCAACGGCAAGCTCGTCGCGATGCCGTGGTTCGGCGACTTCGGGATGCTCTACTACCGGACCGACCTGCTGAAGAAGTACGGCTACAGCGCTCCGCCGACGACCTGGGCCCAGCTCTTCGCGATGGCGAAGAAGATCCAGGACGGCGAGCAGGCGACGAACCCGAACTTCTCCGGCTTCGTGTTCCAAGGCAACGCCTATGAGGGACTGACCTGCGACGCCCTCGAGTGGATCGCGTCCTCGGGCGGCGGCGACTTCATCGACAACGGCAAGGTCACGATCAACAACGCGAAGGCGACCGCGATCCTCGACCTGTTCCGCTCTCAGATCGGCACGACCACTCCGCGCGGCGTGACGACCTACCAGGAAGGCGAGGCGCAGACCGCATTCACCGACGGCGACGCCGCCTTCGAGCGCAACTGGCCGTACGCGTACTCGCTCAACCAGGCCAAGGGCTCGAAGGTCGCCGGCAAGTTCGCCGTCGCTCCTCTGCCCCACGGATCAGGTGGCCACTCGGTAGCCACAGTGGGCGGCTGGCAGCTCGCCGTCTCGAAGTACTCGAAGCATCCGGATGCGGCGATCGAGTTCGTCCGCTACATGACGAGCAAGGCGGTCGAGAAGTTCGACACGATCACGAACTCGAACGTGCCGACGATCCCGTCGCTGGCGAACGACCCGGCCGTCCGTAAGGCGGCCCCGTACCTGAACCCGGCGACCGCCAACGTCCCGCGGGCGACCCGCCCGTCGACCGTCCTCGGCGCCAAGTACAACGAGGGCTCGAAGGACATCTACCAGGCGATCAGCCGCATCCTCAACGGAGCCTCGGCGGGGAGTGTCCTGCCCGGCCTCCAGTCCCAGCTCCAGGCACTTCTGAAGTAACGAGCAGCACGCTGACCCGAAACGAGGGAGGATGACGGGCGTCATCCTCCCTCGTTTCTCCGATCGCGCCCGATGACATCCGTAACGACACCGGTCCCGACCCGCCGCCGCGGCAGGCGCACGAAGCTCGAACGGCGGCAGACGCGGCTTGCGTGGCTACTGCTCATGCCGTCGCTGGCGGTCGTCGCGCTCGTTGCGCTGTACCCGCTGGGGAAGACCGTCTACCAGAGCTTCACGGATCAGGAGTTCCTCGCCCTGACCCCGACGAAGTGGGTGGGCCTCGACAACTACCGGCAACTGTTCCACGACACGCAGTTCCGCGACTCGATCTGGGAGACGGTCAAGTTCACCCTGATCACGGTCGTGTTCGAGTTCGTCCTCGGCCTGATCATCGCCCTCGTCGTGAACTCGAACTTCAAGGGCCGCGGCATGATGCGCGCGGTCATGCTCGTTCCATGGGCGATCCCGACGGTCGTCGCCGCGCAGATGTGGAAGTGGATGCTCGACGACACCTTCGGCGTCATCAACGACCTTCTTGTGAGGATCCACCTCATCTCGCACCCGCACGCCTGGATCGCCACCCCGAGCACGGCACTCGGATCGGTCGCCGCCGTCGACATCTGGAAGACGACGCCGTTCGTCGCGCTGCTCCTGCTCGCGGGCCTGCAGGTGATTCCGCAGGATCTCTACGAGGCCGCCAGGGTCGACGGCGCGAACGCACTGCATCAGTTCTGGAAGATCACGCTCCCGCTGCTCAAGCCGGCGATCCTCGTGACGCTGATCTTCCGAACGCTCGACGCGCTGCGGGTGTTCGACGTCTTCTACGTCTTCTTCGGCAATCGCCCGGACACCCAGACGATGGCGATCTACGACCAGAGCACGATCGTCGGCGACGGCCACGTCGGGTACGGCGCGGCCGTCAGCGTCGTGATCTTCCTGATCATCGCGATCTTCGTCGTCATCTACACGACCGTCAACAGGGTGAGCGGGGAGACGGCATGAGCACGGCCGCCGAAGCAGCACGGCCGATCGTGCGGCCGGTCAGCCGGATCCGCAGGCTGCGGAAGAACCGCTTCGGGCGCCTGCTGGCGCGCACGCCGTTCTACGTGCTGATCGCCGCGATCGCCGTCTACTGCCTGTTCCCGTTCTACTGGGTCCTCCGCTCCTCGTTCACGCCCGAAGTGAACCTCTTCCAGACGCCCATCAAGTACTTCCCATCGCATCCCACCCTCGCGAACTACCGCGGCGCGCTCAGCGCGTCCTTCTTCACCGACGCGCTCCTCAACTCGGCGATCGTCGCCGGGTCGGTCACGGTGCTCTCGCTGGCGATCGGCTCGTCCGCCGCCTTTGCGCTCGGGCGCTTCCGCTTCCACGGCCGATCGTTCGTCCTGTACCTCGTGTTGTCGATGACCATCTTCCCGCAGATCGCGATCCTCGGCGCCCTCTACACGACGATCACGAAGTTCAACCTGTATGACACGCTGGGCGCGCTGATCTTCACGTACCTGATCTTCACGCTCCCGTTCACGATCTGGGTGCTCACGAGCTTCATGCGGGCGCTGCCCGCCGACCTCGAGGAGGCGGCCTACGTCGACGGGGCGACGCCGCTGCAGGTCTTCTGGAAGGTGCTGCTGCCTCTCATCGCCCCGGGCCTCGTCACGACCGGCTTGCTCGCGTTCATCTCGGCCTGGAACGAGTATCTCTATGCGCTGTCGTTCATCCAGTCGCCGAACCACTACACGGTGCCGCTCGCGATCACGTCCTTCGTGAGCAACACGGGCAGCGCCTTCGCGGTTCCGTGGGGCCAGATCATGGCCGCGACCGTGATCATCACGCTGCCGCTCATCCTCCTCGTCCTGCTCCTGCAGCGGCGGATCATCGCCGGCCTCACCGCCGGCGCCGTCAAGGGCTAGACCGCTTCCCGCGTCTGCGGGTCGAAGAAGTAGAGCCGGCTCGTGTCGACCACGAGCTCCGCGGACTGACCAATCGCGATCCGTGTATGCGGGCTGACGCGTGCGCACATGCGCGACTTGTCCCCGGCTTCGTGGTCCCCCAGGCGGACGGACGCGTCGTCGCCCACGTCTGCGGCGGCGGCGCTCGAGACGACGGCGGTTGCGGCAGTGCCGAAATAGAGCATCACCTCGGCGCCGAGCGGCTCCAACAGGTCGACCTTGACCTTTACCCGCCGGTCGCTCGCGACGTCGGGCTCGAGGCTCGCGTCCTCGAAGTCCTCCGGCCGAATACCGAGGATGACCGTCTTGCCGACGTAGTCCTTCAGTCTCGAGCGACGTTGCGCGGCACTGTCGTCGACGGTCAGCCGGTGCTCGCCGAAGCTGACAGACAGGTGGCCGTTCGCCTGCGCAAGCTGTGCCTCGACGAGGTTGATCGCGGGCGAGCCGATGAAGCCTGCGACGAACTCGTTGGTCGGCTGGCCGTAGAGCACCTGCGGCGTGTCGACCTGCAGCAGGCGCCCGGCGTTCATCACCGCGACGCGGTCGCCCATCGTCATCGCCTCCACCTGGTCGTGCGTGACGTAGATGGTCGTCACGTCGAGCCGCCGCTGGAGCTGGTGGATCTCCGCTCGCATCTGGACGCGAAGCTTGGCGTCCAGGTTCGAGAGCGGCTCGTCCATCAAGAACACGTCCGGCTCGCGCACGAGCGCGCGGCCCATGGCGACGCGCTGGCGCTGTCCGCCGGAGAGGGCCTTCGGCTTGCGCTTCAGGTACGGGTCGATCTGGAGGGTCTTCGCGGCGTTGTCGACGCGCCGCTTGATCTCTTCCTTCGGCATCTTGTGGAGCCTGAGGCTGAAGGCCAGATTGTCCTCGACCGTCATGTGCGGGTAGAGCGCGTAGCTCTGGAAGACCATCGCAATGTTGCGTTCCTTCGGCGTCATGTCGTTGACGATGCGGTCGCCGATCCGGAGATCGCCGGCGGTGATCTCCTCGAGCCCGGCGACCATGCGCAGCGCGGTCGTCTTGCCGCAGCCGGACGGGCCGACCAGAACCATCAGTTCGCCGTCCTCGATCTTCAGGTCGAGGTCGAAGACGGCCTGGGTGCCGTCGTCGTAGACCTTCTGGACGTCGTCGAACTCGATCTCTGCCACTGAAAGACCTCCTCTCGCTCGAGCGAGCTTACTCGGTCGCGACGGGTCAGGTCATCCCCTCGCGCGTCTGCTCCGGCGCATCGCCATGATGCAGTCGTGACGCTGACCGTCCTCGACGGATCGACCTTCTGCGTCTCCGACGACCTCGGCGATCTTGGCGACGGAACCGAGGGCCTCTACGCCGATGACACGAGGCACCTTTCCCGCCTTCGGCTCACGATCGACGGGGCGCGGCCGCTTCTGCTCGTCTCGCGCAACGTGGAGCACTTCACCGCCGCCATCTACCTGTACAACCGGCCGTCACCGACGCTGCCCGAGAACGCGTTGCTGATCAGCCGCGATCGGTTCGTCGCGGGCGGCGGGATGCAGGACCGTCTGGCGGTCACGTGCCTCGCGATGGAGCCGATCGCCTTCGAGCTCGCACTCGAGCTCCGAGCCGATTTCGCGGACATCATCACGGTCAAGGAGCACGACCTCGCCGCGGGAGCCGCCGCCGGCCTGCGGCCGTTGCCGCCGCCGGCCGAGGGCCGCCTCGATCGCGGCGGGGAACAGCTCGTGCTCTCCGACGCGGACGGCGCGGGGCCGGTTCAAACCCGGGTCGTCTTCTCGCGCCCCGCCGCGCTCGACGGCGAGCGTGTCTGCTGGCGGGTCGAGCTCTCCCCTGGGGAGCGCTGGGAGCTCCGCGTCGACGTCCTCGACGGCCCCCGCCTCACGCGCGGCCTCGCGGAGGCTCGCCGGCTCGCCGGCGCCTCGCTCGAGGCCTGGAACGCGAGCATGCCGCGTCTCCGCTGCACCTGGGAGCCGCTCCGGCGCTCCTACGAGCGGTCGGTGTCCGACCTGGCGGCGCTCCGGCTTCCGGGGAGCGGCGGCGCGTCCGGTCCGGTGCCGGCCGCCGGGGCTCCCTGGTTCATGACGGTGTTCGGGCGCGACTCGATCATCGCGTCCCTGCAGACGCTCGTCCTAGGACAGGAGCTCGCAGTCTCCGTGCTCGAGGAGCTCACCGAGCTTCAGGCGACCGAGTACGACCCCCGGATCGACGCGGAGCCCGGCAAGATCATCCACGAGCTTCGGCGCGGCAAGGCCGCCTCGGTCTGGTTTCCCCGTTACTACGGAACGGCTGATGCGACGCCGCTCTTTCTTGTCCTGCTCTCCGAGCTCTGGCGCTGGACGGACGACGCGGCGCTCGTGGCGCGATTCAAGGAGCCGGCGCTCGCGGCACTCGCCTGGATCGATCACCACGGCGACCGAGACGGCGACGGCTTCGTCGAGTACGAGCGGCGAACGGATCGCGGTCTCCCGAACCAGTCGTGGAAAGACTCGCACGACTCACAGCGCTTCTCGGACGGGCGGCTCGCGCGGACGCCAATCGCCCCCTGCGAGGTCCAGGGCTACGTGTTCGACGCCAAGCGGCGCGTGGCCGAGATCGCGCGCGACGGTTGGAGCGACCAGGACCTCGCCGACCGCCTCGATCGCGAGGCGCTCGAGCTTCGCGATCGCTTCGACGAGGCCTACTGGGTCGACCGGCGCGGCGGCTACTACGCGCTGGCGCTCGACGGCGAGAAGCGGCAGGTCGACTCGCTCTGCTCCAACATCGGGCAGCTCCTGTGGAGCGGCATCGTCCCGGAGTCGCGGGCGGACGCGATCGCCGAGGCTCTGCTGGGCGAGGAGGTCTGGTCGGGCTGGGGCATCCGGACGATGTCGACGGCAGATGCCGGCTACAACCCGCTCGGCTACCACATCGGGACCGTCTGGCCGCACGACTGCTCGCTGATCGCCCAGGGCCTCGCCCGGTACGGGCGCTGGGAGGACGCCGGCCGGATCGCACGTGCGATGCTCGAAGCATCAGCGCATTTCGACCACCGGCTTCCCGAGGTCTTCGCCGGTCTGCCGCGAAGTGCGGCGCCGTTCCCGATCCCATATCCGGCCGCCTGCAGCCCGCAGGCCTGGGCGGCGGGAGCCGCCGTCCTCCTGCTCCAGGTCCTGCTCGGGCTTCGGCCGGATCGCCGCACGCGCACCCTCGAGGCGGCCGTCCCGGCCGGCGCGGCCGACTGGCTCGGACCTGCTCGGTTGTCCGGCGTCTCCGCGTTCGGCCGGACGTGGGACGTGCGCCTCGAGGGCGGCTCCACGAGCGTCGCCGCCGCCTGATCACGCAAACCGCTACGCGGCGAGCGGCTGGGCAGGCTCCTGCGGGAGCGGGCGCAGCCGCCGCGTGGGCGGGCGCTTGATCGCGACTGCCCCGAGTACCGTCATCGCGATCGCGGACGCACCGCCGACCGCGAACGCAAGCTCGGTGCCGCCGCGGTCGCACATCCAGCCGACGACCAGGGCGCCCAGCGGGGCGAGCCCGTTCCACGCGTAGTAGTAGAGCGAGAGCACGCGGCCGCGGATGTAGTCGGGGCTCGCCAGCTGGATCGCCGTGTTCGAGTTCGCGGTGTAGCTCGTGAAGAAGATGCCGCAGACGAAGAGCAGCGCCGATGCGACGACGGTCGAGTGGGTGGGCGCGATCAGAAGCTCGCAGGTGCCGAAGCCGAACGCCCCCACGAGCATCGTCCGCCAGCGGGCGTTCGCGAAAGCGGCGGCCGACAGCGCCCCGACGAGCGCGCCCGCCCCGAAGGCGGCCGAGATCGTGCCGAACGTCCGCGGTCCGGCTGCGAGCGTCTCCTTCGCCAGCAGCGGTAGCAGGATGTTGAAGTTGAAGCAGATCGACGAGAAGACGACCATCATCCCGAGGATCACCCACACGGTCGGCGTGCGGCGTGCGTAGGCGAAGCCCTCGCGAGTGCCCCGGAGCAGGGTGGGGCGCCCGCGGTCGGCAAGGGGGTAGAGCTCGGAGACGCGCATCGCCAGCAGCGCGACGATCACCGCGAGGAAGCTCGCGGCGTTGACTGCGAAACACCAGCCGGAGCCGACCGCCGCGATCAGGATGCCGGCGAGCGCAGGGCCGAAGATGCGGGCGGTGTTGAACAGGCTCGAGTTGAGGGCGATCGCGTTCGGCAGCTCGTCCTTGCCGACCATCTGGAAGGTGAGGTTTTGGCGCGAGGGCGCGTCGAAGACGACGGCGATTCCCGAGAGCGCCGCGATCGCGTAGACCTCCCAGAGCTGCACGTGGCCGAGCAGCGTGATCGCGGCGAGCAGCGCCGAGAACGCCATCTGCACGCTCTGGGTGACGATCACGGTCCGACGGTTGTCGAACCGGTCGGTGACGACGCCGGCGAAGAGACCGAGCAGCGTGTAGGGGCCGAACCGGCAGACCGCGAGCAGGCCCACGGCGAGACCGCGTGAGTGCGGCTCCAGTTGCACGACGAGCCACGCGAGCGCGATGTTCTGCATCCACGTCCCGGCGACCGACGTCAGCTGGCCGAAGAAGAAGAGGCGATAGTTGTGGTGGTGCCTGAGCGAGGCGAAGGTCTTCCGCGAGACGAGCCTGAGGACCGTCACTCCGAGTCCAGCAACCTCTCCAGGGCGGCGATCGCCGTTTCCAGCCGCTCGAGCTCGGCCGGCTCGAGGCGCTCGAGGCGCTCGACGAGCCACGCAGTGCGCCGCTTGCGCACCGACCGGAGCACCTTCTCACCCTCGTCGGTCAGGTAGAGCCCGATCCGGCGCCGGTCGTCCGCGCGCACACGCTTGATCAGCGCCGCCGCCTCGAGGCGGACGAGCTGACCGGACATGCCGGGCGCGGAGACGCGCTCGCGCTCGGCGAGCTCGGATGCGGTGATCCCCGGGGTGTGCTTGATCGAGATCAGCAACGAGACCTGGCCGCCCGTGACGCCGAGCGAATGGATCTCTCGCCGGAGCTCGCGGGCCAGCCGGAGGATCACCGGCCGCAGCCTGTTGGCAACCGTCATCGGATCGTTAACAACGCGAACCATTAACTCGATTAACTATAGCGGAAGCACGCTCCACCTCGGGTACGGTCAGGCCATGCCGGTGAACCCGTTCGAGTCGCTGCGGGCGCTGGGCGACCAGTTGCGGCAGCAGATCGGCGACGAGCTCGATCTGGACGCGCTGCGCCGACAGGAGCCGCCGCGCCCGCTCGAGGAGCTGCTCGAGGAGCTCGACTCGCTCCCGGGGCTCGAGTCGGTGAAGGAGCAGGTGCGATCGCTGGTCGCGTTCCTGCGCGTGCAGGCACGCCGGCAGGAGGCGGGGCTCGCCGAGGTCGCGACCACACAGCACCTCGTCTTTCTCGGCAACCCGGGCACCGGCAAGACGACCGTTGCGCGCCTGCTCGCGCAGATGTACCGCTCGATGGGTCTGCTCCGGAAGGGGCATCTCGTCGAGGTCGATCGCGCCGGTCTCGTCGGGCAGTACGTCGGGCTGACCGCGGTCAAGACCGACCGGGTGATCCGCAAGGCGCTCGACGGCGTGCTGTTCGTCGACGAGGCCTACGCGCTCGCCCGCGACGGGGACCGATTGGACTTCGGCGACGAGGCGATCGAGACGCTGCTCAAGCGGATGGAGGACAACCGCCACCGCCTGGTCGTGATCGTCGCCGGCTACCCACGGTTGATGCGGCGGTTCCTGCAATCGAACCCGGGCCTTCGCTCTCGCTTCTCGCGTGAGATCGAGTTCCCGGACTACTCCTCCGACGAGCTCGTCGAGATCTTCCGCCGCTTCGCCGCGGGGGCCGACTATGCGCTCGCCGACGGGGCCGAAGAGGCGCTTCGTGCGATCCTCGAGGGAGCGGAGCGGCATGAGGGCTTCGGCAACGCGCGCTTCGCGCGCACGCTCTTCGAGCAGTCGCTGAACGCCCAGGCGCTCCGGCTCGGCGCCGGTGACGTCGCCGATCTCGGCGCAGACGACCTCCGCGGGCTCAACGCCGAGGACCTGCTCGCAGGCGCCCGCACCCTCGGCGAGGAGCCGCCCGCCGGGGGGCGGCTCACGTGGTTCAATCGTCGCCGGTGAGCGAGCCACTCAACGTTCGGGACTACGAGGCCCTGGCCGCCGAGCGCCTCGAGCCCGGCGCTCATGGCTACTACGCGGGCGGCGCGGGCGACGAGCTGACGCTCCGCTGGAACGTCGAGGCGTTCGAAGCCTGGCGGCTTCGGCCGCGCGTGCTCGTCGACGTCGAGACGGTGTCGACGGCGGCTGTCGTGCTCGGCCAGGAGGTGGCCCTGCCGGTCATCGTCGCTCCGGTCGCCTACCAGCGTGTCGTCCACCCGGACGGTGAGCCGGGGATGGCGCGGGCCGCGAGGTCGGTCGGGACGATTATGTGCGTGTCGACGTTCGCGACCGCCACGCCGGAGGAGGTCGCGGAGACCGGTGCCTTGCGCTGGTTCCAGCTGTACGCGTTTCGTGACCTCGGCCTCCGGCGCGAGCTGGTGGAGCGGGCGCGAGCCGCCGGCTTCACCGCGCTCGTTCTCACGGTCGACACGCCGGCGCTCGGGCGGCGCGAGCGCGACCTGAGGAGCGGCTTCTCGATTCCCGAGGGGATCACGATCGCGTCGATCGGGAGCACCGGGTTCACGCCACACGAGACGTCTCTGCTGCTCTCTCCGTCCGTCTCGTGGCGCGACGTGGAGCAGCTCGTTGCGGACGCGGGCATGCCGCTCGTCCTGAAGGGCGTGCTCACGGCCGAAGACGCCCGACTCGCCTGCGAGCACGGTGCCGCGGCGCTCGTCGTGTCGAACCACGGCGGTCGTCAGCTCGACGGAGTCTCCGCGACGATCGACGCCCTTCCCGAGGTGGTCGAGGCCGTGCAGGGGCGCATCGAGGTGCTGGTCGACGGCGGCATTCACCGCGGTGCGGACGTCGTCAAGGCACTCGCCCTCGGCGCACGCGCCGTGCTCGCCGGGCGCGCCCCGATCTGGGGGCTCGCGGTCGACGGCGAAGCGGGCGCACGTCGCGTGCTCGAGCTCCTGCGCGACGAGGTCGAGCTCGCGCTGAAGCTCGTCGGCTGCACCTCGGCCGCCGACGTCCCGCGCGATCGAGTGACTCACGCTTAGCCGGGCGTGAGGAAGGTCGCGCAAGCGACACGCACCGGTGTCTGACACCTTGAAGGTGTCAGACACCCCTTCGAACTGCGAGCGCGCGCAGGGGGCACTGCGGAACCGTGGCGCAGCAGTCCGACGTGACGCCTGAGGCCGCGAGACGGCATCCTGTGACCGTGTCGCTGATCCGCATCCAGGAGCCGCGCTAGCGATATGCCCCACGAGGTGGACTTCACCACTGTGTCGACCGTCGGTCTGGAGTCGTCGCCGGTCGCGTCCGCACTCGCTGGTCTGCGGGCGCACGAGGCCCGCTACTTCAGGAACAAGTACGACCACGTCTTCACGGTCGAGCCTGCGAGCAACGCCAAGACGACCCTCGACTGGGTCCATCGGATCCTCGAGGAAGAACGCGACATCGTCATCTCGTCTCGACCGCTCGAGGCTACGGCCTTCCAGGTCGAGAACATCCGAATCGCCTACGTCTTCTACGAGAGCGGTCTGTCGATCAACGTGATGTACACAGTCGACGACCCGAACAAGCGGGCGGTGGGCTTCAAGCTCTCCGAGGGGATGGAAGTCCCCGCAGAGCTCGCCTCCCGGTTCAAGTTCGCGAGACAGAAGTCGAAGCTGGCCGGAAGCATTCGTGGTTCCTACTTCGCCTTCAAGAACGACTACTGAACCCGGGCCTGCTCGCCAGCTTGCGTCAGAGGCAAGCTGCGCCCCGATAATCTGGGACGATCGGTAGCGTGGCCGAGTTTGTCCCGCCTGACTTCGATGTCCCGCTCGGGCTCCAGACTCCCGAGTTCGTGCTCGAACCGCTCGGGCCGGTACACAACGAGCAGGATTACGAGGCCTGGACGTCGTCGATGGAGCACATCGCGGGCACGCCCGGGTTTCCCGACGGCTCCTGGCCGCGAGAGATGACGTCGGTTGAGAACCGCGCGGACCTGCAGCGACACGCCGACGACTTCCGCAAGCGGACAGGGTTCACGTACACGGTGCTCGACCCGGTGAGCCGCGACGTGATCGGGTGCGTCTACATCTACCCAGTGCCCGACGGGGACTACGACGCCTGTGCGCTCTCTTGGGTGCGGGAGAGCCGCGCGCACCTGGACACTCCACTCTCGCGCGCTGTGAGTGAGTGGCTCGCTTCCGACTGGCCATTCGGCAGCGTCGAGTACGCGCCGCGCGCCTAGGCGCCACCCGGCAGCCGTGCACCTCGGTTTGGGCCGCGGGTCGTCGTCGAACTCACTGGCCCAGTCGCAGCCCGCGGGCAGAACCTCGCCGCGATTGGGCCGTCCATGCGGGCCGGGCGCTAGGCGACGACGTGCGTGATCGGGAGGGCGACGTGTTCCCGGACGCGTGCCGCGACCGCGAGCTCGCGCGGCCGACGCCCCGTCGCGATCAGGATCTCGTCGCCGCCGAACTCCTGCAGTGCGTCCTCGACAGCCCGTACCGGGTCCTCGTCTCCGACGACGCCCACGGCGTCGAAGTGCGCTGCGCGCAGCCGCTCGATCGTTTCCGCCACGCGACGTCCGGCTTCACCGCGTGCGTCGTCGTTATCCGACGTCAGCCAGTGCAGGGGAGACGGAGCGGCCGCCGACACGACGACGATGCGGTCGGCGCGGCGGGCCAGGTCGCCGATGGGCTCTGCCGGCGGGGTCGTCTGGGCGAGCACGATCAGACGACGTTCGCCGACCGGGCCGACATGCGCGGGTGTCGCCGGCAGCGCCTGCGCTCCCTGCCGGCCCCGAGCGAAGAGGACGGCTGCGGCGACGGACACGCACGCCCACACGACCAACGCAACGGTCGTGCCGCCCGTGAGCGCCGCGACCGCGACGACGGCAAAGGCAACGGCGGTGAGCAGCGCGAACCGAAATGCCCCGGCCTCGCTGCCGAATGGATTGGTCCACATCGCGCTCCTCCTGGTGGTGTTCCACACAATCGTGTTCCCCGCACCTGGGGATGACATCGGGAGAACTCCTGACCAGGAGTCGGCGAACGGCTCGGCGGTCCCACTCGCCTTGCGACTGAAAGAGCTGACGCCGCTGTGCAAGGCGAGCGGCAAACCCGTGGAAACCCGCAGTCCCGGCGTAGGGGCGAACCGATGCGAGCGCGGAGTGTGTCCGTGACGCTCGATTCGGCCGTGACCCATTCGACGGGACTCAACTGGCGCCGTTTTCTCCTGAGCTGGTTCGCCCTGCCCGCGTCGGCGATCGCCGCGCTGCTCGTCGGAGCGATCATGATCGCGGCGCTCGGCGCGAACCCGGTCACCGGCTACCACGCGCTCGCTTCCGGCGCGTTCGGCAGCGGCTACGCGCTCGAGCAGCACCGCGGTCAAGGCGATCCCGCTGCTGCTCGTCGGTGTCGGCATCTGCATCGCCTTCCGCGCGAACGTCTTCAACATCGGCGGCGAGGGCCAGATCGCGATGGGCGGCCTCGCGGCGACCGACGGCCGCGCTCGTCTTGCCCGAACCTGCCCGCGCGTCGTCCTGATCCCGCTCGTGCTGCTCGCCGGAGCGGTCGGCGGCGGCGTTCTGGGGCGCGATCCCCGGGCGTCTTCAAGGCGTACTTCAACGTCAACGAGATCCTGAGCACGATCATGCTCAACCTCGTCGCGGTCCAGCTCATGAACTACCTGCTCGCCGGGCCGCTGGTCGACAAGTCGGCCGGGCTCGGTCGGCGGCCTCATCCCGCAGACGCGGCTGCTGCCCGAAGAACTCGTGGCTGCCGATCCTGATCCCGAACACGCAGCTGCACCTCGGCGTCGCTCATCTCGGTGCTGCGTCGCGATCGCCGTCTACGTCCTGCTCTGGCGCACCAGCTTCGGCTTCCGCATCCGCGCCGTCGGGCTGTCGCGCGAGGCGTCGACGTACGCCGGCATGCCGGTGAAGCGCACGATCACGCTCGCGATGACGCTGAGCGGCGCGATGTGCGGCCTCGCCGGCTCGATGCTCGTGTTCGGGAGCGATCTCGCACCGGATGGTCACCGACGGCAGCCTCACCGGCTTCACCGGCTCGGCCGGGTTCAACGGCATCGTCGTCGCGCTCTTCGGCGGTCTCAACCCGCTGTGGACGATCCTCTCGGCGTTCATCTTCGCCGGGCTGCTCGTCGGCGGCGACGGCGATGCAGGTCGTGACGAACGTGCCCGTCCGACCTGATCGTCGCGCTGAACGGGCTCGTCGTCGTGTTCGTCGTCTCGCTCGAGTACGTCCGCCGGCGGGCGCGCGTGCTCGAGGCGGCGGACCGGAGCCGGCGCGCCGCGGCGAGCGACTCGCCTCGAGCGCGCGGTTCGCGTCGAGGCGAGCGGATGAGCCAGTTCTTCACCTCGGCGATCCTGACCGCGACGGTCGCGTCCGGGATCCAGCTCGCCGCGCCGTTCCTGCTCGCGGCGCTCGGCGAGACGATCGGGCCAGCGCAGCGGCGTGATCAACCTCGGCGTCGACGGGATCATGCTGCTCGGCGCGTTCGCCGCGCTACTACACGGCGCTGCAGACGGACAACCTCGTGGCTCGCCGTGCTGGTCGGGCATGGGCGTCGGCGCGCTGCTCGGCCTCGTGACGGCGGTCATCAGCGTCACGCTCAAGGCCGAGCAGGGGATCAGCGGCATCGGCGTCTACCTCTTCGCGCTCGGCTTCAGCAGCCTGCTCTTCCTGAAGCTCGTCGGCACGCCGCTGCCGATCAACCAGCTGCCGCCGATCGACGATCCCGCTGCTCGACCGCATTCCGACCGTCGGCGGAATGCTCTTCGAGCAGACCGCGCTCGTCTACTCGCGTTCCTGCTCGTGCCCGGTCGTCGACGTTCGTCCTCAACCGCACGACGTTCGGGCTGAACATCAAGGCGGTCGGGCGAGAATCCCGCCGCAGCCGACAGCCTCGGCGTCAGCGTGCCGCGCGATCCGCTACTCGACGGTGATCATCGGCAGCACGCTCGCCGGGCCTCGCCGGCGCGACGCTGCTGATCGAGGTCGGCATCTTCCAGCAGAACCTGACCCAGGCCGCGGGCTTCATCGCCGTCGCGCTCGTCTACTTCGGCGCCTGGCGGCCGGTCGGCGTGATGGCCGGGGCACTGCTCTACGGGCTGACCGAGGCGGTCGATCCTCTCGTGGAAGGGGCTCGGGATCATCCCGCTCAGCGTCTCCGACCTCGCCGTCGACGGCGCCGGCGGTGATCACCGTGCTCGCGCTCCTGACGGTCGCACGGCGCTTCCGGCAGCCGGCGGCGCTCGGCAGGCCGTACGAGCGAGGCGGCTGAGCTCGCGGGAGCCGTGCGGAATTACCGCCGCCGCGATCAGCGGACACACCGATTGCCGCAGACCCCGCTCCGCCACGATGGATGCGCCGCCGGCAGATACCGGTGGTCGTGCAGTCCATGAAGGAGGAACGCACATGCACATCTCCTCGCTCCAGGCGGTTGCTGTTCATTCCCGGCCGTCGTCGCAGCGCTCCTCGTCGCCTCCGGCGCGATCGCCGGCGCGACGGCGAGCTCGAAGTCGGCCACCCCCCAGCTGAAGGTCGCGCTGATCGCGCCGAGCGCGCACAACGACCTGGCGTTCACGCAGTCGATGTACACGCGCCCTCAAGCAGCTGCAGGCGAAGTACAACTTCAAGCTCTCCGTCTCGGAGAACCAGTTCGTCGTCGCCGACGCGGCCAACATCATGCGGCAGTACGCGGCCGCAGGGCTACAACCTGATCATCGCGCACGGCTCGCAGTACGGCGGGCACGATCCAGCAGCTCGCGCCGAAGTACCCGAAGGTCTCGTTCGCGTGGGGCACGGCGAGCCTCGACGTTCGGCCTGCCGAACGTCTACGCGTACCAGGCCGCCTCGAACGAGGGCGGCTACGTCCAGGGCTACATGGCGCGAGCTGATCAGCAAGTCGAAGGTGATCGGCGTGATCGGGCCGATCGCGGTCGGTGACGCCAAGCTGTACGTCGACGGTTTCAAGGCCGGAGCGCTGGCCGCGAATCCCGAGGCGACCGTGCACGTCAGCTACACCGGCTCGTTCAGCGACCCGAGCCTGATGTCGAAGCAGGCGACCGAGTACCTCGCCGCAGAAGGCGGACGTCCTGACCGGCAGCTCGCAGTCCGTCGTCGGCGCGATCACCGTCGCGAAGCGAGAACAACGTCGCGTGGTTCGGGACGCAGTGGACGCAGGCGTCGCTCGCGCCCAAGCAGGTCGTGTCCTCCCAGATCTACGACTGGAAGGGCATGCTCACGAAGATCCTCACCGGCATCAAGGCCGGCAAGCTCGGCGGATCGCAGCTACACCATCAACCTGAACAACGGTGGCGAGAAGATCCAGTACAACCCGGGCTACGACCTGTCGGCCGCCGTCAAGGCGAAGGTGCAGAAGGTGATCGCCGGGATCGAGAAGGGCTCGATCAAGGCGCCGAAGTGAGCGATCGCCGTGCCTGAGCGACGGACGAACGGTCGAGGCGACCACTCCGGGAAGCGCGCCGAGAGACTGCCGCCGCTCCTTGCTCGAGATGCGCGGCATCACCAAGCGCTTTCCCGGAGTGGTCGCCAACGACCGCATCGACTTCGACGTCCGCGCCGGCGAGGTGCACGCGCTGTTCGGCGAGAACGGCGCCGGCAAGAGCACGCTCATGCGCGTCCTCTACGGCCTCTACAAGCCGGACGAGGGCGAGATCCGGCTGAACGGCGCGCCGGTCGCGATCACCTCGCCGGCGGATGCGATCGCGCACGGGATCGGGATGATCCACCAGCACTTCATGCTCGTGAACACGCTCACGGTGGCCGAGAACGTCGCGCTCGGACTGCGCTCGTCGCGCGGGCCCGCTGACCGATCTCGAGCGTCGTCGCCGCCCGGATCCGCGAGCTGTCCGAGCGCTACGGGCTCGAGGTCGATCCCGACGCCGTGGTCTGGCAGCTGTCGGTCGGCGAGCGCCAGCGCGTCGAGATCATCAAGGCGCTCTACCGCAACGCGTCGCTGCTGATCCTCGACGAGCCGACCGCGGTGCTCACCCCGCAGGAGGTCGACGACCTCTTCGCCGTCCTCCGCGCAGATGGTCGCCGACGGGCGCGGCCTCGTCTTCATCTCCCACAAGATCCGCGAGGTGCTCGAGCTCTCCGACCGCATCACGGTGCTGCGCGACGGCCGCAAGGTCGGCACCGTGCTCCCGGCGAGCGTGAGCCCGCACGAGCTCGCCGAGATGATGGTCGGCCACGAGCTCTCGTCGGAGGAGTCCCAGGCGGCGAGCGCCGGCGGCGAGGTCCGGCTCGCGGTGCGCGACCTCCACGTGATCGGAGACCGCGGCACCGAGGCCGTGCGCGGGCTGAGCCTGGAGGTCCGCTCGGGCGAGATCGTCGCGCATCGCCGGCGTCTCGGGGAACGGGCAGCGCGAGCTCGCCGAGGCGATCGCGGGCCTGCGGCCGCCCGACGGCGGGCTCGGTCCGGCTGAACGGCGTCGAAGTGGTCGGGCCGCCATCCGGCCGAGGTCCGCAGCGGCGGGGCTCGGGTTCGTGCCGGAGGAGCGGATGCGCGACGGCGTCGTCGCCGGGCTTCAGCGTCGCCGAGAACCTGCTGCTGATCGACAACGCGCGCCGTCCTTACTCCCGCTTCGGCTTCCTGCGCGAGCCGCGTCATCCGCCGGCACTGCGACGAGCTCGTCGCGGAGTTCGACGTCAAGACGCCGGGTCTCGACACGCCCGTCGCGCAACCTCTCGGGCGGCAACATCCAGAAGCTGATCCTGGCCCGCGAGCTCTCGGCCGCAGCCGCAGGTGCTGCTCGTGGCGCAGCCGACTCGCGGCGTCGACGTCGGCGCCGCGCGCTACATCCACGAGCGCCTCGTCGCGCAGCGCGACAGCGGCACGGCGATCCTCGTCATCTCCGAGGATCTCGACGAGGTGCTCTCGCTCTCCGACCGGATCCTCGTCATGTACGAGGGCGCGATCATCGCCGAGGCGGATCCCCGCGCGAGCACGCGCGAGGCGCTCGGGCTGATGATGGCCGGTGTCAGCACGGAGCCAGATCCCGCCCGGCGCGGCAGGATCCAGCCCGGCCGCGGCACGTCGCACGTGTAGCCGTGCGGGTAGCGCTCGAGGTAATCCCGGTGCTCCGGCTCGGCTTCCCAGAACGCACCGGCCGGCGAGACCTCGGTGACGACTCGGCGCGGAGCGACGATAAGGAGGCAGCCGTCGGAAACGCTCTCGTTGACCACACTCCTGAGCTGCGGTGGGACGCACCCTCCACGCCTCGGGCGAAAGGACGCTCGCGCAGCCAAGCGTCGCCCGTCCACGGCAACCCGGCCCGACGGGCAAAGTTGTTCCGCCAAGTCTAGGAGGCACAATGCCAAACCTCTTCGAAGACGCATTCACCGGCCGCCTTGACCTGAGCTCCGAGGAGACGGCGATGTTCCTGTACGACCTAGACTCGGATGACTCGTTGCCTTACCACTACGAGTACGTCGAAGAGTGGCTACTGGTGGTCGACGGCGCCGTCGTCGTTCGCGTCCCGGACCGGGAGATTGACCTCGAACGCGGCGCCCTGATGCGCTTCGCGTCCGGCCCGAGCGGCGCGCACCAGATCATCAACCGCGCGGCGGCCAAGGCGAGGGTGCTGCTCTTCTCGAGAGCCACGCTGCCTAGCATCGGGGTCTTTCCCGACAGCGGCACGATCGGCGTCTGGCTCGACGACGACACGGAGTTCTACTTCAAGCAAAGCGACGCTGTCTCACGCGACGACGTCGTCTAGGCGCTCGCGCTCCTCTCGGGCGTCGTTTCGGAACAGTGGCCCAGCCGAGGTCTATGAACTCGAGATACGAACGGCGCCACTGTAATGGCGTGCGTAAAAACCCGAGACCAAGCTATCGATACGCACGGCGGCCCCGGTATGCGGAGCGTGCACGAACCTGTTGCTCCCCACGTAAATACCGACATGCGCGTGACCGTTGAAGAAGACGAGATCGCCCGCGCGCAGCGAGCGACGAGCCACAGGCCGACCCGCGCCCCAAAGCGCAGGCGCGAGATGCGGCAGTTGCACCCCTTCAACCCGATAGGCCCACTCGACAAGACCAGAGGCATCGAACCCAGTCGACGGACGGTCGCCGCCCCACTCATATCTGACGCCAACCTCACGCACTGCCGCACGAGCCGCTCGTACGCCGACCGTCCCGCTTGAGGCAGACCCACCATTAGCGCCGAGAGCGGCCGCAAGCGCGAGCACCGAGACGAGCAGCACCACCGAACGCCGCGACATCAGAGCCTCCCTTCCTGGCTACCGTCCGAGATCCTAGTACGCGCAGTCACGGGCCGACGCCACACGGTCAAGACTCAGGGTGCATTGCGGAGCGCTCGCCCAGGCGTGCGTGTCTAGCTTTCGTCGCTGGTCGGGTAGGCACGGATGGTCTAGCCTCGCCTTGTGGCGATTTGCGCGAGTTGCGGGCAGGAAAACCCTGAGGGCGCGCGCTTTTGCAACGCGTGTGCGGCGCCGCTCGACGTTGGCGTGATTGAGCGAGAGCAGCGTAAGACGGTGACGATCGTCTTTTGCGACATCGCGGGGTCGACGGCGCTCGGCGAGTCCACCGATCCGGAGGCGTTGAGGGCGCTGCTCGCTCGCTACTTCGAGTGTATGAAAGGGATCGTCGAGGCGCACGGCGGCACGGTGGAGAAGTTCATTGGCGATGCGGTGATGGCGGTGTTCGGGGTGCCGGTGGCGCACGAGGACGACGCCCTGCGGGCTTGCCGTGCGGCGGTGGAGATGCGCGACGCGCTTCCTGCGCTGGGAATCGCCGGGCGTGTGGGGGTCAACACAGGCGAAGTGGTGACCGGCACCGATGAGCGACTTGCGACGGGAGATGCGGTAAATGTGGCAGCGCGGCTCGAGCAGGCCGCGGCGCCTGGAGAGGTGTTGATCGGCGCGGAGACTCTGCGGCTAGTAGCCCCGGCGGTGCAAGTTGAGGTCCTGCGCGCTCTGGAGTTGAAGGGGAAGGCGGAGCCTGTTGCCGCGTATTCGCTGGTCGGGGTGACGGGTGAGCTCGAGCGTCGGTTTGCGTCGCCGATGGTGGGTCGGGAGCATGAGCTTGCGCGTCTGCGGGCGGTGTTTGGTCAGGCGGTGCATGACCGGTCGTGCCAGCTGTTCACAGTGCTCGGTACGGCCGGCGTCGGCAAGTCGAGGCTCGCCGCAGAGTTCCTAGCGGGGTCGCGGGCCCGAGTTGTTCGCGGCCGGTGTCTCTCCTACGGCGATGGGATCACCTATTGGCCGGTCGTCGAGATCCTCAAGCAGGTGGGTGGGCTGCCGGAGGGCGACGCCGTCCGGCCGTTGCAGGCCCTTCTCGGCGAGACGGATCGGCTTGCATCGGCGGAGGAGATCGCCTGGGGCTTTCGCAAGCTGATCGAGCAGGAGGCACAGGCGCAGCCGCTCGTTTGTGTCTTCGATGATCTGCACTGGGGTGAGGAGACGCTGCTCGATCTCGTTGAACACGTCGCTGAGCTCTCGCGCGACGCGCCGATCCTGCTGCTTTGCATGGCTCGGCCAGAACTGCTCGAGCGACGGCCGGGGTGGGCCGGGGGCAAGTGGAACGCGACGACCGTGCTGCTGGAGCCGCTTGATACCGAGGAGACGGAGCAGCTGCTTTCCGAGCTCGGCGGTGTGGACGAGCAACTGCGCGCGCGGATCGTCCAGGTCGCCGAGGGCAACCCGCTCTTCCTGGAGGAAATGCTTGCGCTGGTCCGGGACAGCCCGACTGCGGTGGAGGTTCCGCCGACGATCCAAGCGCTCCTCGCAGCCCGGCTTGACCAACTCGATCCGGCCGAGCGCGTTGTGCTCGAGCATGGGTCGGTCGAAGGACGCGTGTTTCACCGCGGGGCGGTCGCTGCGATGGCCGACGGCGCCGGGCAGGTCGACCAACGGCTGCTCGCGCTCGTCCGCAAAGAGCTCGTCCGCCCCGATCGGCCGCAGTTCGCGGGTGACGACGCGTACCGGTTTCGGCATCTGCTGATCCGTGATGCCGCCTACGACTCGCTCCCCAAGAGCGTCCGCGCCGACCTACACCGCCGCTTCGCCGCCTGGCTCGAACAACACGGAAAAGACCTGGTCGAGTTCGACGAGATTCTGGGCTATCACCTCGAGCAGGCAGCTCGCTATCTGGTTGAGTTAGGCCGAGCTGACCCCGATCTGGCAACCGCGGCATCTGAGCGGCTCGCCGCGGCCGGCCGGCGCGCGCGTTGGCGCTACGACCGCGGCGCGGCCCATCTGCTTCTTCAGCGGGCCGCGGCACTCGTGGAGCGACCGGACGTTCATCTCGCAGCGGATCTTGCGAGGACTGGTCGCGACCCGCGCGAGTCAGCGACCATCATGGACGAGGCCGTCACACGTGCCGAGGAGGACGGCGACGAGACCGCCGCGGCGTTCGCGCGCGCACTTGCTGCCTACCCGCGTGTCTATCTCGTGGAGATCTCGAGCGACGAGCTAGAGGAGCTGGCACGCCAGGCACTGCCGCTGCTCGAAGCGGCCGGAGATCATGCTGGGCTCGCCGAGATCTGGAGCGCACTCGCAAACGGCGTCTATGAGATGACCGGCCGCTACCGCGAACAAGAACATGCAGTCGAAGAGATGCTCCGCGAAGCTGCGTCGGCGGGGCTGCAGATCTCATATCCGGGCATGCTCAGCGTCGCGCTTCTCTATGGGCCACGCTCGACCCGCGACGCGCTAAATCGGCTCGAAGCCGGAATCGCCGCTGACTCGGCGCCCGCTGAGACCGTATTGCACGACCATCCGGTAGGAACGCTCATGCGCGCGCTGCTGTTCGCGATGGACGACCGCATCGACGAAGGACGCACCCTTGCCGCAGCTGCGATCGAGGCTCTCCGCGAACGAGGCCCCGTCTACGGCTTCATCGTCGCACTTGCCGAGCTCGAGATACTCGCGGGCGACTACGAGCCGGCGGAGAAGCACCTGCGCATCGCCCTTGACGGCGCCCCGACGCACCGTCCGCCGGCCTTCGCTGGTTTTGCCGCCGCCATGTACGCCCGCGTCCTCTGTCAACTCGGCCGATATCCGGAAGCCGAGCAGTTTGCGAATCAAGCGCGCGAACTCGCCCCCGAAAGCGACGCGATCGCCCAAGCCCTCTGGCGCCAGGCCGCAGCCCTCGCGCACAGCGCCGGTGGTGAGCACGACGAAGCAGAACCCCTAGCACGAGAGGCCGTCGCCTTCACACAGAAGACAGACGCGCCCCTCTTTCAGGGCGACGCCCTCGCCGACCTGGCAGACGTTCTCGCCGCCCGAGACAACACAGCTGCCGCGAGCGCTGCGCTGCAAGACGCCCTCGACTGCTACGAGAAAAAAGGGATCATCCCACTCGCCCGCCGCACACGCGAACGCCTAGCAGCAACCCAAACGTCGCCCTGACACCAGGCGATTCGATCGAGCGCTACGCGGCGTCAGGCGCCATCCCGGAACAGTGGCGCAGTCGACTACTGCTCGTCGTCAGGGTCGAGCGCGATCGCTCCGCCCGACGCTGAGGGCACCGGCCGCCTCGGTTCCCGAACCCCGATGTCGGGTGGCTGCTTTCTCAGCCCGAGCCATTCCAGCAAGCGGTGGAACATGCTCCCACCATAGCGACGAAGGGCTGACCGCTCAGGCGTCATTGCTGAACACTGGCGCAGCGGAGCGGGCTACTGTCAGAGTGCAGTTACCCGCAAGCGTGGAATCGCGAGGGCTGTAGTCGCGATCATGGTCGCCTCAGAACGTAACGACGGTGCCGACTGCAGGTTGCACGAAGGCGTCGGGGAGCGCGTGCGCGAGCTGATGAACGGCTTTCCAGCCGGTGCAGTGCGCCGGTAGGAGGCGGCCGATCCCCGCGGCGGCGAAGGCGTCGACTGTCGGCGCGATGATCGGCTCGAAGATCCCCCCGGTGAGGTGAAGGCCGCCGATGAAGCCGGCGATGCGCTTCTCGCCTGTGAGTCGTTGCGCGTTGCGTAACACGTTTACGGCTCCTGCATGCGAGCAGCCAGAGACGATGACGAGGCCCTTGTCCTTGATGTTGATGATCAGGTTCTGGTCATCCCAGATCATCGGATCGGGGTCCCAACCAGCCTCCGAGTGCGCGTAATGGATCGGGAAGCCGTGCTCGAACGTGGTTAGCCGTTTCACCTGCCCGGAGACGAGGATGGTCGAGTCGAGAAGTAGCGTCTGTTCAGACTCCTCGATCACCTCGACCCCCTCGGCTTCGAGGTCGCGCCGGCTCGGCGGCGGAAGCTGCAACTCAGTCCCGGTCGGGAAGACGATCTTGCGTTCCCTCCAGGCTTCGGGGTGGATGACAAGCGGGAGACGCCGCCGACCGTGGCGCCCGAAAAGCGCTTCGAGCCCGCCGTGATGGTCTGCGTGCCCGTGCGAGATGACGAGCGCGCGCAGGTCTCTGACCGGAACCTGCAGGACGTCCAGGTTGCGGCCAAGTGCCGTCGGCGTCAGACCGCCGTCGTAGAGCACCGAACTCCGGCCGCCGTGCGACTCGACCGTGATCAGCGCAGAAAAACCATGCTCCGCGATGAGCTGCTCACGGTCGCCCCAGTCGGTGGCGAGGTACCTGCGCACATCGTCGGAGCCGGCCATCAACACGTCGACGAAGTTGTCGACGACGATCGTGACCTCAGCACGAACGACCGGCTCGAGCCGAATCGGCCGATCGGGTCCGACAGTCACAGACTGCTCACGCTACAGAACTGCCGACCGATATCACCGGAGAACGCTGAGGCCGTCGGGGGACATTCCCGCACCCTGGCGCAGGCGAGTCTCAGCCCGCCTGGAGCGCCGGATCTTGGAAGAACTTGGTCCTGTTCCCGTCATCGTCACTGACGGTCAGGCTCTCGGGCGCGTCGCCTCCGGAGTCCCGCGTGAACGCAAGTCCGTCTGCCTGGAGTCGCTTCGCGAGGCTCGCGAGGTCATCCGTGGCGAGCGTCAGTAGACCGTTGCCCGCGCGCTCCACGTCGCCGACGACGTAGACGGAGCTGCTGGTGGTCAACCGCCACACGGCCTCATGGTCATGCGGGTACATGTCCGCTTCGCGACCGAAGAGGCGGACATACCACTCATGCGCCGCGGCGTAATCCGAGACTGCGACCCCCGCGAAGGCGTGCGTCAACGTCATCGCCGGATTGTTGCTGGGTGCTCTTGCCACCCGCAAGCCGGTCACGGCTCGGGCGTCATTCCCGCACGCTGGCCCACGCGTGGGTCTGAGACGCATCGGGGGCCGTATCGTTTTCGGAACGCGAAGGGTCTAGCTTGATAGCCGTGAAAGCGAACGCGAGCGCACGCCGGAACGTTGTCGCCCGACGGTTGGCGTGGGCGTCGTCACCTGTCGTGGCGCTGCCGGGCGGCTTGTTGGTGTTGCTGGCGTCGTCTGCGTTGGCGTTGTCGTGGCTTGCGCACAGCTTGCACCCGGGCCAGGTCGTTGTCGTGCCTTTGTTCGGGGCGGCTTCGGCGCTTGGCTTGGTGGTGCTGCGCCGCCAGCCGCGGAACGCCGTCGGCTGGGTGTGGATCGGCGTTGTGCTGGTCGCGATCGTCGATGCCAATGCGCAGGAGTACGCCCTGCTCCGTTACCGAGACCATTACCGAGGGCTGCCGCTCGGCCCGGCGGCTGTGTTCGTCTGTGACACGTTCTGGGCTCTGCTGTTCCTGTTGCTGCCTCTCGTCATTCTTCTGTTTCCGGACGGCCGGGTCCCAGCGCGAGGCTGGCGGTGGCCGCTGCGGGCGTACTTGGGGCTCTGGTCGCTGGTCATGGTCGGCCAGTTCGCCGGGGCGGCCGGCGGCGTTATCGGCCGGCGGATCCAGGTGGACAGCAATGGCCAGAACATCAGCAGCTGGAACTCGGCCAGTGCCGGGACGCGCTTGGCGAATGTCGGGATCGACCTTGCTCCGCTGATCGGGCTGCTGATGGTGTCGTTCGTGGCTGCCCAGGTTGTCGCGTGGCGGCACGCGAGCGGGGAGCGCCGCCAGCAGCTGACGTGGTTGATGACCGGCTCCGCCGTCTCCGTCATCAGTCTCGGAGTCACGTTCGCGTCCGCGCAGACCTCCGTAATCCCGCATGCGGCCGTCACCGTCCTCGGAGTCGGCGCGCTCGCGCTGCCAGGCTCGATCGCGGTCGGCATCCTCAAGTACCGGCTCTACGAGATCGACCGGCTGATTTCTCGCACAATCAGCTACGCGTTGCTGACCGGGATGTTGGTCGGCGTCTTTGCCGGGCTCGTGCTCCTCACGACGCGCGTCCTGCCCTTCTCGAGCCCGGTCGGCGTCGCTGCCTCCACGCTCGCCGCCGCCGCCCTCTTCAGCCCCCTGCGTAAGCGCCTGCAGCGACTCGTCGACCGTCGATTCAACCGCGCCCGCTACGACGCGGAAGCGATCCTGTCCAGCTTCAGCGGCCGCCTACGTGAGACCGTCGACTTGATCACGATCGAGAACGAACTCGTGGGAGCCGTCACCCTCTCCCTTGCCCCCGGCCACGCCTCACTCTGGATCAAGCCGCCGGCCTGAGTTCATCACGTTGTTGCGGCCTGCCCACGTCGAAGCGTGTAGGTCAGCCAGCCGTACATCCCCAAGATCAGGATCGCGTTGAGGACGTGCAAGCCGCCAACCCATTTGCCAATACCGGCCAGAACGACCTGAAGGAACGTGAGGATCGGCGCCAGGATCGTCACGTTCCGGAGGCGAGTGTCGGGATACCAGGCAAGAAGGGCTGCGATCAAGAAGAGGAGCGCAAGCGGCTCGGTCAGGACAAAGCCGAGGAACCGGTGTGGGTCAAGCGTTGTGGAGCCGCCGCAGACGGCCTTCTTGCACGTATCGGAGTCGTACACGGTTCTCAGCCTGAACACCCCTTCGCCCGCCAGAAACACCTGGACGACGATCAACACCACGTACAGAGGCGAAAACCACTTCAGGACGGACCGAGCACCGGACCGAACACCGCTCATTTGCCGCAGCTCCTCTCGTCGGGTAGGTGCGAACGTACTCGAGCCAGCCCGACGTCGCAACGCGCCGACGGCTGCGGCGTCGGACACCCCTCCGCACCTACTCGCGCTCAGCGGCCACCCCCGAAATATCGGTGCAATCTCGGAGTTCGCGACGCTGCGGGGGATCCGGGATGAGAACACCGAGGACGACAAGCGCCAGGACGACGGTGGTCACAAGGCGTCTGTAAGAGTCGGCGGGTCGGTCCGTCAGGGGCCATTCGCGCGCACTGGCGCAACCGAGTGGTCGCGTGCGTTGACGGTATGCCTCAGGCATGAGACGGTCATGGTGGGGTGTGAGGTGCTGTTCAGTTCCTGACGAAAGGAGCGGCCGTGGCGATCATGGTCATGAATTTCGAGATCGACGACTACGACGCGTGGAAGGCGATGTTCGACCAGGATCCCGCTGGCCGGAGAGACAACGGTGCGACAGGTCATGTCGTCTCGCGTGCCGTTGACAACCCAAACGAGGCTTTCGTCCGCGTCGAATTTCCATCTGTCGAGCAGGCAAAGGCGTTCCGCGAGCATCTCCTCGCCTCCGGCGTTCTGGAACGCAGCGGGATGAGGCTGAAGATGGGGCCGACAGTGGCCGATGTAGACGACGCATCAACCTACTGAACCACCGCGTTCAGCAGGTTTCCTGCAGGCTGGGGCAGGCGTGCGTCGATGGCTCGCGCCGCCTAGCTCTGTCGTTCGCGAAACAGCCTGACAGTCGACCCGCCAGGCGTCACTCCGGGACGCTGGCGCAGTCCACGCCGTCCTGGATTGCATCCTCGCGCGTCGGGATGAGAGACTCTGACGCTCTTCGGGCTCACAAGACGAAACGAGGTCGCGACCATGTACGCAGTGATCCGCGCATACGCCGGCAACTCTGAACTCGCCGACAAGCTTGCTCAGCACGAGGAAGACATTCGGCAACTCATCGGCGGCATCAACGGCTTCCGGGCCTACTACCTCCTCAAGCTCGCCGAGGGAACCTCCACGATCAGTGTCTTCGAGAATCAGGAGGGCGCGGAGGAGTCGAGCCGCGCTGCCGCCGCCTGGCTGGCGGAAAACCTGCCAGATCTGAACTTCGCGGCGCCGTACGTCACGGCCGGCGAAGTGTCCGTCGCCTTCTAGTAGGCCCGGAAGGCCGACGTTAGGCGTCTGTAAGAGTCGGCGGGTCGGTCCGTCAGGGGCCGTTGCCAGGCTGGTTGTCGTCGTGCCGCTCGTGACTCATCAGGCGTCGGACCGCTTCTTGTGTGTCTTGGGAATGAATCGTCCGGGTGTGCACGGCGACGCCGGTCTGGCGCCCGCTGTTGGCTTGATCAGGAGCCTGTCCGCCCTCCGGGCGTGACTCATTACAGACCTGCCGCGCGGTTTCCCTGCTCCAGACCGGCGTACCGGACCCTACGAGTCGGAGGATCAGTGGGATGCTCGCAGACGAGCTGGACTACGTGGTTGGCGTCGACACGCATCGCGATCAGCACGCGGTCGCGATCGTCGACGCGCACACCGGCGCGGTGATCGCGCAGACGACGACGGCCGCTAGCGCACGCGGCTACGCGGACGCCGTCCGCTTTGCAGACCGGCACGCGCTCGGAGATCGACTCTGGGCGATCGAGGGCACCGGCCACTACGGCGCCGGGCTTGTACGTCATCTGCAGCGCCAGGGCGAACAGGTGCATGAGGTCGACCGCACCAGCCGCGGCGAGCGGCGGCAGCGCGGCAAAGACGACCAGCTCGACGCAGTCCGTGCCGCCCGCTCTCCCCTCGCACACGAGCATCGGGCAAGTCCGCGAGCCGGCGAGCATCAGGAGGCGCTGCGGCTTTTGTCGCTGGCTAGGCGAACCGCGGTCGATACCCGGCGAGTTGCGCTCGTGCAGCTGCGCAGCGTGATCGTCACCGCACCCGACGGACTCCGCGACGAGCTGCGTCGGCTGCCGCTTGGCGAGCTGCTCAACCGCTGCAGCCGCTTCCGCCGCTCCAGCTCGCGGACGCCCGCTCAGCTCGCGACCATCCTCGTGCTGCGCACGCTCGCCCGCCGCATCCAGACCGCCACCGCCGAGGCCGAGACGCTCGAGCGCGAGATCCTCAGCCACGTCCGGGCGCTCGTCCCCGAGCTCCTCGACGAGCCCGGCGTCGGCCCGATCGTCGCCGCCCAACTGATCGTCACCTGGTCCCACCACGACCGCATCGATTCCGAAGCCTGCTTCGCCCGGATCGCCGGCGTCGCACCGCTCCCAGCCTCCAGCGGCCAAACAACACGGCACCGGCTCAGCCGCGGCGGCGACCGCCAACTCAACCGCGCCCTCCACACGATCGTCCTCCACCGACGCCAACACGACCCCGCGACCCGCGACTACATCGCCCGCCGCATCGCGAAGGCAAGACCAGCCGCGACGCCGTCCGTCTGCTCAAGCGCTACCTCGCCCGCCACCTCTACCGCGTCATGCAGAACTCGAACCCACTGACCACTTGACAGTCATAGGAGCTTCATTCCGGAATTCAATGTCATGCTCGCCGTTGGCGGCGTCCGGTCGCTGGCAGAGACTCGATCGGCGGTGGCCTGGGAACGAAGTGCGTGGGCTATCGGTTCTTGTTCGCGCGCGGGCGCGTGTCCGTCGTCGGCAGCTACCGCTGTGGATAGACGGTCTCGCCGCGGGCGAGCATGGCGACATACTGGTTTAGACGGCGGGTGCGTGTCTCGGTCCGCTTAGCGGTGGCGAGCCGGTAGAGAATCGCGTAACGGTTCTGGCTTGTGAGCCGCTCGAACATCGCAGCCGCTTCCGGTTGTGCTACAAGCGCGGCCGCCAGATCGTCGGGCACCTCGATCGTCGCAGACCCAGCGTAGGCGTTCTGCCAGGAGCCGTCCTTGCGCGCCCGCTCGATGGCAGCACGGCCTGCCACTCGCATCCTGCCCTCGGCGAGTAACCGTTCGGCAAGGTCTACATTGCGTTTCGACCAGGCGCTGCGCGACTGCCGCGGGGTGAATCGCTGCCGGTAGGTTCGTTCGTCGCCGCGACGCACCTGCCCGTCGATCCAGCCGAAGCACAGTGCCTCCAGCAGCGCCTGCTCGTGCGTCAAAGAGGTCGCCCCGGAGGCTCCTTTCTTCGCTAGCGCAAGCCAGACACCGGGACGCTCACGGTGGTAGCGATCGAGCCAGCTACGCCAGGCCGCGGCGTCGGGAACGATCAACTCCTCCAACTCGCTTCCCACCCGCGCGCAGTCTGCCAGCCCGACAACTGCGAGATAGAGCTCGGGCGTCATTGGCGAGCACTGGCGCAGCTCAACGTGCTGGTGCCAGGTTCACTCGAAGACCTCGGGGCGAGTAACCCCGATGTAGCCGCACGGCTGGTATTCCTTGGGTGAGGTGGTGAAGTCGATGTATGAGGCGGAGGCGATCGTCGTCTGATGCCTGTCGTAGGTGATTTATGGCGGGCGGGCTTGGTCTCGACTACCATTCCTCATGTGGGGCCGTAACGAGCGGCCCTGTACGGTTTTGCGACCGGGTGCCTCAGCGATCGGCCCCGTGAGCGGTCCATCCTCAGCGACTGGGTGGTGCGGCTTCTCGCCGTCCTAACTCCGGACGGCAGGCACGCCAACTCGAGTCAAGGGGGAAGGAAGCATGTCTCACTCGGTCAAGAAACGCACAGCACGCGTGGGTGCGGTCGTCGGGAGCGGGGCGACACTCGCGCTCGTGATCGGCCTCGCGATCGGCGTCGGTCCGGGAGCGGCCGCAGGCGCGGCGGCACCGAGCAACACCTCGCCGCCGACGATCACGGGCACTCCCCAGGAGGGGCAGACGCTCGTCGGCCACCGCGGCCAGTGGAGTGGTAGTCCGACCGACTACAACGACTTCTGGGTGCGCTGCGACACCACCGGCGGGAGCTGCGCGAACATCAGCGGCGCCCACAACAGGAACGGCTACCTGCTCAAGAAGGTCGACGTCGGCAACACGATCCGGTTCAAGGTCCAGGCCAAGAACGCAGACGGCAGCACCTTCGAGTCGTCCGTGCCGACCGCCGTGATCACCGCTGCCACAACGCCGCCGCCCGTGACGAACGGCTGCGCAACGAAGGGCGGATCGATCCCGATCGCCAGCGTCACGCCACCGGCACGCCTGACGATCGATCAGACGCAAATCAGCCCGAGCACGATCACCTACGGCACCCGCTCGCTCACCGCCCGCTTCCACGTGGCTGCCTGCGGCGGCTCGATCGAAGGGGCGCTCGTCTACGTGACGGCCGTTCCGTTCAGCCAGTTCGCGATCCCGAACGAGCAGGCGACCGGCTCCGACGGCTGGGCAACCGTGCAGCTCTCGGCGCTCGCCGGCTACCCGGCCAGCAACAAGCAGCAGCTGCTGGTGATGTTCGTCCGCGCCCGCAAGTCAGGCGAAGACCTCCTCGGCGGCATCTCGACCCGCCGGCTCGTCTCGTTCCACGTCACCGCCGGCTGACCGAGATCCTGGGCGCCGGCTCCGCAATCAAAAGGAGTCTTCATGGGCACTGCAGTCAGTCTCCTGATCATCGCCGCAGGCGCGATCATGACCTGGGCGGTTACCGCGACCGTGGCAGGCATCAACATCCACACCGTCGGGATCATCCTGATGGTTGTCGGCGCCGCCGGCCTCGTACTCTCGATCATCTTCTGGTCGAGTTGGGGCGGCTTCGGAAGCACCAACCGGGCTGGCAGCACCACGGCCGTCGTCAAACACTGACGGGAAGAGCCGGCCGACCAGAGCGTTGAATCGGCCGGCTCTTCAAAGCAAGGTGGTTGAGCCGAAGCACCGTCTAGTGCTCGTCACAATCACAAGTCGGCGGCGAACGAGCACCGAACTGAAGTCGCCCTTCGCCGAACGTCCAGATCATCCCAGTCGCGCCGTCGACTAGGCGGTCGCACCAGCACACACACCACCGCCTGGATCCGATTCAGAACAACTGCGACGCGTGTCCTCATCGCAGGCTCTCGGTATGCGCATGCGGAAGCATGTGAGCGAGTATGGCTCGGCCTTCGGGGGTCACTCCCGAACGCTCGCCCAGGCGAGGACGAGGTGGACGACTCCGGCCAACCGTAACGATCAGCGGACGCTGTGCGCGGTAGTTTGCGGGCTGTGCCGAGGCGCGACGCGTTCACGCTCCGGGTCGGGCTTGCGGCGATGCTGGCGATCATGCTCGTCGGCGCGTTGCCGCTTGCCTCGCTTGCTCACCAGAGCGCCACGTTCGCGCTCTGGGCGCTCGTTCTCGGCGCAGGCTTCGGAGGCGTCGGCTTCGTGATC
Source organism: uncultured Thermoleophilia bacterium (assembly GCA_963725595.1). GTDB lineage: Bacteria > Actinomycetota > Thermoleophilia > Gaiellales > Gaiellaceae > PALSA-600. The sequence goes on along the minus strand of CAVRYT010000004.1, from coordinate 307,097 downwards.
CTGCGAAGCCAGCCGCGGAATCTCGTCGGGTGGGCCTTCCTCGCCGCCGGCCTGTCCTTCGCCGCGACAAGCGACGCAAGCAGCTACGCCCTGATGCGGTACCGCCTACACGAGCAGCTGCCGCTCGGCCCGCCGGCACTCTTCCTAGGCGCACTCGATCTCGCACCCTTCGCTCTCATCCCGCTGGCGTTTCTCTTCTTCCCGGACGGGAAGCTGCCGACGCGGCGCTGGCGTCTCGTCCTGTGGGCGTACCTGGGACTGCTCGCGCTCGATCTCGTTACCCGGGCCTCAGCCGCGTACCGGGCGGTCGCCGATCACGCGGTGCGGGTCGACGGCAACGGGACGCTTGAAGGTGCCTCACGCCTGACGCCGAGCCTGCTGCGCCCGGTCGACCATGCGCTCGGTCTGTTTGCGTTGCTTGTCGGGATTACCTGGGCCGCGAGACAGATCGTGGTCTATCGGCAGCTGGAGGCCGAGCGCCGCGAGCAGCTGAAGTGGCTGCTCGGCGGGGCGGTTGCGGCTCTCCTACTGGGCGTGATGGTTGTTCTCCTCAGCTCGCTCGACAAGCAACCGTCCTTCGTCGTGAACCTCCTCTCGTACCTCGGGCAGGTTGCGGTAATCGTCCTCCCGGTCAGCGTCGGCGTCGCGATCCTCCGCTACCGGCTGTTCGAGATCGACCGCCTGATCAGCCGGACCCTCTCCTACGCGCTCGTGACGGCGCTGCTCGTCTGCGTCTTCGCCGGCATCGTGTTCCTGACGACCCGGGTGTTGCCGTTCTCCTCGCCGGTCGGGGTCGCCGCCTCAACGCTCGCCGCGGCCGCCCTGTTCAATCCGCTCCGGCGCCGTGTCCAGCAGGTGGTCGATCGACGCTTCAACCGCGCCCGCTACGACGCCGAAGCGATCCTGGCTGGCTTCAGCGGCCGTCTGCGCCAGACCGTCGACCTCGTGTCGATCGAAGAAGAGCTGCTCGAAGCCGTCAACCTCTCGCTCGCCCCCGGCCACGCCTCGCTCTGGGTCAAACCTCCGATCTGACCCGCCCCACCGCACAGCGACCGCCAGCCGTCATTCGCGAAGACTCGCGCAGGGCAGCGTTGAGTCTCGGCCCGAACTCGCGACGAACGCCCTGCGTTGACGCTTGATCTCTCCGCGGGAGTGAGGCGAAGATCGCCCGATGCGGTACCGACGGGCGGCGCGGTCGCAGGTTGGCGTGGAGTCGATGGCTCGGGTCGCCCGGACGCTGCAGCGGGCGTTGGCCGCGTTCCTGCCGGTCAACGCTTTCCTGCTCCTGATCGGAGAGTGGCTGACTCCCAAGGGCCTCGACAATCCGATCACGACGACGAAGACGGCGTTGAAGGTGCTGCCGATCACAGTCGCGATGTTGATCCTCGCCGTGAAGATCTGGCAGACGGCCGGATCACCGTCGACCAGCGTTGGCACCTAGCAAGAAGGTCGGGCGTCCTCAGGCGTCCTCCCAGGACACTGGAACACCCGACTGACGACAGTCACCCAATCGAGCGTCTAACTGCTCATGCGTGAGATGATCCGCCAGCGGCGGTTTCCCCGCAGCGCCCTTAAGAGTGAAACGGAGTCAGCATGTCGCACATGGGAAAATCACGCCTCGTCATCATGTTTACGGTAGGCCCTGATGAAGTGGCCGAAGGAGATCGCATCTTCGCCAGCCACGGCGAGTGGATGAAGGGGCACACGCGCGAGGGCGACGAAGCGTTGCTGGAGTACAGCATCTCCAAGGGGCCGGAACTGTCGAACCCGATGGATCCGAGCTCGGAGCCGACTGGCAAGACGATCTTCGTAATCGATGAGTACTACGCGTCACCGGCCGGGATCGCCCGGCACTGGCAGGACGCGGCAGACAACTGGTCGGACATGGCCGCCGCGGTGGCGTGGAGCGCCAAGGGCACGGTGGGGACGCTGCACAACGGCACGGCTGTCCAAGCACTCTGGTAAGGACGTTCAACGTCGGCATAGTCGTCCCGACGGGACGCCTGCGCCCAGGCTTACCGCCTCGGGCACCATTTGCGCGGAATCGACAAACGGGACTCGCGCTCGGGCCGTATTCACGAACCCTCGCATATGCGACAACGGCAAGAGTCGGCCTGACCATCCGTGAGGCTTACGGTGTCGTTGAGGATCTGAGTCGGTGTTTGAGCCGACGAAGATAGGCGTCGAGTATGTGACGCGGAACGAGTCCGGGTCGGATCCCGCAGGCGACCGTCTGCAGTTCGCCGTCACGGATCAGTGCGCGAACGTCGTCCTCGGAGCAGCCGAGTTCGGCGGCAACCTCGCGCACCATGAGGGGTGCGGGCCACTCCATGTTCGAAGTATCGCTTGTGGCAGCAGCATCGCGTTCTGGACCGCGACGAATTGCCTCCAGATGAGGCATCTGTCGGGCGCCTGTGGGCGGGACCCTTCTCGGATTTGTCCGTGTAGCTCTTGTCGTGCTGGTGGCGCTGTGAGAGGGTCCGGCGTCGGTGCTTGAGCGAAGGGAGGCCGGGATGCGGCGTACGGTAGCGTGGTCGTCTGTTGGCGTAGTGCTGGGGCTGGCGGCTTTTGCCGGTGTTCTCGTGGTTTCCGCCCAGGCTCGCGGCGCGCGGGCGTCACTGGGTTCGCAGACGTTTCACGTGAACGTCGACGCCACGAACAAGCGGGCGAACGAGTCGTTCATCGCCTATTTCCCGAGCGTCGTGCGCGTGCATGCGGGCGACACGGTCGTCTTTCATTGGGCGGGAAACGGTGAGCCGCACACGGTCACGCTCGGAACGCTCGTGAACGACGACCTGTCGGCGTTCGCCAAGCTGACGCCCGCGCAACAGAACAACCCACCTGCTTCGGCGCTCGCCATTGACGCCAAGCTCCCGCAGCTGCTGCCGCAAGGCCCCGGTGACGCGATTCAGTCGGCCGCCGACCCCTGTTACCTGAATTCGGGCGACGTGCCCGGCAACGCCCAGTGCGCCAAGACTGCTCAGCCGTCGTTCGACGGCACGCAGAGCTACTACAACAGCGGCTGGCTCAACTCGAACGACAACTTCACCGTTCATCTCTCACCGGGAACCCGGCCGGGAACCTACAGCTTCATCTGCCTCCTGCACCGCCAGGGGATGACCGGGAAGATCGTCGTCGTCCCGTCGAGCCAGGCAGTGCCGACACCCAGCGAGGAGATCGCTGCGGGCCGCCATCAGCTCGCCTCGTTCGAGGCCAAGCTCGCCCCGGCGGTCGCCGCCGAGCGGGCCGGCAAGCTGCCGCTCCCGATCACGCCTCCCGGCAAGCACGTCGTGCTCGCTGGCTCCGGCTCGCCGGGCCCGGTGCCCGCTCTGATCGACGAGTTCGGGCCCAGGGCGATCCACGTGCCTGTCGGCGCCTCGGTCATCTGGTACCTGATCGGGCCGCACTCGATCACCTTCCACTCGACGAAGGCGAACAACGACATCCGCACGACCGCCCCGGATGGCTCCGTCCACCTGAACGTGCCGGCACTGGCTCCGGCCGGCGGCCCGGGCGAGCCGTCACGGCCGCCTTCCGGCGGTTCGCAGAACCACCCGAAGTTCAAGGTCGTCACCGAGACGCGCTGGGACGGTAAGGGCTTCCACAGCTCGGGTGTCTTCGGGAACTCGTTCGGCCCGCCCTTGATCGAGGGCTACCGAATCACCTTCACCCACGCAGGTACCTACTCGTACATCTGCACCGTGCACGACAACATGAAAGGCACGGTCGTCGTCGGCTGACTCACCCGCAGGCGCCGTCCGATCACCGCCAACGCTCGTGCAGTTCAGCGTCACACGCCGGCGCCGCACCGGCCTGTATGCGCTCACTGCGGCGGCGATCGGCCTCTGCGCAGTCGGCTGCGGCAGCAAGCACCACGCGACTGCGTCCACCACGACGCAGGCGAAAGCCCTGCGCGGGCTGATACCCAGCCCTCTGCCTCAGAAGCCCGGTTTCACGCTCACCGACACAGCCGGACATCGCTTCCCCCTGAAGACGCGGACCCGCGGCAAGCTCGTCTACCTCTACTTCGGCTATACCCACTGCCCCGACGTCTGTCCGCTCACGATGGCCACCCTCGCAGCGGCACTCCGACGACAGCCGGTAGAGGTTAGCCGCCGAATCGACGTCGTCTTCGTCACCGTCGACCCACACCGCGACACGCCGGCCGTTCTCCGCGCGTGGCTCGCCCGCTACGGCCAAGAGTTCATCGGGCTCACCGGCACACAAGCGCAGATCGATGCGGCCGAGGAGGCCGCCGGCGTTCCGCTCGCACCAGCCGAAAAGCAGAAGGGCCTCAACTACTCCGTCTCACACAGCAGCCTCGTGCTTGCCTACAGCCCCGACAACCGCGCCCACGTCCTCTACTCGCAGGGCTTTGCCGCAGGCGACTACGCCCACGACATGCCCCTCCTCCTCAGCTACTGATCAGCACCACCTGAGCGGCCGGCACCAGCTGCTGAAGAGCCACGGTTGGTCGAGGAGTCGTGCTCGTACCCGGCAGGCTTGCCAATCGCCGGCGAGCCAGCCCACCCGCGATGCCGTGGGTGCAGGGCGCTCGGCCGCCTAATCGGGTAGCGAGCCCTCGCGATAGCGAGTCAGGCCGCCCCTCGGGAAGCGGGCATACGCCTCGTTCGCCTCGCTCGTCTCCCGCTCGACGCCCGCGCCGTGGCGTCGGGCCGTCTCGTCGACGGTGTACGCGCCCCAGTCGGAGCCTCTCGACCGGTCGCGGGCGCCGACGGCGAGGATCAGGCAGGGCCGGTCGCCCGCGCCGATGATCACATGGTTCGTCCCGGGAGGGCAGTGCAGGAAGTCCCATCGGCGCAGCGGGCGCTCCTCGCCTTCGACGATCGCCAGCGCCTCCCCGGCGAGCACGAGGAAGTCCTCCTGATCGGCCTCCCAGTGGTACATCGCCATCGGCTCGCCCGGGTCGAGGATGGTGAGGTTGACCCCGAGCTGGCAAAAGTCGGCCGCGCCCTCGAAGCCCGCGCCCTCGAACTCGCACAGGACGCCGCGCCCGCCGCGCTCCCACCAGTGCGTCTCGCGCGCGTTGACGACGAACCAGCCCTGCCCCTTCGGGACAAGCCCATGCTCGGTCGAGACGAGTGGCGACTCGGGAACCATCGGCGTCGAGCATGCCAGCCGCGGGCAGTCAGCGCGACCTGAGGACCTGCTCCCAGGCGAGCTCGAGCCCGGCGGCGAGGCAGCCGCCGACGACCGCGTCCTCGCCGAGCGCGCTGACCCGGATCTCCGGCACGAATGCCGCGAGCTTCTCGAGCCGCGCGGCCACCTCGACCGCGAATCCGGGCGCGCTGCCGATCCCGCCGCCGAGCACGATCAGCTCCGGGTCGACGACCGCGATGATCGAGGCGAGCGCCTTCGCGACGAGCAGCGCCTGCGTCGCGACGACCGTCCGCGCCCGCGGGTCGCCGGCTGCGGCGGCCGCGAACACCTTCCGCGCCGAAAGGCTGCCGTCGAGACCCTGCGCCCGAGCCGCGCGCACGACGGCCGCCGAGGAGACGGACGCCTCCAGTGCCCCGCGATGCCTGATCTCCTCGGGGTCGCGGCGGCCGGACGCGAGCGGGAGGTAGGCGATCTCGCCGGCCGCACCGTGCGCGCCCCGGTGCAGCTTCCCATCGATCACGAGGCCCATGCCGATCCCCGTGCCGATCGAGACGAACGCGAAGGTCGATGCCTCGCGGCCGTGACCGTGGTCGCGCTCGGCGAGCGCCGCGACGTCGACGTCGTTCTCGATCACAGTCGACTTGCCGAAGAGCCGGCGGAGCTCCGTGAGCACGAGCGGCCGCTCCCAGCCGGGGATGTTCGCGGCCATCGTGAGCGCGCCGCGGCTCGGATCGACGACGCCGGGGCTGCCGACGACGGTCTGCAGGACCCCCTTCGAGCGCTTGATGCTCGCGGCGCGCATCAGCTCCTCGGCCAGGGACGCGAGCTCTCCGACGCGCCCGCGTCCGCTCGCCGTCGGCGCGCGCCGGCTCAGCTTCGCGCGCACGTTGCCGCCGAGGTCGGCGACCGCGCCGCGCAGGTAGACGCGGCCGACGTCCAGACCGAGCACGAACCCCGCGTCGTGGCGCAGCTCGTAGAGCACGGCGGAGGGCCCGCGAACGCCGGTGCGCCGCCCGGCGACCTGGATCAGGCCGTCGCGCTCGAGGCTCGCGAGCGACTGCGCGACCGTCGGCTTCGAGAGGCCCGACAGCCGGGCGAGGTCGGGGCGGGAGAGGGGGGCCGAGCGCCGCACCTCGTCGAGCAGGAGCTGCTCGTTCATCGTCCGGATCAGCTGCGGCCGCGCGGCCACGCTTCCGTCCCTCCGGATGACACCACTTGTCACCATCTAAAGAATAGGTTAGTTTCCTAACTGTTGAACAGGGTCGTCGTCGGGCTGGATTTCGGCGGGACGAAGATCGCGGCGGCGGTGGCCGACGTCGAGGGGCGGCGCCTTCGCGAGACGACGGTCGACACCGATCCGGCGCGCGGGGCGGGCTGGAACCTCCGCCACGGAATCGACGCCGCGCTCGGCCTGCTCGACGGCCACGAGCCGGCGGCGGTCGGCGCGTGCACGTTCGGCATCCCGGCCCATCACGGCGTCGGGCTCGCGCCTGCGATCAACGGCTGGGAGGGCCTTGCGCTCGGGCGCGAGCTGACGGCGGCGTTCCGGTGCGAGGCGGTACGGCTCGCGACGGACGTCAAGGCCGCCGCGGCGGCCGAGGCGCGAGCCGGGGCGCTCGTCGGTCACGATCCCGGAATCTACGTCAACCTCGGGACGGGACTGGCGGTCGCGATCGTCGTCGACGGACGGGTGCTCGAGGGCGCTCACGGCGCGGCAGGCGAGATCGGCTACAGCTTGCGGCGTTCGGGCGACGGCAACCTGGAGGAGCTCGTGAGCGGCATCGGGCTCGCGGCGGAGGCACGCCGCCGCACGGGCCTCGACCTGTCCGCAGCCGAGGTCTTCGCCCGTGAGGACGAGGATACGCGGCTCCAAGAGCTGCTCGACGAGTTCGTCGAGGAGCTTGCGTTCCACCTCGTCAACCTGGCGATCTCCGTCGACCCGACGCGAATCGCCGTTGGGGGCGGCCTGGTTCGGTCCTGGGAACGGCTCGGCCCCCCGCTCGAGCGGGCGCTGGCCGACGCCGTGCCGTTCCCGCCCGAGCTCGTCGTCGCCGCGTTTCCGTTCGATGCGTCACTCGCCGGCGCGATCTCGCTCGCCGTCGAGGCAGTCGATCACGTTGGCCTCAAAAGGAGGAATGACAAGTGAGACGGATTCAGATGGCGGTGGTGCTCGTGGTCGCGTGCGTCGCCGTCGCCGCTGTAGGCGTCGCGGGCGGTGCTCGCGCCGCGTCCGGCACCTCGGTGACCATCTCCAACGAGCAAGGCTCGACCTGGACCTGCGGCTTCAACCCCTTCAATGCCTCCGTGGTCGCCTTCTCGTTCGGCCCGGTGTACGAGCCGCTCGTCTACGTCAACCCGCTCAAGAGCGGTGCGACCACGCCGTGGCTCGCCTCCGCCTATGCCTGGAGCAACCACAACCACACGCTCACGTTCACCATCCGCTCAGGCGTGAAGTGGTCGGACGGAAAGCCGTTCTCGGCCGCGGACGTCCTCTTCACCTTCAAGCTGATCAAGGCGCACCCGGCCCTCGACCTGCAGGCGGTCTGGGCGGTGCTGAAGAGCGTGAGCCAGAAGGGGAACCAGGTCGTCTTCACCTTCAAGACGCCGGCGGTGCCGTACTTCTACTTCATCGCCGACAAGACCCCGATCGTCGCCCAGCACATCTGGTCGACGATCAAGGACCCGGTCACGTACAAGGACTCGTCGCCGGTCGGGACCGGGGCGTTCACGATGAGCTCCTGCAGCCCGCAGGTGTTCAAGCTTCAGAAGAACCCGGGCTACTGGCAGAAGGGCTTGCCGAAGGTCGACACGGTCTACTACCCGGCGTACACCTCGAACGATCCGGCCAACCTCGACCTCGCGACCGGCAAGGCGCAGTGGGGCAGCCAGTTCATCCCCAACATCAAGTCGTTCTACCTGTCCAAGAGCACTGACAACCACTACTGGTTCCCGCCGATCGCCAACGTCTCGATCTTCATCAACCTCAAGAATCCGATCCTCGTCGAACGTCGCGGTGCGGAGAGCGATGGCGTACGCGATCGATCGCAACCGCGTGTCGCAGATCGGCGAGTACGGCTACGAGCCGGCCGCGAACCAGACGGGGATCGTGACGCCGACGTTCTCCAGCTGGCTGGACACCGGGCTCGCGAAGCAAGTGACGTACAACCAGAGCAAGGCCGTCTCGATCCTCAAGGCGGCGGGCTTCAAGATGAAGGGCGGTGTCTTCCACACGCCCCAGGGCAAGCCGCTCTCCTTCACGATGATCAACATCGGCGGCTACTCGGACTGGGTGGCGTCCGCACAGGTCGTCCAGCAGGAGCTGAAGGCAGTCGGGTATCCAGGTCACGGCCCAGAACCTCTCCAGCACGACCTACGACAACGACACGTACAACGGCAAGTACCAGCTCGCCTACGACGGCAACGAAGCGCCGGCGGCCGGCGCCGTACTACGAGCTACGCGAGATCCTCTACTCGGCCGAACTCGGCGCCGATCGGCAAGCTCGCGGCGTCCAACTGGGAGCGCTACTCCAACCCGGCGGTCGACAAGCTCATCGACTCCTACGGTGCGACGACGGACACAGCCACGCAGCACGCCATCATCCGCAAGCTCGAGCAGGTGATGGTGAACGACGTGCCCGTGATCCCGGTCACCGAGAGCGTCGACTGGTACCAGTACAACACGAAGGGTCTGTCGGGTTGGGTGACGCCGCAGAACCCGTATGCGAGGCCGTCGGCCTCGAGAATCCGGACTGGGGTGTTGTGCTGCTCCACCTCAAGCCAACGGGATAGTCGGCTAGGAAAGGCTGAAGCTGAGAACTCGAACCGGAATGAAGTCTGTGCCGCCTGGCCGCGCTGCGCGCACCCAGCGCGCCCACGCGACGAGCGTCATTCCGGTTCGAGTTCTGAGGCGTGCGCGATGAGGTTCGTCTTCCGCCGATTGGGGTTCTTCGTGATCACCCTGTGGGCGGCGGTCACGCTCAACTTCCTCATCCCGCGCCTCATGCCCGGCAACGCGGCCGTCGCGATGATGGCCAGGTACCGCGGACGCGTGAATCCGCAGGCGCTGCACGCGCTCGAGATCGCGTTCGGGGTCAAGACCCACCAGAGCCTGTTCGGCGCCTACTTCTCCTACCTCGGCAACATGCTCCGTGGCCGGTTCGGCACCTCGCTGACGTTCTTCCCCGATGCCGTCAGCCACCAGGTGCTGCAGGCGCTGCCCTGGACGCTCGCGCTGGTCGGCGTGACGACCATCCTCGCGTTCGTGCTCGGCACGCTCGATCGGCCTCGTCGCCGCGTGGCGTCGCGGCGGCGTGCTCGACAGCCTGCTCCCGCCGATCTTCGTCATCACGTCGGCCTTCCCGTACTTCTGGCTCGCGCTGCTCGCGATCTGGATCTTCTCGATCAAGCTCGGCCTGGCTGCCGCAGAACGGCGGGTACGACTACACGACCACGGTTGCCTGGTCGTGGGCCTTCGTCGGCGACGCGCTGCGCCACTCGATCCTGCCGGCGGCTGACGATCCTCGTCACCTCGATCGGCGGCTGGATCCTGACGATGCGCAACAACATGATCGCCGTGCTCTCCGAGGACTACGTGCGGATGGCGCGCGCGAAGGGCCTACACCCCTGGCGCATCATGTGGACGTACGCCGGCCGCAACGCGATCCTGCCGAACCTCACGGGCTTCGCGATGTCGCTCGGCTTCGTCGTCAGCGGCGCGATCCTCGTCGAGTTCGTCTTCAACTACCCGGGCGTCGGCTGGATGCTCCTGCAGGCGGTCGAGAACCAGGACTTCGCGCTGATGCAGGCCCTCTTCCTGCTGATCGTCGTCGCGGTGCTCACGGCGATCCTCGCGGCCGACGTCGCGACCGCGCTGCTCGACCCGCGGACGCGGGAGCAGCGGTGAGCATCCTCAGACGCGCCGCCGAGCCGCCGCAGCCGCTTCGGCTCGCGCCGAACGCCGCCGCGGGATCGGCCGCGGCGACCTCTGGCGCGCGCTCGCGCGGCAACCGCAAGGCGCTCGTCGGGCTCGTGCTCCTGCTCGTCTTCGTCGTGGTCTCCGTCTTCCCGGGGCAGATCGCGCCGGACGACCCGTCGGCGGAGATCTTCCGCCCGGGCCTCGGGGCCTCCTGGCACCACCTGCTCGGGACGACGGCGTACGGCCAGGACATCTTCTCGCAACTCGTCTGGGGTACGCGGCAGTCGCTGCTGATCGCGCTTCGCGGTCGGAGGGCTCGCGACCGCGCTCGCGGTGCTCGTCGGCGTCTCGGCCGCCTACCTCGGCGGGTTCGCCGACGGCGTCCTCTCGCTGATCACCGACGTGATCCTCGTCATCCCGATCTTCCCGCTCGTGATCGTGATCGCCGCGTACGAGAAGAACGCCGGCCTCCTGACGCTCGTCGTCGTGCTGGGCGCGCTCGGCTGGTCGTACGGCGCACGGCAGCTGCGCTCGCAGACGCTCTCGCTGCGCAAGCGCGACTTCCTCGAGTCGGCGCGTGTGCGCGGAGAGCGAAGGCTCTACATCATCATCGTCGAGATCTTGCCGACGATGACGTCGCTGATCGTCGCGAGCTTCCTCGGCGCGGCCCTCTACGCGGTGCTCACCGCGGCGGGCCTCCAGTTCGTCGGGCTCGGCGACCCCAACAGCCAGAGCTGGGGGACGATGCTCTACTGGGCCGAGAACAACGAGGCGCTGGGGGCCGGCTCGCCGCTGTGGGCGATCGCGCCCGGCGTCTGCGTTGCGCTGCTCGGCGCGGCGTTCGCGCTCCTCAACTACGCCTTCGACGAGATCTCGAACCCGCGCTCGCGTCCGCAAGGTCGCGGCCGGCCGAAGCCGGAGACCGATGCCTGAGCTGCTGCTCGGACGTGCGCGGCCTCTCGCGTCGCCTACCGACCGAGCCGGGCCCGTCGTCGCCGTCGACCACGTCGACCTCGACCTCGCGAGCGGCGAGTTCGTCGCAATCGTCGGCGAGTCCGGCTGCGGCAAGTCGACCCTGCTCTACGCGATCGCGCAGCTGCTCGTCGCCGCCGGCCGCGGATCATCGGCGGGCAGCGTCGTCTTCCAGGGCCGCGACATGGTCACGCTCAGCGACCGCGAGCTGCGCCACCTCCGCTGGCGTGACGCTCTCGGTCGTGATGCAGAGCGCGATGAACGCGCTCAACCCCGTGCTGACGATCGAGGCGCAGATGCGCGACGCGTGCCGCGCGCACTCCGACCTCGACGCGGCCGAGATCGACCGGGCGCTCGCGAGGAGGTCCTGCGGCTCGTCTGCATCGACCCGATCCACCTCGGACAGCTATCCGCACCAGCTTTCCGGCGGGATGCGCCAGCGCGCGATGATCGCGATGGCGCTGCTCTTCACGCCCGACCTCGTCGATCATGGACGAGCCGACGTCGGCGCTCGACGTGGTCGCTCAGCGCTCGCTGATGGTGCAGATCAAGGAGCTGCAGGACCGGCTCGGCTTCGCCGTGCTCTTCGTGACGCACGACATGTCGCTCGTGAGCCACTTCTCCGACCGGCTGCTCGTGATGTACGCAGGGCAGGTGGTCGAGCTCGGCGCGACGCGCGAGCTCTTCCGCAAGCCGCTGCATCCCTACACACGCGGGCTGCTCGAGGCGTTTCCGCGCGTCCACGGCCCGAAGGTGCCGCTCACCGGCATCCCCGGCTCGCCGCCCGACCTGCTGCGGCCGCCGTTGGGCTGCCGGTTCGCGGCGCGCTGCCCCGACGCGGAGGAGCGCTGCCTCGCCGTGGCGCCGGCGCCGGTCGACGTCGACGGCGAGCCTCGTTCGCTGCCTCCTCTACGGGGGCTCGTCGTGAGCGAGCCGGTGATCCGCGCCGAGGCCCTCACGCGCCACTTCCGCATCGGCGGGCTCGTGTCGCGGAAGACGCTGCACGCTGTCGACGACGTGAGCTTCGAGCTCGGCCGCGGCGAGATCGTCGCCCTCGTCGGCGAGAGCGGTAGCGGCAAGAGCACGATCGCGCGGCTGCTCGCGCGCGTCTACAAGCCGACCGCCGGCGAGATCTACTTCGAAGGGAGGCCCCTCTCCTCGATCCGCGGGCGCCGGCAGGCGCTCGCGTACTCGAGCGCGGTGCCGATGGTGTTTCAGGACCCGTACGCCTCGATCAACCCCGCCTACCGCGTCTCGTACGGGATCGAGCGCGGGATCAAGCTGCACCGCGGCGACCTGCCGCGCTCGCAGCGGCGCGCCGAGGTGGAGCGCGTGCTCGACGCCGTCGGGCTCGTGCCTCCGGACCAGGTCGTGCGCAAGTTCCCGTTCGAGCTCTCGGGCGGACAGCGGCAGCGGATCGGCTTCGCCCAGGCGCTGGCCTTCCGGCCGAAGCTGATTGTCGCCGACGAGCCGGTCTCGATGCTCGACGTGTCGATCCGCATCGGGATCCTCAACCTGATGGCCGAGCTCCGCGCGCGCGAGGGGGTCTCGATCCTCTATATCACCCACGACGTCGCGGGCGCTCGCTACGTCGCCGACCGTGTCCTCGTGATGTACGCCGGCCACCTCGTCGAGGAGGGCGCGACCGAGGATGTCCTGCAACGGCCGACGCACCCGTACACGCAGCTCCTCGTCTCGGCCGTCCCGGACCCCTACGCCGAGCTCGGGCTCGCCGATGCCGGCGACGTCGGCGAGCCGCCGAAGGTCGTCGACCCGCCCGCGGGCTGCCGCTTCCGCGCGCGCTGCCCCCTCGCGGTCGACGTCTGCGGCTCGGTCACGCCCGTGCTGCGGTCGATCGGGACGGGCCGGCAGGTCGCGTGCCACGTGGCGGAGGCGCAGACGGCCGAGCTAGCGGGCGTGCAGGCATGAAGATCGCCGTGGTCGGCGGCGGCTCGACGTACACACCCGAGCTCGTGTCCGGCTTGACGAGGCTCGACGTGCAGCAGTTCGTCCTCCACGACATCGACGCCGAGCGGCGCGAGGTCGTCGGCGGGATGGCGCGGCGCATGCTCACGCACCAGGCGTACCGCGGAACCCTCGACGTGACGGACGACCTCGACCGCGCCGTCGAGGGGGCGGACTTCGTGCTCCTCCAGATCCGAGTCGGCGGGCAGGAGTCGCGGTTGCGAGACGAGACCGTGCCGCTGCCCTGCGGGTGCATCGGGCAGGAGACCACCGGCGCAGGCGGCTTCGCGAAGGCGATGCGCACGGTGCCCGTCGTGCTCGAGATCGCCGAACGGGTGCGCGAGCTCGCGGCTACCGATGCGTGGATCGTCGACTTCACGAACCCCGTCGGTATCGTCACCAGGTCGTTGCTCGATGCCGGTCACCGCGCTGTCGGCCTGTGCAACGTGGCGATCGGCTTCCAGCGCAGGTTCGCGGAGATCCTCGGCGTCGAACCCTCGCACGTCGTCGTCGACCAGGTGGGCCTCAACCACCTGACCTGGGTGCGCGCCGTGCTGCTCGACGGGCGGGACGTGCTTCGCGAGCTGCTCGCGGAGCACGGCGACGAGCTCGCGGCGGAGGTCGAGCTGCCCCGGCGCGTCCTCGACGAGCTCGGCGCGATCCCGTCCTATTACCTACGCTACTTCTACGCGCACGACGCTGTGTTGCGGGAGCAGCTCGAGGGCGTCCCGCGTGCGCAGGTGGTGATGGAGGTCGAGCGGGGCCTGCTCGACCTGTACCGCGATCCGTCGGTCGTCGAGCGTCCGGACCTGCTCATGCAGCGGGGCGGCGCGTACTACAGCGAGGCGGCGCTCGGGCTCGTCCGGTCGCTCCGGGAAGGTGACGACGCCGTGCACGAGGTCGACGTCCGCAACGACGGGGTGCTGGCGGGCCTCGCGGAGGACGACGTCGTCGAGGTGCCCGCGCGCGTGGGCCACGACGGTGTCGTCCCGTTGCCGCAGGCGCCGCTCGCGCCCGAGCTGCTCGGGCTCGTCCAGCACGTCGCGGCGTACGAGCGGCTGACCGCGCGGGCCGCCGTCACCCGCGACCCGGTCGACGCACGCAAGGCGCTCCTCGCCCACCCGCTGATCGGCCAGGTCGAGCTCGTCGACGGGCTGCTGCCGGGCCTCGTCGCCGAGGCGGTGCGATGAGGACCGTTCTCGCAGTCGACGGCGGCAATTCGAAGACCGATGCGGCCGTCGTCGGAGACGACGGGTCGCTCCTCGGCTATGTGCGTGGGCCCCAGGCATCGCCCGACCACCTCGGGATCGACGGCAGCCTGGATGTGCTGCAGCAGCTCGCGGCCGAGCTCCCCATCCCGGTCGACCTCGCGGTGCTGCTCCTCGCAGGCGTCGACTTCCCCGACGAGGAAGACGCCTACCGTACTCGTGCGGAGGCGCGGGGGCTCGCGGCGAGGCTCGTCGTCGGCAACGACACCTTCGCCGTCCTGCGTGCAGGCAGCGAACGCGGCGTCGGCGTCGCGGTCACGTGCGGCGCGGGGATCAACTGCGTCGGCGTCGCGCCCGACGGGCGACAGGTGCGCTTTCCCTCGCTCGGCGCGTGGAGCGGCGACTGGGGCGGCGGCTACGACGTCGGCCTGGCTGCGGTGATCGCGTCCGCGCGCAGCGAGGACGGACGCGGGCCGCGCACGAGTCTCGAGCGGGTCGTGCCGGAGTACTTCGGCCGCGCCGACCCGGTCGACCTCGCGCGCGCCCACCTGAGCGGCGAGGTGTCGGATCGAGAGCTGTACGCGCTCGCGCCACTCGTCCTCACGGAGGCCGAGCACGACGAGGTCGCGCGCGAGATCGTCGACAGGCTCGCTGCGGAGGTCGTGACGATGGCGCGCACCGCACTCCGCCGGCTCGGGCTCGGGGCCACGGACGCGGAGGTCGTTTTGGGTGGCGGCCTGCTCCAGTCCGGCAACGGCCGGCTGCTCCACGGCGTCGAGGCGGGCCTCCCGGGCCTGTCCGTCCACGTGTCGCCGTCGCCCGCGGTCGTGGGGGCCGCGCTCGTCGGTCTCGACGAGCTGGAGGCGACTCCGGCCGCGGCCACGCGCGTGCGCGCGGAGCTCGGCTCGGCCGTTGCGCGCGGCTCCCACCGGGCGTAGGCTCGAACCCATGCAGGCGACGATTCGCGAGGGCCATGCGCCCGTGGTGGTCGTGTCGCTCGAGCCCGGCGAGACCCTCCGGTCGGAGGCCGGGGCGATGATGTTCGTGTCGGGTGACGTCACGATGGACGTCGAGATGCCGGGTGGGCTCGCAGGCGGGCTGAAGCGGAAGCTGCTCGCCGGCGAGAGCCTCTTCATCGCCACCTACACCGCGCGCGGCGCCGGGGCGGTCGGGATCTGCGGCCCGTTCCCGGGGTCGATCAGGCAGGTCGAGCTCGACGGCGAGCTGATCTGCGAGAAGCACGCGTATCTCGGCCATGTCGGCGACGTGGAGATCGAGTCCGTCACGGCGCGTTCGATGGGCGCCGGGCTGACGGGCGGCGGCGAGGGATTCTTCCTCCAGAAGCTGAAGGGCAAGGGCACCGTGTGGATCCACGGCGGCGGCGACTTCGTCGACTTCGAGCTGGCCGAGGGACAGACGCTCCAGGTCGACACGGGCTGCATGGTCGCGGTCGAGCCGACCGTCCGCTACGAGACGAAGTTCCAGGGCGGCGTCACGAAGAGCCTCTTCGGCGGCGAGGGTCTCTTCCTCGTCCACTTCACGGGACCTGGCAAGGTGACGCTGCAGACGCTCCCGTTCACGCGCACGGCGAGGCGCGTTCTCGCCGCGGCGGGGGGCAGGGGCCAGGACGAGAAGGGCGGGCTGCTTGGCTCGCTCATGACCTGAGGAGGGACCATGAAGCTGTTCGACAAGGCGAAGCAGGCAGCGGAGCAGGCGGCGGTCAAGGCGAAGGAAGGCGTCGAGGAGGTCCAGACCAAGCGCGATCTCAGCGCCGCCTACAACGAGCTCGGGACGAAGGCGTTCGAGCTCGTCGAGGCCGGTGAGCTCGAACGCCCCGACCTTGCACCGATCGTCGAGCGCATCCGCGGGCTGAAGGCGAAGCTCGCTGAGGACGGCGGCTCGGCGGCGCCGGCGGCGGAGCCGTCACCCGAGGCGTCGAACCAGCCGCCGGCCATGCCGTCGTAGCCCGCCGCCCGCCGCTCTCGCACGCGAGGTGAGGCAGCCGCTGCCGCGCAGCGACTGGGTCTCGCCGCGCAAGATCGGTAAGGCGTCGGCGCAAACCTAGGCAGGTCCGCCGATTTGCGCGCGGCGCGCTCCTCGTAGGTTCGAGCGGCCGATGCCGCGCTACGTCGTCGAACGAAGCTTCCCCACCGGGCTCGGGATCACCCCGGGCCCGGAGGGAGCCGAGGCGGTCCGCGCGGTCGTCGAGCGCAACCTGGACGCGGCCGTGACCTGGCTCTGCTCGTACGTCAACGTCGACGACCGGTCGACCTTCTGCGTCTACGAGGCGCCGAGCCCGGAGGCGATCAGAAGGGCGGCGGACCGAAACGGCCTGCCGGTCGACCGCATCACACAGGTCCGCGTCCTCGATCCCTACTTCGCGGGATGAGGAGGTTCACATGCACGGAAGACGCTTGCCGATCGCGTTGACGGTTGCTGCTGTGCTCGCCGGGGCGGTTGCACTGCTCCTGAGCTCGTTCGCGACCGCGGGGGACGATCGGTCCCTGACCGCCGTCGCCACACAGGCGACTGCCAAGTACCACGATCTCGACGCCGCGATCCGCGACGGCTGGAGCACGAAGGTCGCAGACGTCAACAACCTGACCTGCATCGCCGACACGAGCGGCCAGAACCTCGGCGGCATGGGTGTGCACTACGCCGACGTGGGCCGCATCTTCGACGGCGGCGCGATCGACCCGACGAGGCCCGAGGCGCTCGTCTACGCGCCGAACGCCGCAGGAAAGCCGAAGCTCGCCGCGCTCGAGTACATCCTGCTCGCGAGCGACTGGCGCGGCGGCCAGATCGACGTGCCGCCGCTTCTCTTCGACCACCAGTTCTTCTACACGCCCGCCCCGAACCGATTCGGCCTGCCGGCCTTCTGGGCGCTCCACGTGTGGATCTGGGAGCCGAACCCGTCCGGGACGTTCATGCCGTGGAACCCGCGCGTGACATGCCCGAGCTGACCTACAGGACACAACGGAGGGACTGAGATGAGAACGTCACGCTTGCTAGCGACGGCGGCTGCCTGCGCCGCAGCGGTCGCCGTCGCCGTTTCGGCCGCGGGTGCAGGGACGACGACGTCGTCCAAGCTGGTCTCGCAGCTCGCGACCGCGCACCTCGCGACGGCGAAGTACGCGAGCAACCTCGCGCTCGCGAAGCACGACGGGTACACGATCATCACGCGGATGATCCCGAACATGGGGTACCACTTCCTGAACCCGAAGGTGAAGGGGTTCGACGTGCGGAAGCCGGCGATTCTCGTCTACGAGCATCACGGCAGCTCCTGGCAGCTCGGTGCGATCGAGTGGGTCTTCACGAAGAAACCCGCGAAGCCGCCGCTGCCCGGTGCGACCTACGGCACGTTCGGGGCCGGCTGCCACTACGCGGACGGGACGTACGTCCCGGCCGACTCGCAGGACGCCTGCCCGACGACGAGCCCGCAGACGGGAGCGAAGTTCGGGTTCTGGCACCCGTTGCTGATCACGTTGCACGTCTGGCTCTGGTACCCGAATCCCTCGGGGCTCTACGCGAGCACGAACCCGCTCGTCGCGGCCTTCAACAAGGGCTGATTCCGAAGGTGGATCAGGCGACCCGAGCGGCCGGAGCGCTGTGCACGAGGCGCGGCGCGAACAGTCTCGGATCGAGCGCCTCGGGGACGGCGATGCCCGTCTCCGAGGCGGCCACCTCGGAGATCGCGTCGACCAGGGCATTGACGCAGCGGCCGTCGAACTGGGTGCCGGCGAAGCGACGTAGCTCCTCGATCGCCTCTTCGACCGAGACGCTCGGCCGGTACGGGCGATCGGCGATCATCGCCTCGAACGCATCGGCGACCGAGATGATGCGCGAGCCGAGGGGGATCTCCGCCGCGCGCTTCCCGGCCGGGTAGCCCGTCCCGTCGAAGCGCTCGTGGTGGTAGAGGATCCATTCGGCCTCGAACGGGAGCTCGGCCGCGAGCAGGATCGTGTGCCCGATGTCCACGTGGCTCGCCATCGCCTCGCGCTCGGCGGCGTCGAGCTCCGTCGGCTTCTGGAGGATCGCGTCCGCGACGCCGATCTTCCCGACGTCGTGCAGGAGGCCTGCGAGCCGGAGCCGCTCGAGCTCGTGGCCCCTCACGCCGAGCCGTTCGCCGATCGTGACGCACAGCTGGGCGACGGTCTCGCAGTGGCTCTGCGTGCCGACGTCCTTCGCGTCGACGGCACGCGCGAGCGCTGCCGCGAGGGCCCGCTGTTCCGGGTACGGCCCGTCGTCGACCTTCCGGCCGGCGGAGCGGGTCAGCTTCGCCAGCCCGGCGTTGAAGACCACGGCGTTCAGCCGGGTGCGCTTCGCCTCGTAGAGCGCGAGGTCGGCCTGACCGACGAGCAGGTGGCGGCCCTCCGTGCCGGTCGACTCGGTGAGGCCGATCGAGAGTGCCCGCTGGCCGATCTTGCGGCGCGTGTGCTCCTCGATCCGGCGTGCGATCGCCAGGCCGTCCCAGTTCCGTCTGCCCGGCAGGATGACCATGAACTCGTCGCCACCCGTGCGGTGCACCGTTCCCTGCTCCGCGACCACCGTGCGCAGGCACTCCGCCACCGCCTTGATGTGAGCGTCCCCGGCAAGATGGCCCTCCGAGTCGTTGATCCGCTTGAGGCCGTCGAGGTCGATCGCGAGCAGCACGAACGGCATGTTCGTGGTCGTCCGGGCCGCGATCGCGGCCGACAGGGTCTCGTGGAACGCGCGGTGGTTGCCGAGCCCCGTGAGGCTGTCCGTGCGCGCCTGGAGGCTGAGCTCCTCGACCCGGTCGTCGACGTCCGTCGGCCTGCGCCGCAACCTGCGGACGAAGGCGCCGAGGCCGAGCAGCGACCCGAGCACGGCCGCGACGACGGCCGACCAGTCCTCGAGCTGTGAGAGCAGGGAGGCGCGTGCGCTCTGTGTCGCGGACGCCTCGTTCAGCGCCGCTTCCTGCGCGGCCGTGCGCACGTGCGCGTACGCGGACACGGCGGGTGCGGTGCGGCCGCGCTCTGCGAGTGCGACGGCGTTCACCGCCGGTATCACGACGCGGGACATCTCCGCCGCGCTCGACGACGAGCGCTCGAGCCGGGTCAGGAGGGAGCGGATCTGTGACGCGGTGACCGCGTCCGTGCGCCGGACCGCGACGCGTCGGCTCTCACGCCCGGCGATGTACGCGAGCGCGTTGAAGTCGCTGAGCCGCTGCGCGCGCTGTTCCTCGGCACGGGTGTCGCTGACGCGGACGACGACCCCGATCAGCGCGAGCGCGGCGAAGCCGAGCGCCAGCGCCGCCGCCAGCGCGCTGAGCACCATTCGGGTCGAGAATGGGTTGATCCGCCGCAACCCCCTGGTTCTCGTCCCAGCGGGATCCGCTGAGAATCCCCCTTTCGGACATTTGGCAGCTGCCGTACGCTGCCGATCCGATTCGGTCGCGCGGCGCGTAATACTCACTCATGGGTCGCTACGTCCTGGCGCGGCTGGGGTCGTGCGTCATCCTGTTCTTCGCGGTCACGTTGCTCGTCTTCGTCGCGTTCTTCGCGCTCCCGCGACAGGACCAGACGGGTCTGCGGCACCGCGGCGACGCCTTTCGGATCCACGGCTCCGTGGCGGGCCGGTACGTGCACTACGTCTGGGGCATGCTCCGGCACGGCGATCTCGGGAGCTCGTACGTCGATCGTCAGGACGTGCGCACGAAGCTCGTCCGCGCCGCGCCCGTGACACTCTCGCTGGTCGTCGGCGGCCTCGTCGTGTGGCTCGCGCTCGCAGTGCCTCTCGGGCTGCTCGCGGCGCTCAGGCCGCGGTCGCTGCTCGATCGAGCCGGGAACCTGTTCGTGCTGCTCGGGATCTGCGCCCACCCGGTCTGGCTCGGCCTCGTCCTCAGCTATTTCTTCGGCCGGTACCTGCACGTGTTGCCGGCGGCCGGCTACTGCAGCATCAACCGGGTCTCGACGGGATGCGAAGGGCTCGGGGAGTGGGCGTTCCACCTCGTCCTGCCGTGGTTCACCTTCGGGATGCTGAACGCCGCGTTCTTTACGTCGATGGTGCGTGCGCTCGTGCTCGAGGAGCTCGACGAGGAGTACGTGCGCACCGCCCGGGCGAAGGGCGCGGGCGACGTGCGCGTGCTGTGGGGCCATCTGCTCAAGAACGTGACGCTGCCGATCGTGACGATGGTCGGGATCAACCTGGGCACGGCTCTCGCGGGCGTCGTGTTCGTCGAGTCGGCGTTCGACCTCCCCGGGCTCGGGGGCATCCTGCGCCAGGCCGCGCTCAAGCGTGACCTGCCGATGATGGCCGGCAGCGTCGTCTTCCTCGCGGTCGCGGTCATGCTGCTGAACCTGCTCGTCGACCTGACCTATGCGGCGTTCGACCCTCGCATCAGGCTTCAGTCCTCGCCCGAGCCCGTGCGCGTGTAGCCGCGCTAGCGAACGAGCAGCGCGGCGCCGATCGCCCCGCCGTCGTCTCCGAGCGCTGCGGGGACGACCTTCGGGTCGCGGGCGGGGTTGAAGATGTGAGGGCGCATCTTCTCGCGGATGCACTCTGCCGCCTCCTCGCCGAAGCGCGTGCCGAGCCCGCCGCCGAGGACGATCCCGTCGATGTCCAGCAGGTTGATGACGGACGCCGAGACGGCTGCGATCGCGTCGTGGGCGTCGTCGATCAGCTCGCGCGCGAGCGGATCCCTGAGCTCGAGCGCCTTCTGCCAGACGCCGCTCGTCAGCCGGTCGCGGTTCGCCTTCTCCATCAACTCGAACAGCTTCGTCTTCTGACCGCCGGCGTGGAGGCGTCGTGCGCGCTCCTCCATCGCCGCCCGGCCCGCGTACGCCTCGGCGCAGCCTCGCCGTCCGCACGGGCAGACGCGCCCTCCGAGCTTCACGACCATGTGGCCGACCTCGCCCGCCGAGCCGTTCCCACGCCAGCGCGCTCCGTCGAGCACGACGGCGCCCCCAAGGCCTGTGCCCCACCAGACCGCGAGCCATGAGCGCAGGTCGCGCCCGGCCCCGAGCTCGAGCTCGGCCGAGGCGGCGACCTCGACGTCGTTCGCGACGCGTACCGGCATGCCGAGGCGTTTGCCGAGCTCCGCTGCGAACGGCTGCGGGTCCCGCCAGCCGCCTGCGAGGTTCGAGTTGAAGCCGACGGTGCCGGCGTCCTCGTCGACGGCGCCCGGGGAGCCGACGCCGACACCCGTCAACCGCTCGACTCCGACGCCGACGGTGCCCACGGCGTCCTCGACGGTGCGCGCGATCGCGTCGACGATCGCCGGCGCCCCGCCCTCTGCGGGAGTCGGATTACGTGCCCGTCCGAGAACGTTGCGCTCGCCCTCGATCACGAGCACCTCGATCTTCGTCCCGCCCAGGTCGACCCCGGCGCGCATGAACGGCAAGATAACGGCGCCCGGCGTTGTAGCGTTTCCGGCGTCGTCCGGGGATCGACCAACCGAGCCAGGAGGAATCGAGATGGGAGCTGCTGCCGCTCAGAGCCCGATCGCCGAGCACGAGCTCGCGCAGGTCGAACGGGCCAACTCCTCGGGCCGCACGCCGGTCGTCTTCGTGCACGGGCTGTGGCTCCTGCCGTCGAGCTGGGATCGCTGGGCAGAGCTGTACGAGGAGGCGGGCTATACGGCGGTCCTGCCGGGTTGGCCCGACGATCCCGAAACGGTGGCCGAGGCGAAGACCCACCCCGAGGTGTTCGCGGGCAAGAGCATCGGAGATGTCGCCGACCATCTGGAAGGCGTGATCCGACGGCTCGAGCGGAAGCCGGCGGTGATCGGTCACTCGTTCGGCGGCTTGCTCACGCAGATCCTCGCCGGTCGGGGGCTCGCATCCGTCTCGGTCGCGGTCAGTCCCGCGCCGTTTCGCGGCGTGCTTCCGCTGCCGATCTCGGCACTGCGGTCGGCGCAACCGGTGCTGGAGAATCCGGCGAACCGTCATCGGGCAGTGCCTCTGACCTACGACCAGTTCCGCTTCGCGTTCGCGAACGCCGTGGACGAGGACGAGGCGAAGGCGCTGTACGAGGGCTACTCGGTCCCCGGCTCCGGCGAGCCGCTTTTTCAGGCTGCCGCCGCGAACCTGAACCCGTGGACCGAGGCCAAGGTCGACACGAAGAATCCGAAGCGCGGCCCGCTCCTGATCATCTCGGGCGACTCGGACCACACGGTGCCGTGGGCGATCGCCAAGGCCTCGTACAAGAAGCAGTCGAAGAACAAGAGCGTCACGGAGATCGTGAAGCTCGAGGGCCGTGGGCATGCACTCACGATCGACCACGGCTGGCGCGAGGTCGCCGACACGGCTCGGGCGTTCGTCGACCGTTTCACGACGACGTGACGACCGGTCTCGCGTGAGCAGCCTCTACTAGGCCCATGTACGACGTGATCGTGGTGGGCGGCGGCTTCGCAGGCGTGACGGCCGCCCGCGAGGCGGCACTGCGCCGTCGATCGGTCCTGCTGCTCGAGGCGCGCGACCGGCTCGGCGGTCGCACGTGGAGCTCGGAGTGGGAGGGGCTCCCGGTCGAGTATGGGGGCGCATGGGTGCACTGGCACCAGCCCCACACGTGGTCGGAGATCACCCGTGCGGGTCTCTCGGTCGCGCTGAGCGACGACGCCGGCCGCGCCGGCTGGTATGTCGGCGGCGAGCGGCGCGAGGGCAGCATCGCCGAGCGGGACGCGATCGCGGAGCGCGGCTGGAACCGCTTCGTCGACGGCGTGCGCGAGGCGCTGCCGAATCCCCACGATCCGCTGCTCGCCCTCGACCGGCTCGAGCGGTTCGACCGCCTGACGATCGCCGAGCGACTGGCGGAGCTCGACCTCGACGACGAGGAGCGGGCCGTTCTCGCTGCGGAGCTCGAGTCGCTCGCCCACGGCCCGCTCGACGAGGCGGGCGCCGTGTCGGTGCTCCGGTGGCACGCGCTCTCCGGATACAGCCTGGCGCTGACGCAGTACACGGGCGGACGCGTGATGCTCTGCGACGGGACCGGCGCGCTGCTCGACGCGATCGCCGGCGGTGCGCCGTTCGACCTGCGCCTCGCCTCGCCGGTCGCGGTTATTCGCTCGCACTCGGATCGCGTCGAGGTGGAGACCCTGAGCGGGGAGGTCGCCGAGGCGCAAGCGGTAGTCGTCGCCGTGCCGCTCAACGTGCTCGGCGCGATCGCCTTCGAGCCGGGCCTCTCCGAGGGAAAGCAGCGCGCAATCGCGCTCGGACAGGCCTCCCGCGGCGTGAAGGTCTTCATCCGCGCCGACGGGCCGGCGGTGCTCCAGAACGCGATCCGCCCCGGGCATCCGTTCGGCTACCTCGACACCGAGGAGCTGCTCGACGACGGGACGCAGCTGCAGATCGGGTTCGGCGTCGACGCCGAGCGGTTCGACGCGTCCGACCTCGGGTCGGTCCAGCGTGCGCTCGACGACATCCTCCCGGGCTACGCGGTCGTCGCCGCCACCTCACACGACTGGTTTGCGGACGAGTTCTCCCGCGGCACGTGGGCGATCCACCGTCCCGGCTGGTACACCGACCACCACGCCGAGGCTCGGCGTCCCGAGGGGCGCGTCGTGCTCGCCGGCTCCGATCTTGCGAACGGCTGGTCGGGCTTCATCGACGGAGCGATCGAGTCGGGGCTCCGCGCGGGCGCCTGGGCAGCCGAGGCGGCCTGAACGCGGAGAGACCGCGGGCCTACGCCGTGTCGCGGTCGGCGTCGGGCGCGCGGACGACGGCGGCGGGCGGCCAACGCGGGCTCCTGCTCGCGTTCGCCCCGATCTACGGGACGGTGACGGCCGGCTCCGCGACGGGTGTGATCCCGGCGGCCCGGTAGGCGTCGGCCTGGTCCAGCGTCTCGTGCTCGAGCAGCGCGTCGGCGAGCGAGTCCAGCCGCTCACGGTTCTCCCGGAGGAGCGCCACGACGTCGTCATGCGCGGCCGCGACGAGCGCACGCACCTCCTCGTCGATCAGCTCCTGCGTCTCGGGCGAGACGTCCGAGACGCCGGGGAGCAGCGGGCCTCGACCGTCGGACGGGAGCACGGCGACGACGCCGATCGTCCGGCTCATCCCCCAGCGGCCCACCATCTGCCGGGCGATCTGCGTCAGCTGCTGGATGTCGGACTCCGCGCCGGTCGTCAGGTCGCCGAATACCACCTCTTCTGCCGCCCGACCACCCAGTGCGACCTTGATCTTCGCCTTGAGCTCCTGCTCGGTGTAGTTGAACCTGTCGGCGTCCGGGGCTGCGAACGTGACCCCGAGCGCCAGACCGCGCGGGATGATCGAGATCTTCCGAACCGGGTCGGCGCCCTCGGTCAGCATTCCCACGATCGCATGCCCGCCCTCGTGGTAGGCGGTTCGCCGACGGTCGTCCTCGCTCATCATCACCTTGCGTTCGGCGCCGAGGACGATCCGCTCCAGGGCATCGGTGAAGTCCGGCTCCTCCACCCGCTCGTGCCCGCGCCGGGCCGCGAGCAGCGCCGCCTCGTTCACGAGGTTCGCCAGGTCGGCGCCCACCATGCCCGGGGTTGTGGCCGCGATCGCCCTGAGGTCGACGCTCGACGCGAGCGGGACCGAGCGCGTGTGCACGCGCAGGATCGCCTCGCGTCCGGCGCGGTCCGGCGGCTGCACGGCGACACGACGGTCGAACCGGCCGGGACGCAGCAACGCCGGGTCGAGCACGTCGGGGCGGTTGGTCGCCGCGATGACGATCACGCCGGTGGTCGAGTCGAACCCGTCCATCTCCGTCAGGATCTGGTTCAGCGTCTGCTCGCGCTCGTCGTTGCCGCCGCTGAAGCCGGCCACCCCGGAGGTGCGCGACCGACCGATCGCGTCGAGCTCGTCGATGAAGATGATCGCCGGCGCCGACTCGCGTGCCTTCGCGAACAGGTCGCGCACCCGCGACGCTCCGACGCCGACGATCGCCTCGACGAACTCGGACGCGGCCGACGAGAAGAACGGGACGTTGGCCTCGCCCGCGACCGCGCGCGCGAGCAGGGTCTTGCCCGTGCCCGGCGGCCCGGAGAGGAGAACCCCGTGCGGGATGCGTGCCCCGAGGCGGCGGTACTTCTCCGGATCGCGCAGGAAATCGACGACCTCGGTCAGCTCCTGCTTCGCCTCGTCGATGCCCGCGACGTCGGCGAAGGTCACGCGGCCTCCCGTCGGCTCGTACAGGCGCGCCCGCGCGCGGCCGAACTGGCCGAGGATGTTCTGCATCCCGCCGGCGCGGCGCTGCGCCCAGAAGATGAGCGCGACGAAGAGGATCGTCGGGCCGAACCCGACGAGCAGGTTCTCCCACCACGGCGCGCCGGTCTGCAACGGCTCGGCGTTCACGACCACGCCCTTCCGCTGCAGCAGCCGGGAGAGCGCGTTCGTGTCGGCGAACACCGGTATCTCCGTCTTGAACCGCGTCGTCGGTTTCGAGCCGGCGTACTGCCGAGCAGCCTTGAACGTCCCCTGGACGGCCGTCCCCTTGGAGGTGATCGAGGCGACGTGACCGGACTCGACCTGGGTCAGGAAGTACGGGCTGTACGGCACCCTGATGCGGGCCGGCGCCTGGGTCGCCCGCGAGCCGAGCCAGTAGTTGACGACGAGCAGCCCGACGACCCACGCGATCCACCAGCCCGCACGGAAGCGCCGCGGCGCGACCTTCGGCAGCCTCGGCCCGCCTGCGCCGTCCCCGCTCCGCGGTTCCCCCGGCGTCGTCATCGCCCGATCATGCCACCGCGGCCCGAGCCGACGAAGTCCGCCGCTTCGGAGCACACTTCCGGAAGTGATGCTCGCCGCCGATCTCGCCGCGGTCGTGATCTCTGTCGTCGCGACCGTGGCCGTGGTGGTCGTCGTGCTCGGACTGCACGTCTGGGGAGCGATCCAGGACGGCCGCGAGGAGAAGGAGATGTGGGAGCGCCGCCACCCGCATTGAGCGGGCCGGCGGTCAACGGCGCTCGCGCGGCAGCCACCACCGGCGCACGACGAAGAACGCGCCTGCGAGGAGGACGAGCCCGCTCACCCAGCCGAACACGGTCCCGGTCGCGATCGACAGGATCCCGAGCGCGGTGCCGACGGCGAACAGCGCCATTCGGCGCAGCGGGCCCATCCACGCACTCTAGGTGTAGGACCCGAGCAGGTTGGTTCTGCTGACGGGCGGTTGGTGGCCGAGCGCTGAGTGTCGGCGTTGATGGTTGTAGTGCCAGAGCCAGCCGTCAAGGGCGGCGGTGCGTTCGTGGCTTGAGCCGTAGATCGCGCCGTAGGCCCAGCCGGCGAGCAGGGTGCGGATGAAGCGCTCTGCTTTGCCGTTTGTCTGCGGCCGGTAGGGCCGGGTGCGGAGGTGTTTGAGCCGGAGTCGTCGGCAGGCGAGCGCGTGCATGATCGAGATGTAGGCGGGGCCGTTGTCGGTGAGCACGGCCTCGACGTGGATGCCGTAGCGGCGGTAGAAGGCGACGGCGCGGCGGAGGAAGCCGGCGGCGGTGGTCGCTTTCTCGTCGGGGAGCACCTCGGCGTAGGCGAGGCGGCTGTAGTCGTCGACGGCGACGTGGACGTACTCCCAGCCGACGCTTCGCGCGCCGTGGCCGCCGCGTCGGTGAAGCGTGCGGTTGTAGTGCTGACGGCCGCCGCGGACGCGCCAGCCGGCGCCGCCGTCGATCCGGCCGAGCTTCTTGACGTCGACGTGGACGAGCTCGCCCGGCCGTGAGCGCTCGTAGCGGACGGCCGGCTCGAGCCCGAGCCGGCCGAGCCTGCCCATCCCGATCCGGGTCAGGATCCCGGAGACGGTCGAGAGCGGCATCGAGCAGCGTCTCGGCGATCTCGGCGGCGGTCATCCGCAGCCGACGCAGCTTGGCGATCACCGCGACCCGCTCCGGAGTCGGTGCGGTTGGCGACCCGCCGCGGCGCCGAGGAGCGATCAAGCAGCTCGCCGATCGCCCTCGCGATAGCGGCCGACCCACTTGCGGGCACAGCGCACGCTGACACCGGCGGCCTCGGCCGCCGCCGTCAGCGTCCAACCCTGATCGACAACACGCCGCAGCAAGCTCGCCGCCTACCGCTCCAGCTGAGAGCCGCGTTACCGTGCAAATCCATCCGGGTCGCCTCCTTGGAGCTCGAGCTGCCTTCGACAGCGCTCAGCCTCCAAGGCGGCCCGGATGAACCAACGTGCTCAGGAACTACATCTAGAGCCTCACTCGACTCAGGGATTGCAACCGGCGACGGGCATCTCCACGCTTGCGCAGGACGTTGATCGGGAGCCGGCGGCGCGCTTCGGAGAGGTTGGAGCCGTGACACAGGTTTCGAGCTGGATCACCCCGGCTGCCGCGATCGAGACCGGCGTGCGGCTGACGCTGCTCGGCGGCTTCGCGATCCGTCGCGGGACGTCGCCGATCATGCTCGCCGCCGGCCCCCAGCGGGTGGTGGCGTTCGTCGCGCTGCACGCCCAGCCGGTGCGCCGCGACTACGTCTCGGGCTCGCTGTGGCCCGACGTGCCGGAGCACCGCGCCGCTGCGAGCCTTCGTTCCGCGCTCTGGCGTATCCAGACGCGCGTGCCGCTGATCGCAGCGACCGACGACCACCAGCTCGGGCTGGATGAGCACGTGCGGGTCGACTTCCGCGAGGCGAGTGCCCGCGCTCAGGGCATGATCGGCTCCCCGTGCCTCGACGGCTCGGCGGTCGATCGGTCGCTCTTGACGCTCGACCTTCTCCCGGGCTGGTACGACGACTGGGTCCTGATCGAACGCGAGCGGTGGCGCCAGCTCCGGCTGCGCGCGCTCGAGGCGTGCTGCGAGGTGCTCGCGCTCGCCGGGCGCTTCGGGGAGGCGCTCGAGGTGGGGCTGGAGGCGCTCGCGTCGGATCCGCTCAGAGAGAGCGCACACCGGGCACTCGTGCGGGTGCACCTCGCGGAGGGGAACGTGGGCGAGGCTCGGCGCCAATACCGGCTGTGCGAGACGCTCCTCCGGCAGGAGTTGGGCGTCGCGCCGTCCCCGGCGATGCACGAGCTCTTGCAAGGAGCACCGGTCTGAGCGACGG
This sequence comes from uncultured Thermoleophilia bacterium, assembly GCA_963725595.1. GTDB lineage: Bacteria > Actinomycetota > Thermoleophilia > Gaiellales > Gaiellaceae > PALSA-600. The sequence goes on along the minus strand of CAVRYT010000004.1, from coordinate 278,958 downwards.
CGGCCCGGCCCTCCGGTTCGCGCTCGCCGTGCTCTCCACCTGGCGGCTGACGCATCTCCTTGTCGAGGAGGACGGGCCCGCCGACGTGGTCGTCCGGGCCCGGCAGCGTGCCGGAGACGGCGCGCTCGGCGCAGCCATGGACTGCTTCTACTGCCTGAGCGTCTGGATCGGAGCGGCGCATGCGCCGGTCGTGGCGCGGCGCGCGCGGGAGCTGCCGCTGGCCGCACTCGCGCTCTCCGGTGCGGCGTGCCTGCTGGAACGAGCGACGAGAGGAGACGACGGTGAGCTGCTGTGGGAAGAAGCGCAAGCAGGCGTCCAAGGGGTCCAAGCCGACGCTCGCGAGCCCGGCCGGGGCGCTGATGCGTCACGCCGGTGGCACGCCGGTGACGGACCGGAAAGCGGTGACGCCGTCGGTGACGGGGCGGTGACGCGGGCACGATAGGCCATCCCCGTCATCCACCGACGGGGGGTAGTGAAATGGCGAAGGAAGCCGCGGCGGCGGCGCCGGACTGCTGTCCGACGCTCGAGCCGTGCGACGTGTGCGACGCGCTCGACTTTTACTTTCGGCTGCCGTTCAGGCCGATCGTGCGCGAGGGGAACCAGGGCGTGATCCCGGTCGAGGTCATGCTGCATTTCAGGCTGACTCGTTGCTCGGGGCCGCTCTCGCTGGGCGACATCGCGTACTCGACGACGCTCCTTCCCGGCGAGAAGGTGCGGCTGTTCACGAGCGACCGGCACAGCCGGTTCACGTTCGACAGCGAGACCGACCTGGCGTACCGGCAGCACACGACCTCGGAAGAGTCGTACTTCATGGCCGGAATGGCGAACGCGGTCAGCAACGTCAACGTCAACGAGAAGGCCGGCTCGACGTCGTCGTTCCACAGCTCGTCCGTCGGCGGGGGCGGGGGTCTCGGCATCGACCTCGGGTTCATCTCCCTCGGCGGCTCGGTCTCGGGGAGCTCGTACGACGCCAACTCGGCGAGCACGTTCGCGCGGAGCCTGTCACAGCATGCCGACTCCTCGAGCCGTCACATGGAGGTCTCGACGCGCGCGGCGAGCTCCACGTCCGTCGGGGAGGTGAGCACCCGCGCGCACACCGAGACCGACTCCGAGGACCAGTACGAATCCGCGTCGCGCGTATTCGCAAACCCGAACCGCTGTCACGCGCTGACGTTCATCTTCTACAAGCTGAACAAGTGTCAGACGCTCCGCTGGGAGCTCGTCGGCATCACGCGCCGCGTCGACGACCCGGCCGCTCCGACCGGCGTCACGTTGAACGACCCGCCCCCGTTCGGCGGAGTCACCGTCATCCCCGACGGCGTGCGGGCGACGAGCGGGCAGCGGCTCGACGTCGAGCGGCAGGCCCGCACGAGCGTCGCCGAGGCGTCGGCGACGACCCCGAGCCTGCTCGCGCGTGCGGCGTTCTTCCCGGCGGGCACGACGGTTGCCGCGCAGCCGCTCAGCACGGTGGCGAGGCAGGCGGCGCTCGCGGCGGTCGACGATGAGCTCGTCAAGGAAGGGCTGCTCGACAAGGTCGGCGGCGACGTCTCCACGAAGGCTCAGGGTCTCCTTGGCTGGGAGCGCCAGATCGCTCTCCCGACCGCAGGGATCATCGTCAAGGGGTGCCTCGACGAATGCGACGTCTGCGAGCCGTCGCTCGACAAGGAGATCGAGCTCGAGCTCGAGCGCAAGCGCCTCGAGAACGAGCTGCTGAAGAAGCAGATCGCCCTGCTCGACAAGTCGCAGGAGTACCGCTGCTGTCCGCAGGCCGATGATGACGACGGGGGCGGTGCCTGAGATGGCCAGATCAAGGAGTGAGTCTCCGCAGGGCACGTCACGCCTCGCCGTCTCGGCGGCGCTGCACGGCGCAGAGCCGGGCGAGGACCTCCCGGCGCTCGCCGCGTACGCGTTCAGCGCGGGGGGCGAGCTGCTCTCGCACGTGACGCTGGAGGACGGACGGGCACAGGTCCAGCTCCCGAAGAGCAAAGAGGCACAGTCGGTTCGGCTGCTCGTCGGCCCGAGCACGCCGGAAGGCGCGCAACCGAACCTCGCCGAGCTGACGAGGCAGGGAGCGGTCGAGACGCATCTGCGTGTCGACCCGGGTGCCGAGCTGAAGCCGGTCGCGTTCCCCCCGATCGACAGCTCGATCTGGGGGTGCTGGCACGACCACTGCTACGTCAAGGGGACGCTGCTGAAGCGGGTGCTCCGCGACGGTGTCTGGATCGACCTGCCGGTCTGCAACGCGACCGTCGACATCTGGGAGGTCGAGCCGGTCGAGATCGTGCTGCCGAAGATCCCGATCGACGTGATCGACCGGCTGCGCGGCATCGTCCTGAAGCCGCCACCGCTGCCCGACCCGCCGTTTCACATCGGTGGCATCCCGATCCCGCCACCGGGGCCGGGCCCCGACCCGGCGCCGTTTCTCGCGCTGTCCGCCCTCGGTGGCTCGCTCGTGCCGGCGGTCCAGCGGGTCGAGGAGGCTGACGGCGCCGCGCTCGCCGGCGCGGTGCACGCGCTCGGCGCAGACGAGGCGGTCCGCTCGGCGGCGTATGCCGGGGCCGAGGCGTTCCGGAGCGCGATGCTCGACCGGGCGGATCTCGTCCGGCCGCTCCTCTGCGTGCTCTTCCCGCGTTTCGTCACGACGACCTTCATCGGGTCGGCCGAGACTGACGACTGCGGGCACTTCGGCACGTGGGTGTGGAAGGGCTGCAAGGCGCTGAACCTCTACTTCACGGCCTGGCAGTGGCGGTTCGGCGGCTTCGACCCTGTGGCGGTCCAGATCCTCCGGCCGACGCCGGTCAGCTGCTACACGAACTGGAACTACGCGTGCGGGACCGAGGTGACGCTGTACACGACGAGCCCGTTCGCGCGCACGTGTGCACCCTGCCCGCCGGTGATCGCCGACCCGCGCTGGGTGCTCGCAATGGCGATCGGCAACTGGCCGATCTCGCGGATCCACGGGCTCTCCAGCTCGACCCCGGCAGACGGCTCGAACAACGGGCTCACAGACGGCGGCGCTCCGTTCGGCGGTGACATGCGCCTACGCCTCGAGTTCGACGACGCCCTCGCAGGGATCGGGGTTCGCTACTACCAGGTCTCGTGGAAGCGAGCCGGCACGACGGACACGCCGCAGGCGCTCACCGGCGAGGTTCACCGGCATTACGCCCACGAGGTCTCGGGCAGCCTCGTCGACGAGGTGTACAGCCTCGGCCCGCAGACGGTCGGGTCGACGTATCCGCTGTACGAGATCCCGCCGGCGATGCCGCCGAAGGGCAAGTGGAGCTACCCCGATGCGGTGTCGGACCTGACGAACGGGATCTTCCCGTCCGTCTCGGACTTCCCGGCGCCGGCGTCGGGGTTGATCGAGCTGCACGTCGACCTCTACGACGGAGGCGGCGCCGCCGTCGACATCGGGTTGCTAGGCATCAACTACGTCGTGCCGACGTCGACCGACTTCTCGGGGACGATCAACACCGAGAACGCGTCGGGCGACGGGCTCGTGTCGGGCAACACGTTGATCCTGCCGCTCTACGTCGACAACAACGTCACGAGTGCGGCGATCGACGCGCCGACGCTGAACGGCTCGCCCGCAAGCGACGACTGCGGCGTGCTCGACTACACGGACGAGGGCAGCGACTCCGTGACGCTCGCCTATCACGCTCACCACCCGAACGGGTTTGCGACGTACAGCTTCGTCCTGTACCGCGGCGTGAACGAGCTCGTGCCGCCGAGCCAGTCGGGTGCCGTCGGGGCGGGAAACTACACCGCCACCGAGACTGCGGGGACGCTGCTCGGCGACTGCCCGATCGCGGGCTTCTCGGAGAACCTGTACGTCTGGGCGACCGCGATCGACGGATGGCAGCGCCTGTCCGAGTACGACCGAGGTGCGGTCCGGGCGTTCGTGCTCGCGCCCGCAGAGAGCCCGTAACGGAAAGGCGGGCGGCTCGACGCGCACGAACGCGCCGAGCCGCCCGCCGGGTCAGCCGGCGTTCGTGTTCAGGGTCACGGCGGCGCGGACGAGAGCCTTCAGCGCCTCTTCGTCGATCTCCTCGCCCTCGCGGAAGTCGATAGCGCGCCTCGTGTTCCCTTCGAGGCTGGAGTTGAAGAGCCCCGAGGGATCTGCCAGGGCCGCCCCTTTGGCGAAGGTCATCTTCACGACGTTCTTGTACGTCTCGCCGGTGCAGATCAATCCGTCGTGCGACCACACCGGGACACCTCTCCACTTCCACTCCTCGACGACTTCGGGATCGGCCTCCTTGACCAAGGCGCGGAGCCGGCCGAGCATCGTGCCCCGCCAGTCGTCCAGCTCCACGATCCGCGCGTCGATCAGCCGAGACGGAGACGTGTCGTTCTGCGATCCGCTCTGCTTCATGCCGTTTTCTCCTCCTGTGAGTCCCGAAGCTCTTGACCACCCGGGCCCAATTTGCCCGTTCCGGGCAGATCTGCAATACTGAACTGAATGGTTCAGTATACCACGACCGTCGACCGCGCCTTCGCAGCCCTCGCCGACCCGACCCGCCGCGCCGTCCTCGAACGGCTCGGCGTCGGCAGCGCGACGATCAGCGAGCTCGCCGAGCCCTTCGGCATGTCGCTGACCGGGATGAAGAAGCACGTCCGGCTGCTCGAGGAGGCGCAGCTCGTCGCGACGGAGAAGGTGGGCCGTGCCCGCAGGTGCATGCTCGTGCCCTATGCCTTCGAGGGCATCAGCACGTGGCTGCAGCGGCTCGACCGCTTCGCGCTGGTCGTCGAACGGACGAAAGGAGCACGATGAATACCACCACCGTCACCACTCCGAACGAGCTCGAGATCCGCGTCGAGCGTGTCTTCGACGCGCCGCGAGAGCACGTCTTCTCCGTCTGGACGGATCCGCAGCTGATCCCCGAATGGTGGGGCGACGGCACCGTCGTCGAGGAGATGGACGTCCGTCCGGGCGGCACCTACCGCTTCCGCACGGCCTACGGCGTCGTCGAGGGCGAGTTCCGCGAGGTCGAGGCACCCGCGCGCCTCGTGCAGACGTTCCAGAATCACCTGCAGACGCTCGAGTTCGAAGATCTCGGTGAGCAGACGAAGTTGACCCAGACGATGCGCTTCGAGACGACCGAGCAGCGGGACACCACCATGCAGTACGGCGTCGAGGAGGGCGCGAAGGGCGGCTTCGCACGCATCGACGCGGTGCTGCAGAAGATCGCGGGCTGAGGAGGTCGCCGGATGCGAATATCTGCACCTGCCGTCGAACGGCAAGCTTCCGATGAACAACCCGCAACCAGGCATCTTCGCCCTCGGCACTGCGTCGCACGCCTACCTCGAGTTCGACGCGTTCAACGGCGCGGCGCGTGCCGATCTGGTCAGGACGATCGCTTCGCTGCGTGAGCCGAGGACGACGATGGGAGGCGTCAATCTCGTCGTCGGCTTCGGGCCCGAGCTCTGGCGCGACGTGGCGCCGGACGACGCACCCGCCGCCCTGAAGGGATTCGACGCTCCGCTCGTCGGGTCGGACGGCTTCGTGATGCCGGCGACGCAACACGACGCCGTCCTTTGGCTGTCCGGCAGCGCCTACGACGTGATCTTCGAGGCCTCTCGGATGGCGATCCGTCAGCTCGCTGGGGTCGCGGCGGTCGTGGAAGAGACGTCGAGCTGGCCCTACCGTCACGATCGCGACCTGACGGGCTTCATCGACGGGACAGAGAACCCGACGCTGGTCGAGGCAGCGGAGCTCGTGGTGATCGGCGAGCACGAGGCCGGCGCAGGCGGCACGGTACTCCTACTCCAGAAGTGGGCTCATAACGCGAGCGAGTGGGAGGCGCTCTCCGATGCCGACCAGGAGCGCGTGATCGGGCGCAGCAAGCTCGACAGCACCGAGCTCGAGGACAAGCCCGCTGATTCGCACGTCGCGAGCACCGACCAGGACCGCTTCGGGAAGATCTTCCGCCGCAACATGCCGTATGGGACGGTGACCGACCACGGGACGATGTTCGTCGGCTTCAGCGCCGACCGGCGACGCCTCGCTGAGATGCTCGAGAGCATGGCCGGCTCGACCGACGGCAGCCGCGACGCGCTGACGCGGTACACGCGACCGCTCACCGGTGCCTACTACTTCATCCCGTCCGTCGAATCGCTCCGACGAATCTCCGCGGCCTGAGCTGAGGCTTGAGCGTAATTGCAAGGCGTACGTGGCTCGTGGGCCAGACCGCGCGTCTCGGTCGTACCGGGCTTGCCCGTAGCCACCGCGGTGCAGCTAGTGCACGTGCCAGCCGCTACCCAGCGCCGCGAACTTCGGCCAGGAACGGAAGCTGCAAACGAGCTTGTCGCCGTACCGGGTTGTCTCGGCACCGGGATCGGGCCAGGACCCTTGCCAGCCTGCCGTCGTCGCGAGCGCATGCCCGGTGACCCGCCGGTACGCGGACAAACAGACCGCTCTCGCGAGAGAGTAGGCGTCGGAAGGCGGGTTGTGGTGGCCCCAGCCGCCATGCCCGATCGCGTACACCTCCATGTTGTGCTTCGGATTCGAGCACGGCACGACCGCAACCGTCTTCGCTCGTTGATTGGTGGAAGCGATCAAGCATTGATGCACGTGGACGGACAGGTAGAAGACCCTCGCGGCGCCGGCAGCCTCCGAAGCAGCGCACACAACCAAGGCGACGACCGCTGCCACAACCGCACCAGACATCGCGCCCCGACGCGCCACGACCCTCCGATCCGACAGACGCCACAGAACTTCGACTCTGCCCAACTGTCGCACCGGGGACGGGAGATTTCAACAGGGATGATCCGGCGGTGGGCAGCCGCCTGAGCGGCGGCACTTGAGAACGGGAGCGACGGGACTCAGCCGCTCGGTCGCCGGCGCATATGTCCGACGGCTCTGCGACCCTTGCCCGATGAGCGATGGGTATGGCTTCCAGATGCCGGACGTGGCTGTCGAGCGTGCGCGCCGGGCCTGCCCATCCCCCGCAGCCTGACGACAGGCTGTACCGGCCGCTGAGTGGCGCGAAAGACGTCGCGTGCCGCCGATGCGGCATCCAGGGGTAGGGATGAAGGAGGAGTAGATGTCAGCCCAAGCACCGCCGCCTGCGCGCGGCTTCCGCGGTTACCTGTGGAGCGTCCACGGGGACGGGCGGCACATCGGCCCGACGGAGGTCGTCGCGCCGGAGGAGCGGCTGTCGTGGCCGCGCACGATCGGTATCGGCATGCAGCACGTGATCGCCATGTTCGGCGCGACCTTCGTCGTGCCGGTGCTCACGCACATGCCGCCGACGACGACGATCTTCTTCTCCGGCGTTGGCACGCTGGTCTTCATCGCGGCCACCGCCGGCCGCGGCCAGCGACTCGGCCTGCCGAGCTACACGGGTAGCAGCTTCGCCTTCATCTCGCCGGTGATCGCTGCTGAGTCCCACGGCACGGCGGCGGCTCTCGGCGGCATCTTCGCCGCAGGCGCTCTGCTCTTCGTCGCCGGTCTGCTCGTCGACCACTTCGGCGCCCATGTCGTCAACGCGGTGATGCCGCCGGTGGTCACGGGGGCCGTGGTCGCGCTGATCGGTCTCAACCTCGCGCCGGTCGCGGTGGGTGACGTCGAGAAGGAGGGCTATACGGCGTTCATCACGCTGGCGGCGATCCTGTTGGTCACGGTCCTGCTGCGCGGCTTCTTCGGCAGGATCTCGATCCTGCTCGGTGTCGTCGTCGGGTACTTCGTCGCCTGGCCGTTTCACCAGCTCCACCTGCACCAGAACTGGAAGGCGGCCGACTGGGTCGGGCGCCCGCCCTTCCACACGCCGAGCTTCACCTGGTACGGCATCACCCTCGTACTGCCGGTCGTGATCGTCCTGCTCGCCGAGAACACCGGCCACGTCAAGGCCGTGGCCTCGATGACGGGCCGCAACTACGACCGCTCGCTCGGTCGCGCCTACATCGGCGACGGCCTCGCAAGCATGCTCGCGGGCCTCGGCGGCGGCTCGGGCACGACGACCTACGCCGAAAACATCGGCGTGATGGCAGCGACGAAGGTGTACTCGACCGCTGCGTACGTCGTCGCGGGCCTGACGGCGATCGGCCTCGGCTTCATCCCGAAGTTCGGCGCCGTCGTCGTCAGCATCCCGACCGGCGTCCTCGGCGGCGTGACGCTGCTTCTCTACGGTCTGATCGCCGTGCTCGGCGGCCGCATCTGGGTCGAGAACAAGGTTGACTTCAAGAATCCCGTCAACCTCTTCCCCGCCGCCGTCGGCCTGACCATCGGCGCCGGCAACTACACCTGGACGCACGGAAACGTGTCGTTCAACGGGATCGCCATCGGCGCCGTCGCGACGATCGTCATCTACCACGGCATGCGGATCGTGGCGAGGTACGGCCCACTGAAGGGCGCGCTGCTCGAGAGTCCGAGCGACGCCATCGTCGTCCCGAGCCCGGCGAGCGTCGAGTCGCCGGGAGCGCCCGCCCCGACGAGCTAGCGGCACCGCTTGTTCGAGGCGAAACGCGAGAGGCCGCCGTCCGGGCGGCCTCTCGGCTCTCTATCGCGGTCAGACGAGCGCGACATCTAGCTCGGGGTGGACGTGAGCGGGATGAACGAACGGGAGCGACGGGACTCGAACCCGCGACCTCCGGTGTCCGGCGTGACAGACCACTTCGAGCGTCGCGCGGTGCACGACGGAAGGTGCGGCGTTTGCTGCCCCGTGACAGGCCCGCGTGTTCGTCGCGTCGCGGGCAGCGGCGCGCGGTCGCGTGGCATCGGTTTGGCATCGGCACGCGAGAGAGTCCGGTCGTCAGAGATGTTCGACCGAAGGGAGTAGGAATGGCAGAGAAACACGTGGTCGTCGTTCGGTTCACTGAGCCGAGCAAGGCGTACCAGGCGCTGAGTGTGCTGAAGGACTGCGACGCCGACGGTCGGATCGGGCTGGAGTCCGCGGCGGTCGTGGAACGCACGGCAGCAGGCGAGCTGCGCATCCCGGAGAGCGCCGACAACGTCGGCCTCGTCGGTACGGCGAGCGGCTCGCTGATCGGGATGCTCGTCGGCGTGCTGGGCGGGCCGGTGGGTGTTCTGCTCGGCTGGGGCGCCGGCGCCATGATGGGCGGCGCGTTCGACGTCGATCGCGCCGTGACGTCCGATGAGGCGCTCACGGTTCTCGGCCAGGCGATCCCGCCGGGATCGACGGCCGTGATCGCGAGTGTCGAGGAGTCGGCGGTCGAGGTGATCGACGGCGAGATGAAGAAGCTCGACGGCGAGGTGACGCGTCGGCCGGTCGGCGAGGTCATGGGCGAGCTCGAGGCGGCGGAGGACGCTGCCGACGCCGCCGCGCGGGAAGCGCGGCGTGCGATCCGCGAGAGGCGCAAGGTCGAGCTGAGCGCCGGTGTCGAGGAGAGAGTGGGCAAGCTGAAGGAGAAGCTCCACGTCTCCTGACGACGCGCTTCGGCCTGCCGTCGAAACCCGCTGACGCTAGGTCGGCGGGTTTCGGCGTTCCAGGGCGCGACGCCCGACTCTGACGCGGAGCGAGCGCGGGCGGATGACGAACCGGAGCGGCGGAGTGAGGTCGACTGCCTCGCCGTCGATTCCTGCGTGGGCGGACGCGGAGGCGGCGACCTCGAGTCGCACGGTCGTCCACGTCAGTCCCGGGCCCTGAAGGGTGCGCGGCGAGTCGAGGACGATGACCCCGAGCCGTCCGCTGTCGAGCCTCGCCCGGGTGCCTGGTGCATGTGGGGGTTCGAGCGAGTAGGGGTTGTTCGACACGAGCACGACCGCAGGGTCGAGATGGGGGCGGCCGCGGTCGTCGACGAGCTGCAGGTCGACCGCGGCGGCGCTCGGCCCGAGCACGTGGGCGGCCGTCTCCAGTAGCGTCCGCGTCTTGGCGTCGCGGTAGGCCGGCTGCCGAACCGCATCGCCGTAGATGCCGAGCGACACGTTGTTGAGGAAGAGCCGGCCGTTCACCTCCGCCACGTCGATGCGACGCTCGACCGCGTCGGTGAACGCGTCGAGCGAGCCGACCAGATCGTGGCGATCGAGGCCGAGGTCGAGCGCGAAGTGGTTACGGGTGCCGGCGGGAACGCAGACGAAAGGAAGCCCGTGCGCGAGTGCGGCTGCTGCGACGACGGCGAGTGAGCCGTCGCCGCCGGCGACGCCGAGCGCGTCCGCGCCGCCGACAACGGCGTCCCGAGCGAGCGTTGCGAGGTCGTCGCCTGGGCGCAGGACGATCATCTCGATGCCGTTCGCGCGCGCACGCTCGGCGAGGCCGCCGCGCGCGGCCCGGCCGCCACCGGACCTCGGGTTGAGAAAGAGGACGGGCCGCCGTGGCGGATCAGCGGTTTGCCGGCCGGAACTCGTCATCCGGAGCGACGTAGCCGCAGCGAGCGTCGAGGTTGTGCGGCGGGCGGCTCGTGACCGAGCACGAGGACGTCGATCAGCGTCGCAACGGCCGACGTGAACGGCACGGCGAGGATGACCGCGAGTCCGCCGAAGAGCACGCCCACGAACGCGACCGAGACGAGCGTGACGAGCGGCGACAGCCCGACCGTCTGCCCGATGTGGGGGTTGACGACGTAGTTCTGGAACTCTCGTACGAGAACGAGCCAGAGCAGCGAGAGGGCGGCGATGTGCAGGGACTGCGGGAGGCCGACGGCGAGGACGAGGATCGAGCCGAAGAGCGGGCCGATCACGGGCACGATCTCGAAGAGGCCGACGAACGCGCCGACGAGCAGCCAGTAGTCGAGGCCGATCACGTAGAAACCGGTCGAAAGCACCGCTCCGACAGCGAACACCATCAGGAAGCGAAGCCGTGTGTACGCGCCGAGGCGGCTGTCGAGCGCGAGGTAGGTCTCACGCGCCTTGTCGCGCTTCGCCTCAGGCGCGAGCGCCGTGAGCAGCTTGATGATCGCGTCGCGCTCCGAGACGCAGTACCAGGTGGCGGCGAGCGTGAAGAAGATCGCGACGACCGCCTCGCCCGCCTTGTGCCCATAGGTCGCGATCGGGTGGACGAGCTGCGTCCCGGTGGGGAGCTGGTGGAGGTGCTGCTGGAGCCAGGTGAGCACGCGCTCTCGGGCTCCCGTCGCATGGCCTGTCGAGACGGCGCCGCTTGCGTTCTGGCCGAGAGCGTGCCCGATCTGGTGGAGCGCCGGCGGGACCGCGAGCCAGACGAGCAGCGCGAGCGCTCCGCCGACGACGAGGAAGTGGAGGAGGATCGCGACGGACTCGGGCACACGGTGCCGGCCGAGCCATTCGACGCCCGGCCGGATCGCGGCCGCGAGCGTGAGCGCCAGGAGCAGGAGGATGAGGACGCTCCGCACCTGCCAGATGCCGAACGCGAGCGCGGCGACTGCGAGCGCGGCCGCGGTCGCCTTCGCCACGCGGACGGTGAGGTCGTGGTCGGAGGTCGTGCCCTCGGCAGTCTGTGTCTGCATTTCAGAGCGGCGCGAAGGCAGGGCGTCGCGTCGTGCTTTGCGGGACGACGCGACCTGCGTTGAGAAGGGCCCGCGTGACGACGGCGCCGAACACGAAGCCGCCGACGTGGGCGAAGAACGCGACGCCGCCACCGTTCGCCGAGGCGGACGCGAGGCCGAAGTTGCCTTCGACGAGCTGGTAGAGGAACCAGCAGCCGAGGTAGACCCAGGCGGGGATCTGCACGAAGAAGATCCCCAGCAGCGTCCGGATGCGGGCGGTGGGGTAGAGGACGAAGAAGGCGCCGAGCACGGCGGCGATCGCGCCGCTCGCGCCGAGATTCGGCACGCGCCCGGCCGACGCCGTCCCGAACAGCAGCGTGACCGCCGCTTGGGTCATCGTCGCGACGAAGCCGCCGGCGACGTAGAAGGCGAGGTAGCGGAGATGCCCGAACGCGTCCTCGACGTTCTTGCCGAAGATGACGAGGAAGAGCATGTTGCCGAGGATGTGGTCCCAGCTGCCGTGCATGAACATCGCGGTGAACCAGCTGACGGCCCACGGCTCGGGGCCCCGGCAAGCGTTGTCGACGGTGCACGGGTAGAACGAGGCGTGGTAGACGGCCGAATTCAGGTTCGGCAGCTCGTAGAGGATCCAGACGGCGAAGTTGGCCGCGATCAGCGCGACGTTGACGATCGGGAACCGCCGCGGGTGGAGTCCGTCGGAGAGCGGCAGCATCGCGATCCTGCCTACGAGGCGACGACGGTCGTGGGCTCTGCCGACGGCGTCGCCGCGACGGCCTCCAGCCCTGCCGCGGCGTACGCCTCCGGCCCCTCGAGCGTCTCCGCCTGGAAGAGCGCCTCGGCGAGGGAGTCGAGCCGCTCGCGGTTGTCGGCGAGCAGCTGCACCGCCTCGTCGTGCGCCTCGCCGACGATGCGTCGCATCTCGTCGTCGATCCGCTGCCTGGTCCGCTCGGAGACCTCCGAGACGCCGGGCATCAGGGCGGAGCCGTCTCCGTCCTGCGGCAGGACGGAGAGGAAGCCGATCGCGTCGCTCATGCCGAAGCGGCCGACCATGTTGCGGGCGAGCTGGGTCGCCTGGCGGATGTCGGACTCGGCGCCGGTCGTCTCGTCGCCGTAGACGACCTCCTCGGCGGCGCGGCCGCCGGTCGCGACCTTGATGTGGGCGAGCAGGCTCTGCTTGTCGTAGTTGAAGCGGTCGCTGCCGGGCGCCGAGATGGTGACGCCGAGGCTCATGGTGCGCGGGATGATCGAGATCTTCCGCACCGGGTCGGCGCCGGGCGTGAGCATCCCGACGAGCGCGTGGCCCGCCTCGTGGTAGGCCGTGCGCCGCTTGTCGGCCTCGCTGAGCAGCAGCTTGCGCGCCGTTCCGAGCTCGATCTTCTCGAGCGCGTCGCTGAAGTCGCCCATCGTCACCTGCTCGTGCTCGCGGCGCGCGGCGAGGAGCGCCGCCTCGTTGGCGAGGTTGGCGAGGTCTGCGCCGACCATGCCGGCAGTCGTCGCCGCGAGCGCGTCCAGGTTGACGTCCGGCGCGAGCGGGACGTCGCGCGTGTGGACGCGCAGGATCTGCTCGCGGCCGTCCTTGTCCGGCGCCTGGACCGGCACGCGGCGGTCGAAGCGTCCCGGCCGCAGCAGCGCCGAGTCGAGCACGTCGGGGCGGTTCGTGGCGGCGAGGACGATGACGCCGGTGGAGGCGTCGAAGCCGTCCATCTCGGTGAGGATCTGGTTGAGCGTCTGCTCGCGCTCGTCGTTTCCGCCGCTGAACGCGCCGGAGCTGCGCGAGCGGCCGATCGCGTCGATCTCGTCGATGAAGATGATCGAGGGCGCTGCCTCCTTCGCCTGCTTGAACAGGTCGCGGACGCGGGAGGCGCCGACGCCGACGATCATCTCGACGAACTCGGACGCGGACATCGAGAAGAACGGGACGCCGGCCTCGCCGGCCACGGCCTTCGCCAGCAGCGTCTTCCCGGTGCCGGGGTTGCCGGTGAGGAGGACGCCGCGCGGGATGTGCGCGCCGAGCTTGCGGTACTTGTCCGGGTCGCGGAGGAAGTCGACGACCTCGGCGAGCTCCTCCTTCGCCTCGTCGATGCCGGCGACGTCGGCGAAGGTGACCTGCTCCTTCGTCGGCTCGTACTTCCGCGCCTTCGCCTGGCCGAAGGAGAACATGCCGCCGGCCTGACCGCCGTAGCGCCGCATGAGCCAGACCCAGAGGCCGAAGAAGAGGAGCGTCGGACCGATGCCGACGAGCAGCGTCTGCCACCAGGGCGTCCCGGCGGGGGACTTGGCGGTGACGACGACGCCGTTGTCGGCCAGCAGCCGGTCGAGGCTGCCGTTGTTCGCGAAGTCGGGGATCTGCGTGGCGAAGTCGGTCGTCCGGACGGCGTTCGCGCCGCTCGGGCGATAGCGGATCGCGTGCTTGAACGTCCCCTGGATGACGGTGTCGGTGGCGGTGATCGTCTTGACGTTGCCGGCCTGCACCTGCGCGATGAAGGTGGGGCGGTAGGGGATCGTCACGCGCGGCTTGGCCGTCGGCCGCATAGAAGACGGCGGCGAGGATGTAGTTGAGGATCAAGATCCCGGCGAAGACCGCGAGCGAGCGCCAGCCGAGGCCGGGCTTCCGCGGGTCGTCGGTGTGGTCGTCGGGCCGCTGTGTGGTGTCGCCTGGAGTGTTCATGGCCGAGAGGTTGTGCGCCGCCTCTGCCAACGCGGTGCCAGCGGCGCCCCGGTCGCTGCCAAGCGGACTTCACCCGCGGCGGCCGGGCGTGCGAGACTCGCGGGCGGAGGGCACATGTCAAACCGGCTGGAAATCCGCGTTCTCGGCCCGTTCGAGGTTCTTGCGGGCGGAACGCGTGCGGACGTCGGCGGCTCGAAGCGTCAAGCCCTGCTGGCGATGCTCGCGCTCCGGAACGGGCGGATGGTCGACGTCGACGCGCTCGTCGACGGCCTGTGGGGCGAGGAGCTCCCGGCCGCTCCGCGGAACGCGCTCCATCATCACATCGCGCGGCTTCGCGCGGCGCTCGGAGAGGAGTCGATCGTCGGCTTCCCCGACGGCTACGCCGTGCAAGGACGCGCGCGTGGACGCGGTCGCCTTCGAGGAGCTGCTCGCGGAGACGCGCGCAGCGTTGCGGGACGGCGACGTCCGTGCCGCCGCGGACCCGGCCGCGTCGGCGACTCGCCCTCTGGCGTGGGCCGGCGCTGCTGGGTCTGCCGACGACGGCGTGGTTCAGCGCCGAGGCACGCCGGCTCGAGGCGCTGCGCGTCGACGTGCTCGAGGAGCAGTTCGAGGTCGCGCTCGCGCTCGGCGAGCACCGTGAGCTCGCACCGGCGCTCCGCTCGGCGCTCGCGGAGAACCCCTTCCGGGAGCGGCTGTGGGGGCAGCTGATGCTGGCGCTCTACCGCAGCGGTCGCCAGGCGGATGCGCTCGAGACGTTCCAGGAGGCGCGGCGCGTGCTCGCCGACGAGCTGGGGCTCGAGCCGGGACCCGAGCTCCGGCGGCTCCAGGAGGCGATCCTCGCGCACGACCCGGCGATCGCCGCAGTCCCTGTCGATCGCAGGCGGCGGGGCAACCTGCCCGCGCCGTCGACGTCGTTCGTCGGGCGCGAGGACGAGCTCGGCGAGGTCGGCGCGCTTCTGCACGAGCACCGCCTCGTGACGCTCACCGGTCCGCCCGGCGTGGGCAAGAGCCGGCTCGCGGTCGAGACGGCACGCTCACTGGAGCACGAGTTCCCGGACGGCATCTGGCTCGTCGACTTCGCGCGGGCGGGTGGCCCGACCGGACGTGGTCCGGCTGCTCGCAAACGTCATCGACGTTCGCGGCTCCGACCCGCTTGCACGCGTCAGTTCGCGGCTTCGAGATGCAAGCGTGCTCGTCGTTCTCGACGCGTGCGAGCACGTCCTCGACGAGGCAGCACGCGATCGCGTCGACGCTCCTCGCGGAGTGCCCGGGGGCCCGGATCCTCGCGACGAGCCGAGAGGCCCTCCGCGTCGGGAGCGAGGTGCGCTTTCCCATAGCACCCCTACGCTCGGCGGCCGTCGACCTGTTCCTCGAGCGTGCGCGGGCGGCGCGGCCCGGGTTCGAGCCGGACGCAGACGCTGTCGCGCTCGCGGCTGAGATTGCCCGGCGGGTGGACGGTCTGCCGCTCGCGATCGAGCTCGCCGCCGCGCGGGTGAACGTGCTCGGGCTCGCGGAGCTCGTCTCCATCCTCGAGCGCCGCGCCGCACTCCTGCGCGACAGCCCGGCCTCCGACCCGAGCCGCACCGCACTGCAAGAGCTCGTGGAGTGGAGCTACGACCTCTTGCACGGGGACGAGAAGACGCTGCTCCAGCAGCTTGCCGTCCACCGCGGAGGCGCGTCGCTCTCGTCGCTCGCGGCGGTCGCAGCGCCCCACGACCTAAACGAGGCGACCGTCGCGTATCTCGTTTCCGCGCTGGTCGACAAGTCGATCGTGTCAGCCACGTTCGCGGACGGCGTCGCCCGCTACGACATGCTCGACACCGTCCGTGAGTACGTGCTCGATCGTCTCGCCGAGAGCAGCGGGCTCGCAGCCGCCCGTGGCGCCCACGCCGAGTACTTCGCGGGCCTCGCCGACGCGGCGCGCGTCGAGCTGCGCGGGCCGGGATGGCGGACCTGGGAAAGCCGCCTGGCGTTGGAGAACGACAATCTCTGGGCCGCGCTCGCGTACGCCTGCGACGCGCCCGACCCTGCTGTCGCGATTCGGCTCGGAACGCTGGGGTGGTACTTCGCGCTGGCCGAGCGCGTCTCCGAGGGACGCCGCTTCCTCGATCTCGCCCTGTCGACGACCGGCGACGAGGCGCCGGTCGAGTTGCGGATCGAGCTGCTCGCCGGCCTGTGCTTCCTCGCGACCGAGGAGCTCGATCTCGACGCCGCGCTCACGGCGGGCGAACGCGCGCTCTCCCTCGCCGCGAGCGCGCCGGCGCCGAACCAGCTCGGGCTCGCGCAACTGACGCTTGCGCTGGCGCTCGCGCAGTCCGGGGACGAACGGGCCGACGCGATGGCGCGAGATGCGTGCGCGACGCTCGAGGCGGCTGGGGACGACTGGGGCGCCGCGGCGAGTGGCCTCATCCGCGCGACAGGCGCGGCACGCGCCGAGGACGTCGCCACCGTCGCCGCCATGGCCGCGACGGTCCTCCGTCATTCGGACGCGATCGAGTACGACGCCTTCCGCGTTCCGGGGCTGTTGCTCGAGGCGTGGGTAGCCGAGCGACGCCGTGACGCCGCGGCAGCGGCGGATGGCTACCGCCGTGCGCTCGAGCTCGGGGCGCGCATCGGGTTCGGCGACCACGCGGCGTTCGCGCTCTCCGCACTCGGCTCGAGCGCGCTCGCGAACGGTGACCTGCGCGAGGCCGAGGAGCTTCAGCGGCAGGCGCTCGCCTCCGCCGAGGCGGCCGATGCGACCTGGGTCGCCGCCCAGGCACGCGTCCAGCTCGCGCGTATCGCGGCGGCGTCCGGGGATGCCGGCGGCGCCGAGCGGCTGTACCGCCAGGTCCTCGAGTGGTCGCGGGTGGCGCGGCCACACCAGGCGCGCGAGAGCCTCTTCCTCGCGCTTGCCGGCAGCCCGGCTTCGGCAGCGCTCGCGGGGCTCGAGGAGATCGCCGCGCTCGCCTGAGCTGGCAGAACCGCCGCCGCGCCTGGCAGAGCGTTGGCAGCGGCGCCGACGAGCCTTCCGCCTGTCAGAGAACGGAACAGGAGGCTCGAATGAGCACGACCACGATCGAGGAGCAGCTTGCCGAGATCCGCCGCCGGATCGACCGGCTGCACGCGCGCGCGCGGGCTGCCGCGCCGCGGGCTCGGCGGCACCTCGACGCACTGCATCAGGAGGAGGCAGCCGTCCGCGGCGCAGTCCGACAGGCTCCCGACGAGGTCGAGGAGAAGCTCGGGCAGCTGACGACGAGGCTCGACGTCGCCGAGCATTCGCTGGAGGCAGACGCCTCCGACGACTGGGCGACCTTCGCTGCGGCGGTGGAGGCGGAGCTCCACAGCTGGGACACCTACCTCGAGCGACTGCAGACGAGCGTCGCGGCGAAGGCGTGGAAGGCACGCGAGCAGGCCGAGGCCGCGATCGGCGACGTTCGCAGCCGCAGGATCGTCGTCGGCGAGCGCCTCGCGCAGGCGCGCGACTCCGACGGTGTCGCCTCGCACGAAGCGAGGAAGCGCATCACCGCGGCCCGCGAGGAGCTCGAACAAAAGGCCGCCGAACTGTCGACGAAGTTCAAGTGAGAAGGAGCGCGAGATGCAAACGATCGATCCGGCCCTGGTGACGCCATGCGTCGCGATGTGCGCCGGTGTGCTGATGGTGCACGCCGGCGCTGCGAAGCGGCAGCTCGCGTGGAGAACGCGGCGGACGGAACGCGAGAGAACGCGGCGGCGATGATGCAGCGGGCAGACGCAGACGCGCAGATCCTCATCTGCTACGACGGCTCGAACGATGCGGAGCGCGCGGTGGACTTCGCCGCGGCGCTCTTCGGCCGGCGACGCGCAGTCGTGCTGGTCGTGGCGCCGACGATGACCTTCGCAGAAGGGATGGCTGCGACGTCGTCGCTCGTGCCGGGCAGCGCCTTCGAAGACCTCAACACGGCCTACGCGCTCCGGCGTGCGGAGGCCGGGGCGGCGCATGCACGCCGCTCGGGGCTATACGCCGTGGCGCGGGCGACGATCGCGCCGACGACGTGGCAGGGGATCGTCGACGTCGCCGACGAGCTCGACGCGTCGGTCATCGTCATCGGGTCGAGGGGTGTCGGCGGCCTCCGCGAGCTCGCCTCCGGCAGCGTGTCGCACGACGTGGCGGTGCACGCGCGGCGACCGGTGCTGATCGTGCCGCCGCCGCCGACGCACGGCGCGGCCTGACCGTGGAGCACGGCGTGCACCTCCAAGGCTTGTCGCAACACGGCCCCGAGCCGAACCCGGCGCTCGTCCGGCAGGCCGAACAGCGAGCGCAGAGCATCGAGAACCGAACGGCCGATCGGATCACCGCGTTTGCCGGGTCGATGCCGTTCGTCTACATCCACATCGCCTGGTCCGGCTGCTGGATCGGATTCGGCAGGCAGAACGAAGAGCTGCTCGAGCTCTCCCGTCAGATCCTCGACCTCACGAAGGCGATTCGCGCCGACTCGACCGAGAACGACTCGCGAGTCGCCGTTGGGTCCTGCGCGAGAACATGAGCGGAGGCGGCATGGCAGCGGGCATGACAGCGCCTGACGCCACCAAGGCGAAGCGCGACGCCCCGCGGACGCTCGACCTGGCCGACGCCGCGACGATGCGTGCCGAGGACGTGCTGCGCGCCCTCGAGTCGAGCAGCGACGGCGTCTCGTCGACGGAAGCGCGGGCGCGCCTCGAGCGCGTCGGACCGAACGCGCTGCGCGCCCACGGCGCGGGGGCGATCGCCGTGCTCGTGGGCCAGCTGCGGAGCCCGTTTCTGCTCCTGCTGCTCGCGACGGCGGCCGCGTCGGCCTTCTTCGGCGAGCGGACCGACGCGATCATCATCTTCCTGATCAGCGGGCTCAGTGTCGGCCTCGGGTTCGTGAGCGAGTACCGCTCCGCGCGCGCGGTCGAGGCGTTGCACTCGCAGCTCAGGCACACGATCGTCGCGCTGCGGGAGGGGGCCGCTGCCGTGGTCGACGTGACCGAGCTCGTGCCGGGCGACGTCGTCCGCATCGGCGTTGGCGACGTGGTGCCCGCCGACCTGCGTCTGCTCGAGGCGGAGGGGCTCGAGTGCGACGAATCGGTCCTCACCGGCGAGTCGGCGCCGGCGGAGAAGAACGTCGAGCCGGTGACGAGCCCGGCGTCGCCGCTCGAGCTGCCGTCGTGCGCCTTCATGGGAACCGTCGTCCGGGCGGGGAGCGGCGTCGGGGTCGTCGTCCAGACCGGCGGACGGGCCGAGTTCGGCAGGATCGCGACGCAGCTCGGCGAGCGCCAGCCGCAGACGGCGTTCCAGCTCGGCCTCCGCGACTTCTCGATCCTGCTCGTACGCGTCGCAGGCGCACTCTCGGTCACGATCCTGATCGTCAACGTGGCGCTCGGCCGCCCCGTCATCCAGTCGCTCCTGTTCGCGCTCTCGATCTCGATTGGGCTCACGCCGCAGCTGCTGCCGGCGATCGTCAGCGTCAGCCTCTCCACCGGCGCACGGCGACTCGCGAAGCGGAGGGTGATCGTCAAGCGCCTCGTCGCGATCGAGGACTTCGGGAACATCGAGGTCCTGTTCACGGACAAGACCGGCACGCTGACCGAAGGTCGCATCCGCTTCGCAGCGGCGCTCGACGCAACGGGTGCGGAGGACGAGGCGGTCCTGCGCGACGGGCTGCTCTGCTCCGACGTGATCGTAAACGACCAGGGCACCGTCGTCGGCGGAACCGCGCTCGACCAGGCGCTCTGGACTGAGGCCGGTGCGCACACGATCGACCTCGCCTCGTACCGTCGCGTCGCCGAAAGACCGTTCGACTACGAGCGCCGCATTGCCTCCGTCCTGGTCGAGGGCCCGGACGAGCTGCGGACGGCGATCGTCAAGGGCGCGCCGGAGCTCGTGCTGGCGCGGTGTCGCGAGGTTCCGCCGGAGGCGCAGTCGGTGCTCGACACGCAGTTCGCACGCGGCAGTCGTGTCGTCGCCGTCGCCACGCGTGACGCGAGTGGGAACGCGACGCTCTCGGCCCGAGACGAGGAGGGGCTCGACCTCGCCGGATTCCTGATCTTCCTCGACCCGCCGAAGGCCGACGCAGCGCGCGCCATCGCGCGTCTGCACGAGCTTGGTGTCGAGGTCAAGGTGATCACGGGCGACAACGACCGCGTCGCCGAGAAGGTCTGCGGCGACCTGAAGCTGCCCGTGCGAGGCGTGCTGACGGGGACGCAGCTGGACGCATTCGACGACGCTGCGCTCGCTGCGGCGCTCCCGCACACAACCGTGTTCGCACGCGTCACCCCCGAGCAGAAGTCGCGTGTGATCAACGCGCAGCGCGCACTCGGCTCGACCGTCGGTTTCCTGGGCGACGGCGTGAACGACGCGGTGGCGCTCCACGACGCCGACGTCGGGATCTCGGTCGACAGCGCGACGGATGTCGCCAAGGACGCGGCCGACATCGTGCTGCTCGAGAAGGACCTGGACATACTCGCGACCGGCATCGGGGAGGGACGGCGCATCTTCGCGAACACCATCAAGTACGTGCTGATGGCGACCTCGTCGAACTTCGGGAACATGTTCAGCGCAGGCGCCGGCTCGCTCTTCCTCACGTTCCTGCCGCTGCTGCCGACGCAGATCCTGCTCAATAACCTCCTCTACGACACGAGCCAGATCACGATTCCGACCGACGAGGTCGACGAGGAGCAGGTGCGCCGGCCCGCACACTGGGATACGGCGATGATCCGGCGCTTCATGCTCTTCTTCGGGCCGATCAGCTCGATCTTCGACTTCGGCACCTTTGCGATCCTGCTGCTCGGCTTCGGCGCGAGCCACACGCTCTTCCGTTCCGGCTGGTTCATCGAGTCCCTCGCGACACAGAGCCTCGCCATCTTCGCGATCCGCACGCGCCGCGTTCCCTTCCTCCGGAGTCGTCCGAGCGCCGCGCTCACCGCATCCACGCTCCTAGCCGTGGTGATCGCCTTCGCCCTGCCGTTCTCCCCGCTCGCCCACATGTTCGGGTTCACGAGCCTGCCGCTGGGCCTCGTCGGCGCGATCGCCGCGATCGTGCCGGCGTACTTGCTCGTGCTGGAGCTCGCGAAGCGACTGTTCTACCGGCGCGAGGCGGCCAGGCCGTCGACCCCGCCGGTCCGGCGGCCGCTGCACGAGCACCGGGTCCTCCGGCGCGCGTCGCGGTGGACGTCACGCCGCAGCCACCGCCCGAGCAGCCCGCGCTCGACACGGGCCGCGTGACGAGAGAGCGGCTATGGCAGCGCGGAAAGCGGCCGTGGCAGTGGCCTGGCATCGACACCGCGCAGGTTTCCTGGTGCAAGCATCAGCCACAGAACGGAGGTAGGAGATGGAAACGATTCTCGACCGCGCCGCCAGGATCTCGCGGACGCAGGTCACGAAGATGCGGTGGGCGCTCGGCCTGCAGGGCGCGGCGTCCGTCGCGGTCGGCGTGATGATCCTCGCCTGGCCGGGCATCAGCGTGTATGCGCTCACGATCGTCTTCGGCGCCTACACGCTCGCCACGGGCATCGTCGAGTTCGGCACCGCATTCACCACGAAGGGGAAGGAGGAGCGCGGTTGGCTCATCCTGACGGGCCTGCTCGGGATCACGGTCGGCGTGCTCGTCTTCGCCTGGCCTGGGATCTCGGCGCTCGCGCTCTTGTACGTGATCGGCGCGTACGCCGTTGCCCTCGGGATCCTCTGCGCCGGCGGGTCGTTCCTGCTCCCCCTGGACGGCCACGGCACGGCGTCGATGATCCTGACGGGCCTCGTGTCGATCGCCTTCGGGATCGTGATCTTTGCGAAGCCGGGCGCAGGTGCTCTCGCCGTGCTCGCACTGATCGCTGCGTTTGCGTTCGTCACCGGAGTCGCCGAGCTCGTCGTCGCGATCGGCGGCGAGAAGCTGCTCGAGTGGAAGGTGAAGAAGACATTTGCGCCGCCTCGGACGCCGGCGAAGGCGACTCCCCAGCCTTCGCACTGACGGCGATCTGCAAGTCCGCACGTCCCGGAGCCGGCGACCTCGCCGGCTCCGCTCGTGCGTCCGAGCTTCGGCGCGTCAGCTCCGCACGGCGCCGTAGCGCCGGCGGAACAGCACATACGCGACGGCTCCTGCGGGGAGCGGCAGCCAGTACGAGGCGATCCGGTAGAGGAGCGTCGCGGCCAGCGCGTCGTGTCCGGAGACGCCCGCGAGCGTGAGCGTCCCGACGAGACCAGCCTCGACGAAGCCGAGGCCGCCCGGGGTCAATGGGAGGAGGGCGAGCAGCTCCGCGGCGACGTATGCGAGCAGCACGAGCGACGGCTGAGGCTCGGCGCCGACGGCACGGAGGGCTGCGAGCAGCGCGAGGTAGTCGAAGACGGTGTTCCCGGCGGCAGCGAGCACTGCCCCCTTCGCGCGCGTGCCGAGCGTGGTTCGGATGAAGTCGCGCGCGTCGAGCAGCTCGCGAGCGACACCGCTCACGTGGTTTCGGCGCCTGATGATGGCGTTCAGCAGCAACTCGCTCGCGTTCCCGGCGAGCTCGAGCGGCCGGTCCGTATTCAGCACGGCCGCTCCGGCGACGACCAGCAGGACGAACAGGGCCGCGCCGAGGTACGCGGCTGTGGCGAGGCTGTGGTTGACAGGTGCGCCGCCGAGGATCGCCGGGAGGGCGAGCATCGGCAACGCTGCGGTCGTCGCGAGCTGGAGTGTCGTGGACGCACCGAATGCGGCGACGGCATCGCCGGTGTCGGCGCCCGCGTCGTGCAGCATCGAGGCGGAGAGCGCGGCGGCGGTGGCGCCGCCGCCGGGGAGGATGCGCCCGGCAAGGTTTCCGCTCAGCTGCGCTGTCGCGACCGGAAACCACGCCGTCGTGCGGAGCGCGATCCGGTCGAGCTGCCAGAGCCAGACGTAGCTGGCGACCTCACAGGCGAGGACGAGGACGGCGAACGGCCAATCGAGGTGCTCGAGTGACCGCCACGACCCGAACACCGCCAGCAGGCTCGGGAGCAGGAGGTAGAGCGATGCCCCGGCCAGCAAGAGCAGGACGGCGCGCTTTCCGTAGCGCAGCGGTGATCCGGGACGGGCCGGCTCGAGCTGCTGGTCGTCTCCCATGTACCCCGCCGTCTACCACGCATCGTGGCAGCGAGGCGGGTGGGTCTGGCAGGGATTTGGCAGCGCCGTCGGCCAGCGTTCCTCGCACAGCCACAAAGGAGAAGTGATGACCACCACACTGATCGAACAGAGGACGACACACTGGACTGTCGATCCCGACGGGACGTCGATCGAGTTCGTCGTCAAGACGTTCTGGGGCCTGATGACCGTTCACGGCCGTTTCGACCGGTTCGACGGCTCGTACGAGGTTGGCCCCAGCGGCGCGACGATCGAGCTCACGATCGACGCCGACAGCCTCGACACCGGGCATGCGACTCGCGACAAGCACCTGCGCTCGACCGACTTCTTCCACGTCGCCGAGCACCCGCAGGTGCGCTTCACGTCGACCCGTGTCCACTACGTGACCGACGAGATCCTGCACGTCGTCGGCCACCTCGAGGTGGCAGGAAAGGTCGTGCAGCTCGAGTTCGCCGCAACCGTGCGGCAGCTCGACGACGACGCGCTCGAAGTCGAGGCGACCACGACCCTCGACCAGCGGCAGCTCGGTATGAGCAGCGGCCAGCTCGGGATGATCCGTCCGCCGGCGACGCTGCACGTCAGGGCACGGCTGAGCCGATGACGGCTCGCCATCGGGTCGTGATCGTGGGCGGCGGCTTCGGCGGCCTCGCCGCCGCGAAGGCCTTGCGCCGCGCGCCCGTCGACGTGACCGTGGTCGACCGGCAGGCGCACCACCTCTTCCAGCCGCTGCTCTACCAGGTCGCGACGGGCCTCCTGTCGCAGGGGAACATCGCGCCGCCGCTCCGAGACGTCCTGCGCCACCAGCGCAACGCGGAGGTCGTCCTCGCCGAGGTCGGCGGCGTCGACCTCGAGCGGCGCGTCGTCGGGTGCAGCCTCCTTGACCGGACGTGGGAACTCTCCTACGACAGCCTGATTGTCGCCGCCGGCTCCGCCCAGTCGTACTTCGGCCACGACGAGTTCGCGGTCCACGCACCGGGCATGAAGACGATCGACGACGCGCTCGAGGTGCGCGGCCGGATCTTCGGTGCCTTCGAGCTCGCCGAGCTCGAGGAGGACCCGGCGCGCCGCTCCGCCTGGCTGACGTTCGTCGTCGTCGGCGCCGGGCCGACGGGCGTGGAGATGGCCGGCCAGATAGCCGAGCTCTCGCGGTACAGCCTGCCCTCGAACTTCAGGCGGATAGACACCAAAGCCGCGCGCATCCTCCTCGTTGACGCAGCGCCGCGCATCCTGCCGAGCTTCGACGAGGCGCTCGCGCTGCGGGCAGCCGCGAAGCTCGAGGTGATGGGGGTCGAGATCAGATCGGGGACGCTGGTCACGGGAATGGACGCCGCAGGCGTCGGGCTCACAGCCAATGGGGTCGTCGAGCGGCTCGCCGCGATGACGAAGATCTGGTCGGCGGGTGTACAGGCCTCTCCGCTCGGGAGCATGCTCGCGGAGCAGGCGGGCGTCGAGCCGACGCGGACCGGCCGGGTCCCCGTCACGCCCGACTGCACGCTGCCCGGTCACCCCGAGGTCTTCGTGGTGGGCGACCTGATGGCGCTCGACCACCTGCCGGGGCTCGCTGAGGTTGCGATCCAGTCGGCACGCCACGCCGCGAGCGAAGTCCGGCGCCGCCTCGACGGCGACGCGCAGCCGCGGCCATTCCGATACCGGGACCTCGGGAGCCTCGCCGCCGTGTCGCGCTACTACGCGATCGGCGAGCGTCGCAGCGCCCGCGTGTGGGGATTCGTCGGCTGGCTGTTCTGGCTCGTCGTCCACCTCACCTTCCTGACCGGCTTCAAGAACCGGGTCAGCGCGCTCTTCCACTGGACGATCAGCTTCTTCGGGCGCTCGCGCCCGGAACGGACGATCACCGCGCAGCAGATCTTCGCCCGTCGGGCGCTCGCCGCCTCCATCCAGGGAGGTGAGCTCGATGACTGAGCCGGCCGGCTCGCGGCGGCGGCTGATCTTCGGCGCGCTGCTCCTCGTGCTGTTCATCGCGTCGCTCGACCAGACGATCGTGTCGACGGCGCTGCCGACGATCGTCGGCGACCTCGGCGGGCTGCAGCACCTCTCCTGGGTGGTGACCGCCTACCTGCTCGCGTCGACGGTCGTCGGGCCGCTGTACGGGAAGCTCGGCGATCTCTACGGCCGCAAGCGCGTCCTGCAGGTCGCGCTCGTCCTCTTCCTGGTCGGCTCCGCTCTCTGCGGGCTGGCGCAGACGATGCCGCAGCTGATCGCCTTCCGCGCCGTGCAGGGACTCGGCGGCGGCGGCCTGATCGTCGTGGCGATGGCGGTCGTCGGCGACCTCGTCGCGCCGCGCGACCGCGGCCGCTACCAGGGCCTATTCGGAGCGGTGTTCGGCGTCTCGACCGTCGCCGGGCCGCTGCTCGGCGGCTTCTTCGTCGACAACCTCTCCTGGCGCTGGATCTTCTACATCAACCTCCCGCTCGGCGCCGTCGCGCTGGCGGTGATCTCGAGCGCCTTCCGCTCGCGGCAGACGACCGAGCAGCACCGGATCGACTACCTCGGAACAGGCGTCCTCGCCGCGGGCCTGTCGGGGATCATCCTCTACACCAGCCTTGGCGGCACGACCTATCCGTGGGGGGCGCCGGGGATGGTCGCGGCGATCGTCGGCGGCGTTGCGCTGCTCGCGTTGTTCCCGCTCGTCGAGTCGCGCGCGGATGAGCCGATCCTGCCGCTCGAGCTCTTCCGCAATCAGACCTTCCGGACGACGAGCGCGATCGGATTCATCATCGGCTTCGCGCTGTTCGGCTCGGTCACGTTCGTGCCGCTCTACCTGCAGGTCGTCAAGGGCCACAGCCCGACCGAGTCCGGGCTCCTGATGACGCCGATGATGCTCGGCCTGCTCGTGACCGGCATCGCGAGCGGTCTCCTGATCTCGCGCTACGGCCGCTACCGCCCGTTCCCGATCCTCGGCACGGCCCTCGCAACCGTCGCGCTGTATCTTCTCAGCCGACTCGCCGTCTCGACACCGACTCGCGAGGCGAGCCTCTACCTCCTCATCCTCGGCCTCGGTCTCGGCCTGACGATGCAGGTGCTCGTGCTCGCCGCCCAGAACGCCGTCGAGTACCGGTTGCTCGGCGTCGCCACGTCCGGCTCGTCGCTCGCGCGCCAGATCGGCGGCTCGATCGGCGTCTCCGTCTTCGGCGCGATCTTTAACAACCGGCTCGCTCACGAGCTCGCCCGGCGCCTCCCGCCCGGCGTGCATCCGCCGGCGCACGGGAGCCCGGCTGCCGCGCATCACCTCCCGCCGCTGATTCATACGGCGTACATCGCGGCGTATGCCGCCGCGCTCCATCCGGTCTTCCTCACCGCTGCCGTCGTCATGCTCGGCGCATTCGGCCTGAGCTGGCGGCTGCGCGACGTACCGCTACGAGAGACCGCCGGTTCGTCCGTCAGCGGCGAGAGCTTCGCCGCCGCGGCGAGCTCCGGAACCTAGCGACCCGATCTCGCGCTGTCCGCGATCGGTCCACCGCCGCGGGCAGCAAACGATCCGTTCCGATGGGAGACTCCGCGCCTCAGAAGACAACGCCAGACCTGCTTTTGCAGGCACTTAGAAGACGGGAGCGACGGGACTCGAACCCGCGACCTCCGGCGTGACAGGCCGGCGTTCTGACCAACTGAACTACGCCCCCGGTTCGGGCGCCAGTGTAGCTACCTGCACGAAACGTGCGCCACGCCGGGTTACCGCCGGGACGACGCTCAACCTGTCCTCCGCCGCGCACCACTCCACGTCGTCGTCGAGCCCCGCGCGGCGGAGGTTGGCTGCGCTCGAGCTCCGGGCGAGCGCCTCGGGAAAGGTGCGCGCGATCGCCGCGGCTGCCACCGCGCTGTCGCCGGGCTCGCCGCCGAGCTCGAGCGCGAGCCGGCCGGCGCAGTAGGCGTCGTCGAGCGCGAACGCACCCTCGACGCCCGCGCAGAGGATCGCCACCTGCTCCGGCGCGAGCGAGCGGACGGCCGCCGTGACCGCCGCCAGGTTCGCGAGCGAGCCGACGAGCACCCGCTCGCAGCGAGCGCTCGCGGCGACGAGCAACCGCGTGCCGTTCGTCGTCGAGAGCACGAGTCTCCCCGAGCGTGACTCGGACGCGACCTCGGCGGGCGAGTTGCCGAGGTCGAAGCCGTCGATCCGGACGCAGTCCCGCTCGCCGGCGAGCAGCGTCTCGTCGGCGCGCAACGCGAGCGCGTCGTCGATCTCGGCGACGCACGCGACCGACTCGAAGCCGGCTGCGAGCGCCGCGCAGATCGTCGAGGTGGCGCGCAGTACGTCGACCGCGATCGCGACGGGTACCTCCGGAACCTCGGCGGGGGTGAATGCGACGGACACGCGCACAGGCGCTACAAGCTATCTCCGGTGCGACGACTACCCTCCGCGAGGTGGCCCGCGCCGACTGGATCGCGCTCGCGATCGTCGCCGCTCTCGGCGCTCGCCGGCCTGCAGGCGCGGCCTCGATCGCGACCGCGCTCTCGCTCGGCGGCCTCGTCGCAGGCGCCGTGATCGGCGCGCGGCTCGCGCCGCACTTCCTGCACAACGGCGCGAGCTCGCCGTACACGCCGCTCGCAGGCCTGGCAGGCGCGCTCGTCGGCGCGGCGCTGCTGCAGAGCGTCGCGTCGGTCGCCGGCTCGTTCGCGCGCGGCAGCCTGTCGGTGATCCCGCCGCTGCGCATGCTCGACTCGTCGGCGGCCTCGCTCGCCGGCGCGGCGCTGGGGCTCGCCCTCGTCTGGGTGGCCGGCGCCGTGCTGCTGCAGCTGCCGGGCCAGACGAAGATGCGCGACGAGGTGCTCGCGGCTCGATGATCCTGCAGCAGCTGAACACGATCGTCCCGCCGCGCACCGTCCTGCGCGCGTTCGCGCGCGTCGACCCGTTCCCGTCGATCGCCGGGCCGGCACCGCCGACGACGCCGCCCGACACGCGCGCGCTCGCGTCGGCCGCGGTGCGCCGCGCGCGGCCGAGCGTCGTTCGCATCACCGCGACCGCCTGCGGGCTCGGCGTCGAGGGCTCGGGCTGGGTCGCGCGGCCGCACCTCGTCGTCACCGCGGCGCACGTCGTCGAGGGCGCGCACGGGCATCGAGGCGGGCGGCCACGCCGCGCCGCGCTCGTCGTCGATCGCAAGCAGGACGTCGCCGTGCTCCGCGTCCCCGGCCTGCGATGCGGCGCCGCTCCCGATCGTCGACGCCCACTCGCGGCGACTCGGTGGCGATCCTCGGCTATCCCGGAGAACGGCCCGTTCGACGCCCGGGCCGGGCGGATGGGGCACGACCGCCGACGTGCTCGTGCAGCGGCTCGCTGCGCGAGGTGACCGCGATCAGCGGGCTCGTCCGCCACGGCAACTCGGGCGGTCCGGCGGTCAACGAGGCCGGCCAGGTCGAGGCGACCGTGTTCGCCGCGCGGATCGGCGCACGCGGCGGGCTACGGCGTGCCGGCTGCGCCGGTGCGCGCGGCGCTCGCGCCGAGCGAAGCAGCCGGTCTCGACCGGCCGCTGCGGCTAGAGCGATGCCAGCAGGTCGAGCACGCCGAGCGGCCGGCGGAACGGCGCGACGACGTAGACGCCCGACGCGAGCGCGCGCGCCTGCGCGACCAGCTCGCGCGAC
Organism: uncultured Thermoleophilia bacterium; assembly: GCA_963725595.1. GTDB lineage: Bacteria > Actinomycetota > Thermoleophilia > Gaiellales > Gaiellaceae > PALSA-600. Next base: position 250,254 of record CAVRYT010000004.1, on the reverse strand, counting down.
GAGCTCGGTGCCGACCCCGGCCGCGTCGGCGCCGGCGGCGCGGTAGCGCTGCCTGCACGTGCTCGGGGACGACGATCCCGGGCGTCTCGTTGTGCACGCGGACCGCGAGCTCGAGCGAGCGGATCGGCCACACGCCGACGAGCAGCGGCACCGGCGAGCCGCCGATCCGCTCGAGGAACGACTCGAGGTACGAGAGGTCGAAGAGGACCTGCGTCATCGCCCAGCGGGCGCCCGCCTCGAGCTTCCGCGCGAACCGCTCGGCCTCGAGCTCGAGGTCGTCGGCGGTCGGGTTGACGGCGACGCCGGGGAAGAACGACGTCGGCGCGTCGATCGCGCGGCCGTGGAAGTCGGTGCCCGCGTTCAGGCGCGCCATCAGCTCGACGAGCCCGATCGCGTCGACGTCGTAGACCGAGCCTGTGCCCGGGTAGTCGCCCGACTCGGGCGCATCGCCGGTCACCGCGAGCACGTTGCGCACGCCCTCGGCATGCGCGCCGAGCAGCAGTCGACTCGAGGCCCGGTCAGCGTCGAGTCGCGCGGCGTCAGGTGCGGGATCGACCTCGATCCCGGCGCCGCGCTGGATCGCGACCGACGCCATCAGCCCGCTCATCCGCGCCCGGGCGCGCGGGTTGTCGTTGACGTCGACGAACTGCGCGAGCCCGGACTCCTTGATCCGCGCGCGCCGCCTCGATCAGCCCGTCGGCGTTGCCGCCGAGCGGCGGGTCGAGCTGCACCGAGACGACGAACTCGCCGGCCGCGAGCAGCCGCTCGAGCTCGGTCGGCTGTCTCCGGCGGGCACCGGCAGCGCGTCGAGGGCGCTCCCGCTCGCGGGCGTGCGGCGCCGGCCGCGCCGCCCGGTTCTCGTCGACCGCGGCGCGGATCGCGGCGATCTGCGCCGGCGTCGTGCCGCAGCAGCCGCCGATCAGCTGCGCGCCGAGGCCACGCGCGCGTGCGGCGAACTCCGCGAAGTACTCGGGCGTCGCGTGCGGGAACGCGACGCGCGAGCCGGTGAACGTCGCGAGACCGACGTTCGGCAGCGCGGCGAGCACGGCGCCGTCGCCGGCCATCTCGGCGAGCGCGTTGAGCGCCGCGGCCGGGCCGCGGCCGTGGTTCGCGCCGAACGCCGCGACGTCGAGCTGCGCGCAGGCGGCGCGCCGGCCTCCCGCGCGGAGACGCCTGCCAGCGTCACGGCGTCGCTGTCGAAGCTCATCAGCGCGACGATCGGCAGGCGCGGAGACGCGAGCGGACCGCCTCGACCGCGAGCTCGAGCTCGTCCAGGTCGTAGAACGTCTCGAGCATGAGGACGTCGGCGCCGCGCCCTTCGAGGATCCGCGCCTGCTCGGCGAACGGCGCGCCGTCGTGCTCGCCGGCCGGCCCGATCGAGCCGCCGATGAACACCTCGCGGCCGGTGATCTCGCGCGCGTCGCGCGCGAGCTTCACGCCGGCCGAGTTGATCCGCTCGAAGTCGTCCTCGAGGAAGTGCTGGGCCAGCTTGTGCCGGTTCGCGCCGAACGTGTTCGTCTCGATCAGCTCGGCGCCGGCGTTGATGAAGCTGACGTGCACCGCCGCGACGGCGTCGGGGGCGCGCAGGTTCGCCTCCTCGGGGCAGCGCAGACCCGGCACGGCGGCGCGACGAGCACGACGCCCATGCCGCCGTCGGCGACGACTGGCGGCCCGGTGCGCAGGCGCTCGGCGAAGCTCCGGCCATGGCTGAGCGTAGTCAAGTGGCGCGGTCAACACGAACGGGGGATGGATCAAGCGGTGCCGACAGTGCAGGAGACGCACCTGCAGGGCCCGTTGCGGCGGGGCCTCGACAGGAAGGCAACTCGGACAAGACGGCGTCAGCGGCGACGCCGTCTTTCTGTTTCAGCCGCGACGACTTGAGCCGGCCGACGTAGATGACCCAGCCCTTGCGGCGTCACGTTGACGTCAGCCGCCTCGCGTGGCGCGCCAGTGATCTCCCGCCCGACGTCGACGCGCTTGGACGCCCGACGCGACGCGGCCCGGGTGGACGAACGCCAAGCTCGACGCGCACGGTCTCGCCCAGGCGGGCGTCGCGCGATCCGCGTCGAGGCGGCGATCGGCGCGCCGCAGTGCGCGCCCCAGCACCAGGACGAGATCGCGAGCGGCACCCGTCGCCCCGACGGCTGACGTAGCAGCGAGTGGGCGCGCGACGCCGAGCAGCGGTGCGACGAGGGCGACCACGACGCGGAAGGTAGAGCATCGACCTGCGGAGGAAGGACTTTGCGCGCCCGGTGAGAAATTCGTTCCTCTTCGGCTCAATCCTGATGTAGCGTCAGCGCGGTCAGAGGGTGAGCCGGAAGTGAGGCAGTGCCGGCTCCTGGTGTGTTGGTCGTTCCCCCCGTCCACCCACGCTAAGCCGGAGGTCATGCTCTCGTGCTCACTGTCGACATTGCTCTCCCCGACGTCGAAGAACTCCAGAAGCTGGTCGCGACGGGTCAGGAGAAAGGGTTCCTCACCTACGACGAGATCGTCAAGGGGATCGAGGAAGTCGAGCTCACCAAGGAGCAGGTCGAGGACTTCACGACCTACCTGATCGACCACGGCGTCGAGCTCGTCGAGGGCGAAGAGCACAAGCGCCTGCCGCACGAGCAGCCGCTCGTCGAGGAAGAGGTCAAGAGCGCGCCGAAGCTCGACCTCACCGTCGAGCCGTCGCTCGACTCGCTGCGGCTCTACCTGCGCGAGATCGGCAAGGTGCCGCTGCTGACCGCCGACCAGGAGGTCTACCTGGCGAAGCGGATCGAGCGCGGCGACATGTCGGCGAAGACGCAGATGATCGAGGCGAACCTACGCCTCGTCGTCTCGATCGCGAAGGGCTACCTCGGCCGCGGCCTTTCGCTTCCTCGACCTGATCCAGGAGGGCTCGCTCGGGCCTGATCCGCGCGGTCGAGAAGTTCGACTACCGCAAGGGCTACAAGTTCTCGACGTACGCGACCTGGTGGATCCGCCAGGCCGTCACGCGCGCGATCGCCGACAAGGCGCGCACGATCCGCATCCCCGTGCACATGGTCGAGAAGCTGAACAAGGTCGTGCACATCGAGCGCCAGCTCGTGCAGCGGCTCGGCCGCGAGCCGCAGCCGGAGGAGATCGCCGAGGAGCTCGAGATGACGACCGAGGAGGTGCGCGAGATCCTGCGCATGGCGCAGCACCCCGTGTCGCTCGAGAAGCCGATCGGCGAGGAGGAGGACTCGGAGCTCGGCGACTTCGTCGAGGACGAGAACACCGAGACGCCGGACGAGGCTGCGTCGCTGACGCTGCGCCGCTCCGACATCGAGAACGCGCTCGCGTCGCTTCCCGAGCGCGAGCGGCAGGTGATCGAGCTTCGCTTCGGCCTGACCGGTGGCCAGCCGTGCACGCTCGAGGAGGTCGGCAAGGCCTTCGGCGTCACGCGCGAGCGGATCCGGCAGATCGAGAACAACACGCTGAAGAAGCTCGAGTGCCTGCCCGAGGCGCAGGCGCTCCGCGACTGCGTCTAGGAAGGGTGTCGGACACCTTCAAGGTGTCTGACACCCTTTCGCGCTGCTAGGCGACCCACCTCATCGGGTCGCCGTTCCCCAGGTCGGTGACGCCCGCGTTCTCGAGCGCGCCGAGCACGAGGACGCGGCGATGAGCGGCGAACGTGAGCACGTGGGCGATCATCCCCCCGTAGGTGAAGACCTCAGGCGGGTCGCAGATCGCGTCGACGAACGTCTCGTCGAGGTCGGCCGTGCGCACGGTGTCGAGGAAGCGCGGGCCGGCCTCGCCGAGCCGAGCGCGCATCGAGGAGATCGACTCGTCTCGCTCGACCGCGAAGTCGTAGGGGCGGCCGTCGACGGCGGCGGTCCACATCGCGAGCTGTCCGACGAGGCGAGCGAGGAGCGAACGCATCGTAGGTTCGTCGTCGATGCCCGCGACCGAGATCTCGATCCGCCGGTCGAGGGCGTCGGAGGGCAGGGCTTCCGCCCGCTCGACGAGCTCGCCCAGGAGCCATACGTGGTGCTCGACCATCCGTTGCAGCAGATCCATGCCTGTCACCTTTCTCGTTGCCGGAAGCCGCAGGCCCCCGGGTGGTCGAAAATGAACCCCGTTCGGCGCAGCGAGCTGGAAGGCGCCCGGGCTGCGGCGCCAGACGGACGGGGGCCGGCCGTAGGCGTGCCGGAACGCACGCGTGAACGCCTCGTGCGACCGGTAGCCCGCGTCGAGAGCCACGGCGAGCAGCTCCTCGTCGCTTGTCAGGAGCCGGAAGGCCGCCCGCTCGAGCAGCACCCGCCGCCGAAGCGCGCCGGGCGGCTCGCCGGCGGCGGCCGAGATCAGCCGGTCGGCGTGAAAGCGCGACAGATGCAGCCGCGCTGCGACCGTGTCGCCGGTCCCCGGGTCGTCGAGGCTCGCCGCGAGCAGCTCGACGAAGCGGGCGAACGTGTCGGCGGGAGTCACAGGCCCGATCCTCGCCGGACCGGGCACGGGCCGCTTGATCGCGGTTGCGGAATCAGCCGCCGGCGCGCGCCGCCGGCACAAAAAGCCGGCAGTGGGGGCACTTGAACCCGCGGTAGCGTTCAGCCGAGCCGGCCATCAGGTCGGCGGTGAACGTCTTCTTGCAGTGCGGGCAGACGATCTCGGCCTGCTCCACGGGCCCGTCCTCGGTCACGGCATCCAGGCTACCGGCTCACCCGAGGGTGACCGATTCGATGCGCACGTCGTCGCGCGGCCGGTCGCCCGGGCCGGTCGCGACCTGTGAGATCGCGTCGGCGACGTCCATCCCCGAGGTCACGCGCCCGAAGACCGTGTGCTTGCCGTCGAGCCAGGGACAGGCGTCCGCGGTGACGATGAAGAACTGCGACCCGTTCGTGTTCGGGCCGGCGTTCGCCATCGCGAGCGCGCCCCGGTCGACGTGGTGCGCGTTCTGCTCGTCCTCGAACTGGTAGCCCGGACCGCCCGAGCCCGTGCCGGTCGGGTCGCCCCCCTGGATCATGAAATCCGGGATCACGCGGTGGAAGACGACGCCGTCGTAGAAGCCGTCGCCGGCCAGCTTCTTGAAGTTCTCGACCGTCTTCGGAGCGTCCTCGTCGTAGAGCTCGAGCTCGATCGTGCCGTGGTTCGTAGTCATGGTCGCGTTGGTCATGCCGGGCACCCTAGCCCCTGCGAGGATGGGGCCGTGAGCGCACCCGACGAGCAGCGCCGACGCGACCGCGCCGCCCTCGCGCAGGGCGCCGCACGCGCCGGGGCGCGCGCTCATTTCCGGGCGATCGGTGTCGACCCGGACCGGCTCGGCGGCCCGATCGTCGGCATCGCGTCGACGTGGAGCGGGACGATGCCGTGCAACGTCAACCAGCTCGAGCTGTCGGAGCACGCCGCCATGGGCGTCGCCGCCGCCGGAGGCGTGCCGCTCCCGTTCAACACGATCGCGGTCTCCGACAACCAGTCGCAGGGGACGCCGGGCATGCGTGCCTCGCTCATCTCGCGCGAGGTGATCGCCGACTCGATCGAGCTCGTGACGCACGCACACGACTTCGATGCGCTCGTCTGCATCGTCGGCTGCGACAAGACCGTGCCCGCGGCGCTGATGGCCCTCGCACGGCTCGACAAGCCCGCGGTCGTGCTCTACAGCGGTCCGATGCGCGCGGGCAGGCTCCGCGACCGGACGGTCACGATCCAGGACGTCTGGGAGGCAGTCGGTGGCGAGGAGCGGGGGCTCCTGACGCGCTCCGAGCTCGACGAGCTCGAGCGGGTCGCCTGCCCGGGGCCGGGGACCTGTGCCGGCCACTTCACTGCGAACACGATGGCGGTCGCGCTCGACTGCCTCGGGATCACGATCATGGGCGACGGGCTCTCGCCGGCCGACGACCTGCGGACGAAAGGGGACGCCGCCGCCCGCGCCGGCGCGCTCGCGGTCACGCTGCCGCCACGCGCCCGCACGTTCCTCGACCGCCGGGCGCTGCTCAATGCGATGGCGGGGATCGCCGCCACGGGCGGCTCGACGAACGGCGTCCTGCACCTGCTCGCGATCGCACGCGAGGCCGGGGTCGAGCTGACGCTGGACGAGCTCGCTACCGCCGGCGACCGGGTGCCCGTGCTCGCGAGCCTGACGCCGTCGGGCCGTCACGTCGCCGAGGAGCTGCACCGGGCCGGCGGCACGGCCGCCCTCCTGCGCGAGCTCGTCCGCGGCGGTCTCGTCGACGGCGACGCGCCGACGGTCGACGGGCGCACGCTCGCGACTGCCTCCGACGGTGCGCCCGAGCCGGACGGCGAGGTGCTCTACCGCCTCGAGTTGCCGTACAAGGAGACGAGCGCGCTGCACGTCCTGCGCGGCAACCTCGCCCCGGAGGGCGCCCTGCTGAAGCTCGTCACCGGGCGCCGGTCACAGCGCGGGCCTGCCCGCGTGTTCGAGAGCGAGGAGGCCTGCGCCGGCGCGGTCCGGTCGGGCATCGTGCAGGAGGGAGAGGTGCTCGTCGTGCGCTACGAGGGGCCGGCAGGCGGGCCGGGCATGCGCGAGATGCTCAGCGTCACGTCGTCCGTCGTGGGCGCCGGCCTCGGCGACTCGGTCGCGCTCGTCACCGACGGTCGCTTCTCCGGAGCGACCCGCGGGCTGATGGTCGGGCACGTCGCGCCCGAGGCGGCGCGCGGTGGGCCGCTCGCCGTCGTCCGCGACGGCGACGTGATCTCGATCGACGTCGACGGCGGCGCGCTGGAGGTGGAGCTGCCCGAGGCCGAGCTGCTCGCGCGGCTCGCCGAGTGGCGCCTCCCCGAGCTGCCCTACGGCTTCGGCGTCTTCGGGCGCTACCGGGCGCTCGTCGGATCGGCTTCCGAGGGCGCCGTGCTGCGGAACGGGGTCGCGGGCGGACCGCTCACGCCCGGCTCGGCGACGTAGACGCGCCCGTCGGGCGCGGCGGTCGTGATGAAGAGCGTGCGCCCGTCCGCGCCGCCGAAACAGCACGCCGTCACCTTCTTGGCGGGGACCTCGATCGTCGCATCGAGGCGGCCGTCGGGGTCGTAGCGACGCACCGCGTGGCCTCCCCAGAGGGCGAGCCAGACGCCGCCCTCGTCGTCGACTGCAAGGCCGTCGGGGAACCCGCCGCTTTGCTCGATCGTGACGAAGGGGCGTCGGTTCGCGGGCTCGCCGTCGTAGTCGAAGACGTCCATCCGGCGGGTGAGCGAGTCGACGTAGTACATCCGCGTCCCGTCCGGCGACCAGCCGATTCCGTTCGAGAGGCCGACGTCTCGCAGAACGGTCACGAGCTCCTCGCCGTCGAAGCGGTAGAGGGCGGCGTGGCCCGGCGACTCGTCGAGTCTCATGCTTCCGACCCAGAAGCGGCCGAGGGCGTCGCAGACTCCGTCGTTGAGCCGCATGTCGGCGCCGTGCGGGATGCGGATCGCGTCGCGGACCGCGCCGGCGTCGTCGACGAAGGCGAGCCGGTCGGCGAGCGCTGCGAGTACGTCGCCGGAGGTCGTGGGGGCCGCGGCGCCGACGCGGGCGCCGCAGAGCGTCACCCGGTCCTCTCGGCCGTCCCACGCGTGCAGCTCCTCGCGCTCGATGTCGACCCACAGAAGCCGCCCACGCACGGCGTCCCAGCGCGGCCCCTCGCCCAGACGGGCCCGCACGTCGAGCAGAACCTCCACCTCCATCGTGCGAAGCTTGCACGAATGCAGGCCCTTGTCACTTGGCCCGGCGTCGCCCACTCGACGCGCGTCCTGGACGTCCCGCAGCCGCGCCTCGCCGGCGGCGAGGTCCTCTTGCGGGTGCTCGAGGTGGGCGTGTGCGGCACCGACCGTGAGATCGCGCACGGCCAGTTCGGGGTCGCCCCCGAGGACGACGGCGCGCTCGTGCTCGGCCACGAGGTGCTGGCCGTCGTCGAGCGCGACGGCGGCGGCTTCGCCCGCGGCGACCTGGTCACCGCCACCGTCCGTCGCTCGTGCGGCCGCTGCCTCTCGTGCGACGAGGGCGCGCCGGACTCCTGCCTGACCGGCGACTACAGCGAGCGGGGAATCACGCGGCTCGACGGCTTCGCCAGTGAGCTCGTAGCCGAGGACGCCTCGGAGCTCGTGCTCGTGCCTCGCTCGCTCGGCCGTCTCGGCGTCCTCGCCGAGCCCACGTCGATCTGCGCCCGCGCCCTGCGCCACGCGCGTGCGATCGGCGGACGGCAGCCCTGGCGGCTCGAGCGCGCGCTCGTGCTCGGGGCGGGGGCCGTGGGCAGCCTGACGACGCTGCTGCTGCGCCTCGAGGGCGTCCAGGTCTGCGTCGCCTCGCTGGAGGAGCGGAGCGAGCTCGTCGAGGCGCTCGGGGCGACCTACGTCTCCACGGCGGACAGCGAGCTCTCCGAGCTCGGGCGGTTCGACCTCGTGGTCGAGGCGGCCGGGAACGCGCAGCTCGCCGTCGACGCGCTCGGGCTCCTGCGGCGCAGCGGCGTCGCGTGCCTGATCGGGATCGACGGCCGCGACCGGCTGGTCGCGCTCGACGGCCGTGTCCTCTCGCTCGACTTCGTGCTCGGGAACCGCGTCGTCTTCGGGAGCGTGAACGCGCACCGGCAGGACTGGCAGGCGGGCGTCGAGGCGCTCGACCGGGCGCAGGAGCGGTGGCAGGACGTGCTCGAGTCGTTCGTCTCCCTGCGGGTGCCGCTCGACCGCTTCGACGAGGCGTTCGAGCACCGCGGCGGGAAGGCGGTGCTGCAATTGGTGTCTGACACCTAAGAGGTGTCAGACACCCTGTAGGAAATCAGTTCGCGCTGCCCGCTCTGGCCCGAGCGGACGATCGCGTCGCAGATCTCCGACGCGCGATAGCCGTCCTCGAAGTCGGCGCCGTACGGGGCGACGTTGCCGTCGCCTGCGATCGCCTGCAGGAGGTGGTGCACCTCGTGCACGAACGTGTCGCCCCACCCGATGATGTGGCCGGGCGGCCACCAGTACTCCCAGAACGGGTGGTCGGCCTCCGAGACGAGCACCGTCTTGAAGCCGCGCACCCGGTCGCCGTCGGCGCGGAAGACCTGCAGCTCGTTCAGGCGCTCCATGTCGAACGCGAGCGAGCCCTTCGTGCCGTTGAGCTCCCACTGGAACGCATTGCGACGGCCGTGCGCGAAGCGGGTCGCCTCGAGCGTGCCGACCGAGCCGTTCGCGAACTCCACAGCCGCCTCCACCGCGTCGTCGACCTTCCGGTCGGGCAAGAACGTCTTCGCGAAGCCCATCACGGTCTCGATCTCGCCGTTCAGGAAGCGCGCCAGGTCGACCACGTGCGTCATCAGGTCGCCGAGCGCTCCCGAGCCCGCCTCCTCGGGGTGGAAGCGCCACGTGTCGAGCGAGACGTCGTCGCCCCAGTCCTGCAGGTAGCGGGCGCGGAAGTGACGAACCTCGCCGAGCTCGCCGGCCTCGACCAGCTCCCGTGCGAGCCGCACCGCCGGGACGAAGCGGTAGTTGAACGCGCACAGGTGTTTGACCCCGGTGGCCGCGACGCGCTGCCAGATCTCGAAGCTCTCGGCCGCGTCACGCCCCAGCGGCTTCTCGCAGAGCACGTGCTTGCCCGCCTCGGCGGCCGCGATCGTCGGCTCGGCGTGCAGGGAGTTCGGGCCGCCGTTGTCGAAGAGGCCGATCCGCTCGTCTGCGACGAGGTCGCGCCAGTCCGACGTGGCGTACTCGTAGCCGTAGCGGCGCGCCGCCTCTTCGACCGCCTCCGTGTTCCGCCCCGCGATCCCGTAGAGGTGAGGCTCGAGTGGCGGGGGCCACATGATGTAGGACAACTTGCGGAACGCGTTCGAGTGGGCCTTGCCCATGAACGCGTACCCGAGCATGCCGACGCCGATCTCCGCCACTCCGCGATAGTACGCACATGGCCTACGAACCGGTGAACTGGGGGATCCTCTCGACGGCGGACATCAACCGGAAGGTGATCCCGGGCGCGCTCGCCTCGGACAAGGTCGAGCTGCTCGGCGTCGCGAGCCGCGACCGGGCGCGTGCCGATGCATATGCGAAGGAGTGGGGGATCCCGCGCGCCTACGGCTCCTACGAGGCGCTCCTCGCCGACCCGGACATCGAGGCCGTCTACATCTCGCTCCCGAACACGCTTCATCTGCCGTGGTCGATCAAGGCGCTCGAGGTCGGCAAGCACGTGCTCTCCGAGAAGCCGCTCGCCCGCGACCCGGCGGCGGTCGCCGATGCGTTCGACGCGGCGGACCGCGCCGGCCGCTTCCTGATGGAGGCGTTCATGTGGCGGCACAACCCGCAGACGACGCGGCTCGTGGAGCTCGTCGCCGCGGGGGCGGTCGGCGAGCTGCGGCTCATCCGCTCGGTCTTCAGCTACTCGCTGTACGACCCGGAGAACATCCGTCTCAAGCCCGAGGTCGAGGGTGGCGCGTTGATGGACGTCGGCTGTTACAACGTCTCGGCCTCCCGTCTGCTCGGCGGTGAGCCGGAGCGGGTGTGGGGTGAGGCGTGGTTCGGGCCGTCCGGCACGGACTGGGTGTTCACGGCGACGATGCGGTTCCCCGGCGATGTGATTGCGACCTTCGACTGCGGCACCGCGCTTTCGAACCGCGACGAGCTCGAGGCGATCGGTAGCGACGGCTCGCTCTTCCTCGACGACCCGTGGCACTGCCTGGAGCCCGGGATCGAGCTGCGTCGTGAGGCGGGCATCGAGCGGATCGAGGTGGAGCAGCAGGACTCCTACCGGCTGGAGCTCGAGAACCTGAGCGACGCGATCCGCGGCGGCGCAGAGCCGTTGCTTCGGCGAGACGACGCGATCGGGCAGGCCCGCGTGCTGGAGGCGCTCCACCGCTCGGCGACGACGAGCTCTCCCGTGGCGCTGTGACCGACGCCGAGGCGCGCGAGCGGGCCGCCGACCGGCTGGCCGAGGCCGGGATCGTGCTCACTGCCGAGGAGCGCGAGCAGATCGAGGTGGCGGACTTCGGCCTCGGCCGGCTCGAGGAGATCGGCCTGGAGGTCGTCGTCTACGTCAACACGGAGCGCGTCTGCGCGAAGGAGCTCGTCCTCTTCCCGGGCCAGATCTGCCCGGAGCACAGGCATCCGCCGTTCGAGGGGATGCCCGGCAAGGAGGAGACGTTCCGCTGCCGCACCGGCAGCGTGCACCTCCACGTCGAGGGCCACGGCGAGATCGTGCTGCGGCCGGGCGACCAGCACACGATCCCGCCGGACACGCTCCACTGGTTCCAGGCGGGCGACGAGGGCGCGATCGTCTCGGAGTTCTCGACGCAGAGCCGCGACGAGCTCGACGTCTTCACCGACCCGCGGATCGTTCGATAGCGCCTAGTGCGAGCTGCTCGTCCACGTCGCCGGGCAGCCCGCTGACGCCGACGGCGCCGATGCGCCGCTCGCCGTCGAAGACCGCCACGCCGCCGAGGAAGAAGGTGAAGAAGGGGTCGAAGCTCGCCCGCTCCACCGGGTCGTCGCGCACCTTCTCGGCCAGCTCCCGGGTCGAGCGCGCGTCGCTGCGCGCGGCCGTGTAGGCCTTCCGTCGCGCGTTCAGGCGCGTGTCGGGAGCCGCGCCGTCCATCGTCGCGGCGCACACGAGCTCGCCGTGCTCGTCCACCACGAACACCGACACCGGCCCGACGGCGTTCCTGACGACGTCCTCGACGATCAGCCGGGCCTGCTCGAGCAGCATGCCGCGATAGTAGTCGGCCCGCGCTCTGGCACCATTGCAGGCGAATGACGGCAGTCGTGATCCGGGGCACTCCCTACCCCGTCGTCCTGCCGAAGCTGAGAGACCCGCGCCTGCACCTGGCGGCGACGATCACGTCGCTGCAGGTGATCGGTCAGGTCGGCTTCCACTTCCGGTTGTCGATCGCGCAGATTCTCGTCTCGCTCGGGACGGCAGGGCTGCTCGAAGTGGCGATCGCCTTCCGCCGGCGACGCGTGATCATGTGGCCGGCGAGCGCCCTCTTGACCGGGAACGGTGTTGCGTTCGTGCTGCGCGTGCCGGGCACGCAGCACGGGGACTGGTGGTCGCTCCGCGGCTGGTGGATCTTCTCCGCGACGGCTGCCGTCTCGCTGCTCTCGAAGTACGTGATCGCCTGGAAGGGCGAGCACGTCTTCAACCCGTCGAACTTCGGCCTCCTCTTCTGCTTCCTCGCGCTCGGGCGCAACCGCGCCGACCCGCTCGACTTCTGGTGGGGGCCGATGTCCGTGTGGCTCGTCCTGGCGCTCTGCGTCATCCTTGCAGGCGGATTCACGATCCTCAGCCGGCTCGGATTGCTGCGGATCGCGGTCGGCTTCTGGCTCTCGTTCGCCGCGGGGATCGGCGTGCTCGCCCTGACCGGACACGTGATGCTCGCGCGGTGGCACCTCGGCCCGATCACCGGCTTCCATTTCTGGTGGGTGCTCGTCACCTCGCCGGAGGTGCTCGTCTTCCTCTTCTTCATGATCACCGACCCGAAGACGGCGCCGCGCTCGCCCACGGCACGGCTCGTCTACGCGGTCTCGCTCGGGCTGCTCGGGGCGCTGATGATCGCACCGACGACGAGCGAGTTCGCGAGCAAGGTGGCCCTGCTCGGCTCGCTCGGGATCGTCTGCATCGCGATGCCGCTGCTCCGGCGCCTGGAGCTGCCACTCGATCGCCGGCTGGCTCTGCTCGCGGCGCCGGTGGTGCTCGCCGCCTACGCGGCGACGATCACGCTCTCGGGCACGCCGGCCTCGGCGAGCACCTACCGCGCCGTTCCCGCAGGCACCCTGCCGCCGATCTCCATCCTGCCGTCGAGCGGCGTCCAGACCCAGCTCGACCGGCACACCGCCGAGCTGATCGCTCACGACCTGGTCGCGACCACCCACGTCAGCACCACGGCGACCCTCGCGCTCAGGCTCGCTCCCGGCAGCGACCAGAATCCGCCCTACGCCGTCGCGCTGACAGGCGGGCGGACGTACGACCTCGACCAGGCCGGAAACCACTGGCGGGTGCGCGGCGCTCCCGCGCCGCCGACGCCGCCCGAGAAGCTGCCGCCGGCTCCCGCGCCTGGCCCGCTCCGGCTGACCGACGTCGCCGCCGCGGTCGGCCTCGACTTCCGCCAGGGTGCGTTCCGGTTTGGGCCGTCGAGCGACTACCGGGCGATGATGGGCGGAGGGGTCTGCTGGCTCGACTACGACAACGACGGCCGGCTCGACCTCTACGCCGTCAACTCGTACTCGAGCGACGACGCCGCCCGCTACGAGTCACAGGGTGGGCTGCCGCGGGCGGCGCTTTACCACAACGTCGGCGGTCGCTTCGTCGACGTCAGCGCGCACTCGGGCGCCGACTTGGCCGTGCAGGGCGACGGGTGCGTCGCCGGCGACCTCAACGGCGACGGCCGCCCGGATCTCGTCGTGACGACGACGACCGGCCTCGACCTGCTCTGGAACGACGGCAACGGCAAGTTCACCGAGGGAGCGCAGGCGGCCGGGCTGACGGCATCGGGCTGGTACACAGGAGCGGCGGTCGCGGACGTGAACGGCGACGGCCGTCCCGACCTGTTCGTCGCGGGCTACGCCGACCCGAACGAGCCTGTGCCGGGCAGCTTCGCCGGGTTTCCGACGAACGTCGACGGCGTCCGGGACCTGCTCTATCTGAACGAGGGAAACGGCCCGGACGGCCGCGCCCGCTTCCGCGAGGTCGGGATCGCCGCGGGCCTCGAGGCGGCCCAGCCGCGACACGGGCTCGGTGCGACGTTCCTCGACTACAACGGCGACGGCCGGCCCGACCTCTACGTCGCGAACGACGAGGACCCGAACCAGCTGTACGAGAACGTCCCCTGGCCGGGAGGCGTCAAGGCCGACCCGGCGGGGCTCGGCTTCCGCTTCGAGGAGCGCGCTGCGGCCGAGGGCGTCGCCGATCAGTACGCCGGCATGGGGATCGCGACGCGAGACGGCGGGATCTTCGTCACCAACTCTCGCAACGAGCCGTCGGCCGTCTACCGCCGCGACGGGAGTGGGTTCGCCTCCGACCGGAGCGCGTTCCTGCCCGCCCTCGGCAGCGGGTTTGCGGGCTGGGGCGTCACCTGGGCCGACCTGACGAACTCGGGACGGCCCGACCTCGTGCTGGCGTCGGGCGCGATCCCCGTGACCAGCCTGCCGGCCGACGCCGAGCCGGTGCGCGTTCTCGGTCCGCGCGGCGGCGGGAGCTACGGCGACCTGACGCGGATCCTCGGGCCCGGCCTGAAGCTGAACGGCCGTGGCGTCGCCGCCGCCGACGTCGACAACGACGGGCGGATCGAGATCGCGGTCAACACGATCGGCGGCGAGCTCGCGCTCCTGCGGCCGAGTGGGCCGAGCGGCCACTGGCTCGACGTTCGACTGACACGGTTCGCGCCCGGCGCGGTCGTCACAGTCGTGCTCCCCGGCGGCCGCCGCCTCGTCGGCGACGTCGAAGCGGGCAGCAGCTATCTCTCGTCCGAGGATCCGCGCGTCCACTTCGGGCTGGGCACCGCGACCCACGTCACGCAGATCGTCGTCCGCTTCCCCGGCGGCGGAGTCACGCGACTCGACGGGGTCGCGGCCGACCAGGTCGTCCCGGTGCTCGGCCCATTGCCACCGCCGCCCGGCCCGCCGCCGCCTCAGTCGTTCGAGCTCGCCGGCTGCGTCCCGGCCCTGCACGGACAATCGATCGCACGGGCCTGGACGGGCACGGCCGTCTCGGTGCTGCGCGACTCCGGCCTGCCGGGGCCGGTGCAGGCACGGGACTTGTTCCACCTCTCGGCCGCGATGTGGGACGCGTGGGCCGCCTACGCACCCGGCGCACCCGGCTACTTCGTTGACGAGAAGGCGTCGGCGACTGACGTCCTCGCGGCGCGGGAGGCGGCGATCAGCTACGCCGCCTACCGGCTGCTGGTCTGGCGCGTGTCGTTCGGTGCGAACCTCGATCGCACCTTCGCGGCGCTGACCGGTGAGCTCAGGTCGCTCTGCTACTCGCCGGCCTTCACCGCCGCCGGCGGTACCTCGCCCGCGGCGGTCGGGAGCCGCATCGCCGCTGCCGCGATCGCGTTCGGCCGTCGCGACGGCTCACTGGAGAACCTGCACTACGCCGACCCGAGCTATCTGCCGCAGAACGGCCCGCTCGTTGTCGCCCAGTCCGGCTCGACGGTGCACGACCCGACCTTCTGGCAACCGCTCGCGCTCGCCGAGCTCGCGGCTCATGGCGCGGGCTTCGTGCCGGCAGCGATCCAGACCTTCACCGGGGCGCAGTGGGGAGGCGTCCGCGGCCTCGGCCGCGTCTCCGTCCCGCGAGTGCACCAGTCCGGCCTGCCCTCGGGGGAGGCGTACAAGCAGGCGGCCCTCGCCGTCATCCGCGCGACGGCCTCCCCCGGCGCCGACCGGTCGGCCGACACGTCGCCGCTCGCCTGGAACGAGCTCGCCGACAGCCTCCCCGACGGCACCGGAGCGGCCGCTAGGCTCGCGAGCGACGTTCGCGTCTCCTTTGCGCTCAACGGCGCCCTCGCTGACGCAGCGATCGCGACGTGGGGCGCGAAGCGCACCTCCCAGGCACCGCGACCGATCTCGATGATCCGGTACCTCGCCTTCCAGGGCCAGTCGAGCTCGAAGGGGCCGTCCTATTCCGCCGAGGGCCTGCCGCTTGAGCCCGGCCTCGTCAAGCTGGTCGGTGCGGGCTCGAAGGCGCCGGAGGTCGAGGTGCGTCGCGGCGGCCGGTGGGTGCTCGGCACGCGCTGGACGCCGCTGGCCCCGACGCCCTCCTCGCCCGGCGGGGTCGCGGAGGGGAGCGCGTTCGCCTACGCGGCGAGCACGGTCCTCTCGGCGCTGACGGGTCAGTCGTTCGAGGCCGAGGCGGAGAGACTCGCCCGCGTCGGCCTCGCGACCGGAGTCGACGTTCCTGCCGCCGTCGCCGCCGGCCGCGCCGTCGGAGCCGAGGTCGGCCGCCAGGCGTTGGCGCGGGCGAGCGCCTACACCGCGCACTAGCCCTCTGCTCAGCGTCCGGAGCGAATCTGCAGCCGGCGCACGACGGTGTCGAGCGTGACGGCGAGGAGCAGGATCGTCCCCGTGACCATGTAGATCGTGCCCGGGTTGTAGTTCGCCGTGTTGAGCCCGTTCGAGACGGTCGCGATCACGGCGCCTCCGATGAAGGCGTTCCGGACCTCGCCGCGCCCGCCGAACAGGCTCGTGCCGCCGATCACCGCGGCGGAGATCGCATCGAGGAGGAGGGTCCCGCCGCCGAAGTTCGTGTCCACCGAGTTGACGTTCGCTGCGAGGATGATGCCGCCGATCGCGGCCATCGAGCTCGAGATCATGAACACGAGGATGCGGATTCGCGGGACGTTGATGCCCGCGCGCCGCGCTGCCTCGGCGTTCCCACCGACCGCGTAGACGTGACGGCCGAACGTCGTCCGCTTCGCGAGGAACGTCAGCACGACGAGGAAGAAGACGATGATCACGGCCGCGAGCGGCAGCCCGAGCGGCGTCCCCTGGACGGACGCGCGATTGCAGATCGCGACGGTGCCGAAGCCGGCGGCCGCGACGCCCACGATCTTGACCGCCACCAACCACGGGTCCCGGACAGCGATGCCTGCACGTATGTTCCCGACGACGCCGCTGAGCGTGCCGGCCGCGTAGAACGCGGTAATCCCGGCGGCGATCAGCCAGCCGGCGAGACGCGAGAAGTAGTAGCTCCCCATGTAGTTGATCCAGCGATCCTGGATGATGATCGACCCCGGCACCGCGAGGCGGTAGACGATCACGCCCTGCCAGATCAGGAACCCGGCGAGCGTCACGACGAACGACGGCACGCCGACCTTCGCGACGATCGAGCCCTGCGCGGCGCCGATGATCATGCAGATCAGGATCGCGATCGGGATCGCGATCAATCCCGACAGCGCCGGGCCGCTCCCCGGCTTCTGGAGCTCGGCGACTGCGAGGGCGCCGATCCCAGCGACGTAGCTGATCGACAGGTCGATCTCGCCGAGGAGGAGGACGAACACGACGCCGTAGGCGAGCATCGTCGTGCCCGCCATCTGGATGATGATGTTCCCGAAGTTCTCCGCCGTGAAGAAGTTCGTCGCCCGGTAGCTGAAGAAGACGACAATGAACACAAGCGCGAGCACGATCGGCAGCACGCCGAGGTTGCCGCTCCTGACGTTGTCGAGTCCGCGGCGAAGAATCGAGGCGGCGCCGACGTGCGCGGCCTCCTCCGGTGGAGGGCTCGCATCCTGCCCCACGACATGAGCGTCGGTGCTCACGGAGCGACGTCCGCCGTTGTGGTCGTGATGCCGGCGACCTTCGTCGGGGCGCCCGCCGTGATCGCCGCCACGACCTCCTGCTGCGTCGTCTTCGCGCGCTCGTAGACGCCGACGTTGCGCCCGAGCCGCAACACCGTGATCCGGTGCGCGGTCTCGAAGACGTCGTGCAAGTTGTGAGAGATGATCACGACCGCCAGGCCCTGATGTGCGAGCCGGCGCACGAGCGCGAGCACCTGCTCCGTCTGTGCGACGCCGAGCGCCGCCGTCGGCTCGTCGAGGATGACGAGGCTGGAGTTCCACATCACCGCGCGGGCGACCGCGACCGACTGCCGCTGACCGCCGGAGAGCGTCGCGACCGGCTGCCTCACCGAGCCGATGGTGGTAACGGCGAGCGACTTCATCGTCTCCTCCGTCTTCTGCTGCATGATCGGCTCCTTCAGACGCTGGAGCCGGTCGTGCGCCTCCCGGCCGAGGTACATGTTCTGGACGACGTCGAGGTTGTCGCAGAGCGCGAGGTCCTGGTAGACGACCTCGATCCCGAGGCGCGCGGCGTCCTTCGGCCCGTGGATGTGCACCTCCTTGCCTTCGAACAGGACCTCGCCGCTGTCGGCTGAATGGGTGCCGGCGACGCACTTGATCAGCGTCGACTTCCCGGCGCCGTTGTCGCCCACGAGCGCCATGACCTCGCCGCGCCGGACCTCGAAATCCACGTCGGTCAGCGCCTGCACCGAGCCGAACGACTTGCTGATGTCCCGTAGTTCGAGGAGTGGCGTCTCAGTCACGTACGCGGGCTTCCTATCACGGAGAGAAGTGGGGGCGCCCCGATCGGGGCACCCCCAAGCGGTCGCTTCCCTACTTGCAGTACTGCTTGAACTCGCCGACGCAGACGTCGCTCTTCTTGATGAACTTGTCCGTGTACAGCCGGTTGATGTTCTTCTTCGTGATCAACGTGACCGGAAGCGCGAGGGTCGGCTCCCTCTTCGACCCGTTCATCCGGTATGTGTTCGTCTTCGGCTTTTGGCCCTTCACGAGGGCGATGGCCGCGGCCGCGGCCGCGTTCGCCTCCAGCGGGACCGGCTTGTAGACCGTCCCCGTCTGCCAGCCGGAGATGATGTACTGCGCGCCCTGCACCGTCGCGTCCTGCCCGGAGAGCGGAATCGGCTTCAGGTGCTTCGCCTTCAGGGTCGCGACGATGGCGCCGGCGATGTTGTCGTTCGCCGCGATCGACGCGTCGATCTTGTTCCCCGTCTGGACGAGCATCTGGGCGAAGATCGGCCCCGCGTTCGTGGCGAGCCAGCCCGGCACGAACTTCTGCGGACCCTTCGTGAGCGTTCCGGCCTTGAAGAGCGGGTTCAGGATGTCGTCGTTCCCGGACTTGAACCAGAACGCGTTTTCGTCGGTCTGACCGCCCCAGAGCTCGGCGACGACCGGCTTGCCGCCGTACTTGCCTTCTGCCTTCAGACCGCCGATGACGATGTTCGCCTGCGCGCGGCCGACGGCGTTGCCATCGAACGTGACGTAGTCGGAGGCGGTACCGCCCTTCACCTGGCGGTCGTAGTCGATCGCGTAGCCGCCCTTCGAGGTGAACGACTTCTCGATCGCCGAGGCCGAGCCGTTGTCGAGCGCCGTCTCGACCACGACCTTGGCGCCGGCCGCCAGGCACGCCTGCGCCTGGGCCTTCTGCTTCTGCGGATCGTTCAGAGCGTTCGTGATCGACGCCGTGACGCCGGCCTTCGCGAACGCCGCTTTGAGCAGGGGTGCGTCGAACTGCACCCACCGGACCGAGGACTTCGTGTCCGGCAGGAGGACGCACACCTGGACGCTCGCGGTCTTGTGCTTCGTGCTCGCGGTGGCGGACGTCGCGACGAAGACCGCAACGCCGGCGCCCACAAGGGTAAGCAGGATCAGTGACCTGCTTAGGACTTTCTTCAAGATGTTCTCCTCTTCTCTCGCTGACGGGGGGCCAGTGACCCGTCAAGTTCTCGGATTCGAGGCCCAGAGTCAAGTTGTGACTTCATGAAGAAGCCCTAGTGGTTAGTCTCGCATGTGTGAAGACCTCCCTGGGAATCTGGGCGTTCGGCGGCATGGCGACTCGGTTCAACCCAGGCGGCTACAAGCCCGAGCTGGCCGGGATCTCGACGGCGGAGAAGGTGCGGACGGCGGTGGCGGGGCTCGGGGACTTGATCGACGACTACGAGTTCCACTACCCGCAAGAGCTCTCGCCGGGCAATCTGGACGAGGTGCGCGAGGCCCTCGAGGGGCACGGAATCTACTGCGTCGCGAGCGGGTTGCACCTCGATCCGCGCTTCGGCAAGGGAGCGTTCTGCTCGCCGGAGGACGCGACCCGGGAGGAGGCGCTGCGGCTGACGCGGGAGGCGATCGACCTGGCCGCGGAGGTCGGCGCCAACATGATCATCTGGCCCGGGATCGAGGGCTACAACTACCCGTTCCAGACACCGTACGCCGAGTCGTGGGCGCGGTTCATCGACGGTGTGGGCCGGTCGGCGTCGTATGCCGCCGGCAAGGGCGTGACGGTCTTCCTCGAGCACAAGAACTCCGAGCCGGCGATGAAGATCCTGATGCGCAACATGGGCATGACGCTGCACGTGATCCACACGCTGCGCAGGCAGGGGATCGACAACCTGAGCGTCAACATGGACTGGCAGCACCTGATCATGAACGGCGAGAACCTCGCCGAGTACGCCGCCTTGCTGGCCGCGGACGGGCTGCTCGGGCACCAGCACGCGAACTCGGGCTGGGGCACGTTCGACGACGACAACATGGTCGGCGCGACCGCATTCATGGAGACGCTCGAGCTGGCGGTCGAGCTGCGCCGCGCCGGCTACGGCGAGGGCGCCGACGAGCGACGGCTCGGCTTCGACCTCTACCCGTACACCGAGGACGCCGTCGGGGCGGTCAAGCGCTCCGTCCTGCAGTGGAACTTCATCGACGGCGTCGCCCGGAAGCTCGACGGCCCGGCGCTCCGCGAGGCTCAGCAGGCGAAGGACGCCGTTCGCGCCTACGAGCTGGTCTACGCCGCCCTGGGGGCGTGAGCCTTCTAGGGCTGGACGTCGGCACGACCGGCGTCAAGGGCGTGGCGATCGACGAGGACGGCCGGGTCGTGGCCACCGCCTCGTCCGGCTACGAGCTGTCCACACCGCAGCCCGGCTTCGCCGAGCAGGACCCCGAGCTCTGGTGGCAGGCGGCCCAGGACGTCCTCGCGCGGCTGCCGGACGGCCCGCTCGGGCTCTCGGGCCAGATGCACGGCCTCGTCACGCTCGGCGAGGACGGGAGCGTGCTCCGGCCGGCGATCCTCTGGAACGACCAGCGCACGGCGGTGGAGTGCGCCGAGATCGAAGAGCGCGTGGGCCTCGAGAGGCTGATCGAGCTGACCGGCAACCGCGCTCTCACGGGCTTTACCGCGCCGAAGCTGCTCTGGCTGCGCCGGCACGAGCCGGATGTGTACGCCCGGATCCGGCACATCCTCCTGCCCAAGGACTACGTCCGCTACAGGCTCACGGGCGAGCGGGCGATCGATGCCGCCGACGCCTCCGGGACGCTGCTCTTCGACGTCGGGCGGCGCGCGTGGTCGGACGAGGTGTGTGCGGCCCTCGAGCTGCCGACCGAGTGGCTGCCGCCCGCTTTCGAGTCGACCGAGATCGCGGGTGCCGGTGACCAGGCCGCGGCGGCGCTGGGCGTCGGGGTTGCGCGGCCGGGGCGCGTGTCGGTCGTGCTCGGCACGTCCGGGGTGGTCTTCGCGGCGCTGCCCGCCTACGCCCCCGACGAGCGGGCGCGAGTGCACGTCTTCTGCCATGCCCTGCCGGAGACGTGGCACGCAATGGGCGTGATGCTGAGCGCCGCCGGCTCGGCGGCGTGGCTGCGCCGGGCGCTCGCGGCGGATCTGCAGGTGCTCGACGCAGAGGCCGAGGGGTGGGCGGCCGGCAGCGAGGGGCTGCTCTTCGCGCCGTACCTCGCGGGCGAGCGCACGCCCCATCCCGACCCGAACGCGCGCGGTGCGTTCGTCGGGCTCTCGGTGCGGCACGACCGCGGCGCGCTCTGGCGGGCGATGCTCGAGGGGGTCGCCTACGGGCTCCGCGACTCGCTCGAGCTGCTGCGCGAGCTGGGTGCGAAGCCCGTGGCCGGGCGTGTCTCCGGCGGCGGTGCCCGCAGCGAGCCTCTGGCTCCGAATCGTCGCGTCGGTGCTCGGCCTCCCGCTCGAGCTGACCGAGTCCGAAGAGGGCTCGGCGTACGGCGCCGCCCTCCTCGCCGGTGTTCGCGCCGGCGTGTTCGCGGATGCCGAGGAGGCGGTGGCTCGTTGCGTCCGCGTGCGCGAGACGATCCAGCCCGAATGGGACTACGAGACGGGCTACGCCCGCTTCCGCAGGCTGTACCCGACCCTACGACCACTGGAGGAGCCGGCATGAGCGTCCTTGAAGGGAAGACCGCGGTGATCACCGGGGCGAGCCGCGGCATCGGCGCGGCCGTCGCGCGCCTGCTCCACGAGCGCGGTGCGAATCTCGGCCTCGCCTCGCGCAGCGGCGACGATCTGGGGCTCGAGCGCGTCGTCGCGCGGCCCTGCGACGTACGCGACCTCGATGCGCTCGTCGGCCTCTGCGACACGACGGCCGAACGGTTCGGCGGCATCGACATCGTCATCCCGAACGCGGGCGTCGGGGCATACGGCCCGTTCCTCGACCTCTCGCGCGAGCACCTGGACGAGATGCTCGACGTCAACCTGAAGGGCACCGTCTACGCGATCCGTGCCGCGCTGCCGCACATGCTCGGACGTGAGGGCGACGTCGTCACGCTCGCCTCCGAGGCCGGCCGCCGTGGCCTGCCGTACGAGGCGGTCTATTGCGCGTCGAAGTTCGGCCAGGTCGGGCTGACACGTGCGCTCGACCACGAGCTCCGCGAGCGCGGCATCCGCTGCACGAACGTCTGCCCCGGCGGCGTGGCGACCGACTTCGCGCTCGAGGAAGGGCGCGGCCGGACAGCCGACGTGCTGCCCGGGATGATGACCGCGCAGGACGTGGCCGACGTGGTGGTGTTCGTGCTCGAGCGGCCGCGGCGCTTCCGGATGCTCGAGACCGCCTTGCGCCCAATGACGGAGGCCTCCTGGGGCTAGCGGGCGATCTCGCCGCCGTCCTCGCTCCGGTCTTCCGCGACGAGGACGGCAGGCTGCGGCTCGTCCTGATCGTGCGCACCGACCACGGGCACCACGGCGGGCAGCTCGCCTTCCCGGGCGGCCGGCACGACGACGAGGACGGGAGCCTGCTCGCGACCGCCCTCCGCGAGGCAGAAGAAGAGATCGGGCTGCGGGCCGAGGACGTCGCGGTGCTCGGCGAGCTCGAGCCCGTGCGCAGCGGGCCGACGAACCTCGACGTGCATGCCTTCGTCGGCCGGATCCCGGCCGACGTGAAGTGGGACATCAACCACCTCGAGGTGGTCGAGGTGCTGACGCCCGCGGTCGACGAGCTCTGGGACCCGACCTCCCGGCGCGAGCTCCTGTTCACGAACGCCCGCTGGCCGGAGGGCCTGCTCGTCGACGGGATCCCAGTCGGCGACCGCATCCTCTGGGGAATGACGTTACGTCTGCTCGACGACCTCGTGCCACGGCTGCTCGCCGGCGAGTGGGAGGGTGTCTGACACCCCGAACGGGCTAGCGCTTGCCCATCGCGGCGAAGGAGTAACCGCCGTCGTGCATCGCCTGCGCGCGTCCGAGCAGCGTCTCCCACTCCGGCACGTCCCAGCCGAACGAGTCGGCCAGCCGCACGATCATCGAGAAGAGCGCGCAGACCGTCGCCGCGTCGCGCAGCGCCTGTCGCGACACTCCGGCCGAGTAGACCGCCTCGGCGTCCTCCGGCCGGAGCTCGTCCGGCCGGAGCGTCAGCTTCTCCAGGAAGACGAGGGTCGCGGCGACGTGGGGCGGAAGCGGCGCGGTGCGCCAGTCGGCGACGACCGCCTGCCAGAGATCCTCACCGAGAGCATACGACGCGACCGCGCCGTGGGAGCCCGCTCAGAAGAGGCACTGGTTCAGCAGCGACGTGAAGCCCGCAAAGAGCTCGCGCTCTCCGGGGCTCCAGTCGGACGGGCCGCGCATCACCGTGTCGAGCTCCTCCGAGAACGGCCACCCGAAGAGCTCCGGCCGGTAAAGGAGCGTCTTGATCACACCGAGCGGCTCGCGTCCCGAGCGCTCCCGGATCATCTGCAGCATCGCCGCCTCCGGCGAGGCGTGCCCGTGGTCGACGCACGCGAGCCTGATCACCCGATCACCCGCTCCGCCGCCTCGAGCCGGCGCAGGCCCTCGCGGATCGCCACCGCCGCCGTCTGCTCGAAGATCTCGTCTTCCGAGATCCCCGCCGCGAGCCAGTGCCTCGACGTCGGCGTCGGTGACCGTGTAGGCGGCGGCTCGGACCTTGCCCAGGTAGGCGGTCATCGCCGCCGGCGGCTCGGGCAGCGCCTCGATTCCGGTGCGCAGCTGATCGACGTGCTCCGACAAGGCTCCGCCACTCTAGTCGGGATGCTTATCCTTGCCACAAACCCGCACGAGGAGACGAAACATGGCACTGGCGCTCGGTGACACCGCCCCCGATTTCGAGGCCCAGACGACGGAGGGCCCGATCCGCTTCCACGACTGGCTCGGCGACTCCTGGGCCGTCCTGTTCTCGCACCCGAAGGACTTCACTCCGGTGTGCACGACCGAGCTCGGCTACATGGCGAGCATCAAGCCCGAGTTCGACCGCCGCGGCGTGAAGATCATCGGCCTCTCGGTCGACCCGATCGACAAGCACGAGCAGTGGGCCGACGACATCGAGGAGACGCAGGGCACGCGCGCCGAACTACCCGATCATCGGCGACGCCGACTTCAACGTCTCGAAGCTCTACGGGATGCTCGGGGCGGACGTCTCCGGCGACCCGGCCGACCGGACGGCAGCCGACAACCAGACGGTCCGGAACGTGTTCGTGATCGGGCCCGACAAGAAGGTCAAGCTGATCCTCGTCTACCCGATGACGACCGGTCGCAACTTCGACGAGGTCCTCCGCGTGATCGACTCGCTGCAGCTGACGGCGAAGCACAAGGTGTCGACGCCGGCACACTGGCAGCAGGGCGACGACGTGATCATCGCGGGCTCGGTCTCCGACGACGAGGCGAAGGAGCTGTTCGGCGAATGGGAGTCGCCGAAGCCCTACATTCGCATCGTCCCGCAACCCAGCTAGAGGCTTGATGTGAAATGGCCGCGTCTGCGGCTGGTGGCTCAGGCGCGGCGCTTCTCGCCCGGGTCGGGCTTGCCCGTAGCCACCGCTACGCGCTGCGCCCGCCCCGTGCGAGCTGCTTGGCCTGAGCCATCCCCGCAGACACCGAATTCCACATCAAGCCTCTAGCAGCTGTCCCATCACCCCTGCGAGGATGGGGGCGATGACGAGGCACCGCGAGATCCGTTCCTGGCTGATGGATATGGACGGCGTGCTCGTGCACGAGGAGCACGCCGTGCCGGGCGCCGACCGCTTCGTCCGCCGGCTGAGCGAGCTCGGGATCCCCTTCCTCGTGCTGACGAACAACTCGATCTACACGCGCCGCGATCTCTCGGCGCGGCTCGCCGCGAGCGGGATCGATCTGCCGGAGGAGGCGATCTGGACGTCGGCGCTCGCGACCGCGAGCTTCCTCGAGCAGCAGCGGCCGGGCGGCTCGGCGTTCGCGATCGGCGAGGCGGGGCTGACGACCGCGCTGCACGCAGCGGGCTACACGCTCACCGAGCGCAACCCGGACTATGTCGTGCTCGGCGAGACGCGGACGTACAGCTTCGAGCGGATCTCCCAGGCGATCCGCCTGATCGTGGCCGGCGCACGCTTCATCGCGACGAACCCCGACCCAACCGGGCCGACACCCGACGGGCCGCTGCCGGCCACCGGCTCCGTCGCCGCGCTGATCAGCCGCGCCACCGGGGTCGAGCCCTACTTCGTGGGCAAGCCGAACCCGCTGATGATGCGCTCCGCACTGAACGCGATCGACGCCCACTCCGAGACGACTGCGATGGTCGGGGACCGGATGGACACCGACGTCGTCTCGGGGCTCGAGGCCGGGATGCACACCGTGCTCGTCCTCACGGGGTCGACGAGCCGCGAGGAGGCGGAGCGCTTCCCCTACCGGCCGTCGCGCATCGTCGACTCCGTGGCCGACCTCGTCGACGAGCTCGGGTAGCGCGCGCTGCAGTCGCGCACGGTGACCCCGCCCATGAAGCCGGGCTTGATCACGCGTGCGCAACCGTCGGCCGGGGGGGAGGTGGAGCCGTCCAACGCGAGCACCCCCGCTAGGCCCCCGAGGGCGGCGGCGCACGCGAGGACGGCGAACAGCCGGCGGTCTCGCCGGCCGAATTGGTGCCGAAAGCGACTGGCCTCGGCCGGCACCCTCAGGCCGCTCCGTCGAACGGAAGCGCGACGGCGCGCGGCAGCACGAGCACCGGGCACGTCGCGAGCTCGATCACGTACTCGGCTGCGGCACTGATCGTCACACGGCCCGGGGCAACCCCCGACTTCGAGGAGACGACGAGCAGATCGGCGGCGTCGCGGTTCGGGTGCCGCGCGACGGCGGCGCCGAAGCGGGATGCAAGCGTCTCGGCGGTTTCGGCTGCCGCCGTGTCGCCGTCCTCGGTGATCGCGACGATCGTTTCGACGGCACGGGCAGGCTGCTCCGCGAAGCCGGCCGGTGCGAGGGCGACGGCGACGGGGCCGCCGTCGATCAGGCGCCGTGCCGAAGCCTGGGGGTCGACGTGAGGACCGCGCCGTGCGGTACTCGGAGCCGAACACGATCACGTCGGCGTGCGAGTCCAGCGCGAGGTTCCGGAGTCCCTCGGCCGTCGACCCCGAGAGGACGACGTGGATCGGGAGGTCGGGATCGCCGAGCGCGGAGGCGCCCCCTTTCAGGAGCGCCTCCGCCTCGTTCTCCGCCAGCCGTTCGCGACCGCTTTCCGCCTCGTGGGCGTGGCGGACGTACGCGAGCTCGAGCGACGCGCCCGCGCCGGCGAGGAGCCGGCCGAGCTCGAGCGCGTCGCGGTCCGCGTCGGTCCCGTCGTAGGAGACGAGGATCTTCGTCATCGGTCCTAGGCCGAGCCCGGGGCCTCCTGCCCCGGAGCGAGGGCCGTGGCCGCGTGCACCGGGATCCCGGAGGGATAGGCGAGCGACGGGATGTCCGAGGGGTAGACCTCGTGGCCGTGCACCGCGAGGTCGCCCATCTCCATCTCCTCCTCGCTCATCCGGAGCGGCACGAAGACGCCCACGAGCTTGAGGAGCACGAAGGTGGCGGTGCCCGAGAAGAGGATCACCCAGAGCGCGGTGAAGAGCTGCCACTTGAGCAGGTGCATGCCTCCGGTCACGGACACCCCGGGTGTGATCTGCATCGCCGAGTCGGCGAGGAGGCCGGTCAGGAGGCCGCCGATCAGTCCCGCGAACCCGTGCGTGTAGACGACCCCGAGCGTGTCGTCGACCGCTCGGAACGGTCGCAGCAGCGCGAGGTAGTTGTAGGCGACGTAGACGACTCCCGAGGCGATCACGCCGATCGCGATCGCGCCGTAGCCGTTGACGAAGCCGGCCGCCGGTGTGATGGCGACGAGGCCGACGATCATGCCGTTGACGCTGCCGATCAGCGACGGCTTGCGGCCGGTGAAGTAGTCGCAGCAGACCCACACGAGGAACGCGACGGCGGTGCAGACGTTCGTGTTCAGGACCGCCGACGCGGCATCCGCGCCGGCGTTGTACGGGTCGCCGCCGTTGAAGCCGTTCCAGCCGAGCCAGAGGAGGCCGGCGCCGACCGCGACCATCGCGAGGTTGTTCGGCGCGTCGATCTCGCGGTCGCGCGCGAGCCTCGGGCCGATCACCCAGGCGGCGACGAAGCCCGAGACGCCTGCGGCCAGGTGGATCACGTAGCCGCCCGAGAAGTCGACTGCGCCCTGCTTCGCGAACCAGCCGCCGCCCCAGATCAGGAACGCGTTGATCGTGTACACGCAGGTCGCCCAGAGCACGACGAACGGGATCCAGGCCTTGAAGTTGACGCGTCCGAGCACCGAGCCGAGCATCAGGATCGGCGTGATCGCCGCGAACACGAGCTGGAAATAGACGAGCGTCGACTGCGGGAAGTCGGTCTTGCCGATGTTCGGGATGTTCCCCTGGCCCTGGAGCGACTTGTGATCGAGCACCGGGCCCGGCTTGCCGAGGAAGTTGCTGAAGAAGCCGTCCTTGCCGCCGAACAGGTGGATGGGCGACCCGAAGCCCATCTTGAAGCCGTACAGCACCCACATCACGAGCACGAGCGCGAACGCGATGAAGGCCAGCATCATGCTGTTCACAGACCAGCGCTTCTGCATCACGCCGCCGTAGAGCACGACCAGGCCGGGCACGCTCATCAACCCGACGAGGGTGGCCGCGGTCATCTGCCAGGCGTTGTCTCCCGGGTTGAGCCAGTGGGGATACAGCATCCGTTCTCTCCTTGTGTCAGCCCACGAAAAAAGGCCCCAGGTCTCCCGAAGGAGTCCTGAGGCCTCATTGCCTTTGCCGCGGCATCCTCGCCGCGTGCGTGCCGACACGATAGGCGGACCGGCGGCGGACGGCAAGTCGGAACCGTGACAACGAGCGCGCCGCCCGTTCCGGCACCGTTCTCCGCGAGGTCAGCCGACGCGCGTGATCTGCCCGCGGATCTCGCCGAGGATGTTCTTGTTGGTGTGGACGTTGACGTAGGTCCCGCCGCTTCTCATCAGCTTGATCTCCGTCGCGGTGAGCTTCCACGAGCCGTGGTTCGGCGAGGTGCAGCCGGGCGGGCAGAGCGGTACGAGCACGTTGCCGCTGACGCCGCGCTTGCCCTGGTGGATGTGCGCCTGGTTGGCAGGGCCCGTCAGGTGCTTCCAGGTCAGCGTCCACTTGAGTGTGCTGCCGGTGAGCGTCGCCGTGAACGTGCCGGAGGCGCCGGGCTTCACGCCCTTGGGATGGTCGGTCTCCTGCGCGACGGTCAGCGTGGCGGCGAACTTGATCGTCGCGGTCTGGGCCTTCGTGGCTGCGAGTGTCGCTCCGACGAGCGTAAGTGCAGCGACGACTGCGAGGGTGAGGGTGCGTTTCATCGAGCGGCCTCCTCGGTTGGCGGTCAGCGGATGCCGGTGTCGATCGTGAAGTCGAGACGCCGGTTGATGCCTCTGCTGACGTGGACGTGTGCGGGCCGGATCCCGGCGCCGATGCGTGACGGCGGGCTCACCGAGACGGTGTAGAAGCCGGCGGGGAGGCTGACTGAGTAGCGGCCACCAGCTCCGACCTTGACGCGATCCACTCGCCCGCCGGCGGTCGAGAAGAGCAGGACCGCGCCGACCGCTGGGACGTCGCACAGTTTCCCGGCGATGCACACCGGCGTGGTCGGCCCGCGCGTCACGACCCCGTGCAGGCCGCTGGCCAGGATCAGCGAGGTGAGCAGGATGCTCACCCACACAGTCTGCCTGCGGGCATCCCGATGCGCGTCAGTCGGTCCGCTCCGGCTGCAGCAGCCGCCCCCAGCGTTCTTCGATCCGCCGCGCCTTCCAGAGGACGACCGAAACGCCCCAGGTCGCGACGAAGAGGGCGACTACCAGGTAGCCGAGCTTGCTCACGTCGAGCGCCGGATTCGCGACCGTCACCTGCAGCAGCTCGATCGCCCCGATCACGAGTGCGACCGCAACGGACAGGCTCGTGACGGTGATGTTGTAGTAGACCTTCCGGATCGGGTTCGAGAACGCCCAGCCGTAGGCGTGACTCATGAACGCGCCGTCCGCGGTGTCCATCAGGCTCATGCCCGCCGCGAAGAGCAGAGGCAGTGAGACGATCGCCAGGAACGGGACGTGGTGCGTCGCGACGCCTGCCGCGATCGCGAGCAGGCCGACCTCGGTCGCCGTGTCGAAGCCCAGCCCGAACAGCGCCCCGAGCGGGTACATCTTCCAGCTGGCGTCGATCCGGTCTCCGAGCCGACGGAGGAACAGCCTGCTCATGAAGCCCTGGTCGAGCAGTCGCTCCTCGAGCTTCGCCTCGTCGTAGCCGCCCCGCTTCATCTCGCGGAAGACCCGGACGATGTCGACGAGCACGGCGAGGTTGAGGATCCCGATCAGGAGCAGGAACGACCCCGAGACCGACGTGCCGACGTACCCGCCGTAGTCCCGGAAGGCGGGCAGCTTCGAGTTCACGGTCTTCGCGGCGACCGCGAGGGCGGTCGCGAGCGAGAAGACGATCGTCGAGTGGCCGAGCGAGAAGAAGAAGCCGACGCCGAGCGGCCGTTTCCCGTCCTGCAGGAACTTCCGGGTCGTGTTGTCGATCGCCGCGATGTGGTCCGCGTCGAAGGCGTGACGCAGCCCGAAGGTGTAGGCGAGCGTGCCCAGGCCCGCGAGGGCCGGATCGTGCCTGGAGTAGACGAGGAAGAGCCCCCACCCGAGCAGGTGCAGCAGGAGGACGCCACCGCCGAAGCAGGAGAGACGGAGCCACTCCGTGCGGGTCAGCACCTTCGTCCAGCGGGCCATTCGTTGCCTCCTCCGTCGATCGTAGAAACCGGGGTTCGATGCTGCGACCGTGGAATCCCGCGCGAGATTCGTCGCGCACGCGCATCCGGCTCGGTGAGGGGGCGATCAGGACGAGACGGCGGGCTCGGTGATCGGGCGAGTCTTCCACACCCGAGCGCAGGATCCGGGCGCTCGACCGCGAAGCGGAGGCGGGATGCTGAAGGTCGTACTGGCCGACGACCACCGCCTGATCCTCGATTCGATCAAACGGGCCCTGGAGGACGACGGGGGGTTCCAGATCGTCGGCGAGGCCCAGAGCGGTGAGCGCGTGCTGCCGCTCGTGGCGCGCACCGAGCCCGATCTCGTCGTGCTCGACCTGCGCATGCCGGGCATGGACGGCCTGATGTGCCTCGACCAGATCAAGAAGCGTCACAGCGACGTGAAGGTCGTCGTCCTGTCGGCGTCGACGGACGAGAAGCTGATCGAGAGCGTGCTCAAGCGCGGTGCGAGCGCCTACATCGTGAAGAGCGTCAACCCGGTCGACCTGCCGGCGGCGCTGCGCCAGGCGGTCGACGGCACCGTCTTCACGGCGTTCGGGATGCCGGAGGCGTCAGGGACGAGCGCTGCCAAGGCCGCAGGCCTGACGGAGCGCGAGACTGTGATCCTCGAGGCGCTCGCGCGCGGGCTGCCCAACGAGCAGATCGGCAAGGAGCTCTGGATCGCCGAGCAGACGGTGAAGTTCCACCTGACGAACATCTACCGGAAGCTCGGTGTCGCGAACCGCACGGAGGCCGCTCGCTTCGCCTACCGGCAGGGCCTCGTCGAGAGCCCGCTCTACGAGCAGGATCACGAGTAACCCTCGAGTCGTCAGTCCATGCCGATGGCGGCTGTCGTCGGCTGCCAGTGCGGCAGCGTGACGACCAGCTCCGTGCCCGTCCCCGCCTCGCTGCGCAGCGAGAACGTCCCGCCGAGCAGCCGCACACGCTCGTTCATGCCGACCAGCCCGAGCCGTCCGCGGCGCGCGGCCACGACGACCGTCTGGGCGACGTCGAAGCCGCGCCCGTTGTCGCCGACGACGAGGCGCGTGCCGTCCTCGAGGCGCTCGAGCGAGACCCGCACCTCGGTCGCGTCCGTGTGCTCTCGCACGTTCGAGAGCGCCTCCTGGGCGATGCGGAAGAGCGCGATCCGCTGTGACGCGGTCAGGTCGTCGAACAGACCCGAGACGGAATAGCGCGTCTCGATCCCCATGCGGCGGTCGAAGCCCGCGACCTCGCGCCCGAGGATCTCCGGGAGTGACCGGTCGACGACGCTCGAGGACTCGAGCGAATGCGAGAGCTCGCGGAGCGACTCGTCGATCTCGCCCAGGCGTGCGGCAAGGTCGTCGAACCGGCCGAGCACGATCGAGCGCAGCGGGCCGTCGAGCACGCCCGCCACCTGCTTGCGCGCGAGCTGCAGGTCGGCCGACAGGGCTGCGAGCTCCTGCAGTGGCCCGTCGTGGAGGTCGAAGCCGAGACGGCGGAGCCTGCGCTCGCTCGCGGCGTGGAGCTCCTGGTCGCGCTGGGCGCTACGGGCGAGGAGGGCCTGCCGCTCGAGCACGGGTGCGAGCACGGCCGCACACTCTCGCAGGAAGGCTGCCGACCGATCGCGCTCGTCGCGGCGCGAGCGCGCGACGAGCGCCGCCACCGCGGTCCCGAAGCGCTCGACGGGGACGGCCTGGATCTGCGAGCGCCGGCTCGGTGGCGGTCCGCCCGAGAGGACTGCGGCGGCGCACGTCCGGAAGCCGCGGGTCCGCGCGCCGTCTCCGACGCTCGCGATGATCTCCGGCAGCCCGGGGAGCACGGGTAGCCACAGCGACACGTGAGCGGCGGGGCCGAGCGCCGCGAGCAGCTGGAGGTGCACGTCGACGGCGACCTGCGGCGGCAGCCCGAGGATCCTCGGGCGCGTGCTCGCCTGGAGGTAGAGCGTGTACGACGCGTCCGCGAGCGTCACCCCCGTCGCCGCTGCGAGGGAGCCGGCCGCCTCGGCGCACAGCGCCGCGTCGAGCCGTCCCTGGTCGACGGCCGCGGAGACGAGGGCGTCAGGTTGATTCGGTGCACCCACCGAAGAGCCCTATCGGCATCTCGTCCACGGTAGTCAAGGGCGCGCGGGCCGACAAGGAGCCGAAACGGCCGAAAAAGCCGGTCAGTGCGTCAGTAGGCTGCGCTGCGCGGCACGCGCCGGCAGCTCCGACCACACGCCGTCGATGCTGTCGACGAGGGTGTCGAACGGCGTCCATTTCTCGACGAAGCGGAGCCGCTCGCTGTCGGCCGGCAGGTCGCGCTCGACCACGACGACGACGCCGACGTCCACGGTCGTGCCGGTCAGCTCCGCTGCCTGCTGGGCGGCAGCGGCGAAGCCGCGGCCCGCCTCGACCACGGCGACGTCGGCGTCGAAGCGCGTCGCCTCGCGCGTCAGGTTGGCGGTGCTCACGATCCGCCGGGTCTCGTAGCCGCGCGTGCCGAGCAGGAAGGCGACCGCCCGCAGATAGCGCGAGTCGCGGCCGACGAGCAGCACGCGAATCGGGCGGAGCGGCCGGACGTTCTCGAGCGACCGCAGCGGGCGGGCTGCGCTCATCGTGGGAACTCAAGCAGGTACGGCGGCCGTCCCGCCACGGACGAAGGTCGAGCCTTTGCTTGCCCGAACGCTCAGCGCTCGAGCCAGAGCGGGTGCCGCTCCGGGCGCGGGGCGCAGGAGCCAGAGCGCGAGGCTCAGCACCGGCGAGAGCAGCACGGCGACGGCCGCGGCCCCAGCTCCGCCCACGAGGAGGGCGGCCAGTCCGACAGCGCAAGCGAACAGGGCCTTCATCGGCTTATATGTCGGTCGGTGGCTCGTCTTCCTGAAGGGACGATCTAGGTGTTCCGCCAGCACTGGCGGGAGCTCGCCTTCTGGCGCTGGTGGTGGGCCAACCGGGCACCCGGCGCCGTTCGCGTCGCTCTGGGTCTGGTCCTGCTTGCCCTCGTGCTCGTGGCCGGCCTTCTCGCCGCCGACCGCCTCGCCACGGCGAAGGGCGGGGTGCCGCAGACGGCCGCCGTCAGGACGTACCTGGAGACCGTCAAGCGTGTCGTCACCGTGCGCGAGCAGGGGAGGATCGTCCGCAAGCTGGTGCCGGTCGTGCGCAGAGTGAAGGTGAAGGTGAAGGTGCGCTCACGGCCGCAGACGGTCATCGAAACCCAGACGACATTTCGGACCCTGCAAATCACCACGAAGGGCAAGGTGCGGACGATCCGTCAGAAGATCGTGCGGAGGGTGCCCGTGGTGCGGACGCATCTCGTCACGGTCTCCGGGAAGACGCAGACCGTTTCCGTCACGCAATACAAGCCGACGACCGCGATCGAGACGCGGACGGACTCGCAGACCGTGACGAACACTCAGACCGCCGTGCAGACCCGGACGCAGACCCGGACGAGACGCAAACACAGACGCAAACACAGACGCAGACGCTGCGCGACACCGTGACGAACGTCGTCACCCAGACCAACGTCGTGACGCAGACGCTGCCCGTCACGATCCAGGTGCCTGTCACCGTGACCGTGATCACGACCGTCACGACCGGGCCGTAGCGTTCTCCCGTGACCCGGATCGCCTCTCCCGCCGTTCGCCCAGCCGGCGGCGAGGTGCTCGAGCGCGACCGCGAGCTCTCGCTCCTCGACGCCTGCCTCGCCGACGTGCGCTCGACGGGCCGGGGCCGTGCCGTGATCGTCGCCGGAGAGGCGGGCGTCGGCAAGACGACGCTGCTCGCCCGCTTCCGCGAGCGTCAGCCGGGGCTCACGGTGCTCTCCGGGATGTGCGATCCGCTCTTCGCGCCGACGCCGCTCGGGGCGATTCTCGAGATCGCCGAGCAAGCCTCCGGCGAGCTCCAGGCGCTCGTCTCCCACGGCGCGAAGGCGCACGACGTGATCGCCGCGCTCGCCGTCGATCTCCGCGAACCTGCCGCGGTCTTCCTCGAGGACGTCCACTGGGCCGACGAGGCGACACTCGACGTCTTGCGCCTGCTCATGCGGCGCGTCGAGTCGATTCCCGCACTCGTCGTCGTCACGCATCGCGACGACGAGCTCGATCGGGCCCACCCGCTGCGGCAGCTCCTCGGGGAGCTCGCGACGAGCCGGCCCGTCACCCGCGTCCGGCTCCAGCCGCTCTCGGCCGACGCCGTCGCGATCCTTGCCGGCCCGCACGGCGTCGACCCGGCCGAGCTCTATCGTCGGACCGCAGGCAACCCGTTCTTCGTTGTGGAGGCGCTCGCGTCCGGCACCGCCGAGATCCCGCCGACCGTGAGAGACGCAGTACTCGCGCGCGCCGGCCGGCTGACCATCGAGGCGCAGGCCCTGCTCGAGGTGGTGGCGCTCGTGCCGCCGCACGTCGAGCCGTGGCTGCTCGAGTCGCTCGCCGGGCCGCTGATTGCGAACCTCGACGAATGCCTCGCGTCGGGGATCCTCGTCGCTGCGGGTACGAACGTCGTCTTCCGGCACGAGCTCGCGCGGATCGCAATCGAGGCGTCGGCGCCGCCGCACCGGCGGCTCGACGTCCACCGCCGTGCGCTCGCCTCGCTCGCCCGGCCCGAGGGCGGTGCTCCCGACCTCGCGCGCCTCGCGCATCACGCCGAGGCCGCGGGCGACGCTGCGGCAGTGCTCGCCTACGCCCCGGAAGCTGCGCGGCGAGCGTCCGAGCTCGGGGCCTACCGGGAGGCGGCGGCACAGTACGCCCGAGCGTTGCGTTTCGGAGGGCAGCTGCCGCCCCCCGAGCGCGCCGCCCTTCTCCAGGGCCAGGCGGAGGCGTGCTACGTCACGGACCAGTACGACGACGGCATCGCCGCGCTCGAGGAGGCGCTCGAGCTGCACCGGAGCGTCCGGGACACGCTTGCCGAGGCCGACGTCCTTCGCCGGCTGGGCGACTTTCTCTGGTGCCCCGGGCGGAGTGACGAGGCCGAGCGCGCCGCACGAGCCGCAGTCGAGCTCCTCGAGCAGCTCGACCCGAGCCGGGAGCTCGCCTGGGCCTATACGGCGCTCGCCCAGAATTGCGCCTTCGACTCACGCGAGGAGGAGGCGATCGAGCTGGGAAACCGGGCCTTCGAGCTCGCGGAGCGTCTCGGCGAGCCGGAGATCGCCGCAGCCGCGCTCGCGCTCGTCGGCGCTTCGACCCAGGGAAAGGCTGCCGTGGCCCTGCTCGACGAGGCCCTCGTGCGGGCAGAAGCAACCGGCGTCCCCGCGCGGATCGGGCACACACTGCTCCTCCGCGCCGGGCTCGACCTCTGGTCGTACCGGTTGCCGGCGGCCCGTCGCAGGCAGCAGCTGGGTCTCGACTACTGCAACGGCCAGGGGCTCGAGCTGTTCCGCCTCTACCTGCTCGCCGATCGCGCGCGGCTCGAGCTGCTGGAAGGCCGCTACGCCGAGGCCGCGGACGTCGCGGGCACCGTGCTGCGGATCCACCGGACGTCGATCTCACCGCGCATCCACGCGCTGTGCGTGCTGGCGCTCGTCCGGGCCCGACGCGGAGACCCGGGTGATCGCGAGCTGCTCGACGAGGCGTCTGTGCTCGCAGAGCCCAGCGGGGGACTCCTGCGGCTCGGGCCGGTTGCCGTCGCCGGGGCCGAGGTCGCGTGGCTGCATGGAAGCCGGGACGCGGTCGCGGCGGCCACCGACGGCGTCCTCGCGCTCGCGATCGAGCGCGGCGAGGAGGGGCTTGCCGACGAGCTGCGGCTCTGGCGCGCGCGCGCCGGCCTTGCGCCTTTGCCGTCCGACTCTGCGACTGCCGTCGCGCGCTGGGAGAAGCTCGGCTGCCCGTACGAGGCCGCGCTCGCCCGCGCCGACTCGAGCCGGACCTCCAACCTGCGACGCGCCTACGACGAGCTGCAGGTGCTCGGCGCCGCGGCCGCGGCCGCACGTGTTGCTCGCTTGCTGCGCGAGCGCGGCGAGCGGGGCCTGCCGCGTGGGCCTCGCCGGACAACGCGCGCGAACCCGGCCGGGCTGACGCGGCGAGAGCTCGACGTGCTCGCGCTCCTCGCCGAGGGGTGCCGGAACGCGGAGATCGCCGAGCGGCTCGTCGTCTCACCGCGCACGGTCGACCATCACGTGTCGGCGATCCTCCGCAAGCTGGTCGTGTCGACGCGCGGGCAGGCGGTCGCGGAGGCGAGCCGCCTCGGGCTCGTCGCTACTTGAGCGTCTTCAGGTAGGCGACGAGCGCGGCGACGCGGTCGGGCGGGATGATGCCGCCCCAGTGCGGCATGCTCACGATCGGCGCCTTCCCGATCACCGAGCCGCTGCGGATCACCTCGGCGATCTTCTGGTCGGTGTTGAACTGGCCGCGGAAGTCCTGGCCCGAGAGGGGCGGGATCGTCTTGTCGGCCGAGAGCGGGTTCGGGACCCCGCCGAGGCCGTTCGGGCCGTGGCAGTTGATGCACCCGTAGGAGACGTAGAGCACGGAGCCCTCGACAGCGGCCCCTTGCTGCTGTGGGACCTGCGGCGGTGTCGCAGTTGGCACGCTGGGAAGACCGGCACGGAGGTAGGCGATCAGGTCGTTCACCTGGCTGCCCGAGATGACCGTGCCCCACACGGGCATGTACGGCTTCTTCGGGTTCGCAGACTCGCCCAGGCCGTGGTCGATGATGTCCCGCAGCTTCGCCGGCTGGAGCGAGGCGGCGACGGTGGTCAGCGCAGGGACGTCGGGCGAGACGCCGCCGCGGCCCTGGAGGCCGTGGCACTGGGCGCAGGCGAACTGGACAAAGATGTGCGCGCCCGACGCGACATGTGGGTCGACGGCGGCGACGGCCGTCGTCGTGACGACAGCCGCGGGCGTCGAGCTCTTGCCGTTGTGGCCGATCACCCAGCCGACGACGGCGGCAGGGATGGCGAGCGCGAGTGCGACGAGCACGATCACGCCTTCGACGAGCACTCCGGGCAGTTCCCGCTTCGCCATCGGCGGATCGTACGGGGGTTGACCCCGTCCGGGGAACCGTAGTTTCCCCTCGTTCGAGCGTGCGCGGGCTACGATCTGCATCCGGCTGCCGTGCGCGTACCTCCGGGAATCGGTGCCCGCGGTTGCCGTGAGGAGGGACCGCGGGGGAGGAGGGAGACGCTCAGATTCCCCGCAAGGCAGGTGGCGTCGTCACAGACGACGTGATCCGCTCGCTCGCGATCTCGCAGCAATTGCTCGGCACGACTGAGATCGTCCTTGTCCACCACACGGATTGCGGCCTGCTGAGGCTCTCGGAGGAAACGATTCCGGCGCCTCCTGGGCGAGGAGACCGGTGTCGAACCGGCCTGAGCCTCGAAGGCGTTCGACGACCTGGAGGAGAACGTCCGCGTCTTGATCCAGCGCATCCCCGCGAGCCGTTCGTCCTGCGCAAGGATCGCGTGCGAGGATTCGTCTACGATGTCCGAACGGGAAGGCTGGCAGAGGTCCGTCAGGCGGGTGGCGTGCGAACGCCGACGGCGCGCTTCGCCTGCTTCGCGACGACATCGACGTCACGTCGACCGGGAGCGATTCGGTGCGCGCGGCCCGGCCGTCCGGGCGGCGCGTGAGGCACGGCTCGCGGAGCCGCTGATCGTGCGTGCGCTCGCCGCCGTCAAGAACGCGTAGTCTCTCCGCAATTCGACGAGGAGGCCGGGATGGCGCTCGCACGGGTCGTGTCCTTCGAGGGCGTAGGCAAGGAGCGGATGGCCGAGCTGGTCGGCCGCATGGGCGAGAGTGACGGCCCGCCGGCCGACGTTCCGGCGAGGGGCATAGTGGTGCTCCACGACGTGGAAGGGGAAGGCGCACTCGCCATTCTCTTCTTCGAGAACGAGGACGACTACCGCCGCGGTGACGCGGCGCTGAGCGCGATGCCCGCCGACGAGACCCCTGGCCGCCGTGCGTCGGTGACGAGGTACGAGGTCGCGTTTCGCATGGACGCCTAGAGGCTTCCCGGCGCCTGCGCACCGTCTCCGCCACCCGCTACGTGACGCCGTTGCGCGAGGGCGGCTCGCTGCCGGCGCTCGTCGAGGCCGACGACGACGGCCTCTACGTGCTCAAGTTCCGGGGCGCGGGCCAGGGCCCGAAGGCGCTCGTGGCCGAGGTGGTCGCGGGCGAGCTTGCACGTGCCCTCGGCTTCCCGGTGCCAGAGCTCGTGCTCGTCGAGCTCGACCCGGAGCTGGGCCGCGCGGAGCCCGACCCGGAGATCCAGGATCTGCTGCTCGCGAGCCCGGGCACGAACCTCGGCGTCGACTTCCTGCCGGGTGCGCTCTCGTTCTCCCCGGCGGCCGGCTCCGTCCCCGACGCGGAGCTCGCCGCGGACGTCGTCTGGTTCGACGCACTCGTGACGAACGTCGACCGCACGGCGCAGAACCCGAATCTGCTCTGGTGGCACCGGCGCCTGTGGCTGATCGACCACGGTGCGGCGCTCTACTGGCACCACGCGCCGGCCCGGAGCGGTCACGAGCGCTCGAGCTTCGAGCAGATCGCCGGTCATGTGCTGCTGCCCTTCGCGGCGTCGATCCTGGGCGCCGACGAGCGGCTCGCGTCCCGAGTGACCGTTGAGGTCGTCGGCGAGGTGATCGATGCGGTGCCCTCGGTCTGGCTCGACGGCGACGATCCGGGGCTGTACGCCGAGTACCTTCGCCGCCGCCTCGAGGCGCCGCGGGACTTCGTCCAGGAGGCGGAGCGTGCCCGGGGGTAGCCCCTTCTCCTACGCCGTCTACCGGCTCGTGCCACAGGTCGAACGTGGGGAGCGGATCAACGTCGGCGTCGTCGTCTTCTGCCGGCCGCTCCAGTTCCTCGCCGCACGCACCGGCTTCGACGAGGGCCGCGCGCTCGCGCTCTGGCCGGAGCTCGACGTCGAGCTCGTGCGCGCGCATCTCGACGCCCTCGAGCGGATCGCCGCCGGCGAGGCATCCGCCGGGCCGATCGGCGCGCTCGACGCGACCGCCCGCTTCCACTGGCTCGTCGCGCCCGCGAGCACGATCATCCAGCCGTCGCGGGTGCACACGGGGCTGTGCGGGGAGCCCGACGCCGAGCTCGAGCAGCTCTACCGCGAGCTCGTGGTCACCCCGGCCTGAGCCAGACGCTCAGATGCGCAGGCTCGACCGCGGCGCCGACGCTCTCGACGAGACCCGACTCGACGCTCTCGAGGTCGACGGCGTCTCGTAGGCGGCGGGCGAATGCCTCGATCGCGGCCTCGGCGTCGTAGCGGGCACGGTTGAAGCGGCGATCGACGAGCCGCTGCACGCGCTGGCGGAGTGGGTTGAAGAGCGCTGCGGCGGCGAGCGTCGACGCGGCGACGCCGACGGGAGACGAGAACGGAAGCACCCGCGTGGTCACGAAGATCAGTCCGAGGAAGACGGCGGCCAGGCTGCCGGTAACGACGGCGTACGAGATCGTCCGGCTGATCAAGCGGTCGATCTCGTACAAGCGGTACTTCAGGACGCCGACACCGACGCCGACCGGAAGTGCGCCTACGCCGATCGTGGAAACCGAGCCGGCCACACCCTCGATGCCCGGTTTCCCGGACAACGCGATCGTCAGGAAGCCGCAGACCATGGCGACGATCGCGCCGCCCATCATCCACTTGAGTTGCTGTCGATGCTCGCCCGCCGACCGGCGGAAGGACGGAAGCTCGCGCGCGAGCCAGGCGAGGAAGGTCACGCCGAGCGCCGGGAAGAAGAGCTGCTGCGCGACGCCCCACCAGCGAGCCGTGCCGCTCGGATGGTCGAGCCGGAGAAGATCGCCGCCCGAGGAGACGTGGATCGTGTGTTGCAGGATCGCGGCGAGGGAGATCGCGAAGGCGCCTCCGACCCAGACGGCGGCAATCGCGAGGTAGGCCCACAGCACCCACCGCCAGCGACCGTCGGGCAGGCGGCCGGTCGGGAAGAGCTGGACGGCGACGCCGAACAGCACGATCGCAGGCGCCCAGCTCGGCTGCGCGAGGACGGCGAGCCAGCTGAGTGGCAGGTGATGATGCATGCGGTAGACCGCGACGGTGTAGAGCGACGCAGTGGCGTCGAGCTGCGCGAAGAGGCCGGCGACGAGGAGAGTCCAGCCGATCGGGTTGCCGGGCTTCCTGGTCGCAACGAGGAGGCCGACGGGAGCGAAGGCGAGCGCAAGCGGGTCGGTGCCGATGCCGAAGGCACCCTGGCCCGCCAGGTGGGAGACAGGCACCTCGGCGACGGCCAGGGCGACGACGATCGCCGCAATCGCGACCGCGGTCGCGGGTCTGGCGATGCGTGTCACGACGTGCTCCTGATCCAGATGGTCAGGTGAGCGGGCTCGACGGCTCGGCCGACGGCATCGAGCAGTCCTCGCTCGACCATGTCGAGGTCGACGGCGTTGCGGAGCCTGCGCGCGAAGGCGTCCACGGTCGCCTCGGCGTCGTAGCGGGCGCGGTTGAAGCGGCGGTCGACGACGTGCTGTACGCGCCGGCGGAGCGGGTTGAAGAGCGCAGCCGCGGCGAGCGTCGAGGCGGCGACTCCAACCGGCGACGAGAACGGCAGGACGTCGGTCGTGAGCACGACGAGGCCGAGGAAGAGCGCGACCAGCGAGCCGGTGACGATCGCGTACGACAGCGTGCGGCTGATCAGGCGGTCGATCTCGTACAGCCGGTACTTGAGGATTCCGATCCCGATCGCGACCGGGAGGAGCCCGATCCCGACGAGCGCGATATCGGCCGCGATGCGTGCGGGCCAGGAGCTGCCGTCCCCCTCTGCGACGAGGAGCACGCTGCCGGCCACGCAGGTCGCAGCTCCGCTCATCAGCCACTTGAGCTGTGTGCGCTGCTCGCCGGTCGCGCGGCGCCACGACGCGACCTGGTGGCCGACGCTTGCGATCCAGAAGCCGAGGAAGAGCGGCGTCAGGATCCATTCGGCTCCGGCGATCGAGCCCGGGTTGGCGTTCGTGAAGCTGCCGCGGATATTGACCACGGGATGGCTGCCGGACGGGTCCAGCGCCTGGCCGACGAACTGGGACACGCTGAAGATCGCTGCAACGGCGACGTACACCGCAAGGGCGCAGCGCCACCGCCGCGACGGCGGCGTCCCGGCCGGGAAGAGGAGGATCGCCGGAAAGGCAACGAGGAACGCGAGCAGGGACACGCCGCCGCGGTAGTCGACGGCCACGCGGCCCAGCGGCAGCGTCCCGCCATGCCGCCGGTAGTCGAGGACGAGATAGAGCCGCACGACCGAGTCGATCAGGCCGAGGGCCGCTGTCGCGAGAAAGAGCCAGGGGATCGGGTTGCGCGGCTGCTTGGCGCTCACCACGAGCCCGACCCCGGCGAGCACGGCGAGCACGGCGACGGTGAGCCCGTCGTTCGTGGGCCACGGGTCGCGCGTCAGGATCGTCAGCGCGACCGCTGCGACGACGAGGAGCGCGACGGACGCGGCTGCGGTCCTGCGGATCACGCCCGGCGCCTCACTGCTTCACCGTCAGGTGCCGCAACGCCGCGCGAGCAGCGAAGTAGCCGCACATGCCGTGCACGCCGCCGCCGGGCGGCGTCGAGGAGGAGCAGAGAAAGACGCCGTCGAGCGGTGTCGTGTACGGCGAGCGGCGCGCGACGGGCCGCGTGAAGAGCTGGCGCAGGTCGCCCGCGCCGCCGTTGATGTCACCGCCGACGTAGTTCGGGTTGTAGCGCTCCATGTCGGCGGGGCCCATCGCCGAGCGGGCGAGGATCCGGTCGCGGAAGCCGGGCGCGAAGCGCTCGACCTGCGCCTCGATGCGTTCGGTCATGTCCACGCGTCGAGCCGTTCGGGACGTGGCAGTACGCCCACGCGGTCTGCTTTCCGTCCGGCGCGCGCGACGGGTCGAACAGGCTCTGCTGCGCGAGCAGCACGAACGGCGCGGCGGAGGTCCGGTTCCGCGACGGGGCTCGCTCGGAGGCGGCGATCTCGGCGAGCGTGCCGCCGAGATGGACGGTCGCGGCCCGGGCGCAGTCGGACGACGCGCCACGGGATCGGGCCGTCGAGCGCCCAGTCGAGCTTGAAGACCCCGGGCCCGTAGCGGAAGCCCTCGACGCGCCGGCGGTAGAGGCTCGGGAGGCGTTCGCCGGCGAGCCGCACGAGCTGGTGCGGCCCGACGTCGAGCATGACCGCGCCTGCTCCGTCGAGCTCGGCCAGCGACGTCACCTCGCGGCCCGTCTCGATCTCGCCCCCGAGTGAGCGCAAGAGGGAGGCGAGCGCGTCGGCGAGCTGCTGCGAGCCGCCGCGCGCGAGCGGCCACCCGGCCGCGTGGCCGAGCAGGCCGAGGACGAGGCCGTAGCCCGCTGTCGCCGGCTGTGACAACGGCAGCATGGAATGCGCGGCGAGCCCGGCGAAGAACCCGCGGGCCCGCTCCCCGCGGAACGCGATGCGTGCGAGCGACGCGGCGGGCAGGCCGGCGCCGAGCCCGAAACGCGCGAGCGCGAGCGGATGGCGCGGAACGCGCAGCGGGCCGAGCAGCTCCTCGAGCAGCGCGTCGGCGTTACGGGCGAGCGGCCGCATCAGCCGCGCGTAGCGGGTGGCGTCCTCGCCGAGTGTCGCCGCCGTCTCGTCCACCGAGCGGTCGAGCAGCGCGACGGAGCCGTCGTCGAAGGGGTGCGCGAGCGCCGCCGGAGAGCTGGATCCACTCGACGCCGTGCTGCTCGAGCGGGAGAGTCCGCAGGAACGGCGAGGCGACGGCGAGCGGGTGGATCGCCGAGCAGACGTCGTGGTGGAAGCCCGGCAGCGTCAGCTCGGCGGTGCGCATGCCGCCGCCGATCGTCTCCGCGCGCTCGAGGACGCGCACGGAGACGCCGGCCCGAGCGAGTGCGATCGCCGCCGAAAGGCCGTTCGGGCCTGAACCGACGACGACCGCATCCGCCATCCGACGAGAGACGCTAACGCCCGCGCCTGCGGAACGGCGACGCTGCCGTGTGCAGCCCCGAGCGGAACGCACTCGAGTGGCGCACGTTGCCGACGCGCGACCACTGCCGCTTGCGTTCGACGCAGACGACGGTCGTGACCGGCTCGGCGTCGACGTCGAACCTGCGCGCGAGCGCCCTCATCGTCGCCGCCCAGAATGCGTCCTCCTTGCGGTGCCCGCCGAACGTCAGCCCGAGCTCGGTGAGCGGATCCTGCGCCCGCATCAGGACCTGCGCCTGCGCGACCGTCGTCCCCGCCTCGTCGAACGCGCTGAACGTGATCCACCCGGCGAACATGTGCCCCTGTGGGGTCATGAACGTGAACGACTCGTCGTCGGCGTAGATGACGAGCACGCCGGTCGAGAGCTTGAGGCCGCCGCCGAGCGCCGCCTCCAGCAGTGCTACCTCGCCCGGCGTGATGCCGGTCAGCGGTGCGTAGAACTCGCTGCCCTTCGGCCAGAAGAGCGGGAACTCCTCCTTCCAGACGGAGATCACCTGTTGCGGCGTCACGTTTGCGGCGGCGAGCGACACGCGGTACGTCTTCTGCCACATCTTCCCGAAGCCCTGGATCGGAGACAGGACCTTCTTGCCGCCGACCGTGTCGAGGGCTCCCTGCGGCACGTTCGAGGCGGCGAGCTCGGTGACCGGCTTCGCCCAGTTGCCGGCGTCGCGTGGCTGTCGTTGCTCTTCCATCGCTCCTCCGATCCGTCAGGACACAGCGGCGAGGGCATCTGCCTCGCTGCCGAAGATGGAGATCGCCTCGTCGAGCCTCGTCAGCTCGAAGATCTGGCGATAGTGGTCGCTGAGCCCGCACGCGAGCAGTCGCTGCTTCAGCCTGTTCGCGCGTACGAGCAGCGTCACGAGCAGTCCGATCCCACCCGAGTTCATGTACTCGAGGCCGGAGAAGTCGAGCAGGACTGCGCGTGCGCCGCGTTCGGTTGCGAGCGTGTACGCGTCCATCAGCGGCTCCTCCGAAGCCGACGTGACGTCGCCGCGGATCTCGATCACGCTCGCCGTGTCGTCGACGTGACGAACCGACATCGAGACGGTTTCCTGGGTCATGCCCTCACCTTCCGTCGTCGTCGAGGATGGTCATGAAGTCCGAGAGCCGGGTGATCCGGAAGATCTCCCGGTAGTGCTCCTGCAGGCCGCGCGCCTGCACCTCGCGGCCCGACTTGCGCGCGTCGGCCAGGAGGCCGACGATCAGTGCGATCCCCGTCGAGTTGATGTAGTCGACCTGCGAGAAGTCGAGGACGATGACGCTTGCGTCACCGGCTTCTGCGTAGCCCGCAGACAGGCGGGCCTCGGCCCCGCCGCTGACGTCGCCGCTCAGGTCGAGCACCGCGACGGCCTCGTCGCGGCTCACGTCGACCGCGAACTCAGTCGCTCTCATCGTCGCCTCCTTCGATGCGCAGGACGAGCTCGATCGTGTGGAGCGCGCCGTCGCTCGACTCGAGGACGTCGTCCACCATGTTGCGGATCAGGAACAACCCCCAGCCGCGGGCCTTCTGCAGCCCGTCGAGCTTCGCCTCGAGGTCCGGGATCTCGGCCGCTTCGGGCAGCTCGGCGCCGCCGCCGCGGTCCGTGATCGCGACGTGCAGCAGGCCGTCGGC
Source organism: uncultured Thermoleophilia bacterium (assembly GCA_963725595.1). Classification (GTDB taxonomy): domain Bacteria; phylum Actinomycetota; class Thermoleophilia; order Gaiellales; family Gaiellaceae; genus PALSA-600. The sequence continues at coordinate 206,126 of CAVRYT010000004.1, read as the reverse complement.
CGTCCATGCGTGCAGCGCGACCGGCACCTCGGGGTCCGACCCGTTGCCGTGCTCGATCGCGTTCATCGCACCCTCCGAGACGGCCGTCTTCAGACGTTCGAGCCGCTTCGTGTCGAGCCGGAGCGGCGCAACCGCTTCCGCGACGCGGTCCATTGCGAGTCGCTCGTTGCCGCGTGCACTCGGGAGCTCGAAGGACACATCGAGATCGCCGTGAGCGGTCCGCGTGGTGCCGGCAGCGCGCTTCAGCGCGACGAGGGTGATGTCGTCCTCCTGCTCGCCGCCCTGCGGCACGAAGCGCCCCAGCTCGGTGAGCACGCGGTCGATCACCTCGCCGCGCCCGGTCCGGCTGCCGACCACGTCCATCAGGCGGGGGAACCCGAACATCTCGCGTGCGTCGGAGTGCGCCTCGGCGACGCCGTCGGAGTGCAGCAGCATCGTCTGGTCGGGCTCGAGGAACGCCTCGGTCTCCTCGTAGGTGATGCCCGGCAGGAGGCCGAGCGGCATGCCCGTCGCGCGCAGCTCGATCGTCCCGCTCGCCGTCCGGACGTACGGCAGGTTGTGGCCCGCGTTCGCGAACCGGAACAGGCCCGTGGTGGGATCGATGACGCCGTACAGGCAGGTGACGAACATCTTCGGCGGCATGTCCGGGCACATCAGCTCGTTGACGCGCTGCAACACGGCGCCGGGCGAGACGATCCGTTGCGCCGACGCCCGCAGGACGCTTCGGGTCGCGGCCATCACCATCGCCGCCGGCACGCCCTTGTCGGTGACGTCGCCGATCACCACGCCCACGCGCCCGCCGGACAGCTCGATGAAGTCGTAGAAGTCGCCGCCGACCTCACGGGCCGGCCGATAGTAGGCCGAGATCTGCCAGCCGGGAAGCTCGGGCAGGCTCTTCGGCAGGAAGTTCTGCTGGATCAGCGTCGCGACGCGGAGCTCCTGCTCGATCCGCTCCCGCGTCCTCGCCTCCGCCTCCTGGCGGCGAACGAGCTGGGCGACCTGAAGTGCGGGCGCCGCCTGGGCGGCGAGCGAGACGAGCAGCTTGCGGTCGTCGGTCGAGTAGGCCTGGTCGGAGAGCCGGGGCCCGAGGTTCACGACGCCGATCAGCTCGCCCTGGCTGACGAGCGGCACGACGAGCTTCACGCCCGCCTCGCGCAGCTCCGCGACGGCCGGCGAGTCGAGCTCGAGCGCGTCCACCTCGACCACTCCCGGCGCTCCCTGGAGGTAGGCGAGCAGCGGGTCGTTCGGCGAGATCTCGATCGGCCGGCTGTCGGGCGCGGTCAGCGCCGACACCGCGGCGACGTCGCCCGCGGCCGCCGAGGTGCGTGTCCGCCCGCCGCGGCGGATCACCCGGGTGATCGACTGAGTGAGAACGCTCATCTTCCGCTCCTCGTTGTACGCCACGGCCGTCCGGCAATCGTTACGGCGTTGGGGCTCTGCGTCCAGACGACAGCGTGCGGTTCGGCTTGGTCATGCCCCCGATCCTGAGGCGACGCCGTCACGGGACCGTTACGGCACAGGTGAACCGAGGCGATCCGTTGCATACGATCGCCACATGCCCGCCACGGGACTTCGGCTCGCGTTCCTCGGCTCGGCCGCCGTCGAGACCGACGGCGGCCGTCTCGCCGTCGACACGCGCAAGGCGACGGCCCTGCTCGCGTTCCTCGCCGTCGAGGGCGGGGCGCACGGGCGCGACACGCTCGCGACGCTCCTCTGGCCCGAGGCCGACCCGGAGCGGGCCCGAGCCGCCCTCCGGCGAACGCTCTCGACGCTCCGCAGCGCCCTCGGCGGGAGGCACCTCGTCGTCTCCGGCGACACGGTGTCGCTCGATCGCTCGGGCGTCCACCTGGACATCGACCGCTTTCGGGAGCTTGCCGCGTCGAGCGGGATCGATGACCTCGAGGCGGCGGCGGCCGTGTACCGCGGCCCCTTCCTCGCCGGCTTCGGCCTGCGGGACAGCGTCGTCTTCGACGACTGGCAGTCGCTGCACGCGGGACGGCTCGAGCGCGAGCTCGGCGGTCTCCTCGATCGGCTCGCCGACGGGCTTGCAGCTGTCGGCGAGCTCGGTCGGGCGCTCGAGCACGCGCGACGGCGCCTCGAGCTCGACTCGCTGCACGAACCGGCACATCACCGTCTGATGGAGCTGTACGCGCGCACCGGCGAGCGTCGTGCCGCGCTCGCGCAGTACCGCGAGTGCGTCCGCGCGCTCCATCGCGAGCTCGGAGTGAGCCCACTCGAGTCCACGACGGAGCTCTACCGCGCGATCCGCGAGGGTGCGGCGACCGCGGCTCCCATCGTGCCGGTGCGGGTACCCGACTCCGCGGGCACGCGGCCGCTCGTCGGACGGGAGCCCGAGTGGGCGGCGCTCCAGCGCTCCTACCGGGACGTCGGCGGCGACGGCCGGCTCGTCGTGCTCGAGGGCGAGCTCGGGATCGGCAAGACGCGGCTCGCCGGGGAGCTGCTCGACTGGGCGCGTGCGCAGGGTGCCGTTGCGGTCGGCGTGCGCGCATTCGAGCACGAAGCGGGGCTCGCATATGCGACGCTCATCGAGCTCCTCCGCGGCGCGCTGCGGGAGGGTGAGGCGGCCCGGCTCTCCGACGCCGCGCGGGCCGAGGCGGCACGCCTCCTGCCGCTGCTCGGCCCGACCGCCGCAGGCCCGTCCGACGGGCCCGGCGCGCAGGCACGCCTCTTCGAGGGCCTCGTCGCTGCGCTGACCGAGGCGACCGGCGGGCCGGCGCCCGCGGTCCTGCTCGTCGACGACGCGCACTGGGCGGACGGCGCCTCGCTCGAGGTGCTGGCCTACCTTGCCCGCCGCCTGCGGGGCCGCCCGCTCCTCCTTCTTCTGACCTGGCGGCCGGAAGAGACCTCCGCTGCGCATCCCGCTCGTCGAGTCGTGGGCGACGCGCAGCGCGACGGTCTCGCGACCACGATGGAGCTCGGCCGCCTCGAGCGCGCCGACGTGGAGCGGCTCGCCGTCGACGCGGGGACGCCGCCGGAGATCCTCGATCGCCTCTACTCCGAGACCCAGGGAGTCCCGTTCTTCGTGACCGCCTATCTCGAAGCCGACCGGTCCGACTGGACGCTCCCGGCCGGGGTGCGCGACCTGCTCGAGGCACGGCTGGCGAGCGCCTCCGAGGTCGCGGCCCAGGTTCTCGGTGCCGGAGCCGTGATCGGCCGCGAGTTCGGCTCGGACACGGTCGGGGCGGTCGCGGGGCGCGGTGACGACGAGGTCGTCGCTGCCCTCGACGAGCTGTGCGCCCGCGGGATCCTCGAGGAGGAGGGAGGAGCGATGTACGACTTCCGGCACGAGCAGTCGCGCAAGCTCGCCTACGAGCTGCTCTCGAGCGGCCGCCGCCGTCTCCTCCACGGCCGTGCCGCCGACGTGCTCGCTCCGCGTGCGCGGGCCGCCGGCTCACCGGCCGTCGTGGGCCAGCACCTCCGGCTCGCCGGCCGCGACGCAGAAGCGTCCGGGTGGTATCTGCTCGCCGGCGAGCAGGCGCGCGCACTTCACGCGAACGCCGAGGCGCTCTCCTACCTCGAGGAGGCGAGGGCGCTCGGCCATCCGGAGACGGCACGCGTGCAGCGGGCGATCGGGGATCTGCACACGCTGCAAGGGCGCTACGGCGATGCGCTGCAGAGCTACGACGCCGCTGCGGCCTTCGCGGCGGAGGGTGAGCGTGCCCCGCTCGAGCACCGGATCGGGCTCGTGCACGACCGGCGGGGCGAGTGGGAGCTCGCCGACGAGGCGTACGAAGAGGCGCTGGCGCTCGCGGCGGAGGACGACCTCGAGCTGCGCGCGCGTGTCACCGCCGACCGCAGCCTCGCGGCGCACCGGCGGGGGCACGACGAGCCGGCACGCCGACTTGCGTCCGAGGCGCTCGGGCTTGCCGAGCGGGCCGGCGACGACAGCGCCGTCGCGCAGGCGCACAACATCCTCGGCATGCTCGCGGCCGCCGCCGGCGAGCACGGCGAGGCGCGGCGGGAGCTCGAACGGAGCCTTGCGTTGGCGGACACGAGAAACGACACCGTTGCGTGCATCGCCGCCCTCAACAACCTCGCGCTCGTCGATCGGGACGAGGGTCTGCTCGAGCCCGCGCTCGAACGGACGCAGCGTGCCCGCCTGCTGTGCGCGACCGTCGGCGACCGCCATCGCGAAGCGGCGCTCGCGAACAACGCGGCCGACCTCCTGCACGCCACGGGCCGTCACGACGACGCGATCGCGATGCTCAAGGGCGCGGTTGCGATCTTCGCCGAGATCGGCGAGGAGGGCGTGATGGAGCCCGCGATCTGGAAGCTGCGCGACTGGTGAGGCGATGGCCCGTCAGCGGTCGAACGTCTCGGCCCACTTCGCGTGGTGCCGCCGCGCCCACCCGGCATCGACCCACCCGCGCGTCATCCCGTTCAGCGCGTGTCGCGTGCTCGGATGGATGACCGCCAGGTAGAGGTGGCCGAGGAACAGCACGAGCGAGGCCATCGTCAGCCAGTCGTGGATCAGGATCGTCTGCGCGAACCGGAAGCGCGTGTCGCGTTCGCCCAGCCAGAGCAGGACGCCGGAGACGGCGAAGAGAATCGCGAACGCGGCGCTGACGACGGTGTTCAGCTTCTGCCCGGCGTTGAGACGACCCTGCGGCGCACCCCGACGGCGCAGCCAGTCGCGGTCGTCGGCGTCGAAGAGGTTGATCTCGCGTGCGGTGGCACGAAGCGCACGGCGGTTTCCCAGGAGCACGACGAGCACGAGCGCGAAAGCCCATGCCGCGGCCGTGTACACGTGCACGTCCTTGAGCAGCGGACGCCGCCCGACGAGCTCCGCGAGGCTCGGCAGGTAGAGCGCGAGCCCGCTCGCGAGCAGGACGAGGAACGCGCTCGCGTGCACCCAGTGCAGCGTGCGCTCGGTGCGCGTGAAGCGAGGGAGGCGCTCAGCTGCCGTAGCCGTTCGACCTCCCGACCCAGGCGTCCTGGTCGTAGCCGAGCCCTTCCCAGTAGCCGACCGGCTGACTCGACACGAGCTCGATGCGCTCGAGCCACTTGACGCCCTTGTAGCCGTACATCTCGGGGATCACGACGCGGGCGGGCGCGCCGTGCGGGCGCGAGAGCGGCCGGCCGTCCAGGTCGAGCGCGAGCATCGCGTCCGGGAGGAGCGCCTGCTCGATCGTGAGCGAGTCGTCGTACGGACGTTCAGCCGACACGAACCGGATCGCTTTCGCCTCGGGGAGCGGCTCGACAAGGTCGAGCAGGTGCCGGAACCGGACGCCCGACCAGTGGACGTTCCGCACCGTCCAACCCGTGACGCAGTGGAACGTCGACACCTGTCTCGCCTGCTGCAGCGCGCGCACCTCGCCGTAGCCGAGGCTGACCGGGCGGCGCACGAGCCCGCCGATCTCCAGGCGCCACGTCTTCGGGTCGAACACCGGCATCGAGCCGGAGATCGTGTAGATGCGCCAGCCGCCGACCGGAAAGAGGTTGCCGAGAAGCTGGGAGGCGCCGGCGGTCAGCGGCGAGAGGACACGGCTCGCCGCAGGCGCCCAGAAGAACGCCGACAGCCCGCCGGCCAGGAGGCCGAGGAAGGCCCGGCGGCCGTAGGGGCGTGCGTCGAGATCGCGTTCGTCCACCCGAGACTCCGACCCATCAGCCTGCCGATCGTTACGCGATCGTATAGTCGGTGGTGCAGTCGCCACGACCGAGGAGGGGACGATGACGATTCCGACCGAGCCGATCGGGAGCATTCCGAGGCCGCCCGCGCTCCTTGCCGACCTGCAGGCGGCCGCCGAGGGGCGCAGCTCCGACGCCGAGCTCGACGCGCTCTTCGCGGCCGCGGTGGAGGACACGATCAGGGAGCTCGAGGCGACCGGTTCGCCGGTCGTCACCGACGGCGAGCAGCGCAAGCCGAGCTTCGTCACGTACCCCGTCGCGGGGCTGGAGACGCTGGCCGCGGACGGCGTCGTGATCCCGTTCGCAGACGGCCACACGCGACAGCTGCCCGTCCTGACCGCGGGCCCCTTCCGCTACCGGACCTATGCCGGCTCGTCTGTCGAGGCAGCGCGCAAGGTCGCGACGCAGCCGCTGAAGCAGGCGGTCATCTCGGCGTCCGCCCTGAGCCTCCTCTACCCGGCGGGCGGGCTCGACGGCTACTCCCGGGATGCGTTCCTCGCCGACCTCGTCGACGAGGCCGAGGCCGACATCCGGAGCTGCCTCGACGCCGGGGCCCGGAGCGTCCAGATCGACTTCACCGAGGGGCGGCTGTCGCTCAAGCTCGACCCCTCGGGCGGCCTTCTGCGCAGCTTCGTCGAGCTCAACAACGCCGTGCTCGACCGCTTCTCGCCCGACGAGCGGCAGCTGATCGGCGTCCACAGCTGCCCGGGCGGCGACCACGACTCGACCCACAGCGCCGACGTCGACTACGCCGCCCTGCTGCCCACGCTGTTCGAGCATCGCGCCGGCGCGTTCTTCCTGGAGCTCGCCGGCGAGGCCGACCCGGAAGCCGTGCTCGGGGTCGTGGCTGCGAGCCGCAAGCCGGAGCAGCAGGTGTTCGTCGGCGTCATCGATCCTATCGACCCGCGCGTCGAGACCGCCGACGAGGTGTCGGAGCGCGTCCTCCAGGCCGCGAGGCACATCCCGCTCGACCGGCTGGGCACGACGGATGACTGCGGCTTCTCGCCGTTCGCCGACGACGCCTCCACTGCCCGCGAGACGGCGTTCGCGAAGATCCGCGCGCGCGTGGAGGGGACGGCGCTCGCGGCGGAGGCGCTCGGCGCCTGATGCTGCTCGTGCGCCATGCCCGCGCGGGCGACCGGAGCGCCTGGGCGGGGGACGATCGCGAGCGTCCGGTGGACGAGCGCGGGCGGCGTCGGGCCGACGAGCTCGTCGAGCTCCTCACGCAGTGGCCGCTCGAGGCGATCTACACGAGCCCGTATCTCCGCTGCGTCGAGACGGTCCAGCCGATTGCAGCCGCCCGCGGTCTCGTGCCCGAGCTGTGCGACGAGCTCGGCGAGGAGCGGCAGATGACCGACGGCATCGCGCTCGTGCGCAGCCTGGCCGGTCGCGACGCTCTCGTCTGCGGCCACGGCGGCCTGGAGCACGCACTGGTTGCGCCCCCGAAGTGGCGGAAGGGAGCCGTGCTGATCGTCGACGACGCGTTGCGCGTCGTCGACGAGCTCTGATCAGGCTCGCGTCGCCCGCTCGACGACGTGGTGGCGCTCGATGTCGACGGCGCGCATCAGGCGGCGTTTCCTGCTCGCCTTCGACTTCGGGCGGCTCGCTGCGGCCGGCCGGCGCGACAGCAGGATCAGGCCGACAGGCTCTCGTGCTGTGACACGCGTGGTTCCTCCGAGGTCGGCGGGCGGGGCGCGATGCTACAGGACTCCGATGGGCTGGGGTGCCCGGCAGGCGCCGGGCACCCCAGCGAGGCATCAGCCGTTCAGGCCGTCAGCGCTCCGGAGGACGTTCTGGCAGTGCGCCACCTCCGAGTTCCCCTTCGGGATCGACGCGTTGCCGAACTCGGCGCCGAAGAGCGCGTTCTTGATGTCGGCGGCGAGCGCATCCCGCTCGGCACCGAGCTTCTGGATCCGCTTCGACACGTTCTGGTAGGTACCGTCGTCGCTCGCCGAGCCGGTCTTCAGGGCGGCGGTGTCTGCGAGCAGCACGTCGGTCCCGAACTCGCCGACGCTCGAGTTGAGCTGCTTGTAGCAGCGTGCGAGCGACAGGAACCGCGGGTCCGCGGTCTTCCCGGGGGTGACCGTCAGATCCTCCGTCAGGACGCGCCCGTCGTCGACGTAGTCGTCCTTCAGGCCGAGCAGCGCCAGCATCGTCGGGCGGATGTCGGTGTGGTCGGCCCAGGTGCCGGGGTTCGCCAACGACGTTACGAGCTTCGGGTCGGAGTTGGCACCGTCCGCCGAGCTCGGTCCCTGGTCGGCCGACGACCCGTCGATGCCCTTGTGGGCGACACCGGGCCCGACGAGGCCGAGCCAGGTGTTGTCGATCTCCGGCGCGTAGTACCCGTGGTTCCATGCGTAGCGCGCCGTGGTGAAGGCGCAGTTCGCGGCGGCGGTGCCCGCGGTCGTCCCGCTCGCGCACCCGTCGTGGACGGCCGGCGTCTTGGACGTGGCGGCGATGTCGTCCAACCCGCTGGACAGGTAGTAGTCCGGCTTCGGGAACACCGTGAACGACGGCGTCCGGTTCGGGTCGGCGTTCACGAAGTGCAGCAGCCGCTCGACGGTCGGGTCGGCCAGATACTGGGCGATGTTCTCCGGCACGTCGCCGTCGTAGTGGTCGTTCGCCGTGGCGGCTCCGAAGTCACGCTCGAGCTGCCGCGTCGTCTGATCGTTCGGCCCCGGGTTGCCGGTGATGTAGACCGAGTTCCCCTGAGGCTCGTTGTAGAACGAGGTCGTGTTGTCCTCCTGATGCTGCAGGAGGCCGTGGATGTCGACGGACTGCTCGCCGACGCCGTTGTGGGGATACGTACACGTGGTGGGAGCGCCGCTGCAGGTCGGGGTGACCGATCGCCCGACGTTCGCGCCGGCGAAGTGGTCGCCTTCGTCGGCGGTGATCACGAACAGCGTGTTCGTCGCGTCGATCCCGTCGTCGCCGAGCCGCTGGAAGAACGTCGCGAACGAATCGTTGTACGCCTTCAGCGTCGCCTCGTAGCAGGTGTCGCCCGGGCCCTCGGCGGCGCCCGAGACGGAGCTGTCGAGGTTCGAGCAGCCGCTCTGCCCGGCCTTCTTCTCGTGAGCGTCGGCGATGTAGCCGTAGGTGACCGGGATGCCGACCTCCTGCATGTCGGCGATGTACGCGAGCGACTGCGCCGCGCTGATCGGCCCGAAGCCCGGGAAGCCCGGGGTGTTCGGCGGCAGGAACGCGCCGTCGATCTCGTTGCCGTTGAGGTCGACGAGGTTGCCCGCCGCGTCCTTGACCGGGTAGCTGTGGCCGCCGACCACACGGTCGAGGCCCGAGTTCGCTGCGCCGACGAGCTCCGGCTGCAGGTACCTGTGCCCGAACACGGCCTGGAAGCCCGTGTAGCCGCCTGGCTCGTCGGGGAGGAGGTCATTGACGGCGGTGTTGGACGCCGAGCCCTGGCCGTACTTGACCCCTGTCGCGTTCGCGCAGAAGGCGTCCCCTGCTGCGCAGTGCACGCCGAGCCCTTCGTAGTCGGCGACCTCCGCGTCCTTGAACGAGTCGCCGTCGGCGCTGAACTGCGCCTGCTCGGGCGAGCTCGAGCCGAAGACGTTCGCGATGTCGGGGCTTGCGTTCTCGAGCACCATGTTCGCCGTCGACACCGCACCGAAGTCGCACCCGGCGCGCGTGAACGGGACCCACGGCGCGGGCGGCGTCGAGGGCGACGAGCCGGCGGCCGGGACGGTGCCCGCGTACGGCTGGTTGGGGAAGGTGTCGAGCCCGTACGTGCCGGTCCAGTAGGCGAACGACGACCTGGACGCGATCGAGCCGTCGCCCAGGAAGGTCTCGTACGAGTTCGTGATCCCCTGGCCGTGGCGGTCGCCGTAGAGCCCCGAGTAGTTCGTGAGGCTGTCGTCCGCCGTGTGGGCGATCAGCGGTGTGTGGTTGTTCGTGAGCATCGTGCCCTGGCTCTCGATGAAGTTCTTGAGCGCAGGCAGCTGCTCGAGATCGGACAGGACGTTCGGGTTGTCGCGGTTGTAGTGGACGTTGTCGAACGTGATCTCGATCACGTGCTTGATGCCGTTGCCGAGCTGGCATCCCGACGACGCCGTGCGGGCGGCGGCGCTGGCGGACGTGGAGCCGACATATGCGGCGGCCACGCAGGCGGCGGCGACGGCGGCCGCGATCGCGAGGGCCGCCGGGGCCCTCTTGGGTCCTCTCCTCATGTTCCCCCCTCCGGGCTTCGTGAACGGACGGCGGGACCATAACGAGGCTTCCGCCGTCCCGACGCGGTTCGGAGGGAACAGCTCGTAGCACTTCGGAATCGACCCGGTGAACGCGTGCGCGATCGGGCGGGAATCGTCCGGCACAGCGAGTACACGAAGAGCAGTGACCTCGGCGCGCTGCGATCTCCACGTTCATTCGCGCTACTCGACCGACAGCGGCAACTACGCGCTAAGACGAGCTCGCCTGGGCGAGTCGTATACGGAGCCCGAGCGCGTCTACCGCGTCTGCAAGCAGCGCGGCATGAGCTTCGTGACGATCAGCGACCACAACACCGTCGAGGGCGCGCTGCGCATCGCCCATCTGCCGGACACGTTCCTCTCGGTCGAGGTGACGACTCGCTTCGAGGAGGACGAGGTGCCGCTGCACGTCCTCGTCTGGAACCTGACGGAGGAGGACCACCGCGACCTGCAGCCGTACCGTCCGTCGGTCGTCGAGCTCACGTCGTTCCTGCGCGAGCGGGGGCTCGCGCACGCGCTCGCGCATCCGCTCTACCGCATGGGGCCGCCGCTCACGCCGAGCCACGTCGAGCGGCTGATGCTGCTCTTCTCGGTGTGGGAGGGGCGAAACGGCGCGCGCCCCGAGGAGACGAACGTGCTCGCGTGCCGGCTCGCGGCCGCCGCCTCGAGGGCCTACCGCGGGAAGCTCGCCGAACGGCACTCGCTCGCCGCGGCCGGCGACGACGGGATCGGCCTCAGCGGCGGCTCCGACGACCACGGTGCGCTCGACGTCGCGACCACGTGGACGCAGGGCGACGGTCCGACGCCGGAGGCATTCCTTGCCTCGGTCGCCGCGGGGCACGGAGTCCCGGGCGGTGCGCACGGCTCGGCGGTGAAGCTCGCCCACGCGATCGGGGCGCTCGCGATCCACGCCTATCGCGACGGCGGCCGTTCCCTCCCGCCGCTCCTCCACGGGGTGAGCGAGCTCTTCGACTGCGACGCGGACGATGCCGCAGGGCGGCATGACGAGATTCGCGAGACGAGCCGGCGCCTGTCGCGCCTGCTCGGCTCGCGCGCCCGCGAAGGCGGCGTGGACCTCGACCACCTCGACGGGTTGGGCGTGCGCCTGACCTCCGTCGTCGCCGCGACGGCACTTCATCTCCCGTATCTCGGGACCGCGCGCCATCACGCGGACGCGCGCTCCGGGATCGACGAGATCGAGACGGCGTTCTTCGGCGAGAGCGACGAGCGGCGTGGGCTCGAGGGAATGGTCTTCACCGACACGTTCGACGAGACGAACGGCGTGGCCGGGACGATGCGCCGGCTGGCCGCCAAGTCGGCGCGGGGCGAGCTGCCGCTCCGTGTGGCCACCGCGCGCGAGGAGGCTTCGGAGCAGCCGGGTCTGACGCTCTTCGCACACGATTGGACGCTGCAGCTTCCGTCCTACGAGCAGCTCGAGCTTCGCTTCCCCCTGATCACCGACGTGCTCGCGGCGGTCGAACGTCATCGTCCGCGCGTCGTCCACCTCGCGACCCCAGGGCCGGTCGGCGTGAGCGGGCTGATCGCCGCCACGGCTCCTGCGCATCCCGGTCGTCGGCTCGTACCACACCGAGCTCGGCCCGTACACGCTTCACCTGACGCGCGACCTGCTCGTCGCCGAAGCGATGGACGCGTGGGTGGACTGGTTCTACCGCCAGTGCCGGGTCGTGCTCGCGCCGACGACCGCCGTCGCCGACGCGCTGCGCGCGCGAGGGCACGACACCGTTGCGATCTGGGGCCGCGGCGTCGACTCGGACGTCTTCGCGCCTCGCCGGCGAAACGACGCCCTGCGCGAGCATCTCCTGGGTGACGGCGACGTGCTCCTGCTCTCGGTCGGGCGCGTGTCACGGGAGAAGCGCCTCGACGTGCTGCTCGGCGCGTTCGCCGAGCTGCGCGGCCACTGCCCGGGAGCGAGGCTCGCGATCGTCGGCGACGGCCCGGCCCGTCACGAGCTCGAGGCGGGTGCCCCCGCCGGAGTCACGTTCCTCGGCGAGCTGCACGGCGACGGCCTCGCGCAGGTGTACGCGAGCTGCGACGTGTTCTGCTTCCCGAGCACCACCGACACCTTTGGCCAGGTGATCCTCGAGGCGTCGGCTTCCGGGCTTCCGATCGTCGCCGCCGCGGCGGGGGGCGCGCCGGAGCTCGTGGCAGACGGCGTCTCGGGCCTGCTCGTGCCGCCGGGTGACGTCTCGGCCCTCGCCGCCGCGCTGCGTGCTCTCCTCGACGACCCCGAGCGTCGCGCTTCGCTCGCGGCCCGGTCGCTCGCGTCGGCTCAGCGCCGGTCGTGGTCGGGAGCCGACGCGGAGCTCGCCGCCGCCTATCGCTCGGCGTGCGGCGACCGACCGCTCGACGGCGTACGCGCTCGCGAGCTCGTAACCGTCTAGTCCCGGTCGCGCCAGGGCTCGTCGTCGGCGTCGAGCTCGAAGTCCTCGACCTCGACGCGCTCGAGCTCGTCGTCCTCCGGCTCTCGCTCGAAGCCTTCGGGCTCTTCCACGCCGCGCGTTTCGTCATCCCCGCATTCGCAGTACGACGATCCCGACGAGGTAGCTCAGGCCGGCGACGGCTCCGAGCCAGCCGTACGGGTTGCCGTCGTGGCCCCGGGCGAGCTCGACCGCGAAAGCGACGATGATCGCCGAGATCACGACCAGCCCGGCAAGGGCGGTCGCCTGGAGGTCGATCTGGCGGAAGCGCTCGTCACGGCCGTCGCCCCGCAGTCCGCGGATCGTCTCGCTCCGACCGCCGAGCAGGACCACGGCGCCGAACGCGGCCATGATCCCGAGCGAGCCGAGCCCGCTCCCCGGGTTCCCGCCGATCCACTGGGCGATGAACATGCCGACGCCGAGCGCAAGCGCGAAGAGCGGGACAAACCACTTAGACCTGGTGATCTGCATCGAACATCTCCTCCACCGACGTGTCGAAGTACCGCGCGAGCGCGAGTGCGAGTGGCAGCGAGGGCGTATAGCGCTCCTGCTCGATCGAGTTGATCGTCTGCCGCGAGACCCCGAGTGCCGTCGCGAGCTCGCCCTGTGAGAGCAGGCGGCCGGCTCTCAGTTCTCGCACCCGGTTCTGCATCGCGACTCGCCTGTCAAGTTAGCTTGACAGCGGTGCGATGTCAAGCGCGCTTGACACAGTTCGGGACCGACGGCGCCGAATAGCGCAGAATGCGCCTGATGGAGACCCCGGGCGAGTTCGACGTGTCGATCCGCAAGATCGCCGTCGCGATCGCTCCCGACGGGATCGGCGAGTCGTTCTTCGACGAGGAGCGGCCGCCCGAGCTGATGGAGGTCGCGGCCGGTGCCGACGCGGACAGCGCCGTCGAGTTTCGCCGCACGCTCGGCATGTTCGCGACCGGCGTCACCGTGATCACGACCCGCGTCGGCGACCAGATCCACGGGATGACCGCGAACGCGTTCATGTCCGTCTCGCTCGCACCGCCACTGATCCTGATTTCGATCGACCGGCGTGCGAAGCTGAACCTGCTGCTGCGCGAGGGCGCCCGTTACGGCGTCAGCGTGCTGGAGGAGCATCAGAGCGCGCTCTCCGACCGCTTTGCGGGCCGCAACGACGACGGCGCCGAGCCGGTGTTCGAGATCGTCCACGAGACGCCGCTCGTCGAAGGGGCGCTCGCGCATCTCGTCGCCCGCGTCGTCCGCTCGTACTGGGGCGGCGATCACTCCCTGTTCCTCGGCCGCGTCGAGTACGTGCGCTACGGCGACGGGACGCCGCTGCTCTTCCACGGGGGCCGCTACGAGCGCGTCGTGACCGACCCGCACGTCTTCTCGGCCCTCTCCGGCGAGCTGCTGGAGCCGATCCTCGCGACGGGCGTCGAGCGCAGCTTCGCCGACGGCGACTACCTGATGCACGCGGGCGAGCCGGGCGACTCGCTCCACCTCGTCGTCGAGGGCACCGTCCACGTCCGGCGCCGCGGCCGCTCGGTGCGGCTGGGGCCGGGCGAGCTCGTCGGTGAGATCGAGGTGCTCGCGCCGGGCGAAGGTCGGATGGCAGACGTGATCGCCGAGGGCACGGTGCGCTGTCTCGAGGTGACGCGGGGTGAGGTGCTGCGCGCGCTCGAGGCCGACCCGCGTGCGGCCGTGGCGTTGCTCGGTGTGCTCGCGAGCCGCTTCCGCGAGAATGCCTGACGGTGTCAGACACCTTCTTAGGTGTCTGACACCCCGTAGGTACTCAGCCAGGGCGTGCGGTAACCGCTCTCGTGCCACACCACCGGGAAGAACGACTCGTCGAGGGCGAGATCGCCGCGGCGGCGGTAGCGCGAGTACACGGGATCGACCTGCTCGTGGTGGAACCGCGCGTCGACGGCAGCAGGTGTGCGACCAGGGCCATTCGCGTCGTCGCGGCGCTCGTGTTCGGCGGCGAGCCGTGCCAGGTCAGCCCGTGGTGGAACGAGCCGCCGCCGGCGCGGACGACCACCGGCACGAGCTCGGGCTCGGCGCCGTCCGGCGCGGCCCCGCGGACGGGGGCGAGCCAGTCCTCCGGCGCGTGGAACTGCGAGCGCTGCGGCGCGCTGCGCGGCCAGCGGTGGGAGCCGCGCACGTACTCGATCGGGCCCGGCGTCGGCCGGCAGGTCGTCGAGCGACATCCAGCAGGTGATCATCTCGGGCGGCATCGAGGTAGTCGGCGTACGACGAGTCCTGGTGGAAGCCGATCGCCTTCGCGCCGGGGGGCTTCCAGAGCACGTTGTCCTGCAGGAGCCGGACGCCGCGCCAGCCCGCGAGCCCGCGCTGCGAGAGCGCCGACTCGCTTCGAGAGCACCTGCGCCGCGACCACGGTGTCCGCCTTCCAGCCGTTGCAGATCTGCCGCGTCCGGTCCTCGGGATCGCGGCCCGGGCACCCAGTTCACCTCGTCCGGCTTGATCCCGGTCTCGTAGTCGCCGTCGAACAGGGCGAGGAAGCGCTCGCGCAGAAGCGGCAGGGCGGTTGCCGGGACGAGGCCGTCCTCGACGATGACGAAGCCGTCGCGGTCGAACGCGGCGACCTGCTCGGCCTCGTCACGACCGCGGCCGTCGCTTCTCCGGGTCGTAGAAGGGGAAGCGGACGACGGTCGCCGGAATGCGCTTCTGGAAGCCGTCGAGCTTGCCGACCTCGACCTCGGTTCCCGGTTCCGCGTAGCGGACGTTCATCCGGCAGAGCGCGACGTTCGTCTTCAGGACGGGCGAGCGCGTGCCGCTCGTGACCACGCCGACCTGCTGGCGGCCGACATGCACGCAGTCGCCGTGGCCCGCCGGCTCGTTGCCCTCGAGCTCGAGGCCGACGAGCGTGCGCTGCGGATGCGCGCGTCGCTCGACGAGCGCCTCCTTGCCGACGAAGTCGTCCTCCTTGTCGGCCGGGACGGTGAAGCCGATGCCGGCCTCGAACGGGTCGACCTGATCGTCGAACTCGTAGCCGGCGAAGACGAGGCCCGCCTCGATGCGCAGCATGTCGAGCGCGTCGAGCCCGAGGGCGTGACCCGTCGGCCGCGCCGCCAGGACCGCGTCCCACAGCTCCGGGGCGTCCTTCGGGATGGCAGAAGAGCTCGTAGCCGAGCTCGCCGGTGTAGCCCGTGCGGGAGACGATGAGCGGCAGCCCCTGCGGGCCGCCGATCCGACCGACCGAGAAGCGGAACCACCTGAGCTCCGCGAACGGCGTCTGCGCCGGAGCCGTCCAGATCAGCTTCGACAGCACCTCGCGGCTCTCCGGGCCCTGTACGGCGACGTTCGCGAGCTCGTCGGTCGACTCCTTGACCCACACGCGCAAGGACGAGCCGCTCGGCCTGCTCGCGCAGCCAGATCCCGTCGTACTCCGAGCCGCCGACGAAGCGGAAGTTCGTCGGCGTGATCCGGAAGACGGTGCCGTCGTCGATCATGCCCCCGGTGTCGTTGCAGAGCGCGGTGTAGACGACCTGCCCGTCGCCCAGCCGGCGAATGTCGCGGGTCACCGTCGCCTGCAGCAGCTCCTCCGCGTCGGGGCCGAGCACCTCCCACTTGCGTAGCGGCGAGAGGTCCATGAGCGCGGCCTGCTCGCGGCAGGCCCAGTACTCCGCGACGGCACCGAGGTTGTCGTACTCGGTCGGCAGCCAGTAGCCGTTGTACTCGCTGAAGCGGCTCGTGAGCTCGCCGGTTCGCGGGCGGAAGCCCGTGTCCCGCGTCAGCTTCGGCTCCGCATCGGGCGTCACCCGGTGGGCGATCGCGGCGCTGAAGCGCTCCTTCGCCGGGTAGACGCGCACGTGCACCTCCGTCGGGTTCCACGCGTTCGCCGGGTCGATGTCGTCCGGGCAGGCGCTCGAGAGGCAGACGAGATCGGTCAGCGCCCGGAAGAGGACGTAGTCACCGGGCCGCGACCACGGCTCGTCGGTGACGTACAGGTTCGCCGAGTCGAACGCCGTGTTGAAGAAGAGGTTCAGCGCGGGCCAGCCCTTGCGCGGCGCGATCGTGTACGGCAGGAGCTCGGCATTGAAGTTGTCCGTGCAATTGACGTGCCCGAAGTACCCGATGTCCTCGTAGTACTTCGCGTAACACGCGAGCCCGAACGTGTCGTGGCGGCCGACCGTGTCGCGTACGACCTCGACCAGCGCGACCTGATCCTGGTCGTAGAACTTCCCGTGCAGCCCGGGGGTGGGGTAGGCATTGCCCATCAGCGAGCGCGTCGTCGTCGAGTCGAGGCCGCGCTCCTCGCCCTCCTGGAGCTTGCCCGTATGGAAGGCGAGGAAGTCGGAGCACTGCCGGCCCTTGACGTCGATCACCTGGATCCACTCGCCGGCCTTCACGTCGTACGCGCGAGCGGAGGCCCGCGGCACCTCGAAGTCGAGGCGCGGCTCGGCGAGCGGCTCCGGCAGGGCCGGGTCGACCCCGAGCCGTGGGCTCGCGCGCTGCAGCTCGAGCTGAAGATCGGTCGCGGGGAGGCCGCCTTCGACCACCGGCTCGCCCGCCGGGACGGCCACCGTGACGGAGCCGGCACGGCCTGCGACGAAGCTCTCCTCGGCGCCGGGCGGCGATTCGGGGCCGAACAGGTCGGCCCGGCCGAACTCGTCCGCGTCGAGTAGCGCCCGCTGCGCGCCCTGGACGTCGCGCACGGTCAGCCGGTCGTCCGGCTGGAGGACCACGGTCGTCGAACCGCCTGCACGCACGCGGAACGTCTCCCGGCCCGGGTCGACCGGGAGCAGCCCCGGGACGAGCAGCCGCGGCTTCATCCTCTAACCGGCCTTGGCCGGCTCCTTCGCCTCCTGCTCCTGGGCCTCGGCGAGCAGCTGTTCGGCGAGCTCGCGCTTGCCGGCCGAGTCGAGCTTCTTCAGCTCGTTCTCCACGGCGCGGCGGTTGTAGGTCTGGTTCCAGTAGTCGAGGGCGTCGAAGCCGAGCAGCACCGCCTTGCCGACGAACTGGCGCAGCACCTCGTTCGTCGGGCCCATCACCCAGCCGGCCTTCGCGTCGCGCAGGTAGCGCTCGAGCTCCATGTCGCGCTTGTAGCCCGACCCGCCGCACGCGTGCAGCATCTTGTCGACGACGTGGGCGACGTTCTTCGCCGCCTCGAACTTGATCTGCCACGCCCAGTGCAGGTACTCGCCGCGGGCGAGCACGCCGGGCTCGAGGACGCGGGTGTTGTCGTCCGTCGCCTTGTCGAAGGCCTGCGCGACCGAGAGCGCGAAGAGCCGACAGGCGTTCGTGTCCATGACCGCCTCGCCGACGTAGTCCTGGATCGTCGGGTAATCGGCGACGCGCATGCCGACGTCGACATGCCGCTTCCTCGTCGTGTGGCGCTTCGCGATGTCGATCGTGCCGAGCGCGATGCCGTTCCACACCGACGAGGAGCCGAGGAGGAACCACGGGTCGACCGACTCGTCATTGGAGACGGCCCCGTCGCCCACGGGACCGACGAGTTGGTCTCCCGGAATCTCGACGTTCGCGACCTCGATCGGCCCGGACTGGTTCCCGCGCAGCCCGAGGGCGTCCCACAGGGACGGCTGGGACTGGACGTGCTCGCCGTCGATCACGAACACCGACAGGTCGTCGTAGCCGGTGAAGTCGGGGCTCGTCGTCTGGACGACGTAGAAGTCGGCAAACCCACCCGAGGTCGTCCACGACGCCTTCTTGCGCACTTTGAAGCCGCCGTTCGAGCGCTCGGCGCCCGACGAGATCGGGTACCAGAAGTGCGAGCCGGTCTCCGGGTCGGAATAGGACAGCGTGCCGATCTTGCCGCTCGAGAGGGGCCGGATGTACTTGTCGATCAGCTCCGGCGTCGCGCGCAGCATGATCGCGTTCACCGCGCCCATGTGCATCACGTAGCACATGGCCGTCGACGCGCACCCGTAGCGCGCGATCGTCTCGCACACCATCGAGTAGGCGACGTGGTTCTCGCCGAGGCCGCCGTACTCCTCCGGCACCGTGAGGGCGAGGAAGCCGTGTTCGCCGAGCAGCTCGAGGTTGCGCCGCGGGAAAAGCAGCTCGTCGTCCGAGCGCTTCGCGTTCGAGCGCATCTCCTGCTCGCACAGCTCGATCAGCTTCGCGCGCAGCTCCTTCTGCCGGTCTGAGTAGACCCAGTCCGGGTCCCACTCGTAGCCGAGGCCCCAGAACTCCTCGCCGGCCCACATCTTGGTCGCCATCACACCTCCAGAAGGTCGTTCTGCATCGTCTCGGTTTGATCCACCAGGTCGACGAAGCGCTTGAAGAGCGTCCGTCCAAGTTGCAGCATCTCACCGGCCCGCTTCTCGACGGCGCGCACGATCGTCGCCGTGCCGTCGGGCCCCAGCACGCGCCGCAGCGCGGCGTCGTACTCGGGCACGTCCGCCCACTCGAGCGCCATCGCGGTCGACACCTCGAGGTGGAACTGCAGGCCGTATGCGTTCCGGTAGCGGAACGCCTGGTTCGGGTAGGCGCTCGAGCCCGCGAGGAGCACGGCGTCGTCGGGCAGGTCGAACGTGTCGCCGTGCCACTGCAGCGCGGGGAGCACCGGCGGGACGCCGGCGAACACCGGGTCGGCGAGCGCCGCCTCCGTCAGCTCCACCGGGAGCACGCCCACCTCGGGCTCCGGTCCCGCGTAGACGCGGGCGCCGAGGCTCGACGCAAGGAGCTGGACGCCGAGGCAGACGCCCCAGAACGGTGTGCCTGCCCGTACCGCCTCGGCGACGAGCGCCTTCTCCTCGCGGAGCCACGGCAGCTCTTCCTCGTCGTTCACGCTCATCGGGCCGCCCATCGCCACGATCGCGTCGAAGCGGCGCCAATCCGGCAGCGGCTCGCCGGTGTCGACCTCCACGCGCTCGATCCGCGCGCCGCGCTCGTGCAACACGTCCTCGTACACGCCGGGCGGCTCGCACGCAATGTGCTGCAGGACGAGGACGTCCATCAGGGGCACACTAATGGTCTGGTGGCTCCCAGCCCTCGAGCACGGGCGGGTGCCAGTCGGTGCCGACGGTGCGCGAGCCTGCGACCCACGGGCCGAGCTCGGGCTGCGCGAACTTCGTGTGCTGCTCCTTGAGCTGGATGCCGTACGAGTTGCCCGACTGGAGGTGCGTGACGAGCACCTTCCGCGCCAGCTCGTCCTCGCGTCCTTCCGGGATCTCGAAGTAGATCTTCAGGAACGAGTTCGAGTAGCGGTCGAACACCGCGGGCACGCCGTCCTCCTGCAGCAGCTGCACGTCCTCGAGCCAGTTCAGGTCGGCGCCGGGCGTCGCGGCCAGGAGGTCGACGTCCTCGACGAGCGAGCGGTCCTCCTGATAGGGGAAGCGCCGGCCCGCGAGGAACTCGGCATCGATCGAGGTGATCTTCTCGGGCTCGCCGTGGCTCATCAGTCGTCCGCCCCGGCGAGCTCGCTCTCGTGCTCGGGCAGGTAGTCGACGGGATACGCAAGATGGCGCTCGAGCAGCCGCTCGATGCGCGCGAGCGCCCGCTCCTCCGTCACGCCCGGGATGTAGTCGGTGCCGGCGAGCGGCACCTTCGCCATCGCAGCCGCCTCGACGGTGAGGGCGCAGAGGTCCTCCGGCTCGAGCGAGTGCACGTTCGTCTTGCCGCACGCGCGCGCGAGCATCTGCACCTCGAGCGTCAGCGTGTGGAGGAAGTTGTAGACGCGGATCGCGGCGTCCTCGACGTGCAGGCGCTTGCGCAGCTCCGGGTCCTGCGTCGCCACGCCGACCGGGCAACGGCCGGTGTGGCAGTGGTAGCACTGGCCGGCAGGCACGCCCATCGTCCCCTCGTAGTCGGTGACGCCGGGGATCTCCTTGTTGCAGTTGAGCGCCATCAGAGCCGAGTGGCCGATCGCCACCGCCTTTGCGCCCAGCGCGAGCGCCTTCGCGACATCGCCGCCGTTCCGGATGCCGCCCGCGACCACGAGGTCGATCTCGTCGGCGAGGCCGACGTCCTCGAGCGCGCGCCGCGCCTCGGGGATCGCCGCCAGCAACGGGATCCCGGTCTCCTCGGTCGCGATGTGCGGCCCGGCGCCCGTGCCGCCCTCGGCGCCGTCGAGGTAGATGATGTCGGGCCCGCACTTCGCCGCCATGCGCACGTCGTCGTAGACGCGCGCCGCGCCGAGCTTGAGCTGGATCGGGATCTGGTAGTCGGTCGCCTCGCGGATCTCCTGGATCTTCAGCGACAGGTCGTCGGGGCCGAGCCAGTCGGGGTGGCGCGCCGGCGAGCGCTGGTCGATGCCCGGCGGCAGCGAGCGCATCTCCGCCACCTGCTCGGTCACCTTCTGGCCCATCAGGTGGCCGCCCAGGCCGACCTTGCACCCCTGGCCGATGAAGAACTCGCAGGCGTCCGCGAGCATCAGGTGGTGCGGGTTGAACCCGTACCGGCTCTGGATGCACTGGTAGTACCACTTGGTCGAGAGGTCTCGCTCGGGCGGGATCATCCCGCCCTCACCGGAGCAGGTCGCCGTGCCGGCCATCGACGCGCCCTTCGCGAGCGCCATCTTCGCCTCGAGCGAGAGGGCGCCGAAGCTCATGCCGGTGATGTAGACGGGGATGTCGAGCTCGATCGGCTTTTTCGCGAAGCGCGCGCCGAGCACCGTCTTCGTCTCGCACTTCTCGCGGTAGCCCTCGATCACGAACCGGGTCAGCGTCCCCGGCATGAACATCAGCTCGTCCCAGTGCGGCATCTTCTTGAACATCGAGAAGCCCCGCATGCGGTAGCGACCGAGCTCGGCCTTCATGTGGATGTCGTCGATGACGCGCTGCGTGAAGATCGGGCTCTGCCCGAGCACGGTGTGCCGGGAAGGGGCGGTCTCGTCGGCCACTACAACACCAGCTTTCGCTCGGAGGGCTCGAGGTTGTCGTAGTTGTAGAGCTTCTTGCCGCACACGAACTTCTGGAAGGCGGGCGCAGAGCCGAGCTCGTGGATCCGGAACTTGCGCTCGATGAACTCGGTGTCGGCGTCCGTCCACTCGCCGGGCACGCAGTCGATGCCGAGCGAGCGCACCTTGCCGCCGACGTAGATGACGCCGTCGTACATCGAGTCGCCGAGACCATTGCCTGCGTCACCGCAGAGCACCTGACGCCCGCGCTGCATCATGAACGCGGTCATCGAGCCGACGTCGCCGAGGACGATGATCGTGCCGCCCTTCTGGTCGATGCCGGTGCGCGCGCCGACCCTGCCCTTCACGACGAGATCGCCTCCGCGCATCGCGGCGCCGGTCAGCGAGCCGGCATTGCCCTCGACCACCACGACGCCCGACATCATGTTCTCGCAGGACGACCAGCCCACCCGCCCGGTGATGCGAATCTCGGGCCCGTCGATCAGGCCGCAGCCGAAGTAGCCGAGGCTGCCCTCGAACGTGATGCGGCACCGCGTGAGGATGCCGACCCCAAGTGAGTGCTTCGCGCCGGGGTTGCGCACGGTGACGTCGGTCACACCCTCCTCGTAGAGCAGGCGGCGCAGCTCGAGGTTGATCAGGCGCGTCGAGAGGTCGTGGGCGTCGAAGACCGCGCGCTCGCCGTCGATCTCCGCGATCCGCGGGGCCTCCGCGTGCGGCTCGGCGAGCCCGCGCGCGTCGTAGGTGATACGCCCCTCTCCTACCGCTGCCACACCATCACCTCGCCCTCGTAGGGATCGTATGTGTCGATCTCGCGGTCGAGGACGGCGCGGATCGCGATCTCCTCCGACGCGAGCGCGACCAGGTCGTCGCTCTCGTACAGGACGAGCGGCTTGGCCGCCATCTCGTCCTTGGCGACGCCGAGCGCGTCCTCGGTGACGGCGATGTAGGTGAACACGCCGTCGAGCTCGTCGAGGCTGTCGCGCATCGCGTCCTCGAGCGACGCTCCCTCGCTCATCTTCTCGGCTAGGTAGACGGCGATGATCTCGGAGTCGCACTCCGACTGGAAGCGGTGGCCCGACCGCTCGAGGCGACGCTTCCACTGGAAGTAGTTCGTCAGCTGGCCGTTGTGGACGACCGCGACGTCGCTGAACGGGTACGCCCAGTACGGGTGCGCGCCCGAGATGTCGACGTCGGACTCGGTCGCCATGCGGACGTGCCCGATCGCGTGCGTCCCCTGGAAGTGCCCGAGGTCGTACTGGGTCGAGACCGTGTCGGCGTCGCCGAGGTCCTTGACGATCTCGAGGGAGTGGCCGAGCGAGAGCACCTCGGCTCCGCGCACGTCCTCGATCAAGTCGGTCAGATCCTTGAGGTCGCCGTGGTACTCGAACGTCACGCGATAGGCGTAGTCGGTCTCCTGCTCGACCTCGTGCACGAGCGCGCCTGCCTTGCGCAGCCGGCCCTCGACGAGCCCTTTCGCGTGACGGACCCGGTCGGCGAACTCGAAGTCGCGCGGGTCGTTCGCGTCGGCGAGCTTGTAGCGCATGACGTACCCGTGCGTGTGAGGGCCGAAGAGCGCGTAGCCCGTCGAGTCCGGCCCGCGGTGCTTCATCGACTGCAGCATCCGCGTCATGTCCCGGCCCACGTCCCGCGAGCCGTTCGAATAGATGATCCCCGCGATGCCGCACATTAGGGCAGCACGTCGAGGTACTCCTCGACGTCCCAGTTCGAGACCGTTGCGCAGTAGCGCTCCCATTCGTCGCGCTTGTAGTGCATGAAGACCCTGTGCATGTCGCCGGGCAGCGCCTGCTTCACGACCTCATCCGCGTCGAGCGCGTCGAGCGCGTCGCCGAAGGTCATCGGGATCTTCTTCACCTGCTTGCCCGCCTCCATCGCCTCGTAGATGTTGCGCTCCTCCGGCTCGCCCGGGTCGAGCTTCCGCTCGATCCCGTCCCGCATCGCCACGATCAGCGCAGCGAGCGAGAGGTACGGGTTGACGGCCGAGTCCACGCTCCGGTACTCGAAGCGGCCGGGAGCCGAGACGCGAAGAGCCGTCGTCCGGTTCTGGTAGCCCCAGTCGGCGAACACGGGCGCCCAGAAGCCGGTGTCCCAGAGCCGCCGGTAGGAGTTGACGGTGGAGGCGGTGACCGCTGTCAGCGCGGGGAGATGCTCGATGATCCCGCCGATCGCCCAGAGCCCGAGCTGACTCGGGCGCTGCTGGTCGTCCGTCTCCGGCATGAACGCATTCTCCTCGCCGCGCCAGAGCGAGATGTTGTGGTGACAGCCGTTGGCGGAGACGCCCATGAACGGCTTCGGCATGAAGCAGGGGAAGGCGCCGAGCTCGCGGCCGACCTGCCTGCAGAGCTGACGGAACGTCGACAGGTTGTCGGCCGTCTTCTCGGCCCGGTCGAAGCCGAAGTTCAGCTCGATCTGGCCCGGCGCGTCCTCGTGGTCGCCCTGGATCATGTCGAGCCCGAGTGACTGCCCGTACTCGACCACCTTGTGGATGATCGGCTGGAGCTCCGAGAACTGGTCGATGTGGTAGCAGTAGGGCTTCGTCACGCCCTGCACGTCCGGCGTGCCGTCCTCCTTCAGCTTCAGCCACATCATCTCGGGCTCGGTGCCGGCGCGGAGGTGGAGCCCCGTCTCGGCCTCGAACGTCGCCTGGATGCGCTTGAGGTTGCCCCGGCAGTCGGAGGTGAGGAAGCCGCCGGGATCCTCGCGCTCTTCTCGGTTCCTGAAGCAGGTGCACCAGACGCGGGCGACGCTTCGGTCCCAGGGAAGCACCTCGAACGTGTCCGGCTCGGGCAGGCCGACGAGCTCGGCCGCCTCGGGGCCGTAGCCGATGTAGTTGCCGTGGCGATCGGTAAAGAGGTTGGCGGTCGCGCCGTAGACGAGCTGGAAGCCGCCACGGGCGATGCGCTCCCAGTGCGGTGCGGGGACGCCTTTGCCCATGATCCGGCCGGTGACCGAGGCGAACTGGTAGTAGACGTACTTGATCCCCTCGCGGTCGATCCGCTCCCGGACCTGCGCGACCTCCGTGTCCCGGCCGTCCTCCCTGAGGAACCGGTCGAGGTCGGTGACGGCCGTACCCTCGGCGACTGCCATTCCGCGTGACTCCTTTCGGGGGACTAACCTCTGATCCTAGAGGAATGACGAGCCGGGTCAAAGCCGAGGTCGACGGCAGGGGTGACGCGCTCGCTCTCGCTCGTGACGTCGTCTTCTCCCCGGTAGCCGACGGCGCCGTCGTCGAGCAGACCGTGCGGCGGCTCGGCGAGGCAATCGGCCTCGGTCTGATCGAGGTGGGGGAGCGTCTGCCGCCCGAGGCGCAGCTCGCGTCGCGGCTCGCGATCGCGCCGATGACGCTGCGCGAGGCACTGCGGATCCTGCGTGAAGCCGGGTACATCGAGACCCGACGCGGGCGCGGCGGCGGCACGTTCGTGCGGCGCTCGCTCCCGCAGCAGCCCGCCCGCGAGGCGCGTCGCCATCTCGCCCGCTTGACGGTCGAGGAGCTCTCAGACCTGATGGACTTCCGGGTGGCGGTCTCGGGCGCGGCCGTCGCACTCGCCGCGGAACGGCGCTCCGACGCCGACCTCGTCGCACTGCACGGGCTCGTCGAGCGGATGGCGGCGCTCGACTCGTTCCCGCCCTACCGGCGGCTCGATCACCGCTTCCACCTCGCCGTCGCCTCGGCGGCGCGCTCGCCGCGTCTCGTTGCAGCGGAGACGCAGGTCCAGGCCGATCTCGCAAAGCTGCTCCGCCTCATCCCCGAGTCGGCGGAGATGCTCCACGTCTCCAACGGCCAGCACCGCGAGCTGCTGGAGGCGATTCGGGCGCGCGCGACGGCGCGCGCCCGCGCGGTGATGGAGGCGCACGTCCGCGGCACGGGCGACTTCCTCGTCGGGCTCCGGCTCGGAAAGCTCGGTTAGTGCACGATCAGGACGTCCGTGTGCGCGTGCGCGGCGACCGACTGGCTGACGCTCTGGCCGAGCAGCCGCTGGATCAGGCCGAGCTCGCGTGAGCCGACGACGATCAGGTCGGCGCCGTGCTCCTGCGCAGCCTCGAGGATCGCGTCGGCCGGCTCGCCGAGTGCGTTCACGTACTCCGCCTCGAGATTGCGCGTGCCGAGATACTCGCGCGCGTGCGCGAGCTCCGCCTGGTGCAGCTCGGGGGGGTCGGTGGGGTCGACTGCGCCGGCGCTGCGGGGGGCCGAGAGCATCACGGGTGCGACGCTCGTGACGACGAGCTTGGCGCCGAAGGCCTGGGCCAGGTCAGCCGCCCGTTCGAGCGCGCGCTTGGCGGGCTCGGTCTCGTCGTACCCGACGGCGATTGTCTTCATCACTCCTCCTCAAGGGGTCGAGTTGGGGCAGATCGTCTCGTTCGACACATGATCGTGCAAGTGGGGCGCCACTGAGGCGTGTTCGGATTTCCCGCAGTCACCGAGAACCACGTCGGAATCGCGGCCTTCCTGCTCGGGGCGTCGGGCATGTTCGCGTCGCTCTACTCGACCCAGGCGATCCTGCCGGAGCTCGGGCGGGACTTCGGGGTCGGGCCGGCGCGGGCCGGGCTGACGGTCTCGGCCGTGGTCGTCGCGATCGCCGCGGGCGTCTGGTTCTGGGGGCCGCTCTCCGACCGGCTCGGTCGACGGCGGACGATGATCACGGCGAGCTCGCTGCTCGTCGTCCCGACGGTCGCGGCGGGGCTTGCGCCGTCGTTTGCTGCGCTGCTCGCCGCGCGCGCGGCGCAAGGGCTCTGCATGCCCGGCTTGCTCGCGGTCGGGCTGCCGTACGTGATGGAGGCGTTCGGCTCGTGGCTCGGCGGTCGCGCGATGGGCATCTACGTGTCCTCACTGGTCGCGGGCGGGCTCGTCGGGCGGGTCGGGGTGGCGCTCGTGACGAGCGCGGTCGGCTGGCGGTGGGCCGTCGGCGGCCTGGCTGTGTTCCCGGCGGCCGGCGCGCTCCTGATGGCCCGCGCCCTGCCGGAGACCGGAGCCCCGGCCAGGAGCGGCCGACGCGGGGTCGGCCTGCGGGCACAGCTTCGCAACGGCGAGCTCATGCGCACGGCGGTCGCCGGCGGCTGCCTGTTCTTCACCTTCGTGGGCACGTTCACGTACGTCACCTACCGGCTCGAGCGGCCTCCGTTCGACCTCCGCGACACCGGCAGCTCGCTGATCTTCCTGCTGTGGCTGCTCGGCGCCGTCGGGCCGTTCGCGGGGCGCCTCGCCGACCGGGTCGGCTGGCGCCGCGCCGCGCTCGCCGCGCTTGCGTGCTCGACGACGGGCCTGCTCGTCTCACTGCCCGCCCGCCTGCCGACGCTCGCGTTCGGCCTCGCCCTGATGACGCTCGCGATGTTCGGTGGCGCGACTGCGCTGCAGCTCGGCGTGCTCTCCGCGGCGACCGAGGACCGCGGCGCGGCGGCCGCCCTCTACTTCACCTGCTACTACGGCAGCGCCGCACTCGGCGCCTACCTGCCGGGGCTCGCCTGGCAGGCGTGGCGCTGGGACGGCGTCGCCGCGAGCGGCCTCGCGGCGCTCGCGGCAGCGACCGTCGCGCTTGTCAGCTCCACGGGTAGGGCGAGTTAGAGACCGGGTGCAGGTCGCCCGTCTCGAAGCGCTCGAACCGGAACGGGTAGAGCAGGCTCGAGTGCTCGCCGACGAGCACCTTCGCCACCTCCCGGCCCACGCCGAGCATCTTGTAGCCGTGGTTCGAGTCGAGGATCGCATACACGTTCGGCTTCACGTGGTCGAACACCGGGAAATTGTCGGCGGTGAAGGCGCCGACGCCGCCCGAGCGCGCGTTCCGATACTCGGCACGGCAGCCCTCGAATCGGGCCATCGCATGCGAGAGCGCCGCGCACCACATGTCCGCGAAGGTCGGGTCGACGTTCGTCGTCTGGGGGTACGGGTCGAGCTCGACGTCGGCCCCGACGACGAGCGGCGAAGCTCCGCCCTGGACGCCGTGCCGGTCACGCTTGAAGTAGATCCCCCACAGCTCGTCGGTGACGAGGTCGCCGTCGTCGGTGTAGAGGGGCGCATCGGTGTCGAGGTGGACGACCGGCGGCGGCCCGCCGTCGGCGGTCGCGAACATCGTCGGATCGACGCCGATCTCTCCCTCCTGGAGGTTCCAGTACGTCCACATGGGCTGGTTCGGCACGACCTCGCCGGACGGCGTGCGGATGTCGATCTCCATCGGTAGGCCGAGCATCGCCCAGAAGCGCTTCGCCCACGGGCCCGGCGCGAGCACGAGCTGCTCACCGACCTCGATCCGGCCTCCGCCGGTGTGGACTGCGCTGACGGTGTCGTCGGAGCCGAGCTCGAGCTCCTGCACCTCGACTCCGGACAGGATCCTCACGTTCTCGGACCCGCACTTGCCGACGAGCCCCTCGACGGATTCCATGTTGAATGCGAAGCCCCCCTGGTGCTCGTGCAGGCAGACCGTCACGCCACGGGCGCGCCAGTCGGGGAAGAGCGAGCGCATGTGCTCGGCGACGGCGTCTGCCCCGACGATCAGCTCGGAGCGGTAGCCGATCCGCTGCTGCCGCTCGAACACGGCGGTGAGGTCGGGCTCCTGGACCGCGGCGCCGAGAGCGATGTACCCGACCGGGTTGTAGTGGTAGGCGGCGGGGTCCGACTCCCACACCTCGACGCACGCCTGCATCAGCTCGCTCATCGCCGGCTGGAAGTAGTTGTTCCGCACGACGCCGCAGGCGATGCCCGACGCCCCCGACCCCGGTGACGACTTGTCGACCACGAGCACGTCCGTGCCGGATCCGAGCCCACGCGTGCGGAGCTCCTTCGCCAGGTGGTACGCGGTCGAGAGGCCGTGGATGCCGGCGCCGACCACGATGTAGGGGGACGAGCCGGGGAGTGACTCTGACATGACTATTGCCTCCAGGGCAATCGCGTTGCAATAATGGAGCTGACGATAGCACCGTGCCCAGGACAGGACAACCAGCCGTACGCCGTGTGGCCGCCGTCGAGCGGGCGCTCGCGGTGCTCGATGCGCTCGCGGACGGAGGGGACGAGCTCGGCACCAACGAGATCGCCCGCCGCACCGGGATCAACGCCAGCACCGTCTCGCGACTGCTCGCGACCCTGGCCGCTGCGGGAATCGTCGAGCACGTCGAGGCGACCGGCCGTTATCGCCTCGGCGTGCGACTGCTCCAGCTCGGCAACACGGTCCTCGCGCGCCTCGACCTGCGCGAGATCGCGCGCCCTCATCTGCAGGCGCTCGTCGAGCAGACGGGCGAGACGGCGACGCTTTCCGCGCCGGGCGAGCAGGACGCCGTCACCGTCGACTTTGCGCACAGCGGATCATCGGTGCAGAGCGTTGCGAGGGTCGGGCGTCCGAGCGTCGGTCACGCCACGGCGACGGGAAAGGTGCTGCTCGCATTCGGCGACGCGCGGCTCCCGCGAGGCCCGCTGACCGCGCACACGGAGCGCACGATCACGGATCGACGGGTGCTCGGGGAGGAGCTCGACCGCGTGCGCAGGCTCGGGCACGCGACGGCCGTCGGGGAGCGCGAGCCGCACTTGAACGCGCTGGCAGCGCCGGTGTTCGGCGGTCGTGGCGAGCTCGCGGCGATCATCGGCGTGCAGGGCCCGTCGTCGCGGTTCGGCCGCGAGCAGATGCGCGAGGCGCTGCCGCAGTTGCTCGAGCACGCCTCGGCCCTCTCGCGGGCACTCGGGTGGGACGAGTAGCTCTTCGCCCTACAGCCGGGCGGCGAGCGCGGCACGCAGCGAGCGGGCGGCCGCCTCGGCGGTGCCGCAGGCCGTCTCCGTGTACCACGTGCCGAGGTAGTCGCCGGCCAGGTGCACGCGGCCGAGCGGGCGGGTCAACGCGGGTTGCAGGCGGCCCCGACCGACGGCCGCGTACGGGAGGCCGCGCTCCCACCGCTGGATCGCGACCTGCGTGACGATCTCCGCCGCCTCCGGGTAGAGCTGCTCGAGGTCGGCGACGAAGCGGGCTCGGATCTCGTCGTCGTCGAGCCCGTCGAGCGCCCGCGCCGCGCCGGCCGCCGCGTAGACCATCAGGCTCCCGCCCGGCGCCCTCGGCCCCTGCCCGCGCAGGGCGTTCACTGTGTTGAAGAGCATGCCGAACGATCGGCCCGGCGTCGCGAGCGCGTAGAGCCCGTCCCACGGCATCGGCCCGGTCTCGCCGGTCAGGAAGGCGCCGACCACGTACGGGCCGTAGGGGATCGCCGCCAGCGCGGCCGCTGTCTCGGGAGTAAGCCCCTGGACGATCTCCCGCGTCACGTAGGCGGGCGTCGCGACGATCGCCGCACGCGCCCGGATCTCCCCTCCGCGGTGCCGGACGACGACGCCCTCGGCGCCGGCGATCACCTCCGAGACCGTGGTGCCCGTGCGCACGCGCCCGGCCAGACCGCCCGCGAGGGCGTCGACCACCCGGCTCGGGCCGCCGAGGATCGTTCGCGACAGCCCCGAGCCCCTGTTCCACACGAGGTGGAAGTAGCCGATGCCGTAGCCCGCTGCGAGCTCCTCCGGCTCGCCGGACGAGCGGTTGAGCGTCGCGCGGAAGATCGCGTCGACGTCCGGGGGCAGCCGGCCGACGAACTCGGCGAACGACCGGTCGTCGCGATACTCGAGCAGCCGCCGCTGGCGCTCCGACCAGGGCTCGCCCGGCCGCTCGGCCGCGACCTCTCCGTACCGGCGCACCGCGAGCCGCAGCTTGACGCCGGCGCGGATCAACGCGAGGCGCGAGCGTGCCGAGAGCGGGAGTCGGAACGGATACGTCTCGACCCGCCCGGACGCGGCGATCCGGCGGCCCATTGCCACGGCGGCGAGGCGCCCGGTGACGGCTGCGGCCTCGACGCCCGTCGCCGCGAGCAGCCGGTCGGTCGCGGAGCCGGCGCCTGCGAACACGTGCGCGCCGAAGTTCAGCCAGTAGTCCCCGTGCGGCTCCGAGCGGATCCGCCCGCCGAGGCGGTCCGACGCCTCGAGCACGAGCACGTCGAGGTCGCGGAGGTGCCACGCCGCCGCAAGGCCGGCGATCCCGCCGCCCACGACGACCACGTCCGTGCGCTCCATTTCGTGGAGACTCTCCGCCGACCCGATGTTCGTCAACCGGATGCCGCGCTTCGAGATCCTCGACCCCGAGGCGATCGACACGCTCGAGCGCGGCTGGCGGCGCATCCTCACCGACGTCGGAATCGCCTTCGACCATCCCGAGGCGTGCGAGCTGCTGCGCGCCGCCGGGCAGCGTGTCGACGGCGAGGTGGCGTTCCTCGATCCGGAGTTCGTGCTCGAGCAGGTGGCGCTCGCGCCGGCGTCGTTCGGGCTGCAGGCGCGCAACCCGGAGCGGGCCGTGACGATCGGCGGCGACGGCATGGTGTTCGCGTCGGTCTACGGGCCGCCGTTCGTGCGCGAGGGCGCGGTGCGGCGCGATGCCACGATGGACGACTTCGAGCGGCTGGTGAAGCTCTCGCACGCGTTTCCGCAGATCGACTCGCCCGGCGGGGTGATCTGCGAGCCGTCCGACCGGCCGCTCGACTCGCGGCACCTCGACATGACGTTCGCGCTCCAGACGCTGAGCGACAAGCCGTACTTCGGTTCGGTCACCTCCGCGGAGAACGCGCGCGACTCGATCCGGATGACGCAGATCCTGCTCGGCGGTCGCGAGCAGGTCGAGTCGACACCTGCGCTGCTCGCGATCGTCAACGTCAACTCGCCGCTGCGCTACGACGGCAGGATGCTCGACGCGCTGCTCGAGTACGCGCGCGCCGGGCAGGCGCCGATCGTGACGCCGTTCCTGCTGATGGGCGCGATGGCGCCGGTCTCGATTCCCGCCGCGATCGCCCAGCAGACGGCGGAGGCGTTCGCCGGCATTGCGCTCGCCCAGCTCGTGCGCCCGGGCTGCCCCGTCGTCCTCGGCTCGTTCCTCTCGAACACCGACATGCAGTCGGGGTCGCCCGGCTTCGGAGGCCCGGAGTCGGCGATCAGCCTCTACTGCACCGGTCAGATCGCGCGCCACTACGGTCTGCCGTGGCGGGCGGGCGGCGGCGGGCTGACGTCGAGCCAGACCCCCGACGCCCAGGCTGCCTACGACGCGCTGAACACGATGCTGCCCGCCTTTCTCGCGGGCGCGAACCTCGTCATGCACTCGGCCGGCTGGCTCGAGTCCGGTCTCGTCTCGTGCTTCGAGAAGTTCGTGATCGACATCGAGCTGCTCCGGGTCCTGCGCGAGGAGTTCACACCGCTTCAGGTCGACGAGGAGAGCCTCGCCTTCGACGCGCACGTCGAGGTGGGGCAAGGCGGCCATTTCCTCGGCGCAGCCCACACGCTCGAGCGCTTCCGCACGTGCTTCTACCGGCCGCTGCTCTCGTCGACCGAGAACTTCGAGCGGTGGCGGCGCGGCGGTGAGCTCGACGCGGCGGCGCGCGCATCCAACGTCGTGCGCCGCACGCTGGAGGAGTACGAGCAGCCGCCGCTCGACGACGGCGTCCGCGAGGAGCTCGTGGAATACGTCGACCGCCGTCGCGCAGAGCTCGGCGACTGATCGCTTAGGGTTGGCCCGTGAGGATCGCGTCGTTTCGGACGTTCGTCGTCGGCAACCCGCCGCCTCACTACGGCGGCCGCTATTTCCTGTTCGTCCAGCTCGTAACCGACGACGGGATCGTCGGCGTCGGGGAGGTCTACGTCGCGACGTTCGGCGCCCACACGGTCGCCCGCATGATCGAGGACGTGTGCGAGCGCCGAGTCGTCGGCGCCGACCCGTTCCGGATCGAGGCGCTCTGGCGCGACGTGTACGGCAGCGGCTACGGCCTGCGTCCCGACATCACGCTCGTCGGCGTCCTCAGCGGCATCGAGATGGCGTGCTGGGACATCGTGGGCAAGGCGGTCGGGCGGCCCGTTTACGAGCTGCTCGGAGGCCGCGTCCGCGATCGGATCCGCGCCTACACCTATCTCTACCCGGAGGAGGGCGACGCGTCCGACGTCTACGTCGATCCCGAGCTGGGCGCGCAACGGGCCTCCGAGTACGTCGCCGCCGGCTTCACCGCGGTGAAGTTCGACCCGGCGGGTGCGTACACGACGCTCGACCCGCACCAGCCGAGCCTCGAGGACCTGGCCCGCTCGGAGGCCTTCGTTCGCGCGGTGCGCGACGCCGTGGGCGACCGCTGCGATCTCCTCTTCGGGACACACGGCCAGTTCACGACGTCCGGCGCGATCCGGCTTGCGCGCCGGCTCGAGGCATACGACCCGCTCTGGTTCGAGGAGCCGACGCCGCCGGACACGCCCGAGGAGATGGCGCGCGTCGCGCGGGCGACGTCGATCCCGATCGCAACCGGTGAGCGGCTGACGACGAAGTACGAGTTCGCGCGCGTGCTCGAGACCGGTGCGGC
This sequence comes from uncultured Thermoleophilia bacterium, assembly GCA_963725595.1. Classification (GTDB taxonomy): domain Bacteria; phylum Actinomycetota; class Thermoleophilia; order Gaiellales; family Gaiellaceae; genus PALSA-600. The sequence goes on along the minus strand of CAVRYT010000004.1, from coordinate 173,670 downwards.
CTCGATCCTGCAGATGAACCTGGGGCGCGTGGGCGGCCTGCTCGAGGCGAAGAAGATCGCGGGCATGGCGGAGGCCCATTACGCCCAGGTCGCACCGCACCTCTACTCGGGGCCCGTGCTCGGGGCGGCGAACATCCAGCTCGCCGTCTGCACGCCGAACTTCCTGATCCTCGAGGGGATCCGGGACTGGGGCGGCTTCCACGCGCAGATCCTGAAGACGCCGATCCAATTCGAGGAGGGCTGGGTCATCCCGTCGACGGAGCCGGGCCTGGGCGTCGAGCTCGACGAGGAGGTCGCGCTGGCCCACCCCTACGAGGGCGACGAGCTGCACCTCTCGCCCACAGAGGTGTCCGACACCTTCTAGTAGGTGTCGGACACCAAGCGCGCCGGGAAGCCCGGCGCGCGCAGGTCGACGCCGACCGCGTCCTCGAGCAGCTTTACGACCATCGGCGACCATGCCCCGCCGCCGTAGCGCTCGCGGGCCTGCGCGAACGTGTCGGCGACGAGCGTGCCGACCTCGAGCGGCACCCCGTGCTCGCGGCCGAGGTCGAGCGCGAGCCCGAGGTCCTTGCAGGCGAGGTCGAGCGTGAACCCGATGTCGTAGCTGCCGTTGAGGATCACCTGGCTCTCCGTCTCGTGCACGAAGCTCGTGCCCGAGCTCGCGCGGATCACGTCGAACGACTGCGCGAGGTCGAGCCCCGCTCGACGCGCGAGCATCAGTGCCTCGCCGACTGCGACGAGGTGGACGAACGCGAGCAGGTTCGTGATCACCTTGATCGTCGAGGCGCTGCCGAGCGGGCCGACGTGGAACACCTTGCCGCCGATCGCGGCGAACGCCGCGGCGTGTGCTTCGACCACCTCCGGCTCCCCGCCGACGATGACGGTGATCTCGCCGCTCGCGGCGAGGTGCACGCCGCCGGTGACCGGCGCCTCGAGGCAGTGGACGCCGCACTCCTCCGCGACCGCGGCGAGCCGCAGGAGCTCGTGCACGTCGTTCGTGCTCGAGTCGATCCACGTGCCGCCGTCCTGCAGGCCCTCGAGCAGGCCGTGCTCGCCCGCCACCACCTGGGCGACCGCGGCCGGGCTCGGGAGGCACGTGAAGACGCTCTCGCTCGCCTCGCCCACCTCGCGCGGCGAGTCGGCCCACACGGCGCCGCCCGCGACCAGCTCGTCGGCAGCCTCGCGGTGGGCGTCGTGGACGGTGAGCGGGAAGCCGGCCCGCAGCAGGCTCGCAGCGAGGTGCCGGCCGAGGTTGCCCAGACCGACGAAGCCGAGCCGGTTCGCGGCCACGTACCTACCCTAGAGTAGGCGCCTTGGGTACGCCGCTTCACGTGCGCTTTCTCTCGGCCGACGACGTCCAGAGGATCCGGCCCGACGCGGCGGAGGCGATCGACGCCGTCGAGGAGGTCGTGCGCGCGCAGGGCGAAGGCGACGTGGTGCTCGAGCCGCGCGTGCACCTCGAGCCTGGCGCCGACTTCCGCGGCCACTGGAACGTCCTGCGGGCGTACGTCGGCCCGCAGCGCACGGCGGGCGTGAAGGTCGTCGGCGACTTCGTCGACAACCACCTGCGCGGACTGCCGTCCGAGCTCGGGCTGCTGACGCTGTACGACCCGGAGACGGGCGCCCCGTCCGCGATCGTCGACGCGGCCCTGCTCACGTCGATGCGCACCGGCGCGCTCACCGCGGTCGGGGCCAAGCACCTTGCACGCGCCGACGCGAAGGTGCTGGCGCACGTCGGCGCGCGAGGCACCGCGTACTGGAACGTCGTGCTGCTCGCGTCCCTGTTCTCCTTCGACGAGATCCGCGTCACGAGCGCCCGGCCCGAGTCGCGCGAGGCCTTCGGCCGCGCGCTCGAAGCGGCGCTCGGCCGCGAGGTTCGCGTCGTCGGGTCGGTGCGGGAGGCGGTCGAGGGAGCGGACGTCGTCGTCGAGGCGACGCGCCTCGTCGCGCCCGAGCCGATCCTGCGCACGGCGTGGCTCGCCGAAGGTGCGTTCGTCGTGCCCTACGGGACGATGAGCGCGGTCGAGCTCGACCTGCTCTCCTGCATGAGCAAGGTCGTCGTCGACGACTGGGAGCAGTGCAAGCCGGGCGGCCGCTTCGGCGCTCTGCGTGAGCACGTCGACCGCGGTCTCCTCACCACGGAGACCCTGTACGCCGAGCTCGGCGAGATCGTGGCCGGGCGTAAGCCCGGTCGCGAACGGCCGGACGAGCGCATCCTCTTCTGGCACCGGGGCCTCGCGAGTTGCGACGTCGCGCTCGGGTTGCTCCTCCTGCGCCGGGCCGCCGAGGCGGGTGTCGGCACCGACCTCGTCTACCGCTCGTGATCCGCCTCGACCGTCACGACGGGCTCGACCTCGACGCCTACCGTCGGGTGGTCGAGCGGCACGAGCCGGTCGAGCCGACTTCCGACGCCCTGCGCCGTGTCGACGAGCGGCGCGAGGCGATGCTCCGAGCCGTCGCGGCGGGCACGCCTGCGTACGGCGTCACGACCGGGCTCGGCTACCTCTCGACACGTCCGATCGCCGAGGAGGACCGGCTTGCCCTGCAGCGCTCGATCCTGCTCGGGCGCTCTGTGTCGGTGGGGCCGCCGCTGCCCGCGGTGGTCGTTCGCGGTGCGATGCTGCTGCGGCTCGCCGGCTTCCTCGAGGGTGGCGCTGCGGTCGGCTCAGCTCTGTGTACGTTCGTCGCCGACCGGCTCAACGACGGCTTCGTGCCGTACGTCCCGGCGGGCCCGCACGGCGCGGCCGGGGAGGTGACGCAGCTCGCGCACCTCTTCGCCGCGTTCGTCGGGGAGGGCTCGGTGCTCGAGGACGGGGAGCCCGTCCCGGCCGCCGCCGCGCTCGCCGCGCGCGGCGTCCGCGCGTACGAGCCGCAGCTGAAGGAGGGGATCGCGCTGGTGAACGGCGCGCCGTTCGCACCCGCGCTCACGGCCCCGCTCGTCTGGCGCGCCGAGCGGTTGCTCGAGCACGCGACGCTCGCTGCCGCGTTCGCCGTGGCGGTGACGGGGGCGTCGAGCCGGCCGTTCTCGCCGCGTGTCGGCGCGCTCAAGGGCGACCCCGCGCAGCTGCGCGTGCACCAGCGGCTTGTCGAGCTCCTCGGCAGCGACGGCCTCGTCGAGCGTCCACAGGCACCCGTCTCGTATCGCGTCGTCCCCCAGGTGCACGGCGCGGTCGGCGCCCTGCTCGACGCGGCGGCGCGGCAGCTCGAGCGCGAGCTCACGGCGGTGACGGACAGTCCGCTGTATCTCCCGGCCGCCGCCGGCGAGCCGGAGGGGTTCTACCCGAGCGGCAACTTCCACTCGCAGGCGCTCGCCTTCGCGCTCGACGGGCTGGCGATCGCCTGCACCCAGCTCGCGAACCTCACCGAGAAGCGGCTCCACCGCCTGCTCGACGCGCGCTTCTCCGGCCTGCCGGAGCAGCTCGCGGTGGAGCCGGGCAGGCACACGGGCCTCGCGGTGCTCCACAAGGCGGTGGTCGGTCTCTGTGCCGAGAACAGGCTGCTCGCGGCGCCGGTCTCGGCGGCGGCCTGGGACACGAGCGCGGGCCAGGAGGACGTCCAGGCGTTCACGGCGCTCGGAGCCGACAAGCTTGCGCGGGTGCTCGACAACCTCGAGCTCGCCCTCGCCTACGAGCTGACGGCGCTCGCCCAGGCGCGGTTCCTCGCGGACGCCGAGCTGCCTACGGCCCTCGAGCGGGTCTCCCGGATGCTCGCCGAGGCGGTGCCGCCGGTCGTCGAGGACCGGCCGCTCGCGCCGGACGTCGAGCGCGTGCGGGCGCTCGTCCGGGAGGACGCGCTTCTCTAGACGGCCTCGGGCGCAGGCGCGGCGGCGCCGGGATGGCGCGCGTCGTAGGCCGGCAGCCACGCGACGAGCTCGGAGAGGTGCCGTCCCGACGCGAGCAGGTCGTCGACGACGGGCCGCCGCCGCTCCGGCGAGAGGCGCGACGTCGGGATGCACACGGTGAGCGCCGCGATGATCGCCCCGGCCGCGTTCTGGATCGGCACGGACGCCGCATAGAGCCCGATCGCCGTCTCGTCGACGTTCTCGGCGTAGCCGCTGCGGCGAACGCCTTCGAGGATCGAGCGCAGCTCGGCGACGCCGTTCAGGCGCCGCCCCGTCGGCGTGACGAGCGGGCGCCCGCCGAAGCTCGCCGCGATCACGCTCGGCGAGCGGCCGGAGAGCATCACGCGCCCGCTCGCAGAGGCGAACGCCGGTGTGCGGCTCCCGACACGCGTGACGAGGCGGACCGGGTGGGAGCTCTCCTCGATCGCGATGTACACCGACTCGTCACCGTCGAGCACGGCGAGGCAGACCGTCTCGTTGTGCCGCGTCAGCAGGCCGGCCGCGACCGTCCGGAACGCCATCACGATCGGCAGGTCGCTCCCTGCGGCGGACATCGCGAGTGCGCGGATGCCGAGCTGGAAGCGGCCGTGCTCGTCGCGCAGCGCCCACGAGCGGTCGACCAGCACGCTGCAGATACGGTGAATGGTGCTCTTCGCCACGGGAAGCTCGCGTGCGAGCTCGGAGAGGTGGAGCGGTCCGCGGGCAGCGAGCAGGTCGAGGATCCGCAGCGTCGCGTTGACGCCGGTCGACGTCGAGCGGGCGGCGCCCGACTCGGGCGCCTCGACCCCGTTCGAGGTGACGGTCACGAGAGGCGACCATACTGCGCCCGTAGGTCGCTTGTCGAGACGGCGATCCACATTCCGAACGCCGCACTTGACCGCAGTGTGCCACCGTGTCATAAAGGTCCACCCGATGGGACGCCGATCCATCCCGAGGACGGCCGCCGGTCGAGCCGCCCAGCATGCGCCTCGGTGCTCCCGCTACGCCCCCGGGGAGCAGGCGCCCCGACGTCAAGACGTGAAGGGAGGCGGTGTATGGACCGCAAAAGCATGAGGGAGGCGGACGAGCTTCGCCGCCTGGCTGGCCCGATCGAGGGCAACGTGATCGACGAGTTCGTCGACGGCGAGATGGACCGGTTCACGTTCATCCAGCGGGCGTCGATCGTCGGGCTCTCGGCCGGCGCGGTCGGAACGGTGCTGCGCGCCTTCGGCCACCCGTCGGTGGCCCGCGCGGCGACCATGGCTGGGCAGGCCGGCGGCCGCCTGCGCCTGGCGATCATCCCCGGCCCGGCCCGCGACCTCGAGCCGACCGCCTTCGCCGACCACGGCACGCTCGCCACGGGCAGCGTCTGCGGCGAGTTCCTGACGCGGTCGCGCCAGAACCTGACCCTCGCACCCGAGCTGGCCACGAGTTGGAAGTCGAACGCCGACGGCACGCAGTGGGCGTTCAACATCCGTCGCGGCGTCAAGTTCGCGAACGGCCAGGCGCTGACGGCGGCCGACGTCGTAGCCACCTACAAGCGGCTGACCGACCCGAACGGCGGCTCGTCGGCCCTGTCCGCATTCAAGGGAGTGCTCGGCCCGGGCGGGATCAAGGCGGTCGGCGACTACACCGTCGTCTTCTACCTCCAGGCAGCCTCGGCGAGCTTCCCGTACCTGACCTCCAACACCACCTACCAGGCGATCATCCTGCCGGCGAACTACCAGATGGGCACGTTCTCGAAGACGCCGCAGACGACCGGTGCGTTCATCATGACGTCGTACACGCCGGGCGTCGGGGCGAAGTTCGACCGCAGCCCGAACTGGTGGGCCGGCACGTCGCTGCTCGACGGGGTCGACGTCACCTTCTACAGCGACAACGCCGCCGTCGACGCGGCGCTGCTCGGCGGGCAGATCGACCTCGTCAGCCAGGTCAACTACTCGTCCGACCGCGCCCTGTTCCACAGCTCGAACGTCCAGATCTTCTCGACGAGCGGGGCACCGCACCGCGAGATCGGGATGCTCGTGCAGACCGCCGCTGCCGCGAAGCCGCTCAAGGACTATCGCGTCCGCCAGGCGCTCGCGCTCGCGTTCGACCGCGACACGGCCGTCAAGCAGCTGCTCGGCGGGTTCGGCGACATCGGCAACGACTCGCCGTTTGCACCGGTGTACCCGTCGACGGACAAGACCGTCCCGCAGCGTCATCAGGACCTCGCGGGGGCGAAGAAGCTGCTCCAGCAGGCGGGCTACGGCCGCGGCTTCTCGGTGACGCTGACCACCGAGAAGTTCCAGGAGATCCCGCAGCTCGCGCAGCTCCTCGCGTCGAACGCCAAGAAGGTCGGGATCAACATCAAGCTGAACATCATCACGTCGGACGCGTACTACGGCGGCACGTACTCCGGCGGCGCAACTGGTCGCGGCACGACGCCGTGGCTGAACAGCCCGCTGGACATCACCGACTGGGGCCACCGTTCGGTGCCGAACGTCGTGCTCAACTCGGCGGTGCACTCGGGCGGCGTGTGGAACGAGGCCGACTACGCGAACAAGAAGGTCGATCAGGCGATCGCGGACTACACGGCTGCGCTCTCGCTCAAGGATCAGCGGAAGTACGCGAGGGTGATCGAGACGCAGATGCTCCACGACTCGCCCTACATCTTCCCCTACTTCTTCAAGTGGACACAGGCCGGCTCCAAGCGCGTCAAGGGCTTCAAGGCCGACGCGATCGGTACGCAGTACCTCGGAAAGACGTCTCTCGGTTAGACGAGCGGTGCCGGGCCGCGATCTGCGGCCCGGCACCCTTCGCATGCGCTCATGTACCGGTTCCTGCTCAAGCGCTTCGCACTCGCACTCGTCACGCTCTTCCTGCTGAGCGTGATCGTGTTCGCTGCGTCGCAGCTCCTCCCCGGGAATCTCGGCCGGAACATCCTCGGGCCGTTCGCGAGCCGCCACGATGTCGCGCTGTACAACCACCAGCACGGCGTCGACCGGCCGCTGCTCACGCAGTACTGGAACTGGATCAGCCACTTCCTCCGCGGTGACCTGGGCCGGTCGCTGCAGTACAACGTCTCGGTCGGCAGCCTGCTCGGCCCGTCGCTCGTCAACTCGCTCAAGCTCGCAGCGCTCGCCTTCGTCCTCGTCGTCCCGATCTCCATCCTCGGCGGCGTCATCGCCGCTCTCCGCCGCGGCCGAGCGACCGACCGGACGATCACGATCGTCGGGCTCTCGCTCACCTCTATCCCGGAGTTCGTGACCGCGATCGTCTTCATCGTGCTGTTCGGGATCGTCCTCAAATGGCTGCCCGTCGGCGCCGCAGCGCCCACGGGCGCCAACTTCTTCACCCAGGTCGATCACCTGCTGCTGCCGAGCTTCGCACTCGTCGCGGTGCTCTTCGGCTACATCGCGCGGATCACGAGGGCGGGGATGATCGAGGCGCTCGACGCCGACTATGCCCGCACCGCATACCTCAAGGGTCTTCGCCCGGAGCAGGTGATCGGGCGGCACGTGCTGCGGAACGCGCTCCTGCCGACGATCGCCGTCGTCGCGACGCAGACCGGCTACCTGATCGGCGGCCTGCTCGTGATCGAGAAGCTCTTCAACTACAACGGTATCGGGCAGCGGATCTACGTCGCGGCCCAGAACAAGGACTTCACGATGCTCCAGAGCGGCGTCATGATCGTCGGCATCGTCTATCTGTCGGCGACGCTGATCGCGGACATCCTCTACTCGGTGCTGAATCCGCGCATCCGCTACGGCGGTGCCGAATGAGCACGGCCGTCGCGGTCGCGCCCGCGGCCTCGACCGAGACCAAGCAAGCACGCCTCGAGACCGTGGGCCAGCTGCTGCGCTCGAAGACGTTCATCGTCGGCAACGTGATCGTGATCTGGTGGATCTTCTGGGCGGTCACCGGCTCGCACTTCACGCCGCACGATCCGCTCGCACAGACGGCGGACGTGCTGAAGGGCCCGGGCGGCGGCCATCTGTTCGGTACCGATCAGCTCGGCCGGGACGTGCTCTCCCGCGTCCTCGCGGGCGCCCGCGACACGCTCGAGGTGGCGCCGCTCGCGACCCTGATCGGCGTGTTGGGCGGGACGACGATCGGGCTCGTGATGGGCTACTTCGGCGGCCTCGTTGACGAAGGACTCGGCCGCGTCATCGACGCGTTCCTCGCGCTGCCGCTGATCGTGATCGCCGTCACGGCGCTCGTCGCCGTCGGCCACTCGCGCTGGACGCTGATCGCGGTGATCGGGGTCGTCTTCAGCCCGATCATCGGCCGCACCGTCAGAGCTGCGGTGCTCGGGGAGCGACAGCTCGAGTACGTGCAGGCCGCGAAGCTGCGCGGCGAGAAGGCGCCGTACATCATGTTCGTCGAGATCCTGCCCAACGTCATGGGCCCGATCATCGTGGAGGGCACCGTCCGCCTGGGCTATGCCATCTTCGCGGTCGCGGGCCTCACGTTCCTCGGCTTCGGCGTCCAGCCCCCGTCGCCCGACTGGTCGCTCCAGATCTCCGACAACTATGCGCTCCTGAACGCTTCCAACTACGAGTGGACGGTGCTCTTCCCCGGCCTCGCAATCGCGAGCGTCGTCGTCGCCGTCAATCTGATCGCCGACGGTCTGCAGCAGGTGGTCGATCGATGAGCGTCGGCGAGGCGGTGCTGACGCACGAACACACGGCGGCGCACGCGCTCGAGCTCGAGGACCTCGAGGTCGTCTACCGCGTGCGTGGCCGCGACCGTCAGGTGCTGCGCGGCGTCACCCTGAACGTGCGGCGCGGGGAGGCGTACGGACTGGTCGGCGAGTCCGGTTGCGGCAAGTCGACTGCCGCGCTCGCGGTCGTCCAATACCTCCCACGCAACGGGCGGGTCAGCGGCGGCCGCATTTCGATCGACGGCCGCGACGTGCTCTCGCGCTCCCACGCCGAGCTCCGCGCGCTGCGCGCGAACGACGTCTCGATGGTCTACCAGAACCCCGGCACGTCGCTGAACCCATCGATCCGCGTCGGCCGCCAGGTCGCCGAGGTGTTCACCGTACGGGGAGCCGGGCGCGGCGAGGCGTTGGATCGCTCGCGCGATGCGCTCGCACTCGTCCAGATCGCCGACCCCGGCTCGGTGATGGACCGCTACCCGCACCAGCTCTCGGGTGGCATGCAGCAGCGCGTCGTGATTGCGATGGCGCTCGCCAAGGATCCGGCGCTCCTGATCCTCGACGAACCGACGACGGGCCTCGACGCGACCGTCGAGGCGGAGGTGCTCGACCTCGTCGCCGGCCTGCAGGCACAGCTGCAGACCTCGGTGCTCTTCATCAGCCACAACCTCGGCGTGATCGCGAAGATGTGCGCGCGGGTCGGCGTGCTCTATGCGGGCCGCCTCGTCGAGGAGGGGACCGTCGACGCGGTCCTCCAGGATCCGCGGCACCCGTATACCGTCGGCCTCCTGCGCTGCATCCCGCGCGGCGGGAGGCGCAAGGACCACGGCAGGCTCGACTCGATCGCAGGGTTTCTGCCGAACCTCGGCGAGCAGCTGCCCGGTTGCGTCTTCGCCCCGCGCTGCGGTCTCGCTGAGGAGATCTGCATCACAGAAGAGCCGGAGCTGCTCGCGATCAGCGACGCCCACGTAAGTCGCTGCCACTTCCACGATCGTGCTCAGACACTGCCGCGCGAGGAGGCTGCCGAGCTGCAGCTGCCGCGGGTCGATCGCAGCCGCGAGTCGCTGCTGCATTTCGACCAGCTCGGAAAGATCTTCCAGCAGCACGGACACTCGGTGCACGCGCTCACGGACGTCTCCGCTGCCGTGTGGCAGGGCGAGACGCTCGGGCTCGTCGGGGAGTCGGGCAGCGGAAAGACGACGCTCGCGCGCACGCTGCTCGGGATCATCGAGCCGACCGAGGGCAGCGTCACCCTCGCCGGCCGCGAGCTCCACCACAAGCTCTCGCGCCGCACGGGCCAGGAGGTGCGCGACCTCCAGATCGTGTTCCAGAACCCGGACTCGGCCCTGAACCGCCGTCACACCGTCAACCGCATCCTGCGGCGCGCGCTGCGCAAGCTCGCCGGCCTGACCGGCGACGCGGCCGGAAAGCGGATGCTCGAGCTGATGGGCTCCGTCCGGCTCGCGGAGCGGTATGCGACCGCGCGCCCCGGACAGCTCTCGGGCGGACTCAAGCAGCGACTCGCGATCGCACGCGCGTTCTCCGGCGATCCCAAGCTCGTCGTCTGCGACGAGCCGACATCCGCTCTCGACGTCTCCGTGCAGGCCGCGATCCTCAACCTGCTCGTCGAGCTCCAGGCGCAGCGCGGCGTCGCCTACCTCTTCATCTCGCACGACCTCGGCGTCGTCCGCTACGTCTCGGACCGGATCGCCGTCCTGTATCTCGGGCGGCTGATGGAGCTCGGGCCGGCCGAGGTCGTCTTCGACGGCCCGCACCACCCGTACACCGAGGCCCTCCTCTCGGCCGTGCCGACGATCGACGGCGGCGGACGCGAGCGGATCAAGCTCAGCGGCGAGATCCCGAGCGCGGCGGAGCCGCCGACCGGCTGCGTCTTCCACACGCGCTGCCCGCGCAAGGTGGGCGCCGTGTGCGAGGAGACCGAGCCGCCGCTCGTCGAGGTCGAGTCGCAGCACCTGATGCGCTGCCACATCCCGATCGACGAGCTGCGGGGGCTGCAGCGCCCGCAGGAGGCGATGCCCGCATGAGCGTAGGCTCGACGGAGCTCATCAGAGAGCGGAGGCGCCGGCTTCGCCGGCGCTGGAGCGGGGATACGAGCGTAGGCTTGACGGAGCTCATCAGAGAGCGGAGGCGCCGGCTTCGCCGGCGCTGGAGCGGGGATACGAGCGTAGGCTCGACGGAGCTGATCAGAGAGCGGAGGCGCCGGCTTCGCCGGCGCCGGGAGCGGGAATGAGGATCCGTGCGGCGGTCCTCGAGCGGACCGGCGGCCCCCAGGACGTGGTCGAGCTGGAGCTGGAGCCGCCCCGCGAGCACGAGGTGCTTGTGCGGCTGCACGCGAGCGGTGTCTGTCACTCGGACCAGAACGCGATCGACGGGACCGCGGAGACACGGTGCCCCGCCGTGCTCGGCCACGAGGGCGCGGGCGTCGTCGAGGCCGTCGGCCCGCGTGTGACGCGCGTCCGGCCGGGTGACCACGTCGCGCTCTCCTGGGCGCCCTCGTGCGGCGAGTGCTCGGAATGCCTGCGCGGCCTGCCGCACCTCTGCTCGACGGCGTGGCCCGCGATGGGCGTGGGCGGGCTCATGGACGGCACCACCCGTCTGTCGCGCGACGGCGAGCCGGTCTTCCACTACTCGTTCATCTCCTCGTTCGCCGAGGCGACGGTCGTCCCGGAGCGCTCCTGCGTCCCGATTCCCCGCGACATCCCGTTCGAGATCGCAGGGCTTGTCGGCTGCGCGATCAGCACGGGCATCGGCGCCGTCTGGCGCACGGCGGGGGTGCGGCCGGGCGATCGCGTCGCGATCGTCGGCTGCGGGGGCGTCGGCCTGTCGGCGCTGCTCGGAGCGGTGGCGGCCGGGGCGGGGGCGATCGTCGCGGTCGACACCGCGCAGTCGAAGCTCGATTTCGCGCGCGAGCTCGGCGCAACCGACGGCGTGCTCTGGGCGGGCTCGCCCGAGGCGACCGCCGACGCGGTTCGCGAGGCGTCGGGCGGCGGCGTCGACTACGCGATCGAGGCGACCGGCAGGCCCGAGGCGATGACCGCGGCGTTCCTCTCGACGCGCACCCGTGGCGCGGCGGTCCTGATCGGCATCCCGCGTGAGGACGCCGTACTCGAGCTGCCCGCGCTCTCGATCCCGCGGATGGAGCGGCGCGTGCTCGGCTCGCTCTACGGGTCGTCGTACCCCGAGCGCGATTTCCCGCTCACGCTCGACCTCTACCGCCGCGGCCGCCTTCCGCTCGACAAGCTCGTCTCGCATCGGCTGCCCCTCGACGAGATCGACCGCGCCTTCGAGCTGCTCCACGGCGGCGACGCGGCGCGCGTCGTCCTGGACCTGTCGCCATGAACCCCGACGCGCTCGACGGCAAGATCGGTGAGGGCTTCGGCGGCGTCAGCCCGAACGGGGCGCACCTGAACGTCGTGCTCGCGAGGCGCGGCAGCCCGGCCGCGGCGGCCGCGGTGAGCATGTTTGCCCACCCGAGCCCGGGTCACACGCCGGTGCTCGTCTGCGTCGGGCCCGACCAGCAGAGCTACGAGCCGGTCCTCCCGCCGACGCTGATGATGAACAAGGCGACCGCGCTCGACGACCACCACCAGACGATGACCTGGGGCGCGGCGCAGCTCGGGATCGCGCAGGGCGTGCTCGACGCGGTCTCCGAAGGGCTGGTCGAGGCGACGCAGGAGCTCATCGTGCTGGTCGCCGTCTGGGTCGACGCCGGCGCCGACGACGAGACGGCCCTGCGCCTCGCCGCGCGGGCAGGGACGCTGAAGGCGCTCCGGATGTGCGTCGAGGGACGCGACCCGGCGGCGGTTCGGTCGCTCGTCGAGCGGCGCGACTCGCTGCAGAGCCCGTTCTACGCCGGCGAATGAAGATCGCCGCAGTCGAGACGCGACGGTACCGCTTCCCGTTCGATCCGCCGCTTCGCGCCGCCTGGGACCCCGAGCCGCGCGCGGCCCAGGACGCCACGCTCGTCGTCGTGCGCAGCGACGACGGCATCGAGGGCTACGCGAGCGGTGACGCACTACCGGACGAGGAGCTCCTCCGCGACCGGCTCGTCGGGCTCGACCCCAGGCGCACCGAGGTCGTACGCGAGATCTGCGAGACCGTCGACTTTCACGGCGGACGGCCGTGGACGGTCGAGGTCGCGGTGTGGGACCTGGTCGGCCGGGCGCTCGGCGTGCCCTGCTGGCAGCTCCTCGGCGGGCGCTCCGAGCGAATCCTCGCGTACGCCTCGAGCGCCGAGCGTGTGGCGCCGGAGGAGCGCGTCGCGCGCTGCCTGCGCCTCCGGGACGCCGGGCTGCGCGCCGTGAAGATCCGACTGGACGCCGCCGGGTGGCGCGACGACCTCGAGACGGTCGCGGCGGTCCGCGAGGCAGCCGGCCCGTCGCTCGAGCTCATGGTCGACGCGAACCAGGGCTGGCGGATGCCCGGCGACCGCACGCCGCGTTGGGACGTCGCGACGGCGGCTGCCTGCGCGCGCGAGCTCGAGGCGCTCGGCGTGTACTGGCTCGAGGAACCGCTCCGCACCGACGACTACGACGGCTACCGCGCGTTGCGGCGCCGCACGAGCCTGAGGATCGCCGCCGGTGAGATGACACGCGAGGCGCAGCAGGCGCGTGACCTGCTGCTGCGCGGCGAGATCGACGTCCTGCAGTGCGACTGCGTGCTCGCGGGCGGTATCGGCGGTGCGCGCGGCTCGCGGGGCTCGCGGATCTGCTGGGGCGGGCATGGTCGCCCCACACGTGGTCGAATGGCTACGGAATGCTCGCCAACCTCCACCTCGCGCTCGCGGTCTCGACTGCGCCGTTCCTCGAGGTGCCGCTCGACCCGCCCGCGCTCGACGCACGTCGGCGCGACTGGCTGCTGCCGGCGCCGCTCGAGGTGGCCCCCGACGGGACGATCGCCCCGCCGCCGGGCCCGGGTCTCGGCGTCGTTCCCGACCTCGACGCCCTCGAGGCCCACCGAACCGCATGACGTACGACCTGCACCGGCACGTCTGGCCCGATCCGTTTCTCGCGGCGCTACGTGAGCGGTCGGAGCTTCCGCGGCTCGACGGCTGGACGTTGCACCTCGCCGACGGCGTCTACGAGCTCGAGCCGGACGCGTACGGGCTCGAGCGCTGCTTCGCCGAGCTCGACCGCGACGGGATCGAGGTCGCGCTCGTGTCGCTCGCACCGACGCTCGGGCTCGACGAGCTTCCGCCCGAGGAGGCCGAGCCGCTCCGCGCCGCCTACCACGAGGGCGCTCTCGCGGCCGTCCGCCGGTCGGGCGGTCGTCTGCGCGCGCTCGCGGCCGACCGTCCACGCGAGGGGTTCGACGGGGTCTGCGTCTCGGCCGGCGACCTCGCCGACCTCGAGGCGCTCGCGCCGATGCTGACCGAGCTCGAGCGCCGCGGCGAGCTCCTCTTCGTGCACCCGGGCCTGTCGCCCTCCCCCGTCGGCGCGCCGCCGTGGTGGCAGGCGGTCGTCGGCTACACGGCGCAGATGCAGGCCGCCTACGCGGCGTGGCTCGCCGAGGGCCTCGACCGCTGGCCGGAGCTGCGCGTGCTCTTCGCGATCCTCGCCGGCGGCGGGCCGTTCCAGCTCGAGCGCTTCCGCTCGCGCGGCTTCGACGTCCGCCGGGCGCAGCACCCGACGATCTTCTTCGACGTCGCGTCGTACGGCAACCGCGCGATCGAGCTCTGTCTCGCCGTCCTCGGGGGGAGGCCCTCGTCTACGGGAGCGACGCGCCGATTCTGGATCCGCGGGAGACCCTTGCAGCTGTCCGGAGCTTCGGTGAAGCTGTGGTGAACGTCCTATGTCACCAGAACCCGGAGGGCTCTCCTGAGTGCGAGAAACGCGTGAGTGGATCGTCGCGCACCTGCCCGAAGATCGAGACCTCGAACGGCCGGAGCTCGCCGAGCTCGCGACGCTGATCGGGAGAACGCCCGAGCTCTGGCGCAGGCACGTCCTGCACGACGCCGGCAAGCGCTACTACACCCAGCTCTACCGCGACGGCCACGTCGACATCTGGCTGATCTGCTGGATGGACGATCAGAAGACCGGCTACCACGACCACGACCTCTCGTCCGGCGGTGTGTACGTCTGCGAGGGCGCACTCGTCGAGGACCGGTTCCGCATCACCACTGCCGGCCTCGAGCACGCGAGCCGGATTCGGGGCGAGGGGGAGAGCTTCGTCTTCGATGCGGCGTACATCCACGGCATGCGCCATGCGGGCGGGCCGCCGGCCTCCTCGATCCATTGCTACTCGCCGCCGCTCTGGCGGATGGGGTACTACGAGGAGGACGGCCAGGGATCGCTCTCGCGGATCTCGATGACCTACCTCGACGAGATCGCGGAATCCGCGTAGTAGCGTTCCACCACGAACGTTCGCTTCACGACGAGGAGGGCCCCATGAGCTTCACCGCCGACCGCACGGACCTGGACCTGCGCACGCAGGCATTCGTCGACGGCGCCTACGTCGACGCCGCCTCCGGGGCGACGTTCGACTGCGTCAATCCGGCGACCGGCGAGACCCTCGCCGCCGTCGCGGCCTGCGACGCGGACGACGTCGACCGCGCGGTGCGCGGCGCGCGCGCCGCCTTCGACTCCGGGATCTGGTCGCGCGCCGCGCCCAAGCAGCGCAAGCGGGTGCTTCGCCGCCTGGCCGAGCTGATGGAGGAGCATCGCGAGCAGCTCGCGCTGCTCGAGACGCTCGACACCGGCAAGCCGATCCGCGACTCGCGCAACGTCGACATACCCCTCGCGGCCGAATCCATCGCCTACTACGCCGAGGCGATCGACAAGGTGTACGACGAGATCGCCCCGACCGACCCGTCGATGGTGACGATGATCGTGCGCGAGCCCGTCGGCGTCGTCGGCGCGGTCGTGCCGTGGAACTTCCCGCTGATGATGGCGTCCTGGAAGGTCGGGCCGGCGCTCGCCGCCGGGAATAGCGTCGTGCTGAAGCCGGCAGAGCAGTCGCCGCTGACCGCTCTGCGCGTGGCCGAGCTCGCGTCGGAGGCCGGCGTTCCCGACGGGGTGCTGCAGGTGCTGCCGGGCTTCGGCGAGACCGCAGGCCAGGCGCTCGGACGTCACATGGACGTCGACCTGATCGCGTTCACGGGCTCGACCGAGGTCGGCAAGTACTTCTTGCGCTATTCGGGCGAGTCGAACATGAAACGGCTCGCGCTCGAGTGCGGCGGCAAGTCGCCGCACATCGTCATGCCCGACTGCCCGGACCTCGACGCCGCCGCCCAGGCCGTGGCGTGGGGCGTCTTCTACAACCAGGGCGAGGTCTGCAACGCAGGGTCGAGGCTGCTCGTGCACGAGTCGCTGAAGGACGAGCTGCTCGAGCGGGTCGTCCGCGTCTCCGAGAGGATCCAGCCCGGCGACCCCCTCGACCCGAAGACCAGGATGGGCGCACTCGTCGACGACACGCAGCTCGATCGCGTCCTCGGCTACATCGAGAGCGGTCGCGAGGAAGGAGCGCGGCTCCATATCGGCGGCAACCGCGCTCGGGTCGAGAGCGGCGGGTTCTTCGTCGAGCCGACGATCTTCGACGCGGTCTCGAACGACATGCGGATCGCGCGCGAGGAGATCTTCGGGCCCGTCCTCTCGGCGATCTCCTTCACGGACGAGCAGGAGGCCGTGCGCATCGCGAACGACACGGTCTACGGCCTCGCCGCGGGAGTCTGGACGAGCGACGTCTCCCGGGCGCACCGGCTCGCCCGCGCCATCCGGGCAGGGGTCGTCTGGGTGAACTGCTTCGACGTCGGCGACCTGTCGGTGCCGTTCGGCGGCTTCAAGCAGTCCGGCTTCGGCCGTGACAAGTCCATGCATGCGCTCGAGAAGTACTCCGACCTGAAGGCGATCTGGATCAACGTGGGCGTTTAGTGCCCCTTCAGCAAATGCCCGCCCGCTTCTCGCCCCCGATCACGCGTCGCGCTGCCGCGTCCTCGGTCGCGGCCATAGCCACCGCTATGGCCGCTCCCTGCGTCCTTGCATCGCTCGGTGCTCGCGACCGAGAAGCTAGACAGCACTCGCTGAAGGGGCACTAGTGACCGTCGTCTTGACCGGGCACGGCCTCACGCTCGAGGCCCTGCTCCGGGTCGCACGTGAGGGCGAGGGCGCGGAGATCGCGCCCTCGGCGCTCGAGGCCATGGCGGCGGCCCGGGCGGTGGTGGAGCGCGCGCTCGCCGACGGACGCGAGGTGTACGGGCTGACGACGGGCGTCGGTGCCCGCAAGCGCTTCCGAGCGGAGGACGCAGCTGCCGCCTTCAACCGGCGGATGCTGCTCGATCACCGCGTCGGGCAAGGGCCGCTTGTGCCCGACGACGTCGCGCGCGCGGCGACGCTGCTCGCGGCGAATCACCTCGCGGCCGGTTGGGCGGGCGCGCGGCCCGAGCTCGCGCAGGCGCTCGCGGCGGCGCTCGACCGGCAGGCGCCGGCGATCCGCCTCTACGGCTCGGTCGGCATGGGCGACGTCGCCCCGCTCGCCGACCTCGCGCACGCCACGCTCGGGGACCTGACGCTGGCGGCCGGCGAGGCGCTGGCGCTGATCAGCTCGAACGCCTTCTCGACCGGGCTCGCCGCGCTCGCGCTCGCAGACGCGCACCGGCTGCTCGACGCGCTCGACGCCGCCGGCGCGCTCGACCTCGAGGCGTTCGCCGGCAACCTCTCCGTGCTCGATCCGGCTGCCGCCGTTGCGCGCCCGGAGAAGGGCTCGGTCGAGACGGCAGCACGCCTGCGAGACCTGCTCGAGGACAGCTACCTCTGGCGCGAAGGCGCGGCTCGGAATCTCCAGGATCCGCTCAGCTTTCGCTGTCTGCCGCAGATCCACGGAGCGGCGCGGCGCGCGCTCGGCTATGCGTCGGAGCTGCTCACGCTCGAGCTCAACGCGCACCAGGGAAACCCACTCGTCACGCTCGACGGGCGGATCGTCCCGGCCGGCAGCTTCGACGTGCTCGCCCTGGCGGCTGCGCTCGACCTGGTGCGGATCGCGCTCGCGCCCGTCCTGACCTGCGCGGCCGAACGGTCGCTCAAGCTGCTGCAGGCCGCGTTCACCGGGTTGCCGGAAGGGCTCGGCGAGCGGCCCGGCCTCGCCGCACCCGCGTTGAGCGAGTTCGGCGTCACGCTGCTCGCGCTCTCGGGCGAGGCGCGTCTGCTCGCCGCTCCGGTCTCGGTGGACGCCGGCAGCTCGACCCACCACGAGGGGATCGAGGATCACGGCACGTTCGCGCCGCTCTCGGCGCGGCGGCTCGCAGAGCAGGTCGAGCTCGGCGAGCGGCTCGCCGCCGTCGGGCTCGTGCTCGCCTGCCAGGCAGTCGACCTCCGACAGGCGGCTCCGCTCGGGCTCGGCACGCGCACGGTGCATGCCGCCGTCCGGGAGCTCGTGCCGTTCACCGGGGCCGACGACCCGGCGCCGCAGGACCTCGAGCCGATCCGTCGGCTCGTGCGCTCCGGCACCCTCTAACGCTTCGGTAGCCTCGCCGCATGAGCGCGCCCACGGCACACGTCGTACGGGACCACTGCTTGGCGCCGGAACGGGTCGGCGTGCCGGTCTACGGCGGGCGCTACCGCAAGCTGTTCCCGCACCTCCCGCCTCTGGACGTCGACGACGTGGCGCTCCACGCCCTCGGCCGCCCCGGCGGCCCGTGCGACGTCGGCGTCGACTTCGCCGACGACGCCGACGCCGAGTGCGCGGCCGTCTGGCCGTTCTTCGGCCAGTTCGTCGCCCACGACATCACAGCCGACCGCTCGCCGCTCGACCGTCCCCGTGGCTCGGCGAAGGTGACGAACTTCCGCACGCCCAAGGCGAACCTGGAGGGCGTCTACGGCGCGGGGCCTGCCGGCTCTCCGTACCTGTACGCCGCCGGCGACCCGGCGAAGCTCCTGCTCGGACCGTCGGGCGAGGACGTGCCGCGGAACCACGAGGGAATCGCCCTCGTCGGCGACCCGCGGAACGATGTGCACCTCTTCATGAACCAGTTGCAGGTCGCCTTCCTCCGCCTGCACAACCGGCTCGTCGACCGTCTGCGCGCGGACGGCGTCGGAGAGGGCCGGCTGTTCGACGAGGCGCGGCGTGCTGCGACCTGGCACTACCAGCACGTCGTCCTGCGAGAGTTCCTGCCGCTCGCGATCGGTGCCGAGGCTGCAGCGGCGCTGCTCGAGTCCGGCGCGTCCCTGTACAGGCCCGCCGACGACGGGCCTTTCATCCCGTTCGAGTTCGCCGATGCCGCGTATCGCTACGGGCACTCGCAGATCCGGCAGCGCTACCAGGTGAACCAGGCCTTCGGCCCGGTGCCGGTGTTCCCGGACCTGATCGGCTTCGGCCCGGTCGCGGCCGAGCACGCTGTCGACTGGTCGCTGCAGATCGGCCCCGGCGCGCAGCGGGCGAAGCTGATCGACGGCAGGCTGCCCAGCTCGCTGATCGGGCTGCCGACGCAGATCTCGGGCGTCGCCGACGGCGCGGACTACGCGTCACTCGCGACGCGTGACCTCGAGCGGGGGCGGCTCGTCGGGCTGCCGTCCGGCGAGGCCGTTGCGCGTGAGCTCGGGGTCGAGCCGCTTGCGGCCGACGAGGTCGGGCTCCGCGAGCACGGGTGGGAGTACGAGACGCCGCTCTGGCTCTACGTCCTCAAGGAGGCGGAGGCACGCGCCGGCGGCGAGCGCCTCGGGCCGGTGGGTGGGCGGATCGTGGGCGAGGTGCTGGTCGGGATCGTCGACAACGACCCGGAGTCGTTCCGGTCGGTCGATCCGGGCTGGACGCCGACGCTGCCGTCACGCACGGGCGCGTTCGGCCTGGCCGACATCGTGAGGCCGGCCGGTGGCTGAGCTTTGCAGCCACCTCGACACGATCGAGCACACCGAGGGGAGAGAGGACGTCGCGGGCTGTCCCGAGTGCCTGGCGATCGGTGCGCGCTGGGTGCACCTGCGCCGCTGTACGCAGTGCGGCCAGGTCGGCTGCTGCGACGACAGCCCGAACCGGCATGCGTCGAAGCACCACGCTGCGAGCGGCCATCCCGTGATCCGCTCGCTCGAGCCCGGCGAGGAGTGGTACTGGTGCTACGAGGACGAGGTGGCGTTCCTCATCTAGCTAGAGGCGACGCTCGCGGCGCCGCTCGAGGTCGGAAGCGACGGCATCGAGGTCCGGCGCGGGCCCGTACAGGCGCCAGCCGTTCCGCACCAGCGGGATCACTGCGATCAGCAGCGCCCAGGCCGGCCAGAAGCTCCCGCTCGCGCCCGAGAACAGCCACACGGCGGTGCAGACGACAAACGGCGTGAGCGCTGCACCCGTCCGCTGCACCAGGTGCCGCCCGAGCTCCGAGCGTCGGATCGCCGGCTCTCCCCGTGCGTCGCGCGTGCTCGTGGACAGGGCCGGCAGGTCGGTGCGGAGTGCGTCGAGTTCGTCGACCGTGCGGGCGGCGTAGGCAAGCTCGAGCCGCGCCGCCAGCTCGTCGCGGTCGAGCCGCCCCTGCGCGTAGTGCTCGCGAATCTCGGACGCGGCGCGTTCGCGGTCGTCGTCCGATGCCCGAAGGCCAGACGGCTCGCTCATCACGTCAATGTACTCACGGCGCCTGCGCGAGCAGCGCGAGCAGCACGGCACGCGTGACGCCGCCGCCGTTGGCTTCGAGCCAGGTCACGCGCGTGCCATGGGCGACGACGCCGAGCAGCGTCGGCGAGGCTCGGTGGCACGCGCAGGGCGCTGCGTCGAGCACGTAGCCGGAGCGGCCGCGGCTGGACGCCGGGTACGCCGACGACCCCGGGCCGTAGAGCGCCGGTGCGTGCGTTCCGACGTATGCGACGTACGCCGCGGCACCCGATGCGCGCTCGAAGGCGAGGGTTCGGGACACGACTCGGTCGAGCCGCCGCGACTCGCCCTGGAAGTCGCGCTCGCGGCCGCGCGAGAATCCCCACGAGCGCAGCTGCCGTTCGAAGCGGCTGCCGCCGCCGACGTCCGCGGCGAGATCGTGCGTCGAGACCGCATGCGTCGTCACGGCGAGGCCCGGCACGGCCGAGCGGTCGAGTACAGGGAGCATCCCGGCCGCCGAGAGCACGAGGGTGGCCGCGACGGCTGCGAGGGTCGGAGCGATGCCGCGAGACTAGACCCGCGTCCCCGGAGGCGCTAGGTTCGCTTCCTCGACCCCCGTCGGAAAGGTGGTTCCTGGATGGACGCGATTGACCGGAGGAAGTTCCTCACGGGAGCGGCGGCGCTCGGCGGGGGAGTGCTGCTCGGCGGCCCCGCCGCTCTGGCGCGGTCGATCCCTGCGCGCTCCCTGATCGTGAACGAGGCTCGCCCGCCGCTCGCGAAGGAGCCGGGCTCGCTGGCGATCCTCGAGTGGCCGGGCTACGAGGCGCACGGGACGAAGGCACAGACCTACGGCATGCTCGCCGGCAAGGACTACACGTCTCGCTTCGGCGCCAAGGGTCTCAAGTACACCTACATCGTCAACGACACCGAGGCGATCAACAAGGCGCGCTCGGGCGTCGAGTTCGACGTGCTGCACCCGTGCATCGAGAACGTCCCCGACTACGTCAACTCCAAGCTCGTGCAGCCCTGGGACACGAGCCTGCTGCCGAGCTTCAAGAACCTGAACCCGGCGCTGACGAAGCGCGGCCAGATCAACGGCAAGCAGTACATGATCCCGTGGGACTGGGGCTACGCCAGCGTGCTCTACCGCACCGACAAGATCAGCCCGGCCGACGCAAAGGGTTGGGAGCTCTTCTGGAACCCCAAGTACAAGGGCAAGATCGCGATGTGGGACGGCGCCCAGAGCAACTTCGAGGTCGCCGGCCTGTACCTCGGCTACCCGAAGATCGACAACCAGACGAGCGATCAGGTGAAGAAGTCGAAGGACGCGCTGATCAAGCAGAAGCCGCTCAACAAGTTCTACTGGAAGAGCGAGTACTCGGACATGCAGCCGGCGTTCAAGACCGGGGACATCTGGGTCACGTACAGCTGGCAGGACGCGTACGTGAACATGAAGGCCGCGGGCCTGAAGGTCGAGTTCATGGAGCCGCGCCAGGGCAAGCTCGGCTGGGTCTGCGGGTTCATGCTGGGGGCGCACACGAAGAACTACTTCCACGCGCACAAGTACGTGGAGTCGTTCATCAACCACGCTGCTGCAGTGCAGATGGTCAACCTCTTCTACTACGGCAACGCCGACGCGACGATCAAGTCGTCGGAGATCAAGGACAAGAGCCTGGCGAAGAAGCTGAACATCGGTGACCCGCACGTGCTCGACTCGAAGAACATCCACATCCAGAGCTGGGAGCCGAACGAGAACAACGTCGCGCTTGCGTGGCAGGAGGTCCAGGCGGCCTAGTTGGCAGTCGCCTCGAACGACATTCGCAGAGCGGGCCTCCCGCGTGGCGCGTTCTTGCGCCCCGGGAGGTCCTGGCTCTCGGTTCCTGCGAGCGCCTACCTGCTCGTCGTCCTGATCTTCCCGCTCGTCCTGATCGGGCTCTACAGCGTCGACGTGATGACGAACCTCGTCGGCGTGCCGACCGGATTCTCGGTCGCGAACTGGCAGGACTTCCTGCCGCCCGGCTCCAACCCGTTCTGGAACCGCTTCGTCACGTCGATCCTGATCACGCTCTCGGTGTCCGTCGCGGCCGTCGTCGCCGCCTACCCGATCGCCTACTGCCTCGCGTTCGTGGCCCGTAGGCGCCGCTACACGCTGCTCCTGCTCGTCCTTGCCCCGTTCTTCACCAGCTACCTGCTGCGCGTCGTCGCGTGGAAGGTGATGCTCGCGAACAACGGGATTATCAACTCAGCCCTCTGGCAGCTCGGGCTACGCCACCACGGCGACGGCATCAGCTGGCTCATCTACTCGTGGTTCTCCGTCGCGCTCGTCCTCTTCTACTCGTGGGTGCCGTTCGTCGCGCTGCCGATCTACGTCGTGCTCGAGAACATGGACCACCGCCTGCTCGAGGCCGCGCTCGACCTCGGGGCGGGTCGCCTGCACGTGTTCCGGCGGATCACGCTCCCGCTCAGCCTCCCGGGCGTGATCGCGGGCTTCGTGTTCGTGCTGATCCCGACCACCGGCGAGTTCATCTCGCCGCTGCTCGTCGGCGGGCCGGGAAGCTACATGTTCGGCAACTCGATTCAGTCGTTCTTCTCCGACACGCCGGACTGGAATTACGGCGCGGTGCTCGCCGTATGGCTGATCGTGATCGTGCTCGTCCTGATGCTGGCGTTCGGACGCTTCCTGTCCGCGGACCTGCGTACCGCGAGGGCCGAGTGAACATCGCCGCCAGCCGGAGCGGGACGTGGGCGCTGAAGAGTTACTTCGCGGCGCTCGTCGTCTTCCTCTACGTACCGCTCGTGGTGCTCGTCGTCTTCTCCTTCGACAACTCGACGATCCAGACGCTGCCGTACTCGGGCTTCACCACGAAGTGGTTCCACGCCGCGTTTTCGAACGTCGACCTCACGACGTCGATGGAGCGGAGCGCGGTGATCGGCTTCGTCTGCGCGATCGGCGCGACGCTGCTCGGTCTGATCACCGCCGTCGGTCTCACCGCGCGACGCATGCGCCTGCGGGGTCTCGTCACCGCGCTCGTGCTGCTGCCGCTCGTCGTCCCCTACGTCGTGCTCGCGGTCGGGATGCTGATCCTGCTCAACTGGCTCGGGCTCCACCAGGCGCTCTGGGCAGTCGTGCTCGGGCACGTCGCGATCGCCGTCCCGTACTCCCTGCTGATCATCATGCCGCGGCTGCAGACACTCGACGAGAACATCGTCGACGCCGCACGTGACCTCGGCGCGGGGCCGTTGCATGCGTTTCGGCGGATCACTCTGCCGCTGATCGTGCCGGCGCTCTTCTCCTCCGCGCTGATCGCGTTCACGATCTCATTCGACGAGTTTGCGATCGCGTCGTTCCTCGTCCCGGCAGGGCAGGAGACGTTCCCGGTCTTCGTCTACTCAGGCGCACGGACGCCCGGCCTCGAGCCGGAGATCATCGCGATCGGCGCGCTCGTCGTCGTCGCCTCGCTGATCGTCGTCATGGCTGCGGAGCTCCTGCGCGTGCGCGCCGAGCGCCGGCTCACTCAGTCGTAGGGGCAGCGCCTGCCAGCACGGCGCTGTGCTCGGCAGCCCAGGTGAGGACGACGGCGCCGCCTTCGCGCAGGCGCGCCGCACCCTCGTCGTCCATTCGGTAGCTGACGATCCGGCCGGCCGCGGTGTCGACGTGGAACTGGGTGACCGGGCCGAGAAAGACGATCTCGGCGATCGTCCCGACGAGCCGGGAGCCGCCGACGGGTGCGCTGTCGCCGGCCGCGACGACGCGGATCCGCTCCGGCCGCACCGCGACCTTCACCGTCGAGCCTCGGGTCGTCTCCGGTGACGCGAGCACGGCGAGGCGCTCGCCCTCGCCGACCTGCATCACTGCCAGCTCACCGTCGAGCGCGTCGACGCGAAGGTCGAGTGCGTTCAGCGAGCCGATGAAATCCGCCACGAACGCGGTCTGCGGCTCGGAGTACACGTCCTTCGGCGCGCCGATCTGCTCGACTCGGCCGCCGTTCATCACGGCGATGCGATCGGACATCCCGAGCGCCTCTTCCTGGTCGTGCGTGACGTACACGAAGGTCGTCCCGAGTTCGGTTTGCACCCGCTTGAGCTCGAGCTGCAGCTGCTTGCGCAGCTTCACGTCGAGCGCGCCGAGCGGCTCGTCGAGGAGCAGCGCCGCGGGCCGGTTGACGAGCGCCCGCGCGAGTGCCACGCGCTGCTGCTGCCCGCCCGAGAGCTGACCGGGCTTGCGCCGCTCGAGGCCCTCGAGCCCGATCACCTGCAGGATCTCCTGGACGCGCTCGTTCTGCTCGCGGCGCGAGAGCTTCTTCAGCCGCAGGCCGAAGCAGATGTTCTCCGAGATCGACATGTGCGGGAAGAGGGCGTACTGCTGGAAGACCATGTTCACGTTGCGCCGGTTCGGTGGCACGTGGGTCACGTCGTCGCCGCGCAGCAGGATGCGTCCCTCGTCGGGCTCCTCGAAGCCGGCGATCATGCGGAGCGTCGTCGTCTTCCCGCAGCCCGAGGGGCCGAGCATCGTGAAGAACTCGCCCTCACGGATCTCGAAGTCGACGCCGGCCACCGCCTCGGCCCGGCCGAACCGCTTGCGCACCCCTTCGACACTGATCGCCGTCGCGTTCGCGGTCGCCATTGCGCGACTCTAAGCGATTCCCAGCCTTCCGCCCAGCTCGCGTCGCACGCGCTCGTGCCGGCGCAGCAGCTCCCACGCGAGCTCGGCGTGGTGAAGGCGGAGGGCGGTGGCGATCACCATGCGCGGGCGCTTGCCGAAGACGTCGGCGACGTTGACGCAGCGCTGGAAGCTCGTCGTGAGCGAGAAGTAGACGATCGTCCCCTGGGTAGCGACCGCCGCGACTGCCGCGGCCTCGCAGCCGGGAGCCGTCGCGACCTGCGCCACCACGTCCGCCTCGAGCCCTGCGAGCGCCTCGGCGACGGCCACGGCGTCCTGCGCGTCCGCGCGCACCGGCTCGGCGATCCCTGTCCGCTCGAGCGGCGTCACGTCGAGGTCGACGCCGATCACGCGGGCACCTCGCTCCCGCGCCGCCGCGCAGGCGAGCAGGCCGGCGCCGCCCGCGGCACCGATCACGACGCAGACGCCTCCCTCGGGGAGCAGGTCATTGACGAGCCCCGGGGCGCCTGCGACATCCGCTGCTGCGACGGCGAGCCGCTCGTCCAGGTCGGCGGGCACGCGCGACACGGGCAGTGATGCGTAGAGCACCGCCCGGCCCTCGACGTGCACCTCGGCCGCCGCGGGCCGCACCGCGAGCACGCGCTCGAGTGCGAGGGGCACGGCGGACGTCGAGGCGAGCGCCACGATGCGGTCGCCGCGCTCGAGCTCACGGCCGGCTCCGACTTCGGTGACGGTGCCGAGGAGCGTGCCGCCGGAGTCGGTGTCGGGGTTATGCAGCTTCCCGCGCTCGGCGACGAGCACGAGCAGCCGCTCGGCGAAGGCGCGCTCGTCGCCGTCCCATAGCTGCCGAAAGCTGACGGCATCGAGGGACAGCCGGTCCACGGCGACGACGGTCTCGGATTCGCGCGGTGGTGCGAGCGCATCGAGCTTCCACGCCGGCTGCGGCAGGCCGCCGGCCGGCTCGAGCACGCGGTGCAGCCCGATCCGCTCGCGCCAGTCGCTCAGGGCAGGCGCTCCAGCGGCGCCCGCCGCTCGGGCAGCGGCTTCGACCTGAGCTCGCGGACGAGCTCGACGCACTCCTCGACCGCGGCCGCGAGGAGCGCCTCACCCTTCTCCGCGGTCGCCGCCGTCGCGTCGCCCTGCACGCCCGTGCGCGAGAACGCCGACCACCACGGCATCAGCTTCAGCGAGCCCTCCGACCAGTCCATCCACGCATGCTCCCCGGCGGGGTACCCCTGCTCGTCGACCGCCTTCTCCATGTCGACCGCGGCCGGCTCGATTGCGAGGTAGATCGACGTCTCCAGCTCGCAGGCGTGTGCGATCCCGCCGCGCGGCGAGTCGCGGAGCTGCTCGATCCGCTCGAGCGACCGGCGGCTCGAGAGGTAGAACGCGGCAGCCGAGAGGACGGTCGGATGCTCGAGGCCGACGAGCCGCGCTGCGGTCTCGACCAGGTTCTGGTTCGACCCGTGGCCGTTCAGGAAGAGCAGCCGCCGGAAGCCGTGACGGGCGAGCGATGTGCCGACGTCGGTGCAGTAGCGCGTGAACGTGTCCCACTCGATCGTGATCGTGCCGGGGAAGTCCATGTGGTGCGGCGAGTAGCCGTGCGTGATCGTCGGCAGGAGCACGATCTCGTCCGGCGCGGCCTCGGCCGTGCGCCGGCAGATCTCGACCGTGATCCGGACGTCGGTGTCGATTGGCAGGTGTGGGCCGTGATCCTCGAGCGTCGCGACCGGGATTAGGCAGACGCGGTCCTCGGCCGCAACGTGGCGAACCTCGGGCCAGGTGAGTCGCTCGTAGAGCATCGGCCTGGTGATCATCCGGCGATCGTAGAGCGTCCGTTAAGGGCTCGACGGTTCTTTCCGCCGGCGACTCGGGCGTGGGATGCTTGTGCTCCAACAGAACCCCCCGGATCAAGCTCCTAGAAGAAAGGAAGAGCATGCGCAAGCACGTCCTCGTCGCCGCCCTCGCGGCGGTTGCGGTCGGAGTCGCCGCGGTGGCGGCCGCAGCCGCCGTCACGCCACCCCCGGCGATCAAGTCCGCCGGCAAGATCGTCTTTTGTACCGACGCCACGTACCCGCCGGAGGAGTCCCTGAACGGCACGACGTTCCTCGGCTCGGACATCGACCTCGCCACCGACATCGCCGCGCAGATGGGAGTCAAGGCGTCGTTCAAGAACACCACCTTCGACTCGATCATCGCCGCGCTCAAGACCAAGAAGTGCGACGCGGTGATCAGCGGCATGAACGACACACCCGCCCGCCGCAAGCAGGTGGACTTCGTCGACTACCTGAAAGTCGGCCAGTCGATCCTCGTCAAGAAGGGCAACCCCAAGCACATCGCGAAGCTCGCCGATCTCGCGGGCAAGAGCGTGTCGGTCGAGTCGGGTACCACCGACCGTGACTTCCTCGCCGCGCAGTCGGCGAAGCTGGTGAAGGAGGGGAAGAAGGCGATCAACATCAAGACGTTCCCGAAGGACACGGACGCCGCGGCCGCACTCAAGGCCGGCCGGGTCGATGCCTACTTCGGCGATTCGCCGGTCGCCGTCTACTACGCGAGTCGCGACAAGTCGTTCCAGATCGGTGGCGCTCCCATCGCGCCGATCCCGATCGGCATCGCAACGCGCAAGGGCGATCCGCTCGGTGCCGCGACTCAGAAGGCGATCAACGCACTCTACGCCAATGGCACGATCAAGAAGATCGTCGCCAAGTGGGGCATGACGAGCGCGGTCGGGCTCCTCAAGTAGCCGACATGCTCGCGGCGATCGACTGGCACGTCATCTGGGAGCGGATCGTCGACCCGGACCATGTCTTCTTCCGGGCCCTCTACACGACCGTCTACATCGCCGTGATCTCGCAGGTGCTCGGAGTCGTACTCGGTCTGGTGGCCGCGCTCGATGCGTTCGTCGAAGCTCTGGCCGCTCCGCTGGCTCTCGGGGGTCTACGTGCTGATCTTCCGAGGCACGCCGCTGCTCGTCCAGATCTTCTTCATCTACTACGGCGTGAACCTGATGCTCGGGTTCACGCTGATCCCGAACAGCCTGAACCTCGGGTTGTTCAGCCTCGACGGCGCGATCGTCGCGGGTATCCTCGCCCTCGGCATCAACGAGGGCGCCTACATGCGGGAGATCATCCGTGCCGGCATCGACTCGATCGACCGGGGGCAGATCGAGGCCGCCAAGTCGCTGGGCATGCGCTACGGCCTGGCGATGCGGCGCATCATTCTGCCCCAGGCGGCGCGGGTGATCGTCCCGCCGCTCGGCAACGAGTTCAACAACATGCTCAAGACGACGTCGCTTGTGTTCACGATTGGCGTCTACGAGATGTTCTCGGACGCCGAGATCCACTACGCGAACACGTTCCTGCCCGAGTACTTCATCGCGGTGGCGTTCTGGTACCTCGTCCTGACCGGGGTCTGGACGATCATCCAGGCAGGCGATCGAGCGTCGATTGGCTGCGAGTGAGCGGGGCGACGCGTCACGTTCCGCGAGCGGCATCCAGGCGGTCTGGACGTCACCCGCAGCAGGCTTGATCCGGCGATGAGCGACGTCGTCATGGACGCGGTGGAGGTCCACAAGCGCTTCGGCAGGCTCGAGGTGCTGAAAGGCGTGTCGCTCTCGGTCCGCAAGGGCGAGACCGTCTGCATCATAGGCGCCTCCGGCTCGGGCAAGACGACGTTCATCCGCTGCATCAACCACCTCGAGAAGATCGACGCGGGGCGGATCACCGTCAACGGCAAGCTGATCGGCTACCGCGAGCAGAACGGCAAGCTGCGCGAGGACTCCGAGAAGAGCATCGCGCTGCAGCGGACGCACATCGGGATGGTCTTCCAGCGTTTCAACCTCTTTCCGCACAAGACCGCCCTTGAGAACGTGATCGAGGCGCCGGTGCACGTGCTCGGCATCCCGGAGAAGGAGGCGCGTGCGACGGCGCTGAACCTGCTGCGCCGCGTCGGTCTCGAAGACAAGCGCGACACGTACCCGGGCAAGCTCTCCGGCGGCCAGCAGCAGCGCGTCGCGATCGCGCGGGCGCTCGCCATGAACCCGGCCCTGATCCTCTTCGACGAGCCGACGAGCGCACTCGATCCCGAGGTGACGGGCGAGGTGCTCTCCGTCATGGAGGAGCTCGCCCACGTCGGGATGACGATGATCGTCGTCACGCACGAGATGGGCTTCGCGAAGGTCGCCGCCGACCGCGTGGTGATGATGGACGGAGGCGTGATCATCGAGGAGGGCACGCCCGAGCACTTCTTCGAGTCGCCGGAGCACGAGCGCACGAAGCAGTTCCTCTCGAAGATCCTGTAGCGCGCGACTGGGGGCAGCACCAGTCGAAGACGCCGGGCTGCGGGATTGTGCACGCCTCGCGGTCTCGGCAGCCTCGGGGTGTGGACGAAACGACGCATCGAGGAGGAACGATGAAGCGCAATCTCGCCGCGCGCGCGGGGCGCTGGAGCGCTGCGCACTGGAAGACCGCCACCTTCGGGTGGCTCGTGCTCGTCGTCACAGCTGTCGCGCTTGGGTCACTCGCGGGCACGAGGAAGCTGTCCGACGCCGAGAGCTCGACCGGGGAGACGGCTCGGGCCGAGCGGATCCTTGCCCACGCCGGGTTCGACGACTCGGCCACCGAGGCGGTGCTCGTGCGGGCGCGGTCGGGAGCGGGCAGGCCGGCCCGCGTCGCTGCGCAGGTCTCGGCGCTGCTCCGTTCGCGGAGCGACGTGAAGAACGTGAAGGCACCGGTCCGCTCGAAGGACGGGCGTGCGCTCCTCGTCGAGTTCGACCTGCGCGGGCCCGGCGCCACTGCGGACGGCCGTGTCCAGCCGGTGCTGAACGCCGTCGCGGGGATCCAGCGCGCGCATCCGCGCTTCACCGTGGCCGAGTTCGGGGGCGCGAGCGCCGACCGCGCGCTGAACGAGACGATCGTCAAGGACTTCTCGAAGGCGGAGCGGCTGTCGGTGCCGCTCACGTTCGCGATCCTGCTGCTCGCGTTCGGCGCGTTCGTCGCCGCCGGCGTGCCGGTGTTGCTCGCCTTCTCGGCGGTGCTCGCCTCGGTCGGCCTGTCGGCGCTCGTCAGCCACGTAGCCCACGCCTCCCCTGCGACGAGCTCGGTGATCCTGCTGATCGGCATGGCGGTGGGCGTCGACTACTCGCTCTTCTACGTCAAGCGCGAGCGCGAGGAGCGGGCGGCCGGGCGTGACGGCCGCGAGGCGCTCCACCGGGCGGCGGCGACCTCGGGCCAGGCGGTGCTGATCTCGGGAGCGACCGTGCTGATCGCGATGGGTGGGATGCTGCTCGCCGGCTCCGGCATCTTCACGTCGCTCGGCATCGGCGCGATGATCGTCGTCTTCGTGTCGATGGTCGGCTCGTTGACCGTGCTCCCGGCGCTGCTCGCGAAGCTCGGCGACCGGATCGATCGGGGCGTGCTCGCCGTGGTCGCGGCGGCGATCGGGCTGCCGCTGCGTCGCGAGCCGCGGTGGGTCGCCCGGCTGCGCACGCGGCGCACGCTCATCCAACGCCTGAAGGGCGGGAGCGGCGAGTCGCGGCTCTGGGGCGTGCTGCTCCGGCCGGCGCTCCGCCACCCGGCGGCCGCGGCGTCGCTCTCCGCCGCGCTCCTCGTCGTGTTGAGCCTGCCGGCGCTCGGGATGCACACGAAGCTGCTCGGCTTCAACGACCTGCCCCGCAGCCTGAAGATCGTGCAGACCTACCGCACGATGCAGGCGTCCTTCCCCGGGGCGTCGGAGCCTGCGACCGTGGTCGTCGAGGCTCCTGACGTCACCGCGCCGAAGGTGCGGGCGGCGATCGCCGGCCTGCGCGGCCGCGCGCTCGCGACCGGAGTGATGAAGGAGCCGATCCGCACGTTCGTGAACCCGTCGCACACGGTCGCGAAGATCGACGTGCCGCTCGTGGGGAACGGCAACGACCGGGCGGCCATGCACGCGCTCGGTGTCCTGCGGCGGTCGGTCGTGCCGGTGTCTCTGGGACGGCTCGCCGGGGTCGAGGTTGCGGTCACCGGCGAGACCGCGGGTGACGCCGACTTCAACGCCACGAACCGCTCGCACGCGCCGTTCGTGTTCGCGTTCGTGCTCGGCCTCGCGTTCGTCCTCCTGCTGGTCACGTTCAGGTCGATCGTGATCCCGCTCGCGGCGATCGTGCTCAACCTGCTGTCGGTCGGCGCGGCGTACGGTGTGCTCGTGTGGATCTTCCAGCAGGGGCATCTCCAGGGACTGCTCGGCTTCCACTCGAACGGAGCCGTCGTCACCTGGCTCCCGCTCTTCCTGTTCACGGTGCTGTTCGGGCTCTCGATGGACTACCACGTCTTCATCGTCAGCCGCATCAAGGAGCTGGTCGACCGAGGCGTGCCGACGGACGAGGCGGTGGAGCAGGGGATCCGCACCACCGCGAGCACGGTGACGAGCGCTGCGTTCGTGATGGTCGGGGTGTTCTCGGTCTTCGCGACGCTCTCGACGCTCGACATCAAGCAGATGGGGGTCGGGCTCGCGGTCGCCGTGCTGCTCGACGCGACCGTCGTGCGTGCGCTGCTCCTGCCCGCGACGATGAAGCTGCTGGGCCGCTGGAACTGGTATCTGCCACGCAGCCTGGGCTGGCTGCCGGAGCTGCGCCACGAGTCCGTGGCGGCGCCGGTGGCCGAGGCGGGTTAACGGTGACACGGACGGCCCGCACGTTGCTGTACCTGCTCGCCGCCGTGCCGGTCGGTGCGGTCGCGCTGGGTGTGCTGATCGCGGGGTGGGTGACCGTCACCACCCTCGCGATCACCCCGCTCGTCGTGCCCGCGCTGGTCGGTTTTCGCTACGCCGTCGGCGGCGTCGCGCGTTTCGACGCGGAGCTCGCGCGCGAGCTCGTCGGTGCATCCGCCAGGCCGCGCCTCGGCTCGCCGGGGCCGGCCGGCTTCTGGCGGCGGGCGGGGAACGTGCTGCGCGATCCGGCCTTCTGGCAGCAGCAGGCCTTCCTCGCCGTCCGCCTATCACTCGGCTTCGGGCTCGCGCTCTTCGAGTGGACGCTGCTCGCGGCGTCGCTCGGTCTTCTCGCGATGCCCGTCTGGTACCGCTTCACGGACGTCCACTTCGCCTGGCATGTGGATTCGCTCGGCCGGGCCCTCCTCTGTGTGCCACTCGGGCTCGCCGGGCTGGCGGTCGCGCTCGCGCTCGCCACGCCGCTCTGCTCCTTCTCGCGCCGGATCGTGGACGGCCTGCTCGCTGCAGGTGTCGACGCGCCGGAGGTCTCGCCGGCCGAGCAACGGCAGGCGCTTCGCCTGCACGCCTCCCTGTACGGAGGCCTCAACGCGCTGCTCGTCGTCATCTGGGCGCTCACCTCCCGGAGCTACTTCTGGCCGGAGTGGACGCTGATCGCGCTTGGGCTCCCACTCGCGGTGCACGCGTGGGTCGTGCTCGGGGCGAGCCGCACCCGGTGGCGGGCACTCTCGAGCCACGCCGGCGCGACGGCGTTTCTCGCCCTCTTCTTCGTGCTCGTCTGGGCCGTCACCGGCCGCGGCACCTTCTGGCCGGCGTGGCCGATGCTGGGACTGGGTAGCGCTTTGCTCGTGCACGCCGCCGTCACCTTCGCGCAGCGCGGGTCGTCCGAGCGGATCGCGGTGCTCGAGGAGACGAGGGCGGGCGCCGTCGAGCACCAGGAGTCGGAGCTCGAGCGGATCGAGCGCGACCTGCACGACGGTGCGCAGGCGCGGCTCGTCGCGCTCGGGATGAGCATCGGCATGGCCGAGCAGAAGCTGGCCACCGACCCGGCGTCGGCCAAGGAGCTGCTCGCCGAGGCACGGCAGGGGACACGCGAGGCGCTCGAGGAGCTGCGGAGCCTCGCGCGCGGCATCCACCCGCCGGTGCTCGCCGACCGCGGGCTCGAAGCGGCGGTGAACGCGCTCGTCGCACGCACGCCGCTGCGGGTCGACGTTGCCGTGGACGTTGCGCAGCGCCCGCCCCGCGCTGTCGAGAGCGCAGCCTACTTCGTCGTCGCGGAAGCGCTGGCGAACGTCGGCAAGCATTCGAGCGCCGAGCACGTCGGCATCCGCGTGCGCGCGAACGCGGGTCGGGTCGTCGTCGATGTCACCGATGACGGCGAGGGCGGCGCCAACGCGGCCGGCGGCGGCCTTCGCGGCCTCGCCCGCCGCGTCGAGGCGCTCGACGGGCGGCTCGAGGTGTCGAGCCCGGCCGGCGGCCCGACCACGATCAGGGCGGTGATCCCGTGCGCATCGTGATCGCGGAGGACCTCGCCCTGCTCCGCGACGGGCTGACGAGGCTGCTGCGCGACAACGGGTTCGAGGTTGTCGCGGCGGTTGCCGACGCTGAGGCGCTCGTCTCGTCGGTGTTGCTCGAGCGCCCCGACGTTGCGATCGTCGACATCCGGCTGCCGCCCTCCTTTCGCGACGAGGGCGTCCGCGCGGCGCTCACCTTGCGCGAGCACGCCCCCGAAACCGGGATCCTGATCGTCTCTCAGTACGTCGAGCAGGCCTACGCGACCGAGCTGCTCGCCGACGGTCGCGGCGGGCTCGGCTACCTGCTCAAGGACCGGATCATG
Organism: uncultured Thermoleophilia bacterium; assembly: GCA_963725595.1. Taxonomy (GTDB): domain Bacteria; phylum Actinomycetota; class Thermoleophilia; order Gaiellales; family Gaiellaceae; genus PALSA-600. The sequence continues at coordinate 140,522 of CAVRYT010000004.1, read as the reverse complement.
GACGTCGACGACTTCGTGGCGGCGGTGCGGCGCGTCGGTGACGGCGGCACCGCGCTCGATCCCGAGGTCGTCGCGCAGCTGCTCGCTCGTCGCCGAACAGGCGGCCCGCTCGATGGGCTCTCGCCGCGTGAGCTCGAGGTGCTCGGCCTGATGGCGGAGGGACGCTCGAACGCCGCGATCGCGACCAGCCTCGTGCTGACCGTCGGCGCGGTCGAGAAGCACGTGGCGAACATCCTCACGAAGCTGCGGCTGCCTCCGTCGGGCGAGGATCACCGCCGGGTGCTGGCCGTGCTGGCGTATCTGCGAGCGTCGTAGGATGTCCCGCGTGTTCTGGCCGTGGGAGGTCGTCGAACGTGACAACGAGATCCAGAACCCGTCGAGCCCGGAGAAGATCCGCCTGGCAGCGAATGCCGATCACGCTCACGCGCACGAGTTCCGGACGGCGCACGAGCGCCTCCGCAGGAGCTACCTCCGCTTCAAGCGCGCGCTGCTCGGCTGGGCGATCTTCGTCGGCCGGAAGGCGTGACGACGGAACGCGCTATGCGCTGAGCTCGTCCGTCACGCCGTGGCGGCGCCCGCGATCAGGGGGCGGACGAACGGTGGCGCGTTCGGCAACGTCGTCTGCTCCAGCCGTTCGACCTGGAAGCCGGCCGCCCTGATCGAGTCGAGCGTCGGCCGGTTGCACTCGCAACAGGCGACGAGGCGGTTGAGGCCGTTCATGCGGTCCTGGAGTCGCGCGAGCTTCGGGTCTTCCGCGCGCACGTGCTCGATGAAGAGCAGCTTGCCGCCGGGCCTGAGCACGCGGCGCACCTCGCGGAGGGCGTGCGGCTGGTCGGGGACGCCACAGAGCACGAGCGTCGAGACGACCGTGTCGAAGCTGTCGTCGTCGAACGGCAGATCCTCGGCGTGGGCGCGCAGCACGGTCGCATGCGGCGCCCGCTCCCGCGCGCGCGGCGCGAGCCGGCGCAGCATCGGCGCTTCCGGCTCGGTGAGGGTGAGCGACTCGACCGCGGCGCCGTAATGGGCGAGGTTCGCCCCGGTGCCGGCGCCGATCTCGAGCACTCGCCCGCTCGCCTCGCCGAGCAGCCCGCGGCGGAGCTCGCCCAGGCCGGCCTGCTCGGTCTTCGCCAGTTGCCGGTCGTACACGAACGCGAAGATCCAGCCGCGAAGACTCATCTCATGCCTCCCGTGGTCCTGTCGACCATCAGGCCAGCAGCCGGTCGAGTCCCCGGGTCAAGCCGACGCGTCCACCGACGGCGCGGATCGCGAGCAGCGTGCCCGCGACGTACGGCGCCGTGGTGTCACCGGCGTCGTGGCGAATCGACAGCCGCTCGCCCCGGCTCGCGAAAACGACCTCGGTCGAGACGACGAAGCTGGGGAGGCGAAGCGAGTGCACCTGGGTGCCGGCGACGGTCGCGCCGCGCGCGTCCGGAGCACCGAGAACCTGTCCGGGGGGAACGGGCTGCGCCGGCGCTCCGACGGTCGCGAGCCGCTCCGCGAGCTCGCGCGCCGTCCCGCTCGGGGCGTCCGCCTTGGTGGCGCTCGCATAGTCGATCACCTCCCATGAGTCGAGGTGGCGTGCGGCCTCCGTCGAGAAGCGGAGGAGCAGCGCGGCTGTGAGCGAGAAGTTGCCGGCCGCGATCACCCCGACCCCTTGGGTCCGGGAGAGCGCGTCGATCTCGTCGTAGTCCTCGGTGGAGAGCCCGCTCGAACCGACGACCACTGCTACCCGGCGCTCGAGCGCGGCCAGCACGTTTCCCTTCACTGCGGTCGCATGCGTGAAATCGACGAGCACGTCGGCCGGGACCCGCTCGAGCGCCTCGGCGACCGACGAGTCGTGAGCCGGATCCGAGCGCGAGACGCCGGAGACGAGCTCCAGGTCGTCGGCGGCGTCGATCGCGGCTGCGACCGCGGCGCCCGTCCAGCCGGTGATGCCCGCGACCGAGACTCGAATCACACCGAATCCCACATCGAGCCTCTAGCCGAACCAGCGTGCCGCGCGGCTCGCGCCGAACTCCCGCTTCTCGGCGACGAGCTCCGCCGCCGGCGCGCGGAATGTCCCCGTCTTCTCCGGCCCCGACAGGAAGTCGATGTCGACACGCGCGACCCGGCCGCCGCCGAACTCGATGTAGCAGGAGCCACGACCGTCGTACGGGCCCGGCTGCTCACCACCGTGCATCGTCGCGAGGAGCGAGCGGGCGACGACGCGCGCGGCGCCTTCGGCGAAGACGCCCGCCTTCGGGACGCCCGCCGTCGCGACGTCGCCGACGGCGTACACGCCCGGAAACCGGGTCTCCAGCGTGCGCGAGCTGACCGGGACGTAGCCGTTCTCGGTCAGCCCACTCGCGATCACGACGTCCGGCGCCCGGTGCTTCGGAACGCCGAGGAAGAGGTCGAAGGGAAGCTCGGCACCGTCGTCGAGGACGGCGATGCCGCCGTCGACCGAGGCGATCCGCCGGCCTCCGACGAACTCGATTCCGCGCTCGGCGAACTCGGCGAGCAGCGCGTCGGACGTCTCGGGCGACGGCGGGATGGGCGTGGGCAGCGGGCTGACGAACGTCAGCTCGCTCACGTCGCGGATGCCTCGCGACGCCAGGTCGTCGTGCAGGAGGAGCACGGCTTCGCTCGGTGCCGGCGGGCACTTGTAGGGGGCGTCGCACACGCCGACGATCACGCGGCCACCCGCGAACCGAGGCAGCTTCTCGGCGAGGCGCCGCGCGCCCGCCACCGAGTAGAACTCGTCGGCGTGCGCGAGCCCAGGTGTCGCGTCGACGTCGTAGTCGGCGCCGAGTGCGACGACGAGCACGTCCCCGTCGTAGGTGCCTGCGTCGGTGGTGACGCGGCGCTCCCCAGGGTCGATCTCCTCGATCCGCTCCTGCCTGAAGCGCACCCCGGGCTTCTCGATCCGGCTGTACGGGAGCCGGACGGCGTCGTAACGCGTTCGCCGAAACAGCAGATCGAGCTTCGAGTAGCCGAAGACGAACGCGTCGCTCGCGTCGATCAGCGTGACGTCGAAGCCGTCGTTGCCGGCTTCGGAGAGCATCGTCGCGAGCTCGAGGCCGCCGAAGCCTGCGCCGAGGATCAGGACACGCACGTGATCACCTCGGCGATCGTACTGCGCGCCAGGGCGGCGACTCGGCGAAGTCGAGCAGCAGGGTGGAGAGAAGCTCCGGGTCTGCCGTCCCGGTCGGGCCGTCGACGAGGCGCAGCCGGTGCAGCCGGACGGAGTGGTAGTGGTCGGCCGTCCGTGCGAGCGCCTCGGCATGGGTCGGGTCGCCCCGGAGCTGCTCCGGGCCGTGCTCGTCGTCGAAGGTGACGAGGTTGCCCCACTGGCCGTTCGCGAACCGGACGTTGTGGTACGCGACGAGTGCGGTGAACGAGGCGGCGCGGGCGAGCAGCTCGTGCTCCAACCGGAGGATCGGCGCGTGGTCGACCTCCTCACGCGCCTGCCCGAAGAAGCCGACTGCGAACATCGCCGACTCTCGCGTCAGGGCGTCGCGGCGTGGCGCGACGAGCCAGTGGCGGTCACGCGACTCCTGCCACGTACCGGACGGCAGGTCTGCGAGCAGCCGGCGACGCACGGCCTCGCGCATCCGGATGAGCGTCGCCAGGTCGCGCCGGGTGTGCTCGAGGTCGGTGAACGGCCGGCCGGGCGCGGCCTCGTCGGCGGCGAGAGCGACGGCGGCGAGCATCGCGCCTCGACCCTACCTCGTCGGAGTCGCAGCGGGCGCCCTTGAGCAAATCCGTCGTCGCGAGGCGGTCGTATGCCTCCCCGATGGGACGACCCCGCTCCTCCGCGCGGTGGCTGCTGCTCCCGCTCGTCGTTTCCGCGGCGGCCGGCTCGCTCGACGGAACGGCTCGAGCCGGCGGCGCCCAGACGATCCGGGTGAGGCTGACCGAGTACGCGATCGTCATGCCGGCGAAGCTGCGCCCCGGCCGAACGACCTTCGTGCTCGAGAACGGCGGCCGCTTCCCGCACAACTTCACGGCCATCTACGGACCCGTTCTGTTTCACAGCCCGGACGTCCAACCCGGCCGCACTGCGCGCTTGACGGTGACACTCGTCCCCGGGGCATACATGGTCGCCTGCACGATCCTGAACGGAGGGCACCTCGCGCAGGGCATGTTCGCGCTGTTCACGATCGGCGCGCGAAGCCACGGCAGCGGCACCTGGCACTACCCCTGAGCGACGGCCCGCTTCGTCCGCGCATTGAGGCTGGCGGGATCGGTGCTCGAGCGGCGATACTGCGCGACCGATGCGGGGGGCCCGGACGTACGCAGTTGCAGCGATCGCCGTGCTTGTGGTTGCCGTGGCAGCTGGACGAGCGCGTCCGGCCGCGCCTGCGGCGTGCGCGCCGCGGACGGTTACGTCCGCGTACACGTCGGCCGTCGGGCAGGCCGTCGCGTCGGGGCGCGACCTGTGGGGTGGCCGGTTGCTTCGGGCCCCCGGCGGCCCGACGTACGCGGCCGCGCGACGACTCCTGCCGCCGCTGACCCGAGGACTGCAGTGGGAGGGGCGGTCGCTCACCGAGAGCGGGTCCTACTACGTGCCCCTCTCCTTCCCGTTCACGCCGTACGGCTCGACCGTGTTCGCGCTACACGTCGCCGACGGGAGCGAGATCATCACGCGCCACGTCGGCGGGCCGTCACTTTCGGTCTACGTCGGGTCGGGCAGCGAGCGCTTCGGTTCGTGCACCGCCCGCCTCGCGCAAGCGCGCCTGGCGGAGGGATACCTGCCGATCTTGCAGACGTCCTATACGGATGCCGCCGGCGTCCGCTACCGGCAGGAGTCGTTCGTCGGTCGCGCGTACGGCGCTTACGGCGCGCGCTCCGTGATCAGCTTCGTCCGTCTCGAGGTCGACGCGCGGAGCGCCTCGAGAGGAGCGACGGTGCGGCTCGTCCCCTGGCAGCGGCTTGCCCACACCGCGCCCGACCGTCTTGCGCTCGGCGGCGAGACGCGGCTGATCGTCGGCGACGGTGCGGAGTTCGTCGACGGCGTCGTGCGCTACCGGGTCCCTGCCGGCACGACCCAGACGATCTACGCCGACTGGCTGAACGCGCCGTCTGACGCCCAGTACGTGCACGCCGGGGCCGCCGCCTACGCGGCCGCACGCGACACCGTCGTGAAGTTCTGGCAGTCGCGCCTCGAGGGCGGTGCGACCTTCCAGGTGCCGGAGCCGACGGTGCAGGATGCCGAGCGAGGGATCCTGACCCAGCTGATCGCGTTCGAGTGGCGCTACAGCATCGGCAACCCGTACGAGGAGCTGTCGTATGCGGAGTCGCTCGACGCGGCCGAGGTCGCTGCCGAGTACGGCTACTCCTCGGTGGCGAAATCGATCATCGAGCTGTCGCTCCAGCGCATGCGCCTGCGCCCGTGGCGCTTCAGCGCGTTCCGGGGGGCGCACATCCTGTCGACCGCGGCGATGTACTACCGCCTCACGCGTGATCGTGCGTTCCTGCGCGCGGAGACGCCCGCCCTCGACAGGCTCGTCGCCCGGATCGCGTCACGACAGCTCCGGACGGGACCGGCCCGGGGCCGACTCCAGCCGGAGCCGCTCTCGACCGACCTCGAGGGCCACGACGTCGACAGCGTCCCGGGGCAGATCGAGGCGGTCGAAGGGCTGCGCGCGATCGGGCGCGTCTGGAGCTCCAACGGGTACCCGCTGCAGGCGGCCCGGGCGCGGACGCTCGCCGTGGGGATCGACCGAGCCGTGCGGCCGGCCGTCGCGCGGGCGTCGGCCCGCCTGCCTGACGGATCGCTGTTCGTGCCCGACCAGTTGTCGGAGCGGCAACGGCCGTTCGGCCGACTCACCGCGACGCGCGACGGCTCCTACTGGAACCTCGTGATGCCGTACGCATTCGCGTCGGGCTGGTTCCCGGCGCACTCGAGGGCGGCGCACGGGATCATCCGCTATCTGCTCGGGCACGGCGCGCGCCTGCTCGGCGTGCCGCGCACATATGCGCGGACCGTCTACGGCGACAAGCCCGGATCGGGGCTGGCGCAGGTCTACGGTCTCAGCAGCTCACGGTTCTTCGCCGACAACGACCAGCCCGACCAGCTCGTCCTCAGCCTCTACGGGATGCTCGCAGTCGGCATGACACAGGGCACGTACGTCTCCGGCGAGGCGGTGTCGGTGCTGCCGGTCGACGGTGCCTACGACCGGTCGATGTTCATGCCGCCGAACTCCGGCGCGAACGCCTCGTACCTCGAGACGCTGCGCGAGCTTCTCGTGCACGAGCGGCGCGGGCCGCTCGGCGCCCCGGCCGGGCTCGACCTCGCGTTCTCGACGCCTCGGGGCTGGCTCGCCGACGGCAAGGAGATCGACGTGCGCGACGCGCCGACGAGCTTCGGGAAGGTGAGCTACTCGCTCGTCCGGCACGGCTCGACCATCGAGGGGAGGCTCGTGCTGCCGGCGGGCTCGCGGTGCCGTCTTCGCCTCCGCCTCCCCGCGGGCGAGCACCTGATCCGCGTGCTCGTCGGCTCGACGGCGGTCGCCGCGGACCGCGCCGGGACGGTCGACCTCGGCGCACGTCATGGGGTGGTCGAGCTGCAGGCCACGGTCGCCTGATGCTCACCACCTGACGGGCTCGGCGGCCCTCGAGCTGACGACGCCGTGCTCGTCCACCGACACGACGTGCCGCTCTCCGCCCGACCCCGGCCGCAGCCGATCGAGGACGAACGACAGCCGGCTTCGCCGAACGATCACCGCCTGCGTCGGCGTTCGTGTCTCGACCGTGTAGCCGTGCGTCGCCCGCTGGTCGAGGTACGCGTCCAGCGCCCGCGCCCGCAGGTCGTCCGGGCTCATCGCTCGAGCGCCTCCGTCAGCTCGCCCGAGCTCATGATGGTCACGGCGCTGCGCCCGAGGTGGATCGTCAGCTGCCGGTCGCTGTGCCAGAAGCCGCACTCGAACTCGTCGGGGCGGAGGACGAATCCGTTCTGTCGCGATCCGACGTGGAAGAAAAGCGTCTCGACCTCGGCCGCGTCGTCTCGCAGCAGTACTGCCTGCAACCGTTCGTCGAGCTCGCCTCGTTCGAGCCGGCCCGACATCACGCCTGCGATGAACGGCGGCCCGTCGGTGCCCGAGAAGAGCACGAGCACCTGGCGCCCGATCAGAGACAGGAGCGCCTCGAGCGTCTTCTCGTAGCCCACGACCGCCGTGCCCGGGCCCTTGGCCGTGCCGCCGAAGCGGTTGTCGGGCACCGGGTCGCTACTCCGCGGAGTCTGCAGGCTCTTGGACGGCGCCGCCGTCGGGGTCGCGGCGCGCTGCGGCTCGCGCGTCCTTCTTCGCCTGCTTGAGCTCACGCTTCTCGCGCAGCGCCTGTTCGCGCGCGCGCTTCACCATCGTCTCAGGGCTTCGTCTTCCCACTCAGCGCCTCCTCGATCGGGCGCGGCGCGCAGCGAAGAGGGGCACGACGCTGACGTGCACCGCCCGTGGCTCGTCGGTACCGGAATCGATGCGGTCGAACGAGACCTCTGTTCCCCTGCAGCGCTCGCCGACCGTCTGCCCCGGCTCGAATCCGTCCGTCTCGACGAGCAGACGCTCGCCCTCTTCGGTGCGGATGAAGCCCTGTCGCTTCGCCGGGTTGAACCAGATCAGGGTCCCCTTCATAGGGCCTCCCTCGAAAGCTCGCATGCGGGGCCCTGTGCGGGCCCCGCATCAACGACGGGACTAGACAGCGACGACGGACTTCGCCTCGGGGCCCTTCGCCCCGTCGACTGCCTCGAACTGCACCTGAGCACCCTCGGCGAGCGACTTGAAGCCCTCGCCGGAGATCGACGAGTGGTGGACGAACACGTCCTTGCCACCGTCGGCAGGGGTGATGAAGCCATACCCCTTCGCGTCGTTGAACCACTTCACGGTTCCGGTTGCCATAAAAAAACACCTCCTCCTGCCAAGAAAGAACGGGCAGGGGAAGCGCACTGTGCGCAACCGGTACTCGCTCGGATCTGCTTCACGATAGCACGGGGCTGCTACCGTCACCGCACGGTCCGTGCTCTTGCGGCCGGAGATCCAGCTTCTCGTTCCTCCTTTCTCAGGCGATTCGAGTCTCTTGTGTCTCGAGTCCCTGAACTGAAGGAGTAGAACACCATGTCGAAGTCATTCGCCGCCCTCGGCGTCAGCGCGCCTGTCGTGCGAGCGCTCGCCGAGAGCGAGATCCACACCCCGTTCGCGATCCAGGCGATCGCCCTCGAGGACGCGCTGCGCGGGCGGGACATCCTCGCCGCGGCACCAACCGGGTCCGGGAAGACGCTCGCGTTCGGTCTGCCGATCGTCGAGCGTGCGGTTGCAGGCGGGCGCCGCCCCGCCGCTCTCGTCCTCGTTCCCACACGCGAGCTCGCCTCTCAGGTCGCAGCCGACCTGCAGCCGCTCGCCCGGGTGAAGCGGCTCGGTGTCGCCGCGGTCTACGGCGGTGCCCCGCTGCCCGCGCAGGCAAAGCGTGCGCGCAGCGCCGACATCCTCGTCGCGACGCCCGGGCGCCTGTTCGACCTGATCGGACGTGGGCTCGTGCACCTCGACGGCGTCCGGATCCTCGTGCTGGACGAAGCCGACCGCATGCTGGACATGGGCTTCCGCCCGCAGGTCGACCGCATCATGGCGAGCCTGCCGGAGAGGCGGCAGACGATGCTCTTCTCCGCCACCCTCGACGGCCCGGTGCGTGACCTCGCCTCGAGCTATACGCGCGACGCGATCGCCCACACCGCGGCGGCTGTAGGTGCCGGAGAGCAGGGCGAGATCCGTCACGAGTTCATCCCGGTGACGCTCGACGGCAAGCTCGACTCGCTCGTCGCGGAGCTTGCACGCGAGCGTCGCCTCGCGCTCGTCTTCGTCCGCACGAAGCACGGCGCTGACAAGCTCGTCCGCAAGCTGACGCGCCAGCACGACGTCGCCGCGCGCGCGATGCATGGGAACATGTCGCAGAACGCGCGCGAGCGCGCGCTCGCGTCCTTCGAATCCGGTCGCACGACGACGCTCGTCGCGACCGACGTGGCCGCCCGCGGGCTCGACCTCGACGACATAACGCACGTGATCAACTTCGACCCGCCGCACACCCACGACGACTACGTGCACCGGGTCGGGCGCACCGGCCGCGCCGGCCGGAGCGGTACGGGGATCACGCTCGTATTGCCGGAGCAGGCCGACGACGTCCGTAGGCTCGCGCACCGCCTCGGGCATCACGCCGCGTTCGCCGCGTCGGGGCTCGGCGCATCCGCCAGGGCGCTCAGCGGAAGGGCGACGCGGGGACGTTCGGCGTCTCGCGGACGCCGAGGACGTTGAAGGCCGCGACGGGCCGCTGGAAGCCCTTCAGCGAGAACTCGCCGACGGGCTCGACGTCGACGGCGTCCTCGATCTCCGCGTAGAGGCGTTGCGCGATCAGCACCTGGCCGGGCGTTGCCTCGTCGGCGAGCCGGGAGGCGAGGTTCGTGACGGCGCCGATCGCCGCATAGTCGGAGCGTCCTTCGAAGCCCACCTCGCCGCAGGTCGCATACCCGAGGGCGATACCGGCCCCGAAGTCGAGGTCGTAGCCGCGCTTCCGCCAGACGGGCGTCAGCTCGGCCATCTCCTCGCGCAGGGCGCAGCCGAGCCGGGCCGCCCGTAGGGGCGCGTCCGGGATCTCGATCGGGTCGTTGAAGAAGAGCTGCACGCCGTCGCCCTCGAGGAATCCGACGGTCGCCTCCAGCCGGTTCGCGAGCCTCCCGACGACGTCGTGGAACTCGCGCAGCACGCGCATCAACTCCTCGGGCTCGACGGCGTCGACGAAGTTCGTCCAGCCGCGCAGGTCGGCGAAGAACATCGCCACCTGCCGGCGGTGGCTCGCGAGGATCGTGTCGTCTCCCGAGGAGACGATTGCGTCGACGACCTGCGGCGAGAGGAACCGGCGCAACCGCCTCAGGCGCTCGAGCTCGCCGATCTGCGACTGCACACGTTGCTCGAGCGTCCGGTTGAGCTCGGCGAGCTCGGCGGCTTGGGCCTTGATCGTGTCGTGGTAGCGCTTGATGCGGAGCAGCGACCGCACTCGCGTCAGCAGCTCGTCGTGGTTGAACGGCTTGGGGATGAAGTCGTCGGCGCCCGACTCGATCGCCCGCGTCTTCTCCTGCCCGATGCTCGACGTGACCATGATCACCGGCAGCACGGCGGTGTCGTCGTTCGCGCGCAGCTGCGTGCAGACGCCGTAGCCGTCGAGCCCAGGCATCATCACGTCGAGGAGGATCAGGTCGGGCTGTTCCGACTCGACGAGCTCGAGCGCTGCGATGCCGTCGCGCGCCGAGACGACCTCGTAGCCGCGTGGGACGAGCACGGCCTCGAGCAAGCGCACGTTCTCCGGCATGTCGTCGACGACGAGGATCTTCGCGGTCGGCTCGGTCACGCGCAGTGCTCCCGCACGGTCTCGATCAGCTCGACGACGTCGACCGGCTTGGAGAGGTAGCCGTCGAAGCCGGCTTCGAGGAATCGCTCGCGGTCGCCGCGCATCGCCTGCGCCGTCAGCGCGAGCACCGGGATCGACGCCGTCCGCGGATCTGCGCGGAGGCGTGCGAGCGCCTCGGTGCCGCTGATCCCCGGCAACTGCTCGTCCATGAGCACGAGGTCGGGCTCGTGGGCGACGGCGAGCGCCACCGCGTCCTCGCCGGTGGCCGCCTCGAGCGTTGCGTAGCCGGTCGCCTGGAGCACGTCGCGGAAGAGCTTCATGTTCTTCTCGTTGTCCTCGACGACGAGGACCCGCTCGCCCGCCATCTCAGCTCTCCTGCCCTCGGGTCGGGAGCGTGAAGGTGAAGCGGCTGCCGCGGCCCGGCTCGCTCTCGACCCAGATGCGGCCGCCGTGCAGCTCGACGAGCCGCTTCGAGAGCGCGAGCCCGAGCCCGGTGCCCTCCCGCTGCTGCAGGCCCACGTCGGTCTGCTGGAACTCCTCGAAGATTCGCTCCTGGTCCTCCGGCGCGATCCCGGGGCCCGTGTCGGTGACCGACACGGAGACCTCGCGGTCACCACGCTCGGACGCGACGACCACGCTACCGCCCTCGGGCGTGAACTTGACCGCGTTCGAGAGCAGGTTGAACACGACCTGGCGGATCCGCCGTTCGTCGGCGTCGACCAGGTCGACGTCGGGCGCGAGCTCGAGCGCGAGGCTCACGCCGGTCTTGGAGGCGCGCTCGCGGACGATGACGACGCCCCGCTCGAGCGCCTCACGCAAGGAGAACGTGGCGACTTCGAGCTCGACCTGCCCCGCCTCGACCTTCGACAGGTCGAGCACGTCGTTGATCAGCGACAGCAGGTGGTTGCCGGACGAGAGGATGTCGCCGAGATACTCGTCCTGTTTCTCGTTGATCTCTCCGAACAGCCGCTGACGCAGCACCTGAGAGAAGCCGATGATTGCGTTCAGCGGCGTCCGCAGCTCGTGCGACATGTTCGCGAGGAACTCGCTCTTGTGCCGGCTTGCGGTCTCGAGCTCGCCGTAGACCCGGCGCAGCTCGTCGTTCATGCGGTTCACGTTTGCGGCGAGCGAGCCGAGCTCGTCGCGGTTCGGCACGTCCAGTTCGCCGGAGAAGTCACCGGCGGCGATCTCGGCAAGCCGTGCTTCGGTGCGGCGAATCGGGCCGATCAGCGCCCACGAGAGCAGAAGCCCGAGCCCGAGCGCCAGCAGGACGCTCGCCGCGCTGACACCGATGAAGAGGTTACGCGACGACGCGTCGGCGCTTCGGTTCGCTGCCACGACGCCGGCTGTCTCGTTACTCGTCTGGAACGAGAGGTTGGTGGCCCTCGTGTTCAGGTCGTCGCCGGCGCTGATCGCGACCCTCAGGTACGGCGCGAACGTGAACCCACGGACATTTGCGTGGTCGAGCTTCTGGATCTCGACGACCGCCGATTCGACCGTCGCGTAGTCGGCTCGGATCCTCCGGAGCACCTTCTCGTCGGCGGGGGGCGGCACGAACTCGAACTCGTCCTCCTGGAAGGCGGTGTAGAGCTGCGTCAGCAGCGTGCGCAGGGTGAGATCCGTCTCGATCCACTGACTCCCGCCGGGAATCGGCTTCACGCCGGTGTAGCGGCTTTGACCCGGCGCCCCGGTTGAGCGCGCGCTCAGACCCTGCCGAACGACGTCGGCATACGCAGCCAGCTCTCCGTATTGCGCGACGCGCTTCTGCAGTGTGCTCAGGTTCTCGACCCGCGCGTTCGACTGCCCGAGGAAGTGAATGCCGAGGACGGTGACCAGGACGAGCAGCCCCGCGAGGGCAAGGACCGCGGCGAGCAGCTTGGTCCGAACCGTGACCGGCACGCGGCCGACCCCGGCCGCAAGCCGGTTCCTGATCCGTGCCAGCGCCGCCCAGCGAACGCGGCTGGGCGGCGCATCGAGCACCTCGGGCTGCGCCATCAGGGATTGTTAGGGGCTGAGTGTCGCGTTCGAGCTGGCCGAGTTGGTGATCAGCCATTGCCCGTTGATCTTCTGCACCGTGTGCGTCACCCCGGCCTCTGTGACGACCATCGAGGTCTTCGTGTCGATGTAATGGCACTCGAAGTACAGCGTCGCCTTGTCGCCGTTGAGGCTGATCCTCAGCTTGTACGAGGGCGTGTCGGACTCCCAGTGAGGGTTGGCCTGGAACGCCTTGTTCTCCGTCAGGAACCAGTGCCTGATCTGGGCCTTGCCCGTGAGCGTCGCCGTGCCGATGTTGAATACCGAGCCCGGGGCCCACAACGACATCATCAGGTTGATGTCGTGATGCGAGGTCGCCCGGTGGAACTTCACCTCGATCTGGTCGATCTCCCACTTGTCGGCCTCCTGCTGGGTGACCGCGTCCGACCTCGACGTCGTCGAGGCCGTCGCTCTCCCGAGGCCGAGCTGCAGCGCCACGAGGAGCGCCGCGACGACGACGAGGTATGCAAGCTTCCGCATTCGTGTTCTCTCCTTGGGCTCGCCTGCTCGATTTGCGGTGATCGTGTCACCGCCATCTAGGCCCGTCCAGGGGGCTAGCCCCCCGTTCGGCTGTGGCCAGCAAGTCAGCGGTCGACGTGCTCGCGCACCTGGCCCGGCAGCGCGATCACGTCGACCGGCTTCTCGACGTAGCCCGCGAAGCCGGACTCCAAGATCCAGCGCTCCACCTCTGAGGCTGGAAGCGCGCTCGAGGCGATCACGGGGATGTGGGCGGTGCGCTCGTCGGCGGCGAGCCGCCGCACCGCCTCGGTCCCGTCGAGATCCGGGAGCCGCAGGTCCATCAACACGACGTCGGGTGCCCGTTCGCGCGCGACTGCGATCCCCTCGGCGGCGGTCGCCGCGACGACGGTCGAGAAGCCCGCCGCCTCCAGCACGTCGCGGACCAGCTTTGCGTTCAGCTCGTTGTCGTCGACGATCAGCACGAGCTCCGCCACTGCGTCATCCTATGAGGCGCAGATGGCGATCCGGGTCGTGCTCGCCGATGACCATTACCTCGTCCGCGAGGGCGTCCGGCGGCTGCTCGAGAACGAGCCCGAGGTCGAGGTGGTCGCGGCCTGCGACGACCTCGCGTCCTTGCTCGCCGCGGTGGAAAGAGAGCGGCCCGACGTCGTCCTGACCGACATCCGCATGCCTCCGACGAGCATCGACGAGGGCATCCAGGCGGCGGAGACCCTGCGTACGACGCACCCCGACGTGGGCGTTGTCGTGCTGAGCCAGTACGCCGAGCCGCGCTACGCGCTCGCGCTGCTCGAGGCGGGGACCGCGGGCCGCGCGTACCTGCTGAAGGAGCGGGTGGACGACCTGAGACAGCTCGTCGGCGCGATCAGAGCGGTCGCCGACGGCGGCTCGATGATCGACCCGAAGGTGGTCGAGGGTCTCGTCACCTCGAAAGCGCGCGCCGAAGCGTCGCCGCTGAACGACCTGACGGCACGCGAACGGGACGTGCTCCGGGAGATGGCCGAGGGCAAGAACAACGCCGCGATCGCCGACACGCTGTTCCTCACCGAGCGCTCGGTCGAGAAGGTGATCCATTCGATCTTCCTCAAGCTCGGGATCGGCTGGGAGCCGTCCGTCCACAAGCGCGTGAAGGCCGTCGTCCTCTATCTCGCGGCGGACGACTAGAGCGGGAACGTCGCCTCGAGTCTGCAGCCGCCGCCGGCAGCCGACTCGACGCCGGCCGTTCCTCCGGCCGCCTCGGCGATGTCGCGCGCGACGGCGGCGCCGGCCTCGTCCCCACCCCTCAACTCGAGCTGGAGCCCACCCTCGTCCTCCCGGAGCGCGATCGTCACGCGGGTGCCCGGTGCGACGCCTTCGAGCGCCGCGCGGCAGCAGAAGTAGACGGCGGCCTCGACCTCGCGTGAATGGCGTCCGAGGCCGGTCGTGTCGATCCGCGCGCGCAGGCCCGCGGCGCGCAGCGCTTCGCGGAGGGCGTCGCCCAGGCCGCGTGCGTCGAGCAGTGACGGATAGACCTCGGCCGCGAGCGTGCGCACGCGGTCGAGCGCAGCTCGTGCCTGCTGCCGGAGCTCATCGAGCAGCTCGAGCGCTGCCGGCTCGTGCGTGACGAGCTCCCGCACGAGCTGAAGACGGACGGAGATCGCGATCAGGTCCTGTTGCACGCCGTCGTGCAGCGCACGCTCGACAGAGCGCCGCTGCTCGGCGGCGGAGGTCGCGAGGCGGGCGCGCGAGGCCCGGAGCTCGTCGGCGTCGGTCATGCCGTCTACATACCAGCACCCGCCGCCTTCGGGGGCCTGCCTCTGCTCGACTCGCCTGCGGCCACGGTTGGCCGCAGGCCCGCGCGCCGGCTCGGAGCCTCCCCTGGGCTACGTCCAGTTCGAAACGGCGGCTAGGACGAGCCACTCGGCACGGGAGGCGGCTTCGAGCCGCCTCCCGTGCTTGTCACAGTCGCGAGCAGTGCGACGACGTACGCGCCGACGGCGGCGACGATGATCATCGAGCTCGGCGGCAGCGTCGGGAACACGTAGCTGAGCGTGAGGCCGAGCCAGACCGAGCCGAGCGGCGAGGACGGCGGAGAGGAGCAGTCCGCGATACGGGCTCGTCGGTGAGCCGGTGGGCGGCGCCCGCCGGGGCGGCGAGCAGGCCGAGGAGCAGCAGCGCGCCGACGGCCTGGGTCGCCTGGGCGGCGACGAGGCCGAGGAGCGCGAGGAAGCCGAGCCCGAGCGCGCGGACCGGTACGCCCTGGGCGGCGGCGACCGCCGCGTCGAGCGAGGCGAACAGCAGCGGCCGCGCGATCGCGAGCAGCGAGGACGCATCGCGACGACGCGAGCAGCGACCGACGTCCGGACGTCGCGTCGCTGCTGAGGCCGAAGATCGAGCCGAAGAGGACGCGGACGCCGGCGGTGCCGTTCCCGGCGCTGCTCTTGGTCGTGAAGATCGAGAGGAAGAGCACGCCGAGGCCGAGCGTCCAGGCGAAGAAGCGAGCCGATCGACGACGTCGTCGGCGCGCGCGCGGTCGCCGAGCAGCGCCCATGAGCGACGCCGCCGAGGATGGTGGCGACGAACAGGCCGGCGACGGATGTCGAGGCCGAGCACGGCGGCGGCGAGCGCGCCGGTGAACGCGACGTGGCTGAGCGCGTCGCCGGCGAACACCTGCGCGCGGAGGACGACGAAGTAGCCGACGAGGCCGCAGGCGAGCGCCGACGAAGCTGCCGGCGACGAGCGCGTTGCGCATGAACTCGTGCGCGAACATCAGGCCGGCTCCGGCGGTCGAGCGCGCGGGCGCGCCGTCGGCGAGCAGCGCGCCGGCGCGAGGCGGGCGAGGACGTAGAGCGCGAACGAGAGCGACGTGACGTAGAAGCCGACCGGGTAGATCGAGAAGTAGGCGAGCGCGAGCCCGAGCCAGGTGACGGCGAGCGCGATCGCGACCGAGAGCGCGACTCCGAGCGCCGGGCCGCGACGTGAGCTGGTGCGCCGTCGCCGCGGGCGTGACGAGCAGCGCGAAGACGAGCAGCGCGCCGGTGATCTGGCTCGTCTCCGCGACCGAGAGGCCGAGCACGAGCAGGAAGCCGAAGCCGAGCAGGCCGCACGGGCACGCCGGCGGCGCGCGCGACGTCGGCGTCGACCGAGGCGAAGAAGCAGCGGCCGCGCCGCGAGCGCGACGAGCGCGACCGTCGACGACGGCGACGACGAGCAGCACCGTCACCTGCGCGCTCGTGATCCCGAGGAAGGTGCCGAAGAGGAGCGAGTCGAGGCCGTTGAGGACGCCGTGGTAGAGGCTGACGAAGAGGAAGCCGAGCGCGAGCGCGAGCGCCTGCAGCGAGCCGATCGCGGCCGACTCGGCGCTGAGGCTGCGGCGCGAGCCGGCGATCGCGGCGAGGGCGAGCGCGCCGAGCGCCGCAGAAGCCGAAGTAGCCGACCGCGAGCGGCAGCGCCGGCGAGGCTCGCCGCGGCGGCGCCGGGGAAGGCGATCACCGAGAGCGTGTGCCCGGCGAACGTCTGGCGGCGGAGGACCATGAACCAGCCGGTGACGCCGGCCATGACGGCGACGATCGTCCCGGCCTCGAGCGCGTTGACCATGAACGGGTACGAGAAGAGCTGCCGGACGTCGGCGACCGAGGTTCCAGGAGAGCCCCTGGAAGACCGCGGCGTCAACCATGGGCGTGGCGGTCGCCGTGCACGAACGGCGCCTCGGGCTGGCCGACGACGACGAGCCGGCCGTCGGACGCGCGCAGCACCTCGATCGGCGCGCCGTACAGGCGGCTCAGCGTCTCGCTCGAGATCACCTCCTCCGGGCGGCCCTCGACGGCGCCGCCGCCGGCGAGGTAGACGACGCGGTCGAGGTAGCTGAGGATCGGGTTGATGTCGTGCGCGACGAGCAGCACGGCCACGTGCTCCTGCGCGGCAGATCCGGCGGACGAGCGCGGCGACCGCCGCCTGGTTCGGCAGGTCGAGGCTGTCGAGCGGCTCGTCGAGCAGCAGCAGCTCGGGCCGGCGGACGAGCGCCTGCGCGATCAGCAGCCGCTGCTGCTCGCCGCCGGAGAGCTCGCCGATCGGCCGGCGCGCGTACGCCGGTCGCGCCGACGAGCTCGATCACCTCGGCGACGCGCGCCGCCTCGCGCGCGCGGCGCGGCAGGCCGGGGAGCGGGACGCCCCAGCGGGCGCCGTCGAGCCCGAGCCGGACGATGTCGACGCCGCGGATGCGCGTGCCGGCGTCGAAGTTGCGGCGCTGCGGCAGGTAGCCGATCCGCGTCGTTCGCCGCGCCCGGGCGGTCGGCCGAGCACCGATGCGCCGTCCCGCGCGCGCAGCGGCAGCAGGCCGAGCACGGCCTTGATCAGCGTCGACTTGCCGGCGCCGTTCGGGCCGAGGACGGCGACGAACTCGCCCGCGCGCGACCGTCAGCGAGACGTCGCTCCAGATCGTCCGGCCGCCGAGCCGCGCTGCGGCGCCGCTCGAACGACGACCGCGAGCGGCGTGCTCGGCTGTCACCGGCCGGTCGCCTTTGCGAGCGCGGCCGCGAGCGCCTCGAGCTGGCGCGACTGCCAGGCCTGGAAGGTCGCGGAGGCCGGGCGTCAGCGTCTCGGTGATCGTCGTCACCGGGATGCCCCGCTTGCGGGCGGCGTCGGTGATCCGCTGCACGTCCGGCGTGCTGTTCTGGCTGTTGAAGACCCAGACCTTGATCTGCCTGCGGGCGATCTGGCGGTCGATCGTCGTCTTGTCCGCGGCGGTCGGCTCGGTGCCCTCGCTGATCGCCTTCAGGAACGAGGGCGGTGTCAGCAGGTTCGAGCCCGAGCGC
This sequence comes from uncultured Thermoleophilia bacterium, assembly GCA_963725595.1. GTDB lineage: Bacteria > Actinomycetota > Thermoleophilia > Gaiellales > Gaiellaceae > PALSA-600. The sequence continues at coordinate 122,850 of CAVRYT010000004.1, read as the reverse complement.
CTGCGCGAGCGGCGCGAAGATGCTCTCGGACGCGCCGACCGGGACGCCGTGGTAGCGTGCGCCTGATCGTGCGCGATCAGCCGCTTGTACTGGGCGAGGCCGCGCGTCTCGAAGCGCGCCTGCTGCTGCGCGAAGTAGGCGGCGTCCTTCGGGTCGAGCTTCGTGTAGTCGCGCGACGATCGCGCCGATCACCTGCTGCACGTTCGCCGGGCGAGTACCAGCGGTGCGGGTTGCCGCCCGGCTTGATCCCGACCAGGTCGCCGACGGTGAGCACGACCCGGCCGTGCACCGGGTTGGCGGCGAGCAGCTTCGGCGCCCACGGGTCGTAGCCGATCCCGTTCACGATCACCAGTCTGCGCGCCGGCGATCGTGCGCGCGTCGGCGGCGGTCGGCTCGTAGTCGTGCGGGTCGGTCGCCGGGCTCGTGATCACGCTCGTCACGTGCACGCGGTCGCCGCCGAGCTGCGCGGCGATGCTGCCCCAGAAGTTCTCCGCCGCGACGACCTGCAGCGCGCCGCCTGACGGCGACGCGCCGGCTCTGCCGTGCACGATCGACCGCCGCGCCGCGACGGCGAGCGCGACGACGACGATCACGGATCGCTGTGTCTCTGCATGTCGGGCAGCTATAATCTAACAAGACTCATTCCCGCTATCGATCGTAGACGAGAAGCGCTATCGTTTGTCGGCGGTGAGCGCGCACACGCACAGCACCTGGGCGGAGGCGACGCTCGCGTCGCTTCGAGCCGCGTGGCCACCGCAGACGGCGGCGCCCGCCGCGCGGTGATCGAGCTGCTCGGCCGCCAGCACTGCTGCCTGACCGCGCAGGAGATCTTCGACCAGCTCCGCGGGCGAAGGCCGGCGGGTCGGGATCGCGAGCGTCTACCGCGCGCTCGAGCAGCTGACACGGGACGGCTTCGTCCAGCGGATCGACATCGGCGCCGGCACCTCTCGCTTCGAGCCGATCCACGCCGACGGCGAGCACCACCATCACCTCGTCTGCGACGACTGCGGCAAGGTCGAGGCGTTCGCCGACGACGAGCTCGAGCGCGCGCTGCACAAGGTCGAGGGGCGGACCGGCTACTCGGTCGCCGGGCACGACGTCGTGCTCCGCGGCGCCTGCCGGGAGTGCGCACCCGCGGCGCGCCCTTCCCGGCTTTCCTGAGCGACCTGCGTCACGCCACGGCGGCGACCGCCTCGACCGAGCCGCGCCGTCCCAGCGCATCCTCGATCGCCGCGACCAGCGCCTCGAGCTCGAACGGTTTGCGCAGCACCGATCGGGCGCCCAACTCACGCGCCTGACGCCGCAGCAACTTGTCGGACCCGGTCATCGCGACCACCGGCAGGTCGGGCGCCTCGACGCGCAGGGTTGCCAGCAGGTCGAGGCCGCTGCGGCCCGGCATCACGAGGTCGGTCAGCACCAGGTCGGCTCCCTCCTCCGCCAGGCGCGCGAGTGCGCGGTCGGCGCCGGCGGCCGCGATCGCGGCGTAGCCGGCTTCCTCGAGGAGCAGGGTCAGCATGACGCGCATCGTCGCGTCGTCGTCCACGACGAGGACGCCGGGCCGGTGGGGCGAGGACTCGATCCGCATGGGAAAGCTCCTTCCGCCTGCTGTCGCGAGGACGTTCGAGACCGTCTCGAGTACAAGACCGGCGCCGCCTAAGAGCCGCATGTGGATTGCCTAAGAAGTGGGTCCGCCTTAGCTCGCTCTTCGCCAGGCGGGGTATCACGGAGGCATGAAGCTCTCGCGCCCTCTTTCGGTCCGGACGTTCTCCGGTCTACTGCTTGCAGCCGCCGTCGGGGCGGTTGCCCTCGGCGTCGCCCTCGCCCGTCAGCCCTCCCGTGCGACCGCGGCCGTGCAGGCCCGGTCGGCCACGTCGGGCATCGTCGTCGTCGACACGAGGCTCGGCCTCGAAGGTGCGCAGGCTGCAGGCACCGGGATGGTCCTCACGTCGACGGGCGAGGTGCTGACGAACAACCACGTGATCGCCGGAGCCACCTCGATCGAGGTCGCTGTGCCGCAGACCGGTCGCAGGTACACCGCGACGGTCGTCGGCTACGACGTCGGCGCAGACACGGCGGTGCTGAAGCTGAAGAACGCGTCGGGGCTCGCGACGGTCACCACCGGCGACTCGGCGAAGCTCGTGCCCGGCCGCGCGGTGCGTGCGATCGGCAATGCGGGCGGCACCGGCAGCCTCACCTCTGCACGCGGCACCATCACCGGCCTCGACCGCACGATCACCGTCGGCAACGACCGCGGCGGCACCGAGCGCCTCACCGGTCTGATCGAGACCGACGCCGCGCTGCAGCCGGGTGACTCCGGAGGCCCCCTGCTCGACGCCTCCGGCCGCGTGATCGGCATGGACACCGCCGCGTCGACGGCCGGCGGCGACTTCGTCTTCGAGACGGGAGCCGCAGACGGCTTTGCGATCCCGATCGACCGGGCCCTCGCGGTCGCCGCGCAGATCGAGGCCGGCCATTCCTCTGCAACCGTCCACATCGGCGCAACCGCGTTTCTCGGCATCGACGTTGCCTCGCCGGATTCGTACGGCTTCGGCGACGGCACGCGCAGTCAAGGTGCGATCGTCGCGGGCGTCGTGCCCGGCTCGCCCGCCGACCGCGCAGGCCTGTCCCAGGGCGATGTCATCACGGCGATCGCCGGCCACGCCGTCGCATCGCCCGGCACGATCGTCTCGCAGCTCCTGCAGCGGAAGCCGGGCAGCAGGATCTCTCTGTCGTGGAGCGATCAGTACGGCAGCCGCCGGACCGCGACCGTCACGCTCGTCGCCGGCCCCCCGCAGTAGTCGCGACCGAAGATCGCTGTACTATGCAGGTATATGGGCCGCGCCACTCTCGCTGCCGATCTCTCGCGCTGCTGGCGTGAGCTGGGCGGGATCCTCGCGAGCCGGCGCCTGCTGGCCTCGCTGAGCGGTGCCGCCGGCTCGCGTCTCACTCCGACCAAGCTGCGTGCGCTCGACCTGCTCGCGGAGGCGGGGCGCATGCGTGTCGGCGACCTCGCAGCCGCGATGGCGGTCGACGAGACGACCGGGACGCGGCTGGTCGACCGGCTCGAGGCGATGGGCGTCGCCGCGCGTGAGCGGGCAGAAGACGACCGTCGGGCGACGGAGGTCGCGCTCACGGCTGCCGGCCGGCGTCTCGTGGCCGACGTCTCCGAGCGGCGGCAGGAGTTCTTCCGCGACGTCCTCGACGCGCTCGACCCTGACGAGCGCGTCGAGCTCGTCCGTCTGACCGCAAAGGCGACCGAGGCGCTGCGTGCTCGCAGCGAGGAGCTGGTCGCCCGATGAGCCCAGCCGAAGCGCTCGCGCGCCGCAACCCGATGGTGCTCGTCGACGGGCTTGTCGTGCGCTTCGGCGACGTCGAGGCCGTCCGCGGTGTCTCGTTCGCCGTCGAGGCGGGTGAGTCGTTCGGCCTGCTCGGGCCGAACGGAGCGGGCAAGACGACCACGATTCGGGTGCTGACGACGCTGTTGCGCCCGACCGAGGGTCGTGCGCTCGTCGGCGGGCACGATGTCGTCCGGGAAGGACTGCCGATCCGGCAGATGCTCGGGTACATCCCCCAGGCGATCTCGATCGACGGGGCGCTGACGGCGCGCGAGAACCTCGAGTTCTACGCGCGCGTCACCGACGTGCCGCGGCGCGAGCGTGGTGAACGGATCGCACATGCCGTCTCGGTCATGGGGCTCGAGACGTTTCTCGACCGGCTCGGGTGGACCCTGTCTGGAGGGATGCTGCGACGGCTCGAGATCGCGACCGCGCTCCTCAACCGCCCGCAGATCCTGTTTCTCGACGAGCCGACAGTCGGTCTCGATCCGACCGCTCGGCGGGTCGTCTGGGAGCGACTCGAAGAGCTGCGCGACGATGCGGGGACGACGCTGCTCGTGACGACGCACCAGATGGACGAGGCCGAGCGCCAGTGCGACCGCATCGCGATCATGGATCACGGCCTGCTCGCGGCGCAGGGAACGCCGGCCGAGCTGCGCGGCGAGTTCGGTGTGCAGACGCTCGACGACGTGTTCACGGCTGCGACCGGCCGGACGATCGAAGGAGGGAGCTTCAGAGATGCACGCAGAAGTCGCCGCCTCTCGCGTCGCCTCGGCTGACGCACTGTCTCGGTTCGCCGCAGGCCTCCGGCGGCTCGGCAACGGCATCGCCGCGATGAGCTGGGCGGAGCTGCGCAAGCTCCGCCACGACAATCTCGACATCGCGACCCGCTCCGTGCAGCCGCTGCTCTGGCTGTTCATCTTCGGCACCGCACTGCGGCGCAACCGCGCGCTCGCCGGCGGCTTCCACGACTACCGCGCCTACCTCGCGCCCGGGATCATGGCGCAGGCGGCGCTCTTCATCGCGATCTTCTTCGGGCTCGCGGTCATCTGGGAGCGCGACGTCGGCCAGCTGCAGCGTCTGCTCGCGACGCCCCTGCCGCGCCTCGCGATCGTGCTCGGCAAGGCGGCAGGCGCCGGCATCCGTGCGCTGACGCAGGCGCTCGTCCTGCTCGCCGTGCTCGCGATCACCGGCATCTCGATCCGGTGGAGCGTCGGCGGAGTCCTCGGCTCGCTCGTCCTCCTCGTCCTCGCCACGGGCGGGTTCGCCTGCTTGTCGATGATCCTCGCGGCGCTCGTTCGGACGCGGGAGCGCTTCATGGGCATCGGCCAGATGGTGATGATGCCGCTCTTCTTCGCCTCGAGCGCGCTCTACCCGCTCTCGATCATGCCCGCGTGGCTGCGAGCCCTCGCCCACGTGAACCCACTGACGTATGAGGTGCACGGGATGCGCCAGCTGCTGCTCGGGATCAACGCGGGAGGCACCCTGTGGGTCGACTTCCTCGTCGTGATCGTGTTCCTCGCCTTTTCCGCTGCGTTGGCGGCGAAGGCGTATCCCCGCGCGATCCTCTGAGCCGCCCGATCAGCCGGGCGAGCAGCGAGGGCTGCCGAGGGGCGGCCGACCGCGCGGCCCGCTCGCGCCTGAGGTCGGCCTCGGCCCACGCGCGCTCCCGCATTCGCCTCGTTGCGTAGCGCGGCTTCCAGATCGTCGGTCTCGGGCGGGCCAAGGTGCGACGGTACCCGCATCGGGCAGCTTCGGCGAGGTCGGCGGCGAGACCGCGGCCCGTACACTCTCCGCGATGCGGGTGGCGCTCGTCACGCGGGTCCCCGGCCTGCTCGCACGGCTCGAGCCCCTGCTGCGTGAGCTCGGCCACGAGTGCGTCGGGGTCGTGACGACCGAGGGGCCGCGCGGCCGCTACGGCGCCGAGGGGCTCTCGGCACTGCTCGACGTGCGACCGCCGCAGCTGGACGTCCTCGTCGCGAGCAGGCCCGCGCGCTTCGCGCCGCTGCTCGCGGCGCTCGAGCCGGATGTCGCCCTCTGCGGCGGCTTTCCCGTGCGGATCCCGGCGGAGGCGCTCGCGGTGCCGCGTCTCGGCGCCGTCAACGGCCATCCGGCGCTCCTGCCTCGTTACCGCGGGCCGAACCCGATCGGCTGGGCGCTCCGCAACGGCGACACCGAGCTCGGCTTCAGCTTCCACAGGATGAACGCCGACTTCGACACCGGCCCGCTTCTGGCACGCGGGTCGGCCCCGGTGGCTGCCGCCGAGCGGGCGCAGGACGTCCTCGACACGCTGTTCCGGCTCTGGTCGTCGCTCCTGCCGGAGGCGCTCGAGCGAATGGAGAGCGGCGACCCCGGGGAGCCCCAGAGCGAGGACGGAGCGAGCTACGCAGGGTTCTTCGAGCCGGAGTTCGCCGAGATCGACTGGACGCGCGCGGCCCCGGACGTGCACCGCCAGGTGCGCGCCTGGTGGGTCGCGGCCGCGCGCGACGGCATCCGCGGGCCGCTCGCGGAGATCGGCGGCGAGCGCGTCTACGTGCGACGGACGCGGCTCGACGACGCGGAGGGCGGGACCCGCATCGAGTGCGGCGACGGAGCCGTGTGGGTGCTCGAGACCGACCCGGCGGCGACCAGTGCTCGCTGAGCGCCGTCCCGTCGCCTGAGGCGGAGGTAGCCTGGCTCGATGGGAGTCGAGCGGCGCAGGGTCGTGGTGACGGGGATCGGCATGGTGAGCCCGCTCGGCAACTCGGCCGAGGAGTCGTGGCGGGCTCTGATCGCCGGCGAGTCCGGCGCGGCGCCGATCAGGGGGTTCGACGCGAGCGGTTACCCCGTGCGGATCGCCTGCGAGGTGAAGGGGCTCGAGGTCGGCGACTACGTGAGCCACAAAGCCTCGCGACGGATGGACCGCTGCGTCCACCTCGCGCTCGCGGCAGCTCGCCAGGCAGAGGCGGACTCGGGCCTCGACGTGCGAGCCGTCGGCGAGCGTGCAGGCGCTGCTGTCGGGACCGCGATCGGCGGTCTCAGGTCGCTCGAGGACTCGGTGCTGCTGCTCGAGGAGCGAGGGCCCGAGCGGATGAATCCGTTCGCAGTCGTGCAGATGCTTCCGAACCTCGCGGCCGGTTGGGTGTCGATCGAGCTGGGGACGCGCGGGCCGCTCCTGTCGGAGTCGACCGCGTGTGCGGCGTCGAGCATGGCGATCGGCGACGGGTTGGACGCGATCCGGCTCGGCCGAGCCGACGTGATGTTCTGCGGCGGCACGGAGGCGCCGGTCACCCCGGTGGCGGTTGCAGGCTTTGCGGCGATGCGGGCGCTCTCACGCCGGAACGACGATCCCGTCGGTGCGTCGCGTCCGTTCGACGCCGATCGCGACGGGTTCGTCATGGGCGAGGCGGCGGCGCTGCTCGTGCTCGAGGAGCTCGAGCACGCCCGGGCGCGCGACGCCCACATCTACGCCGAGCTGGCGGGGTACGGCACCTCGTCGGATGCGAACCACGTCTCCGACCCCGATCCGACGGGCGAGAACCCCGCCCGCGCGCTCCGGATGGCCTTCGCCGACGCCGGGATCGAGGCGGCCGACGTCGGCTACGTCAACGCGCACGGGACGTCGACGCCCGCCGGCGATGCGGCCGAGATCCGGGCGCTGAAGTCGGCGCTCGGCGAGGAGAAGGCGCACCGCACGCCGGTATCGTCGACGAAGGGGTCGACCGGCCATCCGCTCGGGGCCGCCGGCGCCGTCGAGTCGATCTTCACCGTGCTCGCGCTACAGCGCGGCATTCTGCCTCCGACGATCAACCAGGTCCGAGCCGACCCGGAGTGCGACCTCGACACGATCCCCGGGAGCGCCCGGCAGGAGCAGGTCGACGTGGCGATCAGCAACTCGTTCGGGTTCGGCGGTCACAGCACGTGCCTCGTCTTCAGGCGTTGGGCTGCGTAGCGCCGAGCCGTTAGAGCTTCAGCGCCGCGCGCAGGCGCGCGATCAGCGTCTTGAGCATGCTCATCGGTCTCCTCCTTTCAGCTGCCCCAACCGTTCTGCGAGCTGCTCTGCTTCGCAGCGGCGCGCTTCTCGCTCCGACGCTCCTTCAGCGTCTTCTGCGAGGGTTTCTTGGCCGACTTCTTCGGGTTGTGGGAGCCCTTCATCGCGTCGTTCTCCTGACTGCCGCTGCGGCGGCGTTCTCGTCCGGCACTCAGGCCTGGTGTGGCAGTCGGAGAGGCGAAGCTCGAAGCCTCGGCGGCGTCCGCGCAAGGTCCAGGCGCTCGTGAAGTGTCGCACAAGAACGCGCTCTTCGTGTTCCCGGTCCGGTGCGGCTTCCGGCGACGGAGTACGGTTGCGGGAACGACGATCGGAGGACGCGTGGCGACGAAGAAGCAGAAGGCGCGGGCGACGGCGGCCGGCAGGGAGATCCCGCCGAAGCCGAAGCCGAAGAAGAAGACCTCACGCGGCAAGTAGCGGCGAGGCCGGCTGCCGCCGGCCTGCGTGTCGCGATGCTCGCCCCGATCGCCTGGCGGGTGCCGCCTCGTCACTACGGTCCGTGGGAGCAGTTCGCGTCCCTCCTGACCGAGGGGCTCGTCGAGCGCGGGGTCGACGTGACGCTGTTCGCGACCGCCGACTCGATCACGCGACGCTCGCCTCGTGGGAACCGCGCCGACGGGCTATGCGGAGGATCTCTCGTTGGACGCAAAGGTCTGGGAGGCGTTGCACATCGCGACCGTCTTCGAGCGCGCCGGCGAGTTCGACCTGATCCACAACGGCTTCGACTTCCTGCCGCTCACCTACAGCCGACTCGTCGCGACGCCGGTCGTGACGACGATTCACGGCTTCTCGTCCGAGCGGATCGTTCCCGTCTACGAGCGGTACAACGACATCGGCCACTACGTGGCGATCAGCGACGCCGACCGCCACGACCGGCTCGACTACGCGGCGACGATCCACCACGGCATCGACATGGACGCGTTCGAGCTGCGGCGCGGGGGCGCGGCGGCTACCTGCTCTTCTTCGGGCGGATCCACCCCGACAAGGGCACGGCCGAGGCGATCGACGTCGGCCGAGCGCGCCGGTCTCCCGCTCGTGATCGCCGGGATCGTCCAGGACGAGGACTACTTCGATCGGTCGGTCGCGCCGCGGCTCGACGGCGAGCGAGTCAGGTTCGTCGGCGCCGTCGGGCCCGAGCGGCGCGGCGAGCTTCTCGGCGAGGCGCGTCGCGCTGCTCCACCTGATCGACTTCGACGAGCCGTTCGGGTTCAGCGTCGTCGAGGCGATGGCCTGCGGCACGCCGGTGATCGCGACCGCGACGGGGCTCGATGCCGGAGCTCGTGCGCCACGGCGAGAACGGCTTCCTCGTGTCCTCTGTCGAGGAGGCCGTCACCGCCGTCCGGATCGTGGTCGCACTCGACCGGGAGGCGGTGCGGTCGTCGGTCGAACGGCGCTTCGGCGTCGACCGGATGGTGGACGACTACCTCGCCCTGTACCGGCGCCTCTGCTAGTAGTAGACCTGGCGGCGCGGCGAGCACGGCCTCGAGCAGCTCGCCGAGCCGTGCGGTCGCGAGGCAGATCGAGCTGTCGGCGGCGCCGTAGTAGAGGCGGACCTCGTCCGCTCGCCGGCGTCGTGGACGAGGCCGCAGGGGAAGACGACGTTCGGGACGTCGCCCGTCCGCTCGTACGGCGCGAGCGGCGCGAGGATCCAGTCGGGCAGCCGGCGCAGGACGCGCGTCGGCTCGTCGAGGTCGAGCAGCGCGAGGCCGACCCGGTAGATGTCGCCGGCGACCGTCTCCTTGACGCCGTGGTAGACGAGGAGCCAGCCGTGCTCGGTCCGGAGCGGCGGCGGGCCGATGCCGATCCGCAGCGAGTCCCACCAGGCGCCGTCGCGGGGCTGGAGCACCTGCTCCGGGCGCGCTCCAGCTGACGAGGTCGGCGGAGCGGGAGAGGAGGATCTCGCCGTGGGCGCCGCCGAACTGCGGTCTTCGGGCGGTGGAAGAGAACCCAGCGGCCGTCGATCCGGTGCGGGCAGCAGCGCCGCGTTCTTGTCCTCGGGATGCCGGACGATCCCGTAGCGCTCGACCGTCGTGAAGTCCTCGGTCGTCGCGAGGAAGACGGCCGGGCCCGGCCGGGCCGTACGCGGTGCAGGTGATCACCCAGCGGTCGAGCTCGGCGACCCAGACGACGCGCGGGTCCTCGAATCCCCACTGCTCGCTCGCGATGTCGTCGTCGGGTGCGAGCAGCGGCTCGGGGTCGATCGACCAGCCGTCGACGCCGTTCGCCGAGCGGGCGACGGTGAGGTGCGAGATGCCCCGTGCGATCCTCGACGCGGGCGAGCAGGACGGTCTCGCCGTCGAGCGCGCGCGGCGGCCGGGTTGAAGACGGCGTTGACGGGATACGGCCAGTCGTCGGCGGTCAGGATCGGATTGCCGGGGTGGCGCTGCGAAGAGCTCGCGCTCGGCTCATGCGGCGACCGGCTCGCGAGCGGCGTGGTCGACCGGTGCGCCGGACGCCCGGCGGCGTCGAGGAGGAGCGCGGCGCGGTGGAACGCGAGCGTCGACTCGGCGCCCTCGTTGTGGTTCGAGCGCCTCGTTCGCCGAGACCGTCGCTGCAGCCGCCGGTCGCGAAGTCGTAGAGCGGCCGCTGCAGGCGGTTGCGGCCGAGGAACCACTCGAAGGCGCGCGTGGCGCGGACGCCGTGCTCGGGCTCGGCCGGTGATCGCGAACGCGGTCAGCTCGGCCTCGACGAGCGCGGCGGCGTCGAGCGGCTGCTCGTCGCCCGTCGCCCGGGCGCGGGCTCGTCCCGGCGGCGGCCGTGGTGGCCCGAGAGGCGGAGCGTCGCCGCCCGCGAGGCCGCACTCGTCGCCGAGCCAGCGCAGCGACTCGAGCCCGCGCTCGCCGGAGGTCCGTCGCGGCCGAGCGCGGCGCCGCCGATGATCAGCGCCTGCGGGAGCCGCGCGTTGTCGTAGGTGAGCTCGTCCTCGAACCAGCTGCCAGTCCTCGCCGGCCGTGCGCTCGTAGCGCCTCGGCGAGCTGCTCGACGAGCCGCTCGAGCAGCGCCGCGCGCCGCAGGTCGAGCCGGTCGGCGTCGAGCGCGCGAGAGCCCGAGCACCGTGTAGGCGGCGGTGCGGAGCGAGACGTCGCCCGTGCAGCGTCGCCGACGAGTCGGTCGAGCAGGTCGCGCGTCGGGCCGACGACGGCCGGGATCCAGGCGGTGGCGAGGATCTCGCCGAGCGCCCAGACCGAGCGGCCGACGTGGTCGCCGACGTGCGGCTCGTCGAGCCAGCGGCGGTCGTAGCTCATGAAGTTGCGCATCCCGCCGTCGTCCGGTCGCGCGCGTGCAGGAAGGCGAGCGAGCGGTAGAGGATCGACGTCCAGACCTGCTCGTCGCCGCGGCGCGCGAGCGCGAGCGAGACGACCGCGAGCCGGGCGACGTCGTCGACGCAGTAGCCGCTCTCGCGGTTCGGGATGATCCCGTGCGCGTGCTGCACGATGCCGACGTCGTCGACGAGCGTGAGCAGGTGGTCGGTGCGCAGGCTCGTCAGATGCAGGTCGGCGACGCCCGACGGCCGGCGCCGCGGGGCGAGCTCGACGCGCCTCGCGCAGCACCGAGGCGGTCGCCTCGGCGACCGACGGCCAGGCGAGCGACGACGCCGATCCGCCGCGCCTCGGCGCGCGCCGCGGCGAGCGTCTCGGGCTGCTCGATGTAGCCGCAGACCGCGTCGGCGAGCGCCGCCGGGTCGTCGAACGGGACGAGCCGGCCGGCGCCCGAGGCGAGCATGTCCTGCGCGTACCAGTACGGCGTCGAGACGACGGCGCAGCCGGCGGCGAGCGCGAAGGTGAGCGCGCCCGAGGCGATCTGCTCGCGGTTCGCGGTACGGGCGTCACGAAGACGTCGGTCGCGGCGAGCAGATCGGAGAGCTCGTCGATCGAGAGGAAGCGGTCGTCGAACTCGACGTGATCCGCGAGCCCGAGCTCGAGCACGCGCCGCTCGAGCATCAGCCGGTACCGCTCGCCCTCGCGGTGCGCGACGTCGGGATGGGTGCGGCCGGCGATCACGTAGCGTACCTCGGGGTGGCGCTCGACGATCGCCGGCAGCGCCTCGATCACCGTCTCGAGGCCCTTGCCGGGCGAGATCAGCCCGAACGTCGAGAGCAGGAAGCCGTCGCCGTCGCCTGGTGCCGGTGCCGCGCTGCGCGGCCGTCGGGCGTCCTCGGCTGCGCGCGCGGTGAGCCGCGCCGGCGCGCCGTGCGGCACGACGCGAACCTTCTCCGCCGGGCAGGCGCCGCACTCGACGAGCAGTCGCAGCGCCGTCTCGGTCATCACGATCACGAGCTCGGCCTGCGCGCACAGCTCGGTCAGCACCTCGAGCCTGGTGCGGCGTCGGCTCCGAGAGCACGGTGTGCAGGGTCACGACGAGCGGCTGCGCGAGCTCCTCGGCGAACGACAGCACGTACTCGCCGTCGCGGCCGCCGAAGATCCCGTACTCGTGCTGGAGCAGGACGACGTCGACGTCGAGCCGGCCGAGCATCCGGGCCGCGCGGACGTAGTCGCCGCGGACGGCCTGCGCGATCGTCGCGAGCAGCGCCGCGCCGCTGCGGGCTCGACGGCTCGTTGACGACCGCGACGAGATCGACGCGGTCGATCCCGTCGACGCCGAGCAGCGTCCCGCGCAGGTCGGCCGCGAACGTGCCGATCCCGCACGCGCGCGGCGGATAGGTGGAGACGATCGCCGTCCGCACGCTTGCGGCCATCCCGTTGCTCCCTCATGCGACTCCCCCGAAGACGACGATCGGCGGGCTCGTGTGGGAGTCAGGACACGGGGACGCTATGAGCACGGTAGCGGATTGCTGTTCGTGGACGATCGTCACACGGCGTGGCGCGGGCTTCAGCCCGCAGCCCCGCCGGCGCGGGGCCACGCGTGCCAGCGTGAGGCTCTGCGGCCGGATCTGCCGCTCGTCGGCGGCCGATGGCGCGGGCGAGCGAGCGGCCGCCTTGCGGCTTGAAGAAGAGCGCGACGCCGAGCTGCGCGAGCGCGAGGTAGGTGACGATCATGCCGACGAGGACGGCGAGGAACGAGAGCGGCAGCGGGCTGAAAGCCGAACAGGCGCGCGAAGGGGCCGATGTACGGCAGGGCGACGCCGATCGCGGCGCAGGCGAGAGTGGCGCGTCAGGAGCGGCGTGCTGGGGCGGCTCTTGAAGAAGGGGACGCGGCGGGTGCGGATGACGAAGATGACGAGCGTCTGGGTCGTGAGCGACTCGACGAACCAGCCGGAGCGAAACAGGCGTCGGGCCGGCGTGGAAGACGCGCAGCATGACGGCGAAGGTGAGGAAGTCGTAGAGCGCTCGAGATCGGCCCGAAGAAGGCCATGAAGCGGCGGATCAGGCCGATGTCCCACTGGGACGGGCGGGCGAGCAGCTCCTCGTCGACGTTGTCGGTCGGGATCGTCATCTCGCTGACGTCGTAGAGGAGGTTGTTGAGCAGGATCTGCGTCGGCAGCATCGGCAGGAACGAGAGGAACAGCGAGGCGCCGGCGGCGGAGAACATGTTCCCGAAGTTGGACGAGGTGCCCATCAGCACGTACTTGATCGTGTTCGCGAAGATGCGCCTGCCTTCGACGACGCCGTCGGCGATGATCCCGAGGTCCTTGTCGAGCAGCACGACGTCGGCGGCGTCCTTGGCGACGTCGGCGGCCGAGTCGACCGAGATGCCGACGTCGGCGTCGTGGAGGGCGATCGCGTCGTTGACGCCGTCGCCGAGGAAGCCGACGTCCGCCCCGAGGCTGCGCTCCGCGCGGATGATCCGCGACTTCTGCTCGGGGGTGACGCGGGCGAAGATCGTCGTCCGCGGCAGCAGCCTGCAGGAGCGCGTCGTCGTCCAGCGCCTCGAGCGCGGCGCCCGTGACGACGTCGCCCGGGTCGAGACCGACCTCGCGGCAGAGGTGCGCAGCGACCTGGCCGTTGTCGCCGGTGACGATCTTGACCGCGATCCCGAGCCGGGCGAGGCGGGCGAGCGACTCCTGCACGTCGGCCTTGGGCGGGTCGCTGAAGCAGAGGAAGCCGTCGAGCGAGAGGTCGCGCTCGTCGTCGCGGCCGAGGCGCTCGAGCGTGACCGGGCGGCTGGCGACGGCGACGACGCGCGTGCCGGAGGCGAAGAGCCCGTCGAGAGTCGCCTGGGCCTCGGCCGGGACGCTCGCGCAGCGGGCGAGCACGCCTTCGGGGGCGCCCTTGGCGATCAGCAGCCTGCCCTCCGGCGTGTCGACGAGGACCGAGGCGAGCTGGCGCTCGTGGTCGAACGGGAGCCGGTCGAGCGTCGGCCAGTCGGGCACGTTCGCGGCGGCGTCCGCGGCTGCGTAGAGCGCGCGGTCGAGCTCGTTGCCGGTCTTCGTCGCTGCAGGCCAGGCCGAGCGCGAGGACGTGGTCGTCGGGCGTGCCGTGCGGGTCGAGCGACTGCGTGAACGAGATGTGGCCCTCGGTCAGCGTGCCGGTCTTGTCCGTGAACAGCACCTGGACGTTGCCGAGGTCCTCGATGCAGACGAGGCGCTTGACGATCACCTTGCGCCGCGCCAGCCGCCGTGCGCCGGTGGCCAGGCTGACGGTCACGATCGCCGGCAGCAGCTGCGGCGTCAGGCCGACGGCGATCGCCAGCGCGAACAGAGCCGACTGGAGCAGCGAGCGGCCGAGCGCGGCGTTGATCACGAAGATCGAGCCCGCGAGGATCGCGGTGACGGTGGCGAGCAGCCGCGAGAACGCCTGCAGTCCCTGCTGGAACGATGTCTGGCCCTGTCGCTCGCCCAGGCGCAGCGCGATCGCGCCGAAGGCCGTGCTCGCGCCCGTGTCCGACGACGAGGCCGCGCCCGTCGCCGCCGCGCACCACCGTCCCCATGAACGCGCACGAGGGAAGGTCGAGCGACGACTCCCCGGCCGGACTGCGCATCGGCCGTCTTGGCCGCGGCCTGCGACTCGCCGGTCAGCACCGACTCGTCGCACTCGAGCTCGTGAGCGTCGATCAGGCGCAGGTCGGCCGGCACGACGTCGCCGACGCGCAGATGCACGAGATCGCCCGGGACGATCTCGGTCACGTTCGACCTCCGTCGGGCTGCCCGTCGCGATCGACGAAGGCGAGATGGCGGATCTGCGAGTGCAGCGCCTCGACCGCCTTCTCGGAGCGGTACTCGTTCAGGAAGCTCAGGCCGACGCTCATCAGCATGATCCCGCCGATGATCGCCGCCTCGGTCCGATCGCCGACAGCCGCCGAGACGACGGCCGCGACGAGCAGCAGCAGCAGCAGGTAGCTCCGCAGCTGCCGGACGAGAACCGACAGCGCGCTGACGCCGTGCGAGAGCAGCACGTTCGGCCCGTAGACGGTCAGCCGCCGGCTCGCCTCGCGCGCTCGAGAGGCCGGTCGGCGACGAGTCGAGCTGTCGGAGCGCGTCGGCGGCCGGCAGCGCGGCAGCCGCGGACAGCTCGAGTCGCTTCGGCTCGTCGGGCACGCGTACGGCCATGCCACGAGCGTACGCCTGAGCCGGGGCGCCTGCCATCGGAAAAACCGCACGGTGGTTCGGTTCTAGATCACGACCTCGTCGCCGAGCTCGGTCGCGCGGCGCTCGACGAACTCGACCAGCTCGGCCTCGACCGCCTCGTCGAGTGGCGGCCGCTCGTACGTCTCGAGCAGCCGCTTCCACGCTCGCCGGCGCGGGCTGCGTGCTCCGGCGAGCCGTCGCGCGTCCACCGGTCGAGGTTGTCCGTCGTCGCCACCGTCGGCCGCCAGAAGCAGTCGCGGAAGCGCTCGAGCGTGTGCTCTGCTGCCGAAGAAGTGACCGCCGTGGCCGACCTCGACGTGGGCGCCGAAGGCGAGGCTCTCGTCGTCGATCTCGATCGGGGTGAACTGATGCAGCAGCAGGTCGAGCAACTCGCGTCGGCGACGAACTTCTCGAACGACGTCACCAGGCCGCCCTCGAGCCAGCCGGCCGACTGCCAGCAGACGTTCGCCCCTGCGAGGAACGCAGCGTGCAGCGTGTTCATCGCCTCGTAGCCGGCCTGGTAGTCGACCGCCGGGCTGGCGGTCAGCGTGCCGCCGCCCGAGCGCCACGGCAGGCCGTAGCGGCGTGCGATCTGACCCGACGCGTACAGGCCGAGCGCCGACTCCGGGCCGCCGAACGCGGGCGAGCCGGACTTCATGTCCGTCGCGGAGAGGAACGACCCCAGGACGGAGGGCGTCCCGGGCCTGACGAGCTGGACGAGCGCGATCCCAGCGAGCCCCTCGACGCTCTGCTGGACGAGCGCCGCCGGTACCGAGACGGGCGCCATCGCGCCCATCAGGAGAAACGGCGTCACGATCACTGCCTGTCCGGCGGCCGCGTAATTGAGGATCCCCTCGAGCATCCGGCTGTCGAACCGGAGTGGCGAGTTGACGTTGCAGTTCGCGAACAGGACAGGAGCCGCCTCGATCGACTCGCGGCCGCCGAAGACGATCTCGGCCATGTGAAGGCAGTCGGCCGCAGCCGACACGGACGACGGCTCGCCCGCCCACACCCGGTCGGTGAGGCGGATCGACGCGAGCGCACGCAGCAGATGGCGCACGTCGAGCGGGACGTCGTTCGGCTCGAGCATGTTGCGGCCCGGCGTGTCGAGCGAGTCGTGCAAGTGCGTGAGCTTCAGGAGATGCCTCGAGGTCGGCCATCGTCCCGTCGCGGCGCACACCGTCGACACGCACGAACGGCGGGCCCTGCGCCGGCGCGAAGATCATGTTGCTCCCGCCGACCGTCACGTCGCGCTTCGGGTTCCGTGCGCGCAACGAGAACTCGGCCGGCGCCAGCGCGGCCTGGGAGCGCAGGAACCCGGGATCGAAGCGGACCGTCGAGCCGTCGATCGTCTGGCCCGCCTCGCGGAAGAGCTCGAGCGCCCGCGGGTGGTCGAACTGGACGCCGACCTCGCGCGCGAGGCGCTCGACACCGGCATCGATCGTCGCGAGCGCGTCCTCCGACAGCGGCTCGAACCGAGGCATGCGGTTCACAAACACGGGTACCCAGCCTCGTGAAGCTGCAACTCGAGTTGCAGTCTACGGCCGCCTCAGAGCGTCCCCTGGAGCAGGAGCCCGGTCACGGCGACGACGAGCCAGAGGGCGGCCCCGAGCAGCAGCGGCCGGGGCCCCGTCCGGCGAATGTCGGCGAACCCGGTGGAGAGGCCGATCGCCGCAAGTGCCACGGTGATGAGCAGCGTCGCCGTCGTCGCGAGGTGGGAGGCGAGCGAGGGCCCGATCGCCCCCGCGGTGTTGAGCGCCGAGGCGACCAGGAACCAGAGCAGGAACAGCGGCACGACCCGCACGATCGATCGCCGTTTCGGGAGCGCCGAGCGCGCGTGCCTGGCGGCGAGCACGACGACGATCGGCACGATCATCGTCGTCCTCGCCAGCTTGGTGACGACGGCGACGTCGCCTGCATGGTGGCCGTAGGTGTAGGCCGCCGCCACGACGGACGAGGTGTCGTTGATCGCCGTTCCGGCCCAGATGCCGAAGCCGTGCTGAGAGAGCGAGAGCAGGTGGCCGAGCGCCGGGAAGACGAGGACCGCGACGACGTTGAAGACGAAGATCGTGGAGATCGCATAGGCGACCTCGCTCTCGGTGGCCGCGATCACGCCGGAGACGGCACCGATCGCGGAGGCACCGCAGATCGCCGTCCCGACGCCGACGAGCGTCCGGAGGTTGCCGCGGACGTCGAGCGCGCGTCCGAGGAGCGCAGCCGCCACGAGCGCCGCGGCGAGCGTCCCGAGCATCGGCACGACGGACGTACGGCCGACGTGGGCGACCTGGGCGAGGCCGAACGTCGCGCCGAGGACGACGACCGCCGCCTGGAGCACGTATCTCGACGCCGCCGAGAGCAGGCGGCTCGCGCCGGGACGAGGCACGTACCACCGTCGCAACACCATCCCGAGAAGCAGCGCGATCGCCGGGGCGCCGAGCGACGGCAGAAGCTCGCCGAGGCCCTTGGCCGCGGCGGCGACCGCGATCAGCGCTCCCAGGCCGGCGGCCGCACTCCGGTCGGGCCGGAGACGGGCGTCCAGGTCGACTCTCACGGGAGCCTCCTACGCGCCCCACCAGACGCTCGCCGCGATCACGGTGTAGAGGCCGACGAGCATCACGCCCTCGTGCCAGGTGCTCTCGCCGTCGTAGACGACAAAGGCGGTGAGGGTCGCGCCGAGCATCAGCGCGACGGCGAGGATCGCCGGGAAGACGAGCGTGAGGTGGGCGGCGAACCCGAGGCTCGCGAAGACGAGGAGCGGGGTGAGCAGGAGCGCGACCTGGAGCGCCGAGTTGACGATCACCGAGATCGCGAAGTCCGGTTCGTTCCGGGCGGCCAGCTGGACACCGACCACGTTCTCGACGGCATTGCCGGCGATCGCGACGACGACGAGACCGGCGAAGGCCTGGCTCATGTGGAGCGTGTGGGTCGCGGGAGTGAGGGCGCTCACGAACCAGTCGCTCGCGAACGCCGCGCCGATCCCGGCTCCGGCCAGCACGAGTGCCGTCGTCCCGAGCGACCACGACGACGGCTGTCGTTCCGGCTCGCCCTCCGCGGCCGAGAGGAAGGAGGGGAGCGTCACGAAGAAGACGACGAGCAGCACGGCAGCGCAGATGAAGCCGAGCGTTCTCGTGTGCGTCGCGGCGGGCGTGTGGAAGGCGTGCACGAGCGTCGGCAGCGAGAGAATCCCGGCCGCCAGCAGCGAGAGGGTGGCGATCATCCTCGCCCGGGGCGAGTCGAAGCGCTGCGTCCCGTTGCGCAAGCCGCCCACGACGAACGCCAAGCCCAGGACGAGGATCCCGTTTGCAAGCACCGACCCGATCAGGGCGGCCTGCACGACTCCGACGAGGCCCTGGTGCAGCGCGAACAGCGCGATGAAGAGCTCCGGGAGATTCCCCAGCCCCGACTGCACGACACCGGCGGCGCTGGAGCCCACCCGGCTGCCGAGCTCCTCGGTGGCGGTACCGACCAGGTGGGCGAGCATCGCGATCGCCGCCGCGGCGGCCGCGAACTTCACGACGGCCCCCGCAGCGAGAAAGTGGCACGCGCCGGCGACCGCGAGGAGCGACCCCGCAAGCGCGACCTCGCGCATGCTGCGCATCGATCGGCGATCCGTCACCGGGCGTAGCTTAGGAGTCACGCCGCATACTGCGAGCGTGGACGACGACAGACCGCCGATCTGCCCGGCCTGTGGTGTGACGATGGTTCCGGCCGAGCTCAGCGCGCGACGCGAGGACGCCGGCGACTGGGTCTGCCTGGAGTGCGAGGAGACGGCCGCCGGCTCGGCCCGGGACCGCGGTTAGGCTGACCGGCATGCTCGAATCGGCGTTCACCGTCGGAGCGCTCGACGAGTCGACCTGGGACGCGTTTGCCGCGTTGGTCGAGCGCAACAACGGCGTCTTCGGCGGCTGCTGGTGCATGGGGTTCCACCCCGAGGGGGTCGGCAGGGAGAGCACGCCTGCCCGCAACCGTGAACGGAAGCTCGAACGTGTGCGGTCGGGCGCGGCACATGCGGCGCTCGTGTTCGACGGGGACGACTGCGTGGGCTGGTGCCAGTTCGGCGCACCCGACGAGGTGCCGCGGATCAAGAGCCGCGTGGCCTACGAGCGGGGTCGGACGACCACGCCGGACTGGCGGATCGCCTGCTGCTACGTCGGGAAGGGGAACCGGCGCCGAGGCGTGGCCACTGCGGCGCTCGCCGGAGCGCTCGATCTGATCGCCGGGCTCGGCGGAGGGACCGTCGAGGGCTACCCGGAGGACGCCGGCTCGGTGCCCGCCGGCTTCCTGTACAACGGTGCGCTTTCGACTTACGAGCAGCTCGGGTTCCTCCGCGACCGCAAGATCGGCAAGCACCGCTGGGTCGTGACCAGGTTCGTCGAGCCGAGCTAGGCTCGTGCCCGACCGACCACCGAGGATCGGAGGGGATGCATGACCGAGGTCCTGTTGTTTCATCACGCGCATGGACAGACGCCCGGATTCCTTGCGTTTGCCGCACGAGCTGCGTGCCGCCGGACACACCGTCCACACTCCGGATCTCTACGACGGCAAGACATTCGAAACGCTCGAGGACGGCATCGACTATGCGAAAGAGGTTGGGTTCGAGGAGATCCTCGACCGGGGTGTGCGCGCAGCCGACGGGCTGCCAAACGACCTCGTGTACGCCGGGATGTCGCTCGGCGTGATGCCGGCGCAGAAGCTCGCCCAGACGCGTCCCGGTGCGAAAGGGGCAGTGCTCCTTCACGCCACCCTGCCGCCGTCCGAGTTCGGGGGAGCATGGCCGTCGGCCGTCCCGGTCCAGATCCACTTCATGGAGGAGGACGAGTTCGGGCTCGAAGGGGACATCGACGCCGCCCGCGAGCTGGAGAGCACGCTCGAGGTCGCGGAGCTGTTCCTCTACCCGGGCAACGGGCACGTGTTCACCGACAGCAGCGTCCCGGACTACGACGAGGACGCGGCGGCGCTGGTGAAGCAGCGTGTTCTCGCCTTTCTCGACGCCGTTGCGTAAGAACTCGCTCGAGCTCACGCGGTCGCAGATCCTCGCGTTCCGACGGCACGTCGGCGCGCTTGACGAGCGGCTCCCGCCCGGCTCACGCTCGCTCCGGCGTGCGGCCTGGGCGGGCCTGCAGGACAGCATGCCGCGCGCCGCGCTCCTCTCGATCCACGCGCGTGTCCGTGGAGCCCATGCGTCGAGCTGGGAGGATCCGTCGCTCGTCCAGCTCTGGGGACCGCGGTTCAGTGCGTACGTGGTGGCGGCACGCGACCTCGCCGTCTTCTCGCTCGGGAGACTGCCGGACGACGCCCGTGGCCGGCGGGTCGCAGAGGACCTCGCCGCCCGGCTGCACGCCTTCCTCGGCGGTCGGCGGATGAGCTACGGCGAGGCGGGCAACGGCCTGGGAGAGAACGCGAATCGCCTCCGCTACGCGGCGGCGACCGGCACGGTCCTGATCCGCTGGGATGGCGCGCGGCAGCCGACCGTCTGGACGGTGCGGCCGCCCGAGCTCGAGCCACTCGAGGCGCGCCGCGAGCTGGCCCGCCGCTATCTGCACGTCTTCGGGCCGACGACGCCCGCGGCGTTCGCCCGCTGGGCCGGCATCGCGCCGGCAGAGGCCGGGGCGGCGTTCGACTCGCTGACCCGGTCGCTGACAGCCGTGCGAACACCGGTCGGGGAGGCGTGGATCCTGACCCGCGACGAGCCGGTGTTCCGTGGCGCCACGGGGCCTGCGGCTCCGGCGCGGCTCCTGCCGAGCGGCGACGCGTACTTCCTCCTCCAGGGAGCGGATCGCGAGCTTCTCGTTCCCGAAGCGGCGCGGCGCCGCACGCTCTGGACCCCGCGCGTCTGGCCGGGAGGCGTGCTCGTCGCCGGGGAGCTCGTCGGGACATGGCGACGGTCGCACGCGGACGTGTCGATCGACGGCTGGCGGCGGCTCTCGCGGGGAGAACGCGCCGCGGTCGAGCTGGAAGCCGAGTCCTTGCCGCTGCCGGGCGTCGAGGGGCGGATCGTCGTCCGCTGGGACGGCTGAAGCGTCACGCTTCAGCCGCTCGGCCGGCGAAAGTAGCCGATCGGGTGGTCTGCGCGTCCGCGGGGGAGGTAGTCCTCCTTGAGAATCGTCGCGACGAGTTCTCGCCGGCTTGTCAGACCGTGCGCCGCCATCACGAGCGGGGCGATCTCGAGTGGAGCGGCCCGCTCGATGATGACCGCGATCGTGTCGTCGTTCGCAGCGCCCACCCACGACGCGTGGAGCACGGCCCACCGGCCGGCCCGGGTCCGCACCCGAAGCCGCGGCCGTGCCGCGTTCGCGTCTGCGGCGCGGCGGAGGCTTGCGGCGACCGCGTAGATCTCGATCGGGAGCATGCGGTCGGAGGCCGCGTCGCGAAGTTCGTTGAGCCATTGGTTGGCTGCTGCGTTCGTGCTGAGCACCGACCCGTCCCGCGCAAGCAGCAGGAGCCCCGGGGCGTCGATCGCCTGGTCGACCAGGGCGTTCTCCCACCTGTCCAACGCCTCCGCCGAGCCCGACCAACTCGAGGTCCGAGTGAACATGCGAATCTCTCTTCATCTCCGCGAGCAGCCCATCTGCTCGTCCGTCGAAGGCTGCGTGTCGAACGGCGCCTCGGCGACCCCGGAAATCTGGGAAATCACATGATCGTGACGCGGGTTGGTCGCGTCCGCCACGCCTCGAAGGCGACGACGAGCGCGATCGCTGCGACGACGCTTCCGAAGGTCTCGAACGTGGTGGCAAGGCCGAGGTGCGAGACGACCAGGCCTGCAAGGACGGCGGGGATCGAGAGCGACGCGTAGGCGACGACGTAGAACGCCGACAACACGGCGGCGCGGTGCTCGGCGGGGATCGAGGTTACGAGGGCCCGAAGGCCGCCGAGGAACGCGATTCCGAAGCCGGCGCCTCCGATGACCGAGCCCGCGAGATAGAGCGGACTCGACGTGACGGCGGCCGACGTCACGATCAGCACCGTGCCGGCGGCGAGTGCGACGGAACCGGCGCTCGCGCCGACCCAGGGTGCGGTGCGGCCCAGGAGGAGTTGTGAGAGCCCAGCGGATCCGGCGAGGACGACGATCCCGATCCCGGCGACGACGGCGTTCGTGGTGTCGAAGAGCCGTGCGCCGAGCTCCGGCCCGAGCGAGAAGAAGAGGCCGCCGATCGACCAGGAGGAGAGCACGGCGAGCGAGGCGAGCAGGAACGGGCGGCGCACGCCGGCCGGGACGCTCGGCCGCTCGATCGTCAGACGGAAGCGGCGGCGTGCCTCGACGGGCTCCGGCATGAAGTAGGCGCCGACGAACGCGATCGCGAACAGCATCAGGAGCAGGACGTAGGGCAGCGTCCGCGGCGCGTGGCCGAGCTGAACGAGCGCCGAGGAGAGCAGGATTCCGAGCGCGATCCCCGTCGTGCTCGCGACGCCGTTGGCCAGGCCGACGGCTGCGGGGTCACGCCGTGAATGCAGGTCGAGAAGTGCCGCGCTCGCGGTGCTGATCGCGGCTCCGGTCGCGAGCCCCTGGATCCCGCGCCCGACGAAGAGCCAGGCCGGGGAGCCGGCGAGGATGAAGATCACGCTCGAGAGCGCAAGCGAGGCGAGTGCGGCGAGCAGCACCGGTCGCCGTCCGACCTCGTCGGAGACGCGCCCCGCGAGCAGGAGCGTCGCGAGGACGCCGAAGGCATAGGTGGCGTAGATGAGCGTGAGCGTCTCCGGCCCGAAGTGCCAGCGGGCCGCGTAGAGGTGATAGAGCGGCGACGGCGTCACGGAAGCGAACAGCCCGAGGCCGATCACCCCCGCTGCGAGCGAGTAGGCGACATTGTTCGGCAGCGTCCGGCGAGCTGTGCGGTCGCCGGCGCGCCGTGCGATTCCAAGTAGTTCGGCGATCGATGCAGTGCTCATCTACGGCCTCCGTGGAGTCAGTTTCGTGACGGAACCGACACTACCAGAGTTGGTTGTATCACGCAACTCACACTGCTACAGTGGAGGCATGTTGAAGCGGGACTACGAAGGCCAGAACTGCTCGATCGCTCGGGCGCTCGAGATCGTCGGCGAGCGCTGGACGCTGCTGATCGTTCGCGACGCATTCCTCGGCCGGCGCCGCTTCGACGAGTTCCAGGAGAGCCTCGGGATCTCGCGCAACATCCTGACCGAGCGCCTCGGCCGCCTCGTGGAGGAGGGGATCCTCGAGCGTGTGCTCTACCAGGAGCGCCCCGAGCGCTACGAGTACCGGCTCACGCAGAAGGGGCGTGACCTGCACCTCGCCCTGACGGGGCTTCGCCAGTGGGGCGACAGGTACGTCAGCAAGAAGGCGCCCACGCTGCTCCGCTCGAAGGCCGACAAGCGACCGGTGATCGCGGCGCTCATCCCGAAGGATCAGGCGCACCTGGGCGTCGACGAGGTGGAGCTCGTCCCCGGCCCCGGCCGGTAGCCGTCGGCGAGCTAGTTCAGCTCGAGCGCAGGAGGCGGCGCAGCACCCTGCCGTACTCGTCGAGGCCGTCGCGATAGAGCCGCGCCTCGGGCCCCGCGGCGATTCCGACTCGCTCCGGGACGACGCCCCAGATCGGAACGCCCTCGCCTTTCCACCAGTCGATCGTCTCTTGCAGGTCGTTCGTCCCGAGGCGTGCTGCCGCGATGACGATGCCGCGAGTTGTCTTCGCCGGGATCATCCCGAGCGTGTAGGCGACGCGCGCGAACTCGACGCCGCCAGCGCGTGTCGGGACGACGACAGCGTCGGCCGCGCCGATCGCCGCTTGCACGAGCCGCTCGTCCCCGGGCGGTAGGTCGACGATCACCGTCCCTTCGCCCGTGTTCATCGCGCGCGCCAGCATCCGCTCTGACGGTGCCTCGACGACCTCGACACCCTCGATCGGCTGTTCCTCGAGCCACTCTGCCGCCGACGCCTGCCGGTCGGCGTCGACCACGACGACCGGGCCGTGGCCGCGCGAGGCGGCAACGGCGGCGAGATACACGGTCGAGGTCGTCTTGCCGACGCCACCCTTCAGGTTCGTGACGACGATGTTCACCGGCGACCGAGTCTACTGAGCACCCAGACAGATCCCGCCAGACAGCCGCGTCGAGGAGATCACGCTCGATTTCGCCGACGCTGCCAGTCGGAAACCGAACTCTGCTAGAGCGGCGTCATCGTGGCCCGGCAAGCTTGCCGCTTCGGCGCGGGGTACCCACCCTTCGGCCGGTGACGAGGCGCTCTCGGTCGAAGAGGCGGGAGACGATGCGCCAGGCGGCGATGTCGGCGGCGAGCAGGGCGAGTGCGAGTCCGATCGCGATCGGGACGGAGGGCTTGATGAGTTGGAACGAGATGAGGGAGGTGAAGCCGAGTAGGGGGAGGCCGGCGACGGTGGCGAGTTGTTGGGCGACGCGGACGTCGCTGGCGCGGGTAGAGATGCCGATGCCGACCCAGATCGACCAGAGTGCGAGGAGCGGGGTGAAGAGGATCTGGGCGAGCAGTTGCGGCGGGTGGAAGACGACGCTGCGGACGACGTGGGCGGCGCCGAGGCGGACGCTGATCAAGACGACGACGTAGATGGCGTAGGCGATCGCGACCGACGGCAGGAACGCGGCCACGGCTTTCCCGAGCAGCAGCTCGGATGCGCGGACCGGCGCGGTGAGAACCGGTTCGAGCGTTCCCTGATCTCGTTCGCCGACGACCGAGTAGGCCGCGATCACGGGCGGGATGACGATCGGGACGATCAGCATGCAGGAGGGAGATCACGCCGACGGCGGCCTTGACCTGGGGCCCGGAAGCGGACTCGGGGATCTTGAAGATGGTGAGCATCGGCGTGATCAGGAAGACGAACGGCAGCACTGCCATCGTCCCGATCACGAAGCGGTTGCGCCGGAACTCGCGCACCTCCTTGCGCACGACCGAGAGGACTCGCTTCGCGCTCACGTTGTCGCCTCGACGTCGTCGTCGATGAGCTCGAGGTAGACGTCCTCGAGCGAGTGCTGCGCCTCGGCGAGCGAGAGCAGATCCGCGCCGGCGGCGACGAGCGCACGCGTCACCGCCGGCGCCGCGATGCGGGCGTCGCTGACGGTCAGCATGTAGCGGCTCGTGTCGTCGGCGCGCCAGCCGTCGACGCCGGCGACCGCGAACACGGCTTCCGGCGACGCGAGCGGCGCCGTGGTGCGCACGACGAGCGCCTTCGTGAAGAGCCGGTCGCGGAGCTCGTCCGGGCGGCCGATCGTGCGCAGGCTGGTGTTGAGGATGGCGACGCGGTCGCAGAGACGCTCGGCCTCCTCGAGCCGGTGCGTGGTGAGAAAGACGGTGACGCCGTGATCGCGAAGGCCGTCGATCAGCTCGTGCACCTCGCGGGATGCGACCGGATCGAGACCGGAGGTCGGCTCGTCGAGGAAGACGATCGCCGGATCGCTGAGCAGCGCGCGTGCGAGCGCGACACGTTGGCGGAGCCCCTTCGAGAGGCTGCCGCAGGGATCGTTGGCCCGAGCGGTGAGGTTGACCGCCGCCAGCGCCTGCCCGATCCGCATGCTGCGGCTGTGCGAGCTCGTACAGTCCGGCGAAGAACTCGAGGTTCTCGGCCACGGTGAGACGCAGGTAGAGGCCGGGGTTCTCGGTCATCACCGCGATCCGCTTGCGGATCTCGACGCCGTTCGCCGGGTCGAGCGGCAGCCCGCCGACGCGGGCCGTGCCGGAGGTGGGGGCGATCAGGGTGGCGAGCATGCGGACGGTCGTCGTCTTGCCGGCGCCGTTCGGGCCGAGGAAGCCGAACACCTCGCCGGCGCCGACGCTGAACGAGACGTCGTCGACGGCGACTCGCTCCCCGAACCGCTTCGTCAGATGCTCGACGACCAGCGCCGGCTCGTCGTGCGATCTCGTCGACACCCGGCCCGAGGTCAGCGCGCGAAGCGCCTGTCGCTGCTCGACGACGTCGACGGTCTCGGCTTCGTTCTCGGTCGGCTGATCTGCCGTAGGGGCGTCCTCGGCCGGCCTGGCGCCGCCGGTCGCGAGCGCGACAACCGCATAAACGGTAACGATCAGGATCGTGACCGGAATGCGCGCAGACGACCCGCGAAGGAGACCCAGTACGGCGATCACGGCGGCGACCGCGAGCAGCGTGACCGCCCAGCCGTGCCAGTCGGCCGGTCTGCCAGCCGAGACCGACCCGGCGACGCTGGAACCATCGCTGCGATCTCGTCAACTCGGTCTCACACTAAAGGCCGCGAGGCTTCCGCTCGTCGGAGGGTGATCGTGATCACTGCGCCTCCGGCCGGTTGGTTGTCGGCGGTGACGGTGGCCTGTTGGTGCTCGAGCAGGCGTTTCGCGATCGTGAGGCCGAGCCCCGCCCCGTTGTCGATGCTGCCGGCTGCCGAGGCTCCGCGGATGCCGGGCTCGAAGACGTGCGGGAGGAGATCGGGGTCGATTCCAGGCCCGTGGTCTTCGACGGTGATCTCGACCGTCGACTCATCGGCGGCGGCCCAACTGACGTGGATCGAGGCGCTCGGCGGGCTGTAGCGGAGTGCGTTGTCGAGGATGTTGGTGAGCGCGCGCTTGAGGCGGTCGCGGTCGACGACGACGCCGAGCGCCTCGTCGCCGTCGAGGTCGAACGTATTGTCTCCGAGACGAGCTCGTGTGCTCGAGGCCGGCCGTGACCTCCTGGAGCAGGTCGGCGACCGCGACGATTTCGAGCTGGGGCGCCGGCTGGGCGTAGTCGTCGCGCGTGTAGGCGAACAGGTTGCCGATCAGTCGTTCGAGCGCGTCCGCTCTCGCTTCCGCTCGCTCGCAGGTGGACGGCCGGGTTGCCGAGCCGAGAGCCGATCGCCTGCAGGTGCCCGCGCAGCGCGAACAGCGGCGTGCGCAGGTCGTGGGCGACGCTGGTGACGAGGAACCGTCTCGCCTCGTCTGCTTCGGCTCGTCGTTGCGCGGTCTCGCCGAGCGCGTCTGTCATGCCCTCGACCGCCTGTGCGATGTTCGCGATCTCGCCGATCCGGCTGCGCGGGACCGCGATCGTCAGGTCGCCGCCGGCGACCTTGTCGACCTGGGCGCTCAGCCTGGCGAGCGGCGCGACCATCCAGCGGCCGGCGAGCCAGACCGCGACCGCAAGCCCGGCGAGCAGGACGATGATGCCGCTGAGGAGCGCGACGAGCGCCCGGGTGGTGCGGGAGGCGGGCCGGTAGTAGAGATCGGTGACCAGAGTGGCCCGCGACTTCAGGCGTTCCGACCGGGATGAGCCGGCGGTCGATCGGCCCAGGACGCGGTTCGTCCCGGTCGGCGCGGTCGCGGCTTTGCCGCGCCGGCGGCGGGCCGGCTTGTTCCTCGCGCGAGGGCCGGGCTGACGTAGAGCAGGCTCTTCTCCCGGACGGCCCGGCGAGGACCACCTGCGCGAGCAGGTCGAGCCGGTCGACCAACCTCGCGAACCCCTGGATCGGAGGCCGGCTCTTGCATCTCGGCTGCGATGGGAGGTCAGGTAGGCGACGGCGGTGTTCAGCCGCCGCTGGATGTCCGCCTGCTGGTGGTCGCGTTCGATCAGCCAGGCCGCGCCGCCGGTCAGCGTCGGCAACAGCAGCAAGACGAGGACGGTGCCGAGGATGAACGTGCGGATGCGGATCGGCGGCCGTCTCATCTGCTGCCCGGATCGAGCCGGTAGCCGGCGCCCCAGACGGTGACGATGTAGCGCGGCCTGGCCGGGTCGGGCTCGATCTTCTGGCGCAGGCGACCGACGTACACCGCGACCGCGCTGCGGTCGCCGAACGAGCCCCAGACCAGCTCGAACAGCTGGTCGCGGCTGAACACCTGCCGCGGATGCTCGACGAGGACGCGCAGCAGCTCGAACTCGCGTGCCGTCAGCTCGATCTGCCGTCCCTCGCAGCTGACCTCGTGCGCGGCCAGGTCGACCTCGAGCTCGCCGAAGCGAAGCGTCTGCAGCCCGCCGGCCGGGGAGGCGCGCCGCAGGACCGCCTTGACGCGGGCGACCACCTCCGCCGGCGTGGCGGACTTGACGATGTAGTCGTCGCCGCCGAGACCGAGCCCTCGGATCTTGTCGGCGTCGCTGTCGCGGGCGCTCAGGAAGAGCACCGGCACGGTCGAGTCGCGGCGCAGGCGGCGGCAGATCTCGAAGCCCGACTCGTCGGGCAGCATCACGTCCAGCAGCACCAGGTCGGGACGGCCCCGCGCGAGCTGCTCGCTCGTCTCGCGCCCGCTTGCGGCATGCCGCACCCGGAAGCCCTCCGCCTCCAGGAAGTCCCGCATCAGCTCCGCGATCTGCTCGTCGTCCTCGACGACGAGGATCGACGCCCCCGTGCCCTCGTCGCCGCTCACGCGACCCAGTGTCGCCCAAACCCTGACGCGCCAGTGCTCCGCGGAGCCGCTTTCATCGACTTTTCATCGCCGGCTCCTGCGGCTGTTATCGGGCCGGGCGATCATCGAGAGCGTGAGCCCACGTTGCCGGTCGCGCACCCTGTTCGTCGGTTCCGCACTGCCCGCGCTGGCGGGCCTGTCGCTGCTCGTGTCCGCGTGCGGCGGCTCGAGCAGCACGGCCTCCACGACCTCGGCTCAGTCGGCGCAAGCGAACGCGGCAGCTGGCCTTTTCGCGCTGCATGCGTTCGCACGGCGTGCCGAGCTTCCCCGATCCCGACCCTCAGGGGGACTTCCCGCCGTTCCATACCGGTGTGTCGAAGCAAACCTCAGTAGCCGCGAACGACGCCTGCAAGCACCTGCTCTCGCGCGGCGGCAGCACCGCGACGCCGCAGCAGCGCGCAGCAGAAGCTCGCCTTCGGCCTGAAGGTCGCCCAGTGCCTGCGCAAGCACGGGTACCCCAACTTCCCGGACCCCAACGGCTCGAGCCAGACTCTGCCTCCCGGTGTCGACGTGAACTCGCCGCAATTCCAGACGGCGGAGACGAACTGCGAGAAGCAGGCGCGGAAGGCGCTCGGCCTGCCGTGAGCCCCACTTCCGCCACCGCCGCGATCGTGACGGCCGGGCTGGCCTTGCTGGCCGCCGGCTGCGGCAGCTCGCCGGCCGCCCACGTGACGGGCTCGACCACGACGCAGGAGCAGAGGAGCGGTCGCCTTCTCGCACTGCATGCGCTCGCACGGGGTGTCGAAGTTCCCCGATCCCGCGAGCAGCGGAGCGCTCCCCAAGGTCGCCCTGGAGCAGCTCGGGGTCAGCAGCTCCCGGTTCCAGGCGGCCCAGAGCGCCTGCAGGCACCTGCTCCCGAACGGCGGCGCGGGCCGACCGCCGCCGCAGGTGCAGCAGGTGAAGAGCGCAGGGGCTGAGGTTCTCCCGGTGCGTGCGCGCGCCACGGCGTCCCGAACTTCCCCGACCCCGGCAGCGACGGTCGCATACCCGACCCGGCCACGGTTGGGATCGACCAGGGCTCGCCGAAGTTCGAGGCCGCAAACCAGGCCTGCCGGGCAGTACCGGCCCCCCTACATGCCCTCGAATGCCGCCTACAACGCGTACGCGAGGACGCATGGGTGACGAGCGCGGCGATGGAGCTACGTGGTGTCGCTTCCAGGGAAGCTGATCTGGACGCTGAGGCCGCCGTCGGCGGGGGCGGCGGTGGTGATGACGGCGTCGTGCGCGTCGGCGATCGCCTGGACGATCGAGAGGCCGAGACCGAGGCCGTGGCCGTCGTTCGTGCGAGTGGGATCGAGTCGTTGGAACGGCCGGAAGAGCCGCTCGAGCTCGCCCGCCGGGATCGTCGGGTCCGCTGTTCGTGATCGTGAGGACGGCGCGACCGTGGCGGGTCTCCGTTGTGAGGCCGATCGTGGCCGCCGTCGATGTTGTGGTGGACGGCGTTGGTGAGGAGGTTGGCGACAAGGCGCTCGACCAGGCGTGGGTTGCCGGTCGTGCGTGCCGGCTCGAGCGTCGGTGTCGAGGACGAGTCCGTCCAGGTCCGCGGCGGCCGCGGCTGCTGCGGCGATCGCGGCGAGGTCGACCGGTTGACGGCTGTCGAGGCCGCGCTGGCTGCGGGAGAGGGTGAGCAGCGCCTCGATCAGGCGTTCCTGTTGCTCGCCGACGGCGAGGAGTTGCTCGCAGGTGTGCCGGTAGGAGTCGATGCTGGCGTTGGGATCGCTGAGGGCGAGCTCGAGCAGGGTGCGCTCGAGGGTGAGCGGGGTGCGCAGCTCGTGCGAGGCGTTGGCGACGAACTGTCGCTGCGCCTCGAAGGAGGTTTCGAGGCGGCCGAGCAGGCCGTCGACGGTGGTGCCGAGCTGCCTGAGCTCGTCGTCGGGCCCTTCGAGGGCGAGCCGGCGGTGGAGATTGCTGGCGGAGATGTCGCGCGCGGTCTCGGTGATCGTGCGCAGCGGGCGCAAGGCGCGGCCGGCGATCACCCAGCCGAGCCAGAGCGAAAGCACGGTCATCAGCGCGAGCGCGATCGCGGAGTCGACGAACAGCTGGTGCAGCGCCGCATCCGACTGCCCCTGCGCGGCGGCGAGCGCGATCTTCGCGGTTGGTCGCGAGCGTGTTCGGGCCTATCGGCACCGCGAACCCGGTGGCTCTGCGCTTTGCCGATGACTCCTCCGGAGCCCTGGAAGGTGACGACCGCCTGCCGGCCGGAGCTGATGAAGAAGCTGCCCGTGTACTGGTGGTGGACGAGCACGTAGGTGACCGCGAGCAGGGCGGCCGCCGAGCAGAGGAAGAGCCCGCCGTAGACGAGTGTGAGCCGCAGCCTGATCGTCGGTGCAGGCAGCTGCCCGCGCAACCCGCGCATCATCGGCCGATGCGGTAGCCGGAGTGGGGGACGGTCTCGATCACGGGCGGCTCGCCGAGCTTGCGCCGCAGGCGGCTGATCGTCACCTTGACGACGCTGCCGTCGGGGTCGACGTACTCGTCCCAGCCGCGGGCGAGCAGCTCTCGAGTGGGGACGGGGGCGCCGTCGGCGGCGAGCAGGAGCTCGAGCACGGCGAGCTCCTTGCTGCTGAGCTCGAGCCGGCGGCCGGCGCGGGTGGCGACCCGCTGCACGGTGTCGAGGCGGAGATCGCCGCGGGCGAGGAGTGGGGCGTGGCCGGTCTGGTTGCGGCGGGCGAGGGCGCGGATGCGGGCGACGAGCTCGGCGAAGGCGAACGGCTTCGGCAGGTAGTCGTCGGCGCCGAGGCCGAGGCCGTCGACCCGGTCCTCGATCGTGTCGGCGGCTGTGAGCATGAGCACGCGCGAGCGCGACCCGCGCGCGACGAGGGCGCGGCAGACATCGTCGCCGTGGATCTTCGGCAGGTCGCGGTCGAGCAGGATCACGTCGTAGCTGTCGCCTGCCGCGTGTCGCAACGCGTCTTCGCCGTCGAAGGCGATGTCGACGGCCATGCCCTCGCGGCGCAGCCCGACCGCGATGGTGGCGGCGAGCTCTCTGTGGTCTTCGACGACGAGCACCCGCATCCGCGGTTCCAGCCTCCCTCTGCCGACCTCAAGGATGCCGCAGCACCGGTTACACGCAGGTAACAGCATCTGTTCCCCCGCGGTAACCGGACGGGGCTATTCTTCAGGCGTCGACCTCGTCGCTGCAGAAGGAGCTGCGCCATGCGCGCCGTCCAGTCCGATCATCCTCACCGTCGTCGTCGCGGTTGTCGGCGTTCGCGCTGCTCGCGGCCGGCTGCGGCGGCGGCGGGAAGCTCTCCAGGGGTTGCGAGCGTCGCCTCCTCCACGACTGCCGCCACGCACGACGACGCAGAGCGGCTCGGGGCCGGCCGGCAAGGCGCTCGGCGGTTCCGGCGGTCGCACGGGCGGCCAGTTCCAGATCGCGATGAGCGTCGGCATCGCTGCGACGGGGCGAAGTTCTCCGCCTGCATGCGCAAGCACGGGGTGACGAACTTTCCCGACCCGAACGGCCAGGGCGTGATCACGATCCACTCGGGGATGGGGATCGACCCGGGCTCGCCGGCGTTCGAGTCCGCCCGGACTGCCTGCCAGAAGCTGCTCCCGAACGGCGGGCAGCCGACCCCGGCGCAGATCGCGCAGCACGCAGCAGCAGATGCTCGCCTTCTCGGCCTGCATGCGCGCGCACGGGCTCAAGGACTTCCCCGACCCGTCGAACGGCGGCCTCCGGATCCACGTCCAGCCCCGGCAGCGACCTCGACCCGGGCAACCCGACGTTCCAGAAGGCCCAGCAGGCCTGTCAGAAGGACATCTGCCCTTCAAGGGCGGCGGCTTGAAGGCCGGCGGTGGCGGAGGCCGGTGACGCGGCCGTGCGCGCCCGGACGGCGGCATCGATGGCTGGCGTGGCGGTGCTGCTGGTCGCCGCCGGGGTGGCGGTGGCGCGTGACGGATCCGTTCGCGGGCGGCTCGCCGGCCGCGAACGGAATCGCCGACAACGCGGCGGCCACCTCGCTGACGACGGTGAAGCGGCAGGATCTGTCGCAGCAGACGCAGGTGAGCGCGACGCTCGGCTACGCCGACGCCTCGACCGTGTCGGTGCCCGGCGGGACGGCGCCGGCCGTCGCTCGAGCAGGCGCAGCAGTCGGCGGCGGCGGCGCAGCAGACGCTGGCCGCCGACCAGCGTGCGCTCGCGCAGGCGCAGGCGTCGCTGGACGCCGACCTGCGCAAGGTCGCAGTCGACTGCCGCGGCGGCAACGCCGCCGAGAGCGGCGGCTCGCAGCAGGGCGCCGGAAGCGTCGGCCCGTGCGCAACCGACGCGCAGGCGGTGGCGGCGGACCGCGCAGAGCGTCACGCACCGCGACCGGCAAGGTGCAGGCCGACCAGCGGGCGCTCTCCGCCGCGGAGGCGACGCTCGCCGCAGAGCGAGGGCTCGGCGGCGACGTACGGCCAGAACGCGGTGTACACGATGCTGCCGAAGGTCGGGCAGATCGTCCGGCGCGGCGAGCCGCTGTACGCGATCGGCGGCGAGCCGGCGTTCCTCCTCTACGGCGGCGTGCCGGCGTCGCGCGCGTTCATGCCGGGGATGTCGGCCGGCGCGGACGTCGCGCGAGTTGAACCGAGACCTGCGCGGCTACGGGGCGCCGAGCGGCGACGCGTTCACCGCGGCGACGACGCTTGCGATCGAGCGGTTCCAGTCGGAGCACCACGTGCCGGCGACCGGGCAGCTGCCGCTCGGGTCGGTCGTGTTCGAGCCGGGAGCGGTCCGGGTGACGAGCGTGACCCCGACGGAGGGCTCGCCGGTGCAGGCCGGGGCGGTGCTCGGGCATCACCTCGACGCGCCGCGTGGTGACGATCGCCCTCGACGCGTCGCAGCAGACGAGCATCAAGGTGGGCGACCCGGTGCGTGATCACGCTTCCGGACAACTCGACCACGCCCGGGCACGTCTCCTTCGTCGGCACGGTCGCGACGACGCCGTCGAGCGACCAGAACGGCGACGGGTCGAGCTCGCCGACGATCGAGGTGGACGTGACGCCCGACCATCCGGCGGCGACCGGGACGGCTCGACCAGGCGCCGGTCGACGTGTCGATCACGACCGCGAGCGTCAGCAACGTGCTCGTCGTGCCGGTGAACGCGCTGCTCGCGCTCGCCAACGGCGGCTACGCGGTCGAGGAGGTGGAGGCGACGGGCGTCCACCAGCTGGTCGGCGTCAGCGTCGGGCTGTTCGACGACGCGCCGGGCTGGTCGCAGGTGACCGGCAACGGGCTCGCAGCCGGGCAGCGCGTGGTGGTGCCGGCCTCGTCATGAGCAGCGAGGCGCAAGCGCTCGAGCTCGAGGCGGTGACGAAGACCTACGGATCGGACCCGCCGGTGCCGGCGCTGCAGGGCGTCAGCTTCAGCGTCCACGCCGGCGAGCTGGTCGCGATCGTCGGCCCGTCCGGCTCGGGCAAGTCGACGCTGCTGCATCTGATGGGGACGCTCGAGCGGCCGAGCTCGGGGCGCGTCTCGATCACCGGTCTCGACGTCGCCGAGCTGTCCGACCGCGAGCTCGCGGCGGTGCGCGCGACCCGGATCGGATTCGTCTTCCAGCAGTTCTTCCTCGCCGAGCACTCGACGCACGCTCGAGAACGTCGCCGACGGGCTCCTCTACGCGGGTGTCCGCGGTCGGGGAGCGGCGCGAGCGCGCGGCGGAGGCGCTCACGCGCGGTCGGCCTCGGCGATCGCCTGAAGGCGCGCCCGACGCAGCTCTCGGGCGGCGAGCGGCAGCGGGTCGCGATCGCGCGCGCGCTCGTCGGCCGGCCGGCGATCGTGCTCGCGGACGAGCCGACCGGCAACCTCGACAGCGCGACCGGCGAGGCGATCATGGCCCTGATCGACGAGCTCAACGCGGAAGGCGCGACCATCGTCGTCATCACCCACGAGCACGAGATCGCGGCGCGCTTGCCCGCGGCAGATCTCAGCTGCTCGACGGCCGCATCGTCTCCGACAGTCGACAAGGGAGGCAACGCATGAAACGCGTGCTCGCGCTCAGCGCGCTCGCGGCAGCGGTCGCACTCGACCGTCTCCGGGCGCCGGCGCGCGCGCGAGCGCGCACTGCCTGCCCGACGTCGAACCCGCCGAACGAGCTCGTGCTCGTCGCGCGGCAGCGGCCAGACG
Organism: uncultured Thermoleophilia bacterium; assembly: GCA_963725595.1. Taxonomy (GTDB): domain Bacteria; phylum Actinomycetota; class Thermoleophilia; order Gaiellales; family Gaiellaceae; genus PALSA-600. Next base: position 88,602 of record CAVRYT010000004.1, on the reverse strand, counting down.
GCGCAGCTCGGCAAGCCGTTCGCGCAGAACCTGCAGGTCGCAGCTCGCCAACACGAACGGCTGCCCGCTCACCGGGAACCTCGCCGGCATCACCGTCAACTTCGACGCTCCCGGCAGCGGTGCGAGCGGCATCTTCGCCGGCAGCGGCTCGCGCGACGCCGTCGTCGGCACGGACGCGCAGGGCGTCGCGACCGCGCCGCCGTTCACGGCCAACTTCACCGCGGCAGCTACACGGTCGACGCGCACTCCGACTACGGCACGCGTCGAGTTCTACCTCACGAACACCGCGAGCGGGCTCGCCGCTGCGATCGGCGCCACGAGCGGCGCGGACCAGCAGGCGACCGTCGACAGTCAGCTACGGGGAGCCGCTGCAAGCGCGGGTCACCGACGCCAACGGCAACCCGGTCCAGGGCGCCACCGTCAGCTTCTCGATCGTGCCCGGCTCGACGGGCGCAGGCGCGAGCTTCCTCGGCGGCGTACAGGCCGGCGCGACAACCGACTCGAACGGACTCGCAACCTCGCCGCCGCTGGTGGCCAACGGCATCCCCGGGCGCTTCACCGCGATCGCCTCTGCCGCGGGGCTCTCCAGCCTCGCGACGTACGCGCTCGACAACCGCGCCGCCGCCGAGACACTCACCGCCGCGACCGGAACCGCTCGGAGCGCGACCATCGACAGCCGCTACGCGAAGCCGCTGGCCGGTTCGGCTGCTCGAATCGAGCGGCCGGCCGATCGAAGGCGCCTCGGTCACCTTCACGCTCGGCTCGGTCGGCGGCAGCGGGGCCGGCGCAGGCGCGCCCGGCGCGACTTTCGCCACCGGCACGAACCAGGCGACCGCACTCACCGATGCGAACGGGCTCGCGACCTCGCCGACGTTCGCGGCCAACGGCACGCCGGGGGACTTCACGGCAACAGCCACCTCGGAAGGTGTCGTGACCCCGCTGACGTTTGCGCTCCGAAATCTGCCGGCCAAGCTGGTCTTGAGCAAGCGCCATGCAAGCGCGGTCGTGGCCACTCGCTATCGCCAGCGACTGGCCGCCACCGTCCGCACCGCAACCGGCAAGTCGATCGCCGGTGTCGGCGTCACCTTCACGATCGCAGCCGGCGGCCAACGGCGCCACCGCCGCCTTCCCCGACGGAAGCAAGCAGACAACCGTGCTCACGGATGCGAAGGGCGAAGCGGCCGCGCCGCGTCTCCTGGCGAGCGCGACCGCGGGGAGCTTCACCGTCACGGCTGCGATCACGGGCACTGCGAGTCTCACCAGCACCACGCTCCACAATCTCGCCGCCGCCCCGCCACAGTCGCCGCCGGTGCCGCGTCCGGAGAGTCGACACCGCTCGCGCAGCGGTTCCCGGTGCCGCTCGCCGTCACGGTCACCGACCGCTACGGCAATCCCGTCGCCGGCGCAACCGTCACGTTCGCGGCCCCCGACCGCGGTGCCGGCGGCCACTTCACCGCGAAGAGACGCGCCGCACGCGTGGTCGGCGTCCGGACGAACGCGAACGGCATCGCCGTCGCGCCGCCGTTCACCGCCAACGACATCCCTGGCGGCTACATCGTCGGAGCGACCGTGAAACGCAGCACCGCTGCGCGCCTCCTTCGCGCTCGTCAACACCCCGTGATGACCATGCTCGCCTCGCCGCGGCTCGGGTTCGCCGATCTCGCACGGATCGCCAGCGTCGGCATCCGCACCCGCCGGGTGCGCGCCGGCCTGTCCGCGCTCGGCATCGCGATCGGCGTCGCCGCGATCGTCGCCGTCCTCGGCCTCTCCGCGTCCTCGCAAGCCGGGCTGCTCGCCGAGATCGACAAGCTCGGCACGAACCTGCTCACCGTTCAGAACGGACAGACACTGTTCGGGCAGACCGCCGAGCTCCCGCTCGCGGCGCCGGGGATGATCTCACGCATCGGCCCGGTGCAGCAGGTGCAGTACACCGGCTCGACCAGCGCCGACGTCTACCGCAGCCCCCTCATCCCTTCGGTCAACACCAACGCCCTCTCCGTCCAGGCCGCCAGCCTCGGCCTGCCCGCAGACCGTCGGCGCAACCATCGCCGCAGGCAGCTACCTCAACGCCGCCACCGCGGAGGAGCCGGTCGCCGTGCTCGGCTACGCCGCTGCACAACGGCTCGGCATCGACCGTCTCTACCGCGGAGAACGGATCTGGCTGGGAGGCATGTGGTTCTACCTCGCCGGCATCCTCAACTCTGCGGCCCTCGCCCCGGAGATCGACTCGTCGGTGCTCGTCGGATTCCCCGCCGCGAAGCGCTATCTCGACTTCGACGGGCATCCCGACCACCATCTACGTCCGCTCGGTCACGAGCCAGACCGCCGCGGTCCAGGCGGTACTCGGCGCCACCGCCAACCCGGAAGCGCCCAACGAGGTCGACGTGAGCCAACCCTCCGCCGCCCTCACGGCCCGCGCCGAAGCACAGGGCGCGCTCAACAGTCTCTTCCTCGGGCTCGGTGCCGTCTCGCTCCTCGTCGGCGCCGTCGGCGTCGCCAACATCATGCTCATCGGCGTCCTCGAGCGACGCAGCGAGATCGGGCTTCGCCGCTCCCTCGGCGCCACCAAGGCCAACATCCGCACCCAGTTCCTCTCGGAAGCAATCCTGCTCGCCCTCGTCGGGGGCGCCGTCGGCGTCACCGCCGGCGTCATCTCCACTGCCATCTACGCCACCACCAAGCACTGGCAGATCGCCATCCCCACGACCGCCTGGGCCGGCGGCCTTGCGGCAGCCATCCTCATCGGCGCAATCGCCGGACTGCTACCCGCCATCCGTGCCGCCCGCCTCTCTCCGACCGAGGCGCTCCGGACCGTCTGAGCAGCTCTCGACTGAAAGGAACCGAACATGCTGCGTTGCCGTCCACTCATCCTCACCTCGGTCGTCGCGGTTTCCGCGTTCGCGGTGCTCGCGGCCGGCTGTGGCGGCGGGGGCTCGGCGGGGGTTGCGAGCGTCGCCTCCTCCACCACCGGGGCCACGACGACCACCGAGAACGGAGCGGTCGCCTTCGCCCGCTGCATGCGCTCCCACGGGCTGACGAACTGGCCCGACCCCACGAGCAGTGGAGTGTTCGACAAGTCGAAGCTGCGGCAACTCGGGTACAGCGTGTCCCGGGTCCGGGCGGTCGAGGACGGTGCCTGCAATCACCTGCTCCCGAACGCCGGCGGCGGGTCGCAACTCACGGCCCAGCAGCAGCGCACCCGGCTCGCGGACGGGCTGTCGTTCGCCAGGTGCATGCGCAGCCATGGTGTGAGCCGCTTCCCCGATCCGACCGCGCAGGGCGAGCTGACGGTCGAGATGGTCCAGGGCCAGGGCATCGATGTGCGCTCGCCGGCAGTTCTGCGAGTCGTGCAGACGTGCCTGCCGGCGTCGCACGGCGCGCTCACGCCCGCGAAGATCGCAGAGGCGCTCAACAACGCCGGCGGCTGACCCGGCCGTCTGGAGCTCGTCACGAGCCCACCCAGCCTGCCCGTGATTTCGAGAGTTGCTGCGCAACGATCGTGGCGACCGTCAGGGTTGCGAGTGCGGCGACGAGCGGCGCGAGGGTGTCCACCTTGAGGGCGAGTAGTGCGCCGGTCAGTGCGCCGAGGAACATCGCGGCGACGGCGAGCAGGCGGCGGCCGAGTCTCGCGCCTGGGCCGCCGGCGAGAGCGGAGTCCGCCGCGATGCCGGTGAGGGTCATCGTGAGGACAGTGGTGGTGAGCTCCGGCACCGCCAGGCGGCGCGCGGTCGCGTTCTGAACACCCATCGCGAACGCGAGCAAGGCGATCAACGCGTACCGTCTGCTTCCGCCGGCGGGCTCTCCTGTCGCGGCCGCGAGGCTGACCGCGGCAGCAACGAAGAGAAGCTGTGTCGCGAGCGCGGTGCGGAGCAGTTGGCCGCGATGCGCGGCGAAGCGATCGCCGATTCGGCCTCCGGCGAGCCCGCCGGCGAGGAACGAGCCGAGCGCAACGAGGGAGGCCCAGATCGAGAGTCCGCTTGCACCGGCGATCGCGAAGCCGAGGAAGACGATGTTGCCGGTCATGTTGGCGACGAATACGTGCCCGAGCTTGAGATAGCTCGCCGCGTCGACGAGTCCGGTGACGACGGTGAGGAGGAGGAGCAGGGGTGGCAGCGGACCGTCGGGAGCGTCTCGGCCGGGCCACACCGTTCCGGCCGCCTCCGACCAGACGCTCATCGTTCCTGGCGGCCGTGATTCGGTTCGCTTGTCAGCTTGGCAAGTACCTCGAAGAGCGCAGCGATATCCCGGTGCTCGTAGCCGGCGGCCCGCGCCAGCGTGAGCAGCTCGTCGGCGGCCGCGGCGGAGGGGAGCGGGACGCGCAGTTGTCGCGCGGCCTCGAGCGCGAGCACGATGTCCTTCTGCATCAGGCTCACGTCGAACCAGGCCTCGTCGGGCAGGTCGAGGACGAGCTCGGCGCGCGCCTTCAGCATCGGCGAGCCGATCGGGCTCTGCGTCATCACCTCGACCGCCCGCTTGCGGTCGATGCCCGCGCGTTCGGCGAGCAGGAGGCCTTCGGCGAAGGCGAGCATCTGCACGGCGAGGCTGATGTTGATCGCGAGCTTCAGCACGAGCCCCTGCCCGTTCTCGCCGATGTAGGTGGGAGTGCCGAGCTCGCGCAGGATCGGCTCGACGCGCGCATAGGCGTGGTCGTCGCCGCCGACCATGATCGTCAGCGTGCCGGTCTGCACCTGCGGGACGCTTCCCGACACCGGTGCGTCGAGCATCGCCGCCCCGCGCTCCTTCACGCGCTGCGCAAGGTCGCGGCTCACATGCGGGCTGACCGTGCTCATATCGACCCAGACCTTCCCTGCCGCGAGGCCCGCAAGGATCCCATCCGGCCCCGACGCCACGTCCTCGAGGACGCCGTCGGTCGGAACGGATGTGAAGACGACGTCGGCGGCCTCCGCGATCTCGCGCGGCGTATCTCGCCAGATCAGCCCCTCGCGTTCCAGGTCATGCACCTCTGCGCGGTGTCGCGTCTCACCGTAGACCGTGTATCCGGCACCGAGGAAGCGGACCGCCATGTTCCCGCCCATATGCCCAAGGCCGATGAAGCCGAGCGTGGTCACAGGACGAGCGTGCTCAATGCGCTTCTTCGACGTTGGTGGTGTGGGCGAGGTGGGCGTGGACGAACTGGACGGCCATTGCTCCTTCGCCGACGGCGGTGGCGCAGCGTTTGGTCGAGCCGGAGCGGACGTCGCCGGCCGCGAACACACCGGGGATGTCGGTTTCGAGCAGGTTGGCCGTGTTCGCTGCCGCGCCGGTGAGGATGAAGCCCTTGTGGTCGCGGGCCACGGTGTCGTCGAGCCAGCCGGTGCAGGGCAGCGCGCCGAGGAAGAGGAACAGGAACGAGAAGGGAATGCGTTGGCCGCCGGTGAGCGTGACGGCCGCGAGCTGGCCGTCTTCGCCGTGCAGCGCGGCGATCTCGCTTCGGTCGCGGACGGTGACGCTGTACCGCTCGAGCTCGTGGATCAGGTAGTCCGACATCGTCTCGCGCAGGTCGGCGCGGCGGTGGAGCAGGGTGACGAGCGCGCCGCCGCGGGCGAGCCAGACGGCGGCCTGGCCGGCGGAGTTGCCGCCGCCGACGACCGCGACGCGCGAGCCGCCGCAGAGCTGGGCCTCGGGCGCACCGGCGGCGTAGAAGACGGTGAGTCCCTCGAACTCGGCCAGGCGCTCGACCGGAAGCCGCCGGTACTGGGCGCCCGTTGCGAGCAGGACGGCACGCGCGGCGATCTCCTTGTCGTCCTCGAGGCGGACGAGATGCCGGCCGTTCCCCGGCTCGAGCGAGAGCGCGCGGTACGGCGTCGCGGTGCGCGCGTTGAACTTGCGTGCCTGGGTGACTGCGCGGCTCGTGAGTTCTGTGCCGCTGATCCCGGCGGGGAAGCCGAGGTAATTCTCGATCCGGCGGGACGACCCGGCCTGGCCGCCGAGCGCGGTGCTCTCGACGACCAGCGTGTCGAGCCCTTCGGAGGCGCCGTAGACCGCGGCCGCGAGGCCTGCGGGGCCGGCGCCTACGATCAGCAGGTCGACCTCCTCGCGCGCTGCGAGCTCGAGCCCGATCCCGAGCGCGCGCAGCACCTGGCCGGCGGTTGGAGCATGCAGCTCTGCTCCGCCGGGCAGCCGCACCAGCGGCAACGAGCCGCCGTCGGGCGGGGCTGTGTCCCGCCAGGTGTAGGGCAGCCGGTTCGCGCGTGCGAATTCGAGCATCCGCATCGTCGGTTCGGAGCCGTGCGGGCCGACGATCTCGAGGCCGATCCCCTGCACGCTCTGCAACGCCTCGCGCCGGGAGATGAACGTCGAGAGGAGCAGGTCGCTGAGCGGGCCGTCCTCGTTCAGCAGCGAGCGCAGTGCGGCGCGCCCGACGGCGATGTACCGCAGCGGCTCGATCACGAGCGCATCGACGAAGACCGTCTGCCCCGACAGGAGGTTCAACTCCCCGAGGAAGCCCGAGGGGCCGTGCCTGATCAGCTCGTTCCCGGCGCCGTCGACGATCGCGACCTCTCCTTCGAGGATCGCGATGAACGGATACGTTCGATCGCCGATCCCGTACAGCAGCTCGCCGGCAGGGGTCGAGCGCTCCTCGCCGATCTCGGCGAGAGCCGCTAGCTGCGACGGGGAGAGCAGTGGGCTCGCGGGGGTTGACACGTTCGTTTCTCCGAGACGACCTGCGTGGGCGTCATGTAGCACCGATCAGTCCGTTTGCCACCGCAAAGAGTACGAGCTCGGCTCGGGTTTGGGGCCGACATCGGGCCGCCGTTCAGTGAGGCGGCACTCCGCGCGGTGCACGAAGCGTTCAGCGCCGTCGACGCGGCGCTCGTCGGCGAAGGGAGGACGAACAAGGAGATCGCCGCGCAGCTCTATCTGAGCCCGAAGACGATCGAGTACCACCTTGCCAACGCCTATCGCAAGGTCGGCATCCACTCCCGCGCCGAGCTGACTCGGATCATCGTCGAACCGTCATCCGGGTGACCGTTCTCACGCCGCTTTCTGAGGCGACGACCTCTCCGACACCGAACAGCCATTTCGGCTTGCGCCCCGGTGGGTTAGCCTCCTGAGCGATGAGCAAGGGCAGTCGCGAAGGTCACTGGAAAGCCGAGCCGGAAGACCATGACTTCCCGGCCGCATCCGACTACCTGAGCCTGCTCTGCCCGGAGGCGGTGTCGGCGTCGATTGTGGATCAGTTGCGGTTGGCGGAGACGGTGACCCGCAAGGCCAAGGACCTCATGCGTGCGAGTCGCCTCCCGCTCCTTCCCGAGGGCGACCCACACGTCGCGAAGGACCTCGGCCGCGTGGCGAAGGGCGAGCTGCTCTCGCCGGTCCTGCTCGTTCGCGGGGACGCCACAGCCGGCAGGTCGCTGATCGTGGCGGACGGCTACCACAGGATCTGTGCCGGCTACCACCTCGACGAGGACGCCGACATCCCCTGTCGAATCGCCGAGCTCCGGTGAGTACCCGGGTCGCGCGGCGCCTCTTCTCGGAGCTCTTCGGGACATTCCTGCTCGTGCTCGTCGCAGCAGGCGCGGTTGTCGTGGACGCGAAGAGTCACGGGGCGATCGGCCGTTCGGCCGCCGTCGTCGCGCCCGGCCTGATGGTGATGGCGGTCATCCTTTTCATGGGGGCGGTTTCGGGCGCGCACCTGAACCCGGCGGTGACCCTCGCGTTCAGCCTCCGCGGTGACTTCCCCTGGCGGCGCGTGCCCGGCTACGTGATTGCGCAACTCGCCGGTGCGACGCTTGCGTGCCTGTTCCTGTGGGCCGTCGTCGGCAAGGTCGGGATGCTCGGCGCGACCGTGCCGGGGCCGGGAGTCGCCGACTGGCAGGCGATGCTGATGGAGCTCGTGCTCACGGTCGGCCTCGTGAGCACCATCCTCGGTACCTCATCGAGCGCCCAGAACGTGGGGCCGCTTTCCGCGCTTGCGATCGGCGGCTACATCGCCCTCGCAGGCCTCTGGTCGAGCCCGATCAGCGGCGCCTCGATGAACCCGGCCCGCTCGTTCGGCCCCGACCTCGCCCTCGGCCGGTTCGACGACTTCTGGGTCTATCTCGTCGGCCCATTCGCCGGTGTCCTCGTCGCGATCGGCATCGCCTTTGTCCTCCGCGGGCCCGGCGGAGACACAGGCGGAGTGACCGCCGCCCGCGGCACCCTCGACTGACCAGCCGGCCGTTCAGCCGACGGGCCGTTGGGAGGAGGTCGACTCCCGCTGGTGACCCTGCGCCGCGAGCCTGGCCCAGCTGTCTCTGAGCCCGAGTGTGCGGTTGAAGACGAGCCGCCCCGGCGTCGAGTCGGGATCAGGGCAGAAGTATCCGAGCCGCTCGAACTGCACAGTCTCACCGACCGGCAGCTCCGCGAGCGCCGGCTCGACCAGGCACCTATCGAGCACGGTCTCCGAGTCGGGGTTGAGGTCGGCGATGGGGTCGCCGTCTGCGCCGGGATCGGGGCGGGTAAAGAGACGGTCGTAGAGACGGGTCTCGGCGGGCACGGCGTGCTGGGACGAAAGCCAGTGCAGCGTCGCTTTGGGTCGGCGCCCGTCCGTAGCGTCCCCGCCGCGCGTCTCCGGATCATAGGTGCAGCGGAGCTCGGCGATCTCGCCATTTGAGTCCTTCACGACGTCGGTGCAGGTTACGAAGTAGGCGTAGCGGAGGCGTACCTCGCGGCCTGGGGCGAGGCGGAAGAACTTGCTCGGCGGGCTCTCCATGAAGTCGTCGCGCTCGATCCAGAGCTCGCGCGTGAACGGCACCTTCCGCGTTCCGGCCGAGGGATCCTCAGGGTTGTTGACTGCCTCCATCTCCTCGACTTGCCCCTCGGGGTAGTTCTCGATCACGAGCCTGAGCGGGCGCAGGATCGCGAAGCGTCGGGGCGCCGTCCGGTTCAGCACGTCTCTGACCTCGTGCTCGAGCATCTCGATCTCGACGGCGCTCTGGCCCTTGCCTCCGACCCCGACCGCGTCCAGGAAGTTGCGCAGACCCTCGGGCGGGAATCCGCGCCGCCGCGAGGCCGAGATGGTGGGCATGCGCGGGTCGTCCCAGCCTCGCACGAAACCCTCGCTCACAAGCCGGCCCAAGACGCGCTTCGACAGCACCGTATGCGTGAGATTGAGGCGGGAAAACTCATATTGGCGCGGCCGCGAAGGCACCGGCAGGTTCTCGATCAGCCAGTCGTAGAGCGGCCGGTGATCCTCGAACTCGAGCGTGCAGATGGAGTGCGTGACGCCCTCGATGGCGTCCGACTGGCCGTGGGCAAAGTCGTACATCGGATAGATGCACCACTCGTCGCCCGTCCGCGGGTGGGTCGCGTGCAGGATCCGGTACAGCACCGGGTCGCGCATGTTGAGGTTCGGCGAAGCCATGTCGATCTTGGCCCTGAGCACTCTGGCACCGTCCGGAAACTCACCCGCGCGCATGCGCTCGAACAGATCGAGATTCTCGTCGATCGAACGGTCGCGCCAGGGGCTGTCCTTGCCAGGCTCGGTGAACGTTCCGCGGTGCTCGCGGATCTCGTCGGCGGAGAGGTCGTCGACGTACGCGTTACCGGCCTTGATCAGGTGAACGGCCCAGTCATAGAGCTGATGGAAGTAGTCGGAGGCGTAGTAGAGATGCTCGCCCCAGTCGAAGCCGAGCCAGCGGATGTCCTCCTGGATCGAGTCGATGTACTCCTGTTCTTCCTTGATCGGGTTCGTGTCGTCGAACCGCAGGTGGCAGCGGCCGCCGAACTCCTGAGCGATCCCGAAGTTGAGCGCGATCGACTTGGGGTGACCGATGTGGAGGTATCCGTTCGGCTCGGGCGGGAAGCGGGTCACGACTTCGGACACCCGGCCTTCGCGCACGTCGGCAGTGACGATCTCGCGGATGAAATCGCTTCGTTCAGCACTTGCTGGATCGCGGGCGCTCACGCGGCTGCTTTCATCGCTCGAACAGATTAGGGCAGTGCGCTTTGTCTCGTTTACAGGACGCCTTGCGGGCCCCTCTCGAAGCCCTCTGACGGAGCCGAACCGTCTGATGCTTAAGCAATCCCTCGTCGGCCTGGCCGTCGCCATCCTGCGCGGCCGCTGCGACCAGCCCGCTAGACCTTCGTGGGCGAGCCAGCGTCAGCTGAGTAGTTTCCCTTCCTCGATCGTGGCGGGATGCCCCGATGGTGGGAGACGCGGCAGGCGCGATCCTTGGCGGGTGGCGAAGGTTCTCGTTGCGTATGCCTCCAAGCACGGCTCGACCGCGGAGATAGCGGATGCGGTGGCCGAGACTCTGCGCAGCTCGGGTCTGAGCGTGGAATGCGCCAAGGCAGGCGAGCTCCTAAGCGTGGAGCCATACGACGCCGTCGTGCTCGGTAGCGCCGTCTACATGAAGCGCTGGCGCGGCGATGCCAAGCGCTTCCTCCGCAAGCACGCCGAGGAGCTCTCGAAGCGACCGCTCTGGGTGTTCAGCTCCGGCCCGGTCGGAGAGCCGAAGAACGACAACCCGTCCTGGCTGGAGCCGCCGAGGATCGTCGAACAGGTCGAGCGGCTGGGGGCACGAGCACACGTCGTCTTCGGCGGGCGGATGCCGACCGACCCGCGTAGCCCGACGCAGCGGGCGATGGCGAAGAACTGCCCGCCCGAGTACCGTGACCGGCGCGATTGGGATGAAATCCACGCCTGGGCCGCCGGCGTCGCCTCGGAGCTGCAGACCGCGGCGCCCGGCTAAGCCGCGCGAGCACGAGGCGCTCGAGCTCGTCGCCCGCGGCTGCTCGAACGGCGAGGATCGCCGAGCGGGCCTGAAGGGCGGCGAAATTCGCTGTCGCGCCTGCGTGGGGGCGAGGCTGAGAGGATCGGCGGCATGGCTCTCTCCTTTCACACCTCGAACGCGAGTCGCGCCTGATCACAGCGTCGAGATCTGAGGCTCGCGCGCCCGCCCGTAGCCAGCCGAGAGTGGTGGTCGCACGGCCACGGAGCACGGCGGTTCCGCTACAAGGGATCCTGTGGTTTCGTCCGATCGTGTGACCGTGTTGGATTCGCCGCGCTCGTGGCGGGGCGTTCTCGACGCTTACGCGGAGCCGCGGCTTGGTCGGAGCCTGCTCGACCTCGGCACCTCGGTGATCCCGTATCTCGTGTTGCTCGTTGCGATGACGTTTGCGCTGCGCGTCTCGGTTCTGCTGTCGCTCGTGCTCGTGGTGCCTGCATCGGCGTTTCTGATCCGCACGTTCATCGTCTTCCATGACTGTACGCATGGTTCGTTCATGCGCTCGCGCCGCGCGAATGACGCGTTGGGTGTCGCGCTCGGGTTGCTCGTCTGGCTGCCGTATCGCTGCTGGCAGCATGAGCATGCGGTGCACCATGCGACGGCAGGAGATCTCGACCGGCGTGGAGTGGGGGACATCACGACGCTGACGGTTACCGAGTACCAGGCGCTTCCTCGGTGGCGGCAGGTCGCGTACCGGCTTTTCCGCAGTCCCCTCGTCATGTTCGGGCTTGGTTGGCTTCTCGTACTCGTGCTGAAGCCGCGTTTCGTGCCGCGTGGGGCGCGGCCGCGCGTTCGCAACAGCGTGCGCGCAACGAACCTTGCGCTGGCGCTGATCGTCGCGGCGTTCTGCCTGACGATTGGTTGGCGCGACTACCTGCTCGTGCAGGGCCCTGTCTTCGTGGTCTCCGGCGCAGTCGGGATCTGGCTGTTCTATGTGCAGCACCAGTTCGAGGACACCTACTGGCAGGCCCATGCGGGCTGGCGCTACGACCATGCCGCGCTTGCGGGAAGCTCGTACCTGAAGCTGCCGGGCTTGCTGCGGTTCTTCACCGGCAACATCGGCTTTCACCACGTGCATCACTTGAGCGTCGGGATCCCGAACTACAACCTGCAGGCTGCGCACGACGGGATCGACCGTTTCCAGACGGTGCCGCAACTGACGCTGCAGCAAGGGCTGCGCGCGACGAGCTTGAAGCTTTGGGACGAGCAGCGAGGCCGGCTCGTTAGCTTCCGCGAGGCGCGGGCCTAGCCGCTCAGCGACCGGCCGATTGCAGAAGTGGCGCGGGGTTGGTTCGGGGCGCTCTAGCTGTCCTGCCTCGGGAGGTTGTGGACACGGCTGATGGGTGGCCGGCCGCCGATCGAGTTGTGTGGTCTGGGCTCGTTGTGGTAGCGGAGCCAGTGTGACGGTGCTTGGGCGCGGTGGTGGGAGGAGCGGTAGGTCTGACCGAGGCCCCATTCGCGTTTCAGCGTCTGCTGGTAGCGCTCGACCTTGCCGTTGACCTGGGGGCGGCGGATCGGGATGAGCAGGTGCCTGATCCGACAGCGGGTGAGCAGTTGGGCGAGCGAGCGGTTGCGCCGATAGACGAACGCGTTATTGCTCATCAGTCGCTTCACCTCGATTTCGTGTGCGGCGAAGTGCGCGAGACCACGCTCGACGAAGGCGGTGACCGTGTCGGCGCGCTCGTCAGGGTGGAGCTCGCTGTAGGCGGAGCGAGAGTGGTCGTCGACGAGCGAGTGCAGCCACTCGTAGCCGACCCGCCTCCGCCTCTCGGCGCCGCTCACGAAACGGTCGCCAGTGACCGCGTGGCCGGGCCTTGTGAAGCGGACGAAGCGCTTGCTGTCGATGTGCAGCAGATCACCGGGGCAGGGCCACTCATACAGCCGTGGCTGCTCGCGCGGCTGACGGGGCGGCCGGGAGATGCCGGCGCGCTTGAGCGTCCGCCAGACGGTCGCGTGCGGATGCCCGACCTCGCCGGCGATCAGCCGCGGCCCCCAACTCGAGCGACGCCTGGCCGCACAGATCCGCTCCCGCTCGGCGAGCGGCAACAGCCGCGGCATCCGCTGCGGCCGCGACGAACGATCCTCCAGGCAGGCCAACGAGAGACGCTGCTCGACGGTCGCCGCCTGCCAGCGCCACCACCACGTACAGGCGGTCGTCGGCGAGACGCCGCGGCGTCTCGCCGCACAACGACACGACAGACCGCGCTCGATATCCGCGACCAGCGTCCGCCGGCCAGCGAGTCCGAGACGAGCGTTACGGTGAAGCCCCATCCGGGTCCTCCTTCGACTGTGAGCCTTCGCAGACCCACAGCCTCGAAGGAGGCCCGGATGACCTACTCAGCCGTCCACAACCTGTCGAGGCACGTCAGCTAGAGGTTGGCGAGGCGCGGCACGATCTTCGAGATCGTGCCTTTGACGAGTTGGGCGGGTTCGGTGCCGAGTAGGCCGAGTTGGACGTGCTCGAATCCGAGTGCCGCGTACTGGGCCATCTGGTCGACGAATGTGTCGATGTCGGTGTCGGGGCCGATGCGGCTGATTGTCGTGTTGCGGATCTCGGATCGGTCGCGGCCGACGTCTTCGCAGTGGCGGGCGAGCACGTCGAGCTTGTGTTGCACCTGCTCGGGCGAGGTCGGGAAGAGGTTGTTCGCATCTGCGTACTTCGCGACGAGTCGCAGGAGCTTCCGCTCACCGCCGCCGCCGATCATGATCGGCGGGTGCGGCTGCGTGATTGGCGGCGGAACGTTCAGCGTCTCCGCGAGCCGGTAGTGCGTTCCGTTGAAGGGGCCGTCGTCGTCGCTCCACATCTGCAAGCAGATCTGGAGCGTCTCCTCGAGCCGCTCGAGCCGCTCGGCGATCGGATAGAACGGAACCCCCAAGGCGCGGTGCTCGCGCTCGTACCAGGCCGCTCCGATGCCGAGCATCGCGTGTCCGCCCGAGAGGACGTCGAGCGTCGTAACGATCTTCGCCAGCAGACCCGGGTGGCGGTAGCTAACCCCGGTGACAAGCAGACCGAGAGTCATCGTCTCGGTCAGGCCGGAGACATAGCCGAGTGACGTGTACCCCTCGAGCATCGGGTCTTCGGCGCGCGTGAAGGCCTCCATCTGGAAGTAGTGGTCCATGCACGTGAACATCGTGCAGCCGGCCTCCTCGGCCGCCTCCGCCGTGTCACGCAAATGGGCGCGCAGCGCCACGGGGCCGCCAGACAGCGTCTGGTTGAAGAAGTGAACACCGACCTCCATCACACCAGCCTAGTGACCTCGGCAAACAGCCCGCGCAGCGAAGGCGGGTACTTCCTGAAGCCCTCTGACGGACTCAGGCCCAGTTGGAAACACTCTCAGTAGCTCTTGCGATGCGCGGACAGACGGTCGGGGCGCGACTCCTTGCTGCAGTACGGGATCGCCTGGTCACCACAGGACTCGAAAGCATTGCCCTCAGTGCGGCATATGCGAACGACGGAGCGCATCGCTTCTACGAGCGCCATGGCTTCCGCACGGCAGAGGTACCTGTCGGTGCGCCCAGAGGATCGAGACCCGTGGGTCGAGGCACATCGAGAGATCCTGAAGATCGCACGCTCCACCCCGGGATGCATCGATCTCTTCGTCGCCGCCGAGGAAGCGCTCGCAGCCCGGCGAGCCGCCGCCGACCCGCCGCCGAACCCGGAGAATCGAGTTCTCAGGACCCACAGGCTTGGCGAAGGCCAGCGCTTACGACGGTGCGGGCCGTGGCGCTTGCTCCGCTCTGTCGGCGCCTGAGGTGGAGGACTCGTCGATTCCGGCAAGGAAGGCGTGAACGATCTCGAGGCCGAAGCGGGCTCCGTCGCCGGAGGGGTCGCCTGAGGGGTTGTAGGTCGCGAGTGACGCTGCGCGAACCGGTCGGGCGGCGGCCGCGGCGCGCACGGCCCCGACGATCGCATCCGTCGCTGGCGGACTCGAGGTTGGAGTCATGCCACCGGGAACGACGCGTGCCCCCGCGATGTCAACGTCGACGTGGAGATACCACGCGTCCGCTTGCTGCGATCGCGACCGCAGCGCCGCGGCGACCGTGTCCGTCGAGAGCTCCTCGGCGGTCACGATCGTGAGCCCGAATGCGTCAGCGGCGTCGCGCTCCTCCGCGTCGAGGTCGGAGATGCCGCAGAGCACGAGGTCCTCGCTGCGGAGTGGATGCTCGAGTCCGGCCGCGTCGCGCCAGTCGTCGAATTCCCAACCGAGCGCGACGGCGAGCGGCATGCCGCCGAGGTACCCGGACCCGGTCGTGCGCAGCGTGTGGAGGTCGCCGTGGGCGTCGAACCACATGCAGCCGGGGTGCGACCCGGCCCGGGCGAGGCCGCCGAGCACGCCGACCGCGTGCGTGCAGTCTCCCTCCAGAACGAGCGAGAGTC
Source organism: uncultured Thermoleophilia bacterium (assembly GCA_963725595.1). Taxonomy (GTDB): domain Bacteria; phylum Actinomycetota; class Thermoleophilia; order Gaiellales; family Gaiellaceae; genus PALSA-600. Next base: position 73,512 of record CAVRYT010000004.1, on the reverse strand, counting down.
CGCCGGCCGCGGTTGTCCGCTCGACGAACGCGGCCGTCTTCGTCGCGATCCGGCCGAGGTTCGTGACGGCATCGCGGCTGCGCTCGCTGCGGAGGAGCTCGACCTCTTCGATCGCGGCGACGGCGTGGCCGGCGGCCTCGATCTCGGCGACGAGCTTCGCTTCGAGGAAGGCGCGGGGGCCGAGCGCGTAACACCAGCGCCCGACGTCGAGCTGGTACGGAACCGCGATGATCGTGACGTCCACCGTTCATCTCCGCAGGGCCGGCAGCACCTCGGCGCCGAGGAGCTCGATGATCTCCCGGGCGTGCTCCGGCGGCGTCGGGAAGACGGCGACGGTCGTCGAGCCCGCCTCGAGGAGCCGCTCGATCTTCGCAGTGCACTCGGCCGGGTCGCCGGCGATGACGAGGTCCTCGAACCATTCGTCGGGCAACGCGGCGGCGACCTGCGCGGGGTCGGCGCGCGCTTCCTCGACCAGTCGGGCGAGCTCGTCGCCGATCCCGTAGGCGTCGGTCAGCGGCCCGCGAGGCTCGAGCGCGAGATAGAGCGAGGCGAGCGGGCGAATCCGCGCGCGTGCTTCGGCCGGGTCGGAGTTGACGCTGCAGAGCGCGAACGTCGTCACCGGCGGCGAGCCGGCGCCGGTGCGGCGAGCGAGCCCGTCGGCGATGCGCTCCCGCGCCCAGCGGACGTAGGCCGGCCCGGCGAGCACCGAGAGGACGGTGCCGTCCGCGAGCTCGCCCGAGAGCGCGAGCATCTTCGGCGCCGTTGCGGCCGCGAAGATCGGCGGCGGCGGGTCGGGCGGATGCTCGAGCTTGATTCCGTCGAGGCGGTGGACGCGCCCGGCAAGCGTCACCTCCCCGCCGGCGAGGAGCGCGCGGATCGACGTGATCGTTTCGCGCATCGCGCTCAGCGGCGAGGCGGGATCGACGCCCATCTGCCGCAGCCAGTCGCGCACGCCGAGGCCGATACCGAGGCGGAAGCGGCCGGGATGGAGGCGGGCGAGCGTCGCCGCCTCCATCGCCAGCACAGCGGGATGCCGGGCGAGCGCGGAGACGACTCCCGTGCCGACCGGGATCGCGCGCGTCGCGGACAGCGACGCTCCCGCGGCAGCGATCCCGCCCGTCGTGAAGTAGTCCTCGCTCAGCCACAGCTCCGTGAAGCCGAGCTCCTCGGCCCGCGCCGCCAGACGCGGAATGTGCTCTGGCGGGCTCGAGCTTCCGAGCAGGAGGCCGACCGTCATCGGCGTCCGAGCGCCTCGAGGACGGCGAACGGAGTGATCGGCAGCGTGGCGATCGGGCGGCCGATCGCGTCGGCGACGGCGTTGGCGATCGCGGCTGCGACAGGGACGATCGGCGGCTCGGCGACTCCTTTCGGCTTGCCCGACTCGAGCAGCGACAGCTCGACCGCCGGCACGTCGAGCGCCGTCGGCAGGCGGTACTGCTCGAGGCGCGACTCGAGCACGACGCCGCGGTCGAGATGCAGCTCTTCGAACAGCGCGTAGCCGATCCCCTGCGCGACGCCGCCTTGCACCTGCCCAGCGATCGCGCCGGGATCGAAGGCCCGTCCGACGTCCTGTGCGACCGCGTAGCCGACCACGCGCACGATGCCCGTGTCCGTGTCGACCTCGACCTCGGCGCAGTGAACGTGGTAGGTCGGAGTGGCGAGCGAGGCGACGATTGCGCCCGTGAGGGTCGCTGGGTCGTGGGCGGGCGGTGTGACGGAGTGCGTGCCCGAGCCGACGATGGGGCCGCGTGTCCACAGCGCCGCCTCGGCAACCTGAGCCAGCGAGAGGCGACCGCCGCGCCCGTCGACGACCGCTCCGTCGGCAAGGCCGAGCGACGCTGGATCCGCCTCGAGCAGCTCGGCCGCCGTGGCGAAGATCTGCGCGCGCACCGACGCGGCGGCGGCTTCGATTCCATGAGCGAGCGCGACCGCTGTGCGGCTGCCCTGCGCGCCGCCGTCGTAGGCGACGACGTCCGTGTCCGCGTCGGCGACGCGTACGCTCTCCGGAGCGACGGCGAGCGCCTCGGCGACGAGCAGCGGCGCTGCGAGCGCGACGGCGCCGGTCCCGATCTCGACTGCGCCCGTGACGAGCAGCACGCTGCCGTCCTCCTCCAGCTTGAGGGTGACGTGGCCGGGCTCCGGGTTCGTGATCCAGGTTTGCGCGGCGATTCCGACGCCGCGGCGGATGCGGCCCGCTTCCGCTTCTCGTTCGCCGGGCCAATCGAGCCGCTCGAAGGCCTCCTCGAGGCACGCATCGTCGAGCGTCTGCCCGAACGCCGTCTGCTCGCCTGCACGCAGGACGTTGCGGATGCGCAGCTCGCGGCGGTCGAGCCCCAATTCGCGCGCGAGCAGGTCGAGCGTCGACTCGAGTGCGAAGCAGCAGTACGGGCCGCAAACCCCACGGAACGATGCGGTCGGCGCGCTGTTCGTGTAGACGGCGCGGCCGACGATGCGCGCGTTCGGGATGCGGTAGGTGCCAGTGAGGATGAGAGGCGCAGCCGACGCGAAGAGCGGCGTCTCGCCGGCGTACGCGCCGGCGTCGATCAGGCACTCGCCCTCGAGAGCGAGCAACGTGCCGTCGCGGTCGGCGCCGAGGCGCAGCCGGACGACCGCGTTCTCGCGCGCACCGGACGCCTGCAGCTCCTCCTGCCGGGAGGCGGCGACGCGGACGGGCCGTCCCCCGGCCTGGGCGAGCGCGGCGGCGATCGGCTCGACCAGGGGCTCGAGCTTGCCGCCAAAGCCGCCTCCGATCGGCGTCACGACGACGCGCACGTCGTTGAGCGCGAGGCCGAGCAGGGCTGCGACTCGCTGTCGGACGAGGAACGGCGCCTGGGTCGGCGTGTGCACGACGACGCGGCCGTTCTCGACGTGCGCGACCGCGCAGTGCGGCTCGATCGGCGCCTGGTACTGGCGCGGCACCCGAACCTCCACTTCGACGACGACCGCCGAGTCGGCAAGCGCACGCTCGACGGCGCCGGCGTCGAGCACCGTCTCCCAGGCGAGATTCGGATGGCTCCCCTCGTCGCCGCGCGCCTGGTGCACGGCGCGCACGCCGTCGGCCAGCGCCTGCTCGAGCTCGACGACGTCGAGTGGCTCGAGCTCGACCTCGATCGCGTGTGCCGCCTGCACCGCCTGGCGCAGCGTGTCGGCCGCGACGGCCGCGAGCGGCTCGCCGGCGTAGCGAACGACATCGCGCGCAAGGAGCGGCTGGTCGGCGACGAGGACGCCGGCGACGGTTTCGGGAACGTCGCGTGCGGTGACGATTGCGCGCACGCCCGGAAGCGCTGCGGCCGCGGCGACGTCGATGCGCACGATGCGTGCGGCCGGCGACGGCGAACGCAGCACGGCACCGTGCAGCATGCCCGCCTCCTCGTAGTCGAAGCCGAAGCGCATGCTGCCACGCACTTTTGCCTCGCCGTCGAGACGGTACGTGTGCTTGCGTGCGACGACGCTCATCGCTCGCTCCCGGCGCAGGCGAGCGCGGCGGCGACGATGCCCTCGTAGCCGGTGCAGCGGCAGACATTGCCCGCGAGGGCCTCGCGGACCTCGCGCTCGTTCGGCTCGGGGTTGCCCTCGAGCAGCGCGGTCAGCGTCATCAGGATCCCGGGCGTGCAAGCGCCGCACTGCACGCCGCCGTGGTCGAGCAGCGCCTGCTGCAGCGGTGTCAGCCCGAGGTCGGCGAGGCCCTCGGCCGTCCGTATCGCAGTGCCGTCGGCAAGAGCGACGGGATAGAGGCAGGAGACGACGGGCAGGTCGTCGACGAGCACCGTGCAGGCGCCGCAACGGCCCTCACCGCAGCCGGGCTTCGCGGCCCGATGTCCCAGGGTCTCACGCAGCACCGAGAGCAGCGGACGCAAACCATTCGCCTCGTCGAGTTCGACCGGCCGCCCGTTCAGCGCGAAGCGGATCACCCCGCCAGCACCGCCACGGCATCGCCGACAAGGACGGGAAGGACGGCGCGGCGGTACCACGCAGGCGCGTCGAGGCCGTCGCGCGGCTCGCACGCAGCTGCGGCGAGCTCACCCGCTTCGCGTCCGCGCGCTTCGTCGAGGCGATCGCCGACGAGTGTCCGCGCCGCTTCGACGAACAGCCGCGGCCGCTCCTCGACACTGCCGAACGCGAGCCGGGCGGCCTGGACGACGCCGTCCTCGTCGAGATCGACCGAGAGCGCCGCCGACGCGACTGCGTACTCGCCGCCGCCGCGCACCGTCAGGCGGCGATAGCACGAGCGCCGATTCGCGGGTGCGGGCACGAGTATGTGCGCCAGCAATGCTCCGGGTGGGATGCGCTCGAGCAGCGACGTGCGCCGCCGGCCGCCGGCGCTCGCGAGCTCGACCTCCGCCTCGCAGGCCAGCAGCGCGGGGACGAGATCCGACTCGGGGAACGGCTCGGCGCAGATGTTGCCGCCGACGGTTGCCACGCTGCGCACGGCGGGGAATGCGGACGTACGCGCCGCCTCCCGGACGGCGGCGAGCGCGGGCTGGTCGAGCGCCGTCGCGAGGTGATCGTGGGTGGCGAGGGCTCCGATCCGGACTTCCTCGACCGGGACGATCGCCCGGAGCTCGAGGATGCGATCGAGCGCGACATAGTGTCCGCGCCGCTGCCGTTCGCGCATCACCCAGGTCGCGCCCGCAAGCGGCGCGCCGTCGTCGCCGAACCGCTCGAGCAGCTCGAGCGCCTCGACCAGCGACCGCGCGCGTGTCACGTTGCCCGGCAACCCGGCGCCTAGGCTACGACCTCGCCAGTACACCTCGCCTGCAACGGCCGCACAAAACGGGGGCCATTCTCGTGCTGCGCGCATAGGATTGCTTCGGCGGATGGCGACAGTGGCTGATCTTCTCCACGTGCCGGGCCTCGAAGGGGTCCGCCTTCTCGCCGGCCCACCGCGCGGCTCGCGGCTTTCGACGGCGCTTGTCGTCGAGGAACCGGTGCGCGTCGGCGACGCACCTTCGGGGTCGGTCTGCATCCTCAGCCGAGCCGCGTCTCAGCTCGAGGGCTACCAGCTCGACATGTGCCTGCGGGCCGCCGTCGCAGAGGACGTGGCGGCGGTCGCGCTCTACAGCGACGACGACCGGCCGCCGCGCTCGGCGCAGCTGATCGCCGACAAGAGCGGCGTCGCGTTGCTCGCGGTGCCGGCCGGGCTCGACCCCGGCGGCTTCTGCATCGCGGCTCAGCGGACGATCGACGGCGACGCGTCGCTGGCGCTCGCCCGGCTTGAGCGGCTGCGCTCGCGGCTGACCCAGCTCGAGCCCGAGGCCGGCATCGACGACGTCATTGCGCTCGCCGCCCGCGCGCTCGAGGCCGAGGTCGCGCTCGCATCGCCCCGCGACGCTGCGGACGAGCTCGCGCTCGACGTCGTCCGGGCCGGCGGCCGGCCGCTGCAGCGAGTGGAGGTCGCCGGGAGCTGGGGCGGAATCGCCGCTGCGCTCTGCGCCGAGGCGGCGACGCGCCGGGCCGACTCGGCACGGCGTCGCGAGGAGGCGCCGATCAGGTCGCGCGCCGGCGTCCTCGCTGAGCTTTTCCTCGGCGCCCGCGACGACTCGGCCGCGGTCGCAGAGCGCGCGCGCGAGCTCGGCGTCCCCGTAGACGGGTGGCACGTTGCGACGCAGATCGAGCTCGGCGGCTTCGGCGGCGACCCGGTTCAGACGCACACGCTGCGCGAGGAGGTCTTCCACCTCGCGCTGCGCTCCGCGCGCAACGTCGGGCCGGGCAGCTGGAACGGCGCGCAGGTCCGTTCGGTGGTGCTGCTGCTCTGCACGCAGCGAACCGATCCCGGCCTGCGCGCGACCGCGGAGCTGATCCGCGTGATCGAGCGCGTGCTGCAGCGGCTACGCGGCCGGTGGCCGGACCTGACCTTCGCGACCGGCGTCGGCGGCCCGCACGAGGGAGTCGAGGGGCTGCAGGCGACGGCAGCGGAGGCGGCCGCCGCCGCGGCGATCGCCCGCGCCGGCGATCCCGGCAGCCGCCTCGTCGGCTTCGACGCTGTCGGCCTGCGCCGGATGCTGCTGGCCTGGAGCGGCTCCGACCCGGCGCGGAAGGCAATCGACGACCTGCTCGCGCCGCTCGACCGCCTCGGCGGCGCGAAGACCGAGGCGGCCGTGCGCACCCTCGCCGCGTACCTCGCCGAGCAAGGCTCGCTCGTCCGCGCCGGCGAGCGGCTCCATCTGCACCGGAATGCCGTCGCCTACCGGATGCGGCGCATCGCCGCGCTACTCGAGGCCGACCTGGACGACCCGGACGACCGCTTCGCGCTTGAGCTCGCCTGCCGGGCGCGGCTCGTTCTCGGCGCCTAGCGCCTTGGTCTGCGCGCACAAAGATCGCTGTGCTTTCGTGCGAACCGCCAAGGACACACCAGCGTGCCGGTCGGAGAATTGAGGCTCCGTTGACGACCGTCGCCGAACGCATGCTGGGAGCGGAGCACCTCCCCGATCTCGCGACCGGCTGTGCGGTGCTCGGCGCCGGCGGTGGTGGCGATCCGGGCACGGGCCTGCTGATGGCGCTCCAGGCCATGGAGGAGCACGGCCCGGCCCGGCTCGCGTCGTTCGACGATCTGCCCGCCGACGGCGTCGTCATGCCGTGCGGCGGCGTCGGCGCGCCAACGGTGTCGATCGAGAAGTTCGGCAACGGCGGCGAGGGGCGGCGGCTGCGCGACCGTGTCGAGGAGCTGCTCGGGAAGCCTGTCGTCGCGCTGATGGCGGCCGAGATCGGCGGCTCGAACGGGCTCGTGCCGATCGTGTGGGCCGTCGAGCTCGGGCTGCCGGTGCTCGACGCGGACGGCATGGGGCGCGCGTTCCCCGAGATGCAGCAGGTCTCGATGCACGTCGCCGGGCTGTCGCCGAACCCGTGCGTGCTGACGGACGAGCGGGGCAACACGCTCGTGATCGAGACGATCGGCGGCCGCTGGATCGAGCGCGTCGTGCGTGCCGTGGCGGTCGAGTTCGGTGCCCGCGCCTGTACGACCGAGTACCTGCTCACAGTCGAGCAGGCGCGCGAGGCGACGGTGCCCGGAACGGTGACTCTGGCACGGCGGATCGGCGAGGTGCTGCGTAACGCGCAAAGCGACCCCGTCGAGGAGTTGCTCGCGGAGCTAGGCGGCTTCCGGCTGATCCAGGGCAAGATCGTCGACGTCGAGCGGCGCACGACGGGCGGGTTCGCCCGCGGCTCCGCCTTCATCGAAGGCCTTGGCGACGACGCGGGCCGCTCGCTGCGGATCGAGATCCAGAACGAGAACCTCGTCGCGCTCGAGGACGGGCGTGTGATTGCGTCGGTACCCGACATCATCACCGTGCTCGACGGCGAGTCGGGCGCCGCGATCACGACCGAGCGACTGCGGTACGGGCAGCGCGTCAGCGTCGTCGCACTGCGCTGCCACGACATCTGGCGCAGCGAGCGTGGCCTCGCCACGGCCGGGCCGCGCGCGTTCGGCTACGACTTCGACTACCAGCCCGTGGAGGAGCTGCATGCGCCGGCCGCTTGACCTCCGTCTCGGCATCGATGTGGGAGGTACGAACACCGACGCCGTCGTCCTCGACCACAGCGGCAACCTCCTGGCCAAGGCGAAGGTCGCGACCTCGCCCGACGTCACGTCCGGCATCGTCGGCGCACTCGACTGCGTCCTTGACGCGACCGGAGAGCCGCGCGCCCGCATCACGCACGTCATGTTCGGGACGACGCACGCGACCAACGCCGTGCTCCAGCGGCGCAAGCTCCGCCGCGTCGCCGTCGTGCGCATCGGCGGCCCGGCCACCTACTCGATCCGCCCGTTGTTCGCCTGGCCTGCGGACCTGCGCGAGACGGTCTCGGTCGGCGAGGCGATCGTGAACGGCGGCTCCGAGTTCGACGGGCGCGAGATCATGCCGTTCGACCCCGACTCGCTCGCGCGCTTCCTCGAGCCGCTCGCGGGAGCCGTCGAGGGCGTCGCGATCACGAGCGTGTTCGCGTCCGTCTCGGCTGAGCACGAGCTGCGTGCCGCCGAGGTCGTCCGCTCGACGCTCGGTCCCGACGTCGAGATCTCGCTCAGCCACGAGATCGGCAGCGTCGGGCTGCTCGAGCGCGAGAACGCGACCGTGCTCAACGCGGCGCTCACGTCCGTCGTGCACGAGGTGGCCGAGGCGCTCGAGTCGGCACTCGCCTCCCGCCAGCTCGACGCGCTCGTCTTCTTCGCACAGAACGACGGGACGTTGATGGCGCAGGAACAGGCGATCCGCTTCCCCGTGCTGACGATCGGCAGCGGGCCCGCGAACTCGCTCCGCGGCGCCGCCTACCTGACGGGGATCCGAGACGCGATCGTCATCGATGTCGGCGGCACGTCGACCGATGTCGGCGTGCTCGCGAACGGCTTTCCCCGCGAGTCCAGCTCGCCGGTCGAGATCGGCGGCATCCGCACGAACTTCCGGATGCCGGACCTTGTCTCGGTCGCGCTCGGCGGCGGCAGCATCATCCGCGGCGAGCACGGCGGCGTGCGTGTCGGCCCGGAGAGCGTCGGCTACGAGCTCGAGCGGCTGGCGCTCGTCTTCGGCGGCGACACGCCGACGCTCACCGACGCCGCGGTCGCGGCGGGCCGGGTCAGCCTCGGCGCCGGCAACGGCACGCCCGCCGGGAACGGCCTGCTCGAGCCCGCCCTTGCCTGGGCGGATGCGACGCTTGCCGACGCAATCGACCGAGTGAAGCTGTCGCGCGCGCCGCAGCCGCTGATCGTGGTCGGCGGCGGCAGCGTCCTCGTACCGGAGGAGCTACCCGGAGCAAGCGACGTCCGCCGTCCCGACCACTTCGAGGTCGCCAACGCGATCGGTGCCGCGATCGCGATGGTGAGCGGTCAGATCGACCGAATCTTCGATCCCGGCCGCGCGGGTCGGGAGGCGATGCTCGACGAGGCGCGGAGCCTGGCGCGCGAGCAGGCGATCCGCGCCGGCGCCGACCCAAGAACGGTCGAGATCGTCGAGCTGGAGGAGCTGCCCCTCGCATACCTCAACAACCCCGCCGTGCGCGTCCGTGCGAAGGCCGCCGGCCCACTTGATTCGGGATGATCCAACCCACACCCCCCAATGGAGGAGTCGCAATGCGTCTTGCCCGCCTGACAGCCCTCGCGGCCGGCGCCGTCGGCGCCGTGGCCGCCCTCGCCGCGAGCTCCGGCTCCGCAGCCGCGCCGCCGCAGACCTTCTCGTACGTCACGCCCACCCAGGTGATGATCAGCTGGGATCCGTCGGCCGGCTACTCGAACGAGATCATCGCGATGAGCGACATGTACGAGACGCTCACGCACTACAACCCGCTGACGAAGAAGGCCGAGCCCGACCTCGCGACGAGCTTCAAGTCGAACAAGGCCGGCACCGTTTGGACATTCAACCTCCGCCACGGCGTGACCTTCCACACCGGCAGGCCATTGACCGCGGAGGCCGCGAAGGCCGCGATCGAGCGAACGATCCAGCTCAAGCAGGGCGCCGCCTACATCTGGGATCCGGTCAAGTCGATCTCGACCCCGAGCACCTACACACTCGTCTTCCACCTCAAGTACCCGGCCCCACTCGACCTCAACGCCTCGGCCGACTATTCCGCCTACATCTTCGACGCCAAGGCAGCGCCTGCCGGCACGACGCTCGCCGCCTGGTTTGCGCAAGGGCACGACGCCGGCACGGGCCCGTACACCGTCGACTACTGGCACAAGGGCCAGCAGGTCGAGCTGCGTCTCACGGCCTACCAGCAGTACTGGCGCGGCTGGAGCGGATCCCACTACCAGGCGATCGAATATTGGGTCGTCCCGTCGGTCACGACCGCGGCCCAGCTCGCGCGCGCCGGCCAGGTCACCCTCGTCGAACGCCTGAACCCGCAGCTGTGGGCGTCGTTCAAGTCCAGCTCAACCGTCGCCACCACATCGCATTCCTCCTGGCAGAACCTGCTCGCCCTGCTCAACACGAAGTCCGGCCCGCTTGCCGACAAGCGCCTCCGGCAGGCGATCTCATACGCCGTCGACTACAAGGGAATCCTCGCTGCACTCAAGGGCGATGCTTCGCGACAGATCGGCATCGTCCCGCCGGGCTTGTGGGGCCACTTCGACCAGCTTCCTGGCGAGTACAACACGAACCTCGCCAAGGCGAAGTCGCTGCTCCAGTCGGCCGGCTACGGGCCGGGCGGCAAGCAGCTCAGCCTCGTGCTCACCCACGTCGAAGGAGACTCCGACGAGGATCTCGTCTCGACGCTGCTGAAGTCCGAGTTCGCGTCGCTCAACATCAACCTGCGGATCGAGTCGATGGCCTGGCCAACCCAGTGGGCCGAGGGGAAGTCAACGAACCTCGCCAAGCGGCAGGACATCTTTCTCTTCTACTGGTGGCCCGACTACGCCGACCCGTACTCATGGTTCGTGAACATCTTCCAGACGGAGAAGCAACCCTTCTACAACGTCTCCTACTACTCCAACCCGACCCTCGACACGATGATGAAGGAGGCTGAGCAGTTCGCCGCCTCGAACCGAGCCAAGGCGATCTCCCTCTATAAGACAATGCAGTCGACCCTGCTGCGCGACGCGCCCGTCATCCCGCTGTATGTCCAGAAGTACCAGCGCACTCTCGCGAAGGGCGTCGGCGGTTACGTCGATAATCCCGCCTACCCGAACGTTGTGTACGCGTACGACCTGAAGCCTGCCGCGTGACGCGGTTCCTCGCCCGCCGGACAGCCCTCGGGCTGCTCGTCGTGGCGGGCGTGGTCATCCTGACGTTCGTGATCGCCCGGGTCATCCCGGGCGATCCGGCGTCCAGCTGGATCGGGCCGCACTCCTCCGCCGCCCAGCTGAAAGCGGCCCGCCACACGCTCGGCCTCGACCGGCCGCTCCCCGTCCAGATCTGGCGCTACTTCCGAGGGGTCGCCACCGGCGACTGGGGAGTCTCGATCCACACGCACCAGCCGGTGCTCTCCGACCTCACGACGCGTGCGCCCGCCTCGCTGGAGCTCGTCGGCGCTGCGCTGCTGCTCGCGCTCGCCCTCGGGATTCCGGCCGGTCTGCTCGCCGCTCGCTTCCGCGGACACGCGCCGGACCTGCTCGTCCGCCTCGGCGCCGTCTTCGGCGTCTCGATGCCGTCCTTCTGGTTTGCGCTGATCCTGCAGCTCGTCTTCTTCCAACGGCTTCACCTGCTCCCGGTGTCGGGCGAATACGATCCCGCGCTCGACACGACGCACCCGCTCTCGGTGCACACGCACATGCCGGTAGTCGACTCGCTCGTGACCGGCAACTGGGCCGTCTTTCGCAGTTCGCTCACACACCTCGTCCTGCCGGCGATCGTCGTTGCCGCCTACCCCGGCGGCGTCATCGCCCGTATGGTGCGCGCCTCGGTGCTCGACACGCTCGGCGAGGACCACGTGCGCATGGTGCGCGCGCTCGGCTTTCCGGAGCGCAGCGTGATCGCGCGCTTCGCCCTCAAGCCTGCGCTGAACCCGGTGGTCGCGGTCACCGCGCTCGTGTTCGCCTATTCGCTCGCGAACACGTTCCTCGTCGAGGCGATCTTCGACTGGGGCGGACTCGGCAGCTACGCCGCCGACTCGATCCAGTCGCTCGACACGCCCGCGATCATCGGTGTGACCCTCTTCATCGCGCTCGTCTACGTCACCGCAAACCTCGTCGTCGACGTTCTTCAGACCGTCTTCGACCCGCGGATCCGACTGCAGTGACGGCCGTCGTCCTCGACGAGGGAGGAGTGCTTGCGCCGAGGTCGCTGAGGTCGATCCTGCGTGCGAATCCCTTGCTGACGGCCGCCGCCGCGCTGGGTGCGCTGCTCGTCCTGGTCGCGCTCTTGGCGCCGTTGCTTGCGCCGGATCCCGGCGATGCCGGCAGCGCCACGCATCCGCTCAGCACCTTCCTGGCGCCGTCGTGGCACCACTTCTTCGGCACCGATCCGGTCGGCCGCGACCTGTTCAGCCGCGTGCTTTACGGCACTCGGATCTCGCTCCTCGTGGCCGCGGTCGTGATCGGCTTCTCGATCCTCGTCGGGCTGCCGCTCGGCGTCATCGCCGGCACGCTCGGCGGGGTCGCCGACACGATCCTGATGCGAATCACCGACATCTTTCTCGCCTTCCCGGCGCTACTGCTCGCGCTCGCGCTCGCCTCCGTCCTGACGCCGAGCGTCACCAACGCGACGATTGCCATCGCGATCACCTGGTGGCCGTGGTACGCGCGGCTCGCGCGCGGCCAGGCGGCGTCGGTGGCCGGGCGACCGTTCATCGCCTCATGCCGCGCCCTCGGCCTGTCGCCGCTGCGGACGATGCTGCGGCACGTGCTGCCGAACTCGCTGACGCCGATCATCGTGCAGGCCTCCGCCGACGTTGGCGGTGTCATCCTCACGTCGGCGGCGCTCTCCTTCCTTGGACTCGGCGCGCAGGACCCGACGCCGGAGTGGGGCCTGATGGTCAACCAGGGACAGGCGTACTTCACGACGCAGTGGTGGCTCGTCACGTTCCCTGGGGCCGCGATCCTGCTCACGGCGCTCGCGTTCAACCTGCTCGGCGACGGGCTGCGCGACGTCCTCGACCCGCGTCGGGTGGTGGGGCGGCGGTGAAGCTCGCGCTACGGAACCTGCGCATTGCCTTCGACGGCCGCACCGTCGTCGATCTCGACCAGCTCGACCTGGCGCAGGAGGAGATCGTCGGCCTTGTCGGCGAGAGCGGCTCCGGCAAGTCGATGACGGCGCTCGCAATGCTCGGGCTCGCGAGTGGGTTGGGGGCGATGGTGAGCGGCTCGATCGCGCTCGACGGCCTGGAGCTGATCGGGCTGCCGGAACGGCGGCTGCGCGACATCCGCGGCCGTCGCGTCGCGATGATCTTCCAGAGCCCCGTCTCAGCATTCAGCCCGGTCTTCCGTGTCGGCGACGTCTTCGTGCGGACGCTGCGCCTGCACGGCGTCGAAGCTGCGCAGCAACGCGCACGCGACGCGCTGCGCGAGGTGCTGCTCGATCCCGAGCTGCTGCACCGCTATCCGCATCAGCTGTCCGGCGGCCAGGCACAGCGAATCGCGATCGCCCTCGCGGTCGCGCTCCGCTCGGAGGTGCTGCTCGCGGACGAGCCGACGAGCGCGCTCGACGTCACGGTGCAAGCGGAGATCGTCGAGCTGCTGCGGCTGCTGCGTGAACGGGAGCGGATGTCGGTGCTCTTCATCAGCCACGACCTCGCCGTCGTCTCGCAGCTCTGCGACCGCGTGGCCGTGATGCGCGCCGGCCGGGTCGTCGAGACCGGCAGCACGGCGGGCGTGCTCGGCCACCCGTCGAACGCCTACACGCGGGAGCTGCTCGACGCGGTGCCGCGGCTCGGAGCAGGCAGGAGCGCGTGACCGACGCGCCGCTCCTCTCGGTTCGCAACCTGTCCGTGCGCTACGACGGCTTCCGCGCGGTCGACGACGTCTCGTTCGACGTCGCGCCCGGTCCGTTCGGGCTCGGGCTCGTCGGCGAGAGCGGCTCCGGCAAGACGACGATCGCGCGTGCGGTGGTGCGACTCGTCGGCGCCGAGCTCGGCGAGATCTCGTTCGAGGGCAGCGACGTCCTGCAGCTGAGCGGGCGTGCGCTGCGCCGCTATCGGCAGGCGGCGCAGATCGTCTTCCAGGATCCCGACGGAACGCTCGATCCCCGCATGCGGATCGGCCCTGCCCTCGCCGAGGCGGTCAACGCGCACCGCAAGCGGCCCCGCGACGCCGTCGCGCGTCGTGTGGAGTCGCTGCTGCACGAGGTCGGGCTCGAGAGCCGGCATCGTCCGCGCTTCCCACATCAGCTCTCCGGCGGCCAGCGGCAGCGCGTCGCGATCGCGCGCGCGCTCGCGGTTGAGCCTCGCCTGCTCGTCCTCGACGAGCCGACCAGTGCGCTCGACGTCACCGTGCAGGCGCGTGTGCTCGAGCTGATCGGGCGGCTGCGCCGCGAGCACTCGCTCGCATACTTGCTGATCTCACACAACCTCGCGGTGATCGAGCAGCTCTGCGAAGAGACGGCGGTCCTCTACCGCGGCAAGCTCGTCGAGGTCGGCCCGACCGCGCGCCTGCTCAGTCGGCCGGCCCACCCGTACACGCAGGCGCTGCGTGCTGCGGTGCCGGAGCTCGAGGCGAGGCCGAGGACGCGGCGAGCCGACGCGACTGCCGACCACGACGCGGACGACGCGGTCACGGCGTGCCCCTATGCGCCCCGCTGCCCGCTCGCGCTCGAACGCTGCCGTGTCGAGCCGCCGCCGCTGCGCGAGGTCGACGGCCGCCGCGTCGCCTGCCATCGTGCCGGGGAGGCGCTCGAAAGCTGATGGCGACGCGCATCGGCATCGATGTCGGCGGCACGTTCACCGACCTCATCTTCTACGACGACGAGTCGGGCGAGATCATCGTCGGCAAGGAGTCGACGACGTCGACCGCGCCCGAGCAGGGCGTGCTCGGCGTCACGGCAGCGGTGCCTCTCGAGCGGTCGCAGCTCTTCCTGCACGGGACGACGGTCGGCTTGAACGCGCTGCTCGAGCGCCGCGGCGCGACGGTCGGTCTGCTCGCGACGCGCGGGTTCCGCGACCTCCTCGAGATCCGCCGCGGCGACCGCGATGACATGTACGACCTGTTCTGGACGCCGCCGGAGCCGCTCGTTCCGCGACGCCTCCGGCTTCCCGTCACGGGGCGGATCCGCGCGGACGGGACGGTCGAGACGCCGCTCGACGAGGAGGACGTTCGGCGGGCGCTGGCCGCATTCGAGGCGGAGGGCGTCGACTCGATCGCGGTCGCGTTCATCAATGCGTACGCGAACCCGGCGCACGAGCTCGCGGCGGCCGAGATCCTGCGGGCTGCTGGGTTCGCCGGGCAGCTCTCGCTCTCGCATCGCGTCTCCGGCGAGTACCGCGAGTACGAGCGCACGTGCACGACCGTCGTCGACGCGTTCGTCCGTCCGCGGATGAGCATGTACCTCGGACGGCTCGAGGACAGGCTGCGTACGCGTGGCTTCGCCGGGCGGTTACTCGTCACTCGTTCGGGCGGCGGGGCGATGACGTTCGCCGAGGCGGGTGAGCGACCGTTCGAGACGATCCTGTCGGGGCCAGTCGCCGGCGCCCAGGGCGCGGCTGCGCTCGCGCGCGCTCTCGGTCTCGAGCGGGCGATCTCGGCCGATGTCGGCGGCACGAGCTTCGACACCTGCCTGATCTCCGACGGGCGGACGCCGCTGCTCTACCAGGGGAGCGTCCTCGGGCTGCCGCTGCAGACGCCGTGGGTCGACGTGCGCACGATCGGCGCCGGCGGCGGCTCGATCGCCTATGCGGATGCAGGCGGACTGCTGCGCGTCGGGCCGCGCAGTGCGGGCGCGAGCCCCGGGCCCGCGTCGTACGGGCGCGGCGGCACCGACCCGACGATCACCGACGCCGCGCTCGTGCTCGGCATGCTCGGCCGTGGGCGGCTCGCAAGTGGGTTGTCGCTGGAGGTGCAACCCGCACGGGCCGCGCTCGCGCCGCTGCGTGAGCGGCTCGGCTTCGCCTCAGACGACCAGGTCGCGCGTGGTGTCGTCGCGATCGGTGCCGCGCAGATGGCCGATGCGATTCGCGAGATCACGGTCGAGCAGGGAGAGGATCCGCGGCGCGCGACGCTGATCGCTTTCGGCGGCGCCGGGCCGCTGTTTGCGTGCCTGCTCGCCGACGAGCTCGGCATCGGCCGCATCGTCGTGCCGCCGCACGCCGGCAACTTCTCGGCGCTGGGGCTGCTTGGCTCCGACCTGACGCAGACGCGCGCGCGGACGCGCATTCTTCGGCTCGAAGACGGAGGTTTGCCTGCGGTCGCGTCGACGCTCGAGGAGCTGTGGTCGGAGCTCGAGTCGCGACGCGACGACGATGCAGTCCGCGAGGCTCGCCTCGACCTGCGCTATGTCGGCCAGGAGTACTCGCTGACGATCCGGCTACCGGTCGTCGACGGGAGCGTCGAGCTCGACGGCGGTGCGATCCACGCCCTCTTCGAGTCCGAGTACGAGCGCAGTTTCGGTCACACGATCGACGAGGCGGTCGAGATCGTTGTCGTCCGCGCGTCGCTGATCGCCCGACTGCCGCCGCTGCGAGCGTTCAGCGCTGCGAGCGGCGACGGCCACGCGCCTACCGACGAGCTCGAGGCCTATTCGTTCTCATCGGGAAAGCGGCTGCCGTTCCGCATCGTCGAGCGCGCGCAGCTGCCGGCCGAGCTGCACGGACCGGCCGTCATCAACGAGCCGACGGCGACGACGTACGTCGACGCAGGCTTCGTCGTCCGTCTGCACGAGGACGGCGTGCTCGTGATCAACCGCGAGGAGGATGCATGAACCAGCAGTTCGAGCCGGTGGTCTACCGCGCAGGCGCCGGGCGAGCCACGGGGCAGGCGGACGCCGACCCGATCACGACCGAGCTGATCCGAAACGGCCTCAATTCGGCGGCGAACCAGATGAAGCGGGCGCTCGTGCGCACCGCCTTCTCGCCGGTGATCTATGAGGTGCTCGACTTCGCGGTCGCGATCTATGACCGAGAGGTTCGACTCCTCGCCCAGGCGCCGAGCCTGCCGACCTTCATGGGTACGATGAGCTTCTGCGTCGACGCGGCCGTCGCTGCGGTCGGCGGCGAGAGTGCGCTCGCGCCGGGCGACATCATCCTCTACAACGTCCCCTACGGAACCGGCTCGCATCCGCAGGACGCGGCGGTCGTGATGCCCGTGTTCCTCGACGACGGCGAGCTCGTCGGTTACACGACGATCAAGGGGCACTGGCTCGACATCGGGGGCAAAGATCCGTACTCGACCGACACCGTCGACGTGTACCAGGAAGGAACGATCTTCCCTGGCGTCAAGCTCTACTCGCGCGGTGAACTGGTGGAGGACATCTTCAAGTTCGTCGTCGCCAACTCGCGCGTGCCGAAGATGGTCGCGGGCGACATCAACGCCGAGGTCGTCGGGGTGCGGACAGGAGCGAGCGCGCTCGTGCGCCTGCTCGAGCGCTACGGGCTCGAGCAGTTCCACACCTCGGTCGAGCGGATGTACGACCACGGGGAGGCGGTCGTCCGCAGCTACTTCGAACGGCTGCCCGACGGCCGCTACGTGGGGCACGGCGTCATGGACGACGACGGCATCCGGCCCGATCCGGTGCCGTTCGATGTCGTCGTCGAAATCGAAGGATCGAGTGTCCGCATCGACTTCTCGAACGCGCCGGAGGCCCAGGTTGGGCCGATCAACTGCCCGCAGCCCTCGACGGTCTCGGCGAGCCGCGTCGCGATCGCGATGCTCGCTGGCGCGGGCGAGCCGCCGAACGAGGGTCACTTCCGCCCGATCGAGGTCGTGACGCGGCCGGGTTCGATGTTCCATCCGCTGCCGCCGTCGCCGTGTTTCCTCTACGGCTGGCCTGGCGACCAGGCGATCGAGGCGATCTACCAAGCGCTCGCGCAGGCGATGCCGGAGGCCGTGCCTGCGTGCAGCGGCGGCGACATCTGCGCGCTCGTCTGGTGGGGCACCCGCCAGGATTCCGGCGAGCCTTGGACCGACGGCGCGCCGCATCCGATCGGGCAGGGCGGCCATGCGGGTGGCGACGGAGCGAGCAGCCTCATGCATATCTCGGAGGCCGCGACGCGGTTCTCGCCGATCGAGGTGTGGGAGGCGAAGAATCCCTGGCTGATCGAGCAGATCGAGCTCGCGCCCGACTCGTGCGGGCCGGGGCGGCACCGCGGCGGGCTCGGCATCGACCTCGTCTTCCGGATGCTCGAGGACGCATGGCTGACCTCGACGCTCGAGCGCACGAAGACGGCGCCGTGGGGGCTCGCAGGAGGCGGCGAGGGGCGGCCGAACTCTGCGACGCTGCGCCTGCCAGACGGGCGGACGCGCGTTCTCGGCAAGGCGACACGCGTCTTCGCGCCGAAGGGGACCGTCCTCGAACTGCACACCGGCGGCGGAGGTGGCTTCGGCCCGCCGGCAGAGCGCGACCGTGATGCAATCGCGCGCGACCTGCGCGAGGGGTACGTCACCGAGGCTCACGTGCGTCGGTACTACGACTGAGATGGCGTCTCCTGGCTGGCCACCGGATCCATCCGCGTGGTTCAACGTTGCCGAAATCGAGCCCGGAGTGATGCTGGTCGGCGAGCCGGGCTTCGTGTACTCGTGGCTGGTCGTCGGGCGCGACGACCAGCTGCTGCTCGACTCGGGGCTCGGAGTCGCAGACATCCGGGCGGCGGTGGCAGACGTCGCCGGCGTCGCCGACGAGCCGCTCCTCGTCAACTCGCACGCTCACTTCGACCACGTGGGCGGTAACGCGGGCTTCTCGCGGCGCGCGATTCATCCTCTGGGCGCGGAGTGGCTCGAGAGGATGGGCGAGCCGAACACGCCGTGGGAGTACCGGCCGCTCGACCTCGGCGGCGAGGCGACCCGTGAGTATGCGACGGCGGCCTACCAGAACTGGCGGGCGCTGCGCGACCTCGATCGTCAGTTTCACTTTCTGCTCGGGCCCGAGGAAGAGGTGCGGGAGTGGCCGGCTGTTTCGCGCGGCATGTTCGCGCCGCCGCCGCCGCCGCCGACGCAGCTCGTCGAGGAGGGGCACGTATTCGATCTCGGCTCGCGCCGCCTGCGCGTACTACACACGCCCGGGCACGCGGCGGAGCACATCTGCCTGCTCGACGAGCACGACGGGATCCTGTTCGCCCAGGATCAGGCGTACTACGGCCCGCACTACATCTGCCTCGATGGCTCGGACGTGAATGCGTGGGTGGTTTCGGCAGCGCGCCTCGCCGACGATCTCGTCGGCTCGATCCGGATCGTCTACACGGCGCACTCCCTTCGCTGGTCGGCGCCACCGAAGCTGCTGCGGGAGCTTGCGGCGGCGGGCGAGCGTGTGCTGGCGGGACAGGTCGAGCTTGAAGCCATCGTAGGACCGAGTGGCGGTCCCGCCCTCGCGGCCGACTTCGGGCACTTCTCGCTCGTCGTGCCTGAGGGTAAGCGTTAAGCCTTTTCATCCGACGAGTGCCATGGCTTGATGACCTCCTCTCTCCCGAGGAGGGGGTGCCGCGGAGAAGGCGCAACGAACAAGCGGTTTCCGCCCGATGGAGCCGGTCTGGAGCTTGCAAGCAGCTCCAAGGCCGGATGCGTTCGGGCGTAAGGACGTGCAACTGCGCAGGGACGGGATCCCGATCGCACGGTGCACGGTGGGGCGGCTGATGCGCGCCAACGACCTAGTCGGCGTCGTGCGCGGTAAGACGACGCGCACGACCGTGCCGGGCGGCACGCCGGCTCCGGCCGCCGATCTCGTGAAGCGACGCTTCCTCGTCTCGCGGCCCGACGGGTTGTGGGTCTGCGACTTCACCTACGTACGCACCTGGGAGGAGTGGGCGTACCTCGCGCTCGTGCTCGATGTGTACACGCAACGCATCGTCGGCTGGCAGCTCGCGCCGCACATGCGTGAGAGCCTCGTCGACGACGCATTGCAGATGGCGATCGCTGGTCGGACGAACGCTGACGATCCCCTGGTTGCGCACACCGACAGCGGGACCAGACTGACCCGCATCGTGTGAACTGAGGCTCGAGGCTCAGAGACGAGTTGTGAGAGTGAGAGTTCGTGCGAACCGCCGGTCTTCTAGTTGTAGTTCCTAAAGAGGTTGTTCATCCGGGCCTCCCTGGAGGCTGGGGGTGTCGAAGCCACCCAGCTCCAAAGGAGGCACCGGATGAAGCTCCACGCTAATCATCGGACCTGTCCGAGTAGTCGTCTGTTGATCTGTCGTCGGGTACTCGAGGAGGGTTGGACGCTGGAGCAGGCTGCGGAGGCGGCCGGTTGCAGCTCACGGACGGCGGCGAAGTGGATCGGTCGCTACCGGGGCGGGGATGGTGCGCTGCTGGATCGATCGTCGCGGCCGCAGCGGTCGCCGAGGCGGCTAGCCCAGCAGCGTGTCGAGGCGATCGAGCGGTTACGACGGGTGCGGATGACCGCGGCCGAGATCGCAGAGGTGCTCGAGCTGCCACTCTCGACGGTGTCGCTGTGGTTGAAACGGATCGGGCTCGGCAAGCGCTCTCGGCTCGACCCGCTCGAGCCGCCTAACCGCTACGAGCGCCGCCACCCGGGCGAGCTCGTCCACACCGACATCAAGAAGCTTGGCCGGATCTCTGCGCTGGCGCCGGCCACCGCGTCACCGGACTACGCAAAAGCCAGCACTACCGGCACGTCAAAAACCGCAAGGTCGGTCTAACCGGGTACGAGTACTTGCACGTCATCGTCGACGACTACAGCCGGCTCGCCTACGCCGAGATCCTCGACGACCTCACCGCCGCATGCGCGACCGCCTTCCTCCGCCGCGCGATCGCTTGGTATGCAGCTCGCGGCGTCAGCGTCAAAGCCGTCATGACCGACAACGGCTCCTGCTACACCGCCCACGACTACGAACGCGCGCTCCGCAGCCTCAGACTCAAGCACTTGCGCATCAAACCCGGCCGGCCACGCACCAACGGCAAAGCCGAACGGCTGATCCAAACGCTGCTCAACGAATGGGCCTACGCACGCCTCTACGGCAGCTCAGCCGAACGAGCCGCAGCCCTCCCGCTCTACCTCGACCGATACAACTACCGACGACCCCACGGCAGCCTCAGCCACCAGCCGCCCGCATCGCGGCTGAACAACGTCCTTGGGAACTACATCTAGTCGATTCGCGTCCATTGGCCTGTCCAGATGAATTGTCGGACGCGGCAGGGGTCGCTGCCGACGGGGGTGAGGGTGAGTGTGTTGCCGGTGACTGACCAGTGGTAGGTGGCTTGTGGGCCGCCCCAGGGGAGGCACCAGGTTCCTTCTTCGGCGAGGTAGTCGCTGAAGGGCCGCCAGCTGACGGCGCCCCAGACCTGGAAGGTTGTTGGGCCGGGCACCCAGTCGGTGTCTTGGATGTAGCCGAGGCCGGTGTTGTTGTCGACGCTTCCGTGCGTGAAGGTGCCGGGGTTGCGGGTTTGGATCCAGCGGCTGTCGAGGACGAGTTTGTAGGTGCCTGCCGGGGTTGGTGTGTCGGCCGGCGCGCCTGGGCTTCCCGGTTTCGGAGCTCCTGCCGGGTCGATGGTGCGCTGCCAGGTGCCTTTGAGCGTGGCGGCGGGTTGGGGTGCCGGGAGGACGCGCGCGGTGACGGTGTCGTCTGCTTTTTGGCCGCTTGTTGCGGTCACGCGGACGGTGAAGTGGTGGAGCCCGGGGGTTAGGAAGGAGGTGACGAGATAGCCGCGATTGGCGGTCTTGAAGTCGTCTTCTTGGTCGCCGTAGATGTAGGGCGGCTTCTTCTGTGTCCAGCGGAGCTTGCCGTCGATGAGGAAGTCGACGGTGCGGACCTTGGTGCCGGGGGCGGTGGCGTACCAGTGGATGTGGTGGGGGAGGACGGTTTTGCCGTCGAGCGTTGATTTCACCTGGAATGGCGCGTCTGACTGGGCTTGGCTTGCCGGGACGAGCGCGATTGACGTGGCGAGTACGAGTCCCAGTCCCAGCAGGAGCGTTGGATGTTTCATGGGGCCTCCTTGACGGTCGGATCAGGAGGCGAATCTCTGCTCGAGGTCTTGCAGACTTCTGGAAACCGTCTTGCAATCGTGGTTTGGTTGAGCGGTGAGGTTTGGCCTCCTCGGCGCTGTCGAGGCCGAGCGGGACGGTAGTGCGATTCCGCTCGGCGGTCCGAAGCAGCGTGCGTTGCTGGCGTTGCTGCTTCTCGATGCGAACAGGGCGGTTGGGCGGGACCGGTTGGTAGACGGACTGTGGGGTGAGTCGCCGCCGCCGAGCGCGGGCGCATCGCTCGACAGTTACCTGTCGCGGTTGCGTCGCCTGCTTGGTCCCGATCGGCTCGAGCGCCAACCTGCGGGTTACACACTGAAGGTCGAACGAGGCGAACTCGATCTCGACCGTTTCGAGGCGCTTCTCGCGGACGCGCGCGCGGAGACTGACGCGGCACGGCGATCCGTGGTCTTGCGCATGGCGCTCGAACTCTGGCGGGGACCGCCGCTTGCGGATGTGCAGTTCGAGCCGTTCGCTGCGAGCGAGTGCCGTCGGCTTGAAGAGCGGCGAGTCGCGACGATCGAGCTCCGCATCGATGCCGATCTTGAGAGCGGCGCCGATCTCGAGCTTGTGCCCGAGCTCGAGCAGCTTGTTCGGGAGCACCCGTTGCGCGAGGGGTTTACGGCGCAGCTGATGCTGGCCCTCTATCGGTGTGGGCGGCAAGCTGATGCTCTGGCGAGGTTCCGTGCGCTGCGGCGAGGGCTGGGTGACGAGCTTGGCCTTGAGCCGGGGCATGAGCTGCAGTTGCTCGAGCGCAGAATCCTCGAACACGATCCCGAGCTCGTTCGGCGGCCGGCTCCCGGCCCGCAACACTGGCGTCGTCGTCCGCGACGGACGGCGGCGGTTGCGGCGGTCGCAGGCCTTACGGTCATAGGAGCAGTGGTTGCGTTCCTCGCTGCGACTGCGAATGGTCGGCGGCCCTCGGAGACAAGCGCAAGCAACCAGATCGTGTTGCTTGATGCGCGCTCGGGAAGCACTTCTCACGGGATTGCGCTGGCGGGTGTTCCGGCTGCGCTTGTGTTCGCAGCGGGGTCGCTGTGGGCGGTCGACGTGAGCCAGAGCGAGGTGTCGCGGATCGACCCGCGCCGAGGTGTGGTGGATCGGATCCCGGTCGTGGGTGAGGCGGGAAGCCTTGCCGTCGGGGGCGGAGCGCTCTGGGTTGCAAGCACGCTGGGCTCGACGATCGAGCGCATTGACCCGGTCAGCGATGCCGTCGTTCAGACGATCCGTCTCGGGAAGGCGAATCCTGTCTCGCTTGCCTTCGGGGCAGGGGGCCTCTGGGTCGCTGATCAGACCGACCAGGCGCTGATCGAGCTCGACCCGCATACGGGCTCGCCGAACCGCACGTTTTCGGTTGATCTGCGACCAACGGCGGTGACGGTTGCAGCCGGGAAGCTCTGGGTGGTCGGCTCCGATACGAGCGCTGTCGAGGAGCTCGACCCGCATTCCGGACAGGCAGTCGCTACGTTCCACGTCGGCGACGGACCTGACGCCATCGTTGCCACGAACGGAGCGTTGTGGGTGGCCAACAGTCTCGACGGAACCGTTTCGCGCATCGATCCGACAACCGCGTCGATTGCCGCCACGATTCCGGTCGGGGACAGTCCTGACGCGCTTGCCGCAGCCGACGGAGCCGTCTGGGTCGCCAACCAGTACTCGGCAACCCTCTCCAAGATCGACCCGGCGACAAACCACATCGTGGCCACGCGCCGCGTCTCGGGTCGGCCGACGACGCTCGCGTCGATTGGTCATCGGGTGTGGATCGGCACCGCGGCCGCAAACGATGCCCATCGCGGTGGGACGCTGAGACTGATCACCACGGGACGCTTTGCGACCGTCGATCCCGCCACCTACAACACCGAGAACGCTGCGAACGGCTTCCTCTTCATGCGGCTCGCCTACGACACGCTCGTATCGTTCGAGCCGTCGAGCGGTCCCGATGGCCTTCGACTCGTCCCGGACCTTGCGCTGCAGCTCCCAGTCGCAACCGGAGGTGGAACAAGCTACGCCTTCCAACTGCGGCCGGGAATTCGCTACTCGGACGGCCGACTCGTCAAGGCCAGCGACTTCCGCCGGGCGATCGAGCGGCTCTTCCAATTACACGGACCAGGGACGACCTACTACACCGGCCTCGTCGGCGCGGGGACGTGCGAAAGACAGCAGGGCCGCTGTGATCTTTCGCGCGGGATCGTGACGAACGATGCAGCCGGCACGATCGTCTTCCACCTTGATGCGCCCGATCCCGATTTCCTCTACAAGCTGACTCCGTACGCAATCTCGGCGCCGGTGCCGCCGGGAACGCCCTACCGCGACGTCGGCTTCCATCCGATCCCAGGCACCGGGCCGTACCGGATCGTCAGTGCGTCGATCCGCGGGGTTCGCTTCGAGCGAAATCCACGCTTCCGCGAGTGGTCACACGCCGCCCAGCCGAATGGCTACCCGGACGCAATTGTCTGGCGGTACTCGAACTCACGCCCTGAAACGGTGGCCGCGATCGAACGAGGGAAGGCTGATTGGACACTCGACCTGATCCCGCCGGCGCAGTTGAGCATGCTCGAGACCCGCCTCCCTTCCCAGCTGCACACGAGCCCGGCGCCGATCGTCGAATTCATCCCGCTCAACACGCGAATGCCGCCGTTCGACGACCTGCGCGTCCGCCAGGCGCTGAACTACGCAATCGACCGCCGGAAGATCGCCCACTGGTACGGCGGCCCGACCGTCGCAACCCCCGCCTGCCAGCCACTTGCACCCGGCCTTCCGGGCTATCGGCGCTACTGCCCATACACCGTGGGTCCGCGCGCGAGCGGAGCCTGGACAGCTCCGAACCTCGCCAAGGCCAGACGGCTCGTGGCCGCATCCGGAACCCGCGGGCAACGGATCGACGTCTGGGCCGAAACAGACGAGGTCGCGATTCCCACCCAGGAACCCGCCTACATCGTCGAGGTGCTTCGCTCGCTCGGCTACCACACCCACCTCCACCTCACCCGCGGCGCTGCGATGACGATCCCGATGCGGCGCACACACCAACTCTCAGTCGACGGCGATTGGCTCCCGGACTACCCCGATCCCTCGTCGTATCTCCCGGCGTTCTTCGCCTGCAACGGCGGCAACAGCAACGGCTACTACTGTGACCCCAAACTCGACCAAGCCATGCAACGCGCGACCCTCCTCGAAGGAGACGACTCCGCCCACGCCGCCGAGCTGTGGGCGCGCATCGACCACCAGCTCACCGACCAGGCAGTCTGGGTCGCCACCGTTGACCTGAATGGCGTCGAACTCGTCTCCAAGCGACTCGGAAACTACGAATACAACCCCGTCTGGGGCTTCATCCCCGACCAAGCATGGGTGCGGTAGCAAGATGGCACGCTCACGGTTGAGCGAACGACCCCACAGTCTCGATAACTGAGGGTCATGGGTCGGGCTTTATAGATCTCCGGTGGACAGGGCCGGGGCTGGGTTTCAGCAGACACTCGGGCGCTGACCTCGAGGAAGTAATCGGGCACGATCCTGCGGTTCTCGCCGGTCTCGAGACTTTCCGCATTCTCACCCACGTCTTCCCCGCAGGGTCGGTCAGCTTCCAGGAAGCAGCGGCCGATCATGGTGCCTAGCAGACCCGGCGGACCCCGAACCTGTCCCCAAGACCTATCGCCGCGACAGATATCGCGGTGATTCGAGCGCCAACCCGTTTCCGCCGGCGGCAGCAATCAGTTCGCCGGTCTCCTCGATCGTCTCGGGCCTGCCCAGCTCCGAGGGGCCGGTCGTGCGGCTGCTGCGGCCGGTGGCGTAGACGTAGAAGCCGGCACGCGCGAGTTCGACAGCGATCGCACGGCCGCCGCCGCGCGTCGCGCCGGCGACCAACGCCACTCGTGGCATCCCGGTCACATCATCGCCGCCGAGACGCGCTCCGCCGCCGCGGCGAGTTCCTCGTCGGGCACGTTCGGCAGGACGTCCTCCCAGAGCGGGAGGGCCATCCCCGACGCCTCGACCATGCCGAGCGGTCGCGGCAGGAACCAGACGTGGAAGTGCGCGCCGCCGTCGCCCCAGCGGTAGAGATGGACGCGCGCGACGTCGCCGAGCGACGAGGATCGCGCGCTCGACCCTCGCCACGACCCGCCCGAAGTCGGCCTGCGAGCTCCTCCGGGAGGTCGGAGAAGGAGTCGACGTGGACGCGGCTCGCGAGCCAGACCGCGCCGGGCAGGCTGCCGCCGACCGGCGGGTGCAGCGTCCAGTTGTCGTCCGACCAGACCGCCGGCGGTCGTCTTTCCGCGCGCAGATTGCGCACGGCGGGCCTCCCGGCTCGCCGCGGCGCGGCGGCTCGGGGATCTGGCGTGGGCCGGGCTCGCGGGGCACGAGCGGCTCCTGGTACGGCAGTGCCATGCTGCTCATTCGCAGCTCCTTTCCTCGGGCGACTTGCGAGCGGTGAAGAGGAGCCCGTCGCCGGCCGAGACCATGACGCGGCCGAACCCGGCCGCCTGCAGGAAGACGAGCAGGCGCGCCGGATCGATCGGGTTGTACGTGTCGCCCTCGTGGAACTCGTGCAGTCCCTGGCTCGCGAGGCTGTCGGCCGCCGACGAGCACGCCGCCGGGTCGGAGAACGCGGAACGTCTCGCAGAGCGTCGCGAACTGCGTCCTGCGCCGTCGGTACGTGGTGGAGCATCGTGAAGCAGCCGACCGAGTCGAACGACGCGTCGGGGAAGGGCGACCGTGTCGCGTCGCCGACCTGGACCGTCACGTTGGTGCCGGCGAGCTCGTCCGCGAGGCGCGCAGCGGCGTCGGGCGTCGAGCTCGAGCGCGACGAGCCGCTTGCACGCGGTGTCGGAGCCAGCGCGTCGTGGCGCCCGGGCCAGGGCCGAGCTCGAGCATCTCGTCCCCGAGATCCAGACCGGCCGTGACGGGCTCGAGCACCTCCGACTCCATGAACTCGGCCCACTCAGGCGTGCTGCAGAGGTGCGTGGTTCTCGTTCATCGAGGCCGACGCTAGCGAGGCTGGTCTGTTTCCGAAAGGGAGTACGCTGCCAAGTTGTGTCGATGAACGGACAACCTGCTCCGGCGACGATCGTCGGCACCTTCCCGATGCCGGTCGGGACGCTGCTTCGAGTGGCACGCACACGGCGACCACCAGATCGCCTGGTCGCCGGAAGGGGTGCTCGTCGTGGTCATCGAGGGCGGCGGCAGCTATGTCCTGCCGCCGTCGCGGGCGCTCTGGATCCCGGCCGGCACGGTGCACGAGACGCGGGCATCCGGCGCCGCCGTCCTGCGCTCCGTCTACCTCGAGCCGCGTCGCTGCGCGATCGACTGGACGGCGCCGACGCCCGTCGCCGTCAGCCCGCTGCTCGGGGAGCTCATCCACCACCTCGACGACCGCCGGCTCGGCGCGGACGAGCGCAGCCGCGCCGAGGCGATGCTCTTCGACCTGCTCGCTGCCCGCTTCGTATCGCGACGATCGACGTCCGACCGCCCGACGGACCCGCGGGCGCCGGGATGTTGCCGACGCGCTCCTCGCCGATCCCGCCGACCCGCGGACGCTGCGGGAATGGGGTCGCACCGTCGGCGCGAGCAGCCGCACGCTCGCGCGCGCCTTCCTCGGCGACACCGGGCTCTCGTTCGGGCGCTGGCGCACGCTCGTCCGCCTGCAAGCCTCGCTGCCATACCTCGCCGAGCAGATGCCGGTGAGCGCCGTCGCGAGACGCGTCGGGTACCGGACGACGAGCGCATACGTCGCCGCGTTCCGCGCCCACACCGGAGTCACGCCGGGCCGCTACTTCCAGCCGCCGGTGGCTCCGTCACTCCCGAAGCGCGCCACCGGTGGTGTCCCGGTCGAGGACCTTGGCGAGCCAGTCGACTAGCGGCGTCAGCTCGCGCCAGGCGTCGCGGACGACCTCGACAGCGTCGGGGCGGCCGAGCCAGGCACCTCGTCCGAGCCGGCGGATGACAACGAGTGAGCGGTGCCGGAGCAGCCGCATCCGGGGGTGGTCTGCAGGGACGCCGCGCGGGCGGCTGCGGAGTGTGTCGCCGATGATCTCGTAGCTGCGCCTCTCGAGGTCGTCGACGATGCGCTGTAGGTGCCCGCCGCTCTGGTCGTCGAGCACACCTTCGCGGTAGTGAGGGAGGAGCTCCGGACGAGCATGGAGCCAGCCGGCCTCCACCTCGAGCCCGTCAAGATCGAGCGTCACGCCGTAGACGCTGTTCGCGCTGCGGCTGAGATAGGCGTGCTGGGCGACCCGCAGACTGGGCGAGCGGTGGAGCCGGTAGACCTTCGCACGCCCGAACTCCGCCTCGAGACCGGCGGCGAGCTCGCACATCGGCCTCCGAACCGCGCGGGCGTGAAGATCCTGGAGCCGCTCCACGGTCTCCCAGCACGTGTCGGCGGCGACCTCGGCGAAGTATCTGAACGCCTCCGCGGGGAACCCCGCGAACCCGCTGGAGCTGGATTGACCGCTGCTCTCGTTCACCTCGCCCCATGAGCATGCCTCCCTGCGCGTGTTGTTGTAACCACGCGCTCTCGTAGCGGGCTCTCAGCAGTACGTTGCGACGACAGTGCCGGTGCCCGAGTGCCCCGGATCGGCCGCGTAGCCGGCTGCGGTCTTGACGACGACGATCGACACGACGGTGCCGAAGATCGTGCTGCCGGACTTCTGAACAGACGATGTGACGAGCGTCCCCATGTAGGCGGGCAGCGAGCTTACCGGCGTCGACGAGTTGCCCGGCCCGGTCGACCACGTGCCGCCGCACGCGGGGGGCGTGGCGCTGAGCGAGGCAGCGAAGCCCTTGAACGAGGACGAGGCGCCGTCGCCGCTGAGGAAGTTGGTGCTCGACCACTGCGCGCCCCAGAACGTCACGGTCGCGGAGTGCGTTCGATCGCCGAGTACGAATGCGCCGCGCGCCGGGAATGCGAAGACGATCGCGGTCTTGCTCGCGTCTGTCGACGGCAGGTAGTACGCGTCGCCGGCGAAGTCCGCGTGCAACGGCTGCGGGCCCTGCGCGACGGTGGCGGCGACGCTGCAACTCGCCTTGCCGGCGCTGTCGGTGGCCGCAGTCACACAGCTCTCGGCCGACGCACTCGAGCCCAGCGTCAGCGTCAGCGTGCGCCCGGCGATCGGCTTCGTCCCGTCCTCGAGCAGCTGTCCGCTCAGCGTGACGGGCTGCCCCTGGAGGATCGCCGTCGGTCCGGTGTACACGGTCGTCGTCTCCTCCTTCGTGACGACGAACGGCTCGGAAGCGCTCGACGTCTGGTAGTTGCCGTCGCCCGCGAACGACGCCGCGATGGTGAACATCGCCGCAGCTTCGCTGGGCGTGATCGAGCACGATACGGTGCCACTCACATCGGTCGCGTCGCTGCACGACTCCGAGGCCATGGTGAACTCGATCGTCTCACCCGGTACCGGCGCTCCGTTGTCAGTGCGCACGAGCCGCGCGGACAGCGAGGCGGGGTCGTCGAAGTCGGACGTCGTTTCGCCCGTATAGACGAGCGTCGTGCGAGCGGCGTCGACGGTCTGGTCGAGCGTCGTCGAGCTGTCGCGGAAGTTCGCGCTGTCGCTCGTGTACGCGGCGGTGATCGTGTGCGAGCCGACGCTCAAAGTCGAGGTGGTGATCGATGCGTGGTCGCCTCCGTCGAGCAGGACGGGTGCGCCGAGATCGATCCCGTTGTCCTGGAACTGCACGGCTCCGCTCGGTGTACCGCCGCCGGGCGCGACGACCGACACACCCGCCGTGAACGTCACGCTCCCGCCGAACTCCGAGGGGTTCGCGGACGAGCCGAGCGTCGTGGTCGTGTCGGCCGGAGTGACGATCTGCGGCAGGAAGACGGGCCCGACGGTCAGGTCGCCGCTCGAGCTCTGCACGTCCGGGTTTTCGCTCGTGAAGTCTGCGCTGACGGGGTGGCTGCCGACGCTCAGGTCCGAGACGTCGATCGATGCGTTGTCACTGCCGTCGAGTGTCTGCGGCGGGCCCTCGTCCGCGCCGTCGACCTTGAACTGGACGCTGCCGGACGGCGCCTCGCCTGTGCTCGAGACGTGGGCCGAGAAGGTGACGGTCTGCCCGTGCACCGACGGGTCGGCTGAGCTGTGCACTGCGGTCGCCGACACCGCCGGCTCGACGTCCAACTCGACGGGGCCGCTGGAATTCGGCAGGTCGTCGCCGGGCACGTAGACCGCGGTGAGGAAATGCGTCCCGACCGAGAACGAACGCGTTGTCGACGCGGAGCTGTGGTCCGTCGGCACGCAGCACACGCCGAAGACGGTGCCGGTGTCAGGAACGAGGAGGAGCGGGCCTGTGATCGCGGTTGTCCCGTCGAAGATGATTACGCTGCCCAGCGGCGAGAAGATGGGCTCGGCGACCGTGACGGCGATCCCCACGCCCTGCCCGGCCGCCGCCGGGTTCGAAGAAAGGCCGATCGAGACCACCACCGGCGAGCCGACGGCACGCGCCGGCGCCGTGAACAACCCACCGAAGGCAACAAACGCCAGCGCAAGCACGACTGCGAACCCGGCACGCTTCTCCCAAGCGGTCATCGGCCCATGATGGACCCGGCGCGCATAGTTCTTGCATAGCCCTCCGGCGGCCTGGACAAATCCAGCCCGCGGAAAGGAGATCTCGAAGAGGAGGTCAGTGTGGTTCGGACCCGCTTGAACAAGCCGAATTCAGCGCGCCAATGCAACTAACGAGGGAACATCAGCGAGTGCCCGCGGATGCCCGCGCGTGGCAGCTGTTTGCTGTCCAGGCAAACGAAACCGTTGCTTTGCAGCCGTTTCCTCGAAGCCCTCTGACGGACTCGAACCGTCGACCCCCTCCTTACCATGGGTTCGCAACGGCAACTGGTGGCATCCGGATGCAACGGTTTGCAGGGAGATCGCGTTCTGTGTTGGGCTCCCGGACGGCGTTCTGTTGCCGCCGGCTGCCTCCGCTGAGCTCCATAAATGCTCCATCGGAATTCGGACGGCTCGCCGGGCTTCTTCTGCCAGGGCGGCCGCGGCAACCGAAGATCATCGGCCTGGCGGATAGCTCTGAGCGCCTACTAGTGATCCTCTGAGCTTTCGTTTGCGTCAACGAAGACGATCGTCGTGCTCCGGTCGCGGGAGCAGCCGCTGTGCTGGCGCCGGAGAATCGAGGGCCCGGCTTGTTGGTCTTACTGGCGTAGGGCTAGGCTCTGCGCGTGGTGGTCTGTTCAAGCTGTGGCGCGGAAAACCGAGCCGACGCGAAGTTCTGTGGCGAATGTGGGGCTGGGTTAGCCGCCCTTTGTGCGGCTTGTGGCACGCCGAATGAGCCGGGTCGGAAGTTCTGCTACGAGTGCGGCGCGTCGTTAGCGCCGTTGTCGGACGCAGCGGGAGCGGCCGCGGTCTCTCTGCGTGGGGCCCCGGCGGCGGAGCGACGTCTGGTGTCCGTGCTGTTTGCAGATCTGGTCGGCTTCACCAGCTTGTCGGAATCGCGTGATGCGGAAGAGGTGCGGGAGTTGCTTTCGCGCTACTTCGACAATTGCCGACGGTTGGTCGATCTTTATGGCGGCGTGGTCGAGAAGTTCATCGGCGATGCGGTGATGGC
The DNA here is from genome assembly GCA_963725595.1 of uncultured Thermoleophilia bacterium. Lineage (GTDB taxonomy): Bacteria > Actinomycetota > Thermoleophilia > Gaiellales > Gaiellaceae > PALSA-600. Next base: position 42,502 of record CAVRYT010000004.1, on the reverse strand, counting down.
GGTGTGGGGGACACCGGTGGCGACCGAAGACGACGCCGAGCGCGCTGTTCGTGCTGCATTGGATCTCGTCGCGATGGTTTCGGCGCTTGGTCAAGAGATAGGCGCGCCGGAGCTGAGGGCGCGAGCAGGGGTACTGACAGGTGAAGCTGCCGTGACGCTAGGCGCTGTCGGTGAGGGAATGGTCGCCGGTGACCTCGTGAATACGGCGGCACGTATCCAGAGCTCCGCTGAGCCTGGTTGGGTTCTCACGGGCGAGGTTACGAAGAGGACGACGGAGGCCGCGATTGCGTACGCGGATGCTGGCACGCATGTCCTGAAGGGGAAGTCCGAGGCGGTTCCGCTGTTTCGTGCGCTGAGGGTGATTGGCGGCCGGGCGGGTGCTCTACGGGCGCGGGGGCTCGAGCCGCCGTTCGTGGGCCGGGAGCGGGAGCTCCGCCTGATCAAAGAGCTGTTTCATGCCTCCAGGGATGAGCGGAGAGCGCATCTCGTGTCGGTTGTCGGGATCGCAGGGATCGGCAAGTCGCGCGTCACCTGGGAGTTCTTCAAGCACATTGACGGCTTGGCAGAGCTGGTCTGGTGGCGGCGTGGTCGCTGCCTGGCTTATGGAGAAGGCGTCGCGTATTGGGCGCTGGCAGAGATGGTGCGAATGCAGGCCGGGATCATTGAGGGCGAGGAGCCCGAGTCGGCGGGCGCCAAGCTTCGCGAGGCGGTGAACGAACTTGTCTCCGACGAGCAGGAACGCGAGTGGATGGAGCCCCGGCTGGCGCAGCTGGTAGGGCTTGGCGAAGTCGCCGCCCACGAACGGGACGATCTCTTCGCGGCTTGGCGGCTGTTTTTTGAGCGGATGGCCGACCAGGGGCCGGCCGTGCTCGTGTTCGAGGACATGCAGTGGGCCGATGCATCTTTGCTCGAGTTCATCGAGTACCTCTTGGAGTGGTCGCGCAAATACCCGCTCTATGTCATCTCCCTTTCGCGACCTGAACTGGCGGCGCGCCACCCAAGCTTCGGCACAGCTGGACGCAACGTCACCACTCTCTCGCTCGAGGCACTGTCCGAGGCCGCGATGGACGAGCTCCTGGCGGGTCTCGTCCCCGGACTGCCGGACGGGCTGCGTGGCCAAATTCTCGCTCAGGCCGAGGGTGTCCCTCTGTATGCGGTGGAGACCGTCAGGATGCTGATTGATCGCGGCATCCTCCGGCGCGACGGGGAGGAATATGCTCTGACGGAGCAGATCGAGACCCTCGACATTCCGGAGACGTTGCATGCGCTTATTGCTGCGCGTCTCGACGGGCTCTCTGCCGCGGAGCGGCGCGTCGTTCAGGACGCAGCAGTACTTGGGAAGGTCTTCACGAAGCAGGCGCTGGCGTCGCTCGCGCAGGCTCCTGAGGCTGAGCTGGATCAGATCCTGCAGGCACTCGTCCGCAAGGAAGTGTTGGTCGTTCAGTCGGATCCGCGCTCCCCCGACCGGGGCCAGTACGGGTTCCTGCAGGACGTCCTCAAGCAGGTGGCGTACGAGACGATGGCCAAGGGCGAGCGGAAGGTGCGGCATCTCGCGGCTGCACGCGCTCTTGAAGAGGTCTTCGGTCCGACTGACCCTGAGATCGTTGAGGTGCTGGCCTCCCATTATCTGTCCGCGTATCACTTCGCCCCGGATGCGCCTGACGCAAGCGAAATAAAGACTCGCGCGAAAGACATGCTCACGCGAGCAGGAGACCATGCGACTTCGCTCGCGGCGCGCGATGAGGCGAGCCGTTACTACGAGCAGGCGGCTGATCTGGCGGATGACCGCGCAGAGAAGGCGAGGCTTCTCGAGCATTCAGGAGCGGCCGCCTGGAGTGGCGCCCGCGGGGTTGTTGCGCGCCAGCTCTTCGAGCGAGCGATATCGATGTACGAAGAGGAAGGCGAGACGCACCCCGCCGCTCGCGTTGCCGCCCTCGCGGCTGAAATCACCTGGGCCGACGGGCAGATCGCCCGTGCCGTCGAAGACATGGAGAAGTCGTACTCGGTGCTGAACGAGGACGAGCCGGACGGGGATCTCGCCATGCTCGCGGCGCAGCTTGGTCGCCTGCTGTATTTCGTTGGCGAACCGGCGCGTGCGTTGGAACGAATCGAACACGCTCTGCGACTCGCCGAGTCCTTCGATCTTCACGAGGTGTTCTCGGAAGCACTCGACACCAAGGGAATCATCCTTAGCCAGGCCTGGCGACGCCCCCGCGAAGGCCGGGTGTTGCTCGAGAAGGCACTCGACGTGGCGCTCGAGGCAGGTCTTCCCCAAAGCGCATGCCGCGCCTATTTCAACCTTTCGTGCATTTCCTATTACAACGATCAGTACGAGGACGCATTGCACTTCTCACGAGAGGGCCTGGCCTATGCCCGCCGTGTGGGTGATCGCAACTGGGAAGCGAGCCTCCTTTCCACGACCGTCGGAACGCTGTCACTTAGCGGCGACTGGGAGACGGCGTTTTCGCTCGCAGGCGACCTCCCCGACTTCAGCGAGCTTGAGCCGGCCGAGGAAGTCACCGCTCTACGGTTCGCGGCCGTCGAGCTCCTGGCCGCGGTTCCAGCGATGTATGTGGCGCAAGGTCGCATCGACGAAGCGGAGCTCGTCCTGCTTCGGTTCGCCGACTTCCAGGGCTCGGCAGACATTCAGGAACGGACGGCATACAGCGCCGCGTCAAGCATCGTCTGCGGTGCTCGTAATCAGCTGGAGGCTGCCCTTGCGGCGGGGATGGCAGCCTTCGACGGCCGCGAGGAACTCGGCACCACTTTCTTCGGAACTAAGCTCGGCTTCGTCGGCGCCGCGCAAGCCGCAGTCGGCCTCCGCGACTTCAACGCCGTCGAAGCACTGATCTCCACCGTTGGCGCATTCGGCAAGGCGGAGACGACACCATTCATCCAAGCCCAAGCAGACAGATTCCGGGCACATGTCGCCGCCTCCCGCGGCGAGGCAGAAACGGCAGTGGCAGCCTTCGAATTAGCGGTCGAAACGATGCGGGGGTTGGGTCTCAAGTTCTGGCTCGCAGTAACCCAACTCGAGTTCGCCGAATGGCTGACAACGCAGGAGCGACCGACAGAAGCGGCGCCTCTACACAGCGACGCATCCGAGATATTCGAACAGCTTCACGCAGAACACTGGCGCCAGAGGGCGTCCCGGCTCATTTCGACCGGCGCCCATGAAACTGTCACCGCCTGACCCTCATCGCTACTCATACCGCACGCGTGCACGGTGCTCAACCCGAAGGACCAACCTGATAGTCGACCCCCTCCTACAAGCGGTAGGGGTCGCGTCTTGCTGTCGAGCCAGAGATCCTTACCATGTGTTCCGAACCCGTTGCGGTGGGTTGCCACCGGTTGCCGATCGGCTTATTTCAGCCGTTTCGGCCCTGTCCTATTTGCGACCGGTTGCCACCGGTTGCGCCCGCTGGGCTCCATAAATGCTCCATCCCTTCGCCCCGGGCTGATGGCCAAAGGGATTCGGGCGTCCCCCCGAGTGCGCATTAGTTCCCGCCCGGCTGGACGAGGCCGCATTCGTAGGCGACGACAACGGCTTGCGCGCGGTCGTGGAGGTCGAGTTTGGAGAAGATGCGTGCGACGTGGGTTTTGATGGTGGCGTCGCCGACGATGAGTTCGCGGGCGATGGCGGCGTTGGATAGGCCGCGCGCGACGAGCCCTAGCACCTCGAGTTCGCGTGGCGTCAGCTCGGCGAGCGGGGCGGGGTGAAGGGTGGGCGGGGGTCGGCGTGTGTAGCTCTCGATCAGCCGCCGCGTGATCGCGGGGGAGAGGAGGGCGTCGCCGGAGGCGACGATCCGGACCGCGTGTCGGAGTTCTTCTGCGCGTGCGTCTTTGAGCAGGAAGCCGCTCGCGCCGGCGCGGAGGGCTTCGTAGACGTAGTCGTCGAGGTCGAAGGTGGTGATGATCAGGATGCGGGGCGATCCGTCGCTGGCGGCGATCCTCCGTGTCGCCTCAATGCCGTCGAGGTTGGGCATGCGGATGTCCATGAGGACGACGTCGGGTCGCAGTGTCTCGGCGGCGTCGAGTGCGGCGAGGCCGTCGGCGGCTTCGCCGACCACTTCGAGGTCGGGCTCTGCGTCGAGGACGACGCGGAAGCCGGTGCGGACGAGCTCTTGGTCGTCGGCGATCAGGATGCGGATCACGTTGTGTCTCCGAACGGGAGCCGGGCGTGGACGGCGTAGCCGCCGTTGTCTCGCGTGCCGGTCTCGAGCGTGCCGCCGTAGAGCGCGACCCGTTCGCGCATGCCGATCAACCCTTGCCCGGAGCCGTTGGCGCTGGTCGCGCGGCCGTGGCCGTCGTCGATGACGTCGAGCTCGAGTGCGCGCGCGCGGTAGTGGATGACGACTTCGGCGGCGGCGTCTCCTGCGTGCTTGACGACGTTAGTGAGCGCCTCCTGCACGATGCGATAGGCGGAGAGGTCGATGCCGGCGGGGAGGTGTACGGGTTCGCCCTCGATTCGTAGCTGCACCGGCAATCCCGACGCGCGCATCTGCTCGACGAGCGACTGGAGTGAGCCGAGCCCCGGCTGAGGCCCGATCGCGAGTTGCTCGTCCTCGGAACGGAGGATCCCGAGCAGGCGGCGCAGCTCGACGAGTGCGTCGCGTCCGCTTGACTCGATCGCGCGGAAGACGCCGATCACACGCTGCGGGTCGCCGACGAGATGCGGTCCCGCTTGCGCCTGCACGACGATGACGCTGACGCCGTGCGCGATCACGTCGTGCAGTTCGCGCGCGATGCGCCCGCGCTCCTCGGCGACTGCCAGCTGCGCCTGCTCCTCGCGCTCGCGCTCCAGCCGCACGGCGCGATCCTCGAGCTCGGCGACACGCTGCCGTCGTCGGCGCAGGTCGCGGCCGACGAGCCAGGCGATCGCGAATGCCAGCCATGCCGAGGGTCTTGTGCCGCTCGTGCTGAACGTGCCGGGGCGCGCGAGGTCGGCAGCTGCGATCGCTGTGACCGCGACAGCTCCAACGAGGGGAGAGCGGCGGTCATCGCAGTGTGCGCCGACCGAATAGAAAGCGAGCAACATGGCCAAGAAGACCCCGACCGGGACACCGTTCGAGTGGCTCACGAGGAACGCGCCGACGACAAGCGCACCGGCTGCGGTGAGGAGCGTCGCCGTCGGTGTGCGCCGCCGCACGGCTAGCGGAAGCGTCACGAGCAAAAGCAAGACGGACATGACGCCGCGGCCTCCGACCGTGTGCATCGTCGCGGGGGCGTGCTTCCAGAGGTCGAGCTGCGTCCAGCCCGCGAGCGCGAGCGCAACGGCGCCGTCGGCCGCGCGGTCGATCACTGCACGGACACGCATGGGTGGAACGTACTGCGGCTCATCCGGGGGCGCATCAACCTCCCGCCCGATCCGGGTCACCCTGCAGGGCTACCCGCAAATAGCCATGGCGGCCGACTACGAATAGCCGTGCAGCCCGACGACAGCGCCCCGGCACCGTCCTAGCCTCCGGACGAAGATCCTCGACCGAAGGAGAACACGATGACCAGACCACCGATGCTGCCGCGGCTGGGAGCCGCCTGCGGAATCGTCTTCCCGATCGCCATGTTCCTCGCCGTCGGAAACGGCAGCCACTTCACTCCCTGGCGCGCCGTCGCCGCAACCTGGGCGCTCGTCCTCGCCCTGCCCTTCCTCGCCTACCTCTGGAGCCTGCTTCGCACCGCCGAGGGCGACGGCGGCTGGCTCTCGACCGTCGCGCTCGTAGCCGGCGTGTCGGGCGTCCTTCTCAAGCTCGCGAGCCACGCACCCGAGTTGGCGCTCCACCGGGACGGAATCCAGAAGGGCACCCAGCTGTACAAGGCCCTCGACAGCACCGCAGGCGCCGCCACCCTCATGAGCCTCTACCCGCTCGCCGTCTGCTGCGCCGCCGTCGCGGTCATCGCGCTGCGCCGGCACGTCCTCCCGCGCTGGATCGGCATGTTCGCCGCGGTGACCGCGGCCGCGCTTGCCGTCAACGCCGGCTTCCTGTACGCGAGCTTCGTGCCGGCGCTGCTGCTCTTCCTGCTCTGGACGCTCGTCACCAGCATCGTCCTGCTTCGTCGCAGCCCGAGCACACAACCAGCGGTCGCATACTCGACTTAACGCGAGTCCTGCGGGCCTTCGGGTCGCGGGACTCGCAAGGCTCCATCGTCTGCTGGCAGGTATCAGCGAGGAGAACCGGGCGCGACGAGGCCGGTCTCGTAGGCGTAGATCACCGTTTGGACGCGGTCGCGCAGGTCGAGCTTCTGGAGGATGCGGGCGACGTGCGTCTTCGCCGTTGCTTCGCTAATGACGAGCTGTTCGCAGATCTCGGGGTTCGACATCCCGCGCGTGAGCAGGCCGAAGACTTCTTGCTCGCGGGGTGTCAGCTCGGCGATGGCCGGCGGCGCTTGGGGTGCATAAATACGATCTCGCGGCAAGTCGCCGCTTTTCCGATGCGTGGCCGACTTGGTGCATCCACACGCCGCCGCAGCATGACCGGGTTTCTGATGCTGCACGGTTCGCCGCGGACGAACAGGTGCTCACGCGACGATCGCTACAAGCGAACGCTCTGACCTTATATATAGGGGCAGAGGCAGCGGCGCAGCTCGCGCTCGTCACACTCAGCTTGCGCGACTCGCGATTTGCAGCGCAATCGCGTTTACGCACCCCACACGGCGGACGGATCGGAGTTCGACTCGCAGTCGCCGGGCCGGGCGCGATGCCGCCACTGCGCGGAGGTCGATTGCCGGCGATTGTCTAGGCGCCGCCGGTGAGTGAGACGAGGTCGCGGTCGAGTTGGGTGGTGCTAGTGACGCCGAGGAGCTTGAGCGTGCGGGTGTAGTCGTCGCGAAGCAGCTTCGTCAGGTGGTCGACGCCAGCTTCGCCGCCGGCCATCAGCGCGTAGAGGTAGGGACGGCCGACGAATACCGCCTGCGCCCCGAACGCGACCGCGGCAGCCACATCGGCGCCTGAGCGCACGCCACCGTCCAGGTACACCTCGGCGCGAGCGCCGACCGCGTCGACGACGGACGGCAGCAGCTCCAGCGGCGTGGCCGCCCGGTCGAGCTGGCGTCCGCCGTGATTCGACACTGCAACTCCGTCCGCGCCGGCCGACACCACGTCGACTGCGTCGTCGACGCGCTGCACGCCCTTGACCACGATCGGCCCCTTCCATTGGGTGCGGAGCCAATCGATGTCGGCTGGGGTAACCGACGGGTCGAAGACCGTGTTCATCAGGCCCATCACGTCCTCGGCTGCGCCGAGTGTCTCGAACGCGAGCGGCTCTGTCGTCAGAGCGTCCAGCAGCCAGCGCGGCTTTCCAACAATCCCGAAGAGTGTGCGAACCGTCAGGACGGGCGGGACGGTGAGGCCGTTGTAGACATCGCGATGGCGGGCACCGGCGACGGGGACGTCGACGGTCAGGACTAGCGTCCGATAGCCGCATTCGGCTACGCGTGCGATCAAGTCGCGGCTGCGGGCCCGGTCCTTCCACACGTACAGCTGGAACCAACGATCAGTGGTCGCCGCCTCGGCCGCGAGCCGCTCCACAGATGTCGTGCCGAGCGTCGACAGCGTGTACGGGATACCCGCACGCCCGGCAGCGCGCGCGACCGCGGACTCGCCGGCCGCATGCATCATTCTCGTGAATCCCGTCGGACCGAAGACGATCGGAAGCGAAACTTCTCGTCCGAGGATCGTCGTCGAGGTGTCAACCGTCGACACGTCCCGTAGCACGTGCGGGCTGAACTCGACGCGCTCGAAGACCGCGACCGCCCTCCTCTTGCTTAGTTCGGCCTCTGCGGCGCCTTCGACGTAGTCGAATACCGACCGCGGCGTCCGTCGACGTGCAAGCTCCCGGAAGTCCGCGACGGTGCGTACGCGAGTCCATCGATCGGATGTCCCGCGCTGAAACGTCGGGCCGACGAATCGCCCAATCTCCGCTGCTCGCGGAAGCCGCCGCGCCAGCCCGCTCATGCATCCAGCCTAAATGACAATCGCATAGGGTCCTGCGAGTGATCGCGTGTCCGCAAGAGATCGTTTGCGTCGGTCTCAATTATCGAGATCACGTGCACGAGCAGGGAATTGAACTGCCAGGCCGGCCACTGCTTGTTCTGGCGTAGCGAGCCCAGTCACTCGGGCCAGTCGCTCGGTTCACCACTTGGCAGCGGCGGCTGTGCAAGCGGTGTGTCAGACCGAATGGACTGTCGGATGCAAGCGGTGTGTCAGACCGTTAGCGCACACGGTTCCAGACACCTCGTCCCTCTTTCCAGCGGTGCGAGACCCTTGGCCGCGCCGAGACTGCGAACCGTCGATGCGGCCGGTAGCGACGTTCGACGCCGAGACCACCTCGGTGGACTCATCCACGAGTACAGCTACGCGGCGTGAACCGACTTTGCACCCCACACGACGGATCGTCCGCCGGTGGGAAGAGCAGGAGTTGCGGGCGTCATTGGATCGACGCGTTGGCCGGAAGAAAATTGTAGATCGGGCTGAGTTGGTAGTTCGTGAGACGCGACGAGACGATGTCGATGATCCGTTGGCTGCTGAGTGGAACCCATGCGGCCGTATCGACGAGTTGATGGTCTATGTTCGCCCAGAGGAGAGCGGAAGTGCGCGGAGCGAGGACCTTGTCGTTCTCTGCGCGACGGGCTTCGGAGTCGAGTCGCGGGTTGCAAAACTGGTTGAAGTTGTAGGCGCCGTTGCAGGCGAGAAAGAGGTCGTAGGCCTCGGCCGGCGTGGGGTAGTCCGGCCCGAACGTGACGGGAAGGAGGTCAACCGTTTGGCGTGCGTCGGGAGTCGTGTGGTTGAACTGCTCGGGCGTGAGCACACGCACGGCGGCCCGATAGCCGAGGTTCCCGAGTAGCTGGGTCAGGTACGGGATCAAGGGCTCGGCGTGGCCTGTGTCGCTGATGTCCCAGATCGTGATTGGGGCGCCGCGCGTTCCGGAGGCGTCGACCAGCAGCCGGGCGCGTCGTGGGTCGGGCGCGACCCAGGGGGCGTTGGTGCCGGGATCGGCGGTGTAGGGGCAATATTGGCGGTGGCCGAAAAGGCCCGGCGCGATTGTCTGGCACGTCGGGGTGTTGGCGGCGGTTCCGCCGTACATGCGAAGGACCGCTGCGCGGTCGATTGCGTAGTTGAGCGCACGGCGAACGCGAGGGTCGTTGAACGGCCGGTTGTGCGTGTTGATCTGAAGGAAGAACAAGGTGGGCGAGGTGTTGCTGTGGAGGTTGCCGGGGTGGTGTTCGGCGATTGCGCTCAAGTTCGCTGGGAGGTCGTCGGTCCAATCGGCGTGACCGTCGATCACTGCTGCGGCTTCCTGCTCAGGCGACGAGCCGAAACGCCACGTGATTTCGTCTGGGTGTCCGTCTGGCTGGGCCGCATGCGACCATTCGCGGAACTGCGGGTTTCGCACGAAGACGATCTCCCGCCGGGTGATTCGGGAGAGCTTGTACGGACCGGGGCCGGGGATGGGCTGCCGCGCCGCCACGTTCATGGGGGTGCCCGGCGGGATCGGGACGATCACTCCGAGTGCGAGTTTGAGGATGAAATCTGGGTCGGACGCGGTCAACCGGAGGGTGACCGTGCGAGCGGAATTGTCGGCGCTGACGCCGCCGCGCAGGCGACAATCTGCTGGCCGCGCCAGGCAGCCGCTCGCACCGACCAGCCCGGCGAAAAAGCCGGCGTCGGGCGAGCGAACCCGGAAGAGCCGATCGAACGCGCGCGCAAAGTCTCCGGCCTTGACGGTGCGGCCTGTGGAGTAGCGGATGTTCGAGCGCAACACGAACGTGTATGTGCGTCCGCCGTCGGCCGGGGTGGGGATCGCGCGCGCAAGGTCAGGCACTAGGCGAAGACCGTCTGGGCCGTCCGTGTGGTCGTAGGCGACGAGCCCGTCTGTCGTCAGCCCGAGGAACTCGGCCGGCGGAGCCTCGTTTACCTCGACCTGTGGGTCAATGCCGAAGAACCGTCGGGTCGTCAGCAGTATCAGGTTGCCGCCACGCTGCTCCAGCCGACGCCGGGTCGCAAGCCAGAATGTTGGCTGTCCGCGGCGCGCCTCGGTCGACCTCGCGAACGCGATCGCATCGCCCCCGACAACGGTCGTCGAAGCGACCACTCGCCTTGCGACGTCGACACGTGTCACAGTGCCGGCGAATTCGTCGCCGACCCAGAGAGAGGGGCCGCTCAAGACGAGCGCGTTCGGGGCGCCCCCTGCAGGGAGCGTGGCAACGGTGGCCCCGGATGCGACAGCGACGCACGACACGGTTCCGTCGAGTTCGTTCGCAACCCACAGCAAGCCATTCCCGTATGCAAGCGCCGTAGGCCCTTGACCGACGTGGAGCGTGGCGACCACCTTGTTGGTCGTGCCGTCGATCTCGGAGACGGTTCCGCTGTCGTAGCCGGCGACCCAGATCATCCCGGCGCCCGAGGTGATCGCCGACGGGGCACCGTCCAGGGCAACGGTCTGAACGACCTGAGCAGAGTAGGGGTTGACGCGCAGCACGGTGCGATCCGCGGCGTCGCCGATCCAGAGCGCACCGCCCGCGAACGCGATCGCCGACGCGCGCGAGCCGAGGCTGATAACACGGATCACCCGGTCGGTTCCAGGATCGACACCGACGACGCGAGGAGCAGTGGTGCTCGCTATCCAGACAATGCCAGCGCCGGCCGTCAGATCGCCCGGCTGCGCAGGGAGAGGAATCCTGTCGGTTACCGCGCCGTCGCTGCTCGCCCGCAACAGCTCGTTCGCGGTGGTGTCGGAAATCCACAACGAGCCCGCCGCAAGCGCTACCGACGCAGGCTGTCCAGGCAACGGGTGCATCGCGACCGCCCGGCCGCTCTGCGCACTGATCGCCAACAACTGATTCGCGTTCGGGATGGCAGGCAGTCTCCGCTCGGTGCCGCCCGTCCAGAAGAGGATGGCGACGGCGACGGCGACGAGCGCGATCCCGGCTGTGACCGCGGCGGCCGTCCTCCGGCGTCGCGAGGGATATGCGCCCGGCGCGGCCGACGATCGACCCGGCGCTCCAAGCGCGGGGTCATGCTCGAGGATCTGACGTTCGAGCTGTGCGAGGTGCGGGCCGGGCTCGATTCCAAGCTCGGCCGCAAAGGAGCGCTTGGCCGAGCGATACACCTCGAGTGCAGCCGTCTGGCGGCCGGCTCGATAGAGAGCGAGCATCAACGCGGCAAGCAGTCGCTCCCGAAACGGCTCGTCCCTGACGAGCGTCTCGAGCTCGCCCACGAGCACAGCGCCTCCACCCGATTCGAGCTCTGCGTCGAAGCGGTCCTCGAGGATCGCAAGGTGGAAGTCACGCAGCCGGGACGCCTCGAACGCGGCGAACGGTTCATCAAGCACGTCCGCCAACGCGGGCCCCCGCCAGAGCGCAAGCGCGTCGCGGAGGGCTGTCAGGGCTGCAGCGGGCTCGTTTGCGCCGAGAAGCTCACGACCCTCGCGCGCGCGCCGCTCAGCGACGGCGAGATCGAGCTCGCCGTCGTCGACGCGCAGGAGATAGCCGCGCTCGGTGCGGACCACACGATCCGGACCGACGATCTTCCGTAGCCGCGAGACGTAGTCGTCGAGCGTGTGCTCGGCACTGGCCGGTGCACGCTCACCCCATAGACCATCGATCAGCTGCCCGCGCGAGACGCGCTGATTCGCGGAGAGCAGCAAGAGGGCAAGCAAGCCCCGCTGCTTCCGACCGCCCAGCGGCAGTTCGCGGCCGCCGTCGGCTACCGAAATCGGGCCGAGGACACGGAACTCCATCGCCGTCAATTACCACAGTTCCGAGGCGAATACGAGGTTCCCCCGACCCTGCCCCCGCACGCTGGCTTCTCCAGTCAGACAGCCGAAAGGAGACGGTCCTCGTGTCGAACCCCGTTCGCCCATTCCTGCTCATCGCACTAGCGGCCGCTCTTACTGCCTCAGCCGCGCTTGCCGCGAACGACCGGGCGGCGTTCACCGTTCGCTCGACACTCCAAGGAACGAGTGTCTTGCCGCACCGGATCCACTGGTTCGCCCACCCCAGCCTTCCGAGCTCCAAGATCGCCCAGGTCGACTTCCTGATCGACGGACACCTGCGCTGGGTCGAGGACAACGCACCCTACGACTACGGCTACAACGGGAACTACCTGGTCACCAGCTGGCTCACCCCCGGCATGCACCGCTTCACGGCTGTCGCGATCGCATCCGACGGTCGCCGCGCCACCAACACCGTCACGGCCCGCGTGCTCCCCGCATCACCACCGCCGGCGGAGCTTGTCGGCACCTGGACGCGCACGATGACCGACGCGCAAACGAACGGCCAGCCATCCGGCACCTGGATCCTGCACGTCAACCAGGTCGGCTGGGGCATCAAAGTCCCCGGCCCCGGCCCCGGCGCCAACCTCATCGACGTCGCCTACCTCGCCCCCGGCCTGCTCGAATCGCGTGGCGGCATCTGGACGCGTCCCGCGCCCTCCGACAACCCGACCCAGGGCAACGGCTGGTGCGACGAACCCTTCCAGCCCGTCCAATACCACTGGGCCGTGAACGGCAACACCCTCACCCTGACCCTCAACGGCAGCGACCGCTGCAGCGGCGAAAGCGTCATCTGGGCCGGCGACTGGACCCGCAGCACCTAAGCGGCACAAGACACGACCACCCGAGCCACAACTAAGGAGGAACCATGACGACCGAAACACGCTCCGCCCTTAAGAAGACGATTGGCGCCTGCGCAGCCGTTGTCGGGAGCGTCACCCTCGCAGCATTCACGTTCGCTGGCATCGCCAGCGGCGCCACCACCATCAACCCGATCTCCTGGCAAGACCAGATGTCGGCAACCGACGTCGGACTCGTTCCCTGCTACCCGACACTCGCCGGAACACTCACCGGCACCGACACCGGCACCGGCCAATCCGTCCTCACCAACACCGGCGTCCACATCCAGGGACTCGAAACCCAGGCCTACCGGATCGACTTCTCCAACGGCTGGTACCTGACCAGCTCTTCACCCACGCACTTCAACGTCAACTTCATCTTCTCCAACGGCCGGGCCACGAACACAAACGCACAACAAGACCGCGGAACGCTCTATGACGCTAACGGCAACGTGATCGGCAGCCTCGACGTGTGGGGCGTCACGCACCTAACCTGGCGCGACCTCAATGGCAACGGCCAACCCGACACCGGCGAGATCACCGCCAACGTCAACATCTTCAAGTTCAGCTGCCCCTGAGCGGATACCTCGACGAGACACAGCCGTCAAAGGGTTCGGAACCCCGCATCGACGAGCGGCCCGACGACGACCGTGCAGCCGCGCCCGGACACCCCGTCGACCGCGCGCACCAAGGCGACGTGGTTCGAGGGCGTCCGCGCACCGTCTCATCTACCAAGCCGACCTGGATGACTGTCGTCGGCCGCGGATGCTTCGTATGAGAGGCCGCGTCGAGTCCTGCGGGCCTTCGGGTTCGCGGGACTCGATCTCCCTTGCGGGAGCCGAGGAAGCTACCTGTGGGGGTGCGCAAAGTCGGTTCACGCCGCGTAGCTGTACTCGTGGATGAGTCCACCGAGGTGGTCTCGGCGTCGAACGTCGCTACCGGCCGCGTCGACGGTTCGCAGTCTCGGCGCGGCTAGGTCAGGCGGGCGACGAGGTCGCCGACGTTGATCCGGACGACGACGTCGCCAGCTGGATCCTTCGGGTGGATACTTTGATTGCTGAGGTTAGGGCGCTCCCGAGATGACCATCAACACCCTTGAAGCCAACATCGCTGCGGTGCGGACAGCGGCAGAGGATCCTCGTGGTGCCTATCTGATCAGGTCGCGTCTGCGCCGTTCGATCCTCGCGTGCACCCGCGCAGTCGCGGAGGCAGAAGGGTTGGAGAGGCCGGCGCTCGCTGGGCACTGGATCTCGCCGACCAGCCGGGCGGGTAAGAGGATCGTCGCCGTCTGTCGGCGGATCTACGATCGGTCGCAGGCGCTCTGTCAACCTAGTGAGTCGTTCGACGTCCGCTGGGAGGAGGGCTGGGGCGCCCTACAGGAGGACCTCGCGGAACTCGAAGCGGCCGTCTCCTCCCTGAATCGAGAATAGAGGCCAGGCACGGCGCCCTCGCCGTCGAGGTCGCCGACCTCCACGGCCGTCTGTCTGTGTCCGTTCCTCGGAAGTGAGGGTCGGAGTAACGGGCAAACAGCTGGGCTGTGTGCCTCACGGGCAGGCTGCGGGGCGGAAGCCGTCGGGACCGCGTCGTACCATTCGTGTCGTAGTCCAGAGTTCGTGGGCCGGACCGGCCCAGGTGCCGCGGACACGCGATCCCGAAGCTGAGGAGGCGTCCGCGCCTGTTGGTAGCTCTACCCCGTGATCCGAGCCAGCTGCCCGCCCCGCTTGACGACAGTCGGTTGCTGCACAGTTCCAAGCCGCACAGCTACGACAAGCTCTTCTACTGGTCTCGGGCGCTCCAGGAGTTCGCTCGGCTGACCAAGAACGACTGGGCGGGCAAGCGCTGCTGCCTCGACCTGTTCGCGTCGTGCGGCATCTACAGGGACGCTGAGACTGACCAGCTCGGCTGGGGTTCGCCGCTTCTTGCGTTGCACGCGATCGACCCATTCGACGTCTACGTGTTCGCGGAGAAGCTCCCAGAGCGCGCGGCCGTGCTTGCCGACCGGGTCGCCGACAGCAACCTCGTCCGCGAGCTCGTGCGGATCGACCTCGCAGACTCCGACGTGATGCGCACGGCGGCGGAATTCAAGGCGATCGACACGACGGCGGGGCCGAAATGCGCGGTCATCACCGGCGACGCGAACGTTGCGGTGCCGATCGTGAAGCTGATGCTGCCCGGCTTCCCTGGACGGCGGATCGTGCTGACGATGCTCGACCCCTACGGCGTCTCGTTCGACTGGGATAGCTTCGCCGGCTTGACGCTGCACGAGCGGCTCGACGTGCTGCTGCTGTTCCCCGAGGACGTCGACCTCGAGCGCAACTGGCGGCTTGAGAAGCGGATCGACCGCTATATGCCGACCGGCTGCGACTGGCGAACAGCGATCGCGCAGTCGCGCAACCGCGGCCGCGCCTTTCGTGAGGAGTACGAGCAGGGCATCCGCGACCAGCTCGGGATGAAGGTCGGCGTGCCGAAGGCGGTCAGGGCGCACGGCCGCGAGATCTACAAGCTGCTGTACGCATCCCGGCACGAGCGCGGGCTCGCCGTCTGGGATCACGCTCGTCGCGAAGATCCCGACGGCCAGATCGAGCTCTACCTCGCCGGCAGCTAGGCCAGCGCCGGCGTCGGGAACTCGTCCCAGGTGCGGCCGTCAAGCTCCCGGCCGCCGGCCTTCGGGGTGCGGCCGCCTTGCTGCTTGTAGAAGAACGGAACGCCCGCCTCGACGCAGGCGTCGCGGAGCTCGCGCACCCACTCGACGTCGACGCGTCTAAATCCCGGCCCGCTCTCGCCGCCGGCGATCACCCAGTCGAGTCCCTTGAGCGACAACGGCCGACGGTTTGGCTTGCCGTTCAGGAACAGGCTGCCGAGCAGCGGCTCGGCCGAAATGAACCTGACGGCCGCTGGCAGTTCCGCGAGAATCTCGGCGCGGAAGGTGTGGCGGCTGTTTTCGATCGAGGTGCCGATCCAGACGTTGCCCGGCCACTGCTCACGCCACGGCACCATCACCGCGACGTTCTCAGGGCGTTTCGTCAAGAGCTGCCAGTGCAGCATCGGCGTCTGCTCAATCAGCCGCCAGAGACGCTGGCGCCACGGCTCGAGCTCGTCGTGCTCCTCGAAGACATCGGCCATCGACGCACAGAACACCTTGCGTGCCACCCCGTCTTGCTCGGCGTGTCGATTCCAGCGCGCGGGCTGCGACCAATGCTGCTCGCTGAGGAAGCGGCGGCGAGAACCGTCGTCCCAGAGCCGGTGTCCGTAGCGCCGAGCGAGCGTGTCGGCATAGCAGTGCGCGCAGGCGGGGGAGACCCGAGTGCACCCCCACCACGGGTTGAAGGTGTGTGTTGTCCACTGGATCCCGGTCTGCTCAGCCATCGTGCGCTCCTCCTCCTCCTCCTGTTCGTGAGGCTACCCCGCTCGTCCTCCGCGAGCGGTGCGGCAACGATGGACGCGAACAGCACGCGGTGCGTGTTCCTTCAGATGGCCCGCGTCGTAGCCCGGGTGTTCGCCGGTAGATACTCCGGTCGATGGCATCGCAGAGGCCAGCCGCGAGCGGCTGGCCGAAGAGATCCGGGGAAGGAACCTAAACCTAGGTGTTCCACAAAGTGCTCCAGAGGCACAGATTGAACCTCGGCCATTGAGCATGGGTCTACGAGAAAGCCCCGCTTTGCGGGGCTTTCGTTAGGAGCCCTCTAACGGACTCGAACCGTTGACCCCCTCCTTACCATGTTCTGGGGCGGTAACGGCGTGCACGCGCGGTCACTCGCGAGCACGTTTGTCCTAGAAAACGAGGGCTCGGAATGTGCCGGCAGTGCCCGCGCGTGATCGTTCGTGCTCGTTCTCGTGTACCCGTCTCGTAGCGGCGGCTCGTTGTCTGTTTGCGCAACACACACAACGACCGCTGATCATCGCCGCCAGCCCGCTTCGCCGCCGAGCGCCTGAGACCCGTCGAGACACCGCTGGAGGAGTCGGCCTAGCGGTTCCGGTTGCCCGCTGTTAGCCGCGCTGATCTGGGGAGGCGAGGCGGAAGACGGGGTGCCGGGATGCTTCTGCGATGAACGCTTCGACCGGATCGCTTGCTTTGGCGTCGAAGAAGGGGCTGGTGACCGGCGCCTTGCGCAGGTAACTGCGCAACACCGGCCCGGCCTCGGCGTCGTCTACCTCGGTTACGCGGAGCCGCTCGTTCTTGCCCGCTCGGCTGAGTTCGACCCAGCCTGCTGCGCGCGCGTTCTTCACCCAGTTTCGCTCTCCGTATGGAGCCACAAGCCAGCGTTTGTCGCCGTCTTCGACGAGCGTGACCGGTGTTGAGTAGTGCTGACCCGTCTTGCGGCCTTCGACCGTTAGCAGGTAGGTGTGTCGCCCGGCGAGGCCGACACGAACGAGCGGTCGTATGAGCGCGTTCACAATCCGCCGGGTTGTGCCGAGCCGGTACCTCGTCGCCATAGCACCGGAAAGCGTAGTCGGGATCAACTCGACGGGATCCTCACGTCTGGACGATCCGGAGGAGGTGCCTCAGCGACACCCTCGCCGCCATAGCACGCGGCGATCCATCCCAGGGTTCATAGTTCGCGCGGGAATCGCACGACGAGTGCCTTCTCGCCCGCGGCCATTGTTCGTCGAGCGAGCGCCGCGAAGCCGGCGAGTGTCAGGGCGAAGACGAGTGGTCCGATGGTGAGTGTTGCTGTCGTACCGCCGCCTGCTGCGAGGGTGGCGACGCTGCCGATCGCGCCTGCGACCACGGAGTCGAGGACTGCCACGACTCCGAGGGCCGAGACGAAGCCCTGCATTGGCGGGTGCGCTCGTCTCGCAGGCGTTCGCGCTCAAGTGCGCAAGGCGGTAGGAGCTCCGGATCCGCCTGGGACGAACCTGGCGCCGAAGCCGCCCGCTCCAGCCGACGAGCCGCTGATGAGGCCCGCGCCGATGTTCTCGGCGATCCCGCGGACATGCGGCTCGGCGTCGCGGCGCCCGAGTACGACCACCGTGCCGCCGCTTCCGCCGCCGCTCACGCGCGCGCCGAATAGGCCCTTGTCTCGACCGGCTTCGCGCACCGCGTCGACGATCTCGTCCGTTCGTGCCACGCCGAGCCCGCACCGCGAGTAGCCGGCATGCGATTCGTACAGGAGCTCGCCGAGCCGGGCGTCCGTTTCGTCCGTCGGAGGCCCCCCGACGAGCGAGACGAGTTCGAGGGCACGTGCGTGTTCCTCGATCGGGAACAGCGTCGCAGCGCGGACGGGATAGGTGGTCGCAGGCTCGACTGTGCTGACGGGATCATCGATCCCGCTTCGCAGGCGCAGGAAGTCGATCCCGAGCAGGCGCTCAGGCAGCGCGTCGACCGCGACCCGGTCGCGGTCCAGCTCGGTGAGGTAGGCAGCATCGGCGTCGAGCAGAGCCTTGCCCATGAAAGAAGCACAGCGGACGCGTCGGTAGGCGTCGCCGGAGACGGCGTGGCGTAGGCCGGAGTCGATGCCCCAGACGGCGAGCGGCGGCGGGAGGCGCAACGCCTCGAGGACCTCCGCGGGCCGGCACAGGACCGGGAGCAGGCAGCCGGCTTCACCGTGCATGACGGCCAGCTGGTCCATCGGCCCGCACGGCGCGGCCGCGAACACCTGCTCGGCGCGCTGGCCGAGAAGCGCCAGCCGCCTTGCGGTCGCGTCGACGCCGAGGCACGCGGCGGTGGCGCAGAGGACGGCGACCTCGACGGCGGCGGACGATGCAACTCCCTTCCCCTCGGGGACCACCGATGAGACGAGGAGCCGCAGCCCTTGCGGCGCCGCCGCCCCCTCTCGCAGGAGCAGCGCGATAGGTCCGAGCACGTACGCGCCCCACGCGTCGCGGCCGCTGAACCGGTCGGCGAGCTTGCCGAGTGGCGCGGTCGCAAGCTCGGCCGTATCGACCGCGATTCGACGGCCGTCGCTCACTGCGACAACGAGGCCGTCGTCGCCGCGCTGGGCGCCGACGAGCGTCGCCGCTCGGAGCGGAAGCTCGAGCACGAGCCCGCCCGAGTAGTCCGCGATCCCGCCGAGCACGTCGAGGCGTCCAGGCGCCCGCGCGACGGCGACCGGCTGACCCGCGGCGAAGTACGCGCTCGCGCGCACGCGGCGGCAGAACCTCTCGGCGTCCTTGTACCGGGGGCGGACGTGCTGCTCCGCCGATCGCGTCGACGCGGCGGTCATCGAGAGTGAGCCTGCCGCAGGCGGCGGGCGCCTGCAACCCCTGCGGCAGTAGGGTCGGACGTATGGCGCAGGAGCTGCAGTGGTTCGCCCCGGGCAGGATCAACCTGATCGGCGAGCACACGGACTACTCGGGTGGGCTCGTCCTCCCCGTGGCGATCGACCTCGGGACAAGGGTCTCGGGGCGAGCCGACGCGGCACGCATCGTCTTGCATTCCACGGCCGACCGCAATGCCGTCGAGCTGGCGGCGGACGGCTCGAGCGACGTCGCGCCAGGCGGTTGGGGGCGTTACGTCGCGGCGAGCGCGCGTCTCCTGGCAGAGCGCGGTCGGCCCGCGGTCGGGCTCGTGGGCGAGGTGGAGTCGACGCTCGCGATCGGCGCGGGCCTGTCGTCGTCTGCGGCGCTCCTCGTCGCCGTCACGTTGTCTCTCTGCGATGTCGCCGAGTTCAGCGTCGAGCCGCTCGAGCTGGCGCGCCTCGTAAGCGAGGCCGAACGCCTCGCCGTCGGCGTTCCGTGCGGTCTGATGGACCCGGCCGCGATCATCTTCGGCCGCCGTGGATGCGCGCTGTTCCTCGACTGCGCTACCGAGGAGCACCGCCCGGTGCCGCTCCCGCCCGAACTCGCGATCGTCGTGCTCGACTCGGGCGTCAGGCACCGTCTCGCGGACTCCGGGTACGCGAACCGGCGCGCCGAGCTCGAGCGTGCGCTCGCGGCGATCGGCCGTCGCGACGCGTCGGGGCTCGGCGTAGCCGAGGCGGCGGGGCTCGCCGAGTTGGCGGGTCTCGACGGCGTCGAAGCGCGGCGCCTGCGGCACGTCGTGACCGAGAACGAGCGGGTGCGCGAGTGCGTAGCCGCGATCGAGTCCGGCCGCGACGTCGAGGGCGTGCTCCGGCGCTCGTTCCACGCGAGCCACGACAGCCTTCGCGACGACTTCCAGGTTTCGACGCCTGAGCTCGACCAGCTGGTCGAGCTCGCTTCCGACGCGGGAGCTACCGCGGCCCGCATGACGGGTGGCGGCTTCGGTGGCTCGGTCGTCGCTCTCGTCCGCGCCCAGGACGCGGCGGAGCTCGCGGACTCGGTGACGGTCGCCTACCGCGAGCGCACCGGACGTGCCGGTCACGGCATGGTCTGCGCGGCGACCGACGGCGTCGAGGCACGAGCTAGCTGCCTCTAGCGTCGCCGAAGCGGAAGATCGTCGTCGACGCGAACAGGTCGCCCGGATGGAGGACGGTGCTCGGAAACTCCGGCCGGTTCGGCGAGTCGGGTGCGTGTTGCGTCTCGAGCGCGATGCAGCTTCGCGGGCCGGGCGGTGCAGCAAGCGTCCCCCCGGTCCACACCTGGAGGCACGGCTCCGTCGTCCATACCTCGAGCGATCGTCCCGTTTGCGGATCTGAGAGGCGCGCTGCGCGGCGGAGTCCGTCCGCCGCGTCGAGCACGACGTTGTGGTCGAGGTCGTCACCGCCGACGGGACGCGCGCTGCGGAAGTCGACGGAGGTTCGGTCGACCGGTCTCACCTCGCCGGTGGGTATCCCCGTGTCCTCGAGCGGTGTGTACCTCGAAGCCCCGAGTTCGAGCAGGTGGTCGCGTGCACTGTCCGGAGCGGCCTCATCCGTGCCGTGCAGGTTCCAGCACGTGTGGTTCGTGAGGTTCACGTGTGTCGGAGCGTCGGACGACGCGCGGAAGTCGATCTGCACCTCACGGCCGCGCAGCGCGTACGTCACCTCGACGTCCATGCGGCCGGGGAACCCCATCTCGCCGTCGGCGCTGACGTAGCCGAGGGTGACGGAGCCGTCGTCCTCTGAGCGCCGCTGCCAGGTCCGCTTGTCGAACCCGAGCGGCCCGCCGTGCAGGCAGTTGCCGCGGTCGTTCCGCGGTAGGGCGTACGTCCGGCCGCCGAGGGTGAAGCGGCCTTTGGCAATCCGGTTCGCATATCTACCGACCGTGGCGCCGAAGTACGCGTCGCCGTGCGCTCGATACTCCGCCACGGTCCCGAACCCGAGCACGACGTTCTCGCGCCGGCCGTCGCGGTCCGGCACGACGACCTCCTGGAGCGTCGCGCCGTACGCCAGCACGCCGATCTCGATCCCGTCGCGTGATGAAAGGCGCCAGCGATCGCCACTCATCGGATAGGCTCCGCCGAGCCGCTTGAGCCGGACATGGCAGTCATCTCCGCATCCATTCTCGACGCTGACTTCTCGCGGCTCCAGGAAGAGGTCGAGCGCGTGGCGGGGGCGGGTGTGGACGCGTTCTCGCTCGACGTCATCGACGGCCACTTCGCCCCGCGCATCAGCTTCGGCGATTACGTCGTCGCGCTCGTGCGCAATTGGATCGTGCTGCCGATCGAGGTGCACCTGATGGTCGAGCGGCCGGAGCGGCTTGTGCAGCGGATGTGCGACGCGGGGGCGGATATGATCCTCTTCCACCTCGAGGCTACAGACGACGCGGAGGGCATCGTCGAGCACGTTCGCTCCGAGGGTCGGTGCGTCGGTGTGGCCGTGAAGGAGGATACGCCGATCGATGCGATCTCCGACCAGCTTCTTGGAGCGGTCGACGTCGTGAACCTCCTCTCGGTGCCGATTGGGTTCGGCGGCAACCCGTCGGCGCCCGACACGCTCGAGCGGATCGCGTACCTTCGACGGCGCGCCGAAGCGCTCGGGATCCCCCTGGGGATCGAAGTGGACGGTGGCGTCAAGCCGACGAACGCCGGCGGCTATGTCGAGGCAGGAGCCGACATGCTCACCGTCGGCACCGGTATCTACCAGGCCGTTGACCCGGTCGAGGCGGTGCGGACGCTCGTCTCGTCGACTGCCGGCCCCGCCGATGCCGCCGCACGCAGGCGGTTGCACGCCTTCCTCGACGTGCCGAGCAGGATGCCGAGGGACGACGCCGCCCGACGTGCGCGGCTCGAGGTGCGACGTCTCGCTCAGGACATCCCGCGACGCGTTTGGGACCCGCTGCACAGCCCGCGGTAGCGGGCGCCGTCGGTCGGTCCCGTGCCGATCTCGTCGAGGCCTACGCCGTCTCTGAAACGACATCTACCCGACCACGCGCACGTCGCAGCCGCGGTCGCGAAGCGCGTCCACCACCCCCGGGTCGGCTGAGCGACCGGTGATCACCATGTCGACGTCACCGATGCCGCACAGCCTCGCCACTTCGACCCGTCCGAGCTTGCTGCCGTCGGCCAGCACGATTCGGCGAGCCGCCACCGCCAGCATCCGCTTCTTCACCTCGGCCTCGGGCAGGTTGATGTTCGTGACGCCGCCGAGAGGATCGACGCCGTTGCAGCCGAGGAGCACAGTCTTCACCGAGATCTGTTGGAGGATGAGCGTCGCCAGCGGGTCGACGAGCGAGTGCTGGAGCGGTCGCAGCGTCCCGCCGAGCACGACCACGGTGATCCTCGGCGACGCCGGCTCGAGCTCGAGCGCCGTCTTGAGCCCATTCGTGAAGACGACCACGTCGTCAAGCTCGGTGCGCGCGGCGATCGCCCGCGCCGTCGCCGCTGCCGTGGTGCCGACGTCGAGCAGCACCGTCTCCCCGTCCTCGAGCAGGGCCGCAGCGGCCTGGCCGATAGCCACCTTCTCGGCGGCGAAGCTGGCGACACTGTCCTCGAACGGCTGCTCCTGGCGCTGGATCAGTCGAGGGATCGCGCCGCCGCGGACGCGGTGCACCTTTCCCTTCGCGGCGAGCGAGTCGAGGTCTCCGCGGACGGTCACCTCCGATACACCGAACCGGCTGCTCAGCTCGCCGACGCGCACGAACTCCCGCGCGTTGATCTCGGCCAGCATGCGCTCGCGCCGAAGCGACGGCGGGATCGGTGGGGTCATCCCATCGGTACTCACTGCAGGGACGCCGGCTGCGTCTGCACCACGCCGAAGAGCGTGTCGAGCTTGATCCGCTCCGCGGGGACGGCAAGCGCTGCGAGCCGCTTCGCGGCGGCCTCGGGGACGACATCGTTCAGATACAGCCCTAGCCCTGTCTCCACGCTGGCGCGGATCTTCGTCACTCCGGGCGCACGATGCAGCGGGTACAGCTCGAACGCAAGATGCCAGTCAGACTCGCCGGCCGGCGCTTCCTGCGCGACCATCATGTACGGAAGCGGGAAGTCGAAGAGAGCGTCGTACCGCAGGACGGCGTCCCGTAGCGCGAGGGCAAGATCGCGCTGCTCGATCGGGAGGAGCTCGGCCAGGCGTCCGAGCCCGTGCCGGCGCGCCCGGACGGCGACCTCGAACGGCCACCGCGCGGCGAAGGGAACCGCGACGACGAAGCTCTCGTTCGCTGAGACGAGCCGGTCGGAGCGAGCATCCGCCAGCGTTGCGTCGCACGACAGGCATCTGCCGTTGCGCTCGCGGTGACCGCGGTGCGCTGCCGTCTTCGCCGCGACGATCGGTGGGACGTGGTCGAGCGCATAGATCTGTCCGTGGGGATGCGCAATCGTGGCGCCCACCTCGGAGCCGCGGTTCTCGAAGACGCAGACGTAGGCATGGGCCGGATCGGTCCACAGCTCGCGTGTCCGATCGACCCAGACTGCGAGCACACGACTGAGCTCGGTGGCCGAGAGGCTCCCGAACGAGGCCTCGTGCCGGTGCGTGTAGAGCACGACCTCGCACCTGCCGAGCGCGGGGCCGGTCGGCCAGTCGAGCTCCAGCGGCGCCGGCGGGGCCGGGCGGAACGACGGGAACCGGTTGTCGAAGACAGCCGATTCGTAGGGGAAGGGGACCTCCGTCCCGCCCGCGCAGAACGGGCATTCCTCGGAGCTCTCCGCGGCCGAGTCGAGTGGCCGCGCGTTTCGCGCCGGTGCGATCCCGACCCAGGCCCCGGTGAAGGGGTCGAGGCGCTTGTGGATCGCCTGCGGCTCGTCCGTCGCCGGCTCGTCGTCGAGGCTCCCGCGGAGGGCGCCGTAGACGAGCAGGCGACGTCCGTCCGAGTGGAAGAGCTCGTGGCGGGCCAGGGTGCGCATGCTTTCGAAACCGCGAGTAGTATCGTCGCTTCCGACGAAAATGGAAAGCTCGAGGGTGCATGCGCCCCCGCGGGCGCCGTCGACCGGAGGCAGCGTGATGAAAACGAGACGGCTCGGGAAGACAGACCGCTGGGTCTCCGAGATCGGCTTCGGAGCCTGGGGCATCGGCGCCGATTGGGGCGCCGTCGACGACCGGGAGTCGCTCGCGGCGATGCACGCAGCCGTCGACGTGGGCGTGACGTTCTTCGACACCGCAGACGTCTACGGGGACGGCCGCTCAGAGCGACTCGTCGGGAGGCTCCTGCGCGAGCGGTCGGAGCAGATCGTGGTGGCGACGAAGTTCGGACGTCGCGCGCCGCTCGACGTGGCCAACTACACCTATGAGAACTTCCGCGGCTGGATCGAGCGCTCGCGCGAGAACCTTGGCGTCGAGGTGGTCGACCTCGTTCAGCTGCATTCACTCCCGTGGGACACGTACTACACGCCGTCCGTGTTCGAGGCGTGCGCCCGCCTGGTCGAGCAAGGCCTCGTGTCGGCGTACGGGGTCAGCGTCGAGAAGGTGGAGGAAGGGCTGAAGGCGATCGAGTACCCGGGCGTCGCCACCGTGCAGATCATCTTCAACGCTTTTCGCCAGCGGCCGGCGGAGCTCTTCTTCCGGCAGGCGGTGGACCGTGACGTCGGCGTGATCGCGCGCGTCCCGCTCGCATCCGGCTTGCTGACCGGGAAGTTCGACCGACACACGCGGTTCGCCGGGGACGACCACCGCGCCTTCAACCGCCACGGCGAGTCCTTCGACGTCGGCGAGACATTCTCGGGCGTCGAGTTCGAAACCGGCCTCGAGGCGGTCGAGGAGCTCCGTCCGCTCGTGCCGGAGGGGGCGACGCTCGCGCAGCTCGCGCTGCGTTGGATTCTTGATTTCGACGCTGTCTCGACTGTCATCCCGGGCGCCAAGACGCCGGAGCAGGCGCGTGCGAACGCAGCCGCGGCGGAGCTGTCGCCGCTGCCCACGGAGACGCACGCTGTGATTGCCGACGTCTACCGGCGCCGCATCGCTCCGCAGGTCCAGCAACGGTGGTAGCGCTCATGAGGCGGCGGCAGTGACGGAGACGCAGACGCAAATCGGGGTGTTCACCGATGGGATCGACGGGTCCGGGCGGGAAGATAACGGGCGTGCGTCAAACCGCACTTGAGAAATCTATCGATACTTGTTATATACGAAGGCCGAGCCAGTGATTGGGAAAGTACCCGACCGACACGCGTCGCTTCGCAGACGGCAGGCCGGTTCGATCGGGACGAGACCGCGGTGGACAGGAGGCGTGATGGGATCAGACAGGCAAGACGAGATCAGCAACGAGCAGCGGGAGTTCTCGCGGCGCCGCTTCCTGCGAAACGCAGGCGTGGCGGCCGCGGCCTACGGGGGGCTCGCCGGCATCCTGGGCGAGCAGGGGGCCAGCGCGGCGACCTACAGGCGCAACAGCGACAACGCGATCTTCGCCAGCCACCCGAAGTACCACTTCGTGATGGTCAACCACGTGACGACGAACTCGTTCTTCACGGCGACGATCTACGGCTGCCAGGACGCGTGCGCCCTGACCGGCTGCCACCTTCCAGTGGACCGGCTCGGCGAGCTCGATCGTCTCCCAGATGGTGGCGGCGTTCAACACTGCGCATCGCCGGCAAGGCGAACGGCATCGGGTGCTGCCTGATCGACAACACCGCCTTCAACGCCCCCGTCGACAGCGCGCTGAGTCACGGCATCCCCGTGCTCGCGTACAACGCCGACGTCTCGGCGGGAACCCCGAACAACCGACAGGCCTACGTCGGCCAGAACAACCTGACCGCGGGAGCGGCGGTCGCAGAGCAGATCCTCAAGACCGGGGTCACGAAGGGCGATCTCGTGGCCGGAATCATCGCGACTCCGGGAACGGGGAACATCCAGCCCCGGATCGACGGCGCGAAGCCCGTCCTGGTCAAGGCGGGCGTCAACTTCGTCGAGGTCGGGACCTCGGCGACCGAGGGTGCGCCGGAGTACAACAAGATCTCCGCGTGGTACGCCGGCCACAAGGACGTGAAGTTCATGTTCGGCGTGGACAGCGGAGACAGCGACGCCATTGCGCAGTTCATCCAGAAGAACAACCTGAAGGGGAAGGTCGGCGGGGCGGGATGGGACGTCGGGACGCCGGTCGTGCAGGGCATCAAAGCCGGCAACCTGACCTTCACGATCGACCAGCAGGCCTACCTGCAGGGCTTCGACACGATCATGCAGCTCTACCTGTTCAACATCTCGGGTGGGCTGATGAAGCCGACCAACACGGACACGGGACTCGGCATCGTCGTCAAGGGGACCGTCGCGCCGTACCTGGCGAAGAACAGGTTCGAGGGTACGAACGCGAAGCAGCAGGCCCTGAAGCCGCCTGCGTCGATCCCGCACTAGTCGTCGCGAGCGTGCATTCGGGCGCTCCAACACTCAGTGCTGCTGCCCCGGCGGCTGAGCCGCCGGGGCAGCAGCGTCGACGCCGCGTCGATCTGGCGTCGTGTCCTGCGCCTCTTCCTCTACCAGCGCGAGCTGACGCCGATCCTGATCACGGTCGGCCTGTTCGCGTACTTCACGATCAGGGCCGGGTCGACGTTCACCGACTCGCTCAGCCTCAGCTCGGCCGCCGGCTACGCGGGGCCGATCGGCGCGATCGCCGTCGGAGAGGTGCTGCTGCTCGTGCTCGCCGAGATCGACCTGTCGGCCGGCCAGGTCTTCCTGTTCGCGCCGTGGGTCGAGTACTGGCTGCACAACCTCGGACTGCCGATCGCGCTCTCCATCCTGATCGCGCTCGCCGTGTGCTGCGGTGTCGGGGCGATCAACGGGCTGATCACGGTGCGCCTGAACGTGCCGTCCTTC
The DNA here is from genome assembly GCA_963725595.1 of uncultured Thermoleophilia bacterium. Taxonomy (GTDB): domain Bacteria; phylum Actinomycetota; class Thermoleophilia; order Gaiellales; family Gaiellaceae; genus PALSA-600. Next base: position 15,883 of record CAVRYT010000004.1, on the reverse strand, counting down.
GTCACGACGCTGGCGATGAACTTCATCCTCTTCGGGCTCGTGCTCATCTACTCGAACATGACGCCAGGCGACGCCGATTCCGCTGTCGGCGTCGAACGGGTCGCCGAACTTCTCCAGCAAGTTCATGGGGGCCTGGCTGTGGTCGGAGATCCTCTGGGTGCTCGTGATCACGATCGTCGTGACCGTGCTGCTCAGGCGCACGCGCTTCGGCGTCCGGATCATCGCCACGGGCGGCAACCTGCTCGGCGCAGCCGAGGCGGGCGTGCCGGTCCGGCGCGTGAAGGTGTGGTGCTTCGTGCTCTGCTCCTTCCTCTCCGGCCTCGTCGGCATCGTCGACGCGGTCAAGTACGGGAGCCTCGACCCCGGCAACTTCGGCGTCGACTACATCCTCTACGCGGTCGGCGCCTGCGTGATCGGCGGCACCGCGCTCACCGGTGGGCGCGGGACGGTGATCGGCGCCTTCATCGGCGCGATCCTGATCGGCAGTCCTCGAGGACGGGCTCACGCTGATCGGGGTCAGCACGAACGACTTCTACGTGTGGGTCGGCGTCGTGATCATCTTCGCGATGGCGCTGAACGCGCAGTTCGACCGGCTCATCGCCCGTTCGAGGGGGACATGAGCGCCCAGCCCACAGAACCGACGCCGCCCGCGCCCATGTCGGCCGAGCTCGCGCTCGAGGTCCGCGGCGTGACGAAGCGCTTCGGTGCGCTCGTCGTCCTCCGCGGCATCGACCTCGTCCTCCGCCAGGGCGAGGTGCTCGGGCTCGTCGGCGACAACGGCGCCGGCAAGAGCACGCTCGTCAAGATCCTGAGCGGCTTCCACCAGCAGGACGGGGGCGACGTCATCGTCGGCGGCGAGCGCGTCCGCTTCCACTCGGTCGAGGCCGCCCGCGCACACGGGATCGAGACGGTCTACCAGGATCTCGCGCTGATCCCGCAGCTCCCGGTGTACCTCAACCTGTTCCTCGGCCACGAGCTGACGAAGCTCGGCCCGCTTCGCTTCCTCGACAAGGGCAGCGATGCGCAAGCTCTCGCGCCAGTACCTCGACGACATCAACGTGCACGTGCCGAGCGTCGACGCCGAGGCCGAGCAGCTCTCCGGCGGCCAGAGACAGGCGGTCGCTGTCGCCCGATCCGTGCGTGCAGCGACGAAGATCCTGCTGCTCGACGAGCCGCTCGCCGCCATGGGTGCACGTGAGTCGAGGCTCATCATCGATCTCGTCAAGGATCTCGCCTCGAGCGGCCGGGTCTCGATCATCGTGATCGACCACAACTACGCCCATCTCTTCGAGCTCTGCGACCGCATCAACGTCATGCAGGGCGGTCGCATCACGATCGACCAGCCGGTGCACGAGACGTCGCTCGAGAAGCTCACCGAGCTGATGGTCTCGAGCTATCGCCAGCAGCTCGACGAGGTCTCGAGCGCGGGCGCCTGACCATGGGGCGCCCGACCTTGCCGCGATGAAGGCGCTCGGACACCTCGAGGCTCTGGCTCGTGACCGGGAGCCAGGAGATGTACGGGCAAGCGACGCTTCGGCAGGTCGAGGAGCACGCGCGGCAGGTCGCCGCCGGCCTCGACGCGCAGCCGGCCGTTCCAGTGCGCGTGGTGCACAAGGAGGTCGCCACGAGCCCGGGCTCGATCCGGCGCATCGCGCTCGAGGCGAATGCGGCGGACACGTGCATCGGGGTGATCGCATGGATGCACACCTTCTCGCCGGGGAAGATGTGGATCGCCGGGCTGAGCGCGCTCCAGAAGCCGCTCCTCCATCTCCACACGCAGTTCAACCGCGATCTGCCGTGGGCGGAGATCGACATGGACTTCATGAACCTGAACCAATCTGCGCACGGAGACCGCGAGTTCGGCTTCGTCGAGACGCGGATGCGCCTGCGCCGGAAGACCGTCGTTGGCGACTGGCGCGACCCGCAGGTCGCGGCGCGCATCGGCGTGTGGGCACGCGCCGCCGCCGGCTGGCGCGACGCCCAGGAGCTCCAGGTTGCTCGCTTCGGCGACAACATGCGCGAGGTCGCGGTCACCGAAGGGGACAAGGTCGAAGCCCAGATACGGCTGGGCGTGTCCGTCAACGGCTACGGCTTGGAGACGCTCCGACAGGCCATCGCGGGTGTCGCGGAGGCAGACGTGGAGGACCTCCTGGCGGCGTACGAGGAGGCATACGACCTCGCACCCGCGCTCCGTCGGGGAGGCGAGCGCCGCGACTCCCTGCGCGACGCCGCCCGGATCGAAGCCGGGCTGCGCAGCTTCCTCGGCGCGGGCGGGTTTCGCGCATTCACCGACACCTTCGAGGACCTCGACGGCCTCGCTCAGCTACCGGGCATCGCGGCGCAGCGGCTGATGGCGGACGGCTATGGCTTCGCCGCCGAGGGCGACTGGAAGACGGCCGCACTGGTCCGGATCGCGAAGGTGATGAGCAGCGGCCTCGACGGCGGAACATCCTTCATGGAGGACTACACGTACGACCTTGCTCCGGCGGGGCCGGCGGTGCTCGGGGCGCACATGCTCGAGGTCTGCCCATCGATTGCCGCAGGGCGGCCGTCGTGCGAGATCCATCCGCTCTCGATCGGCGGCAGGGCCGACCCCGTACGACTCGTCTTCACGGCCGCGCCTGGCCCGGCCGTGCTCGTGGGGCTGCTCGACCTCGGCGACCGCTTCCGGCTCGTTCTGAACGAGGTCGAGCTCGTGCAGCCGGCCGAGGACCTGCCGCGGCTACCCGTGGCGCGGGCGCTGTGGCGGCCGAAGCCGGACTTCGCCACCGCTGCCGAGGCCTGGCTGCGCGCCGGCGCCCCGCACCACACCGTCCTCTGCCGTGCGATCGGGACGGAGACGTTTGCGGACCTCGCGGAGATCGCGGGCATCGAGCTGCTCGTGATCGACGAGCGGACCCGGATCCGCGACGTCGCGAACGAGCTGCGCTGGAACCAGGCGTACTACCGACTTGCGGGAGGCGTGTAGTGCAGCACGCGGACCTGCGGGAGCAGGTTCTCGAGGCGAACCTGGCGCTCGGGCGTGCTGGCCTCGTCGTCCTCACGTTCGGGAACGCCAGCGCCGTCGACCGGGACGCCGGCGTGATCGCGATCAAGCCGAGCGGCGTCTCCTACGACGTGCTGGAAGCCGGCCAGATTGTGGTCCTCGACCTGGAGAGCGGTGCCGTGGTCGACAGTGAGGCGAGGCCGTCGTCGGACACCCCGACGCACCTCGTCCTCTACCGCGCGTGGAGCGACGTCGGCGGGGTCGTGCACACGCATTCGTCCTTCGCGACCGCCTGGGCGCAGGCGTGCCGCGAAATCCCCTGCTACGGCACTACGCACGCCGACCACTTCGACGGGGCCGTCCCCGTCACGCGACAGCTTTCCCGTGAAGAGGTGCAGGGCGACTACGAGTACGCGACGGGGGAGGTGATTCTGGCGACGTTCGCACAGCTTGCCCTCGACCCCCTCGACCGGCCGGCGGTGCTCGTCGCCTCGCACGGGCCGTTCACGTGGGGCGCAGACGTCGAGGGTGCCGTCGAGAACGCGATCGCGCTCGAGGAGGTGGCAGCGGGTGCGCTGCGGACGCGGCAGCTCCGCGCCGACGTCGAGCCGATCGGAGAGGACCTGCGCCGGCGGCACTTTCGTCGCAAGCACGGACCGGCTGCGTACTACGGCCAGCGACGGTGAAGGCGCTCCGCTTGCATGCGCCGAACGAGCTTCGTCTGCACGACGAACCGGATCCCTCGCCGTCACCCGGGGAGGTGCTCGTGCGCGTAGTGGCCGTCGGGCTGTGCGGCTCGGACCGGCACTGGCTCCTGAACGGGGGCATCGGCGACGCCGTGCTCGAGCGTCCCCTGGTGCTCGGTCACGAGTTCGCCGGGGTCCTCGGCTCGGGACCGCATGCGGGCCAACGGGTGGCGGTCGATCCCGCTCTCCCCTGCGGCGTGTGCGAGACGTGCACAGCCGGGCTCGAGCACCTCTGCCCGCGCTTGCGCTTCGCGGGGCACGGGGATACGGACGGTGCGCTGCGGACCACCCTCACGTGGCCGGAGACGCTCGTGCACCCGGTGCCCGACCGGCTCAGCGATGACGAGGCGGCGCTCTCCGAGCCGCTCGGTGTCGCGTTGCACGCGTTCGATCTCGGGCACGTCCGTCCCGGGTACGGCGCGGGCGTCTTCGGCTGCGGGCCGCTCGGTCTCGTTCTCGTGCAACTGCTGCGCATGGCCGGCGCAGCGCCGATCGTCGCCACGGATGCGCTTGCCCACCGCGTGGCCGCTGCCGAGAGGGTCGGCGCCACCCACGCGGCTCTTGCGGGTGACAGATCCGCCCACGGGCTCGACGTGGCGTTCGAGGCAGCGGGCGACGACGGCGCCGTCGCCGACGCGATCGCCTCGCTGCGGCCGGGAGGACGCCTGGTGCTCGTCGGCATCCCGGATGATGACCGCACCTGCTTCGTCGCGTCGGCGGCGCGGCGCAAGGGTCTGACCCTGCTCCTCTCGCGGCGAATGACAGCCGCGGACCTGCCGCGTGCGCTGCGCCTTGCGGCGGACGGTCGTGTGGATCTGGGGTCTCTCGTCAGCGACCGGTTCCCCCTCGAGGAGTGGCCGGCCGCGTTCGAGGCGCTGCGCGAGCGCCGCGGTCTCAAGGTGGTGATTGGGCTGTGAGCGACCGCCGCTTCGCGGTCGGCGTCGACTTCGGAACCGAGTCGGGACGCGCAGTCCTGCTCGATTGCGACGACGGGGCAGAGGTTTCGGCGGCTGTGTACACATACGAGTACGGCGTCGTCGACGAGCATCTGCCCGACTCGGGCGTTGAACTCGAGCCCGACTGGGCGCTGCAGGATCCTGCCGACTACATCCGGACGCTGCGGCACGCAGTGCCGGAGGTGCTCGCCGGCGTCCGTCCCGAGCAGGTGGTGGGGATCGGCATCGACTTCACCTCGTGCACGATGCTGCCGACGACCGAAGACGGCACGCCGCTGTGCGAGTTGGCGAACCTCCGGCGCCGCCCCCATGCGTGGGTGAAGCTCTGGAAGCACCACGCGGCGCAGCCCGAAGCCGACGAGGTCAACGCCGTCGCGTTGCAGCGCGACGAACCGTGGCTCGAGCGATACGGCGGCAAGATCTCTTCCGAGTGGTTCTTCCCGAAAGCGCTGCAGATCTTGCGCGAGGACCCTGAGGTCTATTCCCGCGCGGACCGCCTGATCGAGGCAGCCGATTGGATCGTCTGGCAACTCACCGGCACCGAGACGCGCAACAACACGACCGCGGGATACAAGGCGATCTGGTCGAGAGCGGACGGCTTTCCTGCAGCCGAGTACTTCGCCTCGCTCGACCCGGCTTTCGCGAACGTCGTCGATGAGAAGATGTCACGCCGGATCGACGAGATCGGCTCGCGCGCTGGCGGCCTGAGTGAACGGGCGGCGGCGTGGACCGGGCTCGCGCCAGGCACGCCCGTGGCCGTCGCGAACGTCGACGCGCACGTTTCTGCGCCGGCGGTCGGCTGCGTGGAGCCGGGCGTCCTCGTGATCATCATGGGGACGAGCAACTGCCACATCCTGCTCGCCGATCGGCTCGCGGCCGTGGAGGGTATGTGCGGCGTCGTGAAGGACGGCGTCGTTCCAGACCTCTTCGGGTACGAGGCGGGACAGTCCGCGGTCGGCGACATCTTCGCCTGGTTCGTCGAGAACAGCGTCCCACCGCAGACGCACGAGCTCGCGCGCATGCAGGGAATCGACGTGCACCGACTGCTTGAGAAACAGGCCGCGGAGCTCGTCGCCGGCGAGCACGGGCTGCTCGCGCTCGACTGGTGGAACGGCAACCGCTCGGTCCTCGTCGACGCCGGCCTCTCAGGGCTCTTCGTCGGCCTGACGCTCTCGACGCGTCCACACCACGCTTATCGTGCCCTGATGGAGGCTACGGCGTTTGGCACGAGGGTGATCGTCGATGCGTTCGAGCGGGCGAGCCTCCCCGTCCACCGGGTCATCGCCTGCGGCGGGCTCCCGCAGCGCAACCGGCTGCTGATGCAGATCTACTGCGACGTCCTCGACCGGCCGATCGAGGTGGCTGGATCGCAGAACGCCCCGGCGCTCGGCTCGGCGATGTTCGGTGCCGTCGTGGGTGGCGCGTACGACTCGATCCGCGAGGCGTCACTCGGGATGGCGCCGTGCGCGGCGGAGTCGTACGTTCCGAGCGACCGAAATCGCGCCGCGTACGACGCGCTGTACGCGGAGTACGTACGCCTCCACGACCACTTCGGGCGCGACGGCGACGACGTGATGCGGGTCCTGAAGCGGGTCCGCGGTGAGGCTCGGCTCGCCACATCGCGCGCACCGCTGATCACCGAGCGGTAACCAGCCTCCTGGGCGAGGGCGTCCGGATCGTCAAGACGCCTACGCGCAGGGTGTGGGGTGCGCAAAGTCGGTTCATGCGGCGTAGCGGTATTCGTGGATGAGGCCGCCGAGGCGGTCCCGTCGCTTCAGATCGCCTGAGCGGGTGATTGGACCTTTGCGATTGACGGCTGCGGGTGGGACGAGTCGCAGCGAGCGGTGTGGCCTGTGCGTGTCGTAGTGATCGACGTAGACGCGGAGGACGTGCTCGAGGTGGCGGCGGTTGAGGATGAGGAGCCAGTCGAGGCATTCTCGGCGGATGGTGCCGACGAAGCGCTCGGCGATCGCGTTCGCCTTTGGTGACCGCACCGGCGTCTTGACGATCTCGATGCCTTCGCTGGCGAAGACGGCGTCAAAGTCGCGTGTGAACTTGCTGTCGCGGTCGCGGATCAGGAAGCGGAAGAGTGGCGGCTGCTCCTGCAGCGTCCAGGCGAGCTGGCGGGCCTGCTGGGTGACCCAGGGACCGGTCGGGTTGGCGGTGCAGCCGGCGAGATGGACGCGGCGGCTGCGGTGCTCGATGAAGAAGAGGACGTAGAGGCGCCGCAGCGAGATCGTCTCGACGGTGAAGAAGTCGACCGCGAGGATGCTGTGGGCCTGCTGCCGCAGGAACGTCCGCCAGGACAGGCGGCAGCGTTCCCCGGCAGGGCCGATGCCCTGCTCGCGGAGGATCTTGCGGACGGTCGTCGCTGCCACTTTCAAGCCGAGCCCGTTGATCTCGCCGGCGATCCGTTGATAGCCCCAGCGCGGGTTCTCGCGGGCGAGGCGGAGCACGAGCCGGCGGATCTCGCCGTTGATCGGCGGTCGGCCCGTCCTGCTGGCGTAGGTCCAGCGGCGAGCAACGAGCCGCCGATGCCAGCGAAGCAGTGTGGTCGGGGTCACCATGAAGGAACGCCAGCACGCGCGCGGCAGCAGCGGCTCGCCGCCGCCAGGAAGAGCTGGTCGCTCGGCCGCAGCTGCGGTCGACCTGCTTGCCGGCGCAGCACCGACAGCTCGTGCCGCAGCACCACGATCTCCAGCTCCTTGAAGCCTTCCGATCTCGGACGGAGAAGCACGAGTTGCAGCAGGCAGCGCAGCGCCAGGTAGCCAAGCGACCAGAACAAGAGAAAGGGACTCCTCGGAATCGGCGGGACGGGCGACCGACTCTACGTGCGCCCATATATAAGGACAGACTCCAGATCGGAGCTCAAGGCAAGATCGGCACCGCCCGCAACTCGCACGAACCGAATAAACGCACCCCACACGCTCTGCTCCACAAGTGCTCCACCGGATGTCGCCTGTCGTGAAGACAAGGGGATCGATTTCAGGTCGGATGGGCAGGGGAGAGGCGCTGCCGGAGCAGCTCGGCGAGAGCCTCGGGAGTCAAGCGGTCGCTGAGGCTGATGATCCAGTCGGCCAGCTCCGGGTCTGTGGCTTCGACGCGGTAGCCGTTCACGTCGAGGAAGGTCAGCATCGCGACGAGGGCGAGCCGTTTGTTGCCGTCGAGGAACGCTTGGCCCTCTGCGATGCCGTGCGCGAGCACCGCTGCTTGAAGTGCGAGGTCGGCGTCTTGGTAGTGGGCATAGGTTCGGGGCCTTTCGAGCGCGCCCTCGAGGGCCGGCGAGGAGCGGAGCACGTTGGCGGCATCCGCGGCGGTACCGCCGGCGAAGGCGGCGTAGAGCTCCAGGGCGTCCTGCGGGGTGAGGTAGACGGTCTCGACGTCGTCGGACGCCATGGGCTCATCCGGCTTAGCGTGCGGCGTCTGGGTCGTGCTCGGCGAGGATCTGAAGCGCCTCCTCGTGATCGGCGACGACGTGCTGGCCGATCTCGGCGATCCGTTCCCGGAGCTTGTCGGTTGGCAGGAGGCGAAGCTCTCCGCCGGGGAGTTCCTCGACGAGAACGGAGGAGCCGGGCGTGTAGCCGCTCGTCTCGAACTCGCGTGGGATCGAGACGACGTTGCTGTTCCCGACGCGCCGTACCTTCACGACCTTCATGAGTCGCAGTATATACACGGATAGCCGAGCGTGGTTGGGTCGGGAATCCGGCCGCCCGGTTCAGGCGGCCGCCACGGCGAGGGCCCGCTGCTCGCGTGTGAATCCGAGCGACTTGTAGGTTGTGAGGCGGCGCGTGTGCATGGCGCGCAGCACCGGTACGTGGACGTCGGCGTAGTCGTAGACGCGGACGGTTGTCTTGCCTTCGTGCGCGCGCATGAGTCGTCCGGTGTACTGGACGAGGCGGCCTTTGAACGAGACGGGGAAGGCGAGGAAGAGGGTGTCGAGCTGTGGGCAGTCGAAGCCCTCGCCGAGGTACTGGCCGGTCGCGACGACGACGAGCGGCTCGCCGGGCGGGCGTGCTCTCGATCTGCTCGATGATCGCGGCGCGGGCGCGCTTTCCGAGACCTCCTTCGAGGATAAGCGGCGAGACGCCTCGTCGCGCGGAGACCGTCGGCGAGCAGATGGCAGTGCTCCGTCCACTGGCTGAGAACGAGGCAGCGTCGGCCCTCGTTGAGAGCTTCGACCACGTCGTCGCAGATGAGCGCCGTGCGGGCCTCGTTGTCGACGAGCAGCCGGAACACTTCCTGGATCGGCGTCTCGGCTGCCCCTGCGATCGCGAGGTTGCTCTCGCGCACCCTGAGATCGAGCGTGAGGTCACCGGCGGGGCCTTCGCTGCTCGCGATTCGGTGGCGGATCGGTCCGCACTGCATGGTGATGATCTCCTGCAGGCCGTCGCGTCGGTACGGGGTTGCGGTCAGGCCGAGGAAGTGGCGGGCCGGTGCCTGTCGCACGTACGACTCGAACGAGAACGGCAGGCAGGTGGTGGCACTCGTCGACCACGATCAGGCCGTAGCCGCCGAAGAACGCTTCGAGGTCGTCGATCGCCTTGAGGCTCTGGATCATCGCCAGGTCGACGATCCCGGTGAGTTTGCGCCTTCCGCCGCCGATCTGGCCGATCTGCTTCGAGGAGAGTCCGAGCAGCGCCTGGAGCTGTGTTCGCCACTGCTCGAGCAGCGGCTTGCTGTGGGCGAGGATCGAGCGTCGGCAGCTTGCCGCGCGGCGATCAGCGCGCAGGCGATCACGGTCTTGCCCGTTCCCGGCGGGGCGACAAGGACACCATCGTCGTTCGCGAGCATCGGCGGCCAGGGCTGTCTCTTGAAGCGGCGACAAGCTCGCCGGCGAAACTCGAGCGGCAGCAGGTCGTGCGTCGGTCGGCGGTCGTCGATCACGAGCCGGCTTCCGGCCGCTCGCGACCGCATCGTCGAGCTGCTCGCGGAGGCCGCGCGGCAGCTTCAGGTGCGTCAGCGTCTCGTCGTAACAGCGGATCAGCCGCGGTGTCTGATGGGTCGAGAATCTCAGCCGCTGGCGTTCGTAGAAGAGCGGGTTATGGATCGAGGCGAGGTGCTTGAGCTCGGCAAGAAGTGACGGCGGCAGGCTCGCCTCTCGGGATCGCGAGGTCGGCCCCGATCGTGCAGCTGATCTCCGCCGGCAGCCGCTCGTCCCGCGCCGCGTCCGCTGCGTGTCGACGATCGCAGCCGGCGCCGACCGGCGACGTCGTCGCTGCTCGGCGAGCAGAGCTTCGAGCTGTTCGGGTGGCAGCCGTTCGAGCGAGCTCGAGCAGACGCCCACTGGTCAGGCCACAGGCTCGAATGTCGCCGGGTCGAGGAAGACGCTCGTTCCGGCCTCGCGGCATCGGCCCTGGAGCGGCAGCGCGATCAGGTTCCCGAACCCCTTCTGCGGGCAGGAAGTCCTGATTCGGAAAGAGCCGGTCGTAGCTTGCGAGGTCGAGTTCGCCGCGGCGTGACATCGCGTCGCGCAGCAGCAGCGCGCCCAGCCGCCGCGCCGAAGCGGCCGCGACCGGCGCGGAGAAGAAGACCCAGACGTGGGCGCCGCTCGCCGGAACGGCTCCGCTCCAGCGCGGCCGGCACACCCGTGCTCGGCGCACGCCTCGAGGAGCGCGAGCGCGTCGAGCTGCCACGTCCTGCCGTCGAGGTCGCAGGCGAGAAACCAGCAGGTGTCGTCCTGAGCAGCGGGTAGACACCGATCGACTCACGGCCGCGTAGATGCTCGCTCGATCGTCTCGTCGGTCAGGGGAGATACGTCTTCGGGCCGCCACGCTCGCTCCAGCCGCCGACGACTGCGGGCACATAGCCGTTCTCTCCGGTGCGGGCGTTCTCCCAGCGCAGCGCGTAAACGTCCTCGCGGCCGCGAAAGAGGCTCCGGATCAGCGCGACCTTCTCGTCTGCCGAAGCCGGTGAGTTCGCGCCTGCGGGCAGCGGCTCCGGCTTGCTCCGAGCGAGGATCGCCTGCGTCTGCCAACTGAGCGAGAGCAGCGTGCGCAGCGACCTCGCGCAGCGCTCGATCGAGCCGATGTTGAATGTCGCTTCCGGACATGGTCGTGCTGGCCCGTGGACTGTAACGAGCCGGTCCGCCATCGCTCGAGCCGCCGTCCGCTCCCTCTCGTAGCGTTCTGAACGGTGGCGAAGACGGCTCGAAACGCTCCCTGCCCCTGCGGCAGCGGCCGCAAGTACAAGCACTGCTGCCATCTCGAAGTGGGGAAGCTCGCGAACCAGGCGCGCGACGAGGACCAGGTGGGCCGGTCGATCTCGGACTGGTCGGTCGAGCAGTTCGGCGACGAGCTCGCGCAAGCTTTCGAGGAGTTCCACCCCGAAAGCCGCCGGATCGGAGAGCGCGATTTCGCGCTCCTGCTCACCTGGTTCATCTCCGACCGGGAGCTGTCGGCCGGGTGCGGCACGCCGATCGAGCGCTACCTCGCCCGCGCCGATCTCGACCCGAGTGAGCGCGCGGCCGCTGCGCGGATCGCCGCCGCCCATCTCGGTCTTCACCGTGTCCGCGCCGTCGAGCCGGGCCGCTCGCTGAAGCTCGAGTCCGTCCTCACCGGCGTCGTGATCTCGGTCGCCAGCCAGACCGTCTCGCGTGAAGTTGCGCGGTGGGACGTCGTGCTCTGTCGCGTGATGCCGGGCGAGCCGGCCGCGACGCTGTGGGGACCGGTGCTCGTCTACGCACCCGACGAGGAGCCCGAACTGTACGCCGAGCTCGAGCGGCTCGCGGACGCGCACGGCCTGCCTCGCCACCAGGCCAGGCTCTCGGAAGTGTTCCGGCTCGCAAGCAGGGAGCTGCTTCGGTTCGTGCCGCCGAGCCGGCTCGCCGAGCCCAGCTACTTCACGGCCGAGGGCGATCCCCTCGTCGCGGCGGGCGCGAGGTGGTCGCTCGTCGATCCCGACGATGCCTTCCGGGTCCTGGATACGCCGCCGGAGCTGCTCTGGGTCGGCGAGAGCGAGGACGGAACGGGCGAGTGCTTCCAGCTCACCGGCGACCGGGCAGGGCTGCTCGCCCGCCGGCCGGCGCTGCCGCCGAACGCGCTCTTCCTCGAGAGCGCCTATGAAGGATTCCCCGACCGGATCGGGATCGGCACCTTCGTCCTCAACGGCTGCGAGCTCCGCTTCGACGCGATCTCCGAGCCGAGGCTCGAGCACGCGATCAAGCTCGTCTCGGACCGCCTCGCCGGCAACGCACAGCTCCTCGAGCGCGAGGTCGCCCCACTCGACCTCGACCGAACCGAACGGGCAGAAGCGCTCGCTCCCGCCGAGGCCGACGTACTCGCATCCGACTACCTGGAGCAGTACCTGCGTCGCTGGCTGGACGAGCCGCTCGCACGACTCGCAGGGCTGACGCCGCGGGCCGCCACTACCGTCCCGCAGCTGCATGGCGAGCTCGAGCTCCTGGTGCGTGCGATCGAGAACAGAGCCGCACACGCCCGCCGAGCCGGCGCGGCATGGCCCGATGTCGGTTGGCTCTGGGACGAGCTCGGCCTCACCTCACCGCTCGCCGCCTAGCGCGAACCTCGGGACGCCCGCGCCCCGTGGGTCGTTTCCGTTGGCAGCGGGCAGCACCTCGCGGACGGGTCGGCTCGAAAGGAGTGACCCTTGATGGTGCAAAAAGGACAGGTATTCCCACTCGCCTCGCAGAACGGAGGCGAAACGCGCTGGGCGTACCGCTACCGGACCGGTGGTCGTGGTTCCCGGCGTGTGCAGCGTGGTGGCTTCGCGACCGAACAGGCGGCGGTGGAGGCGTTGGAGCGCGCGCTTGAGCGGCTTCGCCGCGAACGAGGCCTGGTTGAGACGCCGACGCTGGCGGAGTTCGTCGACATCTACCTCAGTCAGCATGGCGGCGAGCCGGAGACGGTCGACAAGCTTCGCTGGCTGCTGGCGAAGTCGGTGCGGGTGTTCGGCGATCGGCGACTCTCTCAGCTGGGCTCACCGGAGATCGCGGCCTGGCGGATGACGATCCCAACGGCTAAGCAGGAGATAACTTCAAGCCCTCTGACGGACTCGAACCGTCGACCCCTCCTTACCATGCAACCGCCGGGAACGGATCGCAGGTGGTTGCGCGGCTTCCGCGACGCCGCGAGTTGCGAGCTGTTGCCGTGGGTTGCGTCCGCTCTGCTCCACAAATGCTCCCACGGTTTGTTGCCTAGGCCGACAAGATGCCGAGGCTTCGCGGCCGGCGAATCAAGCGAGCGGGTGGGAACGGCAGAAGTAGAGCTCCCGGATCCCTTCCGGGGCATCCCATCCTTGGGCGAAGAGCCATGTCCCTTGGTGGTGGAGGAGGCTGCCCCAGGAGAGAGCGCCCCCTTTCGCGAGCGCCAGCTGGGTGAACGGCTCGTCCTGACGGTAGAGCGCCTGTGCGGCGCAGCACGTCCCCTTCTCGTCGCGGTAGAAGAGGTCGATGACGAGGTGGCCCTCTTCGTCGAAAGCCGTCGTCGCACATGCGACCGCGCACCGGCGTCGCGAGGATCGATCGGGAAGATTCCGTGGTAGAAGAGGAAGTACCGTCCGCCGCTGCGATGGACCTTCGGACCTTCGCAGCCAGGAGCTCGTTCTCCAGGGTCGGGTAGATCGCCGGGTTGTCAGGGCTGTCGACCCAGCCCGTCTCCGGGTCGTGCGTCGCCATTCCGATCCGGCTCGCAGTCGACTCCATGCTCGGCGACGCCCGATAGAACACGACGAGGTGACCATCGTGGAGGATCAGCGAAGGATTGAAGATCGCGGACGCAGTCCAGCCGACGTTCGTCGGATCGGGCCAAGCCTCGGTCGGTGTGAACGTGAGTGACCGGTCCTGCTTGAACGGGCCGAGCGCCCGCCCGATTCTTCTTCGTAACGACAGGAGAAGTGGTCCTGCGAGAAGTGGATCTTCCTGAGCGCCGCGGCGTCCTCGTAATTGCGGGCGAGACCAGTTCTCGTCAGGGGGATCACTGTTCATTCCTTCGCCGCAAGCGTTCGTCGGGACGAGCGCCTTCCCGGAGCGTTCCGTAGACTCGTCGAGGAAGCATGGGGGTGACCATCATTCGCGCGGCAGGTCGCACCGCTGCTGCTGTCGCGGTTCTTGTTCTCGTCTGGGCCACAGCATCCGCTTCGGCGCGGCAAGGGTCTAGCGCGAGTCAGATCAGGGCGCGGGTGGGCGCATACACGCTCGCGTTCACCCCGAAGTCCGGGACGATCGTGGTGTCCCGTCGTGGGGGCGCAGCGCTCCAGATCAGGGAACTGGGCGGGAACGCCCGCGTGAATCTCCTCAGGTGGACCCGGAAGATCGGTCATTCGAGAACGAGCTGGACGCTCTCAGGCACCGCGCCGTGGGCGAGGTTTCAGCTCGAGCTCAGCGCTTCCAGCCCGACGGGGAACGGACGACCACCCGGCAACGCCCTCCTCGGCCTGACGCTGAAGGTCACGCCGACCAAGGACGCGCCCGCAGACCCCGGCCCGGACGTCACGCTCGTCCACGCGCAGGCTGCGTTGGACGAGTACGCGGCGGCACCCCCGGTCGCCGGGAACAACCTCTTCCTCTCCAGCGCGCCGTTCGACAGCACGATCCTCTACTTCTCGAACTACACCGCACTCGGTCCGTACTTCGACCGCACGCAGTCCGGGGTAACGCAGCCGAACTTCCCCTATCTGCGCGCCGGCACCAAGGGGTCGTTGGTCGGCGTGTCCGGGAGCTCCTTCGGCTACGTCCCGCCGCCCGACAGTCTCGCCTCGCTCCCGCGCAAGAAGACGACGGTGGTCGTCTCCAGCTATCTCTACCTCGAGCCGACGATCCCGTCCGCGGAATCGGACATCGCCGCGGCCTATCTGCGGGCGCTCGATACCGTCGACTCGGCAGTCGGCTCAGCCGTCCGTTCCCGCCGTCGACTGGCAGACCCTCGCGGCGAGATCTGCGGCCGACATCGCCGATCCGTCGAACTGGGTGACCGTCAACGGGCATCGCTACCTGCGCTCGTACGTCTCCGACACCCGCTCCGCCCCCGAGCTGCTGACCCAGGCCGGGCGTGCTGGCGGGGATCAGGGCGTACGATGCTCGATACCAGCACGTCAGTGCCGTTCGACGCCACGCTCGATGCCGATCTGTCGACGTACTACGACCCGGCGTACGGCACCGTCATGAACAGCCTTCCCCACGATCCGTCGGCACGGGGAGAGAGCTGGTACTTCGTCAACAACCTGATCTCACTGTTGCAACTCGCGCAAGTCGGGCGACGGCACAGGCCAAGAGCGTTGCTGCTGCAATCGGTGGACGCGGTGATCAAGCTGGCGCATGTCAACGGATACGAGTTTCCACAGAACTTCGCCTACAGCGACTTCGACGGATCAGGCTCGCAAGTCGAACATGACGTTGCGGGAGGGTATGCCTGGTTGATGCTCGGACTGTACGACCTCACGGGCGACGCGCAGTACCTGGATGAGTCCAAAGCATCCATTGCTCATGTGGCCGGCACGGGCTTCGACCTGTCGTACGAGACACACATGTCGGCGTACACAGCCGCGGCCGCACAGAGGCTCTACACGATGACGGGGAACGCCACCTATCACGGGTACGCCGTACTCGCGCTTGCCAACCTCTTCCACGCGGTCCACCTCTGGGACTGCACGTACGGAGTCTGCAAGAAGGGATCGGGCTATCACACGTACATGGGCCTGAACCCATTGCCCTGGTCGGACTATGTCGCCATGCTCGAGCAGTACGAGGCGTGGCTCGGCCTTCGAGAGCTACCTGCGATACGCCCAGAACGAGCCGGCCTATATGACGAACCTGGTCAAGGCGTTCATCCAGGACTCACCGCGGACCCTGCAGTACTCGCTGCCGCCATTGCTGCCGTCCGGCGCAGCGTCATCCGCTGCCGGGGAGTACTCGTTCGTGCCGCGCAACAACCTGAGCTGGTACATCCCTCTCGAGGATCTGCGGGAGGGAGAGGTGGCCAGCGGGGCAATCGGCCAGGAGCTCTATGGAGCGGGCGGCCCCTTCATGTTCGCGGCCTACGCGCACTGAGCGGCGTTCCGCCCTGCGTCCTGCCGCTCCGGGGCGCCGGGCCCGTCGAGTCTCGCAGGAGCAGTGCGGCAGGGGCGATGTCGACGTCGGCGACGTCGTCCCCGTCGATCACGTCGAGCATGAGTCGAGCCGCCTCGGCGCCGATCTCCGCCGGGGCGGTCCGCACGGTCGTGAGCGTCGGGCGGAGATCCCGCCG
>CAVRYT010000003.1:0-207727 GCA_963725595.1 uncultured Thermoleophilia bacterium | reverse complement strand
GACGGCGCGAGGAACGTCACCGGTACGACGCTGTACGTCGACAGCGGCTACCACGCGATGGGCATGTGATCCGCGCCGTGGCGGAGCGCGGCGCGCCGGATCAAAGCGTGTGCAGCGGCACCTCGTAGAAGTCGACCGAGGAGCGGGCGCCGGCATTGCCCGGCCCTGCGTTCATCGCCTCGTCTCCCTTGCGCATCGCCTCCTCGCTGTCGAACAGCGTCACCCCGAGCACGTGCCCCGAGCCCCGATCTACGAGCATCAAGAGCTTCGCGCTCTCCAGCCCGGACGGCAGATCGCCCGAATCGAGCAGACCGCGGAGCCTCTCGATCCTGGTGTCGATGGTTTCCGGATCACCCTCGAACCTCGCAACACGCGCCCCATCGCAGCTCCCTTCGATCTCGGACTCGTACGAGAGGGCGAGCATAGGTGGCACACGCCGGCGCCTGCAACGCGCTCCCAGCCACCGTTCAGAGGTCGTAGGATTGGCGTTGGCGGACTGCCAGCTGATACGTCGAGGCGCGGCTTTTCACGGTAAGCAGGGACTCGACTACCTCGCTGGCATCTCGGCGGAGACCGCAGGCGCGCAGGCGATCTGTATGCATCTGCTCGAGATTCCCCCCGGCGTCAGTGCTGAGCCCCACTATCACGAGGCGCACGAAACGGCGATTCTGGTGCTCGAAGGAGCGGCGGAAATGCGCCACGGCCCGAACCTCGACCTTGTGATGCAAATGGAGGCGGGCGACTTCGTTTACATCCCGGCGGGTGTGCCTCATAGCCTTAAACAACCCGACGGCGACGATCGTCCGGGCCGTCATCGCCCGCACCGACTCAACGAGCAAAAGAGCGTCGTCCTCGTCTACCCCGGCCGGACCGATGATGCGATCCGAAATGCCGTCCCACACCTGAAGGTGTCAGACAGCTGTGCGGAGCCGGTGAGGCCGCAAGCACGCGAGAACGACGGAGTTCCGTCACGCGCGGACCGCTGTTTCTAGAATCCAACGGTCAAAGTCCAAGCCCGCGACCGTGCTGCTCGTCGACCTCGTCGATTCGACGGGGCTCGTGACGTCGACCGACCCGAGGTCGTCCGCCGCCGCGTCAGCGGCTACTTCGAGCGTCCTCGTCGCACTGCATCGAGTCGCACGGCGGCATCGTCGAGAAGTTCGCCGGGGACGCCGTGATGGCCGCCTTCGGTGTCCCGCTGGCGGGCACCAGGACGACGCGGAGCGTGCCGGTCCGCGCGGCTCGCGACCCTCGAGGGCGTCGGCCGGGCCGGGCCTGCAGGCTCCGCGCCGGCGTCGAGTCGGGAGAGGTGGTCGTCGAGGAACGTCTCGTCGACGTTCGTGACGGGCGAGGCGGTCAACGTGGCCGCTGGCTGCAGCATCGGCCCCGCCGGGCGGGGTGTGATCGGCCCCGGCACCCGTCGACTCACCCTCGCGGCGATCGAGGTCGAGGATTCGCGGCGCGGTCGAGGTACGGAGCCGGGCGAGGTGTGATCGTGGCTCGCCCTCTGCACGGTCAGCAGCGCCGGCGTCCCGCCGGCAGATTCGTCGGGCGGAGTTCGAGCTCGAGCTGCTCCGCAACCTCCATGAACGTGCGTCCGGATCGTCGCGCGCATTCGCGACCGTGTTCGGCGACCCCGGGGTCGGCAAGTCGCGGCTCGTCTCCGAGTTCTCCGACGGGGTCGAGCGCTCGAACGAAATCTACCTGACCCGTCGCGCCCTTCCTTACGGCGAGGAATCGCATACTCCATGCCGATCGTCTCGATGATCAAGGCATCGGCGGGGATCACCGACGACGATCCGGCTGCCGAGGCCTCCCGAAGCTCCGCCTCTCGTGCGAGAGCGACGCGGTCGCCGACCTGCTCGCCGTCGCCCTCGGCGTGCTCGGCGTCACCGAGGCAGGCGACGGCAGCAGCGAGGAGATCGCCTGGGCTGCGCTCCGGTGGGCGGAGCAGCTGGCGGACGCACAGCCGCTCGTGCTCGTGTTCGAGGATCTCCACTGGGCCGACGACCGATTGCTCGAGGTCGTCGAGCACCTCGCCCGTTCGCTCTCCGGATCCCCGGTGCTGATCGTCTGCGTCGCGCGCAAGGAGCTGCTCGACCTGCGACCCGCCTGGGGCGGCGGCAACCCGAGGGCGGCCTCGGTCGGAGCTGGGGCCGCTGTCGAAGGCCGAGAGCACGGAGCTGGCCGACGCGCTCCTCGCCGACGAGGCGCAGCCTGCTGTGCGCGCCCGAGCGCTCGAGCGCGCGGAGGGCAATCCGCTCTTCCTCGAGGAGACGGCGCGCATGCTGCTCGAAGGTGACGGCGCGCGCAGCGTCGATGCCATCCCGGATACGTTGCAGACGCTGATCGCGGCGCGCATCGATCTGCTCGATCCTCCCGCCAAGCGCACGCTGCAGGCCGCCGCGGTGATCGGCCGTGTGTTCTGGCACGGTGCGCTCGAGTGGCTCGTGGGGGCCGAGGCTGCGGAGTCGATCGACGTCCTGCGCGAGCGCGAGCTGATCGTGCCGGAAGAGCGCTCGGTCCTCGCCGGCGACCGGCCGTTCCGGTTCCGGCACGGGCTGATCCGCGACGTCGCGTACGGGACCGTGACCAAATCCGAGCGGGCCGACCTCCACCGTGCGTTTGTGGCGTGGGTCGCCGACCGGGGCTCCGAGGACGCGGCGGCGATCCGGGCCTACCACCTCGAGCGCGCCTCGACGCTGCTCGCGGAGCTCGACGCCCGGGAGCCGGCCCTCGACGCGGAGGCGGCCGCAGCGCTCGAGGACGCCGGCGAGCGCGCGCTCCGCGGGAGCGCCTTCGCAACGGCCCGCCGCCTGCTTTGCCGCGCCGACGAGCTCGAGCCGACGCCGGCGCGTCGGTATCTGGCGGCCTCGGCTGCGGTCGAGCTCGCCGACCTCGGCTCGGTCGCCGACGAGATGGAGCTCGTGCGCGAGCAGGCGCGTGCGACCGGTGATGCCTTTCTCGAAGGGCGCGCGTTGAACGCGCTCGCGCTGGTGGCGCTCGCCCGTGACGGCAACGCGCCGCGCTCGGAGCGGCTCGCCCAGGAGGCGTTCGCGACGCTGCCCGCGGACGACGTCGAGGGTCGCGTGCAGGCGCTTTTCCGGCTCACCGCTGCCGCGTGGTGGCCCGGGGACGTCCTCCGCGCCGAGGACTTCACGCGCAAGGCGCTCGAGCTCGCCGGGCAGCGCCCGATCCTGCGCGCCCGCGCGCTCCGGATGCTGCTCTGGCTGCTCGAGGTGCGGCTCGAGCTGGACGAGGCGTCGGATGTGCTCGACACGCTGGAGGCGGTTCCGGGCGACGTGCTCGACGGAGCCCGCCGCCGCTACGCCGAGGCGTCGCTCCGGCGCGTCCAGGGTCGGCTCGACGAGTCCGCCGCCGGCTTCGAGGAGGCGAGAGCCACCTACGTCGACTCGGGCCTTGCGGGCGACGCCGCGTGGGCCGGCGTGATGCTCGGCTGGATCGCGTTCACCAACGACGACGTCGACGCTGCGGAGCGGGCATTCCGCGAGGGCATGCGCGTGTTCGCAGAGAACGAGGATCGCGGCCGTCTCTGTGAGGCCGAGCGCGGCCTGGCCGAGGTGCTGCTCGAGCGGGGACGCGTCGCCGAGGCGGAACGGCTCGCGCTCCAGGCGCGCGAGCACGTCTCGAACCACGACGTGACCTCGTCCGTCGCGACGCGGCGCACGCTGGCGCTCGTTCGCTCGGCTCAGCGCAGGGACACCGAGGCCGAGGCCCTCCTGCGTGACGCCCTCGGCATCGTGCAAGGGACCGACTGCAAGCTGATCGAGGTGGGCGCGGCCGCCGCGCTCGCCCGTCTGCTCCGCGCCCGAGGCGCCCACGCCGAGGCGGACGAGCTCGAGGAAGGGCTGCCGGAGCCGATGCCCGGATGGCTCAATCGGGACGACGCAGGTGCCGGACGCCTGAGCGCGCCCGGCACCCACGCCGGCACCGTCTAGGCGAACGGCTTCGTGACCATGTCGACGATCACCAGCACGAGCACGGCGATGTCGAACCGGGCCACCAGCAGGATCCGATCGATCAGCGCGAGTGTCTCGGGCGCCGTCGGCCCTTTCTCCTCGGCCGCCTGCGTGATCTGCTTCGCGAGCGGAGAGAGGACGCCGATGCCGACGGAGAACGTGGCCGCGTAGCCGAGAAGTCCCACGATCACCCAGAAGTGGCCCCAGCCCCAGCTCGTGTTGACCATCATCGCGATCCCCATCGCCAGGACGACGAGCCCGGCCGGCGCGAACAGCTTCTCGCCGGCGAACGCGGCCTGGCGTGCGATCGAGACGATCTCGTTCGGGTCGGACGACCGCTGCGCGCGAAACGCGAGCGTCACGAGCAACAGCCCGCCCCCGACCCAGAAGACCGCCACGACGACGTGCACCGCCTTGAACAGCGCGTACCAGTTGTTCGGGACGAAGATCGAGCCCGAGAATGCGAAGATGAGCGCGATCACCACCACCGCGAGGGCGATACCGATCGTCAGGTTGCGATCGTTCGTGCGATCGATAGGGGTGCTTGCAGCAGGAGTTTCCATGGGGCCGATCTAGCCAGATCGGGGCGCGTTCTTCAAGTCCCGGCAGGCCGCGAGCCACTCGTCGACGTCGGGCAGATCACCGGTCTCGTAGCTCCAGAGCGCGCGGACGACACCCGCTTCGTCGACGAGGAAGGTGCTGCGGCCGGCGACGTCGTGAAAGCCGCGGAACTCGATGCCGACCCCGAACCCGCGGACTGCCTCGCCGTTGAAATCCGAGAGCAGGCCGAAGTTCAGATCGAGCGCCTGCGTCCACGCGATGTGCGTCCAGGGCGAGTCGCGTGAGATGCCGATCGGCTGGACGCCCAGCTCGTCGAACTCCGCTCTCCTGTCACGCAGGAGCTCGAGCTCGTTCGTTCAGGTCGACGACCAGTCGAAGAGGTAGAAGACGAGCAGCTTCGGCCCGTCGTCGACCAGCTCGACGATCGAGAGCGGCTCGCGGGGCCCGAGGAAGACCGTCGCGTCCGGGACGCGGTCGCCGACGCCGATCATGGCGGAACGCTACCCGGCGCAGCACCAGCGGCCGGCCAGCTGGAGCATCGGCCCCAGCCCGTCGGCGCGTGGGAACTGCGCCCGGATGTTCGCGACCGCATGCGCCGTCTTCCCCTGCAGGAACACCCACTGGTCCGCCGCCGGCCACGTGACGAGCAGCCAGCGCCCGTTCGGCGACCAGGCCAGGTCGCCGAAGTCGCCCGGTCCCGCGAAGACGAGCCGTGCCGGGCTCGGGCGGTCGACCTCCAGCACGCGCACCTGGCTGCTCGACGCGAGCCGCACCTCGATCGCGAGGCGGTGGGAGCCGGGTGAGAACGCACCGCTCAGCAGCTCCGCGCCGTGGTGCGAGAACGTCCGGTCGACCCGTCCGGACGAGTCGAGCACGAGCACGCGCGTCGCCGAGAAGACGGCGAGGTAGCGGCCGTCGGAAGACCACTCGAGCGCGAGTGGGAGGACTCGGACCCGCCTCCGCCAGAGCAGCGTCCCGTCGTCGCGGCGGAGGACGATCGCCCCGCCGACGTAGTACGCGATCGTGTGGAGCCGCGCCGGGTCCCACGCGGGCGGGACGTTCCCTCCGAAGCGGTCGAGCAGATGATCGCCCGTGCCGTCGCCGGCGACGACGCGCAGGCCGCTCGCCGCGTCGTAGGCGATGCGCGTGTCCGTCCGCGTCCCCTCCCACGTCGCTGCGTGGGGATCGCGCTGGGCGAGCATCCAGCGAACGTGCCCCTTCGGATCGAGCGCGAAGAGCTCGTTGCGCCGCGTGGCGACGACGTACAGGCCGTGGGGCGACCAGGTCGCGTCGTCGAAGGCGCCGAGCTGCCGTCTCAGCCCTTCCGGCCCGACGATCCAGACGCCGCCGTGCTCCGCCGAGACGACGAGCAACCGGCCTGGCGCGGGCAGCGAGAACAGCGCCGGCGCGGCGTGCTCGACGCCGACCGCCCGCCGCACGCGCTCGAAGACCGCGTGCCCGGGCGAGCTGAGGAACGCGCCGACCGCCACCGCGGCGACGAGCAACGCCAGACCTGCCGCGGCGAGGCTCGCGCCGCGCCGGCGGGGCGTCGGCTGACGCTCCGCGAACGCCGCCCGGACCACCTCCCACGCCCGCTCCTCCGGCGTGCTCACCGCTCCTCCTTCATCAGGTCGAGACCGCGACGAAGCCGAGAGTTGACGGTCCCGCGGGGGAGCCCGAGCACGTCCGCGATCTCACCGGGGGTGTACTCGAGCAGGTAACGCAGCACGACGACGGCGCGGTGCTCGGGCGACAGCTCGCCGATGCGGGCGAACGCCGTCCCGTCGTGCTCCGCCTCGGCGGCGGCGGCCAGCTCGCCGGACAGCTCCACCTCGCCCCGGAGGCGACGAGCGCGCGTCCAGTCGATCGCACGGTTGACGACGATTCGGTGCAGCCACGGGCCGAACGGGCGGCGGCGGTCGAACCGGTCGAGGTTGCGCAGGGCTGCGAGGAAGGCCTCCTGGGCGATGTCCTCGGCGGCGGCGGCGTCCCCCGTGACGAGCAGCGCCGCCCGGTGGGCGCGGGGCCAGTACGCCCTGAAGAGCAGCTCGAGGTCGGCCACCGACCCCGCCCGGGCACCCTCGATCCAGGCGCGCTCCGCCACCCACCGACTGTACGACGGCTGCGCTCCACGAGGTCCATACGGCGCCGGGACCTCGCCGGGTCCCGCCGCCGTACCTGTCGCATGAAGTACTTGCTGCCCGTCCTCGCCGTGGCGGCGCTCGTGCTCCCCGGAGCGGCGCGCACCGCCGCGTGCTCGCCGCTCGACTGCGCGCCCAGCCAGTTCCTGCTCGGCCACGGCACGATGCTCGCCGTCCGGGGAAGCGTGAGAGAGCCGGTGCGGGTGCTCGACCTGCGCACCGGCGAGACGAGGTGGCGCCTGCCGCCGGGCATCGTCACGGGCGACGTGCTCGTCCACCAGGACGGCAGGCTGCTGACGTGGTACGACGCAGCGCGCGGGACGCGCACCGGCGACGCGATCCTCGGTCAGCACGGCACGTTCGCGCTCGTTGGTACCTCGCAGGACGGGTCGCGCGCCGTGCTCGCGCGTACCCAGATGCTGTCGACGACGTTCGCGATCGTCTCGCGCTCCTCGCAACAGGTCGTCCGGTTGCGCAGCGACTTGTGGTCCTTCGACGCCCTCCGTGGTTCGAAGCTCTTCCTGATCCGGCAGGTTCCGCAGGGCTACCAGGTGCGCCTCTACGACCTGGCGCGGAGCATTCTCGCTGCGAGGCCGCTCAAGGATCCCGGCGAGCCGGCGACGATCGCCGGTGTTGCGTTCGCGCGGACCGCGTCACCCGGCGGCCGCTACCTGTTCACGCTCTATCTCGGCTCCGACGGCGGAGCGATGATCCACGTGCTCGACCTCGTCGCCGGCACCGCCCGCTGCGTCGGCCTGCCGGGAACCGGCGACTTCAGCTCGGCGCTGACGTGGGCCCTCGTCCCCGACCCGGACGGCCGATCGGTCTGGGCGCTCGGCCCGGGCTACGCGAAGGTGGTCGCAGTCGACGCGCCGACGCACCGCGTCAGGCGGGTCTGGAGCTTCGCCCCCGGCCGCTGGACGGCGAACCCCGGGCAGGCGGTGCTCTCGCCCGACGGGTCGCACTTCGCGCTGAGCGATGCGCAGCACGTCTGGTTTCTGACCCTGGAGCCGGCGATCTCCGTGCGTCGGGTCGCCCACGTGGCGGTCGCGCTCGGCTGGTCGCCCGACCAGCGAAGGCTGTGGGTGGTCGGCGAGCGCAGCCGGGTCAGCCCGCTCGCGCCGGTGCGCTGACGGCCGCCTCCTCGGTGGCCACTGCGATCTCACGAACGACCTCGACGATGTCGCGGTTCGCGTTCCACACGCGGAGCTGCCGGTCGGCGCCGTTGCCGCGGGCGAGGATCTCGCGAATGCCCTCGAGCTCGCGTTCCGAGCCGAGCTCACGCGCGTGCGGCTCGATGTCGCGCAGCGTGCGGCGGACGAGCTGTGCGACGGGCACTCGGTTGCGCCGGCCGGTCGCGAGATCCATCACCGGGGCCTCGAGCCCGTAGCGAGCTGCGAGCCACTTGTTCTCGGTCGTGAGGATGCGATGCCAGCTCGGGATGCCGCGGCCGGAGTCGTGCAGCTCGCAGTACATCTTCACGATCGCCTGGAAGAACGCCGCGATCGCGACCACGTCCTCGAGTCGCGTGACCGCATCGCAGACGCGCATCTCGATCGTGCCGAGCCTTGGATGCGGGCGGATGTCCCACCAGATGTGCGTGTAGTCGGCGATGCAGCCTGTGCGCTCGAGCTGTCCGACCACCTCCGCGTAGTCCGCGTAGTCGTTGAAGCGTGGCGGCGGGCCCGAGCGCGGGAACGCGGCAAAGACCATCTGCCTGCTCGAGGCAAGCCCGGTCGGCTCGCCGCGCCAGAACGGGGACGACGCCGACAGCGCGAGCATCTGCGGGATGTGGACGAGCAGCCCGTTCATCACCTGGATCGCCTTCTCGGGATCGTCGACGGCGACGTGCATGTGCATGCCGAAGATCAGCTCGCGCCGGGCGATGTACTGCAGCTGGTCGACGAGCTGGCGGTAGCGATCCTTCGCCGTGATCCGTTGTCGCTCGAACAGCGAGAAGGGATGGGTGCCGGCAGAGCCGAACCGGCAGCCTTCGCTGCGTGCGATCTCGGCGACGTAGCCGCGCAGCTGCCCGAGCGAGCGGCCGACGTCGGCCGCCGTGCGGCAGACGGGAGTCGTCACCTCGAGCACCGACTGCATCAGCTCGGCGTTGATGCGGTCCTCGTGCTCGCCGTGCTCGACCGCGGCGAGCACCGAGTCGATGTGCTGCACGAGATCCCACGTCTCGGGGTCGAGCAGCATGTACTCCTCCTCGACGCCCAGCGTGTAGGCCTCGCCCTTGCCGAAGGAGTGGTCGAGCACGCTCGCGTAGCCGGTGGTGCCGATGGAGCCCTTGCCGGTGATCGAGGGCGGGAAGATCTGCCTCATGCGATCACCGCCTCGACTTCGATCTCGACCAGCCAGCGCGGATCGAGCAGCTCGGTGACGATGCCTGTGGTCGCCGGGCGAGCAGTCCCGAATGCCTCGCGGTGCGCGCGACCCACGTCGTCGATCGACGCCGCGTCGGTGACGTAGATGCGCGTGCGCACGACGTCGTCGAGCGAAGCGCCGGCCTCCCGCAACGCACTCTCGACGATGCCGAGACAGACGACCGTCTGCTCGTACGCCGTCGCCGGGGGGTCGCCGTCGCCGGGCATGATCGGAGCGGTCCCGGACACCCAGACGTGCGAGCCGACTCGGACCGCGCGCGAGTAGCCGACGCGTTCCTCGAAGGCTGAGCCCGACGTGACGTGTTGCCGGTCGATGCCGATAGTGTCGCGGTCGTGGAGGCGCTGCGCCAGATCGACCGCTGGCCGGCAGACCATGCGGCGGCCTTCGTCTCCGGGCGTGCTGCGGCCGAGTACGGTGACGCCGGCCGCCGCTTCCCTTGGGCCTCGGTGACGAAGCTCGCGAGCGCCGTCTCGATGCTCGTCGCCGCGGAAGAGGGGATCGTCGATCTCGACGAGCCCGCCGGGCCCCCCGGCTCGACGTTCCGGCACCTGCTCGCTCACGCGTCGGGCCTCCCGTTCGAGCATGGCCCGCCGATCGCGCCGCCCGGCCGGCGCCGCATCTACTCGAACCACGGTTTCGACGTCGCGGCGCAGCACGTCGCCGCGCGGGCGGCGATGCCGTTCGAGGACTACTTCCACCACGTCTGGGCCGGCACCGGCATCCGGCTCGGGGGTCGGCGGGGTCCGGCGCCTCGGGGACGCTCGGCGACCTCTCGGCGCTCGCGGCGGAGCTGCTCGCGCCGGTGCGGCTCGCAGCGGAGACGCTCGACGAGGCACGATCGGTGCAGTTCCCGGGCCTCGACGGCGTGGTCCCGGGCTTCGGGCGGCAGTCTCCGAACGACTGGGGGCTCGGTTTCGAGCTCCGTGACGGCAAGGCGCCGCACTGGACGGGCTCGCGCTGCAGCGCGGCGACCTTCGGGCACTTCGGCCGCAGCGGCACGTTCCTCTGGGTCGATCCCGAGGCCGCGATCGCGCTCGGCTGCCTGACCGACCTCGCGTTCGGCGACTGGGCGGCCGAGGCGTGGCCGCGTCTAGCTGACGACGTCCTCGAGGAACTCGAGCAGTAGCGCGTTCAGCTCCGCGGGGCAGTCGATCCCGACGAGGTGGCCCGCGCCCTCCACGACCGCGAGCCGCGCGCCGGGGATCCGCTCGGCGAGGTGGTGCGCGATCGCGCGGAAGTCACCCTTGTCACGGTCGCCGACGACGACGAGGGTCGGCACGTCGAGCGACTCGAGCGGCGGGACGTCGGGCCAGAGCACCTCCTGCTCGACCGTCTGCAGCTCGATGGCGCGCCGTTGTTGGGGCCGCACCTCGTCTTGATGCTCCGGCGCGACCCAGAAGTCGAGGTTGACCTGCGCCGTGCCGTCGAGGTCGCCCGCCTCGAACGCCGCGTTCTCGGCCGCCCAGTAGTCGCGGAGCTCCTCCGACCAGTCCCACTGGCGCAGACCGGCGCCGATCAGCACGAGCCCCGGCGTCTCCTCCTCGTGCGAGAGCGCGGTCTGGAGCGCGACGAGGCCGCCGAACGAGTTGCCGACGAGCACGGCCGGGAGGTGGGGAGCGACGCAGTGCACGTACGAGAACGGCTCGGCGGGGATCGGCGTCTCGCCCCAGCCCGGGAGGTCGGGGGCGATCACCTCGTAGCGTTCGGCGAGCACCGGCACCTGGTGACGCCAGAGCCGGGAGTCGCCGAGCGCGGAGTGGAGAAGGACGACCTTCACCGTCCCGGATTCTCCATCATCTCGTCCATGGGCTCGCTCGACCGGTGGCGCTACTGGGCGCACGAGCCGCGGCGCGGCCATCGGAGCTGCCGGCCGAGCTGGCCTTCCCGGGCCAGAGCCTCGTGCTCGCAGTGTGGGCCGGCCGGTACCGTCCCCCGAACGAGGGTTGACGATCCGGCGCTCCGGCACGCAACAAGGGGAACGGGGTGGGTCTTTCCCGGTCGGAAAGATGGGCCGAACGGCTCATGCGCCCCGTCACGCGAAAACGGATGATCGGAGTGATGGAACCTGTCGGCATGCTCTACTCCATCGAGGACGACCTGACCGAGGACTGGCTCGCCCGGCTTGCGGGCGACGGCGTCGCAGAGCTCGAGTCGTACCTCGCCAAGCACCTCGCCTTCCTGGCGTTTCTCGAAGACGGCCTCGGCTAGGACGAGCGAGGGCCGCTAGGCCCCCGCCAACCCCAGAGCCTTCTCGAGCGAGCCTTTCGGCATGGCGCCGATCGCGGACGCCTGCGGCTCGCCGTTCTCGAACAGGACCATGAACGGGATCGAGGCGACGCCGTAGCGCTGCGCAAGGTCCTGCTCGATGTCGATGTTCACCTTGACGATCTTGACCTGGTGCTCGTCGGCGATCCGGTCCAGCACCGGCGACACCGCGTGGCACGGCCCGCACCATTCGGCCCAGAAGTCGACGATCACCTTGCCGTCGCTCTCGAGCACCTCGGTGCCGAACGTCTCGGTCGTTGCGTTTGTTGCCATCTGTTCCTTTCGCTCTCGAAATCGTGTTCCCAGCTTGAAACGCGCGGGAGGGGGCGTTTCTTCCCGGGCGGTACTGTTGCAGGCATGTTCGACCCCCTACCGGACAAGCCCGATCACCCGGCGCTGGAGCTCGAGATCCTGGACGTCTGGGAGCGTGAGGGGACGTTCGCGAAGCTCCGGGAGCGCAACCGCGGAGGGCCGATCTGGTCGTTCGTGGACGGCCCCGTCACGGCGAACAGGTCGTCGCTCGGCGTCCACACCGCCTGGGGCCGCACGCTCAAGGACGTCTTCCAGCGCTACAAGGGGCTCCGCGGCTTCGACCAGCGCTACCAGAACGGCTTCGACTGCCAGGGGCTGTGGATCGAGGTGGGCGTCGAGCGCTCGCTCGGGCTGAACTCGAAGCGCGAGATCGAGGCGTTCGGGCTGGAGGAGTTCGCCCGCCGCTGCCGCGAGGTCGTCGTCCATTCGTCCGAGGCGCTGACCCGCGGCTCGATCCGTCTCGGCCAGTGGATGGACTGGGGCAGGGACTACTTCACCTTCAGCGACACGAACATCGAGTACATCTGGAAGTTCCTGAAGATCGTGAACGGGCGAGGCTGGCTGTACCTGGGCCACCGCTCGACCGAGTGGTGCCCGCGCTGCGGCACCTCGCTCTCCCAGCACGAGCTGACCCAGAGCGGCGTCTACCAGGACCGTGCCGACCCGTCGCTCTTCGTGCGCTTCCCGCTGCTCGATCGGGAGGGCCAGTCGGTCGTCGTCTGGACGACGACGCCCTGGACGCTGCCGGCCAACGTCGCGGCGGCCGTGCATCCGGACGAGGAGTACGGCCGGCGCGACAACGGCGAGTGGGTCGCCGTGAAGCTGTTCCCCGGCGAGAGCTTCGTCGAGCGCGTGCCGGGCCGCGAGCTCGTCGGCCTTCGCTACCGCGGCCCGTTCGACGACCTCGAAGCGGGGTCGCAGGTCGAGCACCGGGTGATCCCGTGGGAGGACGTGACGATGGACCAGGGCACCGGCATCGTCCACATCGCGCCCGGCTGCGGTGGCGAGGACTTCGAGCTTTCTCGTGTCCACGAGCTCGCGGTGCTGACGCCGGTCGACGAGTCGGGCCGTTTCTACGACGACTACGGCTGGCTGCACGGGCTCTCGACGACCGAGGCCGCCGACCAGATCATCGGGCGCCTCGGTGAGACGGGCTTCCTCGTCCACGCGGGCCTCTACACGCATGCCTATCCGCACTGCTGGCGCTGCGACACGCCGCTCATCTTCCGGCTCTCCGACGACTGGTTCATCTCGGTCGAGGAGGTCCGGCCGAAGCTGCTCGAGGAAAACGCAACGGTCGAGTGGGTGCCCGAGTACATGGGCAAGCGCATGGACGACTGGCTGCGGAACATGGGCGACTGGAACATCTCCCGCAGGCGCTATTACGGCCTGCCGCTGCCGTTTTATCCTTGCTCCTGCGGGAAGCTCAATGTCGTCGGCTCGAAGGCGGAGCTCGAGGAGCGGGCGGTCGAGGGGTTCGAGCAGCTGCAGGAGCTCCGCCGCCCCTGGATCGACCGCGTCCCGATCCGCTGCGAGGCCTGCGGCGAGACGATCTCCCGTATCCCGGAGGTCGGCGACGTCTGGCTCGACGCCGGAATCGTCCCGTTCGCGACGCTGGGCTGGGAGAACGAGACCTTCGTGCCCGAGGGGTATGCGAGCGGAGCGGCGCGCGGGCTGACGAAAGCCGATCTGCCCGATCACGCGTACTGGGAGACATGGTTCCCCGCCGACTGGGTCTCGGAGATGCGCGAGCAGATCCGGCTCTGGTTCTACTCCCAGTTCTTCATGTCGGTCGCCCTCGTCGGCCGCTCGCCGTACCGGCGCGTGCTCGCCTACGAGAAGATGCTGGACGAGCAGGGCCGTGAGATGCACGCGTCGTGGGGGAACACGATCCCCGCCGAGGACGCATTCGCGCAGATGGGCGCCGACGTGATGCGCTGGCAGTACTGTGCGCAGCCGCCGGACCGGAACCTGCTCTTCGGCTTCGGGCCGGCGCACGAGATCAAGCGGCGGCTCCTCACCTTCTGGCACTCGGTCAAGTTCCTCGTCGATTACGGGAACATCGAGGGCTTCGCGCCGACGTGGGCGGGGCTCGAGCCCGACGAAGGCCTGCGCCCCCTCGACCGCTGGCTCGTCGAACGAACGAAGGCACTGGTCGCCGAGGGAACGGCCGGGTACGAGGCGACGCTGACCGTCGAGGTGATCCGTGCGTTCGAGGCATTCGTCGACGACGTCTCCAACTGGTACATCCGCCGTTCGCGCCGGCGCTTCTACGGCTTCGACGAGGCCGCGTTCCGGGTCCTCTGGTACGCGCTCGTCCAGTCGCTGCGCGTGATCGCGCCGGTGATGCCGTTCCTGTCCGACCACCTGTGGCGGACGCTCGTCCAGGACGGCCCGGCCTCGGTGCACCTGGCCGGCTGGCCGGAGCCGGTCGAGCCCGATCGGCGCCTCCTGGAGGAGATCGCGGAGGTCAGGCGCGTGGTCGAGCTCGGGCGCCAGGCCCGCTCGAGCTCGCAGCTGAAGCTTCGCCAGCCGCTCCGGAGGCTCGTGGTCGCGGGGGCTTCGCCGGCCGCGGCCGGGCACGCGGACGAGATCGCCGACGAGCTGCGGGTGAAGGCGGTCGAGTTCGGCGACGTCGACGCAGCCGAGCTGCGGGTAAAGCCGAATCTGCCGGTGCTCGGGCCGAAGCTCGGCGCTGCACTGCGCGGCGTGCGCGAGCGGCTCGCGCACGGCGAGTTCGAGGCGCTGGACGGCGGGCGCTTCCAGGTCGACGGCCACGTGCTCGAGCCTGACGAGGTGATCGTCGAGCACGTCGGCCGCGTCGGGTGGGCGCTTGCGAGCGACTCGGGCATGACGGTCGCGCTCGACACGGCGCTGGACGACGAGCTCCGGCTCGAGGCGCGCCTGTACGACCGCGTTCACGAGGTGAACGTGCTCCGGCGCGAGACAGGGCTCGAGTTGACCGACCGGATCCGTCTGTGGCTCCCCGACGCCGAGCTCGTCGAGCGCTATGCGGACCGGATCGCCGCGGAGACGCTCGCCGTTTCGGTCGACGTCGGCGAGCTGAGAATCGAGAAGGCGTGAGGGTCGCGCGCGCTGTGTCGCTCGCGACGCTGGTCGTCGTCGCCGCCGGCTGTGGCGGATCGTCCAGCCCGTCGGCCGACCCCGGACCGTTCGCCGTCTCGGTCGTCCAGCGGATCGTCCACAACGACTACACGCACGTGTGGGACGACCTGCTCTCGGCCGACCGCGTGGTCGCTCCGCGCAAGGAATACGTTTCGTGCGAGGCCAGCCATCCCGTCGCCGCCGTCCCGCGGTCGCTGAAGGTGCTGCGCGTCACCGACGAGTCGGTCGGGCTCGGGAACGGGCACTACGTGCAGAGCAAGGCGGTCGCAGTGCGGATCACCTTCGGCGGCAACCTGGTGATCACTCACACCGTTCATCTCGTGGCCGAGTCCGGCCACTGGCGCTTCATCCTGCCGCCCTGGCGCTACCGCGACTACAAAGCCGATCGCTGTCCCGGCACCGAGCCGGCTGCGAATCCGGCCTAGGCGGTCTGGGCGGCTGCGAGCTTGAGCTCGCGGCGCAGCTCGACGGGCAGGCGGAACTCGACGTCCTCGCTGACCAGGCCGTGCTCCACGACCTCCACCTCGCCGCACTCTGCGAACCAGTCGCACACGCGCTGCACGAGCTTCTCCGGTGCGGACGCGCCTGAGGTGATGCCGACGATCTCGACGCCGTCGAACCACGACTCGTCGATCTCGGACTCGTCGTCGATCAGGTAGGACGGGATGCCGCCGCTGCGTGCGACCTCGACGAGGCGGTTCGAGTTCGACGAGTTGTGCGACCCGATCACGAGCAGGAGGTCGATCTCGGAGAGCATCTCCTTCACCGCCCACTGCCGGTTGGAGGTCGCGTAGCAGATGTCCTCCTTGCGAGGAGCGTAGATCTCGGGGAAGCGCCGGCGGAGCGCCGTGATCACCTCAGCGGTCTCGTCGACCGACAGCGTCGTCTGCGTCACGTAGGCGAGCCTCGTCCCGATGGGGAAGCGGAGCCGCTCCACGTCCTCCGCCGACTCGACGAGCACGATCGACTCCGGTGCCTCGCCCATCGTCCCTACGACCTCCTCGTGGCCGGCGTGCCCGACGAGGATCACCGTGTATCCCTCGGACGCGTACCGGCGTGCCTGCACGTGTACCTTGGTGACGAGCGGGCAGGTCGCGTCGATCGTGCGCAGCTGTCTTCGCTCCGCGTTCTCGCGGACCGCCGGAGCGACACCGTGGGCCGAGAAGACGACCGTCCGCCCCTCGGGTACCTCGTGCTCCTCGTCGACGAAGATCGCGCCGCGCTCCTCGAGGTCGCGCACGACGTGCAGGTTGTGGACGATCTGCTTGCGGACGTAGACGGGTGCGCCGTAGAGCTCGAGCGCCTTCTCGACCGTCTCGACCGCCCGCTCGACCCCGGCGCAATAGCCGCGAGGCGAGGCGAGTAGGAGCTTCCGGACCACCAACCGCATGGTAGCCCCGCCCGTGTGAGCGTCCGGTGAAGGTGGCTGCGGGGAGGTGGAGCGGCTTTGGCACCCTGCGACTCGCCCCTTACGGCCACGGCCGGGGACAGTCCCTGGACACGTCTCGGCAGGCCGAGCACGCCACGAACCGGTGTCCGACACCTTCAAGAGGCGTCGGACACGTGGTGCAGAAACGGCAAAGCCCGCTGCGTCGGGGGGTCGTCGGCAGCGGGCTTCCCGTGATCGCTCACCGCGGGCTTATGGCCAGGAACGCGCGCCGCGGTGCGCATCGCCCAGTGAGCGGACGCTATCTCCCGCAAAGTGCGGACGGAATAGGCCGATAGGCCCATCTTTACAACGGAGGCGCATATCGATCCCGCGGCGTACCATTGGGCCGCCCGGTGAGCGCAGCAACACAAGCCGTCCTGTTCAACGGAGTGCCGCTGGTTCTGCTCGCGGTCGTCTATGCCGCGCTGACGGGGCTCATCCTGCCGGAGCTCTGGCGCGAACGGTCGCGCGCTCTGGCGCTCGACTGGGCGCTCGCGTGCCTCTTCCCTGGGATCGCCGTCGCTGCCGGCAGCTACGGCGCCCTCGTGCTCGGCCAGCGACGAGCGATCGGCGGGCACGTCTGGGCGGGCATCATCGCGTCGCTCGTGCTGCTCGCTCCTGCGCTCGTTGTCCTCGCGCGTGGCCGCGACCGGGCGTTTGCCGTCGGCGCGGTCGGCAGGTCCCGTGCCGCCGAGGAGCAGGTCTCCCTGCGCGATCGCGAGCTCGACACGCTGGGCGCGATCTCACACGCCCTCGGCGATGCCCGAACCCCGCGCGATGCTGCCCAGGCGGTCGTCGCGCGCGTCGCCCAGTTGATCGGTGTCGGCTTCGCCGGTGTGGTGCTCGTCGACGACCGTCGCTGTCAAGCGACGGGGCTGTACGCCGAGGTCGACGGTCGGCGGGCAGCGTTCTGGGAGAGCGTCAGGGTCGATCTCGCCCACGAGCCGTCGGGGATCGCGAGCGCTGTCTTCGATGCCGCGCCGGTCACCGTCTACGACGTGACCGGGTCGTCGCTCGTCAGCCCTCGACTCGCCGCCATGGTTGGCGCGCAGAGCGGTGCCTGGGTGCCGATGATCGCCGAGGGCGTCGTGACGGGTGTGCTCGTGTTGGCCTCCACAGACGTGAAGCGCACCTTCGGCGTCGACGAGCTCGCGCTGTTGCAAGGGGTCGCATCGGACGCCGCACTCGCGATCGACCGACTGCGCTCGGCGGAAGCCCTGTCCGACGCCCTCGCGCGCGAGCAATGCGTCGCCGAGATCGTCCGCGTCATCAGGGCGGAGCTCGACCCGGCGGAGATCGTTCGCGTGGCGCGCGACGAGCTGCGTTCGACGCTTGTTCTCGACGACGTCGACATTCGCGTCGAAGGCGGGGTCGCAGCAGTGACGCTCGATCGGGAGGCCCCGCTGTCGCCGGGTGAGGAGTTCGTGCTCGAGACGGTGTCGCACGAGATCTCCTCGGCGCTGCGCACGGCGGAGCTGCTCGCGGAGAACCGGAAGCGCCTCTTGCAGCAGGCGGCGCTCCTCCATACGGCGCAGGTGGTGACGAGTGAGCTCGAGCTCGACGCCGTTCTCCGCAGACTCGTCGAGGAGCTGACCAAGCTGTTCGATGCCGACGCAGCCGACTGCTACCTGCTCGACCGCGAGCGCGGTGTGCTCCGCTGCGCGGCCGTCCACGGTCTCGACCAGTCACTCGTCGGGTTCGAGTTCGCGCCGGAGAAGGGCGCCGCCGCCGCTGCCCTCGCCGAGGCCCGGCCTGTCGCATCCGGCGAATACCGCAACCTCGACGCCCCGGTGCCGCACGCCGCGTACGACGGTATCTCGCGTGCGGTCGTCGCGCCGATGGCCTGGGCCGGCGAGACGCTGGGCGTGCTCGGCGTCGGTCTGCGCGGCGGTGAGCGGTCGTTCTCCGCTGCCGACCTCGAGCTTCTCGAAGCGTTCGCCTCGCTCGCGTCGCTTGCGCTGCGCAACGCCGAGATGTTCGCCGACCGCTCGCGCCAAGCGGGCGTCCAGCGCGGCTTCTACCGGATCGCGACGCTGCTCGGCGAGCCGCTCTCGCTCGACGAGACCTACGACGCAGCGGCACAGGCGGCCGCCGAGTCGCTCGGCGGCGATTTCGCGGCGGTGCTGGCCGGCGTCCCGCGCCGCTTGCTGTTCGTCGGCGGCCACGAGCTCCCGAGCGAGGTTCGCGAGCTCGAGCTGCCGCAGGCCCTCGTCGATGTCGCCGGCGAGGGCCAGATCCTGGCCGCCGCCGAGGTGGCGACGGACGGCCGGTTCACTGCGCCGTGGCAGGAGGCGGCGTTCGCGTCGCTCCTCGGCATCCCGGTGCCCGGGGAGCAGGCCGGGCTCGTGCTCGTGTTCTTCCGCGAGCCCCGGTCGTTCACGCGCGACGATCTCGAGCTCGCCCAGCAGGTGGCGAGCGCCGCGCGCGGGGCACTCGACCGGAGCCGGCTCTTCGAGGCCGAGCGCAGCGCACGTTCGTTGTCCCAGCAGCTGGCGCGCACCGGCAGTCTGCTCGCGACCGAGCTCGACCCGATCGCGGTGCTCGACGCCGTCGTCGACGAGGCGCTTGCACTCGTGCGTGCAG
Organism: uncultured Thermoleophilia bacterium; assembly: GCA_963725595.1. Lineage (GTDB taxonomy): Bacteria > Actinomycetota > Thermoleophilia > Gaiellales > Gaiellaceae > PALSA-600. The sequence continues at coordinate 188,939 of CAVRYT010000003.1, read as the reverse complement.
ACGCCGCGGCGCTTGCGTCGCTCGAAGAGGACGAGCTCGTCGTCACGGCAGTCAGCGGTGAGCACGCGGAGGATGCGCTCGAGGCGCGCTCCCCAGCCACCGGCTGGGTGGCAGGAGACGTGCTGCAGTCGCGTGCGCCGGTCGTGCACGACGATGTCTCGGGCAACGCAAGCCTTATCGAGTCGGACGCCCTGCTCGCGCGCGGCCACCGCGCCTACCTCGGTGTCCCACTCGTCGCGCCGGAGGGCACGCTGCACGGCGTGCTCTCGGTGTACTCGCGCGAGGCCCGTGTCTGGCGCGAAGAGGAGACGCAGGCGCTCGTCGCGCTCGCGGCCAACGCGTCCGTGGCGCTGTCGAACGCGGAGCTCTACCAGCGCGTCGCCGTGGAGCGCGAGCAGAGCGTCGCGATCCTGGCGAACATCGCCGACGGCATCGTCGCGGTCGACCGCGAGGGAAGTGTCGTCCTCTGGAACCGGGCGGCAGAGGAGATCACCGGCATCCCTGCCTCCGAGGCGATGGGCCGGACGCCGGCCCAGGTTCTCCACCAAGAGCTGCAGTCGGAGAGCGGCGGCACGAACCGGCTCGTGGCGGTCCGCCGGGGCGAGGAGGACGTGTGGCTCTCGTTGTCCGAGACCGTCATGCGCGATCCCTCGGGAGCGATCGCGGGACGGATCTTCGCCTTCCGCGACATCTCGGCCGAGCGGGTGATCGAGCAGATGAAGTCGGACTTCGTCTCGACCGTCTCGCTCGAGCTGCGCGCGCCGTTGACCTCGGTCTACGGCTTCTCGCAGACACTGCTCCGGGAGGACGTCGCGTTCGAAGAGCCGGAGCGTCGCACCTTCCTCGCATTCATCGCCCGCGAGACGGAGCGGTTGACGACGATCGTCGACGCGCTGCTGAATGTCGCGCGCCTGGACACCGGTGATCTCGCGGTCGCGCTCGAGCCGACCGACGTCGGCGCCGTCCTCGCCGACGTCGTCTCCGGGGCGGCGCAGACGGCGAACGGCCATCGGATCGTCGCGGACGTCGAGGCCGAGGACGTCGCCGCACAGGCCGACCCCGAGAAGCTGCGCCAGGTGCTCGAGCAGCTCGTCTCGAACGCACTCAAGTACTCGCCGGGCGGCGGCACGGTGACCGTGTCGGCGCGGCGATGCCCGGACGGGGTGGAGGTGGCCGTCGCCGACGAGGGGATCGGCATCCCGCCGGCCGAGCGCGAGCGGATCTTCACCAAGTTCTACAAGGCAGGCGGCGGCCAGGGCACCGGTCTCGGCCTCTTCATCGCGCAAGGGCTCGTGCGCGAGATGGGCGGGCGGATCTGGGTCGAGTCGGAAGAGGGGCACGGATCCCGGTTCACGTTCGAGCTTCCGCCCGCGGAGAATGTGTGAGAGTCGGCGTGACGGAGGGACCAGCGATCGAGATGGCGACACGCGTGCTTGTGATCGACGACGAGGCACCGATCCGGCTCCTCTGTCGTGTCAACCTCGAGGCGGAGAGGATGGAGGTGATCGAAGCGGCGGACGGGCCGAGCGGCCTCGAACGCGCACGCGAGGACCTACCCGACGTCGTGCTCCTCGACGTGATGATGCCCGGCCTCGACGGCTGGCGCGTGGCCGAGGAGCTGCTCGACGACGAGCGCACGGCCTCGATCCCGATCGTGTTCCTCACCGCACGCGCCGAGCTGCGCGACCGTGCGCGCGGCATCGACCTTGGCGGCGTGGACTACGTGACGAAGCCGTTCAACCCACTCGAGCTCGCTCCGCTCGTGCGGGGCCTGCTCGAACGGGTCGCGCGCGGCGAGCGGGAGGCCCTCCGTCGCGAGAAGCTGCGCGAGCTTCGCGCGCTGCTCGAACGCGAGTAGTCGCTCGAATCAATCGGCGAAGTCGACCGTCACGACGCGCGCGTCCGGGTTCCCCTGGAACGAGCCGGCGAGGTCGCCGATGCCGACGAGCGTGAACGACGGCCGCAGGAGGTTCCTGCGGTGCGGCGGGCTTGCCAGCCACGCGCGTACGATCGCCTCCGCCGACGCCCCGGGCCCCGTCGCCCAGGCAAGGTTCTCGCCGACCAGCGGTGCCGTGATGTGGAAGACGCGGAGCCGAGACGTGAACGAGCCGTGTGCGAACGTCTGCGTGGCAAGCATGTCCTGCGTGTGTGCCCGCGCCGCGCGCTCCAGCCGGAGCCCGATACGAACGGGCGAGAGCCGGTGCTCGGCGCGCGCGGCATTGATCGCCCGGAGGAGCGAGGCTTCTTGCGTGTGCGTCGCCGAGGCGGTCACACCGGTCGGCGAAAGCAGGAGTGCCGTCCCCCCGAGGACGACCAACCGCTTGAGCATCGGCGGAGTATGACGGAACGTGCCGCTGGACCACGGCTCAACGTGCCGTCTGGGCGAGACCGATCGCCGCGAGTACCACCGCCGCGCCCGTCAGCTGCACGGCGTTCAGGGACTCCTCGAGCCAGGCCCAGCCGACGATTGCGTCGACCACCGGCTCGAGCATCGCGACGATGCCGACGGTCGTCGCGCTCAAGTGGCGCAACGCGCTGACGAGGAGGAAGAAGGGCAGGATCGTGCCGAGTGCCACGAGCCACAGGGCGAGCGACCAGACCGGCACGCTGTGCGCGGACAGGTTCCCGCCGAGCAGCGTGGTCACTCTCAGCGAGTGGAACGGGAACGACCACCACTGCACCACGACCGCCCAGAACGCCGACGCGAACACGCAGAGAAAGGGGCTTCGCTCACCTCGCGGCCGAACGTACCCGCGCAGCGGACCGGGTGGTCGCCTGCCTCCCGCCTACACTGCGAGGAGCGGGACGTAGCTCAGCCTGGTAGAGCGCCTGCTTTGGGAGCAGGAGGCCGTCGGTTCAAGTCCGACCGTCCCGATCGTTTGCCCGAACTCAGGAGGAAGGGCTCCGGAGACGGGGCCGTCTCCAGGAGTGGGTGGTTCACCAATGCACGGTGAGCCAGAGGCCGTACACGCGCACCCCCGCATCCAGGCGCACGTGCAGCCGCCAAGGGTCAGACGACGACATCAAACCCTCCCACCTGAACACCTCGCGAGACCGCAGCGCCGGCTTGATCCGCGCCTCGACCAGGTAGCGGCGTGGCTGACGAATCACCGGTTGCTGCGACTCGGGGCGCCCTCCGATCAGTGTGATACCTCCGATGAAGATCCTGTTCGGCGGCTGTACGCGAAGCTCGATTCGCTGGACGCGATGAGCGCAACGCTGCACCGTCAGCACCACGCCGTCACCGTCGTTCTCGTCCCCCGCCGCAGCCGTCACGCTGCAGGGTGGAGGCGGGGCAGCCTTGGCAGTGGCTTCGCCGGCTCGAACACTTGGACCGGCTCCAGCGACCAGAATGAGCGGCGCAGCGATCAGCGCCCTCCGCCAGGACACCATCATCACTCACCCCCTGAGACGTTGATCAGGAAGGTGGTACCTCGGTCGCGCCTGGACATCATCGGCGCGATCCCCGATCTCCGTGTGCTGGAGCCCCAACTCCTCTCGTTTGACAATTCGCTGCGCGAATGGACTAATTGCCCGGCACAAAATGGGGACGAGTCGCGGCGCTCGGCCGTGGCGCGTAACACGGAGGGAGGAGCCTTGAGGAAGAACGTCCTACGCAGGATGTCGCTGCTCGCGGACCGGGTCTTCCGCGAGCGGCTGCACCGGCACCGCGCCGAACGGCGCCCGCCGCGATCTCCGCGATCGGAGTCGGCGGCGGGAACGCGGTCTACGTCGGGACGCTCGACGGGCTCGTCTGGGTCAGCCCGGACGCCCAGGTCGCGAGCAACCCGACCTGGGTGCAGATCGACACGAAGAAGGCGAAGCTGCCCAACCGTCCGGTCGGCGGGTTCGCCGTCGACCGGAGCAACTACCGGACGGCGTATGTCGCGTACAACGGCTACGACGAGGCGACGCCGCATCAGCCCGGTCACGTGTTCAAGACCAGCGACGGCGGGCAGTCGTGGACGAACGTCAGCGGCGACCTGCCCGACGCGCCGGTCAACTCGATCGTCCTCGACCCGTCGTACCCGAACACGCTCTACGCGGGGACCGACGTGGGCGCGTTCGTCACCTACAACGGGGGCGCCCACTGGACGCAGCTCGGGACCGGCATGCCGACGGTCGCGGTCTGGCAGCTCGATCTCGACACGCTGCACCGCGTCATGGCAGCGGGCACGCACGGTCGCGGCGCCTACCGGATCGCCGACAGCCGGCCGGCGGCGCCGGCACTGGTGATCTCCAAGGCGGACGCCGGTGTCCCGGTCGGGCCGTCGAGCACGCTGTCGTACACAATCACCCTGAAGAACGTCGGGCCCGCGAATGCCACGGGCGTGACGATCACCGACCCGATTCCCGCCAACACGAGCTTCAGTTCGGCGGACTCGGGCGGGAGCTTCGCGAACGGGACGGTCACGTGGTCGGGCCTCGTCGTTCCCTCGGGTGGGAGCGTCACGGTTCACGTGACCGTCGATATCGCCAATGCGCTGAAGAAGAAGGTCACCGCGATCACGAACGACGGGCTGAAGGCGACGTCGGCCCAGGGCCCGTCGACCACCGGATCGCCGGTTGTGACCCAGCTTGCGTCTCCGTATGCGGTCGCCGTGGCGCCCGCAGCTCAGACGGACGGCGCACGCGCGGGCTCGAGCGTGACCTACACGGTCGGTGTGACGAACCTCGGCTTCCAGTCCGACTCGTACACGCTCTCGAGCTCGGGCGGGACCTACGGTGTCAGCTTCCTCGACGCCACCTGCACGAACGCGATCACGACGACGCCGACCGTGGCAGCCGGTGCGACCGCGAACGTGTGCGTCAAGGTGAGTGTGCCGCCCACCGGCGTGAACGACGGCGACACGAGCACGTCGACCCTGACGGCCGCGTCCGTCGGGAGCCCCTCCGTGACGGCCGGCGCGACGGTTACGACGATCGCAGTGACGAAGGACACGCTGCTCGTCGACGAGGACGGGAACGCCCCGGACGTCCAGAGCTACTACACGGCGGCTCTGAATGCGAACGGGATCTCGTTCTCGACCTGGGACCTCGCCACCAACCCGAGCCTGCCGCAGGGGTACCTGTCTGCCCACAAGAACGTGTACTGGTTCACGGGCACCAGCTACCCGGGCCCGCTCCTGCCGTACGAGAGCGAGCTGAAGACGTTCCTCGGCGGCGGCGGGAACCTGTTCATGTCGGGGCAGGACATCCTCGACCAGGCGGCCGGCACGACGGCGTTCGTGCACGACTACCTGCACATCACCTGGGACGGCTCGGAGGCGCAGAACGACAAGGCGACCGCCACCGTCACCGGGGTGCCGGCGAACCCGGTCACCGGGGCGATCGGCACGATCACGCTCGACCAGAGCGTGCTCGGTGCGCCGTTCATGGACGAGATCACGCCGAACGGCGGCGCGCTCGCGGCGTTCATGGACGACGGCGTCGCGACCCTGACCTCGAGCCCGGACGCGCTGACGTACTCCGGGACCTACAAGGTGATGTTCCTCGCCTTCCCGTTCGAGGAGTACGGCTCCGCGGCGGAAAAGGCGACGCTGATCGGCGACGTAAAGACGTTCTTCGGGCCGTAGAGCCTCGGCGCGTCTCGCGTGCACAGCCTGGGGCCGGCGACCGCCGGCCCCAGGCTCGTTTGGGTTTCGAAGATCGGGTAGAAGGGCGTCATGCAACCCTCGCGCCTGCGAGTTCCCGTGCTCTGTGCGCTCGTCGCGTGCTGCTCGCTCGTCGCCGTCGCTGTCGCGTCCACCCGGGTGCCGAACGTGCGGGGCACGGTCACCGCTGCCCCGGCCACGGCGTGCCCGACGGGCGAGCCGTGCGACCCTCGGCCGCCGCCACTCTTCGTCGTCTTCAGCCGCGGCCGGGTCACGATCCGCGCCCGCATCGTCGCGGGAGGCCGGTTCTCGCTCCACCTCCCGCCCGGTCGCTATGTCGTCGGGCTGGCCCCGCCTGCACGGCGCGTCGTCCCCGGCACGATCACCGTGCCGGCCGTCGGCGTCGTGCGCCCGCACCTGGTCGAGCAGTAGAGCGGGCCGTCAGAGCAGCCAGTCGCGTCCGGCGAGGATGAGGACATCCTCGCCGCCGCCCGTTACGCCCGCGACCTCGAGCTCGTCCGAGCCGATCATGAAGTCGGTGTGGATCGACGAGTGATTGACGCCGCCCGCGTGGCGCTCGTCCGCGGGTGTGGCGGCCGCCCACGGGACGGCCTGCACGATCGACGCCCCGAAGGCGATGTGCGACGCCGCGTTCTCGTCGAACAGCGTGTTGTAGAAGACGAGACCGGTGTCGCCCACGGCCGAACGGCCGTCGACCAGCGCGACCTCTCCGAGCCTCGCCGCGCCGTCGTCGGTAGCGACGTGGGTGCGCATCACGGCCTCTCCGGTCTCCGCTCTGATCTCGACGGCGCGACCGCCCTGGAAGCGCACCTCCAGGCCGCGGACGATGTTCCCCTGGATCTGGAGCGGCAGGGTGGCTCGCACGACACCGTCCACCCTCCGCGAGTCCGGCGTCGTGAAGACCTCCTCGGTCGGCATGTTCGAGACGTGCTTGATCCCGCGCGACTCGTCGAGCGCGGCCTGCCACAGGCCGCCCGGGTGAAGCCCGACGGTCAGGTCGGTTCCAGGCCCGCGGTAGACGAGGCGGTCGAAACCGCGTTCGTTCAGCGCGCTCGCGCGCAGCTGCAGCCGCTCGATGTGCTCGTGCCAGGCCACGACGGGGTCGGGTGTGTCGAGGCGCACGGCGTGCGCGACGGCGTCCCAGAGCCGCTCGACGTCGGGCTCCCCGAGCACGGTCTCGGCCCAGCCGGCATTCGGGTACGCGACGATCGTCCAGTTGCAGAGCCCGTCGGTGAGCCTGAGGGACTCTTCGGCGACCCGCTTCATCACAGCCGCGCCGACGCGTGCTCCGTCGAGGTCGGCGAGCAGCTCTGGCTCTGGGTTGCCGCTGATCGAGCACAGCGCTCCCCCCGACTCGCCGAGCTCGCGCAGGCGCTGGACGAGCCAGGGCGGGGAGTAGCCGAGCCAGTCGGCCCCTGCCGCCTCGATGTGGGCGCGCCGGACGTGCTGATCGGTGTAGAGGACGTCGACGTAGTCGGCGCCCGCCGCATACGCCTCGCGGGCGATCGCGCGGGCGAGGGGTGTGTGCTCGACGAGGCAGTTCACCGCGAGGATCTGCCCAGGCTGGAGGTTCAGGCCGACTCGGACGGCGAGCCGCGCGTACTTCTCGAGACGTTCCCCGGCGGCAGGCACGGCGCCGAACGATAGCGATGGGATGCGACCCGGCCGGTCCGTAGACTGATGCGTCGTGAAGCGGCTGCTCGCGCTCTCGGTCGTCGCTGCCGCCGCCTCGGCGTGCGGCGGCTCGGGCACGACCACCTACACGTCCGTCGCGTCCTCGCGGTGCCTGGTGCAGCAGGGTGTGACGGTCTCGCACAAGGTCGACTTCGTCGCGTCGACGGCGCTCGGCGGCTCGTTCCGGGCCACGCTCTCCGACAACTTCGTCACGGTCTCGTTCGGGCGGACGTCCGGCGACGCCGACAACATCGCCGACGCCTATCGTCGGTTCAAGTCGGCGAATGTCGGCATCGAGGACGTGCTACGCGAGCAGGGGAACGCGGTGATGCTCTGGCACGAGCACCCGAGCGACACCGACCTCTCGATCGTCACCGGCTGCCTCAAGGCTTAACGGCTACGCCTCCTCGGCGAGGAAGCGGCGGAACCAGTAGAGGAAGACGACGAAGAGCACCACCGCCTGCTCGCTCGCCATCGTCACGCCGGCGATCTCCTGGTCGGCGAGCGGCGAGAGCCCGAACACGCGCGGCCGCGCCACGACGTAGTAGTGGTAGATCGGCTTCGGCAGGAGAGCGAGCAGCAGGCCGAGCGGCGCTGCGAGCACGAACGCGGCGAACGCGTAGGCGGCCCGCGCCCCGGACGGCAGGCGCCGGGGCACGTCCTGGACGAGCGGCCACCACACGAGGAGGCCGGTCGCGAAGTAGCACGCGTGCTCCGCGTGGATCAGCCACTGCTGGTGCGTGAGCGCGTAGTCGTAGACCGCGGGGACGTGCCAGGCGAAGTAGTCGGCGAGCCACACGGGCAGTGCGACCGCGGGGTGCGTGAGCGCGCGCCAGACACGAAGGCGCGCGAGCCGCTCCGCCATCGGGCGCGAGACGCCGAGCACGATCGCGAGCGGGGCCCACTCGGCGAGGATGACGTTGCCGAGCAGGTGCGCCGACAGAAGGTAGTAGAGGCCGAGATGGTGCAGCGGCGTCCAGAAGTTGGCGGCAAGGAGCGCCAGGCCGGCCGCGAACGAGGCGACCTGCCCGCGGGACGCGCCGTGCCGGCCGAACGCGTACAGGTAGAGGAGCGCGAGCGCCGGGATGACGACCGTCGTGTCGACGTCCGCCTGCCACTGGAACGGGTTGACGTCCGCCGTCGGCACCGCGGCTAACCTAGAGGCTTGGTGCGGGTGTAGCTCAACGGTAGAGCTCCAGCCTTCCAAGCTGGCTATGAGGGTTCGATTCCCTCCACCCGCTTCGTTCCCCGGTTTCCCGCTGCTGGAGCCGATTTTCCGGCCTCCGTGAACCCGGTCTAATGCTCCGGGGCGAATCTGCCGACAATTCAGGTCGTCAGGCAATTCGAACGAGGGGCGCAACGATGAAGAAGGGGTTTGCGGCAGAGCGCAAGAACGGCGATTCGGGCGTCCGCACCGCGCTGGGGACGCTCCTGATCGAGGAAGGGCTGATCGACAGCGGTCAGCTCGAGGAAGCCTTGCGACTCGGCACCGATAGCGGGGAACGGCTTGGGGAGGTCCTGGTGCGCATGGGCTGGGCCTCCGAGGAGGATCTCGCACGAGTGCTGGCGCACCAGTGGAACCTCCGCTGTCTCGAGCGGTCGGCGATCTCGTTCGATCCGAACGCACTGGCGAAGCTTTCCCGCGAGGACGCCACGACGCTGGAGGCACTGCCGATGCGGATCGCCGACGACGGCAGTCTCGTGATCGCCGTCGCGGAGCCGACCGAGGCGCGTCTCTTCGCGCTCCGCTCGCGCTTCGGCGACCGGATCGAGTGCGTGGTGATCCCGAAGACGGCGCTCGACGTCGGTCTGCGCGGCGATCTCCTCGCCAAGACGTCACCGACCCGCCGTGAGCAGCCGGAGCTCAAGGTCGACCAGGAGATCGAGGCCGAGACCGATGTCGAGGTCGAGGGCGAGGCCGAGGTCGAGCCGGACGCCGAGCAGGTCGAGGTCGAAGAGATCGAGGTCCACACCCCGGCAGCGGCCGTCGCGGTCGTCGCCGAGTTCGACGACGCGGCGGGCGCGATGACGTCGCTCGTCGAGGAGCAGCTGGGATCGCTCCGCTCGATCGTCGTCGAGGCCGAGGAAGCACGCACGAAGGCCCAGCAGGCGCGTGCCGACGCCGAGGAGGCGCGGGCGCGGGCCGAGGCCCGTGTCGATCAGTTGAAGTCGGAGCTCGCAGAGCGCGAGGCCTCCGTGCGGGAGCTGCAGCAGAATCTCCGCGAGATCGCGGACAAGCTGCTGCCGGCCCCTGGGCTCAGCTAGGTCACCAAGTGGCGAGGGAGCGCGACGGGCTGGCCGGTCCAGCCGTCGGCTCCCGCCACGTGGTTAGCGCAGGCGGTCGGCGAACGGCTCGAGCGCCGACGCGTGCAGGCCGATCTCGCCGCTCTCGAGCGCAGAGCGCACCTCGCGCGCGAGCTCGTGGGCCGGGCCGTCGTCGTCCGGATCGAGCACGGTCGAGAGGCTCGCGATCACCGACGAGCCCTCGCGCAGCTGCACGTCGACGGTCGTAAGCTGCGAGCGGTCATCGATGTAGGGGTCGTCCGGAACACCGACCCAGACCTCGACCGAGCCGCCGCCCGGAAGCGCGGCGTGCTCGACGACCGGGGTCGAACGAAGGCTCACGGTCGGCACCGTACAACAACGTCCGACGTCCGCACGATGCTGACGAGCCGTGACGCCGGAGCGCGTGGTCGATTTCCGTGCTCGCACGGTCCTGCGGGTGCTCGCGATCGTGATTGCAGTCGCGCTCTCGCTCGAGGTGATCTGGATCGCGCGCCACGTGCTCGCCTGGGTGGTCATCTCGCTGTTCCTGGCGCTCGCCCTCGACCCGCTCGTCGGCTGGATCGAGCAGCGCGGGCGGCTCGGGCGTGGCCCGGCGATCGCCGTCGCGTACCTCCTCGTCCTGCTCGTCGCCGTCGGGGTCGGGTGGACGTTCGTGCCGAAGCTCGTCGACGAGGTCAACGGCTTCGTCCAGGCGCTGCCGAGCTACGTCCACGACCTGACCCACGGGCGTGGGCGGCTGGGCTTCCTCGAGCGTCGCTACCACATCGTCGAGAAGGTGCAGGAGCAGGTGAAGAAGGGCGGGGCGACCAGGGTGCTCGGGCTGTCGGGTGCGGCGTTGTCGATCACGAAGAGCGTGATCAGCGTGGTGGCGGCGACGATCACGATCGTCTTCCTCACCTTCTTCATGCTGCTCGAGGGACGCAGCTGGGTCGACCGCGTGTTCTCGCTGCTTCCGGAACAATCACGCCCGCGCTGGCGGCGGGTCGGCGCCGAGATCTACCGGACGGTCGGCGGCTACGTGACCGGGAACATCCTGATCAGCCTGATCGCCGGCGCGTCGATCACGATCGTGCTGCTCGTCCTGGGCGTGCCGTACGCCGTCGCGCTCGGGCTGCTCGTGGCCGTGCTCGACCTGATCCCGCTGGCGGGCGCAACGGTCGCCGGGGTGATCGTCGCGATCGTGGCCCTGCTGCACTCGGTGCCGGCCGGGATCGTCGTGATCGTGTTCTTCGTCGCCTACCAGCAGATCGAGAACCACTTCCTGCAGCCGGTGATCTACGGCCGCACGGTGCAACTGTCACCGCTCGCCGTCCTCGTCTCGGTGCTCGTCGGCGCAGAGATCGCCGGCATTCTCGGAGCGCTCGCGGCGATCCCGGTCGCGGGCAGCATCCAGGTCGTGGTTCGCGACCAGATCTCCCGCCGCCTGGGCCGTCCGGCAAGCCTGGAGGCTGCGGCAGAAAGCTGATCTTGCAGGTATTTCTCCCCCGAATGCGGTACGCCGAAGGTCGTGCCGGTCTAGGTCCTTCCGGCGAGGAAAATGCTCCGAAGGGAGGATGCCCGGAGCCGGGGAGCAGCCGATGCTCCGCCCGTGGCCCGGCCGACCATCGGATCCGTCGTTGCCTGCGCTCTCGTAGCCCTCGCGGCGGTCGTCAGCGCTTTCACCTTCGCCCCCGCGTCCGCGGACGCGCGGACCGGGTCGCAGATCGCGGCGCTCGACTCCGGCATCCTCCAGCAGATCAACTTCATCCGCAGCCAGCACGGGCTCGTGCCGCTGCGTCCGAGCGGTGCGCTGACGGAGGCCGCGGACCAGCATTCCGAGGAGATGACGGAAGCCGGCTACTTCGAGCACAGCTCTGCCGACGGGAGCGTGTTCTGGAAGCGGATCGTGCGCTACTACCCGTCGGGCGACTTCGGCTATTGGTCGGTGGGAGAGAACCTGCTCTGGGCGTCGCCGACGGTCAGCTCGGCCGCCGCGCTGCAGCTCTGGATGAGCTCTCCGGAGCACCGCGCAAACATCCTCGCCGCTCGCTGGCGGGAGATCGGGATCGCGGCTGTGCACGTCGGCAGCGCCCCGGGCACCTATCGGAATCTCCCGGTCACGGTGATCACGACCGACTTCGGCGTCCGCCACTGACCGCGAACGGCGCTACGGTTCCCCGCAGGCGCCCGTAGCTCAGCGGAAGAGCGGCGGCCTTCTAAGCCGTTGGTCGGGGGTTCGAATCCTCCCGGGCGCACTCGACCGCTCCACTCGAGCTCCGACGACTCAGACGACCATCGCCAGGCCGTTGCATCGACGCTCTCGGCAGGTCGACGGTCTGCAGACTTACACGTCAGCCGGTTATCGAGTCGTGCAACTCGTACCAGGTCTCGCGGCTGGGCGGTGTGAAGGTGGTGTCCCCGCGTTCGGCGGCTGCGACGGCCATCGGCTCGATGATCGGGTTCAGCCGGTCATTGATGAACGTCTCGCCTTGTTCGCGCGTTTCCCAGACGTCGAGGATGCGAAAGACGCCGGCGTCGTGGTCGAAGCCGGCTGTGTGAATGAGGAGACCGTCGGGGGCGGCTTGCAGGTTGAGCGCCGCGGTAACGGCGTCGTAGTTGGTGGTGCTCGTGTCGCCGTCCTGAATCGTGAATTCCTGCAGGTACGCAATCGCCACTGTTCGCTCCTTGTTCGTCGGAAGGCCTACCATCGTATGCCACGCGGGAAAGGTCAGCCGGCCGACTCGAAATCCTCCCAGGCGCACCGCGCGAGCATGAGGACGCCGAGCGCCACGACGAGGAACCAGGTGAGCTCCGTCGCGAGAAAGAGCTTCTCGTACAGGCCGCCGAGCGAGTGCGGCCGGAGATGCGACCGCCCGAGCAGGAGAGCCGGGACGAACGCGCCGTAGGAGAGCACGGAGAGCGGCACGAGCAGGGGCCGCCAGCGCGGGTCGTTCCGGAGCGCACGCGTCGTGACCCGCGCACCGACGGCGACACCCACGAAGGCGACGCCCGCGATCGCGACGTGAAGCCTGCCGGCGGTCTGAGTGACGGTGCCAGCCGGGTCGTCGGGGAAGAACGCGAGGAGGCCCGACGCGACGGCCCAGACGGTCAGGAGGCCGAGCCCGGTGCGGAGCCGGCCCCGATCGCGACTGACGTGTGCGACGGCGAGCACCACCGCCATGCTGAGAGCGCAGCGGAGCAGGAAGTTCAGGTCCATCAGCCAGCCCCACGGGCCGATGCTGCCGTAGTCGCTCTCGGCGTTGTGCAGCACGCTGAACTCCGGGCGGAGGAAGACGAGCGTGATGTCGAGCCCGAGATACAGCGCGAGACCGGCGATCGCGGCGGCCGCGAGGGTCGAGGCGCTCGGCAGACGTGGTCGCGAGGTCACGGGACCGTGAGCCTACGCCGAACCGGGCTGCGTTCGCTCTCCGGCATGGCGCAGTTCGTGGGCGTCTGAAGCTGCGCGAAGAGCCCCGACGAGACCCCGCTAGGATGAGCGGCGCACGGTGGCAGTAGCTCAGTTGGTAGAGCCCCGGGTTGTGGTCCCGGTGGTCGGGGGTTCGAGTCCCCTCTGCCACCCTTTTCTCGGCCGGGCCTGACGGTACCCTTGGGGCGTCCGGCCCCGTAGCTCAGAGGACAGAGCGGGAGCCTTCGAAGCTCCGTGCGTAGGTTCGATTCCTACCGGGGCCATCCGCGGCAAGTCAAGCGGCGCGGTCAACAACAAAGCGGGTGATTGCGTCAACCGGCCGCACCGGCGGATGATCCGGGGCGTCGGGATCGGCTCGATGCGGCGGAGCCCCTCCCGGCGGTATGCGGTGGATCGAGCGGGGCGCGGGCGGCGCGCCCCGCTCTCCTCTCTTCTTCGGCTCCGGCAGCCACGCGCTCTACCCTTGGAGCACCACGCGGGCGTGGCGGAACTGGCAGACGCGCCGGGTTTAGGTCCCGGTGGGCCTTCGGGCCCTTGGAGGTTCGACCCCTCTCGCCCGCACTAGTTCAGCACCGAGAAGACGTCCTCGAGCGGGGCGCGCTCCTTCGGCGGCGGCTCGCTGGTGGGAGGCCCGAGGTGGACCAGCGAGACGAACTGCTCGTTCGCGGCGAGCCCGAGCACGTCTCGCACCGCGTCGTCGCGAAAGCACGCGGGCGTGCGCCAGTAGGAGGCGAGGCCGCGTGCTGTCGCGCCGAGCAGCACGCATAGACCGCGCACCCGGTCGCGAGCACGTCCTCCTCGGCGAGGACGGGATCCTCGGAGAGGACTGCGGTCGCGACGACGAGCGTCGGAGCGCGCCGGAGCTTCTCGGCTTCGTTCTCGCCCGCCAGCTCCTCGATCCGCGCGCGGGTCTCGCGGCCGAGCACCCGGAAGCGCCACGGGTTCGTGAGCTGGTGGTTCGGCGCGTAGCGGGCGAGCTCGACGAGCTCGCGCAGGGTGCCTTCGTCGACGGGCTCGTCCCCGTAGCCCTTGTGCGTCCGGCGCAGGCGGATCGCGTCCTCGACGTCCACGCCCGCAAGGTACCCGTCTGATTCAATGGCTCGCCTATGGAGACCCAGGTCGAGCAGCTGCCGGAGAACGGTTCGTCTGACGGTCGACGTCCCGGCGGACGACGTGCACCACGCGGTCGAGCACGCGGCACCGACCTCGCGGCGTCGGTGCGCGTGCCCGGCTTCCGCGCGGGCAAGGTGCCGAGGCCGGTGCTCGTCCAGCGGATCGGCAAGCAGCGCCTCTACTCGGAGGCGGTCGAGTCGCACATCGGCGGGTGGTTCTGGAACGCCGCCGCGCGCGCCCGGGTGCGCCCGGTGGAGCAGCCGGAGTATCGAGTACGAGCTCCCGACCACCGACGGTGAGGACTGGCGCTTCACCGCGACCGTCGCGGTGCAGCCGCCGCCCGAGCCGGCCGACTGGACCGACGCTCGAGGTGCCGCGAGCTCGAGGTCGAGGTCCCCGAGGAGGTGGTGCAGGCCGAGCTCGAGGCGCTCCAGCGCCTCGTCGCGGAGGTCTCCCCCGCGGACGGGCGCGCTGCCCAGGACGGCGACGTCGTCGTCGTCGACATCGACGCCGACGACGGCACGGCGCAGCGCGACTACGTCGTCGAGCTCGGTTCGCGAGCGGCTCGTCGAGGAGATCGAGAACGGTATCCGCGGCCTCTCCGCCGGCGAGAGCCGCGAGATCGGCTGGGAGCTCGCCGACGGCACGCCGGCGCACGGCGACTGTCGTCGTCAAGGAGCTCTACGAGAGCGTGCTGCCGCCGCTCGACGACGACCTCGCACGCGCCACGTCCGAGTTCGACACGCTCGACGAGCTGCGCGGGGACATCACCGAGCGGCTGACGGCGCCAGGTCGCCGACGAGCTCGAGGGCCGGTTCCGCGCCGCCGCGGTCGACGAGCTCGTCAAGGCGTCGAGGTCGTCGCACGCGGGCCGCTCGTCGAGGTGCGCACGCGCGAGCTGCTGAACGCGTTCGTCCGCAGCTCGAGGCGCGCGGCATCGACGCGGGCGCCTACCTGCAGCTGACCGGCCAGACGCCCGAGGCGCTCGAGCAGCGGCTCCGCGCCGAGGCGGCGCAGTCGATCGCGCGCGAGCTCCTGCTCGAGGCCGTCGCCGACAAGCTCGGCATCGAGGTGTCCGACGACGAGATCCGCGACGAGCTGCGCGACGACGGCGAGAGCGACGAGGACATCGAGGAGTTCATCGCGCAGGGCGGCGCCGACCGCGTTCGCGACGACATCCGGCTGAAGAAGGCGGTCGACCGGATCGCCGCCGAGGTGAAGCCGATCGCGCCGGAGCTGGCGCGAGGCGCGCGAGAGCATCTGGACGCCGGACAAGGAAGCGACCGGCCGAGACACCGAAACTGTGGACCCCAGGCGAGTAAGGAGCGAGTCCGATGAGCCCGTTGATCCCGATGGTCGTCGAGCAGACGTCGCGCGGCGAGCGCGCGTTCGACATCTACTCGCGCCTGCTCGCCGAGCGCATCGTCTTCCTCGGGACGCCCGTCGACGACCAGATCGCGAACCTGATGATCGCCCAGCTCCTGCACCTCGAGTCCGACGATCCCGACAAGGACATCTTCCTCTACATCAACTCGCCGGGCGGCTCCGTCTACGCCGGCCTCGCGATCTACGACACGATGCAGTTCATCAAGCCGGACGTGCAGACGATCTGCGTCGGCATCGCGATGAGCATGGGCTCGCTCCTGCTCGCCGGCGGCGCGAAAGGAAAGCGGATGGCGCTGCCGAACTCGCGGATCCTGATCCACCAGGTGTCCGGCGGGTTCCAGGGCCAGGGCACCGACATCGAGATCCAGGCGCGCGAGGTGATCGGCCTCAAGCGGCGCCTGGAGGAGATCTACTCGAGCCACACCGGCAAGAGCAGACGGAGATGTCCCGCGACATGGAACGAGACTTCTTCATGAGCCCGCGAAGCAGCGAGTACGGCATCATCGACACCGTGATCACGCACCGCGACGTCGCCACGCGCGGAGGCGGCGGCCTAGGCGGCTCCCCCTAGCCGTTTCGGTGACGGGGTAAAAGGAGACGCCAATGGCGCGCGCGAGTGACGGCAACGAGCAGCTTCTCTGCAGCTTCTGCGGCAAGTCGCAGCGGCAGGTCAAGAAGCTGATCGCCGGTCCCGGCGTCTACATCTGCGACGAGTGCATCGATCTCTGCAACGAGATCATCGACGAGGAGCTCACCGCCCCGAGCTCGCTCGACCTCGACAACCTGCCGCGCCCGAAGGAGATCTACGCCGCGCTGAACGACTACGTCGTCTCGCAGGAGGAGGCGAAGCGCACGCTGTCGGTGGCGGTCTACAACCACTACAAGCGCGTCCAGATGGGCACCGAGGACGGCGACGTCGAGCTGCAGAAGTCGAACATCCTGCTGCTCGGTCCGACCGGCTGCGGCAAGACGCACCTCGCGCAGACGCTCGCGCGGATCCTCAACGTCCCGTTCGCGATCGCCGACGCGACCGCGCTCACCGAGGCCGGCTACGTCGGCGAGGACGTCGAGAACATCCTGCTCAAGCTGATCCAGGCGGCCGACTTCGACATCAAGAAGGCCGAGACCGGGATCATCTACATCGACGAGGTCGACAAGATCGCGCGCAAGGCGGACAACCCGTCGATCACGCGCGACGTGTCGGGCGAGGGCGTGCAGCAGGCGCTGCTGAAGATCCTCGAGGGCACGGTCGCCTCGGTGCCGCCGCAGGGCGGGCGCAAGCACCCGCACCAGGAGTTCCTCTCGATCGACACGACGAACATCCTCTTCATCTGCGGCGGCGCGTTCGCCGGCCTCGACAAGATCATCGCGAAGCGCGTCGGCAAGAACGCGGTCGGCTTCGGCCGCGAGATCTCGTCGAAGCGCGACGCCGAGAGCGCCGAGCTGCTCGCCGACGTGATGCCGGAGGACCTCCTCAACTTCGGCCTGATCCCCGAGTTCATCGGCCGCCTGCCGGTGCTCTCCGCCGTGCACCAGCTGAAGCGCGAGGACCTCGTCCAGATCCTGACCGAGCCGAAGAACGCGCTCGTCAAGCAGTACCAGCGCTTCTTCAACTACGACCACATCGACCTCGTCTTCACCGAGGACGCGCTCTGGTCGATCGCCGACAAGGCGCTCGAGCGCGAGACCGGCGCCCGCGGCCTGCGGTCGATCATCGAGAACGCGCTGCTCGACGTGATGTTCGAGCTGCCGTCGCGCAAGGACGTCTCCAAGTGCGTGATCACGAAGGAGACGATCGAGAAGGGCCTGAAGCCGACGCTCGTGACGAGCGCGGGGGCCGATCTCGCCGAGCCCGACGAGCTCGCCGAAGAATCCGCCTAGTCCCTTACTCTCAGCTCGAGGCGACGCCTGCGAGGCGGGTGACGAAGTCGCGCTGCAGCTCGATCGCCTGAGCCGCGACGCTGAAGGTGCCGTCGATGAGCTCGGTCGCGCTCGGCACGCTTCGCGCCGCGCGAACGAGCGGATGCTCGAGTGCGAGCTCGGCGACCTTCACGGCATACTCCTGCGTCTCCTTCATGAGGGCGAGACCCTGCTGCTGGAACGCGGCGTACGAGAGAGTGAGGCTGGAGTCGGTGGCAGACACGGCAGTCCTTTCGTTCGGTGCCCTTGTGGTCTGCGTAGTATACCAAGCAGAAGCTTGGGGCGTCAAGAAGCGAGGAAGCCGCGGTACACGCCGAGCAGGGCGCTCTTCTGGTCAGGGGTAAGGCGCGTGTCGAGCGAGATCGCCTCCTCGACGGAGGGGCGGCGCGGCGGCGAGATCGCTTCGTCGAGCAGCCCCGCCTGCGCATACATCGACTCGGCGGAGATCTGCAGCGCCCCGGCGAGGTTCTTCAGCACCTGGGCCGACGGCCTGTACAGCCCGCGCTCGACCTGGCTCAAGTAGGCATTCGAGACGTCGGCGAGGTCCGCGAGCTGACGCAGGGACAGCTGGGCGAGGCGACGCTGGGCCCGGATGAACTCGCCCAGCGCTCCCGGCCCGGCCATGGGGCAGTTGTAGCAAACTGCTTGGCGGATCAAGCAAGAGGGTTGCGGCGAGAGACGCCGTGTGCGACATAGAGCACGTGGACCTGATCGACCTGCAGTACGCGATCGGCCTGGCACGCGTCGATCCCGCGGCGCTCGGCAAGGCGGTCCTGGAGACGGCGCTCTCGCTTGCACGGCAGCCGGGTGTCCTCGTGCGCAGAGCCGCCGATCTCGCCCTCGCCGAGGCGGCGGTCGCGCTCGACGCGACACGCCTCTGGCGGGGTGACGATGCAGATCCGGTGGCCGCGCCCGGCGCGGGCGACCGCCGCTTCGTCGATCGCGCCTGGCGCGACAACCCGCTGCTGCGGGCGACGCTCGGCAGCTACGTCGTCGCGGGGCGCGTCGCCCGTCGTCTGCTCGACGACGCCGACGTCCCGGACGACGTGCGCCGGAAGGCACGGGTCGCGCTCGACGTCGCGCTCGACGCTCTTGCGCCGTCGAACGTCCCGTGGCTGAACCCGAGCGTCGTCAAGGAGTTGTACGAGACAGGCGGACGCAGCGCGTGGCTCGGGGTTGCGAACGCCGTCGACGACCTGCTCCACAATGGCGGCCGCCCGAGGCAGTTCGACGCGAGCGGGCTCGAAGTCGGCCGGACGCTGGCCGCTACGCCTGGTCGCGTCGTCTACGCCAACGACCTGATCGAGCTGATCGCGTACGAGCCGCAGACCGAGACCGTCTTCGAGCAGCCGGTGCTGTACAGCCCGGCCTGGATCAACAAGTACTACGTGCTCGACCTCGCGCCGGGTCGCTCGTTCGTCGAGCACGCCGTGCGCGCAGGCCTGACCGTGTTCGCGATCAGCTATCGCAACCCGGACGCCTCGATGGCCGGTCTGCGGCTTGACGACTACCTGCGCGACGGGCTCCTCACCGCGCTCGACGAGGTGGCGGCCCTGACGGGCTCGGAGACCGTCAATCTCGTCTCGGTCTGCATCGGCGCCACGCTCGCGGCGATGGCGCTCGGCGTGCTCGCGGCACGCGACCGAGGAGACCGGGTCGGCTGGGCGACGATCAACGTCGGTCTCGTCGACTTCGGCGACCCGGGCGGCGCGGGAGCGTTCACGGACGCGGATGCGATCGAGCGCATGGCACGGCAGATCTCGAAGCGCGGGTTTTTCTCGGGCGACGAGATCGCGAGCCCGTTCAACCTGATGCGGACGACCGAGTTCTTCTGGAACTACGTGGTCTCGAACTGGTACATGGGGAGCGAGACCGGAGCCGTTCGACATCCTCGCGTGGAACGCCGACCAGCTCCGGCTCCCTGCTCTCATGCACACGGAATTCCTGCGCGCGTGCTACCTCGAGAACCGGCTCGCGACCCCGGGTGCGTTCGAGATCGACGGGACGCACATCGACCTGACGCGCGTGCACACGCCGCTGTACGTCCTCGGAGCGGAGCGGGACCACATCGCACCCTGGCGCTCGGTCTACCGCGCGACGCAGCTGCTGCCCGGCGACCACCGCTTCGTGCTCACTGCGGGCGGCCACATCGCGGGGATGGTCAGCCCGCCCGCCAGCTCGAAGGCATTGCATTTCGTCAACGACGCGTGCCCGCCTGATCCCGACTCGTGGCTCGCTGATGCCCGTCGAGTCCAGGGCAGCTGGTGGGACGACTGGGTGGCTTGGGCGACGACCCGCTCGGGCGCGCGCGTCCCGCCGCCGACGCTGCCCGAGGGCGTGCCGGCGCCGGGGACCTATGTCTTCGGATAGTCAAGCTAGGGTGCCGGCGGTGCAGTACGCCCAGAACGGCTCGGTGCGGCTCGCGTTCGACGTCGACGGCGACGGGCCGCCGCTCCTCCTCGTCCACGGGCTCGGCTACTGCCGGGCGGGGTGGGGGCCCGTCGCCGCGCTCCTCGCCGAGCACTTCCGCGTCGTTCGCTTCGACAACCGCGGCGTCGGCGACAGTGACGCCCCGCGCGGGCCCTACACGGTCGACTCGATGACCGGCGACGCGCTCGCCGTGCTCGACGCAGCGGGCCTCGAGCACGCCCACGTCCTGGGCGTGAGCCTCGGAGGTCTCGTCGCCCAGTCGCTCGCCGCCGCCTTCCCCGCCCGCGTCGACCGCCTCGTGCTCGTCGGCTCGACGCAGGGCGGCATCCACTCGCACGGCGTCCCGCACGCCAGCCTGCGGCTGCTGGCCGAGGCCGCGGCACTCGATCGGGACGAGTTGCTGCGGCGGCTCGTCGGAAACGCGCTCTCGCCGCGCACCCTGGCCGATCGCCCCGAGCTCGTCGAGGAGATCCTCGCCTACCGGCACCGGCACCCCCCGCATCTCGGGCCCTGGCTGTCCCAGGCGGCGGCCGGTGCCTGGTTCGGGCTCGTCGGGCGGCGTCGCCCGATCAGTGCGCCCACCCTCGTGCTGCACGGGACCGATGACGAGGTGATGGACCCTCGGAACGGCGAGGTGCTGGCACAGGGGATCCCGGGCTCGCAGCTCGTCGTCTTCGAGCACACCGGCCACCTCCTTTTCTGGGAGCAGCCCGAGCGCTTCGTGGCCGAAGTGGCCGCTTTCTGCGAGTCCGCCGACCCGGCCGAGCCTCTGCTCGGCCAGGTCCTGTAGCGGCGGCGGGCCCGGCGCGCGAAGGGGTTGACATCCGGTGTACGCCGAGCGCAAAATCGACACCTGAATCAGGTCTCAGGTTCGGTCACTCTCGAGGAGGATTGCGTTCATGCGTCAACGCTTCAGCAAGGTCTTGCTCGGGCTCGCGCTGCTCGCGCTGCTCGGCGGGACCGCCGCTTTCGCGGCCCGGTCGCAACACAAAGCGGCATCCCCGTACAAGGTAGGGATCATCTACTGCCGCACCGGCGCGCTCGCCGAATACGGCGCCGAGTACATCGAAGGCGTGCGGCTCGGCCTCAAGTACGCGACCAACGGCACGAACGCCGTCAACGGCCATCCGGTCCAGCTGTCGATCCAGGACGAGACCGCGAGCCCGGCGACGGCGGTGTCGGAGGCGAAGACCCTGATCGGCCAGGGCTACAAGATCCTTGCCGGTACGTGCTCGTCCGCCACGGCCCTCCAGCTCGCCCCGATCGCCGCCCAGAACCAGGTCCTCTACATCTCGGGCGCAGCGGCGTACGACGGGATCACCGGCCTGAACCGCTACACGTTCCGCGCCGGTCGCCAGTCGTACCAGGACGTGCTCGCCGCGCAGTCGTTCCTCGGCAAGGGCGTCGGCAAGAAGGTGGTCGTCTTCGCGCAGGACTACGCGTTCGGCCAGGGCAACGTCGCGGCGGTGAAGGCCGTGCTCGGCGGGCGTGGCCACAATGTCAGCTCGATCCTCGTGCCGCTGTCGGCGACGGACTTCACGCCGTTCGCGCAGCAGGCGGCGCAGGCGAAGCCCGACCTGCTCTTCGTGGCGTGGGCCGGCACGACCGCCACCGCGATGTTCCAGGCGCTGGAGCAACAGGGTGTCTTCAAGGCCACGACGGTGACGACCGGCCTCGCTCAGCGGGACACGTGGCAGGGATTCGGCGCGGCGGCGACCGAGATCAAGTTCCTCGCGCACTACGTGTGGAACGCACCCCACAACAAGGTCAACGACTGGTTGATCGCCCAGATGAAGCCGCGCGGTCAGCTGCCCGACCTGTTCACGCCGGACGGCTTCGTCACGTCGCAGATGATCGTCCGCGCGCTGCAGAAGGCAAACGGCGACCAGAACGTCGACGCGATGATCTCGGGGCTCGAGGGCTGGCAGTTCGCCGCGCCGAAGGGCATCGAGCGGATCCGCCCGCAGGATCACGCGATGATCCAGCCGATGTTCCAGGTGCAGCTCGTGAAGCAGTCGAACGGCAAGTACCTGCCGAAGGTGCTGCAGACGATCTCCCCGGGCAACGTCCAGCCTCCGGTCACCCCGTTCAAATAGAGGACGGACGGGCCGTTCGTGAATGAACCGGTCCTCGTCACGCACAACCTCGGGCTCGACATCGGCGGCGCTTCGATCGTCGCCGATGTCAGCCTCGAGGTGGCGGAGGGCGAGCTCGTCGGGATCATCGGGCCGAACGGTGCCGGCAAGACGTCGTTCTTCAACTTGCTCTCGGGGCTGATGCGGCCGACCGCCGGCCGCATCGTCCTGCGGGGCCGGGACGTGACCTCGGCACCGCCGTTCGCCCGGGCGCGCGCCGGGCTCGGGCGCACGTTCCAGTTGTCGAGCGTCTTCCCGCACCTCAGCGCCTTCGAGAACGCGCGGTTGGCCGCAGAGGCACCGCTTGGGGGCACCATGCGCCTCTGGCGGCGGGCCGCGAGCGTCCGCCGGGCCGTGGAGCGCGCGCGCTGGTCGCTCGAGCGCGTCGGGCTCGGCGGTCACGGGAGCTTGCCGGCGGCCCTGCTGTCGGGCGGCGACAAGCGGAAGCTCGAGCTGGCGATGGTGCTTGCGTCCGATCCGGCGATCGTCCTGCTCGACGAGCCGATGGCAGGCGTCAGCGCGGAGGACGTACCGGCGCTCGTCGACGTCATTCGTTCTGTGCACCTGGACGAGCAGAAGACCATCCTGATGGTCGAGCACCACATCGAGGTCGTGACCGGGCTCGCGGAGCGCATCGCCGTGATGCACCTCGGCCGCGTGCTCGCTTGCGACACGCCCGAGAACGTGATGCGGAACCAGACGGTGCAGGAGGCGTACGTGGGGGAGCCGTTGTGAGCTCACCGGAAACGCCGCTCCTCCGGGTGGAGGATCTCCACGTCCATCTCGGCGGTGCGCACGTCCTCCAGGGCGTCTCGTTCGACGTGCCCGCAGTCGGGATCACCGCGCTGCTCGGCCGCAACGGGGTCGGCAAGACGACGACGCTGCGCGGCGTGCTCGGCCTCGTGCCGCGCCGCGGTCACGTGAGCCTCGCCGGTGAGCCGATCGAGCGAGAGGCGACGCACCGGATCGTCCGCCGGGGCGTCGGCTACGTGCCGGAGGACCGCGACGTCTTCGTCGGGCTCAGCGTCGAGGAGAACCTGCGCCTGGCCGAGCGGAACGGGTCGGCACGCTACGACCTCGTCTACGAGCTCTTCCCGACGTTGCGCGATCGTGCTCGCCAGCGCGCCGGGACGCTATCCGGCGGGCAGCAGCAGATGGTCGCGATCGCGCGCGCGCTCCTGAACCCGAACCGGCTGCTCCTGATCGACGAGCCGACGAAGGGGCTCGCGCCGGCGCTCGTGGCCGACGTCGCCCACGTGCTCGAGCGGGTCGCGGAAACCGAGACGGCCCTGCTCGTCGAGCAGAACCTCGGCGTCGTCCGCAGGCTCGCGCGGTCGATCGTCGTTCTCGCCCAGGGCCGGGTCGTGCATGTCGGCAGCGCTGCCGACCTCGACGACCAGTTGCTCGTGCATCGACTGCTCGGCGTCGGCCACGCCGGCGGAGATCTCAGTGGACAACCGAAGGTCGGCCCGTGAGCACGCTCGTCCTCCTGACGATCACCGGCTTCGGCCTCGGGGCGATGTACTTCCTCGTCGCCTCGGGCCTTTCGCTCATCTACGGCCTGATGGGTGTGCTCAACTTCGCGCACGGCGCCTTCCTGACCGTCGGCGCCTACGGTGCGTGGTTCGTCGAGTCGAAGCTCGGCGGCATCGGCTCGGTGTCGCTCAGGTTCGTCCTCGCGACGTTGGTCGGAGTCGCCGTTGGCGGTGTCTTCGCAGCTCTCGTCGAGCTGCTGTTCATCCGGCCGCTCTATCTCCGTCACATCGAGCAGGTGCTGGTGACGGTCGGCCTGTCGCTCGCCACCGTCGCGCTCGTCGAGGGGATCTGGGGCAGCGACGCGAAGTTCTTCGTGCTGCCCACATGGTTCGCCGGCACGACCTCCGTGGCGGGCGCGCACATCCCGAACGACCGCTGGGTCGAGATCGCCTCTGCCACCCTCGTGCTCGCCGGCCTGGTCGCCTTCCTGCGCTACACGCGCTACGGCCTGATCATCCGGGCCGGGGTCGAGAACCGGGCGATGGTCACCGCGCTCGGCATCGACGTCCAGCGCGCTTTCACGCTCGTGTTCGCCCTCGGCGGCCTGGCGGCCGCGCTGGCCGGCGTGCTGTCGGGCGTCTACTTCACCTCGGTGACGCCGGATCGCGGGACGAGCCTCCTGATCTTCGCCTTCATCGTCGTCGTAATCGGCGGGCTCGGGTCGATCAAGGGCTCGGCGGTCGCGTCGGTCGTCGTCGCGCTCGTGCAGCAATACGTCAACTACTACTCGACGGGCATCGGCGACCTTTCGGTCGTTCTCCTGCTCGCACTCGTGCTGCTCGCGCGGCCGGCGCAGCTTGCGGGGAGGACGGCGTGAAGAGGCACGGCTTGCGGTCGTCGCTTGCGGTCGCCTTCGTCTTGCTGCTCGCGCTCCTGCCGAAGCTCGACTTCGGCTTCGGCAAGCTGCTCCCAGGGTCGTTCTCGAGCCCGGGCACGCTGCAGCTGCTCGCGCTCTGCCTCGTGTTCTCCGGGGTGGCGCTGTCCTACGACCTGCTGTTCGGCTTCACAGGCCTCCTGTCGTTCGGGCACGCGCTCTACTTCGCAGTCGGCGTCTACATCGCGGACATCGCGGTCACGGAGTGGCACTGGAGCTTCGCAGTCGCCTGTCTCGCCGCAGTCGCCGCCGGCACCGCGGTCGCCGCCGTCGTCGGGTGGATCAGCCTGCGCACAGGCGGGATCGCGTTCGCGATGGTGACGCTTGCGTTCGCGCAGGCAGGGGGCATCCTCGTCCAGAAGAACCCGCACAGCTGGACCGGCGGCGAGCAGGGGCTCGGCTACGACTACACACGGATCCCGGCCGCCTTCGTCGGCGTCGTCAACACCCGCAACCTGTACTGGCTGGCGCTCGGCTACGCCGTCGCCGTCACGCTGGTGGTCGGTTGGGCCGTAGGCTCCTCGCCCGGGCATGTGTGGAAGGCGATTCGTGAAAACGAGCGGCGTGTCGAGGTCCTCGGGTTGCGCACCCGCGGCTACAAGCTGCTCGCGTTCGTGGTCGGCTCCTCGCTCGCGACGGCCGGCGGGGTGGTCTACCTGCTCGTCGTCGGGGGCGCCGACATGAGCATCACACTGCCCGATTTCACGCTCGCCCTGCTCGTGATGGTCGTGCTGGGCGGCAGCGGAACCCTCCGAGGGCCGCTCCTGGGCGGCTTCCTGTACACGTACGCCAGCCAGCGGCTCGTCGTCGTCGGCGGCTCGCATGCGATCCAGAGCCTGCCCGGTGTGCTCCGCACGCCGCTCGCGCAGCCGCTCTTCGTCCTCGGAACGCTCTTCGTGCTCGTCGTGCTCTTCCTGCCCGGCGGGATCGTGGGGATCGGGACCCGCGGTCGCGCGACGGTGGGTGGACTGCGCCGCGTGAGTGCTGCGATCCGCGGGGGGAGCTCCGCATGAGGATCGCTTGGGAGGTCAACGGTGACGGAACACCGCTGCTCCTGATCCAGGGGCTCGGCTACGGTCGCTGGGGCTGGGATCCAATCGTGCCGGGCCTCGCCGAGCGCCACCGGGTCCTGAGCTTCGACAACCGCGGCATCGGCGAATCAGACAAGCCGGAAGGGCCCTACAGCGCACGCCAGATGGCCGACGACGCACTCCAGGTGCTGGACGAGGCCGGCATCGGCCGCGCGCACGTCCTCGGAGCCAGCCTCGGAGGGATGATCGCCCAGGAGCTCGTGGTCGCGCACCCCGAACGTGTCGACAGGCTCGTGCTCTGCTGCACGACCGCCGGCGGTCCCGACGCGGTGCCGATGCCGGAAGTGACGACCCGCCTGTTCCAGGAGGCGGCCGAGCTCGATCCGGCGGTCGCGCTGCGCCGCTTCGTGGAGAACGCGCTCGGCACCGACCCGCCGTCCGAGCTCGTCGACGACCTGTACGCACGCCGCCTCGCGAATCCGCCGGATCCCGTCGGCTGGCAGGCGCAGGCGGCCGCCGGGCTGACGTTCGCCGGCGTCGCCGTCGAGACGATCTCCGCGCCGACGCTCGTCCTCCACGGCACGGAGGACAACGTCGTCGACCATCGCAACGGTCAGCAGCTCGCCGACCGCATTCCCGGCGCGCGGGTCGAGCTCCTCGCCGGAACCGGCCACCTGTTCTTCTGGGAGCGGCCAGACGAGTCGGTCCGCATCGTGAGGGGGTTCCTGGCGTGAACCTGCACACGATCGGCCGCATCCTGCGCGACCGCGCGCGCATCACCCCGGACCGTGTCGCAATCGACGAAGGCGGCATGACCTGGACGTACTCGGAGCTCGACGCCCGCTCCGACGAGCTCGCGGCCGGGATCGGGCACGGCGACCGCGTCTCGACGCTCACCGGCAACTCGGGCGAGCACGTCGCGACGATGTTCGCCTGCGCGAAGGCGGGCGGGATCCTCCATCCGATCTCGTGGAGGCTCGCCGCAGCGGAGGTGGCCTACCAGCTCGACGACGCCGAGTCCACTGTGTTCCTGATCGAGGACGAGCACCGTGAGCTCGGCGAGGCCGCGCTCGAGCTCGCCTCGGCCCGGCCCTCGTCGACTCTCCGACCTGGTTCCCACGAGAGGCCAGGTCCGGGTGTCTCCGATGACGACCCGCTCTTTCTGATCTACACGTCGGGCACGACGGGCAAGCCGAAGGGCGCGCTCCTGACCCACGCGAACTGCTTCTGGACGAACCTCTCGTTCGATCTCGCGACCGGCCTTCGCCCCGACGACGTCATCCTGCAGGTGCTGCCGCAGTTCCACTGCGGCGGCTGGAACGTCCAGTCGATCCTCGCGTGGTGGAAGGGGGCGAAGATCGTCCTCGAGCGCGGTTTCGACGCCGCCCGGGCGCTGGAGCTGATCGAGCGCGACGGCGTGACGACGGTGATGGGCGTTCCCGCGAACTACCTCTTCATGTCGCAGGAGCCGGGCTTCGCCGATGCCGACCTGTCGACGCTGCGGCTCGCCGTGGTGGGAGGCGCGTCGATGCCGGAGGCGTTGCTCGACATCTGGGCGGCGCGCGGCGTCGACATCGTCCAGGGCTACGGACTCACCGAGGCGGCACCGAACGTGCTCTGTCTCGCCCCCGAGGATGCCCGCCGCAAGGCCGGCTGGGCGGGCAAGCCCTACCCGTATGTCGAGTGCGACCTCTCACCGGAGGGAGAACTGCTCGTGCGCGGGCCGAACGTCTTCGCCGGTTACTGGCGGAACCTCGAGGCGACCGAGGCCGCGATCCGCGACGGCTGGCTGCTCACCGGCGATGTCGCGGAGCGCGACGAGGAGGGCAACTACCGGATCCTGGGCCGCGTCAAGGACATGGTGGTTTCGGGCGGCGAGAACATCTACCCGGCCGAGATCGAGGCGGTGCTGCACGAGCACCCCGCCGTTGCCGACGCGGCGGTGATCGGTGTGCCGGACGAGCGGTGGGGCGAGGTCTGTGCCGCCTTCGTCGTGCTGAGCGCGCCCCTCTCCGCCGAGGAGCTGAGAGCCCACTGTGTCGCGCGTCTTGCGCGCTTCAAGGTGCCGAAGACCTTCCACGAGATCGACGCGCTCCCGCGGAACTCGATTGGGAAAGTCGTCAAGTCGGAGCTGAAGCTGCCGGAACGGGTATGAGTGACGTGATCACCAACGTCGAAGGACGGCCGCTCTCGAAGCGTGGTCTCAACACGCGCCGGCGCCTGCTCGACGCGGCCGAGACCGTCTTCGGCGACCTCGGCTACCACGAGGCGTCGGTGGTCAGGCTCGCCGAGATCGCCGGCGTCGCGACCGGCACCTTCTACCTCTACTTCGATTCGAAGAAGGCGATCTTCGACGAGCTGATGCGCGACCTCAACCGGCGTATCCGGCATGCGATGAAGGAGGGCTCCTCGCAGGGAGCCACCCGCATCGAGGCGGAGCTCTACGGCTTTGACGCGTACTTCCAGTTCACACGCGAGCATCCCGCGCTGTACCGGATCATCCGCCAGGCCGAGTTCGTGTCGCCCGAGATGCTGCACTACCACTACCGCCGGGTCGCGGACAGGTACGTCGAGGCGCTCCAGAGGGCGATGGAGGCGGGCGAAGTGAGCATCCTGAATCCCGAGGTGACGGCCTGGGCGCTCATGGGTCTCGGGGAGCTCGTCGGAATGCGCTGGATCCTCTGGGCCGATCGGGGACCGTTGCCCGAGGAGGTCTGGAACGACGTTGAGCGGATCATCCGCAGGATCCTCGAGGTTCCGGGATGAGGAAGGTCGGGCTCGCGGCGACCGCTTCGTATCTCCCGGAGCGGTGGATGAGCGCTGCCGAGATCTCCGAGCTCTCTGGGATCCCCGAGGACGTGTTGACGCAGAAGTTCGGACTGCGAGGGAAGCACATCGCCGCCGCCGACGAGCATGTCAGCGACCTCTCGGTCCAGGCCGCCGAGCGACTGCTCGCCGAGACCGGCATCGATCCCCAGGTGATCGACATGGTCATGTACTTCGGCTCGACCTGGAAGGACTACCCCGTCTGGCAGGCGGCTCCCCATATCGCGTACCGGCTCGGCGCGTCGAACGCGCTTGCGATCGAGTACGACAACGTGTCTCACGGCACGTCGATGGCGCTTCGCCTCGCGCGCGATGTGCTGCGCGCCGAGGAGGACGTTAAGACGATCCTGCTCGTCGCGGCCTGCCGCGAGTCGTACCTGCTCGACTACTCGAACGCACGCTCGCGGTTCATGTTCAGCTTCGGCGACGGCGCCGTTGCGGGGCTGCTCGTCGGGGACGGCGATCGGAACGAGGTGCTCGGCGCGTACGGG
The DNA here is from genome assembly GCA_963725595.1 of uncultured Thermoleophilia bacterium. Lineage (GTDB taxonomy): Bacteria > Actinomycetota > Thermoleophilia > Gaiellales > Gaiellaceae > PALSA-600. The sequence continues at coordinate 160,216 of CAVRYT010000003.1, read as the reverse complement.
CTCACCGACGGCTCCTATTCTCTTCAGGTCAAGTTGCCGGGTGGTGGCTCGGTCGAGCGCGACGGCTACCAGTATCTCGACGTCACCGATCCCGGCTCGATGAAGGGCGGGCTCGACCTGGTTTCCCTCCCGAACTTCGTCAAGGTGGCGAAGAGCGCGGCCGAACGCTCGGGAATCGGCCTCGAGGACGTGGCGTTCGTCTGCCCGCTGCACACGAAGCGGTCGATGTTCCTTGCGTTGCTGAAAGCGCTCGGGATGCGCGAGGATCAGGCTGTGTACCTCGAAGACACGGGTCATATGAGCGGCGTCGACCCGCTGCTCGGGCTCGACCGCGCGGTCCGTGACGGGCGCATTCGCGAAGGCGACGCCGTCTTGCTGCTCTCCGCCGGCACTGGGTACACGTGGGCTGCTGTCGTCCTGCGCTGGGGGGAGGTCCGATGAAGCCGGGGGACACCTACGGGCCGTCGAGCTGGATCGACGTGCCTCAGGAGCGGATCGACGCGTTCGCCGAGGCGACCGGCGATCACCAGTGGATCCACGTCGACCGGGAGCGCGCCGAGCAGGGGCCGTTCGGCACGACGATCGCGCATGGCTATTTGACGCTCTCGCTGATCCCTGTCGCTTCGTACGAGGTGATTCCGCGGACCGGCCGCATGGGCATCAACTACGGCCTGAACCGTGTCCGTTTCCCGGCCCCCGTCCCGTCGGGCTCGCGCGTGCGCGTCACGTTCAGGGTCGAGCAGGTCGACGAGTTCGAGGGCGGCCACTCCTCGACGATGACCGCGACCGTCGAGCGCGACGGCGGCGACAAGCCGGTCTGCGTGGCGGAGGTCGTCTTCCGCTCCTACGAGTGACGAGGGTCGCCCTCGTCACCGGCGCCCGCGGCGGCATCGGTTCAGCGATTGTCGAGCGGCTCGAGCGCGACGGGTTCACCGTCCATGGAGTCGACGTCGAGGACGCCGACCTGACGACGGCCGAGGGCAACCGGCGCGTCGTCGCCGACGCGCTCGAGCTGTACGGGCGGCTCGACGCGCTCGTCCCGAGCGCCGGTTTCCAGCACGTCGCGCCCGTGCGCGAGTTCTCGGAGGAGCGATGGAACGCGTTGCTCGCGCTGCTCCTCACCTCGCCGTTCCTGCTCGCCAAGCACGCCTGGGACGCGCTCGCCGCCTCAGGCGACGGCCGCATCTGTGTGATCGCCTCCGCGCACGCGTTGACGGCGTCCCCGTTCAAGGCCGGCTACGTCGCGGCGAAGCACGGTGTGCTGGGGCTCGTGAAGACGTTGGCCCTCGAGGGAGCCGACGTCGGCATCGCCGCGACCGCCGTGTGCCCCGCCTACGTCCGGACGCCGCTCGTCGAGGCACAGATCGCCGACCAGGCTGCCGCCCACGGCCTCCCCGAGGAGCGCGTGCTCGAGGAGGTGATCCTCGAGCGCCAGCCGGTCAAGCGGCTGCTCGAGCCGTCCGAGGTGGCAGACGTGGTCGGCTTCCTGCTCGGCCCGTCGGGGCGTGGCATCACCGGGGTGCCGATCCCGGTCGATCTCGGTTGGACCGCCCGGTAGGGGCACGGCGGTGCCCGGCGTGTCCGGGGACAGTCCCTGGACAGGTCCGGCGGATCCAGGGTCGGGATCCGAGATTGGGCGTTTGGCCGAGTTGACGGGCAATGAGACGCCATCTAGGATCCGAATTCACCGATCGACGTCAAGGAGAGGCGCATGAATCCCGAATCTCGGATCCAGGAACAGGCCGCGCGGTTGGCCGACCAGTGGGCGCAGGACGAGCGCTGGGCCGGCATCACCCGCGCCTACGGCCCGGAGGAGGTCGTCCGCCTACGCGGCTCGGTCGTCCCGGAGTGCACCCTCGGCCGCCTCGGCGCCGAGCGTCTCTGGCGCCTCCTGACGGAGGGCGGCTACGTCAACGCGCTCGGAGCTCTGACGGGCGGCCAGGCGGTGCAGATGGTGCGTGCCGGCCTGCGGGCGATCTACCTCTCGGGCTGGCAGGTGGCGGCCGACGCGAATCTCGCCGCCGCGACGTACCCCGACCAGAGCCTCTACCCCGCGAACTCGGTGCCGCAGGTCGTGCGCCGACTGAACAATGCGCTCCTGCGGGCGGACCAGATCGACTGGTCGGAGGGCCGCAACGGCACCGACTGGCTCGCCCCGATCGTCGCCGACGCGGAGGCCGGCTTCGGCGGGGCGCTGAACGCCTACGAGTTGATGCGAGCCATGATCGAGGCCGGCGCCGCCGGCGTGCACTTCGAGGACCAGCTCGCCGCGGAGAAGAAGTGCGGCCACCTCGGCGGCAAGGTGCTCGTCCCGACCTCGCAGTTCGTCCGCACGCTGACGGCGGCACGGCTCGCGGCAGACGTGCTCGACGTGCCGACCGTGATCGTCGCCCGCACCGACGCACTCAGTGCGAGCCTCCTGACCTCCGACGTCGACGACGCGGACGCGCCGTTCGTGACGGGAGAGCGCACGAGCGAGGGCTTCTACCGGGTTCAGGACGGCCTCGAGAGCGCGATCGCCCGCTCGCTCGCCTACGCGCCCTACGCCGACGTGCTCTGGTTCGAGACCTCGACCCCCGACCTGGGCGAGGCGCGCGAGTTCGCGCAGGCGATCCACGAGCGGCACCCGCGCAAGCTGCTCGCGTACAACTGCTCGCCGTCCTTCAACTGGCGCAAGGCGCTCTCCGACGAGGAGATCGCAGGCTTCCAGGCCCGGCTCGGCGAGTGGGGCTACCGATTCCAGTTCATCACGCTCGCGGGCTTCCACTCGCTGAACTCCGCGATGTTCGAACTCGCCCGCGGCTATCGCGACAACGGCATGAGCGCGTACGTGGAGCTGCAGGAGCGCGAGTTCGCGCTCGAGGCCGACGGGTACACCGCCACGCGGCACCAGCGCGAAGTGGGTGCGGGATACTTCGACCAGGTGATGCAGGCGATCTCCGGCGGCGAGAGCTCGACGCTGGCCCTCCACGGGTCGACGGAGGAGTCCCAATTCGCGTAGAGGCGGAGCACGACGTGCTCTCGGCTGAGGCGCTCGCGTTCGTCGACCGCCTGCACCGGGAGCTGAATCCGGAGCGCGAGCGGCTGCTTGCGGACCGGGATGCGCGCCGGGGTCTCCGGCCGCGGTTCGTGCGGGCGCCGAAGGACTTCACGGTCGCTGCGGCGCCCGCCGACCTGCAGGACCGGCGGACGGAGATCACCGGCCCGGTCGAGCGGAAGATGATGATCAATGCGCTCAACTCCGGGGCGCGCTGCTTCATGGCGGACTTCGAGGATGCGAACTCGCCGACCTGGGCGAACGTCCGCAGCGGCCAGCGCAACGTGTACGACGCGGTGCGGCGGCGGATCGAGCTGGAGATGCCGGAGAAGAGCTACCGGCTGAACGAGGAGACGGCGACGCTGATCATCCGGGCGCGCGGCTGGCACATGGTCGAGCGGCACCACCTGGTCGACGGCGAGCCGGTCTCGGCATCCTTGTTCGACTTCGGGCTGACCGTCCACAACAACGCGCGCGAGCAGCTGGAGCGCGGAACAGGGCCGTACTTCTATCTGCCGAAGCTCGAGTCACACGAGGAGGCGCGCCTGTGGGCGCGGGCGTTCGCGCTGGCCGAAGACGAGCTGGGTCTCCCGCGCGGGAGCATCAAGTGCACGGTGTTGATCGAGACGATCCTGGCCGCGTTCGAGATGGACGCGATCCTGTACGAGCTGCGCGAGCACTCCTGCGCTCTGAACGCCGGGCGCTGGGACTACATCTTCAGCTGCATCAAGAAGATGGGCGCGGTGCTGCCTGATCGTGCTCAGGTGACGATGACGGTGCCGTTCATGCGCGCGTACACCGAGCTGCTCGTGAAGACGTGCCATGCGCGTGGCGCGCACGCGATCGGCGGCATGGCGGCGTTCATCCCTTCGCGCCGCGATCCGGAGGTGAACGCGATCGCGCTGTCGAAGGTGAGCGAGGACAAGCGGCGCGAGGCGGGCGACGGCTTCGACGGCACCTGGGTCGCGCATCCCGATCTCGTCCCGACGGCGATCGCCGAGTTCGACGCCGTCCTCGGCGCCCGCCCGAACCAGGTGGGGCGGGCCCGCGACGACGTGCACGTGAGCGAGGAGCAGCTCGTGGACTTCGAGATCCCCGGCGCCTCGATCACCGACGAGGGCCTGCGGGTGAACGTCAGCGTCGGCGTCCGCTACATCGATGCGTGGCTGCAGGGAGTCGGCGCGGCCGCGATCGACAACCTGATGGAGGACGCGGCGACCGCCGAGATCTCGCGTGCGCAGGTCTGGTCGTGGGTGCAGTCGGGTCGCTTCGACGAGGCGCGCGTACGCGAGGAGATCGCCGCCGTCGAGGCCGCCCAGGCGGCGAAGGACGTCTTCGCGGACGTGGCGCTCTCGGTGCCGCTGAAGGACTTCCTGACGCTGTCCGCGTACGATCTACTGCAGTGACGCTCGAAAGCACGAAGGCCGACGACATAGCCGTCCTGATCGAGGAGGCGATCGTCTCGGGCGAGCTCGCACCCGGGTCGGTGCTGCGGCAGGAGCAGCTCTCGGAGCGCTTCGGCGTGTCGCGGACGCCGGTGCGCGAGGCGCTACGCAAGCTCGCCGCGCTCGGCCTCGTCTCCTTCGAGCCGAACAGGGGCGTCCGTGTGCGGACGCTCTCCCACGAGGACCTGCGCGAGGCGTTCCTCGTGCGCGCAGAGCTCGAGGCCCTGGCCACGGAGACCGCTGCCGGCAAGATCACACCCGAGGCCCTCGCCGAGCTGGAGGAGTGCGAGCAGCGTTTCGCACGCCTCACCCGTGAGCTCCGCTCGCACGAGCCGGGCGGGCTCCGCCGGTCGCTGATGGCCGACTGGATGCGGGCGAACCACGACTTCCACGACGTCATCTACCGCGTCGCCGACATGCCGTACGTCGAGAGCGTCTCGAAGGCCGCGCGGCGCACGTTCTCCGGCCCGGCGGTCTGGGCGCCGGTCGACGACGAGCTCGATGCGCTCTACCTCCGGAACCAGGCAGAGCACCGCGCGATCCGCGGCGCGCTCGCTGCCGGCTCGAGGGGCGGTGCACGGGAGCTCGCGCACGAGCACGTGATGCACTCCTTCGAGCTCCTGACGACGATCCTGGCGCACGTCGGCGCGGATCTCGCAACGCGGCGCCGCTAGCCCGCCTCCGGCATACTGGGAGCCATAGTCGCTGCGTAGCCCTCACCGGTCCCTAGGATGGCGCTCCACGCCATGAGCGCCGAGCCGAGCATGCAGCCACGGTACGACCCGCACGGCGTCGAGGAGCGCTGGCAGCGGACGTGGGAGGAGGAAGGCCTCTACGCCGCCGATCCCGACCCGTCGCGCACGCCGTACGTCGATGCGCACCCGCCCCCCAACGTCACGGGCGAGCTGCACACCGGCCACGCGCTCCAGCTTGCGATCGGGGACACGGTCGTCCGTCTGAAGCGGATGCAGGGCTTCAACACGCTCTTCCAGCCGGGCTACGACCACGCCGGCATCTCGACCCAGACCGTGGTCGAGAAGGTCCTGCTCGAGGAGGGAACCTCGCGGCAGGAGCTCGGGCGCGCGCTGTTCGAGCAGCGCGTGTGGGCGTGGCTGGAGGAGTACGGCGGCAAGATCCTGCACCAGTTCCGGCGCATGGGCGCCTCGCTCGACTACCGCCGCACGCGGTTCACGATGGACGAGCAGTACGTCCGGGCGGTGATGCGCTTCTTCGTGCATCTCCACCGCCGCGGCTGGATCTACCGCGCGAACCGGATCATCAACTGGTGCCCGTATCACGAGACGTCCCTGTCCGACCTCGAGCTCGAGCACGAGGACACGGACGACACGCTCTCGACCATCCGGTACCCGCTGGCGGACGGCGACGGACACATCGCGATCGCAACGGCGCGGCCTGCGACGATCCCGGCCGACGTCGCCGTCGCGGTGCACCCGGAGGACGACCGTTACCGCCACCTGGTCGGTCGCGAGGTGATCGTGCCGTGGACGGAACGGCGCGTGCCGGTGATCGCCGACGAGCGGGTCGAGCGCGAGTTCGGCACGGGCGCGCTCAAGATCACGCCCGGCCACGACCCGACCGACTTCGAGATCGGGCGCGACCATGGTCTCGACGAGCCGAGCTGCATCGGGCCCGACGGGCGCGTCACGGCCGAGGGGCTCGAGGGGCTGACGCAGGAGGAGGCGTCGCAGAGGATCCTCGACTGGTGCCGCGAGCGCGGGCTGCTGGAGAAGCGTGAGCACTACCGCCACTCGGTCGCCTACTGCGAGCGCTGCCACTCGCGGATCGAACCGCGGATCTCGCTGCAGTGGTGGTGCTCGATGGACGAGCTCAAGCAGCGCCCGCTCGAGGCGCTCCGCGCGCACGAGGTGCGGTTCCACCCGGAGAGCCAGCATCGGTTCGCGATCGACTCGCTCGAGCACGCGCCCGACTGGTGCATCTCGCGCCAGATCTGGTGGGGTCATCGGATTCCCGCCTGGTATTGCCCCGACGGGCACGTGACCGTCGCCGAGACCGAGCCGACGGCGTGCGCCGAGTGCGGGTCGGCCGAGCTGACGCGCGAAACGGATGTGCTCGACACCTGGTTCAGCTCCGCGCTCTGGCCGTTCGCCACGCTCGGCTGGCCGGACGAGACCGACGACCTCGCCTACTTCTACCCGGGCAACCTGCAGACGACCGCCCGGGAGATCATCCGCCTCTGGGAGAACCGGATGATCTTCTCCGGGCTCGAGCTGCTCGGAGAGGTGCCGTTCACCGACGTGATCATCCACTCGACCGTGCTCGCCCCCGACGGGCGGCGCATGTCGAAGTCGCTCGGCACGGGCATCGACCCGCTCGAGTTGATCGACCGGTACGGCACGGACGCGACCCGCTACGGGCTGATGAAGAACTCGCTCACGCAGGACGTGCGCTTCTCGTACTCCGCGATCGAGGAGGGTGGGAAGCTCGCGAACAAGCTCTGGAACGCAGCGCGACTGATCGTGACAAGCTGCGAGGGCGCCGCGCCCGTCGAGCGGCCGGCGTCGCTCGAGGAGCGGTGGATCCTCGCGCGCCTCTCGCAGTCGCAACGCCGCGTCGAGTCGCTGCTGGACGAGTTCGACTTCGCCCACACGATGGACGAGCTGTACCACCTGACCTTCGACGACTTCTGCGACTGGTATCTCGAGGCGGTGAAGGGGCGCCTGTACGACGGCGACGCCGACGCCCGGGCGACCGCAACGGCGGCGCTCGAGCGGCTGTTGAAGCTGCTCCACCCGGCGCTCCCGCATGTGACCGAGGAGATCTGGTCGTTCCTGCCCGACCGCTCGTCGCGGCTGATCGTCGCACCGTGGCCGGAGGCGGGCGGCGAGACGGAGGCGGCGGCGCTCGAGCAGGTGCAGGCGGCCGCACAGGTGTTCCGACGCTCCGGAGTCGTGCCCCCGCTCGAGGGCGACGCGCGGCGGATCTTCGACGCGGTGGTGAAGCCCGACCGCGCACCGCAGCTTGGGGACGGCAGCACCGAGGCGGAGCGCGAGCGCCTCCTGGGCGAGGTGGCCCGTGCGGAGAAGATGCTCTCGAACGAGCGCTTCGTGCAGAACGCGCCCGCCGAGGTCGTCGCTGCGGAGCGAGAGAAGCTCCAGCGCTACCGGCGCGAGCTCAGTGCCCTCGACGGTGTCTGACACCTTCAAGGTGTCAGACACCTTGCGATGGCTCGAGACGCTCTCGCCGTGGCCCACCGACGGCTTCGGGACCGAGCGGATGCGCGAGCTGCTGCGGCGGCTCGGCGATCCACAGCGCTCGTTCGAGGCGGTGCACGTCGTCGGCACGAAGGGCAAGTCGACCGCCGCGCGGCGGATCGCGGGCACGATCGGCGGGCGGGCCTACACCTCGCCGCACGTCGAGGGGTGGCACGAGCGGCTGCAGACCGACCCGGCGGGGCTCGAGCGTGCCCTCTGGCGGGTGCGCGCGGAGGCCGGGTCGGTCGGCGCGACGCAGTTCGAGGTGCTCACCGCTGCGGCCTTCGCCGACTTCGCCGCCGACGGGGTCGAGCACGTCGCCGTCGAGGCGGGGCTCGGGGGCCGCCACGACGCGACGAACGTGATCGACGCCCGTGTCGTCCTGCTCACGAACGTCGGCCTCGAGCACACGGACGTGCTGGGCGGGACGCGTGAGCTGATCGCGGCCGAGAAACTCGCCGTCGCCGGCCCCGAGGCGACGGTCGTCCTCCCCGACGCGGAGTTCGCCCACCTCGTCCCGGGTCGCGACGTGCGGGTCGGCGGGGCCCGCGAGGCGGCGTCCGCCTTCCTCGGGCGCGAAGTCGACCTTGCCGAGGCGAGCCTCCCCGGGCGGCTCGAGCTTCGGCCGGGTGAGGTGCGCGACGGCGCGCACACCCCCGAGGCGGTCGACTGGCTGCTCGACCGGCTGCCCGAGCCGGGCCGCTATGTCGTCGTCTGCTCCCTCCTCGCCGACAAGGATGTCGACGGCATCCTCGAGCGGCTCGCCCGCGCCGGCCGCACGCTGATCGCGACGCGGTCGTCGAGCCCGCGCGCCCTGCCGGCCGAGGTGGTCGCCGAGCGGGCGCGACCGTGGTTCCAGACGGTGGAAACGATCGCCGACCCGAGGCGGGCGCTTCGCCGGGCCCGGGCCGTCGGCGGGCCGAGGCTCGTCACCGGTTCCCTCTATCTCCTTGCCGACCTCTCGGCGGAGCGGTGAAATGCCTACCATGACGCGGTCTCGTGAGCGGATCACCGTCACGCTCTTCGCGCTCCTCCTGCTGGCGCTCTTCGTCGGGCTGGCGTTTGCCGCGGGTTACGGCGTAGGAAGAATGCTCCTGTGATCGCCTCGTCCTTCTCGAGCGTCCACGACTTCTTCCACTCGTCGACGTGGTACGTGATCCGCAACCTGGCGATCTTCTTCGTCGTCGTCTTCTGGGTCGCGTCGGTCTACTGGGTCTACAAGGACGCCCGCCGCCGGATCGCCGACCCGCTGATCGTCGCCGTCGCGTCCGTGGTCGGGCTGGTGCCGGTCGTCGGGCCGCTCGTCTACATGCTGTTCCGTCCGCCGGAGTACCTCGACGACGTGCGCGAGCGCGAGCTCGAGATCCGCGCGATCGAGCGGCGGCTCGGCGGCCGCGACCTGCGCTGCCCGGTCTGCCGGGCCGACGTGGAGGAGGATTTCCTCGTCTGCCCGGTGTGCACGACGAAGCTGCGCCAGTCGTGCGGGGGTTGCGGCCGTCCGCTCGACGCCAGCTGGCAGATCTGCCCGTACTGCGAGACGCCGATCCCTGCGGGCGAAGGGGCCGTCCCGATCGCCGAGGCGCGGCGCCCCGTGGCGCGCCGTCGGCGGTCCGGGTAGTCTCCCCCGCCGCATGGCCGTCGAACGGACGCTGATCCTCGCGAAGCCCGACGCCGTCGCGCGCAATCTCGACGGTGAGATCCTCGCGCGCTTCGAGCGCCGAGGGCTCCGACTGCGCGCAGCCCGGCTCGTCACCGCGAGCCGCACGGTCGGCGAGACGCACTATGCCGAGCACCGTGAGAAGCCCTTCTTCGGCGAGCTCGTCGACTTCATCACTTCGGGGCCGACCCTCGCGTTCGTGCTCGAGGGCGAAGGCGCGATCGCGATCTGCCGCAAAACGATCGGCGCGACGAATCCCGCCGACGCCGACCCCGGGAGCCTGCGCGGCGAGTTCGCGCTCGCGATGCCCTCGAACCTCGTCCACGGCTCGGACTCGCCCGAGTCGGCCGAGCGCGAGATCGGGATCTGGTTCCCCGATGGGCTGGCGTAGCGACGCCGACAAGAACGTCGCGCTCTGGACGCAGTCGAACGCCGAGTACACCGACGCGAACGCGGAGGTCAACTGGGCGCTGGACGAGGTGTCGTGGGGCATCTGGGGGATCGACGAGTCGGAGCTCGACGTGCTCGGCGACGTGGCCGGCCTCGACGTCGTCGAGCTCGGCTGCGGCACCGCCTACTTCTCAGCGTGGCTCGCCAAGCTCGGCGCCAGGCCGGTCGGCGTCGACGTCACCCCGGCGCAGCTCGCGACCGCGCGCCGGATGATGGCGAAGACGGGGATCGAGTTCCCGCTCGTCGAGGCGGACGCCGCCGAGACGGGGCTCCCGGACGAGAGCGCCGACCTCGTGGTCTCGGAGTACGGCGCGTCGATCTGGGTCGACCCGTACCGCTGGGTCCCCGAGGCGGCGCGGTTGCTCCGGCCCGGTGGGCGCCTCGTCTTCCTGCGCAACTCCACGCTCGTCATCCTCTGCAGCGACGACGAGGTCCCGGCCAAGGAGCACCTCGTCCACCCACAGTTCGGGATGCGCCGGTTCGAGTGGCCGGACGGCGGCGTCGAGTTCCATCTCGCCCACGGCGAGTGGATCGACGTTCTGCGCGGGAACGGCTTCGAGATCGAGCGGCTCGTCGAGCTCCAGGCCCCGGCCGGCGCGGTCACGCACGAGCACTACACGTACGTCACGGCCGACTGGGCGAGGAAGTGGCCGTGCGAGGAGATCTGGGTCGCATCGCTGCGCCGCCGCTGATCCTTGCCTCGACGTCGCCGCAGCGGCGGGCGATCCTCGAGCAGCTCCGGATCCCGTACGAGGTCGTGGTGCCGAGCTTCGAGGAGGTCGAGGGCACGTCCCCGCTCGAGCGGGCGGCCGGGAAGGCGCGCTCCGTCGACGCCCGTGAGCGGCCCGTGCTCGGCGTCGACACCGAGGTGCTGTTCGGCGGCGAGCTGCTCGGCAAGCCGGTGAACTCGGAGGAGGCCGAGCGAATGCTCGAGGCGCTCTCCGGCCGGACGCACGAGGTCGTCTCGGGCCTCTGCCTGCGCACCAGCGCATGGGAGGAGCTGCACGCCACTTCGACACTCGTCACGTTCCGCGTGCTCACCCCGCGCGACCTCGCGCACTACGTCTCAGCGGGCGAGTGGGAGGGGCGCGCGGGCGCGTATGCGATCCAGGGGCTCGGCGCGAGCCTCGTCGAACGGGTCGACGGCGACTTCCTGAACGTGGTCGGGCTGCCCGGCTCGCTGCTCGTCTCGCTGCTCGCGACGCGGTTCGCCGGGGCGTACGGGTTCGGCTGATGCCGCGCATGCACGCGGACGAGCTCGACCTCGACGAGGAGCTCGTGCGCGCGCTGCTCCGGGAGCAGTTCCCGGACTGGGCGGAGCTGCCGCTCGTGCGCATCGAGCCCGCCGGCACCGACAACGCGATCTTCCGGCTGGGCGACCGGCTCGCCGTCCGCCTCCCGCGTGTGCACGGCCCCGAGGTGGAGGAGGACAGCGAGCACGAGTGGCTGCCGATCCTCGCGCGGGCGCTGCCGGTCGAGATCCCGCTGCCGGTCGCCCGCGGCCGGCCGGGTCGCGGCTACCCGTGGCACTGGTCGGTCGTCACCTGGCTCGACGGCGAGATCCCGATCGAGGCTCCGCTCGCCGTCGACGAGCTCGCCTCGTTCGTCGCCGCGCTGCGCACGATCGACCCGGCCGGCGGGCCGCCGCCCGGCGCGCGGCGCGGCGAGCCGCTCGCGACCCGGGATGCCTGGGTCCGGGACGCCCTCGAGCGCGTCGATGCCCCGGGGGCGATCGAGCTGTGGGAGCTCGCCGCCGCGGCGCCCGAGTGGGACGGCCCGCCGGTCTGGCTGCACGCCGACCTCGACGCGCGCAACGTCCTCGTCCGTGGCGGCCGCCTCACGGGTGTGATCGACTGGGGCTGCGCCGGCGTCGGCGACCCCGCCGTCGACGTCATGGCGGCCTGGAAGCTCCTCCGGCGCGATGACCGGGAGCGCTTCCGCGCGACGCTCGATGTCGACGAGGCGACCTGGCTCCGGGCGAAGGGCTGGTGCCTCTCGCAAGCCCTGATCGCGCTCGGCTATTACACGCTCGAGACCAACCCGACGCTCGTTCGCGAAGCGAAGCGGTGGTTGGCCGAAGTGCTCGCAAGCTAGAGTGGCCGCGCGGATGGGCCTCTTCAACTACCTCACCGGGTTCGGCGGCCGCGACATGGCGGTCGACCTCGGCACGGCCAACACGCTCGTCTACGTGCGCGGACGCGGGATCGTGCTCTCCGAGCCGTCCGTGGTCGCGATCGACCAGCGCTCCGGCGAGGTGCACGCCGTCGGCCTCGAGGCGAAGCGGATGCTCGGCCGGACCCCGGGCACGATCAGCGCGATCCGACCACTCAAGGACGGCGTGATCGCCGACTTCGACGTCACGGAGCAGATGCTGCGGCACTTCATCCAGAAGGTGCATCAGCATCGATTCGCGCACCCGCGCGTCGTCGTGTGCGTCCCATCCGGCGTGACGGGCGTCGAGAAACGCGCGGTCGAGGAAGCCACCCTCTCTGCCGGTGCGCGCAAGGCCTACCTGATCGAAGAGCCGATGGCGGCGGCGATCGGCGCCGGCCTGCCGGTGGGCGAGCCGACCGGGAACATGATCGTCGACATCGGCGGCGGCACGACCGAAGTGGCCGTCATCTCGCTCGGCGGGATCGTCGTCTCGCAGTCGCTGCGCGTCGGCGGCGACGAGATGGACGAGGCCATCATCAATCACATCAAGCGGGAGTACAAGCTGCTGATCGGCCAGCAGACGGCAGAGGAGATCAAGCTCGAGGTCGGCTCCGCGTACGCGATGAAGGAAGAGGTGCAGGCGGAGGTGCGCGGCCGCGACATGCTCACCGGCTTGCCCAAGACGGTGATCCTCTCGAGCGAAGAGGTACGGCACGCGCTCGAGGAGCCGGTCAACCAGATCATCGACGCGATCAAGTCCACGCTCGACAAGACCCCGCCGGAGCTCGCCGCCGACATCATGGACCGCGGCATCGTGCTCGCCGGCGGGGGCGCGCTGCTGATGGGGCTCGACGAGCGGTTGCGGCACGAGACGCACATGCCGGTGCACCTCGCGGAGTCGCCCCTCACCTGCGTCGCCGTCGGGTCGGGGCGCAGCCTCGAGGAATTCGACGCGATCCACCGCAGCTCGCGGGCGCGCTCCCGCAACGGCCACCGCTCCCGCTAGGAACGCAGGTGCGCGTCGAGGAGATCGACGCGCCGAACGCGCCCGACGAGGTGCTGCTCGCGATCCACGCGGTCGAGGAGGCCTGCAGCTACGAGCGCCCGTTCCGCGAGCCCAGCCTCTCGCTTGCCTACTACCGCCACTGGTCGGACGGTCTCCGCCGGCGCTGGATCGGGCTCGACGGGGACGAGATCGTCGGTGCCGCGGTGCTGATGCTGCCCTCGCCGACGTTCGCAGTCGGGGAGGTGATCGTGCTGCCCGGCGCACGCCGGCGTGGGCTTGGCACGGCGCTGCTCGCCGCGGTCGCCGACGCGGTGCGGAAGGCCGGCGGGGCCTCGTTCTTCGGCCACCATCACGACCAGGCGGGGGCGGCGTTCGCGCGGGCGGCCGGCGCCGTCGACGACCAGCGCGAGGTGGCGGCAGAGCTGCGCCTCCGCGAGGCGGATCTGTCCGACCCCTCCCTGCCGCCCGGCTTCAGCCTCGCGTCCTGGTGCGGCGCCGCGCCCGACGAGCTCCTCGAGTCGTACGCGCGCGCCCGCGACGCGATGGGCGACGCGCCGGACCCTGCCGGCTTCGAGTTCCCGGCCATCGACGTCGACTGGGTGCGGGCGATGGAGGACGCCGCCGCCGCCCGTGGCCGCGAGATCTGGGTAACGGTCGCGCTCGACGACCGCGGCGAGGTGGCGGCGTTCACCGACGTGCGCGTCTCGGCGCCGCCGTCACTGGTCGCGGACACCGACGACACGGCGACCGCGCGGTGGGCGCGACGGCGCGGGCTCGCGACCGCGGTCAAGCTCGAGTCCCTCCGCCGCCTGCGCGACGCGCGACCTGACGTCGAGCTCGTCCGAACGGTGAACGCCGAGGACAATGTGGGCATGCGCACCGTCAATACGCGGGCCGGCTTCGTCCCAGTCGCGGTGCGAACGACCGCGGTCGTGAGGCTGTGATCGAGACCGAGCGGCTGGTTCTGCGACGCTTTCGCGAATCGGACCGCGACACCGTTGCGCGCTGGAACGCCGATCCGCTGTTCACACGCCACCTCACCGGTAGGCAGACGCGCGAGCAGTCCGATGCCGGCTTCGACCGCTGGCAGCGCCACTGGGACGAGCACGGCTTCGGCCTGGTCGCCGTCGAATGGCGGGAGACCGGCGAGCTGATCGGCCGTACCGGCCCGCAGTACCACCGTTCGTGGCCCGCCGATCCGGAGGTGGGTTGGGCGCTCGACCCGGCGTGGTGGCGCCTCGGCATCGCAACCGAGGCCGGCGCTGCCGCGGTCGCCTGGGCGCTCGGCGAGCTCGGTTTCGAGCGCGTCGTCTCGATCACGATCGAGGAGAATCTCCCGTCGCGGCGGGTGATGGAGAAGCTGGGCTTCCGGCTGCACGATCGGGTGCCGAGCGAGTGGGGACTGCTCTGGGTCTACGCGCTCAGCGGCCCCTTCCGAAACCCTGGGTAGACTGCGTCCGCCTGTGCCTCGCAACCGGACCGTCCGTCTTGCGGTCCTGGGCTCATCCGTCCAGCGCACCGCCGCCTCCGGCTACCCATCGAACCGTTCCAGCGCCCTCAAGCGCCGGATCATCGTTGGCGCCCTGGTCGTGCTGTCGCTCGCCCTGATCACGATCTCCTTTCGCTCGACCGCGCTCGACGGGGTCCAGAGCACCGCAGCGACGGCACTGCGGCCGTTCGAGGTCGCCGCCGACCGCGTGTCGGCGCCGTTCCGGGACACGGTCAACTGGTTCCACGGCCTCGCGAGCGCCCGCTCGCAGAACGCGCGCCTCCGCGCCGAGAACGCGCGCCTTCGCCACCAGCTCGTCCTCGACCAGACGGCGGTCTACCAGAACGTCCAGCTGCAGAAGGCGCTCGACTATCACGGGCCGCCGTCGGTTGCCGCGTTCGGCCGTGTGAACGCCGAGGTGCTCACGAACCCCCAGAGCCCGATCGACCAGACGGTGACGATCGCGGCCGGCTCGCACGACGGCCTCGCATCCGGCGATGTCGTCGTCGCCCCGAGCGCCGGCGGTGTCGGCGGCCTCGTCGGCACCGTCACCCGTGTGTGGGCCCACGTCGCCCGCGTCACGCTCCTCACGGACAGCTCGAGCCACGTCTCCGCTGCCGACGTGACGTCGCCGAGTGCGATCGGGATCGTCTCGAGCGGTGGGAGCGGAGATGTGCTGATCTTCGACCGCGTCTCGAAGACGAAGCGGGTCGACGTCAACGACACAGTCGTCACGTCGGGGACGATCGGCAAGGGCGCCCTGCCGTCCCTCTATCCGAAGGATGTCGTGATCGGCACCGTCACGAGCCAGTCCGAGTCCGACGCCGACGCGTTCCAGACGATCCAGGTCCAGCCTCTGGTCGACTTCTCGTCGCTGCGGTCGGTGATCGCGCTCGTCCCGAAGAGCTGATGGACGGCGCCAAAGCCGCATTCCTGCTCTTCTTCGCCGCGCTGCTTCAGCTCGTCGTGCTCACGCAGTACGTCACGTTCCGCTCCGGCAGCGTCGTCCTCGTCGCGCTGCTCTCGGTCGCCCTCCTGCGCGGCTCGATCTTCGGGGCGCTCGCCGGCTTCCTCACCGGCCTCCTGCTCGACACGGCGACGCTGGGCACGCTCGGCGTCACCTCGCTCCTGCTCACCGTCGGGGGCTTCTGGATCGGGCGCTACGGCGAGACGACCGCACGCGACCGCTTCCACGCGCCGTTCCTGTCGGTCGCGGTCGTGACGATCGCCTACGCGTTCTGCAACCTCGCGCTGCAGTTCGTGCTCGGCGAGCCGGCACCCGCCCGCCTCGTCGTGCACGGGCTCCTGCCCGGCCTGCTGCTCAACCTGCTGCTGACGCTGCCGGTGTACGCGCTCGTGCGGAGGCTCTTCCCGCCGCTCGAGCTCGGCGACCGCATCCGCGAGGTCCGCCTCCTTGGCTAGTACCGAGTTCCCGCGCCGCAGCCGGCGCTTCCTGCCGAGTGACCCGCGCGTCGAGGAGCCCTACCGGCTGACCCCGCAGCTCGCAATGCGGGTGGCGATTCTCGCGTTCCTCGCGCTCGGCGTGTTCGCCGTCCTCTTCCTCCGCCTGTGGGCGCTCCAGGTCCTGTCGAGCGACCGCTACCTCGCGGTCGCGAACGACAACCGCGTGCGCACGATCCGGATCGACGCGCCGCGTGGGCCGATCGTCGATCGCACCGGCAAGGTGATCGTGGGCAACGTTGCCGGCACTCGCGTCGAGCTGTGGCCGGCCGACCTGCCGAAGACGTGGCCGGCCGAGCGGAAGGAGCTGCGCGCGCTTTCGCAGATCACGGGCGTCACGGTGCAGGAGATGCTCGCCCGGATGCACGAGTATCGCGGCGACCCGCTCACGCCGATCGTCGTCCAGCGCGGAATCCGCCGCGACCAGGTCTTCTACCTCGAGGAGCACGCCGCGCAGTTCCCAGGCGTGCGCATGCAGGAGAGCTGGCTGCGAACCTACCCGTACCAGTCGCTCGCGGCGCAGCTGCTCGGCTACGTCGGGCGCATCTCCGCGCCGGAGTACAAGAAGCTCAAGAAACAGGGCTACCAGCCGACCGACGCGATCGGGCAGGCGGGGGTCGAGTCCGCCTACGACACCTATCTGCGCGGCCACGACGGGTCGGCGCAGCTCACCGTCGACTCGCTCGGGCGCCCCAAGGGCGCGGCCGTCGCGGTCACCACACCCGCTCCGGGCGAGGCGCTCAAGCTGACGATCGACATCGACTTGCAGCGGGCGGCCGAGAAGGCGCTCACCTACGGGATCAAGCTCGCGCATTCGAGCGCCGAGGGCGAGTACGCGGACGGCGGGGCGATCGTCGCGCTCGACCCCAACACCGGCGCCGTGCTCGCGATGGCGTCGAATCCAACCTACAAGCCGTCGGTCTTCGCCGGCGTGCCCGACAAGCAGAAGCTGGCACCGCTGCTGAATCCGGCAGTTGCCGAGAAGGACAACCATCCCGGCATCAACCGTGCGACCGGCGCGACGTACCCGCCCGGCTCGACATGGAAGCCGGTGACCGCACTCGCCGCGATGCAGGAGCGGCTGCTGACGCCGTACGAGCTGATCCCCTGCACGCCGGACCTCGTCGACCACGGTCAGGTGTTCAACAACTGGACGCCGCTCATCGACCAGGCGATGGACCTGAAGATGGCGCTCGCCGAGTCCTGCGACACCTACTTCTACCGGGTCGGCCAGCGTTTCTACACCCTTCCCAAGGATCGCGGCCACCCGCTCCAGGCCTGGGCCAACCGCTTCGGCTTCGGCGAGCCGACCGGCATCGACATCGGCAACGAGGTCGACGGCCTCGTGCCGACGCCCGAGTGGAGGTGCGAGCACTTCGGCGGCCCGCCGTGCAAGGGTTACGTCGACCGGATCTGGAAGCCGGGCTATTCGATCCAGCTCGCGATCGGCCAGGGCGACCTCACGGTGACGCCGCTCCAGATGGCGCGCTTCTACGCGATGATCGCGAACGGCGGCCGGCTCGTCACCCCGCACCTCGCCGAGGATGTCGAGCTGCCCGGCTCGAAGGGCCAGGCGCCGCGGGTGCTGCGCCGCTTCGCCGCCCAGGCACCGCAGGCGACCGGCGTCGACCCCGCCGCGCTCGCGGTCGTCCAGCAGGGCCTCGAGGAGGCGAGCCACGCGTCGTTCGGCACGTCCTCGGGCGTGTTCGGCACCTTCCCGATCGACATCGCGGGCAAGACCGGCTCGGCCGAGAAGGTCGTGCCCGGCTACTCGCATCCGCTCACCCAGTCCTGGTGGTGCGGCTACGGCCCGTACGACAGCCCGTCGATCGTCGTCTGCGCGCTGATCGAGAACGGCGGCCACGGCGGCACCGCCGCAGCGCCGGCGGCGCTCCAGGTGTTCGAGCAGTGGTTCGGGAAGAAGGCAACCGTGACCGCGCACCCGAGCGACTGATGGCGATCGAGGCTGTCGACACCAGGTTGCGCGGGCGGCGCGAGGTCGAGGCCGTCGGCCTCGCCGGGCTCGTCCGCCGGCTGGACTGGGTGCTGCTCGCCGCGGTCGTCGCACTCGCGCTCTACGGCCTGTACGCGATCGACGGGATCACGAAGCACGACAGCGGCGGCTCGGCCCTCTCGCGGCAGAGCCTGTACGCGGCGGTCGGAGCGCTGCTGTTCCTGGGGGCGCTGCTCGTCGATCCGGCGCTGTACCGGCGCTTCTACCGGACGATCTACTTCGGCACGCTCGGGCTGATGGTGCTCGTTCTCGCCGCCGGCGCGGCCAGCCGCGGCTCGACGCGGTGGATCGACATCGGCTTCTTCGCCTTCCAGCCGTCCGAGTTCGGCAAGGTGCTGTTCGTGCTCGCGCTGGCCGGGCTGCTCGCCGATCGCTCCGTGCCGGCGGCCTCCGTGCGGGCGCCGCTCCGTGCGGTCGCCTACGGGGTCGCCGCGATCGCGCTCGTCTTCGTGCAGCCCGACTTCGGCACCGCGCTCGTCTACACCGCCGCGCTCGCCGGGGTACTGCTCGTCGCCGGCGTCCGCTGGCTCCACCTCGGCGTGCTGCTCGCGGTGACGGTCGTCGCTGCGCTCGCCGTCCTCTGGATCCTGCCGTCGGCCGGCGTGAACGTGCTCAAGCCGTACCAGACCGCCCGCCTCACCGGTTTCACGCATCCGTCGAACGACCCGCGTGGCGCGACCTACAACCTGCGCCAGTCGATCACGGCCGTCGGCGCCGGCGGCCTGCGCGGCCGCGGTGTGATCGGCGCGACGCAGACGCGGCTCAACTACCTGCCGGCGCACTCCACCGACTTCGCCTTCGCGTCGCTGGCCGAGGAGCACGGCTTCTTCGGCGCCTCGATTCTGTTGCTCCTCTACCTGCTCGTCGTGTGGCGAGCGCTCAAGGTGGTGACGGTCGCGCGCGACCTGTACAGCGCGATCGTCGCGGGCGGGATCGCATTCATGTTCCTCTTTCAGGTGTTCGTGAACAGCGCGATGACGATGGGGATCGCCCCGATCACCGGTATCCCGCTGCCGTTCGTCTCCGTCGGAGGCTCGTCGATGCTGACCAACTTCCTCGCGCTCGGAATCCTCCAGGCGATCTACATGCGGCGAGTCGAGCGGAGGCGCGTGTGAGCCTGAAGAAGCGCTCCAAGCTCGGCCCGCTCGCGGTGCTGTCGGTCTTGCGCGAGGTGCGCCGCGGTGCGGGCGACTCGCGTCCGCTCGCGGTGGCCGGTGCCCGCGAGCTCGTGCCGGTGCTCGCCCGGGCGCTCCGCGAGGGGGGAGACGCTGCCGCCGTGGTGGAGGGCCGCGTCGAGAACGCCGCGGCGCTCGTCTGGGTCGGCGAGCCCGACGAGGAGCAGCTCCGGGAGGCCGACCGGCGCGGGATCCCGATCGTCGCCGTCACGGAGTCGGCTTCCGTCCCGTACGTGCTCGCGACCGACCTCGTGCGTGTGCCACCGGGCCAGGGCTTTCCGATCGGCGAGATCGCGGAGGCGCTCGCCCGCCGGCTCGGCGAGGACGGCACGGGGCTCGCCGCGCGCCTGCCGGTGCTGCGGCGGGCTGTCTGCGACGTGCTCATTGCGAGCTTCAGCAAGCGGAACGGCCTCGTCGCCGCCGCCGTGTTCGTCCCCGGCGTCGACCTGCCGGTGCTGACGCTCAACCAGATCCGGCTGGTGCTTCGCATCGCGCTCGCCTACGGCGAGGAGCTCGACCGGCGCAGGGCGACGGAGCTGCTCGGCGTCGTCGGGGCGGGATTCGGGTTCCGCGCGGTCGCGCGCGAGCTCCTCGACGTGGTTCCGGTCGCCGGGTGGGCGCTCAAGGGCGCGATCGCCTACGGCGGCACGCGCTCGATCGGCGAGGCGGCCGTGCGCTACTTCGAGGCGCTGGAGCGCAGGGCGACCGACTCGATCAGGTCGTAGCGGACGTCCTAGCCCGGCGCGGTCACGATGCGCTCGCGATCGAGCTGGGACGGCACGCCGGCAGGCGTCCCGCCCCAGCTCGGTGTGTGTGCGGCCCGATCGGGGTCAGGCCGGACGCGCCTCCCCCAGGCGGCGCGAGGTGCTCGCGAGCAGGTTGCGAGCCTTCCTCGTGCCCCTTTGCTGCGTTGCAGCAATCACAGGACGCGGCAGCGACCGTGATTCTTCCCGCGGGACGGCGTCGGGATCCGTCCGGTTCAGGTCCTAGGCTCTCCGCATCGACTGGAGGTGAAAGCCCGCATGGCGCTGACCGGACATCAGGAGGCGTTCGAGTTGCTCCTCATCGAGGAGGCCGACGCCTGGTTCGAGTACCTCGACGCCACGCGCGGGCAATCGGCCACGCGCTACGTGGAGGTCGAGCCGTGGGCGTGGTCGCGGCTGTCCCAGCGCCTGCGGGCGATCCGCGCGCGCCGGACGAAGCTCCGGCCCGCCGCCGAGGCCGCGTAGCGACCCACTGATACCCTGAGGGAAGGCCATGCCAAGGCTTTTCCCATCCATCCGCGCCGCGCGGCTTCACTGCTCCAGCGCGCGCTCGATTCAGGAGACATCGTTTGCCACTCCCTTGGTTCCGACGCAAGAGGTCGGACATCGAGGCGCGCCCGGAGCGCGCCACAGAAGCACGTCAGGACGTTGAGGTAAGAGCCGTCGAGGTGCCCGCGAGCAGCGGGCCCGAGGACGGAACCGAGAGCACGACCACCCCGAAGAAGCGCCGCCGCGGCACACGCGGAGGGCGCAACCGCAAGAAGAAGACCGCCGCCGCGTCGGCCCACGGCGCGACCTCTGCGGCCGAACCTGCCGCCGGTGCGGACAAGCCGGCCGAGAAGCGGAAGGCATCCGAGCGCAAGACGCGCTCGGCCCAGCCCCGCCGCCGCTCGGCACCGAAGCGCGCGCCGCTGCCGAAGGCCAAGCGCGAGCTTCTCATCTCGGTCGACGCCGGCGAGAAGCGCGTCGCCGTGCTCGAGGACGACCGGGTCGCCGAGGTGTACCTCGAGCGGCCGGAGCGCCGCTCGATCGCCGGGAACGTCTACCTCGGCGTCGTCGACAACGTCCTGCCCGGCATGGAGGCGGCGTTCGTCGAGATCGGGCTCGAGAAGAACGGCTTCCTCTACGTCGACGAGATCGTCGGGCCCGAGCTCGAGGGCCGCAAGGGCGCCCGGAAGATCCAGGACCTGATCCAGCGGGGCGAGAAGATCCTCGTGCAGGCGGTCAAGGACCCCATGAAGACGAAGGGTGCGCGGCTCACCACCGAGATCTCGCTGCCCGGCCGGTTCGTCGTCTACGTCCCGCACGGGGAAGGCCTCGGCGTGTCGCGCCGGCTGGAGGACGACGAGCGCAACCGCCTGAAGGGGATCCTCAAGGAGCTCGCGCCGAAGACCGGCGGAGTGATCGTGCGCACCGCCGCCGAGGGCGCCTCTGCCGAGGACATCGAGCGTGACCTCGACTTCCTGCAGCGCCTGTGGCGCTCGATCGAGGCGAAGGCGAAGGCCTCGGAACCTCCGTCGCTCGTCTACCAGGAGGCGGAGCTGCCGCTGCGGGTCGTGCGCGACCTGTTCACGGGCGACTTCGAGCGGCTGCTCGTCGACCACGACCGAACGCACAAGCGGATCGTCGGGTATCTGAAGAAGACCTCGCCGCACATGGCGGAGCGCGTCATCCGCTACAAGGAGCGCGAGCCGCTGATGGAGGCGTTCGGCGTCGAAGGGGAGATCCGCTCCACGCTCAGCCGCCGGGTCGACCTTCCGTCGGGCGGCTACCTGATCTTCGACTACGCCGAGGCGTTCACGGTGATCGACGTCAACACCGGTCGCTTCGTCGGCTCGCGTTCGAAGAAGTCGGGCGCCAGGCTCGAGGACACGATCACGAAGAACAACCTCGAGGCCGTCAAGGAGGTCGTGCGCCAGCTGCGGCTCCGGGACATCGGCGGCATCATCGTGATCGATTTCATCGACATGGCGAGCCCGAAGAACCGGGCCGCCGTCGAGCATGCGCTCGCCGAGGAGCTGGAACGCGACCGGACGAAGACCTACGTGGTCGAGATCTCGCCGCTCGGGCTCGTCGAAATGACGCGACAGAACGTCACGGACGGCCCGCGCGAGGTGATGACGAAGAAGTGCCCGACGTGCGGCGGAGACGGCATCGTCGTCTCGGAGCACACGGCGGCCGTCGATGTCGAGCGCCGCCTCCGCGGGCTGGTCACGCCGGGCTCGCGTGCCAAGGCGTTCAAGGTCGAGGTTTCCGCGCGTGTGATGTGGCTGCTCATGGGCTCGGCGGGCGAACGACTCCGCGAGCTCGAGGAGACGACCCGCCGCCGGTTCTTCCTCGTCGGCAAGGAGGGAGCACACCTCGACCACTTCCACGTGCTCGAGCAGGGAACGCTGGAGAAGGTCGCGCCGTCGCTGCCGGTCGAGGTCGGCCAGGAGCTCGAGCTGAAGCTCGGCGAGGTGGGCCTGCACGACCCGCAGGCCGGCGCCGGGAAGGTCGGCGGCATCGACGTGGTCGTCGGGGGCGCGGCGAAGCTGGTCGGCAAGAAGGTGACCGCACGCGTGACGGCGGTCGCCGAGGGAATCGCCTGGGCCGAGCTCGTCGCGCCGGTCGAGCGCGCCGACGAGCCGCTCACCGCCGAGTCGGAGGCGGAGCGCCCGACGCGCGCCCGCCGCTCGAATCTGCGCAAGGAATCGGATGGAGTCGAGGTGCCGGAGGTGCTCGACGAGGACGAGGAAGAGGCTGACGAGCCCGACGAGGCGGCCGCCGAGGTCGAGGGCGCCGAGGAGCCGGCGGCCCCGAAGAAGAGGACCCGCCGCGGCTCGCGCGGCGGGCGGAGCCGCAAGAAGAAAGCCGCCGCAGCCGGGGTGCCGGCGTCGACGAACGGTGCGGCACCCCCAGAGCCTGAGCCTGCCGGCGAGGAAGCCGCCGACGACGAGGCAGAGACCGAGCCCGAGGGGCCGGTCATCCACCTTCCGGATCGGGACCTTGGTGCGGAGGAGCCCGGTGACGGCGGGACCGAGGCGGCGTCGCCGCGCAAGCGCACCCGGCGCGGCTCGCGCGGCGGGCGCAACCGGCGCAAGAAGACCACCGCGGCGGCGGGCGCGACCGCGACCGCCCAGGCCGTCGAGGCCGAAGCCCCGGCGGAGAGCGAGTCGGATGCCAACGGCGACGGCGACTGGGGCTACACGCCGATGAGCGAGTGGGGTCTGGACGAGTAGAGCTCGACGACGAGCTCTCTGCGCGTAGGAAAGCGGTAAGAGCCCCCAGGTCCCACCCTTCAGGGGGAGGGGGTATGCCCCCTTGTCGGGATGCCCGAATGCACAGCATCGACTTGGCTTCGGGCAGGTGGCGAAGTGGCCACGAGACCAGGAGGTACTGCGGTGATTCGCTGGAAGGCTCGCTACATCCGCGTCGCGATCGCGCTGGCGGCGTTCGCATCCGTTGCGGTCGCAAGCGGCGCAGGCGCACGCTGGACCTAGTCGACGACGTTCGACGACCGATGCCGCACGTGTCGAGCATCGGCCGGGAACTTCCGCCCCGGCTGCGCTGGTACGTCCTGACCGCCATCCTGGCGGGCGTACCGGTCGTGGCCGGGGCCGCGCTCGTCGCGGCGCGCCGGCCTTTGAGCCTGAACTCCGCGATCGGGATCGGCTCGTTCTTCGTACTCGCGATGGTCGCCGAGTGGCGGCCGGTGCCGATCGACGTCGAGGGGAAGCGGCTCGTGTCGCTCGCGTTCGTCTTCATCGTCTCGAGCCAGTTGCTGTTCGGCTGGGAGTGGTCGATCTTGATCGGGGCGCTCGCAATCGGGCTCGCCATGGCCCTCGACCGTTACGAGCCGCTCAAGGCGCTGTTCAACGCCGCGACGTACGCGCTCGCGACCGCGCTCGCCGCGCTGCCGGTCATCGCGGGAGGCGGCGCCCGCGACGGCTACGGGCTGCTCGCCCTCTCGGTGGTCGCGAGCGGTTCGATCTTCGTGTGCTCTAACGTCTTCCTCGTCTGCGTCGCGATCGGCTTCGCGACCGGGACTCGCGTGCTCGACGTCTTCAGGGAGCACCTCCGCTACTCGGGCCCGATCTTCGCGATCTCCGTCTTCGTCGCCGCCCAGGCGGTGATCCTCTGGCGCCTGTCGGCGCCGCTCGTGATCCTCCTGAGCGCTCCGCTCTTCGCCCTGACGATGTACCAACGGTCGTCGCTCCGCGGCCGCATCGCCGAAGCCGCCGCGTCCACTGACAGCCTCACGTCGCTCAAGAACCGCCGTGCGTACAGCGACGAGTCCGAGCCGATGCTCGAGGAGGCGCAGCTCGAGGGCGAGCGGCTCGCGCTTTGCCTGCTCGACGTCGATCGCTTCAAGCAGGTCAACGACCGACACGGCCACGCGATGGGGGACGCGATTCTGCAAGCGCTCGGTGCCGCGATCCGGCAGACCGTTCCCGAGAGCGGGTACCGGCTGGGCGGCGACGAGTTCCTCCTGCTCGTCCCCGCGCGGAACCACGCCGAGGTCGTCGCGGCCGTGCAGGCGCGCTTCGACCGTGGCCAGGCAGCGCTCGAGCTGGCGGAGCCGGTGACGGTGAGTGCCGGCGTCGCTCTCTTCCCCGAGCACGCCGACGACCTGCACACGCTGCAGAAGCGGGCGGATTTCGCGCTCTACCGCAGCAAGTACGGCGCCCGTGGGGGCGTGACCGTCTTCGACGACGCGCTGACGGTCATGCCGTTCCCGAACGCGCCGTTCGGAGCCGGGGCAGGGGTACGCGACAGCCGGCTGCTCACCGCCCACAGGATCGTCACGCTCGTCGACGCCGTCGCCGCCGCCTCCGCCCGCGAGCGCGGCGTGCTCTCGCCCGCCGACCTGACCGAGGTGCTCGACCGCTGGACCGGCTTCAACCGGAACCATTCGCAGGCGGTCGCCGAGCTGGCGGTCGCTCTGGCGCAGCGTCTCGGCGTGGAGGGCGACGACCTCGAGCAGCTCTATCTCGCCGCACTCCTCCACGACGTCGGGAAAATCGCACTGCCGGACAGCGTCCTCGGCAAGCCCGGGCCGCTCGCCCCCGACGAGCGGGCGCTCGTCGAGCGCCATCCCGTCATCGGCTACGAGCTGCTCGCCGACCTCGGGAGCCCTCTCGCGGCAACGCTCGTGCTGCACCACCACGAGCGCTGGGACGGCGACGGCTACCCCCACGGGTTGGCCGGCGCGGACATCCCGTTCGGCTCGCGGGTGATCCTCGTCGCCGACGCCTTCGACGCTCTCACCTCCGACCGCTCCTATCGCCGGGCCGTCTCGGTCGAGGCCGCCGTTCGCGAGCTGCAGCGCGAGAGCGGCTACCAGCTCGATCCGCTCGTCACCGCAGCGCTCGCCGAGCACTTCGCCCACCAGGTGCGCGAGCCGCGCCCTGACACGAGCCTCCGGGAGCTCGAGGCCGCATGGTCTTCGTCGACGTCGTTCTCGTAGCCGTCGTCCTCGGGCGCTTGCTCGGCGGGCGGGTGTCGGCGCTCGGCGACGTACGCCTCCACGGGACCTGGCTCGCCTTCTGCGCCGTTGCGCTCCAGGCGGTCGCGTTTCCGCTCGGCGTGTTTCCCTGGCACACGCCGAGCGACGTCTCCCGGGCACTGTGGGTGCTCTCGTACGCGCTGCTCGTCGCGCTGCTCGTCCGCAACCGGCACCTCACGGGTGCGCCACTGCTGGCGGCCGGGCTCGCCGCGAACGTGGCCGCCATCCTCGCGAACGGTGGTCTGATGCCCGTGCGCGCCTCGGCGCTCGCCGCTGCCGGCCGCACGTACAGGGTGCACGAGAACAGCATCGCGGCCGCGCACCCGCAGCTCGCCGTCCTCGTCGACCGCTGGGCGGTTCCGCGGTGGCTTCCGCTCGGCAACGTCTACTCGATCGGCGACGTGTTGATCGCGCTCGGTGTCGCGATCGTCGTCGTGACGGCGATGCGCTCCGGGAACGCGAGCCCCGCCGTCGCCGAAGCGCAGGCCGGCCTACCCGGCTGATCCCGGTCGCCGGGACAGCGCCCGTGCGCGAGTGGGTTGGACGAGCCCCACCGCGACTCGCTACACTTCCGCCGCTTCGCGGGCGTCTGCCTGCGCGCCCTTCTTCCCATGGACTACGCGATCATCCGTCTCGGTGGCAAGCAGTACCGCGTCCGCGAGGGCGAGACGCTTGTCGTCGACCGGGTCAAGGCCGAGCAGGGGAAGAGCTTCCAGCCGGACGTCCTGCTGGGCGAGGCGACGGTGACCGCGACCGTGATCGCGCACGAGCGCGGCCCGAAGATCCGCATCGGCAAGCTGAAGCGGCGCACCGGCTACCGCCGGCACAACGGCTTCCGCGCCGCGACGAGCAGGATCGAGATCTCGCTCGGCGGCGCCCGCAAAGCGGTCACGCCGAAGAAGGCCGCCGCTCCTGCCGAGCCCGCGGCCGAGGCGGCTGCGGACGAGCACGTGAAGGGGATGCCGAGCGGCTATGAGTCCATGACGGTCGCTCAGGTGTCGGAGGGGGCGAAGGCCTGGAACCGTCCGATGCTCGAGGCGGCCGTCGAGTACGAGCGGGCGCACGCCGCCCGCAAGGGCGCGCTCGCCGCCCTCGAGTCGGCGCTCAAGGCAAAGGAGGAGGGAGCCTAGATGGCACACAAGAAGGGGCTCGGCTCCTCGAAGAACGGCCGCGACTCGAACCCCAAGTACCTCGGGGTGAAGATCTTCGACGGCCAGGCGGTGACTCCGGGCAAGATCATCGTCCGCCAGCGCGGCACGAGGTTCCGTCCGGGCCCAGGCACCGAGATCGGGCGCGACGACACGATCTTCGCGATCCGCAACGGAACGGTCTCGTTCCGGACGAGCGGCGAGCGCCGCTTCGTCTCCGTGGTCGAGCCGCAGGCGTAGGCACCGTGTTCAGCGACCGGGCCGGGATTCGCGTCCAGGCCGGGAAGGGCGGCGACGGAGGGCTCAGCTTCCGCCGCGAGAAGTACGTGCCGAAGGGTGGGCCCGACGGCGGCGACGGCGGCCGCGGCGGCGACGTGATCCTGCGGGCCGATCCCTCGCTTCGCGATCTCTCCTCCGTGCAGCGGCGCAAGTGGATCCGGGCCGGGCGCGGCGGGAACGGCCGCGGCGCCCGCAAGCACGGCGCCGACGGCGAGGATGTCGAGCTCCGCGTGCCGGTCGGTACCCAGGTCTTCGCCGGCGAGGACGACCTCGTGGCAGACCTCGCGCATCCCGGTGCGCGTGTCGTGCTCGCGCGCGGCGGCCAGGGCGGTCGCGGGAACGCGCGCTTCGTCTCGTCGACCCGCCAGGTCCCGCGCTTCGCCGAGGTCGGCCTGCCCGGGGAGGAGCTCGACGTCGACCTCCACCTGAAGCTGCTCGCGGACGCGGCGCTCGTCGGGCTTCCCAACGCGGGCAAGTCGTCGCTCATCGCGCGGCTCTCGAACGCGCGCCCGAAGGTGGCCGATTACCCGTTCACGACGCTCCAGCCGGTACTCGGGACGGTCGAGTCCCCGGACGGGCGGCAGCTCGTGCTGGCCGATGTCCCCGGGCTGATCGAGGGCGCGAGCGAAGGCGTCGGGCTCGGCCACGAGTTCCTCGCCCACCTCGAGCGCGCGCGCACGCTCCTCCATGTGATCGACGCCTCGAAGCCGGCCGACGAGCAGTGGCTGACGATTGACGCCGAGCTCGCCGCTTACGGCGCCGGCCTCGACGAGCGAGCGCAGATCGTCGTCCTGAACAAGGTCGACCTCGCGCCGCGGCCGGCCTTCACGATCTCCGATCCGCGCATCGTCGGCGTGTTCCGTGTCTCGTGCGCGACCGGCGAGGGGATCGAGGAGCTCCGTCGCCGGCTCTTCGCCCTCGTGCCGGAGCCCGAGCCGGAGGAGCGCGGCGAGGACGAGCTCGCCGACTTCCTCGTCTACCGCCCGCAGCCGAAGGCCCGCCCCTGGCGGCTGCTTCGTACCGAGGCGGGCTTCCGCGTCCTCGGCACGCCGCCGTCGCAGGAAGAGCTCGAACGAGCGCTCCGCGCGGCCGGCGCGAAGCGCGGTGCGACCGTCGAGGTGGGGGACGAGGAGCTCGAGCTCGCGTGACGGCCGCCCTCGGCCTCTTCGGCGGCGCCTTCGACCCGCCACACCGGGGGCACGTCGAGCTCGCCCGGGCGGCGAAGCACGAGCTCGGCCTGCGGCACCTGATCGTGCTCGTGGCCGCGGCTCCCGGCCACAAGAACGTGAGCACGCCCGCGGAGGCACGCCTCGCGCTCGCTCGCGCGGCGTTCCCGGACGACGAGGTCCTCCTCGACGAGCACGCGCGCACGGTCGACACGCTCCGGGCGCATCCCGAGTGGCGCGACCCGATCTTCCTCGTCGGGGCCGACCAGTTCTCCGACTTCCTCGACTGGCAGGAGCCCGACGAGGTCCTGCGCCGGGCGCGGGTCGCGGTCGCCACCAGGCCCGGCTTCCCGCGGGAGCGGCTCCAAGGGGTGCTCGACCGGCTCGATCAGCCGGCCCGGGTGCTCTTCTTCGACATCGAGCCGACCCCCGCAGCCTCGACCGACCTGCGAGAGAGGCTCGGTCGCGGCGAGGACGTGGGTGCGGACGTGCCGTCCGCGGCCGCGGACATCATCCGGCGTGAGGGGCTGTACAGAAGCATCCCCGGGTACACTGAGACCGATTGAGACCGCTCGAACAGGCCCGCCGGATCGCGGCCATCGCCCACGACAAGCTCGGTCGCGACGTCGTCATCCTCGACATGAAGCCCGTCTGTGCCTACACGGACTACTTCGTCGTGGTCACGGGCGGCAACCCGCGCCAGACGAAGGCGATCTGGGACGAGGTGCACGCGCTCATGAAGCACGACCACGGTCTGCTGCCCCGTTCCTCCGACGGCCAGCAGGAGGCAACCTGGATCGTCGCCGACTACGTCGACGTCGTGCTGCACGTCTTCACGCCGGAGGCCCGCGCGTTCTACCGGCTCGAGGACCTGTGGGACGACGTCCCGCACGAAACCCTCGAAGCGGCCACGGCCTAAAGAGACAGCAGACACGCGTTCGCCCGCGCGCTAGCGTGTGTTGTCGGTGCTGACGACGGATCAGAAGGGCATCGTCGCGGAGACGAAGATCGCGGCCGCCGCGCTCGCGGCCGGCATCGGCGTGGCACGTCCGCTTGGTGACGAGCGCTACGACCTCATCTTTGACCTCGGCGAGCAGCTGGTCCGCGTCCAGTGCAAGTGGGCGGTGAGGCTCGGCGATGTCGTGGTGGTCAGGCTCTATAGGAACCGGCGGGGTCGTGCAGGGATGATCACCCGTAGGTACAACGTCGACGAGGTAGATGCGTTCGGCGTCTACTGCCAGGAGCTCGATGAGTGCTACCTACTCGCCGCTTCCGAGTTCGCTTGCTTTCGCCAGATTCATCTCCGGTTGGGACCGACCCGCAACAACCAGGTCGCAGGGTGTCGGTGGGCGCCAGGAACACGAGCTCCGGGCTACACTGTCGAGGCTCGTGGGCCCATAGCTCAGCTGGGAGAGCGCCGCGATGGCATCGCGGAGGCCGGCGGTTCGAGCCCGCCTGGGTCCACTTCGACCCGCCTCCGAAAGAGGCGGTTTCGCGTTGTGGACAGGTGAGGCGACGACCAGCTACGACCTCATCGCCGTCGGCGACGTCATGGCGGACGTGATCGCGCCCGCGCCCACCGCCGGGCGGGTCCATGCACCGGTCGAGATCCGCGCCGGCGGCTCGGCGGTCAACGCGGCGCGGGCTGCGCTCGCCGCCGGACGGAGCGCGCTCGTCGTCGGCTGCGTGGGCGACGACCCGCTCGGGCGGTTCCTGCGCGACGACCTCGAGCGTGCGGGCATCGCTGCCGCGCTGGGCGTGAGCCTGCGGGCAAGAACGGGCCGGGTGCTCTTCGCCGGCGGTGCGGTCGTCGCGGAGCGCGGCGCGAACGCATCGTTCGCGGCAGAGCACCTGCCGTCGTTCGTCGCTCGGGCGGTGCTCGTCTCGGGCTACCAGTTGCTGCGTGAGGACTCCGGCCCCGGCGCCGCAGCCGCGCTGACGGCCGAGGCGCTCGTCGGGGTCGACCTTGGAGCCGCCGCGCTCGTCCGCGGCCTGGGCCTCGAGCGGACGCGGGAGCTCGTACGCCGGGCGGACGTGATCTTCGGCGACGAGGACGCCGTGGGCGCGCTGGGCGAGCTCGACGGCCTGATCACGGTGACCACACTTGGCCCGGACGGAGCGCGTGCGTGCGGGCACCACGCGCGACCGCCCAGACGCGTCGAGGGCGAGTTGTTCGGCGCGGGCGACGCGTTCGCCGCGACCGTGCTGCTGGCGCTCGCCGACGGCGTGGGGCTCAGCGAGGCGCTCGAACGAGGCTGCGCGGCCGCGTCGGCGCTTGCCCTGCCGCAGTGAGGGCGCTCGTCAGTCGGCGGGCGGCCTGACGACCGCGCCGCCGTCGGCGCGCTGCACGACGAGCGGCAGCCCGCGGTCGGCGAGGAAGGTCTCGATCGCGGAGATCGCGTCGGCCAGCAGCCGGTCGTGCTCGGCGTCGGCGAAGCTGATCTCGAGCGAGCACCGCTCCTCGGCGTCGACGAGCTCGGCGCGCAGGCCGTGCGCCGCGAGCGCCTCGCCGAGCTCGGTTCCGATGCCCTGCCGGGGGACGTCGATCGTGATCGTCTCGGCCATCGCCTACAGCCTATCCCGCCGTACGCATCGAGTCCGCACTTGTCACTATCTCGGCTCGAAGCCGGCACAGACATGTGATTCCCGTCTCCCTATCGTTGTCGCATAAGACAACGAAAGGAGTGAGGAATGCGCAAGGCTCTCATCCTGCTCATCGCCGTCGGCGTCCTCGCGCTGCCGGCGTTTGCCGCGGCCGCAGTGACACCGAGCCCGCAGATGTTCTGCGGCCAGAGCTGTGGCGGCCCGGGCGGCGGGTTCACCGGCTGCAACGACCAGCGGGCCTCGCACTCGGCAAGCGTCTCGGTCGTCGCGAGCATCTCGCACTTCCTGGTCGTCCACTACTGCAAGGTGAACGGCCGGATCACGAGCATCGGAATCGTGGCGCACGGCTGTGACACGAACGGGCTCGTGGCCTGCAGCACCGGGCCGGCCTGGCTGACGGGCGGCGGTGTCGGCTCGTCCTCCGCGTCGTTCGAGGCGCACGCAACGTGGCACATCACGCCGCTCGGCGTCTACAACGGCACCGACGTCCTGACGTTGACGGTGCCGACCGGGTAGGAGTCGTGCCTCCGAAATGGCTCACCGTCACGGTTGCCGCCTGGCTCGTGGCCGGAGTCGCCCTGTACGTCGCGATCAGGCTGATGCTCTGACCGGCTGGGCGGTTCCGGCCCTCTGGGCCTGCGGGAACCCCGAATCAGCGCAAACCCGCTTGACACCCCCGAGATCTCGTAGCATTCGCATCGTGTCGCGCGCCGGCTGGGAGATCCTCTTCATGATGCTCGTGCTGAAGATCCCGATCGTGTACCTCTGCGTCGTGGTCTGGTACGCGATCAAGGCGGAGCCGGAGCCGGATGCGCGGCCCGAGGACTTCTCCGTGTGGCGACCCTGGCACCGCCCTGCCGGTCCTCGTCCGCGGCGCGGCGCTCCTCACGGGACGCGCGACACGGCTCGCGCGTCGCGCGTGCGCCGCGGTAGAGTCGCAGCGTGATGCCGAGCGTGAGCACGGGAACGTCGGCCCGGGAGGCGATCGCGGGGCTGCTCGCGGCCGCCGCAGTGTTCCTCGGCCCGCTCGAGCTCTTCTACCGGCCGTTCCGGATCGCCCCGGCCGCTCTCCTGCTGCTGCTCGTCGCCACGGTGATGAGCAGGGATCAGCAACGCCTGATCAGGCTCGGGTTCGCGCTCGTCGGTGTCGGCTTTGTCGCGGGAGCGGCGCTGCAGGTCGTCACGCATCACCCGCTCTATTAGCGCTGGTACCCTCGCCGTCGTGAGCGTGCACGACGTCGACGGCCTCAATGCCGGCTACGCGCGTGCGCTGCTCGACGACTACCTCGAGAACCCGGCGTCGGTCCCGGACGAATGGCGCGCCCTGTTCGAGAGCGGCGAGTCCGAGCTCGTCACCTCGCACCCGGGCATCGCCCGGTTGCTCGACCAGCTGCCCGCAAACGGGGAGCGGAACGGCGCGGCGGCGACCTCCGGCGACGCCACGCGGGTGGCTCCCGGGCCCGCGTCCCCACCGGCCGAGGCCGACGCCCAGCTGCTCGGCGGCGTCGCCGCCGCGATGGCGCTCGTCAAGGCCCACCGCACCCACGGCCACCTCGCGGCGCGGCTCGACCCGCTCGGCTCCGAGCCGGTCGGCGACCCCTCGCTCGAGCCGTTGCGGCTCGAGCCGAAGCTGACCCCCGAGCTGCAGGCGCGGATCCCCGCGTCGGTGCTTCGCGTCCACG
The DNA here is from genome assembly GCA_963725595.1 of uncultured Thermoleophilia bacterium. Taxonomy (GTDB): domain Bacteria; phylum Actinomycetota; class Thermoleophilia; order Gaiellales; family Gaiellaceae; genus PALSA-600. The sequence continues at coordinate 127,964 of CAVRYT010000003.1, read as the reverse complement.
TGCCGGGCGAGACGCTCGCCGACGTCCTGCCCCAGCTCGGCGAGACGTATTGCGGCACGATCGCCTACGAGCTCGAGCATCTCGCCGATCACCAGCAGCGCGTGTGGCTTCGCCAGGCGATCGAATCGGGCCGCTACCGTCAGCCGCTCTCGCCCACTGAGAAGAAGGCGCTGTTCCGCCGGCTGTGCGAGGTCGAGGGAATGGAGCGCTTCCTGCGCAAGCGCTTCCTCGGTCAGAAGCAGTTCTCGCTCGAAGGGATCGACGTGATGATCCCGATGCTCGACGAGACGATCGAGCTGGCGGCCGCCGCGGGAGCGCACGACGTGGTCATCGGCATGGCGCATCGCGGGCGGCTGAACGTGCTCGCCCACACGATCGGCATGCCGTACGAGTACATCCTGCGCGAGTTCGAAGGCGAGCGGACGATCGACGCGGTCTCCGCCGACCCCGAGGGCGGCACCGGCGACGTCAAGTACCACCTCGCAGCCCACGGCACGCGCACCACCGCGCACGGGAAGGTGGGCGTTCGGCTGGTCGCGAACCCGAGTCACCTCGAAGCCGTCAACCCGGTCGTCGAAGGGCGGGCGCGCGCGGAGCAGACCGACCGCTCGACCCCGAACGGCGTGCACGACCCGTCGATCGCGCTCCCGGTGCTGCTGCACGGCGACGCGGCCTTCGCAGGGCAGGGCATCGTCGCGGAGACCTTCAACCTCCACCATCTCGAGGGCTACTCGACCGGCGGCACGCTCCACCTCATCACCAACAACCAGGTCGGCTTCACGACCGACCCGGGAGAAGGCAGGTCGACTCGCTACTCGTCCGACCTCGCGAAGGGCTTCGACGTGCCGATCGTCCACGTGAACGCCGACGACCCGGAGGCCTCGATCGCGGCAGCCCGCCTCGCGATGGCGTACCGGCGCCGCTTCGGGCAGGACGTGCTGATCGACCTCGTCGGGTACCGCCGCTTCGGTCACAACGAGCAGGACGAGGCGGCGTACACGCAGCCGCTGATGGTCGAGCAGATCAGCGCGCACCCGTCGGTGCGCGAGCTCTACCAGCAGCGCCTGGTCGCGCAGGGCGTGCTCAGCGCCGACGAGGCGGAGGGCTACGTGGCCGAGGTCGAAGAGATGCTGCGCGGCGCCCACGACCGCTTGAAGGCGTCCTTCGGGGAGGCGAAGGAGGAGTTGGACGGCGCCGTCCCCGCGACCACCGGTGAGGAGGTGATCACCACTGCGCCCGAGCAGCTGCTGCGCGAGCTGAACGAGCAGCTCCTGCGCACGCCGTCCGACTTCACCGTGCACCCGAAGCTCGCCCGTCAGCTCGAGCGCCGCCGGGTTGCGCTCGAGGAGGGGGGCATCGACTGGGGGCATGCAGAGGCACTCGCCTATGCCTCGCTCCTCGTGGACGGCATCCCGATCCGGCTCTCAGGTCAGGACAGCCAGCGCGGCACGTTCGCCCAGCGGCACCTCGTCCTCCACGACGCGACCTCCGGCGAGACGTTCACGCCGATGCAGCACCTCGACGCCGCGGCGGCGTCGTTCGAGGTCTACAACTCGCCGCTCTCCGAGTACGCGTGCGTCGGCTTCGAGTACGGCTACTCGGCGTCCGCGCCGGAGGCGCTCGTGCTCTGGGAGGCGCAGTACGGCGACTTCGCGAACGGCGCGCAGATCGTCATCGACCAGTTCATTTCGTCCGGCCTCTCGAAGTGGCGCGAGACGTCTCGCCTCACGCTGCTCCTGCCGCACGGGTACGAGGGCAACGGGCCCGAGCACTCGAGCGCGCGGCTCGAGCGTTTCCTCCAGCTCGCCGCGCAGGAGAACCTGCGCATTGCGAACTGCACCACGGCGGCGCAGTACTTCCACCTGCTCCGCCGCCAGGCGCTCGACGTGACGGCGCGGCCGCTCGTGGTCGTGACGCCGAAGGGGCTTCTGCGCTTCAAGGAGGCGACCTCGACGCTCGCCGACCTCACGCACGGATCGTTCCGGACGGTGCTCGACGACCGGCGGCCAGACAAGGCTGTGGTGCGCCGCCTCGTGCTCTGCAGCGGCAAGGTGTACTACGACCTGTCGGGCCACGAGGCCCACGTTCCCGGCGGTCCGGTTGCGATCGCGCGGATCGAGCAGCTCTATCCGTTCCCCTCGGACGCCGTCGCAGCGCTGATCGCGACGTACCCGGCGCTCGACGAGGTCGTCTGGGCGCAGGAGGAGCCCCAGAACATGGGGCCGTGGCGGTCGATCCGCCACCGGCTCGAGGAGGCCTGCGCGGGCAGGCCGTTGCGGTACGTCGGCCGGACGTGGCGTGCGAGCCCGTCGGAGGGCTACCCGACCGCGCACCTGATCGAGCAGGACCGGATCGCCCGCGCCGCGTTGACGCTCTAGGGGCGCTTGCGGCGCGCCTGGGCGGCGCGCTTCGCGACCGTCGGACCGTGTGTGCGCACCTGGCGCGCCACCCAGCGGCGCTGCTGAGGCGGGAGCCTGCGCCAGAGGTCCCACAGGGTGAGGGCAGCCCCCGCGGGGCCGAGACGGCGGGTGAGCTTCGGCCCGGGCACGCGGCCATTGTGCACGATGCTGCGCTACGAGCAGGGACGGACCGAGTTGCAACCGCGGGTGACCCTCATTCTTCGGCGTGACCCGGTACACTCCTGCGCCGGGAGAGAAATGGTGTCAGAGCAGGAGGATTCCATGGCCGCCGTCGACAGCGCCTCGATGTTCGCGCAGGTGATCCAGGAGCATCTCGAGCTCAAGCGGCGCAACGCCGCGCTCGAGCACGAGATGCCGATCGAGAAGTACCTCACGGACGATCCGTTCGAGAACCACCCGCTCTTCAAGACGGAGGAGCAGGCCCGGATCGAGGACACGATGGACGGGGTGCAGGGGATCGAGGCGGAGGAGACTCGGCTCGACTGGCCGAGCGCGGATGACACGTTCGTCGATCATCCGACCGTCGCCGACGCCGCCCCCGAGGCTGCCTCTCCCAAGGCGCCGGCGGACGACGAGCAGCCGTCGGACGAGAACCTCTGGTCGCGCTCGCGCGACTTCGACTGGGGCGACTAGTCCCCGCTAGGGCGTGCTCAGGCGCGCCCAGAGGTTGTCGAGGATCTGCTTCACCGGCCAGAACGTGGCCGAGCCGCCGAAGTCGAGTGCCCCGGCTGCGAACACCTTCGCTCCCGCGGGCGTCTCGTAGTAGCTCATCTGCGCGGTGAGGCCGACGCCGAACAGGTCGGGGATCTGTGCCACGACGATCGTTCCCGGAGGCGTCTGCGGGGTCGTCGAGTCGATCTCGATCCCGTAGCCCCCGACGTACTGCCCGAAGGTCGAGCCGTCGGCGAGACCGGTGCCGTCCCACAGCCACGGTGCCGCCGCCGAGTTCTCCACCGTGAACAGGCCCTGGTGCTGTCCGTCGTCGTTGGCCCGGTACTCGACCCCGATCAGCGCCGCCTCCGGCCGGCCGATGTCGCGCCACGCTGCAACCTTGCGCAGCACCTGGCCCTGCTTGCGCACCTTCCAGTAGAAGTTGTCCGCGGAGAGGAACATCAGGTTCCCGCCCAGGTCGCGGAAGCGCTGGATGTCGTCGTACTCGTGGGCGGTGACGTACTCCTCGTGGCCCTCGAAGACGATGAGGTCGTAGGCCCGCGCCAGGTCGTCGCCGCTCGCGATCTCGTCGAAGTCGGAGTCGGAGATGAACTCCGCGCTCTTGCCCGACCAGTACAGCCAGTGCAGGAACGGGAGGTCGTACCGGTAGAAGCGCGGCGGTACGCCGCGTGCGATGTAGGTGCGGCTCAGGTTCACGGTGAGGTTCGGCGGCCCTGCGTACCAGGTGTCGCCGTAGCCGTTGCCGTCGACGTCCTGGAAGTTGTAGGCCTGCCACGTGTTGGTCGGCAGGACGACGAGCACGCGGCCGGTCGCCCCGAGCTGCGCGGGGCGCACCACGAAGGGGGCGTAGCCGATGCGCCCGTCCGGCGAGCCGAACTGGACGTAGTACAGCCCGCTCGGCACGGCCGGGATCCGGAAGAGGATCGTTCGCGGCTTGCTCGTGTAGTTCGCCATGTCGATCTGCACCGGCTCCGGGTCGATCTCGACGCCTGCCATCTGGTTGTCCGCGTAGGTGACGACCTGCTCGGGGCCGGCGTGGAAGACACGCAGCGTCAGCTGCGAAGCGTCGGTGGCGACGTGGATCGCGGCCAGCTGGCCGGGTGCGTAGCTCGGCCGGCCGAAACCGGCGTCGATTCCCTGCACCCGGACGACGAGGCCGCGCGGGTGACGGCCGACGAACGCGTTCGGCGCCCCGTAGCTGATCGCGTTGCCGAGCTTGTCGACCGAGTAGAGGCGGATCAGATAGGTGCGCGGGTTGAGGTTCGTGGGCGCCCACGTGAGCGTTTGCGGCCCGGCGTCGAGGTGCGAGGTCTGCTGCCAGATCACTGCCGGCGTCTTGACCGTGCGCGTGACCTGCATGACGACCGTGGCGGGCTCGCGCAGCGTGAACTGCACGTGCGCCGCGTCGCGGAAGCCGTCGCCGTTCGGGCTGATCGTGGTCAGCAGCTTTGTGTCGCCGGCGAACGGCGGCCCGCCGTCGTCGATGCTCATGTCGACGAGGTGCGGTGCGGTCGTGTCGATCCGTACCCAGGCGGTCGCGAGCACCCTCGCCCGGTAGACGAGCTGCAGCGCGTAGGTGCCGTCGGGGACGCGTTTCCCCTCGACCCGTCCGTCCCAGCCGATCGCGAGGGTGCGGCGGCGCGCGGGCGCGACGACCCAGCCCAGCTTGCGCCCGCCGAGCGTGGCGAGCCGGATGCCCGCCCGCTCGGTGATCTCGAGGCTCGCTTCGATCTGCACGGTCGAGCGCTTGGGCGAGAACGCGGCGGGGGTGACCGTGAGCCCGGCCGCGTGCGCCGGGGCTGCGAAGAAGAGCGCCGTCAGTGCGGCGAGGGCGAAGCGGCGCACTCGCGGCAGGCTACCTGGTAGCCCCGGCGGTTACCCTGTCCCGGTTGTGCTGCCGCTGAAGACTTCGAGCTCCTACGTCCCGACCGGCGACCAGCCGCAGGCGGTCGAGCGGCTCGCCGACGGGGTGCGCGCCGGCGAGCGCTACCAGACGCTCCTGGGCGCGACCGGCACCGGGAAGACGGCGACGATGGCCTGGATCATCGAGCAGGTGCAGCGCCCGGCGCTCGTGATCGCCCACAACAAGACGCTCGCCGCGCAGCTCTGCAACGAGTTCCGGGAGTTCTTCCCGGCGAACGCGGTCGAGTACTTCGTCTCCTACTACGACTACTACCAGCCCGAGGCGTACGTGCCGCAGGCCGACCTCTACATCGAGAAGGACAGCTCGCGGAACGACGACATCGACCGGTTGCGCCACGCCGCCACCTCGAGTCTCCTCTCGCGCCGCGACACGATCATCGTCGCGTCCGTCTCGTGCATCTACGGGCTCGGCTCGCCCGAGGAGTACGAGAAGAAGATCGTCTTCCTGAACGCGGGCGAGGAAGCCGACCGCGACCTGGTCCTCCGCAAGCTGATCGACATCCAGTACGTGCGCAACGACACCCTGCTCGGCCGCGGTCGCTTCCGGGTCAAGGGCGACATGCTGGAGATCCAGCCCTCGCACTCGGAGACGGCGTATCGCATCTCCTTCTTCGGCGACGAGGTCGAGCAGATCACGCACTTCGACCCGCTCACCGGCGAGGTGCTCTCGAAGCTCGAGACGATCACCGTCTTCCCGGCGACGCAGTACGTCACGTCGAAGCCGACGATCGACCGCGCACTGGGGGAGATCCGGCACGAGCTGGAGGAGCAGGTCAAGGCCTTCGAGGCGAAGGGGATGATGCTCGAGGCGCACCGGATCCGGCAGCGAACCGAGTACGACATGGAGATGATGCGCGAGCTGGGCTTCTGCAACGGCATCGAGAACTACTCGCGCATCCTCGACGGCCGCCCCGCCGGCTCGGCACCGCACACCCTGCTCGACTACTTCCCCTCTGACTTCGTCGTGTTCGTCGACGAGTCGCACCAGACGGTGCCGCAGGTCGGAGGGATGTACGAGGGCGACCGTTCGCGCAAGCAGACGCTCGTCGACTTCGGGTTCCGGTTGCCGAGCGCGCTCGACAACCGCCCTCTTCGCTTCGACGAGTTCCTCGAGAAGGTGCCGCAGTTCGTGTTCGTCTCGGCGACCCCAGGCGCGTGGGAGCTCCGCCAGTCGACACGCGTCGCCGAGCAGCTGATCCGCCCGACCTATCTGGTCGACCCCGAGGTCGAGCTGCGCCCGACGCGCAACCAGATCGACGACCTGCTCGGCGAGATCCGGCAGCGCGAGGAGCGCGGGGAGCGGGTGCTCGTGACCACGTTGACGAAGAAGATGGCGGAGGACCTGACCGACTACCTGCTCGAGGCGGGTGTGAAGACCCGCTACCTCCACTCGGAGATCGACACGCTCGAGCGGATCCAGATCATCAGAGAGCTCCGTCTCGGCGACTACGACGTGCTCGTCGGCGTCAACCTGCTGCGGGAAGGGCTCGACCTGCCCGAGGTGTCCCTCGTCGCGATCCTCGACGCCGACAAGGAGGGCTTCCTGCGGGGCAAGACCGCGCTGATCCAGACGATCGGACGTGCGGCCCGCCACGTCGAGGGCCGCGTGCTGATGTACGCCGACAAGCAGACCGAGGCGATCAAGAGCGCGATCGAGGAGACGACCCGCCGCCGGGCGACACAGCTCGCCTACAACGAGGAGCACGGCACGAGGCCGATCTCGATCACCAAGGGCGTCTCCGACATCGCCGAGTTCCTCACGCTCGAGCAACCGCACGTTCCCACTTCGCGCCGCCGCCGCGGCGACAAGGCCGAGGGCATGGGCCGTGAGGAGCTCGAGAAGCTCCTCGTCACGCTCGAGGAGGAGATGTTCCAGGCCGCCGAGGAGCTGCGCTTCGAATACGCCGCCAAGCTGCGCGACGAGATCAAGGAGATCCGCCGCGACCTGAACGCCCTTGCCGGGGCCGCCGCATGAGTCTCGGCTTCGTCCTCGCGATCCTGTTCTCCGGGTTCATCACGGGTGCGCTCGCACGGTTCGCGCTGCCGGGCCCCGATCCGATGCCGATCTGGCTGACGATCGCGATCGGCCTCACCGGCTCGATCGTCGGTGCGGTGATCGGCCGCGCGATCTCGGGCAGCGACAACGGCTACGTGGTCTCGTTCCTGTCCTTCGGGATCGCGATCGCGCTTGTCGCCTCGTACCGGCGGTTCGTGCAGCGCAGGCCGATCTTCGGCCCGGGTGCGCTGGCGTTCCCGGAACGCGGGATCGGGGTCGCCGAGCAGCGCCGGCGGCTGCACAGGCTCGGCATCGACCCCGACAAGCTGCGGCCCGACCCGGCGCGCGTCGAACAGGCGAGGGCCGAGGCGATGTTGCAGGAGCTGCACCGGGCAGGCCTCCTCACGGACGAGGAGCTGGCCGAAAAGCGCGCGGCACTAGCGGCGCGCGAACACGCGTGACGCCGTGAGGCGGAACCCGTCGCCCTGCCAGATGTGGCTCTCGACGACGACATTCGCGTCGTCGACGAGGTAGGCCAGCGCGCCGCGCGCCTCGCCGCGCCGCGATGGCCGGGGCCGGCCCAGGCCGGGCGCCACGGCGACGATCGTGCTGTGCGCGTCTCCGCTCACGACCTCGAACTCATGTCGTTCGCTCACGGCGGCCTGGTGGATGTGACCGCTGACGATCAGGTCGGCACCCGAGTCGCCGAGCCGTGCGAGCACGTGCGTGCGGTTCGCGACCGGGCGCTTGCGCGTGCGCCACGGCGCGCCGATCAGTTGATGATGCAGGCAGACGACGCGGAGCGCTCCGGGTGCGGCTGCCGAGAGGCGGTCGGCCGCGCGCCGCAGAGCCTCGTCGCCGACCGCTCCCGACTGGTGGCGCCAGGGCCGCACCGAGTTGAGCCCGACCACGTGGACACCGGCCGCCGCTTGCACCGGCTCCGTGGTCTGCCACTCCCGCTCGAACAGCCGCCAGGGTGATGCGACGCGCGCCGGGAAGGTGTACGGGATGTCGTGGTTCCCGGGCACGGCGAGCACCGGCGGGCCGAGGGCGCTCAGGATCGCGGCGGCGCGGGCGTGCTGGTCGGCACGGCCGCGGTGCGTCAGGTCGCCGGTCGCCAACACGAGCTCCGGCCGGACGATCTCGACGATCTCGGCCAGCGCGCGCTCCAGGATCGGATCGTCCCGGGCGCCGACGTGGAGGTCCGACACGTGCAGGATGCGACTAGCCACCGGCGAAGCAGGCTATACAGTGAGCGGTATGGCCGACGAGCAGTCGACCGAGATCTTCGACGACCTGTACCTCGGTCTCAGGGCGGGCGGCGCCTTGAGGAAGCAGCGCCGCGGCGAGCCGCTGACGGCCGAGGAGCGCGAGGCGCTCGGGCGCTGGCAGCGCCTGTCGCCGTGGCGGAAAGGGATCGCGATCGGCGGCTTCGCCGTCGGCACCTTCGGCCTCGGCTTCACCCTCGGCGGGCTCGTCTTCGGCCGCTGGCGCAAAGCTTGAACGGTGTCAGACACCTTCAAGGTGTCTGACACCCTGGAGGTAGTCCGCGGCGACATCACGGCCCAGGAGGTCGATGCGATCGTCAACGCGGCGAACACGTCGCTGCTCGGCGGAGGCGGGGTGGACGGCGCGATCCACCGCGCTGGCGGGCCCGCGATCCTCGAGGAGTGCCGCCGGCTCGGCGGCTGCGCCGTCGGCGAGGCGAAGGGGACGACTGCCGGCCGGCTGCCGGCGCGCTGGGTGATCCACACGGTCGGCCCGGTCTGGCAGGGCGGCGAGCAGCGTGAGCGCGAGCTCCTGCGCAGCGCTCACGAGTCCTCGTTGCGCGTCGCCGCCGAGCTCGGTGCGGCGAGCGTTGCCTTCCCGGCGATCTCGTGCGGTGTCTACGGCTTCCCGGTCGACGAGGCGGCACCGATCGCGATCGAGGCGGCGCGAGCGAGCGGTCTCGAGCTCGTCCGCTTCGTGCTCTTCGACGCGCGCGCCTACGACACGTTCGCCCGCGCCGCCTCCGGCTGACCGGCGCGCGACGCGAGCGCGGCCACGCCCGCGAGGGCTGCGCAGGCAGAGACGCCGCCGGCGATCCAGAGCGTGCCCCTCGCGCCGATGGTGGTGACCAGCACTCCGCCGCCCGCGAGCGCGACGAGCTCGGCGGTGTTGCGCAGCCCGTTGAAGGCGGCGAACGCGCGACCGTGCCGGTCGGGGGCGACCCGCTGGTGGATGAGCGTGCGGAAGCCCGTGTTCTTCACGCCGTGGCCCATCCCGCCGACCGTCCAGCACGCGACCATGAAGGGGTACGAGAGCCAGAAGGGCGCCGCGAACTTCGCCAGCCCCTGGACGGCCGCCGCGAGCAGCGTCGCCGCGGCGAGCGAGGCGGCCGGGATCCGCTGCGGGAGCAGGTTCGACGCCGCGACCATGCCGATCGCCCAGGCGCTGAGCACGAGCCCCACCGCCCAGTCGCCCATGCCGAGGACGTTCTTCGTGTAGACGAAGTCGCCCGGGATCGAGGCGGACATGAAGACGAGCGTCACCGCTCCGAACCCGAGGGTGATCGCGAGCACGCGCTCGGAGAAGAGGAGACGGATGCCGTCGCGTGCCCGCGGCTTGGCGCCTTCGTGGGCGGCGGCCGGCCGACGGACCGGGAGCGAGGCGAGCGCGCCGCCGATCACGAGGAAGGTGGCGGCATCGACGAGCAGCGCGAGCCGCGGCCCGCCCCGCCGGAGAGGAGGCCGCCGATCGCCGGGCCGACGACGAAGCCGAGCCCGCGCATCGACTCGACGAGGCCGTTCGCGCGGCCGATCTCGCGACTGCCTGCGAGCAACGGCACGAGGGCGAACTCGGACGCGGCCGCCACTGCGACGCCGACGCCGAGCACCGCCGTCAGCACGAATGTCGGCACGAGCGAGTGCGTGAACGCGAGCCCGGTGACGACCACCGCCTGGAACGCGGCCGACCACACGGCCAGCGACCGGGTCTCGAGCCGGTCGACGAGCACGCCGACGTGGCCGGAGAGCACGGCCAGCGGCGACCAGAGGCAGATCAGCAGCACCGCGACGCCGGCGCCCTTCCACTCGGCGTTCGCGCGCAGGCTGAGCGCGATCATCGCGATGAAGTCGCCGATCGCCGAGACGGCGATCGCACCGGCGAGCAGCCTCAGGTCGCGGTCGCGGGCCCCCAATCCGTGGAGCCTACGCCTCGCTCTCGCGGGCAACACCCCCCCAGCGTGAGGCTACGAGCCGTCGTCGATCAGCTTCGACGTGCCTGCGAGCAGGTCGGCGGCGATGTTCCCGAAGATCGTGTTCAGCTGTGCTGCGTTCGGCTGGTCGTAGTAGTTGCCGGTTGCGCCTCCGGTCGCGATCCCTTGCAGCGCCTGGAGCGCGGTGATCGACGGCACCTCGTTCGAGCCGTTCGCGTTCTTGCAGATGTCATGGCCGACGTCGTAGCCGATCGAGTAGACGATCGTGCCCGCCGCCTGGACGGTCGAGGACGAGTTGATGCCCTGGTGGCACGGGGTCGCCTTGTACGGGGACGTCGCCGCGTACGACTTCGGCCCCGTGTTCGCCGCGCCGTCGGACAGGAGCACGATCACGCGCTGCGTGTTCGGGCGCCCGTCGGCAACGAGCTCTGCCTGCGCCGCTTCGATCGCGTTCGCGTACGCGGTGGTGCCGTTCGCCTGCATGCAGTCGATCGCGGAGACGAGCGCTGAATTCTGGTGGTCGAGCGACCCGTCCTGCAGCTTGTAGTCGTTCGAGAGCGGCGCCACGACGAAGCGGTCGGTCGGGGTGTAGTAGTACGGACTTGCCATCGTCCCGCACACGCTTCCCACCGCAGGCGCCGGCGGCAGCACCGCGAGGCCGACGTGATCGAGCGTCGGGTCCATCAGGCTCAGGAACGTCTCCATCCCATTGCGTGCGTTCACCATGTCGGTGCAGGCGGGATGGTCGTCGGAACCGTCGGGCTTCGTGCACATCGAACCCGTGCGGTCGAGGATCAGCATGATGTCGAGTGGCTTCGAGCCGCACGGGGAGCAGGCGGTCGCGGAGGCGTTGACGTTGAACTGGCCGATTCCGAACAGGCCCGCGAAGAACGTCTTGATGCTGCCGGTCTCCTTGACTGTCACCGAGTTCGCGGTCGTGCAGCCTGGCACGCCCGTGAGGCACTTCGTCGAGACGGTCATCGTCACGTTGTCGACCCCGTCCGGCGTGTTGCTGCCGCCGTTGCCGTACTGGCCGGCGACCACGTTCGCCTGTGCAACGTCGGGGAGAGCATCCGCTCCGGCCAGCGCCGCTGCGTCGACCGAGGACTGGAGGCGCCGCTGCGCGAGATACGTGTGTCCGACGTCCAGCACGAGCGCACAGAAGCCGAGCAGCACGACGAGGAACATGACCGTGATGATCAGTGTCTGGCCGCGCTCGTCGCGAAGATCCCGGCGCATGCTCAGAGGTAGTGCTTGAGCTGGATGAGCGCCGGGCCGAGGATCGCCACGAACAGCGCCGGGAAGATGAAGACGGCGGTCGGGAACAGCATCTTGACCGGCGCCTTCGAAGCGAGCTCCTCGGCAACCGCACGCCGCCTGTTTCGCGTGTCCTCGGCGAGGTTGCGGAGCGTGCGGGCGAGCGAGAGCCCGAGCTGCTCGCCCTGGATCAGCGACCGAGCGAGCGAGGTGACCTCCTGGGACTGCACTCTCGCCGCCATCCGCTTCAGTGCCCGCTCGCTGGAGTCGCCGACGCGGAGCTCGGTGAGTACGAGCGCCAGCTCGTCGGCGAGCGGCCCGGTCGTCGTCTCGACCAGCCGCTGGATTGCACCGTAGAGACCGAGACCAGCCTCGACGGTCACGGCGAGCAGGTCGAGCGCGTCCGGCAGAGCATCGTGGATCGCGCGACGCCGCGCGCGGGCCCGTCGTTCGATTGCGTACCCAGGTGCGAGGAACGTGAGGGCGCCGAGAACGGCCGCGAGGAGGAGGGTGCGGCCGCCGGAGAAGCCACCCACGGCGCCGAGGCAGAGGCCGCCGAGGAACCCGAGCGCGCTCAGGCCTGCGCGGAACGCGATGAACTGCTCGACCGTCACCCGGCCCGCGAGACCGGCCGACGCGAGCCGCTGCGGAAGCCGCTCTCGGAACGAGGTCGAAGCGAAGCGCGAGCCGAAGCGCTCGGCGGTGGCAAGCGCCGGGGAGCGCCGCCCGCGCGCGCCGAGCCCGGACGGCCCGGCGAAGCGCCGCACCGACGCAACCGCGTCATGTCGCCGCTTCGCCGCCGGCGTCGCCGTCTCGGCGAGCACCACGAGCGCCGCGGCGAACGAGATCGCTGCGATCACGAGTAGGACGACCATTACGGCTTCACCGACCCGATCCGGCGCAGGAGCACTCCGCCCAGGAGCATCATCGCGACCGTCGCCGTCGAGAGAATATGGCCGGCGTTCGTGGTGAAGAGCGGCGACATGTAGTTGTAGTTGACGACGGTCAGGAGGAGCACCGCCACCAGCGGAAGGAACGTCAGGACCGTCGATGAGGTGCGCACCATCCCGGTGATCGCCTTGAGCTTCCGGCGGAACTGCTCACGCGCGCGGACGGTCTCGGAGACGAGCTCGAACAGCTCTGCGAGGCTGCCGCCGACCTGGCGCTGGACCGAGATCGCATCGAGCACGAACAGCAGATCCTTTGAGCGGACGCGGTCGCCCAGCTCCTTCAGCGCCGCTTCGAGCGGCCGGCCGAGGTGCATCTCGGCGATCACGCGCCGGAACTCGGCACCGGCCGGGTCGCCGACCTCGGCGGCCATGGCCTGCAGGGCGTGATCGAACCCGTGCCCGGCCTTCAGTGAGGCGGACAGGCTGTCGAGGATCTCGGGCAACTGCCCCTCGAACGCCCGCGCGCGCCGGCGGGCAAGCACCGCCAGCATTGCGAGCGTCGCAACGGGGACAGCGAGTGCCACGACGATCGCCACGCCGAGCCCGGAGACGATCGCAAGCAGGGCGAACAGGGCGCCGGCGACGAGCAGCATGAACGCGGCGAATGCTCCCGGCGTCCTGTCGATGCCGGCGCGGCCGAGCGCGAGGCTCAGCCGCTCCGTTGCCCCCAGCCGTGCGAGCGTCGCCTCGAGCAGCTCGACGAGCCTCTGCCGGCTGAGACGGGGGGTCGCCTGCGCCCGCGGCGACGGGCCGGCGTACCAGCCGAGCCGCTCCGTGATTGCGAATCGGCGCCGGTTCGCGAGCAGCAGCAACGCGGCTGCGAACACGAGACCGCCGACGAGCAGTGCGATGACGACCGTCACCGGTGGGCCCGTCCGTTCCCGTTCAGCGCTGCGAGCCGCAGCTCGGCGGCCACCGGGTCGAAGAGCTCCGGCGACATGGAGATGCCCGCGGCCTTCACCTTGTCGACGAACTTCGGGCGAATGCCGGTCGGCCGAATCGGGTCGAGCAGCGTGCCTGCCGTCTCCGACGGCCGCGCCACGAACAGGTCCTGCAGCGTGACGACGTCGGACTCCATCCGCAGAACCTCGGTCACGTGCGTGACGCGACGGCTGCCGTCGACGAGCCGTGCGAGCTGCACGATCACGTCGAACGCGCTCGCGATCTGCTCGCGAATCGCCCGCAGCGGCAGCTCGACGCCGGCCGTGAGGACGAGCGTCTCGACGCGCGACAGCGCGTCGCGAGGCGAGTTCGCATGAATCGTGGTCATCGAGCCTTCGTGGCCGGTGTTCATCGCCTGGAGCATGTCGACCGTCTCCGCGCCGCGAACCTCGCCCACGACGATGCGGTCGGGGCGCATGCGCAGGGCGTTTCGGACGAGGTCGCGGATGCGAATCTCGCCCTGGCCCTCGATGTTCGCCGGCCGTGACTCGAGCGAGACGACGTGCGGCTGCTGCAGCTTGAGCTCCGCGGCGTCCTCGACCGAGATGATGCGCTCGCCGTCCGGGATGAAGCCCGAGAGGACGTTGAGCAGGGTCGTCTTGCCGACGCCGGTGCCGCCCGAGATAAGCACGTTGAGCTTCCCTGCGACCGAGGACTTGAGCACGTCGACGAGCTCCGGGGTCAGCGTCCCCAGGAGCACCAGATCGGCCGCGCTGAGCGCCTCCGCCGAGAACTTGCGGATCGTCAGCACCGGCCCCTGGAGCGAAAGGGGTGGGATGATCGCGTTCACGCGGGAGCCGTCGGGGAGACGGGCGTCGACCATCGGCGAGGCCTCGTCGATCCGCCGGCCGACCGCCGAGACGATGCGGTCGATCACGCGCATCACGTGCTCCTCGTCGGCGAATCGCGCGTGCGTGAACTCCAGGACGCCGCCACGCTCGACGAACACCTGATGAGGGCCGTTGACCATGATCTCCGTGACCGTCCGGTCGCGGACGAAGCGGTCGATCGGCCCGTAGCCGAGCACGTCGTCGACGACGTCGGAGATCAGCTGCGAGCGCTCCTCGACGGTGAGCCGTTCGGACTGGCGACCGAGCTCCTCCGTCACGACCTCGCGCACCCGTGCGCGCAACGCGTCCGGATCCGTCTCAGAGCCGATCAGCTCCGGGCCGACCTTCGCGATGCAGGCGTTGTGGAGCGCGGGGCGCAACTCCGCGAAGCGGTCGAGCGGGCGGTCGGCGCCGAAGACGCCGATGCGGCCCTGGAGGGCCATCGGGTCGTCGAAGCTGTCGCCGCCGTTGAGGCGTTCCTGCAGGCTCATGGTCAGCTCCTCCCGAGGCTGAAGATGCGAGCCGTGCGCGGCGCCTGCCGGGCTTGGCTCAGGTCGAGGCCGGCCGCGGAGCGCGCGAGCTCGAGCATCGCCGGCGCGAACGGGCCGGTCTTGCCGAGGACGGCGGGCGTGGCCTGGTTGACGGACAGCGGAACGGCCGGATCGAGTGGCAGGACGAAGTCGACCGGCCGGTCGAGCGCCGCCTCGACGTCGCCGCGCTCGAGCCCGATCGACGAGCTTGCGCGGTTCAGGACGATGCTCAGCTTGCTCTCCGGGAACGACAGGAGCTCTAGCGTCTTCAGCGCGAGCCTCACGTTCTTGAGCGTCGGCACGTCGGGGTTGCAGATGACGAGCAGGCGGTCGGTCAGGTCGAGGGTCGCGAGCATCGGCCCGTAGAAGAACGGAGCCGTGTCGACGACGACGATGTCGTGTGACTGGCGGGCGACGTCGAGCAGGCCGCGTACGGCCTCCTCGCCGACGAGCTCCGCGTCCTCCGGGTTCATCGGTGCGGGCAGCACCCGCAGTCCGGTCGAGTGCAGCTCTGTGTAGACCTCGAGCTTCTCCGCGTCGAGGTCGGCAGGGGTGCCGATCAGCTCGCGCACGGTGCTGCGCGGCTGCAGGCCGAGCATGATCGCCGCGTCGCCGAACTGCAGGTCGAGATCGACGAGCAGGGTCCGCCGCCGGCCCTTCGCGGCAACGGCCGCTGCAAGGTTCGTCGAGACGACCGACTTGCCCGAGCCGCCCTTCGGCGAGAACACCGTGATGACGCGACCGTGGCCCTGGCCGTTGCCCTGCAGGCGTTCGTTCCGAGCGGCCTTCTCGATCGCGAAGAGGATGGTCTCCGGAGCCGCAGGCAGGGTGACCACGTCCGCAATCCCGGCGTCGAGCGCCCAGCGGACGAGCTCGCCGGACGGGCTCGAGGTGGCGAGGACGACCGGGACCGTGCTGTGCTCACGCACGCGGGCGAGCTGCTCGCGCGGCTCGCTCTGCGGGTCGTGGACGAGCACGAGCACCTCCGGCTCGACGTCGTCTTCCGGCGACACGAGCTCGAACGCGTCGAGCGCCGCGATGTCGGCCTCGACGGCCGCCAGCGTCAGCTGGCGGCCCGTCACGGCAACGCGGAGGGGAAGCTCAGTTGCCACTGGCGTTCTCCAGCAGGCTCGCTGCGGTCGTCGGCGGGGCCGGCGTGTCGACAGCCTTGGTCGACGGGCGCAGGAGCAGCGACCAGTCGGCGTTCTTCTCGAGCCAGAAGAGGCGCTGTGCCTGGCTCGACGTGACACGAAGCTCGATCGACGTCTGAGTCTGGCCCGTGCTGGGCTTCGACGGTGCGCTGACGACGAGCAGGTCGCGCAGGAACGTTGTGCTGAAGTGATTCTGGCTCGACTCGGGTGCCTTGATCGAGCCCACGACGTCGACGGTGTTGCCGACCTTGAGCGTCCCGGCGAGCAGCTGATTCGCGTCTCCGGGCAGCTGGACGACACGGTTCGTGCCGTGCAGGACCGAGAGCACGCCCTCCTGCTGCGTCGTGCCGAAGCGCTGGGCGACGAGCTGCTCGCCTGCGTACGTCGGCTGGATCGCGACCAGCTGTGCAAGCTGGCCCTTGGTGGTGACCGCGCCCGACGGGACGTCGGCCGGCTGGAAGCTCTTCGTGACGAGCCAGCCCGAGCCGGCGAGCGCCGTGCCCGCCGTGCCGATCGGGATGTCGCGCGAGGCGACGAGCACCTGGACCGGAGCCGCGACCACGTTCGCCGAGCTCTTCTTGGCGTGTGACACGTAGACCAGCGTCAGCACGACTGCCAGCAGGGCGAGCCCCGCCGCGATCAGGATGTTGCGGGTGCGGTAGCTGATGCCACCGCGAAGCTTGTATGCGAGTTCACTCATGGTGTCTTCCCCCGGGAAGTCGTCGTCGGTTATTCGAGGCGCTCGGTCGTCGCGCTGTGCAGGTCGCCCGAGGCGACGACGATGCCGAGGATGTTGATCGAGTAGGGATAGGTGGCCGAGACGGTGACGCTGTCGCCGGGAGTCCAGCCGCCCGGCGTGGAGACGGTGATCCGTCCCGACAAAGTCGACTTGTTCAGGTCGTTCGCGGCGCCGAGCACGGCGGCCGTGGTTGCCCCGCTGGGATCGGCCGCACTGCGGCTGACTGTCGCCTTGCGAGCGCCGACCCGGACTGCGTCTGTCAGGGCGACGGAGTTCATGAAGACGATCCCGAACTGCACGATCGCGAAAAGGATCGTGAAGAGGATCGGCGCGACCAGCGCGAATTCGACCATCGCCTGGCCGCTTTCGTTCCGATTGCCGAGTCTCCGCCGCATGAGATGTGTAGCTCCTTCGGATCCGGCGGCAGGTGTGCCCGCGTGGGCGAGCACCTGCCGCCGGCTCGAGTCGGGTGTCGACTAGATCGCGTTCTTGATGTCGGTGAGCGCGGTGTCGAGCTGGGTGTGGAGCAGGCCGAGCGTGAGCGCCAGGCCGACCGCGATGACCACGCCGATCATGGCGTACTCCACGAACGTCTGACCCTCCTCGCGCCGCATGGCGAGGCTGAGCCGGACGACGATGCTGTTGAGCGCATCTGCGAACATGTAATGCCCTCCCTTGAATTCGATTTGCGCAGAGCGCCCTCGCCCTGCCCTTCGTTCTGCGCGCTTCCGAGAAGAGGAGCCGCGTGCCTCACCGTAGGCACCTGACCTCGATGGCACATATCCGGGGGTCCGGACTTGCACCCACCTAGGTCCAGCTTGGACGTCGTATCGTCACTCGAAGGAGCTAGGCCATCACCCGGTCGGGGTAGGTCCTGTTGTCCCAGTTGGCGGCAACTCGTCTCCGTGGTCGCCGTTGCCGATAGAAGCGGTGTGCGGCAACACGTGGACGCATCGGTCCTCACCGTGGGAGCGCTGGCGGCCGTGACGGCTTCGATCGGCGTGATCGGCGCCGATCTCCCGTGGCTCGTCCCCGTCGGCGCCTCCGTCGCCTCGGGGCACATCCCGGATTCGCTCACGTCGGCCGCCGCGCCCACGGCCGGCTGGCACGACGCGCTCGCGGGTGGGCAACTCGCCGTCTGGGGCGTCTACCACCACCTCGGCGCGCGCGGCCTCGTGCTCCTGCAGGCGCTCGCCGCCGCCCTCGGCTTCGGCGCGCTCGCCTACGGCCTGCAGCGGCGGTCGTCGGGCGGCGCCGCGCTCGCGGTCTGCACGATCGTCCTCGTCGGCGCCGCGTCCTCGGTACTCGTGGTGCGCGTCTCGCTCTTCAGCCTCGCGCTTTTCCCGCTGCTGTTGCTCCTCCTGCACGAGGATGCTCGCGCGCCCGATTCGCGGATCTGGCTGTCCGTGCCTCTCCTCGGCGTCTGGGCGAACCTGCACGGCATGGTGCTCGCCGGGGTCGCGCTCCTCGCCGTGTACTTGGTGTTCGAGCGCGGGCGGCGGGAGCCGGCGGTCGCCGCCGCAGTGCTCGGGTCGTCACTCGTCGCCGTCTGCCTGACGCCGCAGCTCTGGCGGACACCACTGTATTACCGCGGCATTCTCGAGAACGAGGCTGCGGCCCGCGGTGCCGGCCTCTGGGCGCCGCTCGGGCTCCGCCCGTTCGACGTTCTCGCCGTCCTCGCGGCGGTCGCCCTCCTCGCGTGCGCGCGCGGGCGGCTCCGTCCGTGGGAGTGGGCCGCCGCGCTCGGTCTCGGCGCCGCGACCGTGCACACCGCCCGGATGGGCCTTTTCCTCCTCTTCGTGGCCGCCTACCCGGCGGCCCGCGCGATGCGCGTGCGCACGCCTGGCCCCGCACTGCTGGGCGGTGCGGCGTGCGGTCTCGCCGTGCTGGCCGGAGCGGCCCTCCTTCTCTCCCGCCCGGCGTCGAGCACCGGCCTCGCCAGGAAGGCCGCCGTAATGGGCGGCGTGGTGCTCGCCGACCCGCTCCAGGCCGAGTGGGTCGAGCTCTACGGCGGGCGGATCTGGGTGGGGAACCCGATCGACGCCTTCCGGCGAAGCGACCAGCGGCTCTACCTCGACTGGGCCGCCGGCGAAGCATCCGGGCGCGCCGCGGTCGACCACGCTGGCCTCGTGCTCGTCGACGCGACGAGCCCGGCGGGCCGCGCGGCGGCGCACGACCGTCGCCTTCGGCGGCTGCAGGCCGGCGGCGGCGTGGTGCTCTACGAGGTGCGTAGCAGGGTCTAGGCGAACACCTGTTCGGGAGCTACAATGGCGCTCCATGGCAGCCGACGAGCTCGTCGTCCACGGCGCCCGAGAGCACAACCTGAAGGACATCACGGTCCGGCTCCCGCGGAACGCCCTCATCTGCATCACCGGCTTGTCCGGCTCGGGGAAGTCGAGCCTCGCCTTCGACACGATCTACGCCGAGGGCCAGCGCCGTTACGTCGAGTCGCTCTCCGCCTATGCGCGGCAGTTCCTGCAGATGATGGAAAAGCCCGATGTCGACTCGATCGACGGCCTCAGCCCGGCGATCTCGATCGACCAGAAGACGACCTCGCGCAACCCGCGCTCGACGGTCGGCACGGTGACCGAGATCTACGACTACCTGCGCCTGCTCTATGCGCGCGTCGGGCGGCCGCACTGCCCGGTCTGCGGCCGCCCGATCGCCGGCCAGTCGATCGACTCGATCGTCGAGCAGATCCTGCAGCTGCCCGAGGGCACGCGGTTCACCGTCAACGCGCCGGTCGTCCGCGACCGCAAGGGCGAGTACAGAGAGCGGTTCGAGGAGCTGCGCAACGAGGGCTTCTCGCGCATCAAGGTGGACGGCGAGCAGCACACGCTCGACGAGCCGCCGACGCTCGACAAGAAGTTCAAGCACACGATCGAGGTCGTCGTCGACCGGCTCGTGATGAAGGAGGACCTGCGCACGCGCCTGACGCAGTCCGTCGAGACCGCGGCGGCGCTGGCCGAGGGTGTCGTGGTGGTCGACCTGGTCGACACGCGGCGAGACGAGACCTACAGCCAGAACTTCGCCTGTCCCGAGCACGGCGTCTCGCTGCCCGAGCTGCAGCCGCGCATCTTCTCGTTCAACTCGCCGCACGGCGCCTGCCCGCGCTGCACCGGCCTCGGCGCGCAGCAGGAGATCGACCCCGACCTGCTCGTGCCCGACCCGACGCTCTCGATCGACGACGGCGCGCTCGTGCCCGTGGGCGGTCGGCGGCTCCGGTTTCTACGAGTCGGTGATCCAGGCGATCGCCGACCGCTACGAGATCCCGACCGACGTGCCGTGGCAGGAGCTCACCGACCGAGCAGCAGGACTACTTCCTCTACGGCACCGGCGGCGACAAGGTCTACGTCCAGTACCGCAACCGGATGGGGCGCCGGCGCTCGTACATGATCGACTTCGAGGGGATCATCGCCTCGCTCGAGCGCCGCTACCGCGAGACCGACTCGAGCCTCGCAGCGCGAGCGGATCGAGGAGTACATGTCGTTCCGCCCGTGCCCGGTCTGCAAGGGCGCGCGGCTGAAGCCCGAGGTGCTCGCCGTGACCGTCGGCGAGAGCAACATCCACGAGTTCACGCGCTTCTCGATCACGCGCGCGCTGCAGTTCCTCGACGCGCTCGGGCTGACACCGACCGAGGAGCTGATCGGCCACCGCATCGTCAAGGAGATCCGCGAGCGGCTGACGTTCCTCGACGACGTCGGCGTGGGGTACCTCAACGCTCGACCGCGCCTCGGCGACGCTCTCGGGCGGCGAGGCGCAGCGCCTGCGGCTCGCGACGCAGATCGGCTCGCAGCTCGTCGGCGTGCTCTACATCCTCGACGAGCCGTCGATCGGCCTGCACCAGCGCGACAACGACAAGCTGATCGGCACGCTCGAGCGGCTGCGCAACCTCGGCAACACCGTCGTCGTCGTCGAGCACGACGAGCAGATGATGCGGGTCGCCGACTGGCTCGTCGACATGGGGCCGGGCGCCGGCGAGCACGGCGGCCACGTCGTCGCCGAGGGCACCGCCGCGAAGGTGCAGCGCAACAAGAAGTCGATCACCGGGCAGTTCCTCGCCGGGACGCGCGCGATCACGGTGCCCGAGCGCCGCGAGCGACGACAACGGCTGGTTCACGGTGCTCGGCGCCGCCGAGCACAACCTGAAGGGGATCGACGTCGAGTTCCCGGTCGGCAAGTTCATCGCCGTCACCGGCGTCTCGGGCTCCGGCAAGTCGACGCTCGTGAACGAGATCGTCTACAAGGCGCTCGCGAACCGCCTCAACCGCATGCGCGCGCAAGCCCGGCGCGCACAGGGGCGTCGACGGGATCGAGGTCGTTCGACAAGGTGATCGAGATCGACCAGCGCCCGATCGGCCGCACGCCGCGCTCGAACCCCGCCACCTACACCGACCTCTTCACGCACATCCGCGAGCTCTACTCGCTCACGCCCGACGCGAAGGTGCGCGGCTACAAGCCGGGGCGCTTCTCGTTCAACGTCAAGGGCGGCCGCTGCGAGACGTGCAAGGGCGACGGCCAGATCAAGATCGAGATGCACTTCCTGCCCGACGTCTACGTGCCGTGCGAGACGTGCAAGGGGAAGCGCTACAACCGCGAGACGCTCGAGGTCCGCTTCAAGGGCAAGACGATCGCCGACGTGCTCGAGATGTCGGTCGAGGAGGCGCTTCGCGTTCTTCTCGAAGATCCCGAAGATCCGCCGCCGGCTGCAGACGCTGCACGACGTCGGGCTCGACTACATGACGCTCGGCCAGCCCGCGACGACGCTCTCGGGCGGCGAGGCGCAGCGCGTGAAGCTCGCGGCCGAGCTCTGCAAGGTCTCGACCGGGCGGACGCTCTACATCCTCGACGAGCCGACGACCGGTCTGCACTTCGCCGACATCGAGAAGCTGCTCGAGACGCTGCAACGGCTGGTCGACGGCGGCAACACGATGCTCGTGATCGAGCACAATCTCGACGTGATCAAGCAGGCCGACTATCTCGTCGACCTCGGGCCCGAGGGCGGCGAGGCCGGCGGCGAGATCGTCGCGGTCGGCACGCCCGAGGAGGTCGCCCGGGTCGCCGGAGTCGTACACCGGGCAGTTCCTGCGGCCGTTGCTCGAGCGCAGCGCCGTCGCCGCGTGAACTGGCCGAGCAAGCGCTCGGTGCTGCTCCTGGTATCGGCGCCGTCTGTCTCGTGGTGTTCGTCGCCGGGATGGCCGCCGCGTGGAACAACCGCCACCACACGATCTGCCCCGACGGCAAGCCGCCCGTCTCGCAGCGCGGCGGGCTGCTCGGCCAGATCGAGTACCGCTGCCACGACGGGCAGACGGTCACCACGTCGTGACGGCCCACACCCGGCTCCGGATGCGCGACTGGTGGCTGCGAGCGCTGCTCGTGCTGCAACGGCCGAGACCGGTGTTCGTCGCGCTGCGCGACGAGAGCAAGCAGTCGGTCTCGGACCGCTCGGAGCCGGTGCTGCTGATCGTCCTGCTGGCCGGGATCGCCGCGGTGCTCTCGACGCGAACCGCGGCGCACCTGATGGACTCCGGCGACTACGACGGGCTGCTCGTCGCGGTCTGGGCGTTCATCGGCGGCAGTATCTACGGCGTCTTCGCCTACTTCTTCGTCGGCGCGCTCGTCCACTGGGGCGGCAGGCTCTTCGGCTCGCAGGGCACCTATCGCCGCTCGCGGCACGTGCTCGCCTTCGCCGCCGTGCCGATCGCGCTCTCGCTCGTCGTCTGGCCGGTCAAGCTCGCGCTCTACGGCGAGGCGCTGTTCCGTTCGGGCGGTCGCGACTCCGGCGCGGGGGACGCCGTCTTCTCCGTGATCGACCTTCTCTTCCTGGGCTGGACCGTGGTGCTGCTCGTCGTCGGCATCCGAGCGGTGCACGGGTGGACGTGGGGTCGTGCCGCGGCGGCGGCCGCCGTGGGGCTGGCGCTGCCGGTGCTGCTCGGCATCCTCGTTGCATCGCAGTAGAACCCTGTAACCCGTAGTTCCTACGGGTCGCGCTCCGCGGGAGCGCCGATGCCGGGCGCCCGCCCGGGATCAAGGCTTCCGGCATGACGGCCACGATGACCAAGTTGACCCCGCGCGAACAGCAGGTCGCCACGCTGCTCGCCTACGGTCTCACGAACACCGAGATCGCCGGCCACCTCCAGATCTCGATCAGGACCGCCGAGATGCATCGGGCGAATGCCATGCGGAAGCTGGGCGCCGAGTCCCGCTCCGAGATCGTGCGCTGGGCCCTCGACAACGAGCTCCTGCACTAGGTTCTAGGCCCGCTCGCGCATCTCCGCGAGGCGGTCCTCGAAGAACGCCAGCTCGTCGTCGGCGATCGCGTAGGTGTGCTGCTCCTGCGGGAACGTGCCGTCGCGGACCTCGGCGCCGTAGCGGCCGACCGCCTCCCCGATCAGCCGCGACAGCTCGGCGTACTGCTTGACGAAGCGCGGCGCCCGCCCCTCGTAGAGGCCGAGCAGGTCGTGCCACACGAGCACCTGCCCGTCGCAGCCCGCACCTGCGCCGATGCCGATCGTCGGGATGTCGAGCGACTCCGTGATGCGCGTCGCCACCGGGGAGGGCACCGCCTCCAGGACGAGCGCGAAGCAGCCCGCCTCCTGCAGCGCGAGTGCGTCCTCGTACAGCTGAACGGCCTTCGCGGCACTTCGGCCCTGCGCCTTGAACCCTCCGAGCATCGTCGCGGTCTGCGGCGTCAGGCCGAGGTGACCCATCACCGGGATGCCCGCGGAGGTCAGCGCGCGGATGCGCGAGATCGTCGCCCCGGCGCCTTCGAGCTTGACGGCGTCCGCCGCCGCCTCCTTCACGAACCTGATCGCCGTCTCGAGCGCCTGCTCGTCGGACACCTGGTAGGAGCCGAACGGGAGGTCGGCGATCACGAGCGGGCGCCGCGCGCCGCGGTTGGCGGCACTCGTGAGGATGATCATCTCCTCGACCGTGGCGGGAACGGTCGAGTCGTGGCCGAGCACGACCATCGCGGCCGAGTCGCCGACGAGGATCAGGTCGACACCGGCCTCGTCGGCGATCCGCGCCGACGGCGCGTCGTAGGCGGTGATCATCACGATCCGGTCGCCGCGGCGCTTCATCTCGGCGAGCTCGGGCAGCGCCAGCTTGCCGGGAGCCGGTGTGCCGGGAGCGGGCTGGCGTGGGCGCGTGGTCATTCGAGGTCTCCTTTTGCGAGGGGGACGTTGTCGATCAGGCGGGTCGAGCCGATGCGCACGGCGATCGCGAGCGTGGGGCCGTCGAGGTCGGCGACGGCGACGTAGTCCGGCTCGATCCCGGCCGCCGCGAGCACGGCGCGGGCCGACTCGGGGTCGTGGGTCGCGAGCGCACGCGGGACGGCGAGCACGCGGCTGCGCTCCTCGGGCGTCAGGCGGCCGTTCCGGCTCGAGAGCGCGAGCCCGTCCGCGTCGCGCACCGTCTCGACGACGCGGATCTCGACCGGCACGTTCAGGTCGCGGACGAGCTGCTTGAGCACGGCGACCTGTTGCGCGTCCTTACGCCCGAACCAGGCGACCTGCGGCCGGACGACGTTGAACAGCTTCAGGCAGATCGTCGCGACGCCGCGGAAGTGGCCGGGCCGGAAGGCGCCCTCGAGGCCGTCGGCGGCGCCGCCGGGCTCGACCCACGTCGCGAATCCGGGCGGGTACATCTCCTCCTGGCTCGGCGCGAACAGCTCGTCCACCCCGTGTGCCTCGAAGATCGCCGCGTCGCGTTCGAAGTCGCGCGGGTAGGCGGCGAGGTCGGCGGCGTCCCCGAATTGGGCGGGGTTCACGAACAGGCTCGCGACGAGCACATCGGACGCCTCGCGGGCGGCGGCGAGCAGCGCGAGGTGGCCGTCGTGCAGCGCCCCCATCGTCGGGACGAGCCCGACCACGCCGTGCCGTGGCAGGTCGAGCTCCCCGATCGTGCGTGCGACGATCATGGGCGGGTCGCCTCCGCGAGCGCGTCGTACAGGTCGCCGAACCCTGTCTCGCTCAGGATCTCGCGGTGCCGCGCGACGGTCTCCCAGTCGCCGCGCGCGATCGGGCCGGTCAGCTCGAAGCCGTTGTCGATCGTCCGACGCATCAGCGGCACGAGCGCCTCGGCGGGCGCGCCCGCCTCGGTGACGAGCGTCGATGCGACGCGGTAGAGCGTGACGAGGAAGTTCGAGGCGATCGACGCGCCGGCGTGGTAGGTCGCCCGGCGCGCGTCGTCGAGGAGGAACGGCTCGAGCCCCAGCGTCTGCGCGAGCCACAGCGCACGCTCGCGTGCCGCGTCGCTCTCTGCAGTCACCGCGCCGAAGGCGCCGTCGAGCTGTTCCGGCCCTCTCGAGCGGACGAGCGTTTGCAGCGGGTGCACGGAGAAGCGCTGAATGTGCGGATCGAGCGCCGTCAGCGAGGTGCTGCCGGAGACGTGTGCGACCCACGGTCCCGGCTCGATCGCGCGCGCGACCTCGGCGATCGCGCGGTCCGGGACGCAGAGCAGCCGTAGCTCGCCGACGTCGGTCAGGCGAACGCCCCGCTCGCGCAGACGCGCGGCGATCGTCGAGCCGGCGCGACCCGCGCCGATCACGGTGACGTCGTCGAACATTGGCGTGTCGCTCCAGCTCCGCGTGGATACCGGGCGCGAGTAGCCTACTCCACGAGCTCCGGATGCTGTTCGAGTTCCGCTACCAGGGCGAGGCCGAGAGCGTCCGTGTGCGGGGCAGCATCGAGGCCGGCGGCTACGCCGTCCTCCACCGGGAGGGGGACGAATGGGTGACGAGCCTCGACCTGCCGGCCGACGTGCGTGCCGTCTACTGGTTCGCGCTCGACGGGGAGGAGGACTGGACGCGCTGGCTTCCCGACCCTCGGAACGAGCGGCGGTACGTCTACCCGGCGGGGCTCGAGTTCACGGGTGAGCACGAGGTGGTCGGCTCGGTGCTCGAGGGGCCCGAGGTCGCTCCGCTCCGGTGGACGGTGGAACGCGACGTGCCGCGCGGCACGCTGGTCGTCGACGAGCTCGACGGCCGCCGCGTCTGGCGCTACCTGCCGGTCGGCGAGCCGGAGGCGCTGCTCGTGCTGTTCGACGGACACCAGTACACGACGCTCGCGCCGGCGCCGACCGTGCTCGACAACCTGGTCGCGGACCGGCTGATCCCGCCGACCGCGGCGCTGCTGCCGGACTCGCTCGACAGCGCCGCCCGGATACGCGATCTCGGCGGCACGGGCGGCTTCGACAGGTGGGTGACCGACGTGCTCGTGCCTTCGAGCGGCGCTCGAGCCCCGCGTGGGCGAACGGTCGTCGCAGGCTCGAGCATGGGCGGCC
This sequence comes from uncultured Thermoleophilia bacterium, assembly GCA_963725595.1. Taxonomy (GTDB): domain Bacteria; phylum Actinomycetota; class Thermoleophilia; order Gaiellales; family Gaiellaceae; genus PALSA-600. The sequence continues at coordinate 102,073 of CAVRYT010000003.1, read as the reverse complement.
TCGCCTCCTTGCGGCTGGCCGCTGCACGGCCCGACGTGTTCGGCGCCGCGCTCGTCCAGTCGGGCGGCTTCCCGGGCATGCCCGTCGTCGTCCCGGCCGGGCTGCCGCTCCGCTTCTGGCTCGACGTCGGCGTGCTCGAGAACCGGCTGCTCTCCTCGACGCGCGGGCTACGCGACGACCTGCGCGCGAAAGGATACGACGTCTCCTACCGGGAGTTCCCTGGCGGACACGACTTCTTCTGGTGGGGCGAGACGCTCGCCGACGGGCTCGTCGCCCTGCTCCGTCCGGGGCGGGAGTGAAGATGGCCGCTTGCTAGGGTTGAGCGAGTGCCGATCTACGACTACGTCTGCATGAGCTGCGAGTCCCATTTCGAGGAGCTCGTGGGCATGTCGGAACCCGATCCGAGCTGCCCGGACTGCGGCAACCAGAAGGTCGCCAAGCAGTTCTCCCGCTCGTTCGCGGCGCACGGCACCTCCGCGCAGCCCTCGTACGGTGGAGGCGGCTGCTGCGGAGGATCCTGTGGAAGCTGCGGACACTAACCTCTCGCTGATCGCCTACGGCGACGTCGTCGCCGGCTGCACGCGCTGCGCGCTCGCGAAGACGCGGACGCAGGTCGTCTTCGGCGTCGGGTCGCCGTCGGCCGACCTGATGTTCGTCGGCGAGGCGCCGGGCTTCCACGAGGACAAGCAGGGCATCCCGTTCGTCGGCGCCGCCGGCCAGCTCCTGACGAAGCTGCTCGCCGGCATCGGGATCGCGCGCGACGACGTTTACATAACGAACGTGCTCCAGTGCCGTCCGCCGGGAAACCGCGACCCGCTGCCGGAGGAGATCCGAGCCTGCGAGCCTCATCTGTGGCGGAAGGTCGAGCTGATCCGGCCGAAGCTGATCTGCACGCTCGGCAACTTCGCCACGAAGCTGCTCTCCGGCAAGCCCGCCGGGATCACGCAGGTGCACGGCCGACCGCAGGAGGTCGAGCTCGGCGGGAACGCGGTGACCCTGTATCCGATCTTCCACCCGGCCGCCGCGCTCTATACCCCACGCATGCTTGCCGTGCTCGAGGAGGACTTCGCTCGGATCCCCGACCTGCTCGGCACCGCCCTCTCCGAGCCGCAGCCCGAGCCGGCGCCGGTCGCGGCTCCGCTCGAGCAGCCCGCGCAACTCGGACTCTTTTGACCCGAAGGGGTGTCTGACACCTTGAAGGTGTCAGACACCATGTGGGGATGCAGCAGACCGTCACCTCGACGCCCGAGGAGACCGAGGCGCTCGCGGCGCAGCTCGCCGGGACCCTCGCAGCGGGGGACGTCGTGGCCGTCTCCGGCGAGCTCGGCGCCGGGAAGACGACGTTCGTCCGCGGCGCGGCCCGGGCGCTCGGCGTCCACGAGCCTGTCTCGAGCCCGACGTTCACCATCGGCCATCGCTACGAGGCGCCCCTGCCGGTCGCGCACCTCGACCTCTACCGCATCGAGCGGCTCGACCCGGAGGAGTGGGGCGACCTGGAGCCGTACTTCGACGGCACCGTCGCCTTCGTCGAGTGGCCCGAGCACGCCGGTGCCTGGCTCCCCCGGCCGCGTATCGTCGTTACCCTCGAGCACGTGGACGAGACGCACCGCATCGTGAGGATCGACGGTGACGATCCTGGCCTTTGACACCGCGACCACCTATGGCGCGCTGTGCGGCACGAGCGACGGCGCGCGCTCCCGCACCGAGCGCGCGGGCGACGTGCTCATGGCGGTGGACGAGCTCGTTCCCGACCCTCGCGCGCTCGAGGGAATCGTCGTCGGCCGCGGTCCCGGCAGCTTCACGAGCATCCGCATCGGCCTCGCTGTGGCGCGCACGCTCTCGCTCGCGCTCGGCATCCCGGTCGCAGGCGCCTCGACCCTCGACGCCTACGCCGGCGGGGCACCGGTGCTCGACGCGAAGCGGGGCGAGGTCTTCGCCCGCGGCCCGCGCGTCTGCCGTCCAGAGGAGCTCGATGTGGACGGGCTGCTGCTCGTCGGCGACGGCGCGGTGCGCTACCGCGAGACCTTCGAAGCGGCCGGAGCGACGGTGCCGCCCGACGACGACCCGGCGCACCTGCCCGACCCGCTGCTGCTCCTCGAGCGCGCGGGCGCCTTCGGGCCTGCCGAGCTCGTCCAGCCGCTGTACGTCCGCGAGCCCGACGCGAAGCCGAGCCGATGACCGCGGTCGCCCTTCACATCCGCCCCCTCGATCTCTCCGACCTGAGCGCGATCGAGCGCGTCGAGCAGCGCGCCTACCCGACTCCCTGGTCGCGCTCGATGTTCGCTTCCGAGCTCGCGAAGCCGACCTCGATCTGCCTCGGCGCCTTCGAGGGCGACGAGCTCGTCGGCTACGTGATCAACTCGCGCTACGTCGACGCGTGGCACGTGATGAACGTCGCCGTCGACCCCGAGCTCCGACGGCGCGGGGTCGCGTCGGCGCTACTCGAGCGCCTGTTCGAGCTGACCCACGACGACGAGCGGCGCGGCTACACGCTCGAGGTGCGCGTCTCGAACGAGGGCGCGATCCGCCTCTACGAGCGGCTCGGCTTCGAGGCGCGCGGCATCCGCCGCGGCTACTACACCGACAACCGTGAGGACGCGCTGATCATGTGGCGCGATGCGCAGCAGGCGGGGTGATCGTCGGGATCGAGACGAGCTGCGACGAGACCGCGGCGGCCGTCGTGACCGACGAGGGCGAGATCCTCTCGAACGTCGTCGCGAGCCAGGCCGACCTGCACGCGCGCTTCGGCGGTGTCGTGCCGGAGGTGGCGAGCCGCCGTCACCTCGAGCTGATCGCTCCCGTGCTCGAGGAGGCGCTCGACGGCCGCGCCGTCGACGCGATCGCCGTCACGACCAGGCCCGGCCTGATCGGCGCGCTCCTCGTCGGCGTCTCGGCGGCGAAGGCGCTCGCGTGGGCGCGACGGCTGCCGTTGCATCCTGTGAACCACCTGCACGGTCACGTCGCGTCCCTCTACCTCCGTCCGCTCGACCTGCAGCCACCGTTCACGTGCCTGCTGGCGAGCGGCGGTCACACGCTGCTGCTCGACATCCAGGCGCGCGACGGGTACCGCGTGCTCGGGACGACGCTCGACGATGCTGCCGGCGAGGCGTTCGACAAGGGCGCGAGGTTGCTCGGGCTCGGCTATCCAGGCGGCCGTGAGCTCGACCTCCTCGCGCGTGACGGCGACCCGCTCGCCTACGACTTCCCGGTCGCGCGCGTCCCCGGGCTCGACTTCTCCTTCTCGGGCCTGAAGACGGCGCTCCTCTACAAGGTGCGCGACCTGTCCCCGGGCGAGCTGGAGGAGCGTCGCGCCGATCTCGCCGCCTCGTACCAGCGCGCGATCGTGCGGGCGCTCGTCGAGCGGCTCGAGGCCGCCGGCGGCGATCGGGTCGCGGTCGTGGGCGGAGTGGCTGCCAACTCGGAGCTGCGCGCCTCGCTGCCGGGCGCCGCGCTCGCACCGCTCCCACTCTGCACCGACAACGCGGCGATGATCGCGTCGGCGGCCCGCTACACCCGGGCCGTCCCGTACCCGCAGTACCTTTCGCTGGATGCGCGCGCGACGGCCGCTTAGCCGGGCCGCGGTCGGCCTGCTCGGGATCGCCGCCGCCGCGATCGCGCTGACCGCGGTCGTCTCGGCCGGCGGCTCCGAAGGTACGGTCGCCTCCCGCGACACCGGCGCCTGGCTCGGCCTCGTCGGCGGCCCCCGCGGCCCCGTCCAGCTGGGGGAGCGGATGATCGTGCTGCTCGACACGCCGTCGGTCGCCCAGAGGCTCGCGCGCGTGAGGTATGCGACCGAATCCCAGGAGCGGGCGTGGTGGGCCGCGGCGAACGCCGCGCAGAAGCAGGTGCTGCTGAAGCTCGCGTCGATCGGCGTGGCGGTCCAGCCCGATTACAGCTTCCACGAGGTCGTCGACGGCTTCTCGGCCCTGCTCGATCCGCGGGCCGTGTCACTGCTCCAGCAGATGAACGAGGTCAGCGGCGTCTTTCCCGTCCGCGCCGCCTATCCCGCGTCCGTCTCCCAGCAGACACTGACGGGCCGGGCGTGGGACGCGACGAGCGGCCATCAGCCGGTTTCGGCGCTGCCCGGATCGACCGGCCGCGGCGTCACGATCGCGCTGCTCGACACCGGCGTCGACGGCGCGCACCCGTATCTGCGCGGGCGGGTGCTGCCCGGTTACGACGTGCTGCGACCCGGCGAGTACGCCGCCGCGCACAGAGATCCACAGGACCCGTCCCAGCTCGAGCGTCATGGCACCGAGCTCGCCGGGATCCTCGTCGGCCGTGACGGGCCCGGCGGCCTGCACGGCGTCGCGCCGGGAGCGACGGTGCTGCCGATTCGCGTCGCCGGCTGGCAGCCCGGCGCCGACGGCCGCGACCTCGTCTACGCCCGTAGCGACCAGCTGATCGCCGGTCTCGACCGCGCCGTCGACCCGAACGGCGACGGTGACGCACACGACGCCGTACGCGTTGCGCTCATCGGCGTCACCGAGCCGTACGGCGCGTTCACCGATGACCCGGAGGCGCAGGCGGTGCAGGGCGCGCTGGCGCTGAACACCGTCGTCGTCGCGCCCGCCGGGAACGACGGCGCGGCCGGGCCGTCGTTCGGCTCGATCGGTGGGCCTGCGGCGTCGCCGGCCGCGATCGCGGTCGCTGCCACCGACTCTCGCACGGAGCTGCCGCGGGTGCACGTCGTCCTCCGCCGTGGGCTCGACGTGATCCTCGACGACCACCTGCCGTTGCTCGGGCCCGGTGCCCCCTCCGGCCGGCTCACGCTGCAGGTGGCGACGCCGCGCGCGACCGCCGGCACTGCCGGTGCCGTCGCCGGCGACTTCTTCGACGCGAACGGCCTCAGCCGCGTCGCCGGCCGTGCCGTGGTGCTGCCCGTGGGCGCCCACCCCGAGGCCACCGTGGCCGCCGCCGACCGCGCCGGGGCGGCTGCGGTCGTCTTCTACGGGACCGAGCTCCCGCCGGGCGCGCTACCCGTGTCGGAGGGAGAGCGGACGCCCGTCGTCCAGGTACCGGCGGCGCAGGCGGCGGAGCTCCTCGCCTCCCAGCGCGCCGGCGTCGACGTCGGCATCGCGCTCGGTACTGCGTCAGCCGGCGACAACGGCGGCCGCGGCGACGTCGCGAGCTTCTCGTCGCAGGGCCTCGCCTTCGACAGCTCGGTCAAGCCGGACGTGGCGGCACCGGGGATTGCCACGGCGACGGCCGAGCCCGGCGCCGCGAGCGACGGCTCCGAGCTCTACGGGACGGTCACTGGGACGAGCGCGGCAGCGGCCGAGGTCGCGGGTGCGGCTGCGCTCCTCGTCCAGCTTCGCCCCTCGCTCGACGGCGCATCGCTGCGTAGCCTGCTCGTCGGGTACGCGCAGCCGGGCGGCGCCTCGATCACGTCGGCGGGCGCGGGGGCTTTCCGGGTCGGCGCGTCCGCCGTGGGCGAGCTCGCCGCCGACCAGGCGACGCTCGGATTCGGTCTCTGGGGCGGGCCACGCTGGCACTCCACGCGCACGGTCGTCCTCCGGAACGTGACGACGCGGCGGCTCCACGTCTCCGTCCGGGCCGCCGCGGCGCAGGCTTCGGAGTCGCTCCATTTCACGGTCGAGCCGGCGGTGCTCGTGATCCCGGAGGGACAGGCGCGCCGTGTCTCGGTCACCGTCCGGGCGCCGGTCGAGCCGCGCGAGTCGGCCGTCACCGGTCAGTTGCTCCTCGCGCCGGTCGGCTCGCAGACGCTTCGCATCCCGTGGGCGCTCGTCTTCCGGCAGGCGCAGACCACGCTGCTGCCCCGGGTGTCGCTCTCGAGCTCGTCGTTCGCGCCGTCGGACACGAGCCCGGCGATCCTGACCGTGCAGGCGGGCGCCCTCGTCGGCTCGCCCGGTGTGGAGGTTCGCCCCGTCGCGAGGCTCGACGTGCTGCTCTACGACGGGAGCGGCCGCTTCGTCGGCGTGATGGCGCGCCTGCGCGACCTCCTGCCCGGGTCGTACAGCTTCGGGATCACGGGCCGGGGCCCGTCGAGCGCCCGGCTCCCGGCGGGCTCCTACGAGCTCCGGCTCAACGCGTGGCCGACCCTCCCGAAAAGCACGCAACCGAGCCGCGTCAAGGTCCGGTTCAAGCTGCTCTGAGCGAGGAGTAGGCTGGCCGTATGGCCACACTCGAAAGGGAAACTCACCTTCGTGAGAACCCATTTCACATAGCGCGGCAACAGCTGCGCAACGTAGCGGACGTCTTCGAGATCGACGATCGGCTCGTCAACGTCCTCCAGGAGTGCAAGAAGGCCGTCGAGGTCTCCATCCCGACGTCGATGGACGACGGCAGCGTCAGCGCCTTCACGGGCTACCGAGTCACGCACAACGTCTCGAGAGGCCCCTCGAAGGGCGGCATCCGCTACCACCCGGACGTCACGCTCGACGAGGTGAAGGCACTCGCGATGTGGATGACCTGGAAGTGCTCCCTGATGGGCCTTCCGTTCGGCGGCGCGAAGGGTGGCGTCATCTGCGATCCGAAGGCGATGTCGCGCGGCGAGCTCGAGCGCATGACACGCCGTTACACGTCCGAGATCATCAACGAGATCGGCCCGGAGAAGGACATCCCGGCCCCTGACGTCGGCACCGACGGCTCGACGATGGCGTGGATGTTCGACACGTTCTCGATGAACAAGGGCTATTCGGTGCTGGGTGTCGTCACCGGCAAGCCGCTCACGATCGGCGGCTCCCTCGGCCGGGTCGAGGCCACCGCCCGCGGCGGTGTCTTCTGTCTGCAGGCCGCGCTCGCGAGGCAGAGCCGGCCGATCGAGGGCCTGCGCGTCGCCGTTCAGGGCTTCGGCAACGTCGGCTCCTTCTTCGCCAAGCTGGTGGGAGAGCTGGGCGCGACGGTGATCGCGATCTCCGATTCGACCGGCGGGCTCTACAACGGCAACGGGATCGACGTCGCAGCAGCGTTCGCACACAAGCGGCGCGGCGGCTCCCTGTACGAGCTGAAGGGCGGCGAGCGGATCTCGAACGAGGAGCTGCTCTTCCTCGATTGCGACGTGCTCGCACCGTGCGCGCTCGAGCAGGTGATCACCGACGCGAACGCCGACAAGGTGAAGGGGCGCATCGTGGTGGAGGGCGCGAACGGGCCCGTCACCCCGGCGGCCGACGCCGTGCTCGAGTCGAACGGCATCCTCGTGCTGCCGGACGTCCTGGCGAACGCCGGCGGTGTCGTCGTCTCCTACTTCGAGTGGGTCCAGGGCCTCCAGGAGTACTTCTGGAAGGAGGACGAGGTGAATGCGCGCCTGAACGAGATCGTGACGCGCGCATTCGACGAGACGTGGCGGACGCACGAGGAGCGGTCGATCTCGATGCGCCTCGCCGCTTACGGCCTCGCCGTCCAGCGTGTCGCGGAGGCGACCGTCACGCGCGGGCTGTACCCGTAACCACCGTTCGGCTCTATCACGCTGCGGGCTGCCACCTGTGCGAACGGGCACGGGGGCAGCTCGCACGTCTTCGAACCGAGCTCGGCTTCCGGCTCGAGGAGGTCGACATCACGGGCGATCCCGGGCTCGAGGCCGCCCATCGCGAGTGGCTGCCGGTGGTCGAGATCGACGGCGCGCGGGCGTTCGTCTACTACGTGGACGAAGCCGCCTTCCGACGGAAGGTGTCACAAAGCTAGGCGTTTGTGACAACCGAACGGCCGTAGCCAAGCGTCGGGCACAATGGGTTCGTGATGTTGCAAGCCCCGGTTCCGAGCGGCGGTCCGGATCGCCTCACGGTCGGCGTCGCCGGACGCCTGTCTCGTTACCTGCAGGTCCTCACCCAGGCCAAGAAGATGGGCAAGGAGCGGATCTCCTCGCAGGAGATCGCCGACTACACGAACATCAACGCGACGCAGATCCGGCGCGACCTGTCGAACTTCGGCAAGTTCGGCAAGCGCGGCGTCGGCTACTCGATCGACTCCCTGCTTGCGGAGATCCGCAAGATCCTGCGCACCCAGGGACAGCACAACATCGCACTCGTCGGTGCGGGGCGGCTCGGCCAGGCGATCGCCAGCTCGCCGATCTTCGCCGAGCACGGCATCAACATCGCCGCGGTGTTCGACTCGAGCCCGCAGGTGATCGGCTCCGATCTCTGCGGCATCGCCGTCGAGGACGAGCAGCACCTGAAGGACGAGGTGCGCGACAAGAACATCGTGGTCGGCGTGCTCGCGGTCCCCGCGACGTCGGCACAGAAGGTCGCGGACGATCTCGTCGACGCGGGCGTGCGCATCATCTTCAACTATTCCGAAGCGCTTCTCGACGTGCCCTCGGACGTCACCGTGCACACCTCGAACCCCGCCGTCGAGTTGCTGCACGCTCTGTACTTCCACCTCACCTAGTCGGATCGTGCGCGTCGGGAAGGTGTCTGACACCGGGGGTGTCAGACACCCCGAGGAGCGCGGTGACCCTCGCCGACCCACTAGCCTCGACTCATGCGGATCCTGCTCTGGCACGGCTATCTGCTCGGCGGCACCGGGTCGAACGTCTACACGCGCGCGCTCGCCCGGGAGTGGAGCCGGGCGGGGCACGAGGTGGTCGTCGTCTGCCAGGAGCGGGCACCGGAGCAGTACGACCTGGGCGGCGCCACGGTCGTGAACGTCGAGCTGCCGGGGCGGCTGCTGCCCGTCTTCGTGCTGGATCGGTATGCCGGGCTCGAGCCCCGATTCCTGCAGGACTTCACCGGCGCCGAGCAGCGCGCGTACGTCGACGCCAACGCCGCCGTGCTGCGCAGCCTCCTGCCGGCCGAGCTCGTCTTCTGCAACCACGTGCTCATGGGCGCGCCGGTGGGCGCGGCGACCGGGCAGCCGTTTCGCGTCAAGGCCCACGGCTCCGAGCTCGAGTACTCGATGCGCGGGCGGCCGGAGCTCGAGGCGTGGGGAAGGGAGACGCTCGCCCGGGCCGAGGCGACGTTCGTCGGCTCGGCGCATATCCGTGAGGTGCTCGAGGAAGTGGTCGGCCACGTCGACCGCGTCTTCGAGGTGCCGCCGGGAGTCGACGTCGACGAGTTCGTGCTCGAGGATCGCGCGACCGCGCTCGCGGGGCTGCTCGAGGCCGCACGCAGCGACCCGCCCAATCCCGGAAACGCGCTCGAGCGCCTTCCCGACGCAGGGAACGCCGCCCGGCTCGAGGCGTTCCTGCAGGGCGACGGGCCGACCGTCGTCTACTTCGGGAAGCTGATCCGCGAGAAGGGCGTGCAGGTGCTGCTCGAGGCGATGCAGGGCCTCGATGCGCGCCTCGTCGTCGTCGGCTTCGGCCCCTACCGCGCGGAGCTCGAGGCGGCCGCGCCGCCGAGGACGCTCTTCACGGGACCGCTCGAGCACCGGCATCTGGTCCATCTGCTGCCGCTCGCGGATGGCACGGTGGTGCCGTCGATCTTCCCGGAGGCGTTCGGCATGGTTGCGGCCGAGGCGGCTGCGGCGGGCTCGCCGCCGCTCGTTGCACGGCACTCGGGCCTCGCCGAGATCGCGGCCGGTCTCGAGCAGTCGTATCCGGAGCGCTTCCGGCACCTCGCGGCCTTCGCGAGTGGCGATGCAGCCGACCTGCGCCGCAAGCTGGCCGAGCTGATCGCACTCCCTCGTGCCGAGCACGACGTGCTCGCCCGCGCGGCGCGGCAAGCCGTCCTCGACCGCTGGTCCTGGGCGAGCGTCGCGCAGCGACTGCTCGACCCAGTCCTCTAACCTCCCGGCGGATGGGCGACGAGCAGCGCGTCTCCTGGCAGGAGCTCCTTGCGGCCTCGCGCGATGCGTTCGAGAGCGGCGCCGACCTCACGGTCGCGGTGGAGGAGGAGTTCGCGCTCCTCGATCCGCAGACGCTCCAGCTCGACAACCGCTTCGAGGAGATCTACGCGGCGTCGCGCGAGACCGACTTCGCCGAGCATGTCGTCGGCGAGCTGATCGCCTCGGAGATCGAGGTGCGCACCGGCCGGTGCGAGAGCTTCGGCGAGGCGGCCGCGACGATGCAGGAGCGGCGCAGCCAGCTGCACGGGCTCGCGCGCGAGATCGGCCTCGCGCTCGGCAGCACGGGCACGCATCCGTGGAGCCGCTGGCAGGACCAGCGGATCATCGACACGCCGCACTACCGCCGGAACGACGAGATCCTCCGCTACGTGGTCTGGCGCAACAACACGTTCGGCCTCCACGTGCACGTCGGCATCGCCGGCGCCGACCGGGCGATCGCCGTGCACGACGCGCTGCGCAACTTCTTGCCGGAGCTGCTCGCGCTCTCCTCGAGCTCGCCCTTCGTCGAGGCGGTCAACTCCGGGCTCCACTCCGCGCGGACCGAGATCTTCACCCGCCTCTTCCCGCGCTGCGGCATCCCGGATGCCTACGGGACGTGGCAGGGCTGGGAGGACTACGTCGCGTTCCTCTACCGGACCGGATCGATCACCGAGCACACCCAGATCTGGTGGAGCGTCAGGCCGCACCTCGCATACCCGACGATCGAGCTGCGGATCTGCGATGCGCAGACCGACCTCGCCGAGGCGCAGGGTCTCGCCGCCCTCTGCCACGCCCTCGCCGCCCGCTGCGCCCGCGCGTACGACGAGGGCGAGCCGCTGCCGATGCTGCCGAACCGTCTGCTCGAGGAGAACCTGTGGCGGGCGATCCGCTACGGCCTCTCGGGCGAGCTGCTCGACCTCGAGCGCGGCGAGCCCGTGCCCGCCCGAGCCCGGCTCGAGCAGCTGCTCGACTGGGTGGCGCCTGTCGCCGACGAGATCGGCGCCTCGCCGTTCCTCGGCGTGCCCGAGCGGAACGCCGCGGAGCGCCAGATCGCGCGCTTCGAGGAGGGCGCGAGCCTCGAGGAGATCTACGAGGAGCAGGTCCGGGCGGGGGAGCCGATCGGCGGCTGACGAGGCCGCCGTCGCATAGGCTTCCGGCCGACTTTGTGATACATAGACCGCCGCGCCGAAGCCCTTCGGCGCTTGACTTTGTGAGGGAGCGATTCACGGATGAGTTGGTTCATGCATCACCCCGTGCTGCTCGGCCTCGTCGGCGCCGCCGTGGCCGTCGGGTACGGGCTCTACCTGACCTGGTGGCTGCTCCGCCAGCCGGCCGGCAACGAGCGCATGCGGGAGATCTCTGCCGCCGTCCAGGAGGGCGCCGCCGCCTACCTGCGCAAGCAGTACACGACGATCGCGATCGTCGCGATCGTCCCGTTCATCCTGCTCGGCGTCTACCACAAGCTCGGCTGGGGTACCGCCTTCGGGTTCCTGGTCGGTGCGACGCTGTCGGCCGCGGCCGGCTTCATCGGGATGAACGTCGCCGTCCGCTCGAACGCACGCACCGCCGAGGCGGCGCGCGGCGGTCTCGGGCCTGCGCTCGACGTTGCCTTCAAGGCCGGCTCGGTGACCGGCCTCCTCGTCGTCGGCCTCGGCCTCCTCGGCGTCAGCGGCTACTACTGGTTCCTGACCGGGGCGCTCCACCACTCGCCGACGTCCGCGATCAATGACCTCGTCGGGCTTGCCTTCGGCGGCTCCCTCATCTCGGTGTTCGCCCGTCTCGGCGGCGGCATCTTCACGAAGGCGGCTGACGTCGGCGCCGACCTGGTCGGGAAGATCGAGGCCGGCATCCCGGAGGACGACCCCCGGAACGCGGCCGTGATCGCCGACAACGTGGGCGACAACGTCGGCGACTGTGCCGGCATGGCGGCGGACCTGTTCGAGACCTACGCGGTGACAGCGGTCGCCGTGATGCTCCTCGGTACGCACGTCCACCTCGTCGGCGACCTCTCGAACCGGCTCTATCTGTACCCGCTCGCGCTCGGCGGCGTCTCCGCGATCGCCTCGGTGATCGGGACCTTCTTCGCGCGGCTCGGCAAGGGCGAGAACGCCGTGATCAACGCGCTCTACAAGTCGGTGCTCGCCGCGACGTTCCTGTCGGCGCTCGGGTTCATCCCGGTCACGATGGGGTTCGACGGCGGCAAGTTCAGCTTCGGCGAGCTGTACGTCTCCGCGATCATCGGGTTGGTCGTCACCTTCCTGCTGGTCGCGATCACCGAGTACTACACGGGCACGCGTTGGAACCCCGTCAAGGCGATCGCCAAGGCGTCGCAGACGGGCCACGCGACGAACATCATCGAGGGGCTCGCGATCGGCATGCAGGCGACCGCGGCCCCGGTGATCGTGATCGTCGCCGGGATCCTCGTCGCGAACCACTTCGCGGGTCTGTACGGCATCGGCGTCGCCGTGATGGCGCAGTTGTCGATGACCGGCCTGATCGTGGCGCTGGACGCCTACGGCCCGGTGACCGACAACGCAGGCGGGATCGCGGAGATGGCCGACCTCCCGGAGAGTGTGCGCGCGATCACCGACCCGCTCGACGCGGTCGGCAACACCACGAAGGCGGTGACGAAGGGCTACGCGATCGGCTCCGCCGCGCTCGCCGCCCTGATCCTGTTCGACTCCTACACGACGGGCCTCAGCGACAACGGGCTGTCGACGATCTTCAGGCTGTCCGACCCGTGGGTGATCACTGGCCTCTTCATCGGCGGCCTGATGCCGTTCCTGTTCGCCTCCCTCGCGATGCAGGCGGTCGGGCGCGTCGGCGGCGAGGTCGTGCAGGAGGTGCGCCGCCAGTTCCGCGAGCACCCGGGGATCATGGAAGGGACCGAGCGGCCCGACTACAGCCGCGCGGTCGGCATCGTCACGAGCTCGGCGATCAGATCGATGCTCGCGCCGGCGCTGATCCCGATCGTCTTCCCGATCGTGGTCGGGATCATCAGCGCCAAGATGCTCGGGGGGCTGCTGATCGGCACGATCGTCACCGGGCTCTTCCTCGCGATCGCGATGACCTCGGGCGGCGGCGCCTGGGACAACGCGAAGAAGACGATCGAGGACGGCCTCTACGGCGGCAAGGGGTCGGAGGCGCATGCCGCCTCCGTCACCGGCGACACGGTCGGCGACCCCTACAAGGACACCGCGGGGCCGGCGATCAACCCGATGATCAAGATCACGAACATCGTCGCGATCCTGATCATCCCGCTGATCGTCTCGATCCACACGTAGGCCGTTAACTCAAGCTCAACGCCGCGCGGTGGGAACGTCCCGCCGCGCGGCGTACCGTCTGCCGCGCGATGCAGACGCCGCAGCTCCTGCACCTGTCGCTCGTGCTCCGGGGCGACCTGGACGGTCGCGCCGGTGGGCGGCTCGGCCAGGTCGACGACCTGGTCGTGCGGCTCGGCGAGGGCGACTACCCGCCGGTGACGGCCGTGCTCGCACGCGTCGCCGGGCGCGACGTGTTCGTGCCGGGCGACGCGGTCGCGGCGATCGACCACGGCCGGATCACGCTCACCACCGACCGCCTCGACCTGCGCCCGTTCGAGCGGCGCCCGCAGGAGGTGCTGCTTCGGAAGGACGTGCTCGACCGGCAGCTGATCGACGTCGACGGCGCCCGCCTGCGCCGCGCGAACGACATCGAGCTGGCGCGGGTGGAGGGATGGTGGCGGGTCGTCGGCGTCGACGTCGGCCCACGCGGCATCCTCCGGCGCGTCCTCCCGCGCCGCTATGCGGGCGGGGTTGCCGGCGGGAACATGCTCGACTGGGCGGAGGTCGAGCCGTTCACGGGCCACGTGCCGACCGTGCGCCTGCGCACGCCGCACCCCAAGCTCACCCGCCTCCACCCGGCCGAGCTCGCCGACCTGCTCGAGGATGCGGGCAGGGCGGAAGCGGAGGAGATCATCGCCGCGGTGCACTCGGACCCGGAGCTCGAGGCCGACGTCTTCGAGGAGCTCGAAGCCGCCCGGCAGCGCGAGTTCCTCGAGCATCGCGACGACGAGGAGATCGCGTCCGTGCTCGCGCGCATGGAGAGCGACGACGCGGTCGACCTGCTGCTCGAGCTGGACGAGGAGAAGCGGAACGGCGTCGTCGAGCTGCTGCCGGACGTCCAGCGCCGCCGGGTCGAGGCGCTGCTCGGCTACGCGCCCGCCACTGCCGGCGGCTTGATGAGCCCCGACTTCGTCTGCGTCTACGGCCAGGCGACGGTCGGCGAGGCGCTCGGTCGCATCCGGCAGTCGCGCGCCGCACCGGAGACGCTCGAGCTCGTGTTCGTGATGAACACGCACCACCGCCTCCAGGGGGCGCTCGCCCTCGCCGACCTGGTACGGGCGGATCCCGAGGACGTTCTCGCCGAGCTCGCGCAGGTCCCACGCACGGTGATGCCGGATGCGGACGTGGAGGAGATCGCCCGCCTGATGACCGACTACGACCTGACGGTCGTCGGCGTCGTCGATGCCGAGCAGCGCCTTCAGGGCGTCGTCACGGTCGACGACGTGCTCGAGCTCGTGCTGCCGCGCGGCTGGCGGCGGCACTTCAACCTGGACGACGTCTGATGCGCGGCCTGTTGTCGGTCCTGCGCCGTCGCCGGCGTCTCTTCGCGGTGCTCGCCGTGCTCGGGCCGGGCATCGTCGCAGCGAACGCGGGGAACGACGCCGGCGGCATCGCCACCTACGCATCGGTCGGCGCGCGCTATGGCTACGACCTGCTCTGGATGATGGTGGTGATCACCGTCTCCCTCGTCGTCGTGCAGGAGATGGCCGCGCGCATGGGGGTCGTCACCGGAAAAGGCCTCGGCGACCTCGTGCGGGAGCAGTACGGCGTGCGCTGGGCGCTGTTCGCGACCTCGAGCGTGCTCGTCGCCAACCTCGGCATCTGCATCTCCGAGTTCGTCGGCATCGGCGCTGCGCTGTCGCTCGCGCACGTCCCGGTGCAGGCGTCGGTCCCGGTCGCCGCGATCGTCGTCTGGCTGCTACTCGTGCGCGGCACGTACAAGATCGCGGAGCGCATCTTCGTCGCGATGACGATTCCCTTCTTCGCCTACCCGATCGCGGCGGTGCTCGCCCATCCCCACTGGGGCACGGTCGGCCATTCGATCGTCGCGCCGCACCTGCACTCGTCGCCGTCGTACGTGCTGCTCTTCGTCGCGACCGCCGGCACGACGATCACGCCGTTCATGCAGCTGTACCTGCAGTCGGCGGTGGTCGAGCGCGGCCTCGGCCCGGAGGACCTGAACAAGGAGCGCGCCGAGGTGGTCAGCGGCTCGATTTTCGCCAACCTCGTCGCGAGCTTCATCATCATCGCCACCGCGGCGACGCTCTATCTCCACGGCATCCGGCACGTCGACGACGCGGCGCAGGCGGCAAAGGCCCTGGAGCCGTTCGCCGGTCGCTTCGCGGAGGTGCTGTTCGGCGTCGGCCTCCTCGGCGCGAGCCTGCTCGCCGCCGCGGTGCTGCCCGTCACTGCGGCCTACGTGATCTCGGAGACGTTCGGCTTCGAGCGTGGCCTCTCTCGCTCGCCGCGCGAGGCGCCGGTCTTCGTCGGCGTGGTCACCGCCCTGGTCGTGATCGGCGCCGTTGTGGCGATGATCCCCGGCGTACCGGTCTTCCGCCTCCTCGTCGGCGTCCAGGCGGTGAACGGCGTCCTCCTGCCGATCACCCTCTTCTTCGTCTGGCGGCTGTCGGCGAGCGCCGAGGTGATGGGGCGCTACCGCAACGGCCGGATCTTCAACGTCGTCGCAGGCCTGACCGTGGCGGCGACCTCGGCGCTCTCGCTGATCCTGCTCGCGGTCACCGTGCTCGGCCTCTGACGGCGCGGTACCGTCCTCGCAGCGCCGGAGGGCGCACCTGTGATCACCGAGAGGGCCCACATCGCTTCAGCCGGCCGTGCCTGGCCCCGCCTCGTCCTCTGGGGTGCGGTGCCGCGGATCCTCGTCACCGTCGGCCTGCTCGCGGCGATCACCGGGATCATCGAGTTGCTCAAGCCGCACGTGCCGGTGCTGAGCCTCGCCGTGCTCTACCTGTTCGCGATCCTTCCCGTGGCCGCAGCCTGGGGCGTCGTCTACGCCGCGTCGGCTGCGGTCGGCAGCATGCTCGCCTTCAACTTCTTCTTCCTGCCGCCGCTGTACACGTTCACGATTCGGGACTCGCGGAACTGGTTCGCGCTGCTCGTCTTCCTCGTCACCGCGGTCGTTGTGAGCGAGCTCGCGGCGCGGTCGCGGCGGCAGGCGCTCGAGTCGGCGATGCTCGCGCAGGTCGCGAGCGCGCTGCTCGAGCGGGGCGAGGTGAGCGCCGAGCTCGAGAGCATCGCCGCAGAGGTCGCGCGCGCTCTCGGCGTGGACCACGCCCGTCTCCTGCTCGGGCGCGTGGGCGCGGGGGCGGCCGAGAACCAGTACCCGCTCGTTGCGGGCGGCCGCCGGGTCGGGACGATCATGCTCGGGCAGTCGCGCCGCTTCGGCGCCGCGGCACTCGCTCGGGTGCTGCCCCCGCTGGCCTCGCTGCTCGCCGTCGCGATCGACCGGGAACAGTTGGCGCGGGAGGCGCTGGAGGCGGAGACGCTGCGGCGGAGCGATCTCACGAAGACGGCGATCCTCCGGGCGGTCAGCCACGATCTTCGGACGCCGCTGATGGCGATCCTCACCTCGGCGAGCGCGCTCGCACGCCGGGACTTCATCGTCGACGAGCGGGAGCGGGCCGAGCTGCTCGACACGGTGCTCGAGGAGGCCCGGCGGCTCGACCGCCTCGTCGACAACCTCCTCGACCTCTCGCGGCTCCAGGCCGGAGCGGCCGAGCCCGAAAGCGCGCTCGTCTCCGTCGACGACCTGGTGGTCGACGCCCTCGAGAGCATCGGCGCGGGCAGCGTGCGGGTCGACGTCACGCTGCCGGAGGAGTCGCCCGCGGTCCGTGTCGACACGCACCAGATCCAGCGCGCGCTCGTGAACCTGCTCGAGAACGCGTTGAAATACTCCCCGCCGAACGAGCCCGTCCTCGTCCGTGTCTCCGCAACCTCTTACGAGGTGCTCGTCCGTGTGATCGACCGAGGCGCCGGTGTGTCCCCTGACGATGTCGGTCGGATCTTCGCTCCGTTCCACCGGGGCACGGTCGGGACAGCCGCCGCAGGCGCGGGGCTCGGCCTCGCGATCGCGCAGGGGTTCGCGGAGGTGAACGGCGGCAAGGTGTCGGTCGAGTCGCACGAGGGGCAGGGCACGACCTTCGTGCTCGCGCTGCCGGTCGCGTCGGTCGAGGCGCCGGTGTGAACGGCCTGCGTGTACTGGTCGTCGACGACGAGCCGCAGATCCTGCGGGCCCTGCGCACGGGCCTGAAGGCGGCGGGGTACGTGGTGGAGACCGCCGAGACGGCCGAGGGCGCGCTGGCCTCGGCGGCGCTGCGACCGCCGGAGGCGGTCATCCTCGACCTGCTGCTCCCGGACGGCACCGGCACGGAGGTCTGCCGCGAGCTGCGGAAATGGAGCAGCGCGCCGGTGATCGTGCTCTCGGCGGTCGGCGAGGAGCGCGAGAAGGTCGCCGCCCTCGACGCGGGGGCCGACGACTACGTCACGAAGCCCGTCGGGATCGACGAGCTGCTGGCCCGCCTTCGGGCGGTCATGCGCAGAGCCGGGCCGTCGGGCGACCTGCACGTGCGGGTCGGGGAGCTCGAGGTCGACCTCGATGCGCAGGAGGTGCGTGTTGCCGGGAAGCCGGTTCACCTGACGCCTCACCAGTTCGACCTGATGCGCGTGTTCGCGCGCAACGTCGGCAAGCTGCTGACGCACCGGATGCTGATCCGCGAGGTGTGGGGGCCCGGTTACGGCGGCGACCCGAACCTGCTGCGCGTGCACGTCGCGCAGCTCCGCCGCAAGATCGAGGAGGACCCGGCGCGGCCCCGCTACCTGCTCACCGAGCCTGGTGCGGGCTACCGCCTCGTCGATCCCGCCACCCGGTAGGTCCTTCACAGCTTCTTCATGCCGAAGGCCTGAACCTTCACGGCCCGCTTATGCCGCCCGGCGTACCGTCGAGGCATGTGGGTCGTGGGGAGACTTCCCGAGCCGCGCTCGCGTGCGCGTGAGCTCCGTGTGCCGCGGCCGCTGCAGGCTGCGACGCCGGGCCTCGCGGTCGTCGGCGTCGCCTCCGCGCTCGCGTCGGCGGGCGTCGTCGACGCACGCCGGGCCGCTCTCGTCGCCGGTGCGTGTCTGCTGCTGGCAGCGGTTCGGGCGGCCGTCGCCGTCCACGATTGCTCCGCCCTCCGGCGGAACGCCGATGCGCTGTTGCGCACCGGTGTCCGTGTCCATCCGCTGTCCGCGCTGCTCTCCTGGCGCGCAGCCGAGCTCACGTCCCCCGGCAATCGTCGCATTTTCGCGCGCTCGCTGCGCAGGATCGTGCGCGACCTCGAGCGCCCGGCACTGTCCAGCGCCGTGCCGGTGAACCGGCGGACGGTGGCGCCCCACACAGATCTCCTCCGCGAGCTCGCAGGCCGGCTGGCCGCTGTTCAATCGCCGGTCGAGCCCGTGGGGATGGTGCTCGTGGAGGAGCTCCTCACCGACGGCTTTGCGAGCCCCCTCTACGCCGCCGGCAGCGACGCGGACGTCGGCGCTGCCGTCGAGGACTGTCTTCGCTCGCTCGCCGGCGGGCCGTCGTTCGGCGACGCGCCCGAGCACCGGAGGGCTGCGTGAGCCACCTCTGTCACTCGAGTCGTGTCCCTGGAGGGAGTCGCTGATGTACGACGTTGCCGCACTGGCGATCGCGTTCGCGTGCTTCGCATTCATCTTCGCGGTGTTCTATTTGCTGGAGCGCGTCTGATGTCGGCCGCCGACATCTTCGGGCTCGCCATCTCGATCCTCGTCTTCGCATACCTCGTGTACGCGCTCTTCCGCGGGGAGCGGTTCTAGATGAGCGGCCAAGGAACCGCCCAGATCCTCTTCTACGTCTTCGCGTTGATCGCGCTCGGCTACCCGCTCGGGCTCTACATGGCCCGGGTCTACACCTCTGAGCGGTTCGGCGGCCGGCGCCTACTCCCGTCGATCGAGAACGGCTTCTACAAGCTCGTTCGCGCGAACGCGAAGCAAGAGCAGGACTGGAAGAGCTACGGCGGCACCGTCCTCACCTTCAGCGTCCTCTTCTTCCTCGTCCTTTACGCAATCCAGCGGATCCAGGGTCATCTGTTCCTGAACCCGGACCACCTGAAGGGCGTGCCGGCGCACATCTCGCTCAACACGGCGGCCAGCTTCGTCACGAACACGAACTGGCAGTACTACGGCGGCGAATACACGATGTCGTACCTCACGCAGATGGCCGGGCTCGCGGTGCAGAACTTCGTCTCAGCAGCGGTCGGCATGGCCGTGCTCGCAGCGGTCGTGCGCGGGATCGCGCGGCGCTCGGCGGGTACCCTCGGCAACTTCTGGGTCGACCTCTACCGGTCGCTCGTCTACATCCTGCTGCCGCTGGCCGCGATCGTGGCCGTTCTCCTGATCTGGCAGGGCGTGCCGCAGACCTTCGACGCGCACGCGACGGCGCACACGCTGCAGGGCGCGACGCAGACGATCACGCGCGGGCCCGCGGCCTCCCAGATCGCGATCAAGCAGCTCGGCACGAATGGCGGCGGCTACTGGAACTCCAACTCGGCCGTCCCGTTCGAGAACCCGACCGGCCTCTCGAACTTCATCGAGATGCTGGCGATCCTGCTGATCCCGGCTGGGCAGGTCTTCATGTTCGGGAGGATGGTGCTCGCGCGACGGCACGGCATCGCGGTCTTCGCCTCGATGCTCGTCGTCTTCCTGCTCGGCGTGGCGATCAACCTCCCGTCGGAGCAGCACGGTTCCCAGGTGCTGCGCAACTCGGGCGTGAACATCACGATCGGCCACGGCCAGTCGGGCGGCAACATGTCGGACAAGGAGGTTCGTTTCGGCCAGGCCGACAGCACAGTCTGGTCGGTCGCGACGACCGACGCCTCGAACGGGTCGGTGAACAGCGGCTTCGACGCGCAGACACCGTTCGGCAGCTCGGTCCAGGTCGTCAACCTCTTCCTCGGTGAGGTGATCTTCGGCGGGGTCGGCTCGGGGCTGTACGGGATGTTCTTCTACATCGTGCTGGCGGTCTTCGTGGCCGGGCTGATGGTCGGGAGGACGCCCGAATGGCTCGGCAAGAAGATCGAGGCGCGTGAGATCAAGTACGCCGCGCTCGGTGCGCTGTTCGTGCCGACGATGGTGCTGACGATGACCGCGGTCTCGATCGTGACGAAGAGCGGCCTCGCCTCGATCTACAACAGCGGCGTCCACGGGTTCACCGAGACGCTCTATGCCTACGACTCGCAGTCGAACAACAACGGCAGCGCGTTCGCCGGGTTCGGCGCCACGAGCTTCAGCGCCTCGTTCGGGACGGTCGCGCTCTTCCTCGGGCGTTTCGTGCCGCTCCTGGCCGCGCTCGCCTTGGCCGGCGCACTCGGGAAGAAGAAGATCGTGCCCGCCTCGGCGGGGACGTTCCGCACCGACGGGCCGACCTTCGTCGTCCTCCTCGTCGGCGTGATTGCCCTCACCGCCGGGCTGATGATCTTCCCGGCCCTCACTCTCGGCCCCATCGTCGAAGGACTGATGCACTGATGCGCAACATCTTGAGCTCCGTGATCGCGATCGTCGTCATCACGGCCGTATTCGGCTTCGCCTACCCGCTCGTGATGACCGGCTTCGGCCAGGTGGCGTTCAAGAGCCAGGCGAACGGCAGCCTGATCAAGCAGAACGGCAAGATCGTTGGCTCCAAGCTCGCCGCGCAGGAGTTCACGAGCGCCAGGTACTTCCACGAGCGTCCGTCCGGGACCTCGCCGGCGTACAACGCAGGGGCCACCACCTTCGCGAACCTCGGCCCGACCAGCGCGGTGCTCGCAAAGAACGTCAAAGCCGCGGCGGAGGCGGTCCTGAAGCTCGAAGGCCCCTATAACCCGGGCCTGACGATTCACGACATCCCGGTCGACGCCGTCACCACCTCGGCATCCGGGATCGATCCGGACATCACCCCTGCGTACGCCGCGCTCCAGGCTCATCGCGTCGCCGCTGTGCGGCACCTGCCGTTCGCGACCGTGACGGCGCTCGTCCACAAGTACGACCACGGGCGTTCCTGGGGCTTCTTCGGCGAGCCGGGCGTCAACGTGCTCGAGCTCAACCTCGCCCTCGACAAGCTGGGAGGCAAGTAGATGTCCTCGATTGCGACCGCAGACGCGCCGAGCGCGCGGAGGCGCTCGAGCGTCTTCTCACGCGAGCTCGTCCTCGCTGCGATCTGGGGCTCGTTCCCGAAGCTCGATCCGCGGCTGCAGCTGAAGAACCCGGTGATGTTCATCGTCGAGCTCGGCAGCGTCATCACGACCATCATCTTCGTCCTCGACCTCGCACGCGGCGACACCGGAGGGCTGTGGTTCGTCGCCACGATCGCGGTCTGGTTGTGGCTGACCGTCCTCTTCGCGAACTTCGCCGAGGCGATCGCGGAGGGCCGCGGCAAGGCCCAGGCGAACGCCCTGAGGGCGACGCGGACGACGACGAATGCGCTGCGCCAGGCCCGCGACGGGCACCTCGAGGAGGTGCCGGCGCCCGAGCTGCAGAAGGGCGACGTCGTCGTCGTCGAGGCCGGCATGGTGATCCCGGCCGACGGCGAGATCACCGAAGGCGTCGGCTCCGTCGACGAGTCCGCCATCACCGGCGAGTCGGCTCCGGTCATCCGTGAGGCCGGCGGCGACCGCTCGGCGGTCACCGGCGGCACGCGCCTGCTGTCGGACCGGCTCGTGATCGAGGTCACCCAGGAGCCGGGCAAGTCGTTCCTCGACCGGATGATCGCCCTCGTCGAAGGCGCCGAGCGGCGGAAGACGCCGAACGAGATCGCGCTCAACATCCTGCTCGCGGGTCTCACGATCACGTTCCTTGCTGCGGTCGTGACGCTTCGCCCGTACGCGATCTACGCCGGCACGCCCACGTCGCAGACGGTGCTGATCGCGCTGCTTGTCGCGCTCATCCCGACGACGATCGGGGCGCTCCTCTCTGCCATCGGCATCGCCGGCATGGACCGGCTCGTGCAGCGGAACGTGCTCGCGATGTCCGGGCGCGCCGTAGAGGCCTCGGGCGACGTCGACGTGCTCCTGCTCGACAAGACCGGCACGATCACGCTCGGCAACCGCCAGGCGGCGGAGTTCATCCCCGCACCGGGCGTCGAGGAGCGCGAGCTCGCGGAGGTCGCACAATTGGCCTCCCTTGCCGACGAGACGCCCGAGGGGCGGTCGATCGTGGTGCTCGCGAAGGAGCGGTTCAACGTCCGTGAGCGCGAGCTCGGCGAGCACGAGTTCGTGCCTTTCAGCGCGACGACGCGGATGAGCGGCGTGAACATGAACGGCACGCAGATCAGGAAGGGCGCAGCCGACGCGGTCAAGGCGTTCATCGCCGAGAACGGCGGCCGCTCGCCTGCCGAGGTCGACGCGGCGGTGCAGCGGGTGGCCGAGCAGGGCGGAACGCCGCTGGTGGTCGCCAAGGACAACTTCGCGCTCGGCGTCGTGCACCTCAAGGACGTCGTCAAGGGCGGCATGCGCGAGCGTTTCGACGAGCTTCGCCGTATGGGCATCCGCACCGTGATGATCACCGGCGACAACCGTGTCACCGCCGCCGTGATCGCCCAGGAGGCGGGCGTGGACGACTTCCTCGCCGAGGCGACGCCGGAGGCGAAGATGGCGCTGATCAAGGAGGAGCAGGGGAAGGGCCGGATGGTCGCGATGACCGGCGACGGCACGAACGATGCGCCGGCACTCGCCCAGTCGGATGTCGGTGTCGCCATGAACACCGGCACGACGGCGGCGAAGGAGGCCGGCAACATGGTCGACCTCGACTCCAACCCGACCAAGCTGATCGAGATCGTCGAGGTCGGCAAGCAGCTCCTGATCACCCGCGGCGCGCTGACGACCTTCTCGATCGCGAACGACGTGGCGAAGTACTTCGCGATCCTGCCCGCGATGTTCGCGTTCACCTACGCATCGACGCCGGGCAAGCGTGGACCGCTCAACTCGCTCAACGTCATGCACCTGGGCGACCCGAAGAGCGCGATCGTCTCCGCGATCATCTTCAACGCGCTGATCATCCCCGCCCTGGTTCCTCTTGCGTTGAAAGGCGTGCGGTACAGGGCGATCGGCGCGACCGCGCTGCTGCGCCGGAACCTGCTCATCTACGGTCTCGGCGGGATGATCCTCCCCTTCATCGGCATCAAGCTGATCGACCTCGTCGTGCACAACCTGCTCGGGGCCTGATGGCCGGTGCGAGGCCGCTACCGGATCCTGCTCGGGATGGCCGCCGGTGTCGGCAAGACGTACCGCATGCTGCAGGAAGGAAGACAGGCGAAGGACGAAGGCCGCGACGTCGTCATCGGGTACCTCGAGCCCCACGACCGCCCCGAGACGGCGGCGCTCGCAGAGGGGCTCGAGGTCGTCCCCAGGCTCGCCGACGCCATGGGGAGGCTCGACGAGATGGACGTCGACGCGGTGATTGCGCGTGCTCCCGATCTCGCCCTGATCGACGAGCTCGCGCACACGAACGCCCCCGGGATGCGCAACGAGAAGCGCTTCGAGGACATCGAAGAGGTGCTCGAGGCCGGCATCGACGTGATCTCCACCGTCAACGTTCAGCACCTCGAGAGCCTCAACGACGCCGTCTTCGAGCTCACGGGTGTGCGTGTGCGGGAGACGTTCCCCGACAACGTCCTCGACGACGCGGACGAGGTCGTGCTCGTCGACCTGACGCCCGAGATGCTCCAGCTTCGGCTCGAGGCCGGGAAGGTCTACCCGAAGGAACGAGCCGAGGTCGCCCTCACCAACTTCTTCAAGCACGAGAACCTGAGCGCCTTGCGCGAGCTCGCGCTCCGTGAGGTCGCGGAGGATGTCGAGCACCGCCGCCAGCCGTCGGTGCTCGACGGGCTGAGCCAGCAGGCGGTCGCCGAGCGTGTCCTGGCGATGATCGAGCCGCAGGCGAAGTCGCAGCGGATCCTCCGCCGCGCGTGGCGCTCGGCCCAGCGGCTCAGCGCGGAGATCGACGCCGTTTGGGTGCGCCCCGCCGGCAAGCAGCCGACGGAGGAGGAAGCGACCCAGATGGCGGCGCTGCGCCGGCTCGCCAGCATCCTCGGCGTCCACCTGCTCGAGGAGGAGGGTGACGACCTCGTCGGCACGGTCCGCCGCGTCGCGCGCGAGCGCGGCTCGACCTACGTGTTCGTGGGCACGCCCGACGAGTCCCGGCGGCGCGAGATCTTCGGTGGATCGCTGCTCTCGCGGATGGTGCGGGAGCTGCCGGGAGTCGACATCCGCGTGGTCGCGAGCCGCGCCGACCGGGCGCGCCTCGAGGAATGACCGCTCTCGCCGCAATCCTCGCTGGGCTCGTCGTCGTGCTCGCAGCGGCGCTCGCCTGGCGCAGCCGGCCGCCGCGGGCCCTCCGGCGCCCGCACGGCGGCCGGCGGATCCTGCTGCCGTTCACCGGCCGGCTCGAGCAGCCGGTGCTCGACGCGGCCATCCGGATCGCGCACGCCGAACAGGCCGTCCTCGTCCCCGCCTACCTGCTGATCGTCCCGCTCGAGTACGGCGAGGACGCTCCGCTTACAAAGGAGGTGGGCGTTGCGATGCCGATGCTGGAGGCGGTCGAGCACCAGGCCCTTCGGGCGGGCGTGCCCGTCGACGCGAGGATCGAGCGCGGCCGCACACCGACCCATGCGCTCAGGCGTCTCTGGGAGGTCGAGCAGTTCGACCGCGTCGTCGCGCCGGCGCCGAGCGGCCACCGGGTCGGCCTCTCGGCGAAGGACGTGACGTGGATCCTTGCGCACGCTCCTGCGGAGACGGTGATCCTCAAGCCGACCCCGATCGACGGCTCACCGGCAGGGGCATGAGCAGCACGACGTAGACTCCCGTCTGGAGAGCCGGGAAGCCTGGTCGGCGTGCCCCTGAAGGGAGACGCTGGTGACCCGCAGATCGGCTCGTGTCTGACTCCTCGCTTGTCGGCCTGTTCGTGGTCGCGGCGGCGGTCAGCCTCGCGTCGAGCTGGATGCTCGTGACGAGCCTCGGCCGGCTCGGGGCACGAATCGGTCTTTCGGAAGCGCTGCTTGGAATGCTTGCCGCGTTGGCCGCCGATGCGCCGGAGATCACGGCTGCTGTGACTGCGCTCGGCAGGCATGAGCAGACTGTCGGCGCCGGGGTGGCCATCGGCTCGAACATCTTCAATCTGGCCGCTCTGCTCGGCCTTTCTGCAGTCGTCGCGGGTCGGATCGCCCTGCACCGGCGCGTGATCGTGTTGAGCGGTGTCGTCGCAGTCTGGGTCTCGGGGTCGTGCCTCGTGGTGGTCGTCGGGCTCATCCCGCCGGTGGCGGGGCTCATCATCGTGCTGGCGGCGTTGTTGCCGTACCTCGCGATCCTGGGTATGCGCCGCGAGCGGCTCGTGCCAGGTTGGCTCCCCAGGCAGTGGGGGCTCTGGTTGGCGGAGGCTGTTCACGAGGAGGAGCTCGAGCTCGAGGTTGCGATTCATCCTCGCCGCGGGCATCGAGCGGACGTCGTGACTGCGGGGATCGGCGTCGTCGTCGTGGTCGGCGCGAGCATCGCGATGGAGCGCACGGCCACGCGCCTCGGGACAGAGCATGCCGTTCCGGGGATCGTGGTCGGTGGTCTCGTCCTCGCCGCTGTGACGAGCCTGCCCAACGCAGTCGCGGCGCTCTATTTCGCCGCACGGGGCAGAGGGGCCGCGGTTCTCAGCACCGCGCTGAACAGCAATGGGATCAACGTCGTGGCCGGGCTGCTGGTTCCGGCGAGCGTGTTGGGGCTGGGCCGACCATCCGGGTTGACGACGTTCATCGCGGCTGCGTTTGCTGCGATGACGGCATTCGCGCTCGCTCTCGCGTACATCAACGGTGGACTGCGGCGAGGCTCAGGTGCACTGACCATCGCCGCTTACGTGGCAGTGGTTGCCGTGCTGGTCGCAAAGGCGTGACTCGTGAACCACGGACCAATCACTTGAGCGGTCGCGCCCGGCTCGCTGCGGGCGAGGCGCCGGGAGGCAACGCGTAAAGCATTAGTCTGCTGGGCCGTGCCGCGCCTGAAGCGTTTCGTGGTCGGTCGCCCGATGGCGTCCGGCGAGATGGAGGAGACGCTCCTCCCGAAATGGCTTGCTCTACCGATCTTCGCGTCCGACCCCCTGTCGTCCGTCGCCTACGCGACGGAGGCGGCCCTCGTCGTGCTCGTCACCGCGAGCGCGAGTGCAGCGCACCTCGCGTTCCCGATCTCGATCGCGATCGCGACGCTGCTGGCGCTGGTCGTGCTCTCGTACCGTCAGACCGTCCTCGTCTACGAGAGCTCGGGCGGCGCCTACATCGTGGCGAAGGAGAACCTCGGCCAGACGCCGAGCCTGGTCGCAGCCGCCGCCCTGCTCACCGACTACGTCCTGACCGTCGCCGTCTCGGTCGCCGCCGGTGTGCTCGCCCTCACCTCTGCGGTCTCGTCGCTCCGTGGGCACGAACTGATGCTCTCGCTCGCGTGCGTCGTCCTGATCGCAGTCGCCAACCTGCGCGGCGTCAAGGAGGCGGGGATCCTGTTCGCCGTGCCGACGTACGCGTTCATCACGTCGATCCTCGTCACGATCGGCGTCGGTTTCGCGAAGTGTGCGAGTACCGGCTGCCCGCGCGCGGTGGTGCCTCATCCGCTTGCGGCCGGCACCGGCGCCGTGACCGCGTTCGTCGTGCTACGCGCGTTCTCGTCTGGCTCGACTGCGCTCACGGGTGTCGAGGCGATCGCGAACGGCGTCAACGCGTTCCGGCGGCCGCACGGCCGCAACGCCGCGGCGACGCTGCTCGTCCTCGGGACGGTCGCGATCACGATGTTCCTCGGCGTGTCCTGGCTCGCCGTGCACATGCACGCGCGCCCGACGTCGACGGGCACGCCCTCGGTGCTCTCGGAGATCGCCCGAGGCGTCTTCCCGGCCTCGTCGTCTCTCGGCTTCGCCTACTGGATCGTCCAGGTGCTGACGCTGGCGGTGCTCGTGCTCGCGGCGAACACGTCGTTCCAGGGCTTCCCGCGCCTCGCCGCGCTGCTGGCGCGAGACCGCTTCTTCGCGCGGCAGTTCACGAACCTCGGCGACCGGCTCGTCTTCTCGAACGGGATCCTCGTCCTCACTGCGATCGCGTGCGCCCTCCTGTGGGCGTACAACGCGAGCGTCGAGTCGCTGATCCATCTGTACGTGATCGGCGTCTTCACGGCGTTCACACTGTCGCAGGCCGGCATGGTGCGCTACTGGCTGCGTACGCGCAGCCGGGGCTGGCAGCACCGGTTGGCGATCAACGCGGTCGGTGCGAGCGCGACCGGTGTCGTGACGGTCGTCGTCGTGATCACGAAGTTCGCCGAGGGCGCCTGGCTCGTGATCGTCGCGATCCCGCTGCTCGTGACGCTCTTCCTCGGCATCAACCGGCACTACCGGCGCTTCGCGCGCCGCCTCGCGGCGAGCCTCAGCGCTGCTCGTGCGGCGGGCGTGCCGACGAACGAGATCCTGCTCTGGGTCGCCTCGATCGACGTCGCCACCGAGGGAGCTCTCTGGTACGCCCGCCAGATCGCGCTCGGCAGGCCGATCCGGGCGTTGCATGCGCCCGGGCGGAAGACGGATCCCGGCATCCGGCCGCGCTGGTTCGACTTCACCGGCGGCGAGCCGCGGCTCGAGGTGCTGCCGACCGACGAAGGGAGGTTGCAGGCGGCGCTCGAGGAGGTCTGGCGGATCCCGCGCGGCGAAGGCGATTTCGTCACCTTCATCATCCCGGAGCAGTTCAAGCAGCGCTCCCTGCTGAGCGCGGCGCGGGGGGAGGCGTTCCGGCTCAAGCTGCGACTCGTCTCCGAGCCGGGAGTCGTCGTCACCGGTGTGCCCGTCGTCAGCCAGACGACCGATGCGCCAGAGGGCCATACGCCGGGCAAGCTCGTGGTGCGCGTGCTGCTCTCCGCGATGCACGGCGGGTCGCTTCGCGCCCTCAATTACGCCGACGCCCTGGGCGTGCCCGACACCCGGGCCGCCTCGTTCGCGTTCGACTCGCAGGAAGCCGCGCAGTTCCGGCGCGAGTGGCGCCGCTACGGTGGCTCGATGCCGCTCGACCTCAGCGAAGCGCCGTACCGCGACATCGGCGAGCCGCTGCTCGCCTACCTGCGTGCGCTGACGGCCGGCGGCGACACGGTTGTCAACATCGTGATGCCGGAGATCGTCGTCCGCGGCTCGGCGCGGCTCCTCCACAATCAGCGCGCGCTCTACCTCAAGAGACTCCTATTGTTCGAGCCGCACGTGATCCTCTCGAGCGTCCCCTATCAGCTCTTCCGCTGATGCGGATCCCCGGCCGGCCCGAGCCGAAGCAGCCGTTCGACCACCGGCTGCTCCTCGTCCCCGTCGTCAGCGGCCCGAGGTCGCGCGAGGCGGCGCACCTCGCGGCGCGTCTCGCCGCCCGGCGCCGCGCGAAGGTGCTCCTCCTGCGCGTCCTCGTCGTCGAAGCCGAGCTGCCTCTCACCGCCCACCTCACCGAGCAGTCGGAGCAGTCCGAGCGGCTGCTCGAGGATTGCGCACACATCGTCGAGAGCTACGGCGTGAAGGCCGAGAAGCGACTCGTGCGTGCGCGACAGGCGGGACGGGCGATCGTCGAGGAGGCCGAGGAGCAGGGTGCGGACGTCGTCGTCCTGGGCGCGCCGCGCAGCACGCACCGGCAGATCTTCGGTCACACCGTGCACTACGTCCTCAAGCATTCGCCTGCGCGGGTGATGGTCGCGGCGGGGAAGACGCGCTGGCTTCCGTTCGACGAGACGTCCACCGAACCGGTCGAAGAGGCGTTCGACCGAATCCTCGTGCCGATGAAGGCCGGGCCGATCGGCCTCGCGATGCTTGCGACCGCGGTCAAGCTCGCGTCCGCCGGCGGCGCTACCGTCGAGGCGCTCCACGCGATCCTCGTACCGCTCGAGCATGCGCTCGACGCCGAGCTCCCGGAGCAGGAGGAGCGCGCCGCGGCGTCGATCGCCGAGGCGAGCGGCCTCGCCGCCGAGCATGGAGTGACCGTCGAGGGCAGCGTCGTCCGCACGCGCTCGATCGGGAAGGCGATCGTGGAACGTGCGACCTCGACGGGCGCCTCCCTGATCGTGCTCGGGTCGGCCCCACGGTGGCGGCGCCAGTCGCGCTTCTTCTCGCCGACCGTCGACTACGTCCTGCGACGGTCTCCCGCCGAGGTGCTGATCGTCGCCTTCCCCGAGTCTGAGTTCCCGGCGGCGTCGCGACCGCCCGCCCCCTCGCGCTAGGCTGGGACGAGTAATGAAGGCGCTCGTCATCGGCTGCGGCCGCGTCGGCTCTTCCGTCGCCCTGAGGCTCCACGGCTCCGGCTGGGATGTGACGGTGTGCGACGAGAACGAGGATGCGCTCGGCCGACTCGGCGACGCCTGGTCGGGCGGGTTCGTGGTCGGTCACGGGATGGATCTCAAGCTGCTGCGCGAGGCGGGGATCGAGGATGCGGACGCGGTCGTCGTCACGACCGACGGGGACAACACGAACCTCGTGATCGCGCAGGTCGCCCAGAAGCAGTTCGGGGTGCCGAGCGTGGTCGTGCGGGTGCTCGATCCGGCCCGGGCGGAGTTCTACGAGACCCGGGGCCTGCGGATCGTCTGTCCGACGAGGGCGGCGATCGAGACGCTGGTCGGCGTCGTGCGCGAGTCGGAGCAGGCGGCGGTCTAGCCCCTTGGCCGGGTCGATGTACATCCTGATCGCCGGCGGCGGCAAGGTCGGCGCGAACCTTGCACGCTCGCTGCTCCGGGCCGGGCACGAGGTGACGCTGATCGAGCAGCGGCCGTACCGCTTCGACAAGATCGAGGCGGAGTTCGAGCACCAGGTGATCCGCGGCGACGCGACCGAGCTCTATGTGCTCGAGCGTGCCGGCATCAAGCGCCCGCCCGACCTGCTGATCGCCGCCACCGGCGACGACGAGGACAACATCGTCATCTGCCAGCTCGGGCGCGAGCGTTATGGCGTTTCGAAGGTGATCGCACGCATCAACGACCCTCGCAATCAGCCGTACTTCGACCTGCTCGGGATCTCCCCGACCGTCTCCGCGACGGGTGCGATGCTCGCGCTCATCGAGCACGAGGTGCCCGAGCACGGTCTCATCCAGCTGCTCGAGCTGCGGCGCGAGAACCTGGAGATCGTGGAAATCTCGGTCGACAAGTCATCCGCCTGCAACGGCAAGGAGGTGCGTGCCCTGCGGCTGCCGGAGGGCGCGAGGGTGATCTCGATCGTCCGAGACGGGCACGCCGAGGTGCCGGACGGCGATACGCTGCTCGAGGAAGGCGACCAGGTGCTGGCGATCCTCGAGCCGGGCAAGGAGGACGAGCTCCGGCGCGTCCTCCTCCACGACTGACCCGCGCGCAGCCGCCCGGCTCCGGGGCTACCGTGTGAGCGTGCGTCGCCCGGCGACACCCGTGCTGCTTGCCTGGGCCGCGACCGTCGCCGGCCTGGTCTCGATCGTCTCGGCCCTCACGCCCGAGTACGCAGACCGGAGCCGGTTCGTGCACGGCATTCTGCCGCCCGGCGTCCCCTCGGCCGCGCGAACGATCGCCCTCGCGCTCGGTCTGGCGATGATCTGGCTCTCGCGCGGGCTCGCCCGGCGCAAGCGCCGTGCCTGGGCGGTCGCGGTCGCGGTCGTGATCGCCTCGGCGGTCGCCCATCTCGCCAAGGGCCTCGACGTCGAGGAGGCGACCGTCCACCTCCTCCTGCTCGTCTGGCTCGTCCGCGCGCGGCGCCAGTTCGTGGCGCCCGGCGACCCGGCCACGGTCATGCCGCTCGTCCAGGTCGGCGTGGCGATCGTCCTCTGCGGCGTGCTCGGGGCGATCGACTGGCTGGACACCGATGCGTACTCCAATCGGATCGAGACCGCGCTCGCGCTCGTCACAGGCGCCCTCGCCGCCCGGGCGCTCTGGCTGCTGCTCAGGCCGCACCGGCTCGGCCCGGCCGACGGCTGCGACCGCGACCGCGCCGCGCTGCTCGTGCAGGAACGGGGCTCCGACAGCCTCTCCTACTTCGCCCTGCGCAGGGACAAGAGCTACTTCTTCTCCCCGAGCGGCCGTTCGTTCCTCGCCTACCGTGTCGTTCGCGGCACCGCTCTCATCGCGGGCGACCCGATCGGCGACTCGGTCGAGCGTCACGATCTGCTGTCGGAGTTCGTCCGCGTCGCCCATACGAAGGGCTGGAGGGTGGCGGTCGCCGGCGCGTCGACCGACACGCTCCCCGACTACGCCTCGCTCGGGTTCAAGTCGATGTACCTCGGCGACGAGGCGATCATCCGGCCTGCCGAGTTCTCCCTCGAGGGTCGCGCGATCAGGAAGGTGCGCCAGTCGGTGTCCCGGCTCGAGAAGACCGGGTACGAAGTGCGCATCCTCTCGACCGGCACAGCGGACGAGAAGCTGCGCTGCGAGCTGCGCGCCGTCTCGCAGGAATGGCGTGGCAACTGGCCCGAGCGTGGCTTCACGATGGCGATGGACGCGCTCTTCCTCTACCCGGACACGGTGCTGGCCGTCGCGGTCGCACCCGACGGCACAGTCGGCGGATTCCTGCAGCTCGTCCCGTCCCCGGCGAGCGACGGCTACTCGCTCGCCTCGATGCGGCGCCGCCGCGACACGCCGAACGGCCTGATGGAGTACCTGATCACGAAGTCGGTCGAGTGGGCGCGTGCGTCGAGCGTGACCGAGCTGTCGCTGAACTTCGCGGTGTTCGCCGACTTCCTGAGCGCGGAGGAGGGGGCGGGTCGGTTCGCGCGCGCATTTCGCTTCCTGCTTCTGAAGGGCGACCGGCTCTTCCAGCTCGAGCGCCTGCACAGCTTCAACCGCAAGTTCTTCCCCCACTGGCGACGCCGTTACTTCTGCTTCGAACGCTGGACGGATCTGCCCCTCGCCGGCCTCGCCTACCTGAGCGCCGAGTCGCTTCTGACGCTGCCCGGTCCGTGGGTCAAGACACCGGACCTGACTGCCAGGTGAGGCTTGCGCCCGTCCTCGTCCTGCTCGTCCTCGCGCTCCCCGCCGCGCGGGCCTCGGGCGGCGCGACGGATGCGGACTGGGGACGGTTCGGCTACGACGCGGCGCGTCACAACGCCTCGCCCGACGGCACCGTCACCGCCGGGAACGTGCAGCGGCTCCACCGGCTGCGTGTCCAGCTCGACGGCACCGTCGACTCATCGCCGATCTACGTCGCGAAGGGCGTCCGCGGTCGGGATGCGTTCATCGTCACGACGACGTACGGCAAGACCGAGGCGATCGACGCCGCCAACGGCAGGGTGCTCTGGCGCTTCACGCCGCCGACCTACGGGAAGCTCGCCGGCAGCGCGCAGATCACGAACGCGACGCCGATCCTCTCGACCGACCGGTCAGCGGTATACGCCGCAGCCCCTGACGGTGTCATTCGCAAGCTGCGGCTGCGGAACGGGTCGATCGTCTGGTCCCGCTCAATCACAAAGGACCCGACGCACGAGAAGATCACCTCGTCCCTGAACATCTCGCGCGGGCTCGTGATCGCGACCACCGGCGGCTACATCGGCGACGCGCCGCCCTACCAGGGCCACCTCGCCACGATCTCGGAGCGCACCGGCGCGATCGTCCACGTGTGGAACTCGCTCTGCTCCGACCGCACCGGCCTGATCCAGCCGAGCACGTGCGACGCGAGCGACTCGGCGATCTGGTCGCGCAACGGCGCCGCCGTCGACGCAGCGACGGGCGACCTCGTCGTGGCGACCGGCAACGCGCCGTGGAACGGCAGCACGAACTGGGGCGACAGCACCCTCGTCCTGTCGCCGGACGCTTCGAGGCTCCTCCGGCACTGGACGCCGGTCGACCAGCAGCACCTGAACGACAGCGACCTCGACCTCGGCTCGACCAGCCCGGGCCTCTTGCAGGGCGGCTACGCCGTGCAGGGCGGGAAGGACTCGAAGATCCGCCTCCTGAACCTGCGGCGGCTCCCCGGCGTGAACGCGACGACGGGCGGCGAGCTGCAGACGGTGCCGACACCGGGCGGGCAGCTGATGTTCACGGCGCCGGCGATCTGGCAGGGGACGTGGGTGTTCGTCGCGACCGGCGGTGGGACGCAGGCCTGGCAGTTAGGCGGCGGCCGGCTGCACTCGGTGTGGTCGAACGGCACGGGCGGCACGTCGCCGGTTCTCGCAGGCAGCCTGCTCTACGTCGGCGGCGACGGCAATCTGAACGTCTACGCGCCGGTGACGGGCAAGCTCGTCGCGTCGCTCCCGACGGGCACGATCCACTGGCAGAGCCCGATCGTCGCCGCGGGGCGGGTCGCGATCCCGGAGGGCGACGCGAACCAGCACGCAACGACCGGCGTGCTGGACATCTACTCGCTCTAGCAGGCGGCGCAGAAGAGGACGGGCGTGAGGACACTCGCGTGGGACAGTTCGGGAAGCTCGGGACACCGGGCGCGCTCTTGTCAACCATGAGGCACACGTGTGGACGTTCCGCGATGGGAAGATCGCCCGACTTCAGATCTATTTGGACACCGCAGCGACGGCTGCCGCCCACCGCGTGGAGTAGCCCGCGTCGGGAACGGGCGGCTCGCCAGTGAGGTTGCCGGTCTCACTCATGGCTTAGCCGTCCTTGGCGGTTCCGTCTGAGTCGGGAGCAATCAGTCACGTGCGCCATTTGGTCCTACGGGGTGAACAGTTTCCAGTGCCCTTCGGTGACGACTTCAACTGCACCATCGGTCACTTTGATGGCGCTCTGATCATCAATCGCGTACGTCGGCCCTGGTATTCCGGCGGCCCATCTTTCTGCGTTGGCCAGGGAATTCTGCGGGGATCTCTCGTGATCCAGGTGCGGGAAGAGCGAAAAATCAACCAGCCCCAGCGCTCTGTCGTCGCCGGCGGGCAGATCACCTGCCGGCGGCTCGCGACAGAACCAGTCGTCGTAGGCCTCTCCGAAGTTGGGGGTCAGCACCATGCTCCCGGAGCTCACTCCCACGTAGACCGTCTCGCGCAGAGACGGCAGAAGGTCCGCCAGCCCGGATTGCCGCATCCAGTGGCACAGATACAGGACATCGCCGCCCCAAACCAGGAGGGCGTCAGCCTGCCGAACCATGGGGACCCAATGCTCTTCCTTGATGCTAGGCAGCGCGGTGAGCTCCAGCACTCCCAACGACTTCCAACCCAATCCGCACATGGGGCTGAAGGCTGATCCGCTGATGGCCTGGTAGGCCATTGAAGCTCCCCCGCTGCCCGTGCCGTACGCCGCGGTGGGAATGCAGAGGGCGTTGGATTCGGCGATCGGCTTGCCCAGTAGGTCGACCAACGCGTTGTGAATGCTCGTGTTGCTGATGCCACTCGAAGTGAGCAGAAGCCTCATGCTGCCTCCCGGAGTCAGTCCTGTCGGCGAGAACGTTCTGGGCGCTTTGCGGATCCGTACGCGGTAGAGACTGCAAGGCCACCGAAGACTCATCGGCTCCGGCCAGATCCGGTCTCACGACCTCAGGGGCCAGTCCCGAGCACTGGCGCAGGCGACTCCTTGGAACCGCCCAGGCAACGACACTCTTAGGATCGCCTAGATGAACGTCTCGCTGAGGCCGCTCGAGGACCGGGATCTCGACACGATCTATCAGCAAGTGAGCGATCCGGAGTCGGTCCGAATGGCCGCCTTCACAGCCGAGGATCAAACCGATCGCCGTGCGTTTCTCAACCGGATGTCCCGCCTGCGGGCCGACACAAGCGTCTCGTACCGAATCATCGATGTCGACGGAGCAATCGCCGGAACGATCGGGTCATTCCGAATCGACAATCAGCCTGAGGTGACCTACTGGGTAGACCGAACGCAATGGGGAAAAGGCATCGCGAGCGCGGCACTACAGATTCTTCTTGCCGAGACTGCCGAACGTCCACTGTACGCCCGAGCGGCCTCGGACAACGTCGCTTCGCTTCGCGTACTGGAGAAAGCTGGGTTCCGACGCGTTGGTGTCAACCGCGACTTCGCACCCGGCCGCGGTGAGGAGATCGAGGAAACGATCCTGCGGCTCGACTGAGGTAGGGACGGAACTGCGTGCGTCGTCGTTGGCGTCTGTGCGCCGGCGCAGGCAAGTCCCACTGGTGTCAGACACCTTCTCCGCAGCACTCGCGAACCTGGTTCGCTGCGCGAACCAGGTTCGGTCAGGTGCGCCGCCGCCTGACCTGCGGGCCCTGCGTGCCGAGCGCGGCGTAGGTGATCGCCTGCAGGGACTCGTTCAGGTTGCGGAGCTCGTGGGCGATCACGGTCAGCTCCTCGCGTCGCTCCTCGCGGGCGTTCAGCCGGGCGAGCTCCTCGACAACCCGGTCGAGCCGTGCGAGGAGCGCCTCGAGCTGCCGGTCGGTGACCTCGCCGTGCTCCATGCGGATGTAGCTTAGATAGACTCGCGTCCCTACAAAACGGGCGAGCGGTGAGGGAACTCCGGTGCAAGTCCGGGACGGTCCCGCCGCTGTGAGGGGAGAGGCCCTTCGCCGAAGTGCCACTGGGTGAGCAGCCCGGGAAGGCGGCGAAAGGGGGAGCCCCGAGTCAGAAGACCTGCCGGTCGCCCCGACATCGAACCCCTCGCGGAAGGAGGATTCGTGGCCAAGCGCCTCGCTTGCCTAGTTGCTCTTGTACTCGTCGTGCCTGCCGTCGCGTCGGCGGCGACCGTCAAGGTCCGGGTCGAGGGCAAGACCCGCACGCTCTACGGCCCGACCGAGATCACCGTCACCGCCGCGACCCCGCTCGACGCGCTCGAACAGGCGTCGATCCTGGGCGAGCTCTACTACCACGTCACGCAGTCGAGCTTCGGCCCCTACGTCGACCAGGTCGGCCGCTACGGCGGCACGGGCTCGGCCGGCTGGGTGTTCAAGGTCGACAACGCCTCGCCGCCGGTCGGGGCGGACAGGGTGCAGCTCGCCGACGGCGACACCGTGCTCTGGTACTACGCCGAGTTCGGGCCGGCGGGAGGACCGCCGACACTCGCCGTCAAGGCGGCGGCGAACGGCTGCTACACGGCGAACGCCTACGACGACAACGGCAAGCCCGTCGCCGTCACAGGCCTGACCTGGCACGTCGGCTCCCGGCAGACCGCGGCCGGGACGGGAGGCAAGGCCTACTGCCCGGCCAGGCATCCCGGCCTGCTCGTCCGGGCCACCGCGACCGGCGCAGTCCGGTCGAACGCGGTGAAGTGAGGCGCGCGCTCGTCCTCCTGCTCGCGCTCGTCGCCGCCGGCTGCGGCGGGGTCGAGCACGGGCACGGGACGGCGACGCTCTGGGTGACGCGCGATCGTGGTGCACGGGTGCTCTTCGCCGGGCAGGTCCCGGCCGGGCTCGACGCGATCCAGGTCGTCGAGCGGCGCCTCTCCGTGACGACGCGCTACGGCGGCCGCTACGTCCAGTCGATCAAGGGCATCCGAGGATCGCTCTCGGGCCAGCGCGACTGGTTCTACTTCGTCGACGGGATCGAGGGCGGTCGCAGCGCCGCCGACGTGACCGTGCGGCCCGGCGACAACGTGTGGTGGGACTATCGGCACTGGACGCCCGCGACCGAGGAGGTGCCTGCGGTCGTCGGTGCGTACCCGCACCCGTTCGCCGACTCGGACACACGCGTCGTCGGAGATCCGGCGCTCGCCGGCGCCATTGCACGCCAGGTGCACGGCAGCGTCGGCGGTCTCGGTGGCGCGCGCAACGTGATCGTGGTGGGCGGCAAGCTCTCGCCCGAGACCGTGCGGATCGACCCCATTCGCCGCGGGTACCAACTGGAGCTCGGCGTCGCGGTCGCGCGCCGGCTCGCCCACGACCCGGCCGCGCTGAGGTACCGCTTCTGAGCGCGGCGCCCGCAGCCGCCCTGCTGGCCGCGGTCGCCGCCGCCGCGCTGCTCGCGGGGCACGTCGCGTCGGTGGCCGCGATCGCCGTCGTCCTGCTGGTCGCATCGTTCCGTGCTCCGGCGCGTCGGCGCTGGCCCTACGTGCTCGGCACGCTCTCCACCGGCCTCACGGTGTTCGTCCTGACCCCGTTCGTAGAGGTGCTCGGCTCGCATCCCCTCTGGACCGGGCCGACGATCCCGGTGCTCGGCCGGCTGGACGTCACGACCGAGGAGCTGCGCAACGGCCTCTTCCAGGGCCTGCGGCTCGTCGACGTCGGGCTCGCGTTCGCGGTCTACGCGCTGCTCGTCGACCACGATCGCCTGCTCGCCGCGGCGGGGTGGGCACGGCGCTCGACGCTCGCCGTCGCGCTGGCCACGCGGCTCGTGCCGGTGCTGGAGCGCGACGCCCGCGACCTGCAGCTCGTCCTGCGCGGGCGCGGGGTCGAGCTCGGGCCGGTACGGCGCCTCGCGCCGCTGCTCGCGGGGTCGCTGGAGCGCGGGCTGAACCTCGCCGAGGCGATGGAGGCCCGGGGCTACGGGCGGCCCGGGAGGACACGCGCGCCGCGGCCCCCGTGGACGCGGCTCGACCGGCTGTCGCTGCTCGTCTCCGTCGGCCTTGTCGCCGTGGGAGCCCTGTGGCTCTAGCCAGGGTCGAAGGGCTTCGCTTCGCCTACGCCAGCGGCGGGCCGGTGCTCGACGGCGTGTCGCTCACGGTCGAGGAGGGCGAGCGCGTCGCGCTGCTCGGGCCCTCCGGCTCCGGGAAGTCGACGCTCATCCGCGCACTCGCGGGGCTCGTGCCGCACTTCCACGGGGGCACGTTCGCCGGCCGCGTCGTCGTCGCGGGCATCGACACCCGCGAGGCGCGGCCGGCCGATCTCGCGGGAACGGTCGCGTCGGTGTTCCAGGACCCGGAGGACCAGATCGTGATGAACAGGGTGGCCAACGAGGTCTCCTTCGGGCTCGAGAACCTCGGCGTCCCGCCCGGCGAGATCTGGTCTCGGGTCGAGGAGGCGCTCGCCCTGACGGGCGTCGAGCAGCTCGCGCACCGGGCGACCGGTGAGCTCTCCGGCGGCGAGCTGCAACGGGTCGCCCTCGCGTCCGCGCTCGCGCTCAGGCCGCGGCTGCTGCTGCTCGACGAGCCGAGCTCGCAGCTCGACCCCGAGGCGGCGGACGCCTTCTTCGGCGTCGTCGACGGTCTCGGCTGCGCGGTCGTGGTCTCGGAGCAGCGGCCGGCGCGGCCGCTTGCGCATGTGGATCGGGTGCTCTTCCTCGACGACGGCCGGGTCGTCCTCGACGCCGCGCGCGACGCCGCGATCGAATGGCTCGCCGCGAACCGCCCGCTGTACTTGCCGTACGCGCCTGAGGTCGTCTGCCGGATCTGCGACGTCCGCTTCTCGTACGGGCAGCGGCAGGTGCTCGACGGGGCGTCGCTCGAGGTGCGACGGGGCGAGGTGGTCGCGCTGACCGGGCCGAACGGCGCCGGCAAGACCACACTCGCGCTCGTCGCGTGCGGGCTGCTCGAGCCGGAGGCGGGGGAGGTCGCTCACGCCCGCGCCGCGTACCTCGCACAGGATCCGGGCCGCCACGTCGTCACCGAGCGCGTCCTCGACGAGGTGACGCTCGGTGCCTCGCCCGAAGCTGCGCGTCGTGCCCTCGCCGAGGTCGGGCTGACGGGGCTCGAGGATCGCCATCCGCGCGATCTGTCGTCGGGCGAGCGGGAGCGGGTCGCCCTGGCCGCCGTCCTTGCGACCGGGCCCGAGCTGCTCGTGCTCGACGAGCCGACCCGCGGCGTCGACCCCGAGCGGAAGGCCGCGCTCGCCCGATTCCTGCGCGCGGAGGCGCCGTCGCGCGGCACACTCGTCGTCACGCACGACCTGCCGTTCGCGACGGCGGTCGCCGACCGCGTCGTGGAGCTCCCGGCCAGGACCGAGGCTCGTGTCTAGGCTTGTGGTCGTCGCACTCGGCCTGCTCGTCGCGGCGCTCGTCGTCTCGGACGGGGCGCTCGCGACCGGTCTCGGAGCGCTTGCGCTCGTCGTCGCCGGCGTTGCGTGGTTCGAGGGGGGCACGACCTCGACGCGAGAGCTCGCCGTGGTCGCGACGTTGGGCGCCGCCGCGGCCGCGGGGCGGGTCCTGTTCGCGGCGGTGCCCGGCGTGCAGCCGGTGACCGTGATCGCGATCGTCGCCGGCTCGGCGCTCGGTGCGCGCGCCGGCGTCGCCACGGGCGCGCTGGCCGCGTTCGTGTCGAACCTCTTCCTCGGCCAGGGGATCTGGACGCCCCAGCAGATGCTCGGTTGGGGGGCCTGCGGCGCCGCCGGTGCCTTGCTCGCGCCCGTGGTGCGAGGGCGCATCGGCCTCGCGGTCGTGAGCGGGGTGCTCGGCTTCCTCTTCAGCGCGAGCATGGACGTGTGGCTCTGGTGGGGCTTCGCGCCGCACACGGCCGCGGCGCTCGCCGCTGTCGTCGGGCGCGGCCTCTGGTTCGACGCGTCGCATGCCGCCGGCAACGTCGTCCTGTCGCTTGCGGCGGGACCCGAGCTACGACGCCTGCTCGACCGGTACGCGACGCGACTCCGGACGGTGGTCGTGTGGGCCTAGCCGCTCTTGCCGCGGCGTTCGCCCTGGCCGTCTCGCCGGTCTCCTTCGTGACCGCCCATGGATCGGACGGCGCCTTCGCCGAGCCCGGCGGGACCGCGGACGCCGAGCTCACCTCGTGGGCCGTGCTCGGGCTGCGGGCGGCCGGCGCGCCCGCGCCCGGGTCGCTCGACTATCTGCGAACGCAGGAGGGCGGCCTCGTCTCGGTGACGGACGTCGCCCTCGTCGCGCTCGCCGAAGAGGCGGTCGGCGCCCGCCCGGACGGGCTCCTGCAGCGCCTGACCGTTCGGCCGAACGGCGCGATCGGGCCGACGCTCAGCTCGACGTACTGGGGGGTGCTCGCGCTCGGGCACGCGAACCAGGCCACCGTGCGGTTCCTGCTCGCGCACCAGGCCGCCGCCGGCGGTTTCTCCTGGGCGGCCGGCGGCCCGCCCGACTCGAACGACACCGCCGCCGCACTCGAGGTGTTGCGAGTGGCCGGGGTGCACGGGAAGCCCGTCACGCGGGCTGCCCGCTTCCTGCGGACGTTCGAGAACCGCGACGGAGGCTTCGAGCTCTCGCGCGGGCGCGGCTCGGACGCCCAGTCGACGGCGTGGGCGATCCAGGGCCTGGTCGCGGCGGGTCAAACACCGCCTCGCGCCGCCTTCGGCTATCTCGCCGGGCTGCGGCAGGCCGACGGCAGCTACCGCTACTCGGCGAAGTACGAGACCACGCCCGTCTGGGTCACGGCGCAAGTGCTGGCGGCGCTGGCGAGGAAGCCGTTCCCTCTCTGAGGTAGTCGACCCGCCGGCCCACCGGCCGGTAGCCGAGCCGGCGGTTGATCGCGAGCATCGGCGCGTTGCGCTCGTCGTTCGTCGTCGCCATCCCGGTGACGCCGTTTGCGGCCGCCCACTCGATCGAGGCGAGCTTGACCGCGAGCGCGAGGCCGCGGCCCCGGTACGGACGGAGTGTCCCCGTGAACATGTTCGCGGCGCGGCAGCTCTCACGGTCGACGATCAGCAGCGACACGGCGGCGGGCTCGTCCGCCACGTACGCGACGAAGCTTCCGTCGTGCTCGAAGAGCGGGTGGCGGAGCACGTGTTCCTCCCACTCGACGTAGGGCACGTGGTCGACCGGCTCGAGCAGCGGGACGTCCCGAGTCGCCGCGAGGTCGACCTCGAACACGTGGCGCGGGTCGCAGTCCCGCACGCGCCGCAGATCGATGTCCTTCGGTGGCCGCTCGGCCACCGTGCGCGGGTCGAGCACCGCCTCCGACTCGGCACGCGCCTCGCGGTAGCCGAGCCGCTTCGCGAAGGCGACGCCGGCGTCGCTCTCGAAGAAGTGCAGCGAGACGGCGGACGCACCCAGGGCGTCGGCGTGCGTCGCGACGCGCTCGTGCAGGGCGGCCCCGATGCCGCGGCGGCGGTGGGCACCGCCGACCGTCACACCACCGAAGGCGCTCGTCGAGCCCTCCGTGAAGAAGTTGCGGCACGCGAAGGCGTAGCCCACGATCCGGCCGTCGAGCTCGGCGCCCCAGAGCCGCTGTCCGGCGCGGTCGGGCACCGTCCGCATCCGGTGGAGCCAGGAGCCGGGCGACAGCACGGCCAGCGGGTTGGCCTCGCGCGAGAGCGCGACGACCGCTGCGGCGTCGCGCTCGGGCTCGAGCTCGCGGATCGTCACCTCACCCATTCCACCCGCCTCCCGGCCGGGCGGTAGCCGAGGCTGCGGTTGACGGCGAGCATCGGCGCATTCTGCTCGTCGTTGGTGGTGATCATCGCGGTGACGCCCTGCTCGGCCGCCCAGCGGATCGAGGCCAGCTTGACGGCCCGGGCGAGGCCGCGACCGCGATGCTCACGCACCGTCCCTGTCATCAGATTCGAGGCCCGGCCAATCTCGGGATCGACCGCGAGCAGCGAGACCGCGGCCGGCCTCCCGTCGACGAACGCGACGTAGCTGCCGGCCGCGCTGAAGAGCGGGTAGGCGAGCACGTGCTCGACCCAGTCGTCGTACGGCACGTAGTCGATC
The DNA here is from genome assembly GCA_963725595.1 of uncultured Thermoleophilia bacterium. GTDB lineage: Bacteria > Actinomycetota > Thermoleophilia > Gaiellales > Gaiellaceae > PALSA-600. Next base: position 60,837 of record CAVRYT010000003.1, on the reverse strand, counting down.
GGCTCGCTCGACGGTATGTCGAGCGAGGCAGCCGCGTCGACCTCGTACGCGAGCCTCGGGTCGATCTCGGACAGGGGCCGGAGATCGACGGCCGCGGACGTGGCCTCCGCCACGGCTCGCGGATCGAGGGTCGAGACGGTCTCCGCCCTGCCGGCGCGGTAGCCGAGCCCGGACACGAACGCGACTCCGGCGGCGTTCTCCTCGAACAGTGCGACAAGCGACGTGCCGCCGATCGCATCCGCATGCTCCTCGACGAGCGCGTGGAGCGCCGATCCGATCCCGCGGCGTCGATGGGAGCCGCGGACGACGACGTGGCACCGCGCGGCCGTCGAGCCTTCGGTGAAGAAGCTCAGGAAGGCGTAGGCATTGCCGACGATCACCCCGTCCTCCTCGGCCACCCAGGCCCGGTCGCGCGCCCGGGCCGGCACCGAGTCGATGCGCTGCTGCCAGGAGGCCGCCGAGACGACGGCGGTGGGCTCCGACTCGCGGATCAGCTCGACGATCCCGCCGATGTCGCGCTCCGGGTCCTCCTCGCGGATACTCGTGTCGTGCATGCCGCCATCCTGACGATCGGGAACGAGATCGTCTCCGGGGACGTGGAGAACACGAACGCCTCCTGGCTCTCCCGCCGCTTCGAGCAGCTCGGGGTGACGGTCGTGCTCAGCGCCGCGGTGCCCGACGACGTCGACCGGATCGTGGCGTTCGTGCGGCGCGAGGCGCCGCTGAACGACCACCTGGTCATTACGGGCGGCCTCGGCGGCACGCCCGACGACCTGACGCGCGAGGCGCTCGCCGCCGCATTCTCCGTGCCGCAGGAGGTCGTACCGGAGCTCGCGGCCGACCTGCGCGCGCGCTTCACCGGCGCACCCGAGTACGCGGCCCGCTGGGCGGCGCTGCCGCGCGGCGCGCGCCCGCTCGAGAATCCGCTCGGCGGCGCGCCCGGCTTCGTGATCGCGAACGTCTGGGTGTTGCCCGGTCTCCCGAGCGAGATGGAGGCGATGTTCGACCGGTATGCGAGCGAGCTCGGGGCGGAGCGCCCGATCGGCTCCTGGCGACGCCGCTACCGGACACGCGAGTCGACGATCGTGCCGGCGCTCGTCGCCGCGACGGAGCGCTTCCGCGGCGTCCTCGTCGGCTCCTACCCGAGCTTCCACCCCTCCGGCCCGGAGGTCGAGGTGGTGCTCAAGTCGTCCGATCCGGAGCTGCTCGAGGAGGCCGCGGCCTTCCTGGAGCAGCAGCTCGACGCCCTCGGGTAGCCCGCTAACCTCGGGTGGATGGCTGCGATCGAGCCCCAGGGGTACCTCGCCGACCTGAATCCCGCTCAGCGCGAGGCGGTGCTGGCGACCGAGGGCCCGTTGCTCGTGATCGCGGGCGCGGGCTCGGGCAAGACGCGCGTCCTCACCTATCGCGTCGCCCACCTGCTCGCGGCGCACGGTGTGAAGCCGAACGAGATCCTCGCGATCACGTTCACGAACAAGGCGGCCGGCGAGATGCGAGAACGCGTCGAGCGCGCCGTCGGCGGCGTCGCCCGCGCGATCTGGATCCTTACCTTCCACTCCGCGTGCGGCCGCATCCTCCGCCGCGAGGCGGAGCGGCTCGGCTACCGGTCGAACTTCACGATCTACGACCAGGCCGACCAGGTGCGGCTCGTCAAGGCCTGCCTGGAAGAGCTCGAGCGCGACCCGAAGCGGTTCGTGCCGCGCGGCATCCACGCGCAGATCTCGAACGCGAAGAACCAGCTCGTCGGCCCCGACGAGTACGCGGAGCGCGTGGCCAGCTTCTACGACCAGACGGTGGCGGACGTGTACCAGCTCTACCAGCGCCGGCTCTTCGGCTCGAACGCGGTCGACTTCGACGACCTGCTGATGCTGACCGTCGACGTGCTGCAGCGCTTCCCGGAAGCGCGCGAGCGGTGGTCGAAGGCGTTCCGCTACGTGCTCGTCGACGAGTACCAGGACACGAACCACGCGCAGTACGTGCTGCTCCAGCTCCTGGCCGGAAAGCACATGAATCTGATGGCCGTGGGCGATCCGGACCAGTCCATTTATGGCTTCCGGGGAGCCGACATCCGCAACATCATGGAGTTCGAGCGCGACTTCCCCGACACGCGAGTGATCCCGCTCGAGCAGAACTACCGCTCGACGAACGCGATCCTCACCGCCGCGAACGAGGTGATCTCGAACAACCGTGAGCGCAAGGAGAAGAACCTCTGGTCCGACCTCGGCGAGGGCGAGCCGGTGCGCGTCGTCGAGACCGAGGACGAGCACGGGGAGGCCCGGTTCGTCGCGGCCGAGATCGCCGCGCTGATCGAGGAGGGCTACAGCGCCCGGGAGATCGCGGTCGTCTACCGGACGAACGCGCAGAGCCGCGTGCTCGAGGACGTGCTCGTGCGGCAGGGCATCGCCTACCAGGTGATCGGGGGGCCCCGCTTCTACGAGCGCGCCGAGATCAAGGACCTGATCGCCTACCTACAGGTGGTCGACAACCCGTACGACCAGGTCTCGCTCCTCCGGATCGCGAACCGGCCGCGGCGCGGCATCGGCGACACGTCGCTGCAACGTCTCGGTGCCTACGCCGCCGGCGCCGGCCTGACGCTGTGGGAGGCGACGGCGCGGCCGGAGGAGGCCGGGCTCGCGGCGGCGTCCACGCGCGCGGTGACGTCGTTTCGCAACGCGATCGAGTCGCTGATGGCGACCGCCACCGACTCGAGCGTCGGCGATCTCGTCGAAGCCGTGCTCGACCGGAGCGGCTACCTCGAGGCGCTCGAGGCGGAGCGCACGATCGAGGCGCGCGGGCGGATCGAGAATCTCGAGGAGCTCGTCGGCGTCGCTCGCGAGTACGACGCATCGGCAGCCGAGCCGTCGCTGTCCGGGTTCCTGCAGGAGATCTCGCTCTACTCGGACCAGGACGCGATCCGCAGCGACGAGGAGGGTGACAGCGGCCAGGTGACGCTGATGACCCTCCACAACGCGAAGGGCCTCGAGTTCCGCGCCGTGTTCATGATCGGGATGGAGGAGAACATCTTCCCGCACTCGCGCTCGATCGAGGAAAACTCGCTCGAGGAGGAGCGCCGGCTCGCCTACGTCGGCATGACGCGCGCGCAGGAGCGGCTGACGCTGACCCACGCGATGCGCCGCAGCCTGTACGGGCGCGCCGACGCGAACCTTCCGTCTCGCTTCCTCGACGAGCTGCCGTCGCTCGGCGTCGAGCGCGAGCGGCTGAGGCCCGCGTCGTGGGCGGATTACGGCGCGCGCGTACAGCGCGAGTTCGCACCGCGTACGGACCTTCCCGACCTCTCGACGGGCGACACCGTGCGTCACGGCACGCTCGGCGTCGGCATCGTCACGCGGATCGAGCCGGGCAGCGTCGTCACCGTGCGCTTCGAGGACGGCAACGAGCGGCGGCTGATGCTCGAGTACGCCCCGCTCGAGCGCATCTAGCGTCTAGACGCCGGCGTAGGCGCCGAAGCCGCCGTCCACGGGGAGCACGACGCCGGTCACGAACGACGCCGACGGGCCGGCGAGGAACACCACCGCGCCGACGAGCTCGCCGGGCTCACCGAAGCGAGCCGCTGGAGTGGCCGCGACGATCCGCTCGCCGCGCTCGGTGCGGGTGCCGTCGTCGCGCAGGAGCAGTGCGCGGTTCTGCTCGCCGACGAAGAACCCCGGCGCGATCGCGTTCACGCGGACGCCGGAGGGCGCGAGCTCGACCGCCAGCCAGCGCGTCAGGTTGGAGACGGCGGCCTTCGCGGCGCCGTAGCCGACCGTTCGCGTCAAGGGACGGTCGGCCGCGAGCGAGGTGACGTTGACGATCGAGCGGCCGCCGACGGGCGGGTCGGCGAGGCTCACCATCGCCTCGCCGAACACCTGGGAGGGCAGGAGCGTCCCATGCAGGTTGAGCGTCACCACCGCCTCGAGTGCCTCCGGGTCGAGCTCGAAGAACGTGCGCTCCCCGGTGGTCGCGGCCGGGAGGTTCCCGCCGACCGCGTTGACGAGCACGTCGATCCGTCCGACGCGCCCGAGCACCTCGTCGCGGGCCTGCCGGAGCTGCGCCGGGTCGAGCACGTCCGCCTCGAGCGCGAACGCGCCTCCGCCGAGGTCGCCGACGAGCGCGTCCAGGCGATCGCGCCGGCGGGCGAGTGCCCCGATCGTGCAACCGGCCGACGCGAGGCCGCGGGCGATCGCGCCGCCGAGGACGCCGCTCGCGCCGGTGACGATCGCAACGCGCCCTGTGAGATCGAAGAGGGCTGACATCCGTGCGACCGTAGCCGACGTGTGGAGCCGGATAGGGACGGGATACGTTGCGGCCATGGTCCGAGGCTTCTCCGCGTTCGCGGTCGTGCTCTGCCTGGCCGCCTGCGGCGGCGGCTCGAAGGCGCGTCTCGAGGTCGGCGTCGTCGAGGACGCCGCCAAGGCCGGCGACCCGGCGGCGGAGCTCGAGCGCACCGTAGACTCGGGCTTCCGGGCCGTCCTCTTGAGCTCGCTCTGGGCACGCGGCTTGCGCGCGCCGGCTGACGGCGAGCTCGAGCCGCTTCGTGCGGCCACGTCGGCAGCGAAGCGGGCCGGCATCGAGCCGATCGTCGCCGTCTACCAGCTGAGCTCCCAGACGCCGGTTTCGCCCTCTGACCGGGCCGACTTCGCCGCCTACACCGCGGCGCTCGTGCAGGCGCTGCCAGATGTCCGCCGGGTCGTCGTCGGCAACGAGCCGAATCTCAACCTATTCTGGCAGCCGCAATACGACGGTTCGGGCGGCGACGCGGCCGCCGCCTCCTTCGAGCAGCTCCTCGCCGCGACCTACGACGCCGTCAAGTCGGCGCGGGCCGATGTGAGCGTGGTCGGCGCCGGCCTCGCGCCTCGTGGCTCTGACGATCCCGCGAGCCCACGGCCGACACACTCACCGACCCGGTTCCTGCTCGACCTCGGCAACGCTTATCGCGCCTCGGGCCGCACGAGGCCGATCATGGACGCCCTCTCGATCCATCCCTACGGCGAGAGCCCACGCATCCCACCGACCCTCGCGCATCCCCGCACGACCTCGATCGGGATCGCGGACTACGGCAAGCTCACGGGGCTCCTCCAGCGCGCGTTCGGTGGCACCGCCCAGCGCGGCCGGGACCTGCCGATCGTGTACGGCGAGTACGGCATCGAGACGACGATCCCGCCGGCCAAGGCGTCGCTCTATACCGGTCGCGAGGTCGTGCCAACGGTCGACGAGTCGACCCAGGCGGCGTCGTACCGGTCGGCGATCGCGCTCGCGGCGTGCCAGCCGACCGTCGAGCTGCTGCTGTTCTTCCACCTGGAGGACGAGCCTCGGCTCGCCGGCCTGCAGAGCGGAGTCCGGTACGCCGACGGCTCGCCGAAGTCGAGCGAGCCCGCAGTTGCGGCGGCGGCGGCGCACCCGCACTGCGCGAACTGAGCTACGCGAGGTCCTCGCCGGTCTCCGGGCGCCGGCGAAGGGTCTGGGCGAGCTCGTTCACGCGGCGGCCGATGTCCTCCCGCACGCGGCGAACCTCGTCGAGCTCGGCGTCCGCGGCCGAGCCCGCCGTGTGCACGGCCACAGCGTCACCTGCCGCGACCGCCAGCATCGCCGCGCCGATCTGGGCCCGGCCGCCCCCGGTCAGACTGACGAACAGCACCTCGAGCGTGTCCTTATCGAGGAGGCCCTCGCTCTGCGCTTGGGCCTGCAGGCGCTCTCGGGTGAAGCGCTCCGCGAGGATCGAGACGAACGACTCGACGCCGCGGCCGGTGAACTGCTCGGCCGACGCCGCGAGCAGACGCTCGATCGTCGAGCGGTCGTAGATCCCCTGGAACTCGGCGGTCAGCCGGTCCGCCGCTGCAGCGAGCCTCGCCTCGTTCGAGGTGAAGTCCTCGATCCCCACGAGGCCTCGATCGTCTCTGACTACCGGTCGCGAGGCGGTAGCGGTCTGGTGGGAAAGCGGTGCTCAGGCTGCCTTGCGGTCGCGGCCGACGTCCTCGGCTGCCGGCGGCGGTGGTTCGCCGAGGTATCCGTCGACGATCGCGACGATCTCGGGCTCGCTGTGGCCCGCCCGCTGGGCGTTCTCGATCAGGGACAACAGGCGGTGCTGACTGCGCTCGCTCGAATCGGTCATCTCGAGCCTCCTTCTGCTCGCTTCTTTTCGTCCCCTCGAAGGTAGCGGGTGCGGTCAGGGCGATGCGGTGAGGGTCCGGCGTCCGTCTCGAGACAGCGACACGGAGAGCGGTGATCGCTCGAGCAGCGCGAACGAGCCTTCGACGGCGGGCCCGATCGCGAGCACGAACACGACCGTGCCGATGCCGACCGTCCCGCCCAGGACGAATCCCGCTGCCGTGGCCGCTGCCTCGAGCGAGCCGCGCACGAGGCCGACGCGCCAGCGGCTGACCCGGACCAGCGCGAGCATGAGCGAGTCGCGCGGGCCGGCGCCGAAGCCCGCACCGACGTAGATCGCCGTCGCAGCTCCCATCACGGCGACGCCCGCGACGAGCAGCCCCACGCGGGCTGCGAGCGAGGAGTCTGCGAGCCTCGTTACACGGTGGATGCGCAGGAGCAGGTCGACGAAGGCTCCGACGAGGATCGCGTTCGCGATCGTTCCCGGGCCGATGCGCGCCCCGAGCAGGACGGCGGCGCCGAGCACGCCGCAGCCGGCGGCGATGTTGGCCGTGCCGAACGAGAGCGGGGAGTGCTTGCTGATCCCCTGGTTGAGGACGTCCCAGGGCGAGAGCCCGAGCCGCGACTCGTAGAGGCAGATGATCCCGATCGCGAAGACGAAGAGACCGCCGATCAGCCACGCCGCTCTCGCTGCAGTTCCGCCCCGCAGGCGCGGGACCGCCGTGCGCGTCAAGCGCGGCTGATCGCCACGTCGACGCCCGCGTTGCGGAGGAGCATCGAGAACGGGCAGCCCGCGTCGGCGCGCTCGAGCGCGGCTGCGACCGCGTCGTCGTCCGCGCCCTCGGCGGCGACGGCGACGGTGACGCGCGACGCGACGATCTGATGGCCTTCGTCGCCGACCTCGTCCATCACGATCAGGCAGGTCGTGTCGAGTCGGGTCGGCGGTGTGCCGGCCTGGGTGAGCTCGCTCGCGAGCGACATCGTCAGGCACCCGCCGTGGGCGGCCGCGAGGAGCTCTTCGGGGCTCGTCTTTCCCTCCGGCTTGCCGATGCGCGCCGGCAGCGAGAACGGAAGCTCGGTGAACGCGCCCGACTGCCCGGTGATGCGCCCCTGCCCCCGGGCGACGTTCCCCTCCCACACGACTTCCGCCGTGCGCTCGATCCTCGGCATCGCTACTCCTTGCCTCCGGAGACGGCCGCGCGCGTGCCGTCCGGGTAGTAGGCCTCGGCCGGCGAGCCCGCCGGCCGGAAGACGCCGAGCACGCGCAACTCGGTCTCGCCGAGGTTGGCGAGGCAGTGGACGAGCCGCCGCGGCAGGTGAATGCACGTGCCCGCAGCGATCGGCGCCTGCTCGCCGCCGATCTCGAGCAGGCCCTCGCCCTCGAGCACGTAGATCACCTCGTCGTACTCGTGGTAGTGGTCGGGCGCTCGGCCCGGCGGGATGTGGCCGATGAACTGCGTCGCCGTGTTGCACCCGACCGTCGGGCAGCACAGCATCCGGAAGGAGCGGCCGGCCGTCGCGGTGCCGCTGTCCGACTCAGAGCCGCCGATGAATGCGTGCGTTGCGCCCGGCAAGGGGTCGCGGGCCTTGACCGACAGGAGCTTCAGCCCGCCGGTGGCGCTGATCGTCCAGGGCGTCCCCCGGGCGACGTACGCTGCGGCGCCCGGCTCGAGCATGCCCGTGTCGTCGCCGATCGCCAGCCGGCCGTGTCCCGCGAGCACGTACAGCAGCTCGTCCTCCTCGTCGCTCATGCGCGTGTCGCCGCCGCCGTCGAAGCGCAGCAGCCGTTGCTCGAACTGGTCGCAGCCGCGCTCTGGGCCGAAGAGGGTCTCCTCGCCATTCGGTATGCACCACCGCACAGCCGCACCCTAGCGGCGGGATCTATGCACCTAGCGGGAAACGGTCTAGAGTCCGTCGTCTCGTTCGGCGGCGCCAACCGAATCCCGGCAACGGCGTCTGAACGGAAGACATCCCAAAGGAGGAGACGCTTGATCAACAGACGGGTGGTGATGATCTCGGCGGCCGCAGTCCTGGCAGCGCTGACGATCATCGCAGCGGCGGTCGCGAGACCCGCCTCCCATCGGACGGCGGCGGCCGTGACGGCCAGCAGCCTCTGCAAGACGGCCGGCCTTGCCTATGCCGGCCCGCTGAGCGGCGGCGCCGCTTTCCTGGGTGACGACCAGCACAACTGGATGCAGCTCTTCATCAGCTACTGGAACAGCGGGAAGAAGATCCCCGGCGTCCCGGCCACGATGAAGCGCGTCAAGCTGGTCGACGCGGTCGACGGCGACAGCGGCCTCGATCCGCAGAAGGCCGCGACGGTCGGTGCGCAGATCGTCGGGAACTCGAAGGTGCTCGGGCTCGTCGGCTTCGCCGGCTCGAACGAGAACCTCGGCGGCATGCCGGTCCTGATCCGCGGCGGCATGGTCGCGATCTCCGGCTCCGCGACAGCGGACAGCCTGACCGACGGCAAGAGCATCAAGCCGGGCTACTTCTTCCGGGTCGTCCCGAACAACACGGCCCAGGCGAGCCTCGGCGTGTCGTACATGCTCTCGAAGCTCGGGCTGAAGAGCGGCGACAAGGTGATGGTCGTCGACGACGCCGAGGCCTACGGCATCGGCATCTCCGACGCCGCCGGGACCAAGCTCAAGGCCGCCGGCGTCACCGTCGACCGCGAGTCGCAGGATCAGAAGAACACCGACTACTCGGCACTCGCGCAGAAGGCCGTCGCGGAAGGCGTCAAGGTCGTCTACGCGCCGAACCAGGTCGCGTCGGACTCGCAGCTGTTCGCACAGCAGCTGAAGGCCGCGGGCTACAAGGGCGTGTTCTTCGCCACGGACGGAAGCTTCGACAACACGAGCTTCACGTTCGTGGGTGCGTACGTGTCATTCTTCGCGACCGATATCTACCAGCTGAAGGCCGTGCACTCGATCGTGCACGACTTCGCAGCCAAGTACGGCAAGACCACCCCGTTCGGCGCGCCGAGCTGGGTTGCGGCACAGGCGATCGCGATGGCGATCTCCCAGTCCTGCACCGACGGCAAGACGAGCAGGGCCGAGGTCCGCGCCGACGTGGCGAAGGTCAAGATGACCAGCTCGTTGCTCGGGCACCCCGTCTCGTTCACGAAGAACGGCGACGTCGCAACCGGTGGCGTCACGGTCTTCCAGATCGCGCCGGGCGGCGTCTACAAGCTGGTCTCGGCCGGCTAGACCCGCCTCCGACCTCGGGCGGCCCCCGAACGGGGGCCGCCCGAGGATCGTAGGATCGCGCCACGGTGCACGCTTTACTCCTCCACGCGCCCGTCGCGTTCATTCCCTCCTACGAGCGCACGTGGAGCTACCTCTTCGGCCAGATCGTCGCGGGGCTGACGCTCGGCAGCCTGTACGCGCTGCTCGCGCTCGGCTACTCGATGGTCTACGGGATCCTCAAGCTCCTGAACTTCGCGCACGGCGACGTCTACATGATCGGCTCGTACATCGGCTTCTTCGTGCTGACGGCGCTCGGAGGGTCGGTCTCCCCGGACCTGACGACGGTGCTCCTGATCCTCGTCATGTTCGCCGCCGCCATGATCGGCTCCGGGCTGCTCGGGATCGTGATCGAGCGCTTCGCCTACAGACCGCTGAGGCGGGCATCACGGATCGCGCCGCTGATCAGCGCCCTCGGCGTCTCGTTCTTCTTGCAGCAGACCGCGGTGCTGCTCTTCGGCTCGATCCCGAAGTCGTACAACACCTTCAGCCTGCACAACGGCACGCTGTTCACGCCGATCACGATCGGGGCGTTCCGGATCCAGCATGTGCAGCTCGCCGTCATCCTGTCGGCGATCGCCCTGATGGTCGCACTCTCGCTCCTCGTCAGCGGCACGCAGGTCGGCCGCGCGATGCGCGCGACGTCGTTCGACCTCGAGGCGGCGACGATGATGGGAATCGACGTCGACCGTGTGATCGTGTTCACGTTCTTCGTCGGCTCGGCGCTCGCGGGCGCGGCGGGGGTCATGAACGGGCTCGTGTACCAGAACGTGACGCCCTACATCGGCTTCCAGGCCGGGCTGAAGGCGTTCACTGCGGCCGTCGTGGGCGGAATCGGGAACATCCGGGGCGCGATGGTCGGCGGCCTCATGATCGGCCTCGCGCAGACCCTGACCGCCGGCTTCCTCTCGTCGACATTCCAGGACATCATCGTGTTCGCGATCCTCATCGCCTTCATGCTCGCGCGGCCGACGGGCCTGCTCGGTACGGCGGCGATCCAGAAGGTGTGAGCGCATGACGGACGTCCACGACACGCCCGCGACGCCGCCGGGCGACCCCCAGGGCCCGAAGATCGGGGTGGACGAGTGGGTCGCGCGGTCGAGCGAGCGGCTCGTCTCGCGCTCGGGCCTCGTCGGCGCTCTCAGCCGGGCGATCCTGGGCATACCGCCGCTCGTCCAGCTGGCCGCCTTCGTCCTGGTCGGGGCGCTGATCCCTGCGATCACGTCGAGCGGTTATCTCCTCCGGGTCGCCACCGACACGACCATCTACGCCCTGCTCGCGATGGGGCTCAACGTCGCCGTGGGCTGGGCCGGCCTGCTCGACCTCGGCTACATCGCGTACTACGGGTTCGCCGCCTATGCCTTCGCGATGTTGTCGTCCTCGAAGTTCGGCATCCACTGGCCGACCTGGGCCTCGCTGCCCACGGTGCTCGTGGCGACGATCCTCCTCGGCCTCCTCATCTCGCTGACGTCGCGAAGGCTCACGGGCGACTACCTCGCGATCGTGACGCTGTTCTTCGGCCAGATCTTCGTCGTCCTGACGACGCAGGGGTACCGGCTGTCGCTGTTCGGCGTCGGCGGCACGCACGACATCACCGGCGGCCCGACCGGCATCACGAACGTCGACCCGTTTCGCATCTTCGGGCACCAGCTGACCGAGGTCCGGGACTACCTCTGGGTCGCCGTCGCGGCGTTCGCGCTCGTCGCGGCCGCCCTCTACCTCGTGAACAACTCGCGGACCGGCCGCGCGTGGCGAGCGCTCCGTGAGGACCCGCTGGCCGCCGAGCTGATGAGCATGCCGGTCAGCCGGCTGAAGATGCTCGCGATCGCCGTCGGCGCAGGGGTGGCCGGCCTCGTCGGGTCGGTCAACGCGGCCTACTTCCAGGGTGTCTTCCCGACGTCGTTCGACTTTCCGCTCCTGATCACGGTGTACGCAATGGTGATCCTCGGCGGCGCCGGGAGCCTCGGCGGGGTCGTCGTCGGCGCACTCGCGATCAACATCCTGCTCGAGGTGCTGCGCACGCCGGACCATGCGCGCTGGGTCTTCTACGCCGCGATCGTCGTCGGGCTCCTGCTCAAGCTCCGGCCGTGGCGGCTGCTCGCGGCCGTCGTCGGCGGCATCGTCGCATTCGGCGTCGTGGTCAACGCGATCGTCGGCGCCGTCTGGCCCCGCGGTACGGCAGGCCCGGTCCTCACCTCCGGCGGTCAGTTCACCACCGGCGGGTGGGTCGCCGACGCGCTCCGCCACTGGCTCGTCCTGCCCGCGAACACGTACACGGTCCCGGACTACCGCCTAGGCAACTACGGCTTCGTCATCCTCGTCGCGCTCGCGCTGACGCTGACACTCGTTGCACGGCTGGCGGAGGTACGCCCTGCTCGTGCCGACGGTCTGGGTGGGCGCGTTCGTATGGGAGAACCGCCTCGTCGAGGAATCGGGCACCACGCGTCCGTTGCTGCTCGGCGCGATCCTGATCGTGCTGATGGCGGCGCGGCCCGAGGGGCTCTTCGGCACCACACGTGTGGAGGTTGTCTGATGGCCGACCAGCTTCTGGAGCTGCGGTCCGTCGACAAGGCCTTCGGCGGCCTGAAGGTGATCGACGAGCTCGATCTCCATGTCGACCGCGGCGAGATCGTGAGCGTGATCGGGCCCAACGGAGCAGGCAAGACGACGCTCTTCAACCTCGTCACCGGCGTCTTCCGGCCCGATGCCGGCGACATCGTCTTCGAGGGCGAGTCGCTGCTCGGCCTGGAGCCGCACGAGATCACGACGCGGGGGATCGCCCGGACGTTCCAGACGCTCCGACTATTCCTCAACATGACCGTCAAGGAGAACGTGATGGCGGCCGCCTACGGGCACACACGTGCCGGGATCCTCCGCTCCATGCTGCGGACGCGGGGCATGCGGCACGAGGAGCGAGAGATCGACGAGCTGGCGACCGACTGCCTTGGCTTCTTCGGCGAACGCCTGATGGGCTACCGCTGGGACCAGCCCGCCTACTCGCTCTCCTACGCGAACCGGCGGCGGCTCGAGATCGCCCGGGCCACGGCGACGAAGCCGACGCTCCTGCTCCTCGACGAGCCCGCCGCCGGGATGAACCCCGTCGAGACGCACGAGATCACGGAGCTGATCGCGCGTCTCCGGACGGAGGGCGGCTACACGATCCTCGTGATCGAGCACGACATGCACGTGGTCGAAGGGATCTCCGACCGCGTCGTCGCCCTCGACCACGGCGTCAAGATCGCCGAGGGGACGTTCGAGCAGGTGGCCACCGACGAGAAGGTCGTCGAGGCCTACCTCGGCCTGGACTCGATGTCGCGCAAATGAGCACGCCGCTCCTCGAGGTCGATGCCGTCGACACGTACTACGGTCAGATCCACATCCTGCAGGCGCTGTCGATCCACGTGAACGCCGGTGAGCTCGTCTGCCTGCTCGGAGGCAACGCCTCCGGCAAGTCGACGACGCTGAAGACGATCCTGGGGATCGTCCGCCCGCGCTCCGGTGCCGTGCGGCTCGCGGGGGAGGACGTGACGCGGCGCGCGACGAGCTACCGGATCGGGCGCGGGATCGCGATCGTTCCCGAGAACCGGCGGCTGTTCGCGCCGATGACGGTGCTCGAGAACCTCGAGATGGGGGCCTACCTGCGGGGCGGCGGCGACAAGGACGACTTCGACCGGGTCTACGAGCTCTTCCCGCTGCTGCACGAGCGGCGCTCGCAGCTCGCCGGCACCCTCTCGGGCGGTGAGCAGCAGATGGTCGCGATGGGGCGCGCGTTGATGTCGCGCCCGAAGCTGCTCCTGATGGACGAGCCCTCGATGGGGCTTGCGCCGATCCTCGTCGAGCGCAACTTCGAGATCATCAAGCAGGTGCACGAGTCGGGTGTGGCGATCCTGGTCGTCGAGCAGAATGCGAACGTGTCGCTCTCGATCGCCGACCGCGGCTACGTCCTCTCGACAGGCCGCCTCGTGCTCGAGGGGAAGGCGGCGGACCTGCGCGAGGACGAGAACCTCCGAAAGGCCTACCTTGGCCGTTAGGTCCACCGAACCTGGTTCGTTGGAAGCGAACCAGGTTCGTGAGTTTCGCGCGCGCTTCCCGATCTTCGAGCGGCTCACGTATGTCAACTCGTGCTCGCAGGGCGCGCTCTCCGCCGCGGTGCGGGCAGCGTACGACGACTACCTGACGGGCTGGGACGAGCGCGGGGCGCCGTGGGACTACTGGGTCGAGCGGACCGAGGCGGCGCGGGCCTCCTTCGCGCGCCTCGTCCACGGCGAGCCGGACGACGTCGCGGTCACGACGTCGCTGTCCGCGGGGGTGAGCGCGCTGGCGAGCGCGCTCGACTTCTCGGCACGACCGAAGGTCGTGATCAGCGACTTCGAGTTCCCGACGATCGGGCAGATCTGGCACGCGCACGAGCTGCGCGGGGCGGAGGTGCACGTGGTCGCGCCGGAGGCGGTCGCCGACGCGATCGACGAGCGCACTGCACTCGTTTCGATCACCGCCGTCTGCTACCGGAACGGGGTGCGACTGCCGGTCGAGGAGATCGCCCGCGTCGCGCACGAGCACGGGTCACTCGTCCTGCTGGACGCCTATCAGGCCGCCGGCTCCTATCCGCTCGACGTGCGCGCCCTCGGAGTCGACGCGCTTGCGGCCGGCGTCCTCAAGTACCTGCTCGGCTCGGCCGGGCTGGCCTTCATGTGGCTACGACCGGGCCTCGCTTCCGAGCTCGTGCCGACGCAGACGGGCTGGTTCGCCGACCGCGACATCTTCGCGATGGACCACCGCCGCTACGCCCCGTCGCCGACCGCCCGGCGCTTCCAATCGGGGACGCCGCCGATCCCCGCCATCTATGCGGGGATCGCGGGCATCGAGCTGATGCAGGAGATCGGGGTCGCGGCGACCCGTGAGCACGTGAACGCGCTCAACGAGCGGCTGATCGCGGGCGTCGACGAGCTCGGCGGGACGGTGGTCAGCCCGCGTGCCGCCGAGCGTCGCGGCGCCCTCGTCTGCATCCGCTCGACGGACGCTCCTGCACTCGTCCATGCGCTCGCGGCCGACGGCATCGTCACCTCGGAGCGCGACTCGAACCTGCGGGTCTCCGCCCACGCGTACAACGTCGAGGAGGACGTCGACGCGGTGCTCACGGGGCTCACGAGGCACCGGCGGCTACTGACCTGACTTGCAATCCCCGGATCAGACATTTTATAAAACCCCCTGACGATGCTTCTGCGCGAGGTCGCATATGCCAAGCCGCGGTCCATCGCAGAAGCCGTCGACCTCCTCGCCGCCGACGACGGCGCGCGCGCACTGGCGGGCGGGCAGACGTTGATCAACGTGATGAAGGCGCGTGCCGGCTCGCCGGACGCGCTCGTCGACCTGAACGGCCTCGACGAGCTGAAGCGGATCGAGCTCGGTGCCGACGGGACGCTCGAGATCGGCGCGATGGCGACCTACAGCGCGATCGTCGGCTCGAGCGAGGCGCGGGCGCGCCCCATCCTGGGCGAGGTCTGCGGGCAGATCGCGGACGTCCAGGTTCGCAACCGCGGCACGATCGGCGGGAACGTCTGCACGAACGATCCGACGAACCACCTGCCACCGCTCCTCGCTGCGCTCGGCGCGCAGTTCACGATCGCGGGCAAGGACGGCAAGCGCACCGTCTCCGCCGAGGAGTTCTTCCTCGGCGTCTACCTGACGGCGGTCGGGCCGGGCGAGCTGCTGACGAGCGTCCGCGTCCCCGCCGGTCGCAGCGACGGCTTCGCGGCCGTGACGCTCGGCGTCGACGGCACCTGCATCGCGAGTGCCGCAGCGTCGCTCAACGGGTCCGTTCGCATCGCTCTCGGCTGTGTCGACGCAGTGCCGGTCGTGCTGACACCGGCGTCTGCCGACGAGGTCGCGGTTCGGGCCGCGGTCCAGGGCGCGTCGCTCGATCCGCCGTCTGACGTTCACGCGTCCGGCGCGTACCGCACGCACCTCGCGGAAGTGCTTGCCGTGCGCGCGGTCGCCCAGGCCCGGGGAGCCTCATGACCTCGACCGCCATGTCGATCTCGGTGACGATCAACGCCACGACCTACGAGCGCGAGGTGGAGGCGCGCAAGCTGCTGATCCACTTCCTCCGCGACGACCTCGACCTGACCGGCAGCCACATCGGCTGTGACACGGGCAACTGCGGCGCCTGCTCGGTGATCGTCGACGGGACACTTCTGAAGAGCTGCATGCTGCTCGCCGTCCAGGCGGACGGAACGACGATCGAGACGGTCGAGGGCCTCACCGACGGGGAGGAGCTCTCGAAGCTGCAGCAGGCCTTCAAGGACCATCACGCGCTCCAGTGCGGCTACTGCACGCCGGGCATGCTGATGAGCGCCACCGCGCTGCTCCGGGCGAACGCGCGCCCGAGCGACGACGACATCCGCAAGGGCTTGCAGGGCAACATCTGTCGCTGCACGGGCTACTGGAACATCTTCGAGGCCGTCAAGGCGGCGGCCGAATGAGCAGCAGCACGACTGTGGCACCAGAGCAGGTCGAGGCGCCCGCCCAGACGTGGTCGGGGCAGAGCGTCCCGCGCAAGGAGGACCGCCGGCTCCTGCAGGGGCAGGGCGTCTTCGTCGACGACGTCAAACGGCACGGGATGGGCTACCTGCACTTCGTGCGCTCGCCGTACGCACACGCCCACATCACGTCGATCGACGTCTCGCAGGCCGCGGCGATGCCGGGTGTCTACGGCACGCTGACCGGCGAGGAGGTCGCCGCGCTCACCGACCCCTTCTTCCAGATCGCGTCCGTGCCCGGTGCGAACGTGAAGGACTACTCACTCGCGGTCGGCAAGGTGCGCTTCGTGGGCGAGCCGGTGGTGGCGGTCGTCGCCGAGACGCGGGAGGCCGCGCGCGACGCATCGGAGCTCGTCGAGGTGGAGTACGAGCCGCTCGGTGCGGTCGTCGACGCACGGCGCGCGCAGGACGACGACGCGCCGGTGATCCACGACGAGGCGGGCGGCAACCTGATGTGGCACGGCGTCTACGAGTGGGGCGACCTCGACGCGGCCTTCGCGGAGGCCGACAAGGTCGTGAAGATCGACGAGCTCCACTTCCACCGCTTCAACTCGACGCCGCTCGAGTGTGACGGCGCGCTCGTCGAGTACAACCGCGGTACCGGGCAGTGGACGATCCACACGAACAACCAGTTCCCCGGGTTCGCCGCGATCATGATGGGGCCGGCGATGCGGACCGGCCTCGATCGCCTCCGCTTCGTCACGCAGGACATCGGCGGCGGCTTCGGCAACAAGATCACGTCGCATCCGCAGCTCGTCGTCTGCTGCCTGCTCGCTCGCAAGCTCAAGCGGCCGATCCAGTGGACGGAGTGGCGCACCGACTTCCACCTCTCGATGTCGCACGGCAACGAGCGCTGGTTCCACGAGACGGAGGTCGCCGTCAAGAGCGACGGGACGTTGCTCGGCTTCCGTACGAAGGCGCTCGACGACGCCGGTGCCTACCTCCGCTACGAGCCGCTCGGCGGCGTCATCTGGGCCCAGGTGACGCCGGGCATGTACCGCTGGCAGAACATCCGGGTCGACTTCACGCAAGTCGCGTCGAACAAGGCGCCGGTCTCGCCGAACCGTGGCTACTCGCGCATGCAGCACCTCTGGTTCACCGAGCGCGTGATCGACATCGTGGCGCACGAGCTCGGCCTCGACGCCGTCGAGGTGCGCAAGCGCAACTACATTCGTGCCGAGGAGATGCCGTATACGACGCCGAACGGCTGCGTCTACGACTCAGGCGACTACGCGCGCATGCTCGACATCGCGCTCGAGCTCGTCGACCATCCGAACCTGCCGGCGCGGCGCGCCGATGCCGAGGCGCGCGGGAAGCTGCTCGGCGTCGGCATCGGCTCGACGCTCGACTCGGGCACCAACAACTTCGGCCAGTCCCGCCTGATCAATCCGGAGCTGCAGTTCTCGGGCAACAACGAGGTGGCGACGGTCAAGCTCGACATCTTCGGCGAGATCGTCGTGACGCTCGGCACCACCCCGCAGGGCCAGGGGCACGAGACGACGGCCGCGCAGGTGGTCGCCGACATCCTCAAGTGCTCGGTCGACGACGTGAACGTCCGCGCGGGGCACGATTCGTACTGGAACTCGCACGCCGGCTTCTCAGGCACCTACGCCTCACAGTTCGCGGTCACGGGCCTGTCGGCGGTGAAGGGCGCGACCGAGATGCTCCGGGACGAGATCTTCAAGCTCGCCGGCGCGGTCTTCGGCGGCGTCCCTCCCGAGGCGCTCGAGTTGGCAGACGGCGGGATCCGGATCAAGGACAACCCCGACGCGTTCCTGCCCTTCATGGCGTGCGGCGCGATCATCAACGCGAACAACGCCGGGCTCCCGGAGGACCTCGGCGTCACGCTCAACTGCCGTTATGTCTACCGGCCGCCCTTCGAGGTGCCTGACGTCGAGCGCAAGTACGGCAACCTCACCCTCACCTACGCCGCGCAGGTGCACGCCGCGATCGTCGAGATCGATCCCGAGACCGGCGCCTACGACGTCGTCGACTACGCCGCTGTCGACGACTGCGGGAACCGCATCAACCCGCAGATCGTCGAGGGGCAGGTGATGGGTGCCACGGCTCAGGCGCTCGGCGCCGCGACGCACGAGAACTTCGTCTACGACGAGGACGGCAACCTGCTCACCCCGAACTTCTACGACTACCACGTACCGCACGCGCTCGACATGCCGCCGCTCCGCACCGGTTTCATCGAGAGCCCCTCGCCGTTCACGTCCCTCGGCACGAAGGGGATGGGCGAGGGGGGCGGGGCCGGCATCCATGCGATCTGCGCCGCGGTCCAGGACGCGCTACGCGCCCATGGCGGCGCGATGGTCTGGGACAGCTGCAACCCCTACCACCGTGTCTGGGAGATGCTCACCGATCCGGAGAAGGGCGCGCGCGTGCAGGTGCTGGAGGCGTGAACGTCTCGGGCGAGCGGACCTTCGCAGCGCCGCGCGAGGCGGTATGGCGCGTGATGAACGACCCCGCGTCGATGGCGAGAACGATGCCCGGTGTCGAGAGCTTCGACGTGCACGACGACAGGCGCTGGACGGCCAACGTGAAGATCCCGCTCGGCCTGGGCGGCCTGAAGATGAAGGTCGACATGGACAAGGTCGAGGAGCGCGCGCCTGAGCATGCCGCGCTGAACATCAAGGGTCACGGCGTCGGTGCGATGCTGTCCATGCAGACATCGTTCGATCTGGCCGAGGACGGGGAGGGGACGCTCATGAAGTGGGCGGCGGAGGTGAAGATCGCCGGTCCGGTCGGCTCGATGGGCCAGCGCGTGATTCAGCCGATCGTCAACCAGCAGGTCGCTCACGTCCTCTCGGCGCTCGAGCGCGAAGTCCAGATCGCGGTCGCGTCCTAGCTCCGTGGCGGTGCCGTTCCGGATCGGCGTGATGCAGCTCACGATGGAGCCGCTCGACGTGATGCTGGCGTCGGCGCGTGCGATGGACGAGGCGGGCATGGACACGATCTGGCTCGCCGAGGCGTACCCGTGGTGGCGCAAGCACGGCATGGAGGCGCGGTCCTCGACGGGTGTCTCGGCGCTGATGGCCCGCGAGACGAAGCGCCTGACGATCGGCTGGGGGATCATCGCCGCCTCGACGCGGCACCCGGTGCAGGTGGCGATGGACGCCCGCGTCGTCCAGGAGGCGGCCGGGCCGGGGCGGTTCATCCTGGGCTTCGGGACGTCGAAGATCTTCCTCAACAACACGAAGACGCAGACCCGAAAGACGCTCGGGCCGATGCGCGACGCCGTCGCGATCGCACGAGGCGTGCTCTCGGGCGAACGCTTCGACTACGACGGCGACACCTGGAGCGCGGACGTTCCCGCCCTCGCCGCGGACGCGCACTCGAGTCGCGAGGTACCGCCGGTCTACGTCGCCGCGACGGCGCCGAAGATGCAGGCGCTCGCGGGCGAGATCGCCGACGGCTGTCTCACCCCGTCGATCACGACGCCGGCGTTCGTCCGGTACACGCGCGACAACGTGGGTACGGACATCGACGTCGGCTGCACCGTGGTCGCGTCGATCCACGCGACCGACCGCGCGCGTGGTCGGGACGGCGCGCGTGAGATCGCCGGCATGTACCTCGCGAACAAGGTGCAGAACATCCAGGGCTCGGCAGACGTCCTCTTGGAGATGGCTTCCCTCGAGCAGGACGAGATCCGGCCGGTCGCCGAGGCGATGGAGCGCGGCGGGCGTCTCGCCGCGAAGGAGCAGGTGACCGACGCGATCCTCGACAAGTGCAAGCCGATCGCGGGCACGCCCGCCGACTGCATCGCCGCGATCGAGGAGTACAAGGACGCAGGCTGCAGCCATGTCATGCTCGAGCTGTGGGGCGAGGACCGCGAAGAGCAGATCCGTCTGTTCGGCGAGCAGGTCCTCCCGCACGTCCGCGGCTGATGGCGCTCCAGGTCGACCGCGACCGGCTCGTCGAGACGGCACGCTCGTTGATCGACGTCCACAGCTTCACGGGCGACGAGGAGCCGATGGCGCGGCGGATGGTCGAGCTCTTCGACGAGCTCGGGCTCCAGGTGCAGTGGCAGCAGGTCGAGGACGGCCGCGCGAACGCGCTCGGCACGTGGCGCGGGAGCGGCGGCGGGCGCTCGCTGATGTTCAATGGTCACATGGACACGTCGTACTCGGGCCGCGAGCCGTGGCTCCGCGGCGTGCCTGGGTTCCAGCCGAAGGCGTTCGTCCGTGACGGCCGGCTGTACGGGCTCGGAGTCTCGAACATGAAGGGTGCCCTCGCCTGTTATGTCGAGGCGGTCCGTGCGCTGCAGGACGCGGGAGTTCGGCTGCGCGGGGACGTGCTGGTCGCGGCCGTCTGCGGCGAGATCGAGAAAGCACAGTACGGCGACGCACGGGGCTCCGAGTACCGGGGCTACGCCGCCGGCACGCGCTACCTCGTCTCGCACGGCGGCGTCGCCGACATGTGCCTGCTCGGCGAGCCGACCGAGGGCAAGGTCGTGCTCGGCCACTTCGGCGCGCTCTGGCTGCGGATACGCGTGCACGGCAACTTCATCCACACGGCCTTCAGCGAGGGCAGGCGCGATCAGAACTCGATCCTGCGAATGCACGAGGTGACGGCGGCTGTCCTCGAGTGGATCCCGGCGTGGGAGGAGGACGGGTCGAACGCCTACCGGGGGGCGAAGGCGATCGTCAACGTGGGCGCGGTGGCGGGCGGCTACGGCTGGCGCGTCTCGCGGACGCCGCATCACACGGATCTCTTCCTCGACATACGCGTGCCGCCAACGAAGCCGATGGGGACCGCGCGCCGCGAGGTGCTCGCGTTCGTCAGCTCACTGGAGGAGCGCTTCCCCGACTACGGGATCGAAGGCGAGGCCTACGTCACTGCGCCCGGTGCGGAGATCGACGAGGGCCACGAGCTGGTCGCCGCGATCGACGCCGCGCACGAGGAAGTGTTCGGCGCGCTTCCCGAACGGGACGTCACGCGCTGGTTCAGCGACGCATCCGCCCTCACGCGGTACGGCGTCCCGACCGTCAACTACGGCACCTCGACCGGGCTGATGGACGTCGAGCACGGGGAGAATCTCGAGATCGACGGGCTGGTGCGGACGGCGACGACCTACGCGCTCGTGGCGCGGAGGATCTGCTCGTGAAGCTCGTCACCTACGACGGTGGGAAGGTCGGGCGCGTCGAAGGCGACGAGATCGTCCATCTCTACGTGCGTTCGATGCGCGAGTACTTCGAGCTCGGCGGGGCGAAGGAGAGCGGCGAGCGGACACCCCTCTCGGCTGCGCGACTCGAGGCGCCGATCGTCCCGAAGAAGTTCTTCCACACTGCGGGCAACTTCCGTGAGCACGAAGACGAGTCGAAGAACGTGAACTGGTCGCACCAGATCGCGCCGTGGATCAACTTCTTCCAGAACGTCGACGCGATCATCGGGCCCGATTCGCCCGTCATCTATCCCGAGCACCTCACCGAGGAGCTCGACTACGAGCTCGAGCTCGCGGTCGTGCTGAAGAAGGCGGGCAAGTGGCTCTCTCCGGAAGAGGCCGTCGAGTACGTCGGCGGCTACACGATCTTCAACGACATCACCGCGCGCGACATCCAGCGTGGCGAGATGCGCTCCGGCGTCTTCAGCTTCTCCAAGGCGATCGACACGTTCTGCCCGCTCGGTCCCTGGATCGTCACCCCGGACGAGGTCGGCGACCCGCACGAGCTCGCGATGCAGCTCCGTGTCAACGGTGAGGTTCGCCAGGAGTCTCACTCGAGCCGCATGAGCGTGACGATCCCGCAGATCCTCTCCAACTTCTCGGCGCTCGGGTACAGCGCGGGCGACGTGCTCTCGACCGGGACGGTCGCGGGCGTCGCCGGGTTCAAGTCGGAGGAGGAGCGCCGCCGTCTCTACCTCAAGCCCGGTGACGTGATCGAGGCCGAGATCGAGAAGATCGGCGTCCTCCGCAACTCCGGTCATCTCGTGGCAGGAAGGCCACGGCGAGCCGCCGCCGCCCCGGGTCCGGCCCTGGGGCGAAGCCTGACGACCGTGGCCTGGCCGCGCGACGACGCGAAGCTCGACCGGGTGCGCAGGCTCATGGCCGAGCAGGAGCTCGACGCGCTCGTCGTCCGAGCGCCCGACAACGTCCTCTACCTGACGAACTTCTGGGGCATGAAGGGCTACGACGCGTGTGTCTTCCCCCGCGAGGGCGAGCCGATCCTGATCTGCCTCGAGGCGTCGGCTGAGGACGCCGAGCGACGGCCTCGTATACGACTGATGTCCGACTGATATCGCGGCTACGCGCAGACCGATCCGCGCCCCGTGCCCGCGCGCACGCTCGAGGCGGCGCTCGAGGCCGCGCGCGAGCACGGCCGCGTCGGCCTCGAGCTCTCGCTCGGCACGCAGGCCTCCGACCGCATGGTCGGCGAGCCGACGACGTTCACGAAGACGTGGTTCGACGCGTGGCCCGGCGCCGAGGACGCGATGCCCGTCTTGAACGCCGCCCGGGCGATCAAGACGGAGCAGGAGCTCGAGCGGATGCGGCTCGCGAACGAGATCTGCGCCGCGGCGATGGAGCACGTCGCCGTCCGGCTCCGGCCCGGGATGAAGGAGAGCGAGGCGGCGGCGATCTGGCAGGCCTTCGTGCACGGCGAGGGAACCGGCTGGCAGGGCAAGGTCGAGCTCGCGCTACGGCTTCTCGCTCGTCTGGTCGGGGCCGGGGATCAGGACCTTCACCGCGACCGGCGACCGGCCGGTGCACGGCCGACGAGCCGACGCTGTTCGAGATCTGGGTCTGCGCCGACGGGTACTGGTGCGACCACACGAAGCTCCTCTGCCCCGGCGAGCTCCGCGCCGACTACCGCGAGCTCGAGGCCGGGCTGCTCGAGGTCTACGGGCGCGCGATCGAGCACTGCAGGCCGGGCGCGAGCCTCGCCGAGCTCGACCGGCTGGTGCGCGACGGCATCGCCGAGCTCGGCTACCCGGGCCAGCCGACGCATCCGATCTGCCACGGCGTCGGCGCCCGCGCCCACGAGCCGCCCTACGCCCACCAGGCGGGCGGCGGCGAGGTCGCTCGAGGGGATGGTGCTCGCGATCGAGCCGGGCTGCTACTGGGACGGCGGCGGCGGCCTGCGGGTCGAGGACAACTTCCTGATCACGGCGAGCAGGGCGCCGAGAAGCTGTCGTCGTTCCCGGACGGGGTCGTGCCGTGTCTGAACGACCTGATCTGGACCGGATCGCTGAACGACCGCTACGCGTCGGCGGGCAGGTCGGCCTGTACGACACGACGCTGCGCGACGGGGAGCAGACGGTCGGGCGTGGTGCTCGACCCCGACGAGAAGCTCGAGATCGCCCGGCTCCTCGACGACCTCGGGATCGACCGGATCGAGGCGGGCTTCCCCCGCGTCTCGGACGACGACTGGCAGGCGGTGCGAACTGATCGCAGCCGCGGGCCTGCGCGCCGAGATCTGGGGCTTCTCGCGCGCCGTTCCGGCCGACCTCGAGGCGCTCGTCGAGCTCGGCGTGCGCTACTCGGTGATCGAGTCGCCCATCTCCGACCTGAAGCTCGAGGCGATCGGCGTCTCACGCGAGAAGATGCTCGAGCGCATCACGAGCGCCATGCGCTTCGCTGCCGAGCACGACATCCACGCGGCCTTCTTCGGCGTCGACTCGACGCGCGCCGAGCCCGACTTCTACCGGCAGGTGTACGAGAGCGCGATCGAGGCGGGCGCACGCGAGGTCGTCGTCGTCGACACGCTCGGGATCGCCTCGCCCGAGGCGGTCGACCGACCTCGTCGGCGCGACCCTCCAGTGGCTCGACGGCACGCCCGTGCACTTCCACGGCCACAACGACTTCGGCGTCGCGACCGCATCGGCCGTCGCGGCCGTGCGAGCCGGGGCGTCGTACGTCCACGGCACGATCAACGGCATGGGCGAGCGCGCCGGCAACGCGAACCTCGGCGAGGTCGCGCTGACGCTCCGCGCCCTGTACGGCGTCGAGTCGAACCTCCGCCTCGATCGGATCCGCGCCGTCTCGGAGCGCGTCCGCGAGCTCTCGGGCTACGAGCTCGAGCCCTGGAAGCCGGTCACGGGGGAGACGCTGTACCGGCGCGAGTCGCGGCGCCGTCGCCTCGCCAGTTCCACGACCCGCCGTCGATCGAGCCGTACTCCTCCGAGCTCGTCGCGGCCGACCGCGCGATCGTGCTCGGCAAGAAGAGCGGCCTCGACTCGATCCGCATCAAGGCCGAGCAGCTGGGACTCGACGTGCCCGAAGAGCGTCGGGCCGAGGTGCTTGCCGCCGTCAAGCGGCTCGGCACCGAGAAGCGGGGCCTCGTCACCGACGACGAGCTTCGGCGCATCGTCGATGGCTGAGCACGACGCCGTCGTCGTCGGCTCGGGCGTGAACGGCCTCGCGTGCGCCGCTCTGCTCGCGAAAGCCGGTTGGGACGTCTGTGTGCTCGAGCGCAACGACTGGTTCGGCGGCGCAATCAAGACCGCCGAGCTGACCGAGCCCGGCTTCAAACACGACGTCTTCAGTGCTTGGCACCCGCTCTGGGTCGGTGGGCCCGTGCATCCGCAGCTGGAAGACGACCTCGCGCGTCACGGGCTCCAGTACGTGAACACCGACCTGCCGACCGCGACCGCCTTCCCGGACGGCGAGAGCGCATTCCTCCTCCGGAGCGCCGATGCGAACGTCACCGAGCTCGGGCCTGAATGGAACGGCGTCCTCGAGCGATTCTTCCCCAACGCCGACCTCGCCTTCGGTGTCCTCGGCACCGAGCTCTGGTCGCGGCATGGTGCCGCGCTGGGGCTGAAGGCGACCCGTCGGCTGGGTCGCGACGGGGCGCGCGAGTTCCTCGGCCGGCTGCTCGTCTCGGCGCGCGACTGGCTCGAGGAGACGTTCGCCTCGCCCAGGGCACATGGCCTGCTTGCGCCCTGGGTGCTCCACACCGGGCTCGGGCCCGACGCGGCGAGCTCCGGCTACATGGCCCAGGTGATCGCGGTCGCGGTGCAGGAAGGCGGCATGCCGATCCCGGTCGGCGGCGGCGCGAAGCTCGCCGACGCACTCGTCGCGTACATCCGCGAGCAGGGCGGCACGTGCGAGACCGGTGCGCACGTCGAGCGCGTGTTCACCGGCGGCGCCCGCGTCGCAGGCGGCGATGCGGTCGGCGCGCGGCGCGCAGTCATCTGCAACGTCACGCCGACGCAGCTCTACGGCGACCTGCTCGGAGGAACGCCGCCGTCCTTTCGCTACGGGCGCTCGGAGATGCAGATCCACTTCGCACTGTCCGAGCCGCCTCGCTGGGAGGGGGACGAGCGTCTCGGCCGCACCGCCGTCGTCCACCTCACGCCCGGCCTCGACGGCGTCTCGCGTGCTGTCAACGAGGCGGAACGCGGCCTCCTGCCCGCCGAAGCGACGGTCGTCGTCGGGCAACCGTTGACGCTCGACCCGAGCCGCGCGCCCGACGGCGCCGGCATCCTCTGGGTTCAGCTCCAGGAGCTGCCCTGGCGGGTGAAGGGCGATGCCGCCGGCGAGCTCGAGGTCGGCGACGGCACGTGGACGGAGTCCTTGCGCGAGAACTACGCCGACCGCATCCAGGCGCGCATCGCGAAGCACGTGCCGAACCTCGAAGGCGCGGTCGTGCAGCGCGTCTGCCTGTCGCCTGCGGACCTGCAGGCGGCAAACGTCAACCTGGTGCACGGCGACCCGTACGGCGGTGCGCTCTCGGTCGACCAGAGCTTCCTCTGGCGCTCCCCGCACCGCACTCACGTGAAGGGCGTCTGGCACGTGGGCGCCTCGACCCACCCGGGGCCGGGTCTCGGCGGCGGCTCGGGTGCCCTCGTCGCGCGTCAGCTGCTCGAGCCGCCCCTACCGCGACGGGTCCTCGCGCGCCTGAGATTCTGAGGCGTCTGGCGTAAGTCCGCTGGCGCAGCCGAGAATGCTGCCTTTACGACGAGCTGGGCCACCTGGGCAACTTTTGCGTGATCTCCCAGGTGTAGCCGCCCGGATCGGCGAGGGTGAGCGTACGCATTCCCCAGTCGCGGTCCGCCGGGCCGCTGATCGTGGCCACCTGTCCCTGGTCCAATTCGGCGCGTACCGCGTCCACGTCGTTAACAAAGATGACGAATTGCCCGACCCCGTTCTGGGCGAGGCTGAGTGCGTCATCTGACGGGCTGTCCTGATGAGCCGCGCCGCGCTGCAAGAAGACGTACGTGTCGGTGAAGCGAAACATCGCCGTGTCCTCGTCTTCGTGCTGTAGGGGCAGTCCAAAAACCCCCTGATAGAACGCCTTCGAGCGCTCCAGGTCGCCGACGATCAGGTTGATGGCGCCGATCTGCTTCGCCCATTCAGCCACGTCACACCCCTTTCCGTTCACGCGTAGGTCGATCTTGACGGAATGTTGGACCGTTCCGGGCCCCGCAACTCATCGTCGAGGCGCCGCTCCGTCAGGGGTCATTCGTGAACACTCGCGCAGTCGAGATGTCAGCCTGAGGGGCGACGTCGCACGCGGACGACGACACTCGGATTCGACGCCGCATCGGCAGGGCCAGCCGCTAGCCAAACGATGATGCCGATGACGGGCGCGATGACGAACCCGAGTCCCGCGAGGTTTCCGAACGTCGCCGCAGCCAAGGCCATGAGCACCGAGACCACGAATAACGTGGCTCTCCGTCGTGGTGACGACCAATCGCCGTCGCCTTCGATGCGAGCGCCGAGCACGAGGAACGGCACCGACAGCACGGCTGCCGCGAAGAAGTTCCACGTGATCGCGAAGAACGCGAAGAACGGCACGAACGCAACGATCGCGCCGCGCCGTATCTTCGTCCAGTCCCTCACCGACTCAGTATGGCTCGCCGAATGTTCGCTGTCTCTGGCGTCATTCCGGAACTCAATGTCATCTTGAGCTCGTGCTGTCTGGTTTGAGTTTGAGAGTTCGGGTTGGCGGCGGCTGACTCGATTCCGGAACGTCGCTCCCTTGAGCTGACTGTCCAGCGTTATGTCGCCGCCGCCTTCCCGAAGACCGTCGAGCGTGACCTGATAGGAGCTTGGCAGCTTGCCTCGATTGAGGTCTGTCCGCTCGCCGGTCGCCTCTCCGAACGGTAGGAGGCGAGAGAGATGATCGTTGTTGGGCTGGACGTACACAAGCACTCGCTGACCGCGGTCGCCGTCGACGAGCTTGGCCGTAGCGTCGCCGAGACACGCGGCCCGGTCGATGCGCAGGTGATCGAGTGGGGATACGCGCTGGGCGAGGAGCGGTTGTGGGCGGTCGAGGACTGTCGGCAGGTCACGCGAGGTCTCGAGCAGGCGCTCGTTGCTGCAGGTGAGCGGCTGGTGCGGGTACCGCCGAGGCTGACGGCGCCGCAGCGACGACGCGGCCGTACCCGCGGCAAGTCGGATGAGATCGACGCGCTCGCGATCGCGCGGGCCGCGTTGCAGGAGCCGAGTTTGGACGGGCCGCGGCCGGGCGAGCACGTGCTGCACGAGTTGAAGCTGCTGGTTGATCACCGCGACGACCTGGTAGACGAGCGGCGGCGCGCTCAACAGCGGTTGCGCTGGCACCTGCACGAGCTCGACCCGAACCTGGCGGTGCCGCTGGGTGCGCTCGACCGGACCGTCTGGCTCGACCGGCTCGCACGTCTGCTCGCCCGCCGCGAGCAAACGGTCCAGGTGCGGATCAGCCGTGAGCTTGTCGGCCGCTGCAAGACACTGACCCGGTCGGTGCTCGCGCTCGACCGAGAGCTCGAACAGCGCACCCAGAGACTCGCACCACGGCTCCTCGAGATCTCCGGCTGCGGCCCGTTGAGCGCCGCCAAGCTGCTCTGTGAGATCGGCCCGATTGGCCGCTTCCACACCGACGCGCAGCTCGCCCGCCACGCCGGCGTCGCACCACTCGACGCGAGCTCAGGCAAAAGCCAACGGCACCGCCTCGACCGCGGCGGCAACCGCCAACTCAACTGCGCCCTCCACCGCATCGCCGTCACCCAAGGCCGCTGGCACCCACCCGCCCGTGCCTACCTCGAGCGCAAACAAGCAGAAGGCAAAACACGCCGCGAAGCACTCCGCTGCCTCAAACGACAACTCGCACGCACCGTCTACACCACCCTCAAGAACGAGCCGCCATTGACATAGGAGCAACACTGGCCCAGCCGAGAGGCCTCGCCCTCGATCAGCAGCGAGAGTGCGAGAACAGTGTGAGGCGGCGATCAGACGGCGTGGTGCATCCACACGTTTGGTTCCCAGTAGTTGCCTGAGTCCGCGTCGCGATCGATCTCAACTGTCGCAAGCCCGCCCGGGAACCAGTAGTCGCCGCTTTGGGGGAACGCCATGTGTGTCCACTCCTCCCACTCAGCGACGGTGCCGGTTATCCGCAGGGACCGCGGCTCAGGTTTGAGGACGGTGGCGCCGGCGCGTTCGTGGACCCTCATCCAAGGGTCGAACAGGAATCCGTCGGCCCGCGTCCAGGTGGCGTACCGTTCGATCGGCACGAGTGGGTAGCGTTCCTTCCAGATCGGCCGCACTGGAGCGACTAGGGCTGTGAGGCCGTGCCGGCCGGCGAGCTCGCGCATCGCCTGAACGGCGACCGGGCTGAGACCGCGGCCCTGATGATCCGGCGGGATCGCGATCAGCATTGCGCAGAGGACGTTCGCGCCGTCCTCATCGAAACCCCGGGCGATCGCGCCGTCGATCCCGGCTGGCAGAGCGCCGACGCTGCCGTCCCAATGCACCGGGAGCGAGTGCCCGCGCGCGAGGACTTCGTCGTCGTCGCCGAGCAGGTAGAACTGGAACTCGGGCCGCTCCTCGGTCAGGCGGCCCCAGTACGCGTTGATGACGTCGCCGTGCTGGTTGTACTCCGGGATGGCTTCGATCGTTTCTTCCCACGCGCGCTCAAGGAGTTCGGGCCGCTCGGCGACGGTCACGGTCTTCATCTCGCAGGGATGATGGCGCATTCGTCGCTTCCGACGAGATATGCTCAGTTCAAGCAGTTCGCGCAATGTTCCATACGGTCAGTGTGCCGATCCGCCGCTCGCTCGGGGTGTATTCGTGAGCGCTGGGGCAGCCCAGGCTGCTGGGGACAGGGCGGTCGGTCAGACGGCCTTCGACTCGACCCCGATCACGTGAATCTCGGTCGTTTCGACGTTCTCAAGCGTGTGCGGAGGCAGAGCTGTGCTCCAGAGTGCCGTACCCGACTGTGGAAGCGAGGCTCCAGCGCGGGAGTCGACAAGGACGTTCCCGTCGTCGTCACGGCGCACGAAGTGGCCGAAGGAAATCACGTAGAGCACACCCGGCCAGCGATGCGTGTGAAGCTGCGTCGCTTCTCCCGGCGCGATCCGTGTCTCCAGAACGCGCATCGCTTCGTTCTCAAAGAGCAGGCGATGCGACTCGGGCGACGCTGCAAGCGCGTCGAGCCCTCCTGTCCGTCGGCGTTCTCCTCCCACGGGACAAGGCCGTCACCACCGAGCCGAACTT
The DNA here is from genome assembly GCA_963725595.1 of uncultured Thermoleophilia bacterium. Classification (GTDB taxonomy): domain Bacteria; phylum Actinomycetota; class Thermoleophilia; order Gaiellales; family Gaiellaceae; genus PALSA-600. The sequence goes on along the minus strand of CAVRYT010000003.1, from coordinate 31,528 downwards.
GCGCACGCGGTCTAGGAAGCCGGCCGGACCAGTGACCGACGGTCAAGTTGTCTCCACAAGCCCGCGACGGACCGCTTCGACGCTCGCCTCGGCGCGCGTCCGTGCGCCGAGCTTGCGCAGGATTGCGGCAACATGATGGTCGATCGTTCGCTCGGACACGACGAGCTCGCTCGCGATCTCGGCGTTGTGCAGTCCTTGGGCTACTAGCTGCAAGACCTCCATCTCACGGACGGTCAGCCCGGCGGGGTTCGAGCGGGTCGAAGCGCGCGGCCCCCGAACGATGCCGCGCTGTCCCCGCGCGCGGAGACGCCGCGCGATCAGTGTCGCAGCGGGGTGCGCGCCGAGCTCTTGCAGGTCGGCGACTGCGCTCTGCAGGTGGTCCGAGTCGTCGCTGTTCGCGAGTGCCAGCGCTGCTTCGTAGCGGCAGCCAATGGCTCGCCAGCACTCGGCGGCTTCCGTGAACGCACCCGCGAGCGCGAGCACGTATGGGTTGTCGGGCGGCAGCCCCCGGACGCTGTCGTCGAGCCCAGCCAGCCGACGCAAGTACGCTAGCTCGCTCGCCTCCCACAGCGCCTCGCGTTCGAGCGCCAGCGAGAGCGGCGCCTCCGTGATCCTTCCAACTTCGGAACCATCGCCTCGAAGCCACGCCGCCTCCGCTCGAGCCGTCGCGACCGGGCCGATCCGAAAGATCTCGCCGGTGGCGTGGGTCAGCTCGTGCGCCTCGTCGAGAGGGCCCGACGCGTCAGGGTCGCCGCGCCTCGCTCTCAAGCGTCCCAGTGTCGCCAACGCCCACGCGTACGCCACGGGCGCAGCGTGTGATCCCTCCAGGACGAGCAGAATGGACTCCCCGGCCTCGTGCCACTGCCCGATCTGAAGCTCCAGCGAGGCGCGGCACGCAAGCAGGTACTGCCGCCAGGTCTCCAGACCGTGCTCGGTGCAATAGGCCAGGCCGAGTTCGAGTTGATGTGCGCACGCCGTCAGTCTGCGAGTGCGTACGGGGCCGTGCACGAGCTGGAAGTACATGCGGCCGGCGTGCTCGTCGAAGCCGTGGCGCCGAGCAAGCTCGTGGGCTTCCGCGAGCTTCGGCCCGCCTTCTGGGCGGCCGGCGTGGTCTTCTGCGGCACCGACGGTCGTCAGTGCATAAACGAGCGCCTCGGTGTCGTCGAGTTCGCGCGCAAGCTCGATCGCTCTGCTGCCCCAGCTCACCGCGGCGTTCACCTCATCGGCAGCCATCCGTCTCTGGGCAACGGCGCCGTAGGCCATCGCGAGTTCGTGCCGCGGAGGAAGCGCCTCGAGTACGCGAACGGCTTCCAGCGCGAGCTTGTCCGGCTCCTCGGTCCTTCCGCAAACGCCATCAAGCGTGCAAGGGATCGAAGCGAGTCCCCGACGGCGTAGGGATCATCGAGTTGGCGGAGCGTGTCCTGGGCCGCCTGCTGCGCCTCGATCGCCTCTTCGAGCTGAGCCCCGAAGTAGCACTGCTCTGCTCGGCGCGTGAGGAGCGTGGCTCGGTCCCGGGCAGTGAGGTTCTCGCCGAACCGCAGCGCCCGCGCGTACTGTGCCGCGGCCTCGCGATGCGCACCCAGCGCCGCGGCACGCTCAGCGGCCAGCGGCGCGAACTCCAGCACGGCTTCGGTGTCGATGGCCGCTTCGGCGTGGTGCGCCAGTCTCGCGAGATCACGAGCGTGTGACGGCTGTTCGACCAGCGCTGCGACGAGCCGCCGATGCATGTCGATACGACGGATCGGAAGAATCGACCCCTCGATCGCGAGCCGAGCGAGCTCGTGACGAAAGCGCACGGCAGTCGTGTCCGCGGCAAGAATTCCCGAATCGAGGCACTCCTCCATCGTCTCGTCGGCGAGTGACACGAGCGACTCGAGCAGCCACAGCTCGACCTGCGGCGGCACGACCGCCACTGCTTCGAGCAACGATCGTGCGCCGGGGCTCACTCGCGATGTGCGCGCGAGCACCGCGTCGCGCACGGTTTGCGGGATTGTCTCCGCCGGCGCAGCGAGCACCTCGGTGACGTAGAACGGATTACCTGACGTCACGCGGTACAGCTCATCGGCGTCAACGTCGGGGCGAGTCCCGGCGAGACGCGCAACCCCGTCACGAGACAACGGTGCGAGCTTGAGGCGCTCTGCTCCCTCGAGTCGAATCAGCTCGCCGAGCACCGCGCGCAGCGGGTGCAGGCGGTCGAGCTCATCGTCTCGGTAGCTAACGAGTACAAGAGCCGGGACGGTGCCGGCCCGACGCGCCAGCAACTTGACGACATCGAGCGTCGCTTCATCAGCCCAGTGCACGTCCTCGAGCACCAACACAGTCGGCGATTGCATCGCCAGCTCGCGAAGGAACGCGCTCGTGACCTCATGCGGCAACGCCCCCGAGTCGATCAGCGCTGCGAACTCTCTCCTTGTCGCCTGCGTGATATCGAGCAACGGACCGAGAGGACGTGGGGTGAACAGGCCGTCGCAGGCGCCCCACAGGACGCGGGCGGTTTGCGTGTTAGCGCAGAATTGGCGCAGCAGCGTCGTCTTGCCGACGCCGGCCTCGCCGCCCACCAGGACGACACCCCCGCTGCCACTGCCGGCGATGCGAGCCAGGCGCTCGTGGAGCAGGGCGAGGTGGTCCGACCGCTCGAGGAGTCTGTCGTGCTGCTCGATCGTCACCACCCGAGTCTGCAATAGGACACCGGCTAGACGCTAGTGCGGCTCCAATGCCCCGGCAGGACCTCCTTCCGGCAATGCTGGTTCCCGCCGCCTTAGCGCGGGATTAGCGGTCGCTTCATGCGGCGATTCAAGTTGTCCTACAGCAGCGCGGCTCACTGTCGTAAGCGAGTTGCAGGGGAAGTCGGCGACGCCTTCGCTTGGCGGCGAGGCTGTGGGCCACTCCGCGTCAGGTGTGAGTGGATCGCTCGCCGCCCTAGCCTTGTGTATGCCGTCAGGGTATGCGGACGTCTCGGCTGTCAGCCGCCGTGCGTAGTTGCTCGTCGGTCAGTTCAGATCTGCTTGCCGGTGTCACGATCGACCAGTGCCTGGCAACGGGGCAGCGTTGAAACCTCCAGGGGCCGAGCCGAAGCGCCTTCACGGACACACCGGGAACCCAGATCGTCGTGAACAGGTGCCCTTCCCGGCACCGAACGACGACGTTGCCGGCGGGCGGATAGCCGCGCAGCCTCAGCACGATCACCTCGGGCAGCACGCTCACCACGGCGAACATGATCCGCCGCCTGCGCGACCTCGGACGAGAACGCCGACGTGCGCTGGTCCTCATGCCTCGACGATACACCTGCCTTCCCCACTGTTAGTCGGTGGGCTGGGGTCAGGCTCGACGAGCCGTCCGGCCTACTTCTCCGCTGGCTCTCTACGGCTACGACAACGGCTTGAGGTCTCGTGTGTCGACCTTCTCCGCGTGTCCTTCATTGTCGGTCACGTTGTAGACCGGAGCGGCGGTCTTGCTTCGTCCCCCAACGTCCTTGTCTGACCGGGCGTCGTTCTTCCCGGCGAGCGAATCAATCTCGACCGCTGCCCCTTCGATGTCTGTAGACGCCCCGTTCAACTGGCAGCCAATCATCGCCCAGGACTTCGGCAACCAGAGTTCTCCGTTGGTCACTGACTGGTTCTTTAGCCACGCTAACGATCGTGCCTTCTGCTACTTGAAGCGGTATCGGACAATCTACTGATCCGCAGGGTCGCCAACCTGACGGAACATCCCGGACAGGTCGTGGCGGTTGTCCCAGGGGATAGCCAGAAAGTTGAATCCGGGACACGCGGCCGGACGGCAAGGCCGACACCTTGCGTTCGACTTCTACGGCGTCGACTTGCTCGCAGGCGGCCTCCACTTCGAGGTCGACAAAGGCGCGGACGCGGAATCCGGCCAGACCGCCACACCCAATGAGGCCGTCAGCCAGACGTCCTGATCAGCCGAGCAAACGACTCGGCCCGGTGAAGTCAATTGTCTCTATCGGCACCGAACCTCGCGGAGTACCTCGAGGTAGTGGAAGACCGTGACATGGTGGACCTTTCGTCATGTTCTGACAGCTTCCGCCAATGGTCACCCTGCGCACCGCACCCACGCAAGCGCAGGCGTGCGCATTTGTTCTGGATCAGTCTCACACGCTCTACCTCAGCGTTTGAGCCGAATTCGACGCGGCGCGGCGTTGGGTGCGACGGTCGCAAGCATCGTAAGACCGAAGCAGGCCGTGGGGCGTGCCATCAGTGATTATGCAGCGGGAACCCGCACGCGGCCGCCGCCCGCGTAAACAGCGGCGACTGCATGTCGAGCGTGCCGGGGAACACGAAGATCACACCCTCGATGTTGGAGATCACGCCGCCACCGCCCAACGTTTTGAACGAGGGGACAGTTGTGGTTGGGTCGGGGAAGTTCGGGACGCCGTGGCGGCGCATGCACTGCGCGGCCTTCACCATCTTCGCCAGCCACTGTGGGGATGGGTGGGTCTGCGTGCCGGGGGCAAGACCGCCGCCCAGGTCCATGAACTTCTGGCACTTCGCCTGCGCCGCCTTGAAAGCAGGCGAAAAGGGGTCAACTCCAGCGGCTGGATTGAACGTGAAGCCGCCGCCGGCGCTCGGGTCGGGGAAGTCGGGCACGCCGTTGACGCGCATGCACCGGGCATACTTCAGCGAGTCCTGCTGCAGCTGTGTTTGGCTCGACGGTGAGCCGGAGCCGGCCGCGCCGCCAGCGGTATTCGTGCTGGCGGCAGCGCTAGACGACGTCGTCGTCCCGACGCTCGCGACCGACGGCGCCCGCGAGCCGCCGCAGCCGGCCAGCACGACGGCGGCCGCGGCGGCGGCGAGCGCAAGCCCTCCGAGTCGCCGGTGCGTCCTTGCCGGCTCTTGCCGCCCAGCATGGTTCCTGCGCTCGGTGCTGTCTCTCATCTGCAGCATTGAGAGAGCAGCGTACGAACTGGCAGGTGACACCCCGGCAACGGGTCGTGTTACCTGACTGTGACCTACGATCGGCATCCTGAAAGGCAGCCGCATCGCAATTTTGCGGGCATGGGCTGACACGTGAGAGTGCTGGTAGCCGAAGATGACGAGGTGCTCGCCGAGGCGGTGGCCGTCGGGCTGCGCCGGCAAGGGATGGCCGTCGATATCTCCCTCGACGGTGACGATGCCCGCACCCGCCTGGCGATCACCGACTACGACGTCGTCGTGCTCGACCGCGACCTGCCCGGCACACACGGCGACGACATCTGCCGCAGCCTGGTCGCACAGCGCTCTCCGACTCGGGTGCTGATGCTGACCGCCGCGAGTACCGTCAAGGACCGCGTCGAGGGCCTCGGCCTGGGTGCCGACGACTACCTGCCCAAGCCGTTCGAGTTCGCTGAGCTAGTCGCCCGCATCCGAGCGGTTGCCCGCCGCCCCGCCCTGCCGCCGGCCGAGTTGACCCACGCCGACCTGAGTCTCGATCCCGTCGGGCGCGTCGCGTTTCGCCGCGGGCTCCGGCTCGAACTCAGCCGCAACGAACTAGCCGTCCTCGAGTGCCTGCTCACCGCAGAGGGAAAGCCAGTCTCCGCCGAACACCTCATCAAACGGGTGTGGGACGACGACCTCGATCCCTACACCAGCACCGTCAAGACGACGATCAGCCGGCTGCGAGCAAAGCTCGGCGATCCGCCGCTGATCGAAACGGTCCGCGAAATCGGCTACCGGATCGGAGTGCAATGACGCACCCATCCCACACTCGGCTCGCTCCCCGCTCGTGGCTGCGACTGCCGGGCCGCACCGCCCGGCTCCGGCTCACCACCCTCTACGGAGGCCTCTCCCTCCTCTCCGGCGTCGCGTTGCTCGCAGCCACCTACGTCCTTTTCGAACGGGCGACGGCGTTCAGCAAGCCGCACCTACCGAAGATCCCGCACACGCCCACGATCCAGCCTCTCCCCAAGGCGCAGCTCCCAGAGGCACTGTCAAGGCTGTTCCAGGCCCAGCATCAGCTGACGCAGGCGCAGCATCGGCTCTCCCTGTTGCCCTCAGGCGTCGGCCCAGGACATCTGCTGCTGAGCCCGCTTTTGTCTCCGCAGCTTCTACGGGACGAGCATCAGCTGACGCAGGACCAACATCGACTCTCGAAAGCCATCAGCCAGCTGGCGCAGGCCGTGCACCAAGTGGCACAGACAGGATCCGTCCAGGCCGCCCAGCGCGCCTCCGACTCGCACCAGCTTCTCGTCAACTCGGCAATCGCTCTGGCCATCGTGGCCGCACTCGCCGTCCTAGCGGGATGGCTGATCGCCGGCAGAATGCTACGACCGATCCGGACGATCACCCGCACCGCACGCAGGATCTCCTCGACCAGCCTGCACGAGCGGCTGGCGCTCGACGGCCCGCAGGACGAACTCAAGGAGCTCGGCGACACCCTCGACGACCTCTTCGCACGCCTCGAGGCCGCCTTCGAGGCGCAACGACGCTTCGTCGCCCACGCCTCCCACGAGCTGCGAACCCCGCTCACCCGAGAACGCACCCTCATTCAGGTCGCCCTTGGCGACCCCTCCACCCCAGCCGGCTGGAGAACGACCGGGCAGGAGCTGCTCGCCTCCAACCGGCAACAAGAAACCCTGATCGACGGCCTCCTCACCCTCGCCAGCAGCGAGAGCGGACTCGACCAGCAGCAGCGAGCCGACCTCGCAGACATCTGCCAAACCGTCCTGTCGCGCCCCGACCTCGCGACCAACCTGTCAGCAGTGCACCTCGAGACAGAGCTCCGCCCGGCCCCCGTCGAGGGAGACCCCAGACTCATCGAACGACTCGCCGCGAACCTTCTCGACAACGCCATCAGTCACAACCTCAGCCGCGGCCGCATCCACATCTCCACCGACGCGGCAAACGGAACAGCGGTCCTCACGATGACCAACACCGGCCCCCTCGTTCCCGCCACCGAAATCGACCGTCTCTTCCAGCCCTTCCAGCGCCTCAACCCCCGCCGCGGTCTCCACACGAACGGTCACGGGCTCGGCCTCTCCATCGTCCGAGCCATCGCCACCGCCCACGGCGCCACCATCACCGCCCAACCCCTCCCCGAAGGAGGACTCTCCATCAGCGTCGCCTTTCCACCACTCGACCGCCCACACGCCACCGTCCGCCAACCGGTTGAACTCAACGCCGCCTCAACGGCAGGAAAGTGACATGAACCCTTTCTCGCGTCGGCATGCCAACGCGCTGAATCCGTACTCGCCCTGCCCTGGATCACCGTTCGCACCGCACCACGCGTGCGCAGGCATGCGCACATACTGTGGACCAGTCTCACACGCTCTACCTCAGCGCTTGAGCCGAATTCGGGCCGCTGGTCGCCGTTGGCGCTTGACCCTACGATCGGATGGCGTAGCTAACGAGCGACCGTGGCGGCAGGATCGCGGTGAAGGCGCCGTTCCTGACAGTGATCGGTGACTGTGCGGAGAGCTGGTGGGATGTGTCGGTCAGGTACGGCGTGACGTGCGCTCCGCGGAGGCCGTGCAGCGAGAAGGTCGCGACCTGGCGGCGGTGGGCGCTGTTCAGAACGACCACCGCGATCGACCCGTCGCTGTTGCGGAACGCGCTCACATCGAGGCCCGCGCCGCTCGTCGTCGTGCCGATGCGCACCGCGTCCGGGCGGATGAAGCGGCTGTAGCCGCGAACGCCCACAGCCGACCGGAGGTGGCGACGGTGTTGCCCTTGACGTCGACCAGTCCGGTGTTGGGGCCGGTGACGGTCGTCGTGCTCGTGTTCGCGCCCCACAGGTAGAGGAACGCACTCAGGTTCGCGCGGTCAAGCCCGTGTAGATGTTCTGTGCCCAGGTGAACCCGGACAACTGTGAGCCGTCGTCCCAGGCCGGGTCAAACGGCCCGGTGTCGAACGGCGCCCACTCGGTCTCCCAGACCGGTTTGCCCCAGCCCCGCAGCGGCGTGTCGAGCGGGACGAAGTAGCCGTGGCTGGTGAACAGCGCCGTCGCCGCGTTCGCTGCCTGATCGGTCTCGATCGCGGCCGCGTACTCCTGCGCGTAGTTCCAGCCGATGCTGGCGCAGCACTCGGCGCGCGTCGAAAGCCCGGATCGCGCGAGCGTCGCGCCGAGGATCGCCATGAAGTCGGCTGTCTGCGCCGGGCTCATGAGCATGCTGTCCTGGGGAGGCGCGATCGTCGTCTCGTTCTCCGGGCCCACGTAGCTGAGCGGTACGCCTGCCGCGGCGTACTCCTTCGCGTACTGCACGAGGTAGTTCGCGTAGGCCTGGCGCCAATCACCGCTCTTGCAGCTCGCGCCCGGCTCTCCGCACACCGTGCCGCCGTGGATCGCCGAGTCGTTGGTCTTCATGAACGCGGGCGCGCTCCAGGCATCGGCGAACACATCGTGACGCCATAGTCGGCCTTGATCTGCTTCGCGAACCACAGCTGCCCCTGGTCCTGGTCGACCTCGGCGAGCGGCAGATAGGACGGCTTCGCGTTCGGGCTGCTCGGCGCCCTCGGCTCGATCGTGAACCCCTTGTCGGCGCTGATCTCGTTGCGCAAGATCGTCAGGCCCGCCCCATGCGTCGGGCTGTAGAGCAAGCTCAGCACCTGCTTCTGGACCGAGGCCGGCGCGTTCATCAGCGCCTTGGCCTGCCCGAACCCCTCCGACACACCAAACCCGGCGATGCGCTGGTACTGCTTGGCGGCGTCGATCGTGACCGTGGCTCTATCGGTCCGGGCCGGCCGCGCCAGGGACGCCGCCCGCCGAAATGACCAGCGCGAACTCGACCACGGCCAACACCGATGTCCGTAGCAGCGCCATCAGGGTCTACGCAACTCTCTTGGCTCTGTGCTCAGTGACGGCATAGACGGCTGATCTGGTACGGGTGTGACGGGAACAGGGATTGCTGGGGCTAAGCCCACTCCAACGAGCCTAGATCGCTCGTCGACAGCGTGCAGCTGCTCGTACTCGCCCGTTGGAAGGCCGCCGAGGCTCTCGTGCAAGCAGGGCGTGCCTTCTACTGCCGAACGCGCTTCCGCAGGACCTCCGAGTTGATCCCGAGATCAAGCGGCCACCCTTGGACCAGTCTCATACGCTTTTCTCGGGCAGCTGAGCCGCTTCCCGCGGGGCTGGCAGCAGTTCGGGCATGAAGGACGGTCGCGCAGCCGAGCGGCCTGCGCTCGCGTCGGCTGGCGAACTTGTCTGTGGGTTCGCTAAGAATGTGCACGTATACCGATGATTTCTGCCGCACCGGCGCAGTCGAAAGCAGCATGAGCGAAACCACCTGTCATATGTCCATTTCGCTCGACGGTTTTGTCGCAGGACCGGATCAAAGCCTCGAGCACCCTCTCGGCCGTCGCGGTATCGAGCTGCATCACTGGCATCTCGAGGAGCCGTTGCACGACGCTGACGCCCGCGCGCGCGACCTGCTGCTGCGCCCACGCGGCGCGTACGTGATGGGACGCAACATGTTCGGGCCGATTCGCGGTCCGTGGCAGGGCGACTGGAGCGGCTGGTGGGGCGACGAACCGCCGTACCACGCTCCGGTCTTCGTCCTCACGCACTACGAGCACGAGCCGATCGAGCTCGCGGGCGGGACGACGTTCTATTTCGTCGGCGTGGGCTTCGACGCCGCGTTCGCGCGCGCCTCGGAGGCCGCAGGTGATCGCGGAGTCGACATCGCCGGCGGCGCGTCGACCGTGCGCCAGGCGCTTGCGGCAGGCGTGGTCGACGAGCTCGTCCTTGACTTCGTCCCCGTCCTGCTCGGCTCCGGTGAGGCGCTCTTCGACGGCGTCGCCGATCCCAGCCTTGAGCCGGTCGAGGTCATCCACTCGCCGCTCGCGACGCATGTGCGATATCGCGTCGGCCGGTGAGCGAAGCTACGCGAATCGGCCATCGAACCGCCGTTACCCGTCCTCCGTCAGGCGTCATCCCCGAACACTGGCCCAGTCGAGTGATGTCCCTCCGGTCGCTGTCTCGACGGGACAGCGTCATTGCATTTCAGCTAGATAGGTGTCTCTTGGAGGGCGGCGAGGCGTTCTCGTGTGCGGCGGGCGAGCGGGATGATCCCTTTGCGCTCGTAGCGGTCGAGCGCCTCCTGCCAGGCGGCGACCGCCTCCTCGCGACGGCCCGCCGCCTCGAGCACCTCGGCGAGGTCGCAGTAGACGTCGCCTTGCAGCTTCGGTGAGTCGGTCTCGAGGATGTGCCCCAACGCGTCTCGCCCAAGGCGCTCGGCGTCGCCGTGCTCGCCGTGGTGAGCCGCGACGAGCGCCGCGAGCTGCAGCCGGAGCGCCTCGCCGTCGCGCGAGCGACTTCGGTGCTCGCGGATCTGCGCGACGCGCTCTTCCGCCTCCTCGTATCGTCCGGCCAAGGCGAGCTCGCGACCCTCGGAGGCCAAGGCGTAGCCGATTTCCCCCGAGCGGACGTGCTCGCGAACCCAGTCGCGCCAGAGGGCGAACTGCTCCGCGGCGGCCTCGTGATTTCCAACGACACCCTCGATCTCCGCGACGTCCGCGTTCACAGAACCGCCCCGCTCACGCGCGTGTTCCACAGCCGCGCGGGCGAGCTCGCGCGCCTCGTCGATCCTGTCGCTCATGGCGAGCAGAACCGCGCGCATCAGGTCGAGCATGTGCGAATGGCCTGACGTTTCGAGGCGCTTCAGGGCCTCGGCAACCGGTGTGGGCCCGAACACGAGGCCCCCGCGCGCAAAACCATCGAGCGGTGCTGGATCGCCTTCAGTCGGCGCCGGCGATTGCGTCCTTGAGCTGGTCGAGCTTCGTATCGACGTCGTCGGCAGGCGTTGGAGGTGAAGCGATGCTTTGGTCGAGGGCGGTAGGGCGCACGCCCAAGGTCACTGTCGAGTTCTGAGGGCCTCGCGATCGATCGCGCGGCGAAGGATCTTGCCGGTCGCGCTGCGGGGGAAGTCGTCCACCAGCACGACGCGCCGCGGATAGGCGTAGGCGGCGACGCGGTCGCGTGCGTACGCCTTCAGCTCAGCGGGGTCGCAGGCCGGGTCGGCCGGGACGACGAGCGCGACCACCTCTTCGCCGAGTCGCTCGTCGGGCACGCCGAGCACGACCGCCTCGTGCACGTGTGGATGCGCGAACAGCACTTCCTCGATTTCGCGTGGGTAGACCGAGTAGCCGCCGCGCAGGATGACGTCCTTCTTGCGGTCGACGAGGTGCAGATAGCCGTCGTCGTCGAGGTAGCCGACGTCCCCTGTCGCTAACCACCCGACGTGCCCGCGCATGATCGTCGGGCTCAGGAGGAGAACCTCGCCCGTGCCGTCGCCATCGATGCGCACCCGTGCGCCGGCCGCGGGCGTCCCCACCGTGCCGGGCTTGCGCTCACGGCCGGCGTGGTTGGACGTTGCCATGCCGCCGACCTCCGTCATGCCGTAGCCCTCGAGCACCGTCGCGCCGAAGCGTTCCTCGAAGGCGTGCAGCGTCTCGACCGCCAGCCGTGCGCCGCCGATGTGCGCGAGGCGGAGCGGCGCGCTGCGGCCGGTCGCGAGGAGTGCGACGCACATCGCCGGCACGCCCATGAACACGGTCACATGCCGGTGCTCGATCAGGTCGACGGCGACGTGTGGGTCGAACCGCTCCACGAGCGCGAGGCATGCGCGCGCGGCGAGCGCGGCGTTCATGCAGCCGGTCATGGCAAACACATGCGCGAGCGGTGCCGAACCGAACAGGACGTCGTCCTTGCGTAGCTGAAGGGCGTCGTACGCGACGTATTCCGCGTTGAGACGCAGGCCCGCGTGCGTGAGCTCGATCCGCTTCGGTGAGCCGGTCGTGCCTGAGGAGTAGAGGACAACGGCGACGTCGTCGCCGGTTACTTCGGCGACCCCGTCGACGGGCGCAGCGGTGAGCGGGCCGTTGACGACGAGGCGCACATCGGCGTCTGCGATCCGCTCGTGCTGCTCGCGCTCGCTGAGCAGCGGGTTGATCGGCACGACGATCGCCCCGAGGCGGAGGGCGCCGTGGAAGGCGGCGACGAAGTCGGGGCGGTTGGGGAGGGCGAGCGCGACGCGGTCGCCGGGCCTGACGCCGCGGTCGCGTAGGGCGCCCGCCGCACGCGCCGCGAGCGTGTCGAGCTCGGCGTAGACGATCCGCCGTCCGTCGTGCAGCAGCGCGGGCCGGCCGGGCGCGTCCGCGGCCGCCTCCGCGAGCAGCGTCGCCAGGTTACCTCCAGACCTCGTCCGCGACCTCGACGATGAGGCGCAGCTTCGCGACCTCGCTCGTCGATCGTGAGGTCGTTGCCCTCGACCGTCGACGAGAAGCCGCACTGCGGCGAGAGGCAGAGCTGGTCGACGTCGACGTACTGCGACGCCTCCTCGATCCGCCGCTTGAGCTCGTCCTTCGTCCTCGAGCTCGCCGCGCTTCGTCGTGACGAGCCCGAGCACGACCTGCTTGCCCGTCGGGACGAAGCGCAGCGGCTCGAAGCCGCCGGAGCGCTCGTCGTCCCACTCCATGAAGAAGCCGTCGACCTCGAGCTCGTTGAAGAGCGCCTCGGCGACGAAGTCGTAGCCGCCCTCGGCGGCCCACGACGAGCGGAAGTTGCCGCGGCACATGTGCGTCGTCACCGCCATGCCCGTCGGGCCGGCCGGCGAGCGCCTCGTTGATGTGGCGGATGTACTCGACGTGCTGGCGCTCGGGGTCGCCGCCGATCGACGCGACGTACTCGCGCTGGTGCGGGTCGTTGAGGTACGCGAGGCTCGTGTCGTCGAACTGGAGGTACGTGCAGCCGAGCTCGCCGAGCCGGCGCACCTCCTCGCGCGTAGGCCGCCGTCAGGTCGGCCCAGAACGCGTCGAGATCGGGATAGACGCTCGGGTCGATCGCCGCCCTGCCGCCGCGGTAGTGGACCATGCTCGGCGACGGGATCGTCAGCTTCGGGACGCGCGGTCGTCACCGTCTCCTGCAGGAAGCCGAAGTCGTCGCCGAAGATCGTCTTCGAGACGCCGAGCTTGCCGTCGACGTGCAGCGCGGCCGGCGTGAACTCGATGTCGCCGCTCTCGTTGTGGAACTTGACCGCGATCTGGCCGGCCTCCTTCGTGATGCCGTCGAGCTGGTAGATGAAGTCCATGTGCCACGACGCGCGGCGGAACTCGCCGTCGGTCGCGACTGCAGCCCGACCTCCTCCTGCATGCGCACGACCTCGCGGATCGCGTCGTCCTCGATCGCCCGCAGCTCGGCGGCGTCGATCTTGCCCGGCGGCGTGGTCGTCGCGCGCCTGCAGCAGCGCGCGGCGGCCGGAGCAGGCTGCCGACGTGGTCGGCGCGGAACGGGTGGGGAGTGCGCTGCGCCACGGGGCCTGGTGTATATCGGAACTCGTGATCGGCGAGCTCCGCAGACCTCGGTGTCGCTCGATGCGTCAGCCGCGCTCGAACGCAGCGTGACACCTCGTCGCGCGAGCTCGTCGAGGCGTGCCTTGCGCGCATCCGCGAGCGCGACGGCGGGCGCAGCCTCGACGGCGACCCGGGCTCGATCAACGCATGGGTTCGCGTGTACGAGGAGGACGCGCTCGCCGCGGCCGCGCGCGCCGACGAGCGCTCGCGCCCGCGGCGAAGCAGCCGCCCGCTCTGCGGCATTCCGGTCGGAGTGAAGGATCTTTACGCCGTCGCGGGAAAGCCGCTCACCGCATCGAGCCGTGTACTCGACGACGTTCCCGCGCGCGACTCCGACGCGTGGGAACGGCTCGCGGACGCAGGGATGGTGCTGCTCGGCCACCTGCACACGCACGAGTTCGCCGCCGGCGGCACGACCGACCAGGTCGGCAACCCGTGGGCCCTCGACCGTTCCGCCGGCGGGTCGAGCGGCGGTTCCGCGGCGGCGCTCGCCGCCGCGCATGACGCCGGCGGCCACCGGCACCGATACGGCCGGCTCGCTCCGCATCCCGTCCGCGATGTGCGGCACGTCGACGATCAAGCCCACCCGCGGTGCCGTCTCGATCCGCGGCATCGTCCCGCTCGCCCCGAGCCTCGACCACGCCGGCCCGATGGCGCGCACGCTCGCCGACTGCGAGCCCCTCCTCGCCGCGCTCACGCGCGTCGAGCCGCCGCGCGAGCGGCGGCCGCTGCGATCGCGTCGCGGTCTCGCCGCGCATCGGCGATCTCGACCCCGACGTCGCCGACGGCCTCGAGCGCGCGCTCGAGCAACTCGACGCTCGTCGGCGTGCCCCGCCGGACGTCTCACTTGACCTCGGCCTCGTGCAGCTCGACGTCGTCTCACGGCGGAGATGCTCGTCTACCACCGTCGCTTCGATGACCGGCGCGAGCTCTACCGGTCGTCGACTCGCGGGTTTCTTGAGTACGCGGAGCGGCGCGCGATCAGCGCGGAGGAGTACGTCGGCCGCGCAGATCCGTCGCGACGAGGACGCGGCGCGCTGGCGCGGACTGGCTCGCGGAGCATCGCGATCGACGCTCTCGTCGAGCCGACGTTGCCGATCGTCGCGCCGCCGCGCGGGGACGGCTACGACGAGGCCTTCAGGGACGGCGACGAGGTGTCGCTCACGCATTACTGGAACTGGGTCGGGCTTCCCCGTCGTCGCGCTTCCCTCCGGCGTCGGACGCCGCAGCCGCCTGCCGGTCGAGCGTCTCGCTCGTCGGTCCGCCGGGCAGCCGACTGGGACCTGCTCGCCGCGGGCGCCGCGCTGCAGGCCGAGCTGGGTACGGTGGCGCCGTGATCGACGTGCACGTACACGTCGAGCGCTCGCGCTCCGGGCACGACCCGATGCCGCCGAGCTGCGCGAGGCGGCGGCGCGGTACTTCCACAGTGACGTCCGCTGCCGACGGTCGACGACGTCGTCGCGTACTACCGCGAGCGGAGCATGGCGGCGGTCGTCTTCACCGTCGACTGGGAGCTGCGCAGCGGCATCCCGCCGATCCCCGACGAGGAGATCCTCTGCGCGCGCGATCCCGACGTCGTCATCCCGTTCGCGACTGTCGATCCGGCGCGCCCCGACGCGCGTCGAGCGCGTCCGGCGCGATGATCGCGGCGGGCGCGCGCGGCTTCAAGTTCCATCCGAACCTGCAGGCGTTCTTCCCGAACGACCGCGCCGCCTACCCGCTCTACGAGGCGATCGCGGCGGCCGGGCTGCCCGCGCTCTTCCACACGGGGCACAGCGGCATCGGCACGGGCGTGCCGGGCGGCGGCGGGCTGCGGCTGAAGTACTCGAACCCGATGTGCCTCGACGATGTCGCGGCCGACTTCCCGGAGCTCCAGATCGTGCTCGCACATCCGTCGTTCCCGTGGCAGGACGAGGCGATCTCCGTCTGCCTGCACAAGGAGAACGTCTGGATCGACCTCTCCGGCTGGTCGCCGAAATACTTCCCGCCTGCAGCTCGTCCAGTACGCGAACACGCAGCTGCGCGACGAAGGTGCTCTTCGGCTCCGACTTCCCGCTGATCACGCCCGACCGCTGGCTCGCCGACTTCGAGCAGGCGCCGTTCCGCGACGAGGTGCGGCCGCTCATCCTGAAGGAGAACGCGGCGCGCCTGCTCGGTCTCGCCTAGTGCAGCGCGGTAGCCGAGACGCGCCGAGATGTCGGCCGCGGTCGCGCATGAGCATCGGGCCGAGCGCGCGCCGATGTCCGCGCTCGAGACCATCGAGCTGTGCACGGCGAGGTTGATCGCGGCCGCGGCGGCGCCGTCGTGGGCGAGGATCGGCGCGGCGATCGAGCGCAGACCGTACGCGAGCTCCTCGTTGTTGATCGCGTAGCCCTGCTCCCGCACGCGCGTCAGCTCCGCCGTGAGGAGCCGTCGCGACGTGAGCGTGTTCGGGCCGCGGCGCGCGAAGTCGATCCGCTCGAGCCGCTCCGCCCGCTCCTCGGCCGGCAGGTGCGCGAGCAGCACCTTGCCGAGCGACGTGCAGTACGCCGGTAGCCGCGAGCCGACGTGCAGGTTGAGGTCGATCTCGCGCTGGCCCGCGGCGAGCTGCGGCAGCGGTCGACGTAGACGATGTCGAGGTCGTCGAGGATCGCCATGTTCACGGTGTAGCCCGTCTCGTCCGAGAGCTCGCGCAGGTGCGGCGCCGCGATCTCCCGCAGCTCCATCGAGTTGATCGCCGAGAAGCCGAGGTCGAGCACGCGCGGCCCGAGCCGGTACTTCCTCGTCGCCGGGTCCTGCTGGAGGTAGCCGAGCGCAGCGAGCGTGGCGACGTAGCGGTGCGTCGTCGAGCGGCTGAGGCCGACGTCGCGGCCGAGCTCGCTCACCCCGAGCAGGGGCCGACCCGAGCGGAACGCGGAGAGGATCGCGAGCCCACGCTCGAGCGACTGCGAGAAGCCGCCGTCCGATTCACGGCCTTGTTCTAATGAATGGAACGCTGTCTTGACAAGCGGACGGCCACCGGCGTAGCGTCCGCACCGCATTCCGGCATCTCTTGGTGGAGGAGGGTCGATGACTGAGGAAGCGCGGACCGGCGGCGGGGGCATCTCCCGTCGGGAGTTGCTGAAGCGCGGCGCCGTGGGCGCGGGCGGTCTCGTCGTCTCGGGGGCGCTGGCCGACCCGATCTGGGCACGGCCGGTCAGGTGGGACGCGTCGAACACGATCACGATCGGCTTCGTCAGCCCGCTCACCGGTCCGGCCGGAGGCTTCGGCGAGGGCGATCCGTACATCATCTCGCTCGCGAAGAAGGCGCTTCGCGAAGGGGTTGACGGTCGGCGGCAAGACGTACGCCGTGAAGATCGTCAACAAGGACAGCCAGTCGAGCCCCGCGACGGCCGCGCAGGTCGCCAACACGCTGATCCACAGCAACAGCGTCGACCTCATGCTCACGACGTCCACGCCGGAGGTCGTCAACCCGGTCGCGGACGCGTGCGAGGCGGCAGGCGTCCCGTGCGTCGGCACCGTCGATCCGTGGGAGGCATGGTACTTCGGCCGCGGCGCGAAGCCGGGCGGGCCGAACCCGTTCCACTACTCGTACCTCTTCAGCTTCGGCACCCAGCAGTTCGCCGCCGCGTACGAGGACCTGTGGCCGCAGGTTAAGACGAACAAGGTCGTCGGCGTCATGTATCCGAACGACACCGACGGCAACGCGTTCCGCTCGGGCCTCATCCCGCTGCTCGAGAAGGCGGGCTACAAGGTCTTCGATCCGGGCGGATATCAGGACGGGCAGACCGACTACACATCGCTGATCACCGGCTACAAGCAGCACAACTGCGAGATCTTCCACTGCGCCCCGATCCCGCCGGACTTCACGACCCTGTGGAAGCAGGCGGCGCAGCAGGGGTACACGAAGATGTGCAAGATCGCGCATCTCGCGAAGACCGGCCTGTTCCCGTCCCAGATCGCGGCCTCCGGCAAGCTCGGCCCATACCTGGCGAGCGGCGCGTACTGGACGCCGCACTTCCCGTACTCCTCGCCGCTGACGGGCCTGTCGTCGAAGCAGATCGGCGACGGCTACACGGCGGCGACCGGCCGGCAGTGGAACCAGCAGCTCGGCGCATCCCTGTCGCTGTTCGACGTCGCGCAGGCGGTGCTGAAGAAGGGCGGCAATCCGAAGGACAAGACGGCGGTCGCGAACGCGATGAAGCATCTGAACGTCGTCACGCCGTCCGGAAAGCTCCACTGGGGCGTCGGTGGGAAGAAGAACCCGGTCCCGAACGTCGTCACAACGCCGATCATCGGCGGCCAGTGGGTGCCGTCGAAGGGGAAGTTCCCGCTCGACTTCGTCCTCTGCGAGCACTCGGACGACCACAACGTGCCCATCCAGGCGAGGCTCAAGCCCTATCCCGGTTGATGCCAGGCGTTGACGGCACGGCGCTGCTCGCCGCGGCCGGGCTGAAGAAGCGGTTCGGCGCGCTCGTCGTGCTGGACGGCGTCGACTTCTCCGTGGGGGCCGCCGAGGCGGTTGGGATCGTCGGCCCCAACGGAGCTGGGAAGACGACGCTCCTGAGCCTCTTCGCGGGGTCGCAGCGGCCTGATGGCGGGAGGGTGCTGTTCCGCGGCGCCGATGTCACCTCGTCGGGCGCTGCGGCGCGGTGCCGCCTCGGGATCGCGCGCGCACACCAGGTGCCGAAGCCGTTCGGCGGCATGACCGTGTTCGAGAACGTCCTCGTCGGCGCGTCGACGGGCGGGGGGCGGAGGCGCGGCGACGCGTATCGCAGCGTGCTCGACGTGCTCGACCTGTGCGAGATGACATCGATCGCGAACCGCCCGGCGGAGTCGCTCGGGCTGCTGCACCGGAAGCGGCTCGAGCTGGCGCGCGCGCTCGCGACCGAGCCGCAGGTCCTGCTCCTCGACGAGATCGGCGCGGGCCTCACCGACGAGGAGGCGGCGGAGCTCGTCGAGACGATCCGCGAGCTTCGGCGCCAAGGCGTCGCCCTCGTCTGGATCGAGCACATCGTCCACGTGCTCGTTCAAGTGGTGGAGCGCCTCGTGGCGATGGACAGCGGCCGGATCATCGCCGAGGGCGACCCCGAGTCGGTCATGAAGGACGCCGCCGTCATCGACGCGTACCTCGGGACCGCGGCTTTATGAGCACGCTGCTCGCTGTCGAGGAGCTCGACGTCCGCCACGGGCTGCTCCAGGCCGTGCGGCAGGTGTCGTTCGAGGTCGCTGAGGGTGAGACGCTCGCGCTCGTCGGCGCGAACGGCGCGGGGAAGACGACGCTGCTGCGCGCGATCGCCGGCGCGCACCGGCCTGCCGGCGGCCACATCTCCTTTGACGGGCGTGACATCACGTCGCTCGCCACACACCGGCGTGTGAAGCGGGGCATCGCGCTCGTTCCGGAGGGGCGCCGCCTGTTCCCGAACCTCACGTTGGAGGAGAACCTCCGCGTGTCGAGCGCGGCGAGGCGGAGCGGGTCGTGGACGGTCGACGCGGTGCTCGAGGCCTTTCCGTTGCTGCAGCCGCTGCGCCACAAGCGTGCCGCGAGCCTCTCCGGCGGCGAACAGCAGGCGACCGCGATTGGACGCGCGCTCATGACGAACCCGCGGCTTCTGCTCCTCGACGAGGTCTCGCTCGGCCTCGCGCCGGTGGTGGTCGACGGCGTCTACCGCTCGCTCGGCACGCTCATCGAGGGTGGGGCGACGATCGTGCTCGTCGAGCAGGACCTCGCGCGAGCGATGAGCGTCGCCGACCGGGTCGTCTGCATGCTCGAGGGGCGGATCGTGCTCGAAGGCCCGCGCGGCGGGCTGACGCGGGAGCAAGTGACCGAGGCGTACTTCGGCCTGCGGCGGGGAGCGACGACATGATCTGGGTGAACGCCGTCGTCCACGGGATCCTGCTCGGCGGCGTGTACGCGCTGCTCGCGAGCGGACTCGCTCTGATGTTCGGCGTCATGCGGATCATCAACCTCGCGCACGGCTCGCTCGCACTCATCGGCGCATACATGGTGTTCCTGTTCACCGAGCACGTGCACGTCTCCACGTATCTCGCTCTCGCGCCGGTGCTGCCCGGCGCGCTCGTCGTCGGTTACCTCCTGCAGCGGACGATGCTCGAGCGGAGCCTGCGCGCAGGCCAGCTCGTGCCGCTGCTGACGACGTTCGGTCTGCTGATCGTCATCGCAAACCTGCTGCAGTACTTCTTCTCGCCCGACGTCCACTCGCTCGGCGAGGGCCGCATCGGGACCGCGAGCTGGCAGGTGTCGAGCAGCCTCACGATCGCGTGGTTCGACGTGCTGACGTTCGGTGTCGCCGTCGTCGTGCTCGGTGGCCTGCAGCTCGTTCTCCGCTTCACGCAGCTCGGGCGCGAGCTGCGCGCGACCGCCGAGGATGCAGACACCGCCGAGCTCGTCGGGAATCAACGCGCGTGCCGTCTACGCACGCGCGACTGCGATCGCCGTCGCGACGGCCGCACTCGCCGGCGTCTTCTACGGGATGCGCTCGTCGTTCGATCCCAACGCCGGCGCCGCCCAGCTCCTGTATGCGTTCGAGGCGGTCGTCCTCGGCGGCATCGGCTCGCTCTGGGGGACGCTCGGCGGCGGGATCGTGCTCGGCGTTGCGCAGTCGGTCGGGGCGCAGATCAATCCCGAGTACTTCGCGCTCGCCGGCCACGTCGTCTTCCTCGCCGTGATCGTTGCGCGGACGGTCGTGCAGGCGCGCGACCTCCGGCTCACGCTGCGGGGAACGGGATGAGCGCGGCCGCCGCCGCAGTGGACGGCTCCGCCGCGCGCGTCCAGCGGTGGACGCCGCTCTCGATTGCCTTCACCGGCGGCCTCGCCGGGATCGTCGTCCTGCTCGCGTTCGCGCCGGTCGTGCTCGGCGAGAACTCGCAGAACAACCTCATCCAGCTCTACTTCCTCATCATCATGGCGATGATGTGGAACGCGCTCGCCGGGTACGGCGGGCTCGTGTCCGTCGGGCAGCAGGGCTTCATCGGCATCGGCGCATACGCCGCCGTGTTCCTGGCGGTGCAGCACTCGCTCAACCCGTACCTGTCGATGCTGCTCGCGACGCTCATCGGCGGCGCCATCGCCATCCCCGTCGCAGCGGTCGTGCTGTGGCTGCGCGCCGGCGCGTTCGCGATCGCGACGTGGGTCGTCGCCGAGGCGTTCGCAATCCTCGTCTCGCTCGACCCGAATCCGGCGATCGGCGGCGGCACCGGCACGTCTGCGTTGCTGCCGTTCACGACTCGCTACACGCCGACGCAGCGGCTGCACTACACGTACTGGGCCGCGCTCGGCGCGGTCGCGATGCTGCTCCTCCTCTTGTTCGTGCTGCTGCGCAGCCGCCTTGGCGGCTCGCTCCAGGCGATCCGCGATGACGAGGAGGCCGCGGCGTCGGTCGGCGTGCGCGTGCTCCTCGGCAAGGGGATCCTCTTCGTCGTAGCCGGCGCGGGCAGCGCTGCGGCGGGGACGATCATCCTCGCCTGGCAGCTCTCGATCCTGCCCCTCGGCCCGGACTCGATTTTCGGCATCAACTGGACGGCGAAGATGATCTTCATGGTCCTTGTCGGTGGCCTCGGCACGTTCGAGGGCCCGATCATCGGGGCCGTCGCGCTCTACATCCTCCAGACGTACGGCCCGAGCGGCGGCGTCTGGTACTTCGTCCTCCTCGGCGGGATAGCGATCGGCTTTGCGCTTCTCTTGCCGCGCGGGATCTGGGGGACGATCCAGGAACACTTCAACG
Organism: uncultured Thermoleophilia bacterium; assembly: GCA_963725595.1. GTDB lineage: Bacteria > Actinomycetota > Thermoleophilia > Gaiellales > Gaiellaceae > PALSA-600. The sequence goes on along the minus strand of CAVRYT010000003.1, from coordinate 10,530 downwards.
TCCAGCTCCTGCCGGTCGGCTACCGGCTGCGCAGCGTCACGAGTGGAAGGGGCACGGCATGATCGCCACGCACGACTACCAGCAGTTCATCGGCGGCGCCTGGACCGCGGCGGCGGACGGCGCCACCTACGAGGATCGCGATCCGTTCACCGGCGAGGTCGTCGCGACGCGCCCGCGAGCGGCGCCGCGGACGCCGCCGCCGCGATCGACGCGGCATCGGCCGCGTTCGAAGGCTGGCGCGCGACGCCGCCCGCCGAGCGGCAGCGCATCTTCCTGAAGGCGGCCGACCTGCTCGAGGAGCGGCGCGACGAGGTCGTGTCGATGCTCGCGCGGGAGACCGGCTCGACCTTCGGGTTCGGCATGTTCCAGTCGCTCTTCGTCCCGAACCTGTTCCGGCAGGCGGCGGCGCTTCGCGTACGCGCCGCTCGGGCAGGTCATCCCGTCCGACACCGGCGCGTTCGCGATGGGCATCCGGCGCCCGGTCGGCGTCGTCGGCGCGTTCGCGCCCTGGAACGCGGCGCTCATCCTCTCGGCGCGGTCGATCGCCGCGCCGCTCGCGCTCGGCAACACCGTCGTGCTGAAGCCGTCCGAGTGGTCGCCGTGGAGCGGCGGCCTGCTCTGGGGCGAGATCTTCGCCGAGGCGGGCCTGCCCGCCGGCGTGCTGAACGTCGTCACGCACGCGCCCGGAGACGCCGGCCCGATCGGCGCCGCGCTCATCGAGCATCCGGCGGTGCGCCGCCTGAACTTCACCGGCTCGAGCGCGGTCGGGCGGACTCATCGCCGAGGCCGCCGGCCGGCATCTCAAGCGCGTCGTGCTCGAGCTCGGCGGCTACAACCCGCTGATCGTCCTCGCGCGACGCCGACCTCGAGTACGCCGTGAACGCGAGCGCGTTCGGCTCGTTCCTGCACCAGGGCCAGATCTGCATGTCGACGCGGCGCATCGTCGTCGAGCGGACGATCGCCGACGAGTTCGTCTCGCGGCTCGTCGAGAAGACGAAGGGCCTGAAGACCGGCGACCCGAAGGAGCACGACACGATCATCGGCCCGCTGATCAACGCGGACGCGCTCGCAATGGTGCAGAGGCGCGTGTCAGCAGGCGGTCGCGCGACGGGCGCGAAGGTGCTCGCCGGCGGCGAGGCCGTCGGCCCGTGCTTCCAGGCGACGCTCCTCACCGACGTCCCGCCGGACTCCGAGTTCGCGCAGCACGAGACGTTCGGCCCGGTCGCGTCGATCGAGATCGTCGACGGCGCCGACGAGGCCGTCGACGCGCGCGAACGCGACCGTCGTACGGGCTCAGCGCCGGGATCATCACGTCCAACCGCGAGCGCGGCTTCGCGCTCGCGCAGCGGATCGAGTCGGGGATCGTGCACGTCAACGACCAGACGGTCGCCGACGAGCCGCAGATGCCGTTCGGCGGCGTCAAGGACAGCGGCTTCGGGCGGTTCGGCGGGCCAGGCGGTCGTCGACGAGTTCACCGAGCTGCGCTGGGTCACGATGCGCGGCGAGGGACATCCCTTCCCGTTCTAGGCGATGGCGATCGTCCCGCTCAGCGACGCGATCCGCGAGCTCGTCCGCGACGGCGACACCGTCGCGCTCGAGGGCTTCACGCACCTGATCCCGCACGCGGCCGGCCACGAGCTGATCCGCCAGGGCCGGCGCGACCTCACGCTCGTCCGGATGACGCCCGACGTCGTCTACGACCAGATGATCGGGATGGGCTGCGCGCGGAAGCTCGTCTTCTCGTGGGGCGGCAACCCCGGCGTCGGCTCGCTCCACCGGCTGCGCGACGCGGTCGAGCACGGCTGGCCGGCGCCGCTCGAGCTCGAGGAGCACTCGCACGCGGGCATGGCGGCGGCGTACGCGGCCGGCGCGTCGAACCTCCCGTTCGGCGTCCTGCGCGGCTACCGCGGCGGCGACCTGCCGGCGCGTACGCGCGTCGCGCCGGATCACCTGCCCGTTCACGGGCGAGGAGCTCGCGGCGGTGCCGGCGCACCGGCCCGACGTCGGGATCGTCCACGCGCAGCGCGCCGACCGGCGCGGCAACGTCCAGCTGTGGGGGATCCTCGGCGTGCAGAAGGAGTGCGTGCTCGCGTCGCGCGCGCTCGATCGTCACCGTCGAGGAGATCGTCGACGAGCTTGCGCCGGTGCCGGGCGCGATCGTGCTGCCGGCGTGGGTGGTCGACGCCGTCTGCGTCGCGCCGCGCGGCGCGCATCCGTCGTACGCGCACGGCTACTACGACCGCGACAACGACTTCTACCGCGCGTGGGACGCGATCAGCCGCGACCGCGACGCGTTCCGGGCCTGGATGGACGAGCACGTGCTCGCAGGCGGTGCCCGCGTGACCGTACACGGCGACGAGATGATGGCGGTCGAGGCCGCGCGCCGGCTCGGCGACGGTACGGTCTGCTTCGTCGGCATCGGCCTGCCGAGCCTCGCCGCGAACCTCGCGCGGCGCACGCACGCGCCCGGGCTGCGTGCTCGTCTACGAGAGCGGCACGATCGGCTCGAAGCCGCACGAGCTGCCGCTCTCGATCGGCGACGGCGAGCTCGCGGAGACCGCGGACGCGGTCGTCACCGTCCCGGAGATGTTCGCGTACTGGCTCCAGGGCGGCCGCATCGACGTCGGCTTCCTCGGCGCCGCGCAGATCGACCGGCACGGCAACCTCAACAGCACCGTGATCGGCGACTACGACCGGCCGGCCGTGCGGCTTCCCGGCGGCGGGCGGCGCGCCGGAGATCGCGCTCGGCGTCCGCGACGTCTTCGTCATGCTGCGCCAGTCGCCGCGCGCGTTCGTCGAGAAGCTCGACTTCACGACGAGCCTCGGCGACCACGTGCGCGTCGTCGTCACCGACCTCGGCGTGCTCGAGCCGCGCGACGGCGAGCTCACGCTCACGCAGCTGCATCCCGGCGTCGAGCCTGGAGCAGGCGCGAGAGGCGACCGGCTGGGACCTGCGCGTCGCCGACGGACGTCCGCGAGACCGAGCGCCGTCCGGACGAGGAGCTGCGCGCGCTGCGCTCGCTGCGCACGAAGGGAGACGCATGAGCGCCGATCAGTACGAGGGCCCGGTCGTCCTCCCGGACGACGTGAGCTTCGGCCCGGAGGTGCAGGTCGACTACCCCGGCTACCGCTCGACGCAATGGCGTGCGCCGAAGCGGCCGCTCGTGACGCTGCCTGAGGAACTCCACGCCCTCGACGGGCCCGTGTTCGGCGAGGGCGACCTCGCATCCGCTCCGACAGCGACCTCACGCGCCAGCACGACGGCGAGCCGCTCGGCGAGCGCATCGTCGTGCACGGCCGCGTGCTCGACGAGGACGGTCGGCCGGTCCGCGGCGCGCTCGTCGAGGTGTGGCAGGCGAACGCCGGCGGCCGCTACCGCCACGACGTCGACCAGCATCCCGGCGCCGCTCGACCCGAACTTCTCCGGCGCCGGCCGCTGCCTCACCGACGACGAGGGCCGCTACCGCTTCGTCACCGTCAAGCCCGGCGCGTACCCGTGGGGGAACCACGAGAACGCGTGGCGGCCGGCGCACATCCACTTCTCGCTCTTCGGCCGGCTGTTCACGCAGCGGCTCGTCACGCAGATGTACTTCCCTGGCGACCCGCTGTTCCCGTACGACCCGATCTTCAACTCCGTGCGAGACCCGCACTCGCGCGAGCTGCTCGTCGCGCGCTTCGACCTCGCGCAGACGCAGCCGGAGTGGGCGCTCGCGTACGAGTGGGACGTCGTCCTCGGCCGCGGCGGGCGCGGCGCGACGCCGCTCGAGGATCGATGAGGACGCCGTCGCAGACGGTCGGCCCGTACTACGCGATCGGCCTCTGCCGCCGGGAGGAGCGCGAGCTCGACCCGGACGGCGTCGAGCTGCGCGGCCGGCTCCTCGACGGCCGCGGCGACGCGATCGGGGACGGCCTCGTCGAGCTCTGGGACCCGGCCGGCCGTCGCTGGGGCCGCTCCGGGACGGACGCGGGCGGCGGCTTCGCGTTCCGCATCCCGCCCGACGTGGCGCATCTCGAGGTGACGGTCTTCGCGCGTGGGCTCCTCCGCCACCAGCTCACGCGCGTCTACCTCGAGCGGCGACGGCGTGCCCGGCGGGCACGAGACGCTCGTCGCCGAGCGCGAGGGGGACGGATTGCGGTTCGATATCCGCATGCAGGGCGAGAACGCCACCGTCTTCTTCGCGCATTGACGACCTTCGCCGAGCTCTTCGTGCCGGTGGCGCTTCCGCGACGCGGTCTCGGACGAGGCGTGGCTCGAGCGATGCTCGACGCCGAGCTCGCGTTCGCGCGCGCCTCCGGCGCGGTCGTTGACGAGAGCGCGTTCGCGGCGTCGCTCTACGACATCGACGCGCTCGCCGCCGAGGGGCGCGCCGCCGGCAATCCCGGTCGGCCCGCTCGTCCGCGCGCTCCGAGCGCGGGCAGGAGAGGCCGCTCACCGCGGAGCGACGAGCCAGGACGTCCTCGACACCGCGGCGATGCTCGTCGCGCGCGACGCTCCGGCGATCCTCGACGGAGAGCTCGCCGGGCTCGCCGCCGGCTGCGCGCGCGCTCGCCGAGACGCATCGCGCGACGCCGATGGCGGGCGCGCACGCTCCTCCAGCAGGCGGTGCCGACGACGTTCGGGCTCGCGGCCGCCGGCTGGCTCGTCGCGTGCTCGACGCGCGCGAGCGGCTCGGCGCGCTCGTCGCTGCCCGGCGCAGCTCGGCGGCGCTGCCGGCACGCTCGCGCCGTTCGGCGAGCGTGGGCCCGAGGTGCTGCGGCTGCTTCGCGGCCGAGCTCGGCCTCGACGAGCCGCGCGTGCCCTGGCATGCGATCGCGGCGCCGGTCGCAGCTCTCGCGGGCGCGCTCGACGCCGCCGGGCAGGCGGCCGCGAAGATCGGCCTCGACGTCGTCCTGCTCGCGCAGACCGAGGTCGGCGAGGTCGTCCGAGGGCGACGGCGGCGGGTCGTCGACGATGCCGCACAAGCGGAACCCGGTCGCGCGCCGTCGCTCGCGCGCGCGTGCGCGCGCCCGTGCACGCGCAGGCGACGCTCCTCACGGCGGCGAGCACGAGCTCGAGCGCGCGGCGGGTGCCTGGCACGCGGAGTGGAACGCGCTCTCGGAGGCGCTCGCCTTCGCCGGCGGCGCGGTCGCGGCTGCGCGCGAGTGCCTCGAGGCGCTCGAGGTCGCACGCCGAGCGCATGCGCGCGAACATGAGCGACGACCTGCACGCCGAGCAGCGCGCACTCGGCATCGAGGGCGACTACCTCGGCGCCGCGGACGCGTTCGTCGACCGGGCGCTCGAGCGGCATCGCGCGTGAGCACGCTCGCGCTCCTCGGCGGGCTCGGGACGACGACGGCGATCTGGCGGCGGCAGCTCGACGCGGTCGCCGGACGCGGTCGCGTTCGACCTGCCCGGCCACGGGGCCGAGCCGCTGCCCGGACGGCGAGGTGACGATCGAGGCCATCGGCGCCTCGCTGCTCGAGCGGCTGCCGGAGCGGTTCTCGTTCTGCGGCATCTCGCTCGGCGGGCATGGTCGGCATGTGGATCGCCGCGAACGCGCCCGAGCGCGTCGAGCGGCTCGTGCTCGCGTGCACCGGCGCGAAGCTCGGCGAGCGCGCGGAGTACGAGGCGCGCGCGGAGCTCGTCCGCCGCGAGGGCGTCGGCGTCGTCGTCGAGGGCGCGCGCGAGCGCTGGTTCACGCCCGCGTTCCGCGAGTCGCCCGACGCGCGGATGGTCCTCGACGAGCTCGCGACGATGTCGCCGCGAGGGCTACGCGGCGTGCTGCGAGGCCGTCGGCGCATTCGACTTCCGCGACGAGCTGGATCGCGATCGCGTCGCCGACGCTCGCGCTCTTCGGCGAGCGAGGACCCGCTGACGCCGCCGGAGGTGCGCGAGACGCTCGCTGCGCGGCATCTCCGGCGTGCGCACGGTCGAGATCGCGAGACGCCGCCCATCTCGCGAACGTCGAGCAGCCGGAGACCTTCACCGACCACCTGAGGAGCGCCGCATGAGCGACGACACGTACGAGCGCGGCATGCGCGTCCGCCGCGAGGTGCTCGGCGACGAGCACGTCGATCGCGCGATCGAGCGCACGACCGAGCACACCGCCGACTTCCAGGACTTCATCACGCGCTACGCCTGGGGCGAGATCTGGTCGCGGCCCGGTCTCGACCGGCAGGACGCGCAGCGCGATCACGCTCACGGCGCTCGTCGCGCTCGGCCGCTTCGACGAGCTCGAGATGCACATCCGCGCCGCGCGCCGCAACGGGATGACGCGCGAGGAGATCGGCGAGGTGCTGCTCCAGTGCGCGGTCTACTGCGGCGTGCCGGCGGCGAACAGCGCGTTCCACGTCTTCCAGCGCGTGCTCGAAGAGTGAGGACACAGGTCGGCATCGTCGGCGCCGGGCCGGCGGGCCTCACGCTCGCGCGCATGCTCGAGCTCGCCGGGATCGAGACCGTCGTGCTCGAGAACCGCACGCGCGAGTACTGCGAGCACCGCATCCGCGCCGGCGTGCTCGAGCAGCGCACGGCCGACCTGCTGCGCGATCTCGGCGTGGGCGAGCGGATGGACCGCGAGGGGATCGTCCACCACGGCATCCACCTCCAGTTCGACGGCGAGCGCCACCACGTCCCGCTGAGCGAGCTCGCCGACGGGCGCACGATCGTCATCTACGGGCAGACCGAGATCGTGAAGGATCTCATCGCAGCGCGGATCGAGAGCGGGCTGCCGCTGCACTTCGAGTGCGAGGTCGAGAACGTCGATCCCGAGCGCGGCATCATTCGGTACGCGGGCGGCGAGCTCGAGTGCGACGTGATCGCCGGCTGCGACGGCTTCCACGGCGTCTGCCGCGGCTCGATCCCCGCACGGCGTACTGCGCACGTTCGAGCGCGAGTACCCGTTCGGGTGGCTCGGCATCCTCGCGCAGGTCGCGCCGTCGATGGACGAGCTCGTCTACGCACACCACGAGCGCGGCTTCGCGCTCCTCTCGCTGCGCTCGCCCGAGCTGTCGCGCTACTACGTCCAGGTCGCACACGACGAGGACGTCGGCGACGTGGCCGGACGAGCGCATCTGGGAGGAGCTCCAGCGCCGCACCGCGCTCGACGGTTGGACGCTGCACGAGGGCCCGATCCTCGAGAAGGGCGTGACGGGGATGCGGAGCTTCGTCGCCGAGCCGATGCAGTACGGGCGGCTCTTCCTCGCCGGCGACGCGGCGCACATCGTCCCGCCGACCGGCGCGAAGGGCCTGAACCTCGCGATCGCCGACGTGCGCGTACTTGCGGAGGCGATCGTCGACGGCGGCCTCGAGCACTACTCCCAGCAGTGCCTGCGCCGCGTCTGGCGCGCCGAGCACTTCTCGTACTGGATGACGACGATGCTCCACCGCCTGCCCGGCGACGATCCGTTCGACCTCCAGCTGCAGCTATCGCAGCTCCGCTACGCGACGACCTCGCGGGCCGCGGCGCGCAGCCTCGCCGAGAACTACGTCGGGCTCGAGCTCTGATCGGCACCGCTGGGATCGAACCAGCGAAACCCCTCACATCGCGGCCTACGTCGCGAGCTCCGCGGGCAAGTAGCGCCGGCTCAGTTAGCGGTCACCCCGCCAGCGAGCCCGCGACCAGGTCGACCCTGCATCGCCGTCGAATCGTCGCACATCGCCCTTCGCATAACCCGGCACACGGCGGATCGCGGACCAATCTCGACTGCCTGTTGACGGTTGGGGTTCGACGCCGCGCGTGAGGAGACGGGGTAGCGGGCACGACTTACACTGCCGGACGTTCTTCTAGAGGCGAGGCCCTCGCGCCTACCATTTGCTCGTGCGTCTCCGTCTAAGTCTTGCGTTGGGGGTCTGTGCTGTTGGCGTAGGCGGCGGCCTGAGGGCAGGCGCGGCGGTGACCACCCGGGCGCCGGTGATCTATGGGTACCCGTATGCGTCTCGCTGCCCGGGCGCCGGCTTCGGCGATGTGGTCGACCGTTGGGGGATGTATGCGTGCAACTGCACGTCGTACGTGGCGTGGGCGCTGGTCGCGAACCGGCAGCGGATCGACTGGTTCGTCCCGGGCGCGATGAACGCGTGGAACTGGCCGCACGTCGCTCGTCTATCGGGCCTGGTCGTGAACGTCCGTCCCTCGGTGGGGGCCGTTGCTGTGTGGCCCCGGCTCGCGCGCCCGTTCGGACACGTCGCGTACGTAACGGGGGTTCACGCCACCGGCACGATCGACGTGGCGGAGTACAACCAACCGATATTCGGGTCGGCCGACACTTTTGTCTTCGATACGCGGTCGTCGGTGCCGCGTGCGGCGGCGCTCTTCATCCACGTTCCGCAACTGCGCGGCTAGCGCCGGGCGACGCGGTGCACGGCTGCGGTCGCGCCGGCGGCGGCTGCTCCGCCGATCAAGAGGACGGATCCGTCGACGGCTGCCGCCGCAGCGTCGCGGATCGGCAGCTTGCCCGCGACGGGCCGGATCGTGCCGCCTGCCGGATCGATCGCGGCGACCGTGCTGACGGTGTGGCCGGCCGCGTCGGCTCCGCCGGCGACGTAGACGTCTCGACCGAGCACGAATGCCTCGGCGTGCGCGACGCCCCGCGGGAGTGTTCCGAGCAGCCGAACGTTGTTGGTCGCGGTGTCGAGCACGTAGACGGCGCGGGATGTCCCGGATTTGTCGACGCCGCCGGCGATCACCAGTAGCCGCCCGAGCGAGGCGACCGCGGGGTAGCGCAACCCCGTCGGTAGCCGCGCGACTCGCGTGAAGCTCGTGCCGTCGCGGGTGCGGTAGATCTCGGGGCGGGGGCGGTTGCCGTCGAATCCGCCGATCAAGTAAGTGCCTTTGCTGGTTGTCGCGGCTGCGAGGTCGGAGAGCGCATAAGGGAGCTGCGCGACGATGCTCGAGCGGTGGGTGGCGAGATTGAATCGCTGCACGTTGGCGCTCGAGGCTGCGGCGCCGCCGCCGAAGGCGAAGAGGCTGCTTCCGATGATCGCTCCTGCGGCGTCGTGGAATGCGCTCGGGAATGAGCCGAGCGCTGTCAAGCGGCCGCTTGTCGGGTTGAGCCGGAAGACTCCGCTCGTCGATGAGCCGGCGGCGTCGAGGCCGCCGGCGACGATGACGGAGCGGCCGTCGCCGACCGCGATCTCGCGTTCGACCGGCGCAGCGAGGCTGAAGGGCACCGTCACCCGCAATGCCCTCTTCACCGACCGAGCGCCAGTGTGCGTCGCGGGCGCCGCCTGCCTCGGGAGGAACAGTCGGCGGAGGATCCGATTCGACTGCGCGTCGTGCGTCGGTAACAGGTCGAGCCCGTCCGGGGTGTTGAGATAGCCGGGTCCGCGTCCGGCAACATCGGTGTGCCCGTACTGCCAGACGATCCTCTTCGTGCGGAGGTTGACGATCACGACGCGGTCGCGGAAGTCGTCGTTGATCGCGATCAGCCCGGGCGCGATCTGTGTTGCGAGCGATGGATGGTCGAGCTCGCCGGGGCCGGATTGCGGCCCGTAGCGCCAGAGGACGCGTCCCGTTCGGGTCATGATGATCGCCGCGCCGGGCTTCGCGTAGTCGGCGAGCAGGATCCGGTTCGCGCCGATCAGCTGCGGGTCGGAGGGGTAGGACACCGGCGCCTGGATGTCCCAGCGAAGCCTGCCGGTCGGGCCGATGTCGTCGATCCAGGAGCCCGCGATCTCGCTGATCAGCGTCCCGCCGTCGGCGAGCGGCGTCGCCCCGTTGACCGAGCCGAGGATAGCTGCGGCGGGTCGTGGCGGCAGACCCCGGTCGTCCCGTACTGCCGGACGATGCGGTGTGCGCGTGAAATGAAGAGAACACGGCAGTTGTAGGCGTCGGCGACGCTGATCAGATGGTTGGGCAGCAGATACGCGTCGTCGGGTGTGTTCAGGTAGCCGGGCGCGCCGCTCTTCACGTTGACGTGGCCGTAGCGCCAGAGAACCTTCTTGCCCGGGAACGAGATGATCTGGATCGTGTCCTGGTCCTCCTGGTTGGAGATCACTTCTCGCCGGTCGGGGCCGAAGAACGTGTCGTCGTCGAACACGAACGGCATCGCCTGGCGGCCGCCGCCGGGGTAGCGCCAGTAGACATGGCGGGCGCTGTCGACGAGCAGCATCCGATTGTTCCCCCGGTCGGCGATCAACAGGTAGCCCGGGATCGGCCCGGGCGGACGCAGCGCCCGCGGCCTCACTCGACTCGCGTGGAGATCGGAGGTCACGGACTGCACCACCACCGTGGCGCGGTCGGACTGCGTCGCCACGACGATCCCGGCGGCGAGGCCGAGGCCACCGACGACGACCGAGCCGATCAGACGCCGCCGGAGCGAGATTCGGCGGCGCTGTCGGAGGCGCCGCTCCCTGCGCGGTCAGGCAAGCCGCCAACGATTGACCAGCAGTCTGAGACGCCGATGAGGACCGGGCTTCCCGCGTGTCAGCGGCCACCGCACGCGCACGGGCTCGAGCGGGCCGAAACAGGGACTAGTCGCGCGAGAGCTTCGACCGCGCGCCGGCAGGGAAGACTTAGCAACGACCGAGGTTCCGTTCAGACGCTTCTCCGCAAG
>CAVRYT010000002.1:0-262250 GCA_963725595.1 uncultured Thermoleophilia bacterium | reverse complement strand
CGATCGCGTCCGCCCGCTCGCTCGTCAGCGTCTCCGACGAGCTCGTCGCGTCGATCGAGCGCGACGAGCGGGAGCTGCCCGGCTACGCGGCCGAGATCGGCTCGCGCAACGAGCTCGAGCCGTACCGCCGGAAGCTCTCCTTCATGTGGTGGCGGCTCGGCAACGACGGCTACACGGACGCCGCCGACCTGCTCGCCGACCTCGCGGTGCTGCGCCGGAGCCTCGCCGCAAATAGAGGCGGCCGGGTCGCCGACGGTCGGCTCGCGCGACTGGAGCGCATGGTCGAGATCTTCGGCTTCCAGCTCGCGCGGCTCGACGTCCGCGTGCACGCACGCGACCTCGACGGCGAACGCGCCCGCGAAGCGGCGGCAGCCGCCGCCGAGGCCCGCCGCCGCCACGGCCCCGACGCGGTCACGAGCCTCGTCCTCTCGGGCACCTCGTCGGCGGCCGACGTCCGGGGCGCCCGGGCGCTGGCCGGCAAGCTCGCCGTCGTACCGCTCTTCGAGACGGTCGACGACCTGGTCGCCGCGCCGGCGATCGTCGACGAGCTGCTTGCCGAGCGGCCCGAGCCGATCGAGGTGATGGTCGGCTACTCCGACTCGGGCAAGGACGGCGGCTACCTGGCGGCGCAGTGGGCGATCTACCGCGCCCAGGAGGAGCTCGCGGCCGTCGCGCGGCGGCACGGCGTCGAGCTGACGATCTTCCACGGGCGCGGCGGCAGCGCCGGCCGCGGCGGAGGCCCGACGCACGCCGCCATCGCATCGCAGCCGGCGGGCTTCCCGTCCGGGCGGCTGAAGCTGACCGAGCAGGGCGAGACGATCTCGTTCAAGTACAGCCTCGAGGGCCTCGCGCACCGCAACCTGGAGGCGGCGCTCGCCGGGACGCTGCTCGCCACGTACCCCGAGCGGCTCCCGCCGCCGCCCTCCGACAGCGACCGCGCGCTCCTCGCTCGCTCGCCGACGTCTCGAGGCGCGTCTACCGCGCCTTCGTGTGGGAGACCGACGCCTTCGTGCCGTTCTTCCGCGCGTTCACGCCGGTCGACGAGCTCGCGCTGCTCGAGATCGCCTCGCGCCCAGTCCGCCGCCCCGGCGACGAGGACTATCTCGGCTCGTTGCGCGCGATCCCGTGGGTGTTCTCGTGGACGCAGAACCGCGTCCTGCTGCCGGCGTGGTTCGGGACCGGCACGGCGTTCGCATCGGTCGACGGCGCGGCGCTTGCCGACCTCTACCGGCGACTCCCGTTCTTCCGCGCGCTCGTCGACAACCTCGAGATGACGCTCGCGAAGTCGAGCCTGTCGATCGCCCGCGGCTACCTCGACCTCGTCGACGATCCCGCCCCGTACGAGCAGATCGAGGCCGAGCGTGAGCGCGCGATCGCGGGGGTGCTCGCGGCCACCGGCGAGGAGCGGCTCCTGCAGCGCCAGCCGGTGCTCAAGCGCTCGATCGAGCTGCGCAACCCGTACGTGGATCCGATGAACGCGCTGCAGGTGGAGCTGCTCCGCCGGTACCGCGGCGGCGACGACTCGGCCCGGCTGCCGCTGATGCGCTCGATCGCGGGGATCGCCGCCGCCCTCCGGAACACGGGTTGAGGCACCTCCCGGCACTCCCGTACGCTGAGATCCGGTGACGACCGCGACGGTCAGCGGCTACCGCCCGTTCGTGCCGCAGCTCGCGGCTCGCTGGGATGCCGACGCGCCCGGCCTGCGGGCACGGGAGCTCGACGCGTCGCTGCTCGGGCTCGACATCTCCGGCTTCACGGCGCTCTCGGAGCGGCTCGCCGAGCGCGGCAAGCTCGGCGCCGAGGAGCTGATCATGCTGATCAGCCGCTGCTACTCCGGCCTGATCGACATCGCCGGACGCTACGGCGGCGACGTGCTCAAGTTCCGTGGCGACGCGCTGCTCCTGCTCTTCGACGGCGCCGGCCACGAGGAGCGCGCGCGCTCGCCGCGCTCGAGATGCAGGCCTTCATCGCCGAGGCCGGAAGCGGCGAGTCGAGCGTCGGGCCGGTGCGGCTCGGGATGGCGGGCGGGTCGTCTCCGGCCCGTGCCACTTCTTCCTGCTCGGCCGCCACCACCGCGAGCTGATCGTCTGCGGCCCGTCGGCGTCGGCGACGCTCGAGCTGGAGGACGCGGCCGAGGCGGGCGAGATCCTCGTCTCGGCGCGCACCGCCGAGGCGCTGCCGGACGGCTTCGTCGGCGAGCCGCGCGACGGTGCGTTCCTCTCGCGTCCCGACGCGCTCCCGCGAGCTGCCCGCCGCCGCCCGACGAGCCGCGCCGCCGCCGGCGACCTCGCGGAGCTCGTGCCCGCCTCGCTGCGCGTGCCGATCGAGACGGGCGCGATCGAGGCCGAGCACCGGCAGGTGACGGCCGCGTTCATCAAGTTCTCGGGCACGGACACGCTCGTCGAGGATGCTCGACGGTCGGCAGCGCGGCTCGGCGAGCTCGCCGAGGTCGTCTCGTCGGAGGCCCACGAGCGGTCGATCACCTGGCTCGAGTCGGACATCGACCGCGACGGCGGCAAGCTCTACCTCGTCGCCGGCGCGCCCGCGAGCAGCGGCGACGACGAGGAGCGGATGCTGCACGCGATGCGGGCGATCGTCGACGCGGGCGTCGGCCCGCCGATCGCGCGTCGGCGTCAACCGCGGCGCGTGCTCGCCGGCCCGATCGGCCGCCGAGCCGGCGCACCTACGCGGTGATGGGCGACACGGTCAACCTCGCCGCGCGACTCACCGCGCGCGCCGAGAAGGGCGAGATCCTCGCCACCGGCGACGTGCTGGAGCGGTCGCGCGCACGCATTCGAGACCGAGGCTCGCGCCGTTCCTGATGAAGGGCAAGGAAAGCCGATCACCGGCTACTCGGTCGGGCCGCTGGTCGCCGAGGGCGTCGACGAGTCGCGGTCGAGCTGCCGCTCGTCGGGCGCGACGCCGAGCTCGCCGCGCTGCGCGAGGCGCTCGAGCGCGGCCCGGCTGCGCCAGAGCCGCGCGGTCGAGCTCGTCGGCGAGCCGGGCATCGGCAAGTCGCGGCTCGTCGAGGAGCTGAAGCGGGCGCGCTCGGCTTCCAGGTGCTGCGCGCCCGCTGCGAGCCGTACGCGGCGTCGACGCCGTACGCGCCGCTCCGCGCCCTGCTGCGGCCGCTCGTCGGGATCCCCCCGGACGACTCGACGGAGGCCGCCGGCGCGCAGCTGACCGCGTTCGCGCAGGCGGCGATGCCCGACCTCGCGCCGTGGCTGCCGCTGCTGGCGATCCCGTTCGACGCCGAGGTCGCCGTCGACGCCGGAGATCGACGAGATCGACCCGACGTTCCGGCGCGAGCGCCTGCACGACGTGGTCGAGCAGTTCCTGACGCGGATGCTGATGATGCCGACGGCGATCGTCATCGAGGACGCCCACTGGCTCGACGACGCCTCGCAGCTCGTGCTCGCCAAGCTCGCCCAGCCGGGGCCTGCGCCCGTGGCTCGTCGTCGCCACGCGGCGCGCCGCAGGGCACGACGCTCGGCGGAGCGACGACAGTCGTCGAGCTCGAGCCGCTCGACGACGCGGCGGCGCGCGCGCTCGCGCTCGCCGCGGCGGGCGACGATCGCGCTCTCCGACGCCGCGCTCGCCGCGCTGACCGAGCGCGCGGGCGGCAACCCGCTCTTCATGCGCGAGCTCGTCGTCGCCCCGGCCGGCGCCGAGGCGCTCCCCGAGACGGTCGAGACGCTGATCACCTCGCGCATCGACACGCTCGACCCCGGCGACCGACTGCTCCTCCGCTACGCGTCGGTGATCGGCGCGCGCTTCGACGCTCGACGTCCTCGCCGAGGTGCTGCCTGACGAGGTCGGCGACCCGGAGCAGTGGAAGCGGCTCGCCGAGTTCGTCGACGTGGGACGGGCCCCGACCACCTGCGTTCAGCCACGACCTCTTCCGCGACGCCGCCTACGACGGCCTGTCGTTCGCGCGCCGCCGCGAGATGCACGCCCGCGTCGGCGACGTGCTCGAGCGCCGCTCGCCCGACCCCGAGCTCGACGCGAGGTGCTGTCGCTGCACTTCCTCGAGGCGGGCGAGTAGGAGAAGGCGTGGCGCTACGCGGTGCTCGCCGGCGACGACGCGCGGTCGAAGTACGCGAACGTCGACGCCGGCGACGTTCTACGAGCGCGCGCTCGCGCCGCGGCGGGCTCGCGGTCGAGCCCGAGCGAGCTCGCGCGGGTGTGCGAGGCGCTCGGCGACGTGCGGGAGCTGGCGGCGCGCTACGACGAGGCCGACGCCGCGTACGCGCGTGGCGCTCGAGCACGGCGGCGTGCGCGCGCGCCTGCTGCGCAAGCGCGGCATCGTCGCCGAGCGGCACGGCCGCTACGAGGACGCGCTCGCGCTGTACGACGAGGCGGCCGCGGACGCGGACGAGAGCGAGGCCGTGGCGCTCGAGCTTGCGCACGCGACGGTGCTCTACCGCCAGGGGAAGATCGACGACTGTGCGCGGGCTGCCGAGGCGGCCGCCGAGGCGGCGGCCGCGCTCGGCGACCGGGAGGCGCTCGCGCACGCGTACTACGTCCGGGCCGCGGCGGAGGGCGACCGCGGCGGGCCGGCGCGACGAGTTCCTCGAGCGGGCGCTCCCGATCTTCGAGGAGCTCGGCCTCCTGGACCGCCAGGCGATCGTTCTCAACAACATGGGCGTGCGCGCCTACTACGAGGGCCGCTGGGACGACGCGCTCGAGCTCTACCTCCGCGCCGAGGAGGCGGCCGGCGCGCGGGTGACGTGCTCACCGGCGGCCATGCGACGAACAACCGTGCCGAGATCCTGCTCGACCAGGGCCGCCTCGCAGAGGCAGCGGAGCTGTTCGAGGACGCGCTGCGCACCTACCGCGCGGCGAAGTTCCCGGTCGGCGAGGCGCTCGTGCTGGTCAACATGGGCCGGCTCGCGGCGGAGGAGGGCCGGTTCGCCGACGCGCACACGTATCTCGACGATGCCCGCGATCTGCTGGTCTCGCTCGGCGCCGAGAGCTTCCTGATCGAGGCCGACGCCCGCCGCGCCCAGGCGTTCGTGCTTGAAGGCCGCCACGGCGACGTCGTCGAGCTCGCGACGACCGCGCTCGAGCGTATGCGTGGCCGGCGAGCTCGGCGTCCGCTCCGCGCTGCTGGAGCGGCTGCTCGGGCTCGCCGCGATCCAGGCTCGTGAACCAGGCGGCGCGCCGGCGCATTTCGCGAGAGCGTCAGGCTCGCACGCTCGCTCGGCGCCGACTACGAGCTCGGCCGCACGCTGCACGCGAAGGTCGTGACGGGGCTCGCGACCGACGAGGAGGCCGACGAGGCGGAGGCGATCCTCGACCGGCTCGGGATCGTCGCCTTGCCCGAGGTGCCGCTGCCCTAGCCCGGGTTGCCGTCGCCGAGCTGCGAGCCGGCGACGTGCCCCGACGCGTTCGTCGCGACATCGTACGACGAGATCCCGCCGCCGAAGAGCTTCGTCGACGTGAAGACGATCTGCGTGCTCGTGAACCAGTACGGCGCGCGCTGAACTCCGAGCTTCGTCGTCAGCCGCTTGACGCCGGTGCCGGTCGGGGTCATCGAGTAGACCTCGAAGCTGCCGAGGTCGGCCGCCTGGTTGCTCGAGAAGGCGATCTTCGTGCCGTCGGGCGACCACGCGGGATCGAAGTCGGTACGGGGCTCGGTGGTGATCCGCGTGACGCCGGCGCCCGAGGTGGTCATGGTGAAGATGTCGAACTGCCCGCCGACCCGGTTGCTCGCGAAAGCGATCTTCCCCGTAGTCGTGGGCGACCAGCTCGGGCCGATGTCGTCACCTGACGCGTTCGTCAGATCGACGTAACTGCTCAGCGTCTGCGTCGCCGGGTTCCACGTCGCGACCCAAATGTCATAGCCCTTCGATCCGGGACGCGTCGACTGGAAGGCGACCTTCGTGCCGTCCCGCGACCAGCGCGCGTTGCTGTAGTCGCCCGACCCCGATGTGAGCTGCTTCTGGCCACTGCCGTCGGCGTTCATCACCCACAGTTGCGACGGCCCGAGAAGTGTCGCGCGGCGCGAGAAGATCACCTTCTGGCCGTCGGGGGAGCGCGTCGGCCAGTCGTCGTAGTTGCCCTTGCTGTTCGTGAGCCGGGTCGCCGTACCCGTCGACGGGTCGAGCAGCCAGATGCCGTTGCCGCGCGAGATGAGGATCTTGCCGTCGAGCGGCGCGCGGCCGACGGTGTAGGAACGCGTGAGCGTGGCGGTGTTGCCCGCGCCGTCCTTCGCGGTGACGACGATCTGATACACGCCGACCGGGTCGGTGGGCAGCAGCCCGCCGTTTGCGAGCAGGGCGGCCGAGCCACCCGGCGGCGTGACGGTCGCGGTGCACGACGCGAGGCCGGAGCTCGGCGCGGGGTCGGCGCAGCTGAAGGCCGCGTGCACGGTGGCGGCGCGCACGTAGGTGCTGTTCGGCGGCGGCGTGGTGAGCGTGATCGTCGGGTTGGTCGCGTCGACGACCTGATAGGTGACGGACTCGGTGTGCGTGTTGCCGAGAGCGTCGGTGCCGGTGACCGAGAACTGGTGCGCCGCCGAGCGTCGAGGTGTTGATCGTGCCCGCTCGGCGTGCAGGTGCCGAGCCCGACGCCGGCGTCGGCGCAGGTGAAGCTCGGCGTGGCGGCGTGTCCCGGCGGCGATCTGCGTGCCGTTCTGCGGGTAGCTGATCGTGACCACGGGCGGAGTCGTGTCGATCACGAACGCCACCGTCGCGGACCCTGTGCTCGAGGTGGCGACAACGGTGTGGGGCCCGTCACCCGTCACCTCCACCTCGCCGGTGTACGGCTGTGGGGCGCCGCCGTCGATCGACACCTGGACGGTGTCAGCGCTCGCCTCGACGCCGTCAACCTGGACGTCGACGTGCACCGCGCCGTCGAAGACACCGCCCGTTACGGGGGTCTCGACGGTTGCCGCGGTCACGCCGCCCGTGGCCGGAGGCGGCGAAGCGACCGCGTAGTAGAGCCCCTTGTTGGTCGACCAGCCGACGTTGCCGGCGGCGTCGACGGCCTGCGCGAACCACTGAACGTTGTTGCCGGAGAACGGCCCGCCGCCCGTCCAGCGCGTCGAGCCGCCGCCTGCTGCGACGAGATCGACGAAGTGCCAGACGTTACCGGCATCGTCCTTGTAGCCGACGATCACGCGCTTCACGGTGCCCACACCGTCCACGTCCGTCGCGTCGACGGCGAAGCTGACCTGGTTGCCGATCTTCTGCGCCGTCAGCGACAGCAACGTGGGCGGGCTGAAGTCGGAGCTCGACGAGTAGGTCACGAGCCCGTCGATGTGCGTCCAGAGGCGCTCGACGCCCATCCCGGTCGCGGCGTCGGTGAAGAAGAGACCGGTCGTCAGGTTGAGGCTCTGGTCCGGGCTCGACGGATCGCCAAGGGAGGTGAGGGTCGGAATCTTGGTCGGCCACACTTCCTCGTCGAACTGCGGCTCGGGCTCGTCGGAACTGAGGTCGACTGTCGGCCTGACATTGTCCGGGTTGAAGCTCCGTGGTCCTCGCTCGTCAGGGAGTCGACGATCACGCCGTGGGCGACGCCGTCGGACCGCGTTGCCGGCAGCGTCACGTACGGCTGCAGAGGACGGTAGTTCGGCGCCTGCGCCTGGCCGCCGTTCGTGTAGTAGTCACCGCGGCTCGTGTCGGGCGCGGGCGTGAAGACCGGATCGACGGAGAACGGCGCCACCTCTGCGTTGGTCCCGGCGAGCGGCGTGAGCGTCCCGTCCGACGGGCTCGTGGAGCTGCTTGCGCCGTCGAACGGTCGCCGGGGCGGCCTGCGCCGAGGCCTGGATCGCCGCAGGCTGGAGGGCGGTGGGCGACTGACCGACTCCGTACATCGGCAGGCCGTACAGCTCGGCCTCCGAGAGCGTCTTGTCGTCGTACGAGCTGAACGCGACGCGCGAGAGGTAGTAGCTGCGCTTCGCATCGACGAGCGCTTCGCCGATCGACTGCGAGCCGTCGAGGTTGCCCGCGAAGTCCGTCATCAGCTCCTCGGAGAAGGCAACGCTGTCTGTGTTGCCGAGGCCGAAGCCGGTGTTGCCGACGAACGCCGTGCCGCTTTGCGCGAAGAACTGCGGCCAATCGAGCACGTTCGAGCCGACGATCGCGTCGGTGGTCTGGAAGCCGGCGTGGCACCCCATCGTGAAGAAGATCCCGTGGCCGAGAAGGTCGCTCGCGGTCACGAGGTCATTCGTCGAGAGCAGGTCGCCGTTCGCCATCAGCGCCCGGGTGTTGTCGTAGTGCCCGTTCCAGTCGTTGATCGCGGCCGGGCCGCCCGCCGGGAATGCCGCGCCGAGGAGGTCGCTCTTAGACCAGGTGGCGACCTTGGTCGGGTCGAGCGGGTTCGGGAGCGTCGAGACGGCGTTCGTGCCGAGGATCGAGGTGAGATTGTCGGCGACGGCCTTGCTGCCGTCGGTGACGAAGTCGTAGCCGGAGACAAACGCCGAGGAGCGCGTCGAGCTTGCCGCTCGAGCTGACGAACTGGGAGGCAGCGCTCACGATGTCGTCTGCCGATTCGACGAGCCGCCCGCCGACGAGGTCGGGAATGAAGAGCTGGCGCCCGCTCGCCGGGACGGGGCGAGTGTCGAGGTACGGGTTGTCGCTGAGCAGGTCGCCGCTCGCGAGGGCGCCGGCGTACTCGTTGTCGCTGAACTGGCCGGCGAAGCCGCTCTCGTTGGCGATCAGCTCGAGGTCGGGCACGCGGAAGAACGGGATCTGGTCGTCACCGCCCGCGAAGACGACGTACTTGAGGCTCGGGTGGGTCGCCTTGACCGAGTCGACCTCGTTCGCGATCAGGTTCGCGACCACGTTCGCCCGGCCGACGTCGCACGGGTTGGCATCCCACTGGTCGTACGCGGCCTGGACGCCGCTGATGCTCTCGACAGGGAGCACCGCGCCGCTGACGCCGAGCGACCGCTGGCCGGCTAGGGTCGTCAGCGCGGTCGCGACGCTCGCCTCCTTGCCCGAGCCGTAGGTGTCGCCGATCCGCTTCTCGTTCACGAGGATCAGCGTGTTCACGTCGGACGGGAACGAGCTCGGCATCGTGCCGGGCGTGCCCTGCCCGGCGTCGGGGAACGAGCGCGGAGTGCACGTGACGGTCGGCGGGACCTGCGTCGTGACGCGCAGCGAGTACGGCTTCGGGCTCGACGCGCCGTTGTAGCCGAAGACCGCGATCGTCACATCGCCGCCGCCGCCGGGCGAGACGAAGCCGACGTCCTCGTCGTCGGTGCCGCGATTGTCGCCGACGGTGACCAGCGGAATCCCGGTGTCAGGCACATCCTGCAGCGCGGTCGGCGTCAGCTGGGCGTTCGAGCCGCCGGCGAGGTTGATGGACTGGTCGGCGAGCGTGCCGTCCTGGAGCGGCAGCCCGTCCGTCGCCCCCGTGCGCACCGAGGTCGACTGCGGCGCGTAGAGCGCGAGGTCGTAGTCGGCGGGCAGGTTCGTGAGATGGACGAGCAGCCGCGTGCCCTTGTCGGGCATCGGGATCGTGTAGTAGTCGACCTCGCCCGAGCCCAGGATCCCCGACATCTCGACGTTCTGGTCGGGCGTGATCGACTTCGCGCTCCCGACGGTGTTGTTGGAGAAAGCGTCGGCGACCGAGAACGACTTGATGCTCGACGCCGCGGCGCCCGAGACAGTCACGTCCTCGGTCGCCTGCTGCGGCCCGAGGTCACTGCCCGAGTAGACGTCGAAGGCGACCGATGAGTCGACGCCGAACGTCGCGCCCGGCAGGTCCCAGTCGAGGGTCGAGCCGGTGATCGTCGGGTCGCCCGCGGCGACGGCGCCGTGATCGCCATCCTCGAGCATCGCCGAGCCGGCGACGAAGTCGAAGCCGTCGGGCAGCGTCACCTTCACGTGCACGTCGCCCGATCCCGTGCCGTCGACGTGGAAACCTGCCACGAGGTGAAGGGTCGGCCGATGCAGGTCGAAGACCGACAGCAGCCGCGGCGGCAGCGTCTCCCACGGAACATCGTCGAGGTTGATGAGGAGCCCGATCACGTCGCCGAGGGTGAGCGTGTCCTTGACGGTGCTGCCGTCGCCGAGCAGGAGGCTGAGGAGCTGGCCGATCTTCGCGTCCGGCTTGATCGCGCCGGCAGCGGCCGCCTCGCCGAGAGTCGTCGTGGTGCAGTTCGACGAGCTTCGAGCAGTCGATCACGTCGGAGAGGCTTGCCGAGAGCCCGTTGATCGGGAGGCCGTTGATCGGCAGCGCGTTGATCGGCAGACCGTTGATCGGCGAGCTCGCGAGGTGAGGCCGTTGATCGGAAGGCCGTTGATCGGCAGCCCGTTGATCGGCAGGCCGTTGATCGGCAGGCCGTTGATCGGCAGGCCGTTGATCGGCGCGCCGGCGAGCCCGAGCGAGAAGAGGGAGGCGTTGCCGATCGCGTCCAGGGTGCAGTTGGCGGTGCTGCTGTCGACGCTCTGGCACCAGCTCTGCAGCGCCTGCTCGACCTGAGTGACGAGCTGCGGGTCGCCGAGCCCGTTGATCGGGGTCTGCCCGAGTGCGAGCGCGCCGACCGTGACCTTGCCGAGGTCGCTGTCGCCGCCCTGGGAGAGGTCGCCGATCGTCAGGTTCTGAACGGCCGCGGGCTGCGGGTTCAGCTTGAGGACGTCCTGCAGCGTGATCGTCTGCAGCGGCTGCCCGGCCAGCGGCGTGCCCGCGAGGATCGTCGTCCAGTCGGCGGGCTTGCCGTCGATCGTCAGCCCGTTGATCGGCAACCCGTTGATCGGCAGGCCGTTGATCGGGAGACCGTTGATCGGCAGACCGTTGATCGGGAGCCCGTTGATCGGCAGACCGTTGATCGGCAGCGCGTTGATCGGCAAACCGTTGATCGGAAGCCCGTTGATCGGCAGGCCGTTGATCGGCAGGCCGTTGATCGGGAGACCGTTGATCGGCAGCCCGTTGATCGGGAGGCCGTTGATCGGCGCGGGGGTAACGCCGTTCTGCGCCGGCGCCGAACGCACTGAGCGGGATCGAGTCGATCGGGTCGTTCGAGCCGGACATGCCGACGCTCGCGCCGCCCGACAGGGTCGCGGTCGCAGCTGTCGCGTTCCCACCGCCGGAGAGGGCGGCCGCGTAGATCGCGGCGTTGTCGCAGTAGAACGTCGGGCAGTAAGTCGCCGGTCTCGATCCACTGCACGTGCAATGTCTGGCCGGCGGAGCCGCCGCATACTTGATCGTGTAGATGCCCGCGCGCTCGTCGGTGGCAGCCGGAAGCGTGTTCTCGTAGACGGCGCCGAGCCGTCGGAAAGGCTGGCCGTCAGTTGCCCGTCCGCCCGGTTCGTCACGACGTAGACCGTCAGCGTCCTCGTCGTCGTGTCGGCCGGGACGTCGAATGAGAAGCCTTTCCCGATGCTCGAGACGACCTGTGTCTGCTCGCCGTCGTGCTGAAGGCCGGCCCGAACGTCGGAGGCGGACGCATTCTGCGTCCCGTCCGACCAGCTGAAGAGGAACGGCGGGCAGGTCGCGGGGCAGTCGAACTGACCGAGCCCGCGCAGCGGTGCCGTCGGCGCGGGGTCGATGTCGGTGAGGTCGCTGATCTCGTTTGCGCCGGCCTTGCGATCGTCCGGTGCGAGAGAGGTGCTCGTGCCGCTGGCGGCCGAGCCCCAGATCGCCCAATCCTCATCACCAATCGACGTCAGGTCGACGGGTAGCTGCGTGGGCGCGGCGCCGCCCGGATCCTGCTGGACGGAGCCGGTGAGCGAGCCCCCGGCCGAGTTCACGCTCGCCTCGACGCAGTTGGAGAACTGGGACGTGCTCCCGTCGGCCGTGTTGGTTGCGGTCGCGGTGATCGCGGTGCCGCTGCCCGCGGCCGGGAACGAGAACGAGATCGGCGGATTGGTCGCGCCGTTTCCATCGAGTTGGACGCCCGCCACCGTCCCGAGGTACGTCTCCCCCTGCGGGGAGCTCCCGCACGTGCCACTCGAGCGGAAGATCTCGATGTCGAAGCTCTTGCCCGCGAGGTCACCGTCGCCGCTGTAGTGGAACTGCCCGCTCACGGTCCCGGCCGAGATGGTGGCCGAGTCGAACGACGGCGGCTTGGTATCGGTGTTCGCGCCGCTCCCGAGCGCGATGCCGCTCGCGTTCCCGCTGATCGAGTTCCTGGAGATCCTGTAGCCGTTGCCGCCCGCCGCGACGTCGACCCCGGCCGCGGCGTTGTTCTCGATCGTATTCCCGGTGATCGTGGCCGCTCCGTCGTCGATCTCGATGCCGTTGCCGTCTTCGGTATCAGGCCCGCTGCTATTGGCGATCGTGTTGCCGGTGTAGGTGTTGGCGCTGGTGCTCGCGTCGTTGTACTGGCGGATGCCCGTTGAGTTTTCGGGTCGAATAAGCGACGCGCGACCGGTTCGTGCCGATGAAGTTCCCCTCGATCGTGTTGCCGCCCTCGGACACCTGCATGCCGGTGTCGCCGCTGTTTCCGGCGATCACGTTCGCGGCCGCGCCGTCAGACCCACCGATCGTGTTTCCCGTGGCGCCACCGTCGATCGTGATGCCCGTGTCGCCCGCGATAGCTGTGGTCTCCGCGGCATTCGTGCCGATCGAGTTGCCTTCGATCACGTTGTTAGCCGAGTGGTCGAGGACTATGCCGCTCTGGAAGGTCGCGAACACGTTCGCGCTGCCGGCGACGGTGCCGCCGATCGTGTTGCCGCCCCCGCCGCCCTGGAGAAAGATGCCCTTGACCGACCTGACCCAACGAGCTCGTGCCGTCGGTCGTAAGCCCGAAGTAGTTGCCCTCGATCGTCGTGTTGCTGACGACGTTGCCGATGAACCCGTTCTGCGTGGCGATCACGTTGCGGTCGGCCGCCGTGGTGCCGCCGATCGTGTTCCCGCTCGACGTGTCGTCGTCGATGCCGTCCCTGTCATTGGTCGCGGCGCCGTTCTTGTCGACTCCGAGCCAGTTGCCGACGATCGTGTCGCCACCATTGTTGTCGAGCAGGATCTGGCCGAAGAAGCCGTGGAAAATGAGCCCCCTGACCGTGGTCGAGCCTGAGACGAGGTCGAGCCCGTACCAGCCTCCTGGGACAGGATCTGCGGGGGGAGCCACGACCTCGACGCCCGGCGAGCTCCCTTCGTGGTCCTCGTCGATCACGACGGGATCGGTGATGGCAGGGAGGTTGCGGGGGCCAGCCTCGTCGACCGTGATCGTCGGGACGCCGTCGCCCGGGATGGCGAAATCGATCGTGTCCTTCCCCGGGCTCGCGTTCGCCGCGTTGATCGCATCCCGCAGCGAGCACGTCGCACCACACAAGCCGTTGTCGTCGCTGTCCGTCGCGGTGGTCACCCTGAACGTCGTGCCGAGCGGCTGCCACGCGGGCTCGAATGTGTTCTGCGTCGTGTCCGTCCCCGGGATGAGCGCGCCAGAGCTGGCGTCGGTGTTCGCGACGAAGATGCCCACGGGTGCGGCGGCATAAGCGAGCTTCGTCCCGTCGGGAGAGGGAGCCGGATCCTGGGCGTTGCTCAGGACGTGGATCACGCCACCCATGCCGTTCGGCGCGACCCCGTAGATGCTCCACTGGCCGCCGCCACTGGGCAGGTCGCGGAAGTAGATACGTGAGCCGTCCGGCGACCACGCGGGGCTGTCGGCAAAGCCGCCCGACTCAGAGGCGACCTGCGTCATTTGCCCTCCGGGCAGGGACATGACCCAGAGGTTGGCGTTATCACCCGTGAACGCGAGTTTCGTCCCGTCCGGCGACTCGACGGGCCCGCTCGGGTTCCCGGTCGCTCCCCCAGCCGCCAGGATCGTCTGCGCCGTCCCGCCCGCGCTCGCGGGGCTCTCCATGATCGCGCCGCCCTGGGCGTAGAGGATGAAGTTGCCGTCGGCCGAGAAGCTCGGGTCGGTCGACGGAAGAGCGTCGCTCGTGATCTGCTGCAGGCCGCTCCCATCGGCGTTCGCCATGTAGACCTGGTAGTTCAGGCTCGCGTTGGACTCGAAGGTGATCTTCGAGCCGTCGGGCGACCAGCGAGGGTGGGTTGCGGTGGAGAGCCCGGTGTTGAGAACGTGCGACCCACCGCTGCCGTCCGGGTTCGTGACGCAGATCTGCCCGTTGCAGTCGTAGGCGATCTCGCCGTTGCCGTGCGTCGGAGGCGGATCGGCAAACGCCTGCGGCACCAGGACCACGGCAAGGCACGCCACAACGGCCGCGGTCGCAACACGTGCCGCAAACCGAGGGCCGCCCCTCACAGCACTCGTCCTTCCCTCCATCTCCCGCTTGCACCCTAGGGACGCGGAGGACTGTTTGCAAGTGACGCGAAGGCGGTTGGCACACGTGAGGCAGATGGTTTTCGCATCGGCACTGATCGCAGCGCTCGCCCTCGCCGGCGCGGCGCTCGCCGACCGCGAGCAGGTGCACCTGACGGAGACAGGTCAGCGGGCAGCCCACGCCGCCGTGCTCAGGCGCAGCGACCTCGGCGGGAACGGGTGGTCCGGGACGAAGAAGACACCCGTCCTCAACTCCTCGATCGGCTGCCCGGGTTTCCGGCCGAAGCAGTCCGACCTGGTCGTCGTGGGGGCCGCGGAGAAGGTCTGGAAGCACGGCGGGATCGAGCACGACAGCGAGGCGCAGGTGCTGAAGAGCGCGAAGATGCTGCGTCTCGACTGGGTGCGGACGGTGCGCAGGCCGCAGGTGCTCCGCTGCCTGCGACGCAACGTGAGCAGGAGCCTGACGGCCGGCGAGCGGCTCTCCTACGTCACGCGCCTCCCGCTCCCCCACGTCGCCGCGCTCGCCCGCCTCTACCGCAGCGTGATCACGGTGCGGGCGAACGGGAAGCACACCGCCGTTCTCGTCGACGCGCTCCTCATTGGCGTCCGCCGGACCGAGATCACGCTCACGACGACGGCGCTCTACTCCCAGCGCAAGGCCGTCACGAAGGCCGAGATCCGCCTGGCCCGGATCCTGATCCGCCGCTCCCGCTAAGGCACGAGCGACACGTCGAAGCGCGGCACGTAGCCCGCCTCGAAGGCGGCGATCTCGTCCTCGCGGCGCAGCGTGCGCGCGACGTCGTCAAGGCCGTGCACGAGCGTCTCCTGCGAGTGCGCGTCCAGCTCGAAGGCGAGCTCGAGGCCGTCGGGGTGCGAGATTCGAAGCGCGACGAGGTCGACCGTCAGCTCGTTCCGAACGGCCACCCCCTCGCGGATGCGGGCGAGGTCGGCAGGCGG
Organism: uncultured Thermoleophilia bacterium; assembly: GCA_963725595.1. GTDB lineage: Bacteria > Actinomycetota > Thermoleophilia > Gaiellales > Gaiellaceae > PALSA-600. The sequence goes on along the minus strand of CAVRYT010000002.1, from coordinate 247,114 downwards.
CACGCACGATCGGCGCGAGCCCCGTGTTGACGGCGTTCGTTCGGAAGATGTCGCCGAAGGACGGCGCCAGCACGACCCGGAAGCCGTAGTCCTCGAGCGCCCAGGCGGCGTGCTCGCGCGAGGAGCCGCAGCCGAAATTGCGGCCAGCGAGCAGGATCGACGCCCCCGGATAGGCGTGCAGCTCGAACGACGGCTCCTTCATCCAGTCGAAGAACAGGAACTCGCCGTAACCCGACCGCTCGATGCGCTTGAGGAACTGCTTCGGGATGATCTGGTCGGTGTCGACGTCGGCTCGGTCGAGCACCGCGACGGAACCGGTCACCGACGATAGGGCTCTCACGCCAGCTCCCGCACGTCGGCGAAGCGGCCCGTGACCGCTGCGGCGGCCGCCATCGCGGGACTGAGCAGATGCGTGCGGCCGCCCGCTCCCTGCCGGCCCTCGAAGTTGCGGTTCGAGGTCGACGCGCAGCGCTCGCCCGGCTGCAGGATGTCCGGGTTCATGCCGAGGCACATCGAGCAGCCGGCGCGACGCCACTCGAAGCCGGCTCCCTCGAACACCTCGCGCAGCCCCTCGTCCTCTGCCTGACGCTTCACCGTCGCCGACCCCGGCACGACGATCGCGTGCACGCCCTCGGCCACCCGGCGGCCCGAGACGACCTGCGCGGCCGCGCGCAGGTCCTCGATGCGCGCGTTCGTACACGAACCGATGAACACGCGGTCGATGCGGATGTCGGTGAGCGCGGTGCCGGGCTCGAGGCCCATGTAGCGCAGCGCGCGCTCGACGGCGTTCCGCTCGTCGGGGTCGGAGAAGTCCTCGGGATCGGGAACGACGCCGTCGACCGCTGCGACCATGCCGGGGTTCGTGCCCCAGGTGACCTGCGGCTTGAGCGCCGAGATGTCGATGACGACCGACTCGTCGAACTCGGCGCCGTCGTCCGTCCGCAGGTCGTCGAGCCCGTCGAAGGACGAGGGAACGCACGGCCGTCCCTCCAGGTAGCGGACGGTCGTCTCGTCCGGCGCGATCATCCCGGCGCGCGCACCCGCCTCGATCGACATGTTGCAGATCGTCATGCGGCCCTCCATCGAGAGCGCACGCACCGCCGGCCCTGTGTACTCGACAACGTGCCCGACGCCGCCCGACACCCCGATCTGGCCGATCGCCGCGAGCACCATGTCCTTGGCGGTGAGCCCGAACGGCAGCTCGCCGGCGAAGTCGACCTGCATCGTCCGCGGCAGGCGCTGCGGCAGCGTCTGGGTCGCGAGCACGTGCTCGACCTCGGACGTGCCGATGCCGAACGCGAGCGCACCGAAGGCGCCGTGCGTCGAGGTGTGGCTGTCGCCGCAGACGATCGTCATCCCAGGCTGGGTGAGCCCGAGCTCCGGCCCGATCACGTGCACGACACCCTCCCGGCCGCTGCCGGTCGCGAAGAGACGCACCCCGAACTCGTCGCAATTCTCGGCGAGTGCGTCGAGCTGCTGCTTCGCGAGCGGGTCGGTGATCGGCCCGTCGAGCGTCGGGACGTTGTGATCCATCGTCGCCACCGTCAGGTCGGGACGGCGCACGCGGCGGCCGGCGAGCCGGAGCCCCTCGAACGCCTGCGGGCTCGTCACCTCGTGCACGAGGTGCAGGTCGATCCAGAGCAGCGAGGGCGCATCGGGCGTGTCGGCGACGACGTGCGCGTCCCAGATCTTGCGGAAGAGCGTCCTCGGCGTCATGGCCTCCGCTCCGCAGGATACGACCCGAACAGCCGCAGCTCGCGCGTCTCCTTGCGCAGCTCGGCGAGCGCCGGCCGCACCGCGTCGCCGAACACGTTCCCGTCGAGGACCGCGTCGAAGCGGTAGCGCCACGGGGAGTTCGGCAGCGGTCGCGAGACGAGCTGCACGAGGTTGACGCCGTTGCGCGCGAATGCCCCGAGGGCGTGGTAGAGCGCGCCCGGACGGTGGTCGGTGACGAACGAGAGCGCCGTCCGCCAGTCCTCCCCCGCCTCGACCCGGGTGTACGGCGCGAGCGCGACGAAGCGGGTGAACGCTCCGGGCCGGTCGCCCACGTCGTCCTCCACGATCTCGAGCCCGTAGGTGCCGGCGGCCTCCATGCTCGCGAGCGCGAGCTCGCGGACGTCGCCCGAGGCGGCGACCTCACGCGCCGCGTCGGCCGTGGTGGCCGCAGGGATGCAGTGCACGCGCCAGCCGGAGAGCAGGTCGCGGCACTGGTCGAACGCCGCCGGATGCGAGCGCACCACCTTCGCCCCGGCGCGGCTCGCACCCGGCAGGCCGAGCAGGCAGTGGCGGATCGGCAGCGTCGCCTCCCGCACGATCGAGAGCGGCGCGCCGTAGAGCAGGTCGTGCGTCTCCGCGATCGGGCCGATCAGCGAGCTCTCGATCGGCAGCACGCCGAGCCCGACCTCGGAGGCCGATGCCGCCTCGACGACGGCGGCGAAGCTCGGCAGGTCGATCGCCTCGAGCGCGTCGGGGACGAGCACCGCCGCGGCAGCGTCGCTATGGCTGCCGGGCGGCCCGGGATAGCCGACCGTGACGCTCAACGGCCCCCGAAGTCCAGGCGGACGGGCAGCCCGCAGCGCTGGCACACGGTGTGCGCCGCCCCCTTGTGCGTGGCGCGGACGACGGGGATCGGGTCCGGGCAGGTACAGGTCTTCGACGGGGTCACGACGGGCGTGCTGCCCATGCTTCCTCCTTCAGTGAGACGGTCCCGGCGAGCGCCGTGAGCACGGCGTCGCCGAACTGGCCGGTCGTCGCCTCGCCGCCCTGGTCGGGCGTCGGGTGCGAGTGGAGCGCCTCGTCGACCGCTGCCGCAACGGCGACGGCGAGGTCGGGTCGGCCGAGCGCATGCTCGAGGAGCAGCGCAAGCGACCGCAGCATCGCGGCGGGATTGGCCGTGCGCGTGCCCGCGATGTCGGGAGCCGAGCCGTGAACCGGCTCGAAGATGCCGGGCCCCCCGTCGCCGAGCGAGGCCGACGCGGCCAGGCCGAGCCCGCCGGTGACGGCGGCGGCGAGGTCGGAGAGGATGTCGCCGAACATGTTCTCGGTCACAACGACGTCGATCGCGTCGCCGGGGTCGACGAGCTCCATGGCGAAGCTGTCGACGAGCGCGTGCCGCAGCCGCACGTCGGGATAATCGGCGGCGACGTCGGTGACGACGCGACGCCAGAGGCGCGACGTGTCGAGCACGTTCGCCTTGTCGACCGACACGAGCGAGCCCCGCCGCGTACGGGCGAGCTCGAACGCACGGCGTGCGACGCGCTCCACCTGCGCGGGCGTGTACTCGCACGTGTCGAAGACGGTGCCGTCCTCGCGGGTCCCGCGCGCGCCGAAGTAGAGGCCGCCGACGAGCTCGCGGACGATCAGCAGATCGCCCGCCGGGCGCAGGTTCGCGTACACGTCGAGCGCCTTGCGCAGCCCGAGGAGCCCGGCCTCCGGCCGTGGCCCGCCGACGTCCCAGCGCGGGCCGCCGACGGCGCCGAGCAGGACGGCGGACGCGCTCGCGGCACGTGTCGAGCGTCGTCGCGGGGAGCGGCTCGCCGAGCTCGTCGATCGCGACGCCGCCGAACGGCAGCGAGACGAGCTCGACGTCGACGGGCAGCCGCTCGAGCACCCGCACAGCCTGCTCGAGCACCTCGGGCCCGATCCCGTCGCCCGGCAGGCAGGCGATCAGCGAGCTCATTCCGGCAGCTCCCGCTTCACGAGGTCGAGCACGAAGGCCATCAGCTCCTCGACGCCCTCCTCGGAGAGCGGGCCGCGGTTTGTCTGCTTCAGATGCGCGACCAGTCGCGCCTCGCGATCGGGATCGACAAAGGCAATGCCTTGCTCGGTCTTGTAGCGGCGCAGCTCGAGCACCTTCTCGATGCGCGCGTTGACCGTGGCCACGAGGGTCTCGTCGAGCGCCGTGATCTCGCCTCGGAAGGACTCGACGGTGCTCGAGCTCATCGGGCAACCTTCGGTCGCCCGATGAGTATCCGCTTCAGCGCCGGCAAAGCCGGCGCCTCCGCTACTTGGTCGCCTCCGTCGAGCCTACGGCTCATGCCGCGACCCCGAGCTCCTCGAGGAGCGCGTCGACGTCGGGATCGATCTCGACCACGGCACCGCTCGCCTCCGCGAGCTGTGGCGTCTTCAGGCCGGTGCCGGTGACGAGCAGGACGACCCGGTCGCGCTCGCCGAGCTCGCCGCGCCGAACCGCCTCGCGGAGCGCCCCGAGCGCGACGCCGGTCGCGCCCTCGCCGAAGATGCCGCCGTTCTCGGCGAGCAGCGAGATGTTCAGCCCGATCTCCTCCTCGGCGACGGCGTAGATCCCGCCGCCCGAGGCCGTTGCAGTCGCGATCGCGAGGTCGCCGTCGGCCGGGTTGCCGATCGCGATCGAAGACGCGATCGACGCCGGCCGCACCGGCATGACACGCCGCTCCTCGGCGAACGCCGTCGCCACGGGAGCGCAGCCGGCGGCCTGGCCGCCGACGAGGCGGGGCCGCGCGCCGGAGCTCAGGCCGAGCCGCTCGAACTGCTGGAAGCCCTGCCACACCTTCGTGAACATCGCACCGGAGCCGATCGGCATCACGACGGCGTCCGGGGTCTCCCAGCCGAGCTGCTCGCAGATCTCGAACGCGAGCGTCTTCGAGCCCTCCGCGTAATAGGCGCGCAGGTTCACGTTGACGATCGCCCAGTCGACGTCGCCGGCCAGCTCGCTGACGAGCCGCGAGCAGTCGTCGTAGCTGCCACGCACGCCGTAGATACGGGCGCCGTAGATCGTCGTCGCAGCGAGCTTCTCGGGCTCGAGCCCCGCCGGGCAGAAGATCACGGCGGGGATCCCAATCGCGGCCGCGCGCGCCGCGACGGCGTTCGCCAGGTTGCCGGTCGAGGTTGCCGACAGCGTCTCGAGCCCGAACTCGACCGCCTTCGCCGCGGCGATCGCGACCACCCGGTCCTTGAAGGAGTGGGTCGGATTCGCGAGGTCGAGCTTCAAGTGGAGCTCGCCGACCCCGAGCGCGCGGGCCAGCCTCGGCGCCGGCACGAGCGGCGTCCAGCCGGGCGAGGCGGCGCCGTCGGCCGGGACCTGCGCCGGCAGCAGGTCGGCATAGCGCCAGAGCGAGCGCGGGCCGGCCTCGATCTGCTCGCGCGTGAGCGAGATGCTGTCCCAGTCGTAGACGGGCTCGAGCGGGCCGAAGCAGCGGTCGCAGGTCCCGCTCGCAACCGCGGGATACTCCGACTCGCAGATCCTGCACCTCAGGACGTCAACCGGCATTCGGGCTCCTACAATACTTTCCAAAGTGAAGTTTCGCCGCATCGCCGACCTTCCCCCGTACGTCTTCGCCACCGTCGACCAGCTCAAGCGTGAGCTGCGGCGCGAGGGGCGCGACGTGATCGACCTCGGCTTCGGCAACCCGGACATCCCGTCGCCGCCGATCGCCGTCGAGAAGCTGCGCGAAGCGGCCGCGAAGAGCGTCAACCACCGTTACTCCGCGAGCCGCGGCATCGTCCAGCTCCGCGTTGCGATCACCGAGCACTACCAGCGGAGCTTCGGCGTCACGCTCGACCCGGAGACGCAGGTCGTGTCGACGATCGGCGCGAAGGAAGGGCTCGCCCACCTGATGTGGGTGCTCGTCGGGCCGGGCGACTCGGTCGTCGTGCCGACGCCCGCGTACCCGATCCACGCGGTCGCGCCGCGCCTCGCCGGGGCGACGGTCGCGGCGCCGCCTGTGACCGGAGGCGTCGAGGCGATCGAGGAGGCCGTGCGGAGGACGCGCCCGCGCGCAGTCGTGGTCTCCTACCCGCACAACCCCACGACCGCGGTCGCGACCGCGCAAGAACTGCAGCGGCTCGTCGACCTCGCGCGCGAGCACGAGTTCCTGCTCGTGCACGACTTCGCCTACGCCGACGTCGCCTTCGGGGGGCACCGCCCGCCGTCGGTGCTCGCGGCGGAGGGCGCGGGCGACTGCGCCGTCGAGCTGTACAGCCTGACGAAGTCGTTCTCGATGGCGGGCTGGCGCGTCGGCTTCCTGCTGGGCCACCCCGAGGTCGTCGCCGCGCTCGCCAAGCTCAAGTCGTACCTCGACTACGGCACCTTCCAGCCGATCCAGATCGCCTCGATCGTCGCCCTGCGGGAGGCAAGCGAGTACCCGGCCGAGGTCTGCGCGATCTACGAGCGCCGCCGCGACGTGCTCTGCGAGGGCCTCGCCCGCGCCGGCTGGGTCGTCGAGCCTCCGCTCGGGACGATGTTCGTGTGGGCGCCGCTCCCCGAGCGGTTCCGCGAGCTCGGCTCCCTCGAGACCGCGCTGCGCCTCGCCCGCGAGGCTCACGTCGCGGTCAGCCCCGGCATCGGCTTCGGCGCGGGCGGCGACGGCCACGTGCGCTTCGCGCTCGTCGAGAACGAGCAGCGGATCCGCCAGGCGACGCGCGCGATCGGGCGGCTGCTCGCGGGTGTCTGACACCTTGAAGGTGTCAGACACCGGTTCGGGCTCCTTCGCTGGCGGAGCCCACTGACGCCGCGTATTTCGCGAACACGCCGGTCGTGTAGCGCGGCTCCGGCTGCGACCACTCGGCGCGGCGCCGCTCGAGCTCGTCCTCGGCGACCTCCACGTCGAGCCGCCGCGCCTCGACGTCGAGCACGATCGGGTCGCCGTCGCGGACGAGCGCGATCGGGCCGCCGCGAAACGCCTCCGGCGCGACGTGGCCGACCATCAGGCCGTGCGTCGCGCCCGAGAAGCGGCCGTCGGTGATCAGCGCCACCTCGTCGCCGATCCCCTCTCCGACGATCGCAGCGGTGACGTGCAGCATCTCCCTCATCCCCGGGCCGCCCGCGGGGCCCTCGTACCGGATGACGATCACGTCGCCGGGCCGGATCGCGCGAGCCTTGACCGCTGCGAAGCAATCCTCCTCGGACTCGAACACGCGCGCGGGCCCCCGGTGCAGCAGCCGCTCGTGCCCGGCGAGCTTCACGACGCAGCCGTCCGGCGCGAGGTTGCCACGCAGGATCGCGAGCCCTCCGGTCGCCTTGAGGGGGTGATCCCACGAGACGACGACGTCCTGGCCCGCCCGCTCGTGCACGCCGTCGGCGACTTCGCGCAGCGACCGCCCGTCGACCGTCCGCGCGTCCTCGTGCACGACTCCTGCGCGCACGAGCTCGCGCGCGACGAGGCCCACGCCGCCGGCCCGGTAGAGGTCGGTGGCGACGTAGCGCCCGCCGGGGACGATGTCGGCGACGATCGGCGTGCGGCTCGCGACGCGGTCGAAGTCGTCGATCGAGAGCTCCACCCCCGCTTCGGCGGCGATCGCGAGCAGGTGCAGGACACCGTTCGTCGAGCCGCCGGTCGCGGCGATCGCGGCGATCGCGTTCTCGAACGCATCGCGCGTGAGCACGCTCGACGGGCGTGTGTCCTCGAGCACCAGCCTCATCGCGAGCTCGCCCGCCCGTACGGCGGCGTGCGGCTTCTCCGGATGGTTCGCCGGGATCTCGTTCATCCCGGGCGAGCTGACGCCGAGGAAGTCGAGCGCCGTCGCCATCGTGTTCGCCGTGAACTGCCCGCCGCACGCGCCCGCGCCGGGGCACGCGACGCTCTCGAGCGCGTGCACCTCGTTCGCGCTCACCTTTCCGGCGGCGTGGGCGCCGACGACCTCGAAGACGTCCTGGATCGTCACGTCCCGCCCCCGGTAGCGGCCGGGCGCGATCGAGCCGCCGTACAGCACGAGCCCTGGCAGGTCGAGCCGCGCGAGTGCCATCACGGCAGCGGGGATCGTCTTGTCGCAGCCGACGATGCAGACCAGGCCGTCGAACAGGTGCCCACGCGCGACGAGCTCGATCGAGTCGGCGATCACCTCGCGCGAGACGAGCGACGCACGCATGCCGACCGTGCCCATCGAGACGCCGTCGGAGACCGCGATCGTGTTGAACTCGAGCGGCGTCCCGCCCGCCCTCCGGATCCCCTGCTTGACGTAGTTCGCGAGCAGCCGGTGGTTCAGGTTGCACGGCATCGTCTCGATCCATGTCGTCGCGACGCCGACGAGTGGGCGGGCGAGGTCCTCGTCCGTGAAGCCGACTCCTTTCAGCATCGCGCGCGCCGGGGCGCGGTCGACGCCGTCGGTGAGCGCCGCACTGTGGCGCTTCGCAGGGTGGCTCCGGTCGTAGACGCTCATGAGACGTGCGCTCCTCTCGGCCACCGCGAGCGACAGCACGGTCGTGTCGGGGAAGGACTGCTCGAGCTCCGCCGCGACCGCGGCCTCGTCGCCGGGCCGCGCCCAGACGACGACAGACGGGCCGGAGCCCGAGAGGGTCGTGCCGAGCGCACCGGTCGCGGGCCGCTCGTTCAGCGCCTGCAAGAGCGGCGTCGAGGCGAGCCGGTAGGGCTCGTGCAGGCGGTCGGCGAACGCGGCCCGCAGGAGCGACGTATCGCCTGCGGCGATCGCGGCGCCGAGCAGCGCGGCGGCGCCGGCACTGGCGGCGGCATCCGCGTGCGACACGAGCTCCGGGAGCGCGTTGCGCGACTCTGCCGTGCTCGTGCGCGCGTCCGGCACCACCACGACGGCGGCCGCGGGCATCGCCGAGGCGATGCGCGCCGCGTGCGGGGTGCCGTTCCCGCGCCAGGCGAGGCAGACGCCACCGTACAACGCGGCGGCGAGGTTGTCGGCGTGCCCCTCGAGCTCCCACCCCGCGGCGAGCAGCTCGTCGGGGGAGGCCGGCCGGCCCGCGGCCGCCGCTCCGGCGACGAGCCCGAGCGCGATCGCGGCCGCGCTCGAGCCGAGCCCGCGCTCGAGCGGGATCCGGTTGACGAAGGAGAAACGGTGGCTCTCGACCGGTGCGAAGAGCGCGAAGGCGCGCAGCGCGAGGTGAGAGGCATCGCGCGGCAGCTCGGCGGCGCCCTCGCCCGCGAGCTCGACCGCAAACTCGCCGTCCTCCACGACGACCTCGTTCCAGAGGTCGAGCGCGGCGCCGGCGGCGTCGAAGCCGGGGCCGAGGTTGGCGGTGGTCGCGGGCGCGAAGGCGTGGATCACGCGAGCACCTCGAGGATCGCGGCGAGACTCGCGTCGACGGTGGCCGACGACGACTGGTCGACGGCGCCCGCATCCTTCAGCCCGTGCCCGGTGACGATCGCCACCGCCGTCTGCCACTCGGCACCGTCGACGCGGGCGAGCGCCGCGACCCCCGCGGCCGAGGCGGGCTCGCAGAAGACGCCCTCCTCGGTCGAGAGTCGCTGCCACCAGTGGCGCAGCTCGTCCTCGGCGAGCGTGACGATCTCGAGACGACCCGACTGGACGAGCCCGGCCACCTCGCGCGCGTGCGCGGGCTCCTCGATCCGGATCGCGGACGCCCAGGTGGTCGCCCGCTCGGCAGCCTGCCCGACGACGAGGCTCGCCGACGCGCCGAGCTCGCCGAGACCCTGGGCGACCGCGCTGACGTTGCCGCCGCCGCCGAAGGGCAGTGCGATCACGTCGGGGACGAGCCCGAGCTGCTCCACGATTTCGCCGGCGACGAGCTTCTGGCCCTCGATGCGGTTGCGGTCGGGGCTCGCGGAGTTGACCAGCACGTAGCCGTCGCGCTCGCACAGCTCGAACGCGAGCCGGAGAGCGTCGTCGAAGGTGCCGCGGACCTCGATCACGTCTGCGCCCGCCGCGCTCGCCTGCGCCCGCTTCGCCGAGGCGGTGCCGCCGGCGGGGGTGAGCACGACCGCCCGCAGCCCGGCGCGAGCGGCATACGTCGCAGCGCTCGCCGCGGTGTTCCCGGTCGATGCGCAGACGACCGTGTGGGCGCCCGCGTCGACCGCGCGCTCGACCGCGACCACCATGCCGCGGTCCTTGAAGCTGCCCGTTGGGTTTGCGCCCTCCACCTTCAGGTGCAGGTCGAGCCCGAGCTGCCTCGGAGAGGCGCCGGGCGCGGACGAGCGGCGTCGAGCCTTCGCCGAGCGAGAGCCACGAGGCCGCCCTCACGCCCATCCGAGCTCCGTCACACCGCGATCGGAGACGACCGGCAGCGGCGTCGAGCGCCGCCTGATCTCGGGCAGCTCGCCGATCGCGGCGAGCGCCAGGTCGAGCGCGCCCGTCGCCGCCTCGTGCGTGACGACGTGCAGCGCCGCGCCGTCGCCGTTCGAGTGCTGCAGCAGGCGCGCGATCGAGATCTCGTGCCGTGCGAGCTCCTCGGCGACCTTCGCGAGCGCGCCCGGCCGGTCGTCGACCGACAGCCGGAAGTAGTACGGCGAGCGCGACTCGCCCGGCGGCAGCCGCTCCAGCTCACGCCAGGCGGCGTCGTTCTGCAGGAAGCCGGTGCCCATCGTGCCGATCACGCTCGTGATGTCGGCGATCACCGCCGACGCCGTCTCGCTCCCGCCGGCGCCCGGTCCCTCGAGCGTGATCTCGCGGATCGCGTCGCCCTGCAGCATCACCGCGTTGAACGCACCGTCGACCTTCGCGAGCGGATGCTGCTTGTCGACGAACGCCGGCCGCACGTGCACGTCGTAGCGGCCGTCCACGAGCCGCGCGGTGCCGACGAGCCGGATCACCATCTCGAGCTCGCGGGCCGCCGCCACGTCGAGCCGGGTCGATCTCCGAGATGCCCGTCGTACTCCACGTCGCCGAGGTCGACCCGCGAGTTGAAGGCGACGGTCGCCAGGATCGCCATCTTCGCGGCGGCGTCGGCACCTGAGACGTCGTCGGTGGGGTCGGCCTCGGCGTAGCCCCGCGCCTGCGCCTCGGCGAGCGCCTCGGCGTAGGTCTTGCCGCCCTCCATCTCCGTGAGCACGAAGTTGGTCGTGCCGTTGACGATCCCGAGCACGCCGTGCACGTTCGTCACGACCATCGACTCGCGCAGCACCTTGATCACCGGGATCGCTCCGCAGACGCTCGCCTCGAAGCGAAGCTGGACGCCGCCTGCGGACGCCGCGGCAAAGAGCTCCGCGCCGCGCCGAGCGACGAGCTGCTTGTTCGCGGTGACGACGTGCTTGCCCCGGGAGAGCAGCTCGAGCACGTACGCCCCGGCCGGCTCGAGCCCGCCCATCACCTCCGCGACGACCGCGATCTCGGGGTCGTCCGCGATCTCGGCGAAGTCGTCGGTGAGCACCCCGCCCGGCGGGCTGGGCTCACGCTCCTTCCCGAGCTCGCGGACGAGCGCCTTCACGACGCGCAGCCGGTGGCCGGTGGCGCGCTCGATGTCGTCGGCGGACTCCGTCAGGAGACGGTCGACCGCGGCGCCGACCGTCCCGTATCCCAGCAGGGCGACCTTGGTGTCAACCGACGCCATGAACCTCCGCGGTCTCCTCGCGCACGTTCAGTGCGCGCAGCCGCGCCCCGACCTGCTCGAGCTGGGTCGCCGCGAGCTCGCGCCGCTTCTCGTCGAGGATCGGCTGGCCGCGGTCCATCTCGGCGATCCACTCGCGCGCGAACGAGCCGTCGCGGATCGCGGCCAGCACCGCGCGCATGTTCTCGCGCACGTGCTCGTCGACGACCTTCGGCCCGACCATGTGGGAGCCGTACTCGGCGGTGTCGGAGATCGAGTAGTGCATGCGCTCGATCCCGCCCTCCCAGATCAGGTCGACGATCAGCTTCAGCTCGTGCAGGCACTCGTAGTACGCGACCTCGGGCTGATACCCGGCCTCGACGAGCGTCTCGAAGCCGAGCTGGATCAGTTGCGTGACGCCGCCGCACAACACCGTCTGCTCGCCGAACAGGTCGGTCTCGGTCTCCTCGGCGAACGACGTCTCGACCATGCCGACGCGGCCCGCGCCGAGCGCGGCGCCGTACGCGAGCGCGAGCTCCTTCGCCCGTCCGCTCGCATCCTGCGCAACCGCGATCACAGCCGGCGTGCCGTAGCCCTCCGTGTACAGGCGGCGGACGACGTGGCCGGGCCCCTTCGGCGCGACCATGATCACGTCGTGCCCCGGCGGCGGCGTGATCCGCCCGTAGTGCACGTTGAAGCCGTGTGCAAAGAGCAGCGCGGCCCCGTCGGCGAGGTTCGGCGCGACCTCTTCCTCGTACAGGCGCGGCTGGTCGCCGTCGGGGACGAGGAAGGAGACGAGCTGCGCGCCGCGCACCGCCTCCGCGACCGTCCGGACCTGCAGGCCTGCCTCCTCGGCGGCCGGCCAGGACTTCGAGCCCTCCCGCAGGCCGACCACGACGTCGACGCCGGAGTCGGCCAGGTTGAGCGCGTGCGCGTGGCCCTGGCTGCCGTACCCGAGCACCGCGACCTTGCCGTCGAGCAGGTCGGCGTTGCCCGCCTTGAGGATCTCTGCCATTCCGGTTCCTTTCAGACGCTGACGGTGGGATTGTGCGTGCGGCCGTTGGCGCTCGGTCGGCGCAGCCCGATCCTGCCGGTGCGGACGAGCTCGCGGACGCCGTACGGACGAACGAGCTCCTCGAAGGCCTCGACCTGCTCGGGCCTGCCGACGACCTCGAACGTGACGGCGTCGCGGCCGATGTCGGCGACCCGCGCGCCGGCGAGCTGGCTCAGGGAGACGAGCTCGGCCCGCCGGTCGGGGCTGATGCTGACCGTGATCAGCGCCAACTCGCGCTCGAGCGACTCGTCCGGCACGAGCTCCGTCACGCGGAGCACGTTCACGAGCTTGTGCATCTGCTTCTCGATCTGCTCGAGCGAGTTCTCGCTGCAGTCGACGCGCAGGGTGAGCCGCGAGATGTCGGGGCGCTCGGTCGGCCCGACCGCGAGGCTCATGATGTTGTAGCCGCGGCGGGAGAAGAGCTGCGAGACGCGTGCGAGCGCGCCCGGCTTGTTCTCCATCCGGACGGAGATCGTATGAGTGCTCATGCAACGACCCCTTCCTCGTCGGGCGCCTCGATCACGTCGACCGCGGCGGCGCCGGCGGGCACCATCGGGAAGCACTTCTCCTCCGGGTCGCAACGGACGTCAACGACCGCGCTGCGCCCCGCGTCGAACGCGGCCGCGAGCGCGCCCTCGAGCTCGTCCTCGGTCTCGACGGTGAAGCCTGCGCAGCCGTAGGCCTCCGCGAGCTGCGCGTAATCGGGCACGGCCTTCGTCAGGTGCGTCTGCGCAAACCGTTCCGCGTAGAACAGCTCCTGCCACTGGCGCACCATCCCGAGCCAGCCGTTGTTGATCACGACCGTGACGATCGGCAGCCGTTCGAGCGCCGCCGTGGCGAGCTCCTGGCAGGTCATCTGGAAGCAGCCGTCGCCGTCGATGCAGACGACGGTGGCGTCGGGGCGGGCCGCCTTGGCGCCGACCGCCGCAGGTACCCCGTAGCCCATCGTCCCGAGCCCGCCCGAGGTGATGAACGAGCGCGGCTTGTCGCAGACGAGGTACTGCATCGCCCACATCTGGTGCTGGCCGACTCCCGTCGTCCAGATCACGTCGCCCTCGGTGGTCGCGGCGAGGTCGCGCAACGCCTCGATCGCCGTCTGCGGCTTGAGCACGCCGTCGACCTTCGTGTAGCGATACGGGAAGCTCGCGCGCCACTCCTCGAGCTGCCGCAGCCACGGCTCGTGCTTCGGCGCGTGGCCTTCGCGCGCGGCGTGGAGCTCTCGCACGAGCTCGCCGAGCGCGAGCTTGAGCGGTCCGACGACGGGGATCTCGGCGGCCCGGATCTTCCCCACCTCGGCCGCGTCGATGTCGAAGTGGATCACCTTCGCCCCGGGTGCGAAGGCCGACACCTTGCCGGTGACGCGATCGTCGAAGCGGGTGCCGATCGCGATCACGAGGTCGGACTTGTTCAGCGCCCAGTTCCCGTACTTCGAGCCGTGCATTCCCGGAGGGCCGTAGTTGAGCGGGTGGGAGTCGGGCAGGCAGCCCTTCCCCATCAGCGTCACGACCGCGGGCAGGCGCGCCGAGTCGACGAGCTCATGGAGCTCAGCGCACGCGTCGCCGTTCAGGACGCCGCCGCCCGCGTAGACGATCGGCCGCTCCGCCTGCGCGATCGCGAGCGCCGCCTCGCGCACCTGGCGGGGGTGCACCTTGCGCGGCGGCCGCCACCCGGGCAGGTCGACCTCGTCCGGCCACTCGAAGTCGAGCTCGGCCTCCTGGACGTCCTTCGCGATGTCGACGAGCACGGGGCCCTGACGGCCGGTGCGCGCGACGTGGAACGCGGCCTTGAGCGCCGGCACGAGCTCGGCCGTCTCCTGCACAAGCCAGGAGTGCTTGACGATCGGCATCGTGATGCCGGTCGCGTCGATCTCCTGGAACGCATCCGTGCCGATCAGGTTCGACCGCACCTGCCCGGTGATGCACACGATCGGCGTCGAGTCCATCCACGCGTCGGCGATCGGGGTGACGAGGTTGGTCGCGCCCGGCCCCGAGGTCGCGATCGCAACGCCGACGCGGCCTGACGCGCGCGCGTAGCCCTCCGCCATGTGCCCGGCTCCCTGCTCGTGCCGTGCCAGCACGTGGCGCACGGTCGTCCCGCGGGCGATCGCGTCGTACGTCGGCAGGATCGCGCCGCCGGGAATGCCAAAGGCGACGTCGACGCCCTCCGCCTCGAGCGCGCGCAGGATCGCGTCCGACCCGAGCATGCGTGTACCCCGACTCACCGCCAGACCTCGTCGAAGTGCTCGACGTCGGTTCGCGTCTGCGGCAGGAGCGCGATCACCGCATCGGTGAAGGACTGCGTGTCGCGGTCTGCTCCCGGCCGCAGCGAAGCCGCTGCGACGGCCCGTTCGAGCGTCCGCGACGCTGCCCGCCGCTTGAGCCCCTCGGCGAGCATCAGCGAGGTCGCGAGTAGCATCGCCTTCGGGTCGGCGACGCCGAAGCCTGCGTGCTCGTCGGGCTCGCTGGAGCCCGGCGCGAACACCCCAGGCCCCTCGTCGGGCAGCCAGGCGTGCGCGATCGTCGCGTTCGAGCCCGCGAACGACGCCGCCGCGTCGACGATCGCGTCCACCAGATGCGCCTCGGTGGCGACGACGTCCAGCGATTGCGGACGGTCGCGCAGGCGGACGAGCGTCTCGCCCAGCTGCGCCTCCTCGACCGTCAGGCCGTCCCAGCCCCTGCGCTCGGCCGCGAGCGCCTCGCGCCAGCTCTCCGAGGAGCCGACGCAGGTAATGCGGCCCCGTCGCGACGCAGCGCACCCGAACGCGCGCGCGAGCGCGGTCGCGGTGCCGAGCTCGTCCATGGGTCCGGTGACGATCAGGTCCTCCTCGGGGCCGACCTCGACGCGCACCGCGCGCCAGGAGAGCTGTAGGTCGGCCTTGACCCCGTCGAAGGCCGGCTCGTGCGGCGCGGCGACCAGGATCGCGTCCGCCTCTCGGTAGGCGGCACGCGTGTCGGCGGGAAGGGGATGGCCGGAACGCGTCACCGCCTCGCCCGCGAACGGCAGGTGGCGATCGTCGAGCCTCAGCTGATGCAGCTTCGCGACGCGCTCGAGCGCGCGCGTGGCCGCGGCCATCAGCTCCGGCCCGACGCCGTCACCGGCGAGACAGGCAACGGTCTTCGTCATTCGTGAACCTCCGGTTCCATCTCGATCCTCCTCACGCGTGGCGCACTTCTTCCGTCTGTCGGTCGGCGTATGCGGCGTCCAGGGCCGCGTGAGCGACATCTCCCCCCTAGTGGGGGAGAATGACGACGATCGAGAGAATGACGAGGCCGAGCGCGAGCAACGCCACCGGAAGCGGCGACGGGAGCTCGAGCGCGCGGGCCTTGCGAGTCATCGTCGTCGCAGTGTGCCCGCGGCCAATCAAGGTGTCAAGCAACCGTTGCCACCGCAGGGAAGGATCACTATGCTTTTCGAAGCGATGACCGGACAGCGCCCATACCGCCGCACCCTCCAGGCGCTTGCCCTCCTCCTTCCCCGCTAGGGGAGGCGCTCGCACGACATACCCGTCCCGCGATCCCGCACAACGGGAGTCGTCCGACCTTTTTCAACGGAGGAGTGACGCCATGGCGATGCCGCACTGGAAGTACAAGCCCTACCCCACCGTCGAGCTTCCTGATCGAACGTGGCCCAACCGTGTCGTCGACCACGCGCCGATCTGGTGCTCGACCGACCTGCGCGACGGCAACCAGGCACTCGTGAAGCCGATGGACGCCGCTCGCAAGCAGCGGATGTTCGACCTGCTCGTGGAGCTCGGGGTCAAGGAGATCGAGGTCGGCTTCCCGGCCGCCTCGAAGACGGACTTCGACTTCGTCCGCCGGCTGATCGAGGACGAGCTCGTGCCGGCC
Organism: uncultured Thermoleophilia bacterium; assembly: GCA_963725595.1. Lineage (GTDB taxonomy): Bacteria > Actinomycetota > Thermoleophilia > Gaiellales > Gaiellaceae > PALSA-600. The sequence continues at coordinate 231,009 of CAVRYT010000002.1, read as the reverse complement.
GACACCACGATCGCAGTGCTGACCCAGGCGCGGCCAGAGCTGATCGACCAGACCTTCGAGGCGCTCGAGGGCGCGCGCCGGGCGATCGTCCATCTCTACAACTCGACATCGGCCACGCAGCGGCGAGTCGTCTTCAGGCTCGACAAGGCGGGCATCGTCGACCTCGCGGTGCGTGCGACCGAGTTGTGCAAGGAGCTCGCCGGGCGAGCGAGCGGCGAGATCGTGTTCGAATACTCGCCCGAGAGCTTCCACGGCACGGAGCTCGAGTTTGCGCTCGAGATCTGCGAGGCCGTGATCGCCGTGTGGCGGCCGACCGTCGACGCCCCGATGATCGTCAACCTGCCGACGACGGTCGAGGCGTTCCCGCCGAACGTCTACGCCGACCGGATCGAATGGTTCGGACGGCATGTCTCGGCCCGTGACCGGATCGTCCTGAGCGTGCATCCCCACAACGACCGGGGCACGGCCGTCGCGACGGCCGAGCTCGGCCTGATGGCGGGCGCGGATCGCGTCGAGGGCACGCTCTTCGGGAACGGCGAGCGCACCGGCAACGTCGACCTGGTCACGATCGCGCTGAACCTGCTGACGCAGGGCGTCGATCCGAACCTCGACCTCTCGCACCTCGACGAGGCGAAGCGGATCGTCGAGGAGTGCAACGAACTGCCGATCCACCCGCGCCACCCATGGGTGGGTGAGCTGGTCTACACCTCGTTCTCGGGATCGCACCAGGACGCGATCAAGAAGGGCATGTACGCGCAGCAGCGCTCCGAGTCGGGCCTCTGGGACGTCCCGTACCTGCCGATCGACCCTGCCGATCTCGGCCGCAGCTACGAGGCGATCATCCGCGTCAACTCCCAGTCCGGGAAGGGCGGCGTCGCCTACCTGATGGAGAGCGAGCACAACCTCGAGCTGCCGCGCGGGCTGCAGGTCGACTTCGCGCAGAAGGTGCAGGCGATCACCGACTCACGCGGCGACGAGCTCACCGCCGACGAGTTGCTCGCCGCCTTCCACGAGCACTACCTCTCGCAGGTGCGCCCGTACGAGCTCGGCGCGTACACGCACTCGAGCGCCGACGACGACCACATCGTCGCCCACCTGACCGTCGACGGCGTGCCACACGAGGTCGAAGGGACCGGGAACGGCCCGATCGCCGCCCTCGTGGACGCGTTCGAGAAGAGCTTCGGGATCACGATCCGACTACGCGACTACCACGAGCACGCGATGGCGGCGGCCGCCGACGCGACGGCAGCCGCCTACATCGAGGCTGACGTCGACGACGATCCGATCTGGGGCGTCGGGGTACACCCGAGCATCGTCACGGCGTCGCTCCGCGCGGTGGTGAACGCGGTGAACCGCGCGCTCGCGCAACGGGCGGCAATCGACGAAGCCGCGCTGCTCTTCAAGGGTGCCTGACACGGGAACCTGCGGCCTGCCACCTGTCAGTCCTGGTGGGCGCCGAGCTCGCGCGAGCGCTCGGTGGCGGCGCTGATCGCGTTCAGGAACGCCGCGCGAACGCCGGAGCGCTCGAGCTCGCGGATCGCGCGCGTCGTCGTCCCGCCGGGAGAGGTCACAGCCTCGCGCAGCTCCACCGGATGGATCCCTTCGTCGCGGAGCAGGAGCGCGCTCCCGAGCATCGTCTGCACGACGAGCCGCGTCGAGACCTCGCGCGACAGGCCGAGCAGAAGCCCGGCCTCGATCATCGCCTCCGCGAGCAGCGCGAAGTAGGCCGGCCCCGAGCCGGAGAGCGCGGTGACGGCGTCGAGGTCGTACTCGGCGACGCGCACGACGGCTCCGAGGTGCCCGAGTGTGTCCTCGGCCAGCGCGAGGTCCTCCTCGGTCGCCGACTTGCCGCCGCTGATCGCGGCGATCCCTTCGTGCACGAGTGCGGGCGCGTTCGGCATCGCGCGCACGACCCGCGACCCGGGCGGCAGGAGCGATTCGATCGTGGCCGTCGTCACGCCGGCGGCGACCGAGAGCAGGGTGTGCTGGTCCCGCCTCACCGCCGGTGCGATCTCGGCCACGACGGCCTCCAGGTCCTGCGGCTTCACCGCCAGGACGACGAGGCGCGCGTCGGCGACGGCGTCGACGTTCGACACGTCGGCCGAGACGCCGTAGCGCTCGTTCAGCTCCGTGCGCCGTTCCGGGCGCCGTGCCGTGACGACGAGATCCTCCTCGGTCCGCCAGCCGGAGCTGAGCAGGCCGCGCAGGAGCGACTCACCGAGCCGGCCGCCGCCGATGATCGCGATCTTGCGGGCCACTCGACCGCCGTCAGCGCCGCGCAGCGGCCGCGTGCTCCGCGTGCTCGTCGATCATCCAGGCGCGCCCGAACCGGCGCATCTCGCGGATGATCGGCAGGAGGGCACGGCCCTTCTCGGTCAGCTCGTACTCGACGCGCGGCGGCGATTCCGGGTAACTGCGTCGCAGCGCGACACCCTGCCGCTCGAGCATGTCGAGCCGCTCGGAGAGCGTGCGCGGGCTGATACCGGGGCAGGCGTGCTCGAGCTCCATGAAGCGCCGCGGCCCCTCCGACAGGTCGTGCACGATCAGCGGCGTCCACTTCATGGCGATCAGCTCGGCGGTCGCCGCAACCGCGCAGTTCTCGCCGTGCACCTCTTGCATGGTCCGTCTCATGGCGGGGCAGTCTACTCCGCGCCCGAAACGGCCGCTATCGAAAGGAAAGTGGCCTCCGGCCCGGCGTCCCGCGCGTCCAAGTAGGAACGCACGGCGGCCGCGCAGCGGCGGCCCTCGTCGATCGCCCACACGACGAGCGACTGCCCGCGGCGGGCGTCGCCGGCGGCGAACACCCCGTCGGCGGAGGTGTGGAAGCGAGGGGCGGCGGCGTTCCCGCGCCCGTCGGCCTCGACCCCGAGCCGTTCGAGCAGGGGCCGCTCCGGCCCGAGAAAGCCCATTGCGAGCAGCACGAGCTCGGCGGGCCGCGACTCCTCGGTGCCCGGCACGAGCTCGAACGGCGGCGTGCCGCTGTTTCCTTGCCAGTGGATCTCGCCGACGTGGCCGTCCGCGCCCGAGAGGTGCGTGGTGGAGATCGCGAACGAGCGGTCGCCGCCCTCGTGCAGCGCGTAGGAGGTGCGCAGCTTCATCGGCCAGCTCGGCCAGGGCGTCAGGTCGTCGGGCCGCTGTGCCGGCGGCTCGCCGAGCAGCTCGATCTGTGTGACCGAGGCGGGCCGTTCCCGATGCGCGTGCCCGACGCAGTCGGCCCCGGTGTCGCCGCCGCCGATCACGATCACGTGCTTGCCGGCCGCGGTCAGCCCGCGCTCCTGCGTCCCGGCGATGATGCGCGCGCGGTCGTAGAGGTACTCCATCGCGAAGTGGACGCCCTCGAGCTCCCGGCCCGGCACCGGCAGGTCGCGCGGCACGCGCGCGCCCGTCGCGATCACGACCGCGTCGTGAGTCGCGCGAAGCTCCTCCGGGTCGACGTCGACGCCGACCTCGACGCCGAAGCGGAACTCGACTCCCTCGGCACGGAGCTGGTCGACGCGACGCTCGACGAGCCGCTTCTCGATCTTGAACTCCGGCACGCCGAAGCGGACGAGCCCACCCGCCGCCTCGTCACGCTCGAAGACCACGACGCTCTCCCCCTCCCGCGCTAGCTGCTGCGCGCACGCGAGGCCCGCCGGGCCGGAGCCGATCACCGCGACGCACCGGCCTGTTCTGGTGGCGGGCGGACGGGGGAGGATCCAGCCTTCGTCCCATGCGCGGTTCACGATCGACAGCTCGACCTGCTTGATCGAGACGGCGTCGCCCTCGTTGATCTCGAGCACGCACGCCGCCTCGCACGGAGCCGGGCAGAGCCGGCCGGTGAACTCGGGGAAGTTGTTCGTGCGGTGCAGCTCGCGGATCGCCTCGTCGAAGCGGTCGCGGTAGACGAGGTCGTTCCAGTCGGGGATCAGATTGCCGAGCGGGCAGCCGCTGTGGCAGAACGGCACGCCGCACTCCATGCAGCGGGACGCCTGCGCACGCAGCTCCGTGAGCGGCAGCGTGCCGACGAACTCGCGGAAGTCGCCGATCCGCTCGTGCGGGTCACGCTCCGGAGCCGGCGCGCGGCCGACGTCCTTGAACGCGCCGAGCTTGCCCACTACGCGGTGCCTCCCAGGGTGTCCGACACCTCGTCCACGGGGGAGCCAAAGACAACGGTCGGAGTGGTGTCTGACACCGTTGCGAGCTGCACTACGCGGCCTCCTCCGACTCGGTGCCGAGAAAGCCGATGCCCCCAGCCGACACGGTCAGCGCGAGCGCACGCTTGTAGTCGTGCGGCATCACCTTCGAGAAGCGGAACGGATCCCAACCGTCGAGCAGGCGCTCGGCGACCGGTGAGCCGGTGCGGTCGGCGTGTTCGGCGAGGAGCTCGCGCACCGTCCGCTCGTCCTCGTCGTCGAGCTCCTCGAGGCCGACGAGCTGCAGGTTGCAGCGGACCGGGTCGAAGTCGAGCACGTAGGCGATGCCGCCGCTCATCCCCGCGGCGAAGTTCCGCCCGGTCGGGCCGACCACGACGACGCGGCCGCCGGTCATGTACTCGCAACCGTGGTCGCCGACGCCCTCGACGACCGCACTCGCACCCGAGTTGCGGACGGCGAAGCGCTCGCCCGCAAGGCCGCGGAAGAACGCGCGGCCGGCGGTTGCCCCGTAGAGGACGGTGTTGCCGACGATCACGTTCTCCTCGGCGGCGAACGCGGCGTCTTCCGGGGGGCGCACCGCGAGCACGCCGCCCGAGAGGCCCTTGCCGGCGTAGTCGTTCGCGTCGCCGAAGAGGGTCAGCTCGACACCCGGCGCGAGCCACGCGCCGAACGACTGGCCGGCCGAGCCGTGCAGCTCGAAGCGCCACTCGCCGTCGAGGCCGCGCGAGGTGATGTGATGCGAGAGCAGGCCGCCGACGGTGCGGTTGACGTTGCGCACGTCGAAACGGCCGCCGCCCGCCTCGATCAGCCGCCAGTCGAGCGCGTCGGCGAGCGGCGAGGCCTGCTGCTCGGTACGGCGGAGCGGCGTCCCCTCGGGCACGTCGGGGCGGCGCAGCAGGTTGGTGAGGTCGATCCCGCGCCGCTGCCAGTGCTCCAGAGCCCGGTCCGGCTCGAGCAGGTCGACCCGACCGACGAGCTCCTCGAACCGGCGCACTCCGAGCGAGGCCATGATCTCGCGCACATCCTCGGCGACGTGGAAGAAGTACTCGATCACGTGCTCCGGCTTGCCCTGGAAGCGGGCACGCAGGACCGGGTCCTGCGTCGCGACGCCGACCGGGCAGGTGTTCAGGTGGCAGGCGCGCATCATCACGCAGCCGGTCGCGATCAGCGGGGCGGTCGCGAAGCCCACCTCGTCGGCGCCGAGGAGCGCGGCGATCACGACGTCACGGCCGGTCTTGAGCTGCCCGTCGGTCTGCACCCACACCCGCGAGCGCAGCCCGTTCAGGACCAGCGTCTGTTGCGTCTCGGCGAGCCCGATCTCCCACGGGATGCCCGAGTGGAGAATCGAGGAGACCGGCGAGGCTCCCGTGCCGCCGTCGTGGCCCGAGATGAGGACGTGGTCGGCGTTCGCCTTCACGACGCCCGCGGCGACCGTCCCGACTCCGACCTCTGCGACGAGTTTCACCGAGACGCGGGCGGTCGGGTTCGAGCAGCGGAGGTCGTAGATCAGCTGCTTCAAGTCCTCGATCGAGTAGATGTCGTGGTGCGGCGGCGGCGAGATGAGGCCGACGCCCGGCGTCGTGAACCGAATCGACGCGATGTACGAGTCGACCTTGTGCCCCGGCAGCTGGCCGCCCTCGCCGGGCTTCGCCCCCTGGGCCATCTTGATCTGCAGCTCGTCGGCGTTCGCGAGGTAGGCGATGTTGACCCCGAAGCGACCGGAGGCGACCTGCTTGATGCGCGAGCGGCGCTCGTCGCCGAAGCGAGCCGGGTCCTCACCGCCCTCGCCCGTGTTCGAGCGGCCGCCGAGGCGGTTCATCGCCACCGCGAGCGTCTCGTGCGCCTCCCGCGACAGCGAGCCGAGCGACATCGCGCCGGTCGAGAAGCGCTTGACGATCTCGGACGCGGGCTCGACCTCCTCGAGCGGCACCGGGCGACGCTCGACGAAGCGAAGCAGGCCGCGAAGCGTCGAGCGACGGGCGGAGTCGTCGTTGACGAGCGCCGCGAACTGCTCGTACGTCGGGCGGCCTCCCCCCCGAACCGCGTGCTGTAGCAGCGCAATCGTCTCGGGGTTCCACTGGTGGTGCTCGCCGTCGCGGCGCCACGCGTAGAGCCCGACGACGGGCAGCAGCTCGTCGCCCGTGCCCGGGTAGGCCCGCCGGTGGCGCGCGAGCGCCCCCTCCGCGAGCTCGAGCGTGCCGATGCCGCCGATGCGCGAGGCGGTGCCCGTGAAGTGCCGGTCGATCAGCTCCGGCGAGAGGCCGACCGCCTCGAACACCTGCGCACCGCAGTACGACGACAGCGCCGAGATGCCCATCTTCGAGATCGTCTTCAGGAGCCCCTTGCCGATCGCCTTCAGCGCTCGCTCCTCGGCCTCGTCGCGCTGCAGGTCGAGCCGCCCCTCGTCGACCAGCTGGTCGATCGTCGCGAGCATCAGGTACGGGTTGACCGCCGCCGCGCCGTAGCCGATCAGCACGGCGACGCTCTGCACGCTGCGCGGCTCGCCCGACTCGACGACCAGCCCGGCTTGCAGCCGCGTGCCGGCGCGCACGAGGTGGTGATGGATCGCCCCGACCGCGAGGAGCGACGGGATCGCGACCCGCTCCGGCCCGACGGCGCGGTCGGAGAGGATCAGCACGTTCGTGCCGGCCGCAAGGGCCCGGTCGGCCTCGGCGCAGATCCGATCGAGCGCCGGGTCCAGGCCCTCGGCACCATCCTCAACCGGCCAGGTGATGTCGACCGTGTGCGCCTTGAAGACGTCGGAGTCGACCTGGCGCAGGCTCTCGAGCTCGTCGTCGCGCAGGATCGGGTTGTCGATCACGAGCTGGCGCGCGTGCTCGGGCGTCTCGTCGAGCAGGTTCCGCTCCGAGCCGACGAGCGAGCGCACGCTCATCACGACCGCCTCGCGGATCGGGTCGATCGGCGGATTCGTGACCTGGGCGAAGAGCTGCTTGAAGTACGAGTAGAGGAGCGGCCGCCGCTCCGAGAGGACGGCGAGCGGCGTGTCGTTGCCCATCGACCCGATCGCCTCCTCCGCGTTCGCAGCGAGCGGGGCGAGCATCACCTTCATGTCCTCCTGCGTGTAGCCGAAGGCCAGCTGCAGCCGACGCAGGGGCTCGTGGAGCTCGCACGGCACCCGCCGCGGCAGGTCGGCGAGGCGGACGTGCTCTCGCTCGTACCACTCGCCGTAGGGCTTCTGGGCCGCGACCTCCTGCTTCACCTCGCCGTCCGGGACGATCCGCCCCCGTGCAAGGTCGACGAGGAAGAGCTTGCCGGGCTGCAGGCGACCCTTGCGCTTGATCTGCGACGCGGGAATGTCGAGCACTCCCGTTTCGGAGGCCATCACGACCCAGCCGTCGGTCGTCTCGAGCCAGCGCCCGGGCCGCAGGCCGTTGCGGTCGAGGGTCGCGCCGATCAGCGTGCCGTCGGTGAACGCGATCGCGGCCGGCCCGTCCCACGCCTCGGTCAGGCATTCGTGGAAGCGGTAGAAGCCCCGCACCTCGTCGCCCACGTCCGGGCGCCCTTCGTAGGCTTCGGGCACCATCATCATCAGTGCGTGCGGGAGCGAGCGGCCCGCGAGCACCAGCAACTCGAGCACGTTGTCGAGGGTGGCGGTGTCGGAGCCGCCCGGCCTGATCACCGGCAGCACCTTGCGCAGGTCGTCGCCGAAGAGCTCGGAGGCGAGCTGCGACTCGCGCGCGCGGATCCAGTTGACGTTGCCGCGCAACGTGTTGATCTCGCCGTTGTGGGCGATCAGGCGGTAGGGATGCGCGAGCTCCCAGCTCGGGAAGGTGTTCGTCGAGTAGCGCGAGTGCACGAGTGCGAGTGCGCTTGCGAATCGCTCGTCGGAGAGATCGGGGAAGTAGCGGGCGAGCTGCGGCGCGGTCAGCATCCCCTTGTAGACGATCGTGCGCGCCGAGAAGCTCGGGATGACGAGCTCCTCGCCTGCGGCGTGCTCGGCGAGCCGTCGGATGACGTAGAGCTTGCGCTCGAAGGCGAGCGGGTCGTCGGCGAGCTCCTCGGACGCGCCGACGAAGAGCTGGCGCATCGCAGGCGCAAAGTCCCGCGCATGCGAACCGGCCTCCTCCGGCCGGACCGGGAGGTCGCGCCAGCCGAGGAGCTGTTGGCCTTCGGCGAGCACCGCCTCCTCGAGCGTCTGCTCGAGGAGGCGGCGGCGCTCGGCATGGTGCGGGAGGAAGCACACCGCGACGCCGTAGCGCCCGGGCGGCGGCAGCTCGAAGGGCACGACGCTGCGCAGGAAGACGTCGGGCACCTGGACGAGGATGCCTGCCCCGTCGCCGGTCTCTGCGTCCGCTCCTTCGGCGCCGCGATGCTCGAGGTTCGCGAGCGCGCGGAGGGCACGGTCGACCGTTTCGTGACTCCGCCTGCCGTCGAGGCGTGCGACGAACGCGACGCCGCAGGCGTCGTGCTCGTAGGCGGGGTCGTACAGGCCTTGTTTTCTCATCCCTCGCCTCTTATCTGGCTAGTCCGGCGGGGCGAGGGAGACGCGATGCCGGCTAGCCCTGACGCGGGCGCGCGAACTTGACGGTAATCGAAATAGCGCCGATCGAGATCGGGAGGACGGGCCGCGCGCTCATCGCTTCAAAGAGTAAAGAAACGATCCGTGAGGCGCAAGGAATCCGGGTCTCTGACACCCGAGACACGGTGCCGGCCGATCATCCGCAACGCAATTCCCCGATCGGAACAGGTCGAGCGGATCACCTAAGCGCCGGCGAACTGGCGCAGCGCGACCACGAGGCCGTGCAGCTGCAGTCCGCGCTTCGTGAGGCGGTACTCGGTGCGCGGCGGCCGGCCCTCGATCGTCGCGCGCTCGAGGATGCCCGCCTGCTCGAGCTCGTTCAGCCGGGCGGCGAGCGTCGCCGGCGGGATGCCGCCGAGCGACTGGGCGAACTCGCCGAAGCGTGAGGCGCCCTCGTGCGAGGCCCAGATGATCGACACGGTCCAGCGCCTTTCGAGGAGGTCCGCCGCGCGGCGGACCTCCTCGGGAATCGGGCGGCAGCTACGGCAGCGCATGGCTCGCCGTCGCCGGCTCGAGCGCGAGTGCGAGCACCTCGTCGAGCGTCATCACGGGGTGGAACCGCATCTCGGCCTTCACGTCCTCGGGGACGTCGTCGAGATCGGCACGGTTCCGCTCCGGGATGATCACGTCCGTCAGCCCCGCGGCGTGCGCCGCGAGCGCCTTCTGCTTCAGGCCGCCGATCGGGAGCACGCGACCCTGCAGCGTCACCTCGCCGGTCATGCCGACGGTGTGCCGCACCGGCCGCCCCGAGAGGAGCGACGCGATCGCGGTCGTCATGGTGATGCCTGCGCTCGGGCCGTCCTTCGGAATCGCGCCCGCCGGCACGTGCACGTGGAATGTGTGCCCGTCGAAGGCGCTCTCGTCGATGCCGAGCTCGTCGGCGTGCGAGCGGACGAAGGAGAGCGCGATCTGCGCCGACTCCTTCATCACGTCACCGAGCTGCCCCGTCAGCACGAGGCTGTCGCTGCCCTTCATGGTGGTCGCCTCGATGAAGAGCACGTCGCCGCCGGTGCCGGTGACCGCGAGGCCCGTGGCCACGCCCGGCACCGCCGTCCGCTCCGCCGACTCCTGGTAGAAGCGCTGCCGGCCGAGGGCGTCGCGGACGAGCTCGAGCTCGACCTGGACGGGAGTATCCACCGCGCCCGAGACGATCTTCGTCGCCGTCTTGCGCAGCAGCTTCCCGAGCTCGCGCTCGAGCTGCCGCACTCCCGCCTCCCGGGTGTACTCGGAGACGATCGCCTCGATGACCGAGTCCTCGACTGCGACCTCGTCCTCGCGCAGGCCGTTCCGCTCGCGCTGGCGCGGCCAGAGGTAGCCGCGGGCGATCGCGACCTTCTCGTCGACCGTGTAGCCGTCGAAGCGGATCACCTCCATGCGGTCGAGCAACGGTCCCGGGATCGTCTCGGCGACGTTCGCCGTCGCGATGAAGACAACCTGTGACAGGTCGAGCTCGACGTCGAGGTAGTGGTCGCGGAACGAGTGGTTCTGGGCCGGGTCGAGCACCTCGAGCAGCGCGGCCGACGGGTCGCCGCGCCAGTCGGCGCCGACCTTGTCGACCTCATCCAAGAGGATCACCGGGTTCATCGTCCCGGCGTCTCGCAGCGCCCGGACCAAGCGGCCAGGCAGAGCGCCGATGTAGGTGCGCCTGTGCCCGCGGATCTCCGCCTCGTCGCGCACACCGCCGAGCGACATGCGTACGAACTCGCGGTTCAGCGCCCGTGCGACCGACTCGCCGATCGACGTCTTGCCGGTGCCCGGGGGGCCGATCAGGGTGAGGATCGCCCCCGAGCGCTTGTCCGGCTCGATGCCGCGCTCCTCGCGCAGCTTGCGTACCGCCAGGTACTCGACGATCCGCTCCTTCACGTCGACGAGGCCGGCGTGGTCGGCGTCCAGCACCTCCCGCGCATGCGCAGGATCGAGCCGCTCCTCGGAGGTCTTGCCCCACGGCACCGAGAGCAGCCAGTCGAGGTACGTGCGGATCATCTGCGACTCGCCCGACTGGTCGCCCATGCGCTCGAGCCGGGCGACCTCGCGCTCGGCCTGCTCGCGGACCGCCTCCGGCATGTCCGCCTCGTCGATCCGGGTGCGGTACTCGTCGGCGGCGGACGCGTCGTCCTCGCCGAGCTCCTTGCGGATCGAGTCCATCTGGCGGCGCAGGATGTACTCGCGCTGCTGGCGCTGCGCGCCCGACTCCATGTCCTCGCGGATGCGCCGGCGCACCTGGAGCTCCGCGAGCCGCTCGCGCTGCAGGCGCAGTGCGAGCTCGAGCCGCGGCACGATCTCGACCGCCTCGAGCAGCTCGACCTTGTCGGCGAAGCTCACGTCGGGCGCGTACGCGCACGTGTCGGCGAGCGCGCCGGCGCCGGCGATCGCGCGCACGAAGTCGCGGATGCGGGAATCGGCATCTCGCAGCTCGAGGATCTCCTCGACGACCGCGCGGTACTCACGCTCCAGCTCCGTCGTCTGGACGCGCGGCGGGTCGACGTCTGGCCGCTCCTCGACCTCGACGTAGAGCCGTCCGTCGGAGCCCGTGCGGGCCGCTCCCGCGACACCACGGTGGAGCCCGTTCAGGGAAACAGCCTGGGCGCCGCCCGGAAGGCGGACGCGATCGGTCACCTCGGCAACCGTGCCGACGGACGCATGCTCGCCCTCGTGCACGGGCACGAGGAAGACGCGCTCTGCGTCGCCGACCTCGACGGCCAGCGTCACCGACATGTTCGGGAAGACGACGCTGTCCTCGAGCGGGATCAGCAACAGTTCTGACAAAGCCCTCTCCTTGTTCACTTCAATAGTTGTAGCAGGTACAACGATTGAAGCAGAGAGCTATTCCCGGCGGCTCTACGCCATCGGGACCGAGACGCGCAGCCCCGGCGCGACCCGGTCGAGGATCTCGGCGAGCGACTCGCCCGTGGCCGTGATCCCATGGTTCCGGAGCCCGATCACCGCGTGCCCCGGGTCAGGCTCGGAGGCGAGCGCCTCGGCCACCCCGACCGCGAGCTCCTCCGTGCCGCACGGATAGTTGAAGTCGGTCGTCGTGATCCCGTCGAGCCAGGCGTGGACGTGCAGGATCGCTCCGACGTCGGGATGTGCCTGGTAGATCATCCAGTGCTCGATCGCGTCGACCGACACCCGCCGCGGCTCGCTGCCCGGCGGTACCGAGAGGACGATGCGCGCGCGCGGCTCGTCGTAGTCGGAGACGAGCAGGATGTCGCGGCCCGGCGCTTCGAGGCGCGACTTGTCGACGCCCGAAGCGCTCATCCAGAAGCGGCGGTCGTCACACCGCTCCGAGAGGTTGCCGTAGGAGAGCCCGCCGATCCCGTACAGCCGCTTGACGTGCCGCAGGTCGCGCTCGTCGAGCAGATCCTCGATCGGGAACGGTGCAGGCAGGAGGCCGAGCTCGGCGATGCGGACACCCGCCTCCTGGATGCTCACCGTGTGCTCGTCGCCGGCCCAGAGCTCGGGCTCGAGGTCGGTGCGGAACTCGTTGTCGATCACGAGCCTCGCCGTGGCGAGCGGCAGCAGCCGGTCGAGCACCGCCGCGGCAAGGTGCGGCCCCGATACGCGATAGACGCCGCGCTCCATCGTCGTGAACCAGACGGCGTCGCCGGTGTGCGCGAGGACGACGTTCGCGAGCGACCGGACGAGCAGCGGATAGCTCGCAGCAAGAACGTCCGCCTCGTCGGCCGGTGCGTCGCAGATCGTCGCGGCATAGGTGCCCCGCGAGCGGCGGCGAAACGGCCGTGGGCGCTCCTGGTCGACGGCGTTCAGGACGAGCTGTGCGTCGTCCACGTCGGCGACCCGGGTGAAGCCGCGCGCTAGCAGCTCGGCGTCGAGCTGGTCGAGGAGCGCGGCGAGGGCGGCTGACGGCCGACCGCCGACGAGGATCGCGTAGGTCATACCCGGGACGCTGCCGCCCCCGGGTTGGTGCGACATCGGTGGGAACTACCGAGCCTCAGTGTTCTCTCATGCCCGTGCGGGAAGGTCGGCGCACGTGCGCCTCTTCGCCCTCCTCGCCGTGGTCGCCGCCGCAGCGGCGGCTGCGCTGGCGGCAGCACCGAGCCCGAAGCACCAGACGACCGCCGCCACGACGACCCCTGCCGTTCCCGCCGCGCTCAGGGTCGCGACGGTGAAGCCCCGGCCCGGGCCACTCGCCGAGCACGTCGTGGCGCACCTGCCGGCGCCGCTCCGCGATCCGTCGGCCGGCGTCGCGGGCGGCCGGCTCGTGCTCGCGGGCGGCCTCACGAGCGCCGACGTCTCGACGGCCGGCGTCCTCGCCGCCGACCCGCACGGCGCACACGCGCTCGGGCAGCTTCCTTCCGCGCGCCACGACACGGCGGCCGCGCGCGCTCGGCGGCGCCGTCTACCTGTTCGGCGGCGGCAACGGCGAGCGCGCAGCTCGACGAGATCGTGCGCGTCGACGCCGTCGACCGGCGTGACGCGCCGTCGTCGCGCCGCCTGCCGGCGCCGAGCTCGGACTCAGGCGGCTGCCGCGATCGGCGGCACCGCGTACGTCGTCGGCGGCTACACGGGCACGCGCTGGCTCGACACGATCGTCGCCTGGCGGCCGGGCGCGCGCCGCGCGCGTCGTCGCGCATCTGCCGTTCGCCGCTTCGCTACGCGGCGGTCGCGGCGGCCGGCGGGCCGGCTCGTGATCGCCGGCGGCTCGCTCGCCGAACGGCACCGCGAGCCGCGGCCGTGCTCGCGTTCGACCCGGCGACGCGGCCGCGTCGCGCCGGCTCGGGCAGCCTGCCGGCGCCGACGACGCACGCCGCCGCCGCGGCCCTCGGCGGCGTCGCCTACGTGATCGGCGGCCGCGGCGCGCACCTCGGCACGCCGACCGGCGCGGATCGTCGTCGGTCGACCCGCGCACGCGGCAGCGTCGCGCGCCGCCGGCGCGCTGACGACCGCCGCGCTCCGACCTCGCCGCGGTCGCGCTCGGCGGCCGGATCCTGCGTCGCCGGCGGCCGCGACGCGGCGCGGCGACGCGTCGGCGACGCTCGCCGAGCTCGTGCCCGCGTCGCCGCGCGACCGCGCCGCGGCCGGCGTGCGCCGCGCACGATCGACCGGGCGAACGTCTACGCGCACGACGGCGCCAACATGCTGACCGGCGCCGTCGCGCGTGCGCGCGGCCGCTCGTCTACGTGCCGAACAGCCAGAGCGACACCGTCGACGTGATCGACCCGCGCACCTACAAGGTCGTCGAGCACTTCGCCGTCGGCGGCGCTGCCGCAGCACGTCGTGCCGGCCTGGGACCTGAAGACGCTCTACGTCACGAACGACACCGGCAACAGCCTGACGCCGATCGACCCGCGCACCGGCAAGCCCGGGCGCGCCGATCCCGGTCGACGACCCCTACAACATGTACTTCACGCCCGACGGCCGCTACGCGATCGTCGTCGCCGAGCGGCTGCACCGGCTCGACTTCCGCGACGCGCACACGCTTCGCGCTCCACCACTCGCTCGCCGGTCCCGTGCGCCGGGCGTCGACCACATGGACTTCTCCGCCGACGGCCGCTACCTGCTCGCGAGCTGCGAGTTCTCGGGGCAGCTCGTCAAGGTCGACGTCGCGACGCGAGCGCGTCGTCGGCGCGCTCGACGCTTCCCGACGGCCGCGCCGGGATGCCGCAGGACGTGAAGCTCTCGCCCGACGGCAAGGTCTTCTACGTCGCCGACATGCGCGCGAGCGGCGTCTGGGAGGTCGACGGCGCGCGGCTGAAGCGTGATCGGCTTCCTCCGCACCGGCGCGGGCGCGCACGGCCTCTACCCGAGCCGCGACGCGAAGCTACCTCTACGTCACGAACCGCAGCGAGGGCTCGATCTCCGTGCTCAGCTTCCGCACCCGCAAGGTCGTCGCGACGTGGCGGATCCCCGGGCGGCGGCAGCCCCGACATGGGCGGCGTCTCGGCCGACGGCAAGGTGCTCTGGCTCTCCGGGCCGCTACAACGGCGTCGTCTACGCGATCTCGACGCGCAACGGCCGGCTGCTCGCGCGCATCCCCGTCGGCGCGGCCCGCACGGGCTCTGCGTCTGGCCGCAGCCCGGCCGCTACTCGCTCGGCCACACCGGCGTTCTTCGTTAGGCGAGCGCCGGCTCGAGCAGCGAGCCCTCGCCGCGCCAGAACGAGCGGCGCACCCGCCAGAGCCCGCGCAGGTCGCCTGCGATCGTCGACGGGAGGTCGACGCGTGAATCGAGATCCTCGATCCAGTCGACCGGCACTTCGTGGATCCGCAGGCCGTTCCGCTCGGCGAGCAGCAGCAGCTCGGTGTCGAAGAACCAGCCGTCGTCGGCGACGAGCGGAACGAGCCGGCGGGCGACGTCCGCGCGCACCGCCTTGAAGCCGCACTGTGCGTCGCTGAAGCCGACGCGGAAGCCCGCGTGGATCAGGGCGTTGTAGCCGCGCGAGAGCACCTCTCGCTTGGGCTGCCGGCGGATGTGCGCGCCGTGGCGGAGCCGCGTGCCGATCGCCAGCTCGCTGTGCCCGGAGAGCAGCGGGGCGACGAGCGGCAGGAAGCTCGTCAGGTTGGTCGAGAGGTCGACGTCCATGTACGAGACGACGTCGGCGCTGCTGCCGAGCCAGGCCGCACGGAGCGCGAGACCGCGTCCCTTCTGATCGAGCTGGAGCGCGCTCACCTCCGGATGCTCATCCTCGAGCTCGCGGGCGATCGCCCGCGTGGCATCGGTGCTCGCGTTGTCGGCGATCACGACACCACATGCGAACGGGAACTCCTCGCGGAGATACCCGAGCAGCAGCTCGACGTTCGGACGGAGCGCCTGCTCTTCGTTGTGGACGGGGATCACGATCTCGACGGCTTGCAGGTTCGCGTTCATGCCGCGAACGCTCGCCGCTACGGTTAAGCCCTGCCTCTGGTCGGGCTGTGAAGGCGCTGTGACCGTCTCCCATTCGATTCACAGCACCCTGAGAGGCGGCTCTTAGGCGGAGGCGCGAGGATCGCGCCATGGACGCATCGACCAATAGAAAGCTCGGCGTCGTCGCCGTTGTCGTAGTGGCCCTCGCTGCCGGCGGCGCCGCGCTCGCGGCGAGCAGGCTGCACGGCTCCGGCTCGAGCTCGAGCCTGCGCGGCGCCGGCCCTCCCGGCTTCACCGGCGGCGCGCACGGCTCGTTCGGCTACGGCGACCTCGACGGCGACCACCAGGGCTTCGGCCGGCCCGGCGTGGGCGGCGGGCCGTTCGGGGGCGGCCTCTCGGCCGCAACCACATACCTCGGTCTCTCGCAGAGCGACCTCCGGACTCAGCTCGCGTCGGGCAAGACCCTCGCCCAGATCGCGAACGCGACGAACGGCAAGTCGGCCGCCGGGCTGATCGACGCCCTCGTCGCCGCCGAGCAGAAGGAGCTCGACCAGGCGGTCTCGAGCAATCGTCTGACGCAGTCTCAGGCCGACCAGCTGAAGGCGAACCTGAAGGCCCGCGTGACGGCGATGGTCGACGGCAGCTTCGGCCCGGGACGCGGCCGTTTCGGCAGCCCCGGCTTCGGCCGGCCGAACGGCAGCTCGACGACGACAACACCGCCGACGCACATCTGAGCATCGATCCGACTCGCGCTACCCTCGAGCGGTGCGGATCGCCGTCGCCCTGCTGCTCGCTCTCACGGTGGCGCCGAGCAGGCCGGCGATCGTGCAGAAGCCGATCCCGTTCGGCCCGCAGCGGCAGGCCGAGACCGAGCGCTACGCGATCCGGCACTACGGGCTCCACACGTGGCGGCTCGTGCACCCGCACGTGATCGTCGAGCACTACACGGCGTCGACGTCGTTCGCCTCGGCGTGGAACACCTTCGCCGCCGACCGGCCGGACGTCGAGCTGAACGAGCTTCCGGGGACGTGCGCGCACTTCGTGATCGACCGCGACGGGACGATCTACCAGCTCGTCCCGCTCGACACCATCTGCCGCCACACCGTGGGCCTCAACTGGACGGCGATCGGGATCGAGCACGTCGGCACGAGCGACGCGGAGATCCTGCACGACCCGGCGCAGCTCAAGGCATCACTGCGACTGACGCTCTGGCTGATGCACCGGTACGGGATCTCGCTCCCGAACGTGATCGGGCACGCGGAGAGCCTCATGAGCCCCTATCACCGAGAGCGGTACGCCCCGTGGCGCTGCCAGACGCACGCCGACTGGCAGCACGCAGACATGGTCACCTACCGGGCGAAGCTCGCTGCACTCGCGAAGAGCGAGCGCGTCGTGCTCTCGACGAAGGGTGGCCCCGTGCCCAACAGGTGTCAGACACCGTAGGCGTCTGACACCCCTTCGGCCCGGCGCCGCAGCTCGTCGTCCACCTGAGCGAGGTCGATCCCTCGCGCCGCGAGCAGCACGTACAGGTGGTAGACGAGGTCGGCGGCCTCCTCGACCACGCGCTCGTCCGTCTCGTCGAGCGCCGCGACGGTCAGCTCGACGGCCTCCTCCCCGACCTTGCGCGCGACGCCGCCGAGACCGCCGGCCAGGAGCTCGGTCGTGTACGACCCCGCCGGGCGCTCGAGCGCACGCTCGCTGATCGTTCGCCACAGCGCAGGGGCGAAGCAACTGACCGAGCCGGTGTGGCACGTCGGCCCCGCAGGCGTGACGCGCAGGAGCAGCGCGTCGCCGTCGCAGTCGTCGTGCAGTTCGTCGACCGCGAGCGTATTGCCGGAGGTCTCGCCCTTCCGCCACAGGCGCTCACGCGAACGGCTCCAGAACCATGCCTCACCGGTGGCACGCGTCCTGCGCTCCGCCTCGTCGTCCATCCACGCGAGCATCAGCACGCGCCCACTCGCGGAGTCCTGCACGATCGCGGGCCTCAGCTCCACCGGACCGGCACCCCCAGTTCGCGCAGCTCGGCCCGGAGCGCGGCGAGCCGGTCGGGATCCTCGTGCAGGATCGACGCGAGCAACGCGGCCTGTGCCACCTCGAGCGCCTCGGCGACGTGCCCGGCGCCGCCGGCGCCTCCGGACGCGATCACCGGCACGTCGACCGCGTCGGCAACGGCACCGGTGAGCTCCAGGTCGTAGCCCGACCGCATCCCGTCGGCGTCGATCGACGTGAGCAGCACCTCACCGGCGCCGCGCGCCTCGGCCTCGCGGGCCCAGTCGACCGCAGTGCGCCCGGTTTCGGTCGTGCCCGCGCGCGAGCGGACGCGTCCGCCCTCGGCGTCGATCGCGATCACGACCGCCTGTGAGCCGAGGCGGGCGGCGAGCTCCGTCAGGAGCTCGGGCCGCTTGAGCGCCGCCGAGTTGACCGCCACCTTGTCGGCGCCCGACGCGAGCAGCTCCTCCGCGTCCTCGAGGCGCCGCACGCCGCCGCCGACGGTGAACGGGATGGCGATCGCCTCGGCGATGCGGCGCACGAGCTCGACGAGCGTTCGCCGCCCGTCGAGCGTGGCCTTCACGTCGAGGAAGACGAGCTCGTCGGCGCCGGCCGCCGAGTAGCCTGCGCCGAGCTCGACGGGATCGCCGACGTCGCGTAGGCCCTGGAAGCGGACGCCCTTGACGACGCGCCCGCCGGCGACGTCGAGGCACGGGATCAGGCGCGGCAGAGGCAAAGCGCCTCCTCCAGGTAGCGCGCACCTGCCGGGCCGCTCTTCTCGGGGTGGAACTGGCAGCCGAGGAAGGAACCCTCGCGCGCCTCGGCGACGATCCCCTCCGACCAGGCGGTCGCGCACGGGGTGACGGCCGCGTAGGCGTGCGCGAAGTAGAAGGCGCCCCGGTCGCCGACCTCGGCCCAGCCGATGCGCGGCACGCGCCCCTCGCGGAGCCGCTCGGCCCTGCCCGGCAGGAGGCCGAGGCCCTCGACGCCGCCGTCCTCCTCGGTCTCCTCGAGCGCGAGCTGGAGGCCGAGACAGATGCCGAGGATCGGGCGGCCGTCGGCGAACCGCTCCCGCAGCGCGTCGTCGTGGCCGCTGCGCCGCAGACCGTCCATCGCGGCCCGGGCGGAGCCGACGCCGGGCAGGACCGCGAGGTCGGCGCCCGCCACGTCGTCGACGAGCTCGGCCCCGAGCCGGCGGAGCGCGATCTCCACCGAGCGGACGTTCCCGGCGCCGTACTCGCAGATCGCAACTCTCACAGGAGGCCCTTCGTGGAAGGCAGGCCGGCGCCCTCGGGACGCACGGCGACGCGCAGCGCCCGGCCGACCGCCTTGAACGCCGCCTCCGCGACGTGGTGCGCGTCGCGCCCGGTCGCCTCGACGTGGATCGCCGTGCGGGAGGCCTGCGCGAGGCTCGAGAGCATGTGCTCCGCGAGACCGGGGTCGTGCTCGAGGCGGAGCTCGACGTGTGGCCGCCCGCCGAGGTCGACGGCGGCGCGCGCGAGCGCGTCGTCCATCGGCACGACCGCGTCGCCGTAGCGCGCGATCCCGCGCCGGTCGCCGAGCGCCCGGTCGAGCGCCGCGCCGAGTGCGAGCGCCGCGTCCTCGGCGGTGTGGTGGTCTCCGGTCTCGAGGTCGCCTGCGCCCTCCAGGACGAGGTCGAAGCCTGCGTGGAAGGCGAGCTGCTCGAGGAAGTGGTCGTAGAGGCCGGCACCCGTCGCCACGCGGACACGGCTCGCGCCGTCGAGCGCGAGCCGCACGGCGAGGCGCGTCTCGGCGGTCGCGCGCAGCACCCGGCTCGTCCGCGTGCCGGAGGACGCGACGGGCGCCGGCCGATCGAGGATGCGGGCGATCGTCCCGACCAGCACGTCGTCGTCCTCACGGTCCCGCACCGACGCGCGGATCGCGCCGTCGTAGGCCCGGACGACGAGCCCGCGGCGCAGCAGCGCCTCCCCGAGCGCGATGCCGTCGTCGACCGGCACGTAGAGGAAGTTCGTGTGCGACTCACGCGGCTCGAGCCCGAGCGCGCGCAGCGCCGCCGCGAGCCGCTCGCGCTCCTCGATCACGGGCGCCGGGTCGGGCCGCTCCGCCAGCGCCGCGATCGCGAGCTCGGCGGAGAGCGTCGAGATCGGAGCAGGTGCCTGGCGCGCGTTCAGCTCGTCGGCGACCTCGCGCGCGGCGAGCGCGTACCCCACCCGCGCGCCCGCCAGTGCGAACAGCTTGGAGAACGTCCGCAACACGACGACGCCGTCGTCGAGCAGACCGATCGCGGTCTCGCCGCTGTACTCGAAGTACGCCTCGTCGACGACGAGCGGCCGCTCGTCGGGCAGCGCCTCCAGCGCACCGGTCGGATTGTTCGGGTTGCAGGCGAAGGTCAGGACTCGCGAACCTGGTTCGCTCTGCGAACCAGGTTCGGGTGTTGCGCCGACGAGTTGCGCCGCGATCCGGTAGAGCGGGTACGTGGGCGACTCGGGGATCCCGATTGCGTCGCCCGGGCCGGCCCAGGCGCGCGCACAGAGCAGGATCAGGTCGTCGGCTCCGGCGCCGAGCACGACGTTCTCGGGCTCGACACCGGCGTAGTCGGCGATCGCGCAGCGAAGCGGCGTGTACCCCTCGGCCGGGTAGCCGCTGACGCGAGCGAGGGCGCCTGCGATCACGCCCGGGCGAGTCGAGCCCAGGGGCAGCGGCGGTGTGTTCTGGTCGAACCGGAGGACCTCCGACTCGTCGATCCCCGCGAGCCGCGCGACCTCCTCGGTCGACGCGGCCCACTGGTAGACGCGGAAGTCGGGCGCGAGCTCCCTCACCGCCGCGACGCCTCCGCGTGCGCGGGCATGCCTTCCGCCTCGGCGAGCGCCTCGATCGTCGGCAGCAGCAGCTCGAGTCCCTCGCGGGTCAGCCGTTGCACCGTCACCGGCTTGAGGAACGTCTCGAGACCGAGCCCGCCCACCGACCGCGCCCAGCCGTTCGTCGGCAGGACGTGGTTGCCGCCGGTCGCGTAGTCGCCGGCGGGCACCGGAGAGTACGGGCCGACGAAGACGGAGCCGGCGTTCCGCACCGAGTCGGCATACCGCTCGGCCGCCCCGAGCAGGACGAGGTGCTCGGGTGCGATCGCTTCCGCCTCTTGGAGCGTGGCGACGGTCGTGCAGACGGCGTCATGCCCGTGCTCGCGTTGCGCGGCGAGCTCGAGCTCGACGAGACGCGGGTCGCCGTCACCGAGCACGACCACCTCGGACGGGCCGCCGGGCAGGTCGATCGGTACGTCGCGCCACACCTCGAGCTTCGCCTCGTTCACATGGGTGTTCCCGGGACCGACGATCTTGTCGACGCGCTCGACGTAGGCGAGGAACCCGATCGCCTGCGGTCCGCCGAGCGCCCACACCTCCTCGACTCCCAGCAAGCCCGCCGCGGCTGCGACCGCGTCGGCACCCTGCGGCGGCGTGCACACGACGATGCGCCGGACGCCCGCGATCTGGGCCGGGACCGCGCACATGACGAGCGTCGAGATCAGGTTGCGCGGAACGTAGACGCCGACCGTGTCGAGCGCGACCCAGCGGCGCTCGAGCACGACGCCCGGCTCGACCTCGAGCGTGATGTCTGGCGGACGCTGCACCGCGTGCCAGCGGGCGACGCGGTCGGCGAGCTCGAGAATCGCCTCCACGGGAACGTCCCCTCCGGGCTCGGCACGCGCCGGCTCGACGCCGTCGAGCTCGAGCGCCCACTCGCGCACGGCGTCGAAGCCGCGCTCCTTGATCTCCGAGACGATGCTCATGCAGCCATCCTCTCCACCGGCACGATCAGGATCGAGGAGGCGCCCACCGCCTCGAGCTCCGGGAGCAGCCGCCACACCTCGGCCGCGGGCACGAGCGCGTGCACGGCGACCATCCCCTCCTCGGCGAGCGGCAGCACGCTGGGGACGCGCGGCGCGACGATCCTCGCGATCTCCGGCAGCGCCCGCTCGGGAGCGTTCAGCATCAGGTAGCGGTGGCGGCGCGCTTCGACCACCGCGCGCAGCATCGCCGCGAACGGCTCGGCCTCCCCGTCCGCTCCGGAGACGAGCACCGCCTCCGACTCGAGCAGCACGCCGAGCGAGCGCAGACCGTTCGTGCGCAGCGTGTTCCCGGACGAGACGAGGTCGACGATCGCGTCGGCGAGGCCGAGCCGCGGCGCGAGCTCGACCGAGCCGGTCACGTCGACGAGCGTCACCTGCCCCGGCAGGAGCTCGCGCGTGAGGCGCGGGTAGACGGTGGCGACGGTGAGTCCGTCGAGATCGGCGAGGGTCTCCGCCTCCGACTCGGCCGGCACCGCCCCCTCCAGCCGGCACGAGCCGAAGCCGAGCGTGAGCAGCTCGCGCACCTCGGCACCGCGCTCACGGACGAGGTCGATGCCGGTGATGCCACAGTCGACGACGCCGTCCTGGACGTACTCCGGGATGTCGGCGGCGCGCACGAGCAGCACCTCGACGGGGGCGTTCCGGCACGGGAAGGCGAGCGCGCGGTCGCCGGGCTGCTCCGGCCCGAGCCCCGCGTCCTCGAGCAGCCGGAAGGCGGGCTCGCGCAACCGGCCCTTGACCGGGAGCGCGACTCTCAGGATGCCGCGCGGTCGAGCGCCGTCCGGTAGCCGCCCTCGCCGTGGCGCAGCCAGTGCGCCACGCGCGTCACCGTCGTCGTCGAGGCTCCCGTCCGGTCGGCGATCTCCAGGTACGGCAACCCCTGCTCCAGGAGCTGCACCACTTCCCAGCGGTGTGCCATCGCCTCCAGCTCCGACAGGGTGCAAAGGTCCCGGAAGAACGCCTCCGTCTCCGCGCGCGTCTCCAGCGAAAGGATCGCGTCGAAGAGCTCTCGCATCTCCTTCGTGCGCCATGGGTGTCGGCCGCTCCGCTCGGTCTGCGCCATCGCTTCTCATGTTAACACGTTAACATGGCAGCATGTGGTTCGACGGGCCGATCGAGGTCATCCCCGCGGTCGACGTGCTCGGCGCCGAAGCGGTGCGGCTGCACCGCGGCGACTACGACGCAGTCGTGGAACGGACCGACGAGCCCGCGGCCCTCGCGGCGCGCTGGGCGGCGGCCGGCGCGCGGCGCGTCCACCTCGTCGACCTCGACGGCGCGCGGTCGGGCCGCGTGCGGCCCGAGCTGGTCGCGGCGGTCGTAGCCGCCGCCGGTGTGCCCGTGCAGGCGTCCGGCGGTGTCCGGGCGCTCGCCGACGCACGGAGGCTGCTCGACGCGGGCGCCGACCGCGTCGTCGTCGGCACCGCCGCCTGGCCCGACCCGACGCCGTGGCTCGAGCTCGGCGAGGCGATCGTCCTCGCGCTCGACGTGCGTGACGGCGAGGTGCGCACGGCGGGCTGGACGGAGGGCACCGGCCTCACCTTCGTCGACGCGCTCGAGCGGGTCGGCGGCGCGCGCGTCCTCGTCACCGCGATCGACCGCGACGGCACGCTTGCCGGCCCCGACCTCGAGCTCGTGCGCGAGGCCGCGGCGAGAGGGCTTCGCGTCCTCGCGGCCGGCGGCGTGCGCTCGCCCGCAGACGTCGAGGCCCTCACCCGCGCCGGCGCGGAGGCGGCGGTCGTCGGTCGCGCATTGCTCACGTCGGGTGTCTGACACCTCGCGGTGTCAGACACCCGTTGCGTCAGGCCGTGACGAGCGCAAGGTCGGCCCGCAGCGCCTCCAGGTCGAACCCGTTCGGTGCCCGGCCTCCGTCGAGGAAGTCGCGCGACAGGATGCAGTAGCACTCGTCGACGTAGCGATCCCAGAACGACCACGTCAGCTCGAGCAGCCGTCCCCACGTCACGACGGTGAGGACGCCCGCGTCGTAGCCGACGACGTCGACCGCGTGCCCGCCCCACGAGCCCGGGCGCGCGTCGCCGGAAAGCGAGCCGGTCCAGTCCCACACGCGCTGCGTCTGTGCCGACAGCGGCAGTGCGAGGCCGATGTAGAGGCCGCCGAACAGCCAGGCCGCCGCACGGACGAGCACGTGGTCGTGCGTCGAGACGCGGGCGAAGGCAGCGATCCGGTGGCGGCCGACGCCGTGCTTGCGCCAGTCGGTCAGGACGTCGAGCTCGACGGCCCCCTCCTCCCCGCTCACCGGATCGACGATCTTGACGCGGTCGAAGGCGGTGAGCACGGCCGACTCGGTCACCTCGATTGCGGCGCCCCGGCCCGCCGCCGTCCATGCCTCGATCATGTGGGCGGCCGCCGCGATCGTGCAGTCGCCGATGCGATCGTTCGCGTACATCGGCCACTCGGGCACGGCTCCCGTGAGATCGAGCGTCGCGGGTGGCGGCGGCAGCGCCGAGACGTCGACGTAACGCCCGAGCGAGAGCGTGCGCACGTCGGTGCGAACCGGCAGCTTGCCGAGCTTCTGCGCTGCGATCGTCGTGGTTGCCATGCAGGGCCTCCTCTCGGATGGGCGCCGCAGTGACCGGGTGAACCTAACCCGGGATTCCGCTCGGTGCAAGCCCGAGACTCACGAACCTGGTTCGGGCTTTCGCCACACCGAGACGTGCGAATCGCTCGTCGCGGTGAACGGCTCGCGCCGCCAGCCGGCATACCTGCCCACGAGGGCGAGGCCCGCCAGGCGCGCCATCAGATCGAGCTCCGACGGCCACACGTAACGGAAGGGCATCGACACCCGCTCGTATGCCTCGCCCACCAATGAGTAGTGGTGCGAGACGAGCCCCTGCGCGACGACGTCGTACTCGTCGAAGCCGAGATGCCGCTCGCTCACGTCGAACGGACGGAAGGTCTCGCCGAACGGCAGCCGCTGCAGGTCCGGCACGCCGACCTCGATCACGAAGCAGCCGCCCGGCGCGAGGTGCGCCGCCACGTTCCGGAAGCACGAGACCTGGGCGTCCTGCGTCGTCAGGTTCATGATCGTGTTGAAGACGAGATAGGCGACGCTGAAGCTCCTGTCGATTCGCGTTGTCGCGAAGTCGCCGATCGTGACATCGATCCGCTCCGCGCCGGGCTTCGCCCGCAACCGAGCGACCATTGCGGTCGAAAGATCGATCCCGTGCACATGCACCCCGCGCTCCGAGAGCGGCAACGCGATCCGTCCCGTACCGATG
Source organism: uncultured Thermoleophilia bacterium (assembly GCA_963725595.1). Lineage (GTDB taxonomy): Bacteria > Actinomycetota > Thermoleophilia > Gaiellales > Gaiellaceae > PALSA-600. Next base: position 206,479 of record CAVRYT010000002.1, on the reverse strand, counting down.
CCGAGCTCGAGCGCCGCACCGTCCCCCGCGAGCTCGAAGAGGAGGTCGACCACCGGGTCGATCGCCTCGGGCGTGAACATGTGCGACGAGGGATCGTCGTAGCGCGCGGCGACGCCCTCGCCGAAGTGGTCGTCAGGCACGGTCGGCCGCCCACGCCCCGAGCAGGCCGCGATAGTGCTCGACGAACCGATCGTGCTCGTGTGCCGGGAACGTGGCGCGCACAGTGTCGACGAGCACACGGTCGAAGTCCGGCGACGTGAACCAGTCGTGCGCGATCTCGTCGACGTGCGACAGGTGGCGGTCGCAGAACTCGCGGTAGGCGTCGACCTGGAAGTAGTCGTCGGCGAGCTCTCGGTAACGCCCGAGCTTCTCGTCGTAGCTCAGGTCGTCGCGGTCGCCCCACTCGAAGTAGTCGCGGGAGTTCTGGTTGATACGCATCTCTCGGCGGGTGACGGCGCAGAACGCGCACCAGCGGACGAGCGCTGTGATCGCCGACGGGAAGTAGTAGTGCAGCGACGTGAGCGCGACGTCGGGTGACGCATTCGCGTAGTCGATCGGGTACGCGATCCCGTCCTTGACGATCGTCTCGCACGAGTTGAACTCCCAGCGGAAGAACGCGTTCACGAGCCGTGAGATGGTGACAATCTCCTCCCCGAGCTCGGGCGTGAGGAAATCGTGGCGCACGTGGTAGCGGTCGTACATCGGCCGGCTCGGGTCGAACCACATCGCCATCGTCTCCGCGCCGATCGAGAGCGAGCGCACGAAGGCGTCGAAACCCTCGAGGGCCGTCTGCAGATGCATCATCCGCGCGCCCGACTCGTCGTACCGCGCGCGGAGCTCCTCCGGCGAGCCGACCCGCGACACGCCGACCCACTGCCCGCCGTCGAACGGCTTCATGTACATGGGGTAGCCGATCGCGCCCCCGATCTCCTCGAGGTCGAAGGGCCGGTTGTACCGCTCCGCAGTGGGCTGGAAGCGCGGGTTCGCCGGCGGCACCTTGTGCGGGATCAGCCACGTCTCCGGCACACGGATGCCGAGCCGCATCAACGCGCAATAGGCCGAGTGCTTCTCCATCGCCTGGAACGTGAACGGGTTGTTGAGGAGATAGACGTCGTCCATCAGCGAGACCTTCTTCAGCCACGCTCGGGGCAGGTCGTACCACCACGCGAGCCGGTCGATCACGAGCGAGTAACGCGGCTTCGACCGCAGGTCGAACGGCTCGATCGTGATGCGCTCGGTGCGCAGGTCACGGCCGTCGACCCGGCCGAGACGGCCGACGATCGCCTCGAACGCTGCAGGCCAGTCCTCCTCGGTCCCGAGGAGCAGTCCGATCAGGAGCTCAGACAAACCGAGGTAGATGATGCGAGATCTGGGCGCGCCATGACGGCCAGTCGTGCGGCACGTCGTGGCCCCAGAGATCGAGCTCGTGACGGATCCCCTTCTCGGCGAGCAGGGAGGCGAAGCGGCGGGTCGACTCCAGCGCCCCGGTCGTGTCCTCCCACTGGCCCTGGCCGCAGACGAGAAGGAGCGACGCGTGCCCACGCAGCCAGTCCAGATGGTCGCCGTGGAGGTGCGCGGCGTAGTCCATCGGGTTCGAGAAGTAGACGGCCTCTCCCCGCTCCCCACCACCTTGCACGCTCACGTCGTAGACGCCGCTGAGGCAGATCGCGAGCGGAAAGACGTCGGCGCGCTTGAGGCAGAAGTTCGCGGCGTGGTAGGCGCCGAACGACGTACCCGTGGCGACCAGCTCGTGGGTGTGCGAGTCGGCCTGGACGAACGGTACGAGCCGCTCGAGCACCCACCACTCGTAGTGGCCGTGCCGACGTGCCCGCTCCTCGAGCGGCAGGTCGCGGCGCGTCCAGCTCTCGCGGTCGAACGAGGGGATGCAGTAGAGCTTGAGCCGGCCCTCCTCGAGCAGGCCGCCGACGGCGTCGACCATGCCGCGCGATTCCCAGTCGTACGGCTCGCCGTCCTCGGACGGGAACGCGACCATGGCCCGGCCGTAGTGGCCGTGGGCGACCACCGTGCCGCCGTCGACGTCGAGCACGCGCCTCACTCCTGCGCCGCCTCGATCAGCGCCGGCAGGCTGGGATCGAACGCGTCTCGCCAGCACGTCCAGTTGTGGGCGTCGGGGAGCTCGGCGAGCCAGGCCGCGTGACCCTGCTCGGTGAGCGCCCGGAAGAGGGCGCGGTTGTTGGCCAGGTTCTCCTCGGCCGTGCCGCTCGTCAGGCCGACCGGGATCGGGCGCGCCGCGGCTTCGCCGCGCAGCACACCGCCGACGAACCGCGTGATCCTGCGGTAGCGGGGGAAGCTCGACTCCTGCTTGTCGGAGCGCTGGCGGAAGAAGCTGCCCGACTGGAGGAACAGGCCGTCGAAGAGCCTGGGGTGCCGAGCATGCGCGTGCAGCATCGCGAGGGCGCCCAGGCTCGCGCCCATCCCGATCCGCCGCCCGTGAGGCAGACGGCGTGCGAGCTCCGGGACGAGCTCACGCGCGAGCGCGGCCGAATAGAGAGCGGACGCCGAGTAGGTCTCGTTGCGATCGACCGGCTGGAACAGCGCAGCCCGAAGCGGTGGGATCCGTTCCTCCCAGCTCATCGCGTCGAGGAAGCGTGTCAGCGCGGAGTAGCGGGCGTACTCGGGCCCGTCGTGGACGACGAGCAGCGGCGCGTTCGCGGCAGGAGGCTCCGGCGTCGAGTAGACGAGCACGCGAACGCGGGCGACGAGGCGCCGGCAGCGGAGCTCGAGCTCGTGAACCGGCCCGGCGTCGGCGATCGTCCCGAGCCACGCGGGCGGCTCGTACTCGGGCCAGTCGAGCACCGACTTCGCACCGAACGGGCCGTCGGCCCGGTTCGGATTCGCGGGATCCGAGGACGAGGTTGCCGTCGAGCGCGAGCAGGTACTCCATGCGGTTTGCCGCGGGCCGCTCGAAGCGCAGGCGCCACGCACCGTCGCTCCACGTGAAGGCCGGGCCGTCGCGCGGCCGGCGCACCTCCTGGTACAGCGCCACGCGCCCGAGCCGTCGACCGGCGTCGGGCACGGCGAGCTCGACGGCGTCCGGGAGGACGGCCGGCGGGATCAGCGCTTCTTCTTGGCGCGATTCTGACGTTCGCGGATCTTGTATTCCCGGACGCGCTCCTGTCGCAGTAGGTGGTTCCGCCGTACTTCGAGCGCCGCGAGCTCACGCTGGAGCTTCACGTAGCTCTGCCACCGCTCGTGGGGCAGCGTCCCTGCCGCGAGTGCGTCCCTGATCGCGCAGCCGGGCTCGCTGTCGTGCGCACAGTCGGAGAAACGGCAACGCCGAGCGATCTCCTCGACGTCGCCGAAGGTCTGCTCGAGATCGGCCTCCCAGAGCTGCAGCTCGCGCATGCCCGGCGTGTCGAGGACGACGCCCCCTCCTTGCAGCACGATCAGCTCCCGGTGCGAGGTCGTGTGGCGGCCGCGCTGGTCGTCGGCGCGTACCTCCCGGGTCGCGAGCAGCTCCTCGCCGGCGAGCGCGTTCACGATCGTCGACTTCCCGACACCGGACGAGCCGAGGAGCACCGCGGTGCGGTTCGGGACGAGGAACGACCGCAGCTCGTCGAGCCGGTCCCCGGTCAGCGCCGACACGGGCAGGACGGGGCAGGCGCCGAGCGTCACCGCCTCGGCCTCGGCCAGGAACGGCAGCAGATCCGGGACGAGGTCGGACTTCGTGAGCAGGACGACCGGCTGCGCGCCGCTCTCCCAGGCCATCGCCAGATAGCGCTCGAGCCGGCGTGGGTTGAAGTCGAGCGGCAGTCCCTGGGCGAGGAATGCGACGTCGATGTTCGCCGCGAGCACCTGCTCGCGGGTCGCCTGCAACACCTCCTTGCGTGAGATCGAGGTGCGCCGGGGCAAGAGCGCCTCGACCAGCACCGTATCCGGGTCGTAGCCGACCCAGTCGCCCACCGCCGGCAGCTCCTCGGTCCTGACGAGATGATTGGCGGCGCTGGCACGCAGCTCGCCGTCCTCGGTCGCAAGGTCGTAGGCGCCACGGTGCTGGATCGCGACGCGCGCGGGGCGCAGGCCGGCGGCGCGGTGCTCTGCGAACGCGGCCTCCCAGCCGTCGTCCCACCCGAGCCGGTGCAGATACGAATCCGTGATCGGAAGTGTCAACCAAAGCTCCTTCGTCCGTAGCGTCGAGAACGGGCGCCGAGGCCCGCCGCGCGGAACGTCAGGAGACGCTTCGGCGACGAGCGGCGCGGGCTGTCCAGACCTGTTCGACCTGCTTCGTCATGTCGCGCCACCTCCTTCGTCGCCGGGAAGCCGAGATCATACCCGGGCTACACTGCGCGTGCCCGCGGCGCGGTGAGGTTCCGAACCGGGTCAGATCCGGGAGGAAGCAGCCCTAAGGATCCCTCACCGGTGCCGCGGACCTCTCGAACGGGGGGTTCCAATTTCCGGTCAGCGGCCTAAGATCGGTCTGTTCCCCGCCGCCCCGCCGCCAAGGAGCCCCCGTTGAGAAAGCTCGCCCTCCTCTTTGCCTCGGCGCTCGCGCTCGTCGTCGTGCTCGGCGCCGCTGCCGACCCGAACGGCAACCCGCCGATGCGCGACCACGGCCACGGCCACTGGTACAAGCACGCGTGCGCGAGGCCCGGTGGCCACACGGTCTCGTGCGACCTCAACGTCGTCACCGACAGCGCCGGCGCCCCGCTCGCGTCGTCGACTCCGCCGGCCTCTGCGTTCACGCCTGCGCAGTTCCACTCCGGCTATGCGCTGCCGTCCGACACCGGGGCGGGCCAGACGATCGGCATCGTCGACGCGTTCGACGACCCCACGGCGGAGTCCGACCTCGCCAGCTTCTCGACCCAGTTCGGACTTCCGGACTGCACGACGGCGAACGGCTGCTTCCGGAAGGTGAACCAGACGGGCGGCACGAGCTATCCGGCGGTCAACAGCGGCTGGTCGCTCGAGGTCGCGCTCGACGTCGAGACCGCGCACGGGATCTGCCCGAGCTGCAAGGTCCTGCTCGTCGAGGCGAACTCGAACACCTACTCCGATCTCGCCACGGCGGAGAACGAGGCGGTCACACTCGGGGCCACCGTCGTGTCGGACTCGTGGGGCGGCGGCGAGTTCAGCGGCGAGACGACGCTCGACAGCTCCTTCAACCACCCGGGCGTGCCGATCACGGTCTCGACGGGCGACAGCGGCTACGGCGTCGAGTACCCGGCCGCCTCGCGCTACGTGACCGCCGTCGGCGGCACGAGCCTGCACCTTGCGAGCGACGGCAGCTGGTCGTCCGAGACGGCCTGGTCGGGCGCCGGCTCCGGCTGCTCGTCCTACGAGTCGAAGCCCTCGTGGCAGACCGACTCGGGTTGCTCGCGGCGCTCGCTCGCAGACGTGTCGGCCGACGCCGACCCGAACACGGGCGCGGCGATCTACGCCGGCTCGTACAGCACGCCCGGCTGGTACCAGGTCGGCGGCACGAGCCTCGCAGCACCGCTCGTCGCCTCCGTCTACGCACTCACGGGAACAGGCTCGAGCGCGAACTACGGCTCGACCCCGTACGCGCACAGGAGCTCGCTGCACGACATCACCTCGGGCAGCAACGGCTCGTGCGGCGGCAGCTACCTCTGCACCGCCGTCGCAGGCTTCGACGGGCCGACCGGGCTCGGCACGCCCAACGGGCTCGCGGCCTTCACCGCCGGTACGCAACAGCCCGACTTCTCGGTCTCGGCGAGCCCGGGCTCGGCAACGGTGACGCAAGGGACGGACGCGACCTACACCGTCACGATCGCCGCGAGCGGCGGCTTCGGCGGGACGGTCGCGCTCGGCGCGAGCGACCTCCCGGCCGGCGCCACGGCGTCCTTCAACCCGTCGTCGGTGAGCGTCTCCGGCACCTCGACCCTGACCGTCCACACCACGAGCACCGCAGCGACCGGCACGTACACGCTCACGATCACCGGCACGAGCGGGAGCACGACACACACGACCACGGTCGGCCTGACGATCCAGGCCGCGGCGAGCCCGGACTTCTCGATCTCAGCGAGCCCCGGGTCGGCAACGGCAACGGCGAGCACCCCAGCGAGCTACACCGTCTCCAGTAGCGTGTCGAACGGCTTCAACTCGCCGGTGGCCTTGAGCGTCACCGGCGGGCTGCCGACGGGCGCCTCGGCTGCGTTCAACCCCGGGTCGATCACCGGCAACGGCAGCTCGACCCTCACGGTCACGGCAGGTACGGCCGCCGCCGGAACGTACACGCTCACGATCACCGGCACGAGCGGCAGCACGACACACACGACCACGGTCGGCCTGACGATCCAGACCCAGCAGGCAAACGCCGACTTCAGCATCTCGGTGAGCCCGTCGACGGCGACGATCAGCCGCAACGGTACGTCGCGCTACACGGTCACGATCACGCCCTCCGGCGGCTTCTCGAGCGCTGTATCACTGTCGGCGACGGGCTTCAACCAGGGATTGTCCGGGTCGTTCTCGCCGAACCCGACCTCGAGCGGAACCTCGACGTTCACCGTGGTCGCGAGGATCGCCCCGCGCCACGCGAGCTGGACGCTGACGATCACCGGCACGGGCGGCGGCAAGACCCACGCGACGACACTGCACCTCTCGACGAACTAGCACTCCCGCGCGGGGGTGCCCGACACCACGGTGTCGGGCACCTCTCGTGGCGCGCCGAAGCATTACCGGTTCTTGGCTAAGGTACAGGCTTCAGGGCGCGTAGCTCAGCGGGAGAGCACTCGCTTCACACGCGAGGGGTCGCTGGTTCGATCCCAGCCGCGCCCACTGCCGAACCCCCTGTAAGACCGTGACTTCGATCGCCGCTCTTCATGCTCACGATCGATCGTCGCATGCGAGAGTCGTGCGAGATCCGGCTCGCGGCGAATGTCACTGACACCCCGCAGCGATACAACCCGACTGCGTGCACGACGACCACTGCACCTGTCATCGATGCCTCGGCTTTCAGGACGGGAATCGCATGGCGCTCAAGCACGGTGCGCAGTCCAGGGCTGCCTTATCCCCTCGCATCGTGAGCATGAAGAAAGGATGCTCGCGAGGATGGGGCACCTTCGCGACCGACGTGGGCCGGTCGTGAGGTCCTTGACAGCTACTGCCGTGCCAAGGCGAAGGTCGTGGCAATCGACGAATGGTTGGAGGTCGAGCCCATGATCCGGGCCGACGGCACGCATCCGGACGTGCTTAAGCTCTACTTCGTCTCGCTCGAACGCTTCGATGAGGGCGCTTGAGACGCTCCGTGGCCTCGTCGCTGACCTGCGTCGTGAGGATGTGGACTCTCGCCCATGCTCTGGCCGTGCTCGACATGGAGGGAGGCCGGTGAGGACGCCCGACCTCGCGAGCTACCGGGTTGCAGTCGAGGGACCGCTCGCGTTCGTGCGGGATCAGTGCGTGCTCGCAGACGGTCTTCGCGTTGGTGACGCGCTCGCCGACGACCCGTGGATCGAGCGTGATCTCCTGCGGCCGGTCTTCGATCGTGGTGCCGACGGCCTGCCGCTCAACCGGCTCGTGTACCTCGAACTCGGACGCGGACACTGGAAGTCCGGCGGTGCCGGGGCGATCTCGCTCGTCGAAGCCATCCTCGAACCCTCCACAGACGTCGTGATCGCGGCAGCCGACACCGATCAAGCCAACATCGTCGGCGAGAACATCGATGGTTTCCCCTGCCGCACGTCGATGAGGCCCGCCTCCAGGTCGAAATCGCCTCGTCTCGCACCGCCACACCGAAGCATCTCCAGCGACGTGCCCACGTCCCGGCTGCGAGGCGTCCTCGCCGCTTGTCTCATCTGCGCCGCTGTTGCTGGTCGTCGCCGGAGAAGCCCTCCGGATCTCGCTCGCATCGGCGACCGGCAAACCCCCGACGCGCAGACGATCGTCCTGTCGAACGCGGGCTTCGACGCTGGGCGGGGCTGGCAGTGGCGCGTTAGGGAGACAGCCGCGCAGCAGCCTTGGGGGTATCTATTCGCGCCCGAGGGCGTGATCGCATCGTGGATCACTGCGGAGTGGATCGCGCAGATGCGCTCCCTGCTCCCGGCCGTGGCATTCGAGCGGGTGATCTTAAACCGCTGGACGAACGCCGCTGGCGATTTTGTGAGCGCCGAGCAGTGGGCACGCTGCGTCGATCGCGACATGGAACCCCGAAATGAGGGCCGAGGTGCATTCGTTGCCGCGCTCGACCTCGGCCTCGTGCGCGATAGAACGGTGCTCGCGATCGGGCACCGTGACCACGATCGCCTCATGCTCGACAACCTTCAGGCTTGGCAGGGAAGCCGAAGTGAGCCGGTTTCGATCGCGACGATCGAACGCGCGATTCTGGATGCTGCGAGGCGCTTCGCAGCTTCGACTTGATCGCCGCGCGTGGCAACTTAACCTCTTCCACGCGACTCCGAGGAGTTCATGCGGGTCGCGATCCACCCGAGCCGCCTGGCCTCGAGGCCCGCAGCACGCGGCGATCGGCGAGTCGTCCCGTTGTGCGTCTGTTCCGCTGACGTACCTGACGAGATCCTGGCTGCCGGTGCAGACGCTAACAGCTCGCGCCTCCCTCCGTGCGGATATGCGATCGCGCCGTCGCGGTCGCGATGCTTGCGCAGCGGCTCCTCACTCGTCGAGAGCGCCGTAGCGCAACATGGACGAGCCCGGTTTCGATGACGCCACGGAGTGCCACCTCTCGGCTGCGGCAGGAACCCTCACGCGTAGTCGGAGAAGGCCAACTGTTTGCGCGGGTCGGACCGAGTATGCGGCGACAAGCGGCGCGAGTCGTCCTCCCAGTAACGAGGCGTTCGAACATCGCCGATGTCGCCGCAAGCGCAGGGCTCACGGCACACGACCCCGCTGCCGAACTGAGCGGCTACCTCGCACGAGGCGGACGATGAATTCGAGTCCCGGTCACGACGGGCAGTCGGACGTGCGCAGTCTCGTTCAGGCACGGGACGTGGCCGCCAAAGTCGGCCGCACGCGCACGGCCCGTCGTGATCACGACTCGAATCGACGCGAAACGGAGGTCCACATGATTCGTACGAGACGGGCCCGCTCCCGCTCCTTGCGTCGGGAGCCAAGCGCGTGGGCGTGGACACGCGACCAGGTGAAGGTGGCGACCGTAGGTTTCGTTCCCGGCGGCTTGCGGCTCAGTGCGCGGCGACTCCAAGACTCCGAGCCATTCGACGTCGTTGACCGAGGATCAGGCCGTCTCTAGCTATACGGCCTACGTCGCGCTGAACGTTTCTGGTCACCGACAGCGATGAGGGATTCGCAGAGATGCGGGCTCAACTCGATCCGTCTCTGAAGACGGTGCAGTTGTACCGCGAGTTCCTTCGCCACTTCCGCAGGCGGCGACTGTGAAGCTGCTCCTCAAGTCGTTTCAAGAGACGGCGGTCGAGAAGCTTTACCAGCACGCACGAACCGCAAGGCGCAACATCGAGGACGGAGACGACGGGCATGCGCTGGTGCTCTCCTCTCCGACGGGCTCTGGCAAGACGGTCATCGCTACTGCGCTAATGGAGATGATCGTCTCGGGCGACGACAGCCACGCGCCTGACGAGAACGCCACTTTCCTCTGGCTGACGGATGCCCCAGATCTGAATGAGCAATCGCGGCGGAAGATCTTGGACGCCTCCACGGTGTTCGGGTTCGACGACTTGATCGTGATTGAGTCCGACTTCAATCAGCAGCTGTTCGAACCGGCGAAGATCTACTTCCTCAACACGCAGAAGCTTGGTAGGGAAAAGAACCTCGTCACACACGGTGATGACCGCGATTACACAATCTGGCAGACGGTCAACAACACGATCAGCGAAGCACCAGGCAGCTTCTGGCTTGTCCTCGATGAGGCGCACAAGGGCATGCTCCAGGCAAAAGATGAGAACCTCGCCGCCACGATCGTGCAGAAGTTCGTTAAGGGCGACAGCGACGTTCGAGCGGTTCCCCTGGTGCTCGGGATTAGCGCGACCCCTGATCGCTTCGTAGACGTTCTTGAGGGCAAGGGCACCAGCCGCGCGAAGCGCGAGTACCTGATTTCTCCGGAGGACGTCCGCGCGTCCGGACTATTGAAGGAGCTCATTCGCCTTATCCATCCGAGTGAGAAACAGCCTTCAGACTGGTCGCTGCTTCGTGCCGCAGCTGAGAGACTGAACCGCTATCGGGACGCATGGAAGGACTACTGCGACGAGCAGGGCGAGGTTGAGGTCAAGCCGGTGCTCGTAATCCAGGTCGAGGACACGGATGGCAAGAATCCGACCAGGACCGACTTGGACGAAGCGCTCAGCATTCTTGAGGATGTCCTTGGACCGCTTGAGGAGTACGAGATCGCGCAGTGCTTCCAGGAGGGTGTGGATGTCGCTGTTGGCGAGCGTGTCGTCCGGCATATCTCACCTGCTGACATCCAGGACGACGAGGAGCTGCGGTCGGCTTAAGCTGAGCTTCAACGCACGTCGGGCTGCCCGCGCCCGAACTGATCATGGCTGCGGAAGGCGCTCGATTACACGCGCATCGCTCAACTCGTCGGCCGTCTCGTACGAACGCCGCTGGCGCGCAGCATCAAGGACGACTTCCTCAACACGTCGCCCTCTTTCTGCCGCAACGCCCCATCCGGCGAAAGTGTCAATTACCTGTCTAGCCGGAACCGGCGTCGCTGCGCCGCCCGAGATCATCGACGAGGAGGATCTGGTCGAGATGCCTCGTGTCGACGATGCCGATCCTTCGGGAGCCTGCCCGCGACCTGCGGTTCTTCGCCTCGCTCGGCGCCCTGATCGGTCTGCTCACGCTCGCATACGGCAGCTTCCTGATCTGGGGCCCCGATCGCGGCGACGTCGCTGGTGCTACGGCGGCAGTGGTCTGGGATCGGACGCCGGCTCGCCGTGCTCGTCGTCGCGATGCTCGTCCCCATCGTGGCCTGGGTCGTCACGTGCCTCGCGACGGCGGGGTCGTACTTCAGCCCAGAGATCAGCGACTACCGACAATTCGTCTGGAGAAGGACGAACTCGTCCGACTCACGTCAATAACGAGTCCGTCCGAGACAAGCGTGTCAACGCACAACATCAACCTGCGACGCCTTCGCCTTCGCCAAGCTACCGCGTCTGCTCGCGGCGTGTCTTGATCGACCACCGGAGTCGGTTCATCCGACGGTCAATCTATTGTCGCGAGTCGTGACTGCTCCCTTGGATCAGAGATCGTCGTGGACTACGACGAACTGACCATCAACGTCCGCCCGACGATCGGTGGCTCGATCCCGGTGGATGGCAGTCACCGCGAAGCCGCCCGGATCACGGCTATATCGCACCGCGTCCGGAGCGTCGGTGGACGCCTGCGCAGGTGACCGGTGGCGACGACTGCACGCCGCCCGCGCCACCGGCGGCGGCATCTCAGACGCAGCCGCTCGCCAGGGCGACTACGCCCACGAGCCCAGCCTGATCCGCCAGTACTAGCGGGGTCGCCAGGTGACTGGCAGACCCTCTCTCGGCGCGACGCTGCTGGTTGCAGGCGAGCGCATCCCACGCGCTTGAGGGCGACGCTGCGGTTCGCATCCTGAAGGCTCTTACTGCTGGCGAAGACACGCGGAGGCGGCAACTCATCCGCGCGGTCCGCGGCTATCTGGAAGCCCACCCAGACGCAACCGCCAATGAGATCGCGCGCGTGCTTGGCGGTCGGCGCGCTGAGACGCTCGCTGTGGTCAGGTTGGTGCGAACGGAACCCGAGCTCCAGTCCAAGCCGACACCGCCTGGGAGGGCCGGTTCCGGAGTTGGGAACCACCGTCACGTTGCGACGCGCAGCACCGACCAGGATCAGTTCGGCGGTCACGGCACCGTGAAGGGCGAGTCCGACGCTGGACGGCCGAGGGTCGCGCGTTGAGTCTCGACCTTCATCTCGTCCTCGATGATGACCAACTTGGCAAGATCGCCAAGCGGGTCGCTGAGATCCTGCGCGCGGAACAGCTACTCGAGGCGGACGCTGGGTTCGTAAACATCGATGGCGCGGCGGCCTTCCTCGGAATCTCGCCGCAACGTGTGCGGAAGCTCGTCGCTCAACGAACGATCCCCTTCTGCCAGGAAGCTCGCAACTGCCGAATTACTTTCGGCCTTCGCGACTTAAGCGCGTGGATGGAGACGCAGCGCCACGCGCCGAGAGGGGGCGATGCCTAGACGCTCGCCGCCCTCAAATAGGCGTGCATTTTCCGTAGCCGCCGAGTCCCCCGCTGCCATTTGACCAGGCCGGGGAGCGGCCCTGACGGTCTACACGAACAAGCAGACGATCGGATCGCCATGCGGTGCAAGACGCGGGACGCGGACCAGGGATCCCTCCACCGGAGCGGCGCGCGCCGACGAGAGCCATCGGCCACCGGCGACCCGTCGCCGCGACCGCCGCACACAAAGGTCAAAGGGAGGTTTGAACGATGCTCAGAACGACGAAGGCGCGGAAGCTCACAAGGCTCAAGTACGGCCCGGTCTGGTGCGAACTTTGCAGGAGGACAATCCGTGCTGGTGACCGAGTCGGATGGTGGGAGGTTCGGTCGGCGGCTGGACGGATGCGACGTACCGCGTACTGCGCCGACTGCCATCACGCGAACGTCCGCAACGGGACACCAATCCGATGACAAACGCGTGAGAACCTCGCGCACTAAGACTGCGTGCTCTGCATTCGCCGCGCGCGAGAGTGAGCGGCGTCGCGCCGTCGTCAAGACCGGCGTCTCGCAGCGATCTCGCATGGAGGCGGTTTCCGCTCAACAATGCGGCGTTGCCCGCTGTCTCTCACCCTTCAAGCGAGGGGTCGGTGACGTAGAATGAGGCCGACAACCAAAATGCCCCGGCGGCGTTGGAGCGCCCCGGGGCCGGACACGGAGGTGTAGCTCCATGTCGAATGCATCATTCCCGTTGCGGGAGCGCTACGAGCGCGGCATCTACAAGCGCAGGACCAGAGACGGTCGGACGCGGTGGGAAATCGCCTACCTTGACCGCATCGGCAGGCAGAGGTGGGAGACGGTTGGCAGCCTTGCCGAGGCTCGCCGCCGCCGAGGCGAGCTTGTCTCAAAGCCTCAGGCCGAGCGGACATCACCGTCTCGCGTGCAGTTCGCCCAGGTTGCGGAGCAGTGGTACGAAGCAAAGTTGCCTCGGCTCCGACGGCGGACCGCCGACTACTACCGGTCGGCGCTTGACCTCGTGCTCCTGCCCCACTTTGGCCGCTTCCAGCTCGCTGCGATCGACGCCGATGCAATCGCCAAGCTGACACGTGACCTCGAACGGGAGGGGCTGCACGCGATCGACCCCGAGAGGCCGAAGCGGCCGCTTGGCTCGTCGAGTATCTCGAACTACCTCAAGCCCCTGGAGGGGGCGCTCAGACTCGCCATGCGGCGACGGATGATCGACTCAAATCCATTCGATGTCATGACTGCCGACGACAGGCCTGCGCGTGAGGAACGACCGCCCGCGCACGAATGGACGCCCGAAGAGGTGGCGGCGCTGGTCGCAGCGTCAGAGCGTCTCGCCGCCGGAAAGGACGCCCGCTACGACTACTCCACTCTGCTACGAGTGGCCGCCACTCTCGGGCTTCGGCTCGGCGAGGTCCTAGGCCTCCGGTGGAAGGACTTCGAGAAGGACGCCGACAATGGGGCGGGCATTCTGCACGTTCGCAGTCAGTGGTTGCGGACGGGTGAATATGGCCCGACGAAGACGAAGGCGGGCCAGCGCCAGATTCCACTCCCCGCATGGCTGCGGGACGAACTGATAGCGCTCCGGCTCAGGAGCGGTTTCTCGGACAACGACCAACCGATCTTTTCGTCCAGGACGGGCACACCGCTCCTTCACCGGAACGTGACACGTCGCGGCTTCGAGGCAGCCCGCGACGAAGCGAGACTCGACGGAACGCTGACATTCCATGACTTGCGGCACGCCGCCGCGTCAAAGCTGATCAACGCTCGACTCGACCCGGTCACGGTCGCAGCGTTGCTCGGCCACGAAGACGCCACTACGACGTTGAGGGTGTACGCGGCGCAGTTCGACCGCCAGCGGACGAGCGACGCCGTGAGGGCAGCCCTTGCAACTGAGGCGTAAGAAAGCGGCGAAATCCGCCGTCACCGCCCTCGACCTCAGCTGAAGGTAGGCGATCGCGACAGAGTTGAATAGGCTCTGTGAGTGCCGCTTGCATTCGACGAAGGCGCAAATTACTTGCCACCGGGCATCCACCGCGCCTCAGTCTCGGAGGTTCACGAAGTCCTGGTTGCTGGGTTCGACGATCCGGCTGTGCGACAAGAGATCTTCGATCAGTGGACCGAGTTGACAGCCGAGATCAGAGCCATCGTCCAAGTTGAGAAGCAATGGCTCAATGGAAGCTTCGTCTCGCGCAAACTGACACCCGGGGATCTTGACCTTGCGACATTTCTCGATGGCGATCAGCTTGAAGCGCTTCCTGAAGCCGAGCGGGATCGCCTTACCGCGCTTCTCAGTGGCCCGAACGTTGAGGCCTACCCGTTGATCGATTCCTTTGCCATCGTGTTGTACGCACCCGGTCACCCCGTTCATGAAGTCGGGGAGGCTACGCGGGAGGCGTTCGAGAGCACGTTCTTTGCGCGCGACAGTCGGATAGCTCCTCCAATCGAGAAGGGGTTCGTGGAGGTGGCTCATGTCTGATCAACCTCTCGACTACCTAGCGGCGACTGACGAACTGATTTCGCTGTTCGACGAACTCCCACCCGGCGAGTTCTTCGGAGCCGACTTGATGCGCAACAGCATGATCATCCAGCGAGATCGGCTGCTGTCTCGCCGTTTTAGCCTCGTTGAAGCCCACGAGGAAGTGATCGATCTCGAAATCCGCCAGCCCAACCAAGCGGCGGGCGCAGAAGCGTCCCTACTCTCGACGGTGCTCGCCGAGCTACAGGAAGCGGTCCTTGCGATCGCCCAAAGCCTTCGCGAGCGTCCAACCCTTCGAGGCCCCGTCACGGCGGACATAAGGGCGGCCGTCGGGTTGAACGTGGCCTTCGCACTGCCTGGATCGCTACGCCTTCGGCTTGTCCCTGCCGAGCCGGTGCTCCAAAGTCTCCTCCCCTTAGGCGACGGCGAGAGGTCATTGCTTGGCGAAAGCGTTGAAACGTTCCTGAACGTGCTCGACACGGCAAGTTCAGGCGAGGAGGAACGGCTCCTTGAGCAGCTCGCAGCAGTTGGCCCCCGCGCATCCGGACACCTCGCCTCCCTTTCATCGGCCCTCAGCCGAGGGAGCGCCAACATGGGAGTCGGCTGGCGGTCGCGTCAGAGTCGCCGTTCGCTCACATTCTCCCGCTCAGACGCCCAGCGCCTGAGTGTCTTGCTTCATGGAATGGAGACCTCTGAGCGCACGCACGTGCATCAGGGACGCCTAGTCGGCGGCAGCCTCGTGCGCCGAACTTTCGAACTCGAACTGGACGACGGCACCGTCATCAGCGGTCGCGCCGACGAGGATGTATTGCCGATGCTCGAAGAACTCTTCGGTCAAGACTGCACGGCGCAGGTCCTCGTGACTGAAACGAGACTTGCGTCCAGCGAGACGAAGGAGGCGTATCGCCTCCAACGACTCGATCCCTGAGAGCGGATCTGAAGCTCAGTTGCCAGACATATCGGCGAATCCGTCGTGCGAGATTCGTGCGAGGAAGAAGCGGCGAAGGGCGGCGAAACAGAGTGGCAATGGAAGTCCCGATTCCCGGAAATCCGACGAGTTGGGGACGTACGGCGACAGGCGACGACCGATGCGGGCGCTTCACACGCGAGGGGTCGCTGATTCGATCCCAGCCGCGCCCACTGAAGTGCGGTAATCGCAAAGTCGTCTAGCGTCTGCCCGGTGGGCTGGGCCGAAAACGACGGCGTGCGCTTTGGGCTCGTGGTGCCGCAAGGGTGGCGTGACGATCTCGCCGGTCGCGACTTCGGAGAGATGGTCTCCGTTGCGCAGGCCGCTGAACGACTCGGCTTCGACTCGATCTGGCTGTACGACCATCTACAGACACGCGACGGGGATCCGAAGCGGGTGCTGGAGTGCTGGACGAGCCTCGCAGCGTTGTCGCGCGAGACGTCGCGGGTCCGGCTCGGCCAGATCGTCACATGCGCCCTGTATCGGAACGCCGGCCTGCTCGGGCAGATGGCGGCGACCGTGGACGCCGCGAGTGGCGGCCGGGTCGTGCTCGGCCTTGGCGCCGGCTGGGACGAGAGCGAGTACCGGGCTTTCGCGTACGGCTCGACGTATCCCACGGTCGCCGAGCGGCTTCGACACCTCGAAGAGACCGTTCAGACCGTACGACGCCTGTTCGATGGACCGATTCTCGTCGGCGGCGCCGGCGAGCGTGTCCTGCTACGGCTCGTCGCGCAATACGCCGACGCGTGTAATTTGACGGACTCGTTCGAGCCGGAGTTCTACCGAAGGAAGCTCGACGTCCTGCGCCGCCATTGCGAGGACCTCCAGCGCGACTACGACGCGATCCTACGAACCGCGTCCTTCACCGTCTCCGCCGACGTCCGGCGAAGCCTCTTCACGACGCTCGCTGCGTCGGGCATCGCGTACTTCATCCTCTACATCGATCCGCCAGGAGACATTGCCGCCCTGGAGCGGGTCGCGGCCGAGCTGTTCTGAGACGACCACACGGCGAGCCCTGGCTCGTCGAGGTCGATCGATCGATCGGCTCTCGGGCCCGCCCGTAACGTTGCCGGAACGCTCTCCGGGCTAGATTCACGCATCGCCGTGAACGCGAACCCGAGGCTGTCGTACGCCCTCAGCGGCTTCACGCTGCTCGCCGTCGCCGCAGGCTGTGTGCTGACGATCGCCACGCACGACCTGCGCGCTCCGTTCGACGGAGTGCTCCTGCTCGTCGTCGCGGCGGTCGCGGCGGTCGGGCTCGTCGTCGCCCACCGCCAGCCGTCGAACCCGATCGGCTGGCTGCTCCTCGCCGCGGCCGCGCTCTTCGCCGTGTACGCAGTCGGCGTCCTCTACACGGTCCTCGATTATCAGAGGCACGACGGCGGGCTCCCACTCGGACGTGTGGCCCTCGCGACGGAGCCGTCGTGGGTACTCGGTGTCGTGCTGCTCGGGCTCGCGGTCGCGCTGTTCCCGGACGGGCGGCTCGCGTCCCGGCGGTGGCGCATCCCCCTCTACCTCTACATCGCCTCAGGAGCCTGGTTCTGTGTCGTGTGGTCGTTGTCGCAGGCGATGCTCCGCATCGGCCCGACGTTCGAGGTGGACGCGGTCGGTAACACCGTCGGTTCTGAAAAGGGCGTCGCCGGGACGATCGCCGCCATCGCCTGGGCGGGCTCTCCGCTCGTCTTCGTGCTCCTGATCGCCTTCGTGCTGCGGCAGGCATGGTCGTGGCGGCAGGCAACCGGGGAGCGGCGCAAGCAGCTCACCTGGCTGATGACCGGCGGAGCCGTGTCGGTCGTGTCGATCGCCGTCGTCGTCAATACGAACACGAGCAGCGCCGAACGGGTCGCCACGGACGTCGCCGCGCTCGGCCTCATGTCGGTACCGCTCGCGATCGGCGTCGGCATCCTCAAGTACCGCCTGTACGAGATCGACCGGCTGATCAGCCGCACGATCTCCTACCTGATCGTCACCGGCCTCCTGGTCGGCGTCTTTCTCGGGATCGTCGTCGTCGCGACCGACGTGCTGCCGTTCTCGTCCCCGGTCGGCGTCGCTGCGTCGACGCTCGCGGCGGCTGCGCTGTTCAACCCGCTACGGCTGCACGTGCAACATCAGGTCGACCGCCGCTTCAACCGCATGCGCTACGACACGGAGGCGGTCGTCGCAGCCTTCACCTTCCGGCTGCGCGACGCCGTCGAGCTCGACACCGTGCGCGGAGAGCTGTTGGCCACCGTCGCCGGCGCGATGCAGCCCACCCACGCTTCGGTGTGGATCAGGCCGTCTGCGTAGGCTCCCCGGTCTCGATCGGGTTCGAGGCCGGCTCGCGGCTCCACTCCCACCAGCCGCCGTCGTACACGGCGATCCGCTGCCAGCCCTGCAGCAGCGCGTAGAACCACGTCTCGCTCGCGCGCCAGCCGGTGCCGCAGTAGAAGGCAACCCACATGTCCGGCGAGATCCCCGCCTCCGCCCAGTTCGCGGCAATCTCCGGATACGGCCGCATCGTGTTGTCGACGTTGCGGTAGTGCTGCATGTGGTAGGCGTCGCTCCCGCAGTTGCCCCACACATCGCCCGCGATGCGGCCCGCCACCTCGATGTAGTTGTAACCACTCGTCTGGCCGGTGTGTTCGCGCCACGTGCGCACGCTGACGAGGGCGGCACCGTCGGGATCAGCGATCATCCGCTTTGCGTCGTCGATGTCGACGATCAACTCCGGGCGCTGCGGGACGTCGGCGCCGAACGACGCGACCGAGGTCGGGAAGCGCGGCACCGTCTCGAGCTCGCCGCCCGCCTGCACCCACGCGTCGTAGCCGCCGTCGAGCACGCGCACGTCCTCGACGCCGCAGTAGGAGAGGATCAGCGCCGCACGAGTCGCGGCGATCTGCCCCGCACGCCGGCCGGGCCACTTCTCGTTCGCGCCGCCCTCGGTGTCGCGGCCGTAGAGGATCACGGTCGAGTCCGCCGTGATGCCGAGCGAGCGCAGTGCGGCATCGAGCTCCTCCGGCGAGCGCCGGTTCCAGTCGCGAGGGCTCTCCAGCTGATTCGTGTCGAGGTACAACGCGCCGGGCAGGTGGCTGTCCGCGTACTCCTCCGGGACGCCGAAGTTCGCATGGAAGAGCAACGCGTGCTCGGACGGCGCCGCCTCGGGCGAGCCGCCCTGGAGCAGCGACTGGAGCCAGGCCGGATACACGAGCTGCTGGTAGTTCGCGAGGCGCTCGACCGGTAGCTCGGGATCGGCGCACCATTCGGTGAAGCCGGCGTCGTACGTGCGGACGCGCACCCGCAGGTGCTCGGCGATGCGGCTGTGGAAGATCGAGGCCGCGTCTGCGCCGCCGTAGACGACGACCTCCTCGCTCGTCGCGATCCCCTTGTTCTCGAGCGCAAGGACGAGCTCGGCGTCGTCGATGCGAGCAAGCCAGCCGGCGGGGAACGCCACCGCGCCCGGGACGTGACCGCCCCGCACGTCGCCCTCGACACGCCAGCCGTTGTAGGCCGGGAGCGGCCGCGCGTCGACCACACAGAGGCCGGGCTCGCCGAGCCGCTGCTGCAGCTCCGCCGTCGTCACCGAATCGCCCCGTTGCCCTGTGACAGTGGTCGTCATCCGCGTGCTGTCCTTTCGGTCGAAAGCTGCAAAGAAGTAAGACTATACAAACTGAAGCATCGGCATGCCGCCGCCCGAGCCGCGACAACCGAAGCGTGACGAAACTGACGGAAAGTTCGTCGGTGGAAAGCCGCAGACAGCGCTCTCGATCGCGCAGCGCCGGTGCACGAGGAGCAGTCAGGACGCGTGCTTGAGAGCGAGCACCCGCTCGTAGGCGGCGCGAAGCCGTGACAGGGGGATCCGCCCGTCCCGGACGGCCGCGAGGAGTGCCGCGAACGAGGACGTCGAGGCGCCGTCGGTGTCGGCGTACGAGTCCGTGCTCCCGGCGGCGAGCACGACGTCGGCCCCGGCCGCGACGGCGAGCACGGCAGCCTGCGCCGTCGAATACGTGCGGTTGACGGCCGGCGTCTGGAGCGCGTCCGTCACGATCACGCCGTCGAAGCCGAGCCCGTCGCGGAGATCGCGGACGATCTGCGGCGCGAACGCCGCCGGGAGCCCTGAGCCGAGCGACGGATAGATCGCCGTCGAGACCATGACCGCCTTGATGCCGTGCTGGACCGCGACGCGGAAGGGCGCCCAGTCGGCGCGCAACTGCCGGGCGGATGCACGCACCACGGTCGGGGCATCGTCGGTCGAGACGGGGGCGCGGCCGAGGCCCGGGAAGTGCTTCGCCGTCGCCGCGACGCCGCCCGCGGCGAGACCATCGGCGAACGCGACGCCACGGGTCGCAACCGCGGACGGGATCGCGCCGAACGTGCGCGGTGTGATGAAGCCGCCGTAGCCGACGTCGAGCACCGGGGCGAGGTCGAGCCGCACCCCGAGCGAGCGCAGGTACCGCCCGGTGGCGAGACCCTGGGCCCTCGCAACCGCAGCCGTCTGCATCTGCGGCGGCGCGAGGGTCGGCGCACCGGGCAGCCGCTTCACGAGACCGCCCTCCTGGTCGACTGCGATCAGGAGCGGCGGCCGGTGCCCCGCCCGCGCAGCTGCCTGCAGTGATGCTATGAGCGCCTTCGGGCCCGGCGGACCGACGTCGTCCGCGAACAGCACGACGCCTCCGACCTCGCCGCGCTCGATCCGGCCGAGGAAGGCGGCGCTCGGCTCGGAGCCCCGCATGCGGACGAGCAGCAGCTGGCCGACCAGCTGGCGGTCCGACGGGCCGGCGCCGGGCGCCTCGGGCACCGCCGCGGCCAGGGCGGCCGCCGCGCACAGCGTGATCGCGAACAATCTCATCGCGTCCTACGTCCAAAGACGTGTACTACAGTCAACCGGTCATTTCGAGAAGCGGGGTGGGACGTGAGGGCAGCACGGTTCTTGACGGTGGTCGCACTGGGCGCAGTCTGCATCGCGCTGCCCGTCGGAGCATTCGGAAGCGCGTCGCGCGCCGCGTCGAACTCGCAGACCTTCACCGACTCCACCGGTGAGGACGCGAACGCGCCGGACATCACGACCGTCCAGGTGTCGAACGACGACGCGGGCAACATCACCTTCAAGCTCAACATCAGCAACCGGCCCGCGCTCACCGAGGACATGGCGATCTTCGTCTACCTGAACACCGATCAGCAGTCGACGACCGGCGACCCGAATCTGCTCGGAACGGACTCCCTGATCCAGCTCGTTCCTGGTTCCGTGTTCCTGTTCCAGTGGAACGGAACGACATTCGCCCCTGCCGCGTCCCAGTCGTCGCTCACGTACAGCTATGACGCGACGGGAGCGACGATCCGCATCAGCCAGTCCGACCTCGGCGGCGCGAAGGCTTTCGGATTGATCGCCGAGGCTGACTCGGGGATCGCCACCGATGCCAATGGCAATCCCGACTTCACGAATGCTCACGACGACATCGCTCCTGATCCCGGCCACGGCTTCTACACCTACAACGTGCTGACGAAGCTGCTCCTGAAGCAGACCGCCTTCACGACGGCCCCGAGCCCCGCCAAGGCCGGCGCCCGCTTCTCCGCCAGCCTGGCCGCGACCGAGAGCGATACGAACGGACCGATCGCCGGCGCCACGATCACCTGCTCGGCGACCGTCAAGGGCAAGAAGCTCCCGGCCACGCACTCGCTGGCGAACGGCGTCGCGAGCTGCTTCTGGAAGCTCCCGAAGACGGCGAAGGGCCGCGCGCTCTACGGGACGGTCACGGTGACGGTCAAGGGGACGAAGCTCTCGAAGAGCTTCGTCGCGAAGATTCACTAGAGGTTTGATGTGGGATTCGGTGTCTGCGGGGATGGTTCAGGCCAAGCAGCTCGCACGGGGCGGGCGCAGCGCGTAGCGGTGGCTACGGGCAAGCCCGACCCGGGCGAGAAGCGCCGCGCCTGAGCCACCAGCCGCAGGCGCGGCCATTTCACATCAAACCTCTAGCCGACGGCGACGCCGCCGAGCGTCCCGCGGGCGCTCGTGCCGGTGACGCCGAGCACGCCGTGGGCGGCCGCCGCGCCGCCGACAGTGACGGCCCCCTGGAAGAGAAACGGCGGACCGGTCTTCCTGATCGAGAACGTCCCGCTCAGCGTGACACCGCGTGCATCCGCGTAGCTGACGAGCTTGAAGCTGCGCGGCGACGCGACGATCGTGCCGCCGAAGATGCCGGGAAGCACCTCCGTGTCGCCGGCGAGCCCGCTCGTCATGAGCCAGAGCGCCTGCGCCTCCTGGATCGTCTCGCGCGCGGTGGTGAAAGTCACCCGCGGAGAGGCGGCCCGCTTCGACGGCGCCGAGCCGGCTGGCGGAAGCGCCGTCACCGGGAGAACGAGGGGCGCCTGGCGCGGGCAGGCCGCGGGCGGGACGCCACCGAGCATCCACGTGCGCACGGCGTTGGCCGCGCAACCCGAGGGATCGGCCGTGACGGTGCTGTGACCGACGCCCGGGACGACGACGAGGTGCCCCTGCGGGAAGTGCGCGACCACGGAGGCGGCACCCGCCGTCGGCGTGCGCATGTCAAAGCCGCCGCTGACCGCGAGCATCGGGACGTCGGGCAGCGGCCCGGCGCCCAGCGCGGCACCACCGGTGGGCGACGGCCAGCCGAGGCAGAAGTCGGCGTTGCCGAACGACGCGGCCCACGGGCCGAAGGCGCCGAACGTTCCCGCCGGCAGCGCCGCGAGGGCGGACTGGAGGATCGCGCTGCGGTCGGCGATCGGCGTGTCGGGCTGCCACGGGAACGGCCCGTCGCGGCAGACGGTCGCCGCGTACAGGCCGAAGCTGAGGTCGGCCGACGACTCCAGCGAGCTCGCGTCGTGCAGCATCGCGAGGCGGAGGAGCGGTTGGGTGTTGCCGAGCCTCGCAGCGTGGAGCACGCCCGGCAGCTCGGCAGCGAGGCCGGGATTGAGGTCCGCGTCGAGGACGACGGAGAGCACCTCGATGCCGTCGACCCGGACCGTCTTCGCACCGCCGCGGGGCTGCTGCACCTTGCCGACGAGTGGGCTCGCAGCGAGCTTGTTGGCGACCGCGACCACGTCCGACGCGAGCGCCGAGCCGCTGCAGCCGCCGGCGCACAGCGTCTCGAGCGTCCCCGGCAGCGAGCGGAGCACGTTCGAGCTGTAGGAATCGGTCAGGTCGGTCGGCAGCACCGAGTCGAGCAGCAGCCGCTCGACGTGATCCGGGTGCGCGAGCGCATAGGCCGCCGCCAGCTTGGTGCCGTAGGACACGCCGTAGAGGCCGACCTTGTCGACGCCGAGCGCCTGCCGGACGGCCTCGAGGTCCTCGGCGTGGTCAGCCGTGCTGTAGAAGCCGGCCGACGCGCCGAGCGAGCCTCCGCAAGCTGCCGCTGCCGCGCGCTCGGCGTCCACCGTGTTCGCGACCTGCAGCGGCGGGCAGTCGATCAGCCCGGACGCTCCCGTGCCGCGGTCGTCGTAGGCAACGAGCGTGTAGCCGGGGAACAGGAACCGGAAGAGCGAGTCGGCGCCCGGAGTGCCCAGCCCGAACGTGTGTGCCGAGCCCTGCCCCGGACCGCCTGCGATCAGGAACATCACGCCGCGGGGCGTCCCGGTCGCAGGCAGCTCCTCGACGTGGAGGTTGATCGTCCCCGGCACCTGGCCCGTCCGGTCGAGCGGCACCGGGACCTGCAGGCAGACGAGGCCGTCCGTGCCGCACGCGGCGCGGGCGGCGGACGGGACGGCCGCGCTGGCGAGGTGGGCCTGGGCGACGAGCGTCCGTGCGCCGGCGAGCCGAGAGGCGGGGCGTGCGCTCCGGGCGCCGGCCCCGACAGCGAGCACGATCGCCGCCGCGAGCAACACGGCGACGACCCCCCTGCTTCCCCGCGCGTCCAAGGCCCGCGCACTGTAGCGGGCGAACCTAAGAACTCGGCTTAGGCAACGCGGACGACGAAGAACGCGATCGCCACGTACTGGCACACGAGCGCGACGAGCGTGAACGCATGGAAGAGCTCGTGGTAGCCGAAGACGCGCGGGAACGGGTCGGGCCGCCTGAGGCCGTAGACGATCGCGCCCACCGTGTACGCCAGGCCGCCGACGGCGAGCAGCACGACCGCTGCGATCCCGGCCGAGTGGGCGAGCTGCGGGAGGGTGGCGACGCCGACCCAGCCGAGCGCGATCCCGAGCACGACCGACACCCACTTCGGCGCGCCGACCCAGCAGAGCTTGAAGAGGATCGCGGCACCGGCGCCGGCCCAGACGACCGCGAGCACGATCCTCTGCAGGCTGCCGTGCAGGCTCAGCAGGCCGACCGGCGTGTAGGTGCCGGCGATCAGCAGATAGATGCCGGCGTGGTCGGCGCGGCGCATCCACAATCGGGCGCGAGGGCCCCAGTTTCGCCGGTGGTAGAGCGCGCTCGCGCCGAGCATCGCCGCCGCCGACGCGGCGAACACCAGTGCGGCGACGAGCCGCCTTCCGTCGAGAGCTGCCACGAAGGCGATGCCGCCGAGCGCGACCACGACGAACGCGACCTCGTGCAGCACGCCGCGAAGGAGCGGCTTGTCCGGCGACGCGAGGTCCGGCTCTGTCGGCACCCCGCCCAGTGTCTCACACGGGCAGCACGGCTGCCGTCGGCGAGGCGTCACGTCCCGACTCGAGCTGACGTCCGGTAGCTTCCCCGGTGTGAGCCCGTCGCCGACCCGGCGAACGCTTCCGCAGGGCAGCGGGCTGCTGCTCGTGCCGGCGGCGGCGCTCGCGGTCCACCAGCTGCGCTACTGGCTGACGTACGGCTCGAAGGCGAACGCGCAGCTCACCGCGCAGGGCCACTCGTACCTGCATTCGCTCGCGCCCTGGACGGTGCTCGCCCTCGGCATCGGGGCGACGCTCTTCCTGCGGCGCACCGCGCGCACGCTCGCGACGGGCGACGCGGGCGCGCTGACGCGGCGGTCGCTCGCGACGCTGTGGGCGGCCACCGCCGCCGGGCTGCTCGCGGTCTACGCCGTCCAGGAGACGCTCGAGTCGTTCCTTGCCTCCGGGCACCCGGGGGGCGCGGCGGGTGTCTTCGGCCACGGCGGCCTGTGGGCGCTGCCCGCGTCGGGGCTCGTCGCCGTCGCGGTCGTCGCGGTGCTCCGCGCCGGGCGTGCCGTGCTGAGGACCGTCGTGCGGCTGCGCCGCGTGACCCGACGGTTCGTCGTGCTCCCGACCGTCGTCCCCGCCGGAATCGCGCCGGTGGTGGTGCGACCGCTCGCCCGCGCCGCAGCGGGCCGTGCGCCTCCGCGCGCGCTTCGCGTTCAGTAGCCGAAGCGAACGAAGGAGGTCCGATTGTCGAAGCGCTGCCTTGCGCCGCTCGTGGCGTGCATCGCGCTCGCGGCTCCCGCGGGTGCGTCGGCGCACGCCCGCACGCCGACGGTCGCGCTCGACTACCGCCTCGTCCTCGACCCGGCGTCCCGCTCGCTCCCGGGTGTCGCCGTCGCGATCCTCGACGGCGACCGCGACTTCAGGCTCTCCGTCTCGCGCGGCACCGTGACGGTGCTCGGCGACCTCGGCGAGCCGATGCTCCGGATGAGCCCGAGCGGAGCGTGGGCCAACGCCGGCTCGCCGAGCGCGGCCGCGGCGAAGCTCGCGGTTCGCGGCAGCGGCTGGCAACGGGTCGGCGGCTCGACGTTCGCCTGGCACGACCACCGGCTCGCCCCGCCCCCGTACAGCACGACCGCGGGCCCGGCCGGCCGGTTCGCGATCCCGGCGCTCCTGGACGGCCGGAGGATCGCCTTCCGCGGGAGCTTCGTCCGTTCGGCCCGTCCCTCGCCATGGCCGTGGCTCGCGGCGGGCGGCGTCGCCACCGCGCTCCTCGTCGCCGCGGTCTGGTGGCGGCCGAGTCGCCGTCCCGAGATCGCGCTCGCGGCAGGCACGCTCGCCGTGGCGGCCGCGCTCACGGCGCTCGTCACGTTCGACGCGGCGGATGCGCCGAACGGACGCGTCGCGTGGGCGCAGATCGTGCTCGGCGCGCTGCTCGCCGCGGCGGGCGCGGCCGGCCTGCTGCGGCTGCACGGCGAAGGCCGAACGGTGCTCGCCGGCGTGCTCGGGGTCGCCGCCACCGTGAGCAGCATCGGCTCGCTCGGCGTCTTCCGGCACGGCGTCGTCATCTCGCTCCTCTCTCCCGCGCTCGCCCGGCTCGTCGCCGCCGTCGCGATCACCGCCGGTCTCGTCGCGACGGCCACGCTGTTCCTCCGCGACGGGAGCAGGGTGTGATCGCCGCACCCGGCCCGGTGCATCCCTGGCCGATCGGCGTCGGCGCGCGCTACCAGCCGGCCGCGGCCAACGCCGCCGTGTCGGCAGGCCGGCCCGTCGGGCGGCTCACCTGCTCGCACAGCGGGCGCACGTTCGCCGTCCACGTCGAGCTGTTCGCGCACCGCCGCGTCGTGATCGTCCCGCCGGGAATCGGCGTCGGCCCGCACGGCTGTGCCTATCCGCTCGCGACAGACGAGCCGACGGGGGTCGTCGCACGTGCGCGCGCGGCGGCCGGTACGTCCTCGGCGACCTGTTCCGCATCTGGGGTCGGCGGCTCGGTCGCCGCGGCCTGCTCTCGTTCGACGGGCCGCGTGTCCGTGTACGTCGGCGGGCGTCTCGTCACGGGCGACCCGCGCACCGTGCCGCTGCGCCGGCACGCCCAGATCGTCGTCGAGGTCGGCGGCTACGTCGCGCCTCACCCGACCTACCTCTTCCCGAAAGGAACCGGATGACCCGAGCGCTTCTCGCGCTACCCGCTCCTCGCCGCGCTCGCGCGCGGGCTGCGGCGGCGGCTCGTCGAGCTCCAACCTTCCCGACGATCCAGGCGGCGCGCACCTACTCGCTCGCAGGGGCTTCGGCCCGTCGGGCCGGCTCCGCTCGGCAAGCCGGTCAAGGTCTCGTTCATGATCCGGCAGCCGAACGGCAAGCCGCTCACCGCCTACAAGCCACGGCGCCGGGCCCGCACACCGGCGTGCACCTGATCATCGTGCGCCGCGACCTCGCCACGATCATCCACCAGCACCCGCCGGTCGCGGCGGACGGGACGATCAGCGACACGATCACGTTCACCGAGCCCGGCCCGTACCGGGTCGTCGTCGACGCGTACCCGACAGAACGGCCCGCAGCGGAACTTCCAGCTCTTCGGCTCGCTGCGCGTCGCGGGGCACTACGCGCCGGAGAAGCTCCCGCCGTTCCGCGTCGACCGTCGTCGTCGACGGCTACCGGTTCACGCTGCACGGGCAAGCCCGAACCTGCACGCGATCGAGGCCGGCGTTCCTGAAGGTCGACGGTCACCGACCCGGACGGCAAGCCCGCGACGTTCACGCCGTGGTTCGGAGCGCTCGCGCACGCGATCTTCTTCCGGCAAGGGTCGCTCGACTACTTCCACACCCACGTCTGCGCGCCGGGCGCGACCGGCTGCACGAGCATCCTCGGCGGCAGCAAGGTCACCGGCAGCTCGACGACGCCGGGGAAGCTGACGATCGGCGTGCTCGTGCCGGCGCCGGGCACGTGGCGCCTCTTCCTGCAGTGCCAGGTCGGACGGTCACATCCTGACCGCCCCCTTCACCCTCGATCGTCAAGCCATGACCAAGGAGACCCCATGAAGATCGCTTCGTCGCCTCGACCGCGCTCGTGGCCCTCGCGCTGCCTGCCGCGCGCCTTCGCGCACGCGCGGGTCAGCCCGCCCGTCGCGCCTCAAGGGCGATCTGCAGCTCTACACGCTCGCCGTGCCGACCGAGAAGGAGAACGCGACCACGACGAAGATCGAGCTGACGCGTGCCCGCAGGGCTTCGGAATCGACTCGTTCGCGCCGTCGCCCGGCTGGAAGCGCAAGGTGCAGCAGACCGGCTCGGGCGAGGACGCCGTGATCCAGAAGGTGACCTGGAGCGGCGGCAGCGTGCCGACCGGCGAGGACTCGGTCTTCTCAGTTCCTCGCGAGCGCCGTCGTCGGCGAAGACGTACACGTTCGGCGTGCGCCAGACGTACTCGGACGGGTCGGTCGTCGACTGGAACGGCTCCGAGTCGTCCGACAGCCCCGCCCCGACGATCGAGGCCGAGCTCCTCGCTCGGCGGCGGCAGCAGCTCGACGCTCGCGATCGTCGCGATCGTCGTCGGCGCCGTCGGGTGTCGCTGCTCGGCGCGCATCGCGCTCCTCGTCGGGCGGACGGCGCACGCTCGCGTGAGGTGCGGCGCTCGTCGTCGCGCTCGCCGTCGCCGGGGCGCTCGGCGCTCCCGGCGACGGCGTTTGCGCACGCGGCGCTGCTACGCACGGTCCCGCAGGCGAGCGGCACCGTCGAACACGCCGCCGAAGGAGCTGCAGCTGACCTTCAGCGAGGCGGTCGAGCCGCGCTTCGCGATCGTCTCCGTCACCGACGCCGCGGCGCACCAGGAGACGACGGGGCCGCCGCGTCGCTCGCCCGCCAACCCCGACACGCTGCTCGTCCCGCTGAAGCACCTGCGCGAGGGCTGGTACCTCGTCTACTGGCGCGCGATCTCGGTCGACGGCCACCCGGTGCGCGGCGCGTTCACCTTCGCCGTCGGGCCGAACCCGGGCCCGGCGCCGCAGTTCGTGATCCCGTCGATCTCCGAGACCGCGGCCACCCCGCAGCTGCTTGATCGCCCGCTGGCTCGTCGTTCCTGACGGTGATGACCGCGATCGGGCTCGCCGTCCTTCGGCTCGCGCATCGCCCGGCCGGTCGTCCGCCGCGTTCCCGGGCTCCTCGCTCCGCGCGCGTCACCGTCGCCTTCGGCGTCGCCGCAGCGATCGGGCTCGTCGCGATCCCCGTGCTACCTGCTGCTCGCGACCGCCGACTTCGCGCTGCGCTCGTGGTACGAGCTCGGCGCGCTCGTCCCGCTCGTGCGCGTCTCCGCGTTCGGCCGTGGCATGCGTCGACCTGTGGATCGCTTCGCGCTCTTCGTCGCCGCGGCCGCGCTCGCGATCCGCATCGACCGGCCCGGAGCGCGCCGCAACGCTCGCTTGCCGAGCTGCTCGCCGCTCTCGGTGCGACACTCGCCGCGGCGGCAGTGCTCCTGGTCCCCGGGCTCGCGGGCCACGCGGCGCAGACGGCGCCGCGCGGCCTCTCGCGTCGCGCTCGACTGGCTGCACCTCGCCGGCGGCTCGCTCTGGATCGGCGGCCTGCGTCGGCCTGCTCGTCCTCTGGCGCTCGCCTCGCCGGCAGCCTCGCGCGTCGCCGGCCCTCGCCGTCGCCGTGCCGCGCTTCTCGAACATCGCGCTCGTCTCGGTGCTCGTCCTGATCGGCTCCGGCATCGGTGCAGCGGTCATCCACCTGCCGACCCTCGTCGTCGCTCTGGCAGACGTCGTACGGCACAGGCGATCCTCTGGAAGATCGGCCTGCTCGCAGCGGCGCTCGCGCTTGGCGGCAGTCAACCTGCTGCGGACGAAGAACCGGCTCCGCGCCGACCAGAGGACGGCGAGCGGGCGGCGGTCGTCCTGCTGCGCTCGCTCGTCGGCGGCGAAGGCGTGCTCGTCGTCGCGGCCGTCTTCGCGGCAGCGGTCCTCTCCTCGCTGCCGCCGCCCTCGAAGGCGCTCGCCGCAGTCGGCGGCGCCAGCGCGCACGTCGGCCCGGGGCGAGTGACGCCGGACGGTGACGAAGGACGGCTACACGTTCGCATTCCAGCGTCGCGCCGAACAAGGCGGCGGTGCCGAACTCGTTCGCCGTCCACGATCACGCGCGGCGGCAAACCCGTGCGCGGCGCCGAGGTCGTGGTCGACGTTTGCGATGCTGGACATGGAGATGGGAAAGCAGGCGTACAGGCTGACCGAGACGGCGCCGGGCACCTACGGGCACGCGGCGCCGGCGCTCGTCATGGTCGGGCACTGGGGGCTCGTCGTTCGACGTGACGCCGCCCGGCGGGCAGCCGGTCACCGTGCTCCTCGTCGACACGGCCGACGGATGAGCGTCCGGCTACGCCTCTTCGCCGCGGGGATCGCGTTCGGCTGCGGGATCGCGGCCGTCGTGGTCGCCGTGCTCCTCGCGAGGTCGGTCCTTGGCTAGGAAGGCGCTCCTCCTCGCGCTGCTCGGCGTGCTGGCGATCGCACCCGCCGCGCGCGCCGACGGCGACCCGGCGAGCGACTTCCTGATCTCGCAGCGGATCTTCCTGCCGTACGACACGAAGATCCCGAAGCCCGACCAGCAGCTCCTGGCCGGGATCGTGCAGGACGCGGCGAAGAAGGGCTATCCGATCCGCGTCGCGCTGATCGCGAGCGACTACGACCTCGGCTCGGTCACGATCCTCTGGAAGCAGCCTCGCCCGTACGCGAAGTTCCTCGCGAAGGAGCTCTCGTTCATCCGCAAGCAGCCGATTCTCACGGTGATGCCGAACGGGATGGGCTTCTACTGGGTCGGCCACCGACCCGCAGGCGAGAACGAGCTGCTCGCGAAGGTGCCGATCCCGGCGGGATCCGGCGGCCTCGCGCGGGCGGCGACGACGGCCGTCCAGCGCCTCGCCGCCGCGCGCGGCCTCAAGCTCGTCCCGGCCAAGGTCGCGACGGCGAAACCGTCGCACCGCAACCGCAACGACCGGATCCTGATCGTCGCCCTCGTTGCGGTCCTGGTCGCGGCCGCTATCGCCGCCCGCCTCCTCGTCAGCCGGCTGCGAGCCGGCCGACCGTCTGCGTGATGTCGGCGGCCGTGAACGGGTAGAGGAAGAGCGCCCGCTCGTTCCCCTGCCGGTCGAGCACGTACGACGCCTCGGTGTGCTCGATGTTGTGCACCGTGATGCCGTTGACCTCCGTCGGCGCGTCCCGCACGCCGATCTGGTAGGCGCGCCACACCCGGCTGAGCGAGCCGGCCGGCCCGACCGCCCAGTGCCAGTTCGAGCCGGCGAGGTGCCACTTGGTCACGTCCTGGAGGAGGTAGCGGCGCGCGTTCCCCCACTGGTTGACGCTGACCGAGACGATCGCGGGCCGCTCGGCGGCGGGCAACCGCGCCGCGGCACGCGCGAGGATCGCCGCCTCGAGCGGGCAGAGGTTCCGGCAGAGCGGGTCGATGAACGTGACGATCACGGGCCTCCCCCGGAAGCGCGCGAGCGAGATCGAGTGGCCTGCCTGGTCCGTGAGCGAGAAGTCCGGCGCGCGCCGCGCGCCGGCCGCCCACGTGATCTGCGGCCCGGTCGGTGCGGCCGCCCCTGTCGGCGCCACCGGGGTCGTCGTGCGCGAGCGCGCGACGAGCACACCCGCGAGCACACCTGCCACGAGCAGCGCGCCGAGGGCGACGAAGCGCGGCTGGAGGATCCTCGCCAGACCGCCCGCGACGGATCCGTCATGGGCCGACATCCCTGCGAACGGTATCGAGGCTGAGCGCGAGCCGCGGGCACGCGGCAACGGTGCGCCGGGCCCGCGTGTGCAGGTCGGGCGCGACCTCGCCGTCCGCCAGGATCGGGTACCCCCACTCGTCCAGGTGGACGAGCTCCGGCAGGAGCTCCGCGCAATGGCCGTATGCGTCGCAGCGGATCGGGTCGAGGCGGAGACGTTCGCTCATGGCAGGAAAGCCCGGAGCGCCGACTCGACGAGCCGGACGACGCCGTCGGGAAGGTGACACGCGCCGCGGCCGGCGATCTGGGCACGGAGTCGCGGCAGCCGCTCGAGCGCCGCCGTCCGCGCCGCCCCGCCCCGCACGACGTCGTCGAGGCAGTCGGCGACCGCGGGCAGCCCGAAGACGCACGGGCCGCACTGCCCTGCGCTCTCGCCCGCGAGATAGCGGGTGATCCGGGCGGTCTCGGCGAGGCCGTCCGCGCCGACGGGAAGGGCGATCACGGTGCGTGCGCCTGGCGAGGCTCCGAACGGCGCCAGATCCTCACGCGTCAGCCGGAGCCGCTCGAGGCCGCGCGCGGGCAGCCAGGTGCCGAAGTAGCCGCCGACGAGGACCGCCTGCAGCTCGGCCGTCAAGCCTCCCGCGGCGGCGAATAGTTGGGCGAAGGTCGTCGCCGGCCCGAGCTCGAGCACGCCCGGGTCGCGCACCGCGCCGCGAACGGTGGCGAGAAACGTCTCGCCGGCCCGGTACCCCGCGGCACCTCGACGCGCCAGCAGCGCGAGGCCCGCGAGGGTCTCGACGTTCTGCACGAGCGTCGGCCGCCCGCGCAGCCCGCGGTGCGAGGGACGAGGGGGCGTTACGGTCGGTCTCGCCTCGCCGCCGCCGAGGAACGAGACGAGCGCCGACTCCTCGCCCGCGACGAAGCGGTCCGGCACGTCGATGATCCGGATCGCCCCGGCGTCGGCACGGTCGGCGACCGCTGCGACGAGCGAGCTGCGTGCGTCGCGCGCCTGCCGCCCGACCGCGATCACGGCCTCGTCCGCGTCGACGAGGCGCGACGCAACGAGCACGCCGTCGACGACGAGATGTGGGCTCCGCTCGAGCAGGACACGGTCCTTCGAGCTCGCCGGCTCGCCCTCGGTCCCGTTCGCGACCACGATCGCTCGGCGGCGGCCGGCGACCGCACGCACCTTGCGCGCGGTCGGGAAGCCTGCGCCCCCACGTCCGGCGAGGCCGCTGCCGTCGAGCTCCGCGAGCAGCTGCTCGCGGTCGCCCTCCGGCAGCGGGCCGTGCAGCTGCAGATGCTCGGCGTGGCGCCGCAGCTGGGCGCTCGGCGAGCAGGCTCACGCGGCGGCCCTCAGCGTCGCCGCCGGGCGCGGCCGGCGTTGCGGCTCGAGCCGCTTGCCGCGGCTTCGGCCGGCGATGCGCGTCGCCGAGGCCCAGGCGACGAGCGCGATGCACACGGCGGTCGTCACGCGCAGCCACGTCGTGCCGGCGTCGCTACCGATTCCCAGCGTGTGCGCGACTGCGACGGGCCAGCAGAGGTAGGCAGCCCAGTGTACGAGCCGCCATGCGCGCGCACCGATGTGCCGGCGAAGGAGGCTCGTCACGATCAGCGCGACGACGAGGTCCAGCGACAGCGTCCCGAGCCCGACCCAGAGCGGGTTGCCCGAGCCGGCGAACGGGACCACCGTCGCGACGAGGCCGACCTGCGCATACGGATCGGCGACGGCGGTCGCAACGTGCACGCCGACGAACACCACCGAGAGCAGCGAGACGCCGCGGTGGATGCCGGCGGTGACGAAGGCCGGGGCGCGCCCGAACCGGACCCGGTTTCGGGTCGCGATGCCGAGCACGAGCACGACCGTGAGCAGGACGAGCGAGACGACCCCGCTCGCGCGCATGAGATACCAGACCGCCATCACGAGCCGCCCGACGTCGCGACGGGTGTCGCGGCTGCGGCTGCGGCCTTCGCCTTCGCCGCGGCCTTGCGCTTCGCGGCGAGCGCGGCGGCGCGCTTCTCGGCCGCCGCCGACTGCTTCTTCTTCGTCGCCTTCACCTGGACGGCGGCCGTCACGTCGGACGTCGTCGGCTTCGCGGTCTCGGTCGCGGAGGCCGCGCTCTGCGAGGCCTCGACGACCCCGAAGACGGCCCCGAGCCCGGCCACCGCACCCACGGCGGCCAGCCTGTTCGCCCGGCGGATCAGCCGATCGCCGGCCCGGCGCCGCTCGTCTCCATTCTGTTCACGTCTCATCTGCAGCTCCTTGTCGTGGTCTTCCTCAAGGAGACCAGCGCGGGCTCGGAGAGCTCTCGGCAGCGCCTGGGAATCGCCTGAGATCAGCCGGCGCTCAGGTCGTAGACGGTCGTCCCGCCCACGGTCTGCGCGGTGAACGTGCTCGCGACCCACGAGGCAATCGCGCTCGAGTCGCCGCCTGCGCCGCCGAAGCCGCCGCCGGGCCCGCCCGCGCCACCGCCCGCGACGTAGTAGTGGACCTCGCCCGCAGCGACGAGCGCCTTGAACTGGGCCAGCGTGATCGCACGGTCGCTGCCGTTGAAGCCGCCGAGCGCCATCACCGCCTTGCCCGTGGCGAGCTCGAGCGGGGCCGC
The DNA here is from genome assembly GCA_963725595.1 of uncultured Thermoleophilia bacterium. GTDB lineage: Bacteria > Actinomycetota > Thermoleophilia > Gaiellales > Gaiellaceae > PALSA-600. The sequence goes on along the minus strand of CAVRYT010000002.1, from coordinate 173,072 downwards.
GGTCATCGACGAGGAGGTCGCCGCGGCCCACCGGTAGCTCGAGCCGCTCCGCGAGACGAGCGCCGCGAGGGCCGAGGAGCTCTCCCCGCCGCCGAGACCGAAGCCGCGGCCGGCGACGGGGCCGGAGCTCGGCGTGGCGCCGGTGTGCGGCGTCGACGCCGTGGCGAGCGTGTAGGCGGCCGACGGTGCCGCCGTGGCGACGAGGAGGGCCGCGGCGAGCGCGGCGAGCCACGGGCGCCGCAGCAGGTCGCCAGCCGCGACGACGGCAATCGCGGCCGCCAGGCCGAGGGCGAGTGCGGCGAACCGAAGCCACGGGTGCCAGGCCGGCGCCCGGTCGAGGAGCACATAGCCCCAGGCGGCGCTCGCGATCACCATCGCCGCCAGCACAAGACGAGCCATGAGCCGGCGCCGGGCCTCCCAGAGGAGCGCTCCACCGCCTCCTACCGTCACCGCCACGGCCGGCGCGAGCGCGACCGCATAGTAGGAATGGATGACACCGCTCATGTAGCTGAAGACGCCGCCCATCACGACGAGCCAGCCGCCCCAGACGATCACGGCGGCGCGCAGCCGGTCGGTGCGCGGCCGTCTCGCCGTCACGTGGATGGCTGCAAGGAGTGCGATCGCGGCGGCGGGCAGGAGCCAGCTGATCTCGCCGCCGAGCTCGGCGTTGAAGAGCCGCAGGAAGCCGGGCGAGCCGCTGAAGCTTGCGCCGTTTCCGGGGCCGCTGCCGCTCAGACGGCCGACGCCGTTGTAGCCCCAGATCAGGTTGAGGATGCTGTTGTCCGTCGAGCCGCCGACATACGGGCGCGACGAGGCAGGCGTCAGCTCGACGAGCGCCACCCACCACCCCGCGGAGACGACGATCGCCACCACGCCGACGAGCACGCCGCGCAGCCTCCGCACGAGCGAGCCGGGAGCGGCGACGAGGTACGCGAGACCGAGCGCGGGGACGACCAGGAACGCCTCGAGCATCTTCGTCAGGAAGCCGAAGCCGAGCGCGGCACCGGCCAGCGCGAGATCGAGCGCGCTCCCGCGCTCGATCGCGCGGGTCGTCGCCCACGCCGCGGCGACGAGCAGCAGGGTCAGCAGCGCGTCGGGGTTGTCGAAGCGGAACATCAGCGCCGCGACGGGCGTCAGTGCGAGCAGCGCGCCCGAGACGAACGCGGCGCTCGGCGAGAACCAGCGCCTGACGGTCGCGTACAGCAGTCCGACCGCGGCGACGCCTTCGAGCGCCTGCGGCGCGAGCATGCTCCAGCTCGAGAAGCCGAAGATCCGGCCCGAGAGCTCCATCACCCAGAGCGACGCCGGCGGCTTGTCGACCGTGATGAAGTTCGACGGGTCGAGCGAGCCGAAGAGGAACGCGCGCCAGCTCTGCGTGCCTGCCTTCACGGCTGCGGCGTAGAACTCGTTCGCGTAGCCGGAACGCGACAAGCCGACCAGGTAGAGGGCGGCGGTCGCGGAGAGGAGCGCGACGAGCGGCAGGTGCGTACGCGTGCGCACGGCGAGGCGGCCGAGAACGTCGGCCGGCGGCTGCTGGATGCCGGAGAGCGAAGTCATGGGCACACCGTCGTCGCGCAGCCTCTGCGCCGCCTTCACGCTGGCTGTGAGCTCGCTGTGGGCGCGAAGGCGAACCGCCGGTTTGCCGCGAAGGTGGCGAGGGTCACTGCGCCGGTCGTGACGACGTACGCGGCCGCGTGGCCGAGCGGAAGATCGAGCGCTGCGATCAGGAGATCGGTTGCCCCGAGCCCGGCAGCCTGAACGAGCACGTAGGCGAGCGGCGAGGCGCCCGGCCGGCCGGCGAACGTCCAGCGGCGGTTCCAGACGAACCCGTTCACGCTGCCCGCTGCGAAGGCGACCGTCGCCGCGGCCACCGCGTCCGCCCCGAGCGCGAGCCCGGCCGCGAAGCAGCCGGCGCTCAGCACCGTGTTCGAGGCGCCGACCGCGCCGTACTTCACGAACTGGGCGAGGATCGTCCGCATGCCGTCAAGCTGAGCCGCCGGACCTCGGCCGGACCTACGAACCGGCTGTGTGGTCACTGAGGGGGAGTCGGACGACAAATGTCGCGCCTCCGCCCTCGGTGGGCCGCACCGACGCCTCGCCCCCGTGGGCAGCGGCGACCGCGGCGACGATCGAGAGGCCGAGCCCGACCCCACCGCTCGAGCGCGTGCGCGAGCTGTCGGCCCGGTAGAAGCGCTCGAACACGTGCTCGGCCTGCTCGCTGCCGAGGCCGGGGCCGCGGTCGGCGACGGTCAGCTCGGCCGTGCCGCCGAGGCGCTCCAGGGTCACGTCGACCGGCGTGTCGGGCGGCGTGTGCGCGCGGACGTTCGCGAGCAGGTTGTCGACGACCTGCCGCAGCCGGTCGCGATCGCCGAGCACGGTCGCCTGCTCGAGCTCCGCGTCGAGCGGCCGCTCCGGATCGACGACGTGCGCGGTGTCGACCGCCTCGGCCACGACGTCGGGCAGGTCGACCGGCTCGCGCTCGAGCGGACGGCCCTCGTCGAGCCGGGCGAGCAGCAGCAGATCGTCGACGAGCAGGCTCATGCGCTCGGACTCGCGGCGATCCCCTGCATCGAGCGCTCGAGGTCGGCGGGCCGCTCGCGCCGCTCCCCGCGAGAACAGCTCTGCGTAGGCGCGCACCGCCGCGAGCGGCGTGCGCAGCTCGTGCGAGGCGTCGGCGACGAATCGCCGCAGCTTCGCGCTCGGACGCCTCGCGGGCACTGAAGGCGGACTCGATCTGGGCGAGCATCGCGTTGAGCGCGCGGCCGAGCCGACCCACCTCCGTCCGCTCGTCGTCGCGCTCGACCCGGTGCGAGAGGTCGCCGGCGGCGATCGTCGCCGCGGTCTCGCCGATCTCGGTGAGCGGCCGCAGCCCGACGCGAACACCCAGAGGCCGAGCACGGCGACGCCGCGCGAGCACGGCCAGGGTGACGAGCAACTCGACGAGCAGCAGCCGGTGCAGTGTGCTGTCGACACTGCTAGCGAGGTCGCGACGATCAGCATGTACGCCTGCTGCCCGGGTCGATCGACGCGCGCACGCGGTAGCGGGAGCCGCCGGTGATCGAGCCGGCGGTGAAGTAGGACGCGATCGCCGTCCTGGCGCCGGTCACGTGGATCTGCTTCGGGAGGCGCGGCGGCGGTTGCGTCTTGCCGCCGAGAAACTGCGGCGCCGCGCCGCCGACGATCGTGCCGTTCGGCCGGCGCAGCTGGACGAAGAGACCGGGGATGGCGGCCGTCGAGCCGGCCGATGTCCGGGCCGCCGCGCGAATCCCCGTCGCCGCCTCCGGGGCCGCCCACCGCGTCCCTCGGCCGCGATGTGCGCTGCGTCGAGAAAGTCGTCGGTCCGGCAGATGAGGAAGCTGCGCAGCGAGGTGTAGGTGACGACGTCGGCGGTCACGAGCCCGACGGCGGCCAGCACGACGACGCCGACGATGAGCCGGGCGCGCAGCGAGAGCCGGGCGGCCACCTACCGCTCCACCTCGAGCATGTAGCCGACCTGGCGGACCGTCCGGATCAGCGGCGGCCCGTCGGCGTCGAGCTTGCGGCGCAGATAGCTGACGTAGGTCTCGACGACGTTCCTCGTGCCGCCGAAGTCGTAGTGCCACACGTTCTGGAGGATCTGGGCCTTCGAGAGCACGCGGCGGGGATTGAGCATGAAGAAGCGGAGCAGGTTGAACTCGGTCGCGGTCAACTCGATCGGCGCCCCGTTCCGCGACACCTCGTGCCGCGTCTCGTCGAGGACGAGGTCGGCGAAGCGTCAGCACATCACCGGGCAGCTCGCCGCTCGTGCGGCGCAGCACCGCCTGCACCCGCGCGACGATCTCGGCGAGGGTGAACGGCTTCGTCACGTAGTCGTCGCCGCCGGCGCGCAGCGCCTCGACCTTGTCCTCGACGGCGTCCTTCGCCGTCAGGAAGAGAATCGCGGTCCTGAACCCGCGTTCGCGCAGGCGCCGGCCGACCTCGACTCCCGGGACGTCGGGCAGCATCCAGTCGAGCACGACGAGGTCGGGCTCGTCCGTGGCGACGGCGGCGAGCGCGTCGCGCCCGCTCGCCGCCTCCGCGACCTCGTAGCCCTCGTAGCGAAGCGCGGTCGCGACCGCGTCGACGATCGACGGCTCGTCGTCGACGACGAGGATCCGAGCGCGTGGCTTCGAGCCGGCGGTGGTCATCGCCCCGAACGATCGCAGCGCATGCTGGGAGTCTGCTGTGCGGAGCGGCCGCCTTGCTGTGGATCAGCTGTGAGGCCACCCGCCCACGAGGGTCACCGAGGCGTCGTGGGCGACGAGCCGCGCGGCGAGGCCGCGCGCATCGAGGAACGCCGCCGCCTCGTCCCCGAGCACGATCGCCGCCGTCGCCGCGACGTTCGCCTCGACGCACGTGGACGCGACGACGCTCGCGGTCCGCCACGGGCCGGTCGCAGGCTGCCCCGTGCGCGGGTCGACGACATGGTGCAGCTCGACGTCGCCCGACCGCCAGCGCCGCACAGTGGTGCTCGACGTGGCCAGGCCGCCCGCCGAGAGAGCGACGACCGGCCCCGATGCGTCGAGCGACGCGCGCGCGTCGTCCGCGATCAGTACCGGCCAGCCGCCTTCGGGTGCGCCCTCGACCGCGATGTCCCCGCCGAGCGACACCAGCACCGGCGACCCGGTCGCCGTCGCGGCTGCCGCCGCGATCCGGTCCGAGCCGAGCGCCTTCGCCGTCGCGCCGAGGTCGAGCTCGTAGCCGCGCGGGACGGTGATCGTCCGCCGCTCCTCGTCGAGCTCCACCTCCTCCCAGCCGCCCGCGGGGACGAACGAGAACTGGGGCACGGCACCCGGCGTGACGACGAGCTCGAACGAGCGGTCGTAGCCGATCCCTCGCAGCGACGCGCCGACGGTCGGGTCGACGACGCCGCCGGTCGAGGCGGCCGCCTCGAGGGCGACCTCGACCGCCTCGAAGAGGAGCGCGGAGACCGGCACCGCTCGCCCGGGGCGGTTGTTCAGACGGGCGAGCTCGGAGTCGTCGCGGAAGCGGCTGCAGGCGAGGTCGAGCGCGTCGACCTCGGCGGCCGCGATCCGGGCGGCCGCCTCCAGGGCGTGGTCGTCCTCGACGACGACGCGGTTCCGAACGCCGATCGCCTCGAACTCGAAGCTGCGCACGCGCACATGCTCGCCGATCACGATGCCGCCCGGCCGACGGTCGGCGGCCGGCCCGCTCCCGCGGGCGGGCCCGACGAGGTGACGAGCTGCTCGGCCCGGCGCCGTAGGGCCGGGCGGCTGGACGCGGGCTGCCATGATCGGTCCTTTCGTCGGGGGGTATCACCCCCGAACCGTCGCCTCCCCCGCTGCGAGCCGGCTCGGCTCTGCCTTGAGGTGTGCTGTGACCGACCTCGAGAGCGTGTCCTTACAGCTCGTCGCGGCGTGCGATCCAGAACCACCAGCCGAGCACGCCGACGAGCAGCGCGGCCGGCAGGAGCAGCGTCAGGAGCGACGCCGTCGTGAACGACCCGAGCATCAGGTCTCCCTTGGTCGAAGGTCGAGCGGGCGCCGTCGGCCCGCCCCGGGGTCGAGCCACCGGTAGGCGGCCACGAGCACCGCGATCGTGTACGGGACGGACGCCGGCACCCACATCACCCCTGCCGCAAGCTGCTGGTCGCCGAGCGCCGACAAGCCGAGCGGGCGGCTCGCGAGGCCCGAGTACGACCCGTAGAGGGCATCCGGCGCGAGCGCCAGCACGAACGCCAGCAGCCAGCCGGCGAGGATCCCGCCGGTGCCGTAGGCAACCCGGGCAGGGTCGGAGAGCACGCGCGCCCGCCCCGACGGGGCAAGGTGCCGCCAGTAGAGGAGCGCGGTGCCGAAGAAGAGCGCGTGCTCGAGGTCGTGCACGAGCTGTGACCGGAGCGTCAGGTCGTAGAGCGCCGGCAAATGCCAGCCGAGCAGCACCCCGTTGAAGAGCACGAACGACTGAACCGGTGCCCCCACCCACTCCGCGAGCCGCCGCAGCGGCGCCCAGCCGAACAGCCGACCGACGACGGCACGGCGGGCAGGAAGCGGGAACGGCCGCGAGACGCGCGGCCAGGGCCGGCCGAGCAGGAGGAGCGGCGGCGCCACCATCGTCAGCAGCACGTGCTGGATCATGTGCACGAAGAAGAGCCGGTCGGCGTAGGCGTCGACCGGCGAGTCGACGGCGAGCGCGAGCACCACGATGCCGCCGTAGAACGAGGCGCTCCGACGCCGCGACTGGCGGGTCGCAGCGGCCCGTCCGCCGGCGTGGTACAGCGCGGCTGCCACGGCGAGCGCGGTCAGCGGCCAGCCGACCGGCCAGTTCTCGGGCCGGAGCAGGAAGGCCATCGCTACAGGAGGTAGAGGACGATCCAGGAGACGACGACGATGCCCGCGAGCACCGCCGCGAAGAACGAGACCGCCTCGAGCTGTGCCCGGACGACGGACAACGGGTCCTCGATGTCCGGGCTCGCGCGATGCGGATCTCCTGCCGCCTCGCCCACGGCGAACTGGTACGGGAACTCCTTGCGGTGGCGAAGCGACGTGGCGAGCGTGGTCTCCGCCCAGTAGAAGAGCCCGACAAGGAACAGGATCTCGAACGAGGTCCAGCCGACGTACACGCTCGCAAAACCGCCGTTCGTCGGGCCGAAGCCCTGGGTCGACCACTCGGCGATCTGGAGGCCGATCGCGGCGACGATCAGCGCAATCGCGGCAACGCCCTTGATCCGCCAGTGCGTGAGGCGATCGGCAAGGTGGTCGCGGTATGCGAGCAGGAGGAGTCCCGCCGCGAGCACGACGGCGGCCGCCTCGAGCGTCCCGAGCACGACCGAGGGATCGACGTGCTTCGGGCGCCACAGGTGCTGTTCGTCGAGCGAGCGGAGGTAGAAGTAGGCGAAGAGGAACGCGAAGAAGAAGAACACGGTCGCACTCGACCAGAGACGCGACGCGACGCGGAGGTTCTGCGCCATCACCTCGGGCGGCTCGCGCTCGACGACGGCGTACGACGTCGAGTGCTGCGCGAGCTCGCTCACCGGGTCGGCCTCGCGGGCGAGATCAGCGGCCGCTGCCCGGGCGAGGCGACGCCCTCCTCACGGCCGTACGGATACGGGTCGGGTCCGAACGTCGGAATGCGGTCGAAGTTGTGCACGGGCACCGGCGACGGCAGCTGGAACTCGATCGACTTCGACCCCCACGGGTTCGAGCCGGCCGGGACGCGGGCGAACGCGAGCGACCAGATGAAGTTCGCGAGGAAGACGAGCATCGACGCGCCGAGGACGAACGCGGAGATCGACACCCAGTCGTTCGCGCCTTGCAGGTAGCCGGCGTACGTGACGACGCGCCGCGGCATGCCCAGGAAGCCGATCACGAGCAGCGGCCCGAACGTCGAGTTGAAGGCGAGGAACATCACCCAGAAGTGCACCTTGCCCAGCCGCTCGTTCAGCTGGAAGCCGGTCATCTTCGGCACCCAGTAGTAGATGCCCGCGAAGAACGCGAAGAGCAGCCCACCCATGATCGTGTAGTGGAAGTGAGCCATCGAGAAGAAGCTGCCGTGCGTCGTCACGTCGCTCGGGACGTCCGACAGGAAGACGCCGGTGAGCCCGCCGATCAGGAAGTTGAAGATCCAGGCCAGCGCGAACAGCATCGGCACGGTGAGCCTGATCCGCCCGCGCCACAACGTGCCGAGCGCGCAGATGAAGATGAAGCCCGTCGGCAGGGAGATCAGCTCGGTCGAGAGCATGTAGAACGGCCGGAGGTTGGCGTTGATGCCGCTGACGAACAGGTGGTGCTGCCAGACGAGGAAGCTGAGCAGGGTGATGCCGAGCATCCCGGTGACCGCGAGCCGGTAGCCCCACACGGGCTTGCGCGAGAAGACCGGGAGGATCTCGAGCAGGATCCCCATCCCGGGCAGCGCGAGGATGTACACCTCGGGGTGCCCGAAGATCCAGAAGAGGTTCTCGTACAGGTACGGGCTGCCGCCGGCCTGATCGTTGAAGAACCCCGTCTGCGCGGTGCGGTCGAGGGCGAGCATGACGAGCGTCGAGATCAGCACCGGCGCGGCGAGCAACATGAGCACGCTCGTCGAGACGGTGCCCCACACGAAGAGCGGCAGGCGCCCCCAGGTGAGCCCCGGTGCACGCATGGTGATCACGGTCGCGATCATGTTCAGCCCGAGCAGGCACATCGAAAGGCCCACCAGCGCGAAGAAGGCGATGTAGGCGTCCATGCCCATGTTCGCCTGCTCGTTCAGCGGCGCGTAGCCGGTCCAGCCGGTGGGGAAGCCGCCGAACGCGAGCGAGGTCATCAGGATCGTGCCGGCGGCCATCAGCAGCCAGAAGGTGAGCGCCTCGACGCGGGGGAACGCCATCCGCCGCGCCCCGATCATCAGCGGCACGAAGTAGTTGGCGAACGGGCCGAGGATCCCGCTCGTCATCATCCCCATCATCATCGTGCCGTGAATTCCGACGAGCGTCAGGTAGTTGTTGCCGTTCCACACGAGATGCGTCGGCCGCAGGAGCTCGAAGCGGATCAGCATCGCGTTCAGGCCGCCGATGAAGATGAACGCGCCGATCCCGATCAGGTATTGGATGCCGACGACCTTGTGATCGGTGCAGAGGCCGAAGTAGCGGCCAACGCCCCCGGTCTCCTTCTCACGCAACGTCGCCGGGCGGCCGAGCATGCGTTGCAGCGGGTAGTTCGCAAAGCCGAGCCCGACGAGGAACCCGACGACGCCGACGAAGTAGGCGACGAAGAGAGCGACGTCGTTCTGCCCGGTGTCGCCGAAGTAGTCCAGGCTGGGCGCCGTCACCTTGTGCCCGAGCCACCACCCGAGGAAGTAGCCGCCGATCCCGAGCACGATGCCCGTCAGCAGGTTGAAGCCAAGAAGCCGCGGGCGTCTCATCCGGCGCGGTACTGCGGGTCGGGAGCGTAGGTCGGGCTGTAGGGCGGTAGGTACTTGGAGACCGGCGCGAACTGCTGCCTGCGCGCTGCGATCCACGCCGCGAACTGCTGACCGGTTACCACCTTGCCGGTGTCGAACATGTAGCCGTGCCAGAGGCCGCAGAGCTCGGCGCAGCGGATCTGGAAGGTGCCGAGCTTCTTCGTCTTCACGTAGGCGATGTTGTCAACGCCCGGGTTGGCGTCGGCCTTCACGCCGAGCTCGTACGCCCAGAACGAGTGGACGACGTCGAGCGACGTGACGTGGAAGGCGATCTCGCGCCCCTGCGGGAGCACGAGCTGCGCCGTCTCGACCCCGCCGTAAGTTGGGTAGCGGTAGGTGAACTCCCACTGCTGGCCGATCACCTGAACGGGCAGCACGGCGCCGCCCGGCTTCCAGGCGGGACTGGGGCCGCCGCCGCCGCCGGCCCCGTTGCCGGCGATCAACTCGGTCGTACCGAAGATCGCGAGGAAGAGCACCGCTGCCGTGGTCGTCACGAGCCACACGATCTGCGCCCGAAGGTGGCCGCGGATCGGCGGACCGTCGGTCAGCTCCGTCTCGCCCTTCGGCGCGCGGAAGCTTACGAGCGCGTAACCGAGGTAGACGAGGATGAACACGGTGAACGGCGTCATCACGACCAGCAGCACCGTGTTGTCGGTGACCTGGCTCGCGGCGACCGACGTGTCCTTGCCCGGCGGCATGTTCGGGCCGAGCACGAAGACGACGAGTGGCAGGACGATCGCCGTCCCGATCACCGTCAGGGCAGCGAGCCGCTTTCCGTGCGACCCCCTAGACCACATCGACGTACCCGTCCATGTACCCCACGGTCTGCATCGGGCCGCCGAAGCCGTAGACGAACCCGGCTGCGCACGGAACGAAGCACTGCCACCGGTAGTGCCCCTTCTTCCCGGTGTGGAAGGTGAAGGTGATCGTCTCGTGCGCCGTCGACATCGGGCACGGTGCGAACCCGCACTGGTTCTTGGCGTCGTCGGCGACGCCAAGGATCGGGACGATCACTCCGAGCTGCGGGATCGCGAAGGTGTGTGAAGTCTCGTCCGGCGGGATCGTCGCCTGCGATGTGTGGCCGTTGATCCGGAACGTGCGGCCGTCGACGCCGCGCGCCTGGGCGAGGAACGGGTTGCGCAGGCCGCTCTGACCGTCGAAGTTGTAGATCGTCACGTGGACGGTCGCGTTCGCCGGCAGCGTCCAGACGGTGCTGCGCTTCCAGACACCGTTCTCGCGGACCAGATAGGAGACCCAGGTCGGGTTGGGCGAAAGCTTCGGGCCGATCGCGGCGACGGTCATCAGCGTGAGGTCGACGACCTTCGTGCCGTTCGCCGCGTGCGCGACCGGGACGCGGTACGGCGTCGGCCCGCTCGTCAGGAGCCCGATGTAGAGGCCGATCAGCACGCCGACGACGGCGACGCCGCACGCCACAGCGATCCCCTTGCGCCCGGCCGACGACACGGCCCGGTCTCTATCGCATCGCGATGCTCAGGGCCAGGTTCGTGACGAAAGTGTCATCTACCGGTCATCTGCGGATCATCCACAGGGCTTCCCCAGGCAACGTCCAGTCCCCGCTGATCGCCGGCCGCGACGCTGGCTGCCATGACAACCACATCGCTCATCACCGTGAACGCCGTCCTTGCGGCAATCGTCGTCCTCGCCGTCCTCCGTCTGCTCGTGCACGGGATCGTCACCGACCGCGACGCACATGCGTCGGTCCCGGCCGCCCGCCCACTCGGAGCCGGCGAGCGCGAGGAGCTCGCCGCCTAGCGCTTCCCGTTCACAAGCCGTGAACCGCGCTGTTAGATTCGCGCGGGGATGGCGCTGTGAGGGTACTCGTGATCGAGGACGAGCCACGGATCCGGGAGTTCCTCCGTGAGGGGCTCCAGGCCGAGGGTTTTGTCGTCGACGGGGCCGAGGACGGCGCCACCGGGCTCGCGCTCGCGCTCGCGGACTCGTACGACCTCGTCGTGCTCGATCTGCTGCTCCCCCGACTCGACGGCTTCCGCCTGCTCGCCGAGCTTCGCCGGCTGCGGCCGGACGTGCCGGTGCTCATCCTCTCGGCGCGGACCGACCTGCCCACGAAGCTGCGCGGCTTCGAGCTGGGCGCGAACGACTACCTCGCCAAGCCGTTCTCGTTCGAGGAGCTCGTCGCGCGGGTCCGGGTCCACGTCCGGCGGGGACGCGACGCGGAGCCGACGACGATCCGCCTCGGTGCGGTGGAGCTCGACGTCGCCCGCCGCCAGGCGGTCGCGAACGGGCTCGCCATCGACCTGTCGGACCGGGAGTTCCGTCTGCTCTACCACCTCGCCTTCCACGTGGGCGAGGTGATCAGCCGCGAGCGGCTCCTCTCGGAGGTCTGGGGCTACGGCTTCGACCCCGGCTCGAACGTCGTCGACGTGTGCGTCCGGCGGTTGCGCAAGAAGCTCGGCCCTGCGTGGCCGATCGAGACCGTGCGCCACGCCGGGTACCGGCTTGCGATCGCCTAGGCTCGCCGACGCCGCCTGGGCGATCGTCGCCTCGGCGTGCCTCGCGGTGATGATCGCCTGGCCGACCTGGGAGGCGATTCCCTTTCACCTCATCTGGGTCACGCTGACGGTCCTCTACGGGTACCGCGTCTGGACGAACGGCACGACGTCCCTCGTCCTCGCTCTGGTGATCACGGCGACCGGCACGTCGATCGTCCTGGACGCGATGGCGGGAACCCAGACGTGGGACGAGGTCGCAGAGGTGCCGCTGCTGGCCGCGATGTTCTGCGCGATGGTCTGGCATGCCCAGCGGCGTCGGCGCGCACTGACCGTCGCCTCGGCGCTCGCCGACCAGCGGGCGAGGGTGCTCGAGCAGGAGGAGCGCCTCCTCCACGACGTCTCGCACGAGCTGCGCACACCGGTGACGATCGCCCGCCTGCACCTGGAGCTACTGGAGCGTGAGCTCGGCGACCGCCCACGCCCACTGGGAATCGCATTCGACGAGCTGGGCCGGATCGAGTCGATCGTCGAACGACTGCTGCTGCTGGCGCGGGTCGAGGGCGACGAGCCGGTGCTCGGACGGCCGGTGGCACTCGTCCCCTTCCTCGAGGACGTTTTCCTGCGCTGGGTCGAGCTCGCACCGCGCGCATGGCATCTCGGCGCGGTCGCAGACGTGACAGTCGTCGTCGACGAGACGCTGCTCCGGATCGCGCTCGACGCACTGCTCGAGAACGCTGTCCAGTACACGGACGACTACGCGCGGATCGCCCTCCAGGCGCGCGGCGACCGGAACGAGCTCGTGATCTCGGTCGCCGACGGAGGGGTCGGGGTCGACCCCTCCGCGCGCGACCGCATCTTCGAGCGGTTTGCCCGCTCCGACGAGTCGCGCTCGCGCCACGCCGGAGGGGTCGGGCTCGGGCTCGCGACGGTGGCCGCAATCGCGCGGGCGCACGGCGGCTCGTGCAGGCTCGCCCCCTCGGCGAAGGGCTCGGTCTTCGAATTGCGGCTGCCGCTCTCGCAGGCCGCGCACGCCGACCTGGAGGAGGCGGCCGGAACCCTCGCTGCTCCCGCATCTGCTTGAATCGACGGGTGGCCGCCCTGTACCGCAAGTACCGCCCGCAGACCTTCGCGGAGGTGGTCGGGCAGGAGGCGGTCGTGCGGACGCTCACGAACGCGATCGAGCAGGGCAAGGTGCGGCAGGCATACCTGTTCGCCGGGCCGCGTGGCACCGGCAAGACGTCGCTTGCCCGCATCCTCGCGAAGTCCCTCAACTGCCAGCATGGCCCGACGCCGACGCCCGACAACACGTGCCACGCGTGCGTCGCAATCACGAACGGCACGTCGCTCGACGTGATCGAGATGGACGCCGCGTCGCAGCGCGGGATCGACGACATCCGCGACATCCGGGACCGCGTCGTTCTGCAGCCGGTCGAGGGCGGGACCAAGGTCTACATCCTCGACGAGGCGCACCAACTGACCGACGCGGCCTGGAACGCGCTCCTGAAGCTGATCGAGGAGCCTCCACCCCACCTCCTCTTCGTCTTCTGCACGACCGAGCTCCAGAAGGTGCTGCCGACCGTCCGCTCTCGCTGCCAGACGTTCGTCTTCCAGCGGCCCCGCCTGGCGGAGCTCGTACGCAAGCTGCGGCTGATCGCGGACGGCGAGGGGATCGACGTGCCCGACGCCGCGCTCGCGCTCGTCGCCCGCGGCGGGCGCGGCGCCTACCGTGACGCGGAGTCGACACTCGACCAGCTCGCATCGGCGACGGGCGGCCACATCACGGTCCAGGACGTCCTCCAGCTGCTCGGGGCAGTCGAGGACGAGGTGCTGTTCCGCCTCTGCGACCACGTCGTCGACGGCGACACGAAGGGCGCGCTGCTCTTCCTCGAGGAGCTCTCTTCGCAGGGGCACGACCTCGGCCGGCTCGTCACCGACCTGCTCGAGCATCTCCGCCATCTCCTGCTCGTCCAGCACATGCACGAGGTTCCCGACTCGCTCCCCGTCACCGAGGAGGCCCGCGAACGGCTGCGCGAGCAGGCGAACCAGCTCCCCCCGGCGACCGTCGTGCGCCTCATCGACCTGCTCGCGGTCGCGGTCGACGACATGCGTCAGGGCGGAGACCCACGGCTGCCGCTCGAGCTCGCGCTGGTCAAGGTGACCCGGCCCGGCTCCGACCTCTCGCGCGAGGCGCTCGCCCATCGGCTCGAATTGCTCGAGCAGGGCCAACCCCGGGAGCCCGTGCCGCGACCGGAAACTCGGGAGCCTGGCTCGCTTCGCGAACCAGGCTCCGGTGTCACCGTCGAGCTCGAGCAGCTCCAGGAGGCCTGGCGGAGGGCGATCCTGCCGGCCGTCGAGCAGCGTTCGATCCCGATCGGCAAGACGCTCGCCGAGGCGCACCCGGCGGCGCTCGCGGGTGACACGCTGACGCTCGAGTTCCCGCAGACGGCGTCGTTCCACCTGAAGGTGGCGGAGGACCCGAAGAACGCCGAGCTGCTGCGTGACGCGCTCTACGAAGTGACGGGCCGGAAGCTCGTCGTCTCGTTCGAGCTCGGCGAGCACGCGGCGGCTCACCAGCACGAGGACGAGGGCCCGGCGAGCGAGGAGGACGTCGTCGAGCTGATGAAGAGCACCTTCGACGCCAGGGAGCTGGAGGAATGAGCTTCGATTTGAACGCCTTGATGAAGCAGGCGCAGGAGATGCAGGCGCAGATGGAGCAACTACAGGAAGAGGCGTCGCGCGAGACGGCCGAGGCGTCCTCGGGCGGCGGCATGGTGACGGTCGTCGCGAGCGCCGGGGGCGAGATCAAGGAGCTGCGGATCGACCCGAAGGCGATCGACCCGGACGATCCCGAGCTGCTCGCCGACCTCGTCATGGCCGCCGCGAACGAGGCGCTCCGCGCCGCGCACGCCAAGGTCGAGGCGAAGATGAAGAGCATGATCCCGCCCAACCTGGGCGGCCTCCTCCCCGGCATGTAGTAGCTGTCGAGAGCTCGTCACGGTGGCTGCCGTCAGGCGTCGCCCGACCGCCGCGACACTCTTGGCACGAAGGCGTAACGGCTCCGCCACGAAGGCGTGACGGTTCCGCGCGGGTGGCTGCCACCGTGGCCCCGCCACCCGCTCTCGGGCGGCGTCCCCCGTCCGGAGGGGCCGGGCACAATGGCGGCGTGTTCAGCCCGGCCGTCGAGAACCTCGTCGCACAGCTCCAGAAGCTGCCCGGCGTCGGCGCGCGCACTGCGCAGCGGCTCGCCTTCCACGTCCTGCAGCGGCCGAAGGACGAAGCCCTCGCACTCGCGGCCGCGCTCGCGGAGGTGAAGGAACGCGTCCGCTTCTGCCGCGAGTGCGGCAACCTGACCGAGGACGAGGTCTGCGCGATCTGCCTCGACACGCGGCGCGACCACTCGCTGATCTGCGTCGTCGAGCAACCCGTCGACGTCGTCTCGCTCGAGCGCACGCACGAGTACCGCGGCCTCTACCACGTGCTCGGCGGCGCGCTCTCGCCGCTCGACGGGGTGGAGCCCGGCGACCTACGCATCGACGAGCTCTTCCGCCGCGTCGACCGCAACGGCGTCCAGGAGGTCGTGCTCGCCACCAACCCGAACATGACGGGCGAGGCGACGGCGGCGTTCCTCGCCGACCGGCTACGCGGGCGGGTGCGGGTGACGCGGCTTGCTAGCGGTCTCCCCGTCGGTGGGGATCTCGAGTACGCCGACGAGGTCACCCTCGGCCGCGCCCTCTCCGGTCGGCGCGACGTCTAGCTCCGTCTCCGCCACGATCCACTCCAGGAACCGCTCGGTGCGGCGGGCGATCCAGAAGCAGGCCGCGGCGGCGGGCAGCTCGGCAAGGACGGCGAGGAGGATCGAGTAGCGACGCTCCGCCCAGTGGCTGTCGAGCACGACGTCGAACCACGCGTCGACGACGAGCACCGTGCCCACAGCGGCCGCGAGCGCCCCGACCCACGTCGAGCGCCGATAGGCGGCGACCGCCGTCGCGACGCAGAGCAGGGCGAGCCCCGTGTCGAACCCGGACCACGCCACGTCCCAGTTGTTCGTGACGTGTTGCGCCTGGAGCGAGGAGCCGAGCCAGACAGTCCACGGGAGCAGACCGATGCCAACCGCCCCGAAGGCGGCGACGACCCAGTGTCGAAGCGTGACGGAGCGCAGCCTCACTGCCTGCCTACACTGTCGCAAATGACCGTCGTCGAGTTCGAAGCCGTCCCCTCCGTCACGAACCGCCGGCGCACGCCCGGTCTCGTGGTGATGAAGTTCGGCGGCACCTCGGTCGGCGACACCGACAAGCTGAAGGCCGTGGCGCGCCGGCTCGTCGGGGCGCGCGAGCAGGGTGCGAAGGTCGTGGCCGTGCTCTCGGCGATGGGCCACACGACGGACGAGCTGATCCGCCTCGCCCACGAGGTCTCCCCGCAGCCGCACCCACGCGAGTACGACATGCTCGTCTCGACCGGCGAGCGCATCTCGAACGCCCTCTGCGCGATGGCGATCCACGACCTCGGCCACGAGGCCGTCTCGTTCACCGGCTCGCAGGCGGGGATCGTCACCGACGAGAGCCACACGAAGGCGAAGATCGTCGAGGTTCGCGCGCAACGGATCCACGACGCGCTGCAGGAGGACAAGATCGTGCTCGTCGCGGGCTTCCAGGGCGTCTCGACCTCCACCCACGACGTGACGACCCTCGGCCGCGGCGGGTCGGACACCACCGCGGTGGCGCTCGCAGCCGCACTGGGCGCAGACGCGTGCGAGATCTTCACGGACGTCCCGGGCATCTTCACCGCCGACCCCCGCATCGTGCCTGAGGCGATGAAGCTGAACGCGATCACGTACGACGAGATGCTCGAGATGGCCGCCTCCGGGGCGAAGGTGATGATGGCGCGTTCGATCGAGATCGCCCGCAGCTACGGTGTGAAGCTCCGCGTCCGCTCGACGTTCGAGGAGGGCGAAGGAACCTGGATCGGCGAGGAGGACGGCGTCATGCTCGAGAAGGCGATCATCTCCGGTGTCACCCACGACACCTCCGAGGCGAAGATCTCGATCATCGGCGTCCCCGACCGGCCCGGAGTCGCCGCACGGGTCTTCCGCGCGCTTGCAGGCGCCGGCGTGAACATCGACATGATCGTCCAGAACGTGTCGCAGAACGGCGAAGCGACGATCTCGTTCACGCTGCCGAAGACCGACCTCCAGGTCGCCGAGCCGATCCTGGAGGGAGTCGCGGCCGAGATCGGCGCCGGCCGCATCGAGCACGACCCCGAGATCGCGAAGGTCTCGCTGATCGGCGCCGGGATGAAGAGCCATCCGGGCGTCGCAGCCGACATGTTCGACGCCCTCGCCGAGGCCGGCATCAACATCGAGATCATCTCGACCTCGTCGATCCGCGTCTCCTGTGTCGTGCGCGCCTCCCAGGTCGAGGACGCGGTGCGCGCGGTCCACGCGCGCTTCCAGTCCTATGCCGAGGAGCGCATCCGTGCCTGAGCTGCCGTCGGTCGGCGTCGTCGGCGCAACGGGCGCCGTGGGCGGCGTCACGGTCGAGCTGCTGCAGGAGCGCGGCTTCGAGCAGGTGCGGCTGTTCGCCTCGGCACGCTCGGTCGGCAGAGAGGTCGGGCCGTGGACGGTCGAAGAGGCGACGCCCGAGGCGCTCTCGCGCGGTGACGTCGACCTGTTCCTGTTCTCCGTCGGAACGAGCGCCTCGCGCGAGCTCGTACCGCACGCGGTCTCCGGCGGCGCGATCGCGATCGACAAGTCGGCGGCGTACAGGCTCGAGCCCGGCATCCCCCTCGTCGTGCCGGAGGTGAACGGCCGTCGCGCGCTCGAGGGCGGCAGCATCGTCGCGAACCCGAACTGCTGCACGATCCCGCTCACCTGCGTGCTGAAGCCCCTGCACGATGCGGCCGGGCTCGTGCGCGTCCGCGTCGCCACGTACCAGTCCGTCTCCGGCGCCGGCGCGCAGGCGATGGAGCGTCTTCGCACCGAACCGCAGGGCGAGCACGACCTGCGCATGGACTGGGACTTCGACGGTGAGGAGTTCGACGAGGAGTCGAAGTTGCGCGCAGAGACGCGCAAGATCATGGAGCTCCCCGACCTGCCGGTTCAGGCGACCTGCGTCCGCGTGCCGGTGATGGTCGGCCACGCGGAGGCTGTGTGGCTCGAGACCGACGACGAGCTCACGCCCGACCAGGCACGAGCGCTCCTCGAGGCCGCCCCGTCCGTCCGCGTCGACGAGTTCCCGTCCCCGGGGAAGGCCGCCGGCATCGACGAGGTGCTCGTCGGCCGTATCCGCCGGGACCCGACGGTCGCGCGCGGCCTCGCGCTCTTCCTCGCGAGCGACAACCTGCGCAAGGGCGCAGCGTTGAACGCGATCCAGATCGCCGAGCTCGTGCTCCAGCGCGAACGCGCCGCAGCGTAGCCGCCCGCGTGCGCATCGCGATGCTGGGGCGGTTCTTCGGCCGCCTCACCGGAGGCAACTGGCGTCCGCCCGCGGACGAGCTGCGCTTCGCCGCCGCGGCCGGCTTCGACGGCCTGCAGGTGCGATCCGACCGGCCGGGCGCGCTCGAGGACGAGCTCGGCATCGACGCGGTCGAGCTGGGCGGGCTGTTCGAGGCGCATGACCTGGAGCCGATCCTCGAGCTGCTCGTGCGTCACGACGGCGGCCCGCGAACCGTGACAACGGCGCTTCGCTCATGCTTGCCGGCGATTCGCGATGCAGGGCTTCCGTCGAGTGCACGTGCATCCGGTCGGCGACGCGGCGCAGCACGTGCTGGCAGACGATCTAGCGTCGGCGCTCGAGCTCGCGACGGCGCACGGTCTCACCTTCGGCGTCGAGCACAACGCCGCCGGGCACCGGCTGCTGACGGAGCCGGCCGAGGTCGAGGCGCTCCTTGCCGCGGTGCCGGGGCTCGCGTTCGTCTGGGACGTGAACCACACACCCGCCGACGACGTGCCACGCTACCTCGCGCTGCGTGAGCGCTTCAGCCTGGTCCACCTCTCCGACACGCCGCTGCCCGAGGTCAACCACCACCTGCCGCTTGGTCGCGGCTCGGTCGACCTGGCCGTGCTCCGAGGGCTCGACGTCCCGGTCGTGCTCGAGATCGGCGGCCTCCCCCACTCGGGAGGCCCCGGCCTCGACACCGACGACGCGCTGCTCGACTCGCTCGCGCGGCTCAGGGCCGCGGTGCCGGGACCGGCTCCGGAACGCCGAACGCGCTCCTGACGACGGACAGCACCTTCTCACGCCGCCCCTCTTCCACCGGCTGCAGCCCGCCGAGCTCGAGCCGCGCGAGCCCGATGCGCCCGGACTGGCGCACCACCTGGAAGCCGAAGTCGGCCAGGAAGTCCTGCGGGAAGACGGTGCGGTGCACACGGAACCGCTCGTAGGTGGACTCGCCCTCCGCGTACCGGTAGGAGAACGCCTCGAGCGAGCGTGCGCCGCGATCACGGGCCTCGCCGATCGCAGCAAGGAACAGCGACTGCAGCACCCACGGGCTCGACGAGTCGACGAGATACGCGCAGGTGACGAGGATCGAGTCGTCGGACGGGGGGCCGCCCGGGAGCTCCAGGGCACGGGGGAATGCCTGAGACGGCCCGTACTGCATCGAGCCGAGCACTCGGCCGTCGCCGTCGTAGTACACGGTCCCCCACGCGCCGAAGTCGAGCTCGACCTTCTCCATCCAGCGGTCCTTGTCGGGCGAGCGGCGCCCGCGAGACTGCCACCAGATGCATTCGTGGCACACCGTCGGCGTCGTCTCGAGCGTCAGCTTGGTGAGGCCGGCGAGGCGTGGCGGCACGGGTTACCGCGAGACGTCGTCGACGACGACGGCGATCGTCGAAGGAGTGACGCCTGCCATCTGCTGCAAGTAATCCCGGATGCGCCGCTGCACCTGCGCGGCCACCGTCGGGATCGTCGCACCGAAGTCGACGACGAGCCGCACCTCCACCTCGTCGCCGCTCACCCGCGCGGCGCCACGCTTGGTCGGATGGACGCCCGGCACCTCCGCGGCCGCGTCGACCGCGTAGCGCGCCAGCACCTCCGGCGAGATGACGCTGTGACCCTCCATGGTTCTAGGCACATCGTAGGGTCAGCTCCGTCGCCTCGGGGCGGGCAGCGAACCGGAACGGCACGAACGTCGTCCCGAGGCCGGGCGAGACGTGCATCACGGTGCCGCCCCGGCGATGGAGGCCGCGCGCGTACTTCGTCCTCGGATGCGCGAGCAGGAGCCGCCCGAAGCCGTACGGCACGACGATCTGGCCGGCGTGCAGATGGCCGGCGAGGATCAGCTGGAAGCGTTCGGGCACGACCCGGTCGAGCACGTCCGGGAAATGACACAGGAGAATCCGCAGGTCGGCGTCGCTCGCGGGGAAGCCGCTGCCGCTCCTCCGGAGCCACGAGCGCGGGTCGACGCCGGCGAGCTCGATCCTTCTCCCCCGCAGCGCAACGTGCGCCGTCGTGTCGACGAGCAGCGTCCCGTGCTCGAGCCGCCCCAGCGCGGCCGGCCGTGAGAACGGGTCGCGCGAGAGCGCCCAGTCGTGGTTGCCGAGGACGACGTATGGGTGCTCGAACCGGCCGAGGAGGTGGACGAGCGCCTGCTCGCCGCGCGGCCGCGAGAGCAGGTCGCCGGTGATGCAGACAAGGTCGGGCCGGCGCTCGGCCACCCAGTCGACCGCTCGCTCGACCGCGCGGGCGCCGCGCGAGGGCACGCCGAGGTGGAAGTCGGAGAGATGCGCGACCCGCAGGCCGTCGAGCTCGGCCGGCAGCCCCTGCACCGGCACGTCGAGCACGCGGAGCCGCACCCAGCCCGCCTCGAACGCGCCGTAGCCGACGAGCGCCGCCGCGGCGAGCGCGACGGCGGCGAGGACGAGCGCAGTGAGCGTCAGACCTCGAGCTTCTCGAGGACCGGCTGCACCGAGACGACGTGCCGCTTGAACTTCAGCTCCGACTCCTGGAGCCCGGCGGCGACGCCGACGAGCTGCGAGAGGTGGAGGATCGGCATCTTGAAGTCGCGGCCGGTCTGCGCCTTGAGCTTCGACTGCCACGCGTCGAGCGACAGGTGGCACAGCGGGCACGGCGTGACGATCGCGTCGGCGCCCGCCTCGTAGGCCTGCTCGATCGGCTGGATCAGCTCGCCGAGTGCGGTCTCCTCACGCGCCTGGATGATCGGAAAGCCGCAGCACTTGATCTTCGCGGGGTAGTCGATCGGCTCGCCGCCACAAGCCTCGATGATCCGCTCGAGCGACCACGGCCGGTCCGGGTCCTCGAAGCCCTGGATCTTCGACGGGCGGAGGATCTGGCAGCCGTAGAACGGCGCGATCTTCAGGCCTCTCAGCCCCTTGTGCGCAGCGCCCTTCAGCAGCTCGTACCCCTCCCCCTCCGCGATCTCCCACAGCAGATGCCGCACGTCCACGTCGCGCTCGTAGGCGGGCACGCCGACGGCGACGAGGTTCTCGTTGATGCGCGCCCGCAGATCGGAGTCGCCGAGCAGCATGAAGTTCGCCTGCCGCAGGTTCAGCGTGCAGACATTGCAGACGGTGAGCAGCGTGTCGACGCCCTCGGCGGCGGCGTACGAGAGGATCCGCGCGTTCAGATGCAGGTAGTAGTCGGGCTCGGCCTCGTGGATGTCGCCGGCGCCGCAGCAGGTCACCGACTCGAGCTCGATCAGCTCGAGCCCCACCTTCGGCGCGAGCGCCTGGGTCGCCGAGTCGAGCTCCTTCGCTGACAGCGACGCGAGGCACCCCTTGTAGTACGCCACCTTCTTCACGCGCTCTCCTCCTCGCCGGCGATGTACGGCCGGTGGAAGGCACCGGGCCTCTCGTAGATCTCCTCGAGCGTCTCCGAGCCGACACCGTGGCCGTGCTCGAGGCGTGCGAGCGCCCGCTCGCCCTGCACGTGGCCCATGTAGCCGGAGCGTCCCCGTTCGCGCACGAGGTCGTGCAGGCGGCGCGCCTCCTTGACGTCCTTCGCGACGTGCGGCGGGAACGGCGGCGGCACCTTGCCCTTGCGCGCGAGGTCGAGCGCGAAGCGTGTCTGCTTGATCGCGGCGACGATTCCCTGCGTCTTCGGAACGAGCTCCGTCTCACGCAGCCAGCCGGTCGTCTTGGCAGAGGTCACGAACCACTTCGCGTGCTTCGCGCCCATGTCGCGGTCGATCCCCTCCTTCATCGACTCGGCGCCGAGCTTCGCGATCGCGTCGCGCGGGTCGACGCCTTTGGGACAGCGCTCGTTGCAGAAGTAGCAGCGCGTGCACTCCCAGATCCCGTGCTCGCCGTTCAGCGCCTCGAGCCGCTCGAGCTTGTGGCCCTCACGCGGGTCCCCGACGAAGCGCATCGCCTTCGCGAGCGCCTGCGGCCCGGTGAACTGCGGGTCGGACTCCATCGCATTGCACTCCGAGACGCAGCAACCGCAGTTGATGCAGAGCGCCTCCTTGCGGATCACGTTCATCCGCTCCTGTGGGATCAGGTACTCGCGCCCGTCCGGCGGCTCCTCGTAGCCCGGCCGCAGATACGGCTGGACGGACTCGAACTTCTCCCAGAACGGTGCCATGTCGACGACCAGGTCCTTGACGATCGGCAGGTTGCCCATCGCCGAGATCACCGGCACGTGCCCGGCCTGTGCGATGTCGTACATGCGCGCCTTGCAGGCGAGCACGGCCGCGCCGTCCATGCGCATCCCGCACGAGCCGCAGATCATCATCCGGCAGCTCTTGCGGTAGGCGAGCGTCCCGTCGTGGCGGTCTTTGACGATGTCGAGGCAGTCGAGGAGCGTCGCCTCCTCGGGCGCGTCGATCTCGTACTCCTGCAACTCGCGTTCGCCCGTCTTCGCACTGAAGCGCCAGACCTTCAGGCCGACTCTCACTAGTACTTCCTCTCCATCGGCTCGTACTTGGTGAAGCGGACGTCCTCGTAGGAGAGCTCCGGCCGGCCGTCGACGAGACGCGTGAGCGAGTGCTTCATGAAGTGCTCGTCGTCGCGCGTCGGGTAGTCGTGCGGCCGCGCGTGCGCGCCGCGGCTCTCCTTGCGGGCGATCCCAGCCTGGAGCATGCACTCGGCGAGGTCGAGCATGTTCCCGAGCTCGATCGCCTGAGTCAGGTCGCTGTTGAAGACCTCGCCCTTGTCCTCGATCACGACGCCTCGGTCGTAGCGCTCCTTGAGGCCACCGATGATCTCGATCTGCCGGGCCATCTGGTCATCGCGGCGGAAGACGCCGAAGTTCTCGAGCATCGACGTGCCGAGGTCCTGGCGGATCTGCCAGGGGCGCTCGCCGGCGGCGACGTCGAGTAGCGCCCTCAGCTCCCGCTCCGCATCCGCCTCGACGCTCGGCGGCACGTCGATCGTCGTGTGCGAGAGGGCCCACTCGGCCGCAGCGCGGCCGGAGCGCCGGCCGAACGTGATCGTCTCCATCAGCGAGTTGCCGCCGAGCCGGTTCGCGCCGTGCACCGACACGCATGCCACCTCGCCGGCCGCGTAGAGCCCGGTCAGCTCGGTCAGGCCGTCGTTGTCGGTCTCGACGCCACCCATGTGGTAGTGCGCGCCCGGCCGCACCGGCACCGGGTCGTAGATCGGGTCGACGCCTGCGAAGGTCATCGCCAGCTCGCGGGAGCCCGGTAGGCGCTCGATGATCCGCTCTGCGCCGAGGTGGCGCATGTCGAGGTAGATCGAGCCGTTGATCCCCTTGCCGTTGTCGATCTCGGTCTGCTCGGAGCGGGAGACGACGTCGCGGGACGCGAGCTCCATCGCGTTCGGCGCGTAGCGCTTCATGAAGCGCTCGCCGTCGCTGTTGATCAGGTACGCGCCCTCGCCGCGGCAGCCCTCGGTGAGCAGGATCCCCGACGGGTAGAGCGTCGTCGGGTGGAACTGCATGAACTCCATGTCTTTCAGCGGCACGCCGAGCTGGAACGCCATCGCCGCGCCGTCGCCGGTGCACGCGTAGGCGTTCGTGGTCGTTCGGTAGATGCGGCCCTGTCCGCCCGTCGCGAGGACGACCGTCTTGCCGCCGATCGTCTTCAGGCCGCCGTCCATCAGGTCCCAGCAGACGACGCCCTGGCAGCGGCCGTCGTTCTCCACGAGCTTCCACGCGAAGAACTCCTCGTAGACCGTGATGTCGCGCTTGACCAGCTGCTCGTAGAGCACCTGGATCAGCACGTGACCGGTGATGTCCGCCGCGAAGACCGTGCGCGGCGAGCCGGCTGCGCCGAACGGGCGCTGCGCGAGCCTGCCGTCCTCACTCCGCGAGAAGAACGCTCCCCAGTGCTCGAGCTGGTAGATGTCGCCGGGCGCCTCGCGCGTGAAGATCTCGATCGCGTCCTGGTCGCCGAGGTAGTCGGAGCCCTTGACGGTGTCGAAGGCATGGGTCTCGGGCGAGTCGTCAGCGGCGTTGCCGAGGGCCGCGTTGATGCCGCCTTCGGCCGCTCCTGAGTGGCTGCGGGTCGGGTGGAGCTTGGAGATCACACCGACGCTCGCGCCCGCGTCGAACGCCTCGATCGCCGCGCGCATGCCTGCGCAACCCGCCCCGACGACGAGCACGTCATGTGTTGCCTCCACGCGCACGGACGCTAGCGGAAGCGCCGGACCCGTCGCGCTGTCAGCCGTCGGCGTGCTGCGACGTCCGCGATCGACGTGATCAGGACGACCCGCACCGCGGCCCCGCCGCCCGCACCCGCGGATCGGCGCCCGCGAAGCGCTTCGCGAAGTTGTCGGCGAACCGCTGCGCGAGCTCACGCGCCTTCGTGTCGTAGGCAGCGGGGTCTCGCCACGTCGCGCGCGGGTCGAGCAGCCGCGCATCGACGCCCGGCACACGAACGGGGACCGCGAAGCCGAAGAGCTCGTCGGTGCGAAGCTCGACCTCGTCCAGGTCGCCAGAGAGCGCAGCGCGCAGCATCGCGCGGGTCGCCCTGATCGGCATTCGCCGTCCTTCGCCGAAGGGCCCGCCCGTCCACCCGGTGTTGACGAGCCACACCGCAGATCCGTGGCGCTCCAGCTTCTCTCCGAGCATGCGTGTGTACACGGCGGGGGGTTGCGGCAGGAACGGCTGCCCGAAGCAGGTGGAGAAGGTCGGCTGCGGCTCGGTGACGCCGATCTCGGTCCCGGCCAGTTTGGACGTGAAGCCCGAGAGGAAGTAGTAGAGCGCCTGCTCGCGTGAGAGGCGGGCGATCGGCGGCAGGATCCCGAAGGCATCGGCGGTCAGGAAGATCACCGATCTCGGGTGGCCGGCCCGCTTCGCGGGCAGCGCGTTGGAGATCTGCTCCAGCTCGTACGCAGCGCGCGTGTTCTCGGTCTTCGAGTCGTCGTCGAGGTCGAGCCGCCCCTGCTCGTCGACCGTCACGTTCTCGAGGATCGTCCCGAACGTGTGCGTGGTCGCATGGATCTCTGGCTCCGCCTCCGCCGACAGGCGGATCACCTTCGCGTAACAGCCGCCCTCGACGTTGAACACCCCGGCATCGCCCCAGCCGTGCTCGTCGTCGCCGATCAGCGAGCGCTCCGGGTCGGCCGACAGCGTCGTCTTCCCCGTGCCCGACAGCCCGAAGAAGATCGCCACGTCGCCCTCGGGGCCGACGTTCGCGGAGCAGTGCATCGGGAACACGCCCTCGAGCGGCAGGCGGTCGTTCATCACCGTGAAGATCCCCTTCTTGATCTCGCCGGCGTAGAACGTGCCCCCGACGAGCAATTCGCCGCGACCGGGATGGAGCACGACGAACGTGCCGCTCCGCGTGCCGTCGACCTCGGGCTCCGCCTCGAGATCGGGCGTGTGCAGCACGACCGCCTGCGGCTCGAAGCCGCCGCTCTCGTCGTCCTCGAGGGCGATGAACATCGTCTTCGCGAACAGCGCGTGGTAAGGGTGCGCGGTCACGACCCGTACGCCGATGCGGTGCTCGGGGTCCGCCCCCGCCCAGGCGTCGATCACGTAGATCGCACCGGCCCGG
Organism: uncultured Thermoleophilia bacterium; assembly: GCA_963725595.1. GTDB lineage: Bacteria > Actinomycetota > Thermoleophilia > Gaiellales > Gaiellaceae > PALSA-600. The sequence goes on along the minus strand of CAVRYT010000002.1, from coordinate 147,771 downwards.
CCGAGGTGCGCGGTCACCTTGTCGCGGAGCCCGGCGAAGCCCTCCTCGGACAGCGGCTGGTTGACCTCGCCCCACCAGATCCGGTCACTCGACGACGGCTCGTCGACGACGAACTTGTCCTTCGGCGAACGCCCGGTGAAGCGCCCGGTGTCGACCGCGAGCGGCCCGCCCTCGGCGAGCTTGCCGTCGCCGCGCCGCAGCGCGTGCGAATAGAGAAGCGAGGTCGTCGGGTTGCGGTAGACGACGCCGGAGACGTCGATCCCGTGGGCTGAGAGGTCCAGGGCACCGGGCAGCTCGGTCGCGGTCATGCGAGGCTGCATGGTACGGATTCGGATCCGAAGTGGCCGGAGGGAACCGTCAGAGCGCGACGGCGGGCAGCCTCCTCTGGCGCTCCTCGATCGGCACGAAATCGCGCTCGCCCGAGCCCAGGTAGAGCTGGCGCGGCCGTGCGATCTTCTGCTCCGGGTCCTGGACGCCTTCGAGCCACTGCGCGAGCCATCCTGCCGTCCGCGGGATCGCGAACAGCACCGGGAACATCGCGGTCGGCAGCCCCAGCGCCTGGTAGATCAGCCCGGAGTAGAAGTCGACGTTCGGATAGAGCTTGCGGGAGACGAAGTACTCGTCCTCGAGCGCGATCTTCTCGAGCTCGAGCGCGATATCGAGCAGCGGATTCCGTCCCGTCACCTCGAAGACGCGGTCGGCTGCCTCCTTGATGATCCGCGCACGCGGGTCGTAGTTCTTGTAGACGCGGTGCCCGAAGCCCATCAGGAGGCCGTGCCCGGCCTTCACCTGCTCGACGAACGCCGGCACGTTCCGCACGTCGCCGATCGCCTCGAGCATCTTCAGCACCTCTTCGTTCGCACCGCCGTGCAGCGGGCCGTACAGGGCGGCAGCGGCGCCGGCGAGCGAGACGTAGGGGTCGGCCTTCGACGAGCCGATCGAGCGCATCACGTTGGCGCTGCAGTTCTGCTCGTGGTCGGCGTGCAGGATGAAAAGCACCTCGAGTGCCCTCTCCAGCGCGGGGTCCGCGTGGAAGTGCGGCTCGGCGATCCTGAACATCATCGAGAGGAAGTTCGCGGCGAAGCCGAGGTCGTTGTCGGGGTACACGTACGGCAGCCCCTTCGAATGGCGGTACGACCAGGCTGCGATCGTCGGCGTCTTCGCGATCAGCCGAACAACCTGCTCCATGCGCACGTCGGCGTGGTCGACGTCGCGCGCCTCCGGGTAGAACGTCGAGAGCGCGGCCGCGACGCTCACGAACATGCCCATCGGATGGGCGTCGTACCGGAAGCCCTCCATCAGCCGCTTGACGTTCTCGTGCAGGAACGTGTGGAAGGTGATCTCGTTCGCCCAGGCGGCGAGCTCCGACTCCGTCGGCAGCTCGCCGTGGATCAGCAGGTACGCGACCTCCAGGTAACTCGAGCGCTCCGCCAGCTGCTCGATCGGGTAGCCCCGATAGCGGAGGATCCCGAGGTCACCGTCGATGAAGGTGATCGAGCTCTTGACCGAGGCGGTGTTGAGAAAGGCAGGGTCGTAGCTGACGAGGCCGGCCTGCTTGAGCGCGGTGGCATGGATCGCGTCGCTCGCGATCGGTGCCTCGAAACCGGCGCCGCTACGCTCGTCGATGAAACGGAGAATGTCTGGCATGGCGTGCTCCTTCACGCGAGGGCTGGACGTTGATCGTCGTCCCGCCGGGGGCCGCGCGGCATCCGCGAGAACCCCGTATTACTCCAGATGCTAGATGCGCCAGTCGCCCCCGCGGAGGACGGGCACCCGCTCGCCCTCGGCCGTGACGCCGGCGACCTCGAGCTCGGGCGACCCGATCATGAAGTCGATGTGCTGGGCGCTCTCGTTCACACGCGGGACGTCCTCCGCGTCGACGAGGAAGCGAAAGCCGCTGCCGAAGGCGATGTGGCTCGCCGCGTTCTCGTCGAGCAGGGTGTCGTAGAAGACGGTGCCGAGTGGGCCGATCCGCCCGTGACCGTCCACGAGCGCGAGCTCGCCGAGCCTGTGCGCGCCGTCGTCGATCTGCAGCAGCGAGCGCAGCACGTCGACGTTCGTGTCGGCGTCGATCTCGACCGCCGTCCCGCCCTCGAAGCGAACGCGCAGCCCACGGACGATCGTGCCGTCGCGCAGGACGAGCGGCTTCGTCGAGGTGACGACGCCCTCGGTGCGAAGCGGATCGGGCGTCGTGAACACCTCCTCGGTCGGAAGGTTCGGGAAATGCCGCAGGCCGTCGACGGTCGTGAAGTCGGCCGCCTCCCAACGGTGGCTCCGGAGCATGCCGACGACGAGCTCCGTCCCCTCGCCGCGCAGCTCGATCGCGTCGAAGCGCCGCTCGCTCATCCGGCTCGCGGCGTCGACGAGCTCCGACATCCGCGCGTCCCAGGCCGCGAAGGGATCGGGCTCGTCGAGGCGGAGGACGTGCTCGAGCTCCTGCCAGAGATGCTCCCCCGCCTCGTTCTCCTCGAGCTCCGGATACACGAGTCGCGCCCAGGCGGGATGCGGGCAGGGGACGATGCACCAGTTGCTCGTCCGGTCGCCGACGATCTGGGTCAGCTCTTTGACGCGCGGCAGCATGTCGCGCCCGACGAGCGTCGGATCGAGGCCGTCGAAGACGTCGACCTCCGTGACGCCGGTGAGCGTCACCCGCGCGCCGCGCTGCTCCGCGTGCGTCAGCGCCCGCTCGCCGTACCACGGAGGCACGAACGCCAGCGTCTCGGGGTCGGCGTGCTCGATCCGCGCCCGTTTCAGCCGCGGGTCGAAGTAGTCGACGTCGACGAATCGCGCGCCGCGGTCGTACGCAGCTGCGGCGACGGCGCGCGCCAGATCCTCCTGACCCAGCTCGGCCGTCACCATCATGATCTGGCCGGGCTGGAGGTTCGCGCCGTGCACGGCAAGCCGCGCGAGGCGGTCGAGGCGATCGCTCATCGGCAGGCGATCCTACTGTGGATGCCGAAGAGACCGTCGTGACTGTCGTGACCGTCGATGCCGCGACCGACCGGTTCCTGAGGGCGGCGGGCGTCGCCGACTCGACGCGCCGGGCGTATGCGGCCGACCTGGGCGAGTTCGCGCGTTTCGTCGGGCCGGACACGCCGATCGAGGACGTCGACCTGCGTGTGCTGGCGGACTTCGTCTCCGAGCTCGGCCGCGCACGGACACGTGGCAGGCTGGCGCCCGCGACGATCGCGCGAAAGCTCGCGGCGGTGAGAAGCCTGCTCCGCCACGCCCTCGGGCCCGACCACGTGCCCGACGCGTCGCTCGCACCCCGGCGCATCCGCCGGCTGCCCGACGTCCCGACGACCCGCGAGATCGAGACCACGGTCGCTGCGTTCGGCGCCGACGGCCCGCTCGCGCTGCGCAACCGGGCGCTCGTCGAGCTCGTCTACTCCGCGGGTCTGCGCAGCGCGGAGGCCGTGGCCCTCGACCTGGGCGACGTCGACTTCGAGCAGGAGCTCGTGCACGTCCGGAGCGGCAAGGGCGGCAAGGACCGTGTGGTGCCGTTGGGCGAGGAGGCGGCGCACCTGGTCGGCCGCTACCTGCGGGAGGCGCGGCCGGAGCTCGCGCGCGGCGCCCAGAATGCGCTCTTCCTCTCGATCCGGGGGCGCCGGCTCGACACCTCGACGCTTCGCCGGCTCGTTCCGCACCCGCACAGCCTCCGCCACGCGTTCGCCACGCATCTCCTCGAAGGAGGAGCCGACCTCCGGACGATCCAGGAGCTGCTCGGCCACGCCTCGCTCTCGACCACCGAGAGATACAGCCACGTGGATGCGCGACGGCTTCGTCGGGTTTACGATCGCGCGCATCCCCGTTCCTGAGCACGCCGTGGTTGCCACGACAGGCATGCTTTGGGGCCGTGGGGGAAGGGGACCAACGACACGGGAGGAGCGCGCGGATGTTGCATCGGTTCGAGAACCACGATCTGGTCACCGAGCGCACTTCACAGCTGGTCGATGTCACCGACGACGTGCTCGACGTCGTCGGTAGGTCCGAGGTCCGGAACGGCATGGCGCTCGTCTATTCCCCCCACACGACGTGTGCCGTCGTCATCAACGAGCTAGAGAACGGGTTCGCCGAGGACTTCGCCGAGTTCCTCGCAGCGGTCGCCCCGTCCGAGGGGCGGTACTACCGCCACGACGACCTCTCGATCCGTACGCAGGGGATCGAGGACGACACCGCCGACTACCCGAACGGCCACTCGCACGTCCGCGCGGGCCTGCTCGCCTCGTCGTCGCAGACGATCCCGATCGTCGACGGCCGGCTCATGCTGGGGCCGTGGCAGCGCATCTTCTTCTGCGAGCTCGACCGTTCCCGCGAGCGCAAGGTGTTCATCCAGGTCATCGGCGAATGACCGCGCCGGCGGCGGAGCTCGGAGAGGCGCGCGACCTCCGCGCACGCGCCGCCGGTGAGAACTTCAGGGTCGCGTCGCTGCTCGTCGGGCGTGCGACCGGCCGTCGCCTGCTCGCCGTCTACGACTACGCGCGCCTGATCGACGAGCTCGGGGACGCCGCGACCGGCGACCGGCTGGGCCTGCTCGACGAGGCCGAGCTGGAGCTCGACCGTGTCTTCGACGGCTGCGCAACCGCTCCTGTCTTCTGCGCTCTCGAGCCGGCGATCCGCGCCTGCTCCCTCCCACGCGACCCGTTCGTCCGGCTGATCGACGCGAACCGGCGCGACCAGCACCGGCCGGTGATCGAGACGTACACGGAGCTGCTCGACTACTGCCGGCTGTCCGCGAACCCGGTCGGCGAGCTCGTGCTGCACGTCTTCGGCGCTGCCACGCTCGAGCGCATCGCGCTCTCGGACTCCGTCTGCACAGGGCTGCAGCTCGTCGAGCACTGGCAGGACGTGGCCGAGGACGCCCGCAACGGCCGCATCTACCTGCCCGCGGAGGATCTCGAGCGGTTCGGCGTCTCGAGCGACGACCTCCGCGCCCGCCGTGCGACCGAGCCGTTGCGCCGGCTGCTCGAGCTCGAGATCGACCGGGCCGAGACGCTGCTGCGCGCGGGCGGCCCGCTCGTCGGTTCGCTGCGAGGCCGGGCCCGGATCGCCGTCGCCGGGTACGTCGGCGGCGGCCGCGCCAACGTCGACGCGATCCGGCGCGCCCGTTTCGACGTCCTCGCGGGACCTCCGAAGGCGGGGAGGCTGCTGCGCGGCCACCACACGCTGCTCGCGCTCGGAGTGGCCCGGTGACCACGGTCGAGCAGGGCTACGAGGAGTGCCGGAGGATCGCGCGCGCGTCCGGCTCGAGCTTCTACGCCGGCATGCGGCTGCTCGCGGCCGGCCGGCGCGACGCGCTGTTCGCCGTCTACGCGCTCGCGCGGCGCATCGACGACGTCGCCGACGGGCCGCTGACGCCGGCCGAGAAGCTCGCCGGCCTCGGGCGCCTACGGGACGAGCTCGGGGCGATCGACGCGTCCACCGATCCGGTGCTTGTCGCCGTCGCCGACGCCGCCGCGCGCTATCCGATCCCGCTCGACGCGTTCGGCGACCTGGTCGACGGAGCGGAGGCGGACGTGCACGGCATCCACTACCGAACCTTTCCGGAGCTCGAGCGCTACTGCCGCCGCGTCGCGGGCTCGATCGGGCGGCTCGCGCTCGGGGTCTTCGAGACGGACGACCGCCGGTCGGCCGAGCCGCTCGCCGACGACCTCGGCGTCGCGCTCCAGCTCGGGAACATCCTGCGCGACCTCGGCGACGACCTTCGGCACGGCCGTTCTACCTGCCGCGACGAGGACTTCGCCCGGTTCGGCTGCGCGGTGCGCGGCTCGACGATCGAAGGCGACGCCGAGCTGCTCGTCGCGTTCGAGGCCGAGCGCGCGCTCGCCTGGCTCGAGCACGGGCTCGCGCTCGTGCCGCTGCTCGACCGGCGAAGCGCCACGTGCGTGCTGGCGATGACGACCTCCTACCGGCGGCTGCTCGAGCGGATCGCCGTCACGCCGTCGCTCGTCCTCGGCTCGCGCGTCTCGCTGCCGACGTGGGAGAAGGGCCTCGTGCTCGCCCGCGCGCTCGTCGGAGGCGCCGCGTGAAGGGCATGTCGGTGGCCGTCGTCGGCGGCGGGCTCGCCGGACTCGACGGCGGCGCTCGAGTGCGCCGACGCCGGCGCGGCGGTCACGCTCTACGAGTCGCGCCCGAGGCTCGGCGGCGCGACGTTCTCGATCGAGCGCGACGGACGGACGGTCGACAACGGCCAGCACATCGCGCTCCGCTGCTGCACCGAATACCGCGGCTTCCTCCGCCGGCTCGGCGTCGAGCGCTCGCTCGAGCTGCAGCCCCGCCTGCCGATCCCGGTGCTCCTCCGCGACGGCGCCGGGCTTCGCTCACCCGCACCGCCCTGCCCGCTCCCCTCCACCTCGCGGCGACACTGCTCCGCTACGGGCCCCTTTCGCTCACGCGACCGCCTCCGCGCTGTTCGCGCGGTGACGGCCCTGCAGTCGCTCGAGCTCGGCGACCCGTCGCTCGACGTCGAGACCTTCGCCGACTGGCTCCGCGGCACGGGCAGTCGCGAAGGTCGATCGACGCGCTCTGGAACCTGATCGCGCTCCCGACGATCAACCTGCCGGCGTCCGAGGCGTCCCTCGCTGCTTGCGACGACCGTGTTCCGGACCGGCCTGCTCGACGAGTCGGACGCGTGCGACATCGCGATTCCGGCGGTCCCGCTCCAGGCACTGCACGGTGACCCGGCCGGCCGCGAGCTGCGCCGGCTCGGCGCCGAGGTCCACCTCCGCACACGTGTCCGCTCCGTCGACGCCGGCGCCGAAGGCCCGACGCTCGGTCTCGCCGACGGACCGCGCACCTTCGACCGCATCGTCGTCGCGGTGCCGCACCAGGTGGCGCCGGCGATCCTCCCGCCGGGCATCGTCGACGAGGAGGTCGCAGGCGGCCTCGGCGCGAGCCCGATCGTCAACCTTCACCTGCACTACGACCGGCACGTTCTCGAGCACCGCGTCGCGGCCGCCGTCGACTCGCCTGTCCAGTGGGTCTTCGACCGGACCGCGGCGTCGGGTGTCGAGCAGGGGCAGCTCGTCGTCGATCTCGCTCTCGCACGCCACGCGCGAGATCGAGCTGCCGCAGGAGGCGCTCGTCGAGCAGCACCTGCCGGCGCTCGCGGAGCTCCTCCCGCCTGTCCGGCGCGCGACCCTGCTGCACGCAGACGTCACGCGCGAGCCGCGGGCGACGTTCCGCGGCGTGCCGGGCACGCACCGGCTTCGGCCCGGCCCGCGTACGAGCCTCCCGGGCGTCTACCTCGCCGGGGCCTGGACCGACACGGGCTGGCCGGCGACGATGGAGAGCGCCGTGCGCAGCGGGCGTGCCGCGGCGGCAGCGGCGCTCGGCGAGCCCTCTCGCCGCGTGCCGCGGAGGGAGGCGGCATGACGACCACACCGCGGACGACGGTCGAGGCGGCGCGCGAGGCGCTCGAGCGCGGAGTCGAGCGCCTGCTCGCGCTCCAGCACCCGGACGGCTGCTGGAAGGGCGAGCTCGAGACGAACGTGACGATCGACGCAGAGGATCTGTTCCTGCGCCACTATCTCGGCCTGCTGGACGAGCGGACGGCGCTCGAGACGGCCCGCTGGATTCGCTCGCGCCAGCGCGAGGACGGGACCTGGGCCACGTACTTCGGCGGCCCGGCCGACCTGTCGACGACGGTCGAGGCGTACGTCGCGCTGCGGCTCGCGGGCGACGAGCCCGGCGCGGAGCACATGCAACGCTCGCGCTCGGTGGTCCGCGGAGCTCGGTGGGCTCGAGGCGACCCGCGTCTTCACGCGCATGTGGCTCGCGCTGCTCGGGCTCTGGTGCTGGGACCTGGTCCCGGTGCTCCCGCCGGAGCAGATGCTCCTCCCCGCCCGCGCACCGCTCTCGATCTACTCGTTCGGCTGCTGGGCCCGGCAGACGATCGTCGCGCTTCAGATCGCGACGACGCTGAAGCCGGTGCGCACGGTGCCGTTCCGGGTCGACGAGCTCGACCGCGGCAGGGCGGCGCCCCGGCCTCTGCTCGACCGCGTCCTGCACGCCTACGGGCGGCACCCACTCGGCCCGCTCCGGCGGATCGCGCTCAACCGCGCCGTCAAGTGGGTCGTCGACCGGCAGGAGGGGGACGGCTCGTGGGGCGGCATCCAGCCGCCGTGGGTCTGGTCGATGATCGCGCTGCACGCGCTCGGGCTCCCGCTCGACCATCCGGTGCTCGAGCGAGCGCTCGCCGGGCTCGACACGTTCACGATCGAGGACGAACAGGGCCGCCGGATCGAGGCCTGCCAGTCGCCCGTGTGGGACACCGCGCTTGCGCTGATCGCGCTGCTCGACGCAGGGCTCGAGGAGGGTCACGACGCGGTCCGCCGGGCGGCCGAGTGGCTCGTCGCGCGCGAGGTGCACGTCAAGGGCGACTGGTCGGTGCGCCGGCCGCACCTCGCCCCCGGCGGCTTCCCGTTCGAGTTCGCGAACGACAACTATCCCGACGTCGACGACACCGCCGTCATCGTGATGGCGCTGCGACGCGCCGGGGTCGGCGCCGGGGCGGCCGACCGCGCGGTCGCATGGATGCTCGGGATGCAGACGCGGAACAACGGCTGGGCGGCGTTCGACGTCGACAACACCGACGCTGCCCGGGAAACTGCCGTTCTGCGACTTCGGCGCGGTCACCGATCCGCCGAGCGCCGACGTCACCGCGCACGTCCTCGAGACGCTCGGCCACGAGGGCCGGGCCGAGGAGCCCGCGGTGCGCCGCGGGCTCGACTGGCTGCTTGCCGAGCAGGAGCCCGACGGCTCCTGGTTCGGCCGCTGGGGCGCGAACCACCTCTACGGCACCGGTGCGGCCGTGCCGGCGCTCGTCGCGTGCGGCCTCGAGGGCCACGCTGCGATCCGTCGGGCGGTCGCGTGGCTCGAGTCGGTCCAGAACGAGGACGGTGGGTTCGGCGAGGACCTGCGCTCCTACCGCGACCCGGCGTGGCGGGCCCGCGGTGCCTCGACGGCGTCGCAGACGGCCTGGGCGCTGCTTGCGCTGCACGCCGCCGGCGCCGCAGGCCCGGCGACCGACGCCGCAGTGCGGTTCCTGGCCGACACGCAGCGCCCGGACGGCGGCTGGGACGAGCCCTACTTCACCGGCACCGGCTTCCCCGGCGACTTCTACCTCAACTACCACCTCTATCGTCTGGTATTCCCAGTGATGGCGCTGGGCCGCATCGTTCGCACGAAAGGGGCAACCGGGTGAGCACAGGCAGGCTGCTCGTGTACGCGCCGCTCCGGCTCGAGGCCGCGTGCCTCGACGGCACCGTGCGCCGCCACGCGCGCGTGATCCGGTCGGGGATGGGCCCGAAGCGCGCCCGCATCGCTGCTGCGCGGGGCCTGGCCGTCGACGCCGCTGGCGTCGCGATCATCGGCGTTTGTGCGGCGACCGTGCCCGGGCTCGAGGCCGGAGACGTCGTGCTCGGCTCGGAGCTCCGCCGGGCCGGCGAGCCGCCGGTGGCGGTGCCGGGCAGCCGGATGCTCGCCGCGGCGCTCCGCCGTCGCGGCCTGCGCGCTCACGTCGGCGCGATCGAGTCGGTCGGGGAGATCGCGGGCCCGGCCGAGCGGCGCTTCCTGGCGGCGCGCGGCGCGAGCGCCGTCGACATGGAGTCCGCGTGGCTCGCCGCGGGCGCCGACGGGCGGCCACTGGTCGTCCTCCGCATCGTCGTCGAGCGCGCCGGCCGCGAGCTGTACGACCCGCGCAGCGCGGTCGCCGGCGTGCGCGGCCTTGCTTCACTCCGGCGCGCAGCGCCCGTCCTCGACGAGTGGCGGCAGGCCCTGCGGCACCGCCGGATCATGCTCGCCGCCCCGCGGTCGTTCTGCGCCGGCGTCGACCGGGCGATCGAGATCGTCGAGCTGGCGCTCGAGCAGCGCGGCGCACCGGTCTACGTGCGCAAGCAGATCGTCCACAACGAGCACGTCGTCGCCGACCTGGAGCGGCGGGGCGCGATCTTCGTCGACGAGCTGGACCAGATCCCGGCAGGTGCGACCACCGTCTTCTCGGCACACGGCGTCTCCCCGGCCGTGCGGCAGGCCGCGGCGGAGCGCGGGCTCGACGTGATCGACGCGACGTGCCCGCTCGTCAGCAAGGTGCATGCCGAGGCGCGACGGTTCGCCGCCGGCGGCAACACGGTCTTCCTGATCGGCCACTCGGGCCACGAGGAGATCGAGGGGACCTACGGCGAGGCGCCGGATGCGACCGTACTCGTCGAGGACGTCGAGGCGGCGGCACGCGTCTCGGCTCCCGACCCGGAGCGCGTGACGTTCCTCACCCAGACCACCCTGGCCGTCGACGAGACGGCCGAGATCATCGACACGCTGCGCGAGCGCTTCCCTGCGCTGCGCGGGCCGAGCTCGGACGACATCTGCTACGCGACGACGAACCGCCAGAAGGCGGTGCGCGAGGTCGCACGCGAGTCGGCCGTCGTGCTCGTCGTAGGCTCGCGCACGTCGTCGAACTCGCTGCGGCTCGTCGAGGTCGCGGAGCGCGAGGGGGCAACCGCCTACCTGGTCGACGACGAGACCGACGTCGACCTCTCGTGGATCGCGAATGCGGGCACGATCGGCGTGTCGGCGGGCGCGTCGGCTCCCGAGGGGCTCGTCCACAGCCTCGTCGCGTCGCTCGCCGCGCTCGGCGGAGCCGACGTGGAGCAGACCACAACTGCTAAAGAGTCTCTGCGGTTCAAGTTGCCACAGGAGGTACGGGGTTGAGCATTCCGCTCAGGCAGAGCGCGACGATCGGGAAGTACCTGATGACGCAGAAGCTGAAGCGCCGGGAGCACTTCCCCCTGCTCGTCGAGCTCGAGCCGCTCTTCCAGTGCAACCTGGCCTGCTCCTTCTGCGGGAAGATCCAGTACCCCGACCACATCCTCAAGCAGCGGATGCCCGTCGAGAAGGCACTCGCCGCGATCGAGGAGTGCGGAGCGCCGATGGTCTCGATCGCGGGCGGCGAGCCGCTCGTGCACCCCGAGGTGCACGTGATGGCGCAGGAGCTGATCGCCCGCAAGAAGTTCGTCTTCCTCTGCACGAACGCGATCCTGATGGAGAAGCGAATCGACCGCTTCGAGCCCTCGCCCTACTTCACGTGGGTCGTGCACCTGGACGGCCTGCGCGAGCGCCACGACCAGTTCGTCGAGCGGGACGGCATCTTCGACAAGGCGGTGTCGGCGATCAAGGAGGCGAAGCGCCGCGGCTTCCGCGTCAACACCAACACGACATTCCTCTCCACGGACACGCCGAAGACGGTGCGCGAGGTGCTCGACTTCCTGAACGACGAGCTCGAGGTGGACGGCATCCAGATCTCGCCCGCCTACGCGTACGAGAAGGCGCCCGATCAGGAGCACTTCCCCGGCGTCACGAAGACGCGCGCCCTCTTCAGCGAGGCGTTCGCCGACGGCGGGCGCAAGCGCTGGCGCCTCCAGCACACGCCCCTGTTCCTCGACTTCCTCGAGGGCAAGGTCGACTTCCAGTGCACGCCGTGGGGGATCCCCAGCTACTCGATCTTCGGCTGGCAGCGGCCGTGCTACCTGATGGGCGACGGCTATGCGACCACCTACCGCGAGCTGATCGAGACCACCGACTGGGACGCGTACGGGCGCGGCCGTGACGATCGGTGCGCGAACTGCATGGCGCATTGCGGTTACGAGCCGACCGCAGTGCTCGCCTCGACGAGCTCGGTCAGGGAGTCGGTGCGGTCGATGATCGCCTCGAGCCCGGTCAGCCCGACCGCTCGGCGCTCGCGGGCGCGTCGGCGGGCTCTCGCCTCGTCGAGGTAGCCCTCTCCGGCGCCCCCACGCGGAGGTTTCCCGGCCGGCGGCACGAACCCACGCCCGTGGACCGCGACCCGGAGCTGCAGGGCTTCCTCGCCCTGCTCGCAGCGAGACGCTCGCCACGCACGGTCGACGCCTACGGCCGCGACCTGCGCGCACTCGCCGGCTACCTGGGCCACCATGTCGGCACGGCGACGGTCGAGGAGCTCGAGCGGTACGCGGCGCAGCTCCGGGCGGACGGCCTCTCGGCTGCGACGATCGCGCGCAGGCACGCAGCCGCCCGCAGCTTCTTTCGTCATCTGCAACTGCTGGGCGCGCGGGCGGACAACCCGGCAGCCGGCGTGCCGCTACCGCGTCGCCCGAAGCCCTTGCCGAAGACGCTCTCCCCGGGCGAGGCGGAGCGCCTGATCCAGGCTGCCGGCGGCACCACCCCGCGCGCGCTGCGCGACCAGGCCCTCGTCGAGCTGCTGTACGGAGCGGGCCTCCGGGTGTCCGAGGCGGTCGGCCTCGAACGCAGCGGCGTCGACCTCGAGCAGCGCCTCGTGCGCGTGCTCGGGAAGGGCGGGAAGGAGCGGGTCGTGCCGATCGGCCGGCCGGCGGCCGAGGCGCTACGGCGCTACCTCGCCCGCGGCCGCCCGTACCTCGACAACCGGCACCGGCTCGAGGTGTTCCTGAACGCTCGCGGCGGGCCCTTGACCCGGGCGGGGGCGTTCCTGATCCTCCGCCGCATCGCGGAGAAGGCAGGGCTGGAGCCGGCGCGCGTCCACCCACATCTGCTCCGACACTCGTTCGCCACGCACCTGCTCGAGGGGGGTGCGGATCTCCGTTCCGTTCAAGAAATGCTCGGACATGCCGATCTATCCACCACCGAGCTGTACACCCACGTAACCGACAGGCGACGTCGGGAGTTGTACTACCGAGCGCACCCACACGCTCGCAGACGGCAAACAGAGGAGTCCGAGGTTGTCGATCGATCCGCACGTCGAACTGTTCATAGCCCTCGCATCCGCGGCGACGTTCCTGATGACGAAGGCGGGGCTCGGAAAGAACGCCCTCGAGCTGAGGAAACGCCGGTTCGCCTGCCCGTCCTGCGGTCGCCACGACGGCTGCAGCTGCGCGTAGGGACGCCGGGGCCGGGCGACGCCTGACGGCGCCGCCCCTCGGCCCGAGCCGTACCTACGCGTTCGCCGGCACGAGCGCCGGCACGACGATCACCGGCACGTGTGCGTGATGGAGCAGCTCGCGGGAGACGCTCCCCAGCAGCGCTCCCTGGAGCCCACCCATCCCGCGCGTACCGCAGACGATCGCCTCGGCGCCGAGCTCACGAGCCGCCGCGGCGATCTCGTGCGCCGCCGACCGGTGGGTCGTCTCGACATGCAGCTCCGCGTCGATCCCCGATGCGACGAGCTCCTCGACGCGCCGGCGGATGTGCGCACGGCGGTCGTCCTCGTCCGCGAGCACCGGCGCCGCATTCACTCGTCCGCCCACGAACCGCTGGTCGCAGTGGTAGGCGATCAGCCGTCCATGTGGGTCGAGCAGGCGGAGCCCCTCGTCGAGAGCGCGATCCGCATCGTCAGATCCATCGGTCGCCCAGAGGAGAGTCTTGTACATCGCTCCTCCTTTCATCCGCAGGTTCGCGCTCCGCCGTGAGCGCGAAATCGGCGGAAGCGCCGAGTGGGGGTTCGGGAAACATGCAGCCGGAGGGACGTGCTCGTCTACTTGTGCTTGCGGCGAAGCAGCTGCGCGACCTTGGCGGCCGCCTCGCGGAGCTCGCGAGGCGCCTCGTCGTCGTCGCCGAGGGACGCCAGGATCTGGATCGTGTCCGGACGCGGCGAGCCGTTCTTGAGCGCCATCACCGCGAGCCGGCGCACCGCCTCGTTGCCGTCGTGCGCGACGAGCTCGTGCAACAGCGGCCGCACGTCGTTCACGTCGCCCGGATGGTCGCGCGACAGCCGCTCGAGCGAGAGCAGCGCCGAGCCGCGCACGGCCGGGCTGCCGTCACCGAGGCCGCGGCGCAGGAGCTCGCGCTTCGTGCGGAAGCGGAACTGGCCGATCGCCCGGAACGCCACGGCGCGCTCCCGGAAGTCCTGAACGCGCGCGGACGCCTCGAGCTCCTCGTCCCACGTGGCGCGCAGCTGGGAGAGCGACTGCTCGTCCCCGCTCTCCGCGAGCGCGTCGGCCTCGGCCGCCGCGTCCGCGAGCGTGCTCACAGTTCGGAGACCGAGCGCGGCGCCGGGCCGACGTACCGGGCCGACGGCCGGATCAGCCGGCCCGTGCGCTTCTGCTCGAGGATGTGCGCCGACCAGCCGGCGACGCGCGCACAGCCGAACATGGCCGGGGTGAGCTCGGGCGGGATCTCCGCGATGTCGAGCACGACCGCAGCCCAGTACTCGACGTTCGTCTCGAGCTGACGGTTCGGCGAACGCTCGTGGAGCACCTTGAGCGCTGCCTGCTCGAGCGCCGCCGCGACCTCGACACGCGGCGAGCCGAGCTCCATCGCAGTGCGCCTGAGCACCGTGGCACGCGGGTCGTAGGCGCGATAGACGCGATGGCCGAAGCCCATGATCCGCTCGCCGCGGTCGAGCAGGTCCGTCACGTACTGCTCTGGGTCGTCGGCGCTCGCGGCGCCGTCGATCATGGGCAGGACGCGCGCCGGGGCGCCGCCGTGCAGCGGTCCTGAGAGCGTGCCGACCGCGGAGCTCATCGCCGCGGCGCAGTCGGCGCCGGTCGACGCCGCGATTCGGGCCGTGAACGTCGACGCGTTCAGCCCGTGCTCGGCCGCCGAGATCCAGTACGTGTCGAGCGCCTTGACGTGCCGGGGATCGGCCTCGCCACGCCAGCGGATGAGGAACTGCGCGGCGGCGTTCTCACCCTGCGCGACCTCGTCGTCCGGCACGGGTGTCTGCCGGCCACGCGCAGCCTGCGCCACGATCGTCAGCGTCGCCGACGACAGGCGGGCCAGGTCGTCACGGGCCTGCACGTCGTCGATGTCGACGAGCTTCCGCATGCCCCATTTCGGCCCGAGCGTCGCGAGCGCGGCCTGGAGGTCCGCCGGCACCGACCCGCTCGGATCCTGCAGCTCGATCTTCTCGGAAGGCGGCAGAGGAGAGCTCAGGTCCTCGTCGACGAGCAGCCCCCAGACGTTCTCGTAAGGGAAGTGGCCGACGAGCTCCTCGATGTCGACGCCGCGGTAGCGGAGGGTGCCGCCGTCCTTGTCGGGCTCGGCGATCTCCGTCTCGAAGGCGATGACTCCTTCGAGACCGGGACGAAAGTCACTCGTCGCGCTCATCGAGCGCGGACAGTATCGGATGCGACTCGAGCGGCGGTCTGATCACCCGCCGCTCGAGAAGCCGGTGCGGAAGTCGTGCATCGGGATGCCCTTCGCCTTCGCGAACAGCACCGCGATGAAGAGCGCGACCAGTAGAACGGTCGTCAGGTTCGGCCTGTGCTTCATGTGTCTGCCTCCTCTCGTGTCGTCGCTCAGAAATGGAAGTCCTGCAGGCGCTCGGCCGCCTGGCGATAGAGCTCGGCCGCCTGCTCGTGGTCTCCGTCGCGGCGGTGGGCGTCGCCGCGCGCAACCCACGCGGCGGCGAGGTGGCTGCCGGAGCCGAGCTCGGAGAAGAGCGCCTCGGCGGTGTCGAATTCGCGCAACGCCTCGTCGTCCCGCCCCTGCTCGAGGAGTGCGCGCCCGAGGACGAGGTGGGCGTTCCCGCGCTCGTCGAGGTAGTCGCCGCGACCCCTGAGCAGCGACAAAGCATGACGTGCCTGCTCCTCTGCGAGCTGCGGGGCGCCGCAGCGGAGGTGAACCTGAGCGAGCGAGGAGACCGACTGCGCCGCGTCCGCCGTGTTGCCGAGCTCGAGCGAGACGGCGAAGGCCTCCTTGAGGTAGCCCACCGCCACCTCCGGCTCCCCGAGCAGGAAGGTGAGGCCGCCGAGGTTGTTCAGGAGGCGGGCCTCGGTCTGCCGGTCGCCCTCCTCGGCCGCAAGGCTCCGGCCACGCTCGGCGTAGAAGCGGGCGAGCAGCGGATCTCCGCTCCGCTCCGCGACGAGCGAGCACTGCATCGTGGCGAGGGACTCGAGGCGTCGGTCGCCGATCGACTGCGCGAGCTCGAGCGCGACCTCGGCGTCGGCCTGAGCGGCCTCCCAGTCGCGCTGGAGCTGGTAGCACCGCGAGCGCCACTCGAAGGCGTGCGCGCGCACGCGGTCCGCCTCGGGTGAGTCGCCGCGGGCGAGCCGTGTCGACGCGGTGAGGAGCGAGACCGCGTTCGCGACCTTGCCGAGCTTGAGCCGGCAGGCGCCGAGCCGGAAGAGCGCCTCGGCGCGGTCCACGTCGCTGAAGCCCGGCCCCTCCGAGAGCGCGCGGGCGCGCTCGCAGACGGACGCGGCGAGGCTGAGCTCGCCGAGATAGAGACGCGCCCAGCCCTCGCAGACGAGCGCGCGAAACGCGATGTACGGCGTGGAGGCGAGCGACACGTGGACGTGGTCGAGCGCGTCGAGGGCCTCGCGGTAGCGATGGTTGCCGACGCACCACTCGGCCCGGGTGAGTGCGGCCGCAACGGCGCGTCCGTCGGGTGTCGGCTCGTCGACGGGATCGAGGGCAAGCGGGGAGAGCGTGACCGGCGCCGCAGGCATCTGCACGCGCTCATGAAGCCTCGTGAGAACGCGCACGTCGATTCCCGGCGGACATGGGAGTGCCTCCCCATTCCGGAGGAGGGGGGATCCTTCTCACGTGTACGCTGCCGCGCTGATGGCTCATCGCGTGACCCTGATCCCGGGCGACGGAACCGGGCCCGAGCTAACCGAAGCAACCCGCCGGGTGCTCGAGGCGACCGGCATCGGGCTCGAGTGGGACGTTCGCCAGGCAGGCGTCGACGTGATGGAGGAGGCGGGCACACCGCTGCCCGACGAGACGCTCGAGTCCGTGCGTCGCAACGGTGTCGCCCTCAAGGGTCCGATCACGACGCCGATCGGGACGGGCTTCCGCTCCGTCAACGTCGCGCTCCGTCACGAGCTCGGCCTGTACGCGTGCCTGCGCCCGTGCAAGTCCTATCCCGGCGTCCGCTCGCGCTACGACGACGTCGACCTCGTGATCGTCCGCGAGAACACAGAGGATCTCTACGCGGGTATCGAGTACGAGGCTGGGACCCCGGAGGCCGAGTCCGTGATCCGCATGCTGAACGGGCTGCAGGCGAGGCAGATCCGAGCGGGCTCGGGAATCTCCGTGAAGCCGATCAGCCGCGAAGGCTCCGAGCGCATCGTCCGCTTCGCGTTCGAGTACGCGCGCGACCACGGTCGCACGCGCGTCTCGTGCGTGACGAAGGCGAACATCATGAAGTTCACGGACGGCCTGTTTCTCGACGTGTTCCGCAGCGTGGCGAAGGAGTTCCCGGAGATCGAGCCGCGGGAGAACCTGGTCGACGCGACGTGCATGGGCCTCGTGCAGCGGCCCGAGGAGTTCGACGTGCTCGTGCTGCCGAATCTCTACGGCGACATCCTGAGCGACCTCACCGCCGGGCTCGTCGGCGGGCTCGGCGTCGCGCCCGGCGCGAACATCGGGCCGGACGCCGCAGTCTTCGAGGCGACGCATGGATCGGCGCCGAAGTACAAGGGCCAGAACAGGGTCAACCCGACGGCGATGATCCTCTCGGGCAAGCTCATGCTCGAGCACCTCGGCGAGCGCGACGCGGCGCAGCGCCTGGAGGCGGCGGTCGCCGCCGTCATCGGCGAGGGCGAGCGGGTCACCTACGACCTGAAGCCGTCGCGCGACGACCCGTCGGCCGTCGGGACGAGCGAGTACGCGGACGCGATCATCGAACGACTGGAGGCTCGAGCAGCATGAGTGGGAGACGGAAGGTGACCGTGGTGGGCGCCGGGAACGTCGGCGCGACCTGCGCGCAGGTGCTCGCACAGCGCGACTACGCGGACGTCGTACTGGTCGACATCAAGGAGGGCCTCCCGCAGGGGAAGGCGCTCGACATCAACCAGATGGGCGCCGTGCTCGGCTACGAGCCGAGCGTGACCGGTTCGAACGACTACGGGCCGACCACCGGCTCCGACGTCGTGGTGATCACCGCGGGACTCCCGCGCTCGCCCGGCATGAGCCGTGACGACCTCGTGACGACCAACGAGAAGATCGTCAAGGACGTGACGGAGAAGGTCGTCGCGGAATCGCCCGACGCCGTCCTGATCGTCGTCTCGAACCCGCTCGATGCGATGTGCCACGTCGCGAAGAGCGTCTCGGGCTTCCCGAAGGAGCGCGTGTTCGGGCAGGCAGGCATCCTCGACACCGCACGGCTGCAGACATTCATCGCGTGGGAGACGGGATCGTCGGTGAAGGACGTCAGCGCGGTCGTGCTCGGCGGGCACGGCGACCAGATGGTCTCCGTGATCTCGGCGACGACGGTCGGCGGCGTGCCGATCCGCAGGCTCGTCCCCGAGGAGCGGATCCAGGCGCTGGTCGAGCGCACGGCGAAGGGCGGCGGCGAGGTCGTGCAGCTGCTCGGCACCTCGGCCTGGTACGCGCCGGGCGCCGCCGCGGCCCAGATGGTCGACTCGATCGTGCTCGACGAGAAGCGCGTGCTGCCCTGCACTGCGTACCTCGAGGGCGAGTACGGCATCGACGGGCTCTACATGGGCGTTCCCGTGAAGCTCGGCCGGGGCGGCATCGAGCAGGTGCTCGAGGTCGACCTGGACGAGAGCGAGCGCGCCGCGCTGTCGCGGAGCGCCGATGCGGTACGTGAGGTCGTCGGCGTCCTGACCGGCTGAGCTACCGTCCCGCCGGATGGACCTCGGACTGCGCGGCCGGACGGCGATCGTCTGCGGAGCCTCCTCTGGGCTCGGTCTCGGCTCCGCCGAGGCGCTCGCCGAGGAAGGAGCGAACGTGACGATGTTCGCCCGGCGCCGCGACGAGCTCGAGCTGCACGCGAACCGACTGGGGGCGCTCGCCGTACGAGGGGACGTGACGAATGCCGCCGACCTGGAGCGGGCGGTCGAACGGACGGTGCAGGCGTTCGGCGGCGTCGACATCCTCGTCTGGAACTCGGGCGGGCCCCCGGGCGGGCCGGCCACGGCGGTCACGGACGACTTGCTCGAGTCGGCGTTCGAGCTCCTGCTCCTCCCCGCCGTGCGCCTGGTGCGAGCGTGCCTGCCCCACCTCGAGCGCAGCGCGGCCGGCCGGATCATCTTCCTCACGTCGATCACGGTGAAGGAGCCGGTGCCGCAGCTCGCCCTCTCGAACGCGGTCCGCCCCGGCCTGACCGGCTGGGCGAAGTCGCTTTCGCGCGAGCTCGGCCCGAAGCACATCACCGTCAACTGCGTCGCTCCGGGCCGGATCGACACCCCACGCATGACGGAGCTCTACGGCCCCGGCGGCCCGCCCGCCGAGGAGGTCGCCCAGATCCCGCTCGGGCGTCTCGGCACGCCGCGCGAGTTCGGCGACGTCGTGTGCTTCCTCGCGTCGGCCCGTGCGTCGTACGTGAGCGGCGCGACGATCGCCGTCGACGGCGGCGCGGCCCGCGGGCTCCTGTGAGGCTCTTCACTCCCGGCCGCCTCGCGATCCTGGGGCTGGTCCTCCTTGCGATCGTCCTCGGCGCATTCGTGCTGCCGTCGAGCCAGTATGTCTTCCTGCCCGACAAGGCCCACCCGGTGACGCCGCTCGTCAGCGTGCCGGGCGGCCACGAGCCGGCCCGAGGCGGGATCTACTTCGTCGATGTCGTCGTGCGCAAGGCGACGCTGCTCGAGCGGCTGTTCGGCGGCCTGCACAAGGGCGCCGACCTGTACCCGGCGAGCGCGATCAACCCGCCGGGGGTCAACGACGCCCGCCGCCGCCAGATCGACCTGCAGGACATGCGCCGCTCGCAGCAGATCGCAGCCGCCGTGGCGCTCAAGGCCGCGGGACGGAAGGTCGTGATGCGGCCGACGGGCGCGCAGGTCGAGGAGGTCGAGCCGGGCGAGCCGGCCGTCGGGAAGCTCGAGCCCGACGACGTCGTCGTCGCCATCGACGGCCGGAGTGTCCAGGGGCCTTCGGACGTGTTCATCGACATGAAGGCGCACCTGCCGGGGCAGGTCGTCCGCTTCACGATCCGCCGCGGCAGCCAGACGCTGCTCGAGCCGATCAGGACCGTGGCTGCGCCCGGTGCGCCCAAGCACGCGATCGTCGGGGTGATCCTGACCCAGGCGCTCGACATCCACTTGCCCACCAAGGTGTCGATCGACGCCGGCGGCGTCGGCGGGCCGTCCGCCGGGCTCGCCTTCGCACTCGACGTCTACCAGCAGCTCGGCCACGACGTCGTGCACGGCCACCGGATCGCCGTGACCGGCGAGATCCTCGCGGACGGCTCGGTTCAGCCGATCGGCGGCGTGAAGCAGAAGACCTACGGCGCGCGTGAGGCGGGTGTGGACGCCTTCCTCGTGCCCGCTGGGGACAACGCGGCCGAGGCGCGCAAGTATGCGGGTGGGCTCCGGATCATCCCTGTGCAGAGCTTTCAACAGGCGTTGCGCGCGCTGGCAACGGCCTTTCCGGCCTCGTAGATTTCGGGCTTTTTCGGCAGGTTCGAAACTGCCGGAAAGTGCACGTTTTCCGTTTGGACAAGCCCTTTTTCGCCTTCCGGCCCAGCCGTAGGATGCGGCTCCTAAAGCCCCTCGACGAGTGAACGGAAGGACGAGATGACCCACAAGAGCGCTCCGACCTGCAACGACTGCTACTTCCGCACGCGCGGCCTCTGCGCGATGCAACCGGAGCGCCCCTGCCCCACCTTCCGTGCGGCGACGCGCACGCTGCAGCCGCCGCGCCAGCCGCGGCTCGTCCCGCTCGCGCTGTCGGCCGCCTAACGCGCAGCGGCGGGCAGAGCCGCCGCCAGCCGGGCGACGCCGTCGTCGATCTCGTCGAGCGACACGAAGCTGAAGGCGAGCCGGAGCGTCTCCGGGGCGCCGCCGAAGTCCGTGCCCTGGACGAAGGTCACTCCGGCCTCCTCCGCCTGCGCGAGCAGCTCACCGGCGTCGACGCCGTCGAGCTCGCCCCACAGGAAGTAGCCGCCTTCGGGCCGGTCGACGCGGAGCTCGGGCAGATCTCGCTCGAGCGCCGCGAGCATCGCATCGCGCCTGGCACCGAGCAGTGACCGCACGCGCTCGAGGTTCGTCTCGAACAACCCGCGCTCGAGGAACTCGTTCACCGTCGCCTGGCCGAGGAGCACCGGCGTGATGTATGTGGCTGTGGCGGTCGCCTCGATCTGCCGCGCAAGCGCCTCGGGGAAGACGAACCAGCCGACCCGCAGCCCCGGCGAGATCGTCTTGGAGAAGGACGAGCTGTAGGACGTGGCCCCACCGGAGAGCTCGAAGAGCGACGGCAGCGGCTCGCCCTCGTACCGGACGAGCCCGTACGGATCGTCCTCGAGGACGAGCAGCTCGTGCTCGGCAGCCAGCTCGACGACGCGCCGGCGGCGCTCGAGCGGCAGGGTGCGGCCGCTCGGGTTCTGGAACGTCGGGATCAGGTAGAGGAACGCCGGCGGCGGCCCGTCCGCGAGCGTGCGTCCGAGTGCATCAGGGTCGAGACCGTCCTCGTCGCAGTCGAGTGCAACCACCTCGGCGCCGAGCTCGTGCAGGATCTTGAGCGGGCGGTCGTAGCATGGACGCTCGACGAGGACCCGTCGGCCGACGGCGAGCCGCTGGGCGAGGAACACGAAGCCCTGGAGGGAGCCGTTCGTGAGGAAGACGCGGGCCGGATCGACGCCGTGTTGGTCTGCGATGCGGGCGCGGAGCGGCGCGTAGCCCGGCGACGGCCCATAGGAGAGGATCGTGCGGCCGTCGCGCTCGAGTGCAGCGCGGGCGCAGTCGGCGAGCGCTTCGACCGGCAGGCATTCGGGCGCCGGCACGCCGCGCGCGAAGGAGATCGTCCCCATCGAGGAGCAGGTTAGCTTTCGGCGCGGCGCCAGCAGACGCTGACGTAGTAGGGAAGCCCCGCGACAAGGGTGTGGGCGGTCACCCACTCGAGCTCGACCGTCTCGCCGTCGAGCCGGTGGATGCTGGAGGTGCCGTGGCGGAAGGGCAGGCTGCGCGCGCCGACGACGGCCTCCTCCGCGTCGGGCGACATCTCCCCGACGCGAATGCCGATCAGCTCCTCGCGCGACAGACCGACGAGCCTGGTTGCGCCGTCGTTGACAGCCACGTAGCGCCGTTCCTCGTTCCAGACGAACACGGCGACCTCCTCGGCGAGGTCGATCGCCTCGCCCAGGAGCGTCCGCTGCAGGATGCGCTCCGTGTCGCCCACCATTGTCGAACGAATCTACACAGACGGGAGCTCGAGCACGAAGCGCGCGCCCGAAGGCCGGCCCGGCTCGTAGACGAGATCGCCGCAATGCGCGCGCGCGTATGCACGCGCGATCGCGAGCCCGAGCCCCGTTCCCGCCACTCGGTCGCGAGAGACACCGGCGCGCGTGAACCGGTCGAACAGCGTCCCCTCCAGCTCGCGTGCCACGCCGGGCCCCGAATCCTCGACCGCGAGTCGCACGTGCCCGTCCTCCACGACCGCGGTGACCCGAACCGGGGCGTCGCCGTACCGGAGCGCATTCGTGACGAGGTTCGTGACGATGTGGTCGAGAACGGAGGGGTCGACGAGCACCTCGCCGGGCGTGACGTCGATCTCGATCTCCTCCGCGTGAGCCCCGGCGGCGACGCTGACGACTTCTCGCAGCCGCGAGCAGAGCTCGACCGGCTGCGGACGGACGTCGATCGCGTCGGCGTCGAGGCGAGAAAGATCGAGCAGCTGCTCGACGAGCGACGCCATGCGGGCCGTCTGCTGCTCGAGCGCATGGCGCAGCTCCGCCTTCTGCCCGTCCGCGAGCCGCTCGCTGAGGTGGTTCAGCGTCTGGACGAACCCGTGGATGGTCGTGACCGGCGTCCGCAGCTCGTGCGCGGCCAGGGCGATGAAGTTCGCCATCACCTGGTTGGCACGCTCCAGAGCTACCCGCGCCTCGTGCTCCTGCTCGAAGAGCCGCACGCGGTCGAGGGCGATCCCGGTGAGCGAGGTGATCGTCTCGAGCAGGCGGAGCTCGTCGTCGCCGAAGAACGGGGCATACGGTGACGTCCAGGCGACGAGGACGGCGCCGGGCTGCTCGATGCGCACCTCGCCGGCACCGGCCGTCTCGCCGAAGGCGTGAAGCGACTCGCCCGCGGAGTCGAAGAGCTCGGCGCCGCGCGCGCCGACGACGGCGGCAGCGGGCCCGACGACGCGCTCGGCGATCTCCCGGCGCGTCGTCGCGAGCGTCATCAGGTTCCGGACGGCCTCCTGGAGCCGCGCGTACTCGAACTGACGCCATTGCGCCCGCAGCACCGACGGCGGCTCGATGCCGAGAATGAACGCGCACGCCGCGAACAGCGCGAGCAGCTGCACGAGCAGGTTGCCGGGCGCGTGACCGCCGCCCGCGAAGGCGACGCCGATGATCGCAAGCGTCAGGGTGGCCGCCGCGACCGAGAGCAGCTCCATCCGGTTCCGGGCGACCGCCGGCTGCCGCCGCCCGGCCGCCCACAGGCGCACCGTCACCGCGACGGAGAGGAGCGTCCAGTGGACGAGGAACACGATGACGTAGGCCTGGAAGAACGCCGACCGGTGCTCGCCCGACGCCGGGATGTGGGGCAGCGCGAACGTCCACACGGTCAGTCCGACGGTTAGCGCGGTGACGACGATCTGCAGCCGCCGGGACGGGGTGACGAAGGCGGTGACGAACCGGTACAGCAGGTACGGGAAGAGCACGAGCATCTCGATGTCCAGCCGCTGTCCGGCGAGAGCCGCCGCCCCATGCGGGTGCTGCGGCACGAGCCGGCCGATCGTCACGATCACGGTCAGCGTGGCGAAGGCGACCGTGAGCCACCCCGCTGCCGAGTCCCGCCGTGAGAGGAAGCGCCGCAGTGCGAGCAGCCCCAGCGCCACGAAGAGGACGCTGTTCAGGACTCCGAGCGAGGTGACGAGCGCGCGCAAGAGGACAACCCCCCGGTTGGACGGGCGCAATCGTACGCCTAAGCCGTCTCTTAGGCGAACCGGCGACAATGAGGGCATGACGGCGCGCGTGCTGGTGGTGGACGACGACCCCTCGGTCCGCTCGGCGATCTCGCGCGCCCTCCGTACCGACTACGACGTCGAGGAGGCGGTCGACGGAGCGGCGGCGCTCGCCCAGCACGCGGCGAGCCCTGCCGACACGATCGTGCTCGACCTGCTGATGCCCGAGATCGGCGGCCTCGACGTCTGCCGGTCGCTGAGGCGCCGCGACGACCCGGTGCCGATCCTCGTCGTCACCGCCCGGGACGCCGTCGACGACCGGGTCGAGGGCCTCGACGCCGGGGCGGACGACTACCTGGTGAAGCCGTTCGCGATCGAAGAGCTCCGCGCACGGGTGCGGGCGCTGCTCCGCCGCTCCGGCGCCGGGGACGGCACCCTCCGGTTCGCGGACGTCACGCTCGACCCCGCCACCCGCGAGGTGCACCGCGGCGAGCGCCGGCTCCAGCTGACGCGCACCGAGTTCAACCTGCTCGAGCTGTTCCTGCGCAACCCGCGCCAGGTGCTCACTCGCTCCCAGATCTACGAGCGCGTGTGGGGGTACGACTTCGGCGCGACCTCGAACGCGCTCTGGGTCTACATCGGCTACCTGCGTCGCAAGCTCGAGGAGGGCGGCGAGCCGCGCCTGCTGCACACCGTTCGCGGCGTCGGCTACGCCCTGCGCGAGGACCCATGAGCCGGCTCTCGTTCCGCCAGCGCGTCGCGCTGCTGACGGCGATCGCGATCGCGGCGACGGTCGCCGCCGCCTCTGCGGCCGTGTGGGTGATCGCCAAGCACGAGCTCTATGGTCAGATCGACTCGACGCTCGCGATCCAGGCGGCCACCGGAAGCCGCGGCTTCTTCGGCCACGGGCAGGCGAACACTGCGATCATCGACACCCAGGGCGAGCCGACACCCTCGAGCGCCCCGATCCCAGTGACGCGCCGGGCGGTGCAGGTCGCCGCAGGTCGGGGGGGCGACTTCTACTTCTCGACGACGATCCAGGGGCAGCGCTGGCGCGAGTACGTCGCCCCCCTGCAGGGCGGAGCGGTGCTCACGGTGCAGCCGCTGGGGCCGACGACGCATGCGCTGGCGCGCATCCGCTTCTGGATCCTGCTGATCGGCGGCCTCGGCATCCTGGGAGCCGCAGCGCTCGCGGCGGGAGTCGCCACGCTCGCCCTCCGGCCGGTCCGCCGCTTGACGGCCGCCGCCGAGACCGTGGCCGCGACCGGCGACCTGCGCGAGCGCGTCGCGGTCGGCGGCAAGGACGAGCTCGGCCGTCTGGCCGGTCGGTTCAACGCGATGCTCGCCGCCCTCGAGGAGTCCGTCGGGCGGCAGCGGCGGCTCGTCGCCGACGCCTCGCACGAACTGCGCACGCCGCTGACCTCCGCCCGTGCGAACGTCGATCTGCTCCGCGAGGGCCGGCTGCCGGAGGACGAGGCGCACCGAGCCCTCGACGAGGCGGCGGTCGAGCTCGACTCGCTCACGACGCTCGTCTCCGATCTCGTCGAGCTCTCGCGCGGCGAGGAGCGGAAGCTGCGGATCGAGGAGGTGCAGCTCGACGACCTCGTCGCGTCGGCGGTGGAGCGGGCGAAGTCGCGCTCGCCCGACACGATCTTCGTCACGTCGCTCTCTCCGACGCACGTGAACGTCGATGCTGTGCTCGTCGAGCGCGCGGTGCTGAACCTGCTCGACAATGCGGTCAAGTACAGCCCGCCGGGAGCGCCGATCGAGGTGACGGTCAGGGACGGTGAGGTGGTCGTCGCCGACCACGGGCCAGGGATCGCCGAGGAGGATCTGCCGCGGGTCTTCGACCGCTTCTACCGGGCGGCGGCGGCGCGCGCGAAGCCCGGCTCGGGGCTCGGCCTCGCGATCGTGCGAGAGGCGGCGGAGGCGCACGGCGGCCGGGCGACGGTCGAGAGCTCCCCGCGCGGGGCGCGCTTCCGGCTGTCGCTGCCCGCTACCGGTGTCTGACACCTAAAGGTGTCAGACACCTCTTAGGGACGCTGCCGCGACCAGATCGGCGACCTCGGTCGGCGTCGTGCCGACCACGATCCCCGCGGCCTCCAGCGCGTCCTTCTTCGCCTGCGCCGTGCCGGACGAGCCCGAGATGATCGCGCCGGCGTGGCCCATCGTCTTCCCCGGTGGCGCCGAGAAGCCGGCGATGTACGAGAAGACGGGCTTCGTCATCTCCTCGGCGACGTAGCGCGCGGCCTTCTCCTCCTCGTCGCCGCCGATCTCGCCCACCAGCACGACGTAGGCCGTCTCCGGGTCGGCCTCGAACCGCGCGAGGACGTCGATGAAGCTCGAGCCGACGACGGGATCGCCGCCGATCCCGACGATCGACGAGTTCCCGAGCCCACGCTGGGCCACCTCGTGGCCGATCTGGTAGGTGAGCGTGCCCGAGCGCGAGACGAGCCCGATCGAGCCCGCGCGGAACACCTCGGCCGGGATGATGCCGACGTTCGCCTTGCCCGGCGACAGGACGCCCGGGCAGTTCGGGCCGATCAGCGTGACGCCTTTGGGGCGGCTGTACGCGTACACGCGCAGCATGTCGTGCGCCGGGATGTGCTCGGTGATGCAGACCACGGTCGAGATCCCCGCGTCGACCGCCTCGTAGATCGCGTCGGGCGCGAAGCGCGCCGGGACGAAGATCAGCGACGTGTTCGCGCCCGCCTCGCGCACCGCGTCGGCGACCGTGTCGTAGACGGGGACCCCTTCGACGTCCTGGCCGCCCTTGCCGGGCGTGACGCCGGCGACCACGTTCGTGCCGTACGCGCGGTTGCGCAGGCCGTGGAAGCGGCCCTCCGAGCCCGTGAGGCCTTGGACGACGAGCTTCGTGCCCTCGTCGACGACGATCGCCATCAGCGCTCGACCCCCTTCAGGACGAGCGTCGGCAGGTCCATGAAGCCGTCGACGATCCGGTCGGCGAGCAGCTCGCGCACGCGGTCGGCGTCGGCTCCGTCGCAACCCGTGCGGGCGAGCCACGGCTCGATCTCGAGCGGGCGCAGCATCAGCTCCTCGCCGACGATCTCGAGCCCGGCCGCCTCGAACAGCGCCCGCCACTCCTCGACCGAGTAGTTCCGCACGTGGCTCGGGTCGCGGAGGCGGTCGGCCTCCTCGGAGACGTCACTCACGAACGTGTTGTCACACACGACCACGCGCTTGGCGACGCGCGCCATCTCCCGAACCGCAGCCGACACGTCCGCGAAGTGATGGGCGGCGAGCCGGCAGGCGGCCACGTCGAAGCTCGAGTCGGCGAACGGCAGGCTCTCGGCGGGCGCAGTCGTGTCGGCCTGCATGCCCGGCGCGGGATCGACCGTGACCACCCGCGCACCCGCCTCGCGCAGCCGGCGCGCGACGTGGCCGCCGCCGGTCGCAACGTCGATCGCCGTCACTCCCGGGCCGGGCTCGCACCACTCGACGAGCACGTCGAGATCGTCGCCGGCCGCGTGGATCGCGCTCGTGCGGTAGGCCTCGGCGCGGTCGTCCCACACGTTCATGCCGCGAGCTCCACGGCCTGCCGCGCGGCGTCGAGCATCGTCTCCGCGACGTGCACGTTCGGTTTCGCGGCCTCGGCAAGGATCCGGCGGCCCTCGTCGGCGTTCGTCCCGTCGAGCCGCACGACGATCGGCACCTCGATCCCCATGCGGTCGAGCGCCTCGAGGATGCCGCGTGCGACCTCGTCGCAGCGGGTGATCCCGCCGAAGATGTTGAACAGGATCGAGCGCACCTGCGGATCGCGGGTGATCACCTCGAGCGCGTCGACGACGCCCTCCGCGCTGCCGCCGCCGCCGAGGTCGCAGAAGTTCGCCGGCTTGCCGCCCGCAACCACGACGACGTCGACGGTCGACATCGAAAGGCCGGCGCCGTTGCCGAGGATCCCGACGGTGCCGTCGAGCTTCACGTACGTCACGCCCTTCTCGCGCGCGAACGCCTCCAGCGGGTCGGCCGCGCTCGTGTCCCGCAGCTCGGCGATGTCCTGATGGCGGTACAGCGCACTGTCGTCGACCGTGAACTTCGAGTCGAGGGCCTTGACCTCGCCGTCTGGCGTGACGATCAGCGGGTTGATCTCGGTCAGCATCGCGTCGCTCTCGACGAAGCAGCGGTAGAGCCGCCCGACGATCTCCGCGATCTGCCTCTGCTCCGAGAGATCCTCGACGCGGCCGCCGTAGACGAGCCGCCGCGCGACCCACGGCTGGAAGCCCTCGAGCGGGTCGACGTGCAGCCGCACGAGCGCGTCCGGGTCGTTCGCGGCGACCTCCTCGATCTCGACGCCGCCCTGCGTCGTGAACATGAAGAGCGGCTGCTTGGCGCCGCGGTCGAAGGTGATCGAGAGGTAGTACTCCTTCGCGATGTCGGAGGCGCGCTCGACCCAGACGCGCTCGACCACGTGGCCGCGGATGTCGAGGCCGAGGATGTCGCGTGCCTTGGCCTCGGCGTCTGCCGGGTCGGTCGCGAGCTTCACGCCGCCCGCCTTGCCGCGGCCGCCGGTGAGCACCTGAGCCTTCACCACGACTTGCCCCCCGAGCTCGTCGGCGGCCGCTCGTGCCTCGGCCGGGGTGGCGGCGAGCCGCCCGTCCGAGACGGGGATGCCGAACTGCCGGAAGAGTTGCTTGCCCTGGTACTCGTACAGGTCCATTGGCCGCGGCGGACAATAGCTGTCCTCGCTACGCTCGAAGCCGATGGAGGCGATCGTCGTCGACGGGCTTCGCAAGCGCTACGGAAGCGTGCAGGCGCTCGACGGAGTCTCCTTCACCGTGGGCGAGGGTGAGGTGTTCGGGCTGCTCGGCCCGAACGGCGCCGGCAAGTCGACGACGGTGCGCGTGCTCGTCACGCTCACCGATCCGGACGACGGCACGGCGTCCGTCGGCGGGCACGACGTCCGCCGAGACCCGACCGCGGTGCGGCGCACGATCGGCTACGTCCCGCAGGACTCCGGGGTCGACCAGTTCGGCACAGGCCGCGAGAACCTGATGCTTCAGGGTCGTGTCCAGGGCATGGGCGGCGGCGAGCTCCGCGCCCGCACGACCGAGCTGCTCGAGCTCGTCGGGATCTCCGATGCCGCCGATCGCATCGTGAAGACCTACTCAGGCGGCATGCGCCGCCGGCTCGACATCGCGCTCGGGCTCGTCCACCGGCCGCGGGTGCTCTTTCTCGACGAGCCCACCACCGGCCTCGACCCCGAGGCGCGCGTCGCGATGTGGGACGAGGTGTCGCGCCTCGCGCACGCCGAGTCGCTGACGATTCTCCTCACCACCCACTACCTCGAGGAGGCCGACAAGCTGGCCGACCGCCTCGCGATCGTCTCGCAGGGCAGGGTCGTGGTCGACGGCACGCCGGCCGAGCTGAAGGCCGGCCTCGCGGGCGACGCCGTCCAGGTCGAGCTCGAGAACGGCGCCGTCGAGGAGGCGAAGCGCGTGCTCGCCGGCGTCGGCGCGAGGCCGGAGCAGGTGCTCGACGGCCGCATCGTCGTCGCGCGCGTCGAAAACGGCGGCCGGGCACTGCCGACGGTGCTCGCGGCGCTCGAGGGAGCGGGCGTCGGCGTCGCGTCCGTGTCGGTCTCGCGACCGTCGCTCGACGACGTCTACCTGCACTTCACGGGCAGGGACTTCGGGACGGAGGATCGGGGCCGGTGACCGTCGTCGCGCGGCACACCTGGTACATGGTCGTGCGCCAGATCCGCAACCTGATGCGCGAGCCGATCTGGATCGTCCTGCTGCTCGTGCAGCCCATGGTGTGGCTCGTGCTCTACGGGCAGCTGTTCAAGAACGTGACGCGCCTCGGCGGCTTCGGCACGACCTCGTACATCACGTTCCTAGCCCCCGCGATCGTCGTCATGAACGCGTTCTTCGGCGCGACCTGGAGCGGGATGTCGATGATCAACGACCTCGACCACAAGGTGGTCGAGCGGTTCCTTGCGACGCCTGCGTCGCGGATCGCACTCGTGCTCTCCCAGATCGTGAGGTCGGCGCTCACGGCCGCGATCCAGGCGGTGATCATCCTGATCGTCTCGCTGATCCTCGGCGTGCATATCCACACCGGGGTGCTCGGCTGGCTCGTGATCATCCTCGCGGCGATCCTCGTCAACAGTGTCTTCGCAGGCGTCTCACAGGCGATCGCGCTCCTGACCCGCCGAGAGGCAACGATGATCGCGGTCGCGAACTTCATCGGCTTGCCGCTCCTCTTCCTGTCGACGACGATGATCGCGAAGACGCAGATGCCCGGCTGGATGCAGACCACGGCGAAGTTCAACCCGGTCGACTGGGGCGTGCGCGCCGCGCGGGAGGTCGCGCTGCCCGGGACCTCATGGGGCACGGTCGGCTGGCACCTGCTGCTCCTGCTCGGGCTGTCCGTGGTGACCGCGGGCTGGGCTGCGCAGACGTTCGGCGCCTACAAGCGCTCCCTCTGATGGGTGTCAGACACCTTGAAGGGTGTCTGACACCGTGCAGATCGCCTGCCCGATCGTCACCGGCTGACCCGGCGCGACGGCGAGGTCGGTGACCGCACCGGACCGGTGCGCCGTGACCTCGTTCTCCATCTTCATGGCCTCGACGATGCAGAGCACCTGCCCCACGTCGACCACGTCGCCCTCGGCCACTCTGACTTCGAGCACCGTCCCCTGCATCGGGCTCGCGACCGTGTCGGATCCGCCGCGGCCTCCAGCCGCAGCGGCCCGCTCGCGCCGTCGTCGTGCCAGCTCGCGGTAGCCCGGCTCGGGCACGAGCACCTTCACCTCGACCCTCCGGCCGTCGACCTCGGCGGCGACGACGCGCTCGACGGTGCGCACCGACGCCGAGAAGCCGTCGCGGGACGCGTCCTGTGAGAGCTCATCGGCGCGCGCGGCGAGCTCCGGCGACTCGACGATGCCGTGGCAGGTCTCGCCGGCGCGAAAGCACGGATGATCGAGCAGCGCGCGATGGAAGCCCACGAGCGTCTTGACGCCCCCGATCCGGTATTCGCCGAGGGCACGCAGCATCCGCCCGATCGCGTCCTCACGGTCGGCGCCGCGCACGATCAGCTTCGCGATCATCGGGTCGTAGAGCGGCGAGACCTCCGAGCCGGCCTCGACGGCGGAGTCGACGCGCACGCCGGGACCGGCCGGCTCGCGGTAGAACGTGATCGTCCCTGGGGTCGGCAGGAAGCCGTTGGCCGGGTCCTCGGCGTTGATCCGGCACTCGATCGCGTGTCCCTGCAGATGGATCTGGTCCTGGGTGAACTGCAGCCGGTCTCCGGCGGCGATCTGGATCTGCGCGCGGACGATGTCCACGCCGGCCACCACCTCGGTGATCGTGTGCTCGACCTGGATCCGGGTGTTCATCTCCATGAAGTAGTAGGACCCGTCGGGCGCGAGCAGGCCCTCGATCGTCCCGGCCGAGCGATAGCCGGCGGCGCGAGCCGCGTCGATCGCGATCTTCCCGATGCGGTTCCGGAGCTCGTGACCGACCGCCGGTGAGGGTGTCTCCTCGACGAGCTTCTGGTGACGGCGCTGAATCGTGCAGTCACGCTCACCGAGATGGATGACGTTGCCGTGCGCATCCGCGAGCACCTGCACCTCCACGTGGCGCGGGTCCTCGAGATAGCGCTCGACGTAGACGGAGGCGTCGGCGAAGTAGGACCGCCCCTCGCGTTGGGCGGACTCGAAGGCGGCCGCCGCCTCGCCCGCGGAGTAGACCGTCTTCATCCCCTTGCCGCCGCCCCCCGCCGCAGCCTTGATCAGGAGCGGGTACCCGATCTCCTCGCCGAGTGCGACCACCTCCTCCGGCGAGCCGACCGGATCGGTCGTGCCGGGGATGATCGGCACACCAGCCGCCTGCATCGCCTGCCGGGCGCGCGTCTTCGAGCCCATCAGCTCGATCGCCGCCGGCGGAGGGCCGATCCACACGAGCCCTGCAGCCTCGACGGCGGCCGCGAAGGCGGCGTTCTCGGCGAGGAACCCGTACCCCGGGTGGAGGGCCTCGGCGCCGCTGGCCCGCGCGGCGGCGAGCAGCTTGTCGACGACGAGGTAGCTCTCGGCCGACGTCGACCCGCCGAGGGCGTACGCCTCGTCGGCGTACCGTGCGTGAACCGACGTCCGGTCGGGGTCGGAGTAGACCGCCACCGAGCCGATCCCCATGTCGCGCAACGTCCGGAAGATCCGTAGCGCGATCTCGCCGCGGTTCGCGACGAGCACCTTCGAGAAAGGAGCCTGCGGAGACATGGGCGTATTCTCCCGTCAGATGAGCCTCGCCGACCAGCTGACCGTCGCGCGTGCCGTCGCAGCTCCGATCGTCGTCGTGCTTTTCGCGGTGTCGTTCACCGGCCACGACTACTGGGGGACCGGCGTCTTCTGCGCAGGCATGGCCACCGACTGGTTCGACGGCCGGATCGCCCGCCGCACCGGGCGGTCGTCGTCGCTCGGCACGCTGCTCGACCCGGTGGCGGACAAGCTCCTCGTGCTGGCGACGCTCGTCGTGCTGATCGACCAGGGCGTCTTCCCCGGCTGGATGGTCGCCGCGATCCTGGCCCGTGAGTTGCTCGTGTCGGGGCTCCGGCAGGCGGCCGTCGAGCGCGGGATCGTGATCGCCGCGCGCGATCTCGCCAAGCTGAAGACCTGGTCACAGGCGATCGCGGCCGCTGTCGGCGGCCTTGCGGCAGCGGGCGCCTTCGGGCACAGGGTCGCCTGGTGGGCACTGCTCGTCGCGCTCGTCCTGACGTGGGCGTCCGGCCTGGACTACGCCCGCGCGGCGCCGCGGCTCCTCCGTAGTCGCCCTGCCGCGACCTAGAGAGCTCCGGCCGCGCACTCGGGGATGCAGTCGGGCCGGTCGGGCCGGTCGGCGAAGCCGCCCGCCGGTTACGTCTCGAGCACCTCGTCGAGCCCCGCCTGCCACCACGGGTCGACGGCGTCCTCCGGGTCGTCGAGCGCGGCCACGACCGCCGTCACCACCGCGGCCGGCTGCGGAGGCGTCAGCTCGAGCTGCTCGTCCGAAAGAGCCATGGCCGAAAGAGGGTACCCCCTTTCGGGGGACACTCGAACGAGGGATTTCCTGCAAAAGTGGCGTTTTCACCCTTTCGGATGATGCTCCCCCTCGATTCCCCGACCCATGATCCTCTCAGATGCGGCACCCACTTCGGAGGATCATCCCCATGCTTCAGTGGAACTCGAAGCTCGTCACGGTCGTCGTCGTTCTGGCCGCCGTTGCGGCTCTGGTCGGCAACTTCACCTGGGCAGCTCACAACTTCACCTGGTAGTCCCCGGGTGAGATGAACGCTCGGGTGCTGCCACCCGCGAGGTTGCTCGCGGTCGTTGCACCCGTGTCCCTCGTGGGCGTCGCCGCGTACTACGCGGCGACGTTCCGGTTTCTCGAGCACCCCGGGTCGCGAACGCAGATCGCCGGCGTCGCGGCCTTCCTGCTCGCCTCGACGCTCG
This sequence comes from uncultured Thermoleophilia bacterium, assembly GCA_963725595.1. Taxonomy (GTDB): domain Bacteria; phylum Actinomycetota; class Thermoleophilia; order Gaiellales; family Gaiellaceae; genus PALSA-600. The sequence goes on along the minus strand of CAVRYT010000002.1, from coordinate 114,569 downwards.
CCGAGCGCTATCCCGTCCCCGTCGAGGGGGCGGACGCGAACGGCGTCTCGCTTGGCTTCGTCTTCGCGGTCGCGGCGCTGGTGCTCTTCGGCTGGGCGCCGGCGACCTTCGTCTACGCCTCGGCGCCGACGATCGTGGCGATCGTCGACCGACGCCCGCTGATCCGGACGATCTTCAACGCAGGCGTCTTCGGCCTGGTCGGCACGATCGCGGGCGTCGTCCTCCCCCACCTCCACGGCGAGGACGCGGTCTCCGTGCTCGAGAAGGTCTCGGTGACCGCCGCGATCCTCTACGCCGTCAACATCCCGATCGTCACCGCCGCGATCGCGGCCTCCGGCTCCCAGCTCGGCTATCTGCGCCTGATCCGATCGAACGTCCGCTGGACGATCGTGCCTTTCGCCCTGATGGCGTCGACGGCCCTGATGCTCGTCGTCCTCTGGCAGCGCACGCCGTTCCTGTTCGCGGCGCTCGCAGGGCCGCTCGTTGCGATCTCCCTCTATCAGAGGTCGACCTACCGCGCCCTGAACGCGATCCGGCTCTCCCTGACCGACCCGCTCACCGGCCTCGGCAACCATCGCCATTTCCACGAGCGCCTCCAACGTGAGCTGCATGCGGCCGAGGAAGCACGCCAGAGCGTCTCGCTCTGCCTGCTCGACATCGACGACTTCAAGCAGATCAACGACCGGCACGGCCACCCCGCGGGCGACCGCGTCCTCGCACACGTGGCCGTGCGGCTTCGGCAGGGCGGCGAGTCGTTCCGCCTCGGCGGCGACGAGTTCGCAGTCCTGCTGCCCGGCGCAGGCGAGCAGCTCGCGCTCGCGACCGCCAAGTCGATCGCGGAGCGCGTGAGCGCGTCGGATGCGGGCGTCGGCCGAGTCTCGATCAGCGTCGGCGTCGCGACCTACCCGCGTCACGCACACGAGCGTGACTTGCTGATCCGCCTCGCCGACGGCGCCCTCTACTGGGCGAAGGAGCACGGGAAGGACCAGGTGCAGCTCGCCCGCGGCGACGTGCCGCAGCTGACCCAGCTGCGCCTTCCCGAGCACTCGAGAAACGGCGACGTCGCCGCGCAGTTCCGTGCCGCGGCCGCGCTGGCGCGTGCTGTCGACTCGCGCGATGCGTATTCGGGCAGCCACTCGGACCGGGTCTCGGCGCTCGCCGCTTCGGTCGCGGCGCAGCTCGGGCTGCAAGACGACCACGTCGAGCTGATCCGCCTCGCGGCAGCAGTCCACGACCTCGGCAAGCTCGCGATCCCGGAGGAGATCCTCCGTAAGCCGGGCGGCCTCTCGGGCGCCGAGCGACTCGTGATCGAGCGGCATCCGCAGATCGGCTACCGGATGCTCGAGAGCCTCGGCGCCGAGCCGATCTCCGACTGGGTCCTCCACCACCACGAACGATGGGACGGGACCGGCTACCCGGATCGGCTCGCCGGCCACGACATCCCGCTGGGCTCGCGCATCATCCTGGTGGTAGACGCATATGACGCGATGACCGCGAACCACCTCTTCCGCTCGCCCCTCTCTCACCAGGCGGCGCTGCTCGAGATCGAGCACGGAGCAGGCACACAGTTCGACCCCGACGTCGTCGATGCATTCGTCGCCGCCGTCGGCGCCGGCTACGCGGCGGCCGTGTAGGGGCTGACACGCTCGAACCTGGTTCGAGCGTCAGAGTGGGATGTTGCCGTGCTTGCGCGGCGGGCGGCGTTCGCGCTTGGTGATCGCCGTCTGGAGCGCCGAGATCAGGACCGGCCGTGTGCGGCGTGGCTCGATCACGTCGTCGACGTAGCCGCGCTCGGCAGCGGTGTACGGGTTGGCGAACGCCTCGCGGTAGTCGGCGATCAGCTCGGCGCGGCGCGCGTCGGGATCCTCGGCGTCGGCCAGCTCGTGCCGGAAGACGATGTTGACGGCGCCGTCGGGCCCCATCACCGCAACCTCGGCGGTCGGCCAGGCAAGGTTGAAGTCGGCGCGAACGTGCTTGGAGCTCATCACGTCGTAGGCGCCGCCGTAGGCCTTGCGCGTGATCACCGTCAGCTTCGGGACGGTCGCCTCGCAGTAGGCGTACAAGAGCTTCGCGCCGTGCCGGATGATGCCGCCCCACTCCTGGGCCGTTCCCGGCAGGAAGCCGGGCACGTCGACGAAGGTGACAAGCGGGATGTTGAACGCATCGCAGGTGCGCACGAACCGCGCCGCCTTCTCCGAGCTCGCGATGTCGAGCACGCCGGCGAGCGCCTTCGGCTGGTTGCCGACGACGCCGACGCTGTAGCCGCCGAGGCGGGCGAAGCCACAGACGATGTTCTCCGCGTACAGCGGCTGGATTTCGAGGAACTCGCCGTCGTCGACGACCGCCGCAATCACCTTCTTCATGTCGTAGGGCCGGGTCGCCTCGTCGGGGACGAGATCGTCCAGCTCCGGCGCCTCCCGGTCGACGGGATCCGTCGGTGGGTCGTAGGGCGTCGGATGCTGGTTCGACTGGGGCAGGAAGCTGAGCAGGTAGCGGGCATCCTCGAGCGCCGAGCCCTCGTCGGGCGCGGTCAGGTGCGCGACGCCCGACTTCGATGCGTGGGTCAGCGCACCGCCGAGCTCCTCGAAGCTCACCTCCTCGCCCGTGACCGTCTTCACGACGTCGGGGCCGGTGATGAACATGTACGACGAGCCCTCCACCATCAGCACGAAATCGGTCATCGCGGGCGAGTAGACCGCGCCTCCGGCGCACGGCCCCATGACCAGTGAGATCTGTGGGATCACACCGGAGCTCTGCACGTTGCGCCAGAAGATCTCGGCGTAGCCGGCGAGCGAGACGACGCCCTCCTGGATCCGCGCGCCGCCCGAGTCGTTGATCCCGATCACCGGGCAGCCGTAGGAGGCTGCCAGGTCCATCACCTTGCAGATCTTCTCCGCGAACACCTCGGACAGCGAACCGCCGAAGACCGTGAAGTCCTGGCTGAACACGAACACCTTACGGCCGAAGATCGCCCCGTAGCCGGTGACGACCGCGTCGCCGTACGGCCTGCGCTCGAGCATCCCGAAGTTCGACTCACGGTGGCGAACGAAGCGGTCGAGCTCGACGAAGGTGCCCGGGTCGCAGAGACGCTCAGCGCGCTCGCGCGCAAGCAGCTTTCCCTCCTCCCGGTGCCGCTCCACCGACTTCTCCGAACCGGCGTGCAGAGCCTCCTCGCGAAGCTCGGCGAGCCAGTCGAGCTTGTCGCCGGTCGTCTCGTGCGTCCGCTTGCCGGTCTGCGCCATCCGGAGCGGCAGCCTACCCGCATAGAGTTCGCTCGATGACCGTAGTCGACCGCTCGATCGTCTGGCCGTACGACGACGGCGAGCCCGGACCGTTCGTCTACCAGCGCTACGGCCATCCCGCCGGCGCCGAGGCGGAGCGGCTCCTCTCGAAGCTCGAGGGCGGCCATGCGCTGGTCTACGGTTCCGGGACGGCAGCGATCACCGCGCTCGTCTTCGCCCTGTGCCGGCCCGGGACGACGATCGCGCTCGCCGAGGGTGCGTACTTCGGGACCGGCGTCACGCTGAGCGAGCTCGAGCCGTGGGGCCTGCGGGTGGTCGAGTACGACCAGACCGGATCGGCTCCGGCGGATGCCGACATCGTGTGGGTGGAGGCGCCGTCGAACCCCCTGCTCACGCTCCCCGACTGGGAGGCGGTGCGCGCGCATCCCGGGCTCGTCGTCTGCGACGCGACGGCCTCGACCCCGGTGCTCCTACGCGCGCTCGACGAGGGCGCCGACGTGGTGCTGCACTCGGGCACGAAGTACCTGAGCGGGCACTCGAACGCGCTGATCGGCGTGACGGTGACACGCGATGCGAAGCGGCAGGACCGGCTTCGAGAACTCCGAACGCGTCTCGGCCTGTCGGCAGCGCCCGACGCGGCTGCGGCGCTCACGGCCGGGCTGGCGACGCTCGAGCTGCGGGTGCGACGTCAATCGGAAACCGCGGTCGAGCTGGCGCGCCGGCTCGGCTCGCATCCGGCCGTGCTCCGCGTGCGCTATCCGGGGCTCGGCGGGCTCCTCTCGTTCGACGTGGCGGACGACGCCGCGCACGCGGTCGAGACGGGCACGACGCTGATCGCGAACCAGACCTCCCTCGGCGGCGTCCACTCGTCGATCGAGAGCCGCCACCGCTGGGAGGGCGACCGCATCCCGCGCGGGCTGCTCCGCCTCTCGGTCGGCCTCGAGGACGTCGACGAGCTGTGGGCCGACCTCGAGCGCGCGCTCGCGCGAGCGAGCTGAGAGAGCCGGAGGTGGGACTCGAACCCACGACCCACGGTTTACAAAACCGTTGCTCTGCCAGCTGAGCTACTCCGGCGCAGGCCCAGTGTAGGTCGAAACGGTGTCAGACACCTTGAAGGTGTCTGACACCGTTAGTGCAGCACAGCGCGGCCGGCCTGGTGCGTGAGGATCTTCCGCTTCACGCGCTGCAGGGCGTTGTCGATCGTCTTCGTGTCGCAGCCGAGCTCGACCGCCATCTCCTCGTAGGACGAGCCTTCGAGGTAGAGCCGCAGCGCATCGGCCTCGAGCGACGAGAGCGTCGTCGAGAGGCAGCCGACGAGCGCCTGCAGTTCCTCGGTCGAGATCACGCGCACGGACGGGTCGTTGACGGCGGGGCCCGGCAGCGCGTCGCCGAGCGTGCAGTCGTCGCCGTCCTGACCTGCGGGGGTGTGGCTGAACGAGACGTACTGGTTGAGCGGCGCGTGCTTGAAGCGGGTCGCGGTCTTGATCGCGGTGATGATCTGCCGGGTCACGCACAACTCGGCGAACGACCGGAACGACGTCTCCTTGTCAGGGCGGAAGTCCCGCACCGCCTTGTAGAGACCGACGAGCCCCTCCTGGATCAGGTCCTCCGAGTCGCCGCCGGCCAGGAAGTACGAGCTCGCCTTCAGCCGGACGAACGACGTATAGCGGCGGATCAGGGCGTCCATCGCCGCTCCCGAGCCGTTGCGGGCCTTGAGCACGAGCTGGAGATCCTCCAGCTCTCGTTGAGCCTTCTGTGGTGACTTCGGAGCGGTTGCTGTACGGACGGCCAACGCGGTACCCCCGGAGTTTGCGGTCGTTTTCGACGATGCCGAGGCGGTGCTCGGTTCGAACTCTCACCCTGAACTTGAGGTGAAAGTAGCAGGGACCCGCAAGGAGCACAAGCCCTTGTTGCAGTGGACCCGCTTGCTCGGCTCTAGACGCCGCGCTGGCGCCGCGCCTCGTAGAGGAGCAGCGCCGCCGCGACCGAGACGTTGAGCGACTCGACGCTGCCCTGCAGCGGGATCGAGACGAGCACGTCGCAGGTGCGCCGGACGAGCGGTCGCAGGCCCTTGCCCTCGGCGCCGAAGACGAGTGCGAGGCCGCCGGAGAGGTCCGTCTCCCACATCGAGACGGCCGCCTCGCCTGCCGCCCCGTACACCCACAGGTCAGCGCCCTTCACCTCCTCGAGGTACCGCGCGAGGTTCGTGACGACCGCGACGGGGAGGTGCTCGACCGCCCCGGCCGACGCGCGGGCGACGGCGGGCGTGACGACGGCGGAGCCGTGCGCCGGCACGACGACGCCGGTCGCCCCGGCGCCTTCGGCGCTGCGGCAGACGGCGCCGAGGTTGCGCGGGTCGGTGACACGGTCGAGCACGGCGAGCAGCGGGCGCTCCGCGGCCGCGAGCTCGTACGCGTCGGCGTAGCGGAACGGCTCGACGGCCGCGACCACACCTTGATGGTCGCGCGTGCCTGCGCGCTCGGCGAGGTCGCGGTCGGCTGCAAGCTTCGGCTTCGCCTCGGCGAGCCAGGGCTCGGCGGCGAGCGCACGCTCGCTCGCCCAGAGCTCCAGCACTTCCCGACGGCCGCGCAGCGCCTCGCGCACCGGGCGCCTGCCGTAGACGAGGTCAGGCACGGACGAGCGTGTGGCCTCCGCCGGGCTCGTCGCGCATCTCCCAGCCGTACGCGCGGAGCTCGTCGCGGAGGCGGTCGGCAGTATCGAAGTCACGCTCGGCTCGCGCCTGCGCGCGGCGTTCCGCCAGCTCCCGCACCTCGTCGGGCACCTGCTCGCGCTCCGCCAGCGAGCCCAGGCCGAAGACGCGGAGCCCGCGCGCAAGCAGCTCGAGCCGGCCCGACGAGGCCCAGTCGTGCAGGACAGCCAGCGCCGCGGGTGTGTCGAAGTCGTCCTCGAGCGCGTCGGCGAATGCCTGCCAGCGCGATTCGTCGTGCTCCACGGCCGGCAGGGTGAAGGCGTTCCGGAGCGTGTCGCGGCGCGCGGCGGCCTGGGCCATCGTCTCGTCCGAGAAGTCGATCGGCTTGCGCCAGTGCGCCGCCAGGAAGAAGACGAGCAGCGCTTCGCGGCCCCAACCGTCGAGCGCCTCGCGAATCGTCGTGACGTTGCCCACCGACTTCGACATCTTCTCGCCCGTGAAGCGAAGCATCCCGTTGTGGGCCCAGATCGCGGCGAAGGGATGACCGAGCGCCTGCGACTGGGCGACCTCGTTCTCGTGGTGCGGGAAGACGAGGTCGAGCCCGCCACCGTGGATCTCGAACGCAGGGCCGAAAGCCTCCTCGGCCATCGCCGAGCACTCGATGTGCCAGCCTGGACGCCCGCGGCCCCACGGCGAGTCCCACCACGTGTCCTCGGTGTCGGGCTTGTTGGCCTTCCACAGCGCGAAGTCGCGCGCGTCCTCCTTCAGCGGGCTCGGCTCCTCGCCCTGCTCGACCGTGTCCGGACGCTGGCCCGACAGTCGCCCGTAGCGGGGGAAGCTCGAGACGCGGAAGTACACGTCGCCGCCCGACTCGTAGGCGTGGCCGGACGCGATCAGCTGCTCGATGAAGCGCACGATCGCGGGAATCGACTCGGTCGCCTTCGGCAACGCATCGGGCATGCCGAGGCCGAGGTCGTCCGTGTCCTCCAGATACCACGCCGTCGCCTGCTCGGCGAGCGCCGCGCTCGCCCCCGGAGCGGCGAGGTAGATCTTGTCGTTGACGTCGGTGATGTTGTGGACGAGCTGCACCTCGTAGCCCGTCGTGCGCAGCCACGAGCGGAGCCACATCCCGACGACGAACGGCCGTGCGTTGCCGACGTGGGCGCGGGCGTAGACCGTCGGCCCGCAGAAGTACATGCGGACCGGCCCCGGCGGCGGCGGCAGGTCGACGACCGAGCGCGTGGACGTGTCGTGGAGACGCACGCCGTCAGGGTAGTGCGCGACGAAGCGCCTCGTCGCGTGGCAGGGCCCTGAGCACCGCCCACAGCTCCGGCCCACGCTCGGCTCCGGTCAAGGCGAGCCGGAGCGCGCGCAGGTTGCCGCCGACCGCCTTCAGCTCGCGCACGAGCGACTTCGCGTCGTCCTTGGAGAGCACGTCTTCGAGCGGTGCGCGCAGCTCGACGAACCGTTCGAGCGTGACCGGGCTGCGCGCCCGGTCGACGGAGGCCGGATCGAGGACACCTGCGGCGAGCCCATGGGCCTCGACGAGGTCGTGCGCGCCGCGCACGAGCGCCACCGCCTCGACCGGGATCGCGAGCCGGGCGGCGAGCTCGGCGTCGTCGAGCTGCGCCAGCACGTCCACCGACAGCGACCGGATCCGCTCGAGGTCGAGGTGCACGTCGTGACGCGGCAGATCGAGCTCCTCGAGATACGCGCGCACCGCCTCGGCCGGGTAGCCGGCGTCGCGGAGCGACGCGACGGTGGCGCCCTCGGCGCGCTTGGAGAGCTTCTTGCCGTCGGCGCCCACGACGAGCCCGTGGTGGATGACGTGCGGCGGCTTCGTCCCGAGCGCACGGTGCAGCCCAGCGTGCAGCTCCTCGTTCGGGCGGTGGTCGGAGCCTCGGATCACGTGCGTGATCCCGAAGTCGCCGTCGTCGACGACGCTCGCGAGGTGGTAGGTCGGCGAGCCGTCGTCGCGCCAGAGCATCACCCCCTCGAAGCGCTGCGGCAGCCCGGCCGCATTCGCGGCCTCGAGGTGGCGCGCGGCGCGCTCACTCTGACGCACCGGGCCTTCGTCCCACTCGATCCCGAGCCACCGGAGGTCCTCGAGGATGCCGTCCTCTCCGCCCGGCAAGTTGCGCTCCGGGTCCGTGTCGTCGATCCGCAGCAGCAGGTGGTCGCCGAAGCGCCGGTTCGCGACGGCGCTCAAAGCGTTCCCGACGTGCAGCGTCCCGGTCGGGCTCGGTGCGAAGCGGACTCGGGTCACGGGCAGACGTTAGCCCGCGACCGCGAGGCGGGGCCCACGCGTGTGGGTGCGGAGCGCGAGCACCGCGCCCAGGAAGGCGACCGCGGCGCTGATCCACAGCGCCACCACGAACGCCGACTCGGCGGGCACCGACGAGCGCCCGATCGTGTCGGCCGCGAGGATCGCCGCCACCACCTGTCCGCCGATCACACCGCCGACGGTGCGCATGACCGTGTTCATGCCGGTGGCGACGCCGGTCTCGGTGGGCCTGACGGCGTCGATGATCAGCTTGGCCATCGCGGCGAACGCGAACGGGACCCCGAGCCCGATGAACACCATCCCGAGCGAGACGTGCCAGGGGCGCGAGTGGAGCAGCGCCAGCAGGACGATGCCGACTCCGGCGAGCGCCATCCCGAGCACGAGCGGCAACCGGGAGCCGTAGCGGTCGCCGAGCCTGCCCGCCGCGGGGCCGGCGACGAAGCCGAGCACGCCGCCCGGCAGGAGATAGACGCCCGTCGCGGTCGCAGACAGGGCGAAGCCGTAGGCCTCGTGGCTCTGCATCAGGTTCGGCAGCAGCACGAACGCGCCGTACATCGCGAAGCCGGTGAACACCGCGGTGGCGTTCGTGAAAAGCACCGTCGGCTGGACGAGCATGCGCATGTCGATCATCGGGTCGCGCACCCGGAGCTCGGTCAGCACCCACACGACGCCGAACGCGACGAACGCGGCGAACAGACCGAGCACGCGCGCCGAGAGCCACCCCCACTCCGGGCCCTCGGTCAGCGCAAGCAGGAGCGCGACGAGGAGCGCCGAGAGGAGCAGCGCGCCCGCGAGATCGAGCCTCGCGGGAGTCTTGACCGGCGACTCCGGCACGAAGCGCCACGTCAGCACCGCCGCGATCGCAACCCCGATCGCACCGACGAAGAAGATCCAACGCCACGAGAGCTGGTCGATCAGGACGCCGGAGAGCACGAGCCCGAGGCCGCCGCCGACACCGAGGATTGCCGAGATCATCCCGACCCCGGCGCCCACCTTCTCGCGCGGGAACTCGTCGTAGATGATCGAGAAGGCGAGCGGGAAGACGGCGCCGCCGAAGCCCTGAAGCGCCCTGAAGGCGATCAGCGACGGCACGTTCGTGGCGAAGCCCGCGCCGAGACAGCCGACGAACAGGGCCACGAGCGCGAGCAGGAGGAACCGCTCCTTCCCGTACTGGTCGCCGAGCTTGCCGAGCACCGGTGTCGCGACGGCGGAGACGAGCAGGAACGCGGTGAGGATCCACGTCGCCCAGGTCGTCGACGTGTGGAGGTCGCGCTGCAGGACCGGGAGCGCCGGCAGCACCATCGTCTGCTGCAGGGCGTATGCGAGGCCGGCCAGCGCAAGGATCGCAAGCGTGATGTTGTAGTGCTGGCGTGGGTGCTCCACCGCCCGAGCGTAACGACGGCCGCCCCCGCGGCCGGTCGGTCGGGCAGACTCGCGCGATATGGGGTCGGGCGGACTCGTCGGGAGGCTCACCGCAGCAGCCAGGTTCTTCGGGGAGCGCCCGAGGCTGACGCGCGCGATCCAGGCGCTCGTGCTCCTGACGACGCTCGGCCTGTGCGGCTGGGCCGTTTCGAGCGAATGGTCGAAGGCGGAGCCGCGGCTCGCGAACGCGGAGCCCGGCTACCTCGCGCTGAGCGTGGCCTTCGTCGCCGCCTACTACCTCGTCTTCATCCTCGGCTGGATCCGCATGCTCGCCGCCTGGGGGATCAACCTCGCGTACCGGCCCGCGCTGCAGGCCGAGATGATCTCGATGCTCGCGAAGTACCTGCCGGGCGGCGTGTGGACGCCCGCCGCGCGCACGGTCGCGCTACGCCGGTCGGCCGGGGTCACCGACACGCCCACCGTCCTGGCCTCGATCCTGGTCGAGGCCGGCCTCTCCGCCGTCTCCGGCGTGATCGTGTTCATCGTGAGCCTCGCCTGGGTGCGTGGCGTCGACGCACCGCTCTGGGCGCTGGTTGCCTTCGGGGTCCTCCTGGCGTCACTCCTCCATCCGCGCGTCTTCCAGCCGCTGGCCGAGAAGCTGCTGCGGCCGTTCGGCGCGCACCGCATCGAGCCGCTCCCGTTCCCGGTCATGCTCGTGCTGCTGCTCTTCTACTGCGCCACGTGGCTGCTTGGCGGCGCAGCGCTCTACTTCATGCTGCGCAGCCTCGGCGCCGACGTGGGCCTGACGACGATCCCGTTCCTCGGCGGTGTCTCGGCCGTGGGCGCGATCGTCGCGGTGCTCGCGGTGTTCCTGCCCTCAGGACTCGGGGCGCGGGAGGCGTCGATGTACGGGCTCCTGCTCGCCGTCACCTCCGAAGGTCCCGCACTCGGGGTCACACTGCTGAACCGGCTCGCGATCACGATCGTGGAGCTCGCGCTGTTCGGCGCGGGGCTCGTCACCTGGCGTGGCCGGGCGCCGACCCCCGCGACGAACGACGACGGCGACGAGCCGCTCAGCCCGTCGTCGGCTGCGTGACCCGCGGTCGAGGCGTCGAGCTCACGTCTGCTCGACGGCGGGCTCCGGTTCGCGGATGAAGAGCGCCGTGCGGGTCCATTGCGGCATCCACCAGTTCGCCGGCCCGAGGATCCGCATCAGCGCGGGAACGAGCAGCGCCCGGATCACGGTCGCGTCGAAGATGATCCCCGCCGCGAGGCCGATCGCGAACTCCTTGATCTCGAACCCCGGGCTCGAGGAGAGCACGAGGAACGCGAACATGAGAATCAGCGCCGCGCTCGTGACGAGCTTGCCGGTACGGGCGAGGCCGAGCTCGATCGCCTGCTCCGTCGAGCCCGTCTCGTCATAGGCCTCGCGCATGCGGGTGAGCATGAAGACCTCGTAGTCCATCGAGAGCCCGAACAGGAAGGCGAAGATCATCAACGGGATCCAGGCGGTGATCGCCTGCGTCGCGGTGATGTTCCAGAGCGATGAGCCGTGGCCCTCCTGGAAGATGAAGACGACGATCCCGAACGCCGCGCCGAGCGACACGAGGTTCAGGAGGGCGGCCTTGATCGGAAGGACGATCGAGCGGAACGCTCTCGCGAGCAGGACGAGCGTGAGGATGACGACGAACGCGAGCACGTACGGAAAGTTCCCGTAGACGGCGTGCACGAAGTCGCGATCGACGGCCGCCTGGCCGCCGAGCGTCCCGTCGGTGCCGGCGAGCGTGTCGTCGACTCTGTTGATGATCCCCTGGATGCCTGGGGCGGCCCCGTCGATCGCCGGGAACGCCTCGACCAGTGAGTCCTGGCCTCGGTGCCAGGCGGCGGGCGCGGACGCGCCGACGACGCCGTCGACCCGGGCGACCTTCGCGGCGATCGGAGACGGGTCGCCGCCCTGCTCCACGAGCACGTCGAGCGGCTTCATCACACCGGGCGAGATGCCGGCATCGGCGAGCATCTGCCGGCCGGCGATCGCGGTGCCGGTACCGGGGAAGTTCTTCAGCTGCGACTCGTTCGGGTTCAGCTGCGTGCCGATCACCGCCAGCACGACCACGATCACGAGGCCGACGGATGCGACCCACACCGGCCGCTTGAGGACGAAACGTGCCCAGCGGCCCCAGAGGCCGTCCTCGGGGTGCCCCGTGTCGACGAACCGCTTCGGCAGCAGCCGGACGCTGTTGATCCGCTCCCCGAGGACCGCCAGCAGGGCCGGCAGGAGCGTGATCGCCGCCAGCACGGAGACGGCCGGGATCAGCATCCCGCCGAGCCCCATCGAGCGGATGAACGGCAGCGGCAGGACGAGCATCGAGAGCAGACCGACCGCGACCGTCGAGCCCGACACGATCACCGACCGGCCGGCATGCGTCATCGTCTGGACGAGCGCGGTCTCGACGTCCGAGCCTTCGCGGAGCTCGTCACGGAACCGGAAGATCATCAGCAGCGCGTAGTCGATCGCGACGCCGAGGCCGACGAGCGCGATCAGGAACTGCACGATGATCGACACGTTCGTGATGTAGGTCAGACCCCAGACGAGCGTGTACGTGTTGAGGATCGCCGCCACCGCGACCACGATCGGCATCAACACCGCCGGTAGCGTGCCGAAGACGAAGAAGAGGATCACGAGGGCGCCGAGACCGCCGACCAGGGCCTCGAGCAGCACGCTGCTCGAGCCTCCGGAGCCGTTCGTGCTCGCCTCCTCGAGCGGATCGTGGCCGGTGACGTTGACCGTGATGCCCGCCGGCAGGCCGCGCGCCGCCGCGGCCCGCATCTCCTTCGCACCGCTCTTCGAGTCGAACTTGGCCATGCCGGCCGGATAGACCTCCATGAAGGTCGTGTGGCGGTCCTTCGACACGTACATCGAGTTGTGCGTCGAGAACCAGGAGCTCGTCAGTGCGCCGGGCGAGGTCGCCGCCGCACGCTGCATCGAGGTGCGGATGGCGTCGTTCGTGGTCGCGTCGCCGTTCGTGTGGTAGACGACGACGTTGGGCGGCCGCACGCCCGTGCCGAACGTCTTGAACGTGCGCTGGTTCGCCTCGTAGGCGGACTTACCGGGGATGGAGAAGCTCTGGAACCACCGCTTCGAGACCTGTCCGGCTGCGAAGCCTCCGAACAGCGTCAGGACGATCCACGCGCCGATGACGTACCAGCGGCGGCGGGCGATCAGATGCGCAAGACGGGCGAGCATTCGTTCTCCTTCCCCTCGGTCGAGCAGCGACGGCAAAACTCTAGCGGCTGAATACTTACAGTGACTGTCACCAACACGTTACACTTCCGGCATGGGGCTGCGCGAGACGAAGAAGGAACGGACGCGGCAGGAGATCGCCGCCAAGGCGATGGGGCTGTTCGTCCGTCGCGGCTTCGACCACGTGACCGTAGCCGAGGTGGCCGAGGCGGCCGGGCTGTCGGAGAAGACCGTGTTCAACTACTTCCCCACCAAGGAGGATCTGTTCTTCGACGAGGTGCCCGAACGGGAGGCAGCGCTGCTCGAGGCGATCCGCGGGCGCGCCGACGGCGAGTCGCTCGTCGCCGCCTTCCACGTCTTGCAGGCCCGCGACTGCACCCGGCTCGCCAGCCCGCAGTTCGCCACCTTCGCGCGCGTGATCGAGGACTCGCCGGCGCTGCGGGCCAAGGAGATCGAGGTGATGGCGCGCTTCACGGAGCGGCTCGCCGAGATGATCGTGTCCGAGCTCGGCGTGCGACCCCTCGAGGCGAAGATCGCCGCGAACATGCTGATCGGGGTCCACTGGGAGCTCTTCCGGAGCGCCCGCGCTCAGGCGCTGGCGGGCCGGACGGGCCCGGCGGCCGTCCGGCGGCTGCGCGCCGACCTGGACCGCGCCTACGGTCTGCTCGAGCACGGGCTCGGCGCGCTCGAGCAAGAGCTTCCTGCGTAGCGACGTCATCAGGCACTACGACGGCCTACCCACGCGAAACTCATCGCTCACCCGAGAGCGAGCAGCGCCCCCTCGTGCTCGAGCAGGAAGCGCTTGACGTGGAGGCCGCCCCCGAAGCCGGTGAGCGAGCCGTCCGCCCCGATCACGCGATGGCACGGCAGGACGAGGGGCAGCGGATTCCGGCCGTTCGCCGCCCCGACCGCCCGGGCTGCGTCGGGGCCGAGGCCGAGGCGGCGCGCCTGCTCGCCATAGCTCACGGTCTGCCCGTACGGGATCGTGGCCAGCGCGAGCCAGCAGCGGCGCTGGAAGTCGGTGCCGCCGAGGTCGAGCGGCAACTCGAAGGAGGTGAGCTCCCGTGCGAAGTAGGCGTCGAGCTGCGCCGCAGCCTCGTCCAGCACCGGGCAGCTCTCCCCGTCGAGCCCGCCGTCCGTCCAGAGCACGCGGGCGAGCCCGAAGTCCGAGCCGACGAGCCCGAGCGTCCCGATCGGCGTGGCCACGCTCGCGACTGGCATCCTGGGAGCCTAGAGACCCCTACGGTCTCCAGCGCGTAACCGGACCGCCACGTCCGCTTCTGTTAGCCTCGCCGGCGAACCACCGAGAGAGGGGACAGCGAATGTCCAGAGAGCACACGAATCCTTGGGTCGTCCTCGTCCTGATCTGCCTGGCGCAGTTCATGGTCGTCCTGGACGCGACGATCGTGAACGTCGCGCTGCCGTCGATCCAGAAGGACCTCCATCTGAGCGAGGCCAGCCTGCAGTGGATCGTCAACGCCTACACGCTGGTCTTCGGAGGCTTCCTGCTGCTCGGCGGTCGCGCCGGCGACCTGCTCGGCCGCAAGCGACTCTTTCTCGCGGGGCTCGTGATCTTCACCGCCGCGTCGCTGCTCGACGGGCTGGCATCGAGCGAGGGCATGCTGATCGCGTCGCGGTCGCTGCAGGGTCTCGGTGCCGCGCTGATCTCCCCCGCTGCGCTCTCGATCATCTCGACCACGTTCGAAGAGGGTGCCGAGCGGGCGAAGGCACTCGGCGTCTGGGCGGCGATCGCGATCGGCGGCTCCGCCGTCGGCCTCATCCTCGGCGGCGTGCTCACGCAGTACTTCTCGTGGCCGTGGATCTTCTACGTCAACGTCCCGGTCGGCATCGCCGGCTTCATCCTGTCCCTGCGGCTCGTTCCGGAGTCGAGAGACGAGCACGCGCACCGCAGCTACGACATCGCCGGAGCCGTCACCGTCACCGGAGGGCTGATGGCGCTCGTCTATGCGATCGTCGATGCCCAGAGCGCGGGCTGGGGCTCAGGGAAGACGCTGGGCTTCTTCGCGCTCTCCGTGGTACTGCTCGTCGCCTTCGTCGGGATCGAGCTACGCGCGAAGGCGCCGCTCGTGCGGCTGTCGATCTTCCGCATCCGCTCGCTCTTGACTGCGAACATCGTCATGTTCCTCGCGATGTCGGGCATGTTCGCGATGTTCTTCTTCAACACGCTCTACATCCAGCGCGTGCTCGGGTATGGGCCGCTCAAGGCTGGCCTCGCCTTCCTGCCGATCACCGCCGGGATCATGATCTCCGCGGGCCTCGCCTCCCAGTTCGCCCCGCGCGTCGGCGTCAGGCTCGTCGCCGCGATCGGGATGATCCTCTCGGCGGGCGGCCTCGTGCTCCTCACGCAGCTGCCGGTGCACGGGTCCTACGCAGCGAACGTCCTGCCGTCGATCGTGCTCTCGTCGCTCGGGATGGGCGCGGTCTTCATGCCGCTCACGCTGATCGCGACGACCGGCCTCGCGGACTCCGACCAGGGGCTCGCGTCGGGGCTGTTCAACACGTCGCAGCAGGTCGGCGGAGCCCTTGGCCTGGCAGTCCTCTCGACCCTGGCGGCCTCGAAGACCTCGTCGGCCGGCGGGTCGTCGGCCCACGCACTCGTGGTCGGCTTCCACTGGGCCTTCGCCGGCGGTGCGGCCGTGATGCTCGGCGGCCTGGCCGTCATGATCGCGCTGCTCCGCCAGCGGCACGTCGCGCGCATCGAGGCGCAGGCAACCGAGCCCGCCCTCGCCGGCGCGCAATGACCGGCGTCCTCCGGGCCGATGCCCGGCGCAACCTCGGTCTCGTCCTCGAGGCGGCTTCCGAGGCGTTCGCTGAGCTCGGCCCGGATGTGACCGTCGACGAGATCGCCCGGCGCGCCGGCGTCGGTCACGGAACGGTCTTCCGCCGGTTTCCCACCAAGGACGCCCTGATGGCGGCCGTGCTCGGCCTGCGGCTCGACGAGCTGGCCGCGAACGCGGAGGCGCTGCTTGCAGAGGACGACCCGCTGCGGGCGTTCGAGGAGTTCGTGTGGCTGGCCGCGGACGCGTGCGGGCGCGACCGGGCGCTCTATGACGGGGTCCCGCGCTGCGAGCGCTTCGACGACGTGGCAGACGCAAAGGAGCGTCTGCACGCGTGCGCCGAGCAGCTGCTTCGGCGGGCCCAGAAGGCTGGTGCGGTGCGCGGCGACGTGACGGCGGACGACGTCTCGAGCCTGATCGGCTCGACGATGCTGGCGTCAACGCGCGCATCCTCTGCCGACGCCTGGCGGCGCTATATCGGGGTCATCCTCGTCGGCCTGCGCTCGGCTCCCCGTTGATCCACACAGTCGCGTGAGCCGGCGCAACCGTCCTCGCGACGGCCGCCAGCAGCTCCGCGCTCACCGTCTCGGGATCGACCGCTTCTCGTAGCCGCGCGCCGAAGCCTTCTGCGGTCGCTGTCGCGTCGTAGCGGGTGCGGTTGAACCTCCGGTCGACGATCGACTGCACACGCCCGCGCACCGGGTTGAAGAGCGCCGCTGCCGCAAGCGTCGATGCCGCCACCCCGACGGGTGACGAGAACGGGAGCACGCGTGTCGCGAGCAGAACGATCGCCAGGAACACGCCCGCGAGCAGCGCGGTCACGACGGCGTAGGAGATCGTGCGGCTGATCAGGCGATCGATGTCGTACAGGCGGTACTTGAGGATCCCGAAGCCGATGCCGAGCGGCAGCGCGACGACGAACGTGAAGAGGATGCTGAAGACGTTCCACTGTGTCGCCAGGATCAGCCCTGCCACCGCGACGAAGCCGCCGCAGAGGAACCACTTCAGCTGTTGCCGCCGGTCGCCCGTCGCGCGCCGGTACGAGCGAACCTGGTAGGCGACCATCGCCAGGAAGAGCGCGGCATAGCCGACGATCTCGACGACGTTCGTCACGGCCGTGAAGGTCCCGGACGCGTTCGAGAGTGCCGTCAGCTGCCCGCTCGGGTCGATCACCACGTGCCGCTCGGTGAACGCGCCCGCATCCTGCGCCGAGATCTGGCCGAGGAACAGGCCTGCGAGCGCCACGTAGCCCCAGAAGATCGAGCGCCAGCGCCCCTCGGGAAGGCGGCCGTCGGGGAAGAGGAGGAGCGGGAGCGGCAGCAGGACGAGGACGGGCACCCAGGCCGGGGCGAGGGCGACGGCGAGCCGGCCGAGCGGGAGCCCGTGGTCGCCTACCCGATAGACGAGCACGGCGTAGCCCGCGGCGTCGAGAGCGAGCATCATGGCGATCGCGAGCGCGGCGAGGCTCCAGCCGACGGTGTTCCGCGGGTGCTTGCGCACGACGAGCAGGCCGACCAGGAAGAAGGGAACGGTCACTACGCCGACGCCCTTGTCCCCCGTCCCGTGCGGGGTCGACGCCGCGAGGGCGACCGATCCCGCGAAGAGCAGGCCGTAGGCGCACGCGAGCACGCCCGACCGGCCCGAGATCCTGGAGATCGCGGCGACGCCCATCGCTCGCGGAAACTACTCCAACGCCGTCCCGGGACCGTTACGGGGCTTGACTCGGAGGCCGTTCGTGCCGATAGACACCACGTTTCCATGTCCGACGGTCTCGCAGTAACCCCTGCCCGGTTCCAGGCCCTGGTCGAGAACGTCCCAGGGCTCGTCGCCTACCTCGACGTCGTCCAGCCGGACGACCCCGGCAGCTCGATCCCCGTCTACATCAGCCCCCAGATCGAGGAGCTCCTCGGCTACCCGCGTGAGGCGTGGCTGAACGAGGACGAGCTCTGGCTCGAGGTGTTGCACCCGGACGATCGCGAGCGGATGGTCGAGGCCGACACGCACGCACGAGGGACGCTGTCGGCCCTGTTCGCGGAGTACCGGATGATCGCGCGCGACGGCCGGGTCGTCTGGGTGAGCGAGAAGGCGTCCGTCGTCACCGACGAGGCGACAGGCACGAGCTACTGGCAGGGCGTGATGGTCGACATCACCGATCGCAAGGCGGCCGAGGACGGGCTGGCGGCGAGCGAGCGCAAGTACCGGTCGGTCTTCGACGCGGCGACGATCGGCCTCATGACCCTCTCCCGCGACGGCACCGTGCTCGAGGCGAACCCGGCCGTCGAGCACGTGCTCGGCTATGGGCCGGGCACCTTGATCGGCGTCGACCTCTGGCGGAGCCTCAACGACGAGGCGCGCGGCCGGATCGGGTCGATCGCGGCCGGCCGCGAGGACCGTTGTGAGCTCGAGCTGGAGCTCCGCCGACAGGACGGCTCCACACTGTGGTGCCGCACCGTGCTCGCGCTCGTGCGCGACGGTGCGGGCAGGCCGTATCGCATCACCGCGATGATCGAGGACATCGACGAGCGCAAGCGCCTCGAGGCCGATCTCGTCCACCGAACGAACCACGACGCGCTGACCATGCTCCCGAACCGCGAGCATTTCTATGCGCGTCTGCGCGACGCACGCATCGACGCGCAAGCACTCGGGCTGGGGCTCGGCGTCGTCTTCATCGACATCGACAACTTCAAGGACGTCAACGACTCGCTCGGCCACGACTCGGGCGACGATCTCCTGCGTGCCGTGGCCGGACGGCTGCGCACGGGCCTCCGCCCCAGCGACGTCGTTGCGCGCTACGGCGGCGACGAGTTCCTGGTGCTGATGGATGCGGTCGCCGAGGCGCGCGACGTCGCACAGCTCGCGTGGCGGCTCGCGAACGCGCTTCGTGCGCCGTTCGACCTCGAGGGCCGAAGCGTGAGCGTCACCGCCAGCTTCGGGGTGGCGCATTCGACCGACCCAGAGGCGCCGGACGAGGACCTCGTCCGGAAGGCGGACGCAGCGATGTACGCCGCGAAGCAGCGCGGCTCGAACCGGGTCGTCGTCTTCGGCGAGACCGACTCGACCGGCGCCGTCGCCTGAGGACCAGAGCTCCTCGATCGGGCGATCACCGTTGACAAACGGCGATCCGCTCGGCTACACAGCAAGTGCGTCCGCCGCGAGCCCGCGGCCGCTTTGCGATTCGAGACAAGGAGGCACGGCCTTGCGGCGTCCGGTTGTCGTGCTCGTCGGCCTCGCGGCCGCAGTGACGGCCGTCGGCGGCATCGCCGTCCCGTCTGCCTCCGCCGGCACCGCGCGGCCGGCCGTGCTGGCACTCACGGCGACGCCGGCGTCGCTGCCGGCGGCGGGCGGGACGGTCGTCCTCTCGGCAACGGCCCGCCACGCGACCCGCTGCACCTTCACCGGCCAGCGCGCACCGGGGTCGACGGCGACGCAGAAGCGCACCGTCTCCTGCAGCTCGGGCCGAGCGCGGGTCGCGATGAAGGTGGCGGCGAACGCACTCGAGCAGGTGGGGACGGTGCACTTCTCCGTCGTCGCGATCGCCGGCAGCCGGAGCGCACGGGCTGCGACGAGGGTGATCGAGGCCGCGAGAGTTCCGCCGCCCCCGCTCGAGATCACGGACGAGGGACCACCGCCGGTCGCGGTGATCGGGGTGGCGTACTCGCTGTCGCTCGCGGTGACCGGCGGCACGGGCGGCTACGGGTGGACGGTCGCGAGCGGCACCTTGCCGACAGGCCTCGCGCTCTCCCCGTCAGGCACGATCTCGGGCACGCCGGCCTCGGTCGGGACGAGCGCGGTGACGCTGCAGGTTGCGGACTCGTCGAAGGTCAGCGCACAATGGCCGCTGACGTTCATCGTGGCCGGAGCCGCGCCGCCCACGCTTCCGGTCGGCGAGTCGATGAGCAAGAACTGGTCCGGGTTTGCAGCTTCGGGCGGCCCCTTCACGGCGGTCAGCGGCACCTTCAACGTGCCGACGATCGCCACGGGTGCGAGCACGGACACGGAGACCTCCGAGTGGGTCGGGATCGACGGTGTGTCCGACGCGACCGTGCTGCAGGCCGGCGTCGACGAGCTCTACCAGCAGTCCAGCGGCCAGGTGCTCGTACGTGCGTGGTGGGAGACATATCCGAATCCCGCCCAGTTCGCGACGCTGCAGGTCGCGGTCGGCGACCAGGTGACGATCGCGATCGGCGAGCAGCCGGAGGGGAACTGGCTGATCGAGATCGACGACAAGACGAACGGGCAGCGCTTCCAGACGAGTCAGTCCTACTTCGGTCAGCTCACCTCTGCCGAATGGATCGTCGAGGCGCCGTCGGTCGGGCCGGACGAGCAGATCTCGACACTCGGCCAGTACTCGCCGAACGTCACCTTCACGGGCCTCGGCCTCAGCGGCACCGGCACGGGCGTGGAGGAGATCGCGATGGTGCAGGGCGCCGGGCAGGTCTCGACGCCGTCGCCGCTCTCGCCGGCGGGCTTCACAGTCGCCTTCGGCGGCGGCACTCCCCCACCGCCCGGCTAACCGCGCCTGACAGTCAGGTCACGGCGAGGAGGCGCGGCCAGAGCTGCGCGAGGCTGGCGCCGAGGATGCAGCGCGCGATCGGCAGGCCGCGCTCCTCGTTCTCGACGGGCATGCGGATCCGGCCGACGACCGTGTAACCGCGACAGAAGCCCGCCTGTCGCTGCGTGAAGCCGACGAGGAGCGCCCTGCGGCCGCCGACGCTCGGACGCCAGAAGCGGAAGGTCATGTCGGCGGAGGCGACCGGAGGCAGGCCGCGACCGAAGAGCTCCAGCGCGCCTGCCTCGCCGTAGTTGTCGGCGAGGACGACGTCGGACCCGACGGCGAGCCGGCCGACCTGGCGAGCGAGCGCGTGCCAGCCGAGCTCGTCCTGGTAGTCGCTCCGAGCGGCGATCACCCCCAACCGGTCGGCCGTGTGGAGGGGAAGCACGGGCAGGCCGAGCGGCAGGAAGACGACCGTGAGTGCGGCGTACGCGATCACCGTGCGACGGAACCGCCGCCGTGTCGCGCCGCGGTCAAAGGAAACGGCTCCGACGGCGAGCGCGAACAGGACGACCGGCATGGCGTAATACGACTTCCCGCCCAGCACGAAGTACGCGAGCACGACGCCGATGACCGTCCAGCCGAGCGCTCGCAGCGCTCGGTCGCGGAGGAGTGAGACGACGCCGGCCACGGCGACCGGGACGGCGACCGGGTGCGTGACGAGCAGGAGGTCGACGAGGTACTGCGGCCGCGACTCGCTGGTCGCGCTCGGGCCGGGGTGAAGCAGCCAGTGCACGCTGACCCAGCCGTGGTGTGCCTCCCAGACGAGGTTCGGGACGAGGATCGCCGCTGCCAGCGCGACCGCGAGCGGCAGCCCGGTCGAGCCCAGCACGTCCCGCCGCCACACCAGGAACGCCACCAGCAGGACGGTGAGCACGACCCCGAGCGTGTACTTCGTCTCGAGCCCGACGCCCGCTGCCACGCCGAGCAGGAGCCAGGAGCCGTGACCGAGCGCGAGCCGCAGCGCGAGCCAGAGCACGACCATCGTCGCCAGCTGGTCGAAGGACACCGGCTGGAACAGACCGTTCGTCGCGAGAAGGAGCGGCGAGAAGCCGACCAGCACGGAGGCGATCACCTGCGCACGCCTGCTTCCCGAAAGCTCGCGCGCCACGAGTGCCGCGACCACCATCGACCCCGCGCCCGCCAGGATCGCGAACGCCCTGAAGCCGACGAGCGACCAGCCGGCGAGCGCCCGGGCGAGTGCGGACAGCAAGGCCGTCACCGGCGGGAACTCGACGTAGCCCCCTTGCAGGTGCCGCCCCGCGACTGCGTAATAGAGCTCGTCGCGCTGCCAGCCGTACCTCGGGGCGAACGCGAAGCTCAGCGCGCACTTGGCGGCGACTGCTGCCAACACCCACCGGGCTGCGAACCGCGGCCGGGCACCGGACGCCATGCTCGACGTCCTACCACGCGGCTCGGCTCGCGCCATCCGGGAAACTCCGCCCACGATGTCGATCGTCGTGCACTCGGCCGAGACCGCGCAGGTGCTCTCGGGCCACCGCGAATGCGAGGAGCTCGGCCGCGGTGGGATCGTCCTGCTCCACGACGCCGCGGGGCACGGGCCGTGAGAGCACAGCTCCTCGCGTGGTACGAGGCGCACGGACGGGACCTGCCCTGGCGCCGGACGAGCGACCCGTACGCGGTCCTCGTGTCCGAGGTGATGTTGCAGCAGACGCAGGTCGAGCGGGTGCTCCCGCGTTACACGGCGTGGCTCGAGCGCTGGCCCACGGCGGCGTCGCTCGCCGGGGCGAGCGCCGCGGACGTGATCCTCGCCTGGCAGGGGCTCGGCTACAACCGGCGAGCGATCAACCTGCAGCGCGCCGCCCGGCGGGTAGCGGAGGACGGATGGCCCGACGATTTGACCGAGCTGCCCGGGGTCGGCCCGTACACCGCCGCGGCGGTCGGGAACTTCGCCTTCGGCCGCAACGTGCTGCCCGTCGACACGAACGTGCGGCGCGTCTCCGAGCGGACCGGCGAGAGCTTCGACGGAGCCTGCGCCCAGGCTCTCTTCGACCTCGGCGCGACGATCTGCCTGGCACGCATCCCGCGCTGCGGCGAGTGCCCCCTCGCCGGCGCGTGCCCGTCACGCGGGCGCCGCTACGAGCCCTTGCGGAAGCAGTCGCGCTTCGAGGGCTCGTTCCGGCAGAGACGCGCGCTCGCGCTCCGCGCAGTCGCAGCCGGAGAGCAGCCCTCCGACGGCGACGCGCTCGCCTCGCTCGAGCGAGACGGCCTTGTTGTGCTGCACGACGGAGTCGCGTCTCTGCCGGGCTAGGACGAAGCGGGAAGCGCCCAGTCGAGCGCGGCGTCGAGCTGCGCCTTCCACTCGCCCGGGTTCGACGGGTAGGAAAACGTGGTCACGGGTAGGCCGAGGCCTCGTAGCTCGCGCGCGAAGGCGAAGGTGTCGGCCGGCGTGAACCAGTGGCTGTGCGCGGGCCCGGTCGCGAGGAAGAAGCGCGTCCCGTCCTGCACGAGGCGCCTGCGGTCCGAGCGGGCGAGCAGCGTCGGGTCGTTCTCCCGCAGGATCGCCTTGGCGGCGCCCTTGAACGGGCCGTCGTGCAACGGCCGGAAGTAGCCGCTGAGCGACAGGATCGTCCCGAAGACATCGGGGTTGCGCAGCCCGATGTCGGCCGCGCCGAAACCGCCCGCGGAGAGCCCCGCGATCAGCCGTCCGGCGCGCGCCGCGATCGGTCGGCAAGTCACGCATCGACCCACGGCACGATCTGATCGACGAGCGCGTCCTCCAGCGGCCCCGCCCACTCGCCGTCGTAGCCCCTGTCCGGTCCGGCTGCAGGCGCGACCGCGATGAACGGCCGCAGACGGCCCGCGGCAATCCCGGCGTCGGCGAAGTCCGCCAGGTCGGTGCCGCCGAGGTACTCGCTCGGCGACCCCGGCATGCCGTGGAGGAGGTAGAGCACGGGGTAGCGGCGCGACGGGTCGAACCGCGGCGGCAGGTAGACGAAGCCGGGCCGCTCGGTACCCGGGAAGATCCCGGCATCGACCTGGCCGCCGGCCGGGCCTGTCGCCGTCGGCACGAAGCCGGGCAGGAGCAGGATGCTCGTGACGAGGGCGGCGACGGCGGGCAACGCCCCGGACGGTAGCCCCGCCGATGTGAACTCTTCGTTAGCGTGAAGGCCGCGCGCCTACGATTCCTGGGTGCAGCGCTCCGTGAGAGCCGCGGCAGTCCTCCTCGTCGCAGCCGTCGCCGGATTCACGGCGCGCTCCGGCCTCGCAGGCGGCGCACGGGATCGTCGGCATCGATCTCCTCGCGCGCGCTCGCCGGGACGCTGCACGTTCGCATCGTGCTTCCCGCCGGCTACGCGGCAGGTGGCGAGCGGTATCCCGGTCGTCTACTTCCTGCACGGTCTGCCCGCGGACGGCAGCGCGTTCCTCGGCAACGACTGGGTCTCCGACGCGCTCGAGCAGGCGGGACCGGCGATCCTCGTCTTCCCGCAGGGCGGCGCGCGAGAGCGACTCCGACCCCGAGTACCTGAACTGGGGGCCCGGCCGCAACTGGGAGACGTTCGTGGCGGAGGAGCTGCCCCGCTACGTCGACACGCACTTCGACACGATCGCGAACCGCGAGCGGCAGGGCGATCGTCGGACGTCTCCGCCGGCGGCTACGGGGCAACCGTGCTCGGGCTGCATCACCTCGGCACGTTCTCCGTGATCGAGTCGTGGTCGGGCTACTTCCATCCCACCGATCCGACCGGCACCAGGGCGCTCGCCCGCGGGCCGGCAACGAGCGCGCACACGCTGATCGCGAAGCTGCGGACGCCGCCCGACCTTCCTCGGGTTCTACGTCGGCCGTGGCGACACTCGCTTCCACGCCGAGAACGTCCAGTTCGACCGTGAGCTGACGGCGGCGCGCGTCCGGCACGTCTTCGCGCGTCTACCCCGGCGGCCACCAGACGAGCCTCTGGCAGGCCCACGCGCAAGGATGGCTCGAGCTGGCGCTCCGCCGGCTCGCGCCGGCGTCGTAATCCGGCCTTAACGCCGCCTTAGCCGCCCTACGCGGGCGGCGCCCTACAACGTCCCCGTGATCGGGGCGCTGCCATCGGTTCGACCGCGCGTGCTCGCCCTCTCGGCGGCAGCGGCGTTCGCGGGCCTCGGGCTCGTCGGCGCGTACCGCTACGTCGACAACTACTGGCTCTACCGCGGCTTCGCGCCGCCGCGCGACGCCGGCGTTCGTCCAGGTTCACGGCACGCGCCACGCGCTTCTACGCTCGCGAGCCCGGCGCTCGGCGGACGGCGCCAGCCGGTCGACGTCTACCTGCCGCCGGGCTACGCGGCAGCACCCGGCCCGCCGCTACCCGGTCATCTACCTGCTGCACGGCGTGCCGGGCCGGCCCGGCGCGTTCCTCGCAGACCGTTCGGATGGGCGTCGTCGAGGACGAGCTCGTCGCGCTGCACCGGGCGCGGGCCGATGATCCTCGTGATGCCGTTCGGGTCGACCGGCTCGTTCACCGACAAGGAGTGGGCGAACGGCGATCGGACGCAACGACGGCTGGGAGACGTTCGTCGCGCGCGATCGTCGTGCGCGCGGTCGACGCGCGCTACCGCACGATCCGCAGCGGGCGCGGACGCGCGCTCGCGGGCCTCTCCGAGGGCGGCTACGGCGCGCTCAACATCGGCATCCACCATCCGGGCGAGTTCGCGACGATCGAGAGCTGGTCGGGCTACGAGCGCGCGGACGACATCGGCGCGATCTTCGGCCACCGACGCGCGCTGCTCACGGCGCAACAGCCCGCTCGTCACGCTCGCGCGGCGCGGCGCCGGCGCTCCGGCGCGCGCACACCTACGTCTGGTTCTACAGCGGCAGCGACGACACGTTCGGCAGCGCAGAACGCGACGTTCGCCGCAGAGCTCGCCGCGCTCCGCATCCCGCACCGCTTCTTCGTCGTCCGCGGCGGTCACAACTGGGCGCTCTGGCGCGGCAACGCGGCGCGGCGCGCTACCTCGCCGCGTCGCGGAGGCTCGCGTGGTGCGTAGGCTCGGCCTCCTGCCGCTGCTGCTCCTCGCTCGCGGGCTCGCCGCGAGCGGCTGGCTCTACCTCGTTCGAGCCCGGCGCTGCCGGGCCCGCGCGTCGGCGAGGCGCTGCCGCTCGACGAGCTCTCGCAGCACGCGGCCGCGCCGCTGCTCTGGTTCGTCGCCGTCTGGGGCGCTCGCCGCAGCCGCGCTCGGGCTCTACGCACGCTGGGCGGCGGATCGAGCGGGTGACGGCCGTCGCTGCTCCTCGCCCTCGCCGTCGGCCTCTTCGCCTACCTCGAGACCGGCTGTCGTCGGTCGCCGTCGTGCGTCAGATCTCGCTGCGCGACGCGCTCGACGTCGCCGCGCGCCTGAAGGCGGTCTACCTGCCTGCCGCTCGCTCGTCGGCGTCGGCGGCCGCGTTGCTCGCCGTCGCGCCGCAGCGGCCGCGCGCGCGCCGCTGATCGTCGGCTGCGATCGTCGCCGCAGGCGCGGCGCTCAACCTGCTCCACGCGATCGCTGCCCGGCGACGACCAGCGGGCTGCTGCGGTCGTTCACCCCCGACGCGGTCGGCCCGCTCGCGCACGCTGCAGGCGTCCTCGATCGCGATCGCGCTGCTCGTCGCGCGCACGCGGCCTCGCGCGGCGGCGCCATCGCGCCTGGCAGGTCGCGACGGCGCTCGCCGGGCTCTCGACCGCTGCTGCACGTCCTGCACGGGCTCAACGACGGCACGCTCGCGTCGGCCGTCGTGCTCGTGCTGCTCGTCGCCCGGCGGACACGACTTCGACGGCCCGGGTGACGCGACGACCCGCGACCAGGCTCGTCGTCGCGGCTCGGGCTCGCCGTCACGGCCGTGCTCGCGCGTACGGGCTCGCCGCGCTCTGGATCAACCGGCATCGCGGCCGACCAGCCGTTCGCCTTCGGGTTCGCGCTGCGTGAGATCGCACGCGGCCTGCTCGGCCTCGACGTCGGCGGCTCGCCGCACCTGGCCGGCTCCTTCGGCGACTGGTTCCCGCTCTCGCTGCTCCTGCTCGGTGCGGCAGGCGTCCTCTGGGTGGTCGCGGGGTGGGTCGCGCCGTGGCGGCACCGTGTCGTGCAGCTCGAGCGGGAGCGGGAGCTCGCGCGTGCGCTCGTGCAGGCCGTGGGGCGCCGACACGCTCGCGCCGTTCGTGCTGCGGGCCGACAAGTCGTACTTCTTCGTGGACGACGAGACGCGCGTTCCTCGCCTACCGCGTCGTCGGTGGAGTCGCGATCGTCTCCGGCGATCCGATCGGGCCGCCCGAGTGCGGTCGACGCGCTCGTCGGCGCGTTCGTCGAGCTGCGCCCGCGACCGCGACTGGCGCGATCGCGATCCTCGGCGCGTCCGAGCGAGTGGCTGCCGCTGTACGCCCGGCACGGCCTGCACGCGCTCTACCACGGCGACGAGGCGGTCGTCGATCCGCGGTCGTTCTCGCTCGAGGGCCGGGCGATCCGCAAGGTGCGGCAGTCGGTGCACCGGCTCGACCGCACGCCGGCTACCGCGCCGGTCGTTCTGCGCCCGAGCGAGATCGACGAGAAGCTGCGCCGACGAGCTCGGAGACCGTCGCGCACGCCTGGCGCGGCGACGCGCCCGAGCGCGGCTTCGTGATGGCGCTCGACGCGCTCTTCGGGCTCGAGCGACGAGCACGCCGTCTTCGTCGTCGGCTTCGCGTCCGGACGGCGCGTCAACCGGGTTCCTGCACTTCGCCGTTTCGCCTGCGGGGCGCGCGCTGTCGCTGTCGTCGATGCCGCGCCTGCGCGACACGCCGAACGGCTTCAACGAGTGGCTCATCTGCGGAGCGCTTCGCCTGGGCGCGGCGACAACGGCTTCGAGCGCGTCTCGCTGAACTTCGCGCCGTTCGCCGCGCTGCTCGCGCCCGAGCACGACCTGAGTGCGCTGCAGGAGCTGCAGCGGCGCGCGCTGCTGACGCTTGAAGGGGCACTTCCAGCTCGACAACCTGCTCGCCTTCAACCGCAAGTTCCTCCCGACGTGGGAGCGACGCTTCGTCGTCTACGAACGCCGTCGCGACCTGCCGCGTGTCGGCATCGCCGCGCTCGCAGCCGAGGCGTACCTGCCGTTCCAGGCCGAGCGGCGATGAGAGACGCGGCGGGCCTGGCGCTCGCGCTCGCGTCGGCCGTCGTGCTCAACTGGGGCTTCTTCGCGCAGCACGGCGCCGCGCGCGAGCTGCCGCCACTCTCGCTCCGCCAGCCGGTCGCGTCGCTCGCTTCGTTGTTCCGCGATCTCACCTGGCTCGCGGGCTTTCTCGCCGGACTCGGCGGCTGGGTGCTCTACCTCGGCGCCCTGGCGCTCGCCCCGCTCTCGCTCGTGCAGGCGGCGTCGGCGGGCGGGATCGCCGTGCTCGCGCTGCTCGTGCACCGGCGCGGCGACCCGGTCGGCCGGCGCGAGTGGGCCGCGGTGGCGATCTCCGGCGTCGGTCTCGTGCTCCTTGCGGCGTCGCTTGCGGGCGGGACGGTCGCCGCGCACGCACCGGCGGTCGCGCTGCTCGCGCTCTGGCTCGCCGCGTCGGCCGCGGTCGCCGGGCTCGGCGCGGCCGGGGGAGCGCTGTTCGCCGCCGGGGCCGGGCTCGGGCTCGGCGCCGGGATGCTCTACGCGGCCGGAGACATCACGACGAAGGCGGTCACCTTCCGCGGCGGCTGGCTGTGGCTCGTGCCGCTGATGCTCGCTGCGCACGCACTCGGCTTCGTCCTCCTCCAGTTCGGCTTTCAGCGCGGAGGGGCGTTGTCGACCGCCGGAGTGGCGACCCTGATCCTGAACTCGGTGCCGATCGCCGCAGGCGTCGGACTGTTCCACGAGCAGCTGCCCGGAGGAGCGCTCGGTGCGATCCGCGTGCTCGCGTTCGCGTGCACCGTGGCGGGAGCGTCGCTGCTGATGACGGGCGCCTCAGGCCCGCTGCAGCAGCGCGACCGCGTTGGCCGCGAGGCCCTCGCCGCGTCCGGTGAAGCCGAGCCCGTCGGTCGTGGTGGCGCGGACGTTCACCTCACCGCCCGCCGAGCGCCTCTGAGAGGCGCCGCCGCATCTCGTCGCGATGCGGCGCGATCCGCGGCTCCTCCCCGACGAGCACGCAGTCGGCGTTGACGAGCAGCCAGCCCGCCTCGCGCACCAGCCGGTAGGCCTCGCGGAGCAGGTCGAGGCTGTCGGCGCCGCGGAAGCGCTCGTCGCCCGACGGGAACAGTGAGCCGATGTCGCCGAGACCGGCGGCGCCGAGTACGGCGTCGACGAGCGCATGCGCGAGCACGTCGCCGTCCGAGTGGCCGGCGAGCCCTCGCGGGTGGTCGATGGTCACGCCGCCGAGGACGAGCGGCACCCCGTCCTCGAGCGCGTGCGCGTCGACGCCGATCCCGACCCGGAGGCTCACGAAAGCACCCCGGGCAGCTCGTCGAGCGAGTCGATCCGGATCGCGTCGGGCGGCGGCGGCTCCTGCAGGAAGCCCCACGGTCCGCGACGCACGTGCACAGCGACCATCCCGGCGTCGAGCGCCGGCAGGACGTCGTTGTCGACGCGATCGCCGACGTAGGCGATCCTCTCAGGCGGCACTCCAGCGAGCTCGACCACCCGGTCGAAGAACGCGGGCGACGGCTTCTGCACGCCCCACCGCTCGGACGAGCCGACCGCGTCGACGACGCCGCGGAGGTCGTACTCGACGAACGCGGGCGTGTTTCCGGACGCACAGACGCGGTAGCCGGCCTTCTGCAGCCGCTCGAGACACGGCCTTGCGTCGGGGTACCAGTCCTCCATCGTCCAGGTGCCCGGCGGGTGCTCGACCCCGAGCAGCTCCCAGACGTCGTCGTGGGGCCGCCCGAGCGCGATCGTCGCCCCGAGCGCCGCCATCAGGGTGAACGGCGTCAGCCCACCGGCCGCCGCGACGCGCGTCCACATCGCGCGTCTCGTCGACGAGCGTCTCGCCGACGTCGAACACGACCGCCTCTACAGCCACGCGGCGATTCGCTCCAGGTCGGAGCGCGTCGTCACCTTGAGCAGCCGCTCGTCGCCCGGGACGACCTTGACCCGGCCGCCGGCCGCCTCGACGAGCGAGGCGCAGTCCGAGCCCTCGCCGCGCTCGCAGCGCCGCACGGAGGACGGGCGCCACGAACGCCTGCGGTGTCTGGACCGTGACGAGCTCGGTGCGGTCGAGCGTCTCGACGACGACGTCGCGGTCGACGCGCTTGACAGTGTCGCTGACCGGCAGCGCCGGCACGGCGCCGTCGAACCCCTCGCCGAGCGCCGCGAGCAGCCGCGGCCGATCACCTCGTCCGGGACGAGCGGCCGCGCGGCATCGTGCACGAGCACGACGGCCGCGTCCTCGGGCACCTCCGCGATCCCCGCACGGACCGACTCGGTGCGCGTCGCGCCGCCCGGAACGCAGGCGGACACCTTCGACGCGCCGAGCTCCTCGGCGAGCAGGATCGTCGGCTCCTCCCATCCCGGCGGCGCGACGACGACGACGGCATCGACGTGCCCGCTCTCGTCGAGGCGGCGCAGCGGCTCGGCGAGCAGCGGCAGCTCGCCGAGCGCGACGAACGCCTTCGGTCGATCCTCTCCGAGCCGCTCCCCCCGCCCGGCGGCGACGAGAACGGCCCAGACGCTCATGGTCAGCGCGCGGCCGCCGGTTTCTTCGCGGCAGGCTTCTTGGCCGCGGCGGTCGTCTTCTTCGCTGCTGCGGCACGGCTTCTTCACGGGTGCGGCCCTCTTCGCCGGCTCGGCGGCGACCTTCGGCTTCGCGCCCTCGCGGAGCGTCTCCTCGAGCCACTCGAGCGCCTCGTCCTCGGTCATGTTCTTCGCGTACATGAGCTCGGAGGCGAGGATCTTCTTCGCCTTCACGTACATCTGCTTCTCGCCGGTCGAGAGCCCCTTCTCGCCGTCGCGCAGCGAGAGGTTGCGGACGACCTCGGCGAGCTCGTAGATGTCGCCGGTCTTCATCTTGTCGCGGTTGTGCTTGAAGCGGCGGTTCCAGTTCTTCGGCATCTCGGTGCCACCGGAGGTCAGGTACTTGACGACCTTCTTCACGGCCTCCTCGTCGATCACCTTGCGGAGACCGACGCGCTCGGCGTTGTCGGCAGGCACGTTGACCGTCATGTCGTTGTGCAGGATCTTGATCGTGAGGTACTCGCGCTTCTCGCCGAGAACGTCGCGTCTTCTCGCGCTTCACGACCGTGCCTGCCCCGTGGTGGGGATACACCACCTTGTCGCCGACCTTGTACAAGCTGACTCCTCTCGGTTCCGTCTGTAGTCGCGAAAGTGCCGGCGGCCTCGAAGGCTCCACCGGCGACGGGCTGACCAGGGTAGCAGAAACCCTGCAAAAGCGCCAGTTTTGCAGGAAAATCCCTGCTCAGACAGGGGAATCTCGACGAGCGCGCGCGAGCGCGCAGCGGCACCGCCGCAGCGTCGCCCTCCGTCCTCGGGGCCGATCACCGTCGTCGACCCGAGCTTGCGGCACTCCTCGAGCCGCCGGTCGGCCTGCGTCGCCGGCCGCAGGCGTCCCGTCAGGCCGATCTCGCCGAACGCCGCCACGCCCTCGCGCACCGGGACGCCCTTCGCGGCCGAGGCGATCGCGAGCGCGATCCCGAGGTCGGCGCCGGGCTCGTCGATGCGGACGCCGCCCGCGACGTTGACGAACACGTCCGCCCCGCCGAGCGGCAGCCCGGCATGGCGCGAGAGCACCGCGACGATCATCGCGAGGCGCTTCGGGTCGACGCCGGTGCCGACCCGGCGGGGCATCGCGAGGTCGCTCGGCGCGACGAGCGCCTGGATCTCGAGCAGCAGCGGCCGCGTGCCCTCGAGCGTGCACGTCACGGCTGCGCCGACCTCGCCGCCGTGCGTCCGCCCGAAGAGCTCGGACGGGTCGGGGACGCCGACGAGGCCGGCGCCGGTCATCTCGAAGACGCCGAGCTCGTTGGTCGAGCCGAAGCGGTTCTTCACCGCGCGCAGGATGCGGTGCGCGTGGTAGCGGTCGCCCTCGAACTGGAGCACGCAGTCGACGAGGTGCTCGAGCACGCGCGGCCCGGCGACCGAGCCGTCCTTCGTCACGTGGCCGACGAGGAACGTCGCGACGCCCGCCTCCTTCGCGACGCGCAGCAGCCGCGCAGCCGCCTCGCGCACCTGCGAGACCGACCCGGGCGCCGAGCCGATCTCGGCCGACGCAGAGCGTCTGCACCGAGTCGATCACGCAG
Source organism: uncultured Thermoleophilia bacterium (assembly GCA_963725595.1). Classification (GTDB taxonomy): domain Bacteria; phylum Actinomycetota; class Thermoleophilia; order Gaiellales; family Gaiellaceae; genus PALSA-600. The sequence continues at coordinate 83,268 of CAVRYT010000002.1, read as the reverse complement.
ACGGCGGGCCGCTCGCGCTCGAGCGTCGCGCAGACCGCCTCGAGCTCGGTCTCGGCGAGGATCTCGACCGCGTCGCAGCCGCCGAGGCGGGCGGCGCGGAGCTTGACCTGCGCGACCGACTCCTCGCCCGTCACGAGCAGCGCGCGGCGCGTCGAGCGACATGGCGCCGAGCGCGGTCAGGAGCAGGCGTCGACTTGCCGACGCCGGGCTCGCCGCCGACGAGCACGAGCGACGCGGGCACGAGCCCGCCGCCGAGCACGCGGTCGAGCTCGGGGACGCCGGTCGAGATCCGGTCCGCCTCCTCGGCCTGCGACGTCGACGAGCCGGAGGAGCGGCCCGGCGCTCCGCGGCGCGCCGGCACCGCGCGGCGGCGGCGCCTCGGCGACCATCGTCCCGAACGCCCCGCAGCCGGGGCAGCGGCCGAGCCAGCGGCCGGTGGAGGTGCCGCACTCGGTGCAGACGTGCTGGACGGCCGCCGCCTTCGCCATGGGCGTGGAACTGTACTCCGCACCTCCGACGGCACGTGTGCCGGAAGTCGGGACAATCTTCGGCGGATGAAGCTACAGACGCCTCGGGGACAGCGACCTCCAGGTCTCGGAGATCGGCCTCGGCTCGTGGCTCACCTACGGCGGCGGCGTCCCGGACGACCAGGCGCGAGCCTGCGTCGACGCGGCCTTCGAGGTCGGCATCAACTTCGTCGACACCGCGAACGTCTACGCGCGCGGGGCGCGCCGAGACGTTCCTCGGCGAGCGCTGCTCGCGGGACGCCCGCGCGACTCGTACGTGCTGGCGACCAAGCTCTACTTCCCGATGGACGACTCGGGCGATAACCAGGGGCTCTCGCGCGACGCAGGTCGCGCAAGCAGATCGACGCCTCGCTCGCGCGGCTCCGCACCGACCACGTCGACCTCTACCAGTGCCACCGCTACGACCACGAGACGCCGCTCGAGGAGACGATGGCGGCGCTGACCGAGGTCGTGCGAGGCCGGCAAGGCGCGGTACGTCGGCTTCAGCGAATGGAGCGCCGAGCAGATCCAGGCCGTCGCTCGACCTGTCCCGCGAGCACGGCTACGTGAAGTTCGTCTCGTCGCAGCCGCAGTACTCGCTGCTCTGGCGCGAGCCGGAGCGTGAGGTGATCCCGCTCTGCGCCGCGAACGGCATCTCGCAGATCGTCTGGTCGCCGCTCGCCCAGGGCGTGCTCACCGGCAAGTACCGCGCCGGGCCTGCAGCCGCCCGAGGGCTCGCGCGCGGCGAGCGAGCGGATGGGCCGGATGATGGGCGAGCTACCTGAGCGACGACGTGCTCGGCGCGTGCAGCGGCTGCGCGCCGATCGCCGACCGGCTCGGGATCACGATGGCGCAGCTCGCGCTCGCCTGGGTGCTGCGCGAGGCGAACGTCGCCTCGGCGATCGTCGGCGCCTCGCGCCCGGAGCAGGTGCGCGACAACGCAGCGGCGTCCGGGATCGAGCTCGACGACGCGACGCTCGCCGAGATCGACGCGGCCCTCGGCACGATCACATGGTCAGACTGATCACGCCTCTGGATGACTAGGCTCCGCACGGCATGGCGCGGCTGAAGCTGCAGTCGGAGCGCGACGTGATCGAGCGCTGCCGCGTGCTCCGGGAGCAGCTGCGCGCATCCCTGCGCCGCCTCGGGCACGGACGGCCCGATCCGCGGCTCGTGGACGAGGTCTGGCACGGCGAGGCCCTGGGCGCGCTCCTCTGGTCGCTCCAGCTTGCAGAGCTGCCGCCCTACGACGAGCCGTTCGCGCCGGCGGACGTCGCGGCGGTCGAGCCGGACGGCGGCAGGCTTCGGGACGCGGACGAGATCGAGCTCGAGCGCGAGTCGGCCCGGCTCTGGCACTGGCGGGCGCGCACGGCCGAGGTGCAGGCCGACACGACTGTCGCGCTGCCCGACCGCTACGCGAGCTTCGACCAGCTCGTCGCATCGGTCGCCATGCGCGGCTACGAGCAGGGGCTCCTGCCCGCGCCGATCCGCGGCGACTTCCGCGCCTTCGGCTCCGACTACCGGCGCCTGGCCGCGGATCGGCTCGCAGACGCGCACGCGATCGCCGCCGAGCGCCACCACGCGCTGGGGTGGCTGACGAGCCCCGGCGTCCGCTGGGACGAGGTCCCGCTCGACACTTGATATCGATGTCTCTATTGTCCCCCCCGATGAGCGATCACCGCCTCGAGCGCTACGCCGACCTGATCGTGCGCGCCGGCGTCAACGTGCAGCCCGGGCAGACCGTCTTCGTCGACGGCCTGATCGAGCACGCGCCGCTCGCCCGCGCGCTGACGAGGGCGGCGTACGAGGCCGGCGCCCGCGTCGTCGACGTGCGCTACACCGACGGCCACGTCCGCAAGGCATTCCTGCAACACGCCGCCGACGATGTCCTCCAGGAGACGACGCCCTGGCTGCTCGCGCGAGTGCAGGCGGAGATCGAGGGCGGCGCGGTCATCTCGATCGCGGGCGAGCCCGAGCCCGAGCTGCTTGCGGACGTCGACCAGGAGCGGCTCGGCCGCGCGCGGCCGCTCGAGGCGGCGAAGCTCCGGCTCCAAGCGGTCAACGACCGCACGTTCAGCTGGACGATCGCCGTCTGCCCCACCGAGGGCCAGGCGCGGGCGATGTTCGGCGAGCCGGACCTCGAGCGCCTCTGGGCCGCCGTCGCCCACGCAGTGCGGCTCGACGAGCCCGACCCGGTCGCCGCGTGGCGCGAGCAGCACGACCGGCTGCAGCGCCGCTGCGCGCAGCTGGACGCGCTCGGGCTCGACGCCGTGCGCTTCACCGGGCCGGGCACCGACCTCACGATCGGCCTCGTCCCGGGCGCCCGCTGGATCGGCGGCGGGGGCGAGACCCGCGACGGCATCCTCATCTTCCCGAACATCCCGACCGAGGAGGTGTTCAACTGCCCCGACTGGCGCCGGGTCGAGGGCACGGTCCGCTCGACGCGCCCGCTCGCGCTCGGCGGCACCGTCGTACGCGACCTCGAGCTGCGCTTCGACGGCGGGGAGATCGTCGACGTGAAGGCGTCCGCCGGCGCGGACGCCGTGCACGGCCAGCTCGCTGTCGACGAGTTCGCGAAGCGCCTCGGCGAGGTGGCACTCGTCGACGGCAGCTCGCGGGTCGGCGAGACCGGCCTCGTCTTCTACGACACGCTCTTCGACGAGAACGCCACCTGCCACATCGCCTACGGCGAAGGTGTGACGTTCGGTCTCGACGGCCTCGACGGGCTCGACCCCGACGAGCTGCGCGAGCGCGGCATCAACGTCTCCGCCGTCCACACCGACTTCATGATCGGCGGCCCCCAGGTGGCGGTCGACGGCGTCACGGCCGCGGGCGAGACCGTCGCGATCATCCGCGAGGACACGTGGCAGCTGACGTAGCCCGGCTCGACCGGTACGCCGAGCTCGCCGTCCGGGTCGGGGCCAACGTCCAGCCGGGCCAGATCGTCTTCCTGATCACGGAGATCGAGCATGCTCCGCTCGCACGGGCGCTGACACGGGCCGCCTACGTCGCCGGCGCGCGGTACGTCGACGTCTCCTACCGCGACCAGCACGTGCGCAGGGCGATGATCGAGCTGGGCCCCGACTCGGCGCTTACGCACGAGCCGGAATGGATGCTCAGCCGGGCGCGGGCGGAGGAGGGCAATGCGCTGATCGAGACGGTCGGCGACCCCGAGCCGGAGCTGCTCTCCGACCTCGACGGTGAACGTGTCGGCCGAGCCCGCATGGCCCGGCTGAAGGAGATCCACCGGCAGCAACTCGTCGACCGGAGCGTCAACTGGACGATCGTGGCGTGCCCGAACGAGGGCTGGGCCCGGCAGGTGCTCGGCGAGCCGGACGTCGAGCGGCTGTGGGAGCTCATCGCGTCGTGCACGCGGCTCGACGCAGACGATCCCGTCGCGGCATGGCGCGAGCACATGCAGCGACTCGAGGCGCGTGCGAACGTCCTGAACGGGCTCGGGCTCGACTCGCTGCACTACCGGGGCCCCGGCACCGACCTCCGTGTCGGTCTCAACGACGACGCGTGCTGGGCCTCGGCGCTGTTCCGGACCCGCGACGGGCTCGAGTACGTCCCGAACATGCCCACCGAGGAGATCTTCACCACGCCGGACTGGCGACGGGCGGAGGGAACCGTGCGCGCCAGCCGGCCGCTCGCGCTCGGCGGAGAGGTGATCGAGGGCCTCCGCCTCGTCGTCCGGGACGGACGGATCGTCGAGGTGGACGCCGACAAGGGCGCCGGCATCGTCCGCGGCGAGCTCGCGAGCGACGGGCAGGCCGCCTACTTCGGCGAGCTCGCGCTCGTCGACGGCACCTCCCGGGTCGGGCAGACGGGGCTGACGTTCTTCGACACGCTCTTCGACGAGAACGCCACCTGCCACATCGCCTACGGCTTCGGCATCCCGGAGGTGTTCGCCGGTGAGCCCGGCGAGGGGATGAACGTCTCGACGGTGCACACCGACTTCATGATCGGCGGCCCGGAGCTCGAGATCGACGGGATCACGAAGGACGGCACCGTCGTCCCCATCCTCCGGGAAGACGTGTGGCAGCTGCCGGAGTGACGCCGCAGGCGAGGCTCGACCGCTACGCCGACCTGGCGGTGCGCGTCGGTGCGAACGTGCAGCCGGGCCAGCTCGTCGAGGTGATGGCGAACGTCGAGCACGCGGACGTCGCCCGAGCGGTCGCACGCTCCGCCTACCGCGCCGGCGCGAGCTACGTCGACCTCCGCTATTCCGACCCGCACGTGCGCCGTGCGCTGATCGAGCACGGCGCCGAGGACGTCCTCTCCTGGACGCCGCCGTGGCTGCTCGAGCGCATCCGGAGCTTCGGCAGGGAGCGCGCGGCGATCATCGCGCTCACCGGCGACGCTGAGCCCGACCTGCTTGCGGACCTGCCGGGAGAACGGGTCGGCCGGGCCCGGATGCTCGACCTGGCAGCCGAAGGCACGAAGCAGATGAACGAGCGCCTCAACAACTGGACCGTCGTGGGCGTCCCGAACGAGGGCTGGGCCCGCCAGATGTTCGGCGAGCCCGACGTGGAGCGCCTGTGGGAGCTCGTCGAGCACTGTGTCCGGCTCGACCTGGACGACCCCGTCGAGGCGTGGGGCGAGCACGTGGCCCGCCTGGGCGCCCGGGTCGCTCAGCTCGATGCCCTCGGGATCGACAGCCTGCGGTTCCGGGGGCCCGGCACCGACCTCACCGTCGGGCTCCTGCCGCAGTCGCTCTGGCAGGGCTGCGAGTCGCTCACCGCCGACGGCCTCACCTACGTGGCGAACATGCCGACCGAGGAGGTCTTCACGACGCCGGACTGGCGGCGGACGGACGGCGTGGTCCGCTCGACGCGCCCGCTCGCCCTCTACGGACGGATCATCCGCGGCCTCGAGCTGCGCTTCGAGTCGGGGCAGATCGTCGACGTGCGCGCCGACGAAGGCGCGGAGGTGGTCACCGGGCAGCTCTCGAGCGACGAGCGCGCCCCGTTCCTCGGCGAGGTGGCGCTCGTCGACGGCACGTCGAGGATCGGCCGGACGGGCGTCACGTTCTTCGACACGCTGTTCGACGAGAACGCCACCTGCCACGTCGCGTACGGCGCAGCGTACGCCGAGGCGGTCGACGGAGGCCTGATCGAAGGCGTCAACGTCTCGACCGTGCACACGGACTTCATGATCGGCGGCCCCGACGTGCATGTGGACGCGGTCACGCGAGCCGGCGACGTCGTCCCGCTACTGCGGGACGACGTCTGGCAGCTCGCCTAACAGGTGTCAGACACCTTTAGGTGTCTGACACCTGTTCCGGCGGAGCGTCCGGCGTTGCGCCGACCCCGATCACCTCGGGCGGCGTCGGAGGCACGACGGTGATGTCGACCTCCTCGTCGTTCTCCCGGGCGACGAGGATCGTCGAGCCCGGCTCGAGCTGGCGCCCGAGCACGTAGTCGGCGAGCGGGTCCTCGATGTAGCGCTGGATCGCGCGGCGCAGAGGCCGGGCACCCATCGCCGGGTCGTAGCCCTTCTCGACGAGCAGGTCCTTCGCCTCGTCCGTCAGCTCGATCGTCACCTCGTGCTCGGCCATCTGCACCCGCAGGCGGTTCAGCATCAGGTCGACGATCTGGAGGATCTCCTCCTTCGACAGCTTCGGGAAGACGATGATCTCGTCGATCCGGTTCAGGAGCTCCGGGCGGAAGACCTTCTTCAGGTCGCCCATCACCCGAGTCTTCATGTCGTCGTAGGAGAGGCCGTCCTCGTTCGACATCGTGAAGCCGAGCGACACGTTCTTCGAGATCGACGCCGAGCCGATGTTCGACGTCATGATCACGATCACATTCCGGAAGTCCACCTTGCGGCCCTGCGAGTCAGTCAGCTTTCCGTCCTCGAGGATCTGCAGGAGGATGTTGAACACGTCCGGGTGCGCCTTCTCGATCTCGTCGAAGAGGATCACCGAGTACGGCTTGCGGCGGACGGACTCGGTCAGTTGGCCGCCCTCGTCGTAGCCGATGTAGCCCGGAGGAGAGCCGACAAGCCGGGACACGGAGTGCTTCTCCATGTACTCCGACATGTCGATCTGGATCATCGCGTCCTCGTCGCCGAACAGGAATTCGGCGAGCGTGCGCGCGAGCTCGGTCTTCCCGACGCCCGAGGGCCCGAGAAAGATGAACGAGCCGGTCGGCCGCTTCGGGTCCTTGATGCCGGCGCGGGCGCGGCGGATCGACTTCGAGACGGCGATGATCGCCGCGTCCTGGCCGATCACGCGCTTGTGGAGCTCCTCCTCCATCCGGACGAGCCGCTGCGACTCGGCCTCCGTGAGCTTGAACACCGGGATGCCCGTCCACATCGAGACGATGTCGGCGATCTCCTCCTCGCCGATCTCGGGCTGCTCGGTCTGGTCCTCGGAGCGCCACTGCTCCTCCAGCTCGCGCTTCTTCTGCGTGAGCTTGCGCTCCTTGTCGCGAAGCGAGGCCGCCTTCTCGAACTCCTGGTTCTCGATCGCGGCTTCCTTGTCCTTGCGGACCTTCTCGATCTCCTCCTCGAGCTCGCGGTAGCGCGGCGGCGCGGTCATGGTCTTGATCCGCATCCGCGACGCGGCCTCGTCGATGAGGTCGATCGCCTTGTCCGGAAGGTGGCGGTCCTGGATGTAGCGGTCGGCGAGCACGGCCGCGGCCGACAGCGCATCGTCGGTGATCTTGCAGCGGTGGTGCGCCTCGTAGCGGTCGCGGAGCCCGCGCAGGATCTCGACGGTGTCGTCGGTCGACGGCTCTTCGACCCGGATCTGCTGGAAGCGCCGCTCGAGCGCGGAGTCGCGCTCCAGGTACTTCCGATACTCGTCCAGCGTCGTTGCACCGATCGTCTGCAGCTCACCGCGTGCCAACGCGGGCTTCAGGATCGATGCGGCGTCGATCGCGCCCTCGGCGGCGCCTGCACCGACGAGGTTGTGGAGCTCGTCGATGAACAGGATGATGTCGCCGCGCTGGGTGATCTCCTTCATCACCTTCTTCAGGCGCTCCTCGAACTCTCCGCGATACTTCGATCCCGCGACCAGCGCCGCCAGATCGAGGCTGTAGATCTGCTTGCCCTTGAGGAGGTCCGGCACCTGGTTGGCGGAGATCCGCTGGGCAAGGCCCTCGACGACGGCCGTCTTGCCGACGCCGGGCTCGCCGATCAGCACCGGGTTGTTCTTGGTGCGGCGGGAGAGAATCTGCATGATCCGCTCGATCTCATTCTGGCGGCCGACGACCGGGTCGAGCTTGCCCTCGGTGGCGAGCTTCGTGAAGTTCCGCCCGAACTGGTCGAGCAGCTTCGAGCTCTTCCCCTTCTCGCCGGTGCCCTGGGCGGCGCCGCCCTGGCGGCGGCCCGGGCCGGAGAGCATCCTGATGATCTCGTTGCGGATCTTCTCGGCGTCGGCATCGAAGTCGAGCAGGATCCGCGCGGCGACGCCCTCGTTCTCGCGGACGAGGCCGAGCAGGATGTGCTCGGTGCCGATGTAGTTGTGGCCGAGCGAGAGCGCTTCGCGCAGCGCCAGCTCGAGCACCTTCTTCGCACGGGGGGTGAACGGGATCTGCCCCGTCGTCACCTCGTCGCCCTGCCCCACGATCCGGGCGACCTGCGCCCGCACCTCTTCGACGGTGATGTCGAGCGATTCGAGCACACGTGCGGCGAGCCCTTCCTCTTCGCGCAGAAGGCCGAGCAGGATGTGCTCGGTGCCGATGTAGTTGTGCTTGAGCGCGCGCGCCTCGTCCTGCGCGAGTACGACGACCTGGCGGGCACGTTCGGTGAACCGTTCGAACAAGACTCGTATCCTCTCTTCCCGCCGGCATCGGCGAGGCAAACGATGGCTTTGCCGAGAGGCCATCGTACTCCCCACCGTGGGGGTGTCGCGGTGGCCGTATGGTGAGTATTCGCGCGAACGGCTTCGTGAGAAAGGCCAGAGTTCCTCGTGCCGTTCGGCACGAAAATCGCGTCGGGCTCAGCTCTTCGTGCGCTGAGCAGGGAAGAGGATCACGTCGCGGATCGAATCCCTACCCGCGAGCACCATGGTCAGCCGGTCGATCCCGAGGCCGATTCCGCCGGTCGGCGGCATCCCGAACGAGAGCGCCTCGACGTAGTCGGGGTCGCCCGGCTCGGCCTCGACGTTCCCGCCCGCCCCCTCCTCGGCCTGGAGCGCAAAGCGCTGCGCCTGCTCTTCGGCGTCGTTCAGCTCGCTGAAGGCGTTCCCGAGCTCCATCCCGCCGATGAAGTACTCGAACCGCTCGACGATGCGGGCGTCGCCGGCCGTCGTGCGCGCGAAGGGCGACAGCTCGATCGGGTAGTCGTAGAGGATCGTCGGCTCGATCAGGCGTGGCTCGACGTAGGCGGTGACCGCCTTGTCGAGCAGCTGCGACCAGGTCTTGTCGCGCGAGACGTCGACGTCGCGCGACTCGAGGCGCGCCTTCAGGTCGTCGAAGTCGGTCGTCCACAGGCCGAGCTGCTCGAGCTCGTCGACGAGGCGGACGCGACGCCACGGGGCCTTGACGTCGACGTCGTGGCCCCTGAACGTAACCCGGGTCGTGCCGAGCGCCTCGTGCGCCACGTACTCGATCAGATCCTCCATCCGCCGCATCGTGTCCTCGTAGTCGGCGTAGGCCTCGTACCACTCCAGCATCGTGAACTCGGGGTTGTTCTTGTAGGTGACACCCTCGTTGCGGAAGTCCTTGCCGAGCTCGTAGACCTTCTCGAGGCCGCCGACGATCAGGCGCTTCAGATAGAGCTCCGTCGCGATCCGCAGGTAGAGATCCTGGTCGAGCACGTTGTGGTGCGTCACGAACGGCTCCGCGAAGGCGCCTCCGTATCGCGGCTGCAGGATCGGGGTCTCCACCTCGACGAAGCCCTCGCCGTCGAGGTAGCGGCGGGTCGCCGCGACGATGCGGGCGCGAAGCAGGAAATCCGCGCGGACCTCCTCGTTCATCAGCAGGTCGAGGTACCGCCGCCGGTAGCGCTGCTCGACGTCCGTCAGCCCGTGGAAGGTGTCGGGGAGAGGCGAGCGGATCCGTGAGAGGAGAACGAGCTCGTCGACGGCCAGGGACGGCTCGCCGCGACGACTCTTCGCCGGCTTCCCGATCGCCCCGACGATGTCCCCCAGGTGGACGTCGACCTCGCCGGTGCGCGCCGCGGGACAGAGCAGCTGGATCCTCCCGCTGCGGTCGACGAGGTCGAGGAAGACGAGCTTGCCCATGTCGCGGCGCGCCAGGACGCGCCCGGCGAGCCGACGGGTGGCCTCGCCCTCCCCACCCGGCTCGAGCGTCTCCGCTTCGGCGCGGACCCCGGCGATCTCGTCCCGGTCCGGGAACCTCTTGGGAGCGTCGCTCACGGCGTGGCCACCATAGCCCAGGCCCGCGGCCCCTCCAGGGGCGTCCGCCCCTCGAGCACGACCCGGAAGCCGTGCCGCTCGTAGAACGGGAGGTTCGTCTCGAGGTTCGTCAGCAGCACGGCGGGAAGCACCGCGTCGCCGGCGGCCGTGAGGCCCGGCTCGAGCAGCGCGGAGCCGATCCCGCGCCGCTGCTGCGCCGGGTCGACCCCGATCCCCGCGAGATACCAGTGCGGGCCGGGCGCGACCGCGGCCCGCAGCGCCTCGACGGCGCGGCCGTAGGCGAGGAACGGGAGCGTGGCCGTCCCGAGCCGGAGCGGCGTGAGCGCGAGCGCGCGCAGGGTGGGAGCGACCCTGACCGGCGGGCGGCCGGGCGGAAGCCAGCGTGCCGCGCCGAGCACGTCCCCTGCCGTGCCCCAGACGTCGGCCGTCGTCACGTCGAAGCCGAGCCGGAAGAGCCAGGGGAGGATCTGGAGCCGCCTGCCCGCGTCCGGGAAGAGCCAGGACCACGCCGGGTCGTCCTGGAAGGCCCGCGCGAGCACGGCACTCGCCTCGCCGTAGCGCGAGCGGTCGAGGCGGACGATCTCCATCTCGCCGAGCGTAAACGTGTCAGGCACCGTGGGTGCCTGACACCGCGTCAGGCTGCCTTGATCTCCATGATCTTGAACTTGAGCGATCCGCGCGGCGCCGTCACCTCGACGACCTCGCCCTTCTTGTGGCCCATGATCGCCTTGCCGACGGGGGACTCGTTCGAGAGCTTGTTCTCGGCCGGGTTCGCCTCGGCCGAGCCGACGATGTGGTACTCGACGGTCTTCCCGGCCTGCATGTCCCGCAGCCGCACGTGCGAGCCGATCGAGACCGAGTCCTTGGAGATCTCCTTCTTCGTGATCACGCGCGCCGAGAGCAGCCGCTCTTCGAGCTGGGCGATCTTGTGCTCGAGCATCGCCTGCTCGTTCTTCGCGTCGTCGTACTCCGCGTTCTCGGCGATGTCGCCGAACTCGCGGGCGACGCGGATCCGCTCGGCCACCTCGCGCCGCTTGTCACCGCGCAGGTGGTCGATCTCCTTCTGGAGCTTCTTGAATCCCTCGGGTGTGAGGATGACTTCCTTCACCACGCCTCCTGGAGCGCCCTCGAAAACGGGCGCGAATGGTAGCCGCGGCGTCAAGGGCGCCGCAAGAGAACCGGGCTACATTTACCGATCGTGAACATCGATCTGCTCGAGCACTGGTCGCTCGGCGGGGTGGAGATCCCCGGCCGCCTCGTCCTCGCGCCGATGGCCGGGGTCAGCGTCCAGGCCTTCCGGCGGCAGGGACGGAGGCATGGCGCCGCCCTCGTCTGCTCGGAGATGGTCTCCGTGGCCGGGATCCAGCACCGGAACGAGCGTACGCTCGACTACCTGCGGGTCGGAGCCGACGAGCACCCGCTCGCGATTCAGATCTTCGGCTCGGATCCACGCGCGATGGCCGAGGCGGCCCGGATCGTCGCGGCCGCAGGCGCCGACGTGGTCGACATGAACTTCGGCTGCCCGGTGAAGAAGGTGACGAAGACGGGCGCCGGCGCCTCGCTGCTCGACGACCCGGACCACGCCTGCAGGCTCGTCGAGGCAGTGGCCTCGGCGACGTCGCTCCCCGTCTCCGTGAAGCTGCGCCGCGGCGTCGAGAACGGCTCGCGCACGTGCCTCTCGGTCGGGCCGCGGCTCGTCGAGGCGGGAGCCGCCTCGCTCACCCTGCATCCCCGCTCGGCGAAGCAGATGTACACGGGCACCGCCGACCATGCGCTCACCGGCGAGCTGGTCTCGCTCGTGAAGGTGCCGGTGATCGCCTCGGGCGACATCACGTCAAGGGCACGCGCGCAATCGGTCCTCGCGACGACCGGCGCGGAGGCTGTGATGGTCGGCCGCGCCGCGCAGGGCAACCCGTGGGTGCTGCGCGAGATCATGGGTGACGACCATGAGCCGTCGCGCGAGGAGGTCGTCGGCGAACTGCTGCTCTTCATGCGCGAGGCGGTGCGCGAGCTGGGCAAGGAGCGGGCGACCGGCTTCCTGAAGAAGTTCTACGGCTGGTACCTCGGCCGCGGCCGCTTCCCGCGCCCGTTCAAGCAGGAGCTCGTGGTCATGCGCACGCTCGACGAGGTCGAGGCGGCGCTGCTCGCCGCGGCGCCTGGTGCGCGCTTCGTGCTCGAGCGGCTCGCCTCCGAGCTGCCGGACCCGGCCGACGACGTGCTGTTGGATTCGCTGCCGATCTCGCTCTACGGCGGCGGCTAGGTCATCGGGTTGTTCCGTTCCCACACGAGCCGCAAGCCGTGCAGGGTCAGCTCGGCGTCGACGGTGCTGATCGTCCGCGAGTGCGGCGCGATCAGATCCGCGAGCCCACCGGTGGCGACGACCGGCGCGTCGAGGGCGCCGAGCTCGGCCCGGATCCGGTCGACGATCGCATCGACCTGCCCGGCGAAGCCGTAGACGAGCCCCGACTGGAGGGCCGCCGTGGTCGTCTGCGAGATCACGCGCTCCGGCGCCTCGAACGGGACCCGGGGCAACCGGGCCGCCCGGGCGAAGAGCGCGTCCATCGAGATCTCGATGCCCGGCGCGAGCACGCCGCCCGCGAACTCGCCCGCCGCGTTGACGATGTCGAAGTTGGTCGACGTGCCGAAGTCGACCACCACCGCCGGCGTGCCGTGCCGGGCGCGCACTGCGACCGCGTTTGCGATGCGGTCCGGCCCCACCTCGCGCGGGTCGTCGTAGCGGATCGGGACGCCGGTCGGGACACCCGGGCCGAGGACCAGCAGCGTCGTCCCCGCCCAACGCTCGGCGAACAGCTCGTACTCCCGCACGAGCGGAGGCACCGAGGAGCAGAGCACGATCCCGTCGAGCGCCTCGAGCTCGACGAACGAGCGCAGCAGGACGGCGAGCTCGTCGCCCGTGTGGTTGCGGTCGGTGCCGACCCGGAACTGCTCGGAGAGGTTCTCGCCGTCGAACAGGCCGAAGACCGTCTGGGTGTTGCCGACGTCGATCGCGAGCAGCATGGCGACTCAAAGGGTGTCAGACACCGAGGTGTCCGACACCTCTACAGATCTTCGATCTCGCTGCGTCCTTCGCCGATCCGCTTGGCAAGTGCCTCGGCGGTGAGGATCGGCTCGTCGCCCTCGCCGCGCAGCTCCTCGATCGTCACGTCGCTCGACGTGTAGACCTGCGCGCGCGGGATCATCCGCGTCGGGCGGTTCTTGTCCCAGACCCACACGTCCTCCATCTTCAGGTGGAAGAACGGGTAGTTGGGCTGCGGGACGTACTGCAGGTCGAGGCGATTGCAGAGATAGGTCGCGTCCTGGGTGAGGACGCAGTAGCGGAAGAGCGCGAAGACGGCGCTGTACTCCTTCTTCAGGCGCAGCTCGGCTTCGGCCTCGAACTCGTCGAGCTCGTCGAGGTGGCTCACTGCGCGGATTGTAACCCCGCGAGGAGGGCCGACACCGTCCCCCGCCCCGGGATCTCGAGCCCCGGCGCCAGCTCGTGGAGCGGCCGGAGGACGAAGGTACGCTCGTGAAGGTGGGGGTGCGGCACGACGAGCCCGGGCTCGGCGAGCTCGAGCTCGCCGAAGAGGAGCAGGTCCAGGTCGATCGTCCGTGGGCCCCAGCGCGGCCCGATGCGCTCCCGCCCCAGCGAGCGCTCGACATCGAGCAGCTCGTCGAGCAGCCCCCGCGCATCGAGCGGCGTCTCGACCTCCGCCACCGCGTTCACGAACGCCGGCTGCTCGACGAGCCCCCAGGGCTCGGTCTCGATCAGGCTCGACAGGCGCCGGGCGCCGATCAGCTGCGCGGCCCGGCGGACCTGCGCCTCGCGGTCGCCGAGGTTGGACCCGAGGCCGACGTACGCGACGGTCACGGTCGCGTGACCGTCACCGCGGACCACTCGACCGGAAGGCCGGCCGGCCGCTTGCGCACGCGCACGACGAGGCGCTCGGGCGTGAAGCGCCGTTCGAGCTCGTCCGCCACCGCGGTCGCGAGCGCCTCCAGCAGGTCGAACCGGCGAGCGTCGCTCACCTCGCGCACGGCCGCCGCGACCTGCGTGTAGTCGACGGCGGTCGTGAGCTCGTCGTCGGCACCCCGCCCGCCGACCTCGAGCTGAAGGTCGAACCAGAAGAGCTGCCCTGATGCCTGCTCCTCCTCGTACGCGCCGTGCCGGCCGAACACCTCGAGCCCTTTCAGCTCGACGATCACCCGGCCACCGCCCGCGCGACCGTCAGCGCCTCGACGTGCTCGCGCACGTCGTGGACGCGGAGGATCGTCGCGCCACGCTCGAACGCCGCGACGGCGGCGCCCACCGAGGCAGCCGTCGAGCCCGTCCTCGCGCCGGGATCGCCCGTGAGCTTCCCGAGCGTGCTCTTGCGGGAGAAGCCGACGAGCACGGGCCGGCCGATCGCGGTGAGCTCCTCGAGGCGTCGGACGAGCTCGAGGTTGTGCTCGACCGTCTTGCCGAAGCCGATGCCCGGGTCGAGGCACACGAGCTCCTCCCGGACGCCGGCGTCGACCGCGAACGCGAGCCGCTGCTCGAGGAACCCCTTGACCTCCGAGACGACGTCGTCGTAGCGAGGGTCGTCCTGCATCGTCCGGGGCTCGCCGAGCATGTGCATGAGGCAGAGGTAGCAGCCCGCCTCGGCGACGACGCCCGCGAGCTCGGGGTCGCCCCGCAGAGCGGTCACGTCGTTGATGAGCTCCACTCCGAGCTCGAGCGCGCGTCGGGCGACAGTCGCCTTCGACGTGTCGACCGACACGGGCGCGCCCGCGAGCTCCACAACGACGGGCTCGATGCGGGCCAGCTCGGCGGCGGCGTCGACGCCGCCCGACCCCGGCCGCGTCGACTCGCCGCCGACGTCGACGATCGCCGCGCCTGCGTCGAGCATCCCCCACGCTGCCGTCACCGCGGCCTCGTGCCGGAGGTAGAGGCCGCCGTCCGAGAACGAGTCGGGCGTGACGTTGACGACCCCCATCACGCTCGGCCTCGGGAAGCGCTCCTCGATCGGGGGGCGACCGGTTGACACCTCCGAATAATGGCCCTCATGGATGCAGGCTGGCGCCATCTCGGTCTGATCGCGCGCAGGATTCGCTGGAGCGTGGCCGGCGCGATCGGCGCCGGGCTCGCCTGGCAGGCGGCGGCGATCACCTCGCCGCTCCTCGTGCGGCGTGCGATCGACGCAGGCGTCGTGCACGGCGGGCGGGGCGCCCTTTGGTGGGCGTGTGGCGGAATCGTCGTGCTGGGCGTGATCGAGGCGGCGGCCGGCGGGCTGCGCCACTACTTCGCGATCCGCAACCGGGCGCTCGCCGACGCCCAGGTGCGCGACGCGATCTTCCGCCGCGCGCTCGAGCTGGACGCGCGCTACCACGACCGCGTCGGCGCCGGCGACCTCATCTCCCGCGCCTCGAACGACGCCGAGCTCGTCGCGCGCCTCTTCGACTCCGTCGGGCACACGGTCGCGTACGCCTTCACGATCGTCGGCGTCTCCGCGGTGCTCGTCGCCACCGACTGGCGTCTCGCCGTCGCTGTGCTCGTGCCACTCCCGCTCGTCAGCGTCGGCTTCGGCCGTTACTCGAAGCGTTACGCGGCTCGCACGAAGGTGAACCAGGAGCAGCTCGGGGAGCTGACGGAGCTCGTCGAGGAGACCGTGTCCGGGATCCGCGTCGTGCAGGGGATCGGCGCGGCCGAGGCGCTGCGCGAGCGCTTCCGGCGGACGTCGGCGGAGGCCGTGCGGACGGCGCTGGCGGTCGCCGACGTGGACGCCGTGTTCCTGCCGGCGCTGGAGGCGCTGCCGCTGGCGGGCATCCTCGTCGTCCTCTGGTACGGCGCGCACCGCGCGCTCCGCGGCGAGATCACGGTCGGGACGTTTGCGCTCTTCAGCTTCTACCTCGTTCTCCTCGTCGCGCCGCTGCGCACGATCGGCCAGCGCGTCAGCACCGTGCAGCGCGCCGCGGCAGCCTCGAGACGTGTCGTCGACGTCCTCAGCGCGGAGCCCGCCGTGGTCGCGCCCCGTAGCCCGCGCCCCTTCCCGCAGCACGCCGACGTTCGCTTCACCGACGTCCGCTTCGCCTACGGCGGCGAGCAGCCGGTGCTGGACGACTTCACCCTCGAGATCCCGGCGGGGACGTCCCTCGCCCTCGTCGGCGGCACGGGCTCGGGGAAGTCGACCGCCGCCGCGCTGCTCGCACGCTTCTACGATCCCGACGCCGGGCGGGTGGAGATCGGCGGCGTGAACGTGCGAGAGCTGCAGCTCGACGAGCTGCGCCGGAACGTCGGGCTCGTGTTCGAGGAGACGTTCCTGTTCGGCGACACCGTCCGCGGCAACGTCGGCTTCGCGCTCCCGGAGGCGGGCGAGGACGAGATCGAGCGCGCAACCCGCCTCGCGGGGGCGGCCGAGTTCGTCGACCGGCTACCCGACCGCTACGAGACGATGCTCGGCGAGCGCGGTCTCTCGCTCTCGGGGGGACAGCGCCAACGGATCGCAATCGCGCGCGCGATTCTCTCCGATCCGCAGGTGCTGATCCTCGACGACGCGACCTCGGCGGTCGACGCGGCCAAGGAGCACGAGATCCGCGCCGCCCTCTCCCAGGTGATGAGCGGCCGGACGACGCTCGTCATCGCCCACCGTCCGGCGACCGTCGCGCTCGCCGACCGCGTCGCCGTCGTGGAGGACGGCCGGGTCGTCGAGCACGGGACGCACGCCGAGCTGCTCGCGCGCTCCGCTCGCTACCGCACGCTGCTCGCGCTCGGCGGCGAGGAGGCGGTCGCGTGATCCGCGAGACGATCGGGCCGATCCTCCGTCCCCATCGCCGGCTGATCGTGATCGGAGCCGTTGCGATGGTCGGCGCGACGACGATCTCGCTGGCTGCTCCACTGCTCGTCAAGATCGCGATCGACCGTGGCATCAGGCAGCACCGGCCGGGAGTGATCGAGGCCGTCGCGGCCACGTACGTGGCGCTCGTGCTGATGCGACCGCTGCTCGAGCGCACGATCGTCCTCTGCAGCGCACGCGCCGGCGAACGTTTCCTGGGGGACCTGCGCGTCGCCGCGTACGACAAGCTGCTCGCGCTCTCCCTCCCCTTCTTCGAGAGCACGCGCTCCGGCGTGCTGGTCTCACGGCTGACCGCGGACGTGCAAGCGCTGACGACCTTCACACGGCTCGTGCTGGTCGAGGTGGTGGGCTCCGTGCTGCTGCTCGTGACGTCGGTGGTGGTCCTCGTCTGGCTGTCACCGCTCCTCTCGCTCGTGCTGCTCGTGTCCGTCCCGCCGCTCGCGTGGTCGTCCTTCCGGTACGGCAAGCGCTCGCGGCCCGCCTTCCTCGAGCTGCGCGACCGTGTCGCCGACACGATGAGCGCGCTCCAGGAGGGGCTGACCGGCGTCCGCGTCGTGCAGTCGTTCGGGCGCGAGCAGGACCGGTACGCGTTCTACCGGACGCGCTCGCGCGAGCAGGTGACCGCCTGGCGGCGCATCTCTCTCGTCAACATCGGCTTCTTCCCGATGATCGCCTTCGCGCAGTCGCTCGCACTCGCGGCGTTGCTCGTCGCCGGCGGGTACCTGCACCGGCAAGGGCGCGTCTCGGTGGGGACGATCGTCGCCTTCGCTCTCTACCTCCTGTCGCTCTTCGACCCCGTCGCGCGCCTCGGCGACTGGTACAGCGAGTTCCAGTCCGGGCGGGCGGCGCTCGCCAAGATCGCTGCGCTGCTCGAGGCGCCGGTCACCGTGCGAGGCGGGACCGCCACGCTCCCGGCCGGAGAGCTTCGCGCCGAGTCGGTCACCTTCGCCTACGGCGGCAGTGCACCGGCGGTGCGCGACGTGACGCTCGCGGTCGCGCCGGGCGAGCACCTGGCGCTGGTCGGCGCCACGGGCGCCGGCAAGTCGACGCTCGCGAAGCTGCTCGTGCGCTTCTACGACCCCGACGAGGGACGCGTCGCGCTCGGGGGCGTCGACCTCCGTGACGCGTCGCTCGGCGAGCTCCGCCGGCGCGTGGTCTTCGTCCCGCAGGAGGGCCATCTCTTCTCGGGCACGCTGGCCGACAACGTCCGGCTCGCCCGCCCGGATGCGAGCGACGACGAGGTCCGCTCGGCGCTGCGCTCGATCGGCGCGCTCGAGCGGTTCGAGTCGCTCGCCGACGGCATCGGGACCGACGTCCGCACGCGCGGCGTCCGCCTCTCGTCGGGCGAGCGCCAGCTCGTGTCGCTGGCACGCGTGGCGCTCGCCGATCCGGCGGTGATCGTGCTCGACGAGGCGACCTCGTCGCTCGACCCGCAGACGGAGGTCGCCGTCGAGCAGGCCCTGCAGGCGCTCGTCCGCGGTCGCACGGTGATCACGATCGCCCACCGGCTCTCGACTGCCGAGCGGGCCGATCGTGTGGCGGTGATGGAGCATGGGCGCCTCGTCGAGGTCGCCGCGCACGAGAAGCTCGTCCGCAGCGGCGAGCGCTACGCCCGTCTCTGGGCGAGCTGGCAGGCCGGGCTCGCCGCCCAATAACGGAGCTCTTGCGTCAGCCGGTGAAGCCTGTGATCAGCTCCGAAGCCACGAGCGGGACGTCGAGCTGCGGTGCGTGGCCGACGCCGTCCAGGAGCACCCAGTCCGCGTGCGGCAGCCACTCCTCGCGGTAGCGCGCCGCAGCGTCGGGCCACGGCAGGACACGATCCGACGTACCCCACACGATCCGCACCGGGCAGTCGACGAGCTGCGCGTCGAGGCTCCAGCCTTCGCGCAGTGCCAGCTCGACCATCGGGGCGGCGGCGCAGCGGGCCGCTCCGCGCAGCTGGTGCGCGAGCAGCTCCGCGGGAATGTGCTCGAACCGCTCGACCACGAGTTCCGTCACCCGCCGCCTGCCTTCGGGCGTGGCGACGATCGCCTCGGCGTGCGGGACGAAGGGCGCGAGACCCTGCTGCAGGTCCCGCTGGCCCTCGACCACGTCGACCCACGAGCGGTCGCCTTCCGCCCAGCCGCCCGCCGGCGCGAAGGCGACCACCGACTCGGCTCGGCCGAGAGCGGCGAGCCGGAGCGCCAGGTAGCCGCCGAGCGAGTTGCCGACGATGTGCGCGCGCTCGAGACCCGCTTCGTCGAGCACGCCCTCGACGAGCGCGAGCAGCTCCTCGCCCTCCAGCGGGTCCGGCAGCTGCGAGCCGCCGGCATGGCCCGGAAGCGTCGGCGCAAGCACGTGGTGGCGGCGCTCGAGCGCCGGCAGCACGAGCTCCCAGGTCCGCCACGTGTCGAGAAAGCCGTGCAGGCAGAGAAGCGGTGGTCCCTCGCCGCCCCGGTGGAGCGGCACGAAGCTCGACACGGCCTGAGGCATCCGGGGAGGGTAACGGCTCAGAAGGTGAAGCAGCCGTTATGGCAGCCGATCACGAACAGGGCCAGGATGATCAGCCAGAAGAGAGCGGGCATGAAGAACGTGAGCACCGCCGCCCCCACCGACACGCGGCGCACGCCACGCTCCGGCCAGCCCTGACGGAGGGCGAATGCTCGGGCCAGGAAGAAGACCACGACGGCCCCGACGATCGAGTCGAGGAGGGTGGTGACGCGGAGACCGATGCTCGCCGCGAAGAGCCCGGCGCTGGCGACCGGCGGCAGCACGAGGAGGTCGACGGCGAGCACGCGCCACCGGTGCGGCATGGCCCAAGCGTGGCAGGATCGGCGGATGATCAGGATCGGCCAGGAAGTCGAGGCCGGCCCTGACGAGGCACTCGCGCGGCTCGTGCCGCAGCTCTCCGCCTCCGCCGTCGACCTCACCTCCCGGCCGTCTCGAGAAGCGGCGAACGCGCTCTGCCGCTCGCTCGGCTTCGTCGAGCGCGAGACGAACGTCTACCGCTTCACGGTGTCCGACACCTTCAAGGTGTCAGACACCCGTTAGCTCGCTTCGGGCTCGGGCGGCTGCATCGCCGCACCGCCCGGGAGCGGGAACGGCCGCGGGCGCGGCTGCGGGCGCTTCTGCGGCTCTGCGCTCGGCGCCGTCGGCGGCGACTCGGGCTCGGGCGGGAAGACCGCGTCATCGCTCTCGCCGGCGAGCAGGCGCACGAACTGATCCTTGTCGATCGTCTCGCGCTCGATCAGGATCTGCGAGATCCGGTGCAGGTCGTCGACGTGCTCGCGCAGCACCTGTAGCGCGAGGTCGTGGCCCTCCTCGATGATACGGCGGATCTCGTCGTCGATCTCCCGGGCGACCTCGTCGGAGTAGTCCGGCTCGGCGCCCATCTCGCGACCGAGGAACGGCATGTCGTGATTGCGACCGAGCACGCGCGGGCCGAGCTTCTCGCTCATCCCGAAGCGCATCACCATCGCCTTCGCGGTCGAGGTGACCTTCTCGATGTCGTTGGCTGCGCCCGTCGTGATCTCGTTGAAGACGAGCTCCTCCGCCGCGCGGCCGCCCATCGTCATCGCGATCTGCTCGAGCAGCGCCTTGCGGGTCGTCAGGTAGCGATCCTCGGTCGGCAGCGAGATCGTCAGGCCGAGTGCCTGGCCGCGCGAGACGATCGTGATCTTGTGCACCGGGTCGGTGTTCTCGAGGAAGTGGCCCACGAGCGCGTGCCCCATCTCGTGGTAGGCGGTGATCCGCTGCTCCTTCTCGGAGAGCAGGCGGGCCTTCTTCTCGGGCCCCGCGATCACGCGCATGATCCCTTCCTCCAGCTCCTCCTGCTCGATCACCTTCTTGCCTCGGCGGGCGGCGAGCAGCGCTGCCTCGTTGACGAGGTTGCGCAGGTCGGCGCCCGTGAAGCCGGGTGTGCCCGCGGCGAGCGAGTCGAGATCGATCTGCGACGCGAGCGGCTTGCCCTTCGAGTGCACCTCGAGGATCTTGCGGCGGCCGTTGCGGTCGGGGCGGTCGACGACGATCTGCCGGTCGAAGCGCCCCGGGCGCAGCAGCGCCGGGTCGAGGATGTCCGGACGGTTGGTGGCGGCGATCAGGATGATGTTGTCCTTCATCTCGAACCCGTCCATCTCGACGAGCAGCTGGTTCAGCGTCTGCTCGCGCTCGTCGTGACCGCCGCCGAGGCCTGCGCCGCGATGGCGGCCGACCGCGTCGATCTCGTCCATGAAGACGATGCACGGCGAGGCCTGCTTCGCCTGCTCGAACAGGTCGCGCACGCGCGAGGCGCCGACGCCGACGAACATCTCGACGAAGTCGGAGCCGGAGATCGAGAAGAACGGCACACCCGCCTCACCGGCGACCGCGCGCGCGAGCAGCGTCTTGCCGGTGCCGGGAGGCCCGTAGAGCAGCACGCCCTTGGGGATCGACGCGCCGAGCGCCTGGAACTTCTTCGGGTTCTCGAGGAACTCCTTGATCTCCTGCAGCTCCTCGACGGCCTCGTCGACGCCCGCGACGTCCTTGAAGCCGATCTTCGGCGAGTCCGGCGCCATCCGCTTCGCGCGCGACTTGCCGAAGCTCATCACCTTGGAGCCGCCGCCCTGCACCTGGTTCATGAGGAAGATCCAGA
This sequence comes from uncultured Thermoleophilia bacterium, assembly GCA_963725595.1. Lineage (GTDB taxonomy): Bacteria > Actinomycetota > Thermoleophilia > Gaiellales > Gaiellaceae > PALSA-600. The sequence goes on along the minus strand of CAVRYT010000002.1, from coordinate 61,992 downwards.
ACCCGATCAGCAGGAGGAACGGCAGGAACGACCCGATCAGCGCCGTCCACGAGAAGCCGCCCGTCCCCTTCGAGTCCCACTTCACGTTGTGGGCCTGCAGCAGCTGCTGGAACTGCAGCTGCGCCTGGTCGGACGCGTAGTGGACCGTCTTCTTCTTGTTGTCCTGGTAGAAGGTGAGGTTGATCGCGCGGTGACTCGGGTCGAAGGTCGCCGACTCGACCTGGTTCGCCTTCACCGCCGCGATCGCATCCGACGTCGTCAGCTTCGCGCTCGAGCTGCCGTGAGGAATCAGCGTCTGGCTGGCCAGCCAGACGAGGACGACGATCACGATCAAGGGGAAGAACGCGCTGCGGAAGAAACGATTCACGTCGGTTCTCGATTCAGAGTAGCCGAGGGAGGTCGCCCCGGGTCATCGCCCTAACCCCCACCTAACAGGAATGGTCACGCGCTTTCCGGCATCAGATCCGGGTGCAAAACGCCTACATAAGGGAGATTGCGGTATCGCTCGGCGAAGTCAAGCCCGTAGCCGATCACGAAGCGATTCGGGATCTCGAAGCCGACGTACCGCACCGGGACCTCGATCTCGCGCCGATCGGGCTTCGTCATCAGCGCGCAGATCTCGAGGCTCGCGGGCTCGCGCGACTCGAGATTGCGCAGCAGGTAGGAGAGCGTCAGCCCCGAGTCGATGATGTCCTCGACGACGAGCACGTGCCTGCCCTCGATGTTGATGTCGAGGTCCTTGAGGATCCGCACCACCCCCGAGGAGTCGGTCGCAGCGCCGTAGCTCGAGATCGCCATGAAGTCGATCTCGCACGGGACGGTCAGCGAGCGCATGAGGTCGGCCATGAAGAAGACCGCCCCCTTGAGCACGCCGACGAGCAGCAACTCGCGGCCCGCGTAGTCGAGCGAGATCTCGCGCCCGAGCTCGTGGATCCGCTCCTGCAGCCGCTCCTCCTCGATCAGGACCTCCCCGACAGCCCGCTCAAGCTCCGTCTGCGACACGGTGCGCGCTCACCCCTTCCAACTCGACGATCCCCGGGACCGCGACGACCTCGTCGCCCGACACCACGAGCGGCCAGCCTTCGCGGTCGGAACGAGGGATCTTCGCGTCGACGAACACGTCCTGCACCTTTCTGGAGCGGCCGGCGAGCCGGTCGCCCGCCCGCCATCCCCGTACCTTAAGCCCTGGCAGCGAGCTTTCGATGCGCCACGGCCCCCAGTCGACCGGGCCGGTCAGCTCGACGGGGCCCGACTCGAGCCAGAGCCGTTCATGCTCACGGACCGCCTGGACGCCCCCGCCGAGGTCGACGCGCTTCGAGCCGACCGGCGCCTCGAGCAGCTCCGCGAGCGCGGGAGGAAGCACCCGCCGCTCGTCGAGCACCCGCAGCACGTTGCGGCGGGCGGAGGGGTGAATGCGCTCGAGCAGCGGCACGATCTCGTTCCGGATCAGGCCGCGCAACGTGTTCACGTTCGAGGAATCGGTGCGCCACTCGAGGCCGCGCTCGCGGCAGAACGCCTCGGTCTCCTCGCGCCACGCGCCGAGGAGCGGCCGCACGACGCCGTCCGAGCGGCTGACCTCGATGCCCGAGGTCGTGCCGCGCGCCACGAGCCGATAGAGGATCGTCTCGACCTGGTCCGAGAGGGTGTGCCCCGTCGCACGGAGCACGTCGGTGCGGAACGAGTAGCGGATGTCGCGTAGCGCGGCCTCCGTCGCGCAGCGGGCGCCGACCTGCACGACCTCCGCGCCGAAGCGCTCGGCGCAGAAGCGTGCGTCCTCGTCCGACTCCTCGCCCCGCAGCCCGTGGTCGACGTGGAGCGCCGAGACGCTGTAGCCGAGCTCCGACAGCGCGTGGTGGAGGCAGGTCGAGTCGGCACCGCCCGACACGAGGCACAGCACTTCGCCGCCCGGCTCGATCAGCTCGTGCCGGCGGATGTGCTCTTCGATGCGTCCGAGGAGCTCCAAGGGGGAAGTGTGCCACTCCCGAGCCTGGAAGCGAGCTCGCCCGCGAGCCAGTAGGCGACCCCGCCGAGGAGCGCGAGGCGGAGCACGCGGCGCATCAGAAGAGGACGCTCCGGTACTCGAGCTCGCGGCGCATGCCGATCGAGTCGTAGAGCGCGATCGCGGGGGTGTTGTCGGTCCGGACGAACAGTGTCACGGCAGGGGTCGAGGCAAGCAGGAGCCGGCACAGATCGCGCAGCCCTCGCGCGCCGTTACCCCGGCCGCGGGCGCCCGGGTCGACCCAGACCTGCGCGACCTGCACCGCGGCGTTCGTCCACGCCGAGGCCTCGGCCTTGAACAGGATGACGCCGTCCTCGAGCCACACCCACGAGCGACCGTCCTCGATCTGCGCGCGCGTCCGCCAGCGAAATCCCTCGGCGTCGCGCGCGAGCGGGTCGATCCCGAGCTCGAGCCGGTGGGCGGCGGCGCACGCCGGGAGGAGCCGCTCGACGTCCGAGAGCCTCGCCGGGCGCAACCCGCTGCCGCCGGCCTCAGGCGGCTCGGTCGCGACGTAGACGGGCTGGTGGGGCCGGTCTTCGCGTGGGTCGGGTAAGAGGACGCGCGCCGCCTGCCAGAGTTCCGTCACCGCCTGCTGCTCGCCGATGATCATCCGGGCACGCCCGGCAGCCGCGGCGGGTGCGAAGGCCGCGCAGCCGATGCCGGAGGGGACGAGGTTCGCGCCGACGTGGCAGAGCCCGACGAGCCGTCCGCTCGAGTCCTCGAGCCCGGAGAAGCGGCCGAGCCCGGTCCGGGCGACGTCCTCCAGGAACACGCGCTCGATCGGGCTCTCGGCACAGAAGTCGAGGACCTGCGACCGGGTTGGCTCGATCACGTGCACGGGGCAAGTCTCCTATAGCCTCAGCGGCCATGCCGATCCACGTTCGCGCCGAGCCGGGACAGTACGCGGAGGCCGTCCTGCTCCCCGGCGACCCGCTCCGCGCGAAGTACATCGCGGAGACCTATCTCGACGACGTCGAGCAGCGGAACGCGGAGCGCGGGCTCCTCGGCTACACCGGCACGTACAAGGGCAAGCCCGTGTCGGTGCAGGGGACCGGCATGGGCTGCCCGGGCGCGACGATCGTCTTCGAGGAGCTGATCCAGCTCGGCTGCAAGAAGCTGGTTCGCGTCGGCACCTGCGGCGGCCTGCAGGCGCACCACGCGCTCGGCGACGTGATCGTCGCGCTCTCCGCGGTGCCGGCGGACTCGACCGCGATGCACCTCGTCGGCAACGAGCCTCACTGCCCTACCGCCTCTTGGTCGATCGTGCACGGCGCCGTGCACGTCGCCAAGGAGATCGGGCAGGAGCTGCACGTCGGGCCGATCGTCTCGAGCGACCTGTTCTACAACCCGGACGAGGGGCAGTACGAGCGCTGGTCCGCTCGCGGCGTGCTGGCCGTCGAGATGGAGGCCGCAGCGCTCTTCACCGTCGCCGCCCTGCGGGGCGTCGAGGCGGGCTGCCTGCTCACGGTCAGCGACATCGTCGTCGAGGGCGAGTTCACGCGCATCTCCGACGAGGAGCTGAAGGCGGCGGTCGACCGGATGACCCGGATCGCGCTCGACGTGGCCGTCTCCGGCCATTAGCGACCGGGTCGTCTTCCTCGTCAACCCGGCGTCCGACAACGGCCGCACCGGTGGTCGCTGGCCGCAGCTCGCGCATCGCGCCGAGGGCCTCGGCCTCGCCGGCGAGACGCTCTTCTCCGAGCGGCCCGGCCAGCTGATGGAGCTCGCTCGGGCTGCGGTCGAGGGCGGCGCAACCCTTGTCGTCGCGGTCGGCGGTGACGGCACGCTCAACGAAGTCGTGAACGGGGTCGTCGACAGCGGCGTCGAGCTGGCCATGCTGCCTCTCGGGACGGGCATGGACTTCGTCCGCACCCACGGCATCCCCACCCGCTTCGACGACGCCGTTCGCGTCGCGGTCGACGGGGAGACGCGAACGATCGACGCCGGGCGCGTCCGCTATCGCAGTTGGAGCGGCGAGGAAGAGGACCGCTTCTTCGCGAACGTCGGCTCCGTCGGGATGAGCGGCGCTGTCGCACAACGCGCGAATGGGATGTCGAAGGCTCTCGGCGGCCGCGTGACCTTCTTCTATGCCCTCACCCGGGTGTTCCTCGCCTGGCAGAACACGGAGGTGACCGTCCGCCTCGACGACACCGAGCGGCGCGCCCGGATGCACGACGTGATCGTGGCGAACGGCGTGTGGCACGGCGGCGGGATGATGCTCGCGCCGGACGCGCGTCCCGACGACGGCCTGTTCGACGTCGTCCTGATCGGGGACGTGAGCAAGGTGGACTTCCTGACGACCGCCCCGAAGATCTACAAGGGCAGGCACGTCGACCATCCGAAGGTGGAGGTGCTGCGCTCGGCCCGCGTCGAGGTGGACTCGGACGAGCGGCTCCCGCTCGAGGTCGAGGGCGAGCAGCCGGGCACGACCCCGGCCGTGTTCGAGGTCGTGCCGGGCGCGATCCGGCTCAGGGTGCCGAGCGCCTGAGACTCACGAGCCTGGTTCGCTGCGCGAACGAGGCTCGGTCGACGTCAGTTCTCGTCCGCCTTCTTGCGGGCGGTCGTCCGCTTCGTCTCGAGCTTCTCGAGGCGCTGCTCGAGCTCCGCGATGCGGCGCTCCATCGCCTCCAGCCCGCGAACCCGCTTCGAGAGCTCGTCGACCCGCTCCTTGAGCTGCTGGCCGGTCTGGAGCAGCCGCGCCGCGGTCGGGTTGTGGGCCGCCTTGCCGATCACCTCCTCGCCGAGTGAGGCGAGCTGGGACAACGGGCTCTTGGACATGGTCGCTCCTTTTGCTCAGGGTTGGATGATGACCGGCGTGCCTGCGACCGCGAGTCGGAACACGCGGACGAGCGTCTGGTTGGCGACGCGGACACAGCCGTTCGACACGGCCCGGCCGATCGACCAGGGCTCGTTCGTGCCGTGGATGCCGATCGGGCCGCCCTGCGCCCAGCCGGTGAGGACGTTCGAGTACGCGGACACGCCGAGCGCGGCGGGCCCGTACGGGCCCGCCGCATCCGACGGGATCAGCCGCTGGTTGACGTAGTAGCGACCGGTCGGCGTCGGCGTCGCGGGCGAGCCCACGGCAACCGTCGTGCGGAGCAGGACCCGCCCCGACCGGTAGAGCGTCAGCGTCCGCTGCGAGACGTCGACGACGACCCTCGTCGGCACGTGCCGCAGCACGAGGTTGCCCGCCCGCACCCAGCCGCTGATCCCGTTCGGCCGGATCGGGAGCTGCACGCGGTACCAGGCGGCACCGCAGCCTCCGCCGAGCCGCTCGGCGAGCACGGCGAACACGGTCGGGTAGTCGTTGACGTTCTTCGGGCCGAAGCGCGCGAGCACGCGCCCGCCCGGTTGGTCGTAGGCGACCGCGCCGTCCGGCGCCATCACCGCATAGGCGACGCGCGAGCTGCCGAGGCTGTGCACCGTGCCCGAGCGGCAGGTTGGGCCGGCCGCGACGCGCGGGACCGCGACGCCGGCCGGCAGGCCGCTGCAGCCTGCGAGCGCGAGCGCCACGGCGCCGAGTGCGAGTGCTCTCATCCTCCTTCGAACCGTACCGCGCCGCTTTCCGATGTGGGGCGTACGCTCGTTCGCATGATCGTCGCCCACCTCGACCTCGACGCGTTCTTCGCCGCGGTCGAGGAGCTCGAGAGTCCCGATCTGCGCCGCAGACCGCTGATCGTCGGCGGCGACCCCCACGGCCGCGGCGTCGTCGCGACGGCCAACTATGTCGCACGCGGCTTCGGCATCCACTCGGCGATGTCCGCCGCGGAGGCCCTCCGTCGGTGCCCCCACGCCGTGTTCGTCCGCCCGCGCCACGCGCTGTACCGGGACTACTCGCGGGAGGTCTGGTCGCACGTGCGCGAGATCGTCCCCACGGTCGAGCAGGCCGGGATCGACGAGGGCTACCTGGATCTCGGCGAGATCGCGCCCTCGTTCGACGACGCACGGGCCCTCGCCGAGGCGGTGCGCGCCGTGGTGCGGGCCCGGACACGCCTCTCCTGCTCGCTGGGGGTCGCCACCTCGAAGGTGGTCGCGAAGGTCGCCTCCGACCGGCGCAAGCCCGGCGGGCTGACGGTGGTGCGCCCCGGGCGCGAGGCGGCGTTCCTCGCCCCGTTCCCGATCCGCCTCCTGCCTGGAGTGGGCCCCCGCGCCGAGGAACGGCTCGCGGCGGCCGGCGTGGAGACGATCGGGCAGCTCGCCGCGCTGGACGACGACGCGCTCGCGCGCACGCTCCCGGGCAAGGTCGGCCGGGAGCTCCGCGACCGCGCACGGGGAATCGACCCGCGGCCGCTCGAGGTCTCGGTCGAGCGGATCTCGATCTCCCAGGAGGAGACGTTCGCCCGCGACATCGGCGACCCGGAGCGCCTGTACGACGAGCTCGTCCGGATGGCCGACCGGCTCGGGGAGTACCTGCGGGCGCGCGGGCAGGTCGCACGCACCGTCACCACGAAGGTCAGGTACCCCGACTTCTCCATCCGCACCCGCTCGACGTCCCTCCCGGTGGGGACCGACGACGCCCGCCGCATCGGCGAGCTCGCCTGCAGCCTGCTCGACCGGGCGCTCGCCGACCGTGCCGGCCCGCTGCGGCTCGTCGGCGTCGGCGTCTCCGGCCTCGAGGAGCACCTGCAGCTGTCCCTGCCGGGCAGCTGAATCGTCACCCGAACGAGGCCAAAAATCTCACCATTTTGCGGGAATTGCCGACTATCCTTGTGACGCGATGAACATGCGGCCCTCCCCAGGTCACGAGCACGTCGCAACGGTGGTGCACGTCGTGCTCCAGAAAGCGGGCGTCCCGTACGAGGTCGAGCGGCAGGTCTGTCAGGAGTGCCGCCGGGTCCTCGACGAGAAGCCCGTGAAGCGCGCCGCCGCGTAGCGCGGCGTTCGCCCCGGCCCAGTAGGCTCCTGGGCCGTGCACAGCCGTGCAGTTCCCGCCCTGCTCGTGGCTCCGCTTGCAGCGCTGCTCGCCGGCTGCGGCTCGACGCGGACGGTCGTGCACACGGTCACCGTGGTGCGGACGACGCCGGGCGCGGCGCTCGCAACGGGCGACCAGCGCATCTTCGGCCGGATCAAGTCGGTGCGGCGCAACGCCGACGGCTACGAGCTGAGCTTCGATCCCGCGTGGTTCCTCTCGGGCATCACCGCAAACGCCGCCCAGGCCGAGGACCTCGGCACACAGTGCGCGCCGAGCGACTGCCCGCCGGTCGCGAACGACAACGTCGTGGAGGACGAGGGCCACCGGGTGTTCGTCTATCTGCTCCCCGATGCCGCGCCGGGGACGGTGCTGACGAAGGTTCCGACCGGGTTCCTGCAGACGCACGTCACCGGCGCACAGCTCGCGCAGATCGTCGACGGCACGAGCCCGCTACGGCTCTTCGAGCCGCTCTCGACCGGCGTCTGGCTGCTCGTGCACATCGACACCGTGCGCTCGTTCTCCCAGCAGTATCGCCCGTAGGCGCTCGAGCACCAGGCCCGCCCCGTCGTGAACCACGAGCGCGGCGTGAGCGTCGCACGGCGTCTCCTCGCGGTTGACGATCGCGAGCCGCCCGCCGTGCCGCAGCGTCTCCTCCGGCAAGCCCGCCACGGGCCACACCTGCAGCGAGCTGCCGACGACGAGCAGGAGGCCGGCCGACCGCGCGAGGTCGGTCGCCCGTTCGATCGCCGCCTCGGGCATGAGCTCGCCGAACATGACGACGTCCGGCTTCAGCACGTCGCCGCAGACGGGGCAACAGGGCAGCGGCAGAAGCCCGGCGAGCCGAGAGCGGTGCTCGGCGTGCCCGCAGCGCAGGCAGCTCGCGGTCGCGAGCGACCCGTGCACCTCGATCACCTCGCGCGATCCTGCCTGCGTGTGGAGCCCGTCCACGTTCTGCGTGATCACGGCCCGCACGAGGCCGGCCTCCTCGAGGGCGGCGAGCGCACGGTGCGCGGCGTTCGGCCGGACCTCGTCGAGCACGCGCAACCGTCGGCCGTAGAACTCCCAGACACGCCCGGGGTCGCTGCGAAACGCGGCGATCGAGGCCACCTCGAACGGGTCGTACCGCGCCCAGACGCCTCCCGCGCTCCGGAAGTCCGGGATGCCGCTCTCGGTCGAGACGCCGGCGCCCGTCAGCACGACGCACGGCTGATCGGCGCGAACGAGTTCTGCGAGCATGGCGGCCTCGTGCACGGCTTCGGCTTCTCGACCCCCATCCGCGTCCGCTTCCACGAGACGGATGCCCAGGGGATCGTCCACAACGCAAACTACCCCGTCTGGTTCGAGGTGGCCCGCGTGGCCTACCTCGAGCGCTACGCCGGGGGCTACCAGCGGCTACGGGATCTCGGCCTCGAGGCGGTCGTCCTCGAGACCCACATCCGCTACCTGCAACCCACCCGCTTCGACGACCGGCTGCTCGTCCACGTTCGGTGCGTCGACGTGAAGGGGGCGCGGTTCCGCTACGAGTACGTCGTCGAGCGCGACGGCGTCGCAGTCGCGGACGGGTGGACCGCCCATGCGACCGTCGATGCGGCACGCTTCCGGCCGACGCGCATCCCAACGTGGCTGCGCGAGGCGATCAGTGCCGCCGAAGGTCCGACGTCGACGGCGGGATCGACGGAATCACCGGCTTCTTGACCTTGTGCTTCTTCGGCCCGACGCGCACGATCTTCGGCTCCGACCGGTAGCTCGAATACCAGGTCTGGTCGGAGAGCAGCTTCCCCTGGGTGTCGTAGACCTTGCGCTCGACCGAGGTGGACTGAGCCGGCACGCCCGGGTCGTCGACGACGACCTGCCCGGGCTTCAGCGTCGCGTCCACCGTCTTGTCGACGTGCGGCGGCCCGACGACGACGAGCGGGTGGGCGACCGTGTCGACGCGGCGATGCTGCGGCGTGCCGTACAGACCGACGGTCAGGGACGACAACCCGACCCATGTCCGCAGGAGCAGCCAGTGGGGGGTGTCGTTCACGAACTTCAGGTCGACTCCGGGGTAGTCGACGGTCGCATCGCGTCCGAGCGGGTAGTGCGAGATGTAGAGCGCGTGGTTCGTCCGCGCGGTGATCGGCAACCCAGCCTCGTACGCGGTGTTGAAGACCGTCGTCGAGACCTGGCACACGCCGCCGCCGAGCCCCGTCTGCAGCTCCCCGTTCACGATCACGGGCGCCTCCAGGAACCCCTTCGCCGCTGTGCGGGCTCCGGTCGTGCCGTTGAACGAGAAGGTCGCCCCCGGGGCGATCAGCGCGCCGTCGACCAGGTGGGCGACAAGCTGCACGTTGTGGATGCGGTTCGGGTCGCCCCCGTAGAACGTCTCGTACGTCGCGACCGTGCCCGTGATGCCCATGGCGGTCGCCTCGGACGTCGTCCGCGTCGGCTGCGTGGTCTCGAGCGCGAGCGGCGCGACGCGCTGCTGGAGCCGTTTCGCGGCGGCCGCGATCAGGTCGGCCGAGCGCGCCACGTCGAGCGCGATCCCCGGTCGAGCGGGCACCACTCGCACCGTGGAGCCCGACACGGCGAACGTCGCATCCTTGGCCGCGCGCTCGAGCTGCCGTCCGAGCCGTACGAAGTAGTCGTCGGCCGCGGGCCCGGAGAAGCGAAGGATCGCGAGATCGAGCATCTTCGCGATCCGCCACCGGGGCAGCCGAAGTCGCGTCGGCCCGACGGTCAGCGTCACCGGCGCTGCGACCATTCGCGACGCGAGCCGCTGCCTGGAGGAGAGCGACGCGACGGTGACGCTCGGGGCGTGTACGACGACCGGCAGCGCGACCGGCTCCCGCGAGAACGAGGCGAGGGAGGAGACGAGCAGGGCGCGAGCGGCAGAGCGGTCGAGCTCCCGGCCCGACGAGCCGGCTGCGATCGTGATCCGGAGGCCGCGCCGGACGAGGCGCGCGTCGCGCCGAGGCGACCGCACCTCGCGCGAGAGGAGCGTCAGCTCGTAGTCGACGCCGGGGTCGTACACGCGTACCGGCGGCGAGACGTCCTGCGGGAAGAGCTCCAGTGCGATGCGGCGGTAGCCGCGGACGAGACCGGGGCCGCCACCCTGTCGGCGGGCGGCCGCGACGGCCGCCGCCCAGTCGACGGTCATGCCGAGAAAGGAAGGGCTGATCCGGAAGCGCCTTCCGCCCGCGGTGAAGACGACGGGGCGCGAGGCGACCGCCCGGAAGCGCCCCTCGAGGAGACGGGTCGCCGCGGCAGGCGTGAGGCCGCCGACGTCGACTCCGGCGATCCGCGTCCCGGCCGCCAGCCGGCTCGGCGAGCCCGCGAAGAAGAGCGGAACGACGACCACCGGCACGCCCGCGACGAGCGCCAGCAACCCGAGGCGGGTCCAGAAGCGGGACCGCGCTGTCGCGCGACGCGACACGGCCGGCGAGGAGGCTGCCACGGCAGCCGCATGGTAGCCGCGCTCAGAAGACGAACAGTTCGACGCCGCCCGACACGTTCAGCTCGATGCCGGTGACGTACGACGCGAGGTCCGAGCAGAGGAACGCGATCGCGTTCGCGATGTCCTGCGGCGCCCCCGGGCGCTTGAAGACGGTGCGGCTCGCGATCCGCTCGTTCATCGCCGGGTTCGCCATGTGGAACGCCTCGGTGCCGATGATCCCAGGCACGATCGCGTTCGCAGTGATCCCGTGACGGCCGCCTTCCATGGCGAGCGTCTTCGTGAGACCGAGCAGGCCGGCCTTCGTCGTCGAGTACGACGCCTGCCCGAACCCGCCGAGCGTGCCGGCGACGGAGGCCATGTTCACGATCCGTCCCCACTTCCGCTCCTTCATGTGCGGCCAGACCGCCTGCGAGCAGTTGAAGGCGCCGGTCAGGTTGACGCGCAGGTCGCGCTCCCACAGCTCCGGGCTCTGATCGGCGAACTGCCCGACGTGGTCGAGCGTGCCGGCGTTGTTGACGAGGATGTCGACCGAGCCGAGCTCGTCGACGGCCCGGCCGACGGCGGTCGCGACCTGCTCTCGATCGGTGACGTCGCAGCGGACCGCGATCGCTCGACGCCCGAGCGCGCGGATCTCCTCGGCGGCCGACTCGGTGCCGACCAGCCCCTGCTGCCGCGCGACGGTCGCGAGCGGGCCGTATGCGTCCGTCTCCTCGGACAGCTCCGACTCGACCAGCAGATCCGCGATCACCACGTCGGCACCGGCGCGGGCCAGCGTCAGGGCGTCCGCGCGGCCGAGGCCGCGCGAGCCGCCGGTGACGAGCGCAACGCGTCCGGACAGATCGATCTCGAGCGCCATCCGCGCGAGCCTACCCGCGGGGCAGGAAGATCTCCTTCGCGATCACGAGACGCTGGATCTGCGAGGTGCCCTCGTAGATCTGGAACAGCTTCGCGTCGCGCATCAGCTTCTCGACCGGGTACTCCTTCATGTAGCCGTAGCCGCCGAACACCTGCACGGCGTCGGTCGTCACCTTCATCGCCGTGTCCGCGGCGAAGCGCTTGGCGAACGAGGAGTGCAGCGTGGCGCGCTCGCCGCGGTCGAGCAGCCAGGCTGCCTGCCACGTGAGGAGGCGCGCAGCCTCGATCTCGGTCGCCATGTCCGCGATCATGAAGTTGACTCCCTGGTGCATCGCGATCGGCACGTCGAAGGTGACGCGCTCCTTTGCGTACTCGACGGACAGCTCGTAGGCCGCCTGCGCGACGCCGACGGCTCCGATCGCGGTGCCCGGACGCGTGAAGTCGAGCGTCTGCATGGCAATCTTGAAGCCCTGCCCCTCCTCGCCCAGCCGGTTCGCGGCGGGTACGACGACGTCCTGGAGGGCGAAGGCCGACGTATCCGTCGCGCGCTGTCCCATCTTGTCGAGGTGCTGCTCGATCGTCACGCCCGGCGTGTCCATCGGGACGACGAACGCCGAGATGCCGCGGTGGCCCTTCGCCGCGTCGGTCTTCGCGAAGACGACCGTCCAGGCCGCGTAGCCCGCGTTCGTGATGAAGGTCTTGGAGCCGTTCAGGACGTACTCGTCACCCCTACGCACCGCCGACGTCTTGAGACGGGCGACGTCGGAGCCCGCGTCGGGCTCCGAGAGCCCGAACGAGCAGAGGATCGGCTCGTCGAGGAGCTGCGGCAGCAGGCGCTTCTTCTGCTCGCCGGTGCCGGCGATGATCACCGGCCCGGCGCCGAGGCCGTTCGCGCCGATCGACGTGCCGATGCCGGAGCAGCCCCAGTTGAGCTCCTCGCCGACGAGCATGCCGTCGAAGCAGTTCAGGCCGAGGCCGCCGTACTCGACCGGCACGTGCAGGTTCATGAGGCCGAGTTCGTGCGCCTGCGCGACAAGGCCGGCCGGGTGCTTCATGTCGACGTCGTGCTCGGCCGCGCGCGGTCGGATCTCCTTCGTCGCGAACTCGCGCGCGAGGGCGCGCAGCTCCTTCTGCTCGTCCGTGAGGGCGAACGAGACCCCGCCCGCCACGGCCTCCTCGATCGCGGCCACCTGCGGCTCCTGCTCCTTGATTGACACGTCAGTCAGGAACTGTAGCGAGCACCCGTCCGACCGACAAGCCGCGGGAAGAGGACCGAGGCCGTGTCCAGGTGTTGCCCCACGTGGGCGCCGCAGGTTGCGTCGGTAGGCTGCGCGCGTGGACTTCGAGCTCACCGAGGAGCAGCGCCTGATCCAGGACACCGTCCGCGCGTTCGTCGATGAGCGCGTGCTGCCGGTCGCGATCCGAAACGACATCGACCACAAGCTCGATTTCGAGCTGATCGAAGGGATGGCCGAGCTCGGGATCCTCGGGATCGTCATCCCCGAGGCCTACGGCGGCGCAGGGCTGGACTTCGTGTCCGAGGCACTCGCGTGCGAGGAGATCGAGCGCGGCGAGGCCGCGTTCCGCACGCTCATCTCGGTGCACGTCGGCCTCAACTCGCTCTCGCTCCTCGCGTACGGCACCGAGGACCAGAAGCAGCGCTGGCTCGCGCCGCAGGCGCGCGGTGAGAAGCTCGCGTGCTTCGGCCTGACGGAGCCGGGGGCCGGCTCGGATGTCGCGTCGATGCGCTCGACGGCGCGCCGCGAGGGCGACGTCTACGTCCTGAACGGGCAGAAGAACTGGATCTCCTACGCATCCGTCGCCGACCATGCGCTCGTCTTCGCGAAGACGGATCCGGCGGCGGCGCACAAGGGGATCAGCGCGTTCGTGCTCGAAAAGGGCACGAAGGGCTTCACGAGCGCCGACACCGAGCACAAGCTCGGCATCTGGGCAGGCTCGACCGGCGAGCTCTTCTTCGAGAACGTCGAGGTACCCGCGGAGAACCTGATCGGCGAGGAGGGGCAGGGCTTCGAGATCGCCATGCACTCGCTCGACCACGGCCGCTTCACGGTCGCGGCCGGCGCGTGCGGCGTCGTGCGCGCGTGTCTCGAGCGTTCGGTCGAGTACGCGCGCGAGCGCGAGACGTTCGGACAGCCGATCGGCCGCTACCAGTTCGTCCAGGACATGATCGCGAAGATGGTGCTGGGCTACGAGACGTCGAAGCTGCTCGTCATGCAGGCAGCCTGGATGAAGGATCGCGGCAAGCGCTCGACCCGCGAGACGTCGCTCGCCAAGTGGCACGCGACCGAGTCGGCGTTCGAGGCCGCGCACCTCGCGATCCAGGTCTTCGGCTCGTACGGCTACTCGGCCGAGTACGGCATCGAGCGGTACTTCCGGAACGCGCGCGCGCCCATCATCTACGAGGGCACGACGCAGATCCACAAGCTGATGCAGGCGGAGCACGCGCTCGGCTACCGGCGGCTGAACGGCCGCAGCGGCGAGGTCTCCCCCATCTGCTCGTGGGCGCCGGCGCTGTCGCCGGTACACGCCTCCGCGTAGGTCGGCGAGTACCTCACCGCCGACCCACGGCCAGTCGTCGCGCTGCCCGCAGAGCCCCGCGCGCACCGGGTTGTCGAGCACGTACTCGCACGCGCCGACGAAGTGCTCGTCGCTCTCGACGACGCGAGCGTGGAAGCGATCCTGGAACAGGTGCCCGACGCGGCCGTGGCGGTCGTTGAACGCCTGCGCGTAGCGGAAGTTGAGCAGGTGCATGCCGCGCGACAGGCGGTCGAGCTCGGTCGTGACGACAAGGTGGAAGTGGTTCGGCATCAGGCAGTAGGCGAGGAGACGCCAGCGGAACCGTCGCACCGCGCTGCCGATCAGCGCGATGCAGAGGCGGCGGTCCGCGTCGTCGCCGTAGATCGCCTGCCGCGCGACTCCGCGCGCCGTCACGTGGTATGCGCCGGCGGGTGGGAGGTTGCAGCGTGGCTGGCGGGCCATCTCCGTCGAGGGTACGTCGGGCGCCGCCGTCCCGCATCGGCGCTTCGCGGCGCGTCCCGACGGGCCGCGTCCGGGGACTGTCCCCGGACGTGCCGTAGCGGGCCATGGCCGGGGACAGTCCCCGGTCATGGCCCCGCAAGCCAGGTTCCTGAGTCGCCTCCGTTGTCACCCGCCGCCTGTCCCCGTCTCGTCACAGCCCGGTAACCGCGTCGTCGCAGCGGGCGCGCATAGGTTCGAGCCGCCCATTGAATCGAACGGGAGGGACGATGAAGAAGCTGCTCGTGCTCGTGGTGCTCACCGCTGCGGCTACCGGGGTCATGGCCGCGCTCGTCGCGGGAGCGGACGACGGGAAGAACGCGCTCCGCTGGGGAGGCGAGGGCGCGGTCACGTACGCGGTCTACGGAGACGCGCCGTACGGGACGACACCCACCGACACGTCCGAGACGGACGCGACGCCGGCGTTCATCTCCGCGGTGAACGGCGATCACCGCGTCAAGGCGGTCGTGCACGTCGGGGACATCCACTCGGGCAAGCAGTTCTGCACATACGGCTACGACCAACAGATCTTCGGGCTCTGGTCGCAGTACCAGAATCCGCTCGTCTACACGCCGGGGGACAACGAGTGGACGGACTGCCACAAGTCGGGCGAAGGCGGCAACGTCCAGGCCGGCGGGAGCTACGTCGACTACGCGAACGGCGACCCGGTTGCGAACCTCGCGCTCGTGCGCCAGCTCTTCTTCGCGCAGCCCGGCCGTACCCTCGGGCAGCACGACCAGCAGGTCGTCAGCCAGGGGCAGGCCTTCGACCCGAGCCACCCCGAGGACGCGCAGTACATCGAGAACGTGATGTGGGAGCAATCGAACGTCCTCTTCGTCACCGTCAACCTGCCCGGCGGCTCGAACAACGACGCGGACATCTGGTACGGGGCGGGGAGCGCGACCGGCGAGCAGCTCCAGGAGGCCGCCCAGCGGACGGCCGCCGACCTACGCTGGCTCGACGCAGCGTTCGGGCAGGCGAAGGCCGATCACGTCGCCGGCGTCGTCGTCTTCGAGCAGGCCGACATGTGGGACCTCGACGGCAAAGCGTCGGCGCACATCGCCAACTACAAGCAGTTCATCGACGACATCGCGTCGAACACGCTCTCCCTGGGAGAGCCGGTCCTGCTCTTCAACGGCGACTCGCACGTCTACCGCTCGGACAACCCGCTCGTCGACAATTCGGCGTGTCAGACGGAGTCCGGCAGCGGAACGTCGACGGTGACGTGCGCGGACGACGCCTTCGACAACCAGTCGTCGAACGCACCGGCCCTTCCCGCCGGGGACTACTCGAAGCTGTTTCATCGCGTGGTCGTACACGGGAGCACGTTCCCGCTCGAGTACCTGCGCCTGACGATCGACCCGAAGCACCCGGCGCCGGCGGGCCCGAACTCGTTCGGGCCCTTCAGCTGGGAGCGCGTGCAGCCCTAGGACGGGCTCACGAGGGGGAGGTGCCGCTCGGCACCTCCCCCTCGTAGTACTCGACGGCGTCCGCGATCCGGAAGAGCTTGCCGGGCGGCCACGCGCCCACCTTCTGCGAGTCCGGGTAGACGGACGTGGAGACCTCCAGGCGGTTCGACCAGATGCAGACACGCGCGCGCTCGTCGGTGCCGTTCGTGACCTTGTGCGCGCCCTCCTCGCCGGCCGGGAAGAACGCGCAGTCCCACGTGCCGAGCTCGCGTTCCCCCTCCGGCGTGCGCAGCGTCGGCCGGCCGGCGAGCACGATCAGCCATTCCTCCTCACCGGTCTCGTAGTGGTAGGGGCAGATGCTCTGCCCGGGCGGCAGCTCGTAGACCGAGAGACCGAGCTGCTCCGCGCCGAGGAGGGGGCCCGTACGGCCGTAGGCGCAGTGGTAGCCCGGCGGGTCGTCCTCGTCGTGCTCGAGCGCGAGGTCGAACAGGTTGACGTCGCTCACGTCTCGCCCTCCCAGTAGTCGGCCTGCTCGCCGAGGAAGCCCCTGTGCTCGAACCCCGACGACCCGAGTGCGAACTTGCCGCTGTCCGGGTAGACGACGCCGCCGCCGTAGCGGGCACGGCTGGACGGCATCGCGAACCGCGCCACCGCGTCGCCGTCGTTGCGCACCGCATGCGCGCCCGCCGCCCCGGCCGGGAAGCAGGCCACATCGCCGGCCCGGAGCCGACGCTCGCCGTCGGGGTTGCGAAGCGTCAGCTCGCCGGCGAGCACGATCAGCCACTCCTCCTCGACGAGCTCGAAGTGGTAGGGCCAGACGGCCTGGCCGGGGTCGACCTCGTAAACGCTGCAGCCGGTGAGCTTCGCGCCCAGCTCGTACCCAGGAGGGCGGAGCCGGAAGCCATGCCCGTCGGGCGGCGGCTCGTCGAGCTCGCCCAGCTCGAGCTCGAGCAGGTTGAAGACCCTGCCGATGCTCATGCGGCGAGCCCCGCCGACGCGACGTCGACGACCGTCTGCACCGCGCGCTCGACGTCGGGCTCGCGCGACGGCAGCTGGCCGAGCACCCAGCCGGTGAGGATCTCCTCCAGGGCGCCGTAGTAGATCCACGCCGCGAGCTCCGCGTTGCAGTCGGCACGCACCTCGCCTCGTAGGCGCCCCGCGTCGATCATCCGCTCCAGCGCGACGAACACGCCGCGGATCTCGCGCACACGGCTTCCGACCTGGGGGCTGCGTCCGACCTCACGGACGAGCACGCGGATCAGGTCGGGGGAGGCGAGCCAGGAGCCGAGGTAGATCCGGGCGAAGCGACGGAGCTGCTCGTCGAGCGGCGCTCCGGAGGACTCGATCCGCCCGGTGTCCTCCTCGAGGAGCTGCCACGTCTCGCGGATGATCGTCTCGAGCACCTCCTCCTTCGACCGGAAGTAGTGGTAGAGGAGCCCGTGGGCGACGCCCGCCTCCTCGGCGATGTCGCCGACCCGCGACGCATGGAAGCCCTTCCGCGCGAACACGGCGATCGCTGCATCGAGCAGCTCCCTACGCCGGTCAGTGGAGCGCTCCGACATCCGGCCCGGAGCATAATCGCCCTCGATGCAGCCGCTCGAGGGTGTGGTCGTCGCCGACCTCACGCGCTACCTGCCGGGGCCGTTCGCGAGCCGGGAGCTGCTCCGCCTCGGCGCGCGCGTCGTGAAGGTCGAGCCTCCCGAGGGCGACCCGGTCGCAGCCACGTCGCCCGGCGCGTACCGCGTCCTCAACGAGGGGAAGGAGATCGTGGCCTGGGACGCGCGGGCCGAGCCGGCGCCCGCCGTGGTCGGTGAGGCCGACGTCGTGCTCGAGGGCTTTCGGCCCGGAGTGCTCGAACGGCTCGAGCTGCCGCTCCGGAGCGATGCGATCGTCTGCTCGATCACCGGCTACGGCAGCAGCGGGCCGCTCGCAGCGCGGGCCGGGCACGACCTCAACTACCTCGGCTACGCGGGTGCGCTCGCCGACACCGCCCCGGCCCTCCCGCCGGTGCAGATCGCCGACCTCGGTGCGGGCGCGCAGGCCGCCGTGATCGAGGTGCTCGCGGCGCTCCTCGAGCGCGCGCGCACGGGCGCGGGCACGCGGCTCGTCGTGTCGATGGCGCACGGCTCACACCGCTTCGTCGCCCACCGGCTCGCCGGCGAGCCCGTGCCGCGCCTGCTGACCGGCGGCGTCGCCTGTTACCGCATCTACGAGACCTCCGACGGGCGGCACCTCACGGTCGCCGCGCTCGAGCCGCGCTTCTGGAAGAACCTGTGCGATCTGCTCGGCCGGCCCGAGCTCGTCGAGCGCCAGTTCGAGCGCGAGCTGCCCGAGCTCGCCGACCTCCTCCGCTCCCGGCCGCTCGCCGAGTGGCGTGGGCTGCTGGAAGAGGCCGACACGTGCGTCGGCCCCGTGCTCACCCTCGCTGAAGCCGCAGCCGAACTGGGGTGAGGCGCGCCTGGGCATGCCAGGCACCGAGCGCGAGCAGGAAGCCGGCGCCAGCCGCGATCGAGAGCGCCTGCGCAGCGACACCGAACGCCACCGCCTGCTCGGCGTGCACGCCGGCCGACGCGAGGATCGCCGCGCCCGCGCCCGCCTGGACCGCGGCTCCCGCCGGGGCGACCGGCAGGACGGCGGAGGCGGAGGACGCGCACACGAACGAGAGTGCAAGCGCGAAGTCGGTGCCGAGCCCGACCGCCGCGAGGAGCACGAAGACCGCCAGCGTGCGCAGAACCCAGGAGGTCGTTACCCCCATCGACGCGAGCACCGCCTGGCGCGGTGGCAGAGCGTGCGCGGCCACGAAGCGGGCGATCCGGAAGCGCGACAGCCGTTCGCTGCACGCGATGCGCGGCAGCACCGCGATCACGCCGGCGGAGGCGACGCCCGCGACCGCAACGACGATCAGGCCGGCCTCGAGCCAGCCCGCCACGTCGGAGACGGCAGCCGCAGCGGAGGCGAGAGGCACGAGGGCGACGCTGTCCAGCAGGCCGAGCACGAAGAGCGAGAGCGCGACGGCACCGATGCTCGCGCGCCGCCTGCGGCAGCGGCGGACCACCGCCACGCGCAGCACCTCGTCGCAGCGGCCGGGCAGGGCGATGCCGCCGACCGTGGCGGCGCCACCGGCCGCCGCCAGCGTGAGCATGGCCGGGCGAGCCTCGCCGGCGAAGAGACGCTGCCAGCCCCAGGCCTTGGCCGCGTACGACGCGAGCGTGATCAGTGCGGCGAGTGCGACGAGCCAGAGGTTCGCGTGCGGCAACGGCCACCCGACATCGGCGAAGTGGCGCGCGACGAGCAGCGCCGTCACGAGACCGACACCGACGAAGAGCAGGTTGAGGACACGCTTCTGCCGCAGCACGCCCCCGTGTTATGGGTCTCAGGTCTTCGAGCTGTCGTCCCCCGCGCGGGGGAGCATCCGATCCGAGATGCCGCTGAGCGCACGCGTCAGCTCGCTCGGGATCACCCACACCTTGTTCGAGTCGCCCTGGGCGATCTGCGGCAGCACCTGCAGGTACTGGTAGGCGAGGAGCTCCTGGTCGGGCTTCCCCTCGTGGATCGCCTCGAAGACCGTGGCGATCGCCTGCGACTGGCCCTCGGCGGCGAGGATCGCCGCCTGCTTCTGCCCCTCCGCCTTCAGGATCGCGGCCTGCTTCTCGCCCTCGGCCGTGAGGATCGCGGCCTGCTTGATCCCCTCCGCCTGCAGGATCGCGGCGCGCTTCTCACGGTCGGCGCGCATCTGCTTCTCCATGGTGTCCTTGATCGAGGCCGGCGGATCGACCGCCTTCAGCTCGACGCGGTGCACGCGGATGCCCCACTTGCCCGTGGCTTCGTCGAGGTTGCCGCGCAGCTGGTCGTTGATCTGATCGCGCGAGGTGAGCGTCTGCTCGAGCGTCATGCCGCCGATCACGTTGCGCAGTGTCGTCACCGTCAGCATGTCGATCGCATTGACGGGACTGGCGATCTCGTACGTGGCCGCCTTGGGATCGGTCACCTGGAAGTAGATGACCGTGTCGATGTTGACGACGAGGTTGTCCTCCGTGATCACCGGCTGCGGGTCGAACGACACCACCTGCTCGCGCAGGTCGAGCAGCGGCCGAACACGGTCGACGAACGGGACCACGAGCGCGAGGCCGGGTGTGAGTGTCCGCGAGTAGCGGCCGAGACGCTCGACCACCCCGGCGCGTGCCTGGGGGATGACGCGCACCGTACGCGCCAGCAGCACGAGCACGAAGAGCACGAGCACGGCGAGCACGATCAGCACGACCACGGGCAGGACCTCCTATTCGGCCACGAGGGCGGTTGCCCCCTCGATCTTCACGACGTCCACCGTCGCGCCTTCCTCGAGCACTTGGTCGTCGAGGTAGGCCCGCGCAGTCCATTCCTCGCCGCCGATCCGCACGCGGCCGCCGACGGCGTCCACCCGCCTCGTGACGAGCGCCTTACGCCCGACGAGCGCATCGACACCGGTGCGCGAGAGCGACGGCAGCCGGACGTGGCGCCGTGCGATCGGGCGCAGGAACGCGAGCGAGGCGAGCGCCCCGGCCAGGAAGACGACGATCGACCACGTGGCGCCGGCGCCGAGCCCGGCTGCGACTGCGGCCGCCGCAGCGGCCAGCGCGACCGGCCCGAGGAAGAACAGCCCGGGCGTCAGCACTTCGCCGACCGCGAGCGCCACGGCGGCCACGATCCAGACGACGAGACCCATCGGGCGCTGACTCTAGTCCAGGGCGAGCAGGTCCAGGAGCCCGCCGAGGCCGTCGAGACGCTCCTGCCCCGGGTAGCGAGCGTCACGATCGACGAGCACGGCCCGCATGCCGACGGCGCGCGCGCCCTCGACATCGTCGTCGAGCGTGTCGCCGATCATCACCGCCTCCTCGGCCTCGACGTCGAGGAGCTCGAGCATGCGCCGGAAGATCGTCTCGTGCGGCTTCGTCTTCCCGTGCGTGCGGGACGTGAGCACGGCGTCCACCTGGAGGTCGTGGTGTGCGACGAACTCCTCCAGATCGCGCGCCGTGTTCGAGAGCAGCCCCAGCCGGAGGCCGCGCGACCGCAGCGCGGCGAGCGCGGGCCTGGCGTCCTCGTAGAGCTCGAAGTGATGCGCGTGCACCCATGCGCGCTCCATCTCGAACGCCGCGGCGTACGTGTCCCCGACACCCCCCATCCCCTCGATGATCCGCTGGGTGAACAGCACCCAGATCTCCTCGTCGTGGTCGAGCTCCGGATGCCGTTTCAGCGTCGTGATCGCCGCCCGGCGCGCCTCGTCGTAGCGGGCCGGATCGAGGGTCAGCCCGTGGCGCTCACCGAGGCGGCGATACCCGTCGGGCCCGAGGTCGGGACCAGGCTTCGCGATCGTGTAGTCGACGTCGAACACCGCGGCTCGCAGCGCCATCGAGAGGCGACGATAGCCTCCGGCGGTGACTGCACCCCGCCTCGGCACTCTGGCGGCGTTCTCGAGCCGGGACTTCCGGCTCCTCTGGACCGGTCAGACGATCTCGTTCACCGGTGACGCGGCGTTCATGGTCGCGCTCGGCTGGCGCGTGACGCAGCTGACCGGGAAGGTCGGCACGCTCGGCTTCGTCCTCGCGCTCGAATCGCTCGCCATGCTGGTGACGCTCCTGCTCGGCGGCGTGCTCGCGGACCGGTACCCGCGGGCGCGGCTGATGATCGGCTCCGACCTCGCCCGCGCGGTCGTACTGGCCGCGTTCCTCGGGATCGACCTGAGCGGCCACCTGACCCTCGCGGCGGTGCTGGCGCTCGCCGCCGCCTTCGGGCTCGCCGACGGGTTCTTCCAGCCGGCCTTCGGGGGGATCGTGCCGCTGGTCGTCGAGCACGCGATGCTGCCCTCGGCAAACTCGTGGATCGGGATCGCCCGGCAGGGCAGCGCGATCGTCGGCCCGGCGCTCGCCGCCGTCCTCTACGGCACGACCGGCCCGTCGACGGTCTGGGCGCTCGAGTGCGGCTCGTTCGTCGTCTCCGCCGCGATGCTCTCGGCCGCGCGGCCGCGTCGGCTCGAGCCCGCTGCGCAGGAGGGGCTCCGCCGCGAGCTCGCCACGGGCTTCCGCTACGTGATCTCGGTTCCGTGGATCTGGACGGGGATCACTGCGGCGACGGTGATCCTGATGATCGCGATGTCGCCGTTCACGGCGCTGCTGCCGCGAGTCGTCCAGGCCCACTACCACCGCGGCGTCGGGTCGTACGGCCTGGTCTTCAGCGCCATGGCGGCCGGGATGGTCGCAGGGTCGCTGGCGTGGGCGAAGTGGCATCCCAGGCGACACCGCGTCCTCGTCTGCTTCGCAGCCTTCGGGATCAACGACTTCGGGATCCTCGTGCTCGCGCTCTCGCCGTGGTTCCCGCTCGGCGTGGCGGCGGCGGTCTGGCGCGGCCTGTGGATCGGCGTGGGCATCGCCGCGTGGACGACTCTCGTCACAGAGCTCGTCCCAGAGCACCTGCTGGCCCGCGTCTTCTCGTTCGACTTCTTCGGCTCGCTCGGGCTGACGCCCGTCGGCTTCGCGCTCGCGGGCGTGGTCGCTCAGTCGGTCGCGCCGACCACCGTGCTCGCAGTCGGCGGCACGCTCGGCGCGTTCCTCTGGTTCGTGCCGCTCCTCTGGCGGCCCGTGCGCACCGCCGCCTGAACGAGGCCGTGGGCAGAAAGCCCAGTGCCCGGACAGACGAGAGCCCGCAGGCCGCGGGCTCTCGCACGTCATCGGGGTGCCCAGATTTGAACTGGGGGCCTCTCCGACCCGAACGGAGCGCGCTACCAGGCTGCGCCACACCCCGGGACGGGCTACAGGGTAGCGCTAGCGCAGAGCTCGAGCACGGCGCGCGCGCACACGTCCGGGCGCTCGCCGATCAGGAGATGCCCGCAATCGGCGATCAGGCGCAGGGGCGCGCCGAGCAGCCGCGCGTACTCGAACCCGTCCTCGAGCGGCACCTGCCGGTCGCGCGCTCCGAAGAGCACGAGCGCCGGGCACCGGACCCGCTCGATGAACGCCCGCGGGTCGTCCCGCGTGAGCGCGAGACCGGCGCCGATCGCGTCCGTGTGCAGCCGCGACGCGCGCAGGAACCCATGCACCGCCCGCTCGCTGAGCGCATCGGCGTTCGCGACCTCGAGGATGCCGAACACGAGCCGCCTGAGGCGGACCGAGCCGCCGATCCGATCGACGAACCGACCCGCGACGCGCCCCGGCTGGAGGAGGCCGATCAGCGCGATCGTCACCTGCGAGACACGTGTCGAGCTCGTGATGCCGGCTGGCGCCGCGAGCACGAGGCCCGAGACGAGCTCGGGGCGTCGCTCGGCGAGCCGCAGCGCGACGACGCCGCCCATCGAGTGCCCGAGCACCAGTGTCGGCTCCTCGAGCAGCCCGGCGACCACGTCCGCGAAGCCGGAGATCGTCGCCGCGGGCAGCGGCGCCGAACCGCCGTGCCCGGGCAAGTCGGGCACGAGCAGGCGGCAGCCGTCGAGCAGCGGCACCAGCTCCGCGAAGTTCCAGGCGGCCCCGCCGAGCCCGTGCAGGAGCAGGAGCGGCGGCCCCTCGCCGCCGGTGAAGAAACGGATCCGGGCGCCCCGGACGGTCCGGAACCGCTCCTCGAGCCCGGGGAGGAGATCGGTCGCGTCCGTCACCTGGATCGATTATCCTTCGTCCACTGTGAGCTCGACGGCGACAGGGCGGGGTGCGTGAAGCTTCCTGTCCTGCGCCCAGAGGAGCTCCGTGGACCTGGCCCGCGAGCGCGATGCGCGCAGCGGGCTTTTTCGTTCTTGCGAACGAGAGGAGCGACATGGCCAACCACCTGACGCCCGACGAGCTGTCCAAGGAGGTGGGGATCGAGCGGGACGAGGTGATCCGCATCTGCGTCGAGGAGCACGTGCCGATCTACCACGGCAAGATCGACAAGTTCCTCTTCCAGGCGCAGCTCGACGCGCTGGGAGCGCTCCCCGCGCAGCACTGATCGCTGCGCGAAGCTAGCGGGAGGCGGCTGTCCGCTTGCGCGGCGCCGCCTTCTTCTTGGTCCCGTCCTGCTCCTTGCCCTTCGCGGCGGCGACCGACGCACGCAGCGCCTCCATCAGGTCGACCACCGGGGCAGGCGCCTGCGGCTCGGGCGCCACGATCTCGGTGCCTGCGAGCTTCGCCTCGAGCAGCTCCCTGAGCGATTCGCGGTACTCGCTGCGCAGCTCCTGCGGGTCGAACTCGCCCGCGAGCGACGCGATGATCTGCTTCGCGAGGTCGAGCTCCGGCTTCTTGACCTCCGAGCCGGCAACGGCCTCGTCGATCTCCGCGTGCTCCTTGACGTCGTCGTGGACGAACAGGGTCTCGAGCGCGAGCGCGTCGCCCATCGGCCGGATCAGGCAGAGCTTCTCCTTGCCGGCGAGCACGAAGCGACCGAGTGCCGCCACACCTGCGTCCTTCATCGCCTCGTGCAGCAGCACGTACGGCCGACGCTGGGCCTCCGCGCCCGCCGGCACGAGGAAGTACGTCCGATCGAAGTAGACCGGATCGACCTCCTCCAGACGGACGAAGCGGCTGATGTCGATCGAGCGCGAGGTGTCGTGCTGCTCGATCGCCTCGAGCTCCGCGTCCTCGACCATCACGAACTGGCCCTTCGCGACCTCCCAGCCGCGCACGAGCTCGTCCGACTCGACGTCGCGCTCGTGCACCGGGCACCAGCGCTTCTGCTTGATCGGCGTCCCGCACTCGCGATGGAGCATCCGGAAGGAGACGTCGGACTGCCGGGCAGCGGGCTTCGTCGCCGGTGCGAGACCGACGGGGATGTTGACGAGGCCGAAGCTGACGGAGCCGTTCCAGGTAGTCCGCATGAGTGAGGAATTGTACTGGGACGGCTTCGGTTCGCTGCGGACGACCGTCTTCCTGCGGCTAGATTCAGGCTCGTGGCCCGCGCACGGACGATCGCCAATCTCTGGCGCGACTCGGCCGGCGCCGGGCACGCGGAGCCCGCCTACCTGCACGAGGTCGACGGCGAGTGGCGCTCTGTGTCGCGCGAGCAGGCAGCCGTCGCCGTCCGCGAGCTGGCGAACGGTCTGCTCGCCCTCGGCGTCGAGAAGGGCGATGCCTTTGCACTGCTCGCGCGCACCAGCCTCGAGTGGGCGCTCTTCGACTTCGCGCTCGCGCTGGTCGGCGCCGTCGGCGCGCCGATCTACTCCTCGAGCTCGGCCCGCGATGCGCACTACGTCCTCGCCCACTCGGAAGCCGTGGGTGTGCTGGTCGAGGACGACGAGCAGCGCGCGAAAGTGGACGGCTTCGCAGGTCACGTCGTCCCGTTCTCCGGGCTCGACGCGCTGCGCGAGCGAGGACGCGCGTATGCCGCCGAGCATCCGGGCGCGCTCGACGAGCGGGCCGACGACATCGGCGAGGACGACCTCTTCACGTTCATCTACACGTCGGGCACGACCGGGCCGCCGAAGGCCTGCATGATCCGCCATCGCAACTACTACGCAATGGTGCAGAAGAGCGACGAGATGGAGGACCGCCTGATCGAGCCGGGCGACGTGATGCTCCTCTACCTGCCGCTGGCGCACAACTACGGGCGGCTGCTGCACCTGTCGGCGCCATACAACGGATTCACGATCGCCTTCCTGGCCGATCCTCTGCGAGCCGCGGTCGAACTCCCCCGCGTCCGCCCCACGCTCTTCCCGAGCGTCCCCCGCGTCTACGAGAAGATCCACGCGGCGGTCGCGGCCGGCTTCGAGGAGCAGACCGGAACCCGCCGCGCGATCGTCCATTGGGCGCTGCGTGTGGGGCGCCGCGTGTCCGTGCTCCGGCAGGCGAAGGAAGCCGTTCCCGTGTTGCTCGCCGTGCAGTACCGCCTGGCGGACCGGCTCGTCTACTCGAAGGTGAAGGAACGGCTCGGCGGGAGGCTGCGGGTCGCGAACTCCGGCGGTGCGCCGCTCGCGCGCGAGATCGCCGAGTTCTTCCACGCCATCGACATCCCGATCCTCGAGGGCTACGGGCTCTCGGAGGTGACCACGGCGGCCACGGTCAACCGGGCGAACGACTTCAGGTTCGGGACGGTCGGCAAGCCGTTGCCGGGCGTCGAGCTCCGGATCGCGGACGACGGGGAGATACTCATTCGCTCGAACACGGTCTTCGCCGGCTACTACCGCGACGAGGCTGCGACGGCAGCCACCCTCGACACCGAGGGTTTCGTGCACACCGGGGACATCGGCCATGTCGACGACGACGGGTTCCTCGTCATCACCGACCGCAAGAAGGACATCATCGTCACCGCCGGCGGCAAGAACGTCGCACCGCAGAACCTCGAGAACGAGCTGAAGCTGGACCCGGTCATCTCGCAGGTGCTCGTGGTCGGAGATCGCAAGCCGTACATCGCAGCGCTCGTCACCGTCGACCCGGAGCGCGCGAGCGGCATGTCGTCGGCGGAGCTCGGCGACGCCGTGCGGGCAGCCGTCGATCGCGTCAACGCGGACCGCTCGCCCTTCGAGCAGATCAAGCGATTCACCGTCCTGCCGCGCGAGTTCTCACTCGAGGAGGACGAGGTGACGCCCACGCTGAAGCTGCGGCGCAGCGTGATTCTCGATCACTTCTCGCGCGAGCTCGAAGGCCTCTACGCCGCTCCCCGTACCGGTGTCTGACACCTAGAGGTGTCAGACACCCACTAGAGAATTCTGCGGGCGCCGACGTACGAGCCCGAGTACCAGCGCTCGCTCAGGCTCGAGATCTTCACCACGTCGCCCGTGTGCGGCGCTTCGACGAACTCGTCGCCGCCGATGTAGATGCCGACGTGGCCGAGCCCGTCGAAGAAGAGGATGTCGCCGGGCTGGAGCTGGTCGCGCGACACCGGGACGCCGTAGGAGTACTGCGCGTACGACGAGTGCGGCAGCGACACGCCCACCTGCGCGAACGCCCACATCACGAGCCCGGAGCAGTCGAAGCCGCCGGGCGCGGCGCCACCCCAGACGTAGGGGGTGCCGAGCTGCGAGAGCGCCACGCCGACGACACCGCTGTGGGTGGACGGCGGGGCGACGACGGTGTCCTGCTGCGGCGCGACCGCGGTGACGCCGACGACCGTCGTCAGAACCTGGTTCTGCGAACTCTGCTGCTCCTGCAGGAGGCGAATCTGCGCCTCCCGCGCCATCTGCAGCTGCCGGGCGTGCTGCGCGGCGACGAGCTTGTCGATCTCGCCCTTGATCGAGCCGTAGAGGCGCTGCTGCTCGGCGATCTTCCCCTCGATCGAGCGTTTCACCGCTGCGCGCTGCGCGACGATCCGCTGCTGCTCCGACTGCTCGCGTGCGAGCAGCGCGCCGCTGCGCTGAACGATGGCGCGGAAAGTCTTCACCTGCGCGAGCACGTGCGCGTCGAGGTCGGTGACGCTCTTCGCGCTGTCCATCCGGCTGATCATGTCGTCGAGGCTACGAGCGCCGAGGATCACTTCGAGTGTCGAGGTCTGGTCCGACATGTACAGCGTCGCGAGGCGATTCGCAATCATGCGCTGGCCGATCTTCAGGTTGTGCTTTGCGATCGCGAAGTCGTGACGATTCTGTTTCAGATCGCGCTGGATATGAGCGAGCCTGGCAGTCGAGGCGTCGTACTGCGAACGCGCACGCTCCAACGAGTCGGACAACTGCAGAAGTTGCTGCTGCACTTGCTCTGCCTGCGCCCGTTTCGAGGCGATCGAGGGGTTGGCGAATGCAGGAACCGCTGCGAGCAACGCAACGCAGAGGGCCGTGAGAACGTACGGCGCCTGTCCCAGTTTACGAATGACGACCCCAGGATCGGGGCCGGGACTGGCGCACCGGGAGGGGCCGGTACGTCACGATGCGGCACCCTACCAACCTTTTCGGACGACCGTCAACGAAAGGTACGGGAAACCTCCTTGTTTCTGCGTGAAACCACGTACTCCTCCAGCCTGAGTGTGGTACGGTCCCGAACCGTGCTCGGGCAGGCACACACGCCGCGGCGGCGCCTGCTGCCGTACGCGGCCATGGCCCTCGCAGTGCTCGCCGCTCCTGCGGTCGGCGGTGCAAGCGGCTCGAAGGGAACGGCGGCGCTGCACGCGCGGCAGGCCTCGCTCGCGGGCCGCTCTCGCGCAGCCGTTCTCGACCTCTACTCGCTCGACCACCGGCTCGCAGTCGCCCATGCTCGGCTCGCATCGTTCGAGCAACGCGCGGCGCAGCTGCACTCCGAGCGCACGTCGCTCGAGCGGGAGCTGGCCGTCGCGCGGCAGAGCGCACGCATCGGCCAGGCTCGGCTCGCGCGTCAGTTGCGCGTGCTGTACGAGCAGGGCTCGGTCGAGACGATCGAGATCGTGCTGGGCTCGAGAAGCCTCGACGAGGCGATGAGCAACATCGACAACCTCGACGCGGCGACGGCGTCGAACCGCGACGTGCTTGCACAGCTGAAGGGCGCACGGGCTCATCTGCTCGCCGCCCGGCGCGCCCTCGCGGGGCAGGCCGCAGCGCTGGCGGCGGCCCGCGCCCATGCCGCCGCGACGGCCGCGACGCTCACGCGTGCGCTCGCGGACCGACAGGCCTATTTGCGTTCACTCGCCCGCGAACGACGGCTGACGGCCCGGCGGATCGCCGTCGTCTCGACCCAGGCGCACGCCGCCGCCGTTCGCAGCGGGCGTCTGCAGCCCGGCGCTGCCATCGCCACGGGCACGACGCTGACCGTCTCGACGACCGGCTACTCGCTCGGTGGGCGCACATCGAGCGGCTTGCACGTCGGTTGGGGCGTCGCCGCGGTCGATCCGTCCGTGATCCCGCTCGGCACGCACATGACGATCCCCGGCTACGGCCTTGCGGTCGCGGCGGACACCGGCAGCGCGATCCGCGGCGCCCGGATCGACCTGTGGTTCCCGACGCTCGCGAGAGCGCGGGCGTGGGGCCGGCGCACCGTCACGATCACGCTGCGCTGAACGGTGAGCGGCCTGGGCTAGACTGGCCGCCGCCAGGAGCCCAGACTGAGCGACCTCGACTCATCCGCCGCCGACCCGCGCGTCCTCCTCGTGGACGACCACGACCTGTTCCGCACGGGCCTGCGCAACCTGCTCGAAGAGCAAGGCGTCCAGGTCGTCGGCGAGTGCGACAACGGCACCGATGCACTACGTGGTGTACGCGAGCTCGCTCCCGACGTCGTCGTCATGGACCTCAACATGCCGGGGATCAGCGGCGTCGAGGCGACGCGGCAGATCTCGATGATCGCGCCGCTGACGCGCGTGCTCGTGCTCACGGTCTCGGATCAGGACAACGACGTGATGGATGCGATCATCGCCGGCGCCTGCGGCTACCTGCTGAAGGACGCCTCGATCTCCGAGCTGATGCAGGGGATCAACGCCGCGGCGGTCGGGGAGTCGCTCGTCTCGCCGACGATCGCAGCGAAGGTGCTGCAGCGCGTGCGCGCGTCCACCTCATCGCATCGCGAGGCGGAGCTGATCCAGTCGGAGCTGTCCGATCGCGAGATCGAAGTCCTGAAGCTGATCGCGAACGGCAAGGACAACGCGATGATCGCCGGCGAGCTGCACATCAGCCCGAAGACGGTGAAGAACCACATCTCGAACATCCTGATGAAGCTGCAGATCGACAACCGCATCCAGGCCGCCGTGTACGCGGTCCGGTCCGGACTGGTCTAGGCCGCGCGCAAGGCGGCCGCGTGGCGGCGCAGCTCGGCGAGCAGGCGACGGAGCGCTGCGAGATCGCCGCTTCGCCCGTCGAGCAGGTCGGCGAGAGACGTGAGCTCCCTGACCTTGTCGACGTCGCCAGCTCCGAGCTCGCGCGCGGCGGTGGTGATCTGCTTCTCGAGGCGAACGGTCTCCGCCTCGAGCGAGAGGGCCTCGGCGTAGCCGTCGGTGAGGATCCGCTCGATCTCGTCGAGCCGGTGATCGCCCACAGGCGAGCGGAGGACCTCGTCGATCTCTTGGCGCAAGAGGCTCATGCTTCTCGATTCTCGGGCATCCGACCGACGGGCGAATGGGCCGCGCGACCCATTCGCCTTCTGTCCGAGTCCCACGCAGGGCACAATCGAAGGCGTGCGCAGGGGCCTTACCGTGGTCGTGGCGATGCTCGCCCTCGTGCCGCTCGCCCGCGCGGGCGCGCTTCCCCTGCCCACGAGGCTCGCGCACGCGCTCGAGGTGCGCGGCGTCGTCGCCGACGACTCGGGCGCCGTGGCGATCGACCTCTCGAACGGTCGAGTCGTGTTCGCGCGCAACCCGGATCTTCCACTCGCGCCCGCGTCGAACGAGAAGCTTCCCGTCACCTTCGCGGCGCTCGATGACCTCGGGCCGGCGTATCGCTTCCACACCGACGTGCTCGGCACCGGTCACCTCGTCGGCGGCGTGTGGCACGGCAACCTCGTGCTCAAGGGCTACGGCGACCCGACCCTGACGACGCAGAAGCTCGACCTGCTCGTGCGAAGGGTCCTTGCGCTCGGGATCCACTCGGTCGACGGGCGCGTGCTCGGCGACGAGTCGTGGTTCGACGACGACCGCACCGCCCCGGGGTGGAAGTCGTCGTACTACCTGTTCGAGTGCCCGCCACTCTCCGCCCTGACCGTCGACCGTGCCTGGTACGACGGCCACTATGCCGCGCGACCTCCGCTCGCAGCGGCCGGGCAGTTCCGCAAGCTGCTGCGCGAGCACGGCGTCTCGTCCGGGCCTGCGGGCACCGGCCGTGCGCCGGACGGCGCGGCGGTGCTCGCAACCGTGCGGTCTCGGTCGCTGCAGTTCGTCCTGCGCGACATGGATCGCCAGAGCGACAACTTCGTGGCCGAGCTGCTGCTCAAGGAGCTCGGCGCAGAGAAGGGAACGGCCGGCACGAGCGCGGGCGGCGCCGCGGTCGTGACCCGCGACCTCGCGACGGCAGGGATCCCGCTCGCGGGCGTGCGGATCGTGGACGGCTCCGGGCTCTCGCTCGACGACCGTGTGACGGCGCGTGCGATCGCGGCGCTGCTCGTCCGCGTCTGGGACGACGAGACGCTGCGCGACGAGCTCTGGCGGTCGCTGCCCGTGGCGGGCGTGAACGGCACGCTCGTCCGCAGGATGAGGGACACCGCCGCCCACGGCGCAGTGCGGGCGAAGACGGGCACGACCGACGAGGCGTCGGCACTCTCGGGCTATGCGCGCGACCGCTATGCGTTCGCGGTCATCCAGAACGGCGCACCGATCAGCGACGTGGCGGCGCGCAAGGCGCAGGATCGGTTCGCGACCGCGCTGGCGAAAGCCTCAGCGCCCTAGCAAGTCGAGCAGGTCGGGCTCGGTCAGGATCGGCACGCCCGCCTTCTCGGCCTTGGCGACCTTCGTCCCGGGGCTCTCGCCGACGAAGACGCCCGTCGTCTTCTTCGACACATTGTCCGAGACCTTGGCCCCGAGGGCTTCGAGCGCCGCCTTCGCCTCCTCCCGCGTCATCGACTCGAGCGTCCCCGTGATCACGTACTGGTTGCCCGTGAGCGGGCCCTCGACCGGCCGGTCCTCCTCGCCGGACTCGAATTGCAGGCCGAGCTCGCGCAGCTCTTCGACGAGCCGCACGTTCGCCTCGTCGGCGAACCACTCGGCGATCGCCTCCGCCCGTTCGGGCCCGATCCCCTCGCACTCCATGATCTCCTCCTGCGAGGCGGCGGCGAGCCGGTCGACCGTACCGAAGTGGCGCGCCAGGCTCTGCGCGGTCACCCAACCGACGTCCGGGATGTTGAGGCCGAAGAGCACGCGTCGGAACGGGATCTGCTTCGACGCCTCGATCGACTCGGTCGAGTTGCGGGCCGAGATCTCGCCGTAGCCGTCGAGCTCGAGCAACTGCTCCTTCGTCAGCCGGTAGAGGTCGGGCAGCGAGCGCACGAGCCCGAGCTCCCAGAACCGCCGCACCGCCTGCTCGCCGACGCCGTCGATGTCGGCGGCAGCCTGCACCCAGTTGATCAGGGTCTCCAACCCACGTGAGGGGCACGCCCGGTTCGGGCAGCGGTGCATCGCCTCGCCCTCGGGCTTGACGATCTCGGTGCCGCAGAGCGGGCAGTGGGTTGGCATCCGGAACTCCTTCGTCCCGGCCCGGTGCGCGCCCGCCGGGCCGACGATCTGCGGGATCACGTCGCCGGCGCGCTGGACGATCACGTCGTCGCCCTCGCGGATCTCCTTGCGGTTGATGTCCTCCTCGTTGTGGAGGGTCGCCCGCGACACCGTGACGCCGCCGACCTCCACGGGCTCGAGCACTGCCCACGGATTGAGCGCGCCGGTACGCCCGACACGGATACGGATCTCGTTCAGGCGCGTCGTCGCCGTCAACGGCGCCCACTTGAACGCGCGCGCCCAGCGCGGCCTCGAGTGGAGCGACCCGAGCCGACGCTGCTGATCGAGGTCGTCGACCTTGATCACGATGCCGTCGATCTCGTAGTCGAGCTCCCGTCGGCGCTGCTCCCACTCGCGGCAGGCCCGCGCGACATCGTCGATCGACTCGAGCCGCTCGGCGATCGGGTTGATCGGGAAACCGTGGCCCTTGAGCCACTGGAGCGTCTCCCAATGGGAGCGCAGCTCGGTGCCCTCCAGGGCGCCGACCCCGTACGCCCAGAAGGAAAGCGGCCTGGCCGCCGTGATCCTGGAGTCCTTCTGCCGCAGCGAGCCGGCGGCCGCGTTCCTCGGATTGGGCGTCGGCTTGCGTCCCTCGGCCAGCAGCCGCTCGTTCAGCGCCGCGAACCCCGAGAGCGGCATGTACACCTCACCCCGGACCTCGATCAGCTGCGGCTCCTCGTCGCCCAGCAGCCGCAGCGGGATGGCCGGGATCGTTCGCAGGTTGACGGTGACGTCCTCGCCGACCTCGCCGTCGCCGCGCGTGGCGCCGCGGGCGAGCACGGCCCCTTCGTAGGTGAGGTTGATCGCGAGCCCGTCGATCTTCGGCTCGAGGACGTACGCGACGGGCTCGTCGCTGTCGAGGCGCTTGCGGACGTCCTCGGCCCACTTGAGGATCGCATCGTCGGTCGTCACCTTCTCGAGCGAGCCCATCGCGGTCAGGTGCCGCACCTTCCGGAACCGGTCGGAGGGCGGCGCGCCGACGCGCTGCGTCGGGGAGTCGGGCGTCACGAGCTCCGGATGCCGGCGCTCGAGCTCGACGAGCTCGTCGAAGCGGCGGTCGTACGTCGCGTCGTCGACGGACGGGTCGTCGAGGACGTGGTACTCGTGAAGCCAGGTGTTGAGCAGGGCGCGGAGCTCCTCCGCGCGTTTCGACTCAGACGAGGTCGAGGAGCTCATCGGCCCGGTGGACGACGACGTCGGCCTCCGTCAACGCGTCGGCGGCGTGGATCCGGCCCCAGCCGACGCCGATCGCGTGGAGGCCGCCGGCCCGCGCCGCCTGCATGTCGAACGGCGAGTCGCCGACGTAGGCCGCGTCGGCAGGCTGAGCCCCGAGTCGCTCGAGCGCGAGCAGAAGCGGCGCAGGATGCGGCTTGTGCTCTGCGGTCTCGTCCCCGCCGACGACGACGTCGAAGAGGTGCTCGATCGGCACCTGCGCGAAGGCCATGTCGACCGTGACGCGGCGCTTCGCCGTGACGATGCCGAGCCGGTGCCCGCGGTTCTTCAGCTCGTCGAGGACGGCGTCCATCCCGACACAGACGGAGAGCGTGTCGTGCAACGGCTCGTTGTGGGCGCGGTAGACGCGCACGAGCTCGTCGACCCGCGCGGGGTCGAGCGCGTGCATCTGCGCCTCGAGCCCTGGCCCGCCGACCGCAGCGAGCAGTTGCTCGTCGCTGTAGGTCTTGCCGAGCACGGTCTCGGCGGCGTGCCGCATCGAGGCGAGGATGATGGCGCCGGAGTCGATCACGGTGCCGTCGAGGTCGAAGAGGACGACCGGGTAGCGCACCCGGCCGATCGTAGCCAGTCCCTCCCGGGTCAGAGGCGGAGGGACTCGCGCAGGTGGTCGAGCAACGGGCGACGTGCGGTGGGCGGGCGCAGGAAGCTCGCGACGCGCTCCGCTTCCTCCTCCGACAGGGACACCGCCGCCTCGGCGGAATCGACGGACCAGATGCTGAATCGGACCTGCGGCGGCGTTTCGTCGTCGCCGAAGTAGCGCGACACCCGTAGCGCCTTCGCCGCGTCCGCCTCGACGTCGGGGTGCGGCGCGAAGAACTCGACGAGCTTCCGCCGCTGCGGCGCGGCGCACCAGGGGCAGAAGCGGAACCTGTCCTCGACGCTGTTCCCGCACTGGCGGCACGTCCTCACGCCCCCATTGTCTGCCCGTGGCCCGTCCCGTTCAACCGTGTCCGGGGACAGTCCCTGGACGGGGCTCAGTAGGTCACGCCCGTGAGGTACAGGCCGTGCGGTGGCGCGGTGGCGCCGGCGTCGCTCCGGGGGCGGCCCTCGAGGAGCGGCTCGAGGTTGCGCCCCTCGAGCATCGTCCCGACGAGCGTCCGAACCATGTGGCGGAGGAAGGAGTCGGCCGTGATCTCGAACGCGAGCACGTCGTCGTCGAGCTCGATCCAGCGCGCGTCCTCGACCACGCGGACGAACACCTCGTGGTGGGTGTCGGACGGGGTGAACGCGCGGAAATCGTGCTCGCCGGGCAGCGCGCTCGCGCAGGCCTGAAGCGAGGCGACGTCGAGCGGCCGCGGGTGCCAGAGCGACCGCCGCGCCTCGAACGGCGACCGTTCGCGCCTGCGCCAGACCCGATAGCGGTAGGAGCGGGAACGGGCGTCGAACCGAGCGTGGAACCCGCTCGGAGCCGTCTCGACGGCCGTGATCGCGACGTCCTCCGGCAGCTCCGCGTTCAGCGCCTCGGCGGCGCGCTCGACCGGCGGCCCGCCGGCGACCTCGGCCGAGACGCTGTTCGCGAGGGCATGCACGCCGGCGTCGGTGCGGCCCGCGACAGCGAGCTCGCCTTCGAAGGCATAGAGCTCGCCCAACGCCCGCCGCAGCTCCGTCTCCACCGTCCGCTCACCCGGCTGGCGTGCCCAGCCGCGGAAGTCGGTGCCGTCGTACGCGATCGTTAGCTTCAGCCGCACGTCAGGGCTTCCTGACCACACTTGTAAGGCGTGCCTGATGCTCTAAACACTTGGCAACGCTTCGCTACACTCTATAGCGATGTCCGACGAGCACCACTTCCTGCTCCAGCGCGTCCAGCCCGCCATGGTCGGACTGATCGACGGCTCCCTCTCGACGCTCGCCCCCATCTTCGGGATCGTCTTCTACACGCATCGTCCGCACACCGCGTTCATCGCCGGTCTCGCGACCTCGATCGGGGCGGCGATCTCGATGGCCTTCTCCGAGGGGCTCTCCGACACCGGCGAGCTGACGGGCCGGGGAAACCCTGCGGTTCGCGGGGCGATCACCGGCGTCGGGACCTTCATCGGGGGGATCCTGCACACCATGCCGTTCCTGATCTCGAACTACCACGTCGCCGTCGGTGCGGCGGCGATCATCGTCGCCTTCGAGCTGGTCATGCTCGCGATCATCCGCTGGCGCTTCTTCGGAACAGGCTTCGTCCGCTCGCTGCTCGCGGTCTCGATCGGCGGGGCGGTGATCGCCGTCGTCGGCGCGCTGATCGGGTCGGCGGGCTAGGTCGTCGACGAGTCCTCGACGGACTCGTCGTCGACAGTGTCAGACACCTCTTCGGTGTCTGACACCTCTTCGGGTGCATCGGACTCTGCTTCGGCTTCGGCCTCCGCAGAGGTGTCCGACGCCGGTTCGATGTCGGACACGAGTTCCGCGGTCGCACGCGCCTCGCGCTCCTTCTCGACGTACTCCTCGTCGACAAGCTCGAGGTAGGCCATCTCGGCGGCGTCGCCGGGGCGCGGGCCGATCCTCACGATCCGCGTGTAGCCGCCGGGGCGGTCCTTGAAGAGCGGGGCGACCTCGGCGAAGAGCTTGTGCACCACGTCGCGCGAGCGCAGGACGGCCGTCGCCTGCCGGCGGGCGTGGAGGTCGCCGCGCCGGCCGAGCGTGATCATCTGCTCGGCCAGCGGCTTGACGGCCTTCGCCTTCGTCACGGTCGTCTTGATACGGCCGTGCTCGATCAGCGCGCCCGCGAGGTTCGCGTAGAGCGCCCTGCGGTGCGCCGAGTCGCGGCCGAGCTTCTTTCCTGTCCTCGCGTGGCGCACGTGACGCTCCTACGCCTCCAGCCCGTTCGACGAGCCGCCGCGGAGATTCAGCCCGTGCTGGGCCAGCGTCTCCTTGACCTCCTCGATCGACTTCTTGCCGAAGTTCGGGATCGCGGCGAGCTCCGACTCCGTCTTCGTGACGAGGTCGCCGATCGTCTCGATGCCGACGCGCTTGAGGCAGTTGTAGGAACGGACGCCGAGCTCGAGCTCCTCGATCGGGAAGTTCTCCATCCCACCCGCGAGCGAGACGCCGGGCGCTTCCGCTCCGCCGTCGCTCGAGGCGGCGGACTCGTGGAAGCCTTCGATCCTCTCGAGGTCGGTGAAGATGGCGAGCTGCCGGATCAGGATCTCGGCCGCCTGCGCGATCGCGTCCTTCGGGTCGATCGAGCCGTTCGTCGAGACGTCGAGAATCAGCTTGTCGTAGTCGGTGCGCTGCCCGACGCGGGCGGCCTCGACGTCGTACGAGACACGGTTGATCGGCGAGAACATCGAGTCGACGGGGATCACGCCGATCGTGTGCGCCTGGCCGCGGTTGCCCTCGGCGGGAACGTAGCCGCGTCCGCGGCCGATCGTGAGCGTGATCTCGAGCCGGCCCTTCGAGGACAGGTTCGCAATCTCGAGCTCCGGGTTGAGGATCTCGAGGTCGGCGGGCGCCTCGATGTCGGCCGCCGTGACGACGCCCTCACCGCGCTTCGTCAGCCGCACCTCCACCTCCGGCGACTCGCCGTGGAGGATGCAGACGAGCTGCTTCAAGTTGAGGATGATGTCGGTCACGTCCTCGCGGACGCCCGGCAGCGTCGTGAACTCGTGCGCGACGCCCTCGATCTTGACCGAGGTGACGGCGGCTCCCTCCAGCGAGGAGAGCAGCACCCGGCGCAGCGAGTTGCCGAAGGTGTAGCCGAACCCGCGATCGAGCGGCTCGATCGCGAAGACGCCACGGTTGTCGTTGACTTCCTCGTGCGTGATCTTCGGCACCTGGAAATCCTGAGCGCGTACTGCCACGTGTGTCCTTTCTTCCCTGAGTCCTGAAATTCGGTGAGCGCTACTTGG
Source organism: uncultured Thermoleophilia bacterium (assembly GCA_963725595.1). Classification (GTDB taxonomy): domain Bacteria; phylum Actinomycetota; class Thermoleophilia; order Gaiellales; family Gaiellaceae; genus PALSA-600. Next base: position 25,259 of record CAVRYT010000002.1, on the reverse strand, counting down.
AGTAGAGCTCGACGATCAGCTGTTCGGAGACCGGCGTGTCGATCTCACCGCGCTCCGGCCACTTGAGGACGGTGCCCTGGAGCCCGTCGTGGTCGGCCTGGAGCCACGGCGCCACCGCGGCGGTCAGGTCGGTCGCGTCGCGGACGAGCTGCTCCGCGCCGGAGCCCGTCTTGAGCGAGACCACGTCGTCCGGCTTGACCTGGTAGCTCGGGATGTTGACCCGGCGGCCGTTGACGGAGAAATGGCCGTGCCGGACGAGCTGGCGGGCCTGGGCGCGCGACGCCGCGAAACCGAGCCGGTAGACGACGTTGTCGAGGCGCGTCTCGAGCATCCGCAGGAGGTTCTCGCCGGTGATCCCGCCCTGCTTGTTCGCCTTGTCGTAGTAGGTCCGGAACTGGTTCTCGAGCAGCCCGTAGTAGCGGCGCGCCTTCTGCTTCTCGCGCAGCTGCATCAGGTACTCGCTCTGCTTGATGCGGCCGCGGCCATGCTCGCCCGGCGGATACGAGCGGCGCTCGATCGCGCACTTCTCCGTCAGGCAGCGCTCGCCCTTCAGGAAGAGCTTGATGCCCTCCCGCCGGCACTGCTTGCACTTCGGGGACCTGTCGCGAGCCACTACACGCGCCTCCGCTTCTTCTGGCGGACGCCGTTGTGCGCCTGCGGCGAGACGTCCTTGACTCCGAGGATCTCGAGCCCGGCCGCCTGGAGCGAGCGGATCGCCGTCTCCCGGCCGGAGCCGGGGCCTTTGACGAACACCTCGACCTTCTGCAGGCCGTGCTCCATGCCCTTGCGCGCGGCCGCGTCCGCGGTCACCTGCGCGGCGAACGGCGTGGACTTGCGGGAGCCCTTGAACCCGGCCGAGCCGGCGGACTCCCACACGATCACGTTCCCCTCACGATCGGTGAGGGCGACGATCGTGTTGTTGAACGACGTCTTGATGTGCGCCTGGCCGATGGCGATGTTCTTCCGGACGCGACGGCGCTGACGGCCGCGCGTCGGGGTCCTGCGTGGAGGCGCCACTACTTGGCCTTCTTCCCGCGGCCGACGGTCTTCTTCGGGCCTTTGCGGGTGCGCGCGTTCGTCTTCGTACGCTGGCCGCGCGCCGGCAGGTTGCGCCGGTGCCGCAGGCCGCGGTACGCGCCGATCTCCGAGAGGCGCTTGATCGACTGCGTCCGCTCGCGGCGCAGGTCGCCCTCGACCTGCTGGTTCGCGTCGATGTAGTCACGGAGCTTGGCGACCTCGTCCTCGGTGAGGTCACGAACCTTCGTGTCGGGCGAGAGGCCGAGCGCGGCGCAGATCTTCTGCGCGGTCGGCTGACCGATGCCGTAGATGTAGGTGAGCCCGATCTCGAGCCGCTTGCCGTTCGGCAGGTTCACTCCTGCAATGCGAGCCAACTTCCTCCCTTAACCCTGGCGCTGCTTGTGGCGCGGGTTGGTGCAGATGACCATGGTGCGCCCATGCCGCTTGATCACGCGGCAGCGCTCGCACATGGGCTTGACTGACGGTCTGACTTTCATCGGTTCCTGAGCAGAGAAAGGATGCGCACGGGCTGACGCCTCGCGTCGCGGGCCGTCATGGTACCAGGACCCCCGACCCTGAACCCGTGAGGATGCGAGGCCCGGCCACGGTAACGGCCACCGTGTGCTCGAAATGGGCCGCCAGCGAGCCGTCGGAGGTCGAGATCGACCAGTCGTCGTCGTGGATGTAGACGTCCGGGCTGCGCGCGGTGATCATCGGCTCGATCGCGATCGTCATGCCCTCCCGTAGCTCCGGCCCTCGGTAGGAGGAGACGAAATTCGGCACCTGCGGGTCCTCATGCATCGAGCGGCCGACGCCGTGGCCGACCAGGCTGCGGATCACGCTGAACCCCGCCGCCTCGGTCACGCGCTGCACCGCCTCCGAGATGTCCCCCACCTGGTTCCCGAGCCGCGCCGCCGCGATGCCTGCATAGAGCGCGGCCTCGCAGGTGTCGAGCAGGCGCTGCGTCTCCGCGTCGATGCGGCCGACCGCGTACGTCCAGGCCGAGTCGGCGACGAAGCCGTCGAGCGTCACGCCGACGTCGACCGAGAGGATGTCGCCGTCTTCCAGCTTCACCCGCCCGGGGATGCCGTGGACGACCATCGAGTTCGGCGACATGCACGTCGCCGCCGGGTAGCCCTTGTAGCCCTTGAAGGTCGGCTCGCCGCCGTGCGAGCGGATGAACTCCTCCGCGATCGCGTCGAGCTCGCCGGTCGTGATCCCCGGCTGGAGGTGCTCCTCGAGCAGCGCAAGCGTGCCGGCGACGACCACACCTGCGCGCGCCATCGTGTCGATCTCGACCGCCGACTTGCGGATGATCACGCGACCACCTCGAGGGCGGAGTCGATCTCGCGCCGAACGTCGTCGATGCTGCGGCCCGCGTGGAGCGGGACGAGCTTCCCGGTCGTCCGGTAGTGCTCGACGACCGGCTCGGTCTCGGCGTGGTAGATGTCGAGCCGGCGCGCGATCACCTCGGGAGTGTCGTCGGGCCGCCCTTCGAGCTCCGCGCGCAGCAGAAGCCGGGCGATCGCCTCGTTGTCCGGCAGATCGAAGAAAAGGATCGCATCCAGGTCGCGCCCGATCGAGCTCAGCATCTCGTCGAGCGCCTCTGCCTGTGCGAGGTTGCGCGGAAAGCCGTCGAGCACGAATCCCGGTTCGGCGTCGCTCCGGCCCAGGCGCTCCTTGATGAGCGCGACCGTCACCTCGTCCGGGACGAGCTCGCCGGCCTCGAGGATCGGCGCGACGCGCTCGCCGAGCTCCGAGCCCGAGGCGATCGCCGAGCGGAACATGTCGCCTGTCGAGATGTGCGGGATGCCGCGGTCGGCCGAGATGCGCAGCGCCTGGGTTCCCTTGCCGGCGCCCTGAGGCCCCAGAACCAGCAGGTTCACCGCAGGAAGCCCTCGTAGGAGCGCATCATCATCTGCGACTCCATCTGGCGCATCGTGTCGAGGGCGACGCCGACGACGATCAGCACCGACGTGCCGCCGAGGGCGCGCGACGTGTTGGCGGAGAAGCCGAAGTGGTTGATGAAGATCGACGGGAGCACCGCGATCACCGCCAAGAAGAGCGAGCCCGGGAGCGTGAGGCGCGTCAGGACGCGGTCGAGATACTGGGCGGTCGGCGGGCCGGGGCGAATGCCCGGAATGTAGCCGCCGTACTTGCGCAGGTTGTCGGCCTGGTCGACGGGGTTGAATTGAACCGCCGTGTAGAAGTACGTGAAGACGATGATCAGCAGCGCCTCGGTGCCCAGGTACGCGTACGAGCTCGGCGAGAAGTGCACGTTGATGAACGTCTGCGTCGACGGCGCAAACGAGCCGACGGTCTGGGGCAGCGCCAGCAGCGCGGCGGCGAAGATGACCGGGATGACACCGGCCATGTTCACGCGCAGAGGCATATAGGTCGACCCGCCGCCCGTCTGACGGCGCCCGACCATCCGCTTTGCGTACTGGATCGGGATCCGCCGTTGGCCCTCCTGCACGAAGACGACGGCGACGACCACCCCGATCGCGATGATCGGGAAGAAGAGCTTCTCGATCGGGCTGCCGTTCAGCCAGGCGGTGATCCCCGCCGGTGCGGACGTGAGGATCGAGGCGAAGATCAGCAGCGAGATCCCGTTGCCGATTCCCCGCTTCGTGATCAGCTCCCCCATCCACATCAGCAGCACGGTGCCGGCCGTCAGCGTGACCACGATCAGCACGAGACGGCCGGGGTTGCCGGGCAGCGCCTTCTGCTGGTGGAACAGGTACGCGTACCCCGACGCCTGCGCCGCAGCGAGAGCGACGGTCAGGTAGCGCGTGTACTGATTGATCTTGGCGTAACCGGACTCGCCCTCCTTCTGCAGCTGCTCGAGGGTCGGGATGACGACCGTCAGGAGCTGCAGGATGATCGACGCCGTGACGTACGGCATGATCCCGAGCGCGAAGATCGAGAAGCGCGAGAGGGCGGAGCCGGAGAACAGGTTCAGCAGGCCGAGCAGCGAGCCGCCGCGCCCGTTGAAGTAGGCCGCGATCTGGCTCGAGTCGACGCCCGGAGCAGGCATCCACGAGCCGAGGCGGTACGCAGCGAGGATCGCCGCCGTGAAGAGCAGGCGGCGCCGAAGCTCCGGAACCCGCCACGCATTGGCGAGCCAGGAGAGCACTAGCTCCCCTCGGCCTCGGTCGGCTCTGTCGGCTCGTCGGGGGTGGGCTTCGCGGCGCTGCGGCCCTCCGGCCGGCGCTTCAGGTTCTTCGGCTTGCGCTGCTTCGGCTCGCGCAGCAGCGTCAGCGACCCCCCGCTCGACTCGACCTTCTCGCGCGCGGTCTGCGACGCCCCGTGCACCGTGATCTCGAGCTTCTTCGTCAGCTCGCCGACCCCGAGCAGCTTCACGTCCTTGCGCAGCGACCGGATCAGGCCCTTCGCCTTCAGCGACTCCGGCGTCACGGCCTCGCCCGCGTCGAAGCGAGCCTCGAGGTCACGAAGGTTGACCGGCTGCGTATAGGTGCGGAAGGGGCCGATCGGCATCGCGTCCGCGGACGTGTTGCCCCGCAGCTTGGCCGTGCGCATGTAGAGCGGCATTTGGCCGCCCTCGAAGCCGGCACGCATCGCGTGCGAGCCGGCGCGCGACTTCTGGCCCTTGATCCCACGGCCGGAGAAGCGGCCCTTGCCCGAGCCGAGGCCACGGCCGATGCGCTTTCGGTCGGTCCGCTCCTGGGCGGGCTGCAGGTTCGACAGATTCAGGTCGCCGCCCATCGGTCTATGCCTCCTCCACCTTCACGAGATGGCGCACCTTGCGCAGCATGCCTGCGATCACCGGGGTGTCGTCGTGCTCGGCGGTGCGTCCGATCTTGCCGAGGCCGAGCGCTCGCAGCGTGCCGCGGTGGCGCTCGGACTGGCCGATCTGGCTACGCACCTGCGTCAGCTTCAGCTTCGCCACCGGTGCTCACCTCCACTGCGGACTCGGGAACCTGGTTCGACTCCGTCGAGCCAGGTTCCGGTGTTTCGACGGGAGCCTTGTACGGCAGCACGTCGCTGATCCGCTTGCCGCGCGCCTTCGCGACCTCCTCGGGCCGCCGCAGGCCGCGCAGCGCTTGCTCGGCCGCCTTGACCATGTTGATCGGGTTCGTCGTGCCGAGCGACTTCGCGAGCACGTCGCGGATGCCGCCGAGCTCGAGCACCGCGCGGACGCCGCCACCGGCGATCACGCCGGTGCCGGGCGACGCCGGGCGCAGCAGCACGCGTGCAGCGTCGAACCGCCCGAGCGACTCGTGGGTGATCGTCTGCCCGTGCTTCGGCACGGTGAACATGTTCTTCTTGGCGTCGTCGACGGCCTTCGAGATGGCGAGCGGAACCTCGCGCGCCTTCCCGTAGCCGACGCCGACCCGGTCGACCTCGTCGCCGATCACGACGAGCGCCGTGAACGAGAAGCGCCGGCCGCCCTTGACGACCTTGGCGACCCGGTTGATCTCGACCACGCGCTCCTTGAGCTCTCTGGTCTCGTCGACGTGCGCGCTCATTAGAAGCTCAGTCCTCCTTCACGCGCGCCGTCGGCGAGCGCCTTGACGCGTCCGTGGTACAGGTAGCCGCCACGGTCGAAGACGACGGTTTCGACGCCGGCCTTCTTGCCACTCGCTGCGAGCAGCTTGCCGACCTCGGCCGCCTGCTCGGACTTGTCGCCCTTGAAGGCCTTGGGCAGGTCGAGCCAGGACGCCGACGCCAGCGTGCGGCCGGCGTCGTCGTCGACGAGCTGCGCGAAGATGCCGCGGTTCGAGCGGAAGACGAGCAGGCGGGGGCGCTCCGCGCTGCCACGGATCTTGCCGCGCACGCGACGGTGCCGCCTCAGACGCGCTTCGCGGACACCGAGTGAGCTCATGCGCGCTTCCCGACCTTCCGGCGAACCTGCTCGCCCTCGTAGCGAATGCCCTTGCCCTTGTACGGCTCGGGCGGACGGACCTTGCGGATCTCGGCGGCGGTCTGGCCGACCACCTGCTTGTCGATCCCGCGCACGACGACCTGGGTCGGCGTCGGCACCTCGAACGAGACGCCCTCGCGCGGGACGATGCGGACGGTATGGGAATACCCGACCTGGAGCTCCAGGTTTGCTCCGGCGAGCGCTGCGCGATAGCCGACGCCCTGGATCTCGAGCCGCTTCTCGAAGCCGTTCGTGACGCCCTCGACCATGTTCGCGATCAGCGTGCGCGTCAGCCCGTGCAGCGCGCGGTCCTCGCCGCGCTCGGTCGGGCGCGTCACCGTGACCGTGCCCTCCGCCTGGCTGATCGCCATCCGCAGTGGCACCTGCTGGCGCAGCTCGCCCTTCGGACCAGCGACCGTCACACGGCCGGGATCGACCGAGACGATGACGCCCGCGGGCACTTCGATGGGTCGTTTTCCGATGCGTGACATGGCTCCGGTTACCAGACGTAGCAGAGGACTTCGCCGCCGATGCCCTCGGCCTCGGCGGTGCGGCTCGTCACCACGCCGCGGGAGGTCGACATGATCGCGATGCCCATGCCACCGAGCACGCGCTGCCGTCGGGTCTTCCCGGCATAGACGCGGCGGCCCGGCTTCGACACGCGCTTCAGGCCGGAGAGGACGCGTTCGCGGCCGCGGCCGTACTTCAGCTCGACCACGAGCTGCGGATGCGTGCCTTCCTCCGACACGTGGTAGTCGCGGATGTAGCCCTCCTCCTTGAGGATGCGGGCGATCTCGACCTTCAGCTTCGAGCTCGGCATCTCCGCGCGCTCGTGCAGCGCCTTGTTGGCGTTGCGGATGCGCGTGAGCATGTCTGCGACAGGGTCGGTCAGCACGATTCGCCTCCTACCATGAGCTCTTTGTCATGCCCGGGATGACGCCCTCGTGGGCGAGCTCCCGCAGGCAGATCCGGCAGAGACCGAACTTGCGATAGACCGCGCGCGGCCTGCCGCAGCGGTTGCAGCGCGTGTAGTTGCGCACCTTGAACTTCGCGGGCCGCGAGGCCTTCACGATCAGCGACTTCTTCGCCATTACCTGTTTGCGCCTCCGTCGGCGGCGAACGGCAGGCCGAGCGCGAGCAGCAGCGCCCGCGCCTCGGTGTCGTTCGTCGCGGTGGTGGTGATCGCGACGTCGAGGCCGCGGATCTGGTTGATGCTGTCGTAGTCGATCTCCGGGAAGATGATCTGCTCGCGAACGCCGAGCGAGTAGTTGCCGCGGCCGTCGAACGAGTCCGGGTTGAGCCCCCGGAAGTCGCGGATGCGCGGCAGCGCGATCGAGACCAGCCGGTCGAGGAACTCCCACATGCGGTCGCCGCGGAGGGTGACGCGGACACCGACGGGCATCCCCTCGCGGATCTTGAACTGCGCGATCGACTTGCGGGCGCGGCGCACCTGGGCGCGCTGCCCGGCGATCGTCGTCAGCTCCTCGAGCGCGGCATCGATCTGCTTGGCGTCGGTCTTGCCCTCGCCCACGCCCATGTTGAGCGTGATCTTCGAGATCGTCGGCGACTGCATGATCGAGTCGAGCTCGAGGTCCTGCTTGAGGCGGGCCCGGATCTCGTCGTTGTAGCGCTGCTTGAGGCGCGGCAGGTAGGTCTCGGCCACGCTCACTTGTCCAGCTCCTGGCCGCAGCCCTCGCGCTTGCAGACGCGCACCTTGACCTGCTCGCCGCCCTTGGCTTCCTTGAAGCGGTAGCCGACTCGGGTCGGAAGCTTGCACGTCGGGCAGACGAGCATGACGTTCGAGACCGAGACCGCCGACGGGCGGTCGATGATCCCGCCCGGCGCCATCTGCGTGCCCCCCATGCGGGAGGCATCGCGCATCGGCCGCGGCTTCTGGTGGCGCTTGACGTTGTTCAGGTTCTCGACGACGACCTTGCCGTCGCGTGGGCGCGCCTCGAGGACCCGTCCCTGCTTGCCGCGATCCTTGCCGGACAGCATCTGGACGGTGTCACCCTGCTTGATCTTCAAATGCGTCGTCATCTCAGAGCACCTCGGGAGCCAGGCTCACGATCTTCATGAAGTTCTTCTCTCGCAGCTCGCGGGCGACCGGCCCGAAGATGCGCGTCCCGCGCGGATTCCGTTGGTTGTCGATGATCACGGCAGCGTTCTCGTCGAACGCGATCAGCGTGCCGTCGTCGCGGCCGAACGGCTTCTTCGTCCGCACGACCACGGCCTTCACCACGTCGCCCTTCTTGACCGTTCCTTGAGGGGCAGCGGCCTTGACGGTCGCCGTGATGATGTCGCCGACACGCGCGTAGCGGCGCCTCGAGCCGCCCGCAACGCGGATGCAGAGTAGCTCACGCGCGCCGGTGTTGTCGGCCACCTTGAGCCTCGTCTCCTGCTGGATCATGGGCTTGTTACCTCGCCTTCTCCACGATCTCCGCGAGCCGCCAGCGCTTCGTCTTCGACAGTGGGCGCGTCTCGACGATGAGCACGGTGTCGCCGAGGCCGGCGCTGTTTCCCTCGTCGTGCGCGTGGAACTTGACCGAGCGCCGAACGACCTTCTTGTACTTCGGGTGGCTCTTGATCACGTCGACCTTGACCACGATCGTCTTGTCGCCCTTGTCGGAGACGACGACACCGCGCCGCTCCTGGCGACGGCCGCGCTCGGACTCCGGCTTCTCGGTCCGCGTGATCGGCTTGCGCTTCTTGGCCGGCTCGCGCTTCGCCTTCGTGCGCGTGCGGCGCTCGGGGCGCGGCACGTGGCGGCGCGACTTGGTCTTGGTGTCAGACACCTCTTCCACGGCCGGCTCCTCCGTCACCGGCTCAGAGGTGTCAGACACCTCTTCGACCGCCTCGGCCTCCGTGGTCGCAGCGGTCTCAGACACCTCTTCGACCGCCTCGGCCTCCGTGGTCGCAGGGGTGTCAGACACCGCTTCGACCGCCTGATTCTCGTCCACCGTCTCGGTGGTGTCTGACACGTTCTCGTCGTCGGCCATCTAGCTCTGCACCTTCTGCTTGTCGGATTCCCTCTGGTGGCGCACCGTGAGGATGCGCGCGATCTCGCGCTTCGCGAGCTTCAGGCGGGTCGTGTTCTCGAGCGCACCGGTCGCCGCCTGAAAGCGGAGGTTGAACAGCTCCTGCCGGGTGTCGGCGAGGCGGTGCTCCAGCTCGTCGTCGCTCAGGTCGCTCAGGTCCCTAGCCCGCAAAGAGATCACCGCCCTCCTCGCGTCGAACGAACTTCGCCTTGACGGGCAGCTTCTGCGCAGCGAGGCGCAGCGCCTCCTTGGCAAGCGGCTCGGGCACGCCGGCCAGCTCGAACAGGACCCGGCCCGGCTTCACGACCGCCACCCAGCCTTCCGGCGAGCCCTTGCCCTTGCCCATCCGGGTCTCGGCGGGCTTCTTCGTGTACGGCTTGTCGGGGAAGATGTTGATCCACACCTTCCCGCCGCGCTTGATCTTGCGCGTCATCGCGATACGAGCGGCCTCGATCTGCCGGTTCGTGATCCAGCCGTCCTCGAGCGCCTTGATCCCGTACTCACCGAAGTGGACCTCGGTCTGGCCCGTCGACTCGCCGCGCCGGCGGCCGCGGTGCATCTTCCGGTACTTGGTCTTCTTGGGCAGCAGCATCTAGCTCGTCGTCTCCTCGCCGCCCGTGGTCTCGGGAGCCTGCGGCTCCGCGGCCGGCGGCGTGGCCTCGTCCGTCGGACGCGGCTGCTCGGTCTGCTGCTCGGGGCGCGGCCCGCGAGGGCGGCCGCCGCCGCTTCCGCTGCGGCTCCGCGGCCCGCCGGGGCGGCCCTGCCCGCCGCGCTGGCCGGGACGGCCGCGGCGCACCGGGCCGAGACCCTCACGATCCTGGCTGCGGTTGCGGCCCGACTCGCGCGAGGCGCCGAGGCCTTCCGTCACGCCGCCGCGGCGGCGCGCGGTGTCCTGGTCGCCGAGGCGCGTCTCGCGCCCGCCGCCCGGGATGCCGCCGTAGCCCTCCGGCATGATCTCGCCCTTGTTGATCCAGACCTTGACGCCGATGCGGCCGGTCGGGGTCTTCGCCTCGACGAACCCGTAGTCGATGTCGGCGCGAATCGTGTGCAGCGGCACCCGGCCCTCGGAGTACTGCTCGGAGCGGCTCATCTCGGCGCCGCCGAGGCGGCCCGAGCATTGCACCTTCACGCCGGCGGCCCCGGAGCGGATCGCGGAGGCGAGCGACCGCTTCATCGCGCGGCGGAACGACACGCGGTTCTGCAGCTGCTCGGCGATCGACTGTGCGACGAGCTTCGCATCGAGCTCGGGGCGCTTGATCTCGTTGATGTTGATGTGGACGTTCTTCTGCGTCATCGAGTGCACCTCACGGCGCAGCGCATCGACCTCGACACCGGACTTGCCGATGACGATGCCGGGGCGCGCCGTGTAGATGTCGATGGTGATCCGCTGCTTGTCCTTGCGGATCAGGATGTCCGACAGGCCTGCGTGCGACAGCTTGCGGTGGATGTGCTCGCGGATCTTGATGTCCTCGATCAGCGCGCCTGCGAACTCCTTCTTGCCGACCATCCAGTTCGACTTCCAGTCATGGATGACGCCGACGCGCAGGCCGCCGGGATGAACCTTCTGTCCCATCGGCTACTGGGCCTCCTTCTGGGCGACCTGGACGGTGATGTGGCACGTGCGCTTGTGGATCCGGGCTACCCGGCCGCGCGCGCGGGCGCGCCAGCGCTTGAGCGTCGGGCCCTCGTCGACGTACACGGCGTGCACGACGAGGTCGTCGCCGTTCCAGTGCAGCGCGGGGTTCGACTCGGAGTTGGCGACGGCGGAACGGAGCACCTTCTCGACGTCGACGGCGGCGGCGCGCTCGGCGAACGCGAGGATCGTGCGCGCCTCGGGCACCGAACGTCCGCGGATCAGGTCCGCGACGAGCCGGGCCTTGCGCGGCGAGACGTGCACGAACTTGGCCGTCGCCTGGACGGTACGGATTGGGGTCTCGACGGCTGCCATCGCTAGCGCTTCTTCACCTGGGTCTTCTGGTCGCCGGCGTGTCCTCGGAAGTGGCGCGTCGGGGCGAACTCGCCGAGCTTGTGCCCGACCATCTGCTCGGAGATGAACACCGGCACGTGCTTGCGGCCGTCGTGGACCGCGATCGTGTGCCCGACCATCTCCGGGAAGACCGTGCTCGTGCGCGACCAGGTGCGCACCATCTGCTTCGAGCCCGAGGCGTTCATCGCCTCGATGCGCCCGAGCAGCCGCTCCTCGACGAACGGCCCCTTCTTCGAGCTTCTACTCATGAGCTAGCGCTTGTCCTTCCCGCGGCGACGGCCGCGCACGATCAATTTGTCGGATTCCTTGTGCTTCGAGCGGGTGCGCTTCCCGAGCGTCGGCACGCCCCACGGGGTAACCGGGTGCCGGCCGCCCTTGCTCTTCCCTTCGCCACCACCGTGAGGATGGTCGACGGGGTTCATCGCGCTGCCGCGGACGGACGGGCGCTTGCCGAGCCAGCGGCTGCGGCCGGCCTTCCCGATCGTCACGTTGCCGTGCTCGACGTTCCCGACCTGCCCGACGGTCGCGCGGCAGGTGAGCAGCACCCGGCGCATCTCGCCCGACGGGAGCCGGAGCGTCGCGTAGCCGCCGTCCTTGGCGACGAGCTGCACGCCGGCGCCTGCGGAGCGCGCCATCTGGCCGCCCTTCCCCGGCTTCAGCTCGACGTTGTGCACGAGCGTGCCGGTCGGGATGTTCTCGAGCGGCAGCGCGTTGCCGGGCTTGATGTCGGCATCGGCACCGGACTGGACGACCGAGCCGACGCGCACGCCTGCCGGCGCCAGGATGTAGCTCTTGAAGCCGTCGGCGTAGTGCAGCAGCGCGATGCGAGCCGACCGGTTCGGGTCGTACTCGACCGCGGCCACCTTGGCCGGCACGCCGTCCTTCGTCCGCTTGAAGTCGACGAGGCGATAGCGGCGCTTGTGGCCGCCGCCCTGGTGACGGGTCGTGATGCGGCCGGTGTTGTTGCGGCCGCCCTTCTTCGTGAGCTTCTCGGTCAGCGACTTCTCGGGCGTCGACTTCGTCACCTCGGCGAAGTCGGACACCGTCATGTGGCGGCGACCCGGGCTCGTCGGCTTGAACCTTCTAACTGGCACTACAGCTGAGCCCCCTCGAAGATCTCGATCGTGTCACCGGCGCGGAGCTGCACGACGGCCTTCTTCCAGCCGGGGCGGGTGCCGCGGAACGCGCCACGCCGCTTCGGCTTCGCCTGCACCTTGAGCACGTTGACGCGCTCGACCTTGACCGAGAAGAGCTCCTCGACCGCCTGGCGAATCTGTGTCTTGTGCGCATGCTGGTGCACCTTGAACGTGTAGCTGCCGCGCGTCGACGCGGCGTACGACTTCTCGCTCATGACCGGCGCGAGGATCACCTGGCTTGCGTGCATCAGCTCGCCCTCCCTTGCACGAGCGGCAGCGCGGCTTCGGTCACGAGCAGCGAGCGCGCCCAGACGACGGCGGCGACCTCGAGCTCGCTCGGAGCGACGACCGCGACCCGCTCGAGGTTGCGGAAGCTCTTCCAGAGCGCGTCCTCCTCGTTCAGCGCGACCACCACGATCGGTGCGTCGGCCCCCCACGCCTCGACGAGCACGCGCGCCGCCTTCGTCGACGGCACGTCGAACTGCGCGGCGTCGACCACGGCGATCGTGCCGGCCTGCGCGTGCGCGGCGAGAGCCGAGCGGAACGCCGAGCGGAAGGCCTTGCGGTTCACCTTCTGCACGAAAGAGCGCGGCGACTTGGCGAACGCATGGCCACCGCCCTCGAACTGCGGTGCGCGGATCGTGCCCTGACGCGCACGGCCAGTCCCCTTCTGGCGCCACGGCTTCGCGCGGCCACCGGAGACGAGCCCGCGGCTCTTCGTGGCGGACGTGCCCGCACGGTGCGCGTTCAGCTCGGCGCGAACGGTCTCGTGCACGAGGTGCGGCTTGACCTCGACGGCGAAGACCGCGTCGTCGAGGGCGACGTCCTTCGCCTTCTTCCCGGCACGGTCCAGCACTGGAGCGTTCATCCGCGCACCTCCACGATCCCGTTCTTGGGGCCCGGCACGGCGCCCTTGACGAGCAGCAGGTTCCGCTCGACGTCGACGTCGTGGACGGTCAGACCGAGCTGCGTGACGCGCTTGCCACCCATCCGGCCGGCCATCTTGATGCCCTTGAACACGCGCGAGGGCGTGGCGGAGGCACCGATCGAGCCTGGCTTGCGGATGTTGTGCGAGCCGTGGGAGCGGGGGCCCGAGCCGAAGTTGTGGCGCTTGATCGTGCCCTGGAAGCCCTTGCCGATCCCGATGCCGGCGACCTTCACCGCGTCGCCGGGGGTGAAGGTCTCCACCGTCACCGTCTCGCCCTCGACCGCGCCGTCGATGCCGCCCCGGAACTCGACGAGCCGCCGGTGCGCGGCGACGCCGAACTTCGTGAGGTGGCCGCGCTCGGGCTTCGAGAGCTTGCGCTCCGCAACGGGCTCGAACGCCAGCTGCACCGCGTCGTAGCCGTCGGTGTCGCGCGTCTTCACCTGCACGACCGGGCAGGGGCCTGCCTCGATCACGGTGACGGACGTGACTGCTCCCGTCTCGGGGTCGAAGACCTGCGTCATGCCCAGCTTGCGTCCGAGGATTCCCTTGGCCATCTGTTCAAACCTCGGTGTCTGACACCGGGGGTGTCAGACACTTGACGGAAGAAGAGCCTGTGCTCATAGCTTGATCTCGATGTCGACCCCGGCCGGGAGATCGAGCCGCATCAGCTGGTCGATCGTCTTCGGCGTGGGGCTGAGGATGTCGATGAGGCGCTTGTGCGTGCGCACCTCGAAGTGCTCGCGCGAGTCCTTGTCCTTGAACGGCCCGCGGATCACGCAGTACACGTTCTTCTCCGTCGGCAGGGGGACCGGCCCAGTGATCGTCGCGCCGCTCCTTTGCGCGGTGTCGACGATCTGCTGGGCCGACCGGTCCAGCTGCTGATGGTCGTAGCCCTTCAGGCGGATCCGGATCTTCCCCTGTGCCATTTCGCTCGTTCCTTCTTCCTACTTGAGGACGTTCGTGACGACGCCCGCGCCGACGGTCCTGCCGCCCTCGCGGATGGCGAAGCGCAGGCCCTCGTCCATGGCGATCGGCTGGATCAGCTCGATCTCCATGTTCGTGTTGTCGCCCGGCATGACCATCTCCTGGCCCTCCGGCAACTTGATCGAGCCGGTCACGTCCGTCGTGCGGAAGTAGAACTGCGGCCGGTAGCCGTTGAAGAACGGCGTGTGGCGGCCACCTTCCTCCTTCGAGAGGACGTACACCTCGGCGTTGAAGTGCGTGTGCGGCGTGATCGAGCCAGGCTTCGCGAGCACCTGGCCGCGCTCGACCTCCTCGCGCTTGACGCCGCGAAGCAGCGCACCGGCGTTGTCTCCGGCCTGCGCGAAGTCGAGGGACTTCTGGAACATCTCGAGACCGGTGACGACCGTCTTCGCGACCTCCGGGTGGATCCCGACGATCTCGATCTCGTTGCCGACCTCGATCTTGCCCTGCTCGACGCGGCCGGTGACGACCGTGCCGCGGCCCGTGATCGTGAACACGTCCTCGATCGGCATCAGGAACGGCTTGTCGACGTCGCGCGTCGGCTCCGGGATGTAGGAGTCGACGGCGGCCATCAGCTCGAGGATCTTCGGCGTCCACTCGGCGTCGCCTTCGAGCGCCTTCAGCGCCGAGACCTGGATGACCGGGATGTCGTCGCCCGGGAACTCGTAGCGGGAGAGGAGCTCGCGCACCTCCATCTCGACGAGCTCGAGCAGCTCGGGGTCGTCGACCATGTCGGCCTTGTTGAGGGCGACGACGATCGCAGGCACCTCGACCTGGCGGGCGAGCAGGATGTGCTCGCGCGTCTGCGGCATCGGGCCGTCGGCCGCCGAGACGACGAGGATCGCGCCGTCCATCTGGGCGGCGCCCGTGATCATGTTCTTGATGTAGTCGGCGTGCCCCGGGCAGTCGACGTGCGCGTAGTGGCGGTTCTCCGTCTCGTACTCGACGTGCGCGGTGTTGATCGTGATGCCCCGCTGGCGCTCCTCGGGTGCGTTGTCGATCGACGCGAAGTCGCGCACCTGAGTGTTGCCGGAACCGGCCTCGGCGAGCACCTTGGTGATCGCCGCGGTCAGCGTGGTCTTGCCGTGGTCGATGTGCCCGATGGTGCCGACGTTGACGTGCGGCTTCGTGCGCTCGAACTTCTGCTTGCCCATTCCTTCCTTCCTTGTCTTAGGACCCCGAGCCCTGCTCGGTGATCTCGCTCGCGATCGACGCCGGCACCTCTTCGTACCGGTCGAACTGCATGGTGAAATCTGCGCGGCCCTGTGACATCGACCGCAGGTCGGTGGCATACCCGAACATCTCGGAGAGCGGGACGAGGGCCGTGATCACCTGCGCGTTCGCGACGGGGCCCATGCTCTCGATGCGCCCGCGGCGCGAGCTGAGGTTCCCGATCACGTCGCCCAGGTAGTCCTCGGGCGTCGTCACCTCGACCGCCATCATCGGCTCGAGCAGCTTCGGCTTCGCACGCTTCATCGCCTCCTTGAAGGCCAGGGAACCGGCGATCTTGAACGCGCGCTCCGACGAGTCGACGTCGTGGTAGCTGCCGTCGATCAGCTCGACACGGACGTCGACCACCGGGTAGCCGGCGAGGATGCCGCTCCCCATCGCCTCCTGGATGCCCTCGTCGATCGGCTTGATGTACTCCTTCGGGATCTTGCCGCCGACGATCTTGTCCTCGAAGACGTAGCCCTGGCCCGGCTCCTGCGGGTACAGGTTGATGACCGCGTCGCCGTACTGACCCGAGCCGCCCGTCTGCCGGACGAACCTGCCCTGGACGCGCTCGGCCGGCTTCGACACGGTCTCGCGGTAGGCGACCTGGGGGCGGCCGACGTTCGCGTCGACGTTGAACTCGCGCTTGAGCCGGTCGACGATGATCTCCAGGTGGAGCTCGCCCATGCCGGAGATGATCGTCTGGCCGGTCTCCTCGTCGGTCTCGACGCGGAAGGTCGGGTCCTCCTCGGCGAGCCGCGCCAGGCCGCTCCCGAGCTTGTCCTGGTCGGCCTTCGACTTCGGCTCGACCGCCACCGAGATGACCGGGTCGGGGAACGTCATCGACTCGAGCACGATAGGCGCGTTCTCGATCGCGAGCGTGTCTCCCGTCGTCGTCGACTTCAGGCCGACGCCCGCCGCGATCTCGCCCGCGCCGATCTCGTCGCGCTCCTCGCGGTGGTTCGCGTGCATCTGGAGGATGCGGCCGATGCGCTCGGTCTTGCCGGTCGTCGTGTTGAGGACACGGTCACCCGCCTTCAGCTTGCCGCTGTACACCCTGAAGTAGGTCAGCTTGCCGACGTACGGATCGGACATCACCTTGAAGGCGAGCGCGCTGAACGGCTCGTCGAGCGCGGCCTTCCGCTCCGCCTCCGCCTCGGTCTTCGGATCGATCCCGTGCACCGGCGGCACGTCGAGCGGGCTCGGCAGGTAGTCGATGACCGCATCGAGCAGCGGCTGCACGCCCTTGTTCTTGAAGGCGGAGCCGAGCAGCACGGGCGTGATCTCGTCGGCGAGGGTGGCCGCACGGATCGCGCGGCGGAGCATGTCGGCGGTGACGGAGCTCTCGTCCTCGAGGTAGGCCTCGAGGACCTCGTCGTCGAAGTTGGAGACGGCGTCGATCAGCTGGTGGTGGTACTCGTGCGCCTGCTCGGCGAGCTCGGCGGGGACGTCGGTCACCTCGAAGGTCTGGCCGAGGTCGTCCTTGAAGACGATCGCCTTCATCTCGACGAGGTCGACGACGCCCATGTGAGCGTCCTCCTGGCCGATCGGGATCTGCACCGGCACGGGGTTCGCGCCGAGACGGTCCCTCATCGACTGCACGGCCGCGAAGAAGTTCGCGCCGGTGCGGTCCATCTTGTTGATGAACGCGATCCGCGGGACCTTGTACTTGTCCGCCTGGCGCCAGACGGTCTCGGACTGGGGCTGGACGCCGGCGACCGAATCGAAGACCGCGACGGCGCCGTCGAGCACGCGCAGGCTCCGCTCCACCTCGACGGTGAAGTCCACGTGCCCGGGCGTATCGATAATGTTGATGCGGTGGTCGCGCCAGAACGCCGTCGTCGCCGCCGACGTGATCGTGATGCCGCGCTCCTGCTCCTGCGCCATCCAGTCCATCGTCGCGGCGCCCTCGTGGACCTCACCCATCTTGTGGGTGCGGCCCGTGTAGTAGAGGATCCGCTCGGTCGTCGTGGTCTTGCCCGCATCGATGTGGGCCATGATCCCGATGTTCCGGACGCGGTCCAGCGCCACCCGTGTCTCCGTTGCTGCCAAGCCTTCTCCTCGTTACCAGCGATAGTGCGCGAAGGCCTTGTTGGCCTGCGCCATCCGGTACATGTCGTCCTTACGCTTGTACGCGTTCCCCTGCTGCTCGAGCGCGTCCATGATCTCGCCGGCCAGCTTGTCGGCCATGTGCTTCTCGCGCCGGTCGCGCGCGAAGGTGACGAGCCAGCGCAGGGCCAGCGTGCGGCCGCGGCGCTGGGGCACCTCGACCGGAACCTGGTAGTTCGCGCCGCCGACACGGCGCGAGCGCACCTCGAGCACCGGCGTGACCGTCTTGACGGCCTGCTCGAGCACCTCGACCGGCGGCCGGCCGGTCCGCTCGCCGACCTTCTCGAGCGCGCCGTACACGATCTGCTCGGCAACCGACTTCTTGCCGTCGAGCATCACGCGATTCATCAGCTGCGTCACGAGCTGGCTGTCGTAGACCGGGTCCGCGGTGATCGGGCGCGGGGTGATGTCGGCGCGGCGGGGCATCTACTTGGAGCCCTTCTTGGCGCCGTACTTGGAGCGACCCTGCTTGCGGTCGGCGACGCCGGCCGCGTCGAGGGCGGCGCGGATGACCTTGTACCGGAAGCCCGGAAGGTCGCTCGTGCGGCCGCCACGGACGAGCACGACCGAATGCTCCTGCAGGTTGTGACCCTCGCCCGGGATGTAGGTGCCGACCTCGATGCCGTTCGTGAGCCGCACGCGCGCGATCTTGCGCAGCGCGGAGTTCGGCTTCCTGGGGGTCGTCGTGGAGACCCGCGTGCACACGCCGCGGCGCTGCGGGGCGCCCGAGAGCGCAGGCGTCTTGATCTTCGCCTTCTTCTTGGCGCGTCCCTTGCGGATCAGCTGGTTGACGGTGGGCATTCTGAGACCGGGTCTCCTCTAACGGGTCGTATGCAGACAGAAAGCCGGGGGCGCCGCTACGGGCACCCGCCGACCGCGGCATCGTAGCGGAACCGCCCATTCCGTCGCAAACAGGGGCGCCGCCGGGCCATGCGCATCCCTCGGAAGCGGCATAGCTCACCCTCATATCGCCCCTTAGAGTGATTCTGCTGCGGTGATAACGGTCGTCCTCATCGGCGCCCTCGGGGTCGCGCTCGTCCTCGCCTGCGCCGGAGGCGTCGCGGCCTGGCGTGCCCGTGCGTCCGTCGACGACAAGGTCGCAGAGGCGGTCGCGAGCCTCGCCGCCGGCATGCACGACACCATGCGCGACCTCGCGGACGCGCTCGAGATCGCCCAGACGGGCACCCGCGGCCCGGCTCGAGGGGGCCGCGAGCTCGCTTCCTCGCTGGAGCTCGACGAGGTCACGAACCGAACGCTCGAGGAGGCTGCGGCGATCGCCGGGGTCGACGCGGTGCTGGTCGAAGCGGCCGGGCCGGACGGTGGACGGTTCATGAAGACGCTCGGGATGCTCGACGAGGAGGCGGTGAAGAACGCCGTGCCGGTGCCGGACAACGACAACATCCGTGCTGTCGAGGTCTCGTTCCACTATCGGATCGACGACGTCGAGAGCTCGACCCCGGTGGTTCGCTCGGGGATCGTGCTGCCGCTCCGTGCGGACGGGCTGCCGATCGGGTCGCTCGGCGCGTTCACCCGCACCGCGGCGCGGAAGCTCACCGAGGTCGAGATCGACGAGCTCGAATACCTCGCCCACCGCGCAGGCCCGGCGCTCGAGAACGCGCGCCGCTATGCGGACGCGCGGTCGCTCGCCGACATCGACGCGCTCACGGCGGTGCACAACCGGCGCTACTTCCACGAGACGCTCAGTCGCGAAGTGGCCCGCGCGCACCGCCACCACCGCCTGCTGTCGCTGATCATCTTCGACCTCGACGACTTCAAGGCGATCAACGACAAGATCGGCCACCTCGCCGGCGACGGCGTGCTCACCGAAGCCGCCGAGCGGACGCTCTCTGTCGTGCGCACGGCCGACATCACCTGCCGCGTCGGCGGCGACGAGTTCGCGGTCATCCTCCCGGAGGCAGGCGGCGAGGACGCGGAGCTGCTCGCGGGACGGATCGCCCGCGCGATCGCGGCCCGTCCGATCGGCGGGGCGGGGATCCTGAACGTGTCCGCAGGCGTCGCCGAGCTGCGACCCGGCGACCAGCCGGCCGACCTCTTCCAGCGGGCCGACGACGCGCTCTACCGCGCCAAGGCCGGCGGCAAGGGGCGGACGGTCGCCGCGGAAGGCAACGGGAACTAACCCAGGCTCAGGTACGGCAGCCAGTCGGTGAGGTCGACGGCCGCGGGCTGCGGGCTCTGGTCGTGCCGGCACGCGAGCGCTGAGAGGCTCTGGTTCTCGCGGTGGCGGATCCACACGGAGAACGCCGCCTGGCGGAGCTCGCGCAGCAGCGCGACGCGGATCGCCGGCAGCGCGGCCGCGTAGGGGACGGCGGCGAGCGGCGCCGTCTCGCCCAACGCCGTCACCTTCACGCCGTCGACCGTCACCGTCTCACCGCTCGCGAGCGCGTAGAGGCGGCCCGGGGCGACTCCCTGCAGCGCGATTCCCGTCCTACGGTTCCCGAGCCAGGCGACGGGCGCGGAGGCGCGCACCGCCCTCGCCTTGACGATGTCGTAGGTGAGGTACCAGCTCTGGAGCTCGGCGGTGGTGGGGACCGGGACGCGCAGCGTCGACTCGATCGCGATCCGCCGCAGCTCGTCGGCGAGCACGGCCCGGGCGAGCGTGGGCGTCGCCTTTGCCCGCGCGAGCGCCGACAGGTAGGCGGCGCGGCTGCCGCGGAAATGGTCGAGGATCGTGTCCTTCTCCGCCTGCACGACCCGCAGCGGGTCGAGCGGCCTGGCATTCGCGAGCACCACGTGCTGGAACTCGGCGCTGAAGGCGAGGTCGCGGTCGCCGACCAGCCGGTCGACCGCGGCGAGGTCGTTCGCCTGCAGGCGGGAGTGCCCGAGGACGCATACCGTCCCCGCGGGCAGCACGGCGCCGACGTCGAGCGACGGGTCGAGGTTCGTCCCGGCGAGGGTCGGCGCGTCGCAGAGCGCGGGGTCGCGCGTCCAGAGCCAGGTGCAGGCGACGACCGGCTTGTCGGGGTCGTTGCCGGCCGGGTTGAACGCCGCCCACCCCCACGACCAGATGCTCGCGATCGCGAGCTCGGACGAGACCTGCTTCGCGGCGAGCGCCTCCCATTTCGTCACGTCGAGCCACTTCGAGAGTGGCTGGAGCCCCTCGCGGCCGCCTGCGCCCCGGGTGGAGCTGAAGCTCAGCATCATCCCGAGCCGATTCGTCGGCACTCCGATCTGGATCAGGTCCTCCAGCCGCGTGCGCATGGTCGCCCGCAGATGGCGGCTGCCGACGACGGCCCCCTGCTTCGAGATCCCAGGCGCGGCGAAGTACACCTCCGGCACGAGGTCCGCGACCTGCGCGACCGCGCGCCACCAGTCGTCCGCCGACTCCTCGTGCGTGTAGGGCCGCTTGGGCAGGAGCAGGAACGGGCGCGCGCCCAGCTCGTTCAGCCGTTGCAGGTACGCGAGCACGTTGGCGCGGTACTGCGCGGTCGTCGCCGTCCAGGGGGTCGGCAGGTTGGCCCCGGCCAGCTCGTTCTCCGCGATCACCGGCTGAGCGCAGCCCGACGAGGCGGCGGCGGTCTGGAACAGCTTGTCCGCCCGCGACTGGATCACGGACGGGTCGGCCGGCTTGGACGGCGAGCCGACCCGGTTTCCCAGGTAGAGGTCGAAGTAGACCGTCTGCGCGCCGTGCGACCGAAGCTGCGGCGGCACGATGAAGTTCGACGCGGCGGCGACGATGCCGGGCCGGGCGAAGATGGTCGACCAGAACGGCACCATGCCGTCGGCGTAGTCGATCCAGACCGGTTGGGTCTGCGGCAGCCCGCAGGGAAACGGGATCGGGGCCGACGACCCGCTGCGGGCGGCACCGCCGAGGACGAGCGCGGCCAGAGCCACGACGACGAAGCTCTTCACCGGCCTACGTTGTAGCCGACGCGCGCCGAACGGGTGTCTGACACCTTGAAGGTGTCAGACACCCGTCGGGCAGATCAGTCGTCGAGCGGCGAGTCGACCTCGGGGATCTCCTCCGCCTCGCCGGCCTCGTGGCTCGACGTGGTGTCGGAGCCCGGCTCGCCGCCGAAACCGGCGTCGAGCCCGGCGAAGTCGATCGCCCCGCCGCCGTCCTGCCCGATCTCCTCGAGCGCCTGGAGCAGGGTCTCCCGCTCGTAGCCGTCGCGGATGATCGGCTCGGACGGGGAGATCTCGATCGTCCGGTACCGCTTGAGGCCCGTGGCCGCCGGGATCAGCTTCCCGATGATCACGTTCT
Source organism: uncultured Thermoleophilia bacterium (assembly GCA_963725595.1). Classification (GTDB taxonomy): domain Bacteria; phylum Actinomycetota; class Thermoleophilia; order Gaiellales; family Gaiellaceae; genus PALSA-600. The sequence continues at coordinate 3,741 of CAVRYT010000002.1, read as the reverse complement.
CCTTCAGCCCGAGCAGCCGGTCGACCTTGCCCTCGATCGAGGCGTCCGTCAGCACCTTCGTCGTCTCCTGGAACGAAGCGGCCGACAGGAACGACTCGGTGGCGAGCGACGCCTTGGTGATGCCGAGGATCAGCGGCTCGAACATCGCCTTCTCGCCCTTGGCGCCCACCTTGCCGTTCTCGCGCTCGAGCACGACCTTGTCGACGAGCTGGCCCGGCAGCAGGTCGGTGTCGCCGTTCGTCTCGACGCGCACCTTCTTCAGCATCTGCCGCACGATCAGCTCGATGTGCTTGTCGTGGATCTCGACGCCCTGGCTCTTGTAGACCTTCTGCACCTCGCCGACGAGGTACAGCTCGGTCGCGGTCGAGCCCTTGAGCGCCAGCTTGTCGGCCGGGTTCTGCGAGCCCTCGTTCAACGCGTCGCCGGGCTCAACGACCTGCCCGTTCGTGACCAAGAGCCGCGTGCGCCGGGGCAGCTGGTACTCGACCGGATCCGCGAGCTCGCCCTCCGGCCCGACCTCGGTCGGGTGGATGGTGAGCTTCGGCCCGCGCTCGGTCTGCTCGACCTCGACACGACCGCCGAGCTCGGCCAGCACCGCAGCACCCTTCGGGTTTCGCGCCTCGAAGATCTCGACGACACGCGGCAGGCCGTGGGTGATGTCGGCACCGGCGACGCCGCCGGTGTGGAACGTCCGCATCGTCAGCTGGGTGCCCGGCTCGCCGATCGACTGCGCCGCGATGATGCCGACGGCGTCGCCGATCTCGCACATCTCGCCCGTCGCGGGGAAGATGCCGTAGCAGGTGCGGCACACGCCGGACTCGGCGCGGCACTTCAGCACCGAGCGCACCGGGAGGGTCGCCTGGTCGCCCAGTTCCCGCTCCGCATCCTCGAGCAGCGCGAGCGTCAGGACGTCGCCGTCCTCGGCGACGACGGTCTTGCCCGGTCTCCCGGAGGCGAGCGGCTTGTGGACGTCACCCGAGACGACGCGCCCGAGGAGCGACTTGTTGAAGCCCTCGCTCGTGCGCACCGGCAGGTCGATGTGATCGTCGGTCCCGCAGTCCTCCTCGCGGACGATCACGTCCTGCGAGACGTCGACGAGACGCCGCGTCAGGTAGCCCGAGTCGGCCGTGCGGAGCGCGGTGTCGGCGAGACCCTTGCGGGCGCCGTGGGTCGAGATGAAGTACTCGAGCACCGACAGGCCCTCCATGAAGTTGGCCTTGATCGGGCGCTCGATGATCTCGCCCTTCGGATTCGCCATCAGGCCGCGCATGCCGGCGAGCTGGCGGATCTGCTTGAACGAGCCGCGGGCCCCGGAGTTGGCCATCATGAACACCGGGTTCAGCTCGTCGAAGTGGTCCTCCATTGCCGCGGCGACCTCGTCGGTGGCCTCCGTCCAGATGTTGACGATCGTCTCGTGGCGCTCGTCCTCGGTGATCAGCCCCATGTCGTACTGGCTGTGCACCTCCTCGACGCGCTTCTCGTAGCCGGCCAGGATCTGCTCCTTCGCCGGCGGGATGACGATGTCGTTCTTCGAGATCGTGACGCCGGCCTTGGTCGCGAAGCGGAAGCCGAGCGTCTTGATCGTGTCGAGCACAGGCGCCAGCGTGTGCGCGCCGTAGCGGTCGGAGAGCGACAGCACGTAGCGGTCCGTGTCCGGCTTCGCGAGCGTCTGGTTGACGAAGTCGAACTCGAGCTCCTCGTCCGGCGGGAGCAGCTCGTCGAGCGCGCGGTAGACGGCGCTGTTGAACAGCACGCGCCCCGGCGTCGTCAGATGCAGCTCCTCGCTGAAGCGGAACTCGATCGGCTCCTGCAGCCCCACCGCACCCACCTCGAGCGCGACCTCGATCTCGTCGGCCGAGTCGAAGCGCCGCGGACGCGGGCTCAGCTTGGCCGAGTCGAGCGATGCGAGCGGCTTGTCCGAGTAGGTGAGGTAGTAGATGCCGAGCACCATGTCCTGCGTCGGCGTCGCGAGCGGGCGTCCGGAGGCCGGCGAGAGGATGTTGTTCGACGACAGCATCAGGATCCGTGCCTCGGCCTGGGCCTCCGCCGACAGGGGCAGATGGACGGCCATCTGGTCGCCGTCGAAGTCCGCGTTGAAGGCGTGACACACGAGCGGGTGCACCTGGATCGCCTTGCCCTCGACGAGCACGGGCTCGAACGCCTGGATACCGAGGCGGTGCAGCGTCGGAGCGCGGTTCAGCAAGACCGGGTGCTCCGCGATCACCTCCTCGAGCACGTCCCAGACCTCGGGCGTCATCGAGTCGACGTACTTCTTCGCCGCCTTGATGTTCTGCACCGACTTGCGCTCGACCAGCCGGCTCATGATGAACGGCTTGAACAGCTCGAGCGCCATCAGCTTCGGCAGGCCGCACTGGTGCAGCCGCAGGTTCGGCCCGGCCACGATCACCGAGCGGCCCGAGTAGTCGACGCGCTTGCCGAGCAGGTTCTGGCGGAACCGGCCCTGCTTGCCCTTCAGCATGTCGGAGAGCGACTTGAGCGGCCGGTTGCCCGGGCCCGTCACGGCGCGGCCACGCCGGCCGTTGTCGAACAGTGCGTCGACGGCCTCCTGCAGCATGCGCTTCTCGTTGTTGACGATGATCTCCGGCGCACCGAGGTCCAGGAGCCGCTTCAGGCGGTTGTTCCGGTTGATGACGCGGCGGTAGAGGTCGTTCAGGTCGGACGTGGCGAAGCGACCACCGTCGAGCTGCACCATCGGGCGGAGCTCCGGCGGGATCACCGGGATCGCCTCGAGGACCATCCACTCGGGACGGTTCTCGGACTTGATGAAGGCGTTCACGACCTTCAGCCGCTTGATCGCCCGCTGCTGCTTCTGCCCCTTCGACGTCTTGATCGTGTCGCGGAGGAAGTTCGCCTCGAGGTCGAGGTCGAGATCTCGCAAGAGATCTCGAATGGATTCGGCTCCCATTCCCCCACGGAAGTACACACCGAATCCGTATGGAGAGCCGAATCGGTCCTTCAGCTCGCGGAACAGCTGCTCGTCGTTGACGACGAGCTTCGGCTCCAGCTCGCGGAAGAGCTGCCACGTCTGCTCGAGACGCCGGACCGAGTCGACCGCCGCCTCACGGGTGTCCTCGCGACGCGACTCGATGTCGAGGTACATCTCGCGAACCTTCAGCGCCCACTGGATGAGCGAGTCGAGATCCTCCTTCCGGATCTTCCCGTCCGTCCGCAGGCACAGGTCGTTCGTCAGCTCGCGGATGTCCTGACCCTCTTCCCACGAGTCGACGGCGTCCTTGAGCAGCCCGTTGCCGAGCCCACGCGTCTTCTCCAGGTTCTTCTGGTCGACGCCGGCTGCGAGCGCGGCGTCCTCCTCGGAGAGCTCCTCGCCGATCAGCAGCGCGTCGACGATGCGGTGGATGTGCTTCGTGATCGCGCCCTTCTTCGCCCCGGTCGCCTTCTCGAGCTGGCGCTCGAGCGGGCTGATCGCGGCGAGGATCTGCTCGGCGGCCGTCGCCACCTGCTCCAGCTCACGCGGCGTGAGCTTGCGGTCGTCGCGAATCGCGGCGTTGCGGACGAGCTCACGGATCTTCTTCGCGTCCTCGGTCGTGATCTGCGGGACGAGCTCGACGAAGAGCCCACCCACGAGCTTGCGTGCCTCCTCGAGCGGCGGCAGCGCCGTCTCCTCGGCCCAGGTCGCGAGACCGCGGGTCCAGAAGTCGTCGTCCTCGTCGAAGCCCTTCTCCTTGCCCTCGGCGAAGAACGCACGCCGGCGGGCCAGTC
>CAVRYT010000001.1:420000-1004320 GCA_963725595.1 uncultured Thermoleophilia bacterium | reverse complement strand
TTCTGTCCTGTTCTTCGACGACTACGTATTGCTCTTCCCCGCATCTTCTCCGGCATCCGCGCCGACGGGCGACAAGACGCTCGGCAACTACAGCGGTGGCTTCCGCCAGTACGTCGCGACGCAGGAGAGCGCGAGGTCGGACGGCGTTCTTCTGCATCGTCGACCTGCACTCGATCACGACGCCGATCGAGCCCGGCGGACTGCGCGAGTCGACGCTCGTCCGTCGCGGCGTTGCTCTTCGCGACCGGGCTCGATCCCGAGCGCTCGACCGTCTTCGTCCAGAGTCACGTGACCGCGCACGCCGAGGCGGCGTGGCTGCTCGGCGCGGTCGACGAGCTTCGGCGAGCTGCGGCCGGATGACGCAGTTCAAGGAGAAGTCGGAGGGCCAGGACTTCGTCTCGGCCGGGCTCTTCAACTACCCCGTGCTGATGGCCGGCGACATCCTGCTCTACCAGACCGACATCGTCCCGATCGGCGACGACCAGCGCCAGCATCTCGAGCTGGCGCGCAACGTCGCCGAGCGCTTCAACCAGCGCTACGGCGACACGTTCACGTGTTCCGCGCGGCGTCTACCCGGAGGAAGGCGCGCGGATCAAGAACCTGCAGGAGCCGAGCGGCTGATGTCGACGACGCGCGGCGCGCCGCAGGGCGTCGTCCGGCTGGTCGACGCGCCCGACGCGATCCGGAAGAAGTTCAAGACGGCCGTGACCGACTCCGGGTCGTGAGATCCGCCACGACCCCGAGACGAAGCCGGGCATCTCGAACCTGATCGAGATCATGGCCGTCGCGACGGGCGAGTCGATCGCGCGCTCGAGCAGCGCTACGACGGCAAGGGCTACGGGCAGTTCAAGGAGGACGTCGGCGAGGCGGTCGTCGAGCTGCTCGCGCCGATCCAGGAGCGCTACCGCGAGCTGCGCGCCGACGAGCGCGAGCTGCAGCGGCTGCTCGCGCGTCGGCGCCGAGAAGGCGCGGCGGCGCGCGCGAGCCGACGCTCGAGGCGATGTACGACCGGATGGGCTTCGTCAAGCCGGAGGCTGGGCGGTTCTTCGGAGCTGCTCGACCTCGCGGGCTGTGAGCTCGCGCCACTCGCCGGGCTCGAGGCCGTCGAGCGTCAGTCCCGCGTAGGCGCTGCGGTGCAGCCGCGTCACCGGATGGCCGACCGCCTCGAGCATCCGCTTCACCTGGTGGTTGCGGCCCTCGTGGAGGACGAGCTCGACGCGGCCGCGCGCCGAGGCGGCGGGCGCGCGCCGGCGCGGTGCGGCCGTCGTCGAGCTCGATCCCGTCGCGTAGCGCGCGCAGCGCCGCGTCGTCCGGGTCGCCCTCGACCGTCGGCGACGTACGTCTTCTCGACGCCGTAGCGCGGGTGGGCGAGCCGGTGCGCGAGCGGGCCGTCGTTCGTGAGCAGGAGCGCGCCGGTCGTGTTCGACGTCGAGCCGCCCGACCGGGACGACGCGCGGCTCGCTCGGGACGAGCTCGACGACGGTCGGCCGCCCCTGCGGGTCGCTGCGCGGTCGTGACGACGCCGGTCGGCTTGTGGAGGAGGACGTAGCGCGAGCCGCTGCCGCGCGACCTCCTTCCCGTCCACCTCGACGCGGTCGTGCGCGCCGACGACGGTGTTCAGCTGGCCGGGCTCGCCGTTGACCGTGACGCGACCGGCCTTGATCAGCTCGTCGGCGCGGCGGCGCGAGGCGACGCCGGCGCGGGCGAGGAAGGCGTTGAGGCGCAGCCGGAGCGCTGTGCGGACATGGCGCTCCGGGCACGGCCGGGACCGGATCGAGGACGTGCGCTGGGACGTCGGCCGCTGCGCGTCTGAGCGACCCGGTGTTACGACTCGTCTCCACCCGAGCGACACGGCCGTTACGGACCGGCCGGGACTGCGGGTCCCGGACGTGTCTCAGGACGAGCTACGCGGTGCGCTTCTCGGCGACCGTGTGGAGGCGGTCGCGGATCGCCGCGTGTCGTCGCCGACGTCGTCGAGGCGCGGCAGCTCCGAGAGGCTCTCGAGCCCGAAGACGCGCTCGAAGAGCGGCGTCGTGCGGTAGCGGATCGCGCCGCCGCCCGACTCGCGGCCCGCCTCGGCGATCAGGCCGCGCTCGAGGAGGTTCGCGACCGCCGAGTCGGCCGCGACGCCGCGGATCCGCGCGATGTCGGGACGCGAGCACGGGCCGAGGTACGCGACGATCGCGAGCGTCTCGAGCGCGGCCTGCGAGAGGTTCCGCTGCGCCGGCCGCTCGAAGAGGCGCGCGCACGCGGCCGCCTCGTCGCGCGCGGCGCGGAACGCCCAGCCGCCGGCGACGTGCTCGAGCACGATGCCGCTCCGCCCCTCGGCGAAGCGCTCGCCGACGAGCCGCAGCGCCTCCTCGACCCGCTCCGGATGCGTCGTCCGCTGCCGCCGCGAGCTCGTCGAGCGAGAGCGGCGCCGACGCGACGACGAGCAGCGCCTCGACCGTCCGCGAGAGCTCGTCGAGCGGATGGGAGGCGACTAGGCGGAGCGGAGATTCCATTCGGGGGTCCTTTCAGCTGGGGTGTCCTTCTCCTCCGTCGAGCGGAGGACGCGGATCGGAGCGAACGGCGCGGCCTGCTCGATCAGCGAGCTCGCCCGGAGCGCCGCAGCTCGAGCACGGCGAGGAACGCCGACGCCTGCTCGAGCCGCGTCAGCTCGCGCACCTCGGTGTCGAAGTCGAAGCGCGAGCGGCGGCGCAGCACGGCGCGGAACCGCTCGAGGAACTGCGAGACCGGCGGGAAGTTGAGCGCCATGTGCGCGAGCGAGACCTGCGGCGGCTCCTGCGCGAGCAAGCGGAGCACAGCGCCGAGCGCCTCGGGATCCTGCGGCGCGAGCGGCGTCTCGACCTTCGGCGCGAGCGGCGCCGGGCCGAGCCGGAAGTACCGGTCGCCCTCCGCCGCGAGCCGCTCGCGGAGCCACGGTCGCGGCTTCCTTCGCGCGCCGGTACTCGGCGAGCCGCCGCGCGAGCTCCTCCGCCGCCTCCTCGGGATCGAGCTCGGCGAGCTCGGCGTTCTCGTCGGGGAAGAGCGCGCGCGCCTTCAGCTCGAGCAGCGCCGCGATCAGCACGAGGAACTCGCCGCACGCCTCGAGGTCGAGCTCCTCCCGCTCGGCGAGCCGCTCGAGGAACGTGACGACGATGCCGGCGAGGTCGACGTCCGCGCAGGTCGAGCTCCTCCTTGAGGACGAGCGCGAGCAGCAGGTCGAACGGCCCTTCGAACGCGTCGAGATCGAGCGAGAGCTCGCGGACGATCACCCGCGAGACGCGTAGTGCTCGCTACCGGACGCGGCCCTTCGGGACAGCCATCGTCGGGCCGGTCTCGATCTTCCGCGGCTTCGCCTTCTGCTCGGGCTTCTTCTGGACCCGTCCGACTCTCCGTGGAAGAACTGCCACCAGATGAAGAAGCAGACCGAGCCGATCCAGACGACGAGCGAGACCCAGAAGTTGATCCGCATGCCGAGGAAGTGGTTCGACGGGTCGATCCGCAGGATCTCCTCGAACGTGCGGAACGTCGTGTACCACGCGACGTAGAGCGCGAAGAGCCCGGGCGCGCTTGATCGTGAAGCGGCGGTCGATCCAGAGCAGGACGCCGACGCCGAGCATGTCCCAGAGAAACTCGTAGAGGAAGGTCGGCTGGTAGTAGCCGTACGTCGCCGTCGACTGGTACTGCGGGTCGATGCCCTGCTGGTGCGCCTGGTCGATGCGAAGCCCCCACGGCAGGCTCGTCGGCTTGCCGTAGAGCTCCTGGTTCCAGTAGTTGCCCCAGCGGCCGATCCCCTGCGCGAGGAGAAGGCCCGGCGCGACGGCGTCCATCATCAGCCGGACGCTGTTGCCCGAGCGCCGCACGACGATCGCGCCGGCGATGACGCCGAACGGGATCGCGCCCCAGATCCCGAGCCCGCCGTCCCAGACGGCCGCGAAGCCGTACCAGTGCGTCGTGGATCGTCGGATCCTGGTTCCAGCTCGTGATGTCGTGGTACGCGCGCGCGCCGATGATGCCCGAGATCACGCCCCAGAGGGACATCCGGAAGACGAGATCCCAGTCCCCGCCCCAGCGAACCCAGCGGACGCCGGTCAGCCAGATGCAGCCGGCGATGCCGATCAGCAGCATCACGCCGTACATGTGGATCGTGAAGTGCGACCAGAGCTGGAACGAGCCGGACGACGGCGCGGCCGCGGCGCCGGCCGCCGCGGGAACGTCGCTCGCGTTGAGCCCGAACGTGATCACGATGAAGACCACCTCGGCGCCCTCGAGGAAGACCCCCTTGAACGAGACGACGAACGCGATCCAGTCGAGCCCGAACCGCCGCTCCTCGCGCGCCCGTTTCGCAGCCTCGGCCTGCTCGCGGAAGGCTTCATCCTCGTCGTGCAGCGCCTTCAGCCCGGCGGAGCGGAGGATCGCCTTGCGCAGCCATTGCAGCCCGAAGACGAGCAGGAGCGTCCCGATGCCGAGCTGGAGCGCGGAGCGGGGGAGCCACGTCGCGAGTGCGTAGCCGGCGACCGCGGTGAACCCGGAGAGCGCGATGGTGGCGCCGGCGACCCCGGCGAGCGTCGAGCGCCAGCCGCGCGTCAGCCCCATCGCGAGCACGATCGTGAGCGCCTCGACGAACTCGACGAACGACGCCGTGAACGTCGCCGTGACGAGCCCCCACGTGGCGCTCACGCGGGCACCGCTGCGACGATGTGCCTGACGCTCGGCGTCGCGGTCGCGAGCGCCGCGGCCGCGACCGTGCCGGCCGTCGCGATCCACAGTGTGGTCGAAGTGCCGAAGGCGGCCGCAGCGGGGCCTGCGACGATCAGCCCGAGCGGCTGGAATGCAAGCGAGCCGAACCAGTCGTAGGCGCTCACGCGGGAGAGCGCAGCCGGCGGGATGTGCTGTTGCAAGGTCGTCTCCCAGAGCGAATTGAACACCATGTTTCCACCGCCGGAAAGAAGCGCGACGGCCGCGATCGCGATCGCCGGTGCGCGCAGCGCGAGCAGCGCCATCGGCAGACCGAAGAACCAGAGGAGGTTCGCGCCGAAGAACAGCGGTCGACGCACGCGCACACGCAGCGCGACCACGCCGCCGGCGAGCGAGCCGAGCGACAGACCGCCGAGGATCAGCGTGTACGCGAGCGGCCCTCCCAGAGACTCCTTCGCGACGACCGCGCAGAGGACGGAGAAGACGGCGGACATCATGTTGCCCAGCGACGCAGCCACCACGATCACCCACACCCAGGTGCGCGACGAGAACTCCTGCCAGCCGTCACGGAGGTCGGCGAGGAACGACTGCGGCGGCAGCGTGACGTGCGGCGGCAGCCGCAGCCGGGCGAGGAACACCGCGCTCGCCGCGTAGCTCGCTGCGTCGACCGCAAGCGCCCAGCCCGGGCCGACGAGCGACACCACGGTCCCTCCGAGCGCGAGCCCGACGAGACCTGCGCCGGCCATCGAGAGCCCGCGCAGGGCGTTCGCCTGCTGGAGGCGTTCCTTGCTGATCGTCAACGGCGTCAGGCCGGTCGAGGCAGGGTTGAAGAACGCCGTCGCGGTCCCGGCGACCGCCTGCAGGAGGGCGATCTCCCAGATGTGCGCGGTGTGCGTCAGCACGAGCACGGCAACCGCGCCCTGCGACCCCATGCGCGTCACGTCGGCGGCCAGCATCACGGCCCGTCGCGGCAGCCGGTCGGCGAAGACGCCGCCCGCGAGCAGGAACATGACGAGCGGAACCGTCTTCGCCGCGTAGACGATCCCGAGGTCGGTTGCCGAGCCGGTGAGGTCGAGCACGGCGAACGCCAGCGCGATCGTCGTGAACGAGTCGCCGAGCAGCGAGATCAGCTGACCGGTGAAGAGCAGGCGGAACTGCCGCTCGCGCAGCGCGCCGACCGACTCGAAGCGGCTCACCGCTTCTTGCCGGGGTTGAGCAGGTTCTTCGGGTCGAACGCCTGCTTCAGCCGCAGGTGCAGGTCGTAGCCGACCGGGCCGAGCTGGTGCTCGAGCTGGCCGCGCTTGAGCCAGCCGATACCGTGCTCGCCGCTGACCGACCCTCCGAGCCGGCGGGCGAGCTCGAACAGGTCGCGGCACGCGGCGTCGGCGCGCCGCTCCTCGTCGTGGTCGTCGGGCGCGAACAGGAACGTCGAGTGGATGTTGCCGTCGCCTGCGTGGCCGAACGACAGGCCGGTGACCCCGTGCCGCTCGCCGATCTCGAGCGTCTCGCGCGCGACATCGCGGAGCCGGTCGAGCGGGACCGCCACGTCCTCGCTGTAGGCACCGCCCCGCTGCGCGAGGATCGCGAACGCGCCGCCCGCCCGCCAGCGCCAGAGCGCCGCGACCTCGTCGGGCTGCTCGGGCGATTGCACGGCCAGTGCGTCCTCTGCGAGCGCCTCGCGCAGCTCATCGGCGACGCGGCGTGCCTCGCTCACGGCCCCGTCGGCCTCCGTGATCACCATGAACCCGGCCCCGTCCGGGAGGTCGAACGGATAGGCCTCCCCGCAGAAGCGAAGCAACGTGCCGTCGAGGTACTCGAGCGCGGCGGGCACGACGCCCGAGGCGAGGACGCGCTCGAGCGCCGAGATGCCCGCCTCGGCGTCCGCGTACAGGCCGATCACGGGCAGCTCGAGCTCGGGCGCGGGGGTCAGCCGGAGCCAGGCCGCGGTGACCAGGCCGAGCGTCCCCTCGGAGCCGACGAGCAGGCTCTTCAGGTCGTAGGCGGCGACGTCCTTGCGGATCGGCCCGCCGAAGCGGACGATCTCGCCGGGTGGCACGACCGCCTCGAGCCCGGTCACCCACTGGCCCGTGACGCCGTACTTGAAGGCGTGGGGGCCGCCGGCATTGCAGGCGATGTTGCCGCCGATCTGGCTCAGCTCCGCCGCGCCCGGGTCGGGCGGGAATCGAAGGCCGCTCTCGCGCGCGAGCCGCTGCACGTCGGCCGTCGTGACGCCCGCCTCGACGTGCATGCGCCAGAGGAGCGGGTCGAACTGGCGGACGCGGTTCAGCCGCTCGAAGCCGATCACGATGCCGCCCTCGACCGGGATCGCTCCCCCGGCCAGGCCGGTGCCGCCGCCGCGCGCCGTCAGCGGCACGTCGTGCTCATAGCACCAGCGCATCACGGCGGCGACCTCCTCGGCGCTCGAGGGCATCACGACTGCGTCGGCCGTCCCCACGACGCCGCGCCCCATCAGGTCGACCAGGAACCGTCCCTGCGGCTCGACGAGCGAGCCGGGGTCGACGACGTCGGCGAGCTCCATGCCCGCCGAGCCTACTGGAGTGTCAGCTCTTCCACCGAGTCCCGCTCGATCCGCCACGCGCGCAGCTCGTCGCGCGCGAGCCCGTAGATCAGGAACGGCCGGCCCGCCCAGAGCCCGGCACGCTCTCGGTCGGTGCGCGACGGGATCGGTGCGGTTTCCGGGTGCGAGTGGAAGACGGCGAGCTCGTAGCCCTCGTCCTCGAGGAACCAGACGCTCGGGTCGATCTCGAGCTCGTAGCGATAGGGCGACTCGAGCTTGTTGCGGCCACGCTCGTAGCGCTCGGCGACGCCGTCGCGCAGCACGATCACCCCACAGCACTCGTTCGGCGCCTCCTCGGCGGCGTGAGCGCGCAGCTGCTCGCGAACGGCAGGCGGGATCACCACCAGAGCACGCTCTCGTCGATCTCCTGCTCCCCGCCCCAGAACGGGGCGGAGATGTACTTCCAGCCGCCGTCGGCGAGCACGCAGACCACGACGGAGCCTTGAGGCAGCTCCTCGGCGATGCGCCGCGCCACGTGCACGACGGCGCCCGACGAGACGCCCGCGAAGATGCCCTCACGCTCGAGCAGGGCCCGGGCCGCGGCCGCCGCCTCCGCGTTCGAGACGAGCAGCTTGCGGTCGAGCTTCGACACGTCGAGCACGGGCGGGACGTACCCGTCCTCGAGCGAGCGCAGCCCCATCACCGGGTCGCCGGGCAGCGGCTCGGCGGCGACCACCTGGACGCCCGGGAAGCTCTCGCGCAGGCGCGCGCCCGTGCCCATCAGCGTGCCCCCGGTGCCGAGCCCGGCCACGAGCGCGTCGACGCGGTCGAGGTCGCGCGCGATCTCCGCCCCCGTCCCCTCGTAGTGCGCGCGCGGGTTCGCCTCGTTCTCGTACTGGAAGAGCATCGTGTACCGGGGATCCTGCTCGGCGATCTCCTGCGCCATGCGCACGGCGCCGTTCGAGCCGAGCTCACCGGGCGACTCGACGATGCTCGCGCCGTAGAGGGCGAGCAGCAGCTTGCGCTCGGGGGTCGCGTTCGACGGCATCACGCACGTCAGCTTCAAGCCGCGCAGCTTCGCAACGAGGGCGAGCGAGATGCCGGTGTTGCCGCTCGTCGGCTCGAGCAGCTCCGCGCCCGGCTCGAGGTGCGCCTCGTCGACCATCTTCAGCGCGACGCGGTCCTTGATCGAGCCGGTCGGGTTCTGGCCCTCGAGCTTCGCGTAGACGATCCGCCCGGGAGGCGAGATGCGCTCGAGCGCGACGAGCGGCGTCTCGCCGATCAGGTCGAGCAGCGACCTAGCGACCACGTCCGCCGGCCATCGCCGGCAGGAGGATCACGGTGCTGCTGTCGCGGACCGGCGTGTCGAGACCGTTTCGCGTCCGGACGTCCTCGCCGTCGACGTAGACGTTGACGAACGACTGCAGCTCGCCCTCGGCGTACACCTTGCTGCCGAGCGCGGGCACGCGGGCGCTCAGGTCCTCGAGCACCTCACGGACCGTGTCGCCGCTCGCCTCGAGCTCTCTGACGCCCCCCGCCTCCGCGCGCAGCACGGGTGGGACCCTGACGACACTCACCGCGCGCAGAACTCGACGTAGTCGATGTACTCGGTGATCGTCGGGTGATCGCCGCAGACCGGGCAGTCGGCGCGGCGCTCGATCCGCACCTCGTTGAACTCGGTCGCGAGCGCGTCGAGCAGCAGCAGGCGGCCGACGAGCGGCTCGCCGATACCGGCCACCAGCTTGATCGCCTCGTTCGTCTGCAGCGTGCCCACGATCCCGGGCAGGACCCCGAGCACGCCGCCCTCGGCGCACGACGGTGCGAGCTCGGGCGGGGGCGGCTCCGGGAAGAGGCAGCGGTAGCAGGGGCCTTCATGCGGCTTGAACACCGTCACCTGTCCCTCGAAGCGGTAGATCGAGCCGTGGACGACGGGGATGCCCCGCCAGACCGATGCGTCGTTGACGAGGTAGCGCGTCGGGAAGTTGTCTGCGCCGTCGACGATGAGGTCCCAGCCGTCGTCGAGGATCCGGTCGATGTTCTCGGAGGTGAGCCGCTCGCGGTAGGTGACGACGTCGACATCCGGGTTGAGCGCGTTGATCGCACGCTTCGCGCTGTCCACCTTCGGCGTGCCAAGCGTGTCGAGTGAGTGGGCGATCTGGCGCTGCAGGTTCGTCTCGTCGACGATGTCGGCGTCGACGATCCCGAGCCTGCCGATGCCCGCCGCGGCGAGATAGAGCGACGCGGGCGAGCCGAGCCCGCCGGCCCCGATCAGGAGGATCCGCGCGTCGAGCAGCTTCAGCTGGCCTTCCTCGCCGATCTCGGGGATCAGCAGGTGGCGCGAGTAGCGGGTGCGTTTCTCGGGGCTGAGGGTGCGCGGCAGGACGATCTCGAGCCCGTTTCGCTTCCAGTCGGTGAAGCCGCCGGCGAGCGAGTAGACCTCTGCGTAGCCCAGCTCGCCGAGCGTCTTCGCGCCGAACGCCGAGCGGTTCCCGGCTGCGCAGTAGAGGACGACGGGTGTGGTCTTGTCCGGCACTGCAGCCTCGATGCGCGACTCGAGGTTGCCGCGCTGAACGTGGATCGCGCCGGGCAGATGCCCTTCCTGCCACTCGTCGACCTCGCGGATGTCGACCCAGGCCGCGCGCTCGAGCGTCTGCGCGCCGCGCGCGTCGATCTCGGCGATCTCCGCCTTGGTCCGGGCGAGCAGGTCCCTGTAACTGGTCACGACTTCATAAACGGTAGCGGCCCGCCTGGTATTTCCGGGTACTTCGAGTCCGGGTACCGTGGCGCCCGGTATGACGCCGTCGACGCGCGTGAAGCTGATCGTCGCGGCGGCCGCGCTCGCGGTCGCCGGGATCGTCGCGGGCGTCGTGCTCGCGACCGCCCAAAACCCGAAGCAGGTTCAGGCGCAATGCAAGGCCCGGCCGCAGGCGCTCGTCGTGCCCGGCGTTCGCTCGACGCACGTCGCCGCCGTCAGAGCGGCGCTGCGGCACGCCCCGAAGCAGGCTGCGCAGCAGCTCGAGCCTCTCGCACGCACCGCCACCGGCGACCCGGTGGTGCAGTTCAACTACGGCAGCGTGCTCTTCTGCGCGGGCTACGTCGGCGAGGCAGCGCAGGCCTACCTCGCGGCGAAGAAGGCGGGCCGGGACACCTACTACGAGATGAAGGCCGACCTGATCCTGCACCCCCAGTACTTCGTGCCGGAGGACGGGCTCTACCCGATTCCCGAGCTCGAGACGAAGGACCCGCTGCTGATCCAGGGCCGGCTTCTCCAGCGTCAGGGGCACCAGCACTCCGCCGAGAAGCTCTACGCGAAGGCCGCCAAGCTCCACCCGGGCGACGACCAGGCACAGGTCGCCGCTGCGGTCGGCCGCTTCGACGAGTCGAACCTCGTGCCCGCGTTCTCCCACCTCGGCCCGCTCGTCCTGCGCTTCCCGCGCAGCCAGTCGGTGCGCTTCCACCTCGGCCTGCTGCTCGCCTGGACGGGGCAGCGCACCCAGGCGGTCAAGGAGTTCCGCCTCGCGCGCTCACTCGGCCCGCGAACGACGCTCGGCACGCAGGCGAGCGCCTTCCTCGCACGACTCTCGTGACAGGTTTGCACAGCTTTCGGCACACACGGGACTGGCCGCTCGCAAGATGGGCCGACCGGCCTATGGCGTCCGTCCGCCGTTGCTGCGACAGTTCCGCATCCGGCAGCGAGGGGGGCCAGCAGTGGAACGGGAAGAGATCGAGTCCGATGCCGACGGCGTCGAGGGCTTCGAGGAGATCGACGCCGACACGATCGAGGACGCCGACGACGAGCCGAAGCCGCTCGACGCCGAGCTCGACGCAGCGGTCGACTACGAGACGGCGCGCGACGAGCCCGAGGAGCCGGTGGACACCGAGTTCTCGGCCGACTCGCTGCAGCTCTTCCTGAAGGACATCGGCAAGGTCGACCTGCTCACCGCCGCCCAGGAGGTCGAGCTCGCGAAGCGGATCGAGCTTGGGGACCACCGGGCGAAGCAGGAGATGGTCGAGGCCAACCTGCGCCTCGTCGTCTCGATCGCGAAGCGCTACCGAAACCAGGGGCTGCCGTTCCTCGACCTGATCCAGGAGGGGACGATCGGCCTCGTGCGGGCGGCCGAGAAGTTCGACTGGCGCAAGGGCTACAAGTTCTCCACCTACGCGACGTGGTGGATCCGGCAGGCGGTCGCGCGCGCGCTCGCCGACAAGGCACGCACGATCCGCATGCCCGTTCACGTCGTCGAGAAGCTGAACAAGATCGTCCGCACCGAGCGCAAGCTGCGCGCCGAGAAGGGTCGCGAGCCGACGAACGAGGAGATCGCGCTCGACCTCGACATGACGATCGAGGAGGTCGAGTCGATCCGCCGGACGTCGCAGACGCCCGTCTCGCTCGAGAAGCCGGTGGGCGACGAGGAGGAGTCGGAGTTCGGGCAGTTCCTCGAGGACGAGCACACGCCGCTTCCCGACGAGGCTGCGGACACCTCGTTCCGCGCCGAGGCGCTCGCGCGCTGCCTGGGTGCGCTCTCCTACCGCGAGCGGCGTGTGCTCGAGCTGCGCTACGGCCTGGACGGGGAGCAGCCGCGCACCCTCGACGAGGTGGGGCGCACGTTCCAGGTCACCCGCGAGCGCATCCGGCAGATCGAGAACCAGGGTCTGAAGAAGCTGCGCGCGCTCGCCGAGAGCCAGAAGCTCCGCGACGTGGCGTGACTGGTGTCTGACACCTAGAGGTGTCAGACACCCTTGTGGGTTTCTCGTTAGGCTCGAGTCATGGAGTGGTTCGACGAGCTCGCGGAGCTCCTGCGCATCCCCTCGATCTCGGCCGATCCGGCGCACGCGGGAGACGTCGAGCGGGCGGCGCAGTGGGTCTGCGACTTCGTCCGTGCGGCGGGCGGAGTCTGCGACGTCGTCGACTGGCAGGGGTTCAAGCTCGTGATCGGCGAGCTGCGGGCCTCGGCGGGCGCCGACGACGCGCCCACCGTCCTCTGCTACGGCCACTTCGACGTGCAGCCACCCGACCCGCTTGAGCTGTGGGAGTCGCCGCCGTTCGAGCCGGAGGTGCGCGGCGAGTACCTCTACGGCCGCGGCACGGTCGACGACAAGGGCCAGCTCTACATGCTGCTCGCCGCCGCGCGCGGGCTGGCGCTGACCGGCGAGCTGCCCGTCAACGTGCGCTTCTGCTGCGACGGCGAGGAAGAGGTGGGTGGGCACTCGATCGTCGACTACCTCGCCGCGGACGAGCGCGGCGCCGACGCGGCGATCATCTTCGACAGCGGCATGATCCGCCGCGACCTACCCGCCTTCGACGTCGCGACGCGCGGGATGGCGTACTTCCACGTGACGCTCCGCACGGGCGAGAAGGACCTTCACTCGGGCATCTACGGCGGCGCGGCACTGAACGCCGCACACGCGCTGATCGGGGCGCTCGAGGCGCTCGTCGCACGCGACGGGACCCTCCGCGACGAGCTGCGTGTCGGCATCGCGCCTCCGACCGAGGAGGAGCTCGCGGGCTGGCGTCAGCTGCCCACCGGCACGGACGAGCTCGCGGCCCAGGGCGCCCGGCCGAAGGACCCGCAGGCGGCCGAGGACTTCTATGTGCGCACGTTCGCGGAGCCCGCCCTCGACGTGAACGGGATCGCCACCGGCTCCCCCCACCTGCAGAAGACCGTGCTGCCGGTGGAGGCGGTCGCGAACGTCTCGATCCGCCTCGCCCCGGGCCAGGAGGTCGAGCGGATCGCGCCGGAGGTCGAGCGGCTCCTGCGCGAGGCCGCACCGGAGGGCTCCGAGCTGGAGGTCGAGCTGTGGTCGTCGTCGCCGCCGGGCCTCGTGCCGCCGGACTCGCCCGCGGTCCAGCTCGGCCTCGATGCGTTCGAGCGCGCCACCGGCACGCGCCCTGCGTTGATCCGCTCGGGCGGCACCTTGCCGATCGTCCCCGCGCTCGCTGGGAGGGGCATCCCCACGGTGATCACCGGGTTCGGCCTGCCCGATTCGCAGATCCACTCGCCGAACGAGCGCCTGCTGGCCGAGTACGTGCCGCTCGGCATTCGCGCGGCGCGCGAGCTCTTCCTCGCGTTCGCCGAGCTGACCCCCGGTTCCTGACGGGTCGGTGAGCGTGCGCGCGCGGAGGGGACAGTATGGAGATACGGCCCCGGAAGCGCGCGTGCGCTCAGCGGCCCGAGCCGCCGGCGGAGGCCGGCTCCGCCGGCCGGGAGCGGGCGGCGGTCAGGGGCCGGGGTGATCGACCTTCACTCGCACGTTCTTTACGGGATCGACGACGGTCCGGCCGACCTGGCCGGGTCGCTCGCGATCTGCGAGGCGGCCGCAGCCGACGGGATCACCGTGCTCGCCGCGACGCCGCACGTGCGTGACGACCACCCGACGACGCCGGAGCTGATGGAGGAGCGCCTCGCCGCCGTTCGGGCCGCCGCAGGCGACCTGCTGCGGCTCGTGCCCGGCGGCGAGCTCGACGTGGCCGAGCTCGACCGTCCGCTCGAGGAGCTGCGCCGCTTCGCGCTCGCGGGCAATCCGCGCTTCCTGCTCGTCGAGACCCCGTACATCGGCTGGCCGCTCGACTTCGCCGACCGCGTGTTCCGGCTCGCCTCTGCGGGCATCCAGTCGGTGATCGCGCATCCCGAGCGGAGCCCCGACGTGCAAGAGCGGCCCGAGCTCGTCGAGCCGCTCGTCGCGGCGGGCGGGCTCGTGCAGCTGACCGCCGCATCCGTGGAGGGACGGCTCGGCAAGCGAGCCCAGCAGACGGCGCGCGAGTTGATCGAGCGAGAGCTCGCGCACCTGATCGCGAGCGACGCGCACGAGGCTTCGATCAGGGAGATCGGCATGTCGGGAGCCGTCTCTGCACTGCGCGACGAGGCGCTCGCGCGCTTCCTCACCGAGGGCGTCCCGGGCGCGATCGTCGACGGCGGCGAGCTTCCGCCACGACCCGAACGGCAGCGCCCGCAGGGTTTTCTCCGTAGAAGGAGTCGCCGCGGCTGGTGAGAAAGTGCGATCGTGGGGTCGTTCACGCTCTCACGCGAGCCTCTGCGCCCGCGCCCGGCTCTGGAGGGGACGCTGTTCAAGCCGAGCGACGACTCGAACGACGAGCTGCAGGAGCTCGCCGAGCAGGTCGAGCGGCTCGAGCGCAAGCTTCGAGCCGTGATGGACAGCGCGTCGCTCGACCCGGAGTCGGTGCGCGCCGCGATCTCGCACACGCGTCTCGTCTGCTCGCCTGCCGGCTACCGGATCGTCGAGGTCGACGAGCCGCCACCCGCGCTCGGCGAGGTGATCGAGCACGACGGCCGGATCTACACGGTGTGGCAGCTCGGCCCGTCGTCGTTCCCCGACGACCCGCGCCGCTGCGCCGTGCTCATGCCCGCGTAGGCTCGGGCCCCGCGAGCCGGGGCTGCGCCTGCTCCTCGACCTCGCGCATGCCGGGCAGGAAGAGCGCCCCCAGCGTCGCCACCGCCCCGATCGCCCCGGCGCCGATGAGCGTCGTCCGGGCGCCCAGCGCACCGGCGACTGGGCCGGTGAGTGCGTACGAGATGGGAAGGAGGCTGATCGAGATCAGCCAGTCGAGGCTCGAGACGCGCCCGAGCAGGTGCGCGGGGACGTGCCGCTGCTTGATCGTCGCCCAGACGACGGTGCCTGCCGCCTCGAGAGCGTTGAACACGAGGCAGGCGAATGCGAGCTGCGGCACGGTGCGCCCCAGCCCGTAGCCGACGACCGCGAGCGTCGCGACCGTCCAGCAGGCGTACATGAACGTCACCGAGCGGCGGGGCTCGCCACGCTGGCCCATGTAGGCCGCTGCGAGCAGCGCGCCGACGCCTCCGGCCGCGAGCACGATGCCGAGGTCGCTCGCCGAGCCGTGCAGCCCGTTCTTGACGACGTACGGCAGCAGCACCTCGGTCGGCCCGAGGAAGACGAGGTAGGCGATCGCCGCGGAGACGAGCGTCCCCCACAGCCAGACCCGCCCGCGTACGAAGCGCAGGCCGACGCGCACTGCCTCCACCGTCGACTCGGCGTTCGCGGGCAGGAGCTCGACGGGCCGCAACGTGACGACCGTCAGTGCGCAGAAAGCGAACGAACCGGCGTCGAGCGCGAACGCGGTGCCCGCGCCGAGCACCCCGACGATCGAGCCGCCGAGCGCGGGGCCGACGAGCCGCAACGCGATCGGCCGCACGAACTGGTCGAGCGCGTTCGCCTGCGGGAGCTCATCCGGCGGCACGAGCGACGGCACGAACGACTCGAAGGCCGGCGTGAAGAAGCCGGCCCCCAGCGCGTACGCCGCGACGACGGCCACGAGCGCCGGGAAGGTCAGCGCGTGCGCGAACGCGAGGCAGGCCAGCAGGCCGACCGCGAGCGTTCGCCCGACGTCTGCCCACAGCATCACGCGCCGCCGGTCGAACCGGTCGCTGACCGCACCGCCGAGGAGCAGGCACGCCATCGTCGGGACCGTCAGCGCGATGCCGACGATCGACAAAGCGGCCGGAGCGTTCCACAGGGTGTATGCGGTCCACGCGGTGGCGACGAGGAAGACCCCGTCGCCCACGAGCGACACGCTCATGCCGGCCCAGAGCCGGCGGAAGTCGCGCCGTGCTAGCGGCCGCAGGAGCCCGACGCGGCCGACCCCACCAGCGCGGTCGAGTCCCTCAAAGCTGTGCTGCATCCGCGTCGAGGGGCCGCTGCTCGAACGGACGCTCGAGGTGCTCGTCCAGCTGCGCGGACGGCATCGGGCGGCCGAACAGGAAGCCCTGGCCGAGCTCGAAACCAAGGCTCTGGAGCGAGTCGATCTGGTCGAGACGCTCGATCCCCTCCGCCACCACCTCGAGCCCGAGCCGCTCGCCGATCGCCATGATCGCCGCTGCCAGCCCTCGGTCGTCGATCCCGCCTCCGAGGAACGAGCGGTCCATCTTCAGGATGTCGACCGGCAGTCGGCTCAAGTAGCTGAGCGACGAGTAACCGGTGCCGAAGTCGTCCATCGCGATCAGCACGCCGAGGTCCTTCAGCGCGTGCAGGCGCTGCACGGCCATGTCGGCGTCGGCCAGCATCACCGTCTCGGTCACCTCGAGCACGAGCGACGACGGCTCGAGGCCGGTCTCGGCGAGCGCCTCGCGGACCTCCTCGATGATCGAGTCGGCCTGCAGCTGCTTGACGGACAGGTTGACGCTGATTCGAAGCTTGTGCGGCAGCAGCTCCTGCAGCTCGGCGCCCTTCGTGCAGGCCTGGCGGAGCACCCAGCGGCCGATCGGCACGATCAGGCCGGTCTCCTCGGCGAGCGGGATGAACTGGCCCGGCGCGACGAGGCCGCGCGTCGGATGGTGCCAGCGCAGGAGTGCCTCGACGCCGTAGTCGCTGCCGTGCGACAGCCGCACGACCGGCTGGTAGTAGACCTCCAGCTGGCCCTCGTCGAGCGCACGCTGCAGCTCGCTGCGCAGCTCGAGCCGCTCGACGACGCGCTCGTGCATCGTCGGCTCGAACATGCGGTAGCGGCCCTTCTCGTCGCGCTTCGCCATGTACATCGCGACGTCCGCGTTGCGCAGCAGCTCCTCGGCGTCCTGCAAGAGCAGGTCCTCGTCGCTGATGCAAATGCCGATCGAGGCGCGTGGGTACACCTGCTTGCCGTCGACGAGGCACGGCGCCTCGAGGTCCGAGAGGAGGCGGTCGGCGATCATCGCCGCCTCGTCGGAGCCGGCGACGCCGTCGAGCAGGACGGCGAACTCGTCGCCGCCGAAGCGAGCGACCGTGTCGGTGGGGCGAATCGTCTCCGACAAGCGGCGCGCGACCTCCAGCAGCACCGCGTCGCCCGCCTGGTGCCCGAGGCTGTCATTGACCGTCTTGAAGTCGTCGAGGTCGATGAACATGACGGCGACGAGCGAGCCGGTGCGCACCGTCGAGCGGAGCGCGTGCGCAACGCGGTCGGCGAAGAGGGCGCGGTTGGCGAGCCCGGTCACCGGATCGTGGAAGGCCTGATGGGCGAGCTGGTCCTCGAACGCCTTGCGCTCGCTGATGTCGCGGCTGTTCAAGACGATGCCCTGAACGTGCTCGTCCTCGAGCAGCTGCGTGTGCTGCACCTCGAACTGCAGGTAGCGGCCGTCGGCGTGGCGGAGCGAGCACTCGAAGGTGTGCGACTCGGCGCCCGACCCGGAGCCGTCGACCAGCCGCTCGAGCCGCGAGCGGTCGCTGTCGTCGAGCAGCTCGCCGAAGACACTGCTCTCGACCTCGTCGACCGTGTAGCCGAGCAGCTTCTCCACCGACGGGCTCTGATAGGTGACGACGCCGTTCCGGTCGAGCACGGTGATCAGGTCGCTCGAGTGGGCGACGAGCGAGCGGAACCGTGCCTCGCTCTTCGCGCGGTGGGTCGTCTCGGCCACGATCGCCGCCTCGAGCGCGAGCGAGACCTGCGAGCCGAGGGAGCCGAGGGAGTCCAGCGTGTCCGGCTCGACCAACTGCAGCGTGTGGATCACGAGCGCCCCCTGATCCTGGCTCGGCATCGACAGGCGCGCGACGATCGTCGCGCCGCTGCTGAGCCCGAGCGCCGCCGAGACCGGCTCGGGCGGCGAGACGGTCGCGACGGCGGCGTCACACGACTGGATCCAGCCGGCGACCTCGTCGGAGAGCTCCCACGCCCCTGCGCCGTTCGACGCGGCGACCTGGGCCTCGCCGTTCTCCCACAGCACGAGCCGCACCTTTGCGTCCGCGCCGACGACGCGGGCGGCTGCAGCGACCGCCTCCTCGCCGACGCTGGCGCGACCCACCGCTCCGACGAGCGACTGCCCGGCCTCCCGCAGCGTCAGCTCGCTCGCGGCGGCACGCTCCGCCTGGCGGGCGAGGACGGCGACGCGAAGCACGACGAGCAGGAAGAGGATCGCCGACGAGCCGATGATCACGAGGTGGTCGGTGTTGCCGATCTCGTCGACGAAGCGGATGCCGGGCGCGATCAGGCACGCCAGTGCGAGCAGGCCGAGGCGGCCGCTGGTGAGGCGGCTCCGTATCTCCCCGGCAGGCTCCTCGAGCGCGCGCATCGACGGATGCATCGCCGCGGCGCCCCAGAGGATCAGGTACGCGAGCCAGCCCGCGTCCAGGATCACCTGGTGGTGGTAGCCGTTGTGGAGGAGCAGGTAGTTGTAGACGCAGTCGGTCGCGAGCAGCGCGGCGGTGCTGCCGAAGAGCAGGTAGAACGCCGGCGTCTTCGCCCCCGCCTGGACGGCGAAGCGGATCACCGCCGCGAGCAGGAGCACGTCGCCGATCGGGTAGGCGGTCGACACGCTCTTCGCCAGCCAGTCGAGCCCGGACAGGTGCATGTTCGGCGAGATCAGGAAGACGAAGAAGAGGAGCGCGAAGCCGACCGTCAGCACGAGGGAGTCGAGCACCGCGGCGCGGTCGCGGCCCTCGGGGTCGCGGCGGCGCACGAGCAGCATCAGTCCCGCGACGAGCGCCGGGTACACGGACAGGTAGATCGCGTCGCCGGCGGACGGGAAGCCGACCGTCCCGCCGAGCAGGTTGGGGTACGTGTATGTGTAGAAGTCACCGGCGACGTACAGGAGCTGGCCGAGCAGGATCAGCGACCAGGCGAGGCGCGCGCGCGAGTGCTGCAGCAGCACACCGGCGCCGATCCCGATCAGCGAGCCGACGCCGATCACGTTGACGAGCACCGCGTAGCCCTTGAAGGGCGGCAAGAACAGGTAGGCGCCGAGCAGGATGCCCTGCGCGATCAGGTAGAGAAGCCAGGCGCGGTCGCGCCCGGGCCGCAGCTTCGCCATCTTAGGCTGCCTTTCGTTCCGCAGGTTGGAGGTCGAATCGATCCGCGAGGGCGCCCAGCACGTCGATCAGCTGGTCGACCTCGCCGTTCGTGTTGGCGGCGGTGAGCTGGATCCGGAAGCCGACCTCGGCCCGCGGCACGAGCGGGTAGGCGGCCAGGGTCACGTAGATGCCGTGCTCGAAGAGGAACTCGCCGACGTCGCCGATCTGCTCGGCCTGGCCGATCGGGATCTCGATGATCGGGAAGCCGTCGTGGTTCGGCGTGTGGATCCCGAGCCGGTCGAGCGCCTCGAGGACGCGCTTCGTCTTCGCGTGCAGGTCGGCCCGGAGCGCGTCGCCGCGCTGCTCGTTCACGTCGAGGCCGGCGATCGTGGTGGCGAGCGACGCGACGGGCGAAGGGCCGGAGTAGAGGTACGGCGGCGCTGCGGTCTTCAGCAGGCGCTTCATCTCGGTCGGGCACGCGATGAACGCCGCGAGCGACGAGTACGCCTTCGAGAGGCCGGCGACGAGGACGACGTTGTCGTAGCTCTCGCCCACGTAGTTCACGATGCTGTTGCCGCGCTTACCGTACGGGCTCAACTCGCCGGGGCCGCGCTCGCCGATCACGCCGAAGCCGTGCGCGTCGTCGACGTACAGGATCGCCTCGTACTCGCGTGCGAGCTTCGCGAACGCCCGCAGGTCGGGGGCGTTGCCGGTCATGCTGTTGACGCCGTCGATGCAGATCAGCCGTGCCGACCCGCGGTCGGCACGGAGGAGCACCTCGAGCTCGTCGAGGTCGTCGTGCGCGAAGCGCTGCAGCGTCGCGCCGCGCAGCGTCGCGAGCTCGGCGCCTTCGTAGATCGTCTTGTGGGCGCGCCGGTCGACGAACACGGTGCCGCTCGCCGCGAGCAGCGGGATCACCGACAGGTGGATCAGCGTGATCGTCGGCAGGATGAGCGTGTCCGGCGCGCCGAGCAGGCTCGTGAGGCGCTCCTCGATCTGCTCGTAGAGGACGGGACTGCCGAGCAGCCGTGACCAGCTCGGGTGCGTTCCCCAGGCCTCGAGGTACGACGGGACGGCGGCGATGATCTCGGGCTCGAGGTCGAAGCCGAGGTAGTTGCACGAGGCGAAGTCGGCGAGCCACTGGTCGCCGATGCGGATCATCCGGCCGTCGATCTCGTCGACGACCGCGTCGATCATCGGGTTCGAACGCTCGAGCTCCGCAAGGTCCGCGCACGCGTCGAGCCAGCGACCCACCCAGTCGTCGGACGCACGCCGACGGTTCTGACGAGAACCCACCGCAGCCACGAACCTCGGTATCGGGTGCTTTTGCCGACGCGCCTATCACCCCGAAGGGGTAGCCGCGACGCGCCGCAGCGGGCCTCGAGCCCGCTGCGGCGCTCCCGTCCGGGGGTTCCAGAAGCTACGAGGTCGTCGCGACTGCGGCGACGCCCGGCTCGTGGTCGCCCACGTGGTTGGCCGGCGTCGACTCGACCTGGGCCAGCGTGGAGCGGAACGGGGCCCGGATGCGAATCGTGATCCGGTCGCCCGCCTTCAGCTGCGACGGGTCGATCACCGTCGGCACCTTGCCCTGCCAGAGCAGGAAGATGGTGCCGTCACCGTAGGTGAAGGTCTGGTCGGACGACTGGCCGATGAGCGTCCGCAGCGCGCGGACATTGCCGGCCTTGACGTGCAAGGCGATGTGGCCGCCGGACTGCGCGCCGTCGACCGTGCCGACGTACAGGTAGAGCGGCTGGTTGGGCGGAGTCGGCTCGTTGACGTGGTCGCCGACGATCCCGATCTCGTTGCTCTCGATCTCGCCGAGCGAGGCGCCGGCCTTCGCGCGGACGGTCACCTGCACCCAGTCGCCGGCCTTGAGGTCGCCGGGGCCGACGACCTTCGGCACGCCCTTCGTCCAGAGCAGGAACTCCGTGTGGAAGCCGACCGTGAACGTCTGGTCCTGCGACTGGCCGAGCAGCGCCCGCAGCGCCGCGTGGTTCCCGCCCTCGACCTTGAGCGAGACGGCCGTCGAGCTGGCGCTCGAGAGCTCGCCCCGGAAAATGTACGGGCGTCCCTTGCCGTTGCCGGGGGCAGCCGTCGCGCTTGCGGCGACGCAGAGCGCTGCGATCCCGATCAGTGTCAGCAACTTCTTCATCGTGTGTCTCCTCCGTCGGTGAATCTTGGGGTCGACCTCACGATCAGGCCGCTGCGGCAAGGGAACGTTGCCCGCTCGTAAGGCGGACGCAAAGCGTGCACGGGGTGTCTGACACCTTCAAGGTGTCAGACACCGTGTAAGGAGCCCGCGGAGCGGCGAGTCGCCGTACGTGCTCCACGGCCAGTGCCCTGGATCGTCGACCATCCCCGCGGCGACCGGGTTCCACTCCACGTACTCGATCGCCGCGGCGAGGTGCTCGTCGTCCCGGATCGCGCGATCGCGGTAGCGTGGCTCGAAGAGCGGGCCACGGCGCCCGTGGCGGACGTTGAAGGCCCGCGAGTGGGCGCCGTTCAGCACTCTCATCCCACGGTCGATGTGCCCGAGGGTCGGACGCAGGACGAGGTGGTGATGGGTGTCCATCAGGCACGCGGCGAAGATCTCCCAGCGGTCGCGTACGGCGATCCGAGCGAGGCGGAGCACGAAGCTTTGTCGGTCGACGTCGTCCCGGAAGATCGGCCGGTCGTCGACCCCGTGCGAGGTGAGGTGGTAGATGCCGTCCGGATGAAAGTCGCGAGGGTTACGACCCACGTGATCAATCGTGCCCGGAGCATCGTCACGTGTCTGCAAGGTGTCTGACACCTTTTGGTGTCAGACACCCGTCGGCAGGCGTGCGGCGATCCGAAATGGTGTCTGACACCTTTTGGTGTCAGACACCCCTCGGTA
Organism: uncultured Thermoleophilia bacterium; assembly: GCA_963725595.1. Classification (GTDB taxonomy): domain Bacteria; phylum Actinomycetota; class Thermoleophilia; order Gaiellales; family Gaiellaceae; genus PALSA-600. The sequence continues at coordinate 982,514 of CAVRYT010000001.1, read as the reverse complement.
GGCGTGCGGCGCTCCGGATTGGTGTCTGACACCTTTTGGTGTCAGACACCCGTCGGTAGGCGTGCGGCGCTCCGGATTGGTGTCTGACACCCTTTGGTGTCAGACACCCCTCGGTGGTGCCCTCAGTCCCAGGGAGGCGGGTTGTGGACCCAGCGGCCCGCGACCATCGTGGCCACCACCTGCGCGTCGAGGTCCTCCCACGGGTCGCGGTCGAGCACCACGAGGTCCGCGTCGCAGCCCGGGACGAGGCGGCCGCGGCGGCGTTCGTCGCCGCTCAGCCACGCGGGCGCGACGCAGGTCGCGTGGAAGGCCTGCTCGACCGTGACCGCCTGCTCGGGCCGCCAGGCCGGGCGCTCGTCGATCGTCCGCCGCACGCCGGCGCGGACCCCGGCCAGCGGATCGAGCTCCTCGATCGGCGCGTCCGAGCCGTTCGCGACGAGCGCACCCGAGTCATGGAGCGAACGGAACGCGTACGCGCCGTCGAGCTTGCCCGCCCAGAACCGCTCCGCGAGGTCGCGGTCCGACGGTGCGTGGGAGAACTGCACCGAGCAGGCGACCCCGAGCTCCGCGAACCGACCGACGTCCTCCGGCGAGAGGAGCTGCGCGTGCTCGACCCGGTGACGCAGCCCGAGCGGAGCCCACACGGATCGTGTCGATGCGAACGCGTCCAGCGCCTCCCTGTTCGCCCGGTCGCCGATCGCGTGCACCGCCACCGGGAACCCCGCCTCGGCGCCGCGGAGGACGATCGCGGCGAGCTCCTCTCCGCTCGTGATCCGGACGCCGCTGCCGTCGAGCAGCCACGCCGTCTGCGAGCCGAGCGTCCCGTCCATGAACACCTTCAGGTAGCCGAGCCGGAGGAACGGGCCGCCGAGCCCCGAGCGCGCTCCGATCGCGGCCGCCGACCCGACGAGGTCGTGGGGGATCGACTGCCAGACGCGCAGCGTGAGCCGGCCACGCTCCTCGAGCCGCCGCCACAGCCGCAGCGCGCCCAGCCGGCCGTCCTTGTCGTGTACCGACGTGACCCCGCGCGCGTTCGCGAGCGCGATGCCGCCGCGCATCGCTTCGAGATACGCGTCGTCCGGCACCGTCATGTGCCGGGCCTTGAACCGCCACGCCGCCTCCTCACGGAGCACGCCCGTCGGCTCGCCGTCGCCGTCCCGCTCGACGACACCGCCCTCGACCTCGAGGTCGCCGCCGGCGAGCTCCAGGGCCCGGCTCGAGAGCCACAGCGAGTGATAGTCCCTGGCGATCAGCGCGATCGGCGCGTCGAACCCGAGCGCGTCGAGGTCGAGCCGCGTCGGCTCACGCCCGGAGCCCCAGTCGCCGCTTCGCCAGCCGTAGCCGCGCACCCAGCCCGTCGGCCCCGGTGCTGCGCCGCGCACGCGGGCGACCGCCTCCTCCAGGGCGGAACAGCCGTCGAGCCGCACCTCCGACTGGGCGAGCGCCCAGGTCGGGAAGTGGACGTGCGAGTCGGTGAAGCCGGGGAGGACGACGCGGCCGCCGAGGTCGACCACCTCGGGTGAGGCGAGTGCCGTCTCGTGCACGCCGACGCCGCCCGCGACCTTTGCTCCCGCGATCGCGAGCGCCCGCTGGGTGGGCACGGACGGGTCGAGGGTGCGGACGAGGCCGTTCTCGAGGATCACCGCCCGAATCTACTGGCCCCTGGGCGACACTGCGCCGTGACCTTCGAGACCTACGGCCTCATCATCGGCGCTGCGCTCTGCCTCTACGTGGCCGACTCCGTGGGGAGGCGGCATCTGGGCAGCGGCCAGGTCCTTGCCGCGTGCCTGGCCGCGATCTTCGCGCTGACGCTCCTGCCTGCGCACGGCCCAGGCCAGGCTCAGCTCCGCCCGGGGGAGTCGTCGCCGCTCGGCGACCTGGCGAACCTGCTCCTCTATGCACCGCTCGGCGCCGTCCTCTCGCTTCGACGCTGGAGCGTAAGCAGGGCCGTGCTCGCCGCGTTCGCGCTCTCGGTCGCGATCGAGCTCGCGCAGCTCGCCATTCCGGGGCGGACGAGCTCGACCGACGACGTGATCTGCAACACCGCGGGAGCGGCGCTCGGGTGGGTGCTGGCACGAGCCTTGTGGTCTAGGCTCAGGGCATGATCCGCTGCGCCGCCTGCGGAGCGGAGAACGCCCTCTCGCGCAAGTTCTGCGGCGAATGCGGGTCGCCGCTCGCGCGCGCCTGCGGCGCCTGCGGTGTCGCCGAACGAGCCCGGCGCTCGCTTCTGCGGCGAGTGCGGCACGTGCGCTCGACGCCGACGCGCCGGCGCGCGCCCGGACGCCGCGGCAGCCGAGCGGCGGCTCGTCTCCGTGCTCTTCGCCGACCTCGTCGGCTTCACGACGCTCTCGGAGGGCCGCGACCCGGAGGAGGTGCGCGAGCTCCTCTCGCGCTACTTCGACATCGCGCGCACGCTCGATCGCCCGGTACGGCGGCACGATCGAGAAGTTCATCGGCGACGCGGTGATGGCCGTCTGGGGAACGCCGGTCGCGCGCGAGGACGACGCCGAGCGTGCGGTGCGCGGCGGCGCTCGACCTCGTGGTGGCCGTCGCCGAGCTCGGCGAGGACGCCGGACGCCGACGTCAGGCACGCGCCGGAGTCGCGACCGGCGAGGCCGCGGTCACGCTCGGCGCCGAGGGTCAGGGGATGGTCGCGGGCGACCTCGTCAACACGGCGGCGCGCATCCAGTCGGCGGCCGAGCCGGGCACGGTGTTCGTGAACGACGCGACGCGGCGCGCCTCGAGCGCGGCGATCGGCTACGACGACGCCGGCGCGCACGACGCTGAAAGGGAAGGCCGAGACGGCTGCAGCTCTGCCGCGCGCTGCAGGTGACGGCGGCGCGAGGCGGTGCGGTGAAGTCGGCCGTCGCTCGAGCCGCCGTTCGTCGGCCGCGACCGCGAGATCCGCCTGCTCAAGGAGCTCTTCCACGGCGCGGCCGACGACGGCGTCGTCGCAAGCTGCTCACCGTCGTCGGCATCGCCGGGATCGGCAAGTCGCGGCTCGCGTGGGAGTTCGAGAAGTACCTCGACGGGCTGGCGGAGCGACGTCTGGTGGCACCGCGGCCGCTGCCTCGCCTACGGCGACGGCGTCTCGTACTGGGCGCTCGCCGAGATGGTGCGGATGCGCGCGCGCATCGCCGAGGACGAGCCCGCCGGACGAGGCGCTGCCGAAGCTGCGTCGCGGTGCTGGCAGACGCGATCCCCGACGAGGACCGAGCGCGCCTGGGTCGAGCCGCGGCTCGCGCACCTGCTGGCGCTCGGCGAGCCGCAGTCGTTCGAGCGGCAGGATCTCTTCTCGGCCTGGCGCCTCTTCTTCGAGCGGCTCTCCGACCAGTGCGCCGGTCGTGCTCGTCTTCGAGGACCTGCAGTGGGCGGACGCGCAGCCTGCTCGACTTCGTCGAGCATCTCCTCGACTGGTCGCGCGCCCACCCGATCTTCGTGCTCGCGCTGACGCGGCCCGAGATCGCCGAGCGGCGGCCCGGCTGGGGGAGCGCCGGCCGAAGCTCGACGACGCTCTCGCTCGACCCGCTCTCCGACCGGGCGATGGGCGAGCTGCTCGAGCCGCTTCGTGCCCGGTCTGCCCGACGAGCTCGTCGCGCGAGATCCTCGAGCGCGCGCAGGGCGTGCCGCTCTACGCGGTCGAGACGGTGCGGATGCTGCTCGACCGCGGTCTGCGTCGCCGCCGGACGGCGACCGCTACACGATCACCGGCCGATCGACCGCTCGAGGTGCCGGAGACGCTGCACGCGCTGATCGCGGCGCGCATCGACGACCTCCCGCCCGACGAGCGCGCGGTCGTGCAGGACGCCTCCGTGCTCGGGAAGACGTTCACGCTCGCCGGCCTGATCGCGCTCGAGCGGCCGCGCACGGGACGAGCTGGAGCCGCTGCTCGTCTCGCTCGTGCGCAAGGAGGTGCTGTCGGTCGAGGCCGACCCGCGCTCGCCGGAGCGCGGGCCAGTACGGCTTCCTGCAGGACCTCCTGCAGCGCGTCGCCTACGAGACGCTCTCGCGTGCCGACCGCCGCGCGCGCCACCTCGCGGCCGCCGTGCACCTCGAGGCGGTGCTCGACGCCGAGGCCGTCCGAGGTCGTCGCCGCGCACTACCTCGACGCCTACCGTGCGCGCCCGAACGCACCCGACGCGGTCGAGATCCGGTCGAAGGCGGCGAGGCGCTGTCCGCGCCGGGCGGCGGGCAGCGTCGCTCGGCGCGAGCGAGCAGGCGGACCGTGCCTTCGTGCAGGCGGCCGACCTGATCGACGACTCGTCAGCTGCGGGCGGAGCTGCTACGCCGAGGCCGGCGACGCGGCGTTCGGCGGCGCGCCGCAGGCGAGGCTCGCGAGCGAGCGGTTCGAGCTGTCGATCGCGCTCTTCACGAAGCGGGCAAGCCGCCCATCGGGCCGCGCGCGTCACCGGCCAGCTCGGCTGGTCGATGTGGTACTCGCCGGCGACCTCGCCGGCGGTGCGGATCGGCATCGAGGAGGCGCTGAAGATCCTCGCCGACGAGGAGCCGGACGCGCGACCTGGCCGCGCTGATCGAGATCTACGCTCGGCTGCGCTACTTCCTCGGCGACCTCGACACCGCCGCGAGCGCGTCGAGCGCGCACTCGAGATCGCCGAGTCGCTCGTCCTGCCGACGTCCTGTCGACGCGCTCGAACACGAAGCACCTGCGTGCTGTCGCCGCGAGGCGGCGCAAGAGGAGGCGCTCGGCGCTGATCGAGCGGGCGATCGCGATCGGCCGCGACCTCCCGCCGACACGTGCGTTCGTCTCGCGCGCTCTACAACCTCTCGTACCAGTTTGCGGCCCGCGACCAGCACCACGAGTCGATCGAGATCGACTCGCGAAGGCCTCGAGGTCGCGACGCGAGCGCGGCGAACGGGTCGAGGAGCTGCAGGCGCTACGGGCACATCGCACTCGCTGACCATCCTCGGCCGCTGGGACGAGGCGCTCGAGGTGCATCGAGAACATCGACGTCGACGGCGTCGCGCGCGACATCGGGCCGACCAGGTCCTGATGCGCGTGGCATCCAGGTCGAGCCGGCGACGCCGCGAGGCCCGCAGCTGGAGCGGGTTCGCCCGCCGGCTTCGACGACGCGGAGCTGCAGATGCTCGCAGCGCGGTTGCACCTCGAGGCCACGCGTGCTCCTCGGCGAGGGCCGGCCCGGCGAGGCGCTCGAGATTGCGCGACGCGGCTACGCGATCTGCATGGATCGACTCGAACGGCTTCACCTTCCACCATCCGTTCACGAAGTGGCTGCTGCTAGCGCTCGCTCGAGGCGGCCTTCGAGCTCGGGGATCGCGAGGCGATCGACCAGCTGCTCGCGAGCGTGGCGGAGGCGCCGCCGGTCGACCACACGCCGCTCGTCGACGCGCTCGAGAGTCACTACCAGGGTCGGCTCAAGGCGCTCGAGGGCGAGGTCGTAGAGGCGGAGGGGCTCCTGCGCGAGGCGGTCGACCGGTTTGCGGCGATCAAGATGGACGCGCAGCGTGCGCATTCGTGCTTCCGCCTCGGCGAGCTGCTCGCGTCGACGGGGCGTCCGGGCGCGGCCGCTGCGCTTGCGTCCGCGCGGTCGCTCTTCGAGCAGCTCGGCGCAACCGCGTGGGTCGAGCGGGTCGATGCGGTGCGCGCCCCGGTCGCGGCCTAACGAACCTGGTTCGGCGCAGCCGAACCAGGTTCGCGAGTCTCCCGCGCCTAGAAGTCGTCCGCGAAGTCCCACGCGCGCAACGTGCCCGGCTCGAGCCGGATCACGATTTCGTCGTGGCCGCCCGCGGCATATGCCTCGCCTTCTTCGCCGAGGTAGCGCACGGCGATCGCGCGCGCCGTCTCGCGCGCGCCGTTCTCAAGCAGGCGTCCGACGACAACCACTTGCTCCTGATTGTGCGCTGAACCCGAGGAGTCACCTCCGCACGCCGGCCGGCGTTCGTCGATCATGCACGAAGCAGTGTTCGACCACGTCGACATCGCCGTCTCCGACCTCGACGCCTCGCGCGCCTTCTACACGCTCGCGCTCGGCGAGCCGACTGCCGGGCACGAGTGGATCGAGTGGGGCGACTTCGGCATCACGCCGGTCGACGACCAGCACGCGCTGACGAGGCGGCTGCACGTCGGCTTCGGCGCCGCGGATCCCGACGCAGTGGACGCCTGGTGGCGCCGCATGGTCGACGGCGGCTACACGAGCGACGGCGAGCCGGGGCCGCGGCCGCAGTACAACGCCACCTACTACGGAGCGTTCGTCCTCGACCCCGACGGCAACTCGGTCGAGGCCGTGCACCATCATCGTTCGCGGACCGGCGAGATCGACCACGTATGGCTGCGGACGACCGACGTCCAGGCGACGAAGCGCTTCTACGAGACGGTCGGGCCGGTCGTCGGGGTCGAGCTCGTGCGCGAGACGCCCGACCTCGTGCGCTTCAGCGACGGCGCCGGCTCGTTCACCTTCGTCGCGGGCGCGGAGCCGACCGAGCACGTCCACTGCGCCTTCGGCGTCGACGGTGTCGGGGCGGTGGCGGCGTTCCACGATGTTGCGATCGCGGCCGGCTACCGCGACAACGGGCGGCCCGGCGAGCGGCCCGAGTACCACCCCGGCTACCACGCCTCCTTCGTGCTCGACCCCGACGGCCACAACGTCGAGGCCGTCTTCCACGATCGCCGCTGACCCCGTACGCTCTGCGCGTGGCCACATGTGCGAGCTGCGGGCACGCCAACCCGGCCGACGCGCGGTTCTGCGCGCAGTGCGGCGGCTCCCTCGCGCTCGCCTGCCCTGACTGCGGCCGCGCCCACGCGCCCGGCGACCGCTTCTGCGTCCAGTGCGGCGCGTCGCTCGCGGCAGCGCCCGACGAGGCGCCGGCGACCGCCGCCGCCCCGGTCGCCGAACGCCGGCTCGTCTCCGTGCTCTTCGCGGACCTCGTCGGGTTCACCTCGCTGTCCGAGCACCGCGACCCGGAGGAGGTGCGCGAGCTGCTCTCGCGCTACTTCGAGACGTGCAACCGGCTGATCGGGCTCTACGGAGGCACCGTCGAGAAGTTCATCGGCGACGCGGTGATGGCGGTGTGGGGGACGCCGACCGCGACCGAGGACGACGCCGAGCGCGCGGTGCGGGCGGCGCTCGACCTGGTCGCGGCGGTGTCCGCGCTCGGCGACGAGGTCGGTGCACCGGAGCTGCGGGCGAGGGCGGGTGTGCTGACGGGCGAGGCCGCGGTCACGATCGGCGCCGAGGGGCAGGGGATGGTCGCCGGCGACCTCGTCAACACCGCCTCCCGGATCCAGTCGGCGGCCGAGCCGGGCTCGGTGCTCGTCGGCGAGTCGACCCGGCGCACGACCGAGCAGGCGATCGTCTACGAGGACGCCGGCGAGCACACGCTGAAGGGCAAGGACGAACCGGTGCCGCTGTGGCGGGCGCTGCGCGTCGTCTCGGGCACGCGCGGCTCGCTCAAGTCACAGGGGCTCGAGGCGCCGTTCGTCGGCCGCGACCGCGAACTTCGCCGCGTCAAGGATCTCTTCCACGAGTGCGAGGCGGGCGGCAAGGCGCACCTGGTGTCGGTGACCGGCATCGCCGGCATCGGCAAGTCGAGGCTCGCGTGGGAGTTCTACAAGTACTTCGACGGGATCGCCCAGCTGACGTACTGGCACCGTGGGCGCTGTCTCTCCTACGGCGAGGGCGTCACCTACTGGGCGCTTGCCGACATGGTGCGGATGCGCTGCCGGATCGGCGAGGACGACGAGCCGGCGGCGGCACACGACAAGCTGCGCAGCGCGCTCGAGGAGTACCTGCCCGACTCCGAGGAGCGCGCTTTCGTGGAGCCGCGGCTCGCGCAGCTGCTCGGGCTCGCCGAGCATGCGGCGCGCGACCGGCAGGACCTGTTCGCCGCCTGGCGGCTCTTCTTCGAGCGGCTCGCCGACGTGTACCCGACCGTGCTCGCGTTCGAGGACATGCAGTGGGCCGACGCGAGCCTGCTCGACTTCGTCGAGTACCTGCTCGAGTGGTCGCGCAACTCGCCGCTCTATGTCGTCACGCTCGCGCGGCCCGAGTTCGCAGACCGTCGTCCGACCTGGGGCGCCGGCCTCCGCAACTTCACCTCGCTCTACCTCGAGCCGCTGCCCGAGACGGCGATGGAGGAGCTGCTCGACGGCCTCGTGCCCGGCCTCCCGGACCTGACGCGCGGGCAGATCCTCGCCCGCGCCGAGGGTGTGCCGCTGTACGCGGTCGAGACGGTGCGGATGCTCCTCGACCGCGGCCTGATCGCCCAGGACGGCGCGGTGTACAGACCGGTGGGGGAGATCGGCGAGCTGCAGGTGCCCGAGACGCTGCATGCGCTGATCGCGGCGCGACTCGACGGCCTGTCGCCGGAGGAGCGGCGGCTCCTCTCTGACGGGGCGGTGCTCGGCAAGACGTTCACGCGCGACGGGCTCCAGGCTCTGTCCGGCTTCACGACGGACGAGCTCGAGCCGCTGCTCGCCTCGCTCGTCCGCAAGGAGGTGCTGGGCCTGCAGGCGGATCCGCGCTCGCCCGAGCACGGGCAGTACGGCTTCCTGCAGGACCTCGTGCGTCACGTCGCCTACGAGACGCTGTCGCGGCACGAGCGGCGCGCCCGTCACCTGGCGGCCGCCGAGCACCTCCGGGTTGCCTTCCCCGACGAGGACGAGATCGCCGAGGTCGTGGCTGCGCACTACGTCGACGCGTACGAAGCGAATCCCGAGGCGGCCGACGCCGGCGAGGTGCGGCGGCTGGCGTACGAGGCGCTCGCCCGCGCGGGCGAGCGCGCGGCTTCGCTCGCCGCGCTCGGCGAGGCGCAGCGCTACCTCGTGCAGGCGGCCGGGCTGACGGACGACCCGCCTGAGCGGGCCGAGCTGTTCCACCGGGCCGGCTGGTTCGCCTACAACGGGGCCGATCACCCGACCGCAGCAGGCTTGCTCGAGGAGTCGATCGCGCTGTACGAGTCGGTGGGCGACACCCACGCCGCGGCGCGGGTCTCGGGCCGGCTCGCGCAGGTCGAATCGGCGCTCGGACGCTTCCACGACGGCCTTGCCCGCCTGGAGCACGCGTACGAGGTGGTCGCCGGCGATGAGCCGGACGAGGACATCGCCGACCTCATCGGGCGCCTCGGCGGGGCCTATTCCTTTGCCGGCGACCTCGCCCGCGCGAGGGAGCGCCTCGACGAGGCCGGAGCGATCGCCGAGTCGCTCGGCTCCGCCCGCGTCGTGACGTCGGTCTTCAATGCGCGGGCGATCCTGGCCGGAATGTCGGGCCGGCCCCAGGAGCGCCTCGCGTTCCTCGGGCAGGCGCTCGAGATCGCAAGGGAGCACGACCTGGAGCAGCTCGGGACGATCTACTTCAACCTTTCGGACGCGGAGTTCTTCCGCGACCGCTACGAGAATGCGCTCGGCTACCTCGACCAGGCACTTGCTGAATCGCGACGGCGGGGGTCGCGGGCGTGGGAGTGGTCGACATTCTCCGAGATCACGTACCCGCTCTTCATGCTCGGACGCTGGGACGAGGCGCTCGCGACCGCGGCGGAGATCCCGGAGGATCGCCTGCAGGACGCGCTCACGCTGAGCCTGCTCGAATCGGTCACGCAGATCCGGATCCAGCGCGGCGACCCCGCCGCGGCTCGGCGGCTCGTCTCCCTGTATCCGGAGACCTCGTCCGACGTGCAGGAGCGGGTCTCCGTTCGCGTGACGACCGCCGGCGTTCTGCTCGCCGAGGGAAGGCTCGAGGAGGCGCTCGCGACCGCACTCGAGTGCGTCGAGCCGCTCCCCGGTGCGACCGACGGCTCGACGTTCGGGCACCAGCAGGGGAAGGAGGGCGTCGTGTATGCCCTCGAGGCGGCGCTCGCCCTCGGACGAAGCGAGCAGGCGGCCGAGCTCCTCGCTCGCGTCGAGCGGCTCGCGCCGGGGATCCGGCCGCCCTACCTGGACGCGCAGGCCAACCGCTTCCGGGGGCGCCTCGAGGGCGACCCGGCGAAGCTCGCCGCCGCGACCGCGGCCTTCGACGAGCTGCGGCTGCCGTTCTGGGCGGCGGCGAGCCGACTCGAGCACGCGGAGCTGCTGGAGGCGGGGGAGGAGCGGGAGCGGCTGCTCGCGCAAGCGCGGGTGGAGTTCGAGCGGCTCGACGCACAGCCGTGGCTCGCACGCGTCGCTGCCGCCGGCGCCGCGTCGCACGCCGAGATCACTGTGTAGCGCCCGGGGGTGTCCGACACCTCAAGGTGTCGGACACCGGTTCGGTGTAGCGCCTGGGGGTGTGCGACACCTCAAGGTGTCGGACACCGGTTCGGTGTAGCGCCTGGGGGTGTGCGACACCTCAAGGTGTCGGACACCGGTTCGGTGTAGCGCCTGGGGGTGTGCGACACCTCAAGGTGTCGGACACCGGTTCGGTGTAGCCGCCTGGGGGTGTCCGACACCTCAAGGTGTCGGACACCGGTTCGGTGTAGCGCCCGGCGTATGTGACACCTCAAGGTGTCGGATACCGGTTCGGTGTAGCGCCTGGGGGTGTCCGACACCTCAAGGTGTCGGACACCGGTTCAGGCTCGAACGAGCTAGGTCGCTCGGCCCATGAGGAAGCGGCCGGCGATGCCGAAGACATCACCATGGCCGTCAGCGTCGTCGCTCAGCATCGTTCCGACCGCGCGACGGCCCCTGCGGTCGACGCAAGCTTGATGCGGGGACTTGTGTGGGGCTTCACGCTCGCCGCCCCGTTCTGGGCCGGTGTCGTGGCGCTCGTGATTCGCTAGGGCGTTGACCCGGCGCCGGTCGTGGGCGACACTGCCCCCTTCAGTCCCGTCTTCAGGAGGTCCGCCATGTCCTGGTCGATCGCCGGCTCGTACTTCGAGACCTGCTCCTGCGATGTCGTGTGTCCCTGTACCGCGTCGCTGTCGCTCGGCGCCACGCACGACCGGTGCAAGGTCACGCTCGTGTTCCACGTGCGTGAGGGCCAGGTCGACGGAGTCGACGTCGGCGGGCTCAACGTCGCCGCGATTGCCGACACGCCGAAGGTGATGACAGACGGGAACTGGCGCCTCGGCGTCTTCATCGACGCTGCGGCGTCACCCGAGCAGGCCGAGAAGCTCGGCGGCGTGTTCTCGGGTGCGCTCGGCGGTCCGATGGCGGCGCTCGGCCCGCTCGTCGGCGAGAACCTCGGTGTCGAGATCGCTCCGATCGAGGTGCGGGAGGACGGTCTTCGTCACTCGGTGCGCATCGGCGACGCGGTCGACTTCGAGGTCGAGGACGTCGTGCCGTTCGGCGTCGAGACGGGACAGCCGGCGAAGCTGACCGGGATCTTCCACCCGGCCGGCTCCGAGCTGACGATCGCCCGCGCGACCCGGTCGAAGATCGACGCGTTCGGCATCCAGTACGAGGGACGGGCCGCGTTCTCGAACAGCGCGTTCGCCTGGGCGGCGTGACCGCAGCAGGCTCCGTAGCGGTTGCGGCCGACGGCGACGGGCTCGGTGCCGCCTTCTCGGCGCTGCGTGCGCGCCTCGGCCTCGTCGCGTTGCTCTTCGCGCTTGCCGGGCTCGCGTGGTGGGCGACGGTCCGGAGCATGGCCGGGATGGACGCGAGCCCGGGCGCAGACCTCGGGACGCTCGGCTGGTTCGTCGGGGTGTGGGTCGTGATGATGGCGGCGATGATGTTTCCGGCGGTCTCGCCGACGGTCGCGCTCTACGCGAAGTTGACGGGACCTCATGGGCGCACCCAGGGTGTCGCGTTCGCCGCGAGCTACCTGGTCGTCTGGGGTGCGGCCGGGGTGGTGGCGTTCGGGGCGTACGACGCCGGGCGGAGCCTCGCCGGCTCCGACCTCGCCTGGCACTCGGGCGGCCGCTGGCTCGCCGGGGGGATCGTCGCGCTTGCGGCCGTCTACGAGCTCACGCCCTTCAAGAACGTTTGTCTCACGAAGTGCCGGAGCCCGCTCGGCTTCCTGCTCGGCAGCTGGCGCGACGGCGTGCGCGGCGCGGTCGAGATGGGAGGCCGCCACGCGCTCTGGTGCCTCGGCTGCTGCTGGGCGCTGATGGCGGCCCTGTTTGCACTCGGCGTCATGAGCATCGTCTGGATGGCCGTGGTGGCCGCGCTGATCACGCTCGAGAAGACGCTGCCGTGGCGGCGGGCGGCGGTCGGCGCGACGGCAGCCGTCCTGGTCGTCCTCGCCGTCGGCATCGTGGCGGCACCGAAGGCCGTACCCGGCCTGGTCGAGCCGGGCGGCTCGATGTCGCCGGGCATGGCGACGATGCCGTAGCGGCGAGTAGGCTCGCGCTCGTGCGCGCGCGGCGACTGTTGGCGGCGGGTGAGGGCTCACTCGGCGAGTCGCCGCTCTGGCCGACCGCCGCGATCATCACGTCGGCCGCGCTCTACGCGGACCTGCCGCAGCGGTTCATCTCGGGCTCCTCGGCGGGTGCGTTCTCGATCGTCCGCTGGCTCGTCCCCGTGCTGACGGTGCTCGTGCTCGCCGCGCTGCTCGCGAGCGTGCCCAAGGGTCGGCTGGTGACGAGGCTCGGCTGGCACGAGCACCGGGTGCACGTCACGCGCCGGTGGCTGTCGCTGTCGATGATCGCGATCGTCAGCGCTGCGAACAGTGTGTCGATCGTGCTGCTCGTGCACCTGCTCGTGAACGGCGCGCATGCGAACGCGCCGCCGCTCCTGCGCGCGGCCGTGCACATGTGGGTCGTCAACGTGCTGCTGTTCGGCCTCTGGTACTGGCAGCTCGACGGCGGCGGCCCGATCGAGCGGCGGACGTGCGCGCCTCACGAGCGGGACTTCCTCTTTCCGCAGCAGACCGAGCCGGCGCTGCTCGAGGGCGGCTGGTACCCGATGTTCATCGACTACCTCTACGTGTCGTTCACGAACGCGTCGGCGTTCAGCCCGACCGACACGCTGCCTCTGAGCCGCTGGGCGAAGATGCTGATGCTCGCGCAGTCGGCGATCAGCCTCTCGCTGGCGGTGATGGTCGTCGCCCGGGCCGTGAACATCCTCAGGTAGCAGCGGCTAGTAGTCGTCGTCGGCCCAGCGAACCGGCGGCAGCTCGAGCCCGACCGCGGCCGCGCCCTTGGTGGTCAGGTACCACGCGCCGGTGCGGCTGCCGGTCCCGAAGACGTCGGGCGGCCGCGGTTGCCCGTCGGCCCAGAAGACGATCAGGCCCTCGTCGCGCAGCTCGTCGAACTCGCGGGAGAGCAGGTGGCGTGCGAACTCGTCGATCTTCGCGCCGCGCTCGCGGATCGTGAGCAGGATCGCCTCATGCCGGCCGTTCAGCTGGATCGGTCGACTCTAGACGCTCAGGGCTTGACGGTCTTGGCGAGTGGTTCGTCGAGCTCGACGATCTTGAGGTCGACGAGCGCGAGTGGGAGGCGCGCAAGGGGGTGCATCTCGTGGCTGTGCGCCCACGTGCCGACGAATTGCTCGACGGGCGCCTTCGGGTTCACGCGCCTGATTGCGCGGTAGAGGCGTCCGGATTCCTGGTTCTGGTCGACGACGATCTTGTCGTTGCGGCTCCACCAGATGTCGATCGGGACGCCGCCGGTTGCGAGGCTTTGGCTGTAGGAGATCGGGCTGCGGGCGGCGTAGGCTCTCGGGGCGGTGGTGGGGGTGCCGCCGATCTCGAGCCGGGCGAGGCGTTGCAGCGGCGCCTCGCCGGGGGTTGTCTTGAAGGCGGCGTAGCGGGCGGCCATGTCGGTGGCGGCGTCAAGAGGTGCCGCGGCCGTCAGCAGCTTGGGGTGGAGCGCTGCGAGCAGGAGCGTCTCCTGGCCGCCCATGCTGCTGCCGACGGCGTAGATGCGGGAGCGGTCGACGTGGAACCAGGGCAGCGCGGCCTCGAGGATGGCGGGCATGCGCGCGAGGTCGTCGATCTGGCCGCGCCAGCCCCACGAGTAGGCGGTCAGCCGACGGCCTTGGCCCTGAGGGTTGACGACCGCGAAGGGGCCGAACGCCGGCAACCCGCCCCAGAGTCGGGCGTTCGCCTGCGCGCGTACCGCCGCGCCCGTGCGGCGAGATCACGAGCGGGATCGCCGGGTGGCGTCCGGCGCCGTACCACTTCGGGAGCACGAGCAGCGCCTGCCGCCTGGCGCCGTTCCAGGCCCGGTAGGCGACGGACACCGTGCGCACGAGCCGCACGTTCCGTTTCAACAAGTCCTTGTAGCGAACCTTGAACCCGATCAGCTCGCGCAGCACCGGGTCGGGCCCCGGCAATTCGCTCGCGCCCGAGGCCTTCGGCGGCGCGTGCGGCGGTGGCGCCGACACCGAGGACGAGCATGCGGCGGCCGACACGATGCCTGCGGCGAGCGCGAGGGCGATCACCGACGCACGACGCGGTGGACTGCGCACGAGGCGAGGCTTGCCGCACCTCGAGCCGACGGCATCGGGCTGCCCGCTGAGCACCGGGCGGGGAACTACTGCTTGCCGAGTCGGAGCGGATCCCTCGCCGTTCCTTGTCCCGCGCTTTGCCGTCCGGCGGGCAGCCTGTGGGCGTGATGTTGAACCCACCGATGCCGACACAGAGGGAGGTGAGACCCGTGCCGAAGAAGCCGAAGAGGGAAGAGGGCAAGATGGAGATCAAGAAGGGCAAGGAGAAGGAGCGCTAGTGCGGGCGTTCAGAGCGGGCGGGTCGCAGCGAGCAGCCCCGTGCGACGGGGGGCTCGCTGCGACCCGTGCCGATCCGATCCCGTGGCGCCGCGTCCTCGGGTTGTTGCGGCCGATCCGCGGCGGACTGGCAGCGATGGTGGCGTTGAGCGTCGGCGGTGTCCTGGTCGGGCTCGTGCCGCCGCTCGCGCTCGGCGTGCTCGTCAACGCGTTGGTCGAGTACGGCGACAAGCGCGAGGCTGCGCTCCTCGCGGTGCTGATCGGAGCGGCGATCATGGTCGAGGCCGCCGCGTACGTCGCCTCCGACGGCCTGTACGCGCGCAACGCCGGCCGCCTCTACCGAGACCTGCGGCTCTCGATGTTCGACGGCGCGCTGCGCCGCAGGGCAGGACGCGACGACGACGCGAGTGGGCTGCCGTCCCGGTTCATCTCCGATGTCGAGACGGTCGAGCGGCTGACGGTCTCGGTGCTCGACGTGGGCTCGATGATGCTCGTGGAGTTCGGCTCGGCCCTTGTCGCTCTCGGTCTGCTGGAGCCGTTCACCGTGCCGGTCGTCGCGCCGCTGCTCGCGATCACCTGGTTCGTCACCCGGCGCATGCAGGAGCCCGCGGCGGCGGCCGGGCAGCAGCGCCAGGAGGAGCTCGAGCGGATGACGGAGTCACTCGTCCGCGAGCTCGATCCGGCTTCGCGGCGCGCCGACGGAAAGGGCCGGTTCAGAACGGCGGCCGAACGGGTGCTGTCCGCGGAGGTGCGGGTCGGCTGGCTGCAGGCGCTGAACCGTGAAGGCTCATCCGGGCTGGCGAAGCTCGGGCCGATCGCGGTCGTCGTCGCGGCCGCCTTCGCCGGCAGCTATCGCGCCGGCACGCTCATCTCGCTCTATCTGCTCGCCCAGCGGGCCTTCTGGGGCTTCGACGGCCTGGTCGATCTCAGCCTCGGCATGCAGAGCGTGCGCGGGGCCGTCAACCGCTGTTTCGATCTGATCGACGCGCCGGCGGCCGATCCGATCGCGGGGTAGAGGCGAATAGGCCTCTGACCGAACCCCACCAATGGAGGAGATCGTGAAGAAGATCGTTGCACTGCTCGTCGTCGCAGGTGTTGCCGCGCTCGTCCTGACCTCGCTCTCCGGTGCCGCCACCCGGATGAGCGGCAGCTGGAAGTCCACCCTCACCTGGGGCGCCGAGGTGCCGAAGCCGACCGTGAAGGCGCCGAAAGCCAAGGGCAGCTTCACCGCGACGCTTGCCGGCAGCAAGCTGAAGTGGAAGCTCACCTACTCCGGCCTCACCGGCAAGGCCAACGCCGCGCACATCCACATGGGCGCGAAGGGCAAGGCCGGCAACGTGATCGTGCCGCTGTGCGGTGCGTCGCCCGTCTGCAAGAGCGGCCTCTCGGGCACCGCGACGCTGAGTAAGCAGGACCTGTCGTGGCTGAAGAAGGGCCAGCTGTACGTGAACGTCGCACACCGACAAGAACCTGAACGGCGAGATCCGCGGCCAGCTCGCGGCCGGCTAGACAAGGCGTCAGCAGGCGTACGGCGAGGGGCACCCGACCGGGTGCCCCTCGCGCGTCCAGACGGGACCAGACTCTCGTCCGGCGCCCACCGGCTGCAACGCGCGAGAGTGCGACGTGGAGGCGCCGACGGCCCGATCTCGCGCGCGCGGCGGGGAGGAGGTGCCTGGTGGTGAATGCGAACGGCGATGAACGCACGAACGGTGGGCCACGCCCCGGCAGCGGTCGCGTCGGCCGGCGGTCCGAGCTCCTCGAGCAGTATCTGGGCGACGAGTGGGTCGAGGTCGAGCCCGGCATCTACGCGCAGCGCACCGAGCCCGGGCCGGCCTGGCCCGCGCGGCCGAGCGTCGAGCCTTCAGCGTCAGCGCACTGATCTGAGCGCCGCCCGGAGCGCCGCCAGCGTCTTCGGGCCGAGCACGCCGTCCTCGGTGAGGCCGGCCGCGCGCTGGAGCAGCTTGACGGCGGCGACCGTCGCGGGGCCGTAGCTGCCGTCGACCGCGCCAGGCTTGTAGCCGAGACGCACGAGAGCACGTTGGAGGAGCTTCACCTGAGCACCCGACGCGCCTGGCGCCAGCGCGCCGCTCGGGACGGCGATCGTCGGGCGGGTGCGGGTGGTGGTCGTCCCCGCGGTCGCGCCGGTGGTCGGCGGCGGTGAGGTGGGCGGAGTCGCCGTCGGCGAAGACCCGTTGTCGAAGACGCCGCCGGCGAAGAGGCCGGCCACGAGCAGCGCGACGGCCGCCACCGCAACGACACCCGAGTAGAGCCGGGAGCGAGCGGGCAGCCGCAGGCCGCGAGGCGGCTCGAGCGGCGGCGCAGGCTCGCCGGCGTCGTCCTCCGCGGCGACCCCTGCCCACCAGTCGTCCGGGTCGAGAGGCGATCGGTCGTCTGCCATCGTGGCAACCGTAACTTGCGGAGCAGGCGGCGTGCACGGCCACGTTCGCGGGCCCTCGTACTTCTCCCGGTCCGGGACGGTCCTGGACGGGTCCAGACGAACGGTCAGAGACTCTGACCCAGATTCGACCAGAGTCAGGTGCGGAAAGCGTTCAGAGCCTGGCCTGCGGCAACTCGCCAGGCTCGAGAAGGGGTGGGGGTTCAACCTGGTGGTGCGTCGCACTAGCTGCGAACGTGGCCGGCTTCGTCCGGCCGGATGTCGCCCGCGGGCAACTGTGTCCGATTCGCGTGCGCGCACCGGGAGGCCCTCCTCCGTGAGAACGCTCGGCCGTGTCGACGGGCTCCGCCCGGCGACCCGGCCGCTCCATTGCGCCCCGGCACTCGGGGCGACTCACACCAACGACACCCATGGGAGGGTGGCATGAAACTCATTAAGTCGAAGAAGGCACTCGTCCTTCTCGGCGTGCTCGCCGTGGCCGTCATGGCCTCGGTCGGCGCGTATGCGTACTTCACGAACAACGGTCACGGTTCGGCTGGAACAACGGCTCCGTTCGGTCGCGAACCGTCGGTCGACCAACAGCTGGAACGTCGAGCTTCGACGATCGACAGCGCTGGCATCGACGGCGCTCGCCAGACCGTACGACGGTCGCTGGCGCGGCGACCGTTCCGGACGGCCGTCGGACAGACCCGTACAAGGTCGTCGCGCCCGTGCCGTTCACGGTTCGAACCAGCGAGCGCGGGGTCCATCGTACACGGTCGAGATCGATCCGGCGTGGCTCGCGGCTCAACTCGTCCGCTCGTCGACCGACGACACCGCGAAGTGGCTGTGGCGCGGCCTGACTTCATGATCGGCACGGCGGCTCCCGGCGGCTCGTACACCGTGACGGGGCTGCACGAGACCCTGGCTCCGGCCTCTGATGGTCGGCCGGCGGACGCCATCGAGCTACTCGGTGACGGTCGAGATGGTCGACACCGGCTACAACCAGGACGGGTGCCAGAACCTGACGCCCGACCTGCTGGTGACGGCAAGCCAGCTAGGAGGCAGGCGCATCGGTGGGGCGGTCGCTGCGGCGGCCGCCCCACCACCTTTCAACCAACAAACCAGACGAGCAGAGAAGAGGAGTGACGAGGTTCTAGATGGGGCGGTGGGTTTCGATGAGGACAGGAAGGAGCGCCGGGCCTGTTGGGCTGGTGGCGTTGCTTGGTGTCCTCGCGTTGGGGTCGTGGGGCGCGTATACGGCGTTTGCGGCTGCGGCGCCGCCGGCGCCGACGATCACGGGCAAGACGCCCTCGACTTCGCCGACGACGTCGACGTCGATCAGCTTCACGTTCAGCGACTCGCAGTCGGGTGTGACGTTCCAGTGCTCGCTCGACGGCAGCTCGTACTCGGCTTGCGTTTCGCCGAAGGCGTACTCGGGGCTGGCGAGCGGGTCGCACACGTTCCAGGTGCAGGCGGTTTCGGGCGGCAAGTCGAGCTCGGCGGCGTCGTACACGTGGGTGGTCGACACGACGGCGCCGACGCTCACCTCGCTGACGAAGACCGACCCCTCGCCGACGAAGGCGGGCCTGATCCATTGGACGGTGACCTTCAGCGAACCGGTCAAGAACGTGACGACCAGCGACTTCGGCCTGCGCCATCCAACCTGTCCAGCGGCACGGCGACGGTCTTCCAGGTCGCGGCGGTCGGCTCGGTACACCGACGGCGACCAGTGGACGGTGACCGTGATGACGGCTGGCGCGCAGGGGTCGCAACACGAGCACGATCCGACTGAACCTGGCGAGCAACGGCAGCTCGATCCAGGACGCGGCCGGCAACCTACTCGGCGGCACGCTGCCCTTCATCGGCGAGACCTACGTCTTCGACACGCAGGCGCCGACGGTCTCCTCGATCGCCCGGGTGTCGGCGGCGCCGACGAACGCCTGCTCGGTTTCCTGGACGGTGACGTTCAGCGAGTCGGTCACCGGTGTCGCGACCGGCAACTTCTCGCTGCAGCAGGGTGGCGGCATCACCGGCACGCCGTCGGTGACGGGCGTCTCCGGCTCGGGCGCGACCCGGACGGTGACGGCCTCGACCGGCTCGAGCACCCCTGCCTCGGGTGCCCCGGTGTCGTTGCAGCTGAACCTGTCGAGTGGCTCGGGGATCGCGGATCTGGCGGGAAACGCGCTCGCGGCGACCGTTCAACGGGACGGGGGCTGCCTACCAGATCGACAAGGTCGCGCCGGCGCCGGTGTTCGATTCGATGCCGCCCGACCCGAACACGACGGCGACCTCGACGTTTACCTGGAGCGACGGCGAGGCCGGTGTCACCCTATCTCTGCTCGATCGAGAACGGTGCCTTCCAGTCGACGGTGCCGTCGGTCGGCCAGGCGGCGCAGCCTTGCTCTTCGCCGTTGACCTACGACGTCCCGACGACCAACAACGGCGTGCATCAGTTCGCGGTCGAAGCGGTCGACGCAGCCGGGAACGTCTCGTCGGGGATCTTCTACAGCTGGAAGGTGAACAAGGGCTCGATCGAGGACTTCACGATCGACGGCAACGCGGTCGGGCTGCTGTACCCGGGCGGGGCGGCGCGGACGGTCGCGGTCACGCTGCACAACCCGAACAACATCCCGATCTACGTCACAAGCGTCGCGGCGGCGCTGCACACGGCCGACTTCCCGGCCGGCTGCACGAGCAGCGCGTTCGTCGTCACGCAGGCGGTCATCCCCGCTGCGGGTGTGCTCGTGCCCGCGAACGGCGCCGTCACCCTGCCCGCCCAAGGCGCGACCGCGCCGGCCGTGGTGATGACCGACAGCGGCAACCAGGACGCCTGTAAGAACCTGAGCTTCCACTTCGACTACAGCGGGAGCGCCCACTCATGAGCCGCTGGCTGCCCCGCCGCGAGTCCGGCGGGCTGTCGCCGCAGGAGGTGCGGGCGCGGTTGGCGGTCAACGCCTGGGAGTGCCCCGAGCTCGAGCCGACGGTCGTAGCTGCCAGCGAGCGGTCTCGCAGGTCGCGGTCGGGTCGGACTCGCGCTCGTCGCTGCCACGGTCGTGGTGGCGCTGGCCGCTGTCGGCGGGGCGTACGCCTACTTCAGCTTCACACGGCAGCGGCACCGGCACTGCGGCTGCCGGCTCGGTGACCGCCGTCACGTTGAGCCCGGGGACGCCGTCGATGCAGCTTGATCCGGGTGGGGCGGCGGATGTGGCGGTGCAGGTGAGCAACCCGAACTCGATTCCGGTGCGGATCGCCTCGATCGCGCTCGACCCGAGCCTCGGTACCAGCGGGTTCAGCGTCAATACCGGCCACAGCGGGTGCGATCTGTCGGTGCTGTCGTTCCCGACCGACAGCACGGGCTGGACGGTCCCGCCGGCGCAAGCACACTCGACCTGCTCGGCGACCTGCACATGTCGACGGCGGCGGCGAACGACTGCCAGAGCGCGTCGTTCACCGTCTATCTGAAGGCGGGGCCGTAGTGAGCGACTGGCTGCCTGAGGACATGCGCGAGCCGGAGTTCCCGGTCTTCCCGCGGCCGCGGCCGCGCCGGCGGCCGTTCGGTCGCGGCCCGCTCGGGCTGCTGGTGCTGGCCGCGATGGCGGCGCTGATCGGCCTGTTCGCCGGTCGCGGCCTCGCCTACTTGACAGTCGGGATCAGCTCGGGCAGCAATGGCGCCGCGGTGGCGGGGTCGGTCGACAAGGTGACCGGGCTGGCGCTCGGCAGCGGCGGGCTCGCGACGACCGCGAACCCGGACGTGCCACTGACCTGGGACACGGCCACGCTGGCCGACACGACCCCGGTCGGCGGCTACCTGGTCAACCGCTACGACGGCTCGAACAACCCGCAGACGGTCGCCGCGAACTGCGCCGCCGGACGGTCACCACCACCAGCTGCACCGAAAACGGTGTCCCGGACGGGACGTGGACGTACGGCATCCAGGCCAGCCTCTACAACTGGTTCGGGCCGCAGTCCGACACGCTGACCGTCACGGTCGACACGAGCGCCCCCACCTTCGACCAGAAGCCGGCGAACCCGAGCGCGAACGCCAGCCCGACCTTCAAGTTCAGCCATCCGACCTTCTCGAGCTTCAAATGCCGGCTTGATGGCGCCGCGACCTTCACCTCCTGCTCGAGCCCCGACACGCTCAGCAGCCTCGGTCGCGACGGCTCGCAGCACCTTCCGGGTCGAAGCCGTCGACGGCAACGGCTACCCGACCAGCATCGCCTCCTACACCTGGACGATCGACACCAGCGCACCGACGATCACCCCGGCTTCCGAACCGGAGAACCCGACCAACAACACGGGCGCCTCGTTCGAGCTTCACCCAACACAGAGCGCCTACAGCTTCCAGTGCAAGCTCGACGGCGGCAGGCTACAGCACCTGCACCAGCCCGCAGGCCTACAGCTCGCTCAGCGACAGCACCCACATCTTCAGCGTGCGGGCCGTCGACGGCGACGGTGTCACCACCCCGGCCGCCGGCTACACCTGGCTCGTCGACACACGCGCCCCGGCCCCGACGATCGGCGCCGCCACCCCGACCGCCTACGTCAAGACCACCACCCCGAGATCGCCGGCACCGCCGGCACCCAGACAGCCGATGCGAGCCACAGCGCCGACAACAGCAGCGTCAGCGTCACAACATCTACAACGGCCCGACCGCAACGGGTAGCGCCGATCCAGACGTTCACGCCGGACCGTCACCGGTGGCGGTGGCTGGTCGGTCAGTGGAGTCCGCTTCTCGCCGCGAACAACCAGTACACGATCAAGGTCAGCCAAGGCGACGCCGCCGGAAACGCCGACAGCGCCACCTTCACGTTCGTCATCGACACCCTCGCCCCGGCCCCGACGGTTACCGCCCCGGCTGCCCACATCAACACGACCACGCCGACGATCTCGGGTACGGCAGGCATTCAGACCGCCGATGCTTCACACAGCGCCGACAACGGCACCGTCACGGTCAAGATCTTCTCCGGCGCCGGCTCCGGCGGCACCCTGCTCCAAACCATCAACAACGTCTCCGTCAACAGCGGCACCGGCGCCTGGTCAACCACACCCTCGCCGGCACCTCAGCGCGAACGCCCAATACACCGCCCAGGTCCTGCAGGGCGACGTCGCCGGCAACACCGGCAGCGGCACCGGCAGCGCCCTCGACACCTTTGTCATCGACACCGTCAACCCGATCGTCACCCTCGCGACCCCCGCGAACAGCGGCTTCGTCAACTCGAACCGGCCGACCTTCTCCGGCAACGCCGGACAGGTCGCCGCCAGCACGACCAGCAGCGCCGACTCCACGACCGTCACCGTCAAGATCTGCCCCGGCTCGACCATGAGCTGCGGGTCGCCGACAACAGTCACGACCACCGAGTCCGGCGGAACCTGGTCAGTCGCACCGAGCAGCTCACTCGGCGCCGACGGCACGTACACCGCACAGGCAAGCCAAGCCGACGGAGCCGGCAACACCGGCGCCAGCAGCGCCAACACTTTCGTCATCGACACCGTCAACCCGGCCGTCACGCTCACCGCGCCGCAACAGCGCAACCGGTGTCGCGCTCGCACCCACCTTCACCGGCAGCGCCGGCACCAGGTCGCCGAAAGCTCGACACAGCGCCGACTCAACGACGGTCACCGTCAAGATCTACCAAGGTGCGAACACGAGCGGCACCCTCGTCCAGACGCTCACCACCACCGAGTCGGGCGGCACCTGGTCAGTCCCAGCGAGCAGCGCACTCAGCGCGAACACCCAGTACACCGCGCAGGCCAGCCAAGCAGACGGCGCCGGCAACACCGGCACCAGCAGCGCCAACACCTTCACCACCGCCACCAGCGGCACCGTGACCAAGACCGCCGCCGGCACCTACACCCTCACCGTCCCCGCCGGCGTCACCAGCTTCACCTTCACCATAAAGGGCGCTGGCGGCGGCGGCGGCAACGGCGGCGCGAGCGGCGGAGCCGGCGGGGTCGTCTCGGGCACCATCAACATCCCGCTCAGCGCCAGCAACACCACGTTCACGGTGATCGTCGGCGGCGCCGGCGGCGGCGGCACCAGCACGGGTGGTGCTGCAGGGTCAAGCGGGACCGGATGCGCGCTGGGCGGTGTCGGCGGCGGCGGCACTGACGCCGGCGGTGGCGGCGGCGGCTCCACCTGCATCTATCTCCAAGGCGCGCCTGCGGGCACAGTCGTTTCAGTCGGCGGCGGCGGCGGCGGCGGCGGCTCTGGGAGCGGGAACCGGCGGAGTCGGCGGCGGAGGCCCAACCGCCAACCCCGGAACGAACCCATCCACTGCGGGAGCACTCGATGGCGCCAACAGTGGCGGCAACGGCGGAACCGGTGGCAAGACCGATACGGCGGGCACGCCTCAGTACACGATCACCAATACGGCTGGCAAACTCGGCGGCCGCGGGACCTCAGCGGGGACATGTAGCGCCGGCGTCTGCGGCTCGGGCGGCGCCGGCACAACTGGCGGTGGGAACAAGAGCGTCGGTGGCGGCGGTGGTGGCGGCGGCATGGCCTCCGGCGGCGGCGCCACGACAATGGCAACGGGGCGAACGATAAGGGCGGCGGCGGCGGCGGCGGTTCCGCCTACACCGGCGGCACCGCAACCATCTCCGTCAGCGTCAACGCAGCGACGACGAGCAACGGCGGCGGCAGCGCGGGTGGGTCAGCCGGAACAGCGGGAACCGCCGGGTCGGTCAGCTTCACCGGCGTCGGACTCACGCTCGCGTAGCAAGGCTGCGCCGATGACCGGCGTCCCACGCCGAACCCGCATCTCCTTCGACCCGTTCGTGCTCCTCGCGCCGAGCGGCGCGAGCAAGCGACCCGCCGTTGGGAACGTCTGACCGAGCAGGTCGCCTTCTACCCGAACCCGGTCAACACCCGCCGGCTCGAACAGGTCGTCGCCGAACGGGAGCAGCTGCAACGGAAGATCGACCGACGCGCGCGCCCAACTCGACAGCCACTCGCATCTCAGCCGCGGCCACCTGAGCGTGGTCGACGCGCCTCCCGGTTGACATCGCCGGGCGGGACTGGGAGAGTCGCGTTGTCGAAGCCCGTAGCCAGGAAGCTCTTCGGAGCCAAGGGTCGCGGGCTTCGGCATCTTCTGGTGTATGGCCGGGCCTGGTGTTCCAATCGCCGTGCGCTCGCCGACCCAGGCCGCTCGGTCGCCGATGATGGCCGGGGGCCGGGGATGTTGTTCAAGGGCATCGGCTTGCCTTCGCCACCGCGGCTGCTGCTTCCCGGTCCACTGCTCGCCCGGCTGTGCCTGTGGCTGAGGCCTCGAGGCTTGCATCTCGCGGGGGGCCGAGGGAGGATCGTTTCGCGGCGGGCGTCAAGCGAAGGGTGGAGGTCGTGGTGAAGAGGCTGGGGCTTGTCGGGCGGCGAACGTGCTCGTCGGCGCGGCGGCGGCGGCGCTCATGGTCGCCGGCGGTGCGCTGGCGGCGGCGCGCGCGCTCCCGAGCGCGTGCACGCTGCCGACGAAGGCGCATCCCGAGAAGGTGTTCGGCCACGGCAAGACGTTCGCGGTCGGCGACCGGAAGGCGCAGAAGTACGGCACCGGCAAGTACGCGACCTACCAGTGCAGCGAGACGGTCGGCGCGCAGGCGGTCTCCGCTGAGCGTCGCCTCCTCGATCGGTGGGTTCGGCGGCGTCAAGATCACCTCGCAATCGCATCCGAGCGGCCTCGGTGCCGGCGCGACGCTCACGGTCGGCACCGGCGCGGGCAGCAACAAGCCGGTCGATTTCATCGTCTTCCACCGCGGGGCTGTCTACATCACCATCACCGCGAACGGCGCGAGCCCGCCCCTCCTACCACCCTCGCGCGAGCCGTGTACAAGCTCGCCTGACGAACACTGTCGCGGACGCGAGGGACGGTCGATCGTGCACGCGCCTCTCGGTTGACATCGCCGGCGCGGACTGGGAGAGTCGCGTTGTCGAAGTCCGTAGCCCGGAAGCTCTTCGGAGCCAAGGGTCGCGGGCTGTGAGCTTCGGGCGGCAGTCGGACGACGAAGATCGTCGATGCGACCTGAAGTCAGCTCGCACGTGTCCAGGCTCGAACTCGCGGTTCTGCGAGACTCGTGTACAGGTCTGTAACGGAGCATGCGCCGCTCGACTCGTTGTCGATCCTTTCGACGTGCTCGAGGAGTGAGCGGAGGCCACGGTCTCGGCGAGCTGTACGCACCTTTGTCCGAAGAGTCACCGCATCCGGTGCGGGATTCGTGCGAGCTTCGCCGCGTTCGAGCGGCGGCCGCCGGCCAGCGATTGACACGCTGAGCCGCCTGCGTCACGTTCCGACCGGTGAAGACGCCGATGAACATCGTCTGGTTCGTGTTCGCCCGGCTCTGGCTCGCGATCCCAGCTACGTGCTCGCCGGCGTGCTCATGTTCGTGACGGTGATCGGGATTCCGTTCGGACTCCAGGCGTTCGAGCTCGCCGGCGACGCCCTCTGGCCGTTCGGCCGGACGCTGGTGCAGCGGCTCGACCGGCACAAGGCAATGAGCGCCCTCGGCAACGTGCTCTGGTTCGTCCTCGCCGGCTGGTGGATCGCGCTCGAGCACCTCATCCTCGGGGTGCTGCTCTGCGTGACGATGCATCGGCATCCCGCTCGGGATCGGCAGCTTCAAGATGGCGTTCGCCGCGGTGCGACCGATGGGCCGCGTCGTCGTGCGCACCGACAAGGCGCTCGAGGCTGGCGTCGCCCTCGGCGCCTGAAGGCGGCACACGGACTCATAGGCGAGAGGCGCCCGAAGTCAGCCTTAGGTCGCCTCTCACGACGACGCCCCGGCCCACTCCAGCAGCGAGGCGAGAAACGACGGCGCGTCGAGAAGGCCGAGCTCGCCGGCTCCCTCCGCACGCTCGCGGAAGTCGTCGATCACCGAGACCGCGTCGTTGCGCACGGTCACGAGCCAGTTGGCGCCGACGACGCACTCGAACGCGACGAGTCTGCTCGGTGTGTCGCCCTCGCGCGCGGACGCAGACACAGCGGTGACCCTGATGTGGTCGCCGGGCTGCTCGAGTCCTGGACGCAGATCAGGATCACGCAGCCGCGCCTCGTCGAGATCGTCGACGCCGAACGCCGCGGCGACCTCGCGCGCTTCGCCGGTGTTCGGCTCGAGCAGATCGAGCCACAGCACCTGCGTCGCGCCGAGGTCGCGTAAGGCGTCCGTCCAGTCGTCGATCCGTTTCCCTCCTGCTTGTCGAACAGATACGCCGTCAGCACGTGGCGCGATGCCTCAGGCCGTCGAGCTGCGCCCGAGCAAGGCGACGACAAGCGCGACGACCAGGATGATGAACAGGAACTTGGAGAGGAAGATCCCTCCTCCGACCGCGAGCAGCAAGAGGATGAATACGAGCAGCCAGATCACGGCTCAGACCTCGATGCTGCGCTCGCGGACGACGGTCGAGCCGGCGCTGTCGGACGCCGCCGTCCGGTTGCCGAAGCCGCCCCAGCTCGACCAGAAAAAGAGCGAGGTCACGAAGCCGATGACGCCGACGACGAGCAGGATGACGCCGACCGTGTGGATGTTGAGACCCGAGACCGTCGCATCGACAGCCCAGATCAAGACCGCGCCGGCGGCAGCCAGAAGCAGGCTCATGCTGATACCCATGTTCCACCTCCATGTTGTGAAGAAGACGACCCCAGACGGCTGACGGCACGACCTCGCGCCGGTCGGCGTCTCGAGTCGGCCTCGTTATCCCCCTCACCCGTAGCCGTAAACCTGCCGACCCCTACTGAGTGTTCGTTTGTGCTCGCTCGGCCGTGTGGAAGCGGGCGCGGAGCTGGCGGATGGTCGGCAGCAGGATCAGCGCCGGCACGATCGGAAGCCAGAAGTTGAAGAGCCGATAGACGAGGACACCGATCAGAGCCGGCACGAAGCGGACGCCCATGCCGACCAGGGCGAGCGTGAGCGCCGCCTCGACGATCCCCGCGCCTCCTGCGGGCAGGGCGCGCCGCGTGAGCACATAGCCGCTCGAGTAGGCGAGGACGAGCGCCGACAACGTGATGTGCCTGCCGCCGACGAGTTGCAGCGCCGCCCAGAGGCAGAGGATGTCTCCCGCCCAGTAGAGGCTGTTGCCGACCAGCCCGAGGCCATGCTCGCGAGGGCTCAGGATGAGACTACGCAGTTTCCCTGCCCCGGCGACCGCGTTCGCAAAGGTGGTGCGAACCCAGCCGCTGCTCCTCCGGGTTCTGCTTAGCCTTGCAAGGCGCTTGGGGGAAGTGACCCAAAGTGCGACCACGAAACACGGAATCAGCGTGAGCGACGGCAAGGTAACTGCGCTGCTCGCGTGGCCGTCGAGCCGGAAGTACAGGAGCGCCGAGGAGACCAGGGCGCAGACGCCGAGCACCGCATACTCGAGGAAGCCGAGCGCGAGTACGCGCCGCACGGCGTCTCGCTTCCCTGCCCCCGCCTGACGGAAGGCCCAGTAGTCGACTGCGAAGCCGCCCGAGGACCGGGTAGCGGCGAAGACGCCGAAGCCGGCGACGACCGTCTTCGTCGAATCGACGAGGCCCAGCTCCGGGCCGCCATCGACGCGAGCCATGTCACGGAGGGTAAGCACGTAGCCGAGGTACGCGACGAGTTCTCCGAGGAGGCAGACGGCGAGCCAAGCCCACGAATGCTGCGCCTGCGTACGGCGCAGCAGCTGTGGCCAGCCGGCATACGACGCGAGGACGACCGCTGTGGCGATCGTCGCGCCCGCCGCGACGAGTACGACGGCGAGCGGCTTCTCCTCGAGCCACAGGAACCCGTCTCGCACGCAACGTCCGGAGCTCGAAACCCACCCGACCATCGACCGAGCGTAACCCCCATAGGATCCAGACGGATTGACCGGCACACAGCTTCTTCGCCCGTCGGCGCCCGAGCGCTGGTTCGGCGATTGGATCACGAGCCAGATGCTCCGCCACCATCGGCGGCGGCTGGCCCGGATCGACTGGGAGCGCGCTCTCGATCCGCCGGCGGGCGGCTGGGCGGGCGGAGAGCCGCCGCCGCGATCGGGTAACACGGTCGAGGTGTTGATCGACGGCGCGCAGGCGCTGCCGGCGATCGTCGCGGAGCTGCAGGGAGCGCGCTCGCACGTCCATCTGACGGGCTGGCACTTCACGCCCGACTTCGCGCTGACGCGGGATGCGGAGCCGCTCGTCCTCCGCAACCTGCTCGCGGAGCTCGCCGAGCACCTCGACGTTCGCGTGCTCGTCTGGGCCGGCGCGCCGCTGCCGCTCTTCCGCCCCTCGCGACGAGACATGCGGACGATGCGCGAGCAGCTCACGCGGCAGACGAAGATCCGGTGCGCACTCGACGCGCATGAGCGGCCGTTGCACTGCCATCACGAGAAGACGATCGTCGTCGACGACCGCATCGCCTTCGTGGGCGGCTTGGATCTCACGTCGGAGTCCGGCGACCGCTACGACACGAGCCATCATCCGGCGCGCGCCAACGTCGGCTGGCACGACGCGTGCGCGCGCATTGTCGGTCCCGCCGTCGGCGACGTCGCCGAACACTTTCGCCTGCGCTGGCACGAGGTCACCGGCGAGACGCTCGCCCCGGTCGTCGCGAGCGAGCCCGCCGGGGACGTCGACGTCCAGATCGTCCGCACCATCCCCGAGCGGATCTACAGAGCGAGCCCGCGCGGCGAGTTCCGCATCCTCGAGTCGTACCTCCGAGCCCTGCGCTCGGCCCGGCGGTTCGTCTACCTCGAGAACCAGTTCCTCTGGTCGCCCGAGATCGCCGCGGTGCTCCGCGATAAGCTCGCCGACCCGCCCAGCCCCGACTTCCGCCTCCTGCTCGTCCTGCCCGCGAAGCCGAACACGGGCGGTGACGACACCCGCGGCGTGCTCGCCGAGCTGATCGAGGCGGACGCCGACGCCGGGCGGATCCTCGCATGCACGCTCTACGCGCGCTCCGGCGCACGCGCCGACCCGATCTACGTCCACGCGAAGATCGGGATCGTCGACGACGCGTGGCTCACGCTCGGGTCCGCCAACCTCAACGAGCACTCGCTCTTCAACGACACCGAGATGAACATCGTCACGCACGACCCCGCGCTCGCCAGGGAGACGCGCCTCCGCCTCTGGGCCGAGCATCTGGAGCTCCCGGTCGACCGGATTCCGGCCGAGGCGGCAAAGGCGATCGACGAGCTGTGGCAGCCGATCAGCGCCGAACAGCTCGAGCGCCGCAAGCAGGGCCGGGAGCTCACGCACCGGCTCGTCCGGCTTCCGCACCTCTCGAAGCGCTCCGGCCGCGCGCTCGGCCCACTCAGCGGCCTCCTCGTCGACGGCTAGCTGTAGTTCCTGAGAAGGCGATCCGCTCCTTGAAGCAGCCACGGTTCGCGGGTTTTGGCATGTCGGCGACGCGGACGATGAGCCAGGTCGAACCGTCGGGAGGCGTTAGCCGACGAAGCACGAGAGTACTCTGGGGCTTGATGGAGTCGAAGACGCTACCGAGACAGCACCGAGCGGGTCAGGGTACGGCGTTTGAGGAGTGCGAGCACATCGTGCATGACGACGACCCGGACACGGCGCTCTGCGGTGTCGACCAGACTGATGTTCCGTGGAATCAGGGCTTCCGTGTTTGTGAGGCATGCGTCGCGGTCGCCGCGGGTCGCATGAGCTAACGCGAGGCGTGAAGGGGTCAAGAACCCCGATTCACTGTCCTTTGCGGTCAGTTCAAGCGCGGATGGCGCTGGGGCCGAGGGTGGGTGTTCTTTCCTTCTGGCTTGGAGAGCCCTAGCCGGGCGAGGGTGGGAACCGTCGGCGGAGGCGCGCATGTGCCGATCTGTCCGCGGGGTGACAGTCGGTTGACATCGCCACGCGGGACCGGGAGAGTCGCTCCTGTCGAAGCCCGTAGCCCGGAAGCTCTTCGGAGCTAAGGGTCGCGGGCTTTGGCATCTCCGCGGCATGGGTCGGGTTGTGCGGCCGGCGCTCGGCTGAGCAGCATGGCGCCGAGGGGTTGTCTGGCGGGGCAGATCTCGGCGTGGTGGCACCAGTTGCCGATGGAGCGGTGGACGTAGGCGGCGCGGTTGCCGATCACGACGAACGTCCCGGGCGCCTGGGACATCGGCATCGGCTTGTCGTTGCGGCAGCGCCCCGGCTGCGCTGACATTCGACGCGCACTTCAGCTAAGAGCCTTGCGGGCGCGCGCCATCGCCCCTTGTGCTGGATGAATACCGTGTCGGACGCGGAATCCGGTTGAGGTCCATTGCCGCTGGAACGCCCGCTCGCTCCACCCAGCAGGTCGCGCATCGATCAGGTCCTCGAGCGCTCTGATCCACCGGGCGAAGAGCACTGGTCCAGGCTTCATCCAACCCTCCTACGCGGCTAGCGCCGCGGCGCCCATGTCTGCGGCGCGACCCTCGTAGCGTCGAAGCAGGGCTGGGATTTCGACGACGCGTGACTCGGCGACTCGAAATGCAATGTCGGGCCAAGGGGGCCCAGAAGGAGCTGCCCACGCATCGGAAAGGATCACCGGCACCCTCCCGAGTTGCATGGTCTCGTAGAGGCGGTTCGAGAAGGTTCCTTGACCTCGAGGGCAGAGGACAAACGCGCTGTTGCGGATCTCCTCGAGATAGCCGTCTCTCAACGCTCGCCGCTCTTCGTCGCTGGCGTTCCACCAGTTCGCCGCTTCGACGACACTAGCGTGCTCGGTCTTCGCCAGGACGTCGAAGATGCGCC
Organism: uncultured Thermoleophilia bacterium; assembly: GCA_963725595.1. Lineage (GTDB taxonomy): Bacteria > Actinomycetota > Thermoleophilia > Gaiellales > Gaiellaceae > PALSA-600. Next base: position 951,924 of record CAVRYT010000001.1, on the reverse strand, counting down.
GTCGCACTGGCGCAGAGTCCGCTCCGCTGAAGCTGAAGAGCAACGAGGGAGCTTCGGTTCGAGCGAGTAGTTCGTCTCGAAGCCCAGCCTCGAACGGAACCCAGCTGTCGACGGGCCGAACCCGCAGCGGGTCGACACGAGCGGTCGGCATTGCAACATAGAGGCCGGGCAGAAAGGGGATCGGACGGTCGCTGTAGTCCTGGACGAAGCACTTCTCGGGGAAAGCTTGAACGACGGGGTCGGCACGAAGGACTTCTGCCCATCGCCGGAACTTGTTGCGCCCCGTGTTAAGAAAGAGAATCGCGTCGGCCTCGTCTGGGTCGTTAACGGCAGTGTGGCGCGGTGCGAGTCGTTCAAGCGCGGCGCGCTTCTCTGCGATCTCCGTGTCGTTGCCTTCGTGCGATGTCAAGAACAGCTTCACGAGCGGGTTCTCCCGGTCGCCACCTTCGGTCGCCTCGCCCTCCTCGCGGTCGCCGGCTGCCTGGTGGCGAGCCCCGCTATGGCTGCCGGATTCGGCCGGCGGTCCTCTCGATCAGCGTCAGACCAGCGAGCCCAGGAGGCACAGGTCACGCACCTGCCCTTCGTCGCGTTTCGGAGGTTCGGAGAGGACCTCGCACGCCCGGTGCGGTGCTCGGGCCTTCCCGGCTTTGGCGTGTTCAGGGTCGTCTCGTTGCTCGTAAGGCTGCAACCCCAAGGCTGGTTCTTGTCGATGGTCGCGGGTGTGGTTGTGTCGATCCTCGGCGCCGGGGGAGGCATCTGGGTCATCCTGATTCCGTTCGGGATCGTCGGGGCGGTTATCGCGTGGCGTCAACCCGCGAATCCGATCGGCCCGCTCCTGCTGACGACCTTCGCGCGAGCCGTCTACAAGCTCGCCTGACGGCGTCGATGTCGCCGTCATGAACAGCGCAAGCACGTCGCGACCGGCTCGTGCGGAGGTTACGGCCTCATGTCTCCTTGGTGATGATCAGCGTGATCCGGTCGATGTCGCCGACGACGAGCGTCTCACCGGAACGGGCTCCGGCGTGGCAGCGGGCCGGCCAGCTCTCTCCCCGCAGCTGGACTCTTCCGTCCGGTAGGCACGCGCGTGTCACCGTCACGGTCGAGCCGATGATCGCCTCACGCCCGGTCGCCACCGGGTAGCGGCCGATCAGGCGGACCCAGAACAGCTTCTCGGCGACCTCCCAGACGATCACAGCCGCCAACAAGGCCGTTCCCCAGCCGGGCGTCAGCACGAGGAGTGCGACGAGCAGGGCGGCGACCGGAACGATCATCCCCGAAACGCTAGCCCCGGCCGCGATGCTGCGGACGAACTAGGCGAAGCTCGTGCGCCGAGTGACGCCATCACAGGCTTCCGTCAGCGGACGTGCAGCGTCTCGACGGCCCGTGCGCCGTCCTTGAACCTGATCCGGATGCGCAGCGTGCCGCGCGTGTCCGCGGAGATGCGCGCGAGGTAGCTGCCGCTCGATCCGTCGACGACCGCGAGCGTCCGCCATGGGCGATGGTTCACCTTGCCGAACACCCGGACGGTGCCTTCGTCGCCGATCGGCACCGGGCCATGGAACGTGAGGAAGGAGTGCACGCGGACGACCTTCGGGCCGGTGATCGTGACGGTCGGCCGCAGCGCCGGCGTCGTGATCGGGGGCGCGCTGTCCGGCCGGATGCTCGACCCGATGCCGCTCAGGCTGAAGTGCAGCGCAGGCACGATCGGGTTGCCCTTCGGGTAGTGGCCGAGCCCGAACAGGATCCCCGACACGGCGACAACCGCAAGCAGGCCGCCCGCGGCGGTCCGCCCGAAACGCCCGCGTCTGGCAGTCGACCTTGCCCCGGACGTAGCCAGGAAGCGCTCCCGTTCCGCCGTGGTGAAGCGCGCGTAATCGCGATCTCTCCAGCCCACCGCGACCCATCCTGAGCGGGACGGCTGGGAACTTCAAGCCCGTGGGCTAGGCTCGGGGCGTGGCGCTCGTCGACTCAAGGGGTAGAGCTCTCCGCTCTTGCCGGAGGGGATGCGGATCGAAACCAGCCTGGCCCACTCCGCCTAAGGTCACACGCATGCGGCACCACCGTATTCATGGCACGCTTCTTGTTGTACTAGCTCTGTCGCTCTTCACCGCGGCCTCGGGGCTCGCGCGCTCGCAGGCCGCCCTCGACATCCGCGGCAACTGGTCGATGCCGTCCGTCGTCGGCAGCACGACCTATCCGCAGATCTGGTCGATCCTCACCGAGAATACGAAGACGGGCGTGTGGCACGGCCACATCAAGGGCAACCCGACCTACCTGTTGTGGGGCACCGTCTCGGGCCACACGCTGACGATCCACTCCAAGTACGGCGGCTACCAGTCGCACGGCAAGGCGACGCTCGTCACGTCGAGTGCGAAGTGGCGCGTCGTGCGAGGCACGTTCTCGGACACGAATGGCGTCACCGGTACGTTCGCCGGCGTTCGCCTCTCGAAGACGCCAACCCGTTGACACGTGCGGCCGTGCTCCTCGCCTTGTGCCTGGCGACGGCGGGGTCGTCCCTCGCGGCGACCGCGCCGACCCGGATCGTCCACTTTCGCCCCTTCGCCGCTGACGGCCGCGTCGTCGGCGTACGCGTGACCCGCATCCTGCGCGGCTCCTGCTGGACCGGCTCGATCGGGCTGCCACGCCCCGACGCCTGGCGCTGCATGGTCGGGAACGAGATCCTCGACCCGTGCCTCGAGTCGCCGAAGGGCGCGAACGTCCCGCTCGTCTGCGTCACCGGCACGACGGCGGTACGGCTGCGGCTGACGAAGCCGCTGCCCGAGAAGTACGCGAACGGGCCGGAGAAGCAGTTCTTCCCCTGGCGGCTCGTGTTGCGCGGCGGCGACGTCTGCGAGCGCTTCACCGGCACCGCCGCCGGCGCCGTGCAGAAGCAGGGCCTCGTCTACGGCTGCCGATCCGGTGGAACCACCACCGAGCCGAACCGCTCGCGCGCGACCTGGACCGTGCGGTACCTCCGGAAAGGCGTGAGCCCCTTCAAGGTGAAGCGGCTCACGGAGCTCGAGCTCCTGCCCGTCGTCCGCGCCGTCGGGTGACGGCCTCCTCGAGCCGGGCGCGCGTTGTAACCTCACCGGCGCAGGCGACCGGACGTTCTCGATCACCGCGAACGGCGCGAGCACGCCCGGCTCACGACCCTCGCGCGCGCCGTCGACAAGCTCGCCTGACGGCCGGCGGTTGACACGGCGACGCCGCGCTGAGAGAGTCGGGTTTGTCGAAGCCCGTAGCCCGGAAGCTCTTCGGAGCCAAGGGTCGCGGGCTTCGGCATTTCCAGGGGCGTGTCAAGCTCCCGTAACGTTGCCGGGACGGGTCGGGGTCTAGATTCCGGGGATCGCTGTGAATGTAAACCCGAGCGTCAGTCAGGGCGCCGTGATCGGCCGCTCCTGGTTGGCGTCGCCGCGGACGGCGCTCGTATTGGGAGTCGCGGCCGCGTTGTCGATGGTCGCGGGACTGGTTCTCTCGATCTTCGGCGCTCGCGGAGGCATCGCGCTCGCGTTGCTTCCGTTCGCGATCGTCGGGACGGTCGTCTCGCGACGTCAGCCCGGGAATCCGGTCGGCCCGCTCCTGCTGCTGGTGACCTTCGCGATCGTTGCCTCGGACGACGCCGCACAGTACGACGTCCTGCGCTACCGGCTTGGCTACCACGGGTTGCCGCTCGGCCGGGTCGCGGTCTTCCTCGGGACACCCGGCGCCTGGATGTGGCTGGTCGTCTTCCTCCCGTTGCCGGTTGCGCTCTTCCCCGACGGTCGCTTGTCGCCAGGCTGGCGCCGAATGCTCTGGGGTTACCTCGCTGTCTGTGCGATCTTCGTCGCGACTGAGTGGTGGCAGACCGCGGGCGGGATCCTCGCGCGGCACCTCGAGGTCAACTCGCAGGGCCAGCTCGTGTCGGGGATGGGCGGCTCCTCGGGCGGCGTCGCGACCGTTCTGATCGTCGGCTCCTACCTCGGGTTCTGTGTGGCCTGGGTGCTGCGGCTGGTGCTCAGCTACCGCCGCTCGACAGGCGACTACCGGCAGCAGCTGAAGTGGCTCGCTGTCGGCGGCGCGCTCGCAGTCAGCGGGCTCGCGCTCGTGACGTCCCTAAACAGCGTGCACTCGACCGTCCTCCGGGCGATCGGTGGCATCGGCTTGGTCGTTAGCCTCCTTGCGCTGCCCATCTCGCTCGGCGTCGGGATCCTTCGCTACCGCCTCTACGAGATCGACCGGCTGATCAGCCGCACCCTCTCCTATCTGATCGTCACCGGCCTGCTGGCCGGCGTCTTTGTCGGCATCGTCGTGCTCGCCACCGACGTGCTGCCGTTCTCCTCGCCGGTCGCCGTTGCCGCCTCAACTCTCGCTGCGGCGGCACTCTTCAACCCACTGCGAAAACGCGTGCAACGTCTCGTCGACCGGCGCTTCAACCGATCCCGCTACGACACCGAAGCGACCATCGCCACCTTCACACTTCGCCTCCGCGACGCACTCGACCCCGACGCAGTCCGCCTCGAACTCCTCACCGCCGTCCACACCGCCGTCCAACCAGCCCACAGCACCCTCTGGATCAAACCAACCAGCTCAACCAGCTGACTCCGACCCGACGAGACGTTCTGTCGATCAATCATCTAGGGTCCCGTTGTGCCGCCGAACCTTCAGCGCTACTTGCCCGTTCTGCTTGTCGTGCTGCTCCTGCTGTTCGTGGTCCCATCTCTGCTGAAGAAGAAATCGCACGGGCCGACCGCGAAGACGCAGGCAGCGCAAACGATCGACGCCGTCAACCTGATCGACCAAGGCGAGGAGAGCTATCTCTCCATGCACAGCCGCTACACGTCGCATCTGGCCGATCTGGTCGCGGTGCATCCCAGCCTTGCCGCCGACCTTGCCAGCGGTCTAGTCGTGACGCTCGACGCCAGCGCCGACGGCCAGAGCTATGTACAGCTGGCGCACGGCGCCTATCTCAGTTTCGTGCGGGCCCGCAACGGCGCGAAACTCGTTGCGTCCAAATGTGTCGTCGTGAAGAGCGCTTCCGGCGTCGCCTGCCCTGCCTGAGCACCAAGCGAGTCGTCCCCGAACGCACCCACGCTGCGCACCAGCCGCTCGTCGGTGAAGCCCGCGCGGTGATCGGCCCTTCGCCAGCCCTTCGAGGCCGCTCGTCGTGTCCGCCGTTGCGGGTACCGCGAGCGCCTGAACGACGACCGCGAGCGCGGGAGCCTTCACCGTCGCGATCGCAGCTCCGGCGGAGAACCGGCAACAGAGTGGGAACAGGGCTGACTTCGGCTTGTGGGTGCCGCGCGGCTCCGTCATCATCGGCGCGACGTGTTCCGTTGAACCGCAGAGAGGGAGGCTGACGATGGCTGTTGGCATGCTGATTGCAGGGCCCGGCGTGTCGGAGGAGAGCTACAGGCAGTTGACCGAGGAGATGTTCGGCAACTTCCCGATGACGAAGGATCAGTCTCCTGAGGGTCTGATCGTCCACACCGCCGGAAACTCGTCCGAGGGCTTCTACGTCTATGACATCTGGGAGTCGAAGGAGCACTGCGAGCGCTTCCTCGAATCGCAGCTGGGGCCGGCTGTCAAGGCGCTCGGCGCCGACGCGGACGGTTCTCCGACGCCGCAGTTCTTTGAGATCGACTGGCTCGTCTGGGGCCGCTCCGGCTAGACGCCGACCACGCGTCGCTTGAGATCTCGACCTCCTCGCGTTCAAGCCGAGGCGCTCGGGATGGATCGCCAACACTCGCGCGTCAGCCGAGTGACGAGCGGTCGATCTGCCGAGGCGACGCCGCGGACGGGGATTCCCAGGCCGTCGCTTGTCGATGCGTTGCGCTGTTCTCGCGCTAGTCTCGGTTGCCATCCTTGGGGGTTCCCCTTTTCGGTGTACGGCCCTAGGAGGGCTTCGATGACCGCACGTGTCCGGTTGCTCGTTCTAGGCGTCGCGCTGGTTGTGTGTGTTGGGTTGCTCGCGGTTTCGACCGCCGTGGCGCGACCGACGACGGCGTCCGCGCCGCACTTCACCAGTGGCACGTATCGGGCGACGGTGGCTGATGGGTCGCCCGTCTACCACGCGACCTGGAACATCACCGTCAGCGCGAAAGGCAAGATCACAGGCAAGTCGCACTGGAGCTGCTGCCCCGGCCCGAGGATCGACCCACTCACCGGCCATACCAGCGGCAGCAAGGTTGTGATCGTCCGGCACTGCACCGGCCAGGGCGCCGGCTACTGCCTGCAGACCTATACCGGCACCGTCGGCGCGGGCGGGACGGTCCGCGGTCACTGGACAGGCAGCGGCGTCGGCCACCCGAACACGTTCGTCCTCAAGAGGGTCGGATGAAGCGCGCCGTTCGGCCGCTGCTGCTCGCTGCGACGGCGGGGGCGCTCGCGCTTCCCGCCGCCGCGGGCTCGAGCACGGCCGCTTCGCAGAACAGGGCAACCGTCAAGGCAACCACGTCTGCGACCACCGTCGAGTTCCTCAACGGTGACGCCGGCACGGACAACGACAACGGCCTCGACGCGATCAGCCTCACCAACCGCTGAGGCCACGCACACCCTCAGGGTCGCGCCGGCGGTCTCGATCCGCTCGGCCTTGCCGGGCCGGTAAGGACGCGCCGTTGCCGCGTTGCCTCTGTTGGGGTTGCGGGCGAGGTGGCAGGCCCGGAAGTCATCAGATGTCCGGGGCGTATCATCCGCCGCCATGCGCTATCGGGAGCGGCTGCCACAGCTGGACGGTCAGGTGCTGCTGAGCGACGGCGGGATGGAGACGACGCTGATCTTCCTGGAAGGGCTCGACCTTCCGTGCTTTGCGTCTTTCCCGCTCGTCGAGACGGAGGGCGGGCGCGCGGCGCTGACCCGCTATCTCGAGCCGTATCTGGCTGTCGCGCGCCGGTACGGGACAGGGTTCGTGCTGGAGGCGCCGACGTGGCGTGCGAACCCGGCGTGGGGCGCGCAGCTTGGCTACTCGCTGGAGGGTCTCGCGGAGGCGAACCGGCGGACGGTCGCGTTCGTCGCGGAGATCCGCGACAGAGAAGACGGTCCCGGCCGTCCGTTCGTGATCAATGGGGAGCTTGGGCCCGAGAGCGACGCCTACGATCCCGCGAGCCGGATGACGAGCGACGAGGCGGAGGCGTTCCACTCGTGGCAGGCGGGCGTGCTCGCGGGTACCGAGGTCGACCTGCTGTCCGGGCTCACCGTGACCTACGCCGAGGAGGCGGTCGGGATGGTGCGCGCCGCGACCGCTGCGGAGCTGCCGGTTGCGGTGTCGTTCACCGTCGAGACGGACGGGAGGCTTCCCACGGGGCAGCCTCTAGCGGAGGCGATCGAGCAGGTCGATGCGGAGACCGACGGGGCCGCTGTGTACTTCATGGTGAACTGCGCGCACCCGACCCACTTCCTGGCGACGCTGGAAGGCCCGGGTCCCTGGGATCGCCTGCTCGGCGTGCGGGCGAACGCCTCCAAGAAGAGCCACGCTGAGCTCGACGAGTCGGGCGAGCTCGACGCGGGCGACCCGCTCGAGCTCGCCTGCCAGTACCTCGAGCTGCGGAAGAGGCTGCCGCACCTGACCGTCCTCGGCGGCTGTTGCGGCAGCGATCACCGGCACATCGAGAGCGTCGCCGACGCCTGGTTCGCCGGTCAGCCGCAGTAGCCGCTCAACGACGATTCGCGCGGAGATCCCACGGCCGTCGCCTCGACTTGGAGCCGGGTCGAGGGAGGAGTGATGATGGCTTCGTGCAGGGGCTTGCAGAGCTGCTGGAGCGGCGCGCGTACGAGTGTCGGTTGACGCCGGACCGGGCGCTCGCCACGTTCGAGGAGGCGCAGCGGTTTCTGCACGAGCGTGGATTGCTGACGCGAACAGCGGATTCGGCGCTGCCGAGTCTCTTCGAGGCTTGCCACGAGGAGCCGCACTCGGCGGGCAGCGCGGGTTTCGGCCAGTGGCCGGCGACCAAGTGGCCGTGGTTCGGCGAGCTCGCCGCGTGCGGCGCGCTCGTGGTACGCGTGCATCGCGGCAAGAATCTGCTTGTCACGGACGAGCTTGCTGGCCTGCTCGACCCGATCTGCCGTGCCGAGCTCGAGCGCATGCAGGAGGCCGATCCCGGCTGGGCTCGCCTGCTCGATCACCTGGCTGAGGCGGGTCCGTCGAACATCGAGGATCTGCAAGTCGAGCTGGAGCTGAAGCCGAAGGAGTTGAAGTCGTTGCGGGCGCCACTCGAGCGTTGCGGTGCGATCGTCTCGCGCTCGCTACGGATGACTGCGGGGCACGGCCACGCCCATACGAGCGAGCTGGCGCGCTGGGATCAGGTCTATCCCGGCGGCAGTGCGGTCGGTCCCGCTCTCGATCAGGCACTCGGGGATCTGCTCGTCGCAGCGGTGCGGGCGGCCGTCATCGCGCCGGAGGGCGAGTTGAAGCGCTGGTTTTCCTGGCAGTGGTACTGGGATGACGCGATCGTCACGGAGCTCGTCACAGAGGGACGGCTCATCCGCGTCGCCGGCCACCTGACCGCAACTTGAGAGGGTTCTGAGTGACGCTCGGTAGAGGCGCTACGCGTTGCCCATAGGGCGGTCGGCTGCTTCGTCCTGCTCCCGCTCGATCCGCTCGGTGTCCTTCGTGAGATTCTCCTGGCGCAACTCTTCTGCGTCAGCCGTTTCCACGGTGGTCAGCGGGCCTGTCGGCGGCCGGCGCACACCTCGCAAGCGTTCGACGAACGTGCGCCAACCCGTCACGACGACAGCATACGTGCGGGTCGGTGCGCACGGGGTTGTGCTACGCCCGCGTGCCGAGGCCGCGGCGCGTGATCGGCGTGCTGTACGTGCCGCCGGGGAGCCGCAGCGTCACCCCGTCCAGCTTCGCGGCGACGTTGGAGGCTTCCCCGAAGCGGACCCAGAAGCCCGTCCCGGAGAACGACTTCTTCTTGCCGGCGGTGAGCGTGCCTTCGTACAGCACCGGCCCGGCCCGCGTCCCGCGATGCACCGAGAGCCACGTGTCGACTCGCGCCCGGAGCTCCAGGTCGAAGGGCGTGGCCGAGCTGGTCGCCGGCGCGCCGGGCGAGGTGGTCGAACCAGTCGTTCCGCCCGTGCTCGGCGACGTCGCGGCTGGCGGCGATGCTGCCTTCGCCGGATGACCCTTCGCCCGACCGAACGCGATCGCGACTCCGAGGCCTCCGATGACGATGAGTCCGACGAGAAACAGGAGCCATTCGGTTCTGGTCTCCGGCACGGGGCAAGGCTAGCCCCCTTCGAGGGATCCGGCTTCACTAAACCGAGGGATTGCAGGCACTTCTTCCCAAAGCTGCGGACTTGTCCCGATCGCGACAGGATCGCGATCGGTTTGACGCCGGTGTCCTTTTTGGGCAGTCTGCCTTCCGCGGCCCTCTGAGTTTTCTGTCAACGGCTGCGGGGAGAGGGGGGTAGGCATGGAGTTGTCGTACCGGGACTCGGCCCGTGCATGACCTCGGGCTGAGGGACTATCTGCACATCCTCCGCCGCAGGAAGTGGATCGTCCTGCAGGCGCTCGTGATCGTGCCGCTGGCCGCGGTTGCCTTCTCGCTGCGGCAGTCCCCGCTCTACCAGTCCTCGGCCGACGTCCTGCTTCGCTTCCAGTCGCTGCCCTCGACCCTGAGCGGAATCAGCGACCCGAACTCCTACGCCTACTACGTCGACCCGACCCGCTCGACCAACACGAGCCTCCAGGTCGCCGCCCTGCCGGCGCTTGCGAATCGCGTTGCCAACGTCATGCGCAAGCGTCACGTTCCGGTCGACGGCGTCGGCTCGACGGGTGCCGCCGAGGTCGGGGACACGGATGTCATCCGGTTCACGACGACGACAGGCGATCCGAGTGCGGCCGCGGCGATCGCCACCGAGTACGCGCGCCAGTTCACGATCTACTACCAGCAGCTCGACACGCACTCGATCAACCAGGCGGTCGCCGGCCTCCAGGAGCGCATCACCGCATTGCGGGCAGAGAACACCCGCCAGGATCGGCTCGACGCCGCGGCGCTGCAGTCGAAGGTCAACCAGCTGCAGACGCTGCAGACCTTGCAGACGTCGGGCGCAGTGGTCGTCCGCACGGCGGGCTTCGCGGCGAAGATCCGGCCGACGCCCAAGAAGTACGGCATCCTCGGGCTCGGGCTCGGCCTCGTGCTCGGGATCGGGCTCGCATTCCTCCGCGACGCGTTCGACACACGGCTGCGGACGGCGTCGCAGATCGGCGCCGTCCTGAAGATGCCCATCCTCGCGCGCGTACCGCCGCCGCCCAAGAAGCTCGAGCGTGAGCGCCAGCTGGTCATGCTCGCCGACGCGACGGCCGGTGGCGCCGACGCCTATCGGCGACTCCGCATGAACCTCGAGTTCGCCTCGATCGGCAAGCCTGCTCAGGTGCTGATGGTTGCGAGCGCCGTCGCCGCCGAGGGCAAGTCGACGACGTTCGCGAACCTCGCCGTCGCGATGGCGACAGCCGGGAAGAGCGTCGCGCTCGTCGATCTCGACCTGCACCGGCCGATGCTGTCGAAGTTCTTCCGGATCGACGAGCGACCAGCCCGGGCTCACCGCGGTCGTGCTCGGGCATGCAGGTACTCGACGACGCGCTCGTGCCGATCAACCTCGAAGGGCGTCTGGTCGACCGGCCCGATGCATCGCTCAACGGCTCCTCGAGCGGCTGGAACGGCACGAGGTCGAACGCCGGCTCGCTCGTCGTGCTGCCGACCGGGATCCTTCCGCCCGATCCGGGCGAGTTCGTCGGGGTCGAGGGCGTGCGGCACGTGATCGCTGCCCTGCGCGACCGCGTGGACGTCGTGCTGCTCGATGCCCCGCCGTTGCTCGCGGTCGGCGACGGGCTGACGATCGCCGGGTTCTCCGACGCGGTCGTCGTCGTCGTGCGCTCGCGACCTCGCCCGCCGCCCGGTGACGGGCGAGCTCGCCGCGATGCTCTCGCGCCTGCCTGCGGCGAAGCTCGGCTTCGTGCTGTGCGGAGACGCCGGCCTCGAGGGTGCGTCCTACGCCTACGGCCAGTACGCGCGTACGAATACGCCGCCGCGCCGCGCGAGGAGTCGATCCGGTGAGCGAGGGGGTGCTGGCGAGTCAGCTCGAGGCCCTTCGGGAGGGCGAGTATCTCCGGAGCGTCGTCAGCGAGCGCACGCTCGAGATCGTCGAGCAGCCGTCAGGTCCCCAAGGCCGCACCGGCGTGGCTGGCTCGTCCGGCGTCTGCTCCTCACCGCCGACATCGTCGGGCTCCTCGTCGCGTTCCTGGTCGCGGAGGTCGATCAGCGTGGGAACGAGCCCGGGCAAGTTCGGTCTCGTGAGCGAGTCGCTCCTCTTCGTCGTCACGCTGCCGGCCTGGGTGCTGATCGCGCGGATGTACGGGCTCTACAGCCAGGACGACCAGCGGACGAATCACGTGACGACGGACGAGGTCGCGAACGTCTTCAACATGGTCACCGTCTGCACGTGGCTCTTCTTCGCGTTCAGCTGGCTGAGCGGTGCTGCACACCCGGACGTGCGCAAGCTCCTGCTCTTCTGGGCGTTCGCGGCGGTGCTCGTGCCGCTCGCGCGCACGCTCGGCCGCGGCGATCGCGCGCACGAGGCCGCAGCTACCTCCAGAACACGATCATCGTCGGGGCCGGCAGCGTCGGCCAGACGATCGCCGAGAAGCTGCTCCGCCACCCGGAGTACGGCGTCAACGTCGTCGGCTTCGTCGACGCCGAGCCGAAGCCCGGCTACGAGCTGGGCGATCGACGTCCCACTGCTCGGGCCGGTCGAGCGGCTCGCGTCGCTCGTTCGCACCTTCGACGTCGAGCGGGTCATCATCGCCTTCCCACGCGGCTCGCACGACCGGATCCTCGGTGCCTGATCCGCTCGCTCAAGGACGCGTTCATCCAGGTCGACATCGTGCCGCGCTTCTTCGAGCTCATCGGGCCGACGACCGGCATCAGCACCGTCGAGGGCGTCCCGGTGCTCTGCCTGCCGCCGCGGGCGCTCGGTACGTCGGCCCAGCTCCTGAAGCGGACGATGGACATCGCGCTGTCCACCGTCGCCCTGGTCGTCCTGAGCCCTCTCCTCTGCCTCGTCGCGGTTGCGATCAAGCTCGACAGCCCGGGCCCGGTGCTTCTTCCGGCAGCGCCGGATCGGCGCCGGCGGCCGCGAGTTCGAGATCCTCAAGTTCCGGACGATGGTCCAGGGCGCCGACGACCAGAAGGAGGTCGTCGCGCACCTGAACAAGCACGCGAGCGCGACGATCGCGATGTTCAAGATCCCCGACGACCCGCGGGTCACCCGCGTCGGGCGCGTCCTGCGACGGACGTCGATCGACGAGCTGCCGCAGCTCCTGAACGTGCTCGGGGGCGAGATGAGCCTCGTCGGGCCTCGGCCGCTGATCCCGAGCGAGGACAAGCACGTCGAGGACTGGGCGCGGGAGCGTCTTGCGCTTCGCCCCGGGATGACCGGCCTCTGGCAGGTGCTCGGCCGGAGCGAGATCCCGTTCGAGGAGATGGTGCGCCTCGACTACATCTACGTCACGAACTGGTCGCTCTGGCACGACCTCCGGCTGATGTGCGGCACCGTGCCTGCAATGCTGAAGGGTGGGAGGGGAGCGTACTGACCCACACCCGGACAACCGACCTGGCATGACATCCCGGAACCCCGGCAGGCAATCCGTTCGCGGAATCCGTCGCGCATGGGCGCTCATCGGCGCGCCGGAGCGCAAGCGGTTGCTGCGGGTCGGCGTCTACGGCGTCCTGATCGCGGCGCTCGACACGGTTGCGCTGCTCCTCATCTACGCCCTCATCAACCTGCTGAACAACCAGCCCGTCGCGGGCGTGGCCGGCCGGATCGTCGGGCGCAACGCGACGGGCAACGACCACTACCGGCTGGCCCTGATCCTGCTCGCGATCACGGCCGTCCTCTTCGTCGGGCGGAGCCTCCTGTCGGTGCTCGTCCTGTGGCTGACCGTCGGCGCCGCGAACGCTGCGCAGGCCGACCTGCTCGGACGGCTTCTGATCGGCCACGCACGGGCGCCGCACCTGATGCGGCTCGAGCGCAACTCGTCCGAGACGCTGCGGACGGTCCTGGGCTCGGTCGACCAGGTGGTCTACGGGATCGTCGCCTCGTCGGTCTCGCTCGTCTCGAACCTGGCCGTCGTGCTCGCTGTCGCGCTCGGGCTCATTCTCTCGAGCCCTCTGGTCGCGCTCGCCGTCACCGTCTACTTCTTCCTGATCGCGGTCGGCTGGGCGCGCGGAGTCCGCGGCGCGCTTCGCCGGCGCGGGGAACGCGTCCAGGAGCTGCCGGAGGAGCGCTACCGCCTGGTCATGCAGGGCATCTCGGCCGCGAAGGAGCTGCAGCTCCGTGGCCGGGCGCTCTTCTACGCCGACGGGGCGATCGCGCGAACGCGGGGGATCAACGCCGCGATGCGGGGCGCCAACGTGGCCAACGGCAGCCTTCGCTACCTGCTCGAGACCTCGCTCGTGATCGGCGCCGTCCTCGTCGTCGCCGTCGCAGGCGCGACGAGTGGACGGAACTCGGTGCTCCCGGCGGTCGGGCTCGTGCTCGCGGGCGCATTCCGCCTGCTTCCGGCGCTCAACCAGATCCTCTTCCTCTCCAACCAGGTTCAGTTCAGCACTCCGGCGACCGAGCTCGTCGAGCACGAGCTGCGGACGTTCGGTGCCTACGCCGAGCCGTCTGCGCAGGCCGACACCGGGCCGCTCCGATTCGAGGAAGCGCTGCGGCCGACGATGTCGTCTTCCGTTATCCGACTCGCTCGGAGCCCGCGCTCCGCGGCGTGAGCTTCGTCCTTCGCCCCGGCGAGTCGCTCGGGATCGTCGGTCCGACCGGCTCCGGCAAGAGCACGCTCCTCGACGTCATGCTCGGCATGCTCGAGCCCGATTCGGGCCGGGTGACGGTCGACGGCGCGCCGCTCGCCGAATGCCGGGACGGCTGGCAGCGGTCGATCGGCTACGTCCCGCAGGACGTCTACCTCGTCGACGACACGCTCCGCGCCAACGTGGCGCTCGGCTGGATCGGCGAAGAGATCGACGACGAACGCGTGCACGAGGCGATCCACCTGGCGGGGCTCGACGACGTCGTCGCCGATCTGCCGGCAGGGGTCGAGACGATCGTCGGCGAGCGTGGCGTCCGTCTCTCGGGTGGCCAGCGCCAGCGCGTCGGGCTCGCACGTGCGCTCTACGTCCGCCCGTCGGTGCTCGTCCTCGACGAGGCGACGTCGAACCTCGACCAGGCCACGGAGCACCGGATCGTCGAGACGCTCGCCGACCTGCGCGGCGGCGTGACGATGATCGTCGTCACGCACCGGATCGCGAGCGTGCGGCACTGCGACCGCCTGCTCTATCTCGAGCGCGGCGCAATCCGTGCCGAGGGGACGCTCGACGAGGTGCGGGCGCAGGTTCCGGGGTTCGAGGGCCTGCCCGTGATCCCGCAACCCGCCGCCCAGGTCGGATGACCGCCGCGGAACGTCCGGGGCCGGCGCTCGCGGACGTGGGAGCCGTGGTCGTGACCCACAGCCGGCCGGACATGGCGCTGGCTTGCATCGACTCGCTTGCCGGCGACGTCGACCCCGCGGCGATCGTCACCGTCGTCAACGACCCGGCCGCCTCGGATCGGGCCGAGCTCGAGCGCCTGCAGGAGCGGGTCGGAGCCGTGGTGCTGAACAGCAGTCCGGCGGGCTACGGCGCCAACGTGAACGCCGGTTTCTCACGGCTGCCCGCCGGCCTCCGCTACGCCCTGCTGCTCAACGACGACGTCGTCGCCGAGCCGGGCGCCGTCGGTACGTTGCGGGCCGAGCTGGAGCACGATGTGCGTGTTGCCCTGGTCGGCCCGCAGCTCGTCGACGCGGCGGGCGAGCCGCAGCCGAGCTTCCATCGCTTTCCCTCGCTCGGCTCGGAGATCGCCGACGCGTTGATGCTTCCAACGGCGCTGGGGCGTGTCGCGGGCCGCTTCAGCGAGCCGAGCGAGGCCGACGTGGCGGGCGGCGACGTCTGGCCGGTGGGTGCGGCGCTGCTCGTTCGAGCCGACGCCTTCCGCGAGCTCGGCGGGTTCGACGAGAGCTACTTCCTCTACTCGGAGGAGACCGACCTGGCGCGGCGCGCGCAGCTGGCAGGCTGGACGGTGCGCTTCTGCCGTGAGGCCGTCGTGCGGCATCTCGGAGCGCAGTCGACCGGGGCGCGCTACCAGCGGCTGCTCGGCCTTTCACGTTGGCGCTACGTGCAGAAGCACTGGTCGCCGCTCTCGCGGCTCGGCCTCGTGGTTGCCCTCCCGGTCGCGTATCTCTGGAACGCCGTCTACGTCACCGCGCTGGCGCTCGCCGCACCGAGATCACTGCCGGACAAGGTGCGTTGGTGGCGCGCACGCTGGACCAAGCGCTCGCTGCCCGAGCTCCGTCTCGCTTCCGCAGCGCGTACGCGAAAGCGATGACACGCTCGGCACGGGAGAGCCGCGAGGAGCACTTCTGGGACGACCACGTCGCCCCGCTCGAGGACTGCCTGAGCCGTTACCGCGCCGGCCCCGAGCCGAACACGCGTGCCGCGATCGAGGCGCTCGAGCCGCTCGACGGGGCCGAGGTGCTCGATGTCGGCTGTGGGACCGGCGAGCTCTCCGCCTGGCTCGCCGCCCGCGGAGCCCGCGTGACGGGCATCGACGTCAGCCCTGCCTCGATCGAACGCGCGGGCGAGCTCGCCGGCGCCCTCGGCTTCGAGATCTCCTTCATCGCCGACGGGTTCCCCACTCCCAAGCTCGACGGCCGGGTCTTCGACCGCCTCGCGGGGAAGTACATCCTCCATCACCTCGATCTCACCGTCACGGCACCCGCGATCGCGCGGCACCTCGCACCCGGGGGAACGGCGGCGTTCGTCGAGACGATGGCAACGAACCCGGTGCTCCGCCTGGCGCGCAGGTTCCTGGTCGGGCGCTTCGGCGTGCCGAGGTTCGGGACCCTCGACGAACGTCCGCTCAACCGGAACGACCTCTCTCTGCTCGCCGCGACCGTCGGGCCGGTGCGTCGCGAGGTGGCCCAGCTGCACTTCCTGCGGATTCTCGACCGGCAGGTGCTCGGGTTTCGACAGCCGCTCGTCAGCAGGCTGCTCGGCCGGATCGACGACCTTCTGCTCGCACTCGGAGTCACAGGCGCCGCGTACCACCAGGTTCTCGTCCTGCAACGGGGCGTGACGCCGCAGTGACCCAGCCTCGCACGCCCCCGCGCCCGCTGCGCGTCTTCGTCGCGTCTGGGGCCGAGCTCCTGACGGACCACGCGACGCACGGGGAGGGTCTGATCGCGTGGGAGACGTTCTCGGCGCTCGCCCGACGCGGGCACGAGCTCGTCGTCTGTGCACGCCGCGTCGACCTTGCGTCCGAGTCACCCTTCGAGGTGATCGAGGTCGGCCGGACGCTGCGCTGGGAGAGCCTCGAACCGCTGGCGTACGCCCGGCGCGTTCGCAGGCTGTTCGAGCAGCGCGGCGGCGCCCGCGCCTTCGACGCCGTCCACTGGCTCTTTCCGCAGGATCCGCTGTGCTTCGTGCCGCCCAAGGGCGTCACCTTCGTGGTCGGGCCTCGCCTGCCCAGCTGGCGAGACGATTCCCGGCAGGCGCGGCCGCGCCGACCCGGCGACGCCGTCCGCCTGCTGGCGTCGCCCGCGTTCGCCGCACAGCGGCGCCGCGCGCTTGGCCGCGCGCACGTCCTCGTGTCGATCCCGTCGGCCCTCGACGAGCTTCCGGCCGGCGTCCGCGGCCGGGCTCGGACACAGCCGTTCGGCGTCGACGATCGTGTCTTCCGGCCGACGCCCTTGCCGGCGACGCCGACGATCCTGTTTGTCGGGCGGCTCGATCCCCAGAAGCGCATCCGCGCGCTGGTCGAAGCCTTCGCCGACGTCGTGCGGGTCCTTCCCGAGGCCCGACTCGTCGTCGCGGGCGACGGGCCGGAGCGCGGGGCGGTCGAGGAGCTGTGCGCCAGTCACGACGTACGTGACGCCGTCGAGCTGCTCGGCGCGGTGCCGCATGCCGACGTCGCCGCTCTCTTCGAGCGAAGCTCGGTGCTCTGCCTCCCCTCCGTCGGCGAGCCGTTCGGGATGGTCGTCCTCGAGGCGATGGCGAGCGGCAGGGCGGTCGTCGCGGTCGCAGCAGGCGGCCCCGGCTGGCTGGTCGATCCCGGCCGGGGTGGGGCTCTGGTCGCCCACGGGACTCCGGCCGAGCTCGCCGACGCGCTCGTCGAGGTGCTGCGCGATCCGTCGCGGCCCGCCGAACTGGGAGCACACAACCGCCGCAAGGTCGAGTCGGAGCTGAGCGTCGTGCGGGTGGCCGAGTCGCTGGAGCGAGCCTATGCCTCGCCGCCGTTCTCGAGTCGCGTCGAGGCGTTCTCTCCGGGGCTGTCGGAGGCAGTCTCGTGAGGATCCTGTTCGTGCCGCCGCCCCCCGTCGATCGAGGCCCGTTCGGCGGCTCCAAGGCCGCGGTCGAGCTGGCCGCCGGAGTTCGAGCGGCTGGGCTGGGAGGCGGATCTCGTCTCGCTCTCCGACGCGGTGCCGGGTGATCCGGCCGCGACACGCCGTGCACGCGCCGAGTTCCTCCGCGAGCTGATCCGCGAGCGTGGCGCCGAGTACGACGTCATCGACTTCGACCATGAGTACCTGCCGTATCCGCGCGAGGAGTTCCCGGCGGAAACGCTGCTCGTCGCTCGCTCTGTGCTCCTCTGCCAGCAGGTCGCTGCGCCGCTCGTTCCCGAAGCCTCCGAGCCTCCGAGGCGCCCTCGGCGCGATCATCAAGGGTCGTCGGCCTGGCAGCGAACGTCCGCGAGATGGTCGCGTTCGCCTCCCGAACCGTTCACGAGGCAGATCTGGTCAACGTGAGCAACGAGGACGACGCCGAGCTCCTCACGCGCCACGGAGTCCCGGCCGAGAAGATCGTGGTCTTCCCGTTCGGCCTGGGGTCGACCCGCCGCGAGGCGTTCGCGGCTCTGTCTCCGGATCGGCCGCACGACGGCCTCGTCGCCTTCGTCGGCACCTTCGACTGGCGGAAGGGAGCGGCCGACATGCCCACGATCGTCGAGCGGGTCGTCGGCGACGTGCCGGGAACCCGCTTCCGCCTCCTCGGGACGCGCGGCATGTTCCGCGACGGAGCGCGACGTTCTCCGTCGCTTCCCGCGGCGCCTGCGGCAGCATGTCGAGGTCGTGCCCACGTATGCCGCCGACGAGCTCCCGGCGCTGCTCGACGACTGCGCGCTCGGCTTCTTCCCGTCGTACCTCGAGGGGTTCGGGTTCGGCGTGCTCGAGATGCTCGCGGCGGCGTTGCCGGTGATCGCCTACGACACGCCTGGAGCCGCCGATGATGCTCCCGCCGCGAATGGCTCGCCGCCGCAGGCGACCGGGAGGCGATCGCTGCGCGTCTCGTCGCCCTGCTGAGCGATCGCGAAGCTCTCGGCGCGGCAAGGGCCGACGCGCGCGCGCGGTCGGAGCGGTTCCGCTGGGACGAGGTCGCCGCGCGGACGGCCGCCCTGTACGCGGAGCGGCTCGGCCGGAGCATCGACGCCCCGACGGCTCGTGCCGTCGGTCGGTGAGGCGGAGCCGATGCTCGCCGATCTCGACCAGGCGGCCACGACGACGCGCGCCGCCTCGCGTCCGCAGCTCCTGAACGTCGGCATCTCCAGGGCAGGCCCCTGCGGCGTCCGCGACTACGCGCGAGACGTGGGTCGCGCGCTCGAGGGCGCAAGGCGCGGCGGTCGAGGCCGAGTGGCTGGAGCTGGATCGCACCTGGGGGCTCCTCAGGATGCGTCGTGAGGTCGGCGGCCTGGCTGGATCGGGTCGACGAGCGTGCTCGAGCGGGCCGGCCGGACTGGCTCGTCTGGCACTACAGCGTCTTCTCGTATGCCTCCGCCGGCCTGCCGATCGCGGCTCCGGTTGCCGCCCGCCGGCTTGCGGCCACCGGTGTCCCGGTCGTCGGCATCCTGCACGAGCTCGCGTATCCGTTCGGGCGGTCGGGGGCTCGTGGGCTCGCGTACGCGCTCACCCAGAGGGCGGCCCTCCACACGGTCTGCCGGCACGTGCGCGCCGCGGTGCTCACGACCGACGACCGTGCAGCGTGGCTCGACCGGGCTCACTGGCTGCCGCGGCGGCGCACGACGGTCCTGCCCGTCTGCTCGAACGTCGCGTTCCCGTCCGACGGGGCGTCGTTCCGCGGTTCCTGAGACCCCGACGGTCGGAGTGATCGGCTTCAGGCCCGACGGATACCTCCTCGAGCCGATCGTCGACGCGATTCGCCGCGTCGCCGAGACGACCGAGGTGCGGCTGCTGCTGATCGGGGCACCGGGCCCGGACAGCCCGCAGGCTGTGCGCTGGCTCCGCGCCGCGCGGGCGGCGGGCGTTGCGGAGAGGGTGTTCTTCACGGGCGTGCTCGACCCGGATGCGTACGCGGCGGCGATCGCTTCCGTCGACGTTGTGGCGTTCCCCGACGAGGATGGTCCGTCGTCCCGGAAGGGGACCCTCGCCGCGGCGCTCGCGGCGGCCAAGCCCGTCGTCGCGTTCGACGGGCGCGAATCATGGCGGCTCGCGGTGGACGACGGCGCGCTCGAGCTCGTGGCACCCGACGGCCAGGCCTTGTCGCGAGAAGTTCGCGCGCCTGCTCGAGGACCCGGACCTGCGACGGGTGCAGGGTGGGCGCGCCGCGTCGTTCTACCGCCGGAACCAGGACCCCGACGTCCTGGCACGGCGTCTGCTCGAGTTCCTCGCCAACGATGCCGGTGACTGAGCCGATGGAGCGACCGAGGGTGGCGCTCGTCGCGCACGACATCCACGACTCGGGCGGCATGGAGCGCGCCTTCGCCGAGCTGCTACGGCACGCCGCGGGCGAGTACGAGTTCACCGTCTATTCGTCCACGCTCGCTCCCGACCTGCGGGAGCTCGTCAAGTGGGAACGGATCGCGGTGCCACGGCGGCCGTTCGCACTGAAGTTCGCGGCGTTCTTCGCGCTCGCAGGCGTCAGGCTCGGAGAGGGCCGGCACGACCTGGTGCACACGCTCGGGGCGATCGTCCCCAATCGCGCCGACCTCGCGACGATCCAGTTCTGTCATCGCGGCTATGTCGCCAAGCTGCGGAGGCTGGCTCCCGCGGCAACACGTCCGCTTCGCCGCCTGAATCGCGGCGCCGCGAGACTGCTCGCTCTGTCGGCGGAGCGGTGGTGTTACCGGCGCTCGCGGCTCCGCCTCTTCGCCGCGGTCTCGCCGGGGGTGGAGCGCGAGCTTGCGACGTACTATCCCGCGATTCGGACGTCGATCACACCGAACGGACTCGACGTCGCGCGTTACCTGCCGGACGAAACGGCGCGCGAAGACGTCCGGGCGCAAGAAGGGATGGGGGCCGACGACGTCGCGCTGCTCTTCGTGGGGGGAGATTGGGACCGGAAGGGACTCGCGCTCGCGATCGACGCCCTGGCCATTGCGGGCGCCCGCGAGCGTCTGACCCTGTGGGTCGTCGGGCCGGGCGACCGGCGCCGCTACGGCCGCCTCGCGGCGCGCCTCGGAGTCGATACACGCGTACGGTTCTTCGGTCCCAGGCAAGACGCCGAGCGCTTCTATCAGGCCGCGGACATCTTCGTGTTCCCCACGCAGTACGAGACGTTCTCGCTCGTTGCGTACGAGGCCGCCGCGAGTGGCTTGCCGATCGTCGCCACGCGTGTGAGCGGCATCGAGGACCTCGTCGACGGCTCGACCGGGCTCCTCGTCGACCGCAACGCGGCGAGCGTCGCCGCCGCGATCGACTCGCTGGCGACCGACCCTCAGGCTCGTGAGCGCATGGGACGGGCTGCCCGGAGCCGTGCGTCCGAGTACACGTGGGAGCGCTCGTCCCGGAGCGTCACACGGCTCTACCGGGAGTTGCTCGATCGATCCGGGGGAGCTGCCTTGTGAACGCGAGCTGGCCCACCCTCGACGCGGCAAGGATCCGTGGCGCCTGGCGCCCCGCTGCAGCAGGCCTCGTCTTCGTCGCGGTCTCCGCACTGCTCGGGCGCCTGACCCAGGATCCTGCCTACATCCGCTACGTGGTCGCGTTGACGGCCGTGGTCACGCTGCTCGCGTTGGCGACGCGCTCACCGCAACTGCTGCTGCTCGGGGCGGTCGTCTGGCTGACCGCACTGGGTCTCGTGCGTCGCCTGGTCTCGGAGGTCGGGCTTCCGAGTCATCTCGATCCCCTTCTGCTCGTGGGACCGTTCGCGCTCGTGGTGACCGCACTCGCCGCGACGAAGGGCAACGCGTTCGCCAACCGGACGCGCCTGAGCTTCTGGGTCGCGTTGCTCGACCTGCTGATCCTGCTCGAGTCCGTCAACCCGCTCGGGGGCAGCCTGTTCGGCGGCATCGCCGGGCTGCTCTTCATTTTCGTCCCGACGATGGCGTTCTGGATCGGTCGCGCCCTCGACGACCGAACCATGCAGGCGGTCTTCGGCGTCGTCGCAGGACTCGGCGTCGCGGTGGCCGGCTACGGGCTCGTCCAGACCGTGGCCGGCTTCCCCTCGTGGGATCAGCACTGGATCGACCAGGTGTCGTTCGCGTCGCTGAACGTGGGTGGAGTGATCCGGCCGTTCGCGACGTTCTCGTCCGCCCAGGAGTACGCCGAGTACCTGTCTGTCGCGATCGTCGTCTGGCTCGCCATGGCGTCCCGGCTTCGTTACGCGATCCCTGCTGCGACCGCGCTCGCGGTGCTGATCCCGGCGCTGGTCCTCGAGTCGTCGCGAGGCGCGATCGTGATCCTCGTTGTCGCGATCGGTGCGATGCTCGGCGCGCGGCTGCAGCTGCCACTCGCGCCGGCCGCCGCGCTCGGCCTGTTCCTCCTCCTCGCACTCGCGTTCGGTCTTCGACACTACGGGCCGGCCGCATCGGGCAACTCGACCTCGAGCGCGCTCGTCGCGCACGACGTCTCCGGTCTCTCCGATCCGCTCAACCCGCAGAACTCGACCGTCGGCGTCCACATGTCGCTTGTCGTCAACGGCGTCAAGTCGGCGTTCTCGAACCCGGCCGGTTACGGGATCGGCAAGGTCACCCGCGCGGGATCAACCTTTGGCGGCGTGTCGGCGTCGACGGAAGCCGATCCATCGAATGCGGCCGTGGGGCTCGGCCTGCCGGGGCTCGTCGCGTACCTGGCCGTGCTGATCTACGGCATGCGCGCCGTGTACGGGGCAGCACGGCGGCGACAGGACGTCCTGTCGCTCATCGCACTCGGGATCGTGGCCGCGACGATTCTCCAGTGGTTGAACGGCGGCCTCTACTCGGTCGCCTTTCTTCCCTGGCTCGCACTGGGGTGGGCGGATCGGAGCGACAGGCACTCGCCGTGAGCCGGGTCCTCCTCGTGAGCCCGACGTCCGTCCCCGGCGGGGCCGAACGGGCTCTCGCAGCTCTGGCCGCCAGATTCCCCGAGCTCGGTGTCGAGCCGTGCGCCGCGCTCCTCGAGGATGGGCCGCTACAGGGCTGGCTCGAGCAGGCCGGCTGCCCGGTCGACGTCATCCCGGCGGGAAGGACCCGGCAGCTCGTCCGAACGGCCCGTGTGCTCGCGGAGCTTCGGGCACTCGCGGTCCGCCGGCAGGCCGACGTCATCATCTCGAACCAGTCGAAGGGCCACGTGTACGGAGGGCTCGCCGGGCTCGCGGCCCGGATCCCGGCGGTCTGGTGGCAGCAAGGGGTCCCCGGCCCTGGGCGGATCGAGAACGTGGCACGGCTCGTGCCGTCTGCCGCCGTGATCTGCAGCAGCGATGCCGCCGTCGCGGCGCAGTCGAAGCTCACTCCGCACCGGAGGATCGAGAAGGTGCACCTTGGCGTGCCGGTCGACGAGATCGGTGCGCGCGTCGGGGCCGGCGCCTCGATCCGGAGGGAGCTCGGCTGGGAGAACACACGGATCGTCGGGATCGTCGGGCGGTTGCAGCCTTGGAAGGGACAGGACGTCTTTCTTCGCGCTGCCGCTGCGATCGCAGTTGCGGAACCAGACGTTCGGTTCGCCGTCGTCGGCGGAGCGGTGCTGGGCTGGGAGGGGTCGTATCCCGACGACCTGCAGCGCCTTGCGACTGAGCTCGGCATCGCCGACAAGGTGCTCTTCGCCGGCCACCAAGCGGATCCGTTCCCGTGGTTCGACGCACTCGACGTCGTCGTGCACGCCTCCGTCGGCGAGCCGTTCGGGCTCGTGCTCCTCGAAGCGCTCGCGTTGGGGAAACCGCTCGTCGCCTCGGCCGACGGTGGCCCGCTCGAGATCGTCGAGCACGAGCGGTCAGGCCTGCTCGTACCGCCCGGCGAGCCGAAGCGCACCGCGGAAGCGGTCCTTCGAATCCTGCGCGAACCACAGCTCGCGCAGCTCCTGGCGGCCGAGGGCCCGCGCCGCGCTCGGGAGTTCTCGGACGCGCGGATGGCGGTGAAGATCACCGAGCTTGCGGACTCGATCCACGGCTCGAAGACCCACGGGTCGAGGTGGCGTCGCAATGGCGGATAGCGCGGCGCCCAGAACGGTGCACCTCGGGATGGGGTGGTTCCCGGACCAGCCGGGCGGTCTCAACCGCTACGTCCGTGAGCTGCTTGGAGCCCTCGAAGCCGCGGGCGACGCGCCGCGCGCCGTCGTGATCGGCCCGGCGGCCGATGCTCCGTCCTCGGTTGCGGTCCCCGCGGACACCAGCTCGGCGATGATCCCGAGGCTGCTCGCGTATGCGCGCGAAGCGCAGGATTCGCGTGCCACCGACGTCGTCGACGCGCACTTTGCGCTCTATGCGCTCCTGCCAATCCTCACGAGTCTCAGGAGGCTGCCGCTCGTCGTCCACTTCCACGGCCCGTGGGCGCTCGAGGCGAAGGCCGGCGGCGAGGATGCCGTGCGCTCGACGCTGAAGCGGAGACTGGAACGGGTCGTCTATCGCCGTGCGAACGAGGCGGTCGTTCTCTCGCGAGCCTTCGGCCGGGTGCTCGTCGAGGAGTACGGGGTGTC
The DNA here is from genome assembly GCA_963725595.1 of uncultured Thermoleophilia bacterium. Lineage (GTDB taxonomy): Bacteria > Actinomycetota > Thermoleophilia > Gaiellales > Gaiellaceae > PALSA-600. The sequence goes on along the minus strand of CAVRYT010000001.1, from coordinate 928,019 downwards.
TCCATGGCGGGTGAACGTCATCCCGCCGGGTGTCGACCTCGTGCGCTTCTCGCCCGGAGACCGGCAGGCCGTGCGCCGGGAGCTTGGACTGCCGGCCGATGCGTGGATCGCGTTGACCGTGCGCCGCCTCGTGCCGCGGATGGGAGTCGACGCGCTGCTCGCCGCGTGGGGGAGACTTGCCCTTGCGGACGGCTTGCTTGTCGTCGGAGGCGACGGGCCGCTGCGTTCCGAGCTCGAGCGGCACGCGCCGCCGGACGTTCGCTTCGTTGGACGGGTCGACGACGAGCTCCTGCCCGCGTACTACCGCGCCGCCGACGTCTGCGTCGTCCCGACGCGCTCCTTGGAAGGCTTCGGTCTCGTCGTGCTCGAGGCGCTCGCGTGCGGAACGCCGGTGATCGCGACCGACGCAGGGGGCTTGCCGGAGGCTCTCGCCGGGCTTGCCCACGACCTGATCGTTCCCGTGGATGACGAGCCTGCGCTCGCCGCGAGGCTTGCGGCTGCCGCCGACGGGTCAAGGCCGCTGCCGTCACACTCGGCCGCGCGGGCTCACGCGGAGCGGTACACGTGGGAGCGGACCGCTGTGCTCCACCGGGAGCTGTATCGCCGCACCGTGAGCGGAGTCCGTCGGCGGCCGCTCAGGGTGGTCTACCTCGATCACACGGCAGCCCTCTCAGGTGGCGAGCTCGCGCTGCTCCGGCTCCTACCGGCGCTCGAGTCCGTCGACGCGCACGTCATCCTCGCCGAGGACGGCCCCCTGGCGCGCAAGCTCGAGCAGGCCGGCATCTCGGTGGAAGTCCTTCGCCTGGCGGAGTCGGCACGAGGCCTCAACCGCTGGGAGCTGGGCCGTGCGTCGGCGTTCGCGGTGGGCTCGGCTGCGAGCGGCCTCTATGCGCTTCGGCTGGCAGCGAGGTTGAAACAGCTCAAGCCCGATCTCGTGCACACGAACAGCCTCAAGTCGGCGCTCTACGGCGGTGCTGCAAGTCGTCTCGCCCACGTGCCGGTGGTCTGGCACATACGCGACCATGTGACCTCTGACTCGCTCGGCCCCCGGGGGACCGCGCTTGTCCGATCCGCCGCGCGGCGCGTGCCGGCGGCCGTGATCGCGAACTCGCGCTCCACCCTGGCATCCCTCGGAGTCGACGGAACCGTCATCCCGAGCCCGGTCCTTCCGCACCGCACGCACCGCGAGAACGACAATGGTCGCCCGTTCACGGTCGGGATCGTCGGACGAATCGCCCGGTGGAAAGGCCAGCACGTGTTTCTCGAGGCGTTCGCGCGGGCGTTCCCGGACGGCCCTGAGCAGGCGGTGGTGATCGGCGGGCCTCTCTTCGGCGGCGACGATGACGTGTACGAGCGGGAGCTGCGGCGATTGGCGGCACGGGGCGGTCTCGACGGCCGCGTGGTCTTCACCGGGCACGTCGAGGATGTGCCGGCGCGGCTAGCCGACCTCGACGTGCTCGTGCACGCGTCGGTCAGGCCGGAACCGTTCGGGCAGGTGGTCGTTGAAGGGATGGCCGCAGGGGTCCCGGTCGTCGCCACGCGTGCGGGAGGGCCCGTCGAGATCATCGAGGACGGCGTCGACGGGCTCCTCGTCCCACCCGACGATGCCGGTGCCCTGGCCGACACGCTCGTGCGGCTCGCGGCGGACCGAGCGGCGCGGGCGACCATGAGCGCTCGCGGCCGCGAGAGCGCGAAGCGCTTCTACCCGGAAGCCGTGGCGTCGGAGGTCGTCAGGGTGTACCGGAAGGTGCTCTCGACCGACGCGTGAGCATCAGCACGAGCAGCACCGCCGCCCGCCGCCACCTGGCTCGCCCCAGCCCGAGCGAGCCGATTCCGCCCAGGACGGCGACCGCTTCGCGCCGCCGGCCTTCGTGCGCAAGCGCGATCGCGTGCTCGAGCGTGGCGTCCCGGAAGCCGCGGGCAAGCGCGGCACGGAGGGCCGGATCGCAGTCGCCGACGCTGTTTCTGAGCGTGCCGGCACGCGACGCGGCGTTCTCGACGCGTCCGATCGCGGTCTGCTGCCCCTGGTGGATACGGTAAGAGCCGAGGCGCTCGGAAACGTACGCACAGGCGACGCCGTGTCCGCCGAGCCTCAGCATCAGCGCGAAGTCCGGAGTGGTGCCCGCGAAGTCCGGGATGCCGCCCACCTGCTCGAGCACGCTGCGTCTGAAGATGCTGACGCCGAGCGCGAAGGGCATCGTCTGGATGGTTCGCTCGAGCACGTCGCCGTACATCACGTCTTCCATCTCCGTGCGTCCGAAGCGCCTCGAGGCGAGCTCGGTGGCGTCCGCGAGGATCGAGCCGTTCTCGTCGATCAGCCAGTGGTCCGTGGACGCGAAGCCGCACTGCGGGTGGGCGTGCAGGGCTGCGGTTGTTCTCGCGAGGAACGTGGGCTCCCAGCGGTCGTCGTCGTCGAGCATCGCGACGAGCTCGCCGCATGCGAGGCCGAGCGCCTGCTGTCGGTTTCGAAGCTGCCCGAGCGGCTGGACGTTCTGGACGTGACGCACGCCGAACTCACGAGCGACCGCTGCGACGCTTCGGTCGTCGCCGTCCTGAGAGACGATGACCTCCCACGGCGCGAGGGTCTGCCCGAAGATCGAGCCGAGGCAGTCGGCCAGAAACGCCGCGCGATTCGTGGCCGGCACTACGACGCTGACAGGTTGAGCGACGCCGATGGCTGAGTCTTATCGCAGACCCGGGTTGGTACAACCGACGGGACATGGCCCCGTCGATCTCGGTCGTCATACCCACGTCGGGCCGAAGGTCCCTCCGGCGCACGCTCAGACGGCTGAGACGGGAGGACGCAGGCGACCTCGAGGTGATCGTCGTCTCGGACGGGCCCCAGCCGGTTGCCGAGAAGATCGCCGGCAGGCTGTCGCGCAGGTGGCCGGATCTTCGTTACCACGAGGGACCGGCGACCCACAACTGGGGAAACGCCCAGCGGATGGCGGGCATCGAACGAGCTCGCGGCTCGCACCTGATGTTCATCGACGACGACGACGTGACCGTGAGGGGAGCGTTCGCCGCAATCAGGCGCGAGGTCGCCCGGAACCCTGATCGCATCCTCCTCTTTCGCGTGAAGCGGCACGGGGAGCTTTTGTGGCGGACGCCCGCGGTCGCGTTCGGGAACGTGTCGACTCAGCAAGTGGTGATCCCGAACCGGCCGGGCTCCGTCGGCTCCTGGCTCTCGAGAGACGTCTACGAATCCGACCTCGATTTCATCCGCGAGTGCGTCGCCTTGCAGGGCGAGCCGGTGTGGGCGGCCGACGTGATCGCGATCGTCGATCCCTTCCGGTGGAGAGCTGCAAACAAGTGGCTTGCACCGCGCGCGCTGCGCTGGCGGAAGCGGGTGCGCATCCGCACACGGCTCCGGCGACTGTCCTCGTGTCGCGGCGGCGCCGGCAGATGACGACGGTTCATCTCGCCAACACGCACCGCTGGCTCTACGAGCAGCTGACCGAGCTGGCGGATCTCGACCTCGCTACGGCGTTCGTGGAGCGACGGCGAGATGCCGACGTGATCATCTATCCGCGGCCACCCTGGCCCGATCCCGGCGCACCGGAGTCCGTCAGGTCCTTTCGTCCTTCTGAGCTGGCCCGTTGTTACGTCTTCTCGCAGGACGACGAGCCGTTCCCGTGGGCGCCCGGAATGTACGCCTCGTTGCCGGCGTCGCATGCGCGCCCAGGCATGACCGGCGGGTTCTACGTCGCACCGAATCACCGGGGCGGGGACATGCTGACCGAGGATCTCGAGGCCGCTCGTGCGGTCGAGCCCGATCTTCTCTGGAGCTTCGTCGGCACGATCGCGAACGCACCGGCCAGGATGCGACTCGCGGACCTCGAGGACCGGGATGCCCTCGTCATCGACACACAACGGTTCAGCGACGAGATCCGCTGGGACGTCACTCCGGGAAGCCCGGAGCGACGTGCCGCCCACGCCGGCTACGCACAGTCGCTCGGCCGGTCGCTGTTCGTCGCGTGCCCGCGGGGGCGGGGGGCAGGGTCGATGCGGCTCTTCGAGGCGATGCAGGCGGGCCGCTGCCCCGTGATCATCTCCGACGGCTGGCTCGAGCCGCCGTTCGTGGACTGGGCTTCCTGTTCGATCAGGGTGGCCGAGTCGCAGATCGCAGAGCTGCCGGCTCTTCTGCGCGCGCGCCGGGACGAGGGGGAGGCGCTCGGCAGGGCGGCACGTGAAGCGTGGGAGGAGTACTTCTCGCCGCAGCGGCAGCTTCGCACGCTCACCCAGGCAGCCGCTCTCGTCTCGAGCTCACCAGCGAACCGGCTGCGAGATCTCGGCGAGGCTGTTGCTCGGGTGCAGACGGCGCGTCACGTGGTTCGAAGGACGAGGATCTCCATTCGACGCGTGTTGAGGCGTGGTGGCCGTGTCGGGTAGCGGGTCGCGCTTGTTGAGCCACAACCCTGAGCCTGAGATCACGGTCGTTACGCCCTGCCTCAACCCCGGGGAGCGTCTTGCGCGCTGCCTGGACAGCGTCGCGAGCCAGAGCTATCGACGCATCGAGCATCTCGTGATCGACGGTGGCTCGACGGACGGCACCGTGGAGCTCTTGACGAAGCGGGGTGTGCCATTCGTCTCAGAGCGGGATCGCGGCCAGACACATGCCCTCAACAAGGGCTTCGCGCTTGCTTCAGGAGACTGGATCGGTTGGCTGAACGCCGACGACGTTCTGACGCCAGACGCGATCGAGGTTGCCGTCGCAGCGCTGAAGAAATGCCCGCGGGCAGGATGGACCTACGGTGACTGCGACGGCCGCATGGGCGACACGATCTGGCCCCTGATGAGACCGCCCCACAGCCTCGCAGCGGAAGCACTCGAGTACGGGAACGTCGTTCCGCAGCCGGGAGCGCTGGTCGCTCGGTGGGCCTTGGCGCGTGTCGGGCCGCTCGACGAGGACCTGCAGCTTGTCATGGACTTTGCCCTGTGGCTTCGACTGCTCGATGCCGGGATCGAACCGACCTACGTGCCCCATGTCCTGGCCGTCTTCGAGATCAGCGAGAGCTCGAAGACCGGCAGCATTCCGTTCTCCGAGTTTCACTTCGAGGAGGCGCTCGTGCTCGCCCGAAGCGGAAGGATGCGACCTGCGTCCCTCATGGTCGGGCACGCCGCCGCCGAGGCGGCCCGAACGAGCGATGGGATCATCGGAACCGAGGTGGTGGAGATCCGGCGACTCGACCAGGTCGAGATCCCTGGATCGGCTCCGATCTACCTGAAGCTCGACGTCCAGGGGGCCGAGCTCGAGGTCCTTGCAGGAGCAACGAGGACGTTGGAACGAGTCGCAGCGGTCGAGGCAGAAGTCTCACTCGTTTTCCTGTACGAGTCGCAGCCGCTACTCCAGGACGTGACCGAGTTCATGAGAGATAACGGCTTTGCGCTCGTCGATCTCGAGAAGGAGTTCTTCAACAGGAGGACGCAGGAGCTCCTGGCGATGAACGCGACCTTCGTGAGGGTCGGTCGATAATGGACGAGAGTGCCGCATCCCCACCGCATCTTCGCGTACGTCGTCCACTGGAACGCACCGGAATGGTGCGCCGACACGGTGCAGTCTCTTCTCGCGTCTCGTGACGTTGAGCTCCATCTGACCGTCATCGACAACGACAGCATGCGCGTGCCGGATCTTCCGGCGTCGGTCGAGCTCGAACAGCTCTCCACGAACACGGGCTTCGCCGGCGCTGCGAACCACGCGCTGAGCCTGTTCCGCGTTCGCAGCAGCCCCGGCGACCTCTGCTGCATCACGTCTCATGATCTGAGCGTCGAGCCGGATGCTCTCCACCGTTGCGCCGTCGCGATGCAACAGGAGCCCGCGTACGGCGTTCTCGGATTGAACGGCGAGGGCCTCGACGGCGGCGGGAACATGGTCATCGAGCGGCCGTGGGTTTCCGGCACATGTCTCGTGCTGCGACCCGAGTGCATCGCCGACGTCGGCCTCTTCGACGAGACCTACGGCTCCTACGTGGAGGACATCGACTACTGCTATCGAGCGCGGGACCACGGGTGGCGGATGGGCATCGTCGCCGGCGCGCGGGCGACTGCCCGCGGTTCGTCCGACGCCGGTCGCGCCGTTGTCTTGACACGCGCGAACCACACCCTGCTCGCCGCAAAGCGCGGTGAGTACGGTCTCGTCGCCAAGCGCGTCCTGGGCATGACCTGGCGCGCAGCCACCGTACGCGGTGAGCGTTGGCCGGCCTCGCTCCTCCAGACGCTCCGTCAACTGCTGCGCTGGCTCTATCGGACGCGTTTCGGTCGAAGCGAAGCATGACAGTGCGGCCGCCGCATCCTATGCTGCGGGAAGGTGGGGGTAGGCGTTCGCCCTGTGCTTCATTCCGCGCTGCGGCGGCGCGTGCAGACGCTCGCCCTGAGAGAAGCGCGAAGGTCTTGCCCCTGCTGCGCCGGCCGGTTCGCTTTCTTCAGTACGGTGGCCGACCGTGATCCGTGACCAGCGTGTCGTAGCACTCGGTCTGCTGGTGGAGCGCGCGTCGGCGGACGCCGTCAAGGCGCTGAAGCATGCGGGGGTCCGCGCGATCCTCCTGAAAGGCCCTCTCCAACAGACGTGGCTCGAGGCCGCCGGGCCGCCGCGTGCCTCCGTCGACGTCGACGTGCTGGTGAGCCGCGACCAGCTCCTCTCGGCGGAGACGGCTCTGGGCGACATCGGCTACCGGCGCGCCGTCGGCTTGCCGGGCGAGGCCGGGCGGGAACACGCAAGCGACTGGGTCGCGCCCGGCAAGGTGCCGGTCGAGGTCCACTGGTCGCTCGTCGGCGTCGACGAGCGCAAGATCTGGGGCGTGATCTCGAGCGAGACGGAGGAGGCGGTCGTCATGGGGGAGACGATCGAGGTGCCGAACGAGGCGGCCAGGTGCCTGATCGTGGCGCTTCACGCCGCGCAACACGGAATCGGCCAGACCGGCATTTTCGGCGATCTGGAGAAAGCCCTCGCGGTAGCGCGCCTGGAGAGCTGGGTGCGCGCCGTCGAGCTGGCGCGTGACGTCGGGGGCTGGACCGCCTTCGGTGGTGCGCTCTCCGTGACGCCGCGGGGGCGCGCACTGCTTTCGGAACTGGGAGTGTCTGCTCCGGTGCTCGACGAGCGACAAGCTCTCAGCCTGCTCACGCCTGCGCCCACGTCGCGGGGGTTCTACTTCCTCGCGCGCCAGCCAGGGGCCGCAGGGAAGGTGGCGTTCGTGCTGATGAAGCTGGTTCCGCAACCCGCCTTCATGCGAATGCGCTACCCGCTCGCCAGACGTGGGACCGCCGGACTGGTGGCGGCGTATCTCTACCGTCCGTTCTGGCTTGTCCGCTGGGCGTTACCGGGATTTCTTGCCTGGCGCGGCGCACGCGATCTGGCCCGCGCGAGTGGCTCGGCCGAGAGCCACACACGCGAGACGACCGGATCGGGCGACCCGCTCCCCTAGCTGCTCGCTAGTTGGACGTGCAGTGATGCCCGTGCGAGTCGGCCCCTTCGAGCGCATGGGCCAAATAGTCGCCCGAGCCCGAAGGCGTACAGGCGGCGGTGATCTCCTGCAACGAGCCGAAGTCCTTGATCTCCGGCTTCTCGTACGTCTGCTGCTGCTCCATGAGCGTTACTCCCCCTGCTTCGCTTGCTGTAACCGTAGAGGCGAGTTTTGCTACGCGCAAGGATGAAAAACGTCTAGTGCGGAAACGAGGTCAGCAGGCGGGCTCCGGGCGACCCGCCTCGTGCCGCAGCCAGATCTCGAGCGCGACCAAGCGGAGGATCTCCGGCGCCCACGGCCACGCGGCGCCCGCGGAGGGCGGACGCAGCATGTCCGCGACGAAGCGGCTTCGATTCACGAACCGAGAGATCTCGGCCGTCGGGTCTCCGAGGAGAGCCTCGATCGCCGGCCAGTCCTGACCGGCCGCCAGATCGATCACGAGGCTGTCCCACAGCGTCTTCAAGGGGCGCAGCCTGACGGAGTCCGGAATCCGCCCTTCGGAGACGGCTCGGAGCACCGGCTTCGTGAGCACGCCGTTGAAGCCGAGCTCCGGGGGAAGGCGAAGCGCGAGCCGGGCGAGGTCGACGTCGAGGTAGGGCGTCCTGGTCGCGATGCCGACACCCTCACCACGGCGACGCAAATACTGAAGCAGCCCGAGGGCCGGCAAGACCACGGTGAGTTCGTACGCGGGCAGCCGCCACCACGAGGGACCGCTCGAAGACGGCGGCCGGAGCAGGGCCGGCAGTCTCGCGCACGGAGCGGAGCAGCTCCTCCCGCAGCCACGTCGGCTCCTTGCGTCGGTCTCGGGCTGCGAGAAGGCGAGGCCCGAGCGTCGGGAGCGCTCCCGGCAGGGCGGCACGCCACAGGACACGCCGAAGCCTGCGCGGCGCCGGGTAGAAGAACCCGAGCGGCAACCGGCGGGCGAGCCGCGTGGCGTCGACGAGCCGGCCCGCCCGGACCCGGTCGCCGATCAGCGACAGCCGCGTCTCGAAGAGCGCCTCCGCACCCTCCCCGTTGAAGAGGACGGAGATTCCGTCCGCGGACGCCCGCTCGTAGACGACTGCCGCCCACACGTCCCAGCCGTCGGGCGGCGCGTCCCACCGCCGGACGAACTCGTACGTGTCGGTCAGCACTCCCCGGCGTTCGGGGGTGACGCGGACGGCCGGAAGCCCCGCCGAGGACGTCACGGCATCGATCCAGGTGCTCTCGTCGACCCTGGGGATGTCAGGAAACATGACGGAGTACACGCGCAGGTCGGCGTCGAACGCGCCTGCGGCGCCGGCGATGCTCGTGGAGTCGAGCCCCCCGCTCAGGAGCAGTCCGGTCGGCCCGTCCTCGGCGAGGCGTCGCCGAACGGCGCGCTCGAGCGCGGGCCGCACCAGCTCGACCGCTTCCTCCATGCCGAGCGGCCCGAGCGGCTCGTACGTCGGTCGCCAGTACGGCTCGATGGAGCTGCGCTCCGGATCGAGACGCAGGCGGTGGCCGACGCCCAGTTGCGAGATCCCCTCGTACAGCGTGAGATCCGGGCGGGATGCTTCCCGGCGCAGCCAGTGTGCGATCCCGACCGGGTCCGGCGGGGGCCGGCGGTCGAGCAGGGCCAACAGGATGCGCAACTCGGTGGCGAACGCGAACACACCTTCCCTTCGACACCAGAAGACGGAGCTGGCGCCGAGTGGATCGCGGGCGACGAAGCCGCGACGGTGCTCTCGCTCCCACACGAAGATCGCGGCCTCGGTCGTCAGGTGCTCCACGAACTCGTTCTGCCAGAGCTCGAACCCGGCGCTGACGAGCCGCGCCGGGTCGGTGTCGGGAGGGAGGCCGAGTCGTGCCGCCAGTTGGGCACGCTCGTAGATCGGCCCGGCGACGATCGAGACCGTGGTCTCGCCGAGCCCCGTGAGCCCCTTGGACGGCCCTGCCGCGACGACGAGCCCCGGCTCTTCGAAGGCGGCCACTGCGTTGCCGGTCAGCAGCGTGACTGCGTTTCGCACCCGTGCGGACGCATCGCCGGGCAGTCGGCCCACGAGCCCGCCCAGGTGCCGGACACCGTGCGTGTCCGTCGTCACAGCTCGGCGAGCCGGTGATACTCCGGCTCGTTCGTGGCGAGCACCGGCTGACCGTCGACCTCGACCCAGGCATGGGCGGCGAAGGTCGGATCGGGACGAACGCCGATCACGACCTTCGCGAAGACGCCACGGCGCGCGAGCATGGCCGTCACGACGAGGGAGCGCATGAGGCAGCGACCGTCGGTCGGCAGGACGCGCAACACCTTCACGACGGCACGGCCGACCCCGACCCCCTGCCGTACCCGTGTGGGCTCGGGATCGCCGGTGGCGTGCGCCTCGAGCCCTCGCCGCAGGCGTTCGACGGCCGGCGCCGTGCCGTGGCGCAGCAGCAGCCAGCGGACTCGCACGTAGACGGTGAGGATCTCGAAACCCAGCCGAGCTCTGCCGAGCACGCGGCTCACGACGGTCCCGCCGTCGCCCTGTGGTGATGCTCGACGGCTGCCGCGACGTCCGCTGCGGTCGCGGTCGGTGGGACGTTCACCCGCGCCACGCGGGCGGACTTGCTCAGCGCGGAGTGGATGTCGAGCATGCTGACGAGCCTCTCCTTCGTTCGCAGCACGTCGTTGAACGACGACGCGAGCAGATACCTCGGGTCTGGAACCGCTTCGAACGCGAGCGGGCCGTCTTCCGTAGATCGATTCAAGAAATACACGCTTCGCACCGGGTACGGTCGACTCGCCATTCGGTTCGGCGCGATCAGCAGCTCCGTGGCTCGGTCGGCGACCACCTTGCCGAGGCGCTCGAGCTCGTCGCCCGACAATCGCGAGGCCTCGGCATGGCGCAGGCCGATCATCGGTGTGCCCGGATACCCGAGGGCGTCATCCTCGCGACGCTGGAGGCTGACGACGTCGTCGGCGAGAAGGGAAGCGCCCCGCAGGGTGAGGTGGGCCGCGACCGAGCTCTTCCCGGCCTGCGATCCACCCACGAGCACGAGAGCCCCGTCCCCGAGGACGACCGCGCTTGCATGCAGGATCTCGAATCCTTGAAGCAATGCAGCGAGCGGAAGCACCTGACCGACGAGGAACCGACGCCACTGCCAGGGCTCGACCTCGTCCGGGTGGCAGCCGACCCGCGAACCGTCGCTCTCCACGAAGAAGGTGCCTCTCTCGAGTCCCCAGACGCGCGCGCCGGCGTCCGCGTCGAAATCGACCGCGCTGAGGACGCGACCCTCCTCGTCCGCGAGCTCGAACAGGCGGACGGCGCGAGTGGCGGGCCAACTCTCATCCGCAAGCGGGACGACGAGGCCGCATCGGTGTGCCGTTCCTGGCGTACTCGTCGTCGTCGGGAAACCCGGCATGTCGAAGTCGGCACTGAGGCTGAGGCCGAACGCGTGTGCCCGCCAGGTCACGGTCGCGATGCCGTGAGCGGCGCTTCGATGAGATCGGCGAGCATGGCCGGACTCGTCACGAGATCGGTGCGGAGTCGGCTCACCGGGACGTTGGCGACGAGATCGGTGCAGAAGTTGAAGTGTGCAACTTCAGCTCTCGGGACGAGACCGTGCGTCAAGCACAGCCGTCGCAGCTCGAACACGGGTGACTGCGCCGGAACGAGCTCGACGGGCGACCCTGCCGCGCGCTCGAGCAGGACGATCTGCACGAGCGGCCTCGGTTCGAGGCTGGGGTGGAGCGCGACACACCAGGCTTCGTCTCCAAGCTCGGCGATCGCCCGGATCGGGAGGTCAGGGTCGGCCGCTTGGGCGGTGCGGACGTTGAGGAAGGGCGGCGACGGGTGGGCGAGGACGATGCCGCCGTCGGGCCGCAGCGCGAGGACGTCGTCCGAGACGAGGCGCGCGCCCCGGCGGAGGAACTCGAGGGCGAGGGTCGTCTTCCCGTTCCCGGAGCCGCTGAGGAACGCCACGACGCCGTGTTTCGTGTCGACGGCACTCGCGTGGACCGCCTCGATCCCGTGGAGCAACGCCGTCGACCACAGGATCGTGTCCAGAAGGACTCGAAGACGACGCGGGTCGCGGGGGTCGTCACTGACCCACGCGATCACGGACCCGTCGGTACTGACATGCGCGCGTGGGCCGTCGTGGCTGAGCAGGAAGTCGCCTGTGAGGCCCCGAGAGACGACGAGCGGTAGCCCGTCGATTCGCAGGTACCACTCGGAACGGCCGTCGGCTCCGCTCCAGCGGCTCGCGACCTCGGTCTCCCGCACGTGCTCGATGAGCACATCCGCCTGCGCGTCGGTCGCCGCGGACGGTGTCTCCGGCCAGGGGATATCCGTGCGCCACGTGAGCCCGAATGCGCGATGCGTCTCACGCATTCTCGAGCTCGACCAGGCCGCGTTCGTGCAGCCCCATGCAGAACTCGTAGAGGTCGTCCTCGATTTCCGGCACGGGCCTGCCGTAATGCGAGGCGAGGGCCGCCGCCGCCTCACGCACCGTCGCAGCCGCGCACACCGTGTCGAGCATCTTCGCGCCGGACGGGTTGAGGCCGTGATAGGTGCCCGTCTCGAGGTTCAGGACGACCGTCTCGCTGACGAACTCCCGATACACGACGTGATCGGGCACGGCCGCGTGAGCCGCGAGGACATGCTCCCGTGTCAGCCTTCCCTCCACCGTCGGCGTACTTTGCCTGCTACCCCCGATCCGTCAAGCGTGAGGATCCCTCGATCGAGGCAGAGTCGGTGATCGCGAGGATCCCCGTCCCGAAGCCCGCGTCGGGGTCGAGGATCAGGGCGACAGCCTCTTTCCGCGAGCGCACGCCCAGGGTGTGGAACGACGAGGAGAGATGGCTCTTGACCGTGCTTTCGGACACGTGCAGCTTCGCCGCGATCTCCGCATTGCTGAAACCGAGGACGACCATGGCGAGAACCTGCTTCTCCCGCGTGGACAGCGCGGGGTTGAGCTTGCCCGGCATCAGCCCGGCGGGATAGGCGATCTGCCCGGCGAGCGCAGCCTGCACGCTGGGCCCAAGCGCCAGACCCACCTCGGCTGCGAACACGAGCCCGGCGACGTCGTCCACGAGCAGATGACGAGCTTCTGCCGGGGTCGCCGTCTTGACGACGAGCACCAGTCGGGCCGGTCCGTGACTCGCTCGTGTGCGCCGAAGCTCGTCCGCCGCCCCCGCCGGCGACTCGAGCGCCAGAACGATCGCGTCGGGGCTCGCACCCTCACGGCGCGCGGTCAACGGACGGGCGGCGATCCCTTCGTTCTCGAGGATCGCGATCAGCCGTTGCCGGTCCGCCGCGGGCGCGGCGACGCCTACTGTCGGAGCGCTTCCCGTCAGCGCGTGCTCGCTCGCCTGCCGTCGGACGGGATCAGGGGCCATAGTCCGGAGCCACCTTAACCATGGCTCTCGGGCCACGGTGCGCTCCGTCGGCGTGGACGGGGCCGGCTCAGGCGTGGGGCGCCGGCTGGGGCGGGACGCCCGCCGTCACGGCGGAGGCGCCGATCCGAGCCTCTGCGACCGTCTGGGACGCCGGGACTCGTGCCGGTGCGCCCCTCGTGCGCCGGGACAGGTCGCCGAACGAGCCGGTCGGCAGGGTCGCGACCAGCTGACGCCAGGCAGGGGAGCAGAGGAATGCGAACTCGTCCGCCGCTCCGGGATGAGCCATGATCTCGACGGTAACGCGGCTCGACGCCGGCGGCAGGCTCGTCTTGCCGTCTCCGGGGAAGACGTCGAGGTGCCGCAGGTCGAAGAAGGCATCGGCTGACGCGAATCGGTGAGCGATCCAACGTCGTCTGTATGCCGCAAGCACTTGTGAGAAGGCCGTCGTATCGAGCCACGTGGTCGACCTGACAGGGATGCCGCGAGGGAGCGCGCCCGAGACCAGCGCGTCCCAGGTCATGTGCATGTGGTGATGGCCGTCGATGTGCGTAGGTTCGTTGCGAGTGAGCGACCGAAACTCCTCGAGCTGGAAGTCGATGCAGGCACGAAGGTGCTTGCGGAAGGCTCGGGACGTGTTGAACTCGAGGAGGAACCGGGAGATCGCGCCGAACCACGGACGCACGTAGTCGTGCGCTTTACGCACGGCGGCCGGAAGGTCGGCGGTGAAGGGCTCGTCGAGGTTCAGGTGCAGGCCGGCGGGGAGATCGCGCTCCCGAATGAGAGCCGCGGCGCGCCGGGAGTCCTCCATCCACACCATGAAGGACGTACTGGAAACCGCCTGCCGGTCGTAGCACTCCAGGATGGCGTCCGTCACCTCTTCGGCCATGCCGAAGTCGTCCGCATTGATGATGACCAATCCCGCCACAGGTTTGGTAGATCCGCCTGAGCGTCCGACCCCGGGACGCCCGCACAACGTACATCACCCACGGCCAGGGTGTAACCCCGCGTCGGGCACTCGCCGGGGCCTCGTAGACTGGGTCCGATGCCGGCGGACCTACGGCTCGTTCAGGCAGCCATCAGCCTTCATGCGGACATCGTCACTGCCGAGGTCGTCGTGCCTCTCCGGTCTCTGGGCTTCGAACCGATCCTGCTGCGGGGGCCGGCGTTCGCCCTGGGCTTCTACGAGGATCCGGCTTCTCGGACGTACACCGACGTCGACCTTCTCGTCCCGCTCGCAGAATTAGCGCCCGCGCGAGCCGTTCTCTCACGGTTGGGGTTCGTCGACCGCACAGTGTCGGGTGTGATCGCCGGAGACCGGCCGACCTATGCCCTGACCTGGGTTCGGCCGGCCGACTCGGCGAATGTCGATCTGCACTACAGCCTGCGGGGCATCGGCGCATCGGCGCAACCAGTCTGGGACGTACTCACCGAGCCTGGACAAACGGAGACGCTCACGGTCGGGTCGCTCGAAGCCACCGTGCTGAACTTGCCGGGCCGAGCGCTCGTCGCGGCGCTCCACGCCGCCGCCCACGGAGCGATGGTCGAGAAGCCGATCAGGGACCTTTCGAAAGCCCTCGAATGCCTCTCAGCAGCGGATTGGCGGGCCGCAACCGCCCTCGCGCGGCGACTCGAGGCGATCGACGCCTTCGCCGTCGGCCTGCGGCTGCTTCCGGCCGGAAGGGAGCTCGCCGACCGTCTCGACCTTCCTTCTAGAACGTCCGTCGAATCGGCACTGCGAGCGTCAACCGCTCCGCCAATGGCGCTCGGCTTCGACTGGCTCGCCCGCACGCAAGGCACGGGCGCAAAGGCGCGTCTCATCGCACGCAAGCTCGCGCCACGCCCGGACTTCATGCGGGCCTGGTCGCCGCTTGCCCGCCGGGGGCCGGCAGGGCTCGTGGGAGCGTACGGCCTACGCCTGATCTGGCTCGCGAGACACGCCGTGCCGGCGCTCGTCGCGTGGTGGGGCGCGCGTGAAAGAGTGCGCTAGTCGGGCTTGTGCCCGCCGTCGGAGCCGAACGAGTGATCGCTCTGGTCGTGATTCGCAGACCCGAACGTGAACGCCGTCACGGGGCCGATCACGATCAGCTTCGGCGGCTCATACGCTCCGACCGCCATCGAACCTGGCTTCTGTTCGTCCTTCACTGAGCCCTCCCGCCCATAATCCACACCTAGGACCCCTCCAGAGTAGACCCTTGAGCAGCCCACGTCCATTCGGCGCGTACGGTTTCCGAATCCGGGGGATCGCTGCGGATCTGCTGCCGGTCGTCCCCGCCCGGTTCGACTGGCCGGAGGTTGCGATCTCGAGAGAGGTCGGCGCGGGACGAGCTGCCCGCTCTTACCGAATCGATGGGGACACGGCCGACGTGCCGCTCCTGAACGGGGAGCGGGCGCTGATGGATCGAGGTGCGAGGTCGGCGTCGCTCGTCGCGGCGTCGGCGGACGACGACGGCAGTCTCCTGCACCCGTTCCTCGCGACCGTCGGCGTCGTCTACGCCTGGTGGGATGGACGGCTTGCGTTCCACGGGGGAGCAATCGAAGACCGACGTGGTCGGGGCTGGGGCGTGCTCGGTCCGAGAGGATCCGGCAAGAGCTCGACGATCGCTGCACTCTCTCGTGCCGGCCTGCGAGTCCTCTCCGACGACCTGCTCGTCGTGAGCGGCGGGCTCGCCCTGGCGGGACCCCGGTTCGTCGATCTTCGCCCGGACGCCGTGGATCTGCTCGACGGCACGGCGATCCCCGTTCGACGCAGCGAGCGTCGACGGCTTCTCGTCGGGCCCGCTCCCGCAGCGCTTCCGGTGCACGGATGGCTCTTCCTGGCGTGGGGAGAACGTGTGGCGCTTCGGCGGCTCGGCCCGGGGGAGTTGCTCCAGCGGCTGACCGCCCACCGCAACACGGTGAGCGACGAGGCGCCGAGCCTCCTCGAACTGACCGGTCGGGAGGCGTGGGAGCTCTCAAGGCCGCAGACCTGGGACTCACTCGAACCGGCAGTTGAACTGCTGGACGGTCTCCTCGGGACGTAGGCTCGCCGCCCACGCAGCATGGAGAAGCAGGCCCGTCCGCGCATCGGGCCGCTCTTGTTGCCAGATCCGGCGCAGCTCCTCCGGGTCGGCGAGGCGCGTCGGCACGCCGGTCCCGTCCCACGAGGCGGCGAACTCCTTGACGTGCCCTGCGAAGTACGGGCGGGTGAAGATCGCCTTGCTCCTGCGGGTGAGCACCTCGTCTGGAAGGAGCCCCGCGAAGAGCCGTCGCATCGTGCTCGTTCGGTTTCCCCATCCGAAACGGCCTCCCTCTCGGGCGACAGCCGCGAGGAACCGATGGTCCATCAGCGGGTGAACGTCTCCGCGTGTCGTGCGCGGCGGCCAGCAGCGCGAAGGCCTGGCGCCAGGAGACGACGTAACGACGCCGCGCCCACCAGCGGACGTACGCGTCCCAGCGAAGCGGCTCACTCGCAGTCGCATCGCATCGGAGCTCGTGAAGCTCCAGGGCGGCGTCCGGTAAGAGCCAGCTCGGAGAGGTGCTGCGTCGCCTCATGGCGTCCGCGCGTCGGAGCTCGAAGGGCGCGAAGCCTCGCGCCAGCGTCAGTGGAAGCCGGAGTGGGGGCCGGGTGCGCCCACGAACCGCCCCGCGGGCTCGGGCGAAGCTCCCGCCGTTGAGCAATCCGTCTCCGTCGAAGCCGCTGACGATACTGCCCCCGCGAATCTCCTTGAGCGTCGGAACGATGAGGTGGCTACCGGCGGGGGCGATCAGGCCGTTTCTGCGGATGCTCTCCTGCACGTCCGGGCCAAGAAGGTTCACCTCGCCGTGGAAGGTTTGCCGGAAGTGCTCTCGGAGCTCGAGGTGACGCAGAACGAGCGCCTGCCAGTCGGTCTCATCGGTCTCCGGGAAGTCCGGGAAGACATGCGTGGTCGGAATCGGGAGAGGGAGCCCCTCGCGCCGCGCGACGCGGGTTGCGACCGCGAGCACGACGGAGGAATCTCGACCGCCCGAAAAGAGGACGAAGCAGGGCGGCCGCTGCAGCGCCGGCAGCAGCGCAGCCTCCAGTGCCGCGACCGGCGACAGCTCGACAGGGACGTCGAGCAGGGGCGGTTCCGACACCGCCTCTCCGATCGCGTTGTTCACCGTCGATTCGATCGGAGAAAGGACGATGAGCTGCTCGGTCAGCTCCTGCCTTGGACGTGCGATCTCGTCACGCGAGCATGTTCTGATCGGCGAGCATCAGGAGGAACGCATCCGTGTCGTTCGCTGCATCCTCGACCGGCACGCCGAACTCATCGACGAGCAGGCGAACGAGGGCATCCCGTGTCGTTCCCGCTGCGAGGGCACTCCACAGCTTCGCTCCGCTGAGGTTCACGGCCAGGTACGACGAGCTTCGGAGGTCGAGCGCGACGACCTCGCCCTCGACCTCACGCCACTCGAGGTCGTCCCGACGCAGTCTCAGCAGCTCGGACATGTGCGGATGATGCCACCGAGCTCGTGTAGCGGCCCGGGGGACGAACGCCGTTGTGTTGAGCTGAGATGGTTCCTCGCTACCGTCCACGAGGGGGAGTCCGTCCGATGTTCTTCGACACGCCGAGAGGCGCACCGGTGGGAGACGCTGTTCGCGCGCCTCGCGCGGCGGACGATCGGTGATGGCCGAGCAGGCCTCGATCGCCTTCTCGAGGAGGGCCACCGCCGGCGATCGCCCTCGGGAGGCGGTCGAGCGCTTGGTGCCGTTCCTCGTCGGCGGGCTCGACGACC
This sequence comes from uncultured Thermoleophilia bacterium, assembly GCA_963725595.1. Taxonomy (GTDB): domain Bacteria; phylum Actinomycetota; class Thermoleophilia; order Gaiellales; family Gaiellaceae; genus PALSA-600. The sequence goes on along the minus strand of CAVRYT010000001.1, from coordinate 910,487 downwards.
GGGCTCCTCGCCGCCGACCGCGGCGGCTACTGGCCGGCCTCGTGGGGCTGGAGCGGGGCTCGTGCTCGCGTGGGTGGCGGCGGTCGGGCTCGTCGTCCGGCGCCGGCCGGGTCAGCCGGCTCGAGCTCGCGCTTCGCCGGTCTTCTGGCGCGTTCACCGGCTGGACCGCGCTCTCGCTCGCTCTGGACCTCGAGCGGCACGCAGACGATGCTCTCGGTCGAGCGCACGCTCGTCTACGTGCTCGCCGCCGCTGCGGCCGCCGCGCATGCTCCGGTCGGCGACCTATCGCTCGCTCGTCTGGGGTGTCTGGGCGGGCGCGAGCGGCGTCTGCGTCGACGGGCTCGCTGACACGCCTGCTTGCCGGCGCGCCTCGGCGTCGTCGACCCGATCGCCGGCAACCGCCTCGAGGCGCCGATCGGCTACTGGAACGGCCTCGGCCTCCTCGCCGCGATCGCGCGTCGTGCTCGCGCGTCGGCCTCGCCGCTCGCGGGCGGTCTCCGGCGGCTCGCGCCCTCGCTGCCGCGTCGCTGCCGGTCATCGTCCCGACGCTCTATCTGACGTTCAGCCGCGGCGCGTGGGTCGCGCTCGCCGCCGCGGTCGTCGTCGCTGCGGTCGCCTTGCGCCCTGGCGGCTCGAGCTGATCGTCACGCTGATCGTCCAGGGGCACGTTCGCCGCCGTCGCGCGTGTGGCTCGTCGAGCGCGCGCCGGCGATGCACGAGATCGGTCGTCGACGCTCGACCGACCAGGTGCCGAGAAGGACACCGGCTCCTCTGGCAGCTCCCGATCGTCGTCGCTCGCTGGCAGCTGGCGCGGCTGTCGTCCAGGGACTGATCGCGCGCCGGCGTGCGCGTGCCGCGCGCAGTCCGGCGCGCGTTCGCGGGGGCGCTTCTCGCCCTGCTCGTCGCCGTGCATCGTGACGGTGCGTCGTCCGCTACGGCGGCCCGTGGGGGTCGTGCACCGCGTGCACCGTTCGCTCGAAGGGAGGACGCACCGGGCGGCACGACCTCAACAGCCGTTTGTTCTCGCTCTCGAGCAACGGGCGGCTGCGCCAATGGCACGTCGCTCTCGACGAGTGGCGCGCCACCGGGCGCTCGGGGGCGGAGCAGGCACGTACGCACAGTGGTGGACGAACGGAGCATCCGAGGAGGGGCAGATCCTGAACGTGCACAACCTGTACCTCGAGACGCTCGCCGAGCTCGGCCCGATCGGCCTCGCGCTGCTCGTCGTCGCGCTCGCTCGTGCCGCTCGGTCGCAGCAGTCCGGGCGCGACGGCGGCCGCTCGTACCGGTCGCCGCGGGTGCCTGGGTCGCCTTCCTCGTCCACGCCGTCTACGACTGGGACTGGCAGCTCGCGGGCGTGACGCTCGCCGCCGTCTTCTGTGCGGGAGCGCTTGCTCGCTGCGGCCGCGGCCGAACGGGCGGCGGCCGGGCGACGGTCTCAGTGGCCGCGCTGGGTCTTGCTCGCGGCTCGCGGTCGTCGGCGGCGTCGCTGTCGTTCCTCGGCCTGCTCGGAAACCGCGCCCTCGACAGGAGCGGGAACGAGCTTCGGGTCGGGCAACTTCCCGGCGGCGGCGCAGCGGCCGAGGACGCCCATCGCTGGGCGCCGTGGTCGTCGCAGCCCTGGCGCAGCTCGCCGCTGGTGCGCAACCGCCGGGTGACCAGGGCGGCAGCGCGCGATGGCCTACCGGCACGCGGTCGCGCTCGACCCGCGACGACTGGGAGCTCTGGCTCGGCCTCGTCCAGGTCACAAGCGGCGCCGAGCGCCGGCGCGGCGCTTGCACGACTCGCTGCCCTCGATCCGGCGGCGGCGAATGCCCTCAAGCACGGGAGGCGGCGTGACGGTCGGCCGCGACCCGCTCGCTCATCCGGAACCGCTTCTCCGCCGCGTCTACGCGTACATCGCCTACCGCGTCGGCGACCGGACCGAGGCCGAGGACCTGACGAGTGAGACGTTCGAGCGCGCGTCTGCGCTACCGCAGCAGCTTCGACGCTCGCCGCGGCGACCCGGTCGCCTGGCTGCTCGGCATCGCCCGCAACTGCATCTACGACGCGAAGCTCCGCGCACGGCCGACTGCGGTCGAGCGCGGAACGGAGCGTCGCCGCGATCGAGGGCGTTCGAGGCGCAGGTCGTCGAGCGCGTGGTGCTCGCCCAGGCGCTCGCCACGCTCGTCGACCGCGACCGCGAGCTCCTCGCGCTCCGCTACGGGGCCGACCTGCCGCCGCGCGAGATCGCGTCGCTGCTCGAGCAGCGGACGAACGCGGTTGAGGTGGCGCTCTCGAGCGCCAGGCGGTCGGCTCGCGGCCGCGATCGAGCGCGCCGAGCTGCCCGAGGAGACGGAAGGCGGCGAAGCGCTGGCCGACTTCGCCGATCCGGCGGTGTAAGGATCCGGCCGTCGCTGCCGGTACTACCTGTCAGAACCTGCGATGCGCATGCCCTGGAAACGAGACAACGGCACGAGTCCGATCGAGGCGATGCTCCGCGAGAACCGCCCAGAGCCTCGTCCCGAGTTCACCGCAGGTGCTGCTCGCCCGGCTGGCCTTGCGGCGCCGGCAGGGGTTGCGGGCGCGGCCGGTCACGGCGCGCGCCTTCGGCGGCGGTTGCCGTCACGATCTTCGCGCTCGTCGGCGCGACAATCGCGGCGGGTGGTCCGGTCGACGCCTCGCACGGCCTCGTCGGATTCGTCAACGTCGGGAAGCACTTCAAGGGCGTGAAAGACGACGAGGAGCACAACTGGGGCGATCCGGGCTGGCCGGGGAACTGGGAGAACAGCATCCCGATCTGTCACAAACAGGAGGGGGGGTGGGTGCTGCTGCACCTCGTGCCGAAGACCGCGTTCGTCGACTTCTTCGGTAGCAAGCACGACTTCATCGCCGGACCGAACTGGCCCTGCCCGCCGTTCAGGTAGCGCGCGCTCGTGCCTAGTGGGCCGCGCTTCCGTGGCCGTGCGTCTTGCTCGTGGTGGTCGGGCTCGTCGTCGAGCTGTGGCTGTGAGGCTTCGCAGCGGGGCTCGCGTTCACGGCGTGCAGCTCCGCCGCCTGGAGGGTGATGGTGCCGCCCGCGCCGAGGCAGCCTGCGGCAACGATGCGAACTTGCTGGCCAGGCGCACCCATCGGGAGCGTCACGACCTGGCCCTTGTGGAGGCCACTTTGCGCGCCTGCCCGCATCACGGTGAACGTGAGCGACTGCGGGGCGTCGGCGGAGCCGAAGACGACGCTGTTGCGGCACGCGCGGCTGTCGGGGCTGTTGCCGTTGCCGGCGAGCGCGAGCGACGCCGCGAGGCCGGCGGCGGCGATCACCGAGAGCAGGGCGAACCTCAGCTTGGTCAACGGGGGCTCCTTCGAAACCGTGAAGAAACGAGCTCAACTCGTTATGGCCGCGGAAGCACCAGGCCGCGTCACCCGGACGGGTATCTCGCGGCGGGAGCTACTCGTGCCCGGAGACGCGATGCGGCACGTACGGCTCCTCGAGCCGCGCGAGCTCGTCCTCGCTCGAGCGACGAGCTGCTCGGCGGCGAGGGCGTCCTCGAGGTGCTCGAGCTTCGTCGCGCCGACGATCGGCGCGGTCACGCCCGGCTTGTGCAGCAGCCAGGCGAGCGCGACCTGCGCCGCCGGGACGCCGCGCTCGTCGCGACCTCGACCGTCCGGTCGACGACCGCGAAGTCGACCTCGGGCGTGTAGAGGCTGTCGCCGAACGGATCGGTGTTCGCGCGCGTGGTCAGCTTCTCGCCCTCGCGCGTCCGGTTGCCGGCCAGGAGGCCGCGCGCGAGCGGGCTCCACGGCAGCACGCCGACGCCCTGGTCGAGGCACTGCGGGATCATCTCCCGCTCCTCCTCGCGGTAGACGAGGTTGTAGTGGTTCTGCATCGAGACGAACCGCGTCGGCGCGACCGACTGCGCCTTCGCGAACTGCCAGGCGTACATGCTGCTCGCGCCGATGTAGCGCGCCTTGCCCGCCTTCACGACGTCGTGCAGCGCCTCCATCGTCTCCTCGATCGGCGTCGAGGAGTCCCAGCGGTGGATCTGGTACAGGTCGACGTAGTCGAGCCCGAGCCGCTGCGAGCGAGGCGTCGATCGACGCCATGACGTGCTTGCGCGAGAGACCGCGGCCGTTCTCGCCCGGCATCGTCTGCCCGTGCACCTTCGTCGCGAGCACGTACTCCTCGCGCATCCCGAAGAGCTGCTTCAGCAGGCGGCCGGTGACGACCTCGCTCTGGCCGCCGTTGTAGACGTCGGCGGTGTCGAAGAACGTGATCCCGCCCTCGACCGCGCGGCGCACGATCGGCTCGGCCGCCTGCCTCGTCGAGCGCCCACGCGCGGCTCTCGTGCGCGCCGTAGCTCATCATCCCGAGGCAGATGCGCGACACGCGTAGCCCGGTCTTGCCGAGGTTCACGTACTCCACGTCCTCGAGTCTACGTAGCGAGTGTCGCCACGGGTCAGGCGGAACCGGCGCTCCGAAGAGGTGTCCGACACTTGAGGTGTCGGACACCGGAATGTGGGTGGGCGCGGGTCGGCGGCCGAAGGTGTCCGACACCTGAGGTGTCGGACACCCGGGGAGGGGCATCGCCATACTTCGCCCGATGGGCGCCCTTGATCCTCTGAGCGACGAGCAGCGCGAGATCCGCGAGCTCGTGCGTACGCTCGCCCGCGAGAAGATCGCGCCGCGGGCGGCGGAGATCGACAAGAGCGCCGAGTTCCCCTGGGACGTGGTCGAGCTGTACCGCGAGAACGAGCTCTTCGGCGTGCTCTACGACGAGGCGCTACGGCGGAATCGGCGCCTCGGCGCTGATGACGCTCGTGATGATCGAGGAGCTCTCCAAGGTGTGCGCGACGAGCGGCCTGATCATCGCGGTGCAGGAGCTCGGCTCGCTCGGGATCAAGCTCGGCGGCAGCGAGGAGCAGAAGCGGCGCTTCCTGCCGAGGCTCGCGAGCGGGGAGTGGCTCGCCGCCTACGCGCTCACCGAGCCCGGCTCCGGGTCCGACAGCGCCGCCATGCGCTCGACGGCCCGCAAGCGAGGGCGACGAGTACGTGCTCGACGGCGGCAAGCGCTTCATCACGAACGCGGGCGTCGCGCACGTCTACGTCGTGTTTGCGAAGACCGACCCCGACGCCGGTCACTCCGGGATCAGCGCCTTCGTGGTCGAGGCGGACGCGCCCGGGTTCTCGGTCGGGCGGATCGAGCCGAAGATGGGGATCAAGGGCTCGACCACCGGCGAGGTGTTCTTCGACGGCTGCCGCATCACGGCCGCGAACCTGCTCGGCGAGGAGGGGGAGGGGTTCAAGCTCGCGATGCGGATCCTCGACCGCTCCCGGCCCGGGATCGGTGCGCAGGGGCTCGGGCTCGCTCAGGGCGCGACCGACTACGCCGTCGACTACGCGCGCACGCGCGAGACGATGGGCAGGCCGATCGCCCAGCACCAGCTGATCGCCGGCATGCTCGCCGACATGGAGACCAAGTGCGAGGCCGCGCGCGGGCTGCTCTACAAGGTCGGGATGATGATCGACGCGGGCGAGACCGGCCCCGAGCTGACGAAGCTCTCCGCGATGGCAAAGCTCTACTGCACCGACGTCGCGATGGAGGTCACGACCGACGCGGTGCAGGTGCTCGGCGGCTACGGCTACATCTCCGAGTACCCGGTCGAGCGGATGATGCGCGACGCCAAGATCACCCAGATCTACGAGGGCACGAACCAGATCCAGCGGCTCGTGATCGCCCGCGAGATGCTCAAGGAGCAGCGGGCGTTCCTGCTGGCGGGCGTTGGCTGACGTCCTCTTCCGTCCGTCCGAGCACGAGGCGCTCGTCGACGACGCCTGGGACCCCGCACGCGCGGAGGACGCGATCGCGGCGATCGTCGCCGACGCCGAGCAGGCGTGCGACGGGACGACCTGGCCCGACCACCCGGCGGACGAATGGGAGCACCCGGAGCGGCTGCCGACGACGATCTACCTCGGCTCGGCCGGCATGTGCTGGGCGCTGCACGCGCTCGGCAGCGAACTCGACGTCGGTGCCGTGGTCGAGCGGGCGCTGGCGCGCTACCGGGAGCGGCCCGACTTCGCGCCCGACTTCGGCGACGAGCCGTCGCTCGCGATGGGGGAGAGCGGGCTGCTGCTCGTCGCCCGCCGCGTCGGCTCCGCCGCCGCCGACGACGAACGGCTGCGCGCCCGCATCCACGAGAACCGCGCCAACCCGACCTGGGAGTGGATGTGGGGCTCGCCCGGGACGATGCTCGCCGCGCGGGAGTGCCGTTTCGGCGAGCTGTGGCGGGCGAGCGCGGCGCTTCTCTGGGAGGCCTGGGACACCGGCACGAACCTCTGGACGCAGAACCTCTACGGGCAGACGACGCAGTACCTCGGCCCTGCGCACGGCTTCGCCGGCTGCGTGCACGCGCTGCGCGGCCACCGCGACGCCGAGCTGCGCGCCCGCACCGCCGCCGCGCTCGAGGCGACCGCTCTGCGCCACGGCGAGCTCGCGAACTGGCCGCCGCTCGCCGGGCAGCCCGACCCCGAGCGGATCCGTGTGCAGTGGTGCCACGGCGCGCCGGGGATCATCACCACGCTCGGCGACCTGATGCCGCTCGACCTCGCCCAGGCGGGCGCGAACGTGACCTGGCTCGCCGGGCCGATCCACCGCGGCTCGGGACTCTGCCACGGCACCGCCGGCAACGGCTACGCCTTCCTGAAGCTCTTCTCGCTGACCGGCGACGAGCAGTGGCTCGAGCGCGCACGGCACTTCGCAATGCACGCGATCGCCCAGCTCGAGCGCGAGCAGTCCGCGCTCGGACGCGGCCGCTACACGCTCTGGACCGGTGACGTCGGCGTCGCGCTCTACCTGCGCTCGTGCCTCGACGCCGACGCGCGCTTCCCGACGTTCGACGTCTGGTGAAGCTCAGTCCGGCGGCGCGGGAGCGGGCTCCCCGCCGGCCGGCGCGATGTCGCCGCTCGCATCGCCGGGCAGCCGCTCGAGCAGGTCGCGGACAAGCGAGCCGAGCCTCGCCTTCGTGTCGTCGAGGATGTGCTCGGCCTCGTGCTGGCGATCGCGGATGCCCTTCTGGACGTCCTCGACCAGCCGGTCGGCCTCGGTCCTCGCGTTCCGCAGGATCTCGGCCGACTCCTGCTGCGCCTTCGCGCGCAGCTCGGCCGCCTCGGTGATCGCCTCCGCCTTCGCCGCCGCAGCCTCGGCGCGGTTCCCCTCGACCTCGCGCTCGGCCGCCGCACGCACCTCGCGGGCGAGCGTCTGCGCCGTGATCAACGCGTCGGCAACCGCGAGGGCGCGGGTCCGGTGCTGCTCGAGCTCGAGCTCAAGCTCCGCATTGCGCGACTTGAGACCGTCGCGCTCGGAGGTCAGCTTGTGGAAGCTCTCCTCGAGCTTGCTCAGGAACGAATCGGTGGCCGCACGTTCGTAGCCGCGGAAGGCGACCCGCAGGTCGGGCGGGCGCTCCAGCGGCCGCGACGTGGCCGGCGCGGGGGGCGGGGCAGGGGGCGTCTGGGCGAGGCGCAGCTCGGTCTTCGCCGCTTCCTCACTCGATTGAGTGTCACTGGGTGTGGGGTTCTCGTCCTCGGTCATGGTTACAGTGTGACCGGGGCGCGATGGTTGAGCAAGAGCCGCCGGACGATCCGTTCCGTTCCCTCGTTGCGCACAACGCAACCGTGCGGGAGCGTGAGCTGGGTTCGAACCGCCGTTCCCGGCGCCTCGGCCTGATCCTCTTTTCGGCGCTGTTCGTGGGTGCACTGGGCTCTGATCGGCTGGGGGATCGAGCAGAAGACCGGCGCCTCGGGCGGCGTCGCGGCGACGACCGGCCCGCTGACGACCCGCGAGCCGACCACGACCCACCAGGCCGAGACGACGCCCGGGATCGGCACCCCGACCACGGTCGGGACGCCGCCGGCACGGCCGCACAAGCCGCGGGTGACGCTCACCGTCGAGGCCGTGCGCGGCGACTCGTGGGTCGAGCTGCGCGTGGGCTCGAGCAGCGGCCGGATCCTCTACAGCGGCATCCTTGCGCGCGGCGAGTCGATGAGCGGCAAGGGCTCCCGGCTCTGGGCGCGCTTCGGCTCGGTCGGCAACCTCGACCTGCGCCTGAACGGCAAGCCCGTCCGCACCGCACACTCGGGCACCGTGAACGCGCTCGTCACGCCCTCGGGCCTGCATTGATCGACCCCGCCCGCAGCTTCGACCGGGCCGCCGAGGTCTACGAGGCGGCGCGGCCGTCCTACCCGGACGCGCTCCTCGACGTGCTGCCGCTGCCGGCGACGGCGACGGTGCTCGACGTCGGCGCCGGCACCGGGAAGCTGACCCGCGTGCTCGACACCGTCGACTCCTCGCCGCTGCCCGACGCGTACACCGCGCGGCTCGAGGAGCTCGTCTCCGCCGCGCCCTACACCGGCATGGACGATTCGCGCCGCAGCGAGGTCGTCCGCGCCGCCCCGTTCGGCGAGTCGCAGCGGGCGAGCGTCTCGCACGAGCAGTTGCAGGACCGAGCCGGCGTGCTCGCGTTCATCAGCTCGGTCAGCGCCGTCGCCCGGCTGCCGGAGCCGGAGCGCACGGCGCTGCTCGACGAGCTCGGCGCGCTGCTCGACGCGGACGTCTACCGCTTCGCGATCCGCGCGAACGTGCGCTGGGCTGTGCGGGACTAGCCCGCGACTACCGGCGCGGAGCGAATGCCCGGGTTGCCCGCCGTGCCGACCGGCAGCTGCTTGATCAGGTCGGTCACGAGCGTGGCGAGGCGCGCGCGTGTGTCGTCGAGCAGGTGCTCGGCCTCGTACTGCTGGTCGCTCAGCTTCTGCAGCACCTCGTCGGCCCTGCGGTCGGCGTCCTCGCGGGCCTGGGTGAGGATCGCCTCGGCCTTCTCCTTCGCCTGCGCGAGCACCTCCTCGGCCTCGCGCAGGGTCCGGGAGCGGACGGCGGCGATCTCGCCCTTCTCGGCCTCCATCTCGCGCTCGGCGTCCGCCCGCACCTCGGCGGCGACCCGCTCGGCCCGGACGAGCGCGTCCGAGACGAGCTGGGCGCGCTTGCGGTGGTCGGCAAGCTCCTGCTTCAGCTCCTCGAGCTGGCGGCGGAGCTCGTCGCGCTCGGCAACGAGGCCGAGGTACCCGTCCTCGACCTGCTCGAGGAACGCGTCGATCGCCTCGCGCGAGTAGCCTCGGAACGAGAGCGGCAGCTCAGGAGCGGCGTCGAACGGCTGCGCGACCATTGCCTAGTCTTGACCTTGCGGATTCATTGGACAAGTCTCACCCTTTAGAGGGATGTTAGAACGGGAACAGCCGCTGCGCCAGGAGGACGCCCTTCGCGCCGTCCTCGCGCACAACGCGCGCCGCCGGGCCGAACGGGCGCGCGCCGTCGGGCACCGCCGGCCGGACCGGCTGCGCCGCTTCCTGGCCGTCCCGCTCGCGCTCGTCTTCGTCGGCTTCGGGCTCGCGGCCTGGGCAGGGGTGTTCGCGAACGGCGGCGCCCCGAGCCCGCCGGCGGCGGCCGCTGCGGGCTCTGCTCCGTCATCCCTCGCGCTGCCCCACGGCCCCAAGCTCTCGGTGCCGAAGCGGCGGGCCGCCCGGCCGCACCGCGTGGCCGGCGCGAAGCGGACGAAGACGGTGGCGAAGCCGAAGCTCGCGCCGCGGCACGTGCGCCGGACGGTGAGGCGTCCCGTCGCGACGCCGACCCTGACGACGGGGCTGCCTCCCGCGGCGAAGCCGGCGCACGTGACGCCGCCGGCGTCGAACCCGGTGACGAAGACGACGCCGAAGCTCACGACGACTTCGGTGGTGATCTCGACGCCGAAGAGCAATCCGAATCCGCCGTCGAAGAAGGAGCCGAAGCCCAAGGGGATCGGGACGCTGCAGCCATCGAAGCCGTCGCCCGCGCCGAAGCAGACGACGCCGACCGTCCCCGCGGCGACGCCGACCGGCCAGATCCCGACCTCGACCGATCCGTCGGTCGTCGCGTTCACGATCATCGCGGCACGCGGCCCGGCGACGGTCGAGGTGCGCATCGGGAGCAGCACAGGTGCGCTCCTCACGCGCGGCACGATGCCGAAGGGGGAGACGCTCACCTTGTACGGCGCGGTCCTCTGGGTGCACGTCACCTCGGGCGCGGCGAACCTCGACCTCTACGTGAACGCGAAGCTCGCCCACGCGGTGAGCTCGTCCACGCTCGACGCGACCGTCACGCCCGCCGGTCTGCGTCTTCCCTAAACGTCGCGCCGCGCGGTCACGACCGCACCGAGCACGGCCGCGGCGGCGACGTAGCCGAGCAGGACGAGCGACCCCGGCAGCACGCCGAGGAGGTGCTGCCTCTCGACCTGCGCGAGTGCGTCGCCTGCCTCGCCGGGCAGGTAGCGGCCGACGCTCGGCACGAGCGCGAAGAGGATGCTCTCGACGAGGAGCGACCAGACGAGGAGCCCCACGATCGCGCCGACCTGGTTGCGGACGGCTGCGCCGACCCCGGCGCCGAGCGCGCCCCAGAGCACGGAGACGGCGACCGAGCCGCCGAGCACGAGCGCGAGATCGCGGTGGTCGAGCACCGCGGGGATGCCGCGGAGGCTCATCACGAGCCTCCCGAGCCCGAACGAGAACGCGACGCCGATCACGCCGAGCACGGCGCCGGCGATCGCGCTCGCCGCGATCTTGGCCGCGACGACGCGCGTCCGGTTCGGTGTCGCGAGCAGCGTCGGGCGGATCGTCCCGTGCCGGAACTCGCTCGTCAGCGCGAGCACGCCGACGAGCGCCGCGAACGCGGAGGCGATCGAGCCGTTCGCAAGCAGCTGGAACTGGTCGGGGCGCTGCGCGAGCGTCTCGACGTGCTCGGTGAAGCCGCTGACGAGCGTCACGAGCATCACGAGCGCGATCAGCGAGAGACCGATCACGAGCGAGGTGCGCGTCGTGCGCAGCTTGAAGAGCTCGGAGCGCAGGAGCGCGATCATGCGGCCGCCTCCGCGGTCAGCTCCAGGAAGACGTCCTCGAGCGAGCCGCTCTCCTGCACGAGCTCGTGCAGCACGATCCCGGCCGCGGCGGCGATCTCGCCCACACGCCGGGTGTCGGTGCCGGAGACGAGCAGCTCGTCGCCGTCGAGCACCGTCTGCTGCAGGCCGGCCGCGGTGAGGAGAGCCTCGAGCTGCAGGCGCTGCTGCGTTCGCACACGCACCGCGCCGGCGACGCGCGCGGTCAGCTCGTCGAGCGGCGACTCGATCACGAGCCGGCCCCTGTTGATGATCACGACGCGGTCCGCGGTCTGCGCGATCTCGGCGAGCACATGGCTCGAGACGAAGACCGCCTTGCCGTCGTCCCCGAACGCGCGCAGGAAGTCGCGCAGCCAGCGCATCCCCTCCGGGTCGAGCCCGTTCGCCGGCTCGTCGAGGACGAGTAGCTCCGGGTCTCCGAGCAGCGCGGCCGCGAGCGAGAGCCGCTGCCGCATCCCGAGCGAATACGTCTTCACGCGGCGTCGGCCTGCGCCCTCGAGCTCGACGAGACGCAGGACCTCGTCGACGCGGCCCACCGGGACGCGCGCAGCGTAGGCGAGCGCGCGGAGGTGGTCGCGGCCGCGGCGACCGGGGTGGAAGTCGCCCGCCTCGAGGACGCAGCCGACGCGGCGGATCGGCGAGCCGAGCTCGCCGTAGCGGCGGCCGAAGACGAGCGCGCTGCCGCGGGTCGGCGCCGCCAGCCCGAGCAGCATCCGCAGCGTGGTCGTCTTCCCGGCACCGTTCGGGACCGAGGAAGCCGGTCACCGTCCCCGGTGCGAGCCGGAAGGAAAGGTCGTCGACGGCCACGAGGCTGCCGTAGCGCTTCGTCAGGCCCTCGACGGACACGACAGGTCCCGCGTCAGGCACGGCGCGAGCGTCGCACGCGCCCGCGGGTCCGGCGTCGGTGAATCTCCCTAGACTGCCGGGATGACGCGCCGGGTGGAGCTCTCGAGCCCCGATCGCGTCCTCTTCCCGGACGACGGGATCACGAAGGGCGACCTGTTCGAGTACTACGACCGGGTCGCAGACGCGCTCGTGCCGCATCTGCGTGACCGGCCGTTCACGATGAAGCGCTGGCGCGAGGGGCTCGCCGGCGGCTCGTTCTTCCAGAAGCAGGCGCCGAAGGGGATCCCCGACTGGATCCCGACGCGGCAGTTCCGCACGTGGCCGCGCGAGGGCGGTACGCGGCTCGTCGACTTCCCGCTCGTCGACTCGCGCGACGCGCTGCTCTGGATGGTGCAGATGCACTGCATCGACATGAACGCCTGGTACTCGCGGGTGGACAGGCCCGAGCGGCCGGACTGGGTCGTGTTCGACCTCGACCCGCCCGAGGAGGAGGATGCATTCACGCTCTGCATCCGGGTCGCGCGCCTCGTGCGCGAGTCACTCGAGGCGCTCGAGCTCGAGTCGTGGGTGAAGACGAGCGGCGCGGACGGGATCCATGTGCTCGTGCCGATTGCGCGCCGCTACGGCTACGACGAGACGTACGAGTTCGCCGAGCTGCTCTCGCGCCGGCTCGAGGCCGAGCACCCCGGCGAGGTGACGACCGAGTGGTTGAAGAAGAAGCGTTCGGGTGTGCTCGTCGACCACCGCCAGAACGGGCATGGAAAGACGATCGCGTCGGTCTACTCCGTGCGGCCGAAGCCGGGCGCCCCGGTGTCGACGCCGCTCGAGTGGAGCGAGCTGACCGACGACGTGCGCCCGCGCGACTTCACGATGGCAGTGGCGCTCGAGCGCGTGGCAGAGCGGGGCGACCTGTTCGAGCCGGTGCTGCGCGGCGGGCAGGCGCTCGGGCCGGCGCTCAAGGAGCTGCGGGAATGAGCGTGTGGCTCGTGCACGACTACCTGACACAGCGGGGCGGGGCGGAGCGCGTCGCGTTGACGCTCACCCGCGCCTTTCCCGACGCGCCGCTGACGACCTCGTTCTACGAGCCGCAGTCGACGTTCCCGGGCTTTCGCTCCGTGGACGTGCGGACGCTGCCGATCGACCATGTCGGCTTCCTGCGCCGCAACAGCCGGGCGGCGCTGCCGGTGCTCGCGCCGTCGTTCGCGCTGCGGCGGATCGACGCCGACGCTGTCGTCTGCAGCTCGAGCGGCTGGGCGCACCTCGTGCGCACCGAGGGGCGGAAGATCGTCTACTGCCATTCGCCGGCGAAGTGGCTCTACCGCGCCGATGACTATCTCGGCGCCCGGCCCGCGCTGCATGCCAGGCTCGCGTTGACCGCCCTCTCGGCGCCGCTGCGCCGGTTCGATCGCTGGGGAGCCGGTTCGGCAGACGTGTACGTCGCCAACTCGAGCTTCGTGGCCGAGCAGGTCGAGGCGGTCTACGGCGTCCGCCCGCGAGTGCTCCATCCGCCGGCCGGCCTCGGCACGGCGTCCGAGAGCACGCCGCTGGCGGGCGTCGAGCCGGGGTTCTTCCTCAACGTCGGGCGGCTGCTGCCGTACAAGCACGTCGCCGAGGTCGCCGAAGCGTTCCGCCGGCTCCCGGAACGGCTCGTGGTGGTCGGCGCCGGCCCGCTCGAGGCGCGGCTGCGTGCCGTGGCCCCGCCGAACGTCACTCTGCTCACCGAGGTGGACGACGCGCAGCTCCGCTGGCTCTACGAGAACTGCGCCGGCCTCGTCGCCGCCTCGCGGGAGGACTTCGGCTTGACGCCGGTCGAGGCCGCCGGCTTCGGCAAGCCGGTTGCGGCGCTCCGCTTCGGCGGCTACCTCGACACGGTCCGCGAAGGGACGACCGGCGTGTTCTTCGACCGGCCGACCGCGGAGGCGGTCCGCGACGCGGTCGAGGAGCTCGGCCGCGGAAGCTGGGACGGCGACGCGATCCGAACGCACGGCGAAGCGTTCGCCGAGGACCGGTTCGTCGAAGAGATCCGGCGGATCGTCGCGGAGGCCGCCGGATGATCGCGGTCGACTGGGTCGCGACCTCGAGCATCCTGACCGCCGCGGCAACGCTCGTGCTCGCGGTCGCCACGTTCGCAGCCGTGCGCTCCGGGCAGCGTGCGGCGCGGGTCGCCGAGCTCTCGCTCCTTGCGAGCCTGCGGCCGTTGCTCGTGCCGACCCGGACCGACAGCCTGCCGCAGAAGGTCGGCTTCTCGGACAACCGCTGGTTCCAGGTAGCGGGGAGCGAGGCGATCGCGGAGGTCGTCGAGGATGCGATCTATCTGGCGATCGCCGTCCGCAACGCGGGCAGCGGGATCGCCGTGATGCACGGTTACTACGTCCACCCGCAGACGCAGAGCGGGGCCGACGCGACCTATCCGCCGCTCGAGCAGTTTCACCGGCTGACGCGTGACCTCTACGTCGCGCCCGGCGACGACGGCTTCTGGCAGGGCGCGTTCCGCGACGCGAGCGACCCGATGTACGCGTCGATTCGTGACGCAGTCCGCGAGCCGCGGCGGATGAGCATCGACATCCTCTACGGCGACCACGAGCTCGGGCAACGGTCGGTGTCGCGCTTCGCGATCACGCCGCGCGACGACGGCCGCTGGATCGCGTCCGTGGCGCGCCACTGGAACGTCGACCGACCCGATCCGCGTTAGGCGAGACGCAGGACGAGCGCGGCGAGCAGCGCCCAGACGACCGCCGATACCGCGAGCGCGAACGCGAGCCCGCGCAGGAACGGCGGCTCGAGGCCGGGCTTGTCGAGGGGGAGGCCCGTCACAGCCGCCACGAGTGTCCCGCGGCGGCCGGACGGATCGTGTTTCTCGACTACCTGTACGCGATCGCGCCGCGGGCGGGGCTCCTCCGCTCGGCGGCGCCCGCCGCGGTCTCGGCGGGGAGCAGCGTCAAGAGCGCCGCGGCGAGCAGGACGAAGAGCGGGCCTGCGTTCGGGTCGGTGGCCGACCCGGTAGCGAGGCCGCCGAGCCCCTGGCCGACGACCCAATAGGCGACGTTGAGGTAGATCGCGAGTCTGAGGAACGTGCGTGCCTGCCAGTCGACCGCGCTCGCGATCGCGATCGCGAGCGAGACGGCCGCGAGCACGAGTGCGATCGGCAGGCCGCGGCCGCCGGCGAGGTCTGCGGCATGCCGCTGCAGGCTGGCGAGCGGACCGATGCCGGACGGCGCGGCGGCGATCGCATCGTGCGTCGCATCGGCACTGCTGTTCGGGCCAAGGAGCCAGAGCCACGCCATGAGGGCCCAGAGCGCACCCCAGACGAGCCGCGCGCCGCGGACGCCGAGCAGGCCGCCCGGGCGGTCGTTCGGCCAGACGATCAGCCCGGCGAGCGCGTAGAGCAGAACCGCGCCGGGCGCGCCGGCGAGCGGGCTCGCCGTGTTCGCGAACAGCATCCCGAACCCCTCGCCGAACCACCACACGACGAGCACCCAGGCGAACGAGCCCGCGAGCGCGAGCCTGACCGTGGGGCGGAAGAGGATGCCGAGCCCGAGCGCGACCTGGGTCAGGCCGAAGAGCGTGTTCCAGAGAGGGAGGTCGACGAGGGCGATGCGAGCGCCGAAGCCGAGGCTGGACGAAAGCCAGTGAGGCTGGCCGGGCTCCATCGCGACGAGCATCTGCGGGAAGGCCCGCGTGTACATGAACGGTTGAAACTGCAGCGCCCCGTCGAGCAGCCAGAGCAAACCGAGCGCCGTCTGGAGGGCGCGGCGGTTGTCCGACGCGAAGTAGCGGCGGAGAGCGGCAACGGCATCGGTGGTCATCGCGTGACGCTCCTTTCGGTTGCACCGGCGCCCGGATCTCTCCGGGCGCCGGTGCCTCGATTACCCGACCTGGCCGACTCCGCCGACTGTGAAGTCGGTGTACATGCCGAAGATCGTTTCGTGCGTATCCAGCGGATTGGGATCGCCCTTGACGGGGGCGTCGCAGAACAGCCTGTAGGTCCCGTGCACCAGGTGGAGCTTCACCGTCACGGTGCCCGGGGCGCCGGAGAGCGAGGTGATCTCCTGCTCGACACCACCGGAGCTCGGGTCACACGGCGAGTCCGCCCCCGGACAGCTTCTCAGCTCGAAGTTGTGGTTCGTGCAGTTGTCCGTGACGGTCAGCCAGTACGTCCCGGGCTGAAGCGTGGTGACCGGGTTGCCGTCCTCGGTCAGGGAGATCGTGAAGCCCGCGTTCATCGGCGCGCACTGGTGGTAGTAGCTCAATCCGCTCGCCGCTGCAGTGTCGAACCCGAACTGCCCGACGAGTGTGCGTCCCTCGCCCGATGCGGTTGCAACCGAGTACGCGGCGATGGCGCCGATGGTCGCGAGTGCTGCGAGCAGAGCCGCCAGGCGAGTCCTCGGGGTGATGGCTGTAAGCCACTTCCTCATGCTTGCCTCCTTCGGAGACGTTCGCGAGATGTCGTTCGACGGTAGGGGCGGCAACTCGCGCCGGCCACGGTGCTAGCACCCCAGCCGCGGGGAGGGAGGCAGGCCGGTGGCGGCCGGACTCGTTACCGGGGCTGCAGCAGCCCGACGACGTGCTGGAGGAGCTTCCAGGTCACGTCGGGGTTCTCGTGCGCGAAGTCGCGGAAGTCCCAGAACGGGATCTCGAGGCAGTGCAGCTCCGTCGTCGCGGTCACCGTCGCCGTCCGTGCACCCTCGCTGACCAGCGCGAGCTCGCCGAAGTGGCCGCCCGGGCCGAGCCTCGCCACCTCGCCGCCGCCGACCGTGACCACCGCCTCGCCGTCCGCGACGACGAAGAAGCCGACGCCGCTCATCGTCCCCTCCTGCACGACCGACATTCCGGGCTCGAGGACGCGCTCGCGGAAGCGGTCCGAGAGCTTTTTCAGCTGCCGGTCGCTCAGGTCGGCGAACAGCGGGACCCGCTTCAGCGCCTCAGCGGCGTCCATCGGCGTCCCCGCTCTTCAGCGCGCGCTTGTGCGCGCGCTTCGCGGCCTGGTAGGCCTCGAGATCGGCCGGCGAGTTGACCTTGCCGAGGCATGCGTGATCGGGGACGAGCTCCTTCGCCGTCTTGACGCCGAGCTGGCCGCCGAGCACCGAGCCGAGCGCCATCACCTTCATCGGGCCGAAGCCCGGGAGCGCACCGATCCGCTTGCGCAGGTCGGCGGCGTCCTTCGCCTCCGTCCAGATGCGGGACGCATCGCCGTCGTAGTCCTCGACCACGACCGCCGCCAGCTCCTGCACGCGCTTCGCCATCGAGCCGGGGAAGCGGTGGATCGCCGGCTTCTCGGCGAACGTCTCGGTGAGGTCGCGCTGCGCGAGCGTGCGGGGGTCGAGCGTGCCCGCCCGCTGCTTCAGCACGTACGGGCCGGCGAAGGCCTTCTGCACCGGCACCTGCTGGTCGATCGCGAAGCCGACGAGCAGGGCGAAGGGATCCTCGGCGAGCAGCTCACAGGCCCTCGGGTCGTCGGTGAAGTAGAGCGCCTTCGGCATGGGGCGATCCTAACTCCGAAGGGGTGTCTGACACCTTGAGGTGTCAGACACCGTGTGTTTGTGCGCGGCGGCTGCTCTGGAGGGTGTCTGACACCTTCAAGGTGTCAGACACCGTGTGGGCGCCGCCGACGACCAGGGCCGGCACGCCGCAAGTGGTTCGCCTGCGGCGAACCAGGTTCGGGGAGTGCCGCGCGGAGGCTGCGGGCGATTCGCGATTCCACCGGGGTCTCGGGGGCGCACGATCAGTGTGACCCGCAGACGCAGGAGGACCCACCATGACATTGCTCCCGAGGAAGCCCACCGATCTGTCGCTCGCGCCGGTCGCCGTCGAGATCGACCGGAACCTCCGGAAGTTGCGCGACGCGGATCGCGCCAAGATCACCGACGAGGTCGCATTCGCGCTCAACACGAACCCCGGCGAGACGCGTGAGAAGCGTGTCAAGGAGATCTGCGAGCTCGCCACGCGCCACGTCGACCTCCACGGCTGGACGGCCGTCGTCAGCGACGACGCGACTCGGCTGCACCTCGACGGAGGCTCGGTGTCCCTCGACGTCGGGCTGAGCGCGAGCCTGCGCGACTACATCGAGTCGGGCGGGGCCGGCTAGAGAAGCGCGCGGAGGCCGCGCGGACGAGGATCGAGCAGGTCAGTCGCCTGCCGACGTCCAGGACGGCGGCAGCGTGAGCTCGTCGTCCGGCGGCGTCGCCGGCAGCGGGGCGGCGGGGGGCGCCTGCGTAGGCTCAGGCGGGCTCTCGCTCTCGATCACGGACTGCAGCACCTTGCGGAGCTGCTCGCGCAGATCGTGCTCCATCTGCTTGAGGCGCTCGAGCTCGCCACCGGCGCGCCTGACCGACTGTCGGGCCTCGTGCTCGATCTCGAGCGCGCGCCGGCGCGACGCCTTGAGCAACGACTCGCACTCCTCGCGCGTGCGCTCGCGCAGGTCGCGGGCGCTGCGCAGCGCGCTCGCGAGCAGCGTCTCGCTGAGCTCTGCACGATGCGACTGCGCCTGGAGCGCAGCCTGCAACCGCGAGACCTCCTCCTGAAGCGCCGCAGTTCGCTCGGCCACCTGCGACTGAAGCTGCACCTGCTGCTCGTTCGGCTGTGCGTCCAGCAAGCTCCGTAGCGCCTGCAGCTCGGTCTCGAGCTGCTCGCTCTGCGCGCGCAGGCGCTTCAGCTCCTCCGCGTCGACCGCCTGGTCGCGCAAAACGCGGCGGTAGTCCCACGCGACGAGCTTCAGAAGGTTCTCGGTCGCCTCGCGCTGGTACCCCCTCACGCCCTGCGGGAGATTGTCCGCGCTAATGTCTTCAGGTTTGATCGGCATCCGGGCGTGTCACCCTTTAGAGGGATACGAACGGTAGCTGTGCGTTTGCCCCTGTCAAGGGGTGCGATGCGAGTTCGACGGCAGGGTAACCGTCCCTTCCCGGCGTACGGCAGGGATGCCGGGCGACCGCGCGAATGCCGCGCCATCGAGCAGATCAGCCCCGAACTCGTGCTCGTCTCGCCCGAGCTCCGGCTCAGGGCGCCGTACGGCCCGTACGTGCCGCGAAGGCCCGCGCGCATCGAGCCGCTCGGGACGCCGACGCACGCGCCGCCTCGCAGCGTCGAGCTGACCCTGCGCGTCCCCGTGCTCCTCGTCGCGATCGTCGGGGCGCTCGTGAAGGTCGCTCTGCAGGCGACGACGATCGTGCTCGGCTTCGTCGTCCTGGTCGGGGTGCTCGCGCTGCTCGCTCGCTAGCCCTCGGCGACTACCCTTGACCGGGTGGGCTCGCTCGACTTCTTCTCGCCGGCTACCCGCGGCTGGTTCGAGCGCACGTTCGCCGCGCCGACGCCGGCGCAGGAGCTCGGCTGGCCGGCGATCGCCTCCGGCGCACACGTCCTGATCCAGGCGCCGACCGGGTCGGGCAAGACGCTGACCGCGTTTCTCTCCGCGATCGACCGCCTCAACGAGACACCCGGTCAAGGGCTGCGCCTGCTCTACGTCTCGCCGCTGAAGGCGCTCAACTACGACATCGAGCGCAACCTGCGCGGGCCGCTCGCCGGGCTCGACTCCAAGCTGCGCGTCGCCGTCCGTACGGGCGACACGCCGGCCAAGGAGCGCCGCGAGCTGCTCAAGGAGCCGCCCGACATCCTGATCACGACGCCGGAGTCGCTCTACCTGATGCTCACCTCGCAGGTTCGCGACACGCTGCGCTCGGTCGAGACGCTGATCCTCGACGAGGTGCACGCCGTCGCGGGCACGAAACGCGGGAGCCATCTCGCGATCTCGGTGGAGCGCCTGCAACGGCTTGCAGACAAACCGATTCAACGGATCGGTCTGTCTGCGACGCAACGTCCGCTCGAGGAGATCGGGCGCTTCGTCGCCGGCGGCCGCGAGATCACGCTCGTCGACGCGGGCACCCGCAAGGAGCTCGACCTCGAGGTCGTGATCCCGGTCGAGGACCTGCGCGAGCTCGGCTCGACCGCGTCGCTCTCGTATCCCGTCCCGGCCGACGGCCAGGAGATGGACGCGGGCACCGAGCTCGGCGCGCAGTCGATCTGGCCGTCGATCTATCCGGAGATCCTGCGGCTCGTCCGCGAGCACCGCTCGACGATCGTCTTCGTCAACAACCGCCGCCTCGCCGAGCGGCTCGCGCTGCGGTTGAACGAGCTCGCGAACCAGGGTGAGGACGGGCCGCCGGTCGAGATCGCGCGCGCGCACCACGGCTCGCTCGCGCGCGAGCAGCGCGTCCTCGTCGAAGAGGATCTGAAGGCCGGCCGCATCCCGTGCCTCGTCGCGACCTCATCGCTCGAGCTGGGCATCGACATGGGCGCCGTCGACCTCGTCGTGCAGGTCGAGTCGCCGAAGTCGGTCGCGCGCGGCCTGCAGCGGATCGGCCGCGCCGGCCACGAGCTGGGCTCCGTCTCGAAGGGGCGGATCTTCCCGAAGTTCCGGGCCGATCTGCTCGAGTCGGCGGTCGTCGCACGTGCGATGCGCGAGGGCGAGATCGAGGAGACGAAGATCCCGCGCAACCCGCTCGACGTGCTCGCGCAGCAGGTCGTCGCGATCGCGTCGCAGGAGGAGATCGGCGTCGACGACCTGCACCGGCTCGTCACGCGTGCGCACCCGTTTCGCGACCTGTCGCGCGCGCA
The DNA here is from genome assembly GCA_963725595.1 of uncultured Thermoleophilia bacterium. Taxonomy (GTDB): domain Bacteria; phylum Actinomycetota; class Thermoleophilia; order Gaiellales; family Gaiellaceae; genus PALSA-600. The sequence continues at coordinate 890,087 of CAVRYT010000001.1, read as the reverse complement.
GCTCGAGAACGTGCTCGACATGCTCGCGGGCCGCTACCCGTCCGACGAGTTCGCCGAGCTGCGCCCGCGCATCGTCTGGGACCGCACGGGCGGCACGATCCGTGCGCGGGAGGGCGCGCGCCGCCTCGCGGTGACGAACGCCGGCACGATCCCCGACCGCGGCATGTTCGGCGTCTTCCTGGTCGACGGCGGCGGCCGCGTCGGCGAGCTCGACGAGGAGATGGTCTACGAGGCTCGCGCGGGGCAGACGTTCCTGCTCGGCGCGTCGACCTGGCGGATCGAGGAGATCACCCGCGACCGCGTGCTCGTCTCGCCGGCGCCGGGCCTGCCTGGTGCGGTGCCGTTCTGGAAGGGCGAGGGGATCGGCCGGCCCTACGAGCTCGGCCAGAAGATCGGCGCCGCCTCGCGCGAGCTCTCGGCGCTCTCGGAGGCGAAGGCGTCGAAGCGGCTGCGCGAGGAGTTCCTCCTCGACGAGCGTGCGGCGCGCAACCTGCTCACCTTCCTCCGCGAGCAGGCCGACGCGACCGGCGCCGTGCCGTCCGACCGCACGATCGTCGTCGAGCGCTTCCGCGACGAGATCGGCGACTGGCGCGTCTGCATCCTCTCGCCGTTCGGCGGCCGCGTGCACGCGCCGTGGGCGATGGCGATCACCGCGCGGCTGCGCGAGTCGCACGGCATCGACGCGCAGTCGATCTGGTCGGACGACGGCATCGCGCTGCACTTCCCCGACGCCGATGCGCCGCCGCCGACCGAGGCGCTGATGATCGACCCGGGCGAGGTCGAGGACCTCGTCGTCGCCGAGCTCGGCGAGACGGCGCTCTTCGGCGCGCGCTTCCGCGAGAACGCCTCGCGGGCGCTGCTGATCCCGCGGCGGCGCCCGGGCCAGCGGACGCCGCTCTGGCAGCAGCGGCTGAAGGCGCAGTCGCTGCTCGGCGTCGCCCGCAAGTACGGCTCGTTCCCGGTCGTGCTCGAGACCTACCGCGAGTGCCTGCAGGACGTCTTCGACCTGCCCGCGCTGCGCACGCTGCTGCAGGGGCTGCGGACGCGCGAGCTCGACCTCGTCGAGGTCGAGACCGCGTCGGCCTCGCCGTACTCGGCGTCGCTGCTCTTCGACTACATCGCGACGTACATGTACGAGGACGACACGCCGCCGGCCGAGCGCCGCGCGCAGGCGCTGTCGCTCGACCGCGACCTGCTGCGCGAGCTGCTCGGGCAGGAGGAGCTGCGCGACCTGCTCGACCGCGACGCCGTCGACGAGGTCGAGCGCCAGCTGCGCGGCGACCCGCGCTCGCCCGACGAGCTGCACGACCAGCTCCGGCTGCGCGGCGACCTGCGCGTCGGCGAGTACGACGCCGGCGCTCGCCGCGCCGCTCCTCGACGAGCGCCGCGCGCTCGTGGTGCGGATCGCGGGCGAGGAACGGCTGATCGCCGCCGAGGACGCGGGCCGCTACCGCGACGCGCTCGGCGTGATGCCGCCGTCAGGGCTGCCGGACGCGTTCCTCGAAGGCGGGCCCGAGTCGCTGCGCCAGCTCGTGCTGCGCTTCGCGAAGGGGCGCGGGCCGTTCACGACCGGCGAGGCGAACGAGCGCTTCGGCCGCGACGTCGTCGGCGCGTGCTCGTCGAGCTCGAGCGCGAGGAGCTGCTCGTGCGCGGCGAGCTGCGCCCCGGCGGCACCGAGCGCGAGTGGTGCGATCCCGACGTGCTGCGCCGGCTGCGGCGCGCGTCGCTCGCCGCGCTGCGGCGCGAGGTCGAGCCGGTCGAGCCCGAGGCGCTCGCGCGCTTCCTGCCGTCGTGGCACGGCATCGACCGCCGCGGCGTCGCTGCGCGAGGCGCTCGTCCCGCTGCAGGCGCTGCCGCTGCCGGTCGCGCTGTGGGAGGCGGAGGTGCTGCCGCGCCGCGTCCCCGGCTACCGGCCCGAGCATCTCGATGCGCTGTGCGCGAGCGGCGAGGTCGTCTGGGTCGGCGCCGGGCTCGACCGCGTCGCGCTCTACTTCCGCGAGGACGCGGCCGCGCTCGGGCGGGTCGCCGGCACGCCGCGCCCGGAGGGCGCGGAGCACGACGCCGTCCGCGCGGCGCTCGGCGCGGCGCTCTTCTTCGACGAGCTGCTCGACGAGACGGGCCTCGACGAGGCGGTGCTCTGCCGGCGCTGTGGGATCTCGTCTGGGCGGGCGAGGTCGACGAACGACGCGTGGACGCCGCTGCGAGCGGGGCGCCGCTTCGGCGTGCCGAAGCCGGAGCGGCGGCCGCGGCGCTTCTCGCGCCGGCGGGTCTCGGGGCCGACGGCGACGCAGGGCCGCTGGTCGCGCACCGAGCGACTCTTCGCCGCGCCGCCCGAGCGACGCGCGCTCGCCGAGCTGCTGCTCGAGCGGCAGGGGATCGTCACGCGCGACGGCGTGCGCGCCGAGGGGATCCCCGGCGGCTACGGCGCCGTCTACGCCGAGCTGCGCGCGCTCGAGACGCTCGGGCTGTGCCGCCGCGGCTACTTCGTCGAGGGCCTCGGCGGTGCGCAGTTCGCGCTCGGCGGCGCCGTCGAGCGGCTGCGCGAGCTGCGCGAGCGCGGGGAGGAGGCGGACGCGATCGTGCTCGCCGCCGCCGACCCGGCGCAGCCGTACGGCGCCGCCCTGCCATGGCCGAAGCGCGCCGGCGCGCGGGCGGCGCGGGTCGCGGGCGCTTACGTCGTCCTCCTCGGCGGCGAGGCGGTGCTGTACGTCGAGCGCGGCGGCCGCTCGCTCGTCCCGCTGCGCGACCCGTCGGACTACTGGCTGCGGCCGGCGTTCGCGGCGCTGGTCGCGCACGTGCGCGGCGGCGGCGCGAAGCGGCTCGGCGTCGAGCGGTTCGACGGCGAGCCGGTCGCCGAGAGCGACGTGATGCCGCTGCTCGTCGAGGTCGGGTTCCTCGCCGGCCCGCGGCGCGCGGTGCTGCGAGCGTGACGGTGTCTGACACCGTGCGCGGGGTCGCCGCGCGTCGGCGCCTCGAACTGGTGTCAGACACCGCTGTGGAGCGGGGCGGGGGTGGTCGGGTGGTGTCTGACACCTGGGCGGCCGCGTAGCTTGGGTGCGGTTCCGAACTGGTGTCAGACACCAAGGCTCACCGCGTGACGGTGAGGTGCGCCTCGACGCCGAGGTTGCCGCCGCCGCAGCGTGCCGTGACGGTGTAGCTGCCGGGAGCACGCGTCTTCGGGATCGTCACCCTCGCCGAGAAGCGCCCGGCCGAGCCGACCTGCGCGAGCGCCGCGGGCACGCCGGCGAACGAGTGCGTCGACGGGAAGGCGTGCGAGAGGATCGTCACCGTGTCGCCGCTCGTGCAGCCGCCGGCGACGCCGCTCACGAGCACGGTGTGGCCGCGCTTCACCGTCCTCGGGACGACGTTGATGATCTCGGTCGGCTTGTTCGAGCGCCCGCTGACGTCGAGCGCGCTCGCGACGACGTCGGCGAGCCCGGGAGGCGTGACGTTGCCCGCCTGCGCTGCCGAGAGCACGAGAGTGCGCGCGGTGTGGTCGGTGACGCAGCGCCATGCGACGCCGTCGTTCGCCCAGTAGACCTTGTTGCCGCTCACCTGCTCCGTCTTCGCGAGCGTGTCCCAGTCGGTGCACGCCGTGCCGCTCGTGAGCGGCTCCGTCTTCCACGTGAACGTCTTCGCCGTCCAGCGGTAGACGCCCTGGCGCACGCGCACGCGCTGCGTGAACGGGACGGTGAGGACGCCGCTCGCGACCTTCGCGCCGGCCTTGTAGCGGTAGCCGAGCGGGACGCGCGCCGGCAGGTAGAGGCTGCCGCCGGCCTGCGTCGCGAGCTTCGCGCGCAGCGTGGGGGGCACGTACGACCAGGCGGGCGTGAAGCCGGCCTGCGCAGCGCCGACGAGCAGCGACGCGGCGAGCAGTGTGATGAGTGCGAGCTTCGTGATGGCGCGCAGAACGTACGCCCGCTCTGTGCGGGCCGTGTGAGCGAACGGTACGAATCTCGGCCCTGGACGTTACGGTGCGCTCGTGCCCGAGGGCGACACGCTGCACCGCGCAGCGATCCGCCTGCAGGCGCTCGTCGGCCACCGGATCGAGGTCGAGCTCGCCGCATCCACGCGCCCAGGCCGAGCGGGTCGCCGAGCACCTCGACGGCCGGGGGCTCGAGTCGGTCGAGGCGTTCGGCAAGAACCTCGCTGCTCCGCTTCGAGGGCGGGGTCGTCGTGCGGTCGCACCTGCGCATGACCGGGCGCTGGACGCTGCGTCCACGCGGCGAGGCGCGCGCGGGCAGGCCGTGGCTCGTGCTCCGCGGCGAGCGCCACGAAGGCGTTCTCTGGGACGGGCCGGTGCTCGAGCTGCACGCTCGCGCGCTGCAGCGGCTCGGGCCGGACATCCTCGCGCAGCCGCCGCGACTCGACGCGATGGTCGCGCGCTTGCGGCGCACGGATCCCGACCGCTGGCTCGGCGACGCGCTGCTCGACCAGTCGCTCGTCGCCGGCATCGGGAACATGTGGATGGCCGAGACGCTCTGGGCGGTCGAGCTCTCGCCGTGGCTGCGTCTCGCGCGACGTCGACGAGCGGGACCGGCTGCGCGCGCTCGAGTCCGCGGCAAGTCTGATGAGCGCCTCCGTCGACCGGGGTCGCGAGGGGCCGCGGCGCGTCTACGGGCGCGTCGGCCGGCCGTGTCCGCGTTGCGGCACCCGCATCCGGGCGCGGGGGCAGGGCGACGCGAACCGCATCGCCTACTGGTGCCCCGGCTGCCAGAGAGGAGAGGAGCCGCCCGGGGCGTAAAGGTCGTCGTGCTGCGCGCGCCGCACCTCTACCAGTCCCTGCGCGCGTTCTGCCTGGCGCGCCTTCGCCGCCGAGCGCGGTGCGGAGCTGCCGTTCGCCTTCGAGGAGCACCCGACCCGCGGCGGCCCGTCGCTCTACGAGTACCGCCCGCTCGTGCGCGGTTTCGTCGAGGAGCAGGCGCCGACGCTGCGCCGGCTGCCCGACGCGCGCAACGCGATCGACGACCTGCAGCGCGAGCCGGCGGCCGCGATCTTCGCGCACGCGCACTGCGGGCTCTCGGCGACACCGACGACGACGCGCTCTTCCGCACGATCCTGCTGCCGATGCTGACGTGGACGGCGGAGCGCTGCGGCGGCTTCGACTGGCAGGACGAGGCGTTCGACGCGGCGTACGACGATATCGAGCACTCGCTCTTCGGCACCGCGCGCTCGTACGCCGCGATCGCGCCGCTGGTCGGGCTCTCGGGCGGCGACCGTTCGAGCTCGGCGGCGACATCGTGCTGCGCCAGGTCGTCGCCGGCGAGCTCGCGCGGCTCTGGCCCGAGGCGCACGGGCTGATGCCGCCCGAGTTCGGCCGCGACGTCGACCGGCTGCTGCGTGCTCGAGCTGGCGCGCGAGCTCGACGCCGACGAGGGCGAGCCGCCGGACGCGGCCGCCGAGCTCGCCGACGCGGTCAGCGCGCTGCGCCTCGCGACCGCCGGCGCGATCGCGGCCGGGCCGGTCGTCTTCGAGCGGCTCGACTTCCGGCCGCTGCGCATCTCGCCGCTGCTCCCGATCGCGGCGACGCAGCCGCGCGGCGAGGCGATCCGGCTCGACCGTGCGCGCGGCGCCCTCGCCGCCGACCTCCGCGAGCGGCTCCCGCTCGCCGACGACGACCGCGAGCTCGGCGAGGCGCTCGACCGCTGGGAGCTCTCGCTCTTCGCCGACGAGCCGTTCCGCTCCGGGCAGGTGCGCGAGGCGCTCGACGTGCCTGCTCGGCGGCGACGGCGGCGCGTGGGCCGCTTCGATGCGCGCGGCGGTGCTGCTCGGCGAGAAGACGGCGACCCGCGTCGGAGCTGCTCGACTCGCTCGGCTCCGAGCGGCTCGGGCGCGACGCGCGCGACGCGGTGCGGCGGGCGCTCGTCGAGACGCTCTCGCACGGCGATCGCGCGTCGCTCGTCGCGACGCTCGACGAGACGCTGCTCGGGCTGCGGCCGCGGCCGGCGTCCGTCCTGCGCGTCGCCTGAGCGGTTCGCGCGGTCTTTTCACACAGCCGGCACAGACACGTCACACCTTCCCCGCTACCGTCGGGTGATGGACGAGGCGGAGCAGATCCACGAGCCGGAGCGGGTGCTCAGCCGCCTGCGTCGCATCGACGAGCTGCGCGCGGGCGGCTCGGCGGGCGACCTGCTCGACGAGCTGCGGGAGCTCGTCCCCGAGGCCGAGGAGTGGGCGCGGTCGGACGGCGACGAGCGAGCGCGGGCGGCGGCCGCGAGGCTGCGGGAGGAGGCGAAGCGAATGCGCTGAGCGAACCTCCAACGGACGAGCCGCCAGGCGTGCGGTCCGGCGCCGTGAATAGCGTGTGGCCCGATGAGCCCGAGCCGGGAAGGAATGCCGTGAGTCAACCCGAACAGGCCTCAGACATGGCAGTCGCACGCTTGCTCCCGCGTCCCAACGTTCGCCATGCGAGCGAGTCCGGCCCTGCCGACACGCAGGTGATCGCGCTCGCGAACCAGAAGGGCGGCGTCGCCAAGACGACGACGACGCTGAACCTCGGCGTCGCGTTCGCCGAGAAGGGGCTGCGGTGCTCTGCATCGACCTCGACCCGCAGGGCAACCTGACGATGTCGCAGGGGCTGAACCCGGACACGATCGAGCGGTCGATGTTCGACGTGCTCGTGCACCGGATGCCGATCGAGCAGGTGATCGAGACCCGCGAGATCGACATCGCGGTCGCGTCGATCGACCTCGCCGGCGCGGACATGGCGCTGTCGAGCCAGATCGGCCGGGAGCGCGCGCTCCAGAAGGCGCTCGCGCCGATCAAGGAGCGCTACGACTACATCCTGATCGACACGCCGCCGTCGCTCGGCCTGCTGACGATCAACGCGTTCGTCGCCGCGGACGGCGTGATCGTGCCGGTGCAGACCGAGTACCTCTCGCTGCGCGGGCTCGTCCAGCTCGAGAACACGCTGCGATGGTGCGCGAGAACCTGAACCCGCGCGTCGAGATCATCGGCATCCTCCCGACGATGTACGACAAGCGGCTCACGCACTCGCGCGAGGCGGACGAGATCCTGCGCGAGAACTTCGGCGAGCTCGTCTACAACACCCGAATCCGCAAGACGATCCGCTACGCGGAGGCGCCGGTCAAGGGCATCTCCGTTCTGGCCTACGAGCCCGACGGCGAGGCGGCGCACATGTACCGCGACCTGGCGAAGGAGGTGCTCGATGGCGAGAAAGCGCGCCAGCATGCGTGAGGGCCCGCTGGCGGAGCTCTTCCGCGCGACCGAGGCGGCACAGAAGCAATCAGGGGGAGCAGCAGCAGCTCGACGCCGGGCAGGCCGCCGCGCCTCCACCCGCCAAGGCCTCGGAGCCGCCCGAGGACGGGCCGGCCGGGCCGACCCCGATCCGCGCGGTCAAGGCCGCGCCCGCACTGGACCCCGCACCCGCAGAGGACCGGCGGCGGCTCGCGCGCTGGCTCGAGCCGCTGCCCGAGCAGCCGGCGCGCCTCGAGCGGCGCCCGCGACAGCGCGTCGTACCTCGCCGTGATCCGCGTCGTCGGCGTCGGCGGCGCCGGCCTGAACGCGCTCGACCGGATGATCGACGCCGGGATCACGCAGGTCGACTTCATCGCGGTCAACACCGACATCCAGCAGCTCCAGATGAGCGACGCGCCGACGAAGATCCACATCGGCAGCGAGCTCACCGAGGGGCTCGGCTCCGGCGCCGACCCGGAGATCGGCCGGCGAGCCGCCGAGGACGGCTACGACGAGCTCAAGCGCACGCTGCGCGGCTCGGACATGGTCTTCGTCACCGCCGGCGAGGGCGGCGGCACCGGCTCCGGCGCTGCGCCGGTCGTCGCGCGGATCGCGCGCGAGCTCGGCGCGCTCACGGTCGGGATCGTGACGACGCCGTTCAAGTTCGAGGGCACCCGGCGCACGCAAGCAGGCCGACGAGGGCGTCGAGGCGCTGCGCGAGGCGTGCGACACGCTGATCGTGATCCCGAACGACCGGCTGCTCGAGGTGCTCGACAAGTCGACCTCGATGCTCGACGCGTTCCGGATCGCCGACGACGTGCTCCGCCAGGGCGTCCAGGGCATCTGCGACCTGATCACGAACCCGGGCCTGATCAACCTCGACTTCGCCGACGTGCGCACGATCATGAAGGACGCCGGCTCGGCGCTGATGGGCATCGGCTTCGCGACCGGCGAGAACCGCGCGCGGGAGGCGGCCGAGCGTGCACTGCGCAGCCCGCTGATCGAGACGGAGATCACCGGCGCGCGCGGCATCCTGCTCTCGATCGCCGGCGGCGACGACCTGTCGCTCTACGAGGTGAACGAGGCGGCCGAGGTGGTGCGCGAGGCGGCCACCGACGACACGAACATCATCTTCGGCGCGACGATCGACGACCGCCTGACGGGCCAGATCTGGATCACCGTGATCGCGACGGGCCTCGGCAAGCCGGCACGCCGCGGCTCGATCGTGAGGGCCGGCAGCGACGACCCGCTCGAGACGCCGTCGTTCCTGCGCCTCACCGACTCGTAGACCCGCTAGACCGCGCTGACGACCAGCATCGAGACGAGCGCGGCGAGTGCCGCCGACGCGCCGACGGTCGCGACGCGCACGGCCCAGCGCTTGACGACCGGAGCCGGGCGGACGAGGTAGAGCGCGCCGAGCGAGCCGGCGGAGATGCTGACGAGCGTCTGCAGGCCCTGCATCGCGAACCCGACGCCGAGCGCGTCCGTCATGCCGATGCCGCGGCTCGCGAGCGCCACCGCGACGGCGCCGCTGCCGATCCCGATGCTCCCCGGCGTGACCGGGAACGCCGAGGCGAGCTCGAGCGCGGGCAGGATCACGAGCGCCGCGGAGACCGGGTGCGGCAGGCCGAGCGCGGCTGCGACGGCGACGGTCGCGGCCAGCTGGGCGGAGGCCATCCCCAGCGTCCAGCCGACGACGGCGGCCAGACGTCGCGGCGAGTGGCCGAGCTCCGCAAGGCCGCTGAGGAGCCGCGCCACGCGGCCGTTGGAGCGGACGCGGCCGGAGAAGCGCACGAGCGCGGCGAGCGCCGCCACGATCCCGAGCAGCCCGAAGGCCGGCCAGAGCGGCAGGGCGCCCGAGATCGACGCGATGAACACGAGGACGACCAGCGCGAGCGAGCGGGCTGCGGTGAGCGCTGCGTAGGCGCCGCCCATGGTGCGCAGCTTCGAGTCGGACTCGACCTCGCGCGCGCAGAGGGCGAGCTTCACCGCCTCGCCGAGCTTCGCGGGCGCGAACGAGTTGACCATCGCCCCGATGCCGAGCCGGGCGGCCGCCTGGCGCTGGCCGATGCGGCCGCCGGCGGCGGCGAGCGCCGCCCGCCACGCTCCGACCGTGCACGCGAAGGCGAGCACGAAACCGGTCGCCGCTGCGAGCAGCCACCAGCGCTCGGCTCCCGCGAGCGCGGCCAGCGCCGAGGCGATCGGGCGGCCGAGCACGTGCGGAAACGCCGCGAGCGCCGCCAGCGACGCGATCGCAAACGCGGAGCAGACGTAGGTGAGACGGTGAGTACTCATGCCGATACGTTCACCGACTGAGACGCCGGTCCTCGACACTGGTTCGTTCACAAACGGTGAAGATTCGGCAATGCAAGGCGCACACGTATCAGTGTTGTCGGCAGATGTGAAGCGGAGATGAGGGGCGCGGTCGCCGCCGGCCACCCGCTGACGGCCGCCGCGGGAGCGCGCGTCCTGGCGGAGGGCGGCAACGCCGTCGACGCCTGCGTCGGTGCCGCGTTCGCGGCCTGGGTGGCCGAGAGCCCGCTCACCGGGCCCGGCGCGGGCGGCTTCGCGCTCGTGCTGCCCGCGGGCGGCCGTCCGGCGCGGCTCGCCGACTTCTTCGTGTCGACCCCAGGGCTCGGGGTCGTCTCCGGCGACGGCGCCGAGATGCACGCGATCGACGTCGGCTTCGGCGACAGCGAGACGACCCAGGTCTTCCGGATCGGTGCGCCGTCGTGCGCCGTCCCGGGCGCCCCGGCCGGCCTCGAGGCCGTTCACCGCGCCTACGGGCGGCTGCCGTGGAGCGAACTGCTCGTCCCCGCGATCGAGCTCGCACGCGCCGGGCTCGCCGTCACCCGCGAGCAGGCGCACCTGCACGCGATCCTCGACCTGATCCTTCGTCACGAGCCGGAGGGTGAGCGGCTGTACAGCAGGAGCGACGGCTCCCGGCTGCAGCCGGGCGACCTGCTGGCGCTGCCGGACCTCGCGGCGACCCTCGAGCTGATCGGCGCCGATGGGGCGGCGGCCCTGTACACCGGCGAGCTCGCGCCGATCGATCGCCGAGCACGTGCAGGCGGGCGACGGGCTGATCACGCTCGCCGATCTCGCGAGCTACCGCGTCGTCTGGCGGCGGCCGGTGCGTGTGCCGTACCTCGGGCACGAGGTGATCTCCAACCCGCCGCCGTCGTCCGGCGGCATCCTGATCGCCTACGGCCTTTCGCTGCTTGCGCGCATCGGCCACGGGGACGCGGGCAGCACCGATGCGCTCGCAGCGCTCGCCGCCGTCATGCAGGAGCAGGCGGTGGTTCGCGACGACGCGTTCGCGGCCACGCTCCACCGCGGCGGCCTCGCGCGGCGGCTCCTCTCCGACGAGGGCGTGCAGGCAGGACTCGCACGCCTCGGAGTCGTCACCGGTGCGGAGCACACGCCGTACGGAGGCACGACGCACGTCTCGGCGGTCGACGGCTCCGGCAACGCCGCATCGCTGACGTCGTCGACCGGCTCCGGCTCGGGCGTGATCGTGCCGGGCACCGGCATCCACCTCAACAACATGCTCGGCGAGTACGACCTCGCCGGCGGGCCCGCAGCTCCCGGCGGGAGGCTGACGAGCATGATGGCCCCGACAGTGGTGACACACGACGGCGCTCCGCGGCTCGTCCTCGGCAGCGCCGGCTCGATCCGGCTGCGCGGCGCGATCATGCAGGTGATCGCGAACGTCGTCGCGCACGGGCTCGAGGTCGCGGAGGCGATCGACCGGCCGCGCGTGCACGTCGACGGCGCCCACCTCCATTGTGAGGGAGGCTTCGACCCGGATGCGCTCGCCGGCCTCGAGCAGCTGGGCTTCGACGTCGTGCGCTGGCGCCGGCGCAATCTCTACTTCGGCGGCACGAACGCCGTCGAGGTGCGGCCCGACGGCTCGCTCGCGGCGGCCGGGGACGCCCGGCGAGGCGGCGCGGGCGTCGTCGTCGGCGCCTAGCCTGGCCCGGGCGGCTCGACCTTGCCGTTGCCGGCGGCACGGTCGCGGATCGCTGCGCCCGCGCGGAGCGTCTCGAGGGCGAGCCCGAGCAGCTCGACGAGCCGTCGCATCCGCAGGCGTGGCGAGGTGAGCGCGAGCAGCTCCTGCTTCGGGTCGCTGCCGAGCTCGACGTGCGCGGCGAGCTGCCAGTCGAGCTGGGGCGAGGCGCCCGAGATCTCGATCTCCGCTCCGGCCGTCTCCGCGAGCTCGTGGAAAACGTCGAGCGCCCGTGCGACGTCGGTCGGATCGGGCGGGTCGTCATCGTCGTCGACCGGCTCCACGACCCCGGTCGTGAACGAGCGCCCGCTCGTCAGCTCGAGCAGGCGGAATCGCTCGCGACCCTCGACGACCACGTTCATGCGCCCGTCCTCCAGCACCTCGACCACGTCGGTGACCGCAGCGCGCGTGCCGATCTCGTGCACGGCACCGTCGCCGGTCGCGAGCACGAGCCCGAACTCGGCCCCGGTCTCGACAGACTCGCCGATCAGCTCCAGATAGCGCGGCTCGAAGATGTGGAGCGGCAGCCGCTCCGTCGGCACGAGGACGAGCGGGAGCGGGAACAGACCGAGCTCAGGCATGCCGGGAGCCTATGGAATCGGTTCCGCGGTAGGGTCCAGTCGTGCCCGAGTCGTTCTTCCGCCCCAGCGTCGAGAGCCTTCAGCCCTACCAGCCGGGCAAGCCGGTGGAGGACGTGCAGCGCGAGCTCGGTCTCGAGCGGGTCGTCAAGCTGGCCTCCAACGAAGGCCCGTTCGGGCCGTTCCCGGCCGCGCTCGAGGCACTCGAGCGGGCGGCCCGAGAGTTGAACCGCTACCCCGACGGCGGCTCCTACCGGCTCCACGCGGCGCTCGCCGACCGGCACGGCGTCGACTTCTCCGAGGTGGCAGTCGGTGCGGGCGCCGACGGCTGCATCGACATGATCAGCCAGGCCGTCCTCGACCCCGGCGACGGCGTCGTCTGCGGCTGGCCGTCGTTCCCGAGCTACGTCATCTACGGCCGCAAGCAGGGCGCCGACGTGAAGCTCGTGCCACTCGCCGCCGAGCGCTACGACCTGGACGCGCTGCTCGACGCGATCGAGCCGGGGACGAAGCTCGTCTACGTCTGTCACCCGAACAACCCGACCGGGACGATGAACACGACCCAGGAGCTCGACGCGTTCCTCGAGCGAGTGCCGGCGGACGTGCTGACCGTGATCGACCAGGCGTACTTCGAGTACATCGACCGCGCCGACTACCCCGATGCCGTCGAGCGCTACGTCAAGGCCGGGCGCCGGGTGCTCGTGCTGCGCACGTTCTCGAAGATCTACGGCCTGGCCGGGCTGCGGGTCGGCTACGCGGTCGGTCCGGCCGACGTGTGCGCCGCGATGGCGAAGGTGCGGCGGCCGTTCGACCTCACGACCCCCGCGCAGGTCGCGGCGCTCGCGTCGATCGGCGACGACGCCGAGCTCGCGCGGCGCCGACAGGTGAACCGCGACGGGCTGGAGCGGCTCGAGGCGCTCCTGCGCGAGCACGGGCTCGAGCCGGTCCCGTCGGTCGGCAACTTCCTCTACGTCGAGACCGGTGCAGACGCGACGGCGCTCTTCGACGCGCTCCTGCGCGAGGGCGTGATCGTGCGGCCGCTTGCGGGCTTCGGCTCACCGACCGCGATCCGGGTGTCGGTGGGCACGCCCGAGGAGCTCGACGTTCTCGCCGACGCGCTCGCGCACGTCCTCCAGCGCGCCTGACGTGGCGAAGCGGCGCGAGTGGACGCGCGAGCGGCTCGTGCAGGCGCTGCGCGACGGCGACCGGCGGGCGCTCGCGCGCGCGATCACGCTCGTCGAGAACGGCGATCCGCTCGCCTACGACGTCGTCGCGGACGTGTACCCCTCGACCGGTCACGCGTACGCCGTCGGCCTCACCGGCCCGCCGGGCGTCGGCAAGTCGAGCCTCATCGCCTCGCTGATCCGCGTCGTCCGCGCGCAGGACCAGACCGTCGGCGTCGTGTCGGTCGACCCCTCGAGCCCGTTCACGAAAGGCGCGCTGCTCGGCGATCGCATCCGGCTCTCCGACCATTTCCTCGACCCGGGGGTGTTCATTCGCTCGATGGGAACGCGCGGCCACCTCGGCGGGCTCGCCGAGGCGTCGCTGCAGGCACTGCTCATCCTCGACGCCGCGGGGAAGGACGTCGTCTTTCTCGAGACGGTCGGCACCGGGCAGAGCGAGGTGGGTGTGATCACGATCGCCGACACCGTCGTGCTCGCGCTGCAGCCCGGCTCCGGTGACGCCGTGCAGGCGCTCAAGGCGGGGATCATGGAGATCCCGGACGTGATCGCGATCAACAAGCGCGACCACCCGATGGCGCGGTCGGCGCTCAACGAGGTGCGACAGGTGCTCTCGCTCGGGCCGAAGGAGGGCTGGGTGCCGCCGATCGTGCTGACCGAGGCGACTCGCGACGAGGGCGTCGACGAGCTGTGGCAGGCGGTCGGCTCGCATCGAGCGTGGCTCGAGGGCGAGGGAGAGCTCGAGAAACGACGGCGGCGAAACCTAGCGACCGAGGTCTTCGGCGTCGCGGCGTCGCGTGCCCGGCGTGCGCTCGAGGAGGCCGTGCGCGACGATCTCGAGCTCGGCCGCCTCCTCGCCGACGTGCAGGAGCGCCGGCTCGACCCGCTCTCGGCCGTCCGTGAGATCCTGGAGAAGGTCTTCCACCTTGGCGACGACGGCAGCACCCACACTCGCTGACATCGAGGCCGCGCGCGGGCGGGTGTCGGCCCGTGCGCGCGTCACGCCGGTGCACGGGTCGGAGACGTTCTCTCGGCTCTGCGACCGGAAGGTCTGGCTGAAGGCCGAGAACCTGCAGCGCACCGGCTCGTTCAAGATCCGCGGCGCCTTCAACAAGCTGAGCAGCCTCGGGGAGGCCGAGCGCGCCGCCGGCGTGATCGCCGCGAGCGCGGGGAACCACGGACAGGCGGTCGCCTGGGCGGCGCGCGAGCTGGGGATCAGGGCGACCGTCTTGATGCCGCAGGATGCGCCGATGGCGAAGGTCGAGGCGACGCGCTCCTACGGCGCGGAGACCGTCCTGACCGGCGCGATGTTCGACGACGCACTCGCCGAGGCGGCGGCGCGCTCCGAGGAGACCGGCGCGACGTTCGTGCACGCGTTCGAGGACCCGGTGGTGATCGCGGGGCAGGGGACGATCGGCCTCGAGCTGGCCGACCAGGTGCCGGCGGCGAAGACGTTCGTGCTGCCGATCGGCGGCGGCGGGCTCGCCGCGGGGATCGCGATCGCGCTGCGCGGGCTGCGCCCGAAGGTGCGGCTCGTCGGCGTCCAGGCGGGCAAGACCGGCGCCGGGACGATCGCCGACGGGATCGCGGTCAAGCATCCGGGCACGCTGACGATGTCGATCCTCGACGAGTTGCTCGACGACGTCGTGCACGTCGACGACGAGGAGATCGCGGAGGCGATCACGCTGCTGCTGGAGCGGTCGAAGCTCGTGGTCGAGGGGGCCGGCGCCGCGTCGGTTGCGGCGCTGCTCTCGGGCAAGGCGACCGGAGAGGATGCCTGCGCGCTCCTCTCGGGCGGCAACATCGACCCGACGCTGCTCGTGTCCGTGGTGCGGCACGGCCTCACGCGCGCCGGGCGGTATCTCGTGCTCCGCACCCGCGTGCTCGACCGGCCCGGCGAGCTGCGGAACCTGCTCGACCTGATCGCAGAGCTGCGCGGGAACATCCTCGAGATTCGACACCAGCGCGAGGGGTTCGGCATCGACATCGCAGAGACGGGCGTCGAGCTGACGATCACGACGCGCAACGAGGACCACTGCCGGGAGCTCCTCGCCGCGCTCGAGGCGAACGGCTACCCGGTCGAGCGGATCACGAGCCGCAGCGCCGGAAGCTGACGGTATCGCCGTCGAAGTCGGCGACACCGCCGGGCGAGCACGGCGCTCACGTCGAAGCCCTCGCGCTGCAGGAGCGACGCGGCGATCGCCGCACGCGGTCCGCTCTCGCACACGGTCACGACCGGCTTCGAGCGCTCGAGCGCGTCGAGCCCCACCTTGCGCAGCAGCCGATACGGGATGTTGCGCGAGCCGGGGATGTAGCCCTCGTCGCGCTCGCTCGCCTCGCGCACGTCGACCAGCTGCAGGTCGTCGCTCTCGAGGAGGCGGCGCAGCCCGTCGGGAGCGAGGGTCGCGAGCGACTCCGACAGATCGGCGTGCAGTACGTAGCCGCCGAGCTCGAGCAGCCCGACGCGCCAGAGGCGCTGCGCAGCCTCGAGCGCCTCCTCGCGTGTGCGCGCGAGCAGGGCGACACGCTCGCCCGGCAACAGCACGAAGCCCGCCTTCGTGGCGAACGACGAGCCCGACACCGGGACGCTGATCGACCCGGGCACGTGCCCGGCCGCGTAGTCCGCGAACGGGCGCACGTCGAGCACGGTCGCCTCGCCCGGTGCGTCGAGCTCGCGGGGCTCGGGCGGCCGAGCGACCCATGGGCCGCGGTTCAGCGCCACGACGCGCTCCGTGGTCGGCGGGCGTGGTGTCGAGACCGCCGCCGAGATGCGTACGAACTCGTCGACGTCGTCGAAACGCAGCGAGGCGTTGCCGGCACGCTCGCGGCCGATCGTCGAGGAGCGCTCGCTGGACATGTTGCCGCCGCAGAGCGAGCCGGCGACATGGCCGGGATAGACCGCGACGCCGCCGCCGAGCGCGGCGAGTCGCGCCAGCGAGTGGAAGAGCGCCTCGGCGCCCTCTCGTGCCTCGACGGCGAGGTCGGGTCGCGCCGCGTCGCCGACGAACAGCGAGTCGCCGGTCAGCACGAGCTCGTCGTCGACGACGAATGCGGAGTGCTCCGGTCTGTGCCCCGGCGTGTGCAGGACCCGCACGCGCACGGCACCGACCGCGATCTCGTCGCCGTCGGCGAGCGGCTCGCACGGGTACTCCGGCTCGGCGAGCGCGTGGATCGCGACGGGAAGGCCGTGCTCGAGCGCGAGGCGCCCGTGGCCCGAGAGGTGGTCGGCGTGCGTGTGCGTCTCGAGCACACGCTCGAGCCGCACGCCGAGCTCGTCTGCCGCTTCGAGGTACTGCTCGATCCCGAAATTCGGGTCGACCACGATCGCCGCACCGGAGTCCGAGTCGCCCACGATGTACGAGGCGCACCCGAGGTCGTCGTCCACGAACTGGCGGAAGACCAGCACGGTATGCCAGCGTAGCTACAGGTCGAGATGGCGCGCGATCACCATGCGCTGCACCTCGTTCGTGCCCTCGCCGATCTCGAGGATCTTCTGGTCGCGGTAGAGCCTCGAGATCGCGTACTCGTCCATGAAGCCGTAGCCGCCGTGGATCTGCAGAGCCCAGTTCGCGGCCCGGTGCGACAGCTCGCCCGAGAAGAGCTTCGCCATCGCCGCGGTGCGCGCGAAGTCGCGGCCCTGGTCCTTCTCCCAGGCGGCCTTCCAGACGAGCTGTCGCGCCGCCTCGATCTCGGTCGCGATGTCCACGAGCTTCTCCTGCACGGCCTGGAACGAGGAGATCGGCCGGCCGAACTGCTGCCGCTCCCGCGCGTACGCCGACGCGAGGTCGTAGCACCCCTGCGCGAGCCCGACGCCCATCGCCGCGACGGAGATGCGGCCGCCGTCGAGGATCTGCAGGAACTGCCGGAAGCCCTCGCCGCGCAGGTCCGAGCAGATTGCTCTCCGGCACGCGAGCGCCCTGGAACGACAGCTCGCGAGTGTCTGAGGCGCGCCAGCCGAGCTTCTGCATCGGCGGCGAGACGACGTAGCCCGGGGTGCCGTTCGGGACGATCAGGTTCGAGACCTCGCCGTCGCCTGTGAGCGCGGTGATCGTCACGCAGGAGGTGATGTCGGTGCCGGCGTTCGTGATGAACATCTTCGACGCCGTCGACCACCCACTCGCCGTCGTCCAGGCGCGCCGTCGTGCGCGTCGCGCCGGCGTCCGAGCCGGCATTCGGCTCGGTCAGCCCGAAGGCCGCGAGCTTCCGGCCCGAGGCGAGGTCGGGCAGCCACTGCCGGCGCTGCTCCTCGCTGCCGAAGTAGTAGATCGGAAGCGTCCCGAGCGAGTGGTGCGCGGCGACGGTGATCGCGACCGACGAGTCGATGCGCGTCAGCTCCTCGATCGCGATCGCGTAGGAGAGCGTGTCGGTGCCGCCGCCGCCGTACTCCTCCGGGATCGTCATGCCCATCAGCCCGAGCGCGGCGAGCTCGGAGACGAGCTCGTACGGGAACCGCTTCTCGCGGTCGAGCTCCTCCGCGACGGGCGCCACCTTCTCGAGCGCGAACTGCCGGACCGTGTCCCGCAGCAGCTCGTGCTCGGGCGAGAGGTCGAAGTTCATGCGAGTGCGGCGGCGAGCTCGACGAGCAGCCGCACGCCGTAGCCGGTCGCGCCCTGGTCGAGTGCGTAGTCGGGGCGGGGGCGGATGAGGTAGGCCGGGCTGATGTCGAAGTGTGCCCAGGGACCCTCGCCGCTGAACTCGCGCAGGAACTCGGCCGCGTAGATCGCGCCCGCCTCGCCGTACTCCGACAGGTTGGCCAGGTCGGCGAAGTCCGAGTCGACGTAGCGGCGGTAGCGCGGGTGCAGGGGGAAGCGCCAAGCGAGGTCGCCGCTCTCCTGCGAGGCGGCCTCCAGCCGGCCGGCGAGCGCCTCGTCGTTGCAGAACCAGCCGGCGTAGAGATCGCCCAGCGCGACCGACATCGAGCCGGTCAGCGTCGCCAGGTCGACGAGGTGCGTCGCCCCGCTCTCGCGCGCATGGTGCAGCGCGTCCGCGAGGGCGAGCCGTCCCTCGGCGTCGGTGTTCAGCACCTCGATCGTCTTGCCGTTCGCCGCCCGCAGGATGTCGCCCGGCTTGTAGGCGCGTGCGTCCTGCACGTTCTCGGTCGACGCGACGACCGTGAGCACGCGCACCGGGACGCCGAGCTCCGCGATCGCAGCGGTCGCCTCGATCACCGCCGCGCCGCCGCACATGTCGCCCTTCATGTCCTGCATGCGCAGGAACGGCTTCAGCGAGATCCCGCCGGAGTCGAAGGTCATCGCCTTGCCGACGAGGCCGAGCGTCACGTCGTCGCGCGCGCCCGGCGGGTCGTAGCGCATCACGATCAGCTGCGGCTCGCGCGCACTGCCGGCGGCGACCGCCGCGAACGCGCCCATGCCTCGCGACTCGATCCACTCGCGGCCGTGGCTCTCGACGGCGACGTGGTCGCCGACGTGGCGAAGCGCATGGGCGGCGAGCGCCTCCGGCGTCAGGTCGTTCGGCGGGCGGTTGCCGAGGTCGCGGGTCGTGTCGACGTGACGGCTGACGAGCTCCTGGCGGTGTGCCAGCTCGTGGAGCTCGGCAGGCGCGTCGAGCGCCAACAGGAGCTCGGGCCGGCCCGCGTACCCTTTCTTGAAGAGGCCCGGGTCGTACGCGCCGTAGGCCGTTCCCTCGACGATCGCACGCACCTCGCCGGCCGTGCCGGCCCGCCACGCGACGCTGCCGCCCTCCCGGCGGAGCGCCCTGGCGGCGCGCGCGGCCGCGGCTCGAAGCCCGTCGCCGTTCGGGAGCCCCGGCGCCCCGACGCGAAGCTCGTTCCCGTCGCGCCGCACCTCGCCGGGCTCGAGCCGCCCGTCGACTGTCGCCCGCACGTCGGCGCCGCGCGGCTCCCTCGTCTCGACGCGCATCGGGCGCGACTGTAGCGCGGACGCCGAGCGGCGTGCTGTAGGTTGACCTTGCAGTCAACACGTCAGATCGACCAGGGGAGGCGCGCTGTGGCAGCCAAGGAGTTCTTCGACGGGCTCGCGTCGCGAGCGGACGCGTCGAAGCTCGCCGGAATGAACAACTCGTACATGTTCGACATCGAAGGCGAGGGGCAGTGGCTCGTGACCGTCGCGGACGGTGGGATCGCCGTCGCCGAGGGGGCCGGCGACGCGGATGCGACCATCTCCACGACCGGCGAGACGTTCGGGAAGATCGTGGCGGGCGAGCAGAACCCGACCACCGCATACATGACCGGCAAGCTGAAGATCAAGGGCGACATGGGCGCGGCGATGAAGCTCCAGAAGCTCTTCAGCTAAGAGGCCGTCACTCTTCGAGCTCGACGAGGAGGGCGCCGCCTGCGACCCGGGCGCCCTCCTCGACGTGCACCGCGAGCACCGTCGCGTCGTACGGCGAGCGGAGCGGCGTCTCCATCTTCATCGCCTCGAGGACGACGAGCGGGTCGCCGGCACCGACGTGGTCGCCTGCGCGGGCGTGCACGCGGATCACCGTTCCCGGCATCGGCGCGACGACGCTGCTCGACTCGGCGGCGCCTCCTTGATCGTGGACCGCCGCGTCGACGTCCGGCGATGCTGCGGGTGCGACGCTCGGCAGGTTGAGCCGGAAGCCGCCGTGCCAGACGGGGTCGGCGAGACGTGCCGGCGGCGCGGAGAGCGGGGGGTAGTCGACGAGGAAGGCTGTCGTCGTGTCGCCTCCCCGCAGGGCCGGATGCGCGACGAGCCAGCGCAGGAACGGCAGATTCGTCGTCACGCCGCCGACGCAAGTCTCGCCGAGCGCTGCCGCCAGGCGGTCGAGAGCCTCGTCACGGGTCGCGCCGCCGGCGATCAGCTTCGCGATCATCGGGTCGTAGCCGGTGCCGATCTCGTCGCCCTCGGCCACGCCCGTCTCGACCCGCACCGAGGCCGGCAGGCGCAGCGTCTCGATCCGGCCGGCCTGCGGCAGGAAGGTGCGCGGATCCTCGGCGTAGAGCCGCACCTCGACGGCATGAGCTTGTGTTGACTCACCACAAACCTGGTCGAGCGGCTCGCCCCGGGCGATCCGCAGCTGCCACTGCACGAGGTCGATCCCGGTGACGACCTCGGTCACCGGATGCTCGACCTGGATCCGCCCGTTCAGCTCGAGGAAGAAGAACTCGCGGCCGTCGAGCACGAACTCGGCCGTTCCGGCTCCGACATAGCCGATCGCCTGGGCGAAGCGGACGGCGGCGTCGCTCAGACCCACGCGCAGGTCGGGGTCGAGCGCGGGGGAGGGCGATTCCTCGAGCACCTTCTGGTGGCGTCGCTGGATCGAGCACTCGCGCTCGCCGAGCGCGAGCACGGTGCCGTGCGTGTCTGCGAGCAGCTGGATCTCGATGTGGCGCGGGCGCTCGAGGTAGCGCTCGAGGTAGACGCGGTCGTCGCCGAAGGCCGCCTGCGCCTCGCGCCGCGCTGCGGCGAGCGCCTCGTCGAGCTCGTCCGCTGAGCGGACGATCCGCATGCCTCGCCCGCCGCCGCCGGCCGCCGCCTTCACGATCAGCGGCGGCTCCGTCGCCTCGGGGACGGTCGGCACGCCGGACTCCGATGCGATCCGCTTCGCGGCCAGCTTGTCGCCGCCCGCACGAAGCACGTCCGGCGGGGGCCCGACCCACGTCAGTCCTGCCGGCAGGACGGCTGCGGCGAAGTCGGCGCTCTCGGCGAGGAAGCCGTACCCGGGATGGACGGTGTCGGCCCCCGACTCGCGCGCTGCGCGGACGTGCTCGGCCGGGACGAGGTACGAGGAGATCTCGACGAGGACGTCGGCCGAGCGCGCGTGCAGCGAGCCGCGGTCGTCCGGCGCGACGACCGCCACGGTGCCGAGGCCCAGCTCGCGCGCCGCCCGGAAGACGCGCAGTGCGATCTCCCCGCGGTTTGCCACGAGCACCCGTTGCATCCGGCGGAAGCTAGCCGTCGACGGCCAGGTCCTGGAGCGACACCGCAGGCGAGCGCGTTGTCGAGGAGATCGACGCCCGGCGTCGCCATAGGGTCGCCAGGGTGAGTGCACAGGCGGCGGCGAGGAGGAGGTACGGCACCGTGTCGCTCGTCGCGCCGGCGAGGGAGCCGGCGCCGGCAGCGCCGATCGCCTCGCCGGGCGCCCACGCGAGGCTGACGAGCGTGAACGCGTAGCCGAGGCTCAGTCCCCGTTGCTCCGTCAGCTGGGTGAGCAGCGTCATCCCGGGCGTGAAGAAGGCGGCGAAGCAGGGGCCGGCGAGGATGACGAGCGCGGCGAACCCGATTCGCTCGTGGGGCCAGGGCAAGAGCAGCGCGACCACGATCGACGCCGCGAGGCCGGCCAGCAACGGAGCCACGGCGCCGTGGCGGTCGGAGACCCGGCCGAGGAGCGTGTTGCTCACGGTCTCGAGGGCCGCGCCGCCCAGGAAGACGCCGCTGATCGCGACCGCGCCGAGACCGAGCCCGGACAGGCGCAGCGGGGCGAGCACGCCGAGCGAGCCGAACAACAGTCCCGGCAGGAGCGTGAACCACGCTGCCAGACGGACGTTCCCGTCGCGGACGGCCCCCAGGAGGTGGCTCAGCGGCTGCAGCGACTCCGGGCGCCGGGCGGGGGTCACGGCCGCCCAGCAGGCAACGCCGAGCGACAGGGCGGCGAGCGTCACGAAGGTGCCGGCGATGCCTGCGACCGATGCGATGCCGCCCAGCAGCGGGCCGACGAGCGCGCCGCCGGCCGCCGCGCCGAAGGCGATGCCGATCATCGAGCCGCGCCGCTCCGGCGGCGACTCGGCGACGAGCCAGACCAGAGCACCGGTCCACGAGAACGCGCTCGCGATCCCCTGCACGAAGCGTGCCGCGTCGAGCTCCCACGCGGTCCCCGCGAGGCCGAACAGGAGGATGCAAACGGCGACCGTTCCGACTCCCACGAGGACGGTCGGCTTCGCGCCCAGGCGCCCCGCCGCGAGCCCGCTCGGCACCGCGCCGAGGAAGCAGCCGGCGGGGTAGGCGGCAAACAGCACGCCTGCGCCGGTCTTGCCGAGGGCGAGCGAGTGCGCATAGTGAGGCAGGAGGGGCGTGAGCGCAGTGAAGAAGACCGTGTCGACGAGGACGACAGCGCTCGTGAGTGCGAGCAGGCGGCGCATCGGTCCCGACGCTACCCTTTTGCGCTCCTGATGAGGCTCTGGCTCGCAGCAGCGCTCGTTGCGCTCTCGTTGCCCGCCGCCGCGTCGGCGGGAACGGTGTTCCTGCTCGACGGGCGCGGCTGGGGCCACGGCGTCGGCATGAGCCAGTGGGGCGCGGAGGGCTATGCGCGCCACGGCTTCGACTACAAGCGCATCCTCGCGCACTACTACCCGGGCACGCACATCGGGATCGCGACACCCCGCGACGTCCGCGTGCTGCTCGCGCAGCAGCAGCCGAGCGTCCGGATCGGCTCCGCGGCGCCGTTCCTCGTCGTCGACGCCCGCGGCCGGACGCTGCACCTGCCCGCACGGTCGGTCGTCCTCGATCGCCGCTTCGTCCTGCGCGGGCTGAAGCTCACGCCCCCGCTGCGGTTCGAGCCGGGGATCCAGCCGCTGCAGCTCGCGTTCGCCGGCTATCGGGGCGACCTCGTCGTCAAGTCGAAGCCCGACGGGCTGATGGTCGTGAACCAGCTGCCGCTCGACCGTTACCTACGCGGTGTCGTGCCGTGGGAGGCGCCGAAGGGTTGGCACGAGGCGAGCTACGAGGCGCAAGCGGTTGCAGCGCGCTCCTACACCCTTGCGACCCTGCATCCGGGCGAGGACTTCGACCTGTTCCCCGACACGCGCTCGCAGGAGTACGGCGGGATCCGCGCAGAGCGGCCCGAGACGAACCTGGCACTCGGCGCCACCGCGGGCCAGGTGCTCGTATGGCACGACACGATCATCGAGGCGATGTACTTCTCGAGCTCGGGCGGTCGCACGTCGTCGGTGCACGACGCGTTTCCGACGGCGCGGCAGGTCCCATACCTGCGGTCGGTCGCCGACCCGTACGACTACATCTCGCCGCGGCATGTCTGGCCGACGCAGGTGCTGACGCCCGCGCAGGTCGGCGCGGCGTTGCGCGTCTCGGGCGTGCGCGACGTGCGCGTCGTGCACAACTCGTCCGGCCGTGCCGCGGCGGTGCGCGTGCTGACTGACCACGGTTGGAGGCGCTTCGGCGGACGGACCGTCGAGACGCGCTTCAAGCTCGGGTCGGCGGATTTCGACGTGCACGCAATGACGCTGAACGCACCCACCGCCCGGGTGCGCTTCGGCAGTCATGTGCGAGTGACGGGGTTCGTGCGCGGTCTCGGTCGCGCACGCCTTCAGCAGGAGACCGACCGTGGCTGGGTGACCGTTCGCCGCCTGCGCGTGCGAGCGGACGGGACGTTCTCGGTGTCGCTCCAGCCGCACCGGTCGACCGAGCTGCGCCTCGCCTACAACGGTGTGGCCGGCGATGTGGTGCCGCTCGACGTGGTGCCGCGGGTCACGCTCTTCGAGCAGGACGGGGAGCTCCGGGCGCGCGTCGCGCCGCTTCGTCCGCTCCACCTCGAGCGTCTGCAGCATGCGCAGTGGCGGCGAGTGGGAGCCTCGAACGGCATCTTCGACCGGCGTGTCCTGCCGGGCAGCTACCGCGTCTCGGTCCCCGGCGGGAAGGGGTACGCCGGCGCCGTCTCGGCGCCGATCACGATCCGGGCGTAGAGCCCGCCGGGCGCTTCCCGAGGAACGCGCGCAGCCCTTCCTGCCCCTCGGCACTCGCACGATGCTCCGCGATCAGCTCCGCTGTCTCCTGCGCGGAGAGCGGCGCGCGGGCGAGCTGCTTCGCTGCCCGGGCGGCCAGCGGCCCTGCGGTGTGAAGCTCGCCGAGCACGCGGTCGACCGAGGCGGCGAGGTCGTCGGCCACCTCGTGCACGAGCCCGATCAACAGCGCGGTCTCGGCGCCGAAGCGTTCACCGGTGACGAAGTAGCGGCGCGCCGCGGACGGGCCGATCTTCGCGAGCGCGAACGGCGAGATGACGGCCGGGACGATGCCGAGCTTCACCTCGCTGAACGCGAACTGCGTCCCGCGCTCCGCGATCGCGATGTCGGAGCACGCGACGAGGCCGATTCCGCCGCCGAGGGCGTGGCCGTGCACCGCCGCGACGACCGGAGCAGGACAGCCGTCGATCGCGTCCAGCATTGCGCGCAGCCGCATCGCATCGGCCACGTTCTCCTCGTGTGGAAGCTCGACCGAGGAGCGCATCCATTCGACGTCGGCGCCCGCGCAGAACGACGGGCCCTCGCCGGAGAGCACGACCGCGCGCGCGTCTCCGACGTCGGAGAACGCCTCGGTCAGCTCCGCGATCAATGCGGCGTCGAACGCGTTCCGCCGTTCGGGTCGTGCCAGGGTGACGCGCAGCAGCGCTCCCTCGCGCGCGACGCGCAGCGCAGTCATGAGAACGCGGGACCGAGGTGCCCGAGCTCCGGCGCTGCGCGCAACTGCTCGAGGCTCGCCGGCGAGTCGGTCAGGCTCCAGAGCACGATCCGGACGAGCACGCGCCCTGCTCTCAGAACGGGCCGCGCGGCTCGTAGCTGCCGCGGCGGGCGCCGATCCCGATCATCGTCATCCCCTCGGGGCCTGCCACCGGTTGCCTCGTCGTGCCCGGGTCAAAGCGCAGGAACGTCCCGACGCGGACGGGAATCTCCTCCCCCTCGACGCGGTAGACGCCGCTGCCGGCGACGATCACGTTGACCTCCTCCTGGCCCGTCTCCGACTCGTCGTGCTCGCGCCCGGCGCTGTTCGGCGGGAGCTCGAACCAGTTGACCCCGAAGGCCTCGGCGCCGAGCTCGCGCCGGACGAATCGCACCGCTCCAGCCGGGCCGGACCCCTCGAGCTCGTCGGCGGTCACGACGGAGAATCCCATCGCGGCGCAGCCTAACTACATCCGGAAGACGCCGAACGTCGTCTCCCGGATCGGCGCGTTGAGCGCTGCGGCGAGGCCGAGCGCGAGCACCCGGCGCGTGTCGAGCGGGTCGATGATCCCGTCGTCCCAGAGGCGTGCGGTCGAGTAATACGGGCTGCCCTCCCGCTCATATATCTCTCGGATATCAGTTGGATCCGCGTCGCCGACCATGCTGAGGACGGTTGCCGCTTGGTCGCCTCCCATCACCGAGATACGAGCGTTCGGCCACATCCACAGCTGCCGCGGCCCGTACGCGCGGCCGCACATCGCGTAGTTACCGGCGCCGAACGAGCCGCCCATCACGACCGTGAACTTCGGCACCTCCGCGCAGGCCACGGCCGTCACGAGCTTTGCGCCGTCGCGGGCGATGCCGCCGGCCTCGTACTCCTTGCCGACCATGAAGCCGGTGATGTTCTGCAGGAATATCAGTGGTATACGACGGGTGCACGCGAGCTCGATGAAGTGCGCCCCCTTCTGCGCACTCTCCGCGAACAGCACGCCGTTCGAGGCGATGATCCCGACCGGGAAGCCCTCGAGGTGAGCGAAGCCGCAGACGAGCGTCTCGCCGTAGAGCTGCTTGAACTCGTCGAAGCGCGAGCCGTCGACCAGCCGGGCGATCACCTCGCGCGCGTCGAGCGGCGTGCGGTGGTCGTCGGGGATCAGCGCATACAGGTCCTGCGGGTCGACCGCCGGCGGCTCCGGCATCGCGCGATCCCACGGGGCCTCCGGCTTCCGTCCGTGGGTCGTGGCGACGATGCGGCGCGCAATCGCCAGGGCATGCTCGTCGGAGGTTGCGTAGTGGTCGGCGACGCCGGAGCTGCGGGTGTGGACGTCGGCGCCGCCGAGCTCCTCCGCCGTCACGTCCTGGCCGGTCGCCGCCTTCACGAGCGGCGGCCCGCCGATGAAGATCGTCCCGGTGCCGCGAACGATCACCGTCTCGTCGCTCATCGCCGGGACGTACGCGCCACCGGCCGTGCACGAGCCCATCACGACTGCGATCTGCGGGATGCCTTGCGCCGACATGCGCGCCTGGTTGAAGAAGATCCGCCCGAAGTGGTCGCGGTCGGGGAACACGTCCGCCTGCAGCGGCAGGAACGCACCGCCCGAGTCGACGAGGTAGATGCACGGAAGCCGGTTCTGCTCCGCCACCTCCTGCGCCCGCAGGTGCTTCTTCACGGTCAGCGGGAAGTACGAGCCGCCTTTCACCGTCGCGTCGTTCGCGACGATCACACACTCGCGGCCCTCGACGACGCCGATCCCGGTGACGATCCCGGCGCTCGGCGCCTGCCCGTCGTAGAGCTCGAACGCCGCCAGGGCGCTCAGCTCGAGGAAGGCCGTTCCGGGGTCCAGGAGCCGGTCGATGCGCTCACGGGCGAGGAGCTTGCCCCGGGAGCGGTGGCGCTCGACTGCGCGCTCCCCGCCGCCTGCAGCGACCGCAGCGGTCCGGTCGCGCAGCTCCTCGACGAGCCGCTGCATGCGCTCGCGCCGCCGGGCCGCGTCCTCCGTCTGCTCGAGGCGGCTGCGCAGGAGGCTCATCGGGTGAGCCTAACCGGACACTTGGCAGTTCTGAAAGACGGCCCTATATTGCGTGCGCCGCAAGCACGGCAATAACCACCATCTGCGGGGGAAGGGGATGCGATCCATGAAGCACAAGCTCTCGCTCGCCCTGGTCGCACTGGTCGTCGCCGGGGCGACATCGGTCGCCGGGGCGACGGCGGCCGGCGGCGGCACGAGCGCGAAGCTGCCTCAGCTGAAGAAGGGCCAGGCCGGGACGGCGAAGTTCGCCGAGGGCTCGTCGGTGAGCCCCGGCAGCTCGGCCGACACGATTCCATTCTGGTCGTCGAAGTTCACCGACCCGACGAACGGCGCGACGTACCCGTTCACGATGGTCGGGACGAACCCCGCGAGCGGCACTGCGACGACGGTGCCGACCGCGATCATCCCGCTGAAGGTCGTCTACACGACCCCGGTCACGATCGCGAACGACGGCAGCACGCACCTGCAGCAGGTGCTCGGCTCGCCGGTCTTCAACAGCTCGCACTACTACCTGACGGGCGACGACGCGCAGTACGGCAGCGCGTTCATGCGCGCGCAGTTCGACACGTACGGCGGCTACCGGGTCGACCTCGCCAGGCCGACCGTCTATCCGACGCAGACGATCACCGTGCCGAAGAACCAGGGCCAGGCGTTCGGCTTCCTCGGCGACTCGCTGGTCGGGCTCGCCCAGGTGCAGTGGTTCTCCAACCAGATGCACCAGCTGCTGAACCAGCTGAAGATCGACTCGAAGACGCTGCCGATCTTCCTGGTCGACAACACCTATCTCTACGACGGCAAGGATCCGTTCGCGCCCGGTGCGTGCTGCATCCTCGGCTACCACACTGCCGGCCATCCGGAGGGCAACGGTGCCGGCTCGACGAACGGCAACGGCAAGCAGCCGGTGCAGACGTTCATCTTCGCTTCGTGGATCACGCCCGGCCTGTTCGGGGGCGGCTACAGCTGCGACACCCAGTTCACGAGCTGCGGAGCCGACGACGGCGTGTTCTCCGACATCCACGGGCTCAGCCACGAGGTGGCCGAGTGGCTGGACGACCCGTTCGTGAACAACTACGTGCAGCCCTGGGCGGTGCCGACGGCGCAGCAGTACGGCTGCACCAACGTCCTCGAGACCGGCGACCCGGTCGTCGGCATCGGCTGGGAGCAGCCGCTGAACAATTTCACCTATCACCCCGAGGACGAGGTGTTCAAGTCGTGGTTCGCCCGCGAGAACCCCTCGGTGGCATACGGCGGCAACTACACGTTCATGGGGCCGTTCAACCCGTTCGGCTTCGACTCCTACCCGGCGCCGACCTGCTAGGCGCGAGACGACGGCGGAGAGCCCGGGCAGCCGGGCTCTCCGCCTTTCTACGGTGAATCACTGAGCAGTCTCTTAGGCCTTTCGGGCATCCTGAGCACGTGAATCGGGTGCCGAGGCAACGGCTCGTCCTGCTGCTCGTCGCGGTGCTCGTGGCCGCGGCGGCGGTCGGCGTCGCGCTCGTGTTCGTCGGCTCCGGCGGCGGGTCGTCGCCAGGTGCCTCGGGCAGCACGGTCTCGACGACGCAAAACCAGGAGAGCGCGCTCGCCAAGGTGCGTCAGAAGGGCCTCGAGCTGGGGAGCGCGTCCGCGCCGAACACGCTGTACGTCTTCGAGGACCCGCAGTGCCCGTATTGCAAGCAGTGGAGCCTCGACAGCGTCCCCACGACGGTCTCCGAGTTCGTGAAGTCGGGTCGGGTGAAGCTGGAGCTGCGGCCGATCGAGGTGATCGGTAGCGACTCGGAGCCCGGCATCCGCGCGGTCTACGCGGCCGCGCAGAAGAACAAGGGCTGGAACATGCTCGAAGCCCTCTACCAGCGCCAAGGCTCCGAGGAGACCGGGTGGATCACGTCGGCGGTGATCGCCGCGGCGGCCGATGAGGCCGGCGTCGCCCCGTCGTTCGTCGCGAGCCGTCTGAGCTCTGCCGCCGTCACCGCAGCGTGGCGCGCCGGGCAGACGCAGGCGCAGCAGTGGGGGATCGCCGGCACGCCTTCGTTCGTGCTCGTGAAGCAGCTCGGGACGCCGCAGCAGGTGAACCCCGGCTCGCTGGAGCCGACGGACTTCGCCGCGGCGTTGCGCGCAGCGCTCCAGTGAGGCTCAGGCTCGCGATCGCCCTTGCCGCCACGGTGGGGGTCGGCATCGCCGCGTACCTGACGTACGTCCACTACGCCCATGTCTCGCCGATCTGCACGTCGGGTGGTTGCGAGAAGGTGCAGAAGTCGAAGTACGCCGAGCTCGGCGGTGTGCCGGTTGCGCTGCTCGGCCTGATCGCGTACGTCCTCCTGATCGGGACGACGATCCGCCGTGGCGTCGCCTTCGCGTTCGGGGGTGCCCTCGTCGCGCTGGTCGGCGCCGCGTTCAGCGGCTACCTCCTCTGGGCCCAGCTCGGCCCGATCGGCGCGATCTGCGTGTGGTGCGTCGGGAACGATCTCACGATTGCCGTCGTTGCAGCGTTGACACTCACGAGGATGTTGACCGAGACCGACGCAACGGCCGCATGACACGCAGGGGAGCGCTGCTCTTCGCAGCCATGTGCGTGATCTGGGGAGTGCCCTACCTGATGATCCGCGTCGCCGTGCGCGAGCTCGCACCCGTGACGCTCGTCTTCATGCGCACCGGCATAGGAGCGGCGCTGCTCGTGCCCTTCGCCGCCGCCCGCGGCGAGCTGCGCCCGCTCCTTGCCCGCTGGTGGCCGCTCCTCGCCTACAGCGTGATCGAGGTGGCGATCCCGTGGGTCCTGCTCGCCCGCGCCGAGACGCGGCTGACGAGCTCGCTGACCGGCCTCCTGATCGCGGCAGTGCCCCTCGTCGGTGCCGTCGTCGTCACGCTCACGGGCAAGCGCGAGCGGCAGGGCGCCCGGCGCTGGCTCGGGCTGATGATCGGCATCGCAGGCGTGGCCGCGCTCGTCGGGCTCGACATCGGCCAGGTGAGCGCGCTGCCCGTCGCGGAGGTCTTCGGCGTCGCGGTCTGCTACGCGCTCGGGCCGATCATCCTGACGCGAGCGATGGCGGGCGTGCCGGCACTGGGGATCGTCGCCGCCTCGCTCGTCATCTCGGCCGTGATCTACGCGCCCTTCGCGGCCGCGCGCTGGCCGTCGTCCGTCCCTGCCGCACACGTGGTCGAGTCGGTGATCGGCCTCGCGGTCGTGTGCACCGCGCTCGCCTTCCTCGTCTTCTTCGCGTTGATCCGGGAGGTGGGGCCGGTTCGCGCGACCGTGATCACCTACGTCAACCCGGCGGTCGCGGCGGTGCTCGGCGTCGCGATCCTCAGCGAGCACCTGACGGGCGGGATGCTCGTCGGCTTCGGGCTCATCCTCGCGGGCAGCATCCTCGCCACGGGGCGCGGCCCCGAGCCGGTCGCCGAGGTCTAGGTCTTTACACTGGCGGCGTGAGCCGCACCGCCCTGGTCGAGAGCCTGATGGCTCGCTTCCCGCACATCCCGCGCGAGGCGGTGCTGAAGGAAGACCTGCTGAGGACGGGGATCGCCTTCGAGGATTCGGCGCTGACCGACAACCTCGACGGCGAGGTCAAGCCGAAGTCGTACTTCATCTTCTCGTTCGACCAGAAGCCGCTCAAGGAGCTCGGCGAGGCCGCCACGAGGCGCCCGCCGGAGGAGATCGCGCTGACCGGCGGGCCGTACGACCTGCGCCGCACGATCGTCTCCGTTCGCGTCAACCCGGAGTCGCCCTATCGCGCAGTGCGTGGGGAAGACGGGGCGCTCGGTCTCGCGCTCGACAGGCGGTGGGTCGCCGAGCTCGGCCTGCCGCCGATGCCCGAGTACTACCGCCACACCCTCGCGAACGGGAAGACCGTGATGGAGACGGCTCCCACGATTCAGTGGGGCTACCTGATCTACCTGACGGTCCTGCGCCTGTGCCAGTACTTCGGCGCCAAGGAGGAGTGCCGCTTCTGCGACATCAACCACAACTGGCGCCAGCACAAGGCGGCGGGCCGTCCCTACACCGGCGTCAAGCCGGTCGACGACGTTCTCGAGGCGCTCGCGCTGATCGACCGCTACGACTCCGACCGTGTCAGCAGGGCGTACACCCTCACCGGCGGCTCGGTCACCTCGAAGGTGGACGGGCTCGCCGAGGCCGACTTCTACGGCAGGTACGCCCAGGCGATCGAGGAGCGGTTCCCGGGCCGCTGGCTCGGCAAGGTGGTCGCGCAGGCGCTGCCGCGCGAGGAGGTCCAGCGCTACCACGACTACGGCATCCGCATCTACCACCCGAACTACGAGGTGTGGGACGAGCGGCTCTTCTCGATCATCTGCCCCGGGAAGGAACGCTATGTCGGTCGCGGCGAGTGGCACCGCCGGATCCTCGACGCGGCCGAGGTGTTCGGGGCGCGGTACGTAATCCCGAACTTCGTTGCCGGCGTCGAGCTGGCGAAGCCGTTCGGCTTCGACGACGTCGAGGACGCGATCGCCTCGACCACGGAAGGGCTCGACTTCTTCATGAGCCGCGGCATCACGCCGCGCTTCACGACGTGGTGCCCCGAGCCGGCGACCCCACTCGGTCGCGACAACCCCGAGGGCGCGCCGCTCGAGTACCACATCCGGCTGCTCGAGGCATACCGAGAGACGCTCGAGCGCCACGGCCTCAAGCCGCCGCCCGGATACGGCCCGCCCGGCCCGGGCAACGCCGTCTTCTCGGTCAGTTCGTTCATGGACGCGCTCGCGCCGGAAGCGGTCGCAGCGTGAGCCGGATCGACGTCGACGAGGCGCGGCGCCTCTGGCTGGAGGCGCCCGACGACGAGCTGAAGGAGCTCGCACAGGGCGTTCGCGGCCGCTTCCACGAGCCGGACCGGGCCACCTACATGGTGATGCGGATCATCAACTACACAAACGTTTGCGTCGCCCAGTGCGACTATTGCGCGTTCTACGTCCTGCCGAACCAGGAAGGCGGCTACGTGCTCTCGCGTGACGACGTGTTCGCGAAGATCGACGGTCTGCTCGACGCGGGCGGCGACCTCGTCGGCTTCAACGGCGGCTTCAACCCGAAGCTGCCGCTCGGCTACTACTGCGACCTCTTCGCGGCCGTCCGCGAGCGCTACGGCGACCGGGTCGAGTTCTACGCGCTCACGATCGCCGAGTTCCTGTACCTCGCCAATCGAGCGGGCCTATCGCACGAGGATGCCGCGTCGCGGCTGCGGGACGCGGGCGTTCACTGGGTCACGGGCGGCGGCAGCGAGATCCTCACCGAGGACTTCCGCAAGCGCCACGCGAAGTTCAAGTACCTGGTCAGCGACTACTTCGACGCGCAGCGCGCAATCGTCGAGAGCGGCATGCGCACGACCGCGACGATGGTGATCGGCTTCGACGAGACGCTCGACGAGCGCCTGGAGCACCTGCAGCGCACGCGCGACTTCCAGGACGCGTGCGTCGCCGACGGGTACGACGGGCTGTTCTCGTTCCTCTGCTGGACGTACAAGCCGTACGGCACCGCGCTGGGCGGCCGGGAGATCCCGGCGCAGGAGTACTGGCGGCATATCGCGTTGTCGCGGATCTTCCTCGACAACGTCCGGCACGTGCGGACGTCGGTGCTGACGCTG
The DNA here is from genome assembly GCA_963725595.1 of uncultured Thermoleophilia bacterium. GTDB lineage: Bacteria > Actinomycetota > Thermoleophilia > Gaiellales > Gaiellaceae > PALSA-600. The sequence goes on along the minus strand of CAVRYT010000001.1, from coordinate 858,121 downwards.
AACGAGGACGCGTTCCGCGCGCTCGAGTACGGGGCGGACGACTTCGATCTCCCGATCGAGGACGAGGTGACGGAGAAGGCCGGGGCGCGGATCGACCTAGACCTCGAGCGGCTGCTCGAGGTGCCGCGCCGGCTCGGCTACCGTGTCGAGTATCGCCGCGCCGAGCGCCCTGCCGCGCTCACCGCGTAGAGCGCCACGCGGCGACCGCGGCCTGGCCGTAGCTGATCCCGCCGTCGTTCGGCGGCACACGCCGGTGCGCGAGCACGCGGAAGCCCTCCGCCTGGAGCCGCGCGGTGGTCGAGCGGAGCAGCCGCAGGTTCTGGAAGGTGCCGCCGGAGAGGACGACCGTTCCGACGCCGCCCGCCTCGGCGCACGCAGCCGCAGCGCCCGCCGCGACCGTCTCGTGGAACGCGGCGGCCAGCTCCTGCCGCGACCGGCCCGCCTCCAGCTCGTCGTGGACGTGCGCGACGAGTGAAGCGCCGTCGCCGAAACGCCAGTCCCACGGCCCTGCGCTCGTGTCACCGGCGAGTTGCTCGAGCTCGATCGCCGCCTGACCCTCGTAGGTGACCTCGTCGCGCACGCCGAGCACGGCGGCGACCGCGTCGAAGAGACGTCCCATCCCCGACGAAAGCGGCGCATTTGCCGCGAGGCTGACACGTACCTCGGCCCAGCGCTCCCACGGCACGGGCCGGCCCGCGAGCTCGAGGTGGGCGGCCGCGACGCGCCACGGCTGGCGGATCGCAGCCTCGCCGCCGGGAAGCGGCACCGGGTCGAGGTGGGCGAGCCGTTCGAACGAGCCGAGGTCGCAGCGGAGCAGCTCGCCGCCCCAGAGCGTCCCGTCGGTGCCGAAGCCGGTGCCGTCGAAGACGAGCGCCAGCGCCTGCTCGAGCTCCCCGTGCTCGGCGAGGCACGCGGCCGCGTGCGCATGGTGGTGCTGGACGCCGACGAGCTCGCCGTCCTGCTCGAGCGCCCACTTGGTGGCGAGGTACTCGGGGTGCAGGTCGTAGGCGACGAGCTCGGGTCGCACGTCGAGCATCTCGAGGTAAAGCGTCAGGTCGGTGCTGTAGGCGCGGTAAGCCTCCTCGGTGTCGAGGTCGCCGAGGTGCGCGGACAGGAACGCGTCCTCGCCCCGGGCGACGCAGAACGTGCTCTTGAGCTCGGCGCCCGCCGCGACGACCGGCCGGGGCGTGCTGATCGGGAGAGGCAGCGCACCCGGGACGAAGCCGCGCGAACGGCGGATCGGGAACTCGCGCCGGACGACCGAGTCCTCGCAGCGGCGATGGATCGGGCGGTCGTGCGCGAGGAACGCGTCGGCGATCGCAGCGAGGCGCTCGCGGGCCTCGCGGTCGTCGAACGCGATCGGCTCGTCGGACCGGTTGCCGCTCGTCATGACGAGCGGCCGGCCGACGTCGTGCAGGAGGAGGTGATGGAGCGGGGTGTAGGCGAGCATGACGCCCAGCCAGTCGGTGCCCGGGGCGACCGAGGAGGCGACAGGCCCGCCGGGCACGCGGCGCGCGAGCACGATCGGCCGCTCTCGCGACTGGAGCAGCGCCTCCTCGCCGGGCGCGAGCGTGACCAGCGCGCGCGGATCCGACGCCATCACGGCGAACGGCTTCTCCTCGCGGAGCTTGCGCGCCCGCAGGCGCGCAACGGCCGCCTCGTCGTCGGCAAGGCACGCGAGGTGGTAGCCGCCGAGGCCCTTGACGGCGAGGATGCGGCCCGCGAGGAGCAGCGCGACGGCTTCCTCGAGCGGAAGCGACAACTGCGGCCCGCAAACCGGACAGCAGACCGGCTCGGCGTGGAAGCGCCGGTCGAGCGGGTCCTCGTACTCGCGGAGGCAGTTGTCGCAGAGAGCGAAGCCGGCCATCGTCGTCCGTGCGCGGTCGTACGGGACGCTGCGGACGATCGTGAACCTGGGGCCGCACTGCGTGCAGTTCGTGAACGGGTAGCGGTAGCGGCGGTCGCCCGGATCGAAGAGCTCCCGCAGACAGTCGTCGCACGTCGCCACGTCCGCCGGAATGAGGGCCGTGCGGCCGGTGGCGGCGCTCGCCCGGATCGAGAAGGCGCCCTCGCCCACCGGCTCGATCGTGCGCGCCTCGACGCCGTCGACTCGCGCGAGCGGCGGCGCCTCCTCGCGCAGGGCGCGTACGAAGTCGTCGAGCGCGCCTGCGTCCCCCTCGGCCTCGACGAGGACGCCCTCGCCGTCGTTGAGCACGAAGCCGGTCAGGCCGTGGTGGAGCGCGACGCCGTACACGAACGGGCGGAAGCCGACTCCCTGCACGATCCCGCGCACCCGGATGCGGCGCCGCTCCTGGCTCTCGTTCACTCCCCGAGAATGGCTGCCGGCGCCCTGTTGGGCAAATCGGGGGGTTTCGGAAGCCAAGATCGCGGCGATCATTGCTCCGTGCTCTGCGGCACGGTCCCACGCTCCTGTCGGCTGCTTGCCCTGGTCGTCACCGTCGGGCTCGCGCTCCTGGTTGCGCCCACGAGTGCCTTCGCCGACGGGCTGATCGGCGGCGTCGTCACGAGCGCCACATCGACGGTCACGTCGACCGCGGCCACCACGAGTGCGGTGACGCAGATCGCGACGACGACCCCGACAACCACGACAGCGGCCACGAGCACTGTGCCGCCGACGGTGCAGGCCGCGACGTCCGCTGCGACCGGCACCGCTGCTGAGGTTGTGGCCGCGACGACCGTCGCGGTGACCGCGGCCGCGCACACCGCCACCCGCGCGATGACCGGCGCGACGACGGCCGTGACCGCCGCAGCGGCCCCGGTCGAGGCGGCGGAGGCGGCGGCGGTCACCACTGCCGTGACCGCCGCGGTCGCGCCGGCCGCCGGCGCGAACGGATCGTCTCCCTTCCCACCCCGAAGGCAGCACCAGCCTCCGCCGCGCCCGTCACGACGGCATCGACGCTGCCCCCACCGTCGAGCCTCGTCACCCCGGCGCCGTCGATCGCTCCGGCCGAGCCGCCGACCGAGTCGTCGCCCACGGCCACGTCGATGCCCAGGACGCACGGGGTCCTGGCGGCGGCCGTGGGAGGCAAGGTCGCTGTCGCTGCCACGCAGAGCCCGATCCGTCACCGGCACACGCCTCACGGCGTCAGCGTTGCCGGTCGCGCGAGCTCGTCGCGCCCCGTCCCGGCGGTCTCGGGGCCATCGACGCCGACGCTTCCGTCGGTGACTGCCGCGCGGCCGCAGACCGGCACGTCGGCCACGAACGCCACCGCGCCGCAGCCGCCCATGAGCCCGCCGTCGCCGCTGGCGCCGGTCGGGCTCGGTGCCGTCGGGTCGGGGGCGGGTTCGGCACCGCTCCTCGCCGGTGCCGTCGCCGCGCTGCTCACGCTCTTCCTGCTTTCGCACCCGAGGACGGGCCGTCGTGTGCGGCCCGCGATCGACCTCCTCCGGGTGCTGCCCGCCGCTTCTCCGCTCGAGCGCCCCGGCTAGCCGTCGCGGCAGTCGACGTGCGCACGCCGGATCGCCCGGCGTGCGAATGCTCAAGCGACTACGAAAGGACGAAAACCATGAAGCGGTACTTCGTACTCGCGGCAAGCGTGTGCGCGCTGATGCTCGCGCTCGCCGCAGGCCCGGCGTTCGCAGGTACGCCGCTCGGCGGTCTGGGACAGCCCGGGCACGACAACGGGCAATCGAACACCGCCCTGCTCTCGAACGACCCGGTTCTGTCCGGGAACAGCGTCGCGGTCGTCAACACCGGTTCACAGGAGTCGTCGGCGAACGCGGACGCGACGCAGGTCAACGAAGGCGGATCGAGCGGAGGCGACCAGTCGAACACGGCAGTCCTCTCGAACGACCCGGTTGCCTCGGGCAACAGCGTCGCCGTCGTCAACGGCGGGGGTTGCAGCTGCGACAGCGGCAGCCAATCCTCGTCGGCAGACGCCGACCTGACGCAGGTCAACTCGGCTCCGACCGACTCGCATCCGTCCGACGGCTACGCCAAGGGCGGGCAGCGGTCGGAGGATGTGGACCAATCGAACACGGCGGTCCTTTCAAATGACCCGGTTGCGTCCGGGAACAGCGTTGCGCTGATCAACACGGGCGACCAGAGCTCGTCCGCCGACGCCACGCTCACCCAGGTGAACACGGGCGGCGGCTCGAGCTCCGACGGCAAGTGGAGCAAGGACGAGCAGGGCTCCCGGAGCGGGGATCAGTCGAACACGGCGATCCTCGCGAACGACCCGGTCGCTTCGGGAAACAGCGTGGCCGTGATCAACACCGGCGACCAGTCGTCGTCGTCGTCGTCGGACACGCACCTGAAGCAGGTAAACGGCAAGGAGCGGGACGAGCGGAGCCCGAAGGGCGACCGCAAGCCGTGTCCGAAGCCGGAGCCGAAGCCCTGCCCGAAGCCGGAGCCGAAGCCCTGCCCGCGGCCCGAGCCGAAGCCGTGTCCGAAGCCGGCTCCGAAGCCGTGCCCGGAGCCGAAGCAGTGCTGCTCGCAGCCGAAGGAGTGCTGCCCGCAGCCGGAGCCGTGCCGGACGAGTTGCGATGACATGGTCGGGATCGTCACCGGGACGCTCGGCCAGCTGATCTGAGCGACCGACGACCAACGGGCGGAGGCCCGGTCGAGGTGAAGGTCAACGCCTCGGCCGGGCCGAAGCCCCCAGCACCGGTTCCTGCATGCGAGCGGTTGACGGTTGGAGGGGTCTGTCGGCCCTCTCCAACCCTCGCCGATCTCAGGTCGCGCCTTGCCGTTCAGCCCGGCCTTGGCATGCCCCCCGTGAACGCCCGCCGTTTCGGCGCAGGTGCGGCGGGGCCCTGCAGCCTCAGCGCGTTCTTCGGGCACTCGGAGATCGCGCGGCGCGCGTGCTCCTCGAGCCCGGGCGGAACGGGCCGCCGGTCGACGATCGGGTAGCCCCAGTCGTCGAGCGAGATCCACTCCGGGAACAGCTCGGCGCAGAGCCCGTGGCCGTCACAGGCGATCGGGTCGACCCGCAGCTCGCTCACCGCCGCCTCCGGGCCGGGAGCGGAAGCACCGCCTCGTAGCGCCGCCCGCAGCCGCGGTGGGCGGCGTGTCGCGCGAACTCGTCCGCGAACACGTCGAGCGCGCTCCGGACGAGGCGGGCCGCGCCGTCCGGGTGCCGACACGCACCGCGGCCCTCGACCAGCCCGGCCAGGCGCGCGAGCTCGGCACGCCGGTCGCCGCGCCGGTCGCCGCCGAGCGTGTCCGCGATCGCCTTCAGGCCGTGGACGCACGGTCCGCACTGCCCGGCGCTCTCGCCCGCCACGTAGGCGAGGACGCGCGCGCATTCCGCCGCCGCGCAGGTCGAGGCCGGCAGCGCGACGATCGCGCCTGCGCCGAGGACATCCGGCGTCAGCGCGACCTCGTCGGCCGCGCCCGCGGCGACGAAGCGGCCGAAGTACCCACCGACGAGGTACGCGCGGACCGGTGCGGCGAGGCCGCCGCACCGCGCGATCGCCTCGGTCAGCGACACACCGAGGGGGAGCTCGTGCACGCCGGGCCGCTGCACCGCGCCGCCGAGCGTGATCAGCGCCGTTCCACCCCCGAACCAATCGGGCCCGAAGCGGGCGATCAGGGCGATGTGCGCGAGCGTCTCGACGTTCTGGACGAGTGTCGGCGCCCTATCGAGGCCGCGCTCGACCGGATACGGGGGCTTCAGGGTCGGCTTCGCCGCGCGGCCTTCGATGGCAGCCAGGAGGGCGGTCTCCTCGCCGGCGACGAACCGATCGGGGACGGGCGCCAGCTCGACGGGCACGCGCTCCTTCCGGCGGGCGAGCGCAGCTTGCAGCTCCGGCGCCGGCCGCGCGAGGCCGACGACCACGCGGCCGGCGCCAACCGCCTCGGCGGCGAGCGCGAGCCCGTCGAGCACGAGGTGCGGCTCGACGCGGAGCAGCGAACGGTCCTTCTTGCTCGCCGGCTCGCCTTCGACCCCGTTCGCGACGACCACCGTCGTGCCGCGCGCGTCCGCCACCGCTGCCAACTTGGTCGCAGTTGGGAAGCCGGCGCCGCCGCGCCCGCGCAGGCCCGCCGCCTGGAGCAGCCCAACCAGGTCGACCTGCCGTGGCAGTGGGCCGAAGTCGACGCCGGCGAGCAGCCGGGCCGGCCCCTGCGGTGCCCTCAGCCGGCTGGCAGTGGCGGTCATCCCTCGCCGCCCGCGGCGACTGCGTCGACGATTCCGGAGGCACCGCCGGTGGCTCGGTCGAGGCTCAGGTCGACGACGAGCCTCAGCCGGTCGCCTGCCGGGTCGGTGACGGTCGCCCCGACCCGGGATCCCTCGAGGGCCGTCACCGCGCCGAGGTAGACCGACCGGGTGGTTGCGGGCACGAACGAGACGCCGCTCTCGGTCATCGCGACCCCGCCTCCGCTCGGCTCGCCGCGAAGGTCGATCCGCAGCGCGCCGCCCGGCGCGCCGGCCAGGCGCAAGCGGATCACGACCCGCACGGCGCCGCTGCCGCTCTGGGTCTGTGCGACCGAGCCCCGCGCGTACGTGCTGAACGACTGCGGTGGTGCCGGCGACCGAGCGAGGGCGACCGGGGTGCCGTTCACGCCGCGCGACGACGCGAGCAGGTGGGTCGGCGTCCCCGCGCGCTTCGCCCAGCCGATGCGGGCCGGGCCGCCCTGGTACCAGAGCAGGATCGCGATCGGGACGGCGACGCCGGCAAGCGCGCCGCCCAGGCGGATCTGCGGGTGCCCGCCGCCGACGGCAACCCGCCCGAGCGTGGCCACCGCGACCGCCGCCAGGCAGACGCCACCCGCGAGGAGGAGCCACGAAGCGCGCGCGTCGCTCCCCGTTCCGAGCGAGTGGACGACGGCGATCGGCCAGCAGATGTACGCGAGCCAGTGGACGCCGCGCCAGACACGGGCGCCGATCCGTCGTCGCAGGTAGCTCGTCACTACGAGTGCGATCAGCAGGTCGACTGCGACCGCGCCGAGACCGAGCCAGATCGGGCGATAGGACGAGGTGAACGGCACGACCGCGTCCTTCACCCCGATCGGCACGTAGCCGTCCGCCACGGTCGTGACCACGTGCAGCGCCACGAACGCGACCGAGAGGAGCGTCAGGTTGCGGTGGAGGGTCCCGATCGCGAACCGCGGCCAGCGTTCGACGTGGACTCGGAGCGACGACAGGATGCCGAGCAGGACTGCGGCCGTGAGCAGCACGAGCGCGACCACGCCGCTGCCGCGGGTGAGGTACCAGAGAGCGGTGGCCTGGGTCACGAGCCGCCCGAGACGACGACCGGCGCCACGGGCGTGGGCGCCGGCGCGGGGGAGGAGGAAGGCGAAGGAGCGGGCGCGGGGGCGCCGCCGCCCGCCGAGACGAGCGGCGGCGCCGGAGCGACCACGGGCTTCGCAGGACGGCGGACGGAGGAGCGCTGCACGGCACGGCTCGACGGTGCCTTCTTGCGCAGGTGGGTCGACTTCGCCGCGAGCGCGCTGAACGCGCCGGTCAGCGCGAGGCCCGCGGCGACGGCGATGCCCGTCGCCAGGCGGACCCGCGCGAACGCCGATTCGCGGGCGGCGACGGCACGCTGCACGTCCGGATTCACACCTGCAACTTGTCCCCGGGCGATGAGACCGCAATGAGCGGCGCCCCCGGATCGCCTAAGAGCCTTTAAGAGCGCGGGAGGGAGATCCACGCGTCGGAGCCGCCGCCCTCGCGGTTGCTCACACCGGCGGCGCCGCCGTGCGCTTGCGCGATCAGCTCGACGATCGCAAGCCCGAGACCCGTGCCGCCCGAGCTGCGCGCGTCGTCGGCGCGGCTGAAGCGGTCGAACGCACGCTCGAGGAACCGCTCGGGAAAGCCGGGGCCCTCGTCGCTCACGTGGAGCTCGACCGACCCGTTGACGGCCCGCGCCCGCAGCGCGACCGTCCCGCCACCGTGCTCGAACGAGTTGGAGACGAGGTTGCCGAGTGCCTGCTCGACGCGGAGCGCGTCGGCGTCCACGGTGATCGCGCCGCCGTCGCTCCGGTCGATCCGTAGCTCGCGGCCGAGCTCCCTGGCGCGGATCGCGAACCGGTCCCGGACGCGCTCGAGCACCTCGTCGGCCGTGAGGGGCTCGGGCCGGATCGGCAGGTGGCCCTGGTCGGCCCGCGCGAGCAGCAGCAGGTCCTCAGCGAGGCGCGTCAGCCGTTCGGTCTCCTCGTGCGCCGAGCGCAGCGCATCCTCCAGCTCGGCGTGTGTGCGTGGGCGACGCAGCGCGAGCTCGAGCTCGGCGCGAAGCAGGGCGAGGGGCGTCCGCAGCTCGTGGCTCGCGTCGCTCAGGAAGCGGCGCTCGTGCTCGAAGGCGGCTTCGAGTCGCGCGAGCATGTCGTTGAGGGTGAGCGCGAGCGCGTGCACCTCGTCGTGGGCGGCCGGGACGGGAAGACGATGGCCCGGCTCGTCGGCCGTGATCAGCTCGGCGCGGCGGCGCATTGCCTCGACCGGCCGCAGCGCCGCGGCTGCGAGCCCGTAGCCGGCGAGGATCGCGAGCAGCAGCGCCGCCGGCGCCGCGATCAGGAACTCGCGCGCGAGGCGATGGAGGGTCTCCTCCCGGGCGGCGAGCGAGCGGGCGACGACCACCACCACGCGTCGTCCGCCGATCGTCGTCGGCGTCTCTACCACTCGCCACTCGCCGTCGAGCCCGTGGATGTGGGTGATGTAGCGGTGGGCACGGACCGGGAGCGATTCGAGGCCCTGGTGGCTGGAGACGAGCACGGTGCCGTCCGGCAGCTCGACGGCCGCGACGACAGGCCCCTCGCTCGCGTCGGAGTCGACGAGCTGATGCCCTTCGCGCGCGTTCCCCGCGATCTCGGCACTCTGCGCCGTCAGGTTGCTGTCGATCGAGGCGAGGAGCGCCGAGGCGACGCGGAGGTAGAGGAACACACCCATCGCGGCGAGCACGAGCGCCATGGCCAGGGCGAACGGGAGCGTCAGCCGCAGACGGATCGGAACACGGTTCACGCGCCGCCGTCCTCGCGAAGCCGGTAGCCGACGCCGCGGACGGTCTCGAGCGAGCTTCTGCCGAACGGGCGGTCGATCTTCTCGCGCAGGTAGCGCAGGTAGACGTCGACGATGTTCGAGCGGCTCTCGAACGACATGTCCCACGCCCCGTCGAGGAGCTGCACACGGGTCAGCGTCTGGCCGGCGTTGCGCATGAAGAGCTCGAGGAGGGCGAACTCGCGGGTCGAGAGGTCAAGCTCGGTCTCGCCGCGCCACGCGCGATGGGCCGCCGGGTCGAGCCTCAGGTCGCCGACGTCGAGCATCGTCGGGCGCTCGACCGGGCCGCGGCGCGCGACTGCGCGCACGCGCGCGAGCAACTCGTCGAACGAGAACGGCTTGGTCAGGTAGTCGTCGGCGCCTGCGTCGAGGCCGCCCACGCGGTCGCGGACCGCATCACGGGCCGTCAGTAGGAGCACAGGTGTCCAGACCCGACGGCCGCGCAGCCGCCGGACGACCTCGATGCCGTCGAGGCCCGGGAGCATCACGTCGAGGACGATCGCGTCGTACGGTGCCGCCTCGGCCATCCAGAGCGCGTCCTCGCCGTTGCCCGAGATGTCGGCGGCATGGCCCTCCTCGCGCAAGGCGCGGGCGACCAGCGCGGCCATCTTCGGCTCGTCCTCGACCACCAGCACCCGCATCAGAGCCCATTGTGGGGGCGGGCGGGACGGCCCGCATCGCGGTTTTCACGTGGCTCTCATGCCGCGGGCTGTGCTCGCCTGCCGCCCGCTCGGCCCGCGCCGAGCGCTCTCTGACGCGTGACCGCTCAGGCCGGCCGCCCCCGGGCGGGGGTCGTCCGACCGGCAGGTGGCTCATGATCGAGGGCGAAGAGGGGCACGATCGAACCCATGGGTCGCGGTCGCCCGGGTCTTTTCCCTCCCCCCGCCTGGGCGGTCGCGGCCCGCCTTAAGAGGCCCTAACTGCGGACCTGTTCGCGTGCGAGGAACGCCTCTTCGATCTGGACACGCAACGTCCGGCCGGTCTCGGGATCGAGGGCGACGTCCGGGTTCGTGTGGATCGAGACGACGAAGATCCGCTTGCCGCCGGAGCGCACGGACGGAACCTGGTCCCGCGGAGACGAGGTCCGGAAAAGGAGCCGCTGCGGGGTCAGGTTGAACGTCACGAGATAGCCGGCGGGCCGGCCGTACTCGGTCGCGAATGCAACCGCCTGCACGAAGCCCTCGCGGAGGTGATCCTCGTCGCACGACTTTGCGGGGTCGAACAGCCGGGTCTCGAGAGCCAGCGGCCTGTCGTCGACGATCCGGGACTCGGCGTCGGGCAGCTCGGCCGCCCGCGAGAACGGGTAGTCGACGCCGCTCTCGAGCAGGAAGCGGCGGAGATCGTCGTCGAGCGCCCGAGCGGCGCGCGCGGGCCGCTTCCTCGCGATCGAGTACAGGCGTGCCCGATCGAACCACTCGACGCGCCGCTTGTAGCGCAGGAGCAGAGCGAGGATGGAGCCGCCCTCCTCGAGTCGGTCCTCGATGTAGTTGACGAGAGGATCGACGAAGGCCTCGACGAACACACGATCGAGGTCCTCGAAATGCGACGACGTGAGCGAGCGGGTCAGGTTGTCGGGGTCGCCGCGTCGGCAGATCTCGAGGCAGAGCTTCGTCCGCTCGTCCTCCGAGGCCGGGAAGGTCAGGCGTCGACCCTTGTTCGCGTGCACCCAGCTGTCGTAGTCGACGTCGGCCGTCTCGAGCTCGCGCAGGATCGCGGCGATGTAGGGCCGTCCCTCCAGCCAGCCGAGGAGCCGTTCGAGCTCGTTCTCGAACTCGTGGGCGCCCGAACGGTAGAGGCGGTCTCGCCGCTCCCGCAGCCGCACCCGAAGATCGTGTTCGAGCAGCACCTTTCTCCCGCTGCGGAGTTTGCATTCTCCGCCCCAAATGTGGAACGCTTCAGGACGGGAAACCACCGTCGTCCCCGCTCACTGTGTGCGCAAGGCTACGAGACCAGGCGGAAGAGTGCATAGGCGAGCGTCGCCAACCAGCCCAGCTGGACGACGACGATCAGAGAAAGGAGCGTGAAGCCCTGGACGCGACTCCCCAACCGACGGCTGTCAAGTTCGACGTTCCGATCATCGCGTGGGTGCTCTGGTACGTGCTCGTCTGGGCTGCTGTCGTGTACGGCCTCGTTCAGCTGTTTGGCGGGTAGCCCCCCCGCCGGGCGCCGTGTTGCGCGTGCCGCAGTCCAGTCCACGTTCCCCCCTTCTGGCCCGTGACGCACCGTGCGTCGCGGAACCACGGCCCCAACATTGCGCGCCGAGGACGCGGTCCGCAACCGCTCGGAAGGGGGGTCTTTCGTCGCGATTCCTACCCTTGCGCCGTGCGGCCAACTGGTTACAGTTGCGAGCGACCGTGACGCGGTTGACGTCCAACGAGCCGTTCGGCGCGGGCCTGTACCGGAGCATCGGCTGGGGCCTCGGGCTCACCGGTGCCCTCTCGGCGGCCTTCGCGTTCAGCACCCTGCCGAGCGTGTACGCGACTGGTCTTGCCGACGTGTCGCGGGATGCGACCGTCCTCCGCTTCGATCCGCTCTTCGTCTACGCGGCCGTCGGCATCTGGGCGGTCGCTGCGTTCACGTCCCGGATTCGTCGAGCCGAGCCGGCCGTCGCCCGCTCCTCGGTCCGCAACCTGATCGACCTCCCGACGACGGCCGAGCGCGTGTCCTGCATCGAGTGTGGCAGCGTCAGCGACCCGCGGTGGGCCGGCTGGCGGGCCTGCCGAACAGAGGATCCCGAAGGGATCGAGCCGCCCGAGATCAGCTTCTTCTGCCCCGAGTGCGCGAACCGAGAGTTCGGCCGGCAGACCCGCAGGCGCTGAAGGCTCTGTGATCAGGCGCCGAGCCGCGGAGGTGGCGGCGGCGGCTGCTCGAGGATCGGCTTGAGCTGTGCCCGGAGCGCGTCGATCCGCTGGTGCAGCTCGCGCCGCTCGGCGGACACCTCTCGCTCCTTCGCCGCCATCAACTCGTTCGGGAACTTGTCGAGGCGGGCGTGCAGCCTGCGCCGGTAGTCCGACACCTCGCGCTCACGGCGCTCCAGCCCCCCGAGCTCGGCGAGGAGCGCGTCGAAGTCGGGGAGCTTCTCGATCGCCACGTCCCTGGGTTCATCGACGCCCGCTTTCGGCGGCTTAAGCCGGAGCGAACGCCGTCGTTTTGTTGCAACAGGGGCGACAGGACTCGAACCTGCAACCCCCGGTTTTGGAGACCGGTGCGCTACCAATTGCGCCACGCCCCTGGGCTGCTCCGTGAGTGTAGTCGCAGGCCCGGGCGGGCCATTTGTGCGGAGTGTCGCGACGCGCTAGGCTTGCTCCTGCGGTCGAGGGGAGGGACGCTTGACCGCTGCGGCATTTCGGGCCGCCCCTCGGGGCGGCCCCTTTTCGTGCGCTGCGCCCGTGAACGCGCCGGACGACGAGTAGCATCGTCGGCCGTGTCGCTCGCGGCGCTCTTCACCGTGATCACGCTTGCGTTTGCCGCGATTTCGGCGTGGACCGCCTCCGCCGGGCAGTGGGCGATCGCCGTCGCGGCGGCGGCGCTGGCCGTCTGGATGGGCACCCTCGCGGCGGGCGCACTGAGGAGAATGCGCTCCTAGGTCGTATTCTCCGAAGTGTGGCAGGGGAGGACATGCGGGCCCTCTGGCTCGAGTACCGGCGGACGCGCGACAAGGCGCTGCGCGACCGGCTGATCGTCACCTACGCGCCGCTCGTCAAGTACGTCGCCGGACGGCTCGGTTCGGGGCTCCCTGCGCACGTCGACGAGGGCGACCTCGTCTCCTACGGGCTGCTCGGCCTGATCGGCGCGATCGACCGCTACGACCCCGACCGCGACATCAAGTTCGAGACGTACGCGATCGCGCGCATCCGCGGCTGCGATCATCGACGAGCTGCGCACGCTCGACTGGGTGCCGCGCTCGGTGCGCTCGCGCGCCCGTGAGATCGAGCGGGCGATCCGCGAGCTCGAGGCGAAGCTCGGCCCGCGCCCCGACGACGAGGAGATCGCCGAGCAAGGTCGGGATCACCGTCGACGAGCTCGAGGAGTCGCTCATCGACATCTCGCGCTCGTCGATCGCGGCGCTCGACGAGCTCTGGTCGATCTCGGGCGAGGGCGACCAGGTCTCGCTGCTCGACACGCTCGAGGACCCGGCGGAGCATCCGACCCGGCGGACGCGCTCGACGAGACCGAGATCCGCGAGACGCTCGCCGACGCGATCTCGCGCCTGCCCGAGCGCGAGAAGCTCGTCGTCACGCTCTACTACTACGAGGAGCTGACCCTGCGCGAGATCGGCGAGGTGCTCGGCGTGACCGAGTCGCGCGTCTCGCAGCTCCACACGAAGGCGATCCTGCGCCTCGTCGCGGCTCGCACGGCGCCGCGCTCCCGCGCGCTCGGAGCGGCCGCGACCTCGGGCTCGGCGATGCGACGGACTTAGGATGCCCGACCGTCGACGTCACGCGTCCGAGAGGAGTGAGGAATGTCCCAGGAGCCCGGGAAGATCCGCAACGTCGCCGTCGTCGGCCACCGCGGGACGGGCAAGACCTCGCTCGTCGAGGCGATGCTCTTCCAGGCGGGCGCGATCGAACCGCCTCGGCACGGTCGAGGCCGGGCACGACCGTCTCCGACTGGGACGAGGACGAGCAGAAGCGGCAGATGTCGCTCGCCGCGTCGCTCGCGCACCTCGAGTGGCAGGGGCGCAAGATCAACCTGATCGACACGCCCGGCGACTCGGGCTTCCAGGCCGACACGATCGCGAGCCTGCGCGTCGTCGAGGGCGCGCTCGTCGTCGTCTCCGGGCGTGATGGGCGTCGAGGTGAACACCTCGCGCGTGTGGAACCGCGCCGAGGAGCTCGAGCTCTCCCGCGTCGTCTTCGTGAACATGCTCGACCGCGAGCGCGCCGACTTCTACCGCACGCTCGCCGCGCTCCAGGAGCAGCTCTCCGACCGCTGCGTCGCGATCCAGCTGCCGATCGGGTCGCGAGCACGAGCTGACCGGCGTCGTCGACCTGCTCCACAACTGCGCCTACATGGATCCCGGCGGGCGCGCGCGAGGGCGACCCGGTCGCCGATCCCGGACGAGATGGCCGACGACCGCCGCCGAGTACCGCGAGAAGCTGCTCGACGCGGTCGTCGAGACCGACGAGGCGCTGATGGAGCGCTACCTCGGCGGCGAGGAGCTCGACCCGCCGACGTCGCCGCCGCGCTGAAGACCGCGGTCACGAGCGACGAGCTCTACCCGGTCGCCTGCGGCGTCGCGACCAAGAACCTCGGCACGCACGCGCTGCTCGACCTGCTCGTCGAGGGCGTCCCGTCGCCCGGCGCAGAAGCCGTCGCCGATCGAGACCGACGGCGGCGACCGCGGCCTTCGTCTTCAAGACGGTCGCCGACCCGTTCGCCGGCCGGATCTCGGTCTTCCGCGTCTACGGCGGCGACGGTCGCGCGCCGACTCGACGCTCGTCAACCTCCGCGACCAGGCGAAGGAGCGGCTCGGCGGCCTGATGATGCTCCAGGGCAAGGAGCACGAGAAGGCCGACGGGTTCGGCGCCGGCGACATCGGCGCGGTCGCGAAGCTGAAGGACGTCCAGACCGGCGACGTGCTCGCCGACTGCGAGCGCGACCTCGACCCGCCGTCGCTCGACTTCCCCGAGCCGGTGATGAGCTTCGCCGTGACGCCGAAGACGAAGGGCGACGAGGACAAGGTCGCGCAGGCGCTCCGCCGCCTGCACGAGGAGGACCCGACGCTGCAGCTGCGCGCGCGACCCGCAGACGGGCGAGCAGCTGCTCTCCGGCATGAGCCAGGTGCACGTCGAGGTCGCGGTCGGCGCGGCTGAAGAGCCGCTTCGGCGTCGAGGTCGAGCTGCACCAGCCGCGCGTGCCGTACGTCGAGACGATCAAGGCCGAGGCGCGGGCGCAGGGCCGCTACAAGAAGCAGACCGGCGGCCGCGGCCAGTTCGGCGACTGCCACATCGTGATCGAGCCGATCGAGGGCACGTCGGCTACGAGTTCGTCGACAAGATCGTCGGCGGCGTGATCCCGCAGGGCTTCCGGCCGGCGGTCGACAAGGGGATCCAGGAGACGATGGCGCACGGCGAGCTCGCGGGCGCGCCGATCCAGGGCGTGCGCGTGCCGCTCGTCGACGGCTCGCTACCACACCGTCGACTCGTCGGAGATGGCGTTCAAGGTCGCCGGCTCGATGGCGTTCAAGTCCGCGTACGAGAAGGCGCAGCCGACGCTGCTCGAGCCGATCATGGAGCTCGAGGTGACGGTTCCCGACGAAGTCGTGGGCGCGGTCAACGGCGACCTCAACTCGCGCCGCGGCCGCCTGCTCGGCATGGAGCCGAAGGGCGGCATGACGACGATCAGGGCCGAGGTGCCGATGGCCGAGGTGCTCACCTACTCGCAGTCGCTCACCTCGATGACCGGCGGACGCGGCGACTACCACATGCAGTTCCTCCGCTACGAGGAGGTTCCGGCGCACATCGCGCAGAAGCTGATCGAGGCGGCGAAGAAGGAGAAGGAGGCCGTTCCGGCCTGACCGGGGGCTACGCTTTCGGCAACTCGCAGCAGGGTCACGAAGGTCGCCACGGAGCGGACGTGCGCGATCTGCGAGCGGACGCTCCTCATGGGTGAGCGTGCGATCCGCTTCTCGCCGAACGGGGGCGCGGACTACGTCGACGTCTGCCCGCTCTGCCAGGAGACGGCGGTCGAGTCCGGCTGGATCAAGGAGGGCTCGCCGACGACGCCGACGATCGCACCCGAGCGGCGGCGGCGCGGGCGCGCTTCTCGCTCGCGGCGCTCCTCGGCCTCGCAACCGGGCGGTCGAGGCAGCCGATGGCGAGCGAGCCGATCCTGCGGCGTCTCTCGGAGCCGGAGCTCGCGATCGTCGAGGCGGCGGACCTCTTCAACGCGTCGCAGTTCCGCCGCACGGTCGGCGGGATCGCGAAGAGCCTCGGCCTGCCGCGCGTCTCGATCGTTCCGCTCTCGGGCGTCAACGCCGAGGTGGTCGTGACCGTCGCCTGGGACATCTCCTGGTACCAGTACCGCGTCACGCCGGACTCCGCCAAGCCGGTGCGGCTCGCCGAGCGCGGTCACGAGCCCGACGAGCTCGAGGGCTCGTTCACCGAGCTGGAACGCCCACGTGGACGAGGACGGCCGGATCGTTCCGGACATCGCCCGCGTCTGACGAGGACTGGACTGGCGTTCGCCGCCCGCGCTCGTAGACTGAGGGCGTGATCTACTGCGTCATCCCGCCCGAGCTCGAGGCGGAGCTCTACGAGAAGCTCGTCGACTACTACGCGGACAATCCGAATGTGACGGTGATCGTCGACCGCCGCGACGGCCCCGATCGTCGCAGCGGCCCCGAGGACGGCGCGTTCCGCGAGCGCCGCGAAGTGCGTGACCGGCGCCGCCGCAGGGTCACGGGGACGTTCCTCGAGACCGACGCGCCGCCCGAAGCCTGAGCCTGGCTACGATCGGTCGCAATGGCGACCGCGACGTTCGAGTCCCTGAACCCGCGACCGGCGAGGTGCTCGACACCTTCCCGCGCTCGGGCGCGGGGGACGTCGAGCGCGCCGTCGCGATCGCGCGCGCGGCGTTCGAGGACTGGCGGCTCGTGCCGGCGCCGGAGCGCGGCAACATCCTCTTCCGGTTCGCGCAGCTGCTCGAGGGCGCCAAGGCAGAGCTCACCGACCTGATGACCCGCGAGATGGGGAAGGTGAAGGCGGAGGCCGGCGGCGACGTCCAGGAAGCGATCGACATGAGCTACTACATGGGCGGCGAGGGTCGGCGGCTGTTCGGTCAGACGACGCCGAGCGAGCTCCGCGACAAGTTCATGATGAGCGTGCGCATGCCGGTCGGCGTCGTCGGCGCGATCACGCCCTGGAACTTCCCGATCGCGATCCCCGCGTGGAAGCTCTGCCCGGCGCTCGTCTGCGGCAACACGGTCGTGCTCAAGCCCGCCGAGGACACGCCGATGCTCGCGGAGCGGTTCGTCGAGCTGCTTCACGAGGCCGGGGTGCCCGAAGGCGTCGTCAACGTCGTGCACGGCTTCGGCGAGGAGGCGGGCGACGCGCTCGTCCGCCATCCCGACGTCCCGATCATCACCTTCACCGGCTCGCGCGAGACGGGCGTCGCCGTCACGAAGGCCGCGGCCGACCGGCTCAAGCACGTGCATCTCGAGCTCGGCGGCAAGAACGCGATCATCGTCATGGACGACGCCGACGTCGACCTCGCGGTCGACGGCATCGTCTGGTCGGCGTTCGGCACGACCGGCCAGCGCTGCACTGCCGCGTCGCGCGTGATCGTGCACGTGGTGTCTACGACGAGCTGCAGTCGAAGCTCGTCGAGCGCGCCGAACGCATGCGGATCGGGGCTCCCTGGGAGGACGACACCGACGTCGGACCCGTGATCAACGAGACGGCGCTCGAGAAGATCCACGCCTACACGGAGATCGGGCGGGACGAGGGCGCGAAGCTGCTCACCGGCGGCGAGCGCGTGTCCGGACAGGGCTTCTACTACCGCCCGACGGTCTTCGCCGACGTCGAGGCCGGGATGCGGATCGCCCAGGAGGAGATCTTCGGGCCGACCACCGCGCTGATCCCGGTCGATTCGTTCGAGGAGGCGGTCGCGCGGCGAACTCCGTGCAGTACGGTCTCTCGTCGTCGATCTTCACCCGCGACGTGAACCAGGCGTTCGCGGCGATGCGTGACCTGCAGACCGGCATCACGTACGTCAACGCGGGCACGACCGGCGCCGAGGTGCACCTCCCGTTCGGCGGTGTGAAGGAGACGGGGAACGGCCACCGCGAGGCGGGGCAGGCCGCGCTCGACGTCTTCACCGAGTGGAAGTCGATCTACGTCGACTACAGCGGCCGGCTACAGCGCGCACAGATCGACAACCGGTAGTGGCGCGCCGCGGGCTGGTCGTCTTCGAGCTCGTGTCGTGAAGGCGCGGCTGTACACCGACGGGGGTGCACGCGGCAACCCCGGGCCCGCCGCCTACGGCTACGTGCTCGAGGCGGAGGACGGGACCGTGCTCGCCGCCGAGGGCGTCGCGATCGGGGTCGCCACCAACAACGTCGCCGAGTACAGCGGCCTCGTCGCCGGGCTCGCGAAGGCACTCGAGCTGCATGTCCCGTCGGTGGAGGTCGTCTCCGATTCGGAGCTGATGGTGAAGCAGATGCTCGGCGAGTACCGGGTCAAGAACGAGGCCCTGCGAGGCCTCTTCCTGGAGGCGAACGCACTCGCGCACCGGCTCGGCCAGGTCGAGTACCGGCACGTCAAGCGCACGCACAACGAGCTCGCCGACCGACTCGTCAACGAGGCGCTCGACGAGGGTTGAGGCGGGAGGGCCCGCGACGCAGGCCCTCCCCGTTCCCTCTCAGTCGGCGATGCGGTAATACCCGGCGCCGGCGGACTCTGCGTACGAGGCGTCGACGACGTCCCCGCCGTCGCCGACGTACGAGTCGGTCGGCGAGACGTCGGGCGGCGGGTTGCACACCAGGTGGTAGTCGCCGACGTTGGTGCCACCGTCGACCGTGCCGGGCACGGCGGTCGGCAGCCAGTAGCCGGCGGCAAGGAGCTGCAGCGCCTGCGGCAGTTGGAAGACGGCGCCCCCGTCCTGCTCCCACTTCGAGTAGCAGACGAACAGCGAGCTCGCGGCCACAGAGGCAGCGGGGGTCAGGGTGCCGGCGATGTCCATCGTGTACGTCGAGAGGTTCGTGGTCGAGAACGTGTCCCCGGCCGACGGAAGCGGGTTTCCCGGCGTGGAGAAGCTGTACGTGTCTCCGGGGTTGCCGCTGCCGTTCGCACAGTAAGCGGTCGAGTCGACCCATTCGCCGAGCAGATCGCCCGCCTGCACCGGGATGGCGGTCGAGAACGTGTCGAGCGTGTTGGGTGTGAGGGTCTCGGTCGCGCTCACGCCGACCACCGAGTACTGATTCGGGACACCGGTCGGACGCACGACGACCGCCGCCATCTGGCCGCCGCTCGGCCCTGCTTGCGTGCTCCAACTGCTGAGCACCCACTGGCCCGACGGCACCGTGTAGGACGCGGCCAGCGAGCTGACGCCCGTCTGGAAGATCGTCACGGACTGGCCGCACGGGGAATCGCCGGCCGCGTGTCCGATGCCGGTGGCCGCCATCGCCTGCGCCGTCCAAAGGGTTGCGACGGTCGCAAGCAGCGCCGTCGTGATCGTGAATCTCCGCAGCATTTCGTACTCCTCGGAAGTCGATTGGGAGGGACGTACGTCTGTCGGCAGAACAGGCTGGTGGCTTGAGTCCGGCGTCGCGAGCGGCAAGGATGGCGTTGTGGCCGTCTCCCATCCGTTCGCGCGCGCGATCGAGGCAGCCGACGAGGAGGCGGCGCTCGCGACGCTCGCCGAAGACGTCGTCTTCCGGAGCCCCGCTGTCTACCGACCGTACGAGGGCAAGCAGCAGGTCGAGCAACTGCTGCGGCTCGTCGCCACCGTGTTCGAGAGCTTTCGCTACGTGAACGAGTGGCGTGACGGGCGAACGACGATCCTCTTCTTCGAGGCGAACGTCGGCGACCGCGAGTTGCAGGGCGTCGACATCCTCGAGGAGGACGACGAGGGTCTCGTCGAGCGGTTCACCGTCATGATCCGCCCGCTTTCCGGCCTCCAGGCGGTCGCGCGGACGATGTCCGAGCGACTTGGTCGTTAGGCCGCGATTGGACAGCCGCGCACGACGTTACGATCGGCGCGTGCGCGGGCGTCCCTTGACCCACTGGCTAGTCGGTGTGCTCGTGCTCGGCGCCGTCCTCCGATTCTCGGTCTTCCTGGCGGCCGTCTCGCACCCAGGTCGGTTCTGGTCTCCCGATGACCACAGCTACCTGCCGATCGCGAACCACCTGAGCGCGGCGTACGGCTCCGGCCCGGGCCGGCTGTTCAACATGGGGCTGCAGCGAACACCGGTCTATCCCCTGTTTCTCCGGGGCGTCTTCGATGTCTTCGGCTACCACTATGCCGCCGCAGTCGGCGTACAGATCGTGTTGAGCCTCGCGACGATCGTGCTCGTGTTCTGGACCGCCCGTCGGATCGTCTCCGAGAAGCTCGCGCTCGTCGCAGCGCTCCTCGTTGCGATCGACCCGGCGTCGATCCTCTTCACGAATCAGATGATGACCGAGACGGTCTTCACGTTCTTCGTCGCCGCGGCAGTAGCGCTGATCGTCGTCGCCTGGGAGCGGTCTCGGCTCGACCTGGCCGCATGTGCCGGCCTGTTGCTCGGGCTCGCGACGCTCACGCGGCCCGTCTCGACGTATCTCCCGATCGTGCTGTTGCCGGCGTTGCTCTTGCCGCGACCGCTGCCCCTTCGCCGACTCGCGGCCCTCGCTGCCGCGCTCGTCGTCGGGTTCGCGCTTCCCGTCGGTGGCTGGATCGTGCGGAACCACCACGTGACCGGCGTTGCGACGGTCAGCACGATCGACGGGCTCAACATGCTGGAATACCGTGCGGTCGGCGCCTTGATGGAGGAGGGCGTCCCCTTCCACAAGGCGGAGCACGAGGCGAGAAGCGAGCTTGCTGCGAAGCTTCCCGCTCACCCGAACGCCGCCCAGGTGAGTTCCGTCCAGTTGCGCGTCGGCGCGAGGATCCTGCTGCACCATCCGAAGGGCGCGGTGAAGACCTGGGCGAAGGGGGAGATGCGCCTCCTCGTCGGCCCCGCGAAGGCCGAGCTCGCGATCCTCCTGACCGGGCACAAGGTCGCACACGCATCGTGGCTGCGGGCACTCCAGTACCTCGCCGCCGTGCTCACCGCAGTTCTTGTGCTCGGTGGCGCCGCCGGCCTGCTCGTGCTCCTCGCCGGTCCGAAGCGGTCGGTGGCGCTCTGGGTGATGGCGACGATCATCGTCTACCTGGTCGTCATCTCGGGCGGTCCTGAGGCGTACTCACGCTTCCGTGTGCCGATCACGCCGCTCCTCGCCGTGTTCGCGAGCCTCGGCCTGGCTCGCCTCCTTGCGCACCGCTCGGCCTGAGACTGCGCACCCGAACGGAGACCGGCAGGCGGGTATACTGGCCAGCCGCGCGGATGTAGCTCAGTTGGCTAGAGCGTCTGCTTGCCATGCAGAAGGTCGTGGGTTCGAGTCCCATCATCCGCTCTCAAAACCACCGTGGAGCCGGCGCTTGGCGGCTGCCGCCGAGCCGGCTCGTGTGGCAAGGTTGACGAGGTGGAGCATCATCACCGGTTGGTCGTAGGGCGACAGCCGGAGCTCGAGCAGGTCGCCGGCTTTCTCGGCAGCGTGCAAGACGGGGTCCACGCGTTGGTCCTGAGTGGGCCTGCGGGGATCGGGAAGACGACGGTGTGGCGTGCCGGCGTCGAGCTAGGCCGCGCGGATGGGTTCATCCTGCTGGCTGCGCGTTCCAGCGGCGCCGAGGCGAGGCTCTCGTACGTCGGCCTGTCCGACCTCCTCGCCACGGTCGAGGAGGAGCGATTTGAGCAGCTGCCGGGCCTGCAGCGTCGCGCCCTCGAGGTCGCACTGCTCCGCCGGGCGGCGGACGAGGTGGGTGCCGAGCCCCGTGCGGTGGCGAGCGGGCTGCTCTCGCTCCTGCGCGATCTTGCCGCGGAGGCACCGGTGCTCGTGGCCGTCGACGACGCGCAGTGGCTGGACTCGGCGACGGCTGTCGCGCTCGGGTACGCGCTGCGACGGCAGGAGGGGGCGCCTGTGTGTGCCCTAGTTTCGGTGCGCGTGGATCGGATGCCGCCGAAGACGTTCGTCGACGCGATCCCGCCCGAGCGAACGGTCGAGCTGCGACTCGGACCCCTGAGCCTCGCGTCGGTGCGGGCGATCGTGCAGAGGGAGATCGGGCACGCGCCGCCGCGGTCGACGCTCGTGAAGATCGTCACGGCAAGCGGCGGGAATCCGTTCTATGCGATCGAGATAGCTCGCGAGCTCGACCGGCTCGGCTGGCCGGCGACGCCGGGGCCGCTACCCGTCCCGGGCGAGCTGCTCGGGCTCGTGCGTGCCCGGCTCGCGCGGCTACCACGCCGGACGAAGCACGCGCTACTGCTTGCATCCTGTCTCGATGCCCCCGACACGGACGCCGTCGACGAGGGGGCGCTTGCGCGCGCCGAGCAAGCGGGCATCGTGCGGATCGAGTCCGGCGGTCGCATCCGTTTCGAGCATCCGTTGCTGGCTGCCGCCGTCTACGAATCGGCCGCGGGAGCGGAGCGGCGTGCGGCGCACCGCGAGCTTGCAGGCTCCGTCGAGGATCCTGAGCAGCAGGCCAGGCACCTCGCGCTGTCTGCGAGCCCTCCGGACGCCGAGGTCGCCCGGCAGCTCGTGACCGCGGCGCGGTTCGCCCGCGCGCGGGCCGCGCCGGAAGCGGCGGCGGAGCTTGTCGAGCTTGCGCTTCGGCTCGTCCACGAAGGAAGCCCGGCCGTGGACGAGTTGCGGTTGGAGTTGGCGCAGCACCTCTACCTTGCAAGCGATTTCTCGCGTGCGGCAAGCGTGCTCGAGGACCTGCGGGCCACGCTCGACCCCGGCGACCAACTCGCGCGCGCGGTGCTCCTGCTCGCGGAGATCGACTTCTGGCGCCGTGGCGAGTCCGCTGCGCTGACTCTGGCCGAAGAAGCGCTCGCTGTTTCACGCGACAGGCTCGTTCGAGCTCGCTGCCATGCTGCCGTGGCGGGCTACGCCGGCACCGTCGACCTGCCGAAGGCCGCCGCGGCAGCTCGGGCGGCGCTCGAGCTGCTGGACGGCCGACCCGACGCAGACCCTGCGCTTGTCGCCGCCGCACTGGGCGCCCGTGTCAGGGCCGACCTCTTCCTGGGGGAAGGGTTCGACGCAGCGGCTGCCGAGCGGGCGCTCGCTCTCGAGGCTGACTCGCCGCCGGACGCCGTCGACGCGCGCGTCGTCTTCAAGCTCGGCCAGTGGCTTCGCTACGTCGACGACCTCGACGGCGCACGCTCACGCCTCGCCGAGGCCGAGCGGCAGGCGGAGGAGGAGGGGGACGTCTCCTCGCTGGCCAACATCCTGCTGAACCAGGTGGTGGTCGAGACGTGGGCGGGCGAGTGGAGGGAGGCGGAGGAGCTCGCCGGGCGGATGCGGGACGCATTCGCGCAGCAGGGTGTCGCCGTCGAGGCCGCCGACGTCTGGCATGCCTACGTCGACGCCCACGCCGGGCGGCTCGACCGCGACCGTGCGCCGGCCGAGCGTGCGTCGCAGGAGGAGCCGATCCTAAGGGCGCTCTGGCGACGTTGCCTCGGCCTCGCGGAGCTAGCGGCAGGCGAGACGGTCGCCGCCGACGGGCATCTGTCGGAGGCCCTCGCCGAGTTCGACCGCGTCGACTTTCGCGAGCCCGCGATCTGGCGCGTCGACGGTGACGCGATCGAGGCGGCGGTCGCGGTCGGCGACCTCGAGCGGGCCGAGAAGCTGGTCGACCGCTTCGAGCGGCATGCTGCGCGATCGGGGATCCCCTGGAGCCTCGCGGTGAGCGCCCGCTGCCGCGCACACCTGCTTGCGGCGCGCGGCGACCTGGAGGGCGCGGCCACGAGTCTCGAGGCCGCGCTCGTCGCCCACGCGCGCTGTCCCGTCCCGTTCGAGCGGGCGCGTACGCTGCTCTTCCGGGGGCAGGTCCTCCGCCGCCTGAAGCAAAAGCGCGGGGCCCGGGCCTCGCTCGAGGAGGCTCGGGAGATCTTTCAACACCTCGGGGGCGAACCGTGGGTACTCCGGGCGGAGGAGGAGCTGCGCCGGGTGGCAGTCCGGCGCGCGCCGCTCGACCTGAGCGCCACGGAGCTCGAGATCGCCCAGCTGGCCGCGGCCGGCTTGACGAACAAGGCGATCGCGACAGAGGTCTTCCTGACCGGCAAGGCGGTCGAGGCGAACCTCGCGCGCGCCTACCGGAAGCTCGGGATCCGGTCGCGCGCCCAGCTCGCGCGGGCGCTCGACGCGCGCGCCGCCGATGGTGCGCAATTCACCCCTTGAAGCTCGGTGTCAGGGCCCAGCCGATGTTTGCCTGGTCGAACGGCCCGCGCGTGCCCGCAACGGTCTCGAACTCCTTCGCCCAGCCGCCGTCGAAGTCGTAGCACGGCTGGATCGCGAGGAGCGGGTTGGCAGGGCAGCCGCCGGTGTACGCGTCAGGTCCGTCCGCGCCAAAGAGATTCAGCGACGTGTGAGGTGGCTCGCGGGCGGTCCAGAAGAACCCGGCCACACTGGCCTGAGGCTGAATCTGCTTGCTCCCGCTGAAGTCGGTCCAGACGCGGAAGCTGACGTGCAGCTTGTACGCGCACGTTCCGGCGTCGATGTAGAGCTGGGCGGCTCCGAAGCTCGGCAGCATCGGGCCGTTATAGGACTCGTGGCCGCTGTACCTCAGGCTGGCGTCGCTGTAGGTATCTGTGCGATTGTCGTCGACCTTGATGACGCCGCCGTGTGCGTGGCCGATGAAGATGACGATGCCGAGCTTGCCGTTGCTGACCTTCTGGGTCAGGTCGACCGTCAGCTTCAATGCCGCGCGGCTGAGATTGACCGTTTCGGTTCCGCCCGTGCCGGGATCCTCGCGGGTTGCCGTTCCATGGAACGTCAGGCTGGCGTGCCCGTGGAACGACTTCACGCCGGCGAGCGACGGGCAGCCGGCGGCGCCGGACGCCGCTGCGTGGCCGGCTCGCGACGGTGGGGCGAGCAGCATGACGAGGGCTGCCGCAGCCGCGGCGGACGAGGCTGCGGCAATGGCGCGAATCGGCATCATCGAACGGTGAACCTCGTCGAGGCGGTCGCGTAGCCGAACGCGGACGCCGCGGCGGAGTACGAGCCCGGTCGGAGGGTCAGCGTGGCGAGGCCGTTCGTGGCAGTTTTTGCGTGCCGGCCACCGACCGAGATCGTCACACCGGCAACCGGGTCGCCGGCGTCGCGGGCGGCGATCGTCACCGTTCCTTTCGCGGCCCGCGCCTGCAGGCTCAGCTGGGCGAGCACGTGCGTGTGCCAGAAGCCGAGCCCGTTAGCCTTGTCGACCGCCTCGGCGAAGAGGTCGACAGGCCCGGCCGAGCCCTCGCACTGCAGGTACCTGAGCCCGTTCGTCGTTCCCTGGGGCAAGGTCAGCTTCTGGACCGGCTCGAACCTGCTTGCGGCGCGGTTCGAGCGGGTGACGAAGAGCTCGTTGTTGTCCCCCCAGGCGATCCACAGCCGCCCTTCAGGGCCGGCGCAGACGGTCGCGCTCGTGTACGGGCCCCTGGCGAGCGTCGTCGAGCTGCCGCCGTAGCGGTAGAGATGAGCCGCCTTCGTGTCGGCGTAGGCGACGTAGACGCCGGGCGCTCCGATCCGTCCGCTCAATCCTTCGACCCAGTCGTTGTTGTTGCCGCCGTCGGACAGCACGATCGACCTTCCCGGCGCTCGGCAGGATCGCTGGACGAAGACGCCGCCCTTGCCGCCGCCGTACACGCCGGCGAGGACGACCGTACCGCTGCCCGCGTCGGTGGCGAGGTGCGTGGCCAGCTGAAACGGCGCGTAGGCGTTCTGCGGAATCGAGCGTCGGCGGGAGGCCTTCGGCGGCACTGCCGCGCCAGCCGGTGACCACCTGGCCGTCCTTCGTCAGCGTGGCGCCGATGACCGCGGACGCGGCGGCGACCGGGCCGCCCCAGACGTCCGGCTCGAGCGTCCAGCCCGCTCCGCTCGCAGGCGCGGTGAACGTGCTGACGCCGCCGCTCGAGCTCGAGGAGGAATGGCCGCCGGTCGCGAACAGGCGGAGCGTCTTGTCCGGCATGACGAGCAGGGCGAGCCCGTTCTTCGCACCGTCCCAGCTGCTCGTCACGGTCGTCGTCCCGAGCTTCGCGCCGCCCGGCGAGAAGCGGGTGTCGAAGATCGAGCTCGGCGCCTGGTTGCCTCGGTTCCAGATCGCATGCAACGTGCCGGTGGACGTGCGGGCCAGGCCGAGCTGATCACCGGCGTTGTTCGGGCCGCTGATCCGCGACCACGCCGACCCCGCAGACGAGGCGCCGCCGGCTCCAGCCGTGAGCCAGGCCGCGCAGACTGAGACCGCGAGTGCGAGAGCGAGGGTCGAGCGCATGGTGCACGTCCTCCTTTTCAGCTGCTCCAAGGCGAATGGGCGGTCTCGATGATCCGCTCGAACGGGATCTCCGCCAGCGCGGCAGCGCGGCGCACCGCATCCTCCGCGCCTTCGAACTGGCAGAGAACGACCTCGTCCTCGCGGAGCAGGATCGAGCCCAGGAAGCGAACGGGATCGCCGGCCTCGGTCAGCTCGCCGGCGGAGGCGGAGGCGCGCGAGTCCAGTGCCGCTACCTCCCCCTCTGACACGCCCGGCCAGAAACATTCGGCGATGAAGCTGCGAGCTGCCTCGTCCATCGGCGCCGACGGTACGGTCCCGCGCCCGTCGACGAAAGTGGGAGAAACCCTACGGAATGGCGTTCACCTGGTTCCGGGCACGGGCCTCGCGGGCGGGCGCCGGTCACGATGCTGCGCGTCGTCCGGCGGCTCGATCGCGAGGCGCGGCAGCCACCGGTCGAGGAGCGCCGGGAACCACCATGTTGCCCGTCCGAGCAACTCGAGCACCGCGGGGAGGAACAGGCACCGGATGACGACGGCGTCGAGGAAGACCGCGCTCGCGAGGCCCAACCCGAAGGGCCTGATCGTGGTGTCTCCGGCGAGCATGAAGCTCGCGAACACGGCGACCATCACCGCTGCAGCCGCGGTGACGACCCGCGCGCTGCGCGTGAGGCCGAGCCGGACGGCGGCGCTGCTCGACTCGCCGTGCACCCACGCCTCGTGGATGCGCGAGACGAGGAAGATCTCGTAGTCCATCGAGAGCCCGAAGACGATCGCGAAGACCATCACCGGCAGGAACGGCTGGATCGGGCCGCCGTCGGTGCCGAGCAGGCCGCCGAGCCATCCCCACCCGAAGACCGCGACCACGATGCCGAGTGAGGCGCCGATCGAGAGCAGGTTCATGAGTGCCGCCTGCAGAGGGATCAGGAGCGAGCGGAACACCACGAGGAGGAAGCCCATCGAGGCGAGCGTGACTGCGACGATGAACAGCCAGAGCTTCGACGCGATCGTCTGTGCGAAGTCGATCTGCACCGCCGTGAACCCGCCGACGTAGACGAAGGCGCCCGACCTGCGCGCGAGGGACGGGATCACGTCTCGACGCAGCCGTGAGACGAGCGACGAGGTTCGGGCGCTCTGCGGCGCCGAGGCCGGAATCGCCGTCAGGACAGCGATCTCGCCGCTCGAGCTCAGCCGCGGCGCGCCGACCGCCGCCACGTCAGGCGTCCGGCGCAGCGCTGCGGCGAGCTGCAGCAGCACCGATGTGTCGCCTGCACGCGGGAGGCGCGCCGCGATGAACAGCTGCCCGTTGAAGCCCGGACCGAAGCCCTCGGAGAGCAGGTCGTATGCGCGGCGGGTCGTGGACGACCGCGGGTCGCCCCCGGCGTCCGTGTTCCCCAGCCGCAGGCCGAGGACGGGCAGCGTGAGGAGCGACATCACGACGGCTGCCGCCGCGGCGGCCTGCCACGGCCGCCGCTGGATCGCGCGGATCCAGCGGTCCCAACCGACGGTGCGACGATCGGACCGGGCGAGCCGCCTCGCGATCCTTCCGACGCGTCCGATGCGATGGCCGGCCGCCGCGATCAGCGCGGGCAGAAGAGTGAGGGATGCAGCGAGTACGAGGAGCACCGTGAGCGAGGACGTGATTGCCAGTCCGTACAGGAAGTCGATGCGGAGGGCGCACATGCCGAGTAGCGAGACGACGACCGTCAGCCCGGCGAAGATCACCGCTCGTCCGGCGGTGTCGATCGCAACCTCGAGCGCGTCCTCGACGTTCTCCCCGTTTGCGCGGTAGGCCTCCCGATAGCGCGTCACGACGAAGAGCGCGTAGTCGACGCCGACGCCGAGGCCGATCATGAGGGCGAGCTCCTCCGAGAACGTCGGAGTCACGATCACGCGGCTCGTGAGGGCGACGAGCCCGACCCCCGTGCCGAGGCCGAAGAGCGCCGTCACGAGCGGCAGCCCCATGGCGAGGATCGACCCGAAGCTGAGGAACAGGACGACGACCGCCGCGAGCAGCCCGACCACCATGCTCGAGCCGACGGCCGTCTGCTGCGCCTGCTCGATCGACGGACCGCCGAGCTCGATCTCCAGCGCCGGCGTCCGAGCAGCCGAGGCCGTCCGGCGGACACTGCCCAGACCGCCCGGCCTCCCGCGGGCGAGCACGAACGTGGCGTAGCCGATCGTCCGATCGCGGGAGAGCGTGGGCGGGTGACCCTCATACGGGCTCTCGACCGCTGAGACTCCCGGCAGGCGGGAGAGGTGGGCGAGGAGGGAATCCACGCTCCTGTGCGCCGGTCGGTCGACGAGGGTGCCGCTCCGTGCCCGGAAGACGACCTGGTCCTGGTCGCCGGAGAGGCTCGGAAACCCCGCTCGCAGCAGGTCGCGGGCACGCTGCGAGTCGCTTCGCGGCAGGTGAAAGTCGTTTGTGTAGCGGCTCCCGGCGCCGAGCCAGATACCGAGCGACACGGCCACTGCCGCCAGCCAGATCACGATCACGAGCCGGCGATGCATCGTCGACAAGCGAGCGATTGCCGTCACCAAGGGCAGGGTACTGCCGGCGCCGTCCGGGTTCCTGCGTAGTTCGAGGAAGGCTCGACGGAAGTCTTCGGCAGGGTGGAGCGCGCCCAGCGCGAACACTGAGCGGCGTCAGTAAGGCGGCGCCTGCCGCAGCACTGCAGGCGCCGGGTCAGGGGGACGGGTCGCGGCCGGGACGGGGGAGCATCGCCGCCGGTCGGCCGCGACCCATTCAGCGTCGAAGGATCGCCGAGAGAACTGAGACGCCCGAGCGGCTGCCGGCCGCAGCTAGCCTGAGACCGTGCGGGCCGCCGACTACGCCGCCTTCACCCGCGACCTCGCCGAGCGGCTCGACGGGCTCGAGGACGTGATCGGGCTCGTCGCGGTGGGCTCGATGGCGACGCGCGACTACGAGCCGGACGAGTGGTCCGACCACGACTTCTTCGTCGTCACGGAGCCCGGCGCGCAGGAGCGGCGCCGGCAGGATCTCGACTGGCTGCCGCGGAGCGACCAGGTCACGCTCTCGTTTCGCGAGACCGAGCACGGCCTCAAGGTGATCTACGACGACGCTCACCTCGTCGAGTTCGCGGTCTTCGACCTTGAGGAGATCGGCCTTGCGCGCGTCAACCGCTACCGCGTCCTGCTCGATCACGGCGGCGTCTCGGACCGAATGGCCGAAGTGGCCGAGTCGACGACGGCGCGTGCGCCGGACGATCTGCGCGACTTCGGGATGTTCGTCGCGCACGTGCTCGTCGGTGCCGGACGGGCGCGGCGGGGGGAGGTGCTGAGCGGCGGCTCGTTCGTGCGCGAGCATGCACTGCGGCCGCTCGCCGGGCTCCTCGGTCGGGAGCTCCCGAGCGTCGACCGTTCCCTGGCCGACGATCTCGATCCGCTGCGCCGGTTCGAGCTGCTGCACCCGTCGCTGGGCGCGGAGTTGGCGGAGGTCGTGCGACGGGCTCCCGTCGCAGCCGGGCGCGGGCTCCTCGACGTCGCCGAGCGAGAGCTCCGCCCGCGGCGCCCCGATCTCGCGTGGGACGCCGTGGCGGTTGTCCGCGCGCGGTTGTCCTAGAGGCCGTACTCCTCCAGGAGCCGCAGCCAGACCTCGCTGCGCGTCGGGAAGCACGGCACCGCATGCCAGAGGCGTTCGAGCGGCACCTCCGCGACGACTGCGATCGTGGCGGCGTGCACGAACTCGCTGACGTCGACCCCGGTGAACGTCGCCCCAGCGAGCACACGGCGCGCGTCGTCGACGACGAGCCGCGAGATCCCGGGGGCGTTGCGGCCGTAGAAGCTGCCGCCCCCGACGTCGGAGGTGCCGTGGTCGACCGCGCGCGCGTCGATGCCGGCGTCCTTTGCGGACGCAAGGGTGTGGCCGACGGCGGCCACCTGCGGCTCGGTGAAGATCACCCTGGGCGAGAGCAGGCCGTCGCTGCGCGCGTCGATCGCCGCCGGCCGGCCGAGGATCGCGTCGGCGGCGATGCGCCCCTGGTACTTGCCCATGTGGGTCAGCAGAACACGCCCGTTGACGTCACCGATCGCGTACAGCCAGGGATGCGCATTCGACTGGAGCCTCTCGTCGACCTCGATCGCGCGTCCAGGCTCGAGACCGACGGTCTCGACGCCGAGGTCGGAGGTTGCGGGGCGCCGCCCCACGCCGACCAGGAGCTCGTCGCCGCGCAGCTCGCGGCCCGACTCGAGCGTGACCGTCACGCCGGAGCCGTCCCGTGCCACCGACGCGACGGGCGACCCGGTGAGGATCTCGACGCCTCGGCCGACCAGCGAGTCGTGGACGAGCCGGGAGGCGAACTCCTCCTCGCGACCGAGGACCCGCGGCCCGGCCTCGACGATCGTGACCCTGGAGCCGAGCGTCGTCCACGCCTGGCCGAGCTCGACTCCGACGACGCCGCCGCCCAGCACGATCAGGCGGTCGGGCACGGTGGAGGCGGTCGTCCCCTGACGGTTCGTCCAGCCGTTCGCCTCGGCGAGTCCCGGAACCGGGGGCATCGCGGGCACGCTGCCGGTTGCGGCAACGACCGCTCTGCGTGCGGTCAGGGGCGTTTCGCCGACGATGACGCGCCGCTCGCCGTCGAGGCGGGCTCGCCCGCGGAAGAGGGTCACGCCTCGCTGCTCGAGCCACGGCAGCTGCGAGGAGTCGTCGAGCCCGTGCACGACCTCGTCGCGGCGGCGGAAGACCGCCTCGACGTCGAGCTCGCCCGTGACCGCCTCGGCCGCTCCCGGGACGCGGCGAGCCTCGTCGAGCGCCTCCTCGGGCCGCAGCAAAGCCTTCGACGGCATGCAGGCGTAGAAGGAGCACTCGCCGCCGACGAGACGGCTCTCGACGATTGCCACGGCCAGGCCGCTCTCGCCGAGCCGCCCGGCGCACACCTCGCCGGCGGGGCCGGCGCCGATCACGATCACGTCGAACTCCTCAGGCATCCCCGTATCGTCCCCTTTTTGCGTCGGGTCGTTACAGCGTCGCGGCGCCGGTCAGTCCGGGTCAGGTACGTCGCTGACGCGATTCTCGTGCAGGACGGCGAGCGCGTCGGCGAGGTCGGGCGAGGTGAGCGCGTCCTTGTGCAGGAACCCGGCGGCGCCTGCCGCCTCGGCGCGGCCGACGTCTGCGTACTCGTCGGAGCCCGTGTAGATGACGACGTGCTGGCCCGGCGTTCCGCGCGAGGATCGTGGTCGTCGCCTCTAGACCGTCGACGTCGGGCAGGCCGATGTCCATCAGGACGAGGTCCGGCTCGTGCTGCTCGGCGAGGCGGATCGCCTCGGACCCCGTGCTCGCACGACCGACGACCGTGAAGCGCTCGTCTCCGCCCAGCGAGTCTCCGACCATTGCGGCGAGCCGGTCGTCGTCCTCGCAGACGAGGATCCGGAGCGGGGCCTCGAAGACCAAGGTCGAACCCTGCCACAGCAGCCGCCTACGATGCGGCAGTGATGATCGACGGGCACAACGACCTCGTGCTGCGCCTGCTGGCGAGGGAGGCGAGCCGAGACACGTCGACCTCGACGCCGCCGAGGCTGCGGGCTTCGCGGGCGGCTTCTTCGCGCTCTACGTCCCGTCGCCGCTGACGCTCGCACCCGACTCTGTCCCGTACGCGCTGCCGCTCGCCGACCCGATCCGCGTTCGAAGACGCGGCGCGGGTCGCCGACGAGCTGTACGACGTCGCTCTGCGGCCTGCCTGTCGCCTTCGCGCGACGTCGCCGACGACTTCCGCGACGGGAACGGTGACGGCGATCGTGCACCTCGAGGGCGCAGAGGCGATCGCATCCGACCTCTCGAATCTCGAGCACTGGTACGACGCGGGGGCTGCGCTCGCTCGGGCCTCGTCTGGTCGCGGCCGAACGCCTTCGGCGAAGGCGTTCCGTTCCGGTTCCCGTCGACCGCCCGACACGGGGCCCGGGCTGACCGAAGCCGGTCGTCGCGCTCGTCCGGGCCTGCAACCGGCTCGGCATCCTCGTCGACCTCTCGCACCTGAACGAGGCCGGCTTCTGGGACGTGGCGCGAGCGTCCGGCGCGCCGCTCGTCGCGACGCACTCGAATGCGCATGCGCTGTGCGCGGCGACCGCAACCTGACCGACCGCCAGCTCGACGCGATCGGCGACTCGGGCGGCGTCGTCGGCGTCAACTTCGCCGTCACGTTCCTGCGCGAGGACGGAATGCACCTCCCCGACGAGACGGCGTCGACGAGATCGTCCGCCACGTCGACTACATCGTCGACCGGATCGGGATCGACCACGTCGCCTTCGGCTCGGACTTCGACGGTGCGTCCATGCCGGCGGAGCTCGGGGGCATCGCCGGCCTGCCGCTGCTCGTCGACGCGCTTCGTGCGAGGCGGCTACGACGATGCGGCAGTCGCGAAGATCACCCACGAGAACTGGCTGCGGGTGCTTCGCGCGACCTGGCGCTAGCCCGGCCGGCGGCCGAAGAAGCCGCGCGCCTTCAGCGTCATCACGAGCGTGCCGTCCTGGTTGAAGACCTCGCTCGTCGTGAACACGGTGCCGCGGTCGGCCCGTTTCGACGACGGCTGCACGTCGGTGACGGTGACCCTCCCGCGCAGCGTGTCGCCCGGGCGCACCGGCGCCGTCCAGCGGATCTCCTCGACGCCCGGCGAGCCCATCGACGCCGAGTCGAGCAGGATCGCGCGCACGAACATGCCCATGAAGAGCGCGGTCGTGTGCCAGCCGCTCGCAATGAGCCCGCCGAACGCGCTCGCCTTTGCCGCCTCTGCGTCGACGTGGAACGGCTGCGGGTCGTAGCGGGTGGCGAACCCGACGATCTCCTCCTCGGAAACCGTCACCGGCTCGAGCTCGGTCACCTCACCCACGCGGAAGTCCTCGCAACCAGCGCATCGACGGGGACGCTATCGATACGTTCAGTGCGTGCGGACGCGGAAGCTCGGTCCGTCTCGAGGTGAGCGTCGTCGGACTCGGCTGCAACAACTTCGGCGGCCGGCTCGACGCAGGCGGCAACGCGCGCCGTCGTCGACGCGGCGATCGACGCCGGCGTCACGTTCCTCGACACCGCCGACATCTACGGCGGCGCAGGAGCGGCAGCGAGGAGGTGCTCGGGCTCGCGCTCGAAGGGCGCCGCGAGCAGGTCGTGCTCGCGACGAAGTTCGGCAAGTCGATGGGTGACGGAACCGAGCGGCGCGGCTCCGCCGCGTACATGCGGCGCGCGCTCGACGCGTCGCTCCGCCGGCTGCGGACGGACGTCGTCGACCTCTACCAGCACCACGAGGAGGACGACGGAGACGCCGCTCGAGGAGACGATCGGCACGTTGGAGGAGCTTGTCGCGGAGGGCAGGATCCGCGCCTACGGAACGTCGAACTACCGTCCCGCGACGCTGGAGCGTGCCCGGGCGCTCGGCTCCGACGCGTTCGTCTCGGAGCAGTCGGAGTACTCGTGGCTTCGGCGTGACGCCGAAGCCGAGTTGCTGCCCGCGTGCGAGCGGCTCGGGCTCGGCTTCATCCCGTACTTCCCGCTGGCGCGCGGGTCTCCTCGCGGGAAGGATCGCCGTGGACCGGCCGCCTGCCGAGGGGACGCGGCTGCACGGTGCGTCGATCCCCGACGCGGATCTCGCGCGCGTCGAGAGGCTCCGGGGCTGGGCGGCGCAGCACGGCGTGTCGCTGCTCGACGTGGCGATCGGAGGCCTCGCCGCCGTTTCACCGGTCGCCTCGGTGATCGCCGGCGCGACGAGCGGCGAGCAGGTGCGCGCGAACGCCTCCGCCGGCGCGTGGGAGCCGACGACGGCGGAGCTGGACGAGCTTCGCTCGCCGGCCTGACGACCGCCGTCGGAAACCCCTCGGCGCCCTCTCAGTCGGGCTTGCGGCCGACGAGCATGGCCCGATTGCCGTAGAGGTGGAGGCAGGAGGCGGCGAGGCCGGCGAGCCTCATCCACGCAAGCTGGTCCTCGAGCGTCGCGGGGCAATCGCCTGCCTCGGCCAGCTCCGCGACGTGCTCGGCGTATGTGCCCGACGTCGACGGATCGATGCGGCGCCAGACGACGTTCCAGTCCTCGAAGTGCGCCTCCTCGACTTTGACGCGGTCGATGACGACGACCAGGCCCCCCGGCTCCACGAGCCCGCCGATCCATGCGAGCGCCGCAGCCTTCTCGCGGTCGTCGAGGTGGTGCAGGGTCTGGATCGAGAACGCGGCGCTGTAGCGTCGCACAGGGAGGTCGATCTCTTCGGGTCTGGAGAGGTCGCCGTTGCAGAGGTGGACGCGCGCGCCGAATCGCTCGAGGCGCCGACGCGCGAGCTCGAGCATCGGCGGCGAGAAGTCGACCCCCACGAGCCGGGCGTCAGGAAGTGTCTCGAGCACCGCCTCGGCCACGAGCCCCGAACCGATC
Organism: uncultured Thermoleophilia bacterium; assembly: GCA_963725595.1. Lineage (GTDB taxonomy): Bacteria > Actinomycetota > Thermoleophilia > Gaiellales > Gaiellaceae > PALSA-600. The sequence continues at coordinate 823,804 of CAVRYT010000001.1, read as the reverse complement.
CCGAGATCGAGGACGGCACCGTCGCCGATCTGCGATTCGGTGAGCAACGCGAGCAGCAGCTCCTGCTGCTCGACACGAGTCGGGAGGCCCGTGCCGCCGTCGGCATCCCAGGCCGCGGCCTCCTCCGGCCTCTGCCACTGATGCACGGGCCGACGATACCCACTGCTCGCGCCGGCCGTGCTGCAAGCCTCGCAGCGCCCCGGAGCAGCGAACGGCCTGGCACGGGTGGCGACGGTCAGTCGACCTTCACGACGACGTGCTTGATCTGCGTGTACTCCTCCATGGAGTAGATCGACATGTCCTTGCCGTAGCCGGACTGCTTGTAGCCGCCGTGCGGCATCTCCGACGCGATCGGGACCAGGTGGTCGTTGACCCACACGGCGCCGAACTGCAGCTTGCGCGCGGCGTTCATCGCGCGGCCGACGTCGCGCGTCCACACCGAGGCCGCGAGGCCGTAGCGCGTGCCGTTCGCCCACGCGATCGCCTGGTCGTCGTCCGCGAACCGCTGCACCGTCACGACCGGACCGAACACCTCGTTCTGGACGATCTCGTCGTCCTGCGAGACGTCGGTCACGACCGTCGGCTTCACGAAGAAGCCGCGCTCGCCCGTCGCCTCGCCGCCCGTGAGCACGGTCGCGCCCTTCGCGCGCTCGAGGAACCCGAGCACGCGCTCCTGCTGGTCCTTGGTGATCACGGGGCCCATCTCGACGTCTTCGCTTTCGGCCGGGTCTCCGACGACGATCGACTCGACGGCGGGCACGAGCCGCTCGAGGAGCGCGTCGTAGATCTTCGGCCCGGCGAGCACGCGTGACCCCGCGGTGCAGTCCTGCCCCGAGTTCGCGTAGCCGGCGATCTTGATCCCCTCGGAGACCGCGTCGACGTCGGCGTCGTCGAAGATCACCATCGGCGCCTTGCCGCCGAGCTCGAGGTGCACGCGCTTCAGGGTCGACGACGCGTTCTGCGCGATCAGCTTCCCGGTCGAGATGTCGCCGGTGAGGGAGACGAGGCCGATGTCCGGATGCTCGACGAGACGTTGTCCGGTCGGCACGCCGTCCCCGGTCACGACCTGGAGCACGCCGTCGGGAACGACGTCAGCCGCCAGCTCCATGAAGCGCAGGAGCGAGAGGGGCGTCTGCTCGGACGGCTTCAGGATCTGGACGTTGCCGCCGGCGAGCGCCGGGCCCATCTTCCAGACCGCCATCATCAGCGGGTAGTTCCAGGGACAGATGCCGGCGACGATGCCGATCGGCTCGCGCCGGACGAGCGACGTGTACCCGGTGATGTACTCGCCCGCCGACTTCCCTTCGAGGTTGCGCGCCGCTCCGGCGAAGAACCGCAGGTTGTCGACGGCGAACGGCATCTCCTCGCGGGCCAGCCCGATCGGCTTGCCGACGTTTCGCGACTCGATCTGCGCGAGCTCCTCGGCGTTCTCCTCGAGCACGTCGGCGAGTTTGTGCAGGAGCTCCGAACGCTCCTTCGGGGTCGCGTCCAGCCAGCCGGGAAGCGTCTGCTTCGCCCGCTCGACGACCTCGTCGACCTCGTCGGCCGACATGTTCGGCACCTGCGCGATCATCTCGCCCGTGGCCGGGTTGAGCGCATCGAGCGTTGCCGCGGTGCTGGTAGCCATGAAGACCTCCTATTCGGTGCGGAGTATCCCGCTCTCGCTCGTGAGGCGCTGTGCGAGGGCGACGGGGATGACGGTCACGGCGAGGATCAGGAAGACGACGACGTTCACCTGCGGCAGCTGCTGCCCGAGGCGGATCTGTCCGAAGATCCAGATCGGGAGCGTGTTCTGGGCCCCGGCGGTGAACGTCGTGACGATCACCTCGTCGAACGACAGGGCGAACGCGAGCAGGCCGCCCGAGATGAGCGCGGTCGAGATGGTCGGGAACGTGACGAAGCGGAAGGTCTGGATCCCGTCGGCGCCGAGGTCCATCGACGCCTCGGTGAGCGAGCCCGGGACGCGGCGCAGGCGCGCGATCACGTTGTTGTAGACGACGACGACGCAGAAGGTCGCGTGTCCGATCACGACCGTCCAGAGCCCGAAGTTGAACTTGAAGAACGTGAAGTACGAGTTCAGCGCCATGCCGGTGATGATCCCGGGGAGCGCGATCGGGAGCACGAGCAGGAACGAGATCGACTCGCGCCCGAAGAAGCGGAACCGGTGCACCCCGAAGGCGGCCATCGAGCCGAGCACGAGCGCGATCACCGTGGCGAGCGCGCCGGCCTTGAGCGAGAGCCGCAGGGCCGTCTGCAGGTCGCCGTTGTGGATAGCGGGCGAGAACCATTTCGTCGTGAAGCCCGGGATCGGCCAGCTCTGGATGTTCGACTTGTTGAACGCGTACAGGCAGATGATCACGATCGGCACGTAGAGGAACGCGAGCACGAGCGCGACCCAGATGCCGAGCGCGATCCTCGTGCCGCGACGCTCCATCAGTGGTTTCCTCGTCTCGTTGCCACGTTGATCGGCGGGCGAGGGGCCTGGAGGACGGGGTCGAGGAGACCACTAGAGCGCCTCGAACGCGCCGAGGCGGCGCGCGATCGTCAGGTAGATGCCCATCACGAGCACCGGGACGACCGCGAACGCCGCCGCGAACGGCAGGTTGCCGGCGCCGTTCACGGAGTCGTAGACGACGTTGCCGATGAACTGCGACGACGTGCCGCCGACGAGGATCGGCGTGATGTAGTCGCCGAGCGTCAGCGAGAAGGTGAAGATCGAGCCGGCGACGACGCCCGGCAGCGCAAGCGGCAGGATCACGCTGCGGAGCGTCCGGAAGCCGCGGCCGCCGAGGTCGCGCGAGGCCTCGATGTAGGAGTGGGGGATGCGCTCGAGCGCCGCGTACACCGGCAGGATCATGAACGGCAGCCAGATGTACGAGAAGACGATCCACATCGCCGTGTTCGTGTACGCGAGATTTGCGGAGGGGAGGCCGAGCTTGTGCAGCGTCCAGTTGAGCAGGCCGTCGTGGTTGAGGATCAGCTGCCACGCGTACACACGCGCGAGGTACGAGGCCCAGAGCGGCAGCAGGACGAGCACGAACAGCACCGCCCGCAGTCGGGGCCCCGCCACGCGGGCCATGAAGTACGCGAACGGGAACGCGATGATCGCGTCGGTGAGCGTCACGGCGCTTGCGATCGCGACGGTGCGCAGCGCGACGTTGTGGTACGTCGCGCCGTGCCAGAGCTCCCGGAAGTTGTCGAGCGTCCAGGTGTGGACCGTCTCCGATGTGAACGGGATCGACCGTCCAGAACGACGAGATGAACAGCGCGACCAGCGCCGCGACGTAGACGACCAGGAACGCGAGGACCGGCGGCGAGATGAGCGACAGCCCCTTGAGCCACGGCAGCCGCCAGAGGGCGCCGCCGAGCCGGCGGCGCCCTCCGAGACGGCTCTCTAGCCCTTGAGCTGGGTCCAGGCCTGCTGCCACTTCGTGTAGTCCATGCAGTCCTTCTTGCCGTTGCCGCAGTCGGCGAGCGGTGTCTTCCAGAAGTAGATCTGCTTGAAGTACTTGAGCGGCGCGTTGGCGTGGTACTGCGCGCACGAGCCCTTGGACAGCTTGTCCATGATCGGGCACGCCTTCGAGTTGACGGGCGTCTCACCGTAGTACGTCGCCTGCTTCGCCTGCACCTTCGGCGTCGAGATGTAGGCGAGCCACTTGTAGGCGCAGTCGAGGTTCTTCGTGTGCGCCGACACCATCCACGTGTCGAGCCAGCCGGTCGCGCCCTCCTTCGGGATCGTGTCCTTCACGGGTGCCTTCGCCGCGAGCAGCTGGCTGAGCTGGTACGGCCACGCCGCGCCGATCACGACGTTCGCCGTTCTTGAAGTCGCTGATCTCCTGACCGCCCGACGCCCAGTACTTCTTGATCGAGCGGCTTCTGCTGCTTCAGCAGGTTGATCGTCGCGTTGAACTGAGTCGAGTTCAGCTCGTACGGATCCCTGATCCCGAGCGACGGCTGCGTCTTCATCAGGTACAGCGCCGCGTCGGCGATCTGGATCGGGTTGTCCGGAACGGTGATCTTGCCCTTGTACTTCGGGCGTGTAGATCGACGACCACGACGTCGGCGCCGGCTTCACCTTCTTGGTGTTGTAGAGCAGGATGTTCGGCCCCCACTGCAGCGAGATGCCGTAGTGCTTGCCGCCGACCGTGTTGTTCGGCGGCGACTGGAACGCCTTGCCGAAGTTCTTGAAGTCGGGGATCTTCGACGGGTCGACCGCCTGCACGTCCTTGCCGTAGATCAGGCGCAGGGACGCGTCACCGGACGCAGAGACCATGTCGTACTGGCTGCCGCCGCCGGAGCGCATGAGCGTGACCATCTCGTCGGAGGAGCCGGCGTACTTCGCGTGGACGGTGCAGCCGCGTCTGCTTCTCGAACGGCTTCACCCACTGCGGCTGGAGGTAGCCCTCCCAGGCGATCATGTTCAGCGTGCCGCCGCTCCGCCTTCGTGACGCCGGCCGCGGGGAACGCGAGCGCGACCGCGACGATCGCGCAGCAGCGCCCACATGCGCTTCGTCATCTGACCTCCTGCTCGAGAGTTGTTGGGGGGTGATCTCGTACGCGTCCTCGTCCCGCCAGCGGACGTGGACGCGCGCTGCCCGGCTCGACGGTCGAGCCGTCGTTCTGCCGGACGACCGTCAGCTGGTCGCCGGCGTCCGTGTCGACGAGGATGCGCGTGAACGCGCCGACGAAGACGACGTCGGCGACCGTTCCCGGCTTCGCCGGTCCCGTTCAGCTCGATCCGCTCGGGCCGGACCGAGAACCGCTTGCCGCCGCGCTCGAGGATGTTCGACGTGCCGACGAAGCCGGCGACGAACTCGCGTCGCGGACGCTCGTAGACCTCGGTCGGCGAGCCGACCTGCTCGATCGTGCCCTCGTTGAAGACGGCGACGTGGTCGCTCATCGTCAGCGCCTCCTCCTGGTCGTGCGTGACGTAGAGGAACGTCATCCCGAGCTCGCGCTGCAGCGACTTGAGGAAGACCTGCATCTCCTGGCGCAGCTTCAGGTCGAGCGCGCCGAGCGGCTCGTCGAGCAGCAGCACCTTCGGCCGGTTGACGATCGACGCGCGCGAGCGCGACGCGCTGGCGCTGGCCGCCGGAGAGCTGCACCGGCTTGCGCTCGCCGTAGCCGTCGAGCCGCACCATGCGCAGCACCTCGTCGACCTGGCGTCGCCGCTCGGCGCGCGCGACGCCCTTCACCTTCAGCCCGTAGCCGACGTTCTCGGCGACCGTCATGTGCGGGAAGAGCGCGTAGTCCTGGAAGACCGTGTTGACGTCGCGCGCGTACGGCGGCTGGTGGGTGATGTCCTCGCCGCCGAGCGTGACGCGGCCCGCGTCGGGCTGTTCGAAGCCGGCGATGATCGCGCAGCGTCGTCGTCTTGCCGGAGCCGGACGGCCCGAGCAGCGTGAAGAACTCGCCGTCGCCGACGCGTCAGGTCGACGTCGTCGACCGCGACGACGTCCCCGTAGCTCTTTCGGATCCCCTCGACGCGACGTCAGCCGGCCACAGCGCGATGCAGCTCTCGAGGATGTCGAGGCCGCGCTCGAGCTCCTCGTCGCCGATCGTGAACGGCACGAGGATCCGGATCACGTTGCCGTAGAGCCCGCAGGAGAGCAGCATCAGCCCCTGCTCGCGCGCGGCCGCGGTGATACGCGCCGTCTCGTCGCCCGTCTGCTCGGGCAGCTCGATCGCGACCATCGGCCCGAGCCCGCGCACCTCGGAGCCCGCAGGAGCCATCGCCTCGAGCCGCTCGCGCAGCCGCGCGCCGATCTGCTCGGCGCGCGGCCGCTGCTCCGCGAGCGCGTCGAGGATCGCGAGCGCGGCCGCGCAGGCGAGCGGGTTGCCGCCGAACGTGCCGCCGAGGCCGCCGGGCGGGACTGCGTCCATCACCTCGGCGCGGCCGGTGACGGCGGCGAGCGGCAGGCCGCCGCCGAGCGTCTTGCCCGCGACGAGCAGGTCCGGCTCGACGTCGTAGTGCTCGATCGCCCAGACCGGGCCGGTGCGCCCGCAGCCCGACTGCACCTCGTCGTTCACGTAGAGGATCCCGTAGTGGTCGAGCAGCTCCTGCAGGCGCTTCGGGAAGTCCGGGCGTCATCGGGATGAAGCCGCCCTCGCCCTGCACCGGCTCGAGCACGGCGCAGGCGACCGAGTGCGGGTCGACGTCGCCCTTGAAGAGCTGCTTCAGCGCCGTCGATCGCGTCGTCCTCGCTGATGCCGCGGAAGGGATACGGCGCCGGCGTCCGGTAGACCTCGGGCGCGAACGGGCCGAAGCCGGCCTTGTAGGGGACGACCTTCGACGTCATCGTCATCGAGAGCAGCGTCCGGCCGTGGAACGCGTTGTCGAAGACGATCACCGCCGGCCGGCCGGTCGCGACGCGCGCGATCTTGACCGCGTTCTCGACCGCCTCGGCGCCGCGAGTTCAGGAGGACCGACTTCTGGCTCTCGCCGCGGCACGGGCGAGAGCTCGGCGAGCCGCCGGCACACCTCGACGTACGGCTCGTACATCCCGACCATGAAGCACTGGTGCATGTAGCGGTCGACCTGCGCGTGCACCGCGTCGACGACGGCGGGCAGGTTGTGGCCGAGGTTGGCGCAGCCGAGCCCGCCGGCGAAGTCGATGTACTCGCGCCCGTCGACGTCCCAGATCCGTGCGCCCTCGGCGCGCTCGACGACGAGCGGCGGGGTCGAGATCGCCGCGGGCGACGTAGCGCTCGCGGGCCTCCTGGACGCGCTCGGTTGCGCTGCGTTCCTGCAACGACACGGCAACCGCGACTGTATACGCGTCATTCAGCCGGCGATGAGGCTTCGCGATGCGCAGCCCGAGGGATGCCCGGCGGCGCCGATACCATTCCGCCCCCTGGCGCCTTGGCCGAGTGGTTAGGCAGCGGCCTGCAAAGCCGTTTACAGCAGTTCGAATCTGCTAGGCGCCTTCGAGAGTGAGCGCACGGGGACCGGTCGCCGTGGCGACTCGGCCGCCCGGCGCTCAGCCGCGCGGGTCGGGATCGTCGACGAGCGAGCTCGGGTCGAGCCGCCGAGGTGCTCGACGGCGGCCTCCTCGGCCGTCTCGCTCTCGATCGTCTCGCGCGCCGGCTCGGCGTCGTCGTCGCCGGACGAGCGAAAGAGCCTGAGCAATGCCTTCAGCATGCAGTCAGTCTACGCGGTGCGCCCTTCGGCTCGGTGGGAGTGCCACCAGGTCCGGGGCAGCGCGGAGCGGGCCGACGCAAGCTGCGTTCGCGCGTGCGGGTTCGCGCCGGGCGAGGTCAGGACGTCACCGCCGCAACGCGTCCTCGGGCCATGCGGATCGCCTGCGCGACCCGCACGCCACCTTGTCAGCTCCGCGCGAAGAGCGAGCTCTCGAGCGCGTAGAAGACCGCGAGCGCCCCGTAGAGCCCGACCGCGAGCCAGGGGAGACGAAGGCCGAGAGCGTCGCCGCGGTGTACGCAGGGATGCCCGGGCGCGAACGAGCGCGAGATGCCGCTGACATGCGCTGGTCGGCGCCGGGCTCGATCAGCCGCCGGCCGATCGCCGCGTAGAACCACATCGCCCGTAGAACGCCACGGCCATGGCGATGTTGACGAGCCCGTAGAAGACGGCGGCGGCTGCGGGCGTCGCCGTGCAGGCTGCGCGCGAGCACCTCGGTCGGAAACGGGATGAACGCGATCACCAGCAGGAACACGCACGTTGATCGCGAGGAAGGTGCGATCGACGCGCCCGATCTGCTTGAAGAGCGAGTGGTGGTTGATCCACATGATCCCGATCGTGACGAAGGAGATCGCGTACGCGACGTAGGACGGCCACAGGTGCAGGAGGCCGCTCGTGACGCGAGCCGTGCGTGGGCGCGCGGATCTCGAGGATGAGCAGGGTCGCGGCGATCGCGAAGACCCCGTCGCTGAACGTCTCGAGCCGTGCCGTCTCCATGGGGTCGTGAGTTCTAGGATCGCGGCATGACCTTCTCCGGAGCGCTCGTCCAGAACGCGATCTACATCGCCCAGCAGCCGCCCGAATGGCCGATCACCGCGGACGACTGGGAGCGCGCGGCCGAGGAGAAGCTCGACCCCGGCGCGTTCGGCTACATCGCGGGCGGCGCAGGCGCCGAGTCGACGATGCGCGCGAACCTCGACGCCTTCCGACGCCACTGGCGGATCCGCCCGCGGATGCTCACCGGGCAACGTCGTCGCGCGACATCTCGGTCGAGGTGCTCGGCACGCGCTCGCCGGCGCCGTTCCTGCTCGCGCCGATCGGCGTGCTGTCGATCGCGCACGAGGAGGCCGAGGTCGGCGGTCGCGCGAGCCGCCGCCTCGTCCGGAGTGCCGATGGTGCTCTCGAGCGCGGCGACGCACTCGATCGAGCAGATCGCCGAGACGAACGCGCCGCGCTGGTTCCAGCTCTACTGGGTGAACGACCGCGAGATCTGCGCGAGCTTCGTCCGGCGCGCCGAGGCGGCCGGCTACGGCGCGATCGTCGTCACGCTCGACACGCTGACGCTCGGCTGGCGGCCGCGCGACCTGCGCCAGGCGTACCTGCCCTTCATCAAGGGCGAGGGCTGCGGGCAGTTCTTCACCGACCCGGTCTTCCTCTCGCGGCTCGCGAAGACGCCGGAGGAGGACCTGCTCACCGCGGCCGCGACGATGCTCGCGACGTTCCCGAACCTCGGCCTGACCTGGGGCGACCTCGACTGGCTGCGGGAGCAGACGAAGCTGCCGATGCTCGTCAAGGGAGTCCTCACCGCCGACGACGCGCGCGGGCGCTCGCGCACGGCGTCGACGGGCTCGTCGTCTCGAACCACGGCGGGCGGCAGGTCGACGGGGCGGTGGCGGCGCTCGACGCGCTCGTCGAGGTCCGCGACGCGCTGCCCGACGCGGTCGTCCTGATGGACGGCGGCATCCGCTGCGCCGCCGACGTGCTGAAGGCGATCGCGCTCGGCGCGGACGCCGTGCTGCTCGGGCGTCCGTACGCGTACGCGCTCGCCGTCGGCGGTCAGCGCGGCGTCGAGGAGCTGATCCAGAACCTGATGGCCGAGATCGACCTGACGCTCGCGCTCGCGGGCGGGACGTCGATCCGCGAGCTCGACCGCTCGTGGCTGACCGCGGCGTAGTCCTCGCGCGCACCGGGCGCGGTCGCGCTCGAGGAGATCGAGCTCGACGCACCCGGCCCCGGGCGAGGTGCTCGTCCGCATCGAGGCGACCGGGTGTCTGCCACAGCGACCTGCACGTGATCGACGGAGAACGGCTGGGGGCATGCGCTTCCGGTGCTGCTCGGGCACGAGGGCGCAGGCACGGTCGAGGTGATCGGCGAGGGCGTCGACGGGCTGTCGCCCCCGGCGACCGCGTCGTGCTCGGCTGGAAGACCGCCTGCGGACAGTGTGCACCGTGCCTCCGTGGTGAGCCGCGCCGCTGCCGCCGACCACCGGCAGCCGCGGGCCGGCTCCACCGTGTGGGAGGGGACGAGCTGACGCCGGTCCTGCGCACCGGGACGTTCGCGACACGCACCGTCGTCCCGGAGGCGGCCGTCGTGGTCGTGCCGCGCGAGCTGCCGGTCGAGCAGGCCTGCCTGCTCGGCTGCGCCGTCGCGACGGGTGTCATGTCCGTGCTCGAGACGGCGCGCGTGCCACAGGGTGCGCGGGTGGCGGTGATCGGCTGCGGCGCAGTCGGCCTGTCGGTCGTCCAGGGCGCGCGGCTGGCGGGCGCATCCGAGATCCGAGCACTCGACGTCGACCCGGCGAAGAGCGAGCAGGCACGTGCCTTCGGCGCGACCCACACCGAGCCGGGCCCGGTCGACTTCGCCTTCGACGTCGTCGGCCGCGGCTCGACCTTCGAGCAGGCGCTCTCGCTGCTCGCGAGCGGCGGCACCGCCGTTCTGATCGGGCTCTCTCCGGCCGGCGAGACGGCCCGGGTAGACCTACCCGCGCTCTTCGCGAAGCGGGCCCGCGTGCTCGTCTCGCACGGGGGTGACCACCTGCCTCAGGAGGACTTTCCCCGGCTCGCGCGCTGGGCCCTCGAAGGGAAGCTCGACCTGGGGGGCATGGTCACGCGCACCGCCGGCCTCGACGGCTGGGAGGACGCGTTCGCCGCGATGCGCGACGGCTCCGTGGTGCGGACCGTCCTCACGCCGTAAGATCGCGGCATCGACCTACGTGACACACCGGAGGAGGCCGCTTTCCGCGCCGAGGTACGCGGCTTCATCGCGGACAACCTGCCCGAGGGATCGAGAACGCGCAGCGCGCGGCGGTTCGAGGACGACGACCGCGAGTGGAGCCGAAAGCTCGGTGAGGCCGGGTATGCCGGCCTCACCTGGCCGAAGGAATACGGCGGCGCGGGTGCGCCGTACAGCCACCACGCGATCTTCCTCGAGGAGCTGGCACGCGCCGAGGCGCCCTCGCACCTGGGGGTGATCGGCCTCGGCATGGCAGGGCCGACGATCATCGCCTGGGGCACGCCGGAGCAGAAGGAGCGCTACCTCGCGAAGATCCTGAGCGCCGAGGAGATCTGGTGCCAGGGCTTCTCCGAGCCCGACGCGGGCAGCGACCTCGCCGGCGTGCGCACCCGCATCGACGACCGGGGCGACCACTTCGTGGTCAACGGCCAGAAGGTCTGGTCGTCGTTCGCGCACATCGCGGACTTCTGCATCCTCGTCGGCCTCGGCGCGCCGGAAGAGCCCCGCTATCGCAACCTCACCTACGTCATCGTCGACATGCACGCGCCCGGCGTCGAGGTCCGGCCGCTCGTCCAGATCACCGGGCACCCCGAGTTCAACGAGATCTTCTTCACCGACGTGCAGGTCCCCAGGGAGAACGTGCTCGGTGAGATCGGCGGTGGCTGGCAGGTCGCGATGACCACGCTGCTGCACGAGCGCGGCACCCTCGGCTTCGCGCTGTCCGCGACGCTCGACGTCGCCGTTCGCAAGCTGGTCGCGCTCGCCAAGGAACGCGACGTGATCGACCCGATCCTTCGCGACCGGATCGCCCGCGAGTGGGTCGAGCTCCAGGCGCTCAAGTACACGAACTACCGCGCGCTGACCACGCTGACGAAGACCGGCATCCCCGGCCCGGAAGGCTCGGCGTCGAAGCTCGTCTGGTCGGAGGCGAACCAGCGGCTGACGAAGCTCGCGCTCGAGGTGCTCGGCTCGCATGCCCAGCTCACCGACGGCGGCGGGTACGCCGACGGCTACTGGCAGTACCAGCAATTGCGCTCACGCGGCAACACGATCGAGGCGGGGACGAGCGAGATCCTCAGGAACATCATCGCCGAGCGCGTGCTCGGCCTTCCGAGAGGCAGGTAGCACGCGGATGGACTTCTCCTTCACCGCCGAGCAGGACGACCTTCGCCGCGAGGCGCGCGCGTTCCTCGAAGCCAACCCGTCACCGTCGCTCGATCAGCTCCGCGAGCTCGGCTGGGTCGGCATTCTGCGCGGGGACGACTTCAGCTTCCTCGACGCGGCCGTTCTGTTCGAGGAGCTCGGTCGGGTGCTGTACGACGGCCCGTACGTCCTCAACGAGGTCGCAGCGCAGCCGGGCGGGGAGGTGTGGTCGATCGAGATCGACGGCTTCGTCCCACATCTCGACAAGGTGACGCGCGTGCTCACGGCCGACATGCACGGCGAACGTGCGGAGGGCGAGACGCTTGCGACCGTCGACGAGACGCTCGGGCTCGGCCGGCTCGTGCGCAACGGCGCGGAGCCGGCGGAGGGGACTTGGGACGACGTGCGTCGCAGGCTGCTCGCCGCGTTTGCGCTCGAGGCGGTGGGCATCGGCGCGAAGGCGACCGAGCTCGCGATCGCCTACGTCTCCGAGCGGGAGCAGTTCGGCAAGCGGATCGGCTCGTACCAGGCGATCTCCCACTCCGTCGTCGATGCTTACGTCGCCGTCGAGCTCGCACGGTCGCTCGCCTACTGGGCCGCCTGGACGGTCGCCGAGGACGACGAACAGGCCGACCTCGCGTGCGCCGCCGCCAAGTCACAGGCGGCCGAGGCGGCGGTGCTTGCGTGCGAGAAGTCGATCCAGGCGCACGGCGGGATCGGCTTCACGTGGGAGCACCCGCTTCATCGCTACTACAAGCGCGCGCTCTATCTGGAGAGCGCCCTCGGGTACGGCCGCGTCCATCGCGCGGGGATCGCCGAATCGCTTCTGTCCTCGTAACCGGGACGTCCTCCGGCATCGGCGACGCGACGGCGCGGCGTCTTGCGACGCGCGGCTGGACGGTGCACGCGTCGGTGCGAGAGGTCGGGCAGGCGCCGCCCGGGACGATCGAGCACGTCTTCGACCTCGCCGACGCCGAGGCGATCGCGGTTGCGGCGAGCGAGGTCGGCGAGCTCGATGCGCTCGTCGAGAACGCCGGGATCGGCATCGCGGCGCCGCTCGAGCTGATCCCGCCGTCGGAGCTGACGCGCCAGCTCGACGTGAACGTCGTCGGTCAGGTCCGTGTCCTGCAGGCGTTCCTGCCGGCGCTCAGACGGTCGCACGGCAGGGTCGTCCTCGTCGGCTCGATCGGCGGGCGGTCGGCGCTGCCGTTCCTCGGCGCCTACGCGATGTCGAAGTTCGCGCTCGAGGCGATGGCCGACGCTCTCCGCATCGAGCTCGCGCCGTTCGGGATTCAGGTCGCGCTCGTCGAGCCCGGCTCGATCGCGACGCCGATCTGGTCGAAGCCGCAACGGGCGCTCGACGAGGTGCCGCCGGACGCGGTCGCGCTCTACGGCGAGCGCCTGTCTAGGTTCAGGGCGCTCGCGGCGGCACGCGCCGCGAAGGCCGTGCCCGCCGACGACGTCGCGCGCGTCGTCGAGCACGCCTTGACGGCCGGAAGGCCGCGAACGCGCTACGTCGTCGGGCCGGACGCGAAGCGCCGCGCCCGTGTCGAGCGGCTCCCGGACCGGCTCCGCGATCGCGTCCTGAGCCGGTTTCTGTTCGGCTCTGGGCCTTGACGATTGTTTTCGACGTCGGGATCTGGTAGATAAGCCTCCTCGGCAAACATAGATCTGCCGCCAATCCTGGGGGGGAGACACGGTGCGGGTCACTGCGGATATGACGGGTACGACCGGCGACGCGAAGCGCGCCGACGAAACGGAGGGCGTTCGGGTGGCACCCGTCACGCTCGTGTGCGGCGAACCGATCTGGGATCACGCGCTCTCGTGGCTCTTGCAGAGCGCGGGGATCGAGATCGCGGCGCGTGCCCGCGACATCGACCGGGCTCCGGACCTCGTCGCGAGACATCCTCAGCACGTGCTTCTCGTACACGTCGACGAGGACCTCGAGCCTGCGCGGCTGTACAAGCGTCTGAAGGAAGCGCATCGGCTACGCCCGGAGGTCGACATCGTCGTTCTCTGCCGGCCGACCGACGTGGGGAGCCGGGATTCCGCATTCGCAGCCGGGGCGACGCGTGTCACGTCGCGCGACAACGCCCTCGAGATCCTGCGCGCGATCCAGGCCCTCTGGCAGGAGGATGTCGAGGCGCCGGTCGAGCGCCCGCGCCTCACCAGGCGGGAAGTCGAGATCCTCCGCCTCGTCGCGGAGGGCCGGACGAACCGCGAGGTGGCGCGGCTCGCGTGGGTGACCGAGCAGACGGTCAAGTTCCATCTGGCGAGCATCTACCGCAAGCTCGAGATCCACTCGCGTGAGGAGGCGATGGTCTGGGCGGCGGCGAACGGGATGACCGCTGACGTCGGTGCGAGCCTGTTCGCAGCCGTCACGCTCAGCTCAGAGTCGTCTCGATCTCCAGCGTGAACTGAACCGCCCGCTTCGTCGAGCACGAGATCAGCAGTTGGTGTCGCCCTGCGGCGACGCGCGCCGTCATCGACAGCACACCGTGATCGGCGTGGAAGCTCGCGACCGCCACACCGCCGACCTGCATCTGCATCTGGCACAGCCCGGCGGCGGCCGAGATGAACTGCACGACGAGCGGTCCCGTGCCCGTCCGGACGTTGACCGTCCGATGACCCCGAAGGCGCCCCGAGACGACGGTCACCTGACGTGACGTCGCCGCAGTCGCCGTCGTCGCAGTCGAGGACTGCGGCGACGGCGACACGCTAACCGCATCGGGGAGGTGAAGTACGGCGAGCGCTGCGGCTGCGTCGACGCGTCCGCCGCCGATGCCGGCGACAGGGACGGCCGACGCTCGCAGTGCGGCGACGACCTGGTCGGTCGTGAGCGTGGAGGAGAGCGAGAGCAGAAGACCTGCGATGCCCGCCACTGCTGCGGGGGCGAACGACGACCCGCATCCGTAGGCAGGGCCTGCACTCGGGTCCACGACCATCGCGCATCCGGGCGCAGCGAGCGCAACCCAGTCTCCGCGCGTCGACCAAGGGTAGAGCTGATCAGTCGGGTCGGTGCCCGAGACGCCGAGGACTGACGGGTAGGCGGCCGGGTACTGGGGCGCTGACGCGCCCGAGTTGCCGGCGGCGGCGATCACGATCACGTGGTGTGCAACGGCATAGGCGACGGCGGCCTGCTCGTCCGCGCTCGGCTGCGCGCCCGCGAGACTGACGTTGACGATCTGCGCGCCGTGGTCCACCGCCCAGTCGATACCCGCCGCGATCGTCGAGTCGCTCGCCGGAGACGACCCGTCGGAGACACGCACCGGCATGATCGAGCACGTCCAGCAGTAGCCGGCGGTATCGCGGCCGTTGTTGCCGCGCGCGGCGATGATCGACGCGACCCATGTTCCATGGTTCGCGAGCTCGCCACCGGGTGGAGTGCCGACGAGGTCGATCCCCGGGACGAGCGCGCCCTCGAGATCGGGGATGTCCTGGACGCCCGTGTCGACCACGGCGACGACGACGCCCGGCGACCCGGTACCCGCCGTCTGCCACACCCGGTCGGTGTGCGTGACCACGGGGCCCCACTCGTTCGGCCACGCTGGGTCGTCCGGCCACGAGGCCGCGCCGGACGCCGCACCACCCACGCACAGTGCTGCGGCGGCGAGGACCAGGGCGAACGCCGCGCGCATGGCTCGGGGAATGTACGTCACGTCGCCAGGTGCCCCTACCCAGGATGCTGTGGATTTTCCCACCCGCCGATCCCCCGAAAAGACCCCCCAAGCTCCCGAAACCTTACGCAAGCTCACCCTCAACACTCCTTGGATCCCATCCTTCTTGGCCTGCAAATCCTGGTCTTTTCTCGTCTCCGTAAGGCGTACAACGCAGAATGCCGTCGTTGGCGACGGGCGTCCCGCAGGTTGGGCGCAAGGGGAGGCGCCGGAGCATCTCGTGGGGAGAGCAGCCCGGCCAGAAGGAGGTTAGAGCGAATGAAGAAATTCCTCGCCGTGCTTGTCGCCCTCGTGGCGGCGGCATGGTTTGCGGTGCCGGCGTTCGCGGGGACCCAAGACCCGAACGGTGGGTATCTCGAGATCTGCAAGACCTCGACGACCATTACCTCCGGGGTCTTCGCATTCCAGATCCAGCCCACCGACACGGTCAACAGCGACGTCTCGGGCCGCACGATCCTGGTGAACGTCGGCGAGTGCTCGCCGGAGCTCTGGGTCGGCACGGGTCAAGTGACGGTCCGGGAGATCAACTACCAGGACTCCCAGGGCTTCAACACGAACGACTGGACGACGCTCACGTCGGTCCACACCGTGGCACCGGGTGCTCCCGACCAGCAGCTCGTCGGCATTCCCGATCTCGAAAGCCGGACGGCAGTCGTGAACGTGAACAGCGGCGGCAGCTCTCAGGGCACCACCGTCAAGTTCAACGACGAGCTGTCGCAGGGCTACTTCGAGATCTGCAAGACGCAGGTCTCGGGTGCCGGCCTCGACGGTCAGACGTTCAACTTCAAGTGGCAGGGCGCGATGGGCGCCGGCGGCACGGTTGGTGTCATCGTCGGCGGCTGTAGCTTCCCGATCTACGCTCCGTCGGGCCACGTGAACATCGCGGAGGATCCGGGGACGTACACATATGTCGACACGCAGCAGGACCCGACCGACGGGACCTGGGGCATCTCGTCCAGCACGGACAGCCTCCTCGACTGGAGCATCGCGGACGCGACTGCTGTGGTCGCAGTGGGCCAGGCCGCGCCGGGCGCGACGTCGGATGAGTCGATCGTCACCTTCCGGAACAACTCGTCCTTGCTGAAGATCTGCAAGGTCGTGCCGGATACGATCGCGGACACCGGCGCGACGTACACGTTCAACGTGAACGGCACGAGCTACACCGTTCACGGCTTCAACTTCCGCTACGACCCAGACCGTGTCTACGGTTGCGTGCTGGTGAACGGCGGCCTGCGGGCAGGTACCTCGGTCACGGTGACCGAGCAGCCGCAGCCGGGCCAGTTGCTCGACGCGATCTGGTTCGAGCCGAAGAACGCTTCGGCCACGTTCGGTGGGACCGACTACACCGGCCAGTGGACGACGTTCGACATGCAGTCCGGCACCAACGAGGTGTTCTTCGCCAACGTGCCGGCGGACGAGCAGCTGCTCAAGATCTGCAAGACGGGCGGTCCTGCGAGCACGTCCGTGACGTTCGACGTGGCCGGCCCCGTCGGCGAGGCGCCTGACGTCACTGCTGGCACTCTCAAGGTGGCCGTGCCGCTCGACAGCACGGGCGCCGGTTGTGCCGAGGCCGGCTACTGGAGCTACATCGGCCCGGTGACGGTCGCCGAGGAGATCCCGACCGGCTTCGCCGTCAGCGCGATCTCGGCGAACGGTGCCGAGGACTCGAACGGCAACCGGCTCGCGAGCTCTGATCTGGGCACCGGCAGCGCCGTTGTCTACATCGGCGCGGGCACGACGATCGTCAGCTACACGAACGGGGCAGCAGCAGCAACGGTGACGCCGCCTGCGAGCGGCTCGACCGGTGGTGTGTCGGCCGTCACGACCGGCGCATCCGCGACTGCCAGCACCGCCAGCACCTCGGCACCGACTGCGGTCTCGACGACCTCCAAGGTCGCCAAGACCACCAAGGCAGCGACGATGTCGGTCTCCGCGGTGCGGATCCTCTCGATCAACAAGGGCCGCTTCGTCTACGTCCGCATCAACGGTGCGGCGAAGACGGCGCGGATCCACCTCACGCTCATCGGCGCGAACCACAAGATCCTCAAGTCGATGACGCGGTACGTCGTGACGAACAAGTCCGTGCGCGTGAAGAACCTGCGGCTCGGCACCTCGGTGCGGGTCGTCAGCGTCTCTCTCTAGCGCTTCGGATCCACCGACCAACCGGAGGGGGCCGCAAGGCCCCCTCCGCTCATCGGGTGAGGCGCGCTGCCAGAGCGGTGGCGTCGACGCGGCCGCCGGGGGTGACCGACGGGTCAATGGGGGCGGAGCCCGAGGTGAGGGCGGCCCGAATGTCGGCTGGGGCGCGGATGCCTGCCGACCAGAGCAGGCCGACGAGCCCCGACACGAGGGGCGCAGCGGCGGAACTGCCGCAGAACTGGGTCGCGGCGCCCGACAGGTCGCCGACCGTCGTGCAACCCGGCGCGGCCAGCGTCGCCCAGCCGCCGTGGGTCGCCCACGAGTACACATGGTCGCCGTCGTCGGTCGCCACGACCCCGATCACCCCGGGGAACGCCGCCGGATAGGTCGGGCTCGTGCCTCCGTCATTCCCGGCCGCGGCGACGACGATCGCGCCCAGTTCCTCCGCATACTCGATCGCGGCGCCGACGGTCGGGTCGGGCCCGGTCAGGACGAGGCTGATGTTGATCACGTCCGCGCCGTGTTCCGCCGCCCATCTGATCCCGTCGGCGAGGCCGACGGCGGTCGCGGTGCCGTCCGGAGCGACTCGGACCGGGAGGATGCTGCAGCGCCAGCAGACCCCGGCGGCGCCGACACCGTCGTCTCCGCGCCCGGCGGCGACCTCGGCCACGAACGTCCCATGGCCGACGACGTCGCCCGCGTCGGCCGAGCCGCTCGTCGAGTCGTAGCCCTGGAGCACACCGCCGGCGAGGTCGGTCTGGGACGCGTCGACCCCGGTGTCCACGACGGCGATCACGGTGGTCGGCGCCCCGACGGTCACGCGCCAGAGGGAAGGCATGCCGATGCGCTCGAGGCCCCACTCGCTGCTCCACCACGGATCGTCGGGGACGACGGTCGCGGGCACGCGAGGCGGGGCGGCCGGCGGTCGGGTCGGGACGAGCGTGCCTGCGCTCGAGCTCCCGGCCATGAGCATCGCGGGCAAGGCGACACGGGGTGCCGTGCGGTGGCCCGCAGCGGCGAGGCACAAGCACAACGCGACGACGATGGCGATGCGGCAGGACATCCGAGTTCTCTATCGGCGCTTTGGCGCGCGGGTTGAGGGGGAATGCGTCCCGCCGGAACGGGTGATAGGCTCGCCGGGTCTTGAGGCGGGGGGACTGGCTCAGACGGTCGGCCGTGCTCGTCGCGGCCGCTGGAATCGCTGCGGCGGGCTACGTCGGCAGCGGCACACACGCGACCGCGGCGGTCGGGGACTGCAGTCCCGCCACCTCCTGGCCCGCGGACCGTCCCGACCTCGACGCGAGCGTCCTGTCGCTCGTCAACACCCACCGGGCGAGCCTCGGTCTCGCCCCGCTGCAGACGTCCTCGACGTTGACCGCCTCCGCGGTATGG
The DNA here is from genome assembly GCA_963725595.1 of uncultured Thermoleophilia bacterium. Taxonomy (GTDB): domain Bacteria; phylum Actinomycetota; class Thermoleophilia; order Gaiellales; family Gaiellaceae; genus PALSA-600. The sequence continues at coordinate 805,303 of CAVRYT010000001.1, read as the reverse complement.
AAGGCGCGCCACATGGCCGCCTACGACGAGAAGTCGCACGACGACGCGGCGCCCCCGGTCACGCGGACGTTCGCCGACCGTATCGCCGCCTGCGGCTACTCCGGCCCCGGCGCGGGCGAGAACATTGCGTGGTACTACCCGACCGCGGCGTCGGTCATGGCGGGTTGGCTCGCGAGCCCCGGGCACAAGGCGAACATCGAAGGCCCGTGGACGGCGACCGGCCTTGGCACAGCCGTCGGCGCGAACGGCCTTGTCTACTGGGTCGAAGACTTCGGCTTCGCGGGCAGCTCGAGTCCACCGCCGCCCACGACGACGACGGCGCCGCCGCCCACGACGACGGCGACCACGACGACCTCGGCGCCGCCGCCGGCCACGACCACGGCGACCACGACGACCACGAGGTCGTCCTCGCCGCCGCCCGCTGCGACGACCACGACCGCGGCGACGAGCTCGGGGCCTGCGCCCGGGACGGAGGTCCAGGTCGCGGTTCCGGCGGCGCCGCGTTGCCTCGTCCCCGGGGTCTTCCACCTACGCGCGGCGGTCGCCGCCCATAGGGTCCGCGCCCGTGGGTGCGCGGTGCGGACGCTCCGGGTGCGCGTGCGCCGGCTCGGCACAGGGCGCGTCGCCTGGCAGTCGCCGCGCGGCCGGGTGAACATGCCCGCCGGCTCGGTGGTCACGCTCGCGGTCAACGCGAAACGCTGAGCTCGCTCCATCGCCGGCGAGACCGTTCTAGAGTCTCGCCATGGCCTACACGATCGCGACACTCGACGACCTGGGCGAGGGCTACGGCTTCCGCAAGGTCCGCAAGGCACTGGACGTCACCGCCTTCGGCGTCAACGCCGTCGTCTTCCCGCCGCACTACGAGGGGCCGAACCACTTCCACGACACGCAGGACGAGCTGTACTTCGTCCACCGCGGCGTCGCGACCTTCGTCTTCGACGGGGAGGATCACGTCGTCCCGGAAGGCGGCCTCGTGCACGTCGAATCGACCACGCATCGCATGGTCGCCAACCGCACCGACGACGATCTCGTCCTCCTGGTCGTCGGCGGCAAAGGGGGCTACGTCGAACGCGACGGCCAGGTCGTGACGGCGGAGGACCTCGAGAAACGTCAGGCGATGGCGAGGTGGCAGCAGTGAACGGGCTGATGATGGACACGCAGCTGACGCTGCCGTTCCTCCTCCGTCGGGTCGAGCGTTACTTCGGCGCGAAGGAGGTCGTCACGCGGCTGCCGGACCGCAGCTTCCATCGCTCGACCCACGGCGAAGCGGCGCGGCGGGCGCGTGCACTCGCGGTGGCGCTTCAGGGTCTAGGCCTCGAGCGCGGCGACCGCGTCGCGACGCTCTGCTGGAACCACCAGGCACACCACGAGGCCTACCTCGGGGTCCCCTGCGGCGGGTTCGTCCTGCACACGCTGAACCTCCGGCTGCATCCGCACGACCTCGCCTACATCGCGTCCCACGCAGGAGACCGCGTGGTGATCGTCGACCGCAGCCTGAAGCCGTTACTCGACCAGTTCGTGGGCGAGACGCCGATCGAGCACGTGATCGTGGTCGAGGACGACTACGAGGATCTGCTCGCGGGGGTCGACCCCGATTCCTGGCGCGATCCCGAGCTCGACGAGAACGAGGCCGCGGCGATGTGCTACACGAGCGGCACGACCGGTCGGCCGAAGGGCGTCCTCTACTCGCACCGTTCGACGATGTTGCACACGCTCGGGGTCGCCGCCGGCAACCCGATGGGGCTCGGCATCTCGGAGCAGGACACGATCCTGCCGGTCGTGCCGATGTTCCATGCGAACGCGTGGGGCTATCCCTACCTCGCCTCGCTGATCGGCACGAAGATCGTCTATCCGGGTCCGTACCTCGACCCGGAGAGCCTCCTGGAGGACTTCGCCGAAGAGGGGGTCACGTGGACGGCCGGCGTCCCGACGATCTGGCTCGGCATGCTCGCGCTGCTCGACGCGAACCCAGGGAGATGGGACCTCTCGAGGATGAAGGGGATGCTCGTCGGCGGCTCGGCTGCGCCGCGCGCGATGATCGCCGGGTTCAAGCAGCGGCACGGCCTGAACGTGATCCACGGGTGGGGGATGACGGAAACCTCGCCGGTGGCCTCGACGGCCCAGCTCCCGGGCGACCTGGGCCAGGCGGACGAGGAGACGCGGTTCGACTACATCGCCATGCAGGGGCTGCCTCTGCCGCTCGTCGAGCTGCGCAACCGCGACGCCGACGGGGCCGAGCTGCCGTGGGACGGTGAGTCGATGGGCGAGCTCGAGATCCGCGGGCCGTGGGTCGCCGCGGCGTACTACGACACGCCCGAGCAATCCGACCGCTGGACGAAGGACGGCTGGTTCAAGACCGGGGACGTCGTCTCGATCCACCCGCGCGGATTCATCCAGATCAAGGACCGCTCGAAGGACGTGATCAAGTCGGGAGGCGAGTGGATCTCGTCGGTCGAGCTCGAGAACGCATTGATGGCGCATCCCGCAGTTGCGGAGGCGGCGGTGATCGCCGTCCCCGACCCGAAGTGGGACGAGCGTCCCCTCGCCGCGGTCGTGCTCCGTGACGGGGCGGTCGCCACCGATGCCGAGCTCCGCGAGTTCCTCGCGCCGCAGTTCGCGAAGTGGTGGCTCCCGGACCGCATCGAGTTCGTGTCCGAGATCCCGAAGACGAGCGTCGGCAAGTTCCGCAAGACCGAACTGCGCGAGATGTTCGCCGCCGAGAGGGTGAGCAACACGTGATCCGCACGGTCTGGCTCGACAACCCGCCCGTCAACGCGGTCGACTCGACGATCATCGGCTCGCTCTGGGACGCCTTCGAGCAGCTCGAGGACGACGTCCGTGCGGTCGTGCTCCGAGGCCGCGGGGAGCGGGCGTTCTCGGCGGGCGCCGACATCAGCGGCTTCGTCGGCGGATCGTCGGCGGGAGAGCGACCGGCGGGCATCCAGCCCGTCGCCGACCTGATCGAGCGGGCGCCTGTGCCGGTGGTCGCCGCCATCCACGGCTATTGCCTCGGAGGGGGGCTCGAGATCGCTCTTGCCTGCGACTTCCGGATCGCGACACGCGACGCGCAGCTCGGGTTCCCCGAGGTGAACCTGGGGCTGCTTCCGGGCGGGGGCGGCACGCAGCGCGCACCGCGGCTGATCTCGCCGGGCCGAGCGCGTTGGCTCGTCATGTCGGGGGAGCGCATTCCCGCCGAGCTTGCCGAGGCGTGGGGGCTCGTCGAGTTCGTGGTCGAGGACCTCGAGGCGGGGATCGCCCGCTACGTCGAGCCGCTCACCCGCCAGAGCCCGCACGCACTGCGGCGGATCAAGCAGCTGCTGCGCGAGACGCGCGACCAGCGGTCGGACGAGCAGGAGGTCGAGGCGTTCGGCGCGTGCCTGAGCTCGGAGGACGGCCAGGAAGGCGTGGCCGCCTTCCTCGAGAAGCGCCAGGCCAACTGGACCGGCCGGTGAAGGCAGTGGTGCTGCGCGAGGTCGGCGGCGACCTCGCGCTCGAGGACGTACCCGACATCGAAGGCGAGCACGTCGTCGAGGTCCACGCCGCCGGCGTGAACTTCGCCGACGTGCTCATTCGTCGCGGGTCGTATCCGCAGATGCCCGAGCTGCCCCACGTCCTCGGCAGCGAGGTCGCCGGCGACCTCCACGGCCGTCGCGTCGTCGCCCTGCCGCGTGCGGCCGGCGGCTACGCGGAGCGCGTCGAGGTCGACCCGGCCTGGGTGTTCCCTCTGCCCGAGGGGGCGTCCTATGCGGCCGGGGCCTCGTTCCTGACGACGTACCTGACGGCTCATATACCGCTGATACATCAGTTGCACATCACCGTCGCTCGGTCGTGCTCGTGCACGCGGGCTCCGGCGGCGTCGGTTGTGCGGCGATCCAGCTCGCCAAGCACCTCGGCGCCCGCGTGATCGCGACGGCGAGCAGCGAGGAGAAGCGCGCCTTCGCGCGCTCGGTCGGCGCCGACGACGCCATCGGGTACGACGAGCTCGACGGGCTGCAGGTCGACGCGGTGATCGATCCCGTCGGCGGCGAAGTCTTCACGCACTCGCTCACGCTCCTCGCTCCGCTCGGCACGATCGTCGCGATCGGCTTCGCGGGCGGGGTGTGGCGCGACCCGAGCGTGCAGTGGCTCGTCGGCCGCAACGCGTCGGTGACGGGCATCTACCTCGGCCGGCTGCTGAAGCTTCGGCCCGACCTCGTCCGAGCGGCCGCCGAGGAACTGCTCGAGCTGTGGGCGCAGGGAAGCATCGATCCCGTCGTCGGGCAGCGCTTCCCGCTCGGTGAGGCGTCGGCTGCCCACGAGTTGATCGAGTCGCGGCGACACGTCGGCAAGGTGGTGCTCGAGCCGTGAGAGCGCTCGTGACGGGCGGTGAGGGGGGCATCGGCCTCGCGCTCCGGGCGCGCCTCGATCGTGAGGGGTACGCCGTCGAGTCGCTCGACGTGCGCTCGGGCTTCGACGTCACGGACCCCGGTGCGTGGGAGCGCGTCGGGGCGGTGGAGCTCGCGTTCCTCAATGCCGGCGTGCTGACCGACGTGGACGATCCCCGGGCGCTCGCGATCGAGGCGTATCGACGGGCCGTCGCCGTCAACGTGGACGGCGTGGTGCTCGGCGTCAGGCGCCTCGCGCAGGTGATGGAGACGGGCTCGATCGTCGCGACTGCATCGCTGGCCGGTCTGACGGGAATGCCGAGTGACCCCGTCTATGCGCTGACGAAGCACGCCGTCGTCGGCTTCGTCCGTAGTGCCGCGCCGCACCTCGAGCCGGTCCGGCTCAACGCGGTGTGCCCGGGGATAGCCGACACGCCGATGATCGACGGGCAGCGGGCCGCGTTCGCCGAAGCCGGCTTTCCGCTGCTCACGCCCGAGGACGTCGCCGAGGCTGCGTGGCTCGCTGCGACGAGCGGGCGCACGGGCGAGTGCTGGTTCGTGCAGCCAGGCCGCGAGCCGGCGCCCTTCCGCTTCCCGAACCTGCCGGGCCCCCGCGCGGCCGGCGAACGGGTCGGCCCGCCGCCTAGTTGAGCCCGGGGTCGAAGGGCATGTTCTCCATGAGGGCAAACGGGCCGCCCTTGCGGTGCAGGACGGTGCGCCAGAGCTCGTCCGGGTCGGGTGCGAATGCGTCGTCCGCGAGCGCCTCCACGACGATCCAGGATGATTCCTCGAGCTCCGCTTCGAGCTGGCCGGCTCCCCAGCCGGAGTAGCCGGCGAAGAGGCGGAGTCGGCGGATGGAGAGAGCGTCCGGCTCGGCGTCGGCGGGAACGAAGCCGAGCCCGGCGACGATCGGCGCGGCCGCGTCGTCGACGTCGTCGAACTCGGCGACGACCATGAAGGCGTCGGGCTGCACGGGACCACCGACGAAGACAGGATCCTCTGCTCCCGGCAGCCCGTCGAGCGAAGGCACGGCGCTCCCCGCGGGCACCTCCGACGGCCGGCTGAGCACGAGACCCATCGCGCCGTCCTCGTCGTGGTGGGCGATCAGGACGACGGTCTTGCGGAAGTTCGGGTCGACGAGCGACGGCGACGAGACGAGCAACTTTCCCTGAAGCGAGTCCACCTACTGAAAGTGCCAGCCATCGCCGGCGGCAAACGTCTTGAGGATCCGCCGGGCGACGACCTGACGGTGCACTTCGTCCGGCCCGTCGTAGATCCGTCCGCCGCGAGCCATCATCGCCATGTGCGCGAGCGGCGTCTCGTCGGTGAGCCCGCGGGCGCCGTGAACCTGGATCGCGCGGTCGATCACCTCCTGCAGGACGCGGGCGGCAAAGAACTTGATCGCCGAGATCTCGACTCGTGCCTCGTCGCCCTGGTCGATCTTGTGCGCGGCATCGAGCGTCATCAGGCGGCAGGCCTGGATCTCGGCGTAGCTGTCGGCGATCCAGTTCTGCACGGTCTGCTTGCGGGCGAGCGGCTCGCCGAAGCTCTCGCGACGGAGTGAGTACTCGCACATCAACTCGAACGCCCGCTGCATCTGCCCGAGCCAGCGCATGACGTGGTGGATGCGCCCCGGGCCGAGCCGCTTCTGCGCGATCAGGAACCCGGCTCCCTCGGCGCCGAGCGTGTTTGACAGCGGCACGCGCACCCCCGTGTAACGCACCTCGCAGTGCGTCGACCAGTTGCGCCCGCGGTGGCCCATCGTCGGCACCGCACGCACGACCTCGACGCCCGGCGTGTCGGCGGGCACGATGATCTGCGTCGCCCGCGCATGAGGGTCGGCGTCCGGATCGCTCACGGCCATCACGATCCCGAAGGCGGCGCCCTCGGCGCCCGACGAGAACCACTTGTGGCCATCGATCAGCCAGTCGTCGCCGTCACGCACCGCACGTGTGCGCAGAGTGGTCGGGTCGGAGCCGGGTACCTCGGGCTCGGTCATCGAGAAGAACGACCGAATCGAGCCCGCGACGAGCGGTAGCAGCCAGCGGTCCTTCTGCTCGTCCGTCCCGAAGAGGTGCAGGATCTCGGCGTTGCCCGCATCGGGTGCCTGGCAGCCGAAGACGAGCTGCCCCCAGACGGTGCGGCCGATGTGCTCGTTCAGGTACGCGTAGTCGAGAAAGCCCGTTCCCGTGCCGCCCGCCTCGGGCGGCACGTGCGGCGCCCACAGACCGAGCCCGCGCACCTCGTCCCGCAGCCGCGCGACGAGCGCATCCGCCTCCTCGTCCTCGCGGTCGAGCACCTGCTCGTGCGGCAGGACGCGCTCGGCCATGAAGGCGCGCACGCGCTCGAGCTTCTCGGTCGGCGGCGACCATGGGGTCGAGGTCATTGCCGTAGCATCGCACGATGCGCCTGGGCTTCTACATGGGGTACGCGCAGCCGGGCACGAATCCGCTCGAGCTGGTCGAGCTGGCCCGCGAGGCGGAGCGACTGGGATACAGCTCGGCGTGGGCGGCCGAGGCGTGGGGCGTCGACGCGATCACCCCGCTCGCGTGGCTCGGCGCGCTCACCTCGGAGATCGAGCTCGGGACGGCGATCATGCAGCTGCCGGGCCGCTCTCCCGCGAACGCGGCGATGACGGCGGCCACGCTCGATCTCCTGTCGGGCGGCCGGTTCGTGATGGGTCTCGGCACCTCGGGGCCGCAGGTGGTCGAGGGTTGGCACGGTCAGGCCTGGGGAAAGCCGCTCGGGAAGACCCGCGAGTACGTCGAGATCGTGCGCGCCATCCTGCGTCGGGAGCGGCTCGAGCATCATGGCGAGCACTACGACATCCCGCTCCAGGGCGGCACAGGGCTCGGGAAGCCCCTGAAGCTGATGGCCCGGCCGTTACGATCCGAGATCCCGATCTACCTCGCGGCGATCGGGCCGAAGGCGGTGGAGCAGGCATTCGAGATCGCCGACGGGTGGCTCCCGATCTTCTGGTCGCCGGAGAAGGCTCGGCAGGTGTTCCCGGTCGACCGCGCGCGTCCGGGGTTCGAGATCGCGCCGTCGGTGCCTGCGCTGCTCACGGAAGACGTTGATTCCGGCCGCAACGCCCTCAAGGAGTACTACTCGTTCTACATCGGCGGCATGGGCGCCCGGTCGCAGAACTTCTACAACGACCTGTTCGCGCGCTACGGCTACGAAGACGAGGCGCGCGAGATCCAGGAGCTCTTCCTCGGCGGCAGCCAGCGCGAGGCGGCCGCGAGAGTGCCCGACGCGTTCGTGGACGAGGTGGCCCTCGTGGGGTCGGTCGAACGGATCCGGGACCGCCTCGGCGCTTGGCGCGAGTCCGGTGTGACGACGCTCCTCGTGTCGACACGTGACGTTGCGACACTGCGCGCGGTCGCGGAGGCGGCAGGCTAGACGAGCTCGAGCGCGGTCGACGCGAGCAGAGGGACAGCGTGCTCGAACACCGCGGCGCGCGTGTCCTCGGCTCCGAGCTCGCCGCGCATGAAACGGCCGTAGATCGCCTCGCAGAAGACGGATGCCTTCCACAGCGCGAGCGCCTCGAACCAGGGCAGCCGGTCGAGGTCGCGGCCGCTCCTCTCCGCATACCGGCCGGCGAGCTCCGTGCGCGAAGGGAAGCCCGGCTCTGCCGTCACCGGCGACGAGCCGAGAGCGCTGGTGCGGCCGTTCGGCTCCGAGTACATCGAGAGCAGGTAGCCGACGTCGGCGCGGGGGTCGCCGATCGCACCCATCTCCCAGTCGAGCACGGCCGCGATCCGCGTCGGGTGGTCGCCGGAAACCATCATGTTCCCGAGCCGGTAGTCGCCGTGGACGACCGTGTTCGTGAGCGGCGGGGGCACTCTGGTTGCCAGCCGGCGCGCAACCTCGTCGACCGCAGGGAGCTCGCGCGTCTTGTTGATCTCCCACAGTTGGGTGAAGCGTCGTACCTGTCGCTCGAGGTAGCTCCCGGCGCGGACGAACTGGACGAGAGCCGACTGCGTGACGTTCGCGGCGTGGATCTCTACGAGCGTGTCGACGAGGTCGAGCCCGAGTGCCCGGCGCGCGTCGGCGGTCTCGAGTCCGGGTGGTAGCCGGGTCGTGATCACATGACCGTCGATGAAGCGCATGACGTAGAACGGCACGCCTAGCACCCGCTCGTCCTCGCAGACGGCGACGATCTCGGCCAGGCGCCCGAAGCCCGCCTCGCGGATGGCGTTCTGGAGGCGTGCCTCGCGGACCACGTCATGCGCCGACGGCGGCAGCGGTGGTCGGGGCGGGCGGCGGAGCACGAACCGGTTGTCGCCGCGCTCGATCAGGAAGGTGAAGTTCGAGCCTCCACCGTCGCCGATCCGTGTCGCGGTGACGGGGCCGGTCCCGAGCCCGTGCTCGTCGAGGAACGACTCCACCTTCTCCTCGACGACCAACGGTGCGAGCACGCTGCGATGCTATGCGCGATGAGGCGGAGGCTCTACCTGCTCCGGCATGCCGAGGTGTCGTACGTTGGGGAGCGCGACCCGGAGGCGGTGCGGCTGACGCAGCGTGGACGCGAGCAGGCGGCGGCCGCTCGGCTGGCGCTCGCTGGGGTAAAGGCCGACCTGCTGGTGACGAGCAGCCTGCCGAGGACGGTCGAGACGGCGGCCGTGATCGCGCCGGAGCGGGAGCCGGAGTCTTGGCCCGAGTTCGACGAGTGGCGCGGAGGCCGCCTCGACGGCATCCCCGTGGACGAGCTGGAGCGGCTCTTCGTCGGTGCGCTCCATGCCCGTGAGGAGTCCACGCGCTTTCTCGGCGGCGAGTCTCTCGGGGAGGCACTCGACCGGATCCTGCCCGCGTTCGAGCGGCTCCGTTGCCGCGAGTGGGAGACCGCGATCGCGATCTTCCACGGCGGCGTCAACCGCATCCTGCTCTCGCACGCGCTCGGCGGCGGGCGGTCGTACTTCGGCAACCTCGAGCAGGCTCCGGCCTGCATCAACGTCCTCGACCTCGGTGCCGACGGCCCCTGGATCGTGCGTACCGTCAACTACATCCCGTACGACCCTCTCCACCCGGCCCGCACGACGACGATGGAGCACCTGTGGGGCGAGCTGAAGGCGTGGCTCGACGAGCGCGCCTAGGCCTTCCGGCCGGCACCTCCGTGGCCCTGTCCCTTCGCCAGACGAGCGTCCCGGGAGCGTCACGATCCTTCCACAGGCGCCCGGCAGGCCAGCAGCAGCGCCGGTCGTAGGCCCTCCGGACGCGGCTTGCCGCGGCTCGTCTCTTGGTCAGACCAACGTTACGGATGCGTCACGCCGCCGCGATCAGCGCCACCCCGGCGAGGGCGACGGCGATGCCGGTCTGCTGGGGGCGCGTGAGGCGCTCGTGGAGAAGCAGGTGCGCGAGCAGCACCGTCGTCACCGGGTAGAGCGAGCCGAGCACCGACACGATCGCGAGCAGGCCGCGCCCGCTCGCCGCCGCGAAGAGCGCGTTCGCCGACACGTCGGCGAGGCCGACGGCGGCCACCGCGGCGAACGAGGCGCGCGGCAGGCGCAGAGGCGCCCGTGCGACCGACGCCGCGACGACGAGCAGGGAGAGCGAGCCGACGCGCGCGCCGAGCAGTGTCGACACCGCGTCGCCCTCGCGGCTGCCGAGGCCGAGGAAGTAGACGAACAACCCCAGTGCGACGGCCGCTCCGACGGCGAGCAGCACCGCCCTGGATCGCTCCGGGGACGCAGAGCGGTGCTCGTCGAGCGACGCGAGCACGGCACCGGCGATCGCGGCGACCGCGCCGACGACGGCTGCAGCGGCCGGACGCTCGCCGGACGCCACCGAGATCGCGAACGGCACCACGGCGCCGCAGGCGACGAGCGGCGAGACGACGCTCATCGTCCCGAGCGCGAGTGCCCGATAGAGGAGGGCGAGCCCTGCGCCACCGCCGGCGCCCGCGAGGAGCCCGAGCAGGAACGAGCGCGTGCCTACGTCTCCGCGCACCGCGACGACGGCACAGAGCGCGAGGAACCCGGCGGCCTGCGAGTAGACCGTGACGCCGAACGCGGGGAGCCGCTTCGAGAGCGAGCCGCCTGCGAAGTCGGCGCCGCCCCAGACGACGGACGACGCGAACGCCAGGACGACCGCGACGAGCGCCAGCGCTAGAGCCGCTCGACGAGCATCGCCATGCCTTGCCCGCCGCCGACGCACATCGTCTCGAGGCCGACCGTTCGGTCGAGCGTCTCGAGGTCGTTCAGCAGCGTGTTCATGATCCGCGCGCCGGTCATCCCGTACGGATGGCCGAGCGCGATCGCGCCTCCGTGTGGGTTGAGCTTGTCGGAGAACGGATCGACCCCTACCTCGCGGCAGACGGGCAGCACCTGTGCGGCGAACGCCTCGTTTAGCTCCATCACGTCGACGTCGTCGATCGTCATGCCTGCGTGGCCGAGGACGCGCCGCACGGCCTCGATCGGCCCGACGCCCATGATCTCGGGGTCGATGCCCGAGACGGATGAGGCGACGATGCGCGCGCGAGGCGTTATCCCGAGCTCGCGGGCGCGATCGGCCGACATGACGACGACCGCCGCCGCGCCGTCGTTCAGAGGGCACGAGTTGCCGGCGGTCACCGTGCCGCCCGGCTTGAACGCGGGCTCGAGCGCGGAGAGCTTCTCGAACGTCGACGAGCGCCGCGGGCCGTCGTCGAGCGCGACGCCCTCGTACACCGAGATTTCGCGCGCGAAGAACCCAGAGTCCTGCGCCGCGACGGCGCGCTCCTGCGACTGCTGCGCGAAGCGGTCCATCTCCTCGCGCGAGACGTCCCACCGCTCAGCCACGTTCTCGGCGGTCAGCCCCATCGGGATGTAGACGTTCGCGATCGGCGCATGGTCGCCGAAGAGCGCGGGATGCAGCTCCTCGTCAGACTTCGGGTACCCGTTCACCTGCGAGATCGACTCGACACCCGCCGCGACGAAGGCCTCGCCCTCCCCGGCACGAATCGCATGGAAGGCCATCCGGATCGTCTGCAGCGAGGAGGCGCAGAACCTGTTCACGGTCGTGCCCGGAACGGTGTGGGGAAGACCTGAGAGCAGCGCCGCGCGGCGACCGAGGTTCATGCCCTGCTTCTCCTGGGGGAAGCCGCAGCCGACGATCACGTCGACGATCTCCTGCTCCGGCAGGGTCGGCACCTTGTCGAGCGCTGCCCGGATCGCGAACGCCGCCAGGTCGTCGGGGCGGGCGTCGACGAGCGACCCCTTGGCGGCCCGGCCGATCGCGGTCCGCGCCGTCGAGACGATCACTGCGTCCGGCACGAGGTCATATTGACTCATCGGTCAAATGAAGGTTAAGTGACCGGCCTCATGCCGCTGCTCGCCCTCCGGGACGTCGATGCGCGCTACGGCCAGGTGCAGGCACTCCGCGGTGTCAGCCTCACGGTCGACGAAGGGGAGATCGTCGCGATCCTCGGTGCGAACGGAGCCGGGAAGACGACGACGCTGCGGGCGATCTCGGGCACCGTCAAGCGCAGCGGGACGCTCGAGCTGGACGGACGGCCGCTCGGACGGCGCGGCCCTGAGCAGACCGCAAGGCTGGGCGTCGCCCACGTGCCCGAGGGCCGCGGCACGTTCGTCGAGCTGACCGTGTGGGAGAATCTGCGGCTCGGTGCGCACACGCGCCGCGGGTCGCTGCGCGACGACTTCACGCGCGTGCTCGAGTACTTCCCGTGGCTCGAGGGCCGGCGGTCGCAGCAGGCCGGGACGCTGTCCGGCGGGGAGCAGCAGATGCTCGCCCTCGCTCGCGCGATCATGCAGCGTCCCCGCCTGCTCCTGCTCGACGAGCCCTCGCTCGGGCTGGCGCCGCTCGTCGTGGCGGAGATCTTCCGGATCGTCCGCGAGCTCAACGAGCGCGAGGGAACGGCGGTCCTGCTCGTCGAGCAGAACGCTCGCACCTCGCTCGCCACCGCAGCACGCGCCTACGTGCTCGAGGTCGGGATCGTCGCCTACGAAGGCACGAGCGCAGAGCTCGGCGAGCGTGACACGATCCGGCGGAGCTATCTCGGCTACTGATGACGACGAGCCGCAACACGTCGTGGATCGTGCCCGCGCTGCTCCTCGCGGGCTGCGCCGGGCTCGTCGTCGGCTCGGTCCGAAGCTCGCTCTTCGCACAGCAGACGATCTCAGGGCTCGCGAACGGTGGCATCTACGCGAGCCTGGCCGTAGCGCTCGTCCTCATCTACCGGGCGACCGAGGTGATCAACTTCGCGCAGGGCGCGATCGCGACCTTCACGACCTACGTCGCGTGGCAGCTGATCGACTGGGGTCTCACCTACTGGCTCGCGTTCGTGTGCACGCTCGGGATCGCGTTCGCCGGGGGCTTCCTGGTCGAGCTCGTCGCGATCCGGCCGGTCGAACGGCGCGGGAACCAGCTGACCGTGGTGATCGCGTCGATCGGCCTGCTGATCCTCGTCGAGGGCTCGATCGGCTACATCTGGGGCAACGACATCAAGTTCATGCCCGCTCCGTTCCCGGCGCACATCTACCGCGTCGGCGGCGTGGCGTTCTCCCGCCAGGACATCTCGACGATCGCGATCTCCGTCGTCTCCGTCTTCGTGCTCTGGCTGCTCTTCCAGTTCACGAAGCTCGGGCTCGCGATGCGCGCTGCCGCGGTGCGGCCCGACGCAGCGCGCCTCGTCGGCATCCGCGTCAGCTGGATGCTCTCGCTCGGCTGGGGCCTTGCCGCCGTGCTCGGCGCGATCGCGGGGATGATGGCCGCGGCGAGCCCGTCGACCCTGCTCCAGCCATCGATGATGGACGGCGTCCTCATCTACGCCTTCGCCGCGGCCGTGCTGGGCGGTCTCGAGAGCGCCGCCGGGGCCGTGGTCGGGGCGCTCGCGATCGGCGTCACGCTGAACCTGCTCGGGAGCTACGTCAGCTGGGTGACGCCCCAGCTCCTGCTTCCGGCCGCGTTCGTGCTGATGCTGATCGTCCTGCTCGTCAAGCCGTCGGGCCTCTTCGGCCGGACGCGGGTGCGCAAGGTATGAGGCGTCGCCGCGCCGACGTGCTCGGGCCGGCGGTCGCGCTCGCGGTGGCGGTCGCGATCGGGCTGCTGCCCTTGACGCTGTCGAACTACCACCGCTCGACCGGCGCCGACGTCGGCGTGTTCTTCACCGCGATCCTCGCGTTGAACATCGTCACCGGCTACACCGGCCAGATCTCGATTGGCCACGGCGCCTTCATGGCCGTCGGCGGCTACACGACCGCGATCCTCACCCACGACCACGGCTGGAACGACCTGGCAACGCTCCCCGTCGCCGCGCTGATCGGATTCGCGGCCGGGGTCGTCGTCGGGTTGCCCGCGCTGCGCTTCCACGGCGTCTACCTCGCGCTGACGACCTTCGCGGTCGCGCTCGCCGTGCCGCAGATCGCGAAGAACTACCCGAGCTTCACCGGTGGGACGGAGGGGCTCGCCCTCCCCACGCACACGGGCCTCTGGCTCTACCTGACGGCGTGGATCGTGGCGGGGATCGTGTTCGTCTTCGCGTGGCTCCTGCTGCGCGGGCGCACGGGGCGGGCGTTCCGCGCGGTCCGCGACAGCGAGGTCGCCGCTGCGTCGTCGGGCGTCTCGCTGGCCGTCTACAAGACGGTCGCGTTCGGCATCTCGGCGGCACTCGCGGCCGTCGCCGGATCCGTGTACGTGCTTGTGAACAACTTCGTCAACCCGGACGTGTTCGGCCTCCAGCTTTCGCTCTACATCCTGATCGGTGCGGTCGTCGGCGGACTGGGCTCGCTCTGGGGCGTCCTCGTGGGCGCCGCATTCGTCCAGTTGCTGCCGATCGGCCTAACCTCGGGCAGCCTTACGTCGTCGCAGTTGGTGCCGGTGATCTTCGGAGCCGTCGTCATCGCAGTGATGGCGCTGTTGCCGCTCGGCGCGGCCAACGTGATCCAAACGGTCTTGCATTTCGGATCCCATAAGGGTCAAAGTTCAGACGTTCCCCTAGGCACGGAGGGCAGATGACCAGAAGGATGAAGGGAGCGCTCGCGCTCGCGGTGCTCGTGGTAGGCGCGGCCGTCGTGTCGGCGGCCTTCGCCTCGAGCTCGGCGACGCCTGGCGTCACCAAGAAGACGATCACGATCGGCGGCACGTTCCCGCTCACCGGGCCGGCGGCTTTGTACGGCGCCATCCCCAAGGCCGAGTTTGCGTACTTCTCGTACGTCAACGCCCACGGCGGCGTCAATGGGAGGCAGATCGTCTTCAAGTACTACGACGACGGCTACAACCCGGCGAACACGGTGCCGCTGACGAAGAAGCTCGTGGAGCAGGACCACGTCTTCGCCGTCTACGGGAGCCTCGGCACTGCGCCGACGCTCGCGACGCGCGACTACCTGAACAAGGCCAAGGTGCCGCAGGTGCTCGTCGCCACCGGCGACTCCTACTGGGGGGCGCAGTACAAGCAGTATCCGTGGACGATCGGCTTCCAGCCCGACTATCCGGGTGAGTCCCGCGTCTACGGCCAGTTCATCGCCAGCAAGGTGCCTCAGGCGAAGATCGGGGTGCTCATGCAGGACGACGCCTACGGCCAGAACTACTACAACGGGCTCGTCCAGGGCCTCGGCGACGCCAAGGCGAAGATCGTCGACACCGAGAAGTACGACGCGACCTCGACCGACGTCAGCCAGCAGATCGTGAAGCTCAAGGCGTCGGGTGCGAACGTGCTCGTGCTCTTCTCCCTGCCGACGCAAACGATCGGCGCGCTCGTCGTGACCACGAAGATCGGCTGGCACCCGACGACGTTCGTCAACAACGTCTCCGCGTCGCCGCTCTTCATGTACCTCGCGACGAAGAGCGGGGCCGACGTCACGGGCG
Organism: uncultured Thermoleophilia bacterium; assembly: GCA_963725595.1. Classification (GTDB taxonomy): domain Bacteria; phylum Actinomycetota; class Thermoleophilia; order Gaiellales; family Gaiellaceae; genus PALSA-600. The sequence goes on along the minus strand of CAVRYT010000001.1, from coordinate 790,136 downwards.
ACATCTCCGCCACCTATCTGGAGGACGTCTTCAACAGCCCCAACTCGGCGAACGCGAAGCTGTTCCAGTCGATCATCGCCAAGTACGACCCTGGGGCGAACCCGCTCGACTCGGACATCCTCTTCGGCGTTGCCAGCGCCTGGACGATGACGCAGGCGCTCAAGCAGGCCGGGCCCAACCCGACCCGCGCGGGCCTGATGGCCGCGCTCACGAGCATGAACCAGGTCAACCCGTTCCTCTACCCCGGCGTCAAGATGGTGACGTCGTCGACGGAGCGGTTCCCGATCGACCAGCAGATCCTCGAGCAGTACAAGTCCGACGGAAACTGGCACCCGTTCGGGCACATCTTCGCGAAGGCCCGCTGACCGATCCGGCGGCGGCGGCGCGGAGACGCGCCGCCGCCGCTAGCTTCCGTCCGTGGCCCTGGAGCTCGAGCCCGGCATCCACCGCGTCACGTTCCGACTGCCGCTCGGGATCGACCACGTGCACTGTTACCTGCTGCGCTCTTCGAGTGGTGGCTTCATCCTGGTCGACACGGGTCTCGGCTCGCGCGATCCCGAGGCGCGGTGGCGGCCCGTGCTCGACGAGCTCGACGCTCCGGTCGAGGCGATCGTCGTCACGCACATGCACCCGGACCATGTCGGCGGCGCCCGGGACGTTGCCGAGCTGACCGGCGCGCCCGTCCTGCAGGGACGCGAGGACTTCGAGCAGTGCGTGCGGGCCTGGGGCTCCCGGAACCCCGAGCGTTTCGCCGCCTACTGGGTCGAGCAGGGCATGCCGAAGGCTGCAGTGGAGGGGATCATCGAGGACTCCGACCGTCTCGCCGCCGCCGTGCACTGGCATCCGAGCCCGCGACTGCTCGAGCCCGGCGAGGAGGTCGACGGCTGGCGCGTCGAGCTGCTCCGCGGCCACGCCGACGGGCACATCGTGCTGCACCGGGACGGTGTCCTGATCGCCGGCGACACGCTCCTGCAGGGGATCACGCCGGCGATCGGCCTCTATCCGGAGTCGCGACCGGACCCGCTCGGCGACTACCTCGAGACGCTCGACCGGATCGTCGACCTCGCCCCGCACGTGGCCTATGCCGGCCACAAGGCGACGATCACCGATCCCGTGGGACGGGCCAGGGAGATCCGTGCGCATCACGCCGACCGGCTGGAGCGCACGCTGGCCGCCCTCGACGGCCGCCCGCTCACGCCGTACGAGGTGTCGTTGCGTCTGTTCGAGGCCGATCTCTCGACGACGCTGCGTCGCTTCGCGACCGCCGAGGCGCTTGCGCATCTCGTCCGTCTTGCGGCGCAGGGACGGGCCGAGCGGACGGAGAACGGCCGATACCATTGAGGCATGGAGCCGCTTCGGATCGGCATTCTCGCCGTGCAGGGAAACTTCAGGGAGCACGCGCAGATGCTGCGCCGCCTCGGTGCGGACCCGGTCGAGGTGCGCAAGCCGGCGCAGCTGGACGGCCTCGACGGCCTCGTCATCCCGGGCGGCGAATCGACCACCTTCATGCGCCTGATGCGCCTCTACGGCCTCGACGAGGGCGTGCGGGGCTTCGAGCGGCCGATCTTCGGCACCTGCGCCGGGATGATCGTGCTCGACCGCGACCACCTCGGGCTCGTCGACATGGCGGTCCGCCGGAACGCCTTCGGGCGGCAGGTCGCCTCGTTCGAGACCGATCTCGCGGTGGCGGGCGAGGAGGCCCCGATGCGGGCGGTCTTCATCCGTGCACCGTGGGTCGAGGACGTCGGGCCTGCGGTGGAGGTGCTCGCCGAGGTCGACGGCCGGCCCGTCCTCGCGCGCGAGGGCCGGTTCCTCGTGGCGGCCTTCCACCCTGAGCTGACCGACGACACGCGGCTCCACCAGCGGTTCCTGGATCTCGTGAAGGAGGAGCAGGTTGTCCGGGCATAGCAAGTGGTCGTCGATCAAGCACAAGAAGGGAGCGGCCGACGCCAAGCGCGGCCAGCTCTTCTCGAAGCTGACCCGCGCGATCATCGTCGCGGCCAAGGAGGGTGGCGGCGACCCGGCGAACAACCTCGCGCTCCAGAACGCGATCGAGAAGGCGAAGTCGTACTCGATGCCGAAGGACAACATCGACCGCGCGATCGCGAAGGGCTCCGGCGCCGACGCGGACGCCGACGCCTTCGAGTCGATCGTCTACGAGGGCTACGGCCCCGAGGGCGTCGCTGTGATCGTCGAGGCACTCACCGACAACCGAAACAGGACGGCGGCCGACGTGCGCCACCTGTTCGCGAAGCACGGCGGCAACCTCGGGACGACGGGCGCGGTCGCCTGGCAGTTCGACCGCCGGGGCGTGGTCGTCGTGCCGGCCGAAGGCGTCGACGAGGAGGAGCTGTTCCTCGCCGCTGCCGACGCCGGGGCCGACGACATCGAGGGGGACGGCGACGTGTTCCAGATCACGATCGGCCCCCGAGAGCCTCGCAGCCGTTCGGGCGGCGATCGAGGGCGCAGGCTTCGAGATCGATTCGGCCGAGCTGCGGCTCCTCCCGAAGACGACGGTCGCAGTCGAGGAGGAGGGCAAGGCGCGCCAGGTGATGCGGCTGATCGAGGCGCTCGAGGAGAACGACGACGTGCAGGACGTCTACGCGAACTTCGACATCCCCGAGCAGGTGCTCGAGGCCGTCGCCGGCTAACGCGCCGCGCCAGGCGCCCTGATCCACCGAGCCGCGGTTGCCGCCCGCACCGCCGAAGCGGACGTGTCCAGGGACTGTCCCCGGCCACGCCTCGAACAGACAGGGCGCCGCAGGAACGTCCGGACCGGCGCCTAACGTGTCTTCGTGAGAGTTCTGGGCATCGATCCGGGGACGGCGGCGTGCGGGTACGGAATCGTCCAAGAAAGCGGCGGGCGCCTCAGGGCCACCTGCCACGGGTGGTGGCACAGCTCGGCGCGGGATCGGCCGGAGGCGCGGTTGCTCACGATCTTCGAAGGCGTCCAGGCGCTGATCGCGGAGCACGCGCCGGATGCCGTCGCGCTGGAGGAGTCGTACGTCGGCGCAGACGCCCGCATCGCGCTCTCCGTCGGGCAGGCGCGGGGAGCCGTGCTCGTCGCCGCATCGTCCGCCGGCGTCGCGTGCGCCGAATACGCACCCGCCCGGGTCAAGCAGGCGCTCTGCGGCTACGGCCGCGCCGACAAGCAGCAGGTGGGGCGCATGGTGAAGGCGATCCTCGGGCTCGAGGACGTGCCGACGCCGAACCACGCCGCCGACGCGCTCGCCGTGGCCATCTGCCACGCGCTGGCGCCGCCGCTGCTGGCCCTCGCGCGCTAGGGTTCCGGGCGTCATGGCCATGGTGATGGTTCGTGTCCTCCGCCCGCGTGCCGCCGGCACGCCCCGGCGGACGGCATCTTCTTCGCAGTAGCCGTCTCGCGCAGGCGATCGTCGCGGACGCCGGCGTGGAGGCCGGCGACCTCGTCGTGGACGTGGGAGCAGGCTCCGGCATGCTCACGCGGGCGCTCCTCGGCGCGGGCGCCCGCGTCGTGGTCGTCGAGCCCGACCGGGAGCTCACCTCCCGGCTCCGCCGCGTCGCGCCCGGCGCGGCTGTGCTCGCAGAGGACGCGTTGTGCCTCAGCTGGCCGCGGGAGCCGTTCCGGGTGGTCGCGAACCTGCCGTTCGCGCACGCGGCGGAGATCTGCCGCTCCCTGCTCGGCGACCCCCGGCTCGAGCTTCGATCCGCCGACCTGGTCGTCGAGTGGGACCTCGCCGCCAAGCGGGCGCGGCTTTGGCCGAGCACGGCCCGGACGGTCGTCTGGAACGCGTGGTACGAGCTCGCCGTCGTCCGGCGGCTCGAGCCGCGGGAGTTCGCTCCGCCGCCGTCGGTCGCGGCCGGCGTCCTGCGTGCGCGCCGGCGGGCGGAGCCGCTCGTCCGTCCGGAGCACGCGGCAGCCTTTGAGCGGTTCGTCCGCCACGGCTTCCGCGCGAGCCCGGTCGCGCGTGACCGGGACCCACACGCGTGGGCGGCTGCGTTCGTGTCGTCCGGGCGCCCGCGTACCGTTTCCCGCATGACCCGGCGCGGGAGAGGGAGATGATCGCGCGGCTCCGGGGCCAGGTGGCCGGCCGTGCCGGGCAGGCGCTCGTCGTCGACGTGAACGGCGTGGGCTACCTCGTGCACGCCACCCCGACGGTGCACCGTCTCGGCGGCGGTGAGATCACGGTCGAGGTGCACACGATCGTGCGCGAGGACGCGCTCCAGCTGTACGGGTTCGCGAACGGGGAGGAGCGAGAGCTGTTCGAGCTGCTGCTCGGTGTGAACGGCGTCGGGCCGAAGGTCGCGCTCGCGATCGTCTCCGGGTCGACCCCCGCAGAGCTCCGGCGCGCGATCGCCCGTGACGACGTGAAGCGCTTCCAGGCGATCCCGGGCGTCGGGCTGAAGACCGCGCAGCGGGTCGTCCTGGAGCTGAAGGAAAAGCTCACGCTGATCGACGCCGGGGCGCCCGACGACGGGAGCGGCCTCACCGCCCGCGACGCGCTGGTCGAGCTCGGGTGGTCGCTGCTGGACGCGGAGCGCGCCCTCGCGGACGTCGACCCCGGGCTCGCGGTCGAGGAGCAGGTGAGGCACGCGCTCAGGCAGGCGGCATGAGCCAGTTCCTTGCTCCCGTCCTCGCCGACAGCGAGGAGGAGCTCGAACGTTCGCTGCGGCCGCGTACGCTCGGCGACTTCGTCGGTCAGGAGCGCGTCAAGGAGCAGCTCGAGATCGCGCTGGAGGCGGCGAAGAGGCGCGGCGAGGCGCTCGACCATGTGCTGCTCGCAGGACCGCCGGGCCTGGGCAAGACCTCGCTCGCGCAGATCGTGCGCAACGAGCTCGGCGTCGGCCTCCGGCAGGTTGCCGGGCCCGGGCTCGAGCGGAAGGACGTGGCGGCGATCCTCACCTCGCTCGAGCCGCGCGACGTTCTCTTCGTCGACGAGATCCACCGCCTCAGCCGGGCTGCGGAGGAGATCCTCTACCCGGCGCTGGAGGACTTCCGGCTCGACATCGTCGTCGGCCAGGGGCCGGCCGCGCGCACCCTGACGCTCGACTTGCCGCCGTTCACCCTGATCGGAGCGACAACGCGCACGGGCCTGCTGACGACCCCGTTGCGCGACCGCTTCGGGCTCACGTTCCGGCTCGACCTCTATGCCGCCGACGAGCTCGGCGCGATCGTCCGCCGCTCCGCGCGCATCCTCGGGGTGGTGATCGACGAGGACGCGGCCGAGCTCGTCGCAGCCCGGTCACGCGGCACGCCGCGGATCGCAAACCGCATCCTGCGGCGGGTGCGCGACGTCGCCGAGGTCCGCCACAGCGGCGAGGTCACGACAGTGGTCGCGGAGGAGGCGCTCCGCCTGCTCGAGGTCGACCGCGCCGGGCTCGAGCGGTTCGACCGGGCACTCCTGCGCTGCGTCGTGGAGAAGTTCGGCGGCGGCCCCGTCGGGCTCTCGACGCTCGCGGTCGCGCTCGGCGAGGAGCCGGAGACGATCGAGGACGTCTACGAGCCGTTCCTGCTGCAGCTCGGCTTCCTGCAGCGGACGCCCCGGGGGCGGATCGTCACCACCCTCGGCCGCGAGCATCTGGGGGCGCTGCCTGACTCGGAGCGGCTGTTCTAGAGGATTGACGGATGGAGACCTCGGGACCCCGGGCCGATGCTGCTGCAGCCTCCGTCGACGCGTATGACCTGTTCGTGCTCCGGCGCGTGACCGGGGCGCGCTTCGTGCACCTCGGTGGCAGCGGCCGCGGTGCCGGGTGGGCCGGCCTCGTCGAGGTCTCGAGCAACGAGGAAGTGAGCCTCGCCGAGGCGTTGCGGACGCGCAAGCCGGTGCGGATCCCGCACGGCGCCAAGAACCTGGTGTTCGGCCCCTACTACGCGCGCGCCGCCGTGTTCGTGCCGGTGACGAACGACGTCGTGGTCGTGTTCGGCTCGGAGGACGCCGCGCTCGCGGATGCCGCCGAGGACCGGCTCCATGCCGCCGCGACGATGGCCGCGGACGCCGTCGACTCGGTCACACCGGCGAAGCTGCTCGCAGACGACCTCGAGGAGCTCGAAGCGGTGCGCGCAGCGGCCACCACGGAGATGGAGGACGTCGGGCAGGTGATGCGCGACCTCGCGCGGATCGGCGCCGAGTCCCTCTCGTGCGAGATCGGAGCGGTGTATCTCGCGGACGGCGACCGCCTCGAGGTGCACGAACACGGCTGGTCACTCACCTGCAGCCGCGACCAGGTGAAGGCTGCGCTGAAGAGCGTCCTCGAGCAGGGGCGCTTCCCGCTCTGTGTCCAGGACGCAACCGTCGTGCCGCTCCCGTCCCCGCTCGTCGAGGAGCCGGGCGTCCGGTCGTACTACCTGCTCGAGCTCGTCGGCCTCGCGCGCGGGGTGGTCCTCCTGGCGCACACCGACGCCGCGCCGCGCGGGTTCACGCTGCTCTGCCGCAGGCTCGGCGTTCGGATCGCGGGGGTTGTCGCCGCACAGCTCGGGATTGCGCTCACGCGCGAGTGGTGCCGGGAAGAGGCCGGTCGCCTGCACGCCGAGTTCGGGAAGCTCGACGCGTTCTCGTGACCAGGGCGAGCGCGGCCGGCGCCACGAGCAGCGCCATCACGTCGAACCAGACGTAGCCGGAGGCGACTCCGCTCGGTGGGTTCCCGTCCGGGATGCCGATGCCCGGCAGATCGCGCGCCCAGCGCCACGTGCCGAGCGCGGTCCCGTACAGCTCGAGGGCCGCGACGAGCAGGAAGACCGCGGCGTAGACCGCCCGGTTCCGGCCACGCCACAGGAAGAGGAGCAGAAGCGGCACCCCGATCGCGCCCGCCACGTCGCGCCGCGGGAGCACGGTGAGTCCAAGCAGTCCCCAGGTCGCCGCAGTGAGCGCGGCGACCGTGACGAGCGCGCCCGCGTGCCGTCGAAGAGCGAGCGAGAGCGAGAGACCGGTCAGGTACACGAGGCCGTGTGCGGGCGGCACGAAGAGCGGCAGGTTGTGCAGGCGGTAGTGGTAGACACCCCAGACGAGCGAGCCGGTCACCTCGCCGACCGTCGCGAAGGCGACGACCCCGAGCGTCTGCAGGCGGCGTTCCAGCGGCACGCGGGCGAGCGCCGCGGCGAGCACGAGCCACGTGACCGCCCCGAGCGCGAGCTGCTCCGGATAGCCGGCGAAGTGGTCGAGCGCGAGCAGGCCGGCGAGGTACGCGACCCCGCAGACGCCCGCTAGGGCCGGAACTGGAGCTCGTGCCACGACGGCACCGGGGCGAGCTCGAGCAGCGGGCGCCCGCCGCCCGGGTGCTGGTAGGCGAACTCGGCATCGGAGTCGTCCCACACCACTTCGAGCGCGCCGCGCTTCACCTGGTGGTCGAGCCAGGCGCCGCGGAAGATCAGCTTGCGGAGCCAGTAGACGAGCGACTCGCCGTCGACGAGCGAGACCCGCTCCCAGTTGCGCACGAGGTACCGGCCGAGCCGCGACGCGGGCTCGTCGATCAGTCCCTGGGCCGCGAGCGAGACGAGGTCTGCGATCTCCTCGTCGTCGAGCTCCGGGCGCTCGACGACTCCGAGCTTCACCGCCGCGGCGACGACCCGGCCCTCGAAGTCCGTGCTGCCGAACGCGAAGCGATACCCGAGGAACTCGACGATGTAGTCGTTCCCGGAGCTGTAGTTGGCGTCGGGTATCGCGTTCGGGTCAGGCACGATGCTCATGGTAGTGGACCTCCTCGCCGCCTCCCGGGTCGAACGGCTCGTCATCTTGCTGCCCGCGCTCGTGGTCGGAGCAGGCCTCGTCGCGGGCGTCCTGATCCTGCTCGGACGGGCGTTCGCGGCGACGGTGCGCGAGTCGCGCCATCCGCGCTGGATCGTCGGCGGCGTCGTGGCCGTCGTCGGTGCGGTCGTGCTCCTGACCTGGCTCGGCGTCCAGCTGCCCCGCGAGTGATCTACAGAACGACGACAGGCGTCCCGACGCGGACGTGGTCGAAGAGCCACTCTGCGTCGGGCACCTGCATGCGGATGCAGCCGTGTGAGGCGCTGTAGCCGATCGACGAGGGCTCGTCGGTGCCGTGGATGCCGACGCCGGGTGCGTTCAGGCCCATCCAGCGGGTGCCGAGCGGGTTCGAGGGCCCGGGCGGCACGGGCTTCAGGCCCTGCGCCCAGCTGTCGTACGTCGGCGGGTACCACCACGGGTCGCGCTGCTTGACGACGATCCGCCAGAGCCCGCTCGGCGTCGGGTAGATCGCCTGGCCGGTCGCCACCCTGAACGTGCGCACGAGGCGCCGGCCGTCGTACAGCCGCAGCGAGTTGAGCGCTCTCGTCACGACGATCACAGGACCGAACCGTGCCACCGTCCGCCGGGCCGGAACCGGGCGCGTGGGCAGTCTCAGCGTCGGTCGCGCGGTGCCGGCGAGCACGCGCTCGACCGCCGCCTCCGTCGCGGCGCGGTCGACCGCGAGGCCGGGGCGCTCCGGCCGGAAGAGCGGGATGCCCGCCGGCGAGACGCCGAGGAGCCGCGCGGCGACCGGGGCGCGGTTTTCGCGGCGGGCGAGCGCGGCGGCGAGCTCCACGGCCTTTGCCCTGACGAAGCGAACAGGGAGCGAGATCCTGCTGCCGCCCGTCGCGGCGAACGAGGCCGCGATCGCCGCATCGACGTCGGCACGAGCGCCGAGCGACGAGGGGCGAACGACGGTGACGTCGCTTCCGAGCACGATCCGGAAGGGCCGGGCGAACGCCGCCGCGACCCGGGCCCGCGCCCGCTCGGACGAGAGGCCGCCGACCCGGATTCCGGCGATCGACACGCCCCGTCCGATCGCGGGTGTGCGCTGCGCGGCCGGCGCGGCGGCGCAGGCCATGGCCGCTGCGAGCACGACGGCGGCCACGGACCTGAGCATGGCCGCGATTCAACCAGGTTTTGCAGCAGTTCTGTCCGACGCCTTCCGTACCGTGAACGTCCCGATGGCGTCAGAGGCCTGGCAACTCGAATCGTTGGACGGTCACGTCGTCGAGTCACTTGCGGCGGGTCTCGGCGTCGACGAGGTGACCGCGTCCGTGCTCGTTCGCCGCGGTTACGCCGACGTCGAGGACGCACGCCGCTTCCTGGAGGGGGCGCTGCCCGGGCACGACCCGTTCACGCTCGGCGACATGCGCGCCGCGGTCGAGACGATCACGGGCGCCGTCTCAGCGGGCGCGAGGATCTGTGTCCACGGCGACTACGACGCCGACGGCATCTGTGCGACGGCGCTCGCGGTGCTGCTCCTGCAGGAGCTCGGCGCGCAGGTCGAGTGGCACCTGCCGTCTCGGTTCGAGGAAGGGTACGGCCTGAACGCAGGCACGCTGACGCGACTGGCGGAGGAGGGTGTCGACCTCGTGCTGACCGTCGACTGCGGGATTACCGCCGTCGCCGAGGTCGAGCACGCCCGTGAGCTCGGGCTCGAGGTCGTCGTCACCGATCACCACCGGCCGGCCGAGTCGTTCCCGGCCTGTCCCGTCGTGGCTCCGCTCCGCGGCGACTATCCCTTCGCCGGGCTCTGTGGGACCGCGGTCGTCTGGAAGCTCGCACAGGCGCTGCTCGGTCCCGGGCACCCGTTCTGCGAGCGGCACCTCGACGTCGTCGCGCTCGCCACGGTCGCCGACGTCGTGCCGCTCGTCGACGAGAACCGCGCACTCGCACGCAAGGGCCTCCGGCGTCTCGCGCAGACGCAGAAGCTCGGCCTGCGCGCGCTGATGCGCGTTGCCGGCGTCGACCCGGCGATCGTCGACGAGACCGCGATCGGATTCCGGCTCGCACCCCGGATCAACGCGTCGGGGCGCCTCTGCCGGCCGGAGGCGGCGCTCGCGCTGCTCCTGACCGAGGACGCCGACGAGGCCAAGCGGCTCGCCGAGGAGCTCGAGGGCCTGAACCGTGAACGGCAGGCGATCGAGGAGCGGATCCTCCGCGATGCGATCGCGGAGGTCGAGTCGTGGCCCGCCGAGCGGCGCAACCGCCGGGGCTACGTCGTCGCAGGCGAGTCGTGGCACGAGGGCGTGATCGGGATCGTGGCCTCGCGCCTCGTCGAGCGCTACAACCGCCCGGTCGTCCTGATCGCCGGTGGCGACGGGGCGTGGAAGGGCTCCGGCCGGTCGGTTCCTGCGTTCGACCTGCACGCAGCCCTCGCAGCGTGTGCCACGCATCTGCAGCGCTACGGCGGACACCGCGCCGCGGCGGGGCTGACGATCGACCCGAGCGAGGTCGAGGCGTTCGCGTCGGCGTTCGCCGCCCACGCCGACGCGGTCCTCGGCGACGAGGACTTGCGGCCGTCGACGCGCATCGACGCGATCGTCCCGGGGCCGAAGCTCGGGCTCGCGCTCTGCGCCGAGCTCGCGCGGCTGGCGCCGTTCGGGCTAGGGAACCCTGGCGTGACGCTGCTCGTCGACGGCTGCGAGATCGTCGAGCCGGCCCAGGTCGGGGACGGGAAGCATCTGCGCTTCCGCGTCCGCCAGCGCGGCCGCGATGCCGGGCAGGCGATCGCGTTCGGCCTTGGTCCGCAGCTCGACCGGTTCCGGCGGGAGCAGCGCTACGACGTCGCCTTCCGGCTGCAGGAGAATCGCTGGAACGGCGTCGTCGCGCCGCAGCTCGTCGTCAGGCGGGTGTTCGACGCAGCGGAGGGGGTGGAGGACCTGCGGGACTGGCTCGCCGCCGAGTGGCGTGCGGGCGAAGCCGCCTGGACGCCTCGGGCACGCGCCATCTTCGCCGAGCTCGAGCTCGAGCGGGGCGAGCGTCGCAGCCTGCTCGAGTCCCCGACGTTCAGGGAGTTGGTCGCAGAGAGATCTGCGCCGCCCGCGCTGGCGCGGGCGGCGTAGGCCGGCGCGCGGCGTTCTCGAGCTCGCGGAGCAAGCGGGCGACCTGGTTCAGCTTCCTGATCTGTCGACGACGTCGCAACATGGCTCGTCTTCTTCATCGGCGGTCGGTGTTTTCCTGTCAATCCCCCGACGCGTGATTCCCGCAAACACAGGGGTACACTGGGTCAGTGGCAGTTCTCGAGCGTCATCAGGACCTGATCGAGGAGCTGCTGGCCGAGGTCGAGGCCTACAAGCCCGACGTCGACCGCGACCTCCTCTCGCGTGCGTTCGAAGTCGCCGCGCGCGCGCACGCGGGGCAGGTCAGGCAGTCGGGGCAGGAGTTCATCTACCACCCCTGGGGCGCCGCGAAGATCCTGGCCGGCCTGCAGCTCGACGAGGCGACGCTGGCCGCGGCGCTGCTGCACGACGTCGTCGAGGACACGGATACCGTCATCGACGAGATTCGCGCCGAGTTCGGCGACGAGATCGCGCACCTCGTCGAGGGCGTGACGAAGCTCACTCGGGTGCAGTTCCAGAGCCGCGAGCACGCGGAGGCGGAGAACTACCGGAAGCTGATCGTGGCGATGGCGGAGGACCTCCGCGTCATCCTGATCAAGCTTGCCGACCGCCTGCACAACCTCCGCACAATCGAGTACCTGGGGAAGCAGAAGCAGCTCCAGAAGGCGCGGGAGACGCTCGAGGTCTACGCGCCGATCGCGCACCGCCTCGGCATCCACGCGCTCAAGTGGGAGCTCGAAGACCTCGCGTTCCAGACGCTCCATCCGCGCAAGTACGAGGAGATCAAGCAGATGGTCTCCGAGCGGCGCGCCGACCGCGAGGAGCACGTCCGCGAGGCGGCGCTCGTGCTGCAGAAGGAGCTCGACAAGGTCGACATCCCGGCCGAGATCTCCGGGCGTGCGAAGCACTTCTTCTCGATCTACGACAAGATGGCCAAGAAGGGCCGGGAGTTCAACGAGATCTACGACCTGACCGCGATGCGCGTGATCGCGGAGCGGGGCGGGGACGAGGGGACGCGCGACTGCTACGGCGCGCTCGGGCTCATCCATTCGCTCTGGAAGCCGATGCCGGGCCGCTTCAAGGACTACGTCGCGATGCCGAAGTTCAACGGCTACCAGGCGCTGCACACGACCGTGATCGGGCCGCAGGGCCGCCCGCTCGAGATCCAGGTGCGGACGCGCGAGATGCACGAGACCGCCGAGTTCGGCGTCGCCGCGCACTGGCTCTACAAGCGCAGCTCGAATGCGAAGGACGCCGAGTGGGTCGCGTGGGTGAAGCAGCTGATGGACGAGGGCACGGCCGACGAGGCCGACCCGCGCGAGTTCATGAAGACGTTCCGCACCGACCTCTTCGACGAGGAGGTGCACGTCTTCACCCCGAAAGGCCAGGTGAAGACGTTGCCGGCGGGGTCGACGCCGATCGATTTCGCCTACGCCGTCCACACGGACGTCGGCCACCGCACGGTCGGCGCGAAGGTCAACGGGCGCATCGTGCCGCTGCACTACACGCTGCGAAACGGAGACTTCGTCGAGATCCTGACGGCGAAGCAGGGGCGAGGCCCGTCACGCGACTGGCTCTCGCTCGCGAAGAGCTCGCGCGCCCGCAACAAGATCCGCCAGTGGTACTCGCGCGAGACGCGGGAGGACGCCGAGGCCAAGGGCCGCGAGGCGCTCGAGCACGCGTTGAAGGCGCAGAACCTTCCGTACGCGAAGCTCCGCGGCTCGGCGACGCTCGCGCAGGTGATCCGCGAGACGGGGTTCAAGAAGGCCGACGACTTCTACCTGGCGCTCGGCTCGGGGAAGCTCCAGCCGGGGACGATCGTCAACAAGGTCGTCCAGCGCCTCAAGACCGACCAGGTAGCGGAGGAGGCGCCGGTCGTCACGAAGGCGCCGAAGTCGCAGGCGGTGTCGGGGACGGAGATGGGGGTCGTGGTGCCCGGCGTGAGCGACGTGCTCGTGCGGCTCGCCAAGTGCTGCACGCCGGTTCCCGGCGACCCGATCGTCGGTTACATCTCGCTCGGGCGTGGGATCACGATCCATCGCGACGACTGCCCGAACGTGAAGGCGCTCCGGCGTAGCCCGGAGCGGTTCACGCCGGTCGCGTGGGACGGGGCGACCGCCGCGAAGGGGTTTCGTGTCCAGATCGCAGTGTCGTCCTGGGATCGCCCGCGGCTGCTCGAGGACGTGGCGCGCACGTTTGCCGAGCACGGCGCGAACATCGTCAGCTACGGCGGCTCGGTCGAGGATCAGCTGGCGAAGAACTGGTACACGGCGGAGGTCGGCGACGTGAAGGGCCTGCGCGCGCTCCTGCAGGCGCTGCGCAACATCGACTCGGTGTTCGACGCGTACCGCGTCACACCGTCGTGACGTCCCTCGGTCGAGGGATCAAGCCCCGAGCGCTCGGGGTACCTCGTTCCAGGGATAGCGCATCCCGCTGCCCCGGATGAAGCTGCGAGCGGGGAGGGGCCGTGGGCTGCGCCGCCCGCCCGGTCGACGGGAGACGTCCCGGGCGGGCGGCGCGCTCACCCGTTCGAGGCAGCCGGATCGTCGAACGGCAGGAGCGCGGTCCCCTGCGCCACCGCGTCGACGACGTAGACGTTGCCCGAACGCATCGGGAACGGCCTACCGATGTACGCCTCGGAGATCAGGTCGATCACGTCGAGGGCGTCCTCACCCTCGAGCACCCGGCCGACCCGGCCGCGGAGCCAGGCGCTGCGGTAGCAGTTCGCACGGTCGGCGACCGACAACGCGACCCGCGGATCGCGGGCGACGTCACGGGCCTTCGGGCTGCCGGGCTGCGTGAAGAAGGCGACGTGCCCCTCGTGGACGATTGTCCAGACGGGGCGCGACTGCGGCAAGCCGTCGGGGCGCAACGTGGCCAGGTGGACGACGTGGCCGCCGCCGAACAGCTCGGCGACGACGGGGTCCAGTTCGGCGTCGCCGCTCACCGCTCGAAGCTCTCGATCCGCGAGCGAAATGCATCGGGGACAGGCGCGGCGCGGCGCTCGTCCAGGGCGATGCAGACGAGCGTGGCCTTGGCGGTCGCCATCAGCGTGTCCTCCTCGTCGTCGATCCGGTAGGCGGCGTGGTCGTACGTGATGCTCGTCGTGCCGATTCGCTCGACGCGCACGAACACCTCGAGCAGGTCGTCGAAGCGGGCGGGCGCCAGGTACTCGACGGTCACGGCCCGCATCGCGAAGTCGACGCCGTCGAGGACGACGCGGCCGAGATGCCGGTGATACTCGGTGCGCGCGAGGTCGAAGTAGGGCATGTAGCGCCCGTAGTAGACGACCCCCTGTGCGTCCGTCTCGGAGAAGCCGACCCGCAGGTAGGCCGCGTAGTGGAAGGGCGGCTTGCGGTCGGTCGCATGGCCGAGCTCGATCACCCGACGATCCTAGAGCGTGCGGCGCGCGATGAGTTTCCGTTCGACGCGCGGTCGTAGGATCGGGGGCAATCGGAACGGGAGGCAACGTGGCTGGAGAGATGGTTCACATCGAGATCCCTGCGGACGACACCGGGCAGTCGCAGGCATTCTGGGGCGGCCTGTTCGGGTGGCAGTTCCAGGAGTACCCGGGCGGGCCGAGCGAGTACCACATGGCGCGCATCGACGACTCCTCGGGCGTCGCGATCACGAACGGCGAGCCCGGGAAGCGCGGGACTCGGACGTACTTCGCAGTCGACGAGATCAAGGCGGGCGTCGCCCGGGTCAAGGAGCTCGGCGGGGAGGCCGACGAGCCGATGGCGGTGCCGTCGATGGGCTGGTTCGCGACCTGCCGCGACCCGCATGGCAACGACTTCGGGCTCTGGCAAACCGACCCGTCGGCCGCCTAGCCGAAGGGGATCTGCGTTCGTGGGCCATGACCCTTGGTCTGACCAAGGGTCATGGCTCGCAGCGCCCTGCCCGAAAGGTGAGGGGTCAGCCGCGGATGACGGCCAGCACCTCGTCGCGCTTCGCGTCCATCAGCCCCTGCGAGCGCGCCTCGAGGTTCAGCCGCAGGAGCGGCTCGGTGTTCGACGGGCGAACGTTGAAGTGCCAGTCGGCCGCCTCGACCGAGAGCCCGTCGAGATGCGAGACGGCACCCTCGGCGCCGAAGCGCTCCTCGAGCTCGTCGAGCTTCGCCGGGACGTCCGCGACCGGCGTGTTCAGCTCGCCGGTGATGAAGTACGTCGAACGAAGCGACGCGAGCACCGTGCCGAGCGACCCTCGCCTGGAGACGAGCTCGCACATGAGCAGAAACGGCACGGTGCCGGAGTCCGCCTGCGAGAAGTCCCGGAAGTAGTAGTGCCCGGACACCTCGCCGCCGAAGACGGCGCCCTCGTCGCGCATCCGCTGCTTGATGAACGCGTGCCCGACGCGGTTCACGAGCGGCACTCCGCCCGCGGCCTCGATCGCCTCCGGGACGGCCCACGAGGCCCGGACGTCGTAGATCACCTTGCCGCCCGGCTCGCGCGCGAGGATCGACTGGGCGAAGAGCGCGGTCGTGAAATCCCCCGGCACGAACTCGCCGCCGTCGTCGACGAAGAAGCAGCGGTCGGCATCGCCGTCGAACGCCACGCCGAAGTCGGCGCCCTCCGCCCGGGTGCGCTCGACGATGAACCGGCGGTTCTCGGGCAGCAACGGGTTCGGCTCGTGGTTCGGGAACGAGCCGTCCGGGTCGAAGTAGCAGCGGACGACGTCCAGCATCGGCAGCCGCTCGAGCACGGGCGGCAGCATCACCCCCGCCATTCCGTTCGCCGCGTCGACGACGATGCGGAGCGGTCGGAGGGACGCGACGTCGACGAACGACAGCACGCGGGCGACGAAGGCGTCCCAGATGTCCTCGGTGCGGATCTCGCCGCGCGGCCGCTCGTGCCACCGTGCCGCGAGCGCCCGGTCGCGAACGTCGAGAAGCCCCGACTCGCCGCCGACGGGAAGCGCCCCGCCGCGCACGATCTTCATGCCGGTGTACTCCTTCGGGTTGTGCGAGGCGGTGACCATGATCCCGCCGTCGAGGCCGAGCTCCCCGACCGCGAAGTAGAGCATCTCCGTCCCGACGAGACCCAGGTCGACCACGTCGGCTCCCGCGTCAGCAGCGCCGGAGCGCGCTGCCTCGGCCATCGAGGGCGACGACAGCCTCGTGTCGCGCCCGACGGCGATCCGCGCCGACCCGAACTGCTCGACGTAGGCGCGCCCGATCGCATAGGCGCCCGCCTCGTCCAGCTCGGACGGATAGACCCCGCGCACGTCGTACGCCTTGAAGACCTTGGGGTCGAGCATCGCCCGAGCCTACCTACGCCTTCAGGACAGCTCTGATCTCGTCCGTCGACTCGCTCGTCGGCGACTCCGAGATCACGGTCGCCGGACGCTCGAAGCGCCCGAGCGCCTCGCGCAGCGGCTCGGCGCGCAGCGTGCCCTCGCCGTACGGAAGGTGCTTGGTCTCGTTGCGGTTCGCGAACTGGATGTCCGAGAAGTGGATGTGGAACGGGGCGCCTTCCTCGATCACCGCGTCCGCCTGCTCGAGCGCGGCAGCAAAGGGCTCGACGGTCGTGAACCCACCGTCGGAGGTCGCGTGCATGTGGGCGAAGTCGATCACCGGCCGCACCCAGTCGAGCCGCGAGGCGATCTCGCAGACGTCGTCGAGCGAGCCGAGCTCGCGCACGCGGCCCATCACCTCGATCCCGAAGGGAACTGCGCGGTCCTTGCCCTCGAGGCGCTCTCGGAGCTCCGCGAGCTGCTCGACGACGGAGTCGATCGCATCGTCGCGAGTGCGGCCGAGCAAGAAGCCGGGGTGGAAGACGACGAGCTCGGCGCCGGCCGCCTTCGCGATGCCCGCCGAGTGGTCGAGCATGCCGACCGCCATGTTGAGCTTCTTCCCTCGCTCCGCGTGACCCATGAACCCGGCGATCGGCGCGTGGACGGAGAGAACGATGTCGTGCTGCGCGCAGAGATTGCCGAGCTCCGCGGCGAAGTCGTAGTCCATCCAGAACCGGCCCTCGAAGTCGATCTCGCAGGCAGAGAGGCCGCGCTCGAGCAGCGCCTCGACCGCGGAGGCGGGAGACTCGCGCGACGGGACACGTGCGGGGCCATAGTGGAGGCGACGGTTAGCGATGGGCCGTCGCAGGGTAACGCCCCGGTGATGGCGGAGAGAGGGCGCCCGCTGTTCTCGATCGGCGCGGTCGCGCGGATGCTCGACCTGTCCCCGGCCACGATCCGCACGTGGGAGACCCGCTACGGCCTCGTCGTGCCGCAGCGGTCTCCGGGGGGCCAGCGACTCTATTCGCGCGATCAGGTCGATCAGCTCCGGTTCGTGCAGGAGCAACTCGGCGACGGGCGCAGGCCGGCAGAGGCGCACCGGCTGCTCTCGGAGAGGCTGCAGCGTCGGGTCCCCGTCGGGCGGACGCGGCTGCGTGTGCTCCTTGCCGAGGACCGCCTCGGCGCTCCCGAGCTGCTCCGTCGTCTCCTCGGGAGCGATTCTCTGGAGGTATTACTCGCCTCGAGCACCGAGGAGGCGCGTGCGGCCTTCGACGAGCTCTCCGCGGCGATCGTCGTGGTCGACACGTGGGACGCCGACTTCGACGAGCTTGCAGACCGTCTGCGGGCCGACGGGGTGAAGGTGGTGCCGCTCGAGCTCCTCGAGCAGCCGCTCGCGTTGCTCGACGGCGCCCGGGCACACGTCTAGCAGTCCGTCCGACCCGCTGCCTACCCTTCGGCGCATGCCGAATCGTCCTTCTCGCATCGATCTGCTGGAGCTCGACATCGACCTGCGGCTGGCCGACCTCTGGCGCGAGGCCGCCGGGATCACCGACTGGTCGCTGGACGTGGTGGCCGCCTTCATGCGGGCCGCGTACGGCAAGGGGTACTGCGACGCACTGACCGAGGACTCGCCCGGCGCCCTCTGCGCCGACCACGGGTACCGCGTGCCGGGGCGGCGCCAGCCGGCTCCCGCCGACGCCTGACAGGCCTCCCAGCTAACCTGTCGGCGTGTCCACGCGCAGCCCTGCGCGTCTCGTCGTCGCCCTGGCCGTCGCGGGCGTGCTGGCCGTGTTCCTCGTCTACACGGCGCTCGCCGGCAGGTCGACCCCGACGTTGACGCCGAGCGAGGTGAAGGCGCAGACTGCCGGGCAGCTGGCAGTCGTCGGGATCGTGCTGGCGCCGCTCGCCGGCGACCCGCACAGCCCGCGCGGGCTCCGCTTCCAGCTCAAGGATCCGACCGGCTCGAAGCCCGGGAGGGTCGACGTCGTCTATCACGGCTCCGCGCCGCCGCCGCTCTTCAGGGTCGGCCGAAGCGTCGTCGTCACCGGCACCTACACCGCGGGCAGGCTCTCGGGGACCACCATCCTGACGAAGTGCCCGTCGAAGTACACGACCGCCACCACCAAGGCCTGAATGGCTGAGCTCGGCCGTGCGGCGCTCGTGGTCAGCCTCGGGCTGTCCGTCTACGCGCTCGTCGCGGGTGCGGTCGCGGCGCGACGGAACCGCCGGCGTCTCGCGACGTCGGCCCGGAACGCCCTGTTCGGCAGCTTCGCCTCGACGCTCGTCGCCTCCGGGGTGCTCGCGAGCGCGCTCGTGCGGCATGACTTCTCGTTCGTCTACGTGGCGCAACACACCGACCGGACCCTGTCGACGGCGTACGCCCTCAGCGCGTTCTGGGGCGGTCAAGAGGGATCGCTCCTCCTGTGGCTGCTCGTCCTGACCGGCTACGGCACGCTCGCGGTGTTCCTCAACCGGCGGCTTCTGCGTGACCTGACCGCCTGGGTCGTACCGGTGCTGGGTGGCATCGGCACATTCTTCGCGTTCGTGCTCGTCGCCGTCTCGAGCCCGTTCGACACGCAGACGGCCCCGCTCGACGGGGCGGGCCTCGTGGCGAGCCTGCAGAACCCGTACATGGTCGCTCACCCGCCGATGCTCTACCTCGGCTACGTGGGTCTCTCGATCCCGTTCGCGTTCGCGGCCGGGGCACTGCTCTCCGGGAACACCGACGAGCGCTGGATCGTGGCCACCCGGCGGTGGACGCTCGTGGCCTGGACGTTCCTCGGCTTCGGCCAGCTGCTCGGCGCCCACTGGGCGTACGTCGAGGTGGGGTGGGGCGGCTACTACGCGTGGGACCCGGTCGAGAACGCCGCGCTGATGCCGTGGCTCGCCGCGACGGCGTTCCTGCACTCGGTGATGATCCAGGAGCGC
Organism: uncultured Thermoleophilia bacterium; assembly: GCA_963725595.1. Classification (GTDB taxonomy): domain Bacteria; phylum Actinomycetota; class Thermoleophilia; order Gaiellales; family Gaiellaceae; genus PALSA-600. The sequence goes on along the minus strand of CAVRYT010000001.1, from coordinate 771,190 downwards.
AAGGGGATGCTGAAGGTCTGGAACATGGTCCTCGTCGCGCTCGCGTTCGAGCTGTCGGTGCTCGGTACGTTCCTGACGCGCTCGGGCGTCGTCAACTCGATCCACTCGTTCGCGAAGAGCCCGATCGGCGGCTGGTTCCTCGCCTTCGTCGTGCTCTCGTCGCTCTTCTCAGTCGCGTTGATCCTGTGGCGCCTGCCGCTCCTGAAGGCGCGCACGAAGCTCGAGTCGGCGCTGTCGCGCGAGGCGACGTTCCTCTACAACAACCTGCTGCTCGTCGCGCTCTGCCTGACGATCCTCTGGGGCGTGCTCTTCCCGATCGTCACGCAGCTCGTGAAGGGGGAGACGCGGACGATCGGCCGCCCGTACTACGACTTCTTCCTACGGGCATTCGGCCTGCCACTCCTCCTCCTGATGGGCATCGGCCCGCTGATCGCCTGGCGGAAGACGAGCGCCCGCGCGCTCGTCCGGACGCTCGCGTGGCCGATCACCGTCACCGTCGCGTGCGGGATCGCCCTGGCCGTGCTCGGCGCCGGCTCGTCGAAGCCCGGGATCGTCGCCTACTCATTCTCGGCCTTCGTGCTCGCGACGATCGTGCTCGAGCTCCTGCGCGGGACTCGGGCGACGGGGTCCTTGTTCGAGCTCGTCGCGCGCAACCGCCGACGCTACGGCGGCTACATCGTCCATGCGGCCGTCGTGCTGCTCGCGATCGGCGTCGCGGGATCCAGCGCGTACGGCGCGAACGTCGAGCGCCGGTTGGCCGTCGGCCAGAGCACGACGGTCGACGGCTACACGCTCACGAACCGCGGCGTGACGCGGCGGACGACGGCGCGGGCCGTCGAGACCCGAGCGCTGCTCGACGTGCACGGACGCTGGAGCGGGCGGATCGAGTCCGGGTCGAACCAGTTCTTCAACCCGCCCGAGCCGGCCCAGGAGGTGGCGATCAAGACGAACTGGTGGCGGGCGGAGGATCTGTACGTGATCGCAGACGAGCTGCACCCGAAGACGGGCGTGGTCTACGTCCAGGTGCTGGTGAAGCCGCTCGTCAACCTCATCTGGATCGCCGGCATCGTGTTCCTGCTCGGGTCGGGGGTCGCACTCTGGCCCGACGCGCGCGAGCAGCGCCGGCTCGTCGCCCGGCTCGCCCCCGCTCGGGGATGAGCACGGCAGCGCTCGTGCTCGGCGCCGTGCTCGCCGCGAGCGCGGTCGTGCTGGTGGCGCTGCCGTTCCTGCGTGAGCCGCTGGCAGACGACGACCGGCTCGACGCGCCCGGGGCTGCGGAGGAGGGCAGGCTCCGCCTCGTGGAGGAGCGGGACCGAGCGCTCGCGGCGCTGAAGGAGCTGGAGTTCGACCACCGCACCGGGAAGGTCGGCGACGAGGACTACCGCGAGCTGCTCGGGCCCCTCCGTCGCGAGGCCGCCCGCGCTCTCCGGGCGATCGAGGAGGAGCGGCGCCGCGCTGCCTCGATGGAGCCGCCGGACGAGGCCATGATCCCGTCCACGTCGTCGCAGGACTAGGCCGCCTCCGGCCGAAGTTCGAGCAGTGCGGCATGTCGTGACCGCAGTCGTCGTGGTGCTCGTGCTCGCCGCACCTGCGCTCGCCGGCGACGTCACGAAGAAGCATCAGGTCGACTCGCGGATCTCGTCGCTCCAGGGCAAGCTCTCGGCCCAGAAGGCGCACGAACGCGCGCTGCGGACACAGGTGGCCGGCTTCACGACCCGCATCCGTGCGCTCGAGGCGCAGGTCGGTGACGTTTCGCTTCGTCTGCAGACGCTGGAGGCCGATCTGTCGCTCCACCAGAAGCGGCTCGACGCGCTGAACGCGCTCTACGACTGGCAGACTCGACGCGGAACCTTCCTGGGGGAGCAGTACGAGAAGGCGGAGCAGGTCCTGCGGCGGCGGATCGTCGAGATCTACGAATCGGACGACGCCTCGACCCTCGACGTCGTGCTCGGCTCGGCAAGCGTGCAGGACGCGCTCGACAAGGTCGAGTACCTGAACGAGATCGCGACGTCGGACCGCCATCTGGCGAGGCAGGCCGCCAACGCGCGCTGGCAGGTGGCCGCCGCCAGGGCGAAGACGAAGCGACTACGCGGCTCGGTGCGAGGAGAGACCGCGGTGATCGCCTTGCGGGCCGCCCAGGCGCGCGAGGTCAGGAGCGAGCTCGTCGGGGCGCGCGGCGACCTCGTGTCGACGCGGCAGCAGAAGCTCGTGAACCTCTCGACGCTCTCGGCGTCCGAGCAGGCAGAGGCGTCCGAGATCGATGCGCTGCAGGCGGCCAGCGCGCAGCTCGCGGTTCGGATCCGGGCGGCGCAGTCCCGCTCGACGTCGTCCGGCCCAGCGCAGACCCCGTCGTCGGCAGGTCTCGTCTGGCCCGTGTCGGGCCCGATCACGAGCCCGTTCGGCTGGCGCTGGGGTCGGATGCACGAGGGGATCGACATCGGCGTCCCGTACGGCACCCCGATCCACGCAGCCGCCGCCGGCACCGTCATCTACTGCGGCTGGGAGGAGGGCTACGGCAACCTCGTCGTGATCGACCACGGCGGCAACCTGGCCACGGCCTATGGCCACCAGAGCTCGATCGCCGTCAGCTGCGGGGAGTCGGTGGCGCAGGGCCAGGTGATCGGCTACGTCGGCTGCACCGGGCACTGCACCGGCCCGCACCTCCATTTCGAGGTGCGGATCGACGGGAACCCCGTCGATCCGCTCGGCTACCTGTAGTCACCGTCTCCCCGAGGGCGCCCCGCCCCTGTATCAGGCGAGCCCTGCGGTCTGGAGCAACAGGAAGATGTTGAGGCCGACAATCAGCGTGGCTACCAGGCTCGCGACGACCGTCGTCACGCGGCGGTTGACGAGGCTCCCCATCACGTCGCGGCGTGCGGTGAACAACACGAGTGGGATCAATGCGAAGGGGATCCCGAACGAGAGCACGACCTGTGACAGAACGAGCGTCCTGGAGGGATCGACGCCGATCCTGATCACGACGAACGCGGGCACCATGGTCACGAGACGCCGCAGCGCAACCGGGATCTGCCGGCGGATGAACCCCTGCATCACCACCTGGCCCGAGAGCGTCCCGACAGCGGAGCTCGAGAGGCCCGACGCGATCAGCGCGAGCGCGAAGAGGGCACCCGAGGCACGGCCGAGGATGGGCTCGAGCGTGCGGTGCGCGGTCTCGAGCGAGTTCACGTGCAGAAGACCTGTCTTGAAGAACGTGGACGCCGCCACGACGAGCATCGCGACGTTGATGAGCCCGGCGATCGTCATCGCGATCATGACGTCGATGCGCGTGTAACGGAGCAGCGTCTGTGCGTCCTCGTCGGTCTCGGGCACGAGCCGATCCTGAGTGAGCGCGGAGTGCAGGTAGATGACGTGCGGCATCACCGTCGCTCCGAGAATCCCGACCGCGAGCAGCACCGCCTCGCTGCCGCCGAACTGCGGGACGACCGCGTGGTGGACGACGGCACCGTAGTCGGGGTGTGCCAGCCAGAGCTCTGCCAGGTAGCAGATCCCGATCACGCCCACGAGCGTCGCGATCACGGCCTCGAGCAGGCGGACGCCGAAGCGCTGCAGCTCCAGAATCGCAAAGGCGGCGACGCCGGAGATGAGCGCCGAGACGAAGAGCCCGAAGCCGAAGAGCAGGTGGAAGCCGATTGCCGCGCCGAGGAACTCGGCGAGGTCCGTGGCCATCGCGATCGCCTCCGCCTGCAGCCAGAGCAGGAACGCCGATCGCGCCGACAGCCGGTCGCGGCACACCTCCGGAAGATTGCGGCCGGTGGCGATGCCCAGCTTCGCCGAGAGCGTCTGGATCAGCATCGCGAGCAGGTTTGCGGTGACGATCACCCAGACCAGGCGGTAGCCGAACTGGGATCCGCCGGCGATGTTCGTGGCGAAGTTGCCGGGGTCGATGTAGGCGACGCACGCGATGAACGCCGGGCCGAGGAACGGGAGGAGGCGGAAGCGGGCACGGTGCAATGCCTCGTCGACCGTCCGTAGGCCGGCGGGCAGCTCGCTTCGAGTGTCGATCACCGGGCTATTTTAGCCGGACCTGAAAATGTGCTGCGGTCAGCGCACGAGGCGGAGGTCGGGCAGGTTGCGATACCTGCCCTCGAGCGCGAAGCCGTAGCCGACGAAGAACTCGTCCGGGATCGTGAAGCCCACGTAGCGGACGGGGAGGTCGTCGACGAGCCGGCGGTACGGCCGCTCGAACAGCGTGGCGATGTGCAGCGACGCCGGAGAGCGGAGGCGCAGCGAGCGCACGAGGTGGTTCATCGTCAGCCCGGTGTCGATGACGGCGTCGACGAGGACGACGTCGCGGCCTGCGATCTCCGCGTCGAGGTCCTTCAGGAAGCGGATCCCCTCACCCTCGTCGCCGTACCCGGACAGCTCGATGAAGTCGAGGCCGTGTAACACGGGCACCGCGCGCGACAGGTCGCAGAGGAAGGGAACGCAGGCCCGCAGGGCGCCGACGAGCAACGGCTCGCAGCCCGCGTAGTCGCGCGCCAGCTCCGTGCCGAGCTCGCGCACGCGCGCCGCGATCTCGGCCGCATCGAGGAAGATCTCGCCGACCCGGTCGTCGGCCCGCTCCGACCCGGGTGCTGCCAGAGCCTTCAGGACGCCTTCGCGAGGCCGAAGTGAACCGCGAGCCGGGCGAAGTCGCGCTCGTAGAAGAGCTTGATCCGCACCTCTGGGTAAAGCCTCCGGATCTTCCGTAGCTTGCGGTTCTTGCGGGTCACGAGCGACTGCTTCATGACCGTCACCTCGAGGTAGAGATCCTGGTCGGGGAGGTAGAAGTCGGGGGTGAACGCCTCGGTGACGCGGCCCTGCGCGTCGCGCTCGAGCACGAAGGTGGTCGGCTCGTATTGCCAGCGAATGCCGTACCAGTCGAGGATCTTGGCGTACTCGAGCTCTGCCGGGTTGGCGAAGCGCGGCGGCTCGTCACCACAATATGCCTGGAAAACAGGTGTTTCCGGCACCACTTCCAGCAGGGTACCAGCGGCCTCGGATGACCTAGACTCCTCCTCCACATGGGTTTGACAGTCGCGCATCTCTCGGACGTCCACTGCGGCGACCCGCATTTCGTCGCCGACTTGATGGAGAGAGCGATTGCCGAGATCAACGAGCTGAGGCCCGACATCGTCGTCTGCTCGGGCGATCTGACGACCTTCGGCTTCAAGGAGGAGTACCTCGCCGCCCGCCGCTATCTCGACAGGCTCGACTGCGAGGACGTCGTCGTCGTCCCGGGCAACCACGACTCGCGCAACGTCGGGTACGTCCACTTCGAGGAGCTGATCGGCGAGCGCAGCTCCGTCCTTCGGAAGGCGGGCGCGACCGTCGTCGCGGTCGACTCGACCGAGCCCGACCTCGACCACGGCCAGATCGGTCGCGGGCGCTACGGCTGGATCGAGGAGCAGTTCGCGGCCGAGCCGTCCGAGCTGCGCATCTTCGTGCTGCACCACCATCTGCTGCCGATCCCCGGCACGGGACGGGAGCGAAACGTCGTCTACGACGCCGGGGACGCGATCGAATGCTTGCAGCGGGCCGGCGTGCACCTCGTTCTCTCCGGTCACAAGCACGTGCCGTACGCATGGAAGCTCGAGAGCCTCTTCGTCGTCAACACCGGCACCGTCTCCACGCTGCGGCTGCGCGGCAACACCCGTCCCTGTTACAACGTCGTCCAGGTCGAGGGCACGCACGTCTCGGTCTGGCGCCGGTACCCGTTCCACGGCCAGGAGCTGATCATCCAGTTCGACCTCACGACGGGCGAGTACGAGAAGTACACCGGCCGGATCGAGCGCGAGGTCACGGCCCGCCGATGACTCGCGCCGTCGCGCTCGTCGACGGGGAGCACTACCCGCCGGTCGTGCGCGACGCACTGGCCGAGCTGCCGTACGAGTTCGTCGGCGCGATCCTCGTCGGCGGCACCGAGAAGCTCCGCGAGGAGACACCGGACTACGGTGTGCCGCTCGTCGACGGCTTCGACGGCGCCGACGTCGTCGTCGATCTCTCCGACGAGCCGGTGCTCGGGCCCGCTGAGCGTTTTGGCTGGGCCTCGCGGGCGCTCGCCGCCGGCCTGCCGTACATCGGCGCAGACTTTCGTTTCGACCCGCCGGCGTTCGAGCCCTTCGACCTGCCGTCGGTCGCCGTCTTCGGCACCGGCAAGCGCGTCGGCAAGACCGCGGTGACCGGGCACATCGCCCGACTGCTCGCCCGCGAGAACCGGGTGGTAGTCGTTGCGATGGGCCGTGGAGGGCCGCCGGAGCCGGAGCTCGTCGAGTCGCCGCCGGGCCTCGACGCGCTGCTCGAACGCTCGCGGGCCGGGCGTCACGCCGCGTCGGACCATCTCGAGACCGCTGCGCTCTGCGGGGTGCCGACCGTCGGCTGTCGACGCGCGGGCGGCGGCCTTGCCGGCGCCGTCTTCACGTCGAACGTCGCCGAGGGCGCCGCGCTGGCTCTCGCCGTTCGACCGGACATCGTCGTCTTCGACGGCAGCGGTGCGTCGATCCCGCCCATCGCGGCGGAGCGCCGGGTTCTCGTGGTCGGGCGCGACGACGACGAGCAGGTGTATCTCAACCCGTACCGCAAGCTGATCGCTGACGTCGTCGTGCGCATCGGCCTCGACGCGGAGCTCGAGCTTCGACCCGTCGGGCCGCTCGCGGGCCGCGTCGCGGTCTTCACGGCCGGTGCCACCGACATGTCGCACCTCGACGCGGACGTCGTTCACGTGTCAGCGTCGCTCGCGGACCGGGCAGCGCTCCGGCGCGAGCTCGAGCAGTTCGATGCCGACACGTACCTCGTCGAGCTGAAGGCTGCTGCGATCGACGTCGTCGCGGAGCACGCCTTCGCGCACGGACGGCAGGTCGTACTCGGTCGCAACGAGCTCGTCGGCGAGGGAATCGACGAGCTCCTGCTCGGCGCAGCGCCGGCGGTCCCGGCGTGAGCCCTCAGCCGCGGCACGGCGAACCGCTCCCGCTCGGCGGCGGCGCCTTCCCGTACTCGAAAGGCATGATGGCGCGTGCTTTGATCGCGGCCGGCGCACCGGCGGACAGCGCCTACCAGCTGGCCCGGCGCATCGAGCTCGACCTCGCGGAGACCGGCGAGCGCTCGCTCGACGTCGACCGGCTCGACCTGCTGGCCCGCGAGATCCTCGGGGAGGACGCCGGCGAGCGCACCGTGCAGCGGCTCCGCCGGCTCGCCGACCTGCAGGCGCTCGACGTGCCGATCGTCGTCCTCGTCGGGGGCACGACGGGGACGGGGAAGTCGACGGTCGCGGCCGAGGTTGCGCATCGGCTCGGCATCACGCGCGTCGCGTCGACCGACTTCATCCGCCAGACGATGCGGGCGTTCTTCTCTCCGGAGTTCATGCCGACGATCCACTACTCGAGCTTCGAGGCGGGTGCCGCAGTCGACCCGGACGTCGCCGGCGATCCCACTGTGGTCGGCTTCGTCGACCAGTGCCGCCACGTGTGCGTGGGCGTCGACGCGGCGCTCCACCGTGCGATGACCGAGGGCTGGTCAATGGTGCTCGAGGGCGTCCACCTCGTCCCCGGGCTCGTCCCGAAGTCGCTCGAGGGAGCCGTGCTCGTGCACATCGTGCTCGAGATCTCCGATGAGGAGATGCATCGCATGCACTTCAACGTTCGCGACGCGACGACGGGCGGGATCCGGCCGATGGACAAGTACCTCGACAAGCTGGACGACATCCGTCGCGTGCAGGCCTACGTCACGGGCCGCGCCCGGCGGGAGAGCGTGCGCGTGGTCGAGAATGCGAACGTGGAACGCACGATCGACGAGGTGATCGAGCTCGTCATGCAGGCGGCCGAGCGGACGTGAGCACGGCCGCGGCGGGCGGCGTGGCCGCGATCTGCGGCTGCGAGCTGTTCGCCCGCGTGACCGAGAGTGCCGCGCTCGCCGGCGCCCGCTGGCTCGGCCGGGCCGACAACGAGGCCGCGGAGGAGGCCGCCTTCGCGGGGGCTCGGACGGCACTCGAGCGGATGCCGATCTCGGGTCGCATCGTGATCGGCGGGCCGGAGGACGGCGACCAGCTGGCTGCCGGGTCGACGGTCGGCGCGGGCGGCGAGGAGTTCGACCTTGCGCTCGACCCGCTCGAGGGGCGCGGGGTGGTCGCTCGCGGCGGGACGAACGCGATCTCGATGATCGCCGCGTCCCCACGCGGCTCGATGCCGTCGCTGCCGGACATGTACATGCGCAAGATGGCCGTCGGCCCCCGTGCGCGTGGCCGGATCGACCTGCACCAGCCGGTCGGCGAGAACATCCGGTCGATCGCCGATTCGTTCGGCCGCATGGTCAACGACATCACCGCGATCGTGCTCGACCGGCCGAGGCACCACGACCTGGTCGAGGAGATCCGTGCGGCCGGGGCCCGGATCAAGCTGATCCAGGACGGCGACGTGATGGCCTCGATCAGCGCCGCCGTGCGCGGCACGAACGACCATCTCGCGATCGGGATCGGCGGCACGAGGCAGGCCGTGCTCGCCGCCGCTGCGCTGCGCTGCCTCGGCGGCGAGCTGCAGGCGCAGCTCTGGCCGACCCGGCGGGCCGAGATCGCGGAGGCGCGTGCGCACGGCATCGCCGACCCCGATCGCGTGTTCACGATCGACGACCTCGCCCCCCAACAGGTGATCGTGGCCGCGACCGGCGTGTCGAACGGGGACCTCCTGCGGGGCGTCCGCTTCCTGACCGACTCGGCTCGCACGCACTCGCTGGTCATGTGCACGCGCTGCAACTCGGTGCGGTTCGTCGACGGCATCCACTTCTTCGCTCGCGACCGGCGCGAGGAAGTGCGACTGAGCTAACTTAGGGCCATGCCGAGCCGCGAGGAGGTCGTCGAGGCGTTGCGCGGGGTCGAGGATCCCGAGCTCGGGATGGACATCGTCGAGCTCGGGCTCTTCTACGAGGCGGAGGTCGAGGGCCCGAACGTGAAGGTCACCTACACGCTGACCTCGATGGGCTGTCCCGCCGGCGCGATGATCGAGGAGGACATCCGGCGAGTGCTGCACGAGATCCCGGGAGTGGGGGACGTCGAGAGCGAGCTGACGTTCGACCCTCCGTGGTCGCCGGAGCGCATGTCCGACGACGCGAAGTTCATCCTCGGCTTCGGCTGAGCCGCTCCTACCGTTCTCATACCGGGCCGCCGCTCGTTCTCCGACGAGAACTGCCGACGATCGGATCGTGAAGCCTTTCCGATTCCGAACGCGAGGAGAGCGAAGAGTGAGCAAGCCGCTGCGGTTCCCGCTCGTCCTGGCCGTCGCAGTCGCGGCGCTCGTTTCCGCTGCCGCGGCCACCGCGTCGACGCTGACCGCGACCGCCACGATCACGGGTGCGGCCGGCATCTCGTTGAACCTGCCGTCGAGCCCGTCGATCAGCGACACCCTCGACGGCACAGACCAGACTGCGACGTACGCCCCGGTGCTGGGACTCGTCGACGCCCGCGGGTCGGGCGCCGGCTGGAACATGACGATCTCCGCGACCTCGTTCAGCGACGGCGCGGGGCACACACTCGCACCGGGCACCGTGACGGGGGTCGCGCAGGCCTGCCACTCCGGCTCGAGCTGCACCCTCGGCACGTCCTCCGGCATCACCTACCCACTGACGATCTCGGGCACGGCTGCAAAGTTCTTCAACGCCGCGCTCAACACCGGCCTCGGCAAGGTCGACGTCACGCCGACCGTGTCGGTCGCGATCCCCGGCTCGAGCTATGCCGGCACGTACACCTCGACGGTGACGCTCGTCACCGCGACGGGGCCCTAACCTCTTTCCGAGCTCCTCTCTCGGCCCGGGAAGGCAGTCGAGCGCCCCGCAAGCTGCGGGGCGCTTGTCGTTCTCAGCCCGGGATCGAGAGGACGACCTTGCCGAGTTGCTCGCCCGCCTCGAGCCGCTCGTGCGCGGCGCGCGCCTCGGCGAGCGGGAAGACGCTGTCGACGACGGGCCTTGCCCTGCCGGCCGCGATCAGGTCGTAGGCGCCCTGGAAGTCCTCCGGCGTCCCCATCGTCGAGCCGAGGATCGAGAGCTGCTTCCACCACACGCGGTGCAGCGCGGCCGGCGGGTTCGGGCCGGTCGTCGCTCCGCAGACGACGATGCGTGCCCTCGGGTCGGGCGGCGTCGAGCGTGCGCTTCCACGTCGCGTCGCCGACGTCGTCGACGACGACGTGCGCGCCGCCGTCGGTCACCTCCTTCACCGCCGCGACGACGTCCTCGGTCGCGTGGTTGACCGTCGCGTCCGCGCCGAGCTCGCGGGCTCGTGCCAGCTTCTCGTCGCTCGACGAGGTGACGATCACGTGCGCGCCGAGCGCCTTCGCGAGCGACAGCGCGGCCGTCGCGACGCCGCCGCCGATCCCCCAGACGAGCACCCACTCGCCGGCCTCGAGGTGTGCCCGCGTGACGAGCATGCGGTAGGCGGTCTCGAAGACCAGCGGGAAGGCAGCGGCCTCCTCGAAGCTGAGCCCATCGGGGATCGGATGAACGAATGCGCGCGGCAGGGCGATCAGCTCAGCGTGTGTCCCGTCCATCGTCTCGCCGACGATCTGCACGCGGCCGTTCCGGACGATGCCGGGGTTGATGACGACGCGTTCGTCGGTGCCCGCGATCACCCCGGCGCCGTCGGCGCCGAGGATGCGAGGCTTCGGCACCGACGGTAGGCCCTTGCGGAGCCAGACGTCGAGGTGATTCAGGGAGGCCGCGCGTAGCTCGATCAGCACTTCGCCGTCGGCGGGCTCGGGATCGGCGACGTCCTCGTAGCGAAGCACGTCTGGACCGCCGTCCTCGTGGATGCGAATCGCCTTCACGGGCACAATCCTCGCATGAGAGCGGGGGGTGCTCACGCAGCACGTCGAGGAGCTCGGCTTCGACGCGGTCGGCGTGGCCCGCGCCGAGGCGTACGAGGAGACCGAACGGCACATCCGCGAGCGCCGGGAACGCGGCCTGTTCGCGAGGCATGAAGTTCACGATGGCGATGCCCGAGGTGTCGTGCCATCCCGAGACGCTGCTGCCGGGCGCCCGGAGCGTCGTCTCGGTGGCGCGCTGCTACTGGGAGCCCGAGCCGCCGCTCGAGCCGGGTGAGGGTCGGCTCGCCCGCTACACGTGGGACGACGCCTACGCGCGGCTGCGCGAAGGCCTCGACGCGCTCGGCAGGCGGCTCGGCGGCACCTATCGCGTGCTCGTCGACGCGAACCAGCACGTCGACCGCGAGGCGGCGGCGCGGAGCGGCGTCGGGCTTCTACGGCAAGAACACGATGCTGATCACCCGTCGCCACGGCTCCTTCGTCGTGCTCGGGACGCTCGTCACGGACGTGGAGCTCGAGCCGACGGCTGCCTCTCGATACCGATTGCGGTGAGTGCCGGCTCTGCATCGAGGCGTGCCCGACCGGCGCGCTCGACGAGCCCGGCACGCTCGACGCCACGCGCTGCCTGTCGTACTGGACACAGGCGCCTGGCGCGATCCCGGAGGCGTATCGCGAGGCGCTCGGAGCGCAGGTCTACGGCTGCGACATCTGCCAGGACGTCTGCCCGTGGAACCGCGGCGCCGTCGGCCGGCGAGCCGGCCTGCCGGAGAGCTCGCACGGACACGTTGACCTCGTCGAGTGGCTCGCGGCCGACGGGCGCGAGCTCGTTTCGAGCTTCGACCGGCTGTACGTGCCGCGGAACGATCCGCGCCAGCTGCGCCGCAACGCGCTCGTCGCGCTCGGCAACGTCGGCGGCGCCGAGCACGTCGCGGTGCTGGATGCAGAGGCGGCGGGCGGGGACGAGCTCCTCGCCGAGCATGCAAGGTGGGCGGTCGAGCGGATCCGGGAACGGCTCGGGTCGTGACCCGGCAGCGGACGCTCGAGTGGTGGATCGCCGTCGTCCGGCTGATCGCTGTCCCGCTCGCGATCCTGCAGGTGACGCTGACCTCCGGGTACCCGCCCGGCTACGAGGCGGTCGCCTGGGGCTTGACGGCGGGGTTGGCGGTCGGCGCCGCCGGCATCTTCGGCGCCGTCCGGCGCTCTGCCGGGCTCGGCGTCCAGATTTCAGCGCTCTGCTTCGACATCGCCGTCATCTCGGCCTACACGATCCTCTTCGCCTTCGAGTCGAGCTTCTCGACGCGGCAGCTGCTGTACCTCGCGATCGTGATGGGAGCCGCGCGCTTCGGCCTTGTCGGCGGCCTGGCCACGGCGGCCGCCGCCGCACCGATCTCGGCGTGGTATGCCGAGCGTCGCGCCCATTTCACGCACACCTCGTTCTCGACCGGGAACGTCGAGTTGCAGATCGCCGAAGGTTTCCTGATTGCGCTGCTCGTCGGCTGGCTGTACGCGCGCCTCGACGAGCAGCGCCGGACGGCCGAGCAGCGGGCACACGAGGCGGAGTCGCTCCGCGACGAGCTCGGGCGGCGGGCCGACCTGCTCGAAGCCGCCAGCCGCTGCGCCCGCGCGCTGAGCTCGTCACTCGACCTCGACGAGACGTTCGGCGCCTTCATCCGCGAGCTGCGCGGCGCTCTTCCGTTCGACCGAATGGCGATCGTGCTGGTGGACGGAGACGCCGCCCGCGTGATCGCGACCGCCGGCGCTCACGCCGACGACGTGATGCCTCCGGGCACGGAGCTCACCCTCGAGAACAACATCCTGGCCGAAGTGGTGGGGCGTGCGCAGACGATCTATCGGCGCGACATGACCCGGCCCGCGTACGGCGAGGAGCCGGGCCTCGTCGAGCTCGGGTTGCGTTGCCGCGTCGCCGCGCCGCTCCTCTCCGGCGCCCGCGCGATCGGGATGATCAGCCTCGGGCGGCGGGAGGTGGACGGGTTCCATCCGCACGAGGTCGAGCTCGTCGGCCTGGTCGGGCGGCTCGCCGCCACCGCCGTCCAGAACATCCGGGCCTACGACGCCGAGCGGCGGACGGTCGAGGAGCTGCGCCGGCTCTCGATGCTGCGGGCCGACTTCGTGTCCGTCGTCAGCCACGAGCTGCGGAGCCCGATGGCGGCCGTGATCGGCGCAGCGCGCACCCTGCAGTCCCGCTGGCGCGATCTGTCGGCGGAGCAGCGCGAGTCCTTCCTGGGTCTGATCGGGGACGAGACGACGCGGCTTGCCGCCCTGATCGGCGACGTGCTCGACACATCGCGGATCGACGCCGGCACCTTCTCCTACCGATTTGCCGACGTCGACCTCGGGGTGCTCGTGGCGGACTCGGTCGCCGCGGCGGTGATCGGGCAGGACGAGGTCTCGGTGGTGGCGGAGCTGCCGCCGCGGCCCTTCACCGTGCGCGGCGACGGCGAGCGGCTGCGCCAGGTGCTCGGCAACCTGATCGACAACGCCGTCAAGTACTCGCCCGCCGGAGACGTGGTCGAGGTTCGGGTCGGGCAGGCGAACGGCGACCACCTCGTCTCGGTCAGCGACCACGGCCCGGGCATCCCTGCGTCCGAGCACCGGGTGATCTTCGAGAAGTTCGGGCGTGTGACGGGTGAGAACACGAAGCCGGGAACCGGCCTCGGCCTCTACATCGCCCGCTCGATCGCAGAGGCGCACGGCGGCAGGATCGACGTGACGTCTGCGGTCGGCCGGGGCTCGACCTTCACCCTGCGTCTGCCGCAGTGACCGGCGCGCGGCTGGTCGCGTCTCACGCGGTGGGCTCGCTCGGTGTCTGACACCTTCTAGGGTCAGACACCTTCGGCTTACGTGCGCCAGTGCTTCGGCTTCGGTTGTGGCCCTAGGATGCGCATGTGGCGCCTGGCACTTCGGCGATCTGGCGGCGGCTTTGAGCTTTGCTGCGAAGGCTGAACGTCTTCGACCCGTCGCGCCCGACGTCTCTCGACGAGGGTTTCAGGGTGGGCGATCGCTTCGACAAGACTGGCGGCGGCTCTCGAGGAATGTGAACGGCGTTCCCGACCGGAAGGCGGATCTGTGCGTTGTCGTCCGTCCCGAGCGCGACGCGGACCATCCCGTGATTGCAGAGGTGGTCCGGGCGGCATTCGTCGGACACCCCGACGAGGTCGCGTTGTTCGTCGAGCGGATTCGGGCATCGGAACAGTTCATTCCGGAGTTGGCGTTGGTCGCCGAGGACTCCTCCGGTGTGATTGCTCACGTGATGCTGAGCTGGGTCGGCGTTGAAGGCGGATCCCGCACAAAGATCCTCAACCTCACGCCGATGTCTGTTCGGCCTGACCGCCAGCGCATCGGTGTGGGGGCGCGGCTGATCCGGGGCGCGCTCGGCCGCGCCGAAGAAGCAGACGAGCCTGCCGTCATGGTCGAGGGCATTCCCGCGTACTATCCTCGCTTCGGCTTCGAGCAGGCGAGCGCACTCGGATTCATCTCCCCGCATCCGAAGATCCCCGACGATGCTTTCATGGTCAAGCGGCTCCCGGGATACCGCCCCGACTTCGCCGGTCGGATCGTGTATCCGGTCGCGTTCGACGCTCTCGGGTACTGACGTCCGGTCTGAGAAGAGCGGCGCACTCGGACGGTCGCAGCGTGGCTAACGAAGTGCCCGGGGCGTCGGCTACGAGACCCTCGGCTGCGCCAGTGCGCGGGAACGACCCTTGATCCCATCTCGAGGTAAGGTCGCCCTGGTGCCCGAGATCTACCCGTTTCTCGCGGTCAAGGACGTGGATGCCGCAGTCGCCTTCTACGCGGAGGCGTTCGGGGCGACCGAGGAGATGGAGCGAGTGGTCGCCCCCGACGGGCCTCAAGTCGCGCTCCTCCTGATCGAGGGACAGCGGGTCGGCGTGGCGACCGAGGCGCCCGACCTGGGAACGCCGAGCCCGGAGACGATCGGCGCTACGACCGTCCGCATCTCGCTGCACGTCGCTGACGCTGACGCGGCGCAAGCCCGTGCCGTCGCAGCGGGAGCGCATGAGATGTTCGCGGTCGCCGATCAGCCATACGGTCTGCGGCAGGGGCGCGTGGTCGATCCTTTCGGCCACCACTGGTTGATCGCGCACCCACTGTGACCGTGTAGAGCCTCGCCAGCGGGAGTGTGTCGGGATGACGCCAGAGTGGAGCGACCCGCCGATCAGGTTGAGCTTGCAGTCCTATCCTTCGACAGCATGAAAGGAATCCGCTACGCCCTCCGTAACCTCACGGCTCTCTCCGTCAAGGAGCACCTGCGCTCGCAGATCGACCGGCCAGGAAGCGAGGCCGAACTGGCGCCGAACGAGGTCGAACTCGTGCGCTTCGCAGCCGATCGCTTCGACCAGTTGAAGGAGCTTGCAGACAGGTCTTCGGCCAACGAGATCGCTGCCCGCTGCAGCGTTGCGGAATGACGCCCTGAGCGCACCGCAGTTCGAAGGGGTGTCTGACACCTTCAAGGTGTCAGACACCAGTGCGGTCACCTGCGCGAGTGTTCCGCGAGACACCCTGAGCGTGCGCAGTCCGGAAGGGGTGTCTGACACCTTGAAGGTGTCAGACACCGTTGCGACTCGCGTGGGCGCCGAGGGCCACGCAGATCCCTCTTAATGCTATTTCGAGATCCTCTGAACTTCGAGTGCGATCTCTCGCACTGCATCTTGGAGCGCGGTGACTTCCTCGGCGAGGTTGTGAATAGCAATCGAGATCGGTGTCGCCGACAGGTGCGGACTTCCCCACTCCGTCCCGACGTTACGAGATTCGATCAAAGCCTCCACTCGCTCGGCCAACGTGTGTTCCAACGCCTCCACGGGCCTCCTCTCTTGGAGTCGAGAGAAGCACGGTGCCGGGGCCTCGGCCTCCCGAACAAATCTACTCCGATCTGGCGGCGAACTCAATTTCCAAGCGTTCGCGGCATCTCCGACCTCTGCTGGCTTGCGCGAGTGTTCGGCAGTGACCCCTGAGCGCGCCTAGCTTCGAAGAGGTGTCAGACACCTTCAAGGTGTCTGACACCTGTGCGGTGCGCTGGGCCAGTGATGAGGGATGACGCCTGCGCCCTGAAGGGTTGCGGCCGGGTGGGGCTCGGCCGTCTAGTTCGGCGCTGGTCGGGTGAGGAGTGTGTACTCCTCGACGTCGCGGAAGCCGAGGCGCTGGTAGACGCCGTGTCCGATCGTGCTGGACTGGAGGTAGCCGAACCCGGCACCGTCATCGAAGCCTTCGCGTAGGGCGTATGAGGTGACTGCTGCACCGTAGCCGCGCCCGCGGTACTGACTGGGAGTCGCAACGTTGAAGATGCCGACTGCTTCGTCGCCTGCGAACCCGACCGCGGTCGAGGCAACCCTTCCTTCGGCCCGTGCCACATACCAGCGAGCTTCCGCGACACGCTGCACCGCTTCGGAGAACCTGGAGAACAGCTCGACCGGCGCCTCGAACGAGGCCGCCAAGACACGGTTGGTCTCGTCGATTTCACCCTGAGCGATCGGTCCGATCTCGATCTCCGCCCGCGCCTCAACGAATGAGTCGGGTCGCACCACCATCCCGGGGATCACCTCGGTATGACTCAGGCCGAGCGCGAGCGCTGCTTGCCGTGTCCGTTCCTGCCCGTGCCGCGTCTGCACCCACGGCCACTCGCCAGCGGCCTCAACCTCTGCGAGTGTCTCGGGCAGCGCTGCGGCCGCTGCCTCCGAGTCCTCGCACACCCAGGCACCATTGACCTGCGGAATGGGGATCCCCGGCAAGAGCGCAACCACCAGGTCCGAGCGCCGCTCGAAGCGGGCCCCTTCGAAGGCCGCAAACAAGCGCTCGAAGGCGCCCTCGAGAGCCTGGTGCATTTCGGCCTGTCCGCTCGCCACGGCGCCACCCTACGCCTTCCGGACGTCGAGCATCAGCGATCGAAGGACGCCGAACGAGGGCTTCCGCTGCCTGCGCGAGAGTGTTTACGCCTGAGCCAGGGATCAGGCCTTCGCGCGGGAGGGGCGCAGCTCGTTCGCGAGCTCGCGTGCTCGGATCGCGACGCGTGACCGCAGTTCCTGCGGCTCCAGGACGATCGCCTCGCCGCGGTAGGAGACCACCTCGCCGACGAGCCAGTCGGCGCTGCCGACCGAGCGGTCTGCTAGCGCGGCGCCGTCGACGAGCGCACGCGCGCCCTTCTCGAGCTCCCACCGGGCGACCGCGGGCGAATACCAGATGCGTGCGACCGTGGCGCCGTGCAGCTCCGACGGGTCGAACCCTTCGCGGGGCCGGAACGACTTGCGGAGCAGCTTCGCCTTGCGCATCCGGTCGAGGCGGTAGGAGCGAGGCTGGTCGCGCTCGGTGTCCCACGTGTGGACGTACCAGTGCGGCAGGCGGCGCTCGATCGAGTACGGCTCGACGACGCGCGTCACGACCTCCTGCTCCTCCGGCTTCAGGTACTCGATCTCGACCAGCCGGTGCTCGTCGATCGCGCGTGTGAGCGCCTCGACGAGCCCTTCCTCGGCGCCCGCGTGCGGCGTCGGGGTCTGCGTCAGCTCGAACACGCCGAACGTCTCTTCGAGCTTCGCACGGACGCGGTCGAGTGGGGAGTGCGCACCGGCCGCGACCATCGGCCCCACGAACTCGAGCGCCAGTCTGATCGCGCGTGCCTCGAGCGGCGTCAGCCGCGGCGGACGGCGGAAGGTGTCGCCGAACAGCTCCTTGTCGACGTGCACCTCGTCACCGACGAGCTCGGCGTAGACCGCGTAGCAGCCCCCGCCGAAGTTGACCAGGTTGAGCAGCGAGAGGTGCTCCTCGAGCTCGCCCTCCGGGATCGAGAACCGCTCGGAAAGATCGCGGGCGGGAATGCGGGCCTCGCGCTCGTCACCGCACGCGGTGAGCAGGTAGGCGAGGAGCGACTGGAGGACACCGAACCGCTCGGGAGCAACAGGGCCGGTCGGCCGGTCGGCGGCGGGGTCCGCCACCGGGGGCACTACCTCAGCGGCGGGGGTCGGCGGCGCTCCCTCGTGCGCGGCGCGCGCGGCCCGCGCGCCCTCGACGACGAGGCGGCGCAGCTCCGACGGCTGCAGCGGCACGGCGCGGCCGTCCTGACGCAGGATCCAGCGCGCGAGGAGCGCGGTCGACGCGTACTGCGTGACGAAGACGTCGCCCTCGACGTGGTTGCGCTCGCCGGCGTAGGCGCGCTCGACCCACCACGCGGTGTCGGGAGCGACCTCGACCTGCGCCTGGCCGATGATCTCGCCGAACTGCCACTCGGTGCGTCCGCGATAGCGCTCGACGTCGAAGTCGGCAGGAAGGCGAAAGTCGCGCTCCCGTCGCGTCGCGAAGCGAATGTCCGACCGGATGCGCGAGACGCGGAACGTGCGGATGTCGTCGCGCTCGAGGTCGTGCCCGATCACGTACCAGGAGCCGTTCTCGGGGAGCAGGGCGTACGGGTTGAGCGTGCGCTCCTCCTCCTCGTCGCGATAGATCGACCAGTAGCGGAACCGGACGGTCCGCTGCTTGGAGATCGCGCCCTCGAGCTTGCCGAGCCGTCCTTGCAACTCCGGCGAGTAGTCGGGGTCCCGCACCTCGACGCGAACCGCGGTGCCGGTGGGGGCTGCCGCGAGCGCACCGGCCGAGCGCCCGAGCGCGAGGTTCTGCAGGGCGAGCCGCAGGGGCTCCGCGTACGCGAACCGCCCTTCGAGGAGGTAGAAGCACGTCTGCAGCGCTGCGAGCTCTTCGTCGTCGAGCTCGAGCTCGGGTAGGAAGTACCGCTCCGAGCGAAGCGTGTAGAGCTCTTCGCCGGTGAACTCGTCGCGCTGTGAGTCGAGCGGCACGCCGAGCGCGACGAGCTCGGCGCGGTCTGAGTAGAAGCGTCGGGCGAACGCCTCGTCGCTCATCTCCTGATAGCCCTCGACGTTCGACTTGATGTCGCGCGCGGTGAGCGGGCGCCGCTCCGCCATCAGAAAGGCGACGAGCGAGAGCTGGCGGATCAGCTTGTCGGTGTCGTGGCTCAAGGGGCGCCGTCGAGCTTAGTCGTCGCCAGGCAGTCGCGCAGCGGCGCGGGGTCGAGCGATTCCCGCTCTAAGCGGCTGCGCGGCTGCGCTCGAGGTGCTGGTGCGACGGGCAGTAGTCGCGATCCGGCAAGGGTGTGCGCTGGCACGCCTTCCCTTTGCGGGTGGTCGCGCGACAGCGAGCGACGCCGCCGTCGAACGCGCCAGCCTCGATCTGTTCCTCGACGAAGCCGACGGCCGCGTCGACACCTTGCGTCACCGCCCAGGCCACCTGGGCCTGCACCGTGATCGGGAAGTAGCGGCGAATGTCCTGGAAGAGCGCCTTGTCGGGCTTCGCGAAGTAGTGCGGGTCCTGTGCGAGCCGCTCCATCGTCCCTTCGCAGGCCGCGAGCACCTCTCTGCGGTACTCGAGCTTCGTGTGGTCGTCGACGTACGGGTCGATCAGATCGCGGATCGAGCGATAGATCGCTCGCGAGTACTGATACATACAGTGCTGGATCTGCAGGATTCGTTCGTCCATTCGCCCGGCTTCGCTCTCCTCGAATGTACCGGCCGGCCCTTTAAGAACCGGTAAAAAGTTCCCTCAGCGCCGGTCCCGGCGGCCACTCTACACCGTTCCGGGATCTGTTACAAATGTTTCCAATACTGGAAACAGCAACCCTTTCCGAGAGCCGGTCTACCCGTACTTTTCACGTTGTACACCTCCCGGTCACCGCGCGATCTGCCGCGTGTAGGCGCCCCCGAATCCCGCCTGGCGGGCGGTGGGGACGGCTGCACTCGCGTCGGCCTCGCTCGCATAGACCCCCGCAAAGACCACGAGGTAGCCGGGCTGGAGGCTCGCGAACCCGCCCGAGTCGAGGATGCCGACGCGCTGCAGCCCCTTCGCGGCCCTCGCGGCCGTGGTGAGCGCCGCCTCGCGGCCCGTCACCTTCGGGTAGGAGACGAGGACCACGGTCCAGCCGTTCTCGCTCTGCGGCCAGGTCAGCCGGCCGTTGCGTCCGGGCTCGGGCGGGGTCGGCAGCGTCGCAGTCGCGCTGCGGTTCGTGGTGGTGGCCGCAGAGGTGACCGGCGTGGGGGAGGCGACCGGCACGGTCGCGGGCGCGCGAAACACAGCGCGTTCGACCGGTGTGCGACGGCCGCTGACCACGACCGCGGCGGCGGCGCCGGCCAGCGCGACGAGCAGCGTGAGCAGCGCGGTCCAGACCCAGTCGCCCGGATACCAGCCGAGTCGCCGCACCCAGACCCGGCGGAGCGACGGGATCCGACCCGTCACCTGCGGCAGCGCAAGGCCGCAGTCGAGGCAGTAGCGATCGCCCCGGCCGCGCGATGAGCCGCAGCGTGGGCACGAGCCGTCGGCCGCGGTGACGGCCGTCGCGCGCTCGCTCTGGCGTGCCGTCGACATCGCTGCGCGCGTCAGCCCTGTGGGCCGGGCTCGACGACGGTCGCCTCGCCCGGGACGCTCGGGAGCTCCGGCGAGAGCGGCCGGCCGCAGCTCGGGCAGAACCGCGAGCCGCGGAGAACGGGCGCGCCACACTCGCAGCGCGGCACGCGCCGGCGGACGTGCAGGAGGTCGTCGATCTCGGCGAGCCGGGCGTCGATTCCGACGACGATGGACGAGCGCTCTGCGAGGAGGTCGTCACGGAAGCTGCCCCGACGGTACATCTCCACGAGCAGGCCGCCGACGTCCCGCAGCGCGTCCTCACGAGCCTTCAGGAGGGCACGGCGCTCGCGGCGCAGAACGCCTGCGTGAGGCCTGCGCGGGACGATGCCGTCGGTCCCGTTCTGGCGCCGGCGGAAGATCGAAGGCATCCGCGCGGAGTTTAACGAGGGGCCCCTACGGCGCCCTCGAAGCCGCGCGAGGCGCGGTTCCTACAACTGCAGGACGACGAGACGCTCCTCGGTCATCTCGCGGACCGTCCAGGCGGGCCCTTCCTTCGTGTTACCGGAGGCCTTCACGCCCCCGTAGGGCATCTGGTCGGCGCGGAAGGTCGGTGCCTCGTTGACCGTGACGCCGCCGAATTCGAGCCGCCGTGCGGCCTCGAGGCACGTGTGCACGTTGCTCGAGAAGATCGCGGCCTGGAGCCCGTAGCGCGTCGCATTCGCGCCGTCGATCGCCTCGTCGAGGGTCGCGACACGCGTGAGCGTGACGACCGGCCCGAAGATCTCCTCGCACTGCACCTTGTCGGTGGGGGCGGGGCCTGCGATCACGGTCGGGCGCACGAGTCCGTCGTCGGTCTGTGAGCCGCCCGTGAGCACCTCGCCCGAGGACTCGCCGATCCACCGGAGGACGCGGTCGCGGTCGCCCTCGCTGATCAGCGGGCCGACGTCGGTCGCCTCGTCCGCCGGGTCGCCGACGACGAGTGCGTCGACAGCGCGAACGAGCTCCGGCACGAACCCTTCCCATGCCTCGGCGAGCACGAAGACACGCTGCACCGAGATGCAGCTCTGACCGGCGAACGAGAAGCCGTTCGCGGCGAGCTTGGCTGCCGTGCCGGCAGGCGCGTCGGCGCAGACGATCGCCGGCGTGGCGTTCCCGAGCTCGAGCTTCACCCGCTTGCGCGCCGCGCGCTCGGCGATCCCCCAGCCGACGTCTCCCGAGCCCGTGAAGGTGATCAGCTTCACGCGCTCGTCCCCGACGAGCTCGTCGCCGATCGCCGAGGCGGACCCGGCGACGACGTTGATCCAACCCGGAGGTAGACCGGCCTCCTCCTCGAGGCCGGCGAGGAAGAGCGCCGAGAGCGGCGTCGCCGACGCCGGCTTCAGCACGACGGGGCAGCCGGCGGCGAGCGCGGGGGCGACCTTGTGGGCCACCAGGTTGAGCGGGAAGTTGAACGGCGAGATGGCGCCGACGATCCCGATCGGCAGACGGAGCGTGAAGCCGAGCTTGCCCGCGCCCGCCGGCGAGGCGTCCATCGGGACGACCTCGCCGGTGAGCTTGCGCGCCTCGACGGCGGCGAACGTGAAGGTCGAGACGGCGCGCTCCGCCTCGACCCGCGCCGTCTTGAGCGGCTTGCCCGCCTCGGAGCAGATGATCTGCGCTGCCTCCTCCTGCCGCTCCGCGAGCGCACGGGCGACGGCGTCGAGGATGCGGGCACGCTCGTGAGCCGGTAGTGGCTCCCGCAAGGCGGCGGCGGCCGCATCGAGCGCGCGCCTTGCCTCGGGCGCACCGCCCTTCGCGACCCGGCCGACGACGTCGCCGGAGTACGGCGAGCGGACCTCCGTCCAATCACCCGTCTCGACGCGCTCGCCGCCGATCAGCAGCGGATGGTCGGTGGCAGTCGTCGCCATTGCCCAGAGACTAACCTGGTGCCGTGACCGCGTACATCGTCGACGCTGTCCGCTCGCCGATCGGCCGCCGCAACGGGACGCTGGCGGGCATCCGCGGCGACGACCTGGTCGCGCAGGTGCTGAACGGGCTCCTGCGGCGCCATGACCTCGACCCGGCCGAGATCGAGGACGTCCAGATGGGCTGCGTCACCCAGATCGGCGAACAGGGGTGGAACGTGGGGAGGATGGCCGTCCTCGCCGCGGGCTGGCCGGTGAGCGTGTCGGCGACGACCGTCGACCGGCAGTGCGGCTCGTCGATGCAGACGAACTTCAACGCGGCCGCCGCGGTGCTCGCCGGGCAGCTCGACCTGGTCGTGTCGGCCGGGGTCGAGAGCATGTCCCGCGTCCCGATGGGGTCGAACGGCGGGTCGGTCTCCGAGCAGGTGACGTCGCGGCACCAGATCGTCATGCAGGGGACCTCCGCCGAGTTGCTCGCCGCCGAGTGGAACCTGAGCCGGGAGGCGCTCGATGCGTACTCGCTCGAGTCACACCGCCGCGCCGCAGCCGCGATCGACGAGGGCCGGTTCGAGCGCGAGGTGGTGCCGATCGAGTTGCCCGAGCCCGTCTCGCCCGCGGGCGCCGGCGGTGTCGTCGCACCGGCGGTTTTCCGGGTCGACGAGGCAGTGCGCCGGGAGACATCGCTCGAGGCGCTCGGCGCGCTGAAGCCGGCGTTCCGGGACGACGGCGTAGTCACCGCCGGGAACTCGTCCCAGATCGTCGACGGCGCGGCGGCGGTGCTGATCGCGAGCGAGGCCGCCGTCGAACGCCTGGGGCTGGAGCCGCGCGGCCGGTTCGTGTCGTTCGGGTTGGCCGGCGTCGATCCGACGCGGATGCTCCACGGGAATCCCGAGGCGATCGAGAAGGCCTTGCGAAGGGCGGGGTTCGCGCTCGACGACGTCGGCGTGATCGAGGTGAACGAGGCGTTCGCGTCGGTCGTGCTCCAGACGGCGGCCGACCTCGACCTGGGGGAGCGTCTCGACGACGTCAACCCGAACGGCGGCGGCATCTCCCTCGGCCATCCGCTCGGCGCGACGGGCGCCCGGATCACCGCGACGCTCCTGTCCGAGCTCGAGCGGCGTGGCGCCCGCTACGGGCTCGCGTCGATGTGCATCGGCTTCGGGATGGCGATCGCCGGGATCGTCGAGCAGCTGTGAGGGTGGGCGTCGTCGGCCTCGGCGCAATGGGCGCCGGGATCGCGCAGCTCGCGCTCGAGGCGGGGCTCGAAACGGTCGGCCGCGAGGTCGAGCTCGCCCGCGCCGAGGCGGCGCGTGAGCGGATCGCGCACTTCCTCGCCCGCAAGGTCGACAAGAGACAGCTCGAGCCGGCCACGCGCGACGAGGCGCTCGCACGTCTGCAGCTCACCACCAAGCTAGAGGAACTGGCCGGATGCGACGTCGTGATCGAGGCGGCGTTCGAGAGCCTCGAGGTGAAGCAGGAGCTCTTCCGCGACCTGGAGCGGATCGTCAGGCCCGACGCGATCCTCGCGACGAACACCTCGGCCCTCTCCGTGACAGAGATCGCCGCGGTGCTCGAACGGCCCGGACGTGCCGTCGGGATGCACTTCTTCAACCCGGCGCCGCTGATGCCGCTCGTCGAGATCGTGCGCGCCGAGCGCACCGAGGAGGACGTCTTCGAGCGTGCGTTCGAGCTCGGCACACGGCTCGGAAAGACCCCGATCCGCTGCACGGACACCCCCGGCTTCGTCGTGAACCGCGTCCTGATCCCGCTCCTCAACGATTGCGTCCGCGTGCTCGACGAGGCAGGCGTGACGCCGGAGGACCTCGACGCCGGCCTGAAGCACGGGGCGGGTTGGCCGATGGGGCCGTGCGCCCTGCTCGACCTCGTGGGCGCAGACGTGCACGTGCACGCGAGCGAGGCGCTCTACGCGAAGCTGCGCGAACCTCGCTTCGCGCCGCCGCCGCGGCTTCAGCGGATGGTGCAGGCGGGGAAGCTCGGCCGGAAGACCGGCGAGGGCTTCTACCGCTACGACTGAGCACTGGGCTCGGTCGGAGAAAAGTCCTTACCTTTCGATCAACACCGGCATAATTCGGATAGGAAGGATTACTGCGATGCGCCGGCTTCTGCTTGCCCTGCTCTGTGGCCTGATCGCCGCCCCTGCGGCGGTCGCGGCGCAGCACGCCACCGGCGACGGCGTGCTCGAGCTGCAGAGCGTCTCGGGGACGGTCTCGATCGGCACGGCGGCGAAGCCCGCGCGCGGCGCGCTCTGGGGTCAGATGGACAGCGGCACGCTCAAGGTCCTCGACCCGGACGGCACCGACAAGAACATCTTCGTCAGCGGTCAGGACCAGAAGCCGGTCGTCGTCGACACCGACTTCGGCAAGCTCACAACCTACTCGGGCCGCGACCTGCACTTCCGGGTCACGGGCGGTTTCTACAAGCTCACGTTCAAGGGCACCGGGATCGACCTGACCGCCGTCGGCGTCGGCGTCGCCCGGTTGAGCGGCGACCCGTCCGCGACCCACGCCGGGTCGTACGCAGTCGACGACGGGAAGTGGACGCCTGTGCCGGTGTACGTGTTCGCGGCGCAGTATCTGCCGGTTGCCTTCGGCGACCAGACCGTCGCGGCCCAGCCGTGAGCGCAGGCGCCCCGACCATCCTGGTGGTCGAGGACGAGAGCTCGATCGCCTCGTTCGTGTCGCTCTACCTCAAGAATGCGGGCTACGGCGTGCGCACCGCCGCCACCGGCGGCGAGGCGTTGAGCCAGGTGGCGCGCGAGGTGCCGGGGCTGATCGTGCTCGACCTGATGCTGCCGGACATCGACGGGATCGAGGTCTGCAAGCGGATCCGCCAGTCGAGCGACGTGCCCATCCTGATGCTCACGGCGCGCGACGAGGACGTCGACAAGATCATCGGTCTCGAGGTGGGCGCGGACGACTATCTGACGAAGCCTTTCAACCCCCGCGAGCTCGTCGCGCGCGTGAAGTCGATCCTCCGCCGCGCGACGCCGGAGCGGCGCGAGCTCCAGACCGAGACGATCGACCATGGCGACCTCCACATAGATGCAGGCCGGCGCGAGGTGCGCGTCGGCGAGGAGGAGATCCAGCTCGCGCCGAAGGAGTTCGACCTGCTCTGGGAGCTGCTCGATCATCGCGGGCTCGTGCTCACGCGCGACCAGCTGCTCGAGCGCGTCTGGGGCTACACCTTCGCGGGCGACACGCGCACGGTCGACGTCCATGTGCGCCAGCTGCGGCGCAAGCTCGGCGATGCGAGCCCGGTCGTGACGGTCTGGGGCGTCGGCTACAAGGTGTCGCCGGCGAAGGACGCGAAGAAGGACACGGCGAAGACTTAGACCCTGATGCTCGCGCTCCGGTCGCTCCGCGTTCGGCTGCCGCTCGTCTTCCTCGCGGGGATCCTGCTCGCCGGGGCGATCACGACGGTGATCTCGATCAGGCTCTTCCAGGACTTCGCGCGCGACCAGGCGTTCCGGAAGCTGACGCGCGAGGCGCACGGGATCGCGCAGCTCTACGCGACGTCGATCAACAACAGCTACGGCAACCAGCAGGACCAGCGTGCGCCGACGGCATACGCGCGCAAGACGCTCGAGCTCGCGACCGGGGACAAGATCTACTACGTCGGCCCGCGGCAGCTCTTCCCGGGCCAGAAGGCCGCCGGCCTGAAGCGTCTGCCGTCGGTGCCGATCGACTGGCACTCCGGCAAGTCGCTCTCGTTCGAGCTGACACCGCCGGGACAGCATCACCGCTACTACGCAGTCGTCAACCCGATCGTCACCGGCTCGAGCGCGACGATCGCCGGCATCGTCGTCGCGACGCCGAAGACGGATGTGAGCTCGAGCGTCAACTCGCTGCTCTCGCGTATGGCCGTCGCCGGCGTGCTCGGCCTGCTCGCCGCCGCCGTTCTCGCCTGGTACCTCTCGCGACGGATCGTCAGGCCGGTGCTGCAGCTCTCCGAGGCGGCGGATGCCGTCGCGCGCGGCGACTACGCCGTCGCCGTGCCACAGCGAGCTCCGGGCGAGCTCTCCCACCTGAGCGAGCGGTTCGCCGAGATGGGCGCCCGGCTGGCCGAGGTCGAAGAGCTCGAGCGGAACTTCCTCATGTCGGTCTCGCACGAGCTGCGCACGCCGCTGACCGCGATCCGCGGCCATGTGGCGGCGCTGCTCGAGGGCGTCGTCACGGACCCGGACCTGGCCGCGCAGTCGCTCGCGACCGTCGAGGCGGAGACGCAGCGGCTCGAGCGGCTCGTCGGCGACATCCTCGACCTGGCCAAGCTCGACGCGCACCGCTTCACGGTCACCACCGAGGAGGTCGACATGGCACAGCTGCTCGACCAGGCCTACGAGCGCTACCGGGACGAGGCCCAGCGGCGCGCGATCGACTACCGGCAGGACGTCCGGGCCGAGCCCGTGATCGTGTCGGACGGGGACCGTGTGCTGCAGGTCGTCGGCAACCTGCTCTCGAACGCCTTCCAGGCCACCCCGGACGGCGGCCGCATCTCACTCGGGCTCGCGCAGCGGAACGGCTCGGTGCGCGTCACCGTCGCCGACAACGGCCCGGGGATCCCACGCGAGGCGCGCGAGCGGCTGTTCCGGCCGTTCGAGTCGACGCGCGGCGGTGGCACGGGCCTCGGTCTCGCGATCGCCAAGGAGCTGTCGACCGCGCTCGGCGGACGGCTGGAGCTCGAGTCGGAGGTGGGGAGGGGGTCCCGCTTCTCGCTCGTGCTGCCCGCGTAGAGGCTACGCCGTGTTCGCGAGCGCGGCGAGCCGCGTGAGGCAGAACGCGCCCTCGCCGGGTGCGCGCACCGCCGGCAGCGGGTCGTCCTCGTGGTAGTCGAGGTCGGGCCGGAACCGCTCACGGCGGAGCACGGCGCCGTCGCGGAGCGCGAGCCAGGTGCCCTCGCGCACCTCGCGCTTGCGAAGCCTGACGGTGGCGTACTGCTCGACGATCTCGAGCGCCTGCCGCGTCGACGCGAAGAAGACGCCCTCGCGGCCCTCGCCGAGCCAGAGCGGCCGCCCGCTGCCGCGGGCGACGAAGACGGTGCCTGGCTCGCGCTCGTCGAGCCACGCGGTCGCCATCGCACCGCGCAGCCGCTCGAGCACGCGGGCGTCGTTTCGGGAGTGGGCGGCGAGGGCGAAGATCGCCTCGGAGTCGACGGTCATGCGCGGCTCCGAGCGGGCGCAGGAGTGGGGGGCGAGCAGCTCGTCGTCGTTCGTGATGACCCCGTTGTGGATACCGACGACCGGCCCGTGCCGCACCGGGTGGTTGTTGGCCGAGATCGATGGATGCCCTTTCGTGTAGTCCCGGACGTGCACGAGGAGCTGCGTCGCCGTGTCGGGCACCGAGACACGGTCGAGCAGCTGCGAGGCGGGCGTGCGCTGCTTGACCACGGTCGCGTACCTCTCGCCGGGGCTGCGGTAGGCGTAGCCGACTGCGTCGGCGCCGCGCTCGGCGATCGCCGCCAACAGGGCTTGCGCGGCGAGCGTCCTTCCGACGCCGGACCGTGAACGAAGGTTGTATCCCGCGATGCCGCACATCTCAGACGAAGGACTCTACGAACACAGACTGACGGATCATGGTGTTTGTCGGCAGATCCCGCGAACTTTTTACATCTCAAGGGTGCGGCTCCTCCTGCCGATAGGGGAAGCGTGGAAGAGCCCATCCTCGATCCGGTCGAGACCGAGCCGGAGGGCACGCTCGGCCTGCTCGGTGCCGCGGATGAGGAGGAGCCCGAGAACGCCGTCCTGTCGGAGGATGAGCGGCTCCAGTCGGCCGACCCTCTGAAGCTGTACGTCCGCCAGATCGGCGACGGCCGCCTGCTGACGGCGGCCGAGGAGCGCGAGCTCGCCCGGCGCAAGGACCTCGGCGACGAGGCCGCCAAGCGTCGCCTGATCGAGTGCAATCTCCGCCTCGTCATGTCGATCACGCGGCGCTACACGAAGGCGGGCGTCCCGCTCCTCGACCTGATCCAGGAGGGGAACCTCGGCCTGATCCGGGCCGTCGAGAAGTTCGACTACCGGATGGGCTACAAGCTCTCGACCTACGCGACGTGGTGGATCCGACAGTCGGTCAGCCGTGCACTCGCCGACCAGGGCCGGACGATTCGCCTGCCGGTCCACGTCGCCGAGCAGGTGCGGCGCGTGCAGCGCTCGCGCCGCCAGCTCGCACAGAAGCTCAACCGCGATCCGTCGACCTCCGAGATCGCGGCCGATTCCGGCTTCACGGAGGAGCGGGTGTCCGAGCTGTTCGAGCTGATCGAGGACCCGGTGTCGCTCGAGACGCCGGTCGGCGACGGCGAGAGCATGGTCGGCGACCTGATCGAAGACGTGAAATCCGAGTCCCCCGACGGCGCCACCGCCGCGAACGCGCGCACGATCGAGCTCGCCGAGGCGATCGATCGGCTGAACCCCCGCATGAAGCACGTCGTGCTCCGCCGCTTCGGCCTCGACGGCCGGCCGCCGCAGACCCTGGAGGAGGTCGGCCAGGAGATGGGCATCACCCGCGAGCGGGTGCGCCAGCTCGAGACCCGGGCGCTGAAGGAGCTGCGCACGGTCGCACCGGGCCTGCAGCTCTACCTGCAGCCGTAGCGAGGCCCTCTCTAGCCGTAGGCGACGGCTGCCATCTCGTGCAGCGTCGCGAGGCGCTTGAGCGCCTCGACCTCGATCTGCCGCACCCGCTCCCGTGTCAGTCCGAGCCTGCGACCGATCTCCTCGAGCGTCTTCGGGTCGGCGTCCTCGAGGCCGTAACGCAGGACAACCACGGTGCGGTGCCGCTCCGGCAGCGCAAGCAGCGACGCGGTGAGCGTCTGCGAGCGCAGCGAGTCCTCGACCACCTCGTCGGGTAGCGGGTCGTCGCCCGCGACGAAGTCGCCGAGCACCGCGTCGTCCGTGTCGCCGACCGGCGCGTCGAGCGAGCTCGACGCGCGCGCCGCCGCGCGGACCTCATACGCCTGCTGAACCGGCAGGTTGGCCTCGGCGGCGATCTCCTCGAGCGTCGGCTCCCGTCCGAGCTGCGCCCACAGCGACCGCTCGGCGCGGTTCATCTTTTGCAGGCGTTCGACGATGTGGACCGGCATGCGGATCGTGCGCGCCTTGTCGGCGAGCGCACGTGCAACCGCCTGGCGGATCCACCACGTGGCGTAGGTCGAGAACTTGTAGCCGCGGCGCCAGTCGAACTTCTCGACGGCGCGGATCAGCCCGAGCGTGCCCTCCTGGATCAGGTCGAGGAACGGCAGGCCCTGGTTGCGGTAGTTCTTGGCGATCGAGACGACGAGCCGGAGGTTCGACTGGATCATCCGCTGCTTGGCGTCGCGGTCGCCGCGCTCGATCCGCTTCGCGAGCTCGACCTCCTGGGCGGCGGTCAGGAGCGCGTGACGGCCCGCCTCGCGCAGGAAGAGCTGCAGGGCGTCGGTCGTCGTCTCCCACGACAGCTGCAGCGGCTCCGGCGGGGGCTGCTCGGGCGGCGGCTGCGGCGTCTCCTCGTCGTCGACGAGGTCGATCTGACGCGTCTCGAGCTCGTGCTGGACGGCATCGAGCTCGAGCGCGTCGAGGTTCAGCGGCTCGAGCACCTCGGTGAGCTCGGACTGCAGGATGCTGCCACGCTCCTCGCCGGCGTCGATCAGGCGCTGCAGGTCGTCGCTCAGCAGCAGGATGTCCGCCTCGGGCGCCACCGTCGGCCTCATGTAGCCGCTCGGGATCGACGCCAAACCCGGCCGTTCCAGCTGTGCACGAGAAGCAGGGTTATGTCGAGTTGGCGAATGCCGTCCTGCGGAGGCCAGGGTCAGCAGGTGCTCGTCCCTCCCCTGCTCGGTGCGCAGCTAGGTCGCGTCTGCTGTGATCCACAGTGGTTGTCCCCAGGCCACGTCGAAAGCCGTGGAAACGTGGATGGTTGCGCAGCCGCAAATTGCGTCGAAATCGAGTCGGGACGGCCTTGAACCTGTGACGGCCGGGCAGTAGCTTCCTCTTTGCACCGAGCACGGAGCGCGAGTAGGTCGAAGCCGCTCCCGGGAACCGGTAGGTCGCAAGGCCGATGGTCCGCGGGGGAGGTGGACGAAAGCGCCACCGGCTCGGTGAATTTCTGGTCCGACCCCCTTTGGAGCATGCGGCACTGACGGCAATCGAAGGCCGTTTTTGCAGAAGTGTCCGCAAATTGCGTCAAACGTCGTCCGAGCTCCCTTGCGCTCGGCGCGGCGCCGTCGTAGGTTTGCTCTTGCACCGAGCACGGAGCGCGAGTAGGTCGAAGCCGCTCCCGGGAACCGGTAGGTCGCAAGGCCGATGGTTCGTGGGGGAGGTGGACAAAAGCGCCACCGGCTCGGTGAATTTTTTGTGGTCCCGGTCGGCTGCTGGAACCTCCCCCGCCCCGACGAACTACCAGGTGCAGGCCTACGACGTCGCCGCGGGCCATCTGCTCCCTGGGGTGATCGCCGACAAGCGCCAGGCCGGCTGGGTCATGTCCGGCTACCCGGTGGCCTGGGCTGAGACCGGCGACGGCGGCTGGGTCTACACGCTCTACCGGCAGGACGACAACTACCCGTTCGTCCACGCGCTCGACACCGTGCACCGCAGGGCCGTGTGCATCGGACTGCCGGTCGACTGGACGACGGCGGGCTGGATCTCGACCGCGAGGCTCGCGCTCGTCGAGGGGAAGCTCGAGATCAGGACGACCGCCGGCTCGACCAGGCTCCTGCTCGACACCGCGACGTTCGCGGTCTCGAAGCCGTAGCTACCAGCCGCGCCAGGACTCGCGCGAGATGAAGAGCCCGTGCGTGCCCGCGCCTGTCGTGCACGTGACACCGGTGAGCGCCGAGCGGCACGTGTACGGCCCAGCGCGCCAGGTGTGGCCATAGGCGACCGTGACGTAGTGAGGGGTGCGAAACCAGAGCGCGCCGCCGGTGCACACGCTCGCGCCCTTCCCGCGCGCCGTGAGCGAGAAGCCGTGCCAGTCCACTCCCCCACGCTCAAGGCACTTCGCCTGCAGCGCAGCGGCGTACGACGCGTGCCCGATCGTGCAGAAGAGCCCACCCCCGTTGCGGTCGTCCGCCGGCGAGGCGAAGACGCAGCGGATGTTGCCCGAGGGCGAACGGAGCGCGGGGAGCACCGCTGCGCCGGCCGTACCGACGACGAGGGCGAAGCCGGCCAGCACCGAGCCGACGTGAGCAGCGGTCTCATGCCCGCGGGACGCTACTCGTCACATGGACGAAGCCTGGAAGGAAATGGTTAGGATCGCGCGCGATGCACTTCAGGTTCCCGTCGATCGACCACGGCGTCGTCTCGTTTCTGTGGGCGCTCTTCTTCGCCGTCTTCATCTGGATCGGCGGCCGTGCCGTCGGGTATCCGAGCAGCACGATGTTCATCGCCGGCGCCGTCGCCGGCTTCGTGATCTTCCTCTTCGTCCGCGTCTACGGCGAGGACGAGCCCAAACGGCCCTGACGGCCGACGAGCGCGAAGACCAGCAGCCGCGCCAGTTCCTTGCCGACCGCCAGCTCGAGGCGGCTGAACGCCGTCGGCTTGGCGGAGTCCAGCGCGGCACAGTGAACGAGCAGCAGATGTGCCCCTCTCCCGCTCTCGGCCGGCGCAGCGCTCATGATGCTCATCTGATCGGGATCCGTTGCCACGGGGATGATCCCTGGCGGGGGTGAACCAGTCACTCAAGCTCCAGGCGTCGCGCGTCGAAAGACGACGACGAGAGCTCTGCGCGGAACGCCTCGACGGTGGCAGCGACGTCGTCGGCGAAGATGTGTTCGACGACCCCGATCTCGCGGTCGTTCACGAACGGAACGTCGACGTGCGCATGCGACACCACGTTGACCGACACGCGTCCGCAGGCCGGACAACGCACTGCGAGGCCGACACGGTCTCCGTCGAGTGACGGTGCGAGGAGCTTGAACGCCGACGGGTAGACGGGCCGCGGCCGCTCCTCCGGCCAGCAGAAGAAGCTCCAGGGCCAGTCGCCCGCCTTGATCCTCGTGGCGGCGAGCTCGCCGAGCTCGGTGCCGATCGGCTCGACGTGCGAGGTCATGAGGTTCACGAACGCGGTCTCGTCGGCGAGGCCGAGCGGCGCCCAGTCGAGGTCGTCGTGCGTGACGAGCGCAGGGTGCACCCCGCCGCAGCCGCAGGCGAACTCGATGCGAAACACAGTCGGGCTCGATGCCCCCGGCAGCTGCTCGAGCAGCCGGAAGCGCGACAGCCGCACGTGCGTCTCCCCGTGCAGCGGGCACGAGAGGGTGTACGAGGTGGTCAGCGCGTCGTACATGGGGACTCTCTACCCCATGTATCGGACGACACTCAGTACTCGATGAGTGCGTGCAGGTCGATGCCGGCGAGCCGCTCGCGCCCGCCCAGGAAGCCGAGCTCGATGATGAAGCACGCGCCCACCACGACGCCGCCGAGCTGCTCGACGAGCCCCCGGATCGCCTCGACCGTCCCGCCCGTGGCGAGCACGTCGTCATGGATCACCACCCGCGCCCCCTTCGAGATCAGCTCCGGATGGAGCTCGAGCGCGTTCTCGCCGTACTCGAGGACGTAGCGGGCGCTGACGGTCTCCGGAGGCAGCTTGCCGGGCCGCCGCGCAGGGACGAACCCGACCCCTGCCTCGGCGGCGATCGCCGCCCCGATCCAGAACCCGCGGGCCTCCGCGCCGAGCACGATGTCCGCGTGCTTCGCCTTCACCCACGTCGCCAGCTCGCCGACGGTCTGGCGGAGCGCGGCGGCGTTCGCGAGGAGCGGCGTGACGTCCTTGAAGCCGACGCCCGGCGTCGGGAAGTCCTGGACCTCGCGGACGAGCGAACGCAGGTCGAGGCCGCTCACTGTGCCAAGTCTCGCAGGTCGCGCCAGAAGAGGAGCGACGAGAGCTCTCCTGCGAGTGCCGCCAGCTGCTGAAGGTCGCTGAGCCCCTGTGCGCGCCGCTCAGGATTGCGAGAGCGGAGTGCCGGAGCGACGAGCTGCTCGAGCAGCGACGCCTGCCGACCCGTGGCGGTGCGCACGGTGCGGAGATGTCGCGGCGCGACGCCGTACCGCGTCAGCTGCGCGCACGTGGCGGCGACGTCGATGTCCGACTCCGCGTAGCGCTTGTCCGAGGCGCCGCCGTGCGCCGCGAGCAGGCCGTACTCCTCGAGCTCCTTCGCGAGCTCGACCGTGATGCCCGCGCGCTCGACGAGCTCCTCGAGCCCGACCGTGTCCTCCTCCGACCCGAGCGCGGTCGGCCGCCGCCGCTGGCGCTCCCGGGCAGCCGGCGCGTCGAGCTCCTCCTTGATCACGCGCAGCGGCAGGAACTCGTCGCGCTGCAGGCGGAGGATCGTCTGCAGGCGCTCGAGGTCCTGTTCGCTGAAGAGCCGGTAGCCGCCCTGCGTGCGCCGCGGCGCGACCAGGCCCTCGTCCTCGAGATAGCGGATCTTCGAGATCGAGATGTCCGGAAACTCCTCCCGAAGCCGGCGGACGACCTCGCCGATCCGCAGCAGCCTGCCGCTGCTCTCGATGGGCAGCGTGCTCGTCATGCGATGAACGTCAGCCGGTATTTGCCCACCTGCAACTCGTCGCCCTCCTCGAGCGGTGCGCGGTCGATGCGGCGGCGATTGACGAAGGTGCCGTTGAGCGAGCTCTGGTCCTCGACGACGTACTGGCCGTTCTCCTCCACGAGCACGGCGTGGTTGCGCGAGACCGTCACGTCGTCCAGGAAGATGTCGCAGTCCGGCGAACGGCCGATGCGCGTGCGCGCCCCTGCGGGCCGGAAGCTCTCCCCCGCCCTGCCGCCGCCCGCGCGCACGACGAGCGCCGGCCCTTCGAGGCCGAGCTCGTCGACCCCGCCGAAGTCGCCGACCTCCTCCGGCCCGAGCGCCTGCGTCGTCTCGACCGCCGGCTCGCCCTTCGCGAGCAGCGCGCCGCAGCGCGCACAGTAGTTCGCGCTCTCCGGATTCTGGAACCCGCACTCGGCGCAGTAGACGACGTGGCTCACGCGCGCCCCTCACCGGCGGCTAGCGGGGCGCGGCCAGGTTCGAGTGCGGTCATGAGGGAGGCGAGGCCTTCCCCATGAGGATCGCGGTCAGCCGGTCGACGTCGACCTGGTCGAGGACGCTCCGGCCGCCGGACGACTGCAGCCGGACCACGAGCTCCGCACGCAGGATGTCGATCTTCCCGTGCAGCAGCCGCCGCCGGTAGCTCACCTCGCGCTCCTCGCGCTCGAGGTCTTCGATCAGGCCCTTCAGTTCGTTGTCGGAGAGCGAGCCGAGCTCGGGGAGCGGTTCCACACGTGCCGCCTTTCGGTCGGGACCGGTTGAGATGATTCCAGCAGACCGACCCGGAACCGTCAACCTGAGGTTCAGGGTTCAGTTCACGCTCCCGTGCCGATCTCCTCCCGCTCGATCAGCTCGCTGACGAGCTCGCGGAGCTCCGACTCCAGGTCGCGCGAGGCCGCGGGCGACTCGCCCTCGGCGTAGAGGTGGACGAGCGGCTCGTCGGCGTCGGGGAGCACCTGCACCCACCCACGGTCGTCGAAGATCTTGATCCCGTCGCGGAGATCGACATTCGCGTCCGCGAAGCGCTCGTTCAGCACGCGCATGACACTCCCTTTCAGCGCCCACGGGCACTGCAGCTGACGGTGGATCAGCGTCGGCCGTGGCAGGTCGGCGACGAGCTCCGAGAGCGGCCGCCCCACGGGTGCGAGCAGCTCGAGCAGCTTGCAGAGCGACGCGATTGCGTCGTACGCGGGTAGGAAGCGCGGGAACGCGTACCCGCCGCCGGGCGCCCCGGCGAAGGCGACGTCGTCATGGGCCGCGGCGTGCGTCAGGGCCGAGAGCGTCGCGGGCGTCCGCACGACCTCAAACCGGTCGCCGACCACCTCCTCCACCTGGCTCGTCGCCGTGATCGGGACGACGATCTTCCGCCCGGCCGAGGTCGGCAGCAGGCTGAGGTAGAGCAAGAGCCCCTGGTCGGGACGCACTTCGCGACCCAGCTCGTCGATCAGGTAGAGCCGCTCGGCAGACCGGTCGAACACGGCGCCGAAGTCGGCGCTCACTGCCCCGACGAGTCGCTGTGCCTGGTCGACCGTCTCCGCGAGGCGCACCGGAGCGGCGCCCGAATCGGACTCGAACGCGTGGGCGGTGATCGCTTCCACGCGAAGCGGCCCGAGGACGAGCGGCAGGACGTAGCTGCCGGCAGAGTAGCCGTAGTCGACGACGATTCTGAAGCCGCGGGCCTTGATCGCCTCCGCGTCGAGGTCGGCGAGCACATCACTCGCGTAGCTCTCCCTCGCGCGCGCCGGGTACGAGATCGAGCCGACGTCCCCGAACGGCACGCGGCGCAGCTCCTGCCGCGTGAAGTGCTTCTCGATCTCTTTCTGCATGCCGGACGAGAGCGCGATACCCGGCCGCTCGAAGAGCCGGATCTGCACCGCCTCGGGATCGGTCGTCGACGCCCCGACGTGGAAGGCGGCGTCGTAGCCCTGCGTCTTCAGCAGATGCTTGCCGACCGGCGCCGGCAGCGTGCGCAGGTCGGCGACCCCGACACCGGTCGAGTTCAGCCCAGAGATCAGCGCGCGCTTCACCATCCGGTAGGCCGGCGCGCTCTCGCGGCTCGCGACGACTCGCGCCCCGCGCGGCAGAGCCGTCCCGAGCGCCGCACCGAAGCGAAGTGCGACCTCCGGGGTGAGGTCGACGTTCACCAGCCCGACGACCCCGTCCTGCTGGAACACGCGAGTCGTGCCGCGTGACTCCCAGATCAGGCTCTCGTGGATCTGGGCCCCGTACTCGACCTCTTTGTACGGGTAGATGCGGACGCCAGGGTAGATCACGGACTGGTCGCCGATCGTCACCTGGTCGCCGATCGCGACGCCCTCGTGCACCCGCGCGTGGGGCCGGATGTCGCAGTTGCGGCCGAGCACCGCGCCCTCGACCACGGTGCTGCGGCCGAAGTAGCAGGAGGCGTCGGCGACCGTGCGCGAGAGGCGGGCGCGCTCGCGCAGCGTCGACGCCGGCCCGAGCACCGTGTACGGCCCGACGGACGACTCCGGCGAGATCGCCGTGTAGTTGCCGATGAAGGCCGGGCCCTCCACTCCCTCCACGTCGTCGATCTCGACGCCCTCGCCGAGCCACACGTCGCCGCGGATCTTCAGGCCCGAGATGTTCAGGTCGACCTTGCCGTCGAGCGCGTCGAAGTTCGCCTGCCGGTACTGGTCGAGGTTGCCGATGTCCTGCCAGTAGCCCTCGCAGACGTAGCCGTAGATCGGCCGGCCCATTTCGAGCAGCAGCGGGAACAGCTCTTTCGAGAAGTCGAACGGTCGGTCGGTCGGAACGTGGCGCAGCACCTCCGGCTCGAGCACGTAGATGCCGGTGTTGATCGTGTCCGAGAACACCTGACCCCACGACGGCTTCTCGAGGAAGCGCTCGACCCGGCCGTCCTCGTCCGTGACGACGATCCCGAACTCGAGTGGGTTCTCGACGGACTTGAGGCCGATCGTGACAGCCGCCTCCTGCTCGCGGTGGAACGCGACGAGCTCCTTCAGGTCGATGTCGCAGAGCGCGTCTCCCGAGATGACGAGGAAGGTGTCGTCGAGACGACCGGACGCGAGCCGTACCGAGCCCGCCGTCCCGAGCGGGCTCTCCTCCACCGAATACTCGATCTGCAAGCCGAGGTTCTCGCCGTCGCCGAAATACGAGCGGATCGACTGCGGCAGGAAGGCGACGGTGACGACGACGTCCTGGAACCCGTGTGTGCGCAGCAGCTCGAGGATGTGCTCCATGCACGGCTTGCCGACGATCGGGACCATCGGCTTCGGCTGGTTCGAGGTGAGCGGCCGCAGACGCGTTCCCTCTCCCCCCGCCATGACGACAGCCTTCACGCGAGCACCTCACGCCGCGCCTTGAGGGCGTACTCGAACAGCGCGACGAGCCCGAGCGCGAGTCCCGTCCAGAAGATCCAGAGCGGCCAATCGGAACCCTTGTGCGTGACCATCACGAACCCGAGCGAGGCATACAGCAGCCACGTCGCAGCCTTGCCGAGCCGATTGACCTGAAACTCGTAGCCTCTGCCGATCACGAGCGGCGTGCCGACGAGCGCGACGAGGTCGCGTGCCGGGATGGCGAGCGCGAGCCACGGCAGGCGACCGGCATGGATGAGCAGGAGCACGGCGGCATCGATCATCAGCCTGTCGGCGAGCGGGTCGGCGATCTTGCCGAACGCCGATTCGACATGCCAGCGACGTGCAAGAAAGCCGTCGACCTGGTCGGTCACCCCGGCCACGCCGAAGACGATCGCCGCCGGCCACGAGCTGCCGCCGTCCGCGGTCGTGATGAGCACCGCGTAGAGGGGGATCAGCACGAGACGGCCGATCGTGAGCGCGTTGGGCACCTGACTCCGGCCGATCACGCCTGAAAGGATACGGGCGTGACCTCGACCCTCCCTTTTCCGGGCTTTGTGGACGCCCACAGCCACGCCTTCCAGCGGGCGCTCCGTGGGGGCGGCGGCGGCGACTTCTGGTCGTGGCGCGACGGGATGATCGCGCTCGCCGAGTCGCTCACGGTCGAGCAGATCCGTCAGGAGTACGCGCACGTCTACCGGGAGCTCCGCGAGAACGGCTACACGGCGGTCGGCGAGTTCCACTACCTCGGCCTCGCCGAGGCGCACGCCGCTGCGGAGGCGGCCGTCGAGGCCGGCATCGAGCTCGTGCTGCTGCTCGCCTGTTACCTCCGAGGCGGCCTCCCGAGGTTCCGCCAGGAGTCCGTCGCCGACTATCTCCGTCAGCTCGAGCAGCTTCGCGACGCCGGCGTCAGGGTCGGTGTCGCACCGCACTCGGTGCGCGCGTGCCCGGCCGACGCACTGCGCGAGCTCGGCCGCTACGCCGCGGAGCACGCGCTGCCGCTGCACGTCCACGCCGACGAGCAGCCGCGCGAGATCGAGGAGTGCCTGTCCGAGCACGGGCGGCGGCCGATCGAGCTGCTCGACGACACCGGTTGCCTCGGCCCGCACGCGGTCGTCGTCCACGCGACGCACGCGGACGGGCATGAGCTCGACCTGCTCGCGGCGGCAACGGCGCGCATCTGCGTCTGCCCGACGACCGAGGCGAACCTCGGCGACGGCTTCCTGCCCGTCGAGCGGATCCGCCACCGTGGCATCCGGCTCTGCATCGGCAGCGATTCGAACGTGCGCATCGACCCACTCGAGGAGCTACGAGAGCTGGAGGGCATCGCCCGGCGACAGAGCGGACGCCGCAACGTGATCCCGCTCGGCGACCTGCTCGAGATCGGCTCTGCGGAGGGCGGCGCCGCGATCGGCCTGGACGCCTGGCCGGAGACCGCGATCGATCTCGAGCACCCCCAGCTGCGCGGCCGTCGCGGCCGCTGACGTCTACGGCGCGCTGGTCTTCAGCTGCACGGGCGACGTGTTCCGGAACACACCCGCCCAGTAGCTCGTGCGCGCCAGGTAGGCCGTCGACGCGGCCGCCCCGTGCAGGCCCCAGGCGCCGTCGTAGGAGCCGTAGCGATACCCGCCGTGCCGGAGCGGCGGGGCGGCTGGCTCGATCTGGGTGCCCTCGTGCCATTCGTTGAACGACGTGATCGTCACGCCGTCGGGGTGCGCGGCGATCGCGGCGCGCCACATCGCGTCGTAGGTGGCGCCGTCACGGCGGGGCTTGACGCGAGGATCGCCGCTCGAGCGCCGCGCGTCGTAGCCGGGGCCGACCGACGGTGCGCAGAGGAGCCCCTGCCGGTGCGCCTCGGTGCAGAAGCGCGCGAACATGCGACCCCCGTAGGTGACGATGTCGTAGGTGTAGACGCCGTCGAAGCCCGCGGCCCCAGCCGCGCCTACGAGCGGGGTCTCCGCGTAGAGGACCGCGCCGCCGGCATGCAAAGTCGCGTCGGCCGTCGCCCATTGCGTGACGGGCAGGTCGAACGGGCGATAGACGTAGAACGTCGTGATGCCGAGCCGCTCCAGGTAGGCGACGTCGGCGACCACGCTCGAGATCGTGCGGCCCCCGTACGGCTCGATGTGCACCGCGACCGCCAGCTCGTCCGCCCGGGCGGAGGCGAGCACGAGCGGCAGTCGAGCAT
The DNA here is from genome assembly GCA_963725595.1 of uncultured Thermoleophilia bacterium. GTDB lineage: Bacteria > Actinomycetota > Thermoleophilia > Gaiellales > Gaiellaceae > PALSA-600. The sequence goes on along the minus strand of CAVRYT010000001.1, from coordinate 732,063 downwards.
CCTCGGGCGAGCCGCGGCCCCACCACGAGACGACCACCTGGTCGACGCCTGCGCTCCGGATCTCGTCCATCTGCCGTGCCACGACCGACCGGTCGGCGGACGAGTACACGCCCTGCGCGGGGTAGTAGGCGGCGGCGATGTCGTTCGGCGGGTCATGGCCGTTCTGCCCCCAATGCAGGTAGCTCCCGTCCTTGGCCGAGGTGCCGTACCACGGGTAGTAGAAGATCGAGACCGTCGGCGACCCGCCCGCGGTCACTCCCGCAGGCAGCGCAAGGACCAGCAGGATCAGGCCGAAGAGGGCTCGCCGCAGCATGACGGGGGGTCACTGCGATCATCGCGCAGCGAAACCGTCCCGACAAGAGGTGAACTACTCGTCCCTGAGACCGAGCGCGCTGCGGGCCCGCTTCTGGCGGTACATCGCCTCGTCCGCGCGGTCGACGAGCGAGCCGGCGCTCTCGACGCCGTCCCAGGTGGCGATCCCCGCCGCCGCACTCTGCCCGGGATCGAGCGCGGCCCGCAGCCGGTCGACGATCTCCGCGGCGGTCACGTCGCCTGCGCTCTCCAGGATGATCCCGAACTCGTCGCCGCCGATCCTGCCGAGCACGTCGTTCTCTCGCAGCGTCGCCGACCAGCGGTTGGAGAGGCTCCGCAGGAGCCGGTCGCCGGCAGCGTGCCCGTCCCGGTCGTTCACGAGCTTCAGCTCGTTCACGTCGAGGATGACGACGCTGACCAGATGGTCGGCGCGGCGGGCCCGCGAGAGTGTGAGCTCGAGCTGCCGGTACCACTCGCGGCGGTTGGCGAGGCCGGTGAGATCGTCTCGGGTCGCCTGCACGCTCAGCCGGGCTAGCAGCGCAGCACGCACAAGTGCCGAGGCGACCATGCCGGCGAGCATCTCGAGGAGCTGGGCATCGCGTGGCTCGAATGCATCGGCGGTCGCCGAGTAGACCTTCAGCACGCCGACGGCATGCGCCCCGTCCAGAAGGGGAGCAACGACCATCGAGCGGGCTCCGACGCGGCGGCACGCGTCGCGGTCGACGTGTGCATCGGTGTCGCTGTCGCGACAGAGGAGCACGTGCAGTTCGGCGAGTGCCCGGCCGGAGATCGACCCTTCTCGAGGGATCCGGAGCTCGACATGCCCGGCGGCCGTGCCGGCTGCGGCGCGGTAGACCATTTCGTCGCCGTCCGGCAGCTCCACGACGGCCGCCTCCGCGCCGGTGAGGGTGAGTGCCTCGTCGACGACCGTCGCGAGGACGGTCTCCACGTCGAGGTTCGAGGTCGCGATCGCGCTCTGCGTCGCCACGAGCCGCGCGAGATCCTCTGCGCGCGTCGACGCGTTCGCGGTCTGCTCCCGTTGGCTCGTAGTCACGCGGTTCGCGCTCGCGCCGACGACCGCGGCGACGATCGTCCAGAGCACGACCCCGCGCCAGCCGGTGTCGGGGTACATCGGCCCACCGACGAGCGCGATCGGCACGGCGAACATCGCGCACGTCCCGAGGGTCATCACGACGACCCCACGGCGGGTGAACGCGAGACCGGCCCAGAGAACGGGCAGGATCGCGAGCGGCGAGTAGCCGGAGGTGCTCCCACCCTGGGCATGCCGGAGCAGGTCGATGATCGCGTCGCAAGCGAGAGGGAGTGAGAGCAGCGCGGCCGCCGGCAGGCGCTCCCAGGGGACGGCCGCCGCGGCGCCGACGACGAACGCGGCTCCGGCGGCGGTGGCGATCAGCAGATCCCAGTCGGTTGCGCGCGTGTCGAGACCCGTGACACAGAAGGCGAGCGCGAGGATTCCTCCGGCGAGATACTGGGGTCTCGTCAAGCGTGACCAGTGAGCGGACATCCTCGTCTCTATCGGCTCGATGCGCCGTCCGGTTAAGCGCGCTCGTGCTCGTCGTCGTGGCGGTGGGTTGCGGCGGTGGCGGCTCCTCCTCGTCGAGCGGGACGACGACGGAGCCGAGGGCGACGCCCGCGGGCGAGCGCGCCGAGGTGGAGCAGGTCTGGATGCGTTTCTTCTCCGGGAAGAGCTCCGCCGTGGTCAAGATCGCGCTGCTTCAGAAGGGCGATGAGTTCGCGAAGGCGATCGACGCTCAGGCGGCCTCCGCGCTCGCCCGGCAGACGAGCGCGAAGGTCTTGAACGTGCGGCTCGTCAACGGGTCCAAGGCCGTCGTCACCTACACGATCGAGCTGGCCGGCGCCCCCGTGCTCGCCCACCGGACGGGAACGGCAGTGAAGGTTGCAGGCTCGTGGAAGGTTGGCGACGCGAGCTTCTGCGCGCTTCTACGGCTCCAGGGGAGCGCACCGGCCGCCTGCTGATCAGGGTGGGCCGTCCGCGCCGACCTCGCGCACGAAGGCGCTGTAGAGGCCGGCAGCGAAGATCAGCGCGGCCGAGGTGAGGAGCGCCGTCTGCAGCCCGGAGTGGAAGGCGCCGTACGCGGCGCTGATCACGCGCTGCACGATCGAGCCGTAGCCCGACGCCGAGGCTGGGGCGTTGCCACCGGCCGGGATCGTGCCGGTCTCGATCGCCGTGATCACGACCGACTGGAAGTTCGGCGGGATTCCGAGCGCCCGGAGACGGTCGGCGAGGTCGGAGGTCAGGTGTGCGTTGACGAGAGCGCCGAGTACCGCGACTCCGAAGACCGCGCCGAGCTGCCGGGCCGTATTCGTGGCTGACGCCGCCATCCCCGACCGCGCCGCCGGGACGATCGTGAGCACCGACGACGTGACCGGCACGACTGCGATGCCGAAGCCGAGCCCGGCCACGGTGAGGCTGGCGGCGAGCCGTCCGAACGACGGGTGCGCCGGCAGGAACTGCTCGGTGAGCAGGATCCCGCCCGCGGCGACGAGGCAGCCGATCGTCATCGGCGCCCGTGAGCCCCTCGAGGCGACCCACCGGCCGGCGAGCGTCGAGCCGGCGACGAGTGCGACGGCCATCGGCCCGAACTCGCCCGCGATCCGGTAGCCCGAGTAGCCGACCACCTCGGCGAGGTAAAGGGCCGTGAAGAAGAAGATCGAGAAGATCCCGAAGTAGACGGCGAACGACACGACGAGCGCGCTGCTGAACGCCGGCAGCCGGAAGAAGCCGAGGTCGAGCATCGGCGTGCGCGACCTCAGCTCCGCGACCACGAAGGCCGCACCGGCGGCGGCGGCCACGGCGAAGAGGGCGAGCACCCACCAGGTCGTGAACCCGGATGTCTCGCCGCTGATGATCGCGAACGTGACGGCACCGAGAGCGATCGCGCCGAGGGCGAGGCCGGGCAGGTCGAGTTGAGCCGCCTCCGGATCCGCGCTCTCCGGCACGAGGCGCATGCAGAGGGGCACGAGGCAGGCCGCGAAGAACGCGTTGAACCAGAAGACGCCGCGCCAGCCGGCCGCCCCGACGAGCGCGCCGCCAACGACCGGGCCGGCCGCGAGCGCGAGCCCGCTCACCGCCGCCCAGGTGCCGAGTGCGCGGGCCCGCGCGCCTCGCTCCGGATAGAGGTGGCGGAGCACGGACAGCGTTCCGGGCTCGGAGGCCGCAGCGCCGATGCCCATCAGCGCACGGGAGGCGATCAGGGTGTCGGCGTTCGATGCGAAGGCACCGAGCAGCGACGCCGAGCCGAAGAGGACGACGCCGCCGAGCATCAGCCGCTTGCGGCCGAAGCGGTCGCCGAGGGTGCCGGCGGTGAGCATCAGGCTCGCGAACATCAGCGCGTAGGCGTTCACGATCCACTGAAGGTCGGTGACGCCCGCGTGCAGGCTCGCCTGGACGTCTCCGAGCGCGACCGAGACGACGGTCGTGTCGAGGAACGTCAGGAACAGGACGCCGCACAGGACGGCGAGCGCGCGTCCTTCCCGCCCCATTTTCAGCACCCGCCTACCCTACGGCGAGCCTCGGCCGTTTCTCAGCCTGCCGTGCGGCCGTGGACTTCGACGATCAGTACTCGGTCCGTAGTCGGTGGATCCACCGATCCTCGTCGGGTGCGCCACTGATGGCCGTGCCCGCCGGTGGGCGGAGGATGGAGGACGATGAGAGGAGTCCCTGATGAAGACCCACGAGCAGGAAGTTCTCGTCGGCGACCGCGTTGTCGTCGCGGGGCCACGGGTCGGTGACCCGGGCCGGGCCGGAGAGATCACGGCCGTGCTGGGCGCGGTCGGCCACGAGCACTACCAGGTCCGCTGGAGCGACGGTCGCGAGACGATCATCTTCCCGGGCGCGGACACGACGATCCGGCACGACCGGAAGCGGGCGACGCCATGACGGCTTCCTTCCCGCCACGCGTGCTCGTCGACGAGCTCGATCGCTCGGGGATCGAGTACGCCTTCATTCCCCACCGCCACACCGACAGTGCGAAGGCAGAGGCGCGAGCGTTGAACGCCCTGCCGGCTCAGGTCGCGAAGACGGTCGTACTCGTGTCCGGCGACGGGTTCGTCCGGGCGGTCGTGCCCGCGTCGGCCCGACTCGATCTGCGGAAGATCTGCAGCGTCGTGCCCGGCTCGGTCCGGCTCGCGACCGAGGAGGAGCTCGCGGGTGCGTATCCCGACTTCGAGCTGGGCGCGATCCCTCCGTTCGTGCTCGGCGACGGCGATCGGGTGATCGTCGACATCCGCCTTTGCGGCAACGAGGAGGTCTTCCTCGATGCAGGCACCCACGAGCAGTCCCTCCGGCTCGACACGGCCGACCTGCTCGAGCTCGCGCGTGCAGAGCTCGCAGACATCTGCGAGGGCTGACCGCCGTCAACCGACGAGACCGGCGAGCGCCCTCGAGCGCTCGTCGAGGTGTTCCTGGATGGCTGCGATCTGCTCGTCGTCGAGGTGGGCGAATCGCCCCTGGGCCCTGAGAAAGTCGCCGATCGGCAGCCGCCGCCTGGGCGTGTAGGTGATCCTCCAGGTTCCGTGGTCGCACTCGACGAGCGGGAAGTATCCCGTCTCGACGGCCAGGCGTGCAATCTCCGTCGACTGGGACGTCGGGTAGCGCCAGCCGGGTGGGCAGGCACCGAGGACGTGAAGGAACCGGAAGCCGCCGATCCCGGCTGCGCGCGTGACCTTCGCCCTGAAGTCGCGCAACATCGGCACGGACCCGAGAGCCATGGTCGCCAGGTAAGGAATGTTGTGCGCGGCCATGATCCGCGGGAGGTCCTTCTTCGTCCCCGCGCGCGGCGCTCCCACCGGCGTCGTGGTCGTCCACGCGCCCTCCGGCGTCGCACCCGACTTCTGGACCCCGGTGTTCATGTAGGCCTCGTTGTCGTTGAGCACGTAGATGAGGTCCTCATTGCGTTCCGCCGCCGCGGAGACTCCGGAGAAGCCGATGTCGGAGGTCGCGCCGTCGCCGGCCCAGACGACGACGGTCGAGTTCTCGATACCGCGGAGCCGGAGCGCCGCCTTGATCCCGGACGCCTCGGCGGGAGCGGATGCGAAAGGCGTCAGATGGACCGCGACGCCGAACGCGCTGACCGGGTAGATCCCGGCGACGATCGTCCAGCACGATGCCGGGATGACGAGCACGATCCTCGACTCCGGCGTCGCCGCGGCGAGTGCACCGAGCACGTGCCGGATGTTGACAGCGGGGCCGCACCCGGCGCAGGCGGCGTGGCCAGGGAGAAGCGCGGCGTCCTCCGAGAGGATCTCGTCGAGCCAGGCGGGCACGACTCAGACCTCCTCCGGTGCGTACAGCGGTGCGGCTCCCCCGCCTCCGGCCCGTGCGCGCTCGACGGCCCACCGAAGGGTCGCCGGCGTCACGTTCGTCCCGCCGAGGCCGCAGACGACATCCACCGCCGCGCGCGCGTGCTCGAGGTCGAGCGAACGGACGTCGGCGCCCAGCGGGCCAAGAGCGCCGAACGCAGCCGCACGGTCGACGACGGCGACGTGCCGGCAGCCCCTGAGCACGTGCGATAGCTCGACTGCGGGGAACGGCCGGAACGCGTGCACGCGGACGACCTGCAGGTCGGCGTCCCCGTCGAGCAGCTCCCGCGCCGTCTCGGCGATCGTCCCGATCGCGACGAGGGCGGTGTCCGCGAGTGGGTGGCCGCTGACCTCGAGCGCGGCGATCTTCGGTCGCTCGAAGTGCCCGGTGAACTCGTCCGCCACGGCGGCGATGACCACTCGCGCGTCGTCCATCGCGGTCGCGACGTTTCGTTGGAACGCCGAGTAGTCGGTGGGCGCGGGCAGCGCCGAATACAGCCGCGGCCTGGCAGGATCGAGCACCCACTCCTCCGGCGGCACGAGCTCCGGCAGGAACGCGTCGACGTCGGCCTGATCCGGGACGTCGATCGCCTCCGAGGTGTGGGAGAGCAGGAACCCCTCAGCGCAGACGAGCACCGGGAGCTGGACGGTCTCCGCGATCCGGTAGGCACAGAGGACGCTGTCGAGGACCTCCTGGGCGGACGAGCAGTACAGCTGGATCCACCCGGTGTCTCTCTGGCTCATGCTGTCGGAGAGGTCGGGCTCGATGCTCCACGGTGCGAAGACCGCGCGGTTGACGTTGACGGCGACGAGCGGGACGCGCTCCCGGGATGCCCGGTGCAGCTGCTCGTGTGCGTAGAGCAGCCCCTGTGACGACGTCGCCGTGAACGTCCGCACACCGGCCCGGGCGGCGCCGATCACGTAGCCGAACATCGAGTGCTCGCTCTCGAGGTTGGCGAACTCGACGTCGTCGCGGCCCGCGAGCAGCTCGGCGAGCCGCTCCACGATCAGGGTCTGCGGCGTGATCGGATAGCAGCCGATCGCCCGTGCCCGTGCGAGGACGACGGCGAGCGCGGCGGCGTCGTTCGCCGTCAGCACCGTACGCCCGTGCGGGAGAACAGTGCTCATGCCCTCACCTCCTCCATCACGATCGCGCCGCGGACCGGGCACACGACCTCGCAGATCCCACAGCCCTTGCAGTAGCGCTCGTCGACGAACATCGAGCCGTCGTGCCGCGTGATCGCCCCTTCGGGGCAGAAGAGCGCGCACAGCGCGCACGCGGTGCACGCATCGGCGAGGACGGGCCGATCGAGCGACCAGGTGCCCGTGTGCCTGCCGCGCGAGTCGGCGGTGCTCATCGCGAAGAGCGGCGGCACATGGAGGGCGGATGGCGCAAGGCGCGAGGCGCGATGATCGCCGCTCTGCGTGTGCTGCGTCGTGCAGCTCGCGTATCCCTCCCTCGCGGCTGCGACGTTCGCGTCAGCGTGCGAGCGGACGCGCGTGCCGATCGCGTCTGCGAGGAAGTCGAGGCTGTTCGGAGCGAGCAGGCGCACGCACGCGCCGAGCACGGCGGCGTTGCCCATCGGCCGGCCCTCCGAGGACATGACCCCGTGCTTGCGAGCGATGCGGGATGCGGCCACACGCGCGACGGTGAACGGTCCGGCGAGCTGGAGACGGGCGTCGCGGTTCAGCACGATCAGACCGCCCGGCCTCACGCGGGCAACGACCTCGTCCGCCGGGGGCGCGGGCGAGATCACCACGAGGACGTCGCAGTCGTGGATCTTGTACCGCCGCCGGATCGGAGACGACTGGTCCCAGCGCACGAAGGCCGAGATCGGGGCCCCGCGCCGCTCGGCGGTGAACTCGGGGAACGCTTGCACCCACCCACCGGCGCGCGCGAGCGTGTCGGCGAGGATCTGCGACGCGAGCACCACCCCCTCCCCACCGCGACCGACGAGCAGCATCTCTTTCATGCCGGTGCTCCCATGTCCCCTGAATCGTCCTGCCGGAGGGCAGGGGCGGCATCCGGAAGATCTACGAGGCCGCCCGCGGCATCGGCGCGAGGCGGCCCGTCCCCCTATGGATTGTGTTACGCCGTCCGGAGTTGCCGGCGACGCCGGCGCTCCACGAGCAAGGACTCGAACCGGTAGCTTCGCTGCGACGTCAAAGCAGCGATCGTCATCTCCCGTTCGAGCTCCCAGTCGGTCAGCGTCTCGACGGCCTCTCTACTGCCGTCGAGGGGTCGCCCCGTGCGGACGTCGTGGGCATGGCTGAGTGTCGTCATGGCGATTGCATCCTGACGAGACGCCGCGCGCCGCAAGACGTGGGAATTACCGATTCATGCTGCGTAGGCGGCGTGTCGAACGGGTCGCAGACAGGTGACGATGTGGTGACGAGAGCGGCGGCGGGGCGCCCGTCCCGGCTATGAGGGCGGCGTGACGAGCTCGGATGCGATCGATTCCGCTTCGCAGGTCCTGCTCGCCGCAGCCCGGGCCGACGGCGAGCTCGGGCACTACGTCCGCGATCCGGTGACAGGCGAGCGCGGCCTGATCATCGCCGTCCGGGCGACGCCGTCGACGACCTGCTGAGCATCGTCGAGCTCCGCCGGCCCAGCCTGCTCGGGCGCCTCGCCCGAAGCCTGGCGTCGGACTGACCGGCGCCCCTGACGGCGCTTGCCGGTATCTGCGGATGCGGTCATCCCCGTGATTCGCAATGCTGAAGTCGCATGACCGTGATCGAAAGCACGCCCCGCGAGCTCGATACCATCGCCCTCGGCTGGCAGCGGGCGCTGGACGCCGGCCGGCGTGCGGTGAACGCGGAGCGCGGCGTCCTCCCGTCGACAGCACTGGTCGCCGAGCAGCGCGAGCTCGGCCGTGAATGCGACGAGGTGAGACGCCTGCTGACGCGGATCGCGGCCGACGTCGGCGCGCCGAAGCCGTGGCTGCCGGCGTGGCCGGTGACTCCGCACATGCTCGGGGTGCCGTCGGAGACGAAGGCGTTGATCTTCGACCTGGACGGGGTGCTCACGGACAGCGGCGCACTGCACGCAGCCGCGTGGGCCGGCGCACTCGACCCGGTGCTACTCGCGACGTCCCACCAGACGGGGCGCCAGTTCGTCCCGTTCGATCCCGTCACGGACTACGCGCTCTACTTCGACGGACGCCCTCGTCTCGAGGGGATCCATCTCTTCCTCGAGGCGCGCGGCCTGCGTCTCCCCCCCGGCTCGTCCGAGGACGCGCAGGGCGACGCGACGGTGCGCGAGATCGCCCGGCACAAAGGACAACTGCTCGAGCACGGCCTGCTCCGCAGAGGCGTGGCGACGCAGCCGGGCGCGCGACGGTACCTGCTTGCCTCCGGATATGCCGGGCTCGCACGTGCAGTCGTATCAGCGAGCATGAACGACCTGCCGATGCTCAGGGACGCGGAGCTCACGCATCTCGCCGAGGTGCGGATCGACGCGGACACGATCCGCCGCGATCAGCTCAGGTCTCGGCCGTCGCCCGACGTCCTGCTCGCAGCCTGCCGGGCGCTCGGGGTCGGGCCGGACGAGGCCGTGACGCTGACCCACAGCGGTGCCGGCATCGTGGCGGGGCTCACCGCGGGGATGGCGGTCGTGGGCGTGGCATCCGGCGAACAGGCCGACCAGCTTCGCGCGTTCGGTGCGACGTGCGTCGTCCCGTCTCTTGCCGGCCTGCTCGAGCCGCGGCTGCGAGAGAGCTGACTCAGCGGCTCAGGCCGGCGACGCGCAAGGACTCGAAGCACTCGTGGCAGATGCCGTGGGTCACGTTCTGCGGGCTGCGGTCGGTGACGGCGATCCAGCGGCCGCCGACGTGGTAGCGGCTGCACCAGGCGCATCTGGTCACGAACCTGCGCGCCTCGGTCGTGGTCTCGTCCAGGCGCACGTCGAGCGCCTCGACCAGGTCGTCCTCGGAACGACGGGTTGTCACGCGCCGCCGACGATAGAGCTCGGAAGGGAGCGCGACAAGGCCGCCGCCCTCAGGGTGGGGAGCCTCGTGCGCAATCGAGCCGGGGCGGTCAAGGCGGAGGCCCGGATTGCCGATAGTCAGGGCGTCATGCAGACGGCTCTCAGACGAGCGCCGACTCTGTCGCGTCTGTCGCTGCTCAGCGCAACGCGACGATCGGTGCTGCTCGTCCTCGCGGTCGGCGTTGCTCTCGCCCTGGTCCTGTTCGCCGTGCCGAGCACACGCTTCGGCGATGCTCCGCTGTTTCTGCTGGTCATTCCGCTCGGGCTCTGCGCCTTCGCGTACGGGCTCCGCGGCGGTCTCGCTGCCGCTCTGATCGGCTCGCTGATTGCAACGTCTTGGTGGATTCGGCACGACCGCCCCGACGGCTGGTCGTGGTACGGGTCGCGGGTCGTCACCTACGTGCTGCTCGGGATCCTGCTCGGCAAGCTCTTCGACTCACGGATGAAGCTGCTCGAGCGGGTCGCGCGACACGCCGACCTCTCGCTCGATCTGATTGCGACCGCGAACTTCGACGGCTATTTCACGACCGTCAACCCTGCCTTCACGCGGGCACTCGGCTACAGCATCGAGGAGCTCACGCGCCGGCCGTTCATCGAGTTCATCCATCCCGACGACCGTGCCGCAACCCAGGCCGAGGTCGTGCGGCAGACCGAGGCCGGTGAGGAGGTCCTCCACTTCCAGAATCGCTACCTCCACAAGAACGGCTCCTACCGCTGGCTCGAGTGGACATCGCACCCTGACCCCGCCAGCCGGACCCTCGTGGCCGTCGCACGCGACGTCACGGATCGCAAGCAGCTCGAGGAGCGCGAGCGCGCATACCAACAGGAACTGGAGCGCGCCGTGCGCGAGCGCACCGCCGAATTGCAACGACGCAACGAAGAGCTCGAGGCCGCACGTCGCGAGACACTCCGGCGACTTGCGCTCGCCGCCGAGTATCGAGACGACGACACCTTCGAGCACACCGAACGAGTCGGCCACGCAGCGGCCCTTCTCGCTGCCGAGCTCGGTCTCCCCGAGCAGACCGTCCGGCTGATTCGTGAGGCCGCGCCCCTGCACGACGTCGGCAAGCTCGGCGTCAGCGACACGATCCTGCTCAAGCCCGGCAAGCTCAGCCCCCACGAGTTCGAGCAGGTCAAGCGCCATGCCGACATCGGCGCCTCGATTCTCGCCGGCAGCGACCACGACGTCCTGCAACTCGCCGAAGAAATCGCATCCACCCACCACGAGTGGTGGGACGGCACCGGCTACCCACGCGGCCTGAAAGGCGAAGAGATCCCGCGCGCCGCCCGCATCGTCGCGATCGTCGACGTCTTCGACGCCCTCACCCACACCCGGCCCTACAAGCGCGCCTGGCCCGTGCAAGAAGCCCTACGCGAGATCCAACGACTCGCCGGACGCCAGTTCGACCCCGAGCTCATCGAGGCGTTCATGCGACTGGCGCACGCCGACCTGACGGAACTGCCCGCGGATTGCCCGGCCACCGCCGAGAACGCTGCCTAGCGCTGTAGGCGGAATCGGGGCGCTCTCGGATGCGTGCGGCGGCCGAATCGCGACGCTCAGGGGGGCGACGAAAGGAGCTCTGTCCTCGTGGACGGCGCGAGCGGATCGGCGGCAGACGTGAGCACGCTGACGGACGTGGATGCGTTCGCGCGGATTCCGGTCGGCGACTGGGATGCGCTCGTCGAGGCCCTCCCCCACCCGAGCCCGTACGTCCTTCACGGCTGGCTCGCCGCGCGGCTGCGGCATCGCAGCGAGGGATCGCGCCCGCGGATCCACGTGTCGCACCGGGGGGGCCGCGTCGTGGCCGCGCTGCCGCTCGAAGTCTCCCGGCACTTCGGGCTGCTCGTCGGCGACCTCGCCTCGGGGCCGCACGCCGTCTGGCCCGACCTCCTGCTTGCTCCGGGCGAGCCCGAATCGACAGGGAGGGCGCTTGTCGGATGCGCCGCCAACTCCGACCACGACTTCCTCCGCGTCCACGGGCTCGCACCGGACAGCCGCCTGGCACGGCTCGCTGGCCTCGAGCTCGTCCACCGCGTCGACGCGCCCGTTCTCGACCTCTCCGACGGCTGGGAGGCGGTCTACCACGCGAAGGCCTCGAAGCGCCACCGCCAGGATCACCGCCACAAGCGCGGGGCCCTCGCGACACTCGGTCCGCTGGAGACGCGGGTCGCGAGGACGACGTCCGAGCTCGAGGCGGTGCTGGATGAGACCTTCCGTTTGCACGAACTGCGCTGGTCCGGCCGCGACGACCGCTACGGCTACGCACGCGCTGATGAGCGGCGCTTCATGCGAGACGCGGTCGCGCGGCTCGGTGCGCGCGACCAGTACCGGATCGTGACGCTCGAGCTCGACGGCAGCGCCGTCGCCTTCCTGTCGTTCTTCGTGCTCGCAGGCGCAGCTGTCGGCCATCGGACAGCCTTCGACCCGCGGTACGGCCGGTACTCACCGGGCGCCCTCGTGTTCCTCGACGGCTTCGCCCAGGCTTCGTCCGAGCAGCTCGACCGGTTCGAGTTCGGGAGCGGCGACGAGCCGTTCAAGCGCGCGCTCGCCGACCGATGCGAGCCGCTTTGCGACGGGTTCGGCCTCGCCACCGACCTACGGGGATCGGTCGGCATGGCGGCCGCCCTCGAGGGCACCCGCCTGCGCAGGCGGGTCAAGGAGTGGGACGCGGCGCGTCGTAGCTACGGGAGGGCACGCTCTGCAAGTCGTTCAGCTCGAGCCAGTCTCGGTGCCAGAGCAGCGCGCAGTCCCGGTCGCAGCGACCGAGCGGCGCGAGCGCCGCACCGCCGCAGCGGGCCCCGGCCAGGATGAACGCGTCGATCGGCGTCTTGTAGGACGGGATCGGGACCCCGACGTCCTCCGCGCGCCGCACCACGGGAAGCGGCAAGCCGGCGAACCGCTCCATCTCCGGCATCACAGAGAGGCCGTCGCGCCGGCCGTGCCGGTCGAGTGTCGCAATGATCTCCGTCCACGGACGGACCCGCGCCCACTGCCCGCTCTGCCTCCGCACGTGCTCGCTCTCGACCGACGGCTCGAGCCACTCGTCACGGAAGTAGAGCGAGCACGAATGACCGCAACCCGATGCGCCGTCCAAACCGTCGCACGTGACGCCTCCGAGCGCGACCGTCCGGGAGATCGTCTTGAAGCGGCGTCCCGAGTCGAGCAAGCGCCGGAGCACCCGATCCACCTGAAACGTGCCCCCGCAGTAACTCCACTGCGCGTCGGTGAAGAGGAGGCCGCGCAGCCGGTCCTGCGAATCGAGGGTGCCGCGCACCTCGTCGACGCTCCGCACGCGAACCCAGTCCCCGACCGCGAACCGCGACGGCGTGCCAAGCGGCACATCCCGGAACCGTCGGTCGCGAAGACGTACGAATGCGTGCTTCGCCGTACGAGCGTGCCCGTAGGGGAACCTGAACCGATAGAGAGGATCGTCGAGTTGGCAGCGCGCGGTCGGCATGGCGCCCGCATCCTCGGACGCGCGGGGCTGTGCGGCATCCGCAGGATCTACTTTGCAGGTCTTCTGGCGATCGGGGCCCGCCGCCTTTCTCACTGCACACCGACTCGGCTGATCCTCTGCCCCGCTCCTGCGAGGGCTGCTTCATCGGGGCGCCGAGATTTGAACTCGGGACCTCTAGTCCCCCAGACTAGCGCGCTAACCAGGCTGCGCCACGCCCCGCGACGTGGGCAACGCTAGCACCGATGCTCCGCGGCACCGACGGGACGCGTTCAGTGGTCGAGCGCGTTCCGCCACTCGCTCTTCGCGAGCACCGCGAAGGTCTCCCCCGCCTTCGGCTCCCGGCCGAGCACGTCGCGGACCGCCTGCGCTCGCGACCTTCGTGCCGGCAGGCCCGGGCGCCTGCTGACGTCGCCGAGCAAGCGCCAGTCGTCGTCCTTCAGCTTTCGGAAGACGAAGTAGCCACCGCGCGGGGGTGACGTCATCCGCTACCTCTCCTCCGGTGGGACGTCGCGCAGGCTCTCGGTGAACGCGGCGAGCGCTTCACGCGCGTAAGCCGTGTGACGGCGCCGCGTTCCAGCAGCATCGTGGCCGAGGCCCGCCCCCTCGCGCCACGCGCGGGCCGGACGGATCGGACGCGGCTGGAAGCCGCCGCCGCAGTTCGGGCACACGTTCGCGAGCACGGTGTCGACACAGTCGGCACAGAACGTGCACTCGTAGGAGCAGATCCGCGCGTTCGCCGCGTCGGGCGGCAGATCGACGTCGCAGAGCTCGCAGTTCGGTCTTAGCTCCAGCATCCTGAGCCCTACGCAGGCACGTCGGCGAACCGTCGACGCTCGCGAAGCGTGACGCGCACCGCGTTCATCGCGGCGAGCGCGAGCACGACGGCTGCGGCAGCCCACGTCCACCGCGGCCCGTATCGGTCGGTGAACGGCCCCGACGCGACCATCCCGGCGAGCAGCGAGAGCTGGACGAGGGTGCCGAGGAAGGCGAAGGTCCGGCCGCGCATCCGATCCTCGACCGCCTCCTGGATCAGCGTCACGTTGCAGACGAGCCCGACGCCGTTGCCGATCCCGTAGACCACCGCGCCGACCGAGCCGACCACGACGCCTGGGCTGATCGCGCAGAGCCCGATGCCCGCCGCGAGGACGGTGAACGCGGTCACGTACCCCCAGTACGCACCCACGCGACGGATCACCACCGACGCACCCAGGTTTCCGAGCACGATGCCGGCGCCGCTCGCGGCGACGAAGACGGCGAAGCCGATCGTGCCCGCCCCGTAGCCGTTCGAGTTCTTCGCGAGCAGCACCTCCGACACGTTCTGCGCGCCGAACGCGAACGTCCCGATCGCCCAAACGCCGAAGATCACGCGCAGGACACGGTCCCCGCGGATCCGCCGCAGGCCGGCCGCAATCTCGGCGCGGTAGCTCATGGCGCCCTCGGGCTCCGGCCCGCTCTCGAGCTTGCCGGGGCCGAGCCGGAAGAGCAGGTAGGCGGAGAAGGCGAAGCTCGCCGCATTCAGTGCGTACACCGACGTCGGGTGGCTGAGGGAGAGGATCGCTCCGCCGACGAAGGGTGCGAGCAGCCGGGTCAGGTTCTCGGAGCCCTGGAGGAGCGAGTTCGCCTCCGGAAGCTGGTCGGCGGGGACGAGGTTCGGCACGCCTGAGTAGGCGCCCGGTCGGAAGAGCGCAGCTGCACAGCCTGCAAACCCGGCGAGCAGGCAGATGTGGATCGCCGTGTGCGCGAACGGCATCAGGCAGAAGACGAGCACGCCTCCGAGGTCGGAGACGATCATCAGCCGCTGTCGCGGCTGGCGGTCGACGATCGGGCCGATCGTCAGGCTCAGCACCGCACTCGGCAGGAACTCCGCGATCAGCAGCGCGCTGACCCAGACCGCCGAGTGGGTCAGGTTGTACACGACGACGTTCAGGGCGAAGAGCGCCGACCAGGTGCCGAGGGTCGAGCCGAGCCTCGCCCACAGGAGGCGTCGGAAGTCCACGTAGCCCGGAGCGACCAGGAAGTCGAACCGGGAGGCGCCCAGGGGCTTCGCCACGTGCGCCATCATGGCGGATCGGGCTGCCGGATTCGACCCGCGTCCAGCGGGGAAATGGCCGCGATCGTCCCCTTATCTCGGTTTCCCACGATGTCCGACAACGAAGGGAGCCGCCGGGATGAAGCGTCAGCGTGCGAGGCGGTGCGCGAGCAGCCAGGCGGTGATCGCCGAGGCGTAGCCCTGCGTCTGCAGGCTCATGATCGAGCCCTGGTGGTCGGCGCCGGGCACGACGACCACCTTCGTCTCGCTGCCGCACGAAGCGAGCACGTGCTGAACCTGCGTCGGCTGTCCGGTCAGGTAGCGCGGGTCGGCCGCGCCGAGCAGGAAGAAGCCGGGCAGCTTCCGCGACGGGCAGCTCTGCACATACGGCACGCCGCCGGCCACGAAGACCGCGCCGGCGAAGCGGTCGGCGTGACGCAGTGCGTACCACCCGAGGTAGTCCGCCCCGCCAGACCAGCCCGCGAGGTACTCGCGCGTGCGGTCGACCCGGTACCGGCCGGTGACCCGGGCGAGCTGCGCGCCGAGCCAGCCGTCCTGGTAGGCCCCGGACTGAAGCCAGCCCCACCAGCTCCCCGGGCAGCCGAGCGCCGCGGGGCAGCGCGGCGCGAAGAGGATCATGTGGTGGGCCGCGGCGACGGGGCCCCACACGGACGCGATCAGAGCGGGATCGCCTTCGTCGCCATGGAGGACGACGAGCAGCGGCTGCGCCCGCGCGGGCTTGGTGGGCGCGGAGAGCTGCAGGAGGCACCCGGCGCAGGGCCAGTTGCGGAGGAGCCGGGGCCCGGATGCTCCCGCGCCGCCGGCGAGCGCGAGCGACAGGCACAGGACGAGGCCGATCGCGAGCACCGACCCTAGAGGGCGCTTGAGGACGAGCAAGCGGCGGATGGTAGCCGGAGCCCCGGTCAGCGGCGCGCGTTTGCTCCCGCGCGAATCCCGGTTTCGCCGACCGGATACTCTCCGGCGGACGATGCACTTGGACAACACATGGACACCATTTCGCACATAGGCACCGTCCGGTCACGGACGAGCCGCGTCAGCCAGGTCGTCACGCTCGTCGCGGTGGTCGTGCCGCCGCTCGGGCTCCTGTCTGCGATGGGGCTCCTGTGGGGCGTCGCCTTCCACTTGTCCGACGTCGCACTCTTCGCCGGCCTGTACGTCGTGTGCGCGTTCGGGACGACGATCGGCTTCCACCGCTACTTCACGCACAAGGGCTTCGAGACGTCGGCGACCGTACGAGCGGCGCTCGCGATCCTCGGGTGCATGACGATGCAAGGGCCGATCACCCAGTGGGTGACCGACCACCGCAAGCACCACGCCCTCTCCGACAAGCCAGGCGATCCCCACTCGCCGCACGTCGGTCACGGCGAGGGCTTCGCCGGTGCGCTGCGCGGCTTCGTGCACGCGCACGTCGGCTGGATGTTCTCGAACATGGGGATGGAGCAGGGACGCGAGTACGGACGCGACCTCTACGAGGACCGTCTTGTCCGCACGATCGACCGTCTCTACCTCGTCTGGGTCGTGCTCACGTTCGGCATCCCGTTCGGCATCGGGTACGCCGTCGGCGGCACGTGGCAGGCCGGGCTCGAGGGGCTCGTCTGGGGCGGGCTCGTGCGGGTCGCCGCCTACCAGCACGCGACGTTCAGCGTCAACTCGATCTGCCACATGTTCGGCCGCCGCGACTATCGCTCCCGCGACGAGGCACGGAACAACTGGCTGGTCGCGCTGCTCGTCTTCGGCGAGGGGTGGCACAACAACCACCACGCGTTTCCAGCCTCCGCACGGCACGGGCTGCGCCGCTGGCAGCTCGACGTCTCGTGGTGGGTGATCCGCTCGCTCGAGCGGCTACGGCTCGTCTGGGACGTGAAGGTGCCGGACGCCGAGCAGCTCGAGCGCCGGCGCGTTCAGGCCGCCTGAAACCGCTCCAGCTCAGCCCCCACGAGCCGCGACCACGTGGCGGCACGGGGCAACGGGATCGCCCGCCCGGACCATGCCCGCAGCGCGATGCCGTGGACGGCGCCGGGGATGACCGTGTACTCGCCCTCCACGCCGAGCGCTCGTGCGCGGTCGAACCCACGCCGGGAGCTCGCCGGCGAGACACCGGGAATCCCGGGCAGCCAGCGGTCGAGCGAGCCGTGGATAACCCGGAGGCGGCGCCCGCGGAGGGCGTCGAGCGGCAGCCGGTCCGGCAGCCACGGCGCCAGCCCGACAACCGCCTCGACCCGCTCGTCGGCCGCAGCACGAGCGGAGACCGCCCCGCCCATCGAGAAGCCGACGAGCAGCACGCGCTGTGCCGTGAGCGCGTCGATCGCCGCGAGCGCGTCGTCGACGCACCAGTCCAGGCGCTTCCACGACTTGACGCGGTAGCGGACCTCGCCGAACGCCAGAGTCGGGAAGTGAGGCGCCAGCCGTCGCACGAGCCACTCGAGCGTCACGCTCCACGTGCCGGCGACCTCGCTCCCCTGGCCGCCGTTCACGAGCACGACCGCCCCGGCGGGAATGGGCGGCCCCGACCGGCGGACCTCTGCGCCCGTCGACAGTCGCTGGAGCTCGCTCACCGCGGCAGCATGCCTGCTAACACTCCCGTAACCTGACTCTTAGCTCACCCTTCTCTCTGCGGCGTAGCGTCCCGAAGGTGCGCAGGCGCGTTTCCGTTGCGATCGCGGTCATCGTCACAGCCGCCGTCGCGGCCGGGGCCGCCGCCGCCGCGACGCCGCAGCTCAGCTCGAACTGGGCCGGCTACGCGGCGATCGCTCCCGCCGGCGGTGCCGTCTCATTCGGCGACGTCACGGGCAGCTGGACGATCCCGAAGGTGAAGTGCCTCTCGTCTCGCACGGACGCCGTCGCGTTCTGGGTCGGTCTCGGCGGCTACAGCGGCACCATGAACTCAATCGAGCAGCTCGGCACGGCCGCCGAGTGCAGCGGCGACGGTGTCACGCCGACGTACTACGCCTGGTGGGAGATCGTCCCGTCCGCGTCGGTGAGGATCGCCATGCGCGTGAGCCCCGGCGACCGGATCACCGCGGCGGTGAAGGTCGACGGGCAGAAGGTCGTGATGAGCATCCGCAACCGCACCCACGGGACGCGCTTCTCGCGTATCGAGGTGCTGAGCCAGGAGCTCGACGTCTCGTCGGCCGAGTGGATCGCGGAGGCTCCGGCGAGCTGCGGGAGCGGCTCGGGGTGCACGGTCATCCCACTGACGAACTTCCAGGGAATGACCTTTACGGACATCGCCGCGACCGGAAACGACCATCCCGGGACGCTCTCCGACCAGGCCTGGGTGGCGACGCCGATCGAGCTGATCACGGGCAGCGACAACGGCCACCTCTTCGACAACGCCGATCCGCTCGGCCCGGGCGTCGGCGCCGTGCCCGGGTCGGTGTCGGCCGACGGTCGGTCGTTCGCCGTCAGCTGGCACCAGGGGCTGTCGGCGACGGGCTGACGGCGAGCACCGCCGCTCCGCGCACCTCGCCGCGCCGCAGCCGAGCGAGCACGGCTTCCGCGTCGTCGAGCGGGTAGACCTCGACCTGTGTGCGCACCGGTCGCTCGCGGAGCGCGGCGAACAGTCCTTCGCCGTCGGAGCGCGTCAGGTTCGCGACCGAGCGGACGCTCCGTTCGCCCCACAGGAGGCTGTAGGGGAAGCTCGGGATGTCGCTCATGTGGATGCCCGCACAGACGACCGTGCCGCCCTTCGCGAGCGCAGCGAGCGCCTGCGGCACGAGCTCGCCCGCCGGCGCGAACACGATCGCCGCGTCGAGCTCCTCCGGCCGCTCGCCGGCCGCGCCCGCCCAGACCGCCCCCACCTCTCGCGCGAGCGACTGTGCCTGCTCGTCGCCGGCGCGCGTGAACGCGAAGACACGACGGCCCTCGGCCGTGGCGAGTTGCGCCACGATATGAGCTGACGCTCCGAACCCGTAGAGCCCGAGCCGCTGAGGGTCGCCTGCGAGACGCAGCGAGCGGTAGCCGATCAGCCCTGCGCAGAGGAGGGGCGCCAGCTCGACGTCGGCAGGGCCCTCAGGGAGGGCGAGGCAGTACCGCGCGTCGGCGACGGCGAGCTCGGCATACCCGCCGTCGAGCGTGTAGCCCGTGAACAGCGCCCGGTCGCAGAGGTTCTCACGACCGCTCAGGCAGTAGCGGCACTCGCCGCAGGTCCAGCCGAGCCACGGCACACCCACGCGTCTCCCGGCCTCGAACGTCCCGGCGCCGTCGAGCACGGTGGCCACGATCTGATGGCCGAGGACGAGTGGGAGCTTCGGCTCGGCCAGCTCCCCGTCGCGCACGTGCAGGTCGGTCCGGCACACGCCACAGGCGTGGACGCGAAGCAGGACCTGCCCCTGGCGTGGTTCGGGATCCGGGAGCTCGACCGGCTCGAGCGGCGCGCCGGGCCCTCTGAGGACGACCGCTCTCATCCGCCGAGCCCGGCGAACGTGTGGACGCCGATCTCCACCGGGCTACCGTACCCGCCGCAGGTGGCGCGCAAGAAGGCTCGGTGGGGCCCCTAACCCCCCAGTGGTCGCTTGCCGGGACCCCACCGTGCTACCAGGTCAGACGCATCCGGGCCACGGCCTGTTGGTTAAGGGGGTGTTCAGCCGGAAAGGCGACGGTACAACCGGTCGACGAGCTCGGGCATCTCCTCGAGCCGGTCGGTGATCACCCTCAGCCGGTACTCCCGGAAATGCTCCGGCTCGACGTCGAGCGCACCCGCGAGCGTCTCGATCACGTCGTTCGACGGAACGGGCCTGTTTCCGTGCACCAGGTGGTTCAGGTAGCCGGCGGAGAGCCCGGTCTTCGCCGCCAGCGCGCGGTAGGTGAGCCCCGTCTCCTCCATCAGGCGCTCCACGGCCGTCCCGAATTGGTCCGATGTGTACCTGCGTCTTCTCGCCATCTCAGGCTTCCTTGCCCAGGTCGGCAACATTCACACGTCGCTCCTCGCCGGTCGTGCGGTCGCGGACGTCGACCGCGCCGTCCTCCAGGCTCTTCCTGCCTGCGGTCACCCGCACGGGAATGCCGATCAGGTCGGCGTCGGCGAACTTCTCGCCCGGCCGCAGGTCGCGGTCGTCGAGCAACACCTCGAGGCCGAGGGCCGAGTAGGCCTTGGCCGCCTGCTCCCCGATCTCCTCCGCTCCGGTCAGCGCCACCACGTGTACATCGTACGGCGATACGGAAGCGGGCCAGCAGATCCCTTGCTCGTCGTGACGCTGCTCGACGATCGCCGCCATCACGCGCCCCGGCCCGATCCCGTAGCTGCCGCCGAGGAGCGGCTTCTCCTTGCCGTCCTCGTCGAGGAAGGTGGCGCCGAGTGGCCGGGAGTAGAAGCTGCCGAAGTTGAAGATGTGCCCGACCTCGACTGCCGTCTGGAAGCGCAGCGCGCCGCCGCAGTTCTGGCAGCGGTCGCCCTCGCGCGGCTCGCGCAGGTCGGCGAACCGCGGCGTGTAGTCACGGCCCGCCTCCACGCCGCGCAGATGCCGGCCGTCGCGGTTCGCGCCCGCCACGAACTGGCCTTCGCGGAGGGTCTCGTCGGCCACGACCTCTCCCACGAACCCGATCGGGCCCAGCGAGCCACCCGAGGCGCCGAACGCGGCGAGGATCTCCTCGTCGGTGGCCGGACGCGAAGAGCCAGGCAGAGCGTCGTAGAGCTTCGTCTCACTCAACCGGTCGTCGCCACGAACGAGTGCGAGCACGATCGTGCCGTCGTCCTTCACGACCGGCATCGCCTTCGACGTCGCGGTGTCGTCGATGCCGAGGAACGAGGCGAGCCCCTCGATCGTCGTCACGCCCGGCGTCTCGATCTCCTCGGGCGCCGGCAGCGGCTCCGGGAGCTCCGGCTCGCGGGGCAGCGCGCGGGCGACCTCGATGTCGGCGGCATAGTCGCCGTTCTCGCAGGTCACGAGCGTGTTCTCGCCCGACCCCGACGGCGCGAGGAAGTCGACGCTGTACTTGCCCCCCATGATCCCCGACTCGGCCTGCACGTCGAGCGCCTCGAGTTCGAAGCGCTCGAAGATCCTGCGGTACGCGTCGCGGTTGCGCTCGAAGCTCGCGCGCACGCCCTCCTCGTCGCGGTCGAACGAGTACGCGTCCTTCATGATGAACTCACGCACGCGCAGAAGCCCGCCGCGCGGCCGCGGCTCGTCGCGGTCCTTGATCGCAAAGTGGTACCAGAGCTGTGGCAGCTCCTTGTAGGACTGGATCTCGCGCGCGTGGAACGTCGCCGTCTCCTCGTGCGTCACCGGGAGGACGAACTTGCGACCCGTGCGGTCCTCGAGGCGGAAGATCTCCGGGATCCCGATCCGTCCGGTCTGCTCCCACAGCTCGGCCGGCGTCAGGACGGGCATCAGCATCTCCTGGCCGCCGATCGCGTTCATCTCCTCGCGGATGATCTGCACGATCCTCTGGTGCACCCGCCAGCCGAGCGGCAGGAACGTCCAGAGGCCCGTGATCACCTGGCGGATGAAGCCGCCGCGGACGAGCAGCTTGTGACTCACCGCCTCGGCGTCGGCAGGCGGGTCGCGGAGCGTGGGTAGGAACAGCTGTGAAGCCCGGGCGATCATCGTCGACGCCGCAGGCTACTCGAGGGGGATTGCCGAGGCCTCGGCCATGGCCAGGGCCGCCGGCTTCGCCATCTTCAGGCGTTTCGGCCGGAACATCCCGTCAGCGATCCAGCGGTCGATCTCGTGGAACAGCTCGTCGACGAGGATGTCGGACGACACCTTCTTGAGCACCCGCCCGTGTGCGTAGATGAAGCCGACATCGCGCCCGCCCGCGATGCCGAAGTCGGCGTCGCCGCTCTCCCCCGGCCCGTTGACGGCGCAGCCGAGCACCGCGACCTCGAACGCATCGCCGTACGAGGCGAGCCGCTGCTCGACCTGCTCCGCGAGCGTGTGCACGCCGACGTTGTCGCGGCCGCACGACGGGCAGGCGATCATGACCGGACCACGCTCGCGCAGGCCGAGCGCCTTCAGGATCTCGTAGGCGGTCTTCGGCTCCTCGACGGGGTCGGCGGACAGCGAGACGCGGATCGTGTCGCCGATCCCCTCTGCGAGCAGCGTGCCGATGCCGACCGCGCTCTTGATCGAGCCGCCGAAGACGGTGCCGGCCTCGGTGACGCCGAGGTGCAGCGGGTACGGCACCTTCTCCGAGAGCTTCCGGTACGCCCGGATCATCGTCGGCACGTGACTCGATTTGACTGAGATCTTGAAGTCGTAGTAGTCGAGCGACTCGAGCAGGCGCACCTCCTCGAGCGCAGCCTCGACGAGCGCCTCGGCCTGGTCCTGCTGGGCGAGCCCTTCAAGGTGCTTTGGCAGCGAGCCGGAGTTCGCGCCGATTCGCATCGGGATGCCTTTCGCCTTGGCGGCGCGCACGACCTCGGCCACCTTCTCGGGCCCGCCGATGTTGCCGGGATTGATGCGGACCGCGGCGACACCCTGTTCGATCGCCTTCAGCGCCAGGCTGGCGTTGAAGTGGATGTCGGCGATGATCGGGACCGGCGAGAAGCGCACGATCTTCGAGAGCGCCTCGGCGTCCTCGGTCTTCGGGACGGCCACCCGGACGACCTCGCAGCCGGCGCTCGCCAGCGCTGCGACCTGAGCCGTCGTCGCCGGCACGTCGTGGGTCTTGGTCGTCGTCATCGACTGGACGACGACGGGAGCGCCGCCGCCGATCCGCACGTTCCCGACGGTCACGGAGCGTTCGCTGGCCACGGCTCCCAGCTTAGCCGCCGCCGCCGAACAGGTCGTTGCGGAGGCCGAAGTACATGAGCACGGCGAAGAGGCTCAGGCCGACGATGCTGTAGCGGATGTAGACGGCCTGCGTGAACGTCCGCCCGCGGAGCTTCTCGACCAGCGCGATCACGATGTGGCCGCCGTCGAGCGGCAGCACCGGCAGGAGGTTCAGCAGTCCGAGCGCGAGGCTGATCAGCCCGAGCACGAAGAGGAAGTCGCGCAGGCCCGAGCGCCACGCCTGCGCGGAGACGCGGACGATGCCGACCGAGCTCGAGACCTGGTTCGTGTCCCGGCCCCGCGCGAGGTGCGCGAGCCCCGTGACCGTGTCCGAGGTCACCTGCCACGTCAGCGAGAGCGAGTCCTTGGCGGCGCTCGGCAGCGACTCGCCGGCCCCGGTTCGCTGTTCGATCGCGATCCCGATCCGATAACGGCCACCGACGAGGTGAGCGCGCAGCGGACCGAGGACGAGACGACTCCCGTGGCGCACGACCGTCAACCGGAACGGCCTTCCCCCGGTCGCACGGATCGCGTTCGGCACGTTCTTCGGCTCGACGGCGTGGCCTGCGACTGCGATCACCCGGTCGCCGGCGTGCACACCGGCGACCCGCGCCGGCTCGCCCTTGAGGACGCTGCCCACCACATTCGTGTCGCGGATCGTCGCCACCAGGAAGAGTGCCGTGAACAGCACCAGCGCGAAGACGAGGTTGACCGCCGGACCCGCTGCGATCGCGACCACGCGCCGCCACGTCGCCTGACGCCAGTACGCGTCCGGCTCGAGCGACCAGGCGAGCTCCTGCGCCGCCCGCGAAGAGCGCAGCTCCTCGGGCAGTGCGGCGAGCTCGCCCTTCGCCGTCTCGAAGTCACCGGCGGCGAGCGCGCCGTCGAGCCGCTCGAGCTCATCGCGGTAGCGGAACCGTGCGTCGCTGACCAGGCTCGCCGCCAGGTCGCCCGGCGACGGGCGGTTCATCCCCGGGATCTTCACGTAGCCGCCCAGCGGGAGCGATCCGATCCCGTACTCGACCTGGCCGCGGGTGCGCTTGACGAGCGGAGGGCCGAACCCGAGGTAGAACTTGCGCGGCGTCATGCCGACCGCCCGAGCGGCGAAGAAGTGGCCGGCCTCGTGGATCAGCACGAGCAACGTGAGCCCGACGATCGCCGCGGCTAGGCCCACGTTGCTCCCACGAGGTCGCGCGCGCGACGGTCGGCCTCGCGCAGCTCGTCGAGGTCGCGAGCCGGTGCGCCGTCGACCCGTTCGAGGACGTCCGCGACGAGCCCGTCGATGTCGAGGAAGCCGACTCGCCCGTCGAGAAAGGCCGCCACCGCGACCTCGTTGGCGGCGTTGAACGCGCACGGGTATGTGCCACCGCGGTCCCCCGCTTCACGGGCGAGCGCGAGCATGCGGAACGTCTCGGTATCGGGCTCGAAGAACTCGAGCGGCCCGGCGGTCAGGTCGAGCGGCGGGATCGGAGTCGCGGCTCGATCCGGGTACGTGAGCGCATAGGAGATGGGCACGCGCATGTCGGGATAGCCGAGGTGCGCGAGGGCCGCGCCGTCGCGGAATCGGACAATCCCGTGGACGATCGACGTCGGGTGCACCACCACCTCGATCCGGTCGTACGGAAGCCCGAACAGGAAGTGCGCCTCGATCACCTCGAGACCCTTGTTCGCGAGCGTCGCCGAGTCGATCGTGATCTTCGCCCCCATGTTCCACGTCGGGTGGGCGAGCGCGTCCGCCGGCGTCACGTCCCCGAGCTCGGCGCGACGCCGGCCACGGAAGGGGCCGCCGCTCGCGGTCACGACGAGCGCCTCGGGCTCTCCGGCGAGCGCGCACTGGTAGAGCGCGGAGTGCTCGCTGTCGACCGGGATCAAGGCTCCTCCTCCCCGTGTGCGCGCCGCGAGCGCGAGCTCCCCGGCCGCGACGAGGCTCTCCTTGTTCGCGAGTGCGAGGGTGATGCCACGCTCGAGGGCCCACATGGTCGCGGTGAGACCGGCGAAGCCGAGGGTCGCGTTGAGGACGACGTCAGCTGCGGCGCGCTCGAGGAGGCCGCTCGGGTCGCCCCCCATCTGGGTCAGCGGTGCGAGCCCGTCGATCGGCGTCGAGCCGGACGTGGCCGCCACGAGCTCCAGCCGCGGGTTCGCGCGAATCACCTCGAGCGCCTGGCGACCGATCGAGCCGGTGGCCCCGAGCAGGGCGACGCGGGTCATCGCGACAGTGTGCCCGTGGCGTGGCGGCGTTCGTCGCCGCCACGCCACGGGCCTGCACAGCGCGAGGAGGTGTCAGACACCTTGAAGGTGTCTGACACCTGCGGGCGACCGCGCGTCGTCTGTTTCAGCTCACAAAGGCGAGGATTGCGAAATACGCCGCCGGCGCCGCGAACAGGAACGCGTCGAGGCGGTCGAGCATGCCGCCGTGGCCCGCGAGGAGGCTGCCGCTGTCCTTCACGCCCGCATCCCGCTTCAGGAGCGACTCGAACAGGTCGCCGAGGGGGGCTGCGACCGCGAGGACGACGCCGAGCACGATCGACTGCGGAATCGAGAGGAAGTGCTGCTTGTAGAGGGCGACGAACGCGACGAACACCGTCGCCGCCGTGCCGAAGACGAACCCCTCCCACGTCTTCCCGGGCGACGTCGTGGGCGCCATCTTGTGGCGTCCCAGCAGGCGGCCGCCGAGATAGGCGAACGTGTCGCCCGCCCAGACGGCGAGCAGAACGGTGTACACCGCGAGGCGCCCGTGCTCGGGCAGGCTGCGCAGCAGGATCAGAAAGCCGAGCCCGCAGCCGATCCAGATGCTGCCGAGCAAGGTGCTGCTGATGGCGGCGGTCGCCGCGGCCCGCACATCGGAGATCGCCTTCAGCACGAAGGCGAGCACCAGAGTCAGGAGCGCTCCGCCGAGCATCCAGTCGATGCCCGAGAGCTCCGCGCCGACGAGCGCGAGGGCGCTGCCGATGTAGCTCGCCGAGTGCGAGCGGGCCGAGCCCCCGGATCAGCACCGTGTACTCGTGCAGGGAGACGAGCGCCGCGACCGCGGCGAGCGCGAACGTCCACCAGCCACCCAGGTAGACGGCCCCGAGCACGACCGGGATCAGGGCGACGGCGACGAGGATCCGGGAGAGGGCGTTGCTCATCGGCCGCCGAACCTTCGACGGCGCGAGGCGTAGTCCGCCAGGGCGCTGCGCAGGTCGCGCTCGTCGAAGTCCGGCCAGAGCTTGTCGACGAAGACGAGCTCCGAATACGCGAGCTGCCACAGGAGGAAGTTCGAGATGCGCAGCTCGCCGCTCGTGCGGATCAGCAGATCGGGGTCCGGCAGCTCCGGTGCGTAGAGGTTGGCCGCGAACACGTTCTCGTCGATCTCGGCCGGGTCGACGCCGCTCTCGACGATCCTCCTGGTCGCCTCGACGAGCTCGGCGCGACCGCCGTAGTCGAACGCGACCCACAGGTTGATCCGCGTGTTGAGCTCGGTGCGGTCCTCCATCGCCGCCATGCGACGCCGGAGCTCGGCGGGGGCGCGGTCGCGGCGGCCGATGAAGCGGACCCGCACGCCTTGCTCTGCGAGGTCCGGCAGCTCGCGCTCGATCGTCTCGGCGAAGATCTCCATCAGCGCGTCGACCTCGTCCTGCGGTCGCGACCAGTTCTCGGTCGAGAAGGCGAACACCGAGAGGTCGTGGATGCCGAGCGAGATCGCGGCCTCGACGGCACGGCGGACGTTGCGCGCGCCGGCACGATGTCCCGCCGCCACCGGCAGGCGCCGGCGCTTCGCCCAGCGGCCGTTGCCGTCGAGAATGATCGCGACCGAGGCGGCCACCTCGGGCAGCGGCAGCTCGGGTGCCGAGCGGACGCGGCTGAGCGTGCGGATGCGGGAGAGCAGGTTCACGACGGAGGCCGGGGCCTAGACCTCCATGATCTCGGCCTCTTTGCGCTTCAGCAGGTCGTCGATCTTCGCGGTGTGATCGTCGGTGAGCTTCTGGACCCGCGCCTCGGCGGCACGCTCCTCGTCGTCGCCGACGTCCCCGTTTCGGACAAGCTCCTCGAGGTGCTTGATCGCGTCGCGTCGCACGTTGCGCACGGCGACGCGGCCCTCCTCCGCCATGTGCCGCACCACCTTGACGAGCTCCTTGCGCCGCTCCTCCGTCAGCTGCGGGATCGGCAGCCTGATCAGCTTGCCGTCGTTGGACGGCTGCAGGCCGAGGTCGGACTCCTGGATCGTCTTCTCGATCTGCTTGATCGAGGACGGATCGAACGGCTGGATCGTGAGCATGCGCGGCTCGGGCGCATTGATCGTGGCGAGGTTCTTGAGCGGCGTCGGCGTTCCGTAGTAGTCGATGGTGATGCGGTCGAGCAGGGCCGGCGTCGCACGGCCGGTGCGCACGGAGTTGAAGTGCTCGTGCGTCGCGTCGACCGACTTGTCCATCCGCTGCGTCGCATCGCCGATGAAGTCTTCGATCACCGTGTGTCTCCTTCGGGGCTCGAGATGACCGTTCCGACCCGCTCGCCGGCGGCCACGCGTGCGACGTTACCGGGTGCGAGCTCGAACACGTGAATGGGGAGGTTGTTGTCCATGCAGAGCGAGAGGGCGGTCGTATCCATCACCTTCAACCCACGTTCGATCGCCTGCAAGTGTGTGAGCTCGGGGATGAGCTTCGCGTGAGGATCCGTGCGCGGGTCCCCGTCGAGGACTCCTTCGACGCCGTTCTTGGCCATCAGGATCGCCTCGGCTCCGATCTCGAGCGCGCGGAGCGCGGCGGCGGTGTCGGTCGTGAAGTACGGATTGCCCGTGCCGGCGGCGAAGATGACGACTCGCCCCTTCTCGAGGTGGCGGACGGCGCGGCGACGGATGTACGGCTCCGCGACCTCCTGGACCGCGATCGCCGACTGCACGCGGGTGTCGGCGCCGTTTCGCTCGAGCGCCTCCTGGACCGCCAGGGCGTTGAGCACGGTCGCGAGCATCCCCATGTAGTCGCCCGTCGCCCGGTCGATGCCGTGCTCGGCCGCGGCCATGCCGCGGTAGATGTTGCCGCCGCCGATCACGAGCGCCACCTCGAGCCCGTCGGCGCGGACGTCGACGAGCTCGCGCGCGAGCGCGTCGATCGTTTCGGGATCGAGGCCGAACTCGCGCGTGCCCATCAGGGCCTCGCCCGAAAGCTTCAGCAGGACCCGGTTGAAGCCCACTAGGCCACGGAAAGCCAGGCGTAGTCGAGCAGCTCGATGCCCCGCTCGGCGAGGTACTTCGCGACCGTGCCGGTCGACTCGTCCGCGCGATACCACGTCTGCTCGGTCAGCACCGACTCGCCGTAGAAGCGCTTGGCGAGCTGCCCCTCGACGATCTTCTCCCGCACGTTCTCGGGCTTCGAGAGCACCTCGTCGGAGTTCGAGAGGATCTCGCGCTCCGCGTCGACGAGCTCCTTCGGCACCTCGTCCCGCGTCGCGTACGTCGGGCGGGCGAACGTCAGGTGGAGCGCGAGGCTGCGCGCCGCATTCGGATCGCCGCCTCTCGTGCGCACGAGCGCGCCGACCTTGTTCGCCGGCGAATGGACGTACTGCGAGAGGAGCTCGCCCTCGCCCGACTCGATGCGCTTCGCGCCGACGACCTGGATGTTCTCGCCGAGGCGGGCCGCGAGCTCGACCCGCTCCGCCTCGTGCTCGCCCGCGTCGCCGCCGTCGAAGACGGTGCGCAGGACCTTCTCCGCGAACGCGAGGAAGTCGTCGTTGTTGGACACGGGCTCCGTCTCGCAGCCGACGGCGGCGATCGCGCCGACCGCGTCCCGCACCATGACGCCGACCTTGCCCTCGCTGGTCGCGCGGTCGGCCCGCTTCGCAGCGGAAGCCATGCCCTTCTCCCGGAGCAGCTTGACGGCCTCGTCGAAGTCGCCGTCCGTCTCCTGGAGCGCGCGCTTGCACTCCATCATCCCCGCGCTCGTCGCGTCGCGGAGCTCCTTGACCATCGAAGCCGTGATCTCGGTCATTCTGCGGCCGCCTCCCCCGCACTCTCCGGCGCGGCCTCGGCCTGCGTCTCGGCGGGAGGCTCCGGCTCGTCACGAGCCTCGGGTTCGGTGGGTGCCTCGGCCGCTGCGGGTGCCGGAGGCTCGGTCTCCTCGACGGCCGCGGCGTCCTGGGCCTCCTCGGCCTCCGCGACGGCCGCCAGCTCGGCCGGCGCACCGCGCTTGCTGCCCGCCTCGATGCCGTCGGCGATCGCCTTGACGACGAGGTTGCACGAGCGGATCGCGTCGTCGTTCCCCGGAATGACGTAGTCCGCCTCGTCCGGGTCGCAGTTCGTGTCGACGAGGGCGATCACCGGCAGGCCGAGGCGCTTCGCCTCGCGCACTGCGAGCTGCTCCTTGCGGAGGTCGACGATGAAGATCGCGTCGGGCTGGCGGCGCATGTCGGCGACGCCGCCCAGGTTCGCCTCGAGCTTCTCGAGCTCGGCCTCCATCGAGATGCGCTCCTTGGCCGGCAGCAGGTCGAGCTGAGCTTCGGTCTTGAGCGAGCGGAGCTCGTGCAGGCGCTGGATCCGGTCGGAGATCGTCCGCCAGTTGGTGAGCAGGCCGCCGAGCCAGCGGTTGTTCACGTACGGCATGCCGACACGGGACGCCTGGTCGCGCACGGCGTCCTGGGCCTGCTTCTTCGTGCCGACGAACAGCACGGAGCCGCCGCGCTCGGCGATCGCCTTCGCGAAGGCGTGCGCCTCGTCGAGGAGCTGCTGCGTCTGCTGCAGGTCGATCAGGTAGATACCGCCGCGCTCGGAGAAGATGAAGCGCTTCATCTTCGGGTTCCAGCGGCGGGTCTGGTGGCCGAAGTGGACTCCGGCCTCCAGGAGGTCCTTCATGGCGACGACGGGCATGATGCGCCCCTTTCTGCGGGTTTCGGATGGCGATGCGCCGGCGGGCCCGCGACAGAAGCCGGAACGAAGCCGGCCACCCTCCGTCGAGGGCGTCCCCACCGGGTCGGGGACGGAAGACGCGTGAATGGTAGCGAGCGTCAGGAAAGCCGGGCGAGATACGCCTGGAGCTCGGGCGGCAGCTCGGAGTCGAGGCGCAGCTCCTCGCCCGTGAACGGGTGCGTGAAGGCCAGCCTCGCGGCGTGGAGGAACTGCCGATCGAGCTCCGGCTCCGGCGTGCCGTAGACCGCATCTCCGACGACCGGCAGGTCGATCGCCGCCAGGTGAACCCTGATCTGGTGCATCCGCCCCGTCTCGAGCTGCACCGACAGGAGCGCGTGTGCGGGCCGGAGCTCGACAACCTCGAACCGGGTCACCGCCTCGCGGGGCGAGTCCGTGTCGAGCGACCTGCGGGTCGGGTCGCCGCGATCCCGGCCGATCGGGGCGTCGATGCGCCCGGTCCGAGAGCGCGGGCGGCCTGCAACGAGCGCGATGTAGCGCCGGTCGAGCCTGCGCGCCCGGACGAGGTCGGCGAGCCGCGCGTGCGCGTCCGCGCTCCGTGCGACCACCATCAACCCGGAGGTGTCCCGGTCGAGGCGGTGGACGATCCCGGGCCGCTCGGGGTCTCCGCCGGCCGCGATCCCCCGCAGGGCGTCGACCAGCGTGTCGCCGGAGTGCCCTGCGCCCGGGTGGACGACGAGCCCGGCCGGCTTGTCGACGACGAGCAGATGCTCGTCCTCGTGGACGAACCGTGGCCGTGGCGGCGGAGCGACGACCGGTGCCGGGGCAGGCTCGGGCACCGAGACCTCCTCGCCGCCCGCCAGTCGGTGGCTCTTCGGCCGCGACGCACCGTCGACCAGGACGCCGCCGTCGATCGCTCGCTCGGCCGCCGCGCGGGAGCCGAGGTGACCGGCGAGGAACCGGTCGAGGCGCTCCCCGGCCGCCTCCGGCGGGACGATCACCGGGCGGCGACGTCAAGCGTCCGCCGCCGCGGGCGTGCGGGGCGATCCGCGATGAAGAGCGCGACGAGCAGGATGGCGACGCCGACCACGATGAAGCTGTCCGCCAGGTTGAAGATGCGGAGCCCCCACCAATGGATGTCGATGAAGTCGGTGACGTGCCCGAGCCGCACCCGGTCGAACAGGTTCGAGAGGCTCCCGCCGATCAGGAGCCCGAAGGCCGCCGGGAGGACCGGATGACGAGACCCTGAGCGAGCGAAGAAGACGAGCATCCAGACGACGGCCGCCGTCGTGACGGCCGTCACGACGGGCGTCGCGCTCGAGAAGAGGCCGAATGCGATCCCCGAGTTCTGCACGTGGTGGATGGACAGCGGCCCGATCACGTGGGTGGACTCGTCGAGGCCCAGCGTCGAGACGACTATGTGCTTCGTCAGCTGGTCGGCCAGGAGGGCGGCGCCGGCGACGGCGAGCAGGCCTGCCCACTGCGTCATGCCGGCGGCCAGCGACCGCTCCGCGACCGAGAGCGGCGTCAGGCCGTCGGTCGCGGAGCCGACGCGCACGTCCGGCGTTGGCTCGCTCAACGGCGCCGCTGGTCGTCGATGCAGAACCGCGCCCACGGGATGGCGGCGAGCCGTTCCGCGCCGATCGGCTTGCCGCAGGCCTCGCAACTCCCGTACGTGCCCTCGTCCAATCGTCGGAGGGCGCCGTCGATGTCGGCGATCGTCTCCTGGACGCCTGCCTCGAGGCCCTGGTCGAGCTCACGGTCGTACGTCGCGGAGGCCATGTCCGCAAGGTGGTTGTCGCCCGAGCCGTCGGCGAGCTCCCCCAGCTCTTCCTCGACCGTCCCGGAGCTCTCATGGTCGAGCAGCCTGGCTGCACCGGCGAGCCGCGCCCGCTCCTCCTCGAGCTTCGTCCGGAGCGTCGCCGTGTCGATCTCGGTCACCGCAGGTCCTTTCCCGCGCCGCTCGCCCGTGCGAGCCTGCGCTCGATCTCGTCGCTCTCGATGCCCGTCAGAGCGACCGTCTTGTCCCGAGAAGCATGACCGGAAACGATCGCGACGTCGCGCGGCCGCAGCTCGAGCACGTCGGCGAGCAGGCGGACGACGGCTGCATTCGCCTTTCCGTCCTCCGGCGCGGCGGCGACGCGCAGCTTCCAGCCCGCGCCGTGGCGGCCGACGACGGACGCGGACGCGGCGCCCGGCGACACTCGCAGGGTCAGACGGGCGGTCACCCCGCCCAGACTACCCCCAGGCGAAGCCCAGGCCCGGGCTCTCGTTCGGCCGCGCTTCGGGTGCGAGCTCGGCGGGCGGCTCGATCGCCTGGAACTCGCGGGTGTCCTCGTGCCGCGGCCACGAGGCCGGCTCGTCCTCACCGTGGCGCGACTCCTCGACGATGCCGAGCGCGGCGCGCAGGAGCGCCTCCACCCGGCGCGCCTCCGCGAACAGACGGTCGCGCTCGGCAAGGGCGGCACGCGTGATCGAGCGGCCCTCCTGGTGGGCCTCGGCCACGATCACCTCGGCCTGCCGCTTCGCTGACTCGACGGCCTCGCCGGCCGCCTTCTCGGCGGCGACGAGCGTGGTCGCGAGCAGGGTCTCGCGCTGCTTCACCTCGTCCAGGGTCGACTGGAGGTCCTCCATCCGGTCGGCGAGCTCGCCGCGATCGGCCCAGACCTCTTCGAAGCTCGCGGCCGCGTCGGCGATCAGCGAGTCGACGTCGGCGCGCCGGTAGCCGAAGAGGCTGCGACCGACCTTCACGTGCCTCAACTCGACGGGCGTGTAGTGCATCGTCTCCCCTTCCTCCTAGTGGAACTGGCCCAGCACGCGAACGAGGACCTGTTCGAGCACGATCAGCGCGATCACGGCGACCATCGGAGAGAAGTCGATCGGGCCGGCCGGAAACGGCAGCACCCGTCGCCACAACCGCAGGTACGGCTCGCACACGTCGCGGAGGAAGCTCTCGACCGGCCGCAGCGAATAGGGCAGCCGGATCCACGAGGTCAGGATGTAGGCGAAGATCGTCAGCGTGTAGACGCCGAGGAAGACCTCGACGAAGAGCTGCGCCTCCGAGACGGCGTCGAGCAGCATGGGCGACCCTTCGGGAGCGTGGACAGTTTTCCTACGTGACGGCGGCGCGCTCGAAGGCCGCGCGCTCCTCGCCTGTGAGCAGCCGGGAGCGGCCGCTCTCCGCGTCACGGGCGACCAGCACCGCCCGGCCCTCCGCCGCCGTCGCGCCCTCTCGCGTCACGACGGACTCGAGCGTGCGCACGCTCGAGCTCCCGATCCGCTCGAGCGCGCAGGTCGCCACGACCACGTCGTCCGCGAGCGTCAGCTCGCGCCGGTAGTCGATCTCCACACGGGCGACCACGTAGTTCCAGACCTGGGCCGGGTCGCCCAGGCTCCTGCCGAGCCACTCGTCGCGCGCCTCCTCGAGATACGTCAGGAACACGATGTGGTTGACGTGCCCGTAGGCGTCGAGATCGCGCCAGCGGATCTCGATCTGCTTCTCGTGAACCATCGAGCTACCCCCCGCCGAGCTCGCGTGCGGCGGGCGTCTGCGCGAGCAGCCCGTAGGCGAGCCGCTCGATCAGGAGCGCCGCCTCGCGCGAGGCCTCCGGCGCGGCGTCGATCGCCTGCTTCGCCACGCTGACGGCGAGCCGCGGCAGGGCGGCGAGCATGCCGCCGAGCTCGAGCGCGCGCTCGAGCGCCTTCCCGGCGGCAACGACCTCCGTGACGAGCCCGATCGCAAGCGCCCGCTGCGCGTCGACCCGGCCGCCGAGCAGGATCAGCTCCTTCGCGCGCGCAGGGCCGAGCAGCCGTGCCGCCCGCACGGTCCCGCCGGAGCTCGGGAGGATCCCGATCCCCACCTCGGGGAAGCCGAGCACCGCAGTCTCGTCGGCGACGCGGAAGTCGGTGGCGAGCGCCAGCTCGAGCCCGCCGCCGAGGCACCAGCCGTGGATCGCCGACAGGGTCGGCTGCGGCAGGGCGGCGATGCGCTCGTAGACACCGCCGCTCTCGCGGTAGTAGCGCGCAATCGCCTCAGGGTCACGGTCGGCGAGCTCGTTCACGTCGGCACCGGCCGAGAACGCGCGTCCCGAGCCGGTGAACACCACGCAGCGGCTGTCGGCGACGCCGTCGCCCGCGAGCGCCTTGCCGAGCGCGCGCTCAAGCTCCGTCGAGAGCGCGTTCAGCTTGTCCTCGCGCTTCAGACGGACGACGCAGACGTCGCCGACGAGCTCGGTCTCGACGACGCCGGGGCTCACCGGATCAGGCCCTTGAGCTCCTCCGCGGCCGCGAGCGTGCTCCGTCCGGCCCGGTCGAGCCGCTCGCGGGGAAGGCGGTGCTCGCTCCCCCAGACACTCACGACGGCGACCGGGCGACCCTGCTCGGACAGCACCGGAGCGGACGCGCCGAAGAGCGACTCCTCGAGCTCGCCGACGCACACTGCGAACCCGTTCCGCCGCACCTCCTCGAGCTCCGCCGCCAGGCTCTTGCGGTCGGTGATCGTGGTCGCCGTGTAGCGCTCGAGCCGCTCCGGGAGCGCGAACATGCGGTCGTCCGCGGTGAGGAACGCGAGGTACGCCTTCCCGGTCGAGGTCGCGTGCAGCGGCACGGAGCGGCCGAACCAGTTCGGCGCCATGATCTGCGGCGGGTCGACCTGGTCGACGTAGACGAGGTTGAAGCGCTTGGCGACGGCGAGGTTGGTCGCCTCGCCGGTCTCGCGGGCGAGCCGCTCGAGCACCGGCCTTGCCCGGCGGACGAGCGGGTCGACGTCCGCTCCGGCCGCGATGCGCAGGAACGCGTAGCCGAGGCTGTAGCGCTGGCTGACCGGGTCGCGCTCGATCAGCCCGTGGGCGTCGAGCGTCGCGAGCAGGCGCCAGGTCGTCGAGCGGTTGAGGCTGCACGCCTCGGCCAGCTCGACGACGGTGGGCGGCCGGCGCGCGTCGGCGACCGCCTTCAGAAGCGCCGCGGCCCGGTCGACGGACTGGATCGTCTTGGAGCGGCCTGGCGCCTCGGTCGGGTGCATCATCCGGCTCATCGTCGCACAGTGTGAACGGCGAGGCCGACCACCTCACGGCGGAACGGAACCGTGTCGCCGGGGTCGTCGGCATCGAGCTCCTCGGCGTAGCGGCGGCCGTCCCAGACCGCAGTTGCGACCGTGCCCGGGGCAAAGGCATCGCCCACCGCCCGCACCGAGCGGATGCCCGCGGCCTCCCACTCGCCACGCCGGCCGAGCAGCTCCTCTGCGAGCGCGTCCTCGGGCAACCTCGCCGTGACGAGGACGAGCGTGTCGCAGGGAAGCACGCGCTCGCGCTCCGTGTAGACGCATGCGAGACGCGCCGATCCCGCCTCCGCGGCGAGCAGCGCCTGTCCCGGCTCGAGCGTGACCCCGTGCTCGAGCAGCCGCCGGTGCACGCGCCCGTGCTCCATCGTGTTGACCGTCCACTCCGAGACGCGGGCAGCGGTGGTCGCGAGCGTCACGGCGAAGCCCTCCACGGCGAGGAGCTCGGCGAGGGCGCCGCCGAGGTAGTAGTGGTCGTCGTCGAACAGCACGACGCGCCCCCCTGCCGGCCGGCGTCCGGCGAAGAGGTCGTCCGGCGTGAGCAGCTCCACCCCGTCGAGCGCCGCCGCGCGCGTGTGCCAGCGGCCGACGCCGTCCCGCCGCCAGAGCGCGCCCGCTGCGACCGCGACGTGCTCGAACCCGTAGCCGAGGACCTCCTCCGCCGTGACCGTGCTCTCCAGCGCCAGCTCGACGTTCGGGAGCCGCTCGAGCTGTGCACGCCGGTAGTCGACGACACGGATCCACGCCGCGAGCCCCGGCAGCCGCGCCTCGTCGACCACCCGTCCACCCACGTCGCGCGAGGCCTCCGCGAGCACGACGTCGTAGCCGCGCCGACCGAGCATCATCGCCGCCTCGAGGCCGGCCGGCCCCGCGCCCACGACGAGCACCCTGCTCTCCGAGCCACGCGCCCGGATTCGCTCGGGGTGCCAGCCGCGGCGCCACTCCTCGCCCATCGACGGGTTCTGGGTGCAGCGGATCGGCGTCGCCGTCCAGTCGCCGGTGACGCAGACGTTGCAGCCGATGCACTCGCGGATGTCCTCGAGCCGGCCCTCCTCGACCTTCAGCGGCAGGAACGGGTCGGCGATCGAGGGGCGCGCCGCACCGATCAGGTCGAGCACCCCGTCTCGGACGAGCCGCACCATCGTGTCGGGCGAGGTCAGCCAGCCGACTCCGACCACCGGCTTCGACGTCAGCTCGCGGAGGCCGCGGAAGTGCTCCTCCGTCCATGCCTCGTGACCGAAGCGAGAGGTGATCGAATCGTCCTCCCAGAACCCGACCATGAAGTCCCACACGTCGGGGAGCTCACCGAGCAGGCGGAGCAGGTCCTCGGTCTCACCCTTGCCGATGCCGCGCGCACCGAGCAGCTCGTCCACGACGAGGCGGCACGCCACGGCGGCGCGGCCCTCACACTCCTCGAGCGTCTCCTCCAGCACCTCGCGCAGCAGCCGGGCGCGGTTCTCAAGCGGGCCGCCGTACTCGTCGGAGCGGTCGTTCCAGCGCGGTGAGAGGAAGTGCTGCAGCGTCGTCAGGCCGTGGGCGGCGTAGACGTAGACGACGTCGTAGCCGGCCTGCAGCGAGCGCCGCACCGCGAGCCGGTGACGGCGGCGCAGGTCGCGGATGTCGTCGAGGCTCATCCGGCGCGCCTGGATCGGGTCGTACACCGTGAGGGGGAGGTTCGACGGGCCGGCCGGCGGAATCCGGCTGTAGAGGTTGCCGAGGCTCATGCCGCTGTGCACGAGCTCGATCCCGGCGAGCGAGCCGTGCGCGTGCACCTCCTCCACGAGTCGTGCATGCGCCGGCACGTCCGCGTCGTCCCAGAGCCGCCCCTCGATGAAGCCACCGACGTCCGAGCTCGGGTGGATCTCCACCTCCTCCGTGCAGACGACCGCCCAGCCGCCCTCGGCCTTCACGCCGCGCATGACCGCGTGCGCGGTCGGGTCGCGATGCCCCATGCCGTTGCAGTGCGGGACCTGGAAGAAGCGGTTGCGCGCGGTCACCGGGCCCAGCTGGACCGGCTCGAAGAGGACGTCGTAGCGAGGGTCGCGCACGATCTACGAGAAGAGGCTGCGGGCGATCAGGAGGCGCATGATGTCGCTCGTCCCATCCCAGATCTCGTCCAGCTTCGCGTCGCGGAACCACTTCTGCGCGAACGAGTCCCGGATGTAGCCGGCGCCGCCGAGCGTCTGCACGGCCGCCCAAGTGGCGAAGCCCGAGGCCTCGGACGCCGCGAGCTTCGCCATCGCGGCCTCGGTCGAGAACGGCTCTCCGTCGTCGGCGAGCGCCGCGGCGTGCAGCGTCATCAGCCGCGCCTGGTCGAGCCGGAGCTTCGCGTCGGCGAGCCGGAAGGACACCGCCTGGAAGCGGTGGATCGGCTGCCCGAAGGCCTCACGCTCCTTGGCGTGCTCGACCGCGAGCTCGAGCGCGGCGCGCCCGACGCCGAGCGTGCTCGCCGCGAGCTGCACGCGTGCGACGTCGAAGACGTGCATCAGCCCGCTGAAGCCGTCCCCTTCGCCGCCGAGCCGACGCTCCTCCGGCACGAAGCACTGCTCGAACCGGAGCTCGGCCGCGGGGAAGCACCGGCTGCCCATCTTCGGCAGGCGCGGGCCGCGGACGAAGCCCGCATCTCCCGGCTCGACGACGAAGGCCGTGATCCCGCGGGAGCGCGTGCCCGGCTCGACCGTCGCGAAGACCACGCAGACGTCCGTGATGTGTCCGTTGCCGATGAAAGTCTTGTGCCCGTCGATCACGTACCCGCCGTCGACCCGGCGGGCGTGAGTCTCGATCGCCGCCGAGTCCGAGCCGTGCGCGGGCTCGGTGATCGCGACGGAGCAGGCGGGCGGGTCGGGCGAGCAGAGCGGCGGCAGGTAGCGCGCTTTCTGCTCGTCGGAGCCGAGCGCGAGGATCGGCCCGGCGAAGAAGCCCCCCTGTCCGATCACCCACCCGATCGGCGAGTCGCCCCAGGACAGCTCCTCGATCACGCCGCAGCGCTCGCGCAGGCTCGCGACGCCGCCGCCACCGTAGGCCGCAGGCAGGTCGAAGCACGTCAGGCCCAGCCGGGCCGCCGCCCGCAGCTCCTCGAGCGGGTAGTCCTCGCTCTCGTCGTAGGCGAGGGCGACGGGGCGCAGGACGTCGCGGGCGAACGTGTGCGCCGTCTCGCGCATCGTCGCGTTCATATTACGAACCTCCGACGAGCATGGCGCACACTAGAACGGCCGTCGCAGGCCGGTCAAGGCGGCTTGACGGGGCCGTTGGAACGCTCGTAAGGTGGATCGCGTCGCGCCATGTGCACACACCGTTCACATCTCGCACGCGGATGAACTGGGAGGTCTTCGTCACCTGCGCGATCACGGGCGCCGGCGACACGGCCGGTCGAAGCGAGCTCGTGCCGGTAACGCCCGAGCAGATCGCCGAGTCGGCGCTCGGGGCGGCACGCGCCGGCGCCGCTGTCGTGCACATCCACGTCCGCGACCCCGCCACCGGCAAGGGCGCGCGCGACCCGGCGCTCTACCGCGAGGTGGTCGAGCGGATCCGCTCGTCGGGTGTCGACGTCGTTCTCAACCTGACGGCGGGGATGGGCGGCGACCTTGTGCTCGGCGGCGCAGACGCTCCCCTCCCGCCGGCCGAGTCGGGCACCGACATGGCGGGGGCGGCCGAGCGGCTCGCGCACGTCGAGGAGCTGCGCCCCGAGATCTGCACGCTCGACTGCGGGACGATGAACTTCGCAGCGGGCGGCGACTACGTGATGGTGAACACCCCCGCGATGCTGCGCGCGATGGCCGCGCGCATCCGCGAGCTCGGCGTCCGTCCCGAGCTCGAGGTGTTCGACACGGGCCACCTCGTCCAGGTGCACGAGCTGATCGCCGACGGCCTGATCGACGCGCCCCCGCTCGTCCAGCTCTGCACCGGCATCCCCTACGGCGCGCCCGACGATCCCGCGACGCTGCTCGCAATGGTCAACCGGCTGCCGACGCGCACGATCTTCTCGACCTTCTCGATCGGACGCATGCAGCTGCCGTTCGTCGCGCTCTCCCCGCTCGTCGGCGGCAACGTCCGCGTCGGGCTGGAGGACAACCTGTACCTCTCGCGAGGGCGGCTCGCAACGAACGCCGACCTCGTGGAACGGGCGGTCTCGATCCTCGAGAGCATGAACGTGCGCGTGCTCGGGCCGGCGGAGGTGCGCGAGCGGCTCGCGCTGCGGGCCGGTGGCTGAGCACGACCGGCCCGTCGGCCTCCTCGGCGGCGGCGTGATCGGAGCGGGCTGGGCCGCGCGCTTCGCACTCAACGGCGTCGACGTCCGGGTCTACGACCCGGCCCCGGAGGCGGCCCGTGGCCTCGCTGACGTCCTCGAGAACGCGCGGCGCGCCTACGGGCGGCTGACGCTCGCCCCGCTGCCGGCCGAAGGGGCGATCGACCTCGTGGGGTCGCTGGAGGCGGCGGTGGAAGGGGCGTGGCTCGTCCAGGAGTCGGCGCCGGAGCGGCTCGAGCTGAAGCAGGAGCTGCTCGCCGCGGCCGACCGCGCGGCGCCGGCCGACGCCCTGCTCTGCTCGTCGACGTCGGGCCTGCGACCGAGCGACCTGCAAGGCGGTCTCGAGCGGCCCGAACGGCTTGTCGTCGGCCATCCGTTCAACCCCGTCTACCTCCTGCCTCTCGTCGAGGTGTGCGGCGGGGAACGAACGGCGGCGGAGACCGTTGAGCGGGCCGCCGCCGCCTATCGCGCCGTCGGGATGCATCCGCTCGTCGTGCGCACGGAGCTGGACGGCTTCATCGCCGACCGGCTCCTCGAGGCGCTCTGGCGCGAGGCGCTCTGGCTCGTCGCGGACGACGTCGCCACCGTCGAGGAGATCGACGACGCGATTCGCTTCGGCGCCGGGCTGCGCTGGGCGGTCATGGGCACGTTCCTCACGTACCGCATCGCGGGCGGCGAGGCGGGCATGCGCCATTTCATGGCCCAGTTCGGGCCGGCGCTCGTCTGGCCGTGGAGCAAGCTGACCGACGTGCCCGAGCTGACCGACGAGCTCGTCGACCGGATCGCCGACCAGTCGGACGCGCAGGCGGCCGGCCGTTCGATCCGCGAGCTGGAACGGAGCCGCGACGACGCTCTCGTTGCGATTCTTCAAGCGCTACGCGGCGAAGGGACCGGAGCGGGCGCCACGCTCGCCGGCTGGGAGCGCTCGCTCCTCCGGGACGCAGCCCACGCCGACGACGGCCTGCTCCCCCTCCACCGGGGCCGCGTCCAGGCGGACTGGATCGACTACAACGGTCATGTCCACGAGAGCCGCTACCTGCAGCTCGTCGCCGACGCCACCGACGCGCTCCTCGGCCGGCTCGGACTCGACGCGTCCCACCTCGAGGCCGACGGCAGCTACTTCACGGCCGAGACGCACCTCTCGCACCTGCGTCAGCTCGGGGCAGGCGACCATGTGCACGTCACCACGCAGATTCTCGGGGCGGACGAGAAGCGTCTCCACGTCTTCCACACGTTGCTGCGTGACGGCGAGGACGACCCGGTCGCGACGGCGGAGCAGATGCTCCTCCACGTCGACACCGCCGCGGGGCGAGCGGCGCCGGCGAGTGGCCGCGTGCTCGAAGCAGTCACCCGGCTGCGCGACGCTCACGCGGGTCTGCCCCGCCCCGAGCGTGCCGGGCGCTCGGTCGGCCGTCGATGAGCCGCGACCTCCGGCCGCTCTTCGAGCCCCGCTCGGTCGCGATCGTCGGCGTCTCCGCGGATCCC
Source organism: uncultured Thermoleophilia bacterium (assembly GCA_963725595.1). Lineage (GTDB taxonomy): Bacteria > Actinomycetota > Thermoleophilia > Gaiellales > Gaiellaceae > PALSA-600. The sequence continues at coordinate 691,581 of CAVRYT010000001.1, read as the reverse complement.
GACAAGTGGGGTCACTGGTTCGCCCGGGACGCGGCGAGCGGCGCGCACCGGCGGAGCGTGCTGCTCGTCGGCCGGAGCGGCGGCGAGCTGTTCGGCCTCCCGGTCCACCGCTCGATCGCGGAGCTTCCCGAGCAGCCCGAGCTCGTCGTCCTGAGCGTGCCTGCCCACGCGCTCGAGGAGGCCGTCGACGAGTCGCTCGCCGCCGGGGCGAAGGCGCTCGTTGCGATCGCGGCGGGCTTCGGCGAGCTCGGCCCCGAGGGTGCGGCCCGCGAGCGCGCGATCGTCGAGCGGGTGCGGGCCGCGGGCGCCGTGCTCGTCGGGCCGAACTGCCTCGGCATCTACGACTCGGGCGCCGAGCTCCAGCTTGCGTGGAACGACCTGCCGGGCGGCGCCGTCGGCTTCGTCTCGCAGAGCGGCAACATCGCGCTCGAGATCGGCCTCCTGCTCGGCGACGTGGGGCTCGGGTACTCGCGGCTCGTCTCGATCGGGAACCAGGCCGACCTGGACGTCACCGACCTCGTGACGGCGTTCGCGGCGCACGAGCCGACCCGCGCGATCGGGGTCTACTGCGAGGACTTCCGCGACGGGCGCGCGTTCGCCGAGGCAGCGCGCACGGCCGGCAAGCCCGTCGTCCTGCTCACGGTCGGGCGAACGGAGGGAGCGGTGCGCGCGGCACGCTCCCACACCGGGTCGCTGACGAGCGACCTCGACGCGGTCGACGCCGCCTGCCGCGCGGCGGGCGTGCATCGCGTCGAGACGCCGAACGAGCTCGTCGTCGCGCTGCAAGCGCTGCTCGCCCCGCACCGACCCCGTGGCCGGCGGGTCGGGGTCGTGAGCGACGGCGGCGGCTACGGGGCGGTTGCGAGCGACCTGCTCGGGCGCGCGGGCTTCGAGCTGCCCGTGCTCGAGCCCGGGACGCAGGACGTGCTCCGGGCGTCGCTGCCGTACACAGCGGCGACGGCGAATCCCGTCGACCTCGCCGGCGCCGGCGAGCAGGACCAGCTCAGCTTCGCCCGCACGACGCGGACGCTGCTCGAGGCCGACGAGCTCGACGCCGTCCTTCTCACCGCCTACTTCGGCGGCTACAGCGCCCTGTCGGACGAGCTGTGCGCGCGTGAGCTCGCGGTGGCCGACGCGCTCGCGGCGGCGGCGGCGGAGACGGGAAAGCCGCTCGTGCTGCACACGATGCACTGGGACGCGCCGCCCTCGCGGGCCTTGCGCGCCCACGACGTCCCCGTCTACCGCCATGTCGAGTCCGCCGTGGCAGGGCTCGCCGTGCCTGCTGCGCGACGGCGCGCCGCCGTCGGGCCCTGTGCCGATGCTCCCGGCGGCAGACGTGCCGGTGGTCGAGACCGGCTATGCCGCCGCCCGCGCGGCGCTCGCGGCGGCCGGTGTCCCGTTCGGAGCGGCGCGGACGGTCGCCGACCGTGACCACGCGCTCGCTGCGGCCGCCGAGCTCGGCTATCCGGTCGTGCTCAAGGCACTCGGTGCGCTGCACAAGTCGGACGCGGGCGGGGTCGTGCTCGGCCTGCGCGACGAGACCGAGCTCGCCGCTGCGTTCGCGCGGCTCGACGCGCCCGCCTACTCCGTCGAGTCGGCGGAGGACACGGCTGCCGGCCTCGAGCTGATCGTCGGCGCACGTTGGGATGCCCGCTTCGGCCCGATCGTCGTCGTCGGGGCGGGCGGCGTGCACGCAGAGCTGCTCCACGCCACCGCCGTTTCGCTCGCACCCGTCGACGAGATCGGCGCGGAGCGACTCCTCCGTTCGCTCGCCAGTGCGCCACTTCTCGACGGCGCCCGCGGTGGTGAGCCGCTCGACATCGAAGCCGCGGCCGCAGCCGTCGCCGCGCTCTCACGCTTCGCCGCGGCGCATCCCGAGCTCGCCGAGCTCGAGGTCAACCCGCTGCTCGTCCGCCGCGAGGGCGCGGTCGGGCTCGACGCCCGCTTCGTCCGGGTCTAGCCCGAGAGGACGCGCAGCGCCTCGGCCGGCAGGTGCGCCTGCACCGCCGTCCCCTGGCCGAGCTCGCGAGCCGTGCCGTCGTTCACGACCAGCGCGTGGACGACGTCCCCGGTTGCGAGACGGATCACGAGCTGCTCGGACGAGCCGAGGTAGACGACGCGCTCGATCATCCCGGGAACGCGATTCGGGCCCGGCGCGTCGTACGGCTCGACGCGCACGCGTTCGGGCCGGATCACGATCCGCGTCTCGCCGCGTCGACCGACCTCCCCTCGGGCCGCCTGTAGCTCGAAGTCGCCGAGCCGGACGTCGCAGGAGCGGTCGTTGCCGGAGTCGACCGTCACGGTCATCAGGTTCGACACGCCCAGGAAGTCCGCGACGAACACGGTCTCCGGTTCCTCGTACATCGCATTCGGTGTCGCGACCTGCTCGACGTGCCCGTTCGACATGACCGCGATCCGGTCGGACATCGTCAACGCCTCCTCCTGGTCGTGCGTGACGTAGACGAATGTGATGCCGAACTGCTCCTGGATCGCCTTGAGCTCGATCTGGAGCGCCTTGCGGAGCTTTGCGTCGAGAGCTCCCAGAGGCTCGTCGAGCAGCAGGACCGACGGATTGAGCACCAGCGCGCGCGCGAGCGCGACGCGTTGCTGCTGGCCGCCCGACAGCTGGGCCGGCCGCCTGTGCGCGAGCCCGCCGAGGCGGACCGCCTCGAGGATCGCGTCGACGCGCGAGCGGGTCTCGTCGCGCTTCACGCGCGCCCGGCGGAGCCCGAACGCGACGTTGTCGTAGACGTCGAGGTGAGGGAAGAGCGCGTAGCTCTGGAAGACCGTGTTCACCTTGCGCTTGTGCGGCGGCGTCGCGGCCATGTCGACGCCGTCCAACAGGATCCGTCCCGCGTCGGGACGCTCGAAGCCCGCGATCAGCCGGAGTGTCGTCGTCTTGCCGCAGCCCGAAGGGCCGAGCAGCGAGAAGAACTCGCCCGCCTCGATCTGCAGGTCGATCCCGTCGACGGCCACGACGTCGGCGAAACCCTTGCGCAGCTCAACGAGCTCGATGTGGCCGTCGGTCACGGTCATACGTCCAGGGCCGCGAGCTCGCGCAGGCCGGTCCCCCGCTCGCCGTGCTGGGCGGCGTTGATCCGCCGGAAGACGAGCGCAGCAAGCGTGACGGCGAGCATGGTCGCGAGCACGAGCACGGTCGCGACGGCGTTCAGGGCCGGTGTCGTCGTGCCGCGCACGCCGGAGTAGATCTTGATCGGCACCGTCTGCGTCGACGAGTTCGACGAGAGGTAGTCGGTGACGACGAAGTCGTCGATCGACAGCGCGAACACCACCATCAAGCTGGCGAAGATCGCGGGCGCGAGCAGCGGCAGGAGAACGAGCCGCAGCGCACCCACCCGCGATGCGCCGAGGTCGCGCGCCGCCTCCTCGTATTCCGGCCCGACGGAGAGCAGCCTGCTGCGGACGACGAGCACGACGTACGAGATCGAGAACGTCACCTGACCGAGCACCTGGGCCGTGGTCCCGAGCTGGATCTTGTAGAGCGTCACGAAGACGAGCAGAAGCGACACGGCCATCACGATCTCCGGCGTGACGAGCGGGAAGAGCATCAGGAAGTTGACCGGGCGCGCGCCGAAGCCGTGCCAGCGTGTCAGCCCGATCGCAAGCCCGACGCCGAGCGGCACGGCGATCGCCATGTCGAGGCCGGCGAGCTTCAGGCTCTGCTCGAGCGCCCCGCGCAGCGCCGGGTCGTGCAGGACCGACTGGTTCGGGTCGCCCCAGTACCAACGGAGCGAGAACCCCTGCCAGACACTGCGCGAGCGGCCGTTGTTGAAGGAGAAGAGGATCGCGATCCCGACCGGGACGATCGCCCACACCATGTAGGCCCACGTGAGCACGCCGAGCACACGCGGCTGTCCCCAGGGGTTCGCCCACCAGTCGCGCACCCTTCTCACGCGAGCGCATCCTCCGTGCGCGACGCGCGAAGCGTCACCCACAGGTAGTACGACATCAGCACCGCTAGCACGACTGAGAGCACGATCACGAGCGCTGCGCCGACGGTCCGTTGCGGTCCGCCCTGGAAGTAGAGGTTGATCTGGTTGCCGATCATCGTCGTGCGCGGTGAGCTCGAGATGACGTCGTTCGTGTAGTAGTCGCCGAACATCGGCAAGGCGATCAGGACGCTCGCCGCCATGATCCCGTGCCGCGAGAGCGGCAGCGTGACGTGCAGGAACGTCGAGATCGGGCTCGCACCGAGGTCGCGCCCCGCTTCGAGCACGTGGCTCTCGATCCGGTCGAGCGTCGCGTAGAGCGGCAGGATCAGATACGGGATGTAGCCGTAGATCAACGCGAGGATGACCGACGAGGCCTGCCCGTCGAGCCAGCCGTAGGGGTGCGACAGGATGCCGACGTCGATGAGGGTGCGGTTGACGAGCCCGTCGGGCAGCAGCAGCCCGACCCAGGCGAGCATCCTCATCAGGTAGCTGACCCAGAACGGGACGATCAGGAGGACGAGCAGGAGCGCCTTCGTCCGGCGCGCGTGCCGGGCGAGGTAGTACGCGACCGGGTAGCCGATCGCGAGGCAGCCGGCAAGCGAGATGCCGACGTAGGCGAACGTGCGCAGGTACACGGTCCAGAACGGGCGACCCGGCCTCAGGTCGCCCAGCACCTGCCGCATCGTTGCGAACTGCCAGTGCAGCGGGTTCCACGCCGGCACGGGGTTCGAGAAGATCGGATCCGTCGACCCGAAGGCGACGGCCAGCACCGCGTAGGTCGGGACGAGGAAGAGGAGCACGAGCCAGATCGCGCCGGGAAACGCGAAGCTCGGCCAGAAGAGGCGCCGGATCATGCTCCTTCGGTCGCTAGCAGCCTCTAGCCGGCCTTGAAGGTCGACCACGCGTTCTGCCAGACGGACTGGCCCGCGGTGGTGAGCGGCAGCAGACTGATGCCCTTCTTGAAGTCGGACTCGCGGACGACGGTCGAGCCCAGGTTCTTCGGGATGTACCCCTGCGCGATCACCTTGTCGGGGTTGATCACGCTGAGCGGCGGCATGTAGCCGAGCCACGAGAAGTTCTCGACACCGTGCTTCGCGTCCAGCAGATAGTCGAGGAAGTGGTGCGCGAGCACCGGGTTCTTCGCGCCACGCAGGACGGTGATCATGTCGCTGCCGACGACGGCGCCCGTGTTCGGCCGCCAATAGCCGACGACGCTGACCGGTACGCCCTTCGGCATGTAGTTGATCGCGCCGGCCATGTCGCCGGACCACCCCTGCGCGAGCCAGACGGCCCCGGTGGGAACGTCGGTGTAGTCCGTCGTGTTCGTCTTGATGTTGACGAGCTTCGTCAGCTTCGCGAGGTCGGCGCCTGCCGCCTGCACGAGCTTCGGGTCCTCGGTGTTCACGTTCTGGATGCCGCGATGGAGGAGCGCCATCGCGAGCGCCTCGCGCTGGTCGTCGAGGATCGCAACCTTGCCCGCGTAGCGCTTGGCGTTCCAGAACGCGTCGTAGCCCGTCGGCGCCGGGCTCACCTTGTCCTTCCGATACGCGATGCCCGTGGTGTAGACCGTGTACGGCACCGAGTACCTCGAGTGGACGTCGTAGAAGGGGCTCTGCAGCGACGGCCACACGTTCTTGAGGTTCGGGACGTAGGAGTGGTTGAGCGGCTGGATCAGCCTGCCGGCGACCGAACGCGACAGGTAGTCGACTGTCGCGAACCACACGTCGAAGCTCGCCTGGCCCGACGTCAGCTTCGCGAGCGCCTCCTCCTCGTTCTCGAATGTCGTGATCTTCACCTTGACGCCGTAGGCCTTCTCGAAGCGCTTCACGGTGGCCGGGTTCACGTAGTCCGACCAGTTGAAGACGTTCAACGGCCCCTTCTCGGGGCTCTTGCCGCCCGCGATCGGCTCGTTGTCGGAGTAGATCGGGAGGGTGACCGGGAAGTTGCGTCGCGCGAGTGGGATCCCGCCCGGGCCGATCGGAGCGCCGAGCGGTGCACCGAGGGCGCCCGCTGCGCGGATCAGTGCGTCGGCACCGGAGAGGGCCGCGACCGAGCCTGCCGAGGAGAAGAGGAAGTGCCGCCTGGTCGTCCTGCGCTCGCGCGGGTGCATCGGTGCCTCCTTCGACGGATCGCACAATGCAAACCGACGTAGCACGATGTGTCAAGGCGGGTTGTATGCTTCGGCACGTGCGCACCACGCTCCCGGGCCGCGACTACCACGCGCAGGACGTGTTCGAGCTGGAGCGCGAGCGGATCTTCTTCCGTGACTGGTTCTACGCCGCGCGGGTCGACGAGGCGCCCGAGCCGGGCGACTTCGTGTCGGTCGACGTGGCCGGCGAGAGCCTGATCCTCGTCCGCGGCAAGGACGACGAGCTGCGCGCCTTCTACAACGTCTGCCGCCACCGCGGCTCCCGGCTCTGCGACCCCGAGACGCACGGGCATGCCAAAGGTGCGATCAAGTGCCCGTACCACGCGTGGAGCTATGCGTACGACGGCAGCCTGGTCGGCACGCCGCTCGTCGGCAAGGACGAGCTCGACCGCTCCCAGCTCGGCCTCTGGCAGGCGCACGTCGAGGTGTGGCAGGGCTTCGTGTTCCTCAATCTCGCGGCCGAGCCCTCCCTGACGCTCCGCGAGTCGCTCGACGGGCAGACCGACCAGCCGCTGCAGTACGAGCGCTGGCACATGGCCGAGCTGCGAACGGCGCGGCAGACGGTGGTCGAGGTCGAGTCCAACTGGAAGATCCTCGTCGAGAACTACAACGAGTGCCTGCACTGTCCCACCGTGCACCCCGAGCTGTCGGCGGTCGCCCCGACCTACGGAAGGGGGCTCGTCACCGAGGAGGGCCGCGACGATTGGGGCGTCTCGATCGTCGGCGGCGGCGTGGGCTACACCGCCACGGGCACGACGACGATTCCCGTGATGCCGGGCATCGACCGCCACTCGGCGAGCGCGATGCACGGAGCGGCCGTGTTCCCGAACATGTTCATCGACCTCACGGGAACCGTCGTGATCGCGACCCGGATGCTGCCGCGGAGCTCGCAGCACACGACCGTCATCGCCGACTATCTGTTCAGGCCCGAGGTGATCGACGAGCGGGGCTTCGACCCGAGCGACGTCGTCGACTTCGCCGAGCTCGTCGCCCGGCAGGACTACGACGTCTGCGAGCGCGTGCAGCAGGGCGTGCGCTCCCGCGCGTTCTCCCACGGCGTGTACGCGGAGAAGGACAAGCTGCCCTACAAGTTCACCCGCACGTACCTTGCCGCGCGCGAGCGCGAGTAGCGCGGTCGTCATCGGGGCGGGCTTCGCCGGCCTCGCTGCCGCCGACGCGCTCCTCGCCGCCGGAGTCGAGGTGACGGTGCTCGAGGCGCTCGACCGCGTCGGCGGGCGCGTGCACTCGCACGCCTTCGACGACGGCTCGGTGGTGGAGTTGGGCGCGGAGTTCGTCCTGCCCGGCTACGAGGTGCTGACGGCGACCGCAGCCCGGCTTGGGCTCTCGCTCTATGAGAAGGGAACGCTGTACGGCGAGCGCGATCCGGTCGGCGGCGTCGCCACGACGACCTCACAGGTGCGGGAGGCCGCGGCGGCGCTCTGCGCGGCGTCGGGCCGGTCGATCTCCGACGCGCTCCTCCGCCTCGTGCCCGCCCCGGGGCCCCGCGAGGCGATCGAGGCACGCGTCGCCGTCTCGACCGCCTACGACCCGGACGACCAGCCCGCCGCCGTCCTCGCCGACGGCGCGGCCGGGTTCGGCGCCTTCCCGAGCCACGGCGTCGCGGGCGGGAACGAGCTCGTCGCCCGATCGCTCGCGCGCGGCCTCGGCGACCGTGTCCGGCTGGGTGAGCCGGTGCACCAGGTCGCCTGGGGCGGGGACGGTGTACGGATCGGGGAGCTGAGAGCCGACACCTGCGTGATCGCCCTGCCCGCGCCGCGGGCGCTCGCGATCGCCTTCGACCCCCCGCTGCCGGGCTGGAAGGGTGATGCGCTCGCGGCCGTCCGCTACGGGGACGCGGCGAAGCTCTTCCTCCGGCTCGCGGCAGCCGCGTCGCCGAGCCAGACGCTCGCCGTGCCCGAGCGCTTCTGGACGTGGACGCAGCTCGCCCCCGACGGCGGCCCCCTGCCGATCGTCGCGTCGTTCGCGGGCACGGCGTCGGCGCTCGAGCGCCTGGGGGTCGCCGAAGGCGCCGCACTCTGGGTGGAGGCTGTGCGGCGTCTCCGCCCCGACCTCGCCTTCGCGGACGCCGAGCCGCTCCTCTCGACGTGGCCCGACGGCGCCTATTCGGCGCGCACGCTGTCTTCGCCGCTGGACGACGAGGCGCTCGCACGGCCGGTCGGGCCGCTCTTCTTCGCCGGCGAGCACACCGCGGGCGAATGGCACGCCTTGATGGAGGGTGCGCTGCGCAGCGGGCTGCGCGCGGCGCAAGAAGGTGTCAGACACCTTCAAGGTGTCTGACACCGGGTCAAGCCTGGTTGAAGAAGCCGCCGCGCTCGAGGATCTGCGCGCGCTGCTCGGCGCTCACCTCGACGTTGCGCGGCGTCAGCAGAAAGACCTTGTCGGCGACCCGCTGCATGCCGCCGTTGAGGGCGTAGGTGAGCCCGCTCGTGAAGTCGATCAGCCGCTTCGAGAGCTCCGCGTCGGCGTTCTGCAGGTTGAGGATGACCGGGATCCCCTGCTTGAACCTGTCCGCGATCTGCTGCGCGTCGTTGAAGCTGCGCGGCAGCACGAGGTGCACACGCACGCTCGACGGGTTCGGAACCGCCTCGATCGAGGGTCGCATCTCACGAACCCGCTGGCCGCGCAGGGCGGGCGCCCGGGCCGTCGGGTTGTCGGACTCGGACTCCGTCCAGTCGTCGTACTCGTGCTGACGGCGCCGCGGCGTCAGCCTCCGCACGTTCGGCCGCTCGCGGTAGCTCTGCTCGAGGCTCTCCTCCGCCGCGTAGCCGTCCTCGTCGTCCCAGTCGTCGTCCTCCTCGGCGATGCCGAAGTAGACGAGCGTCCGGCTCCACAGATCGCCCAGCGCCATCGGCTGGAATGCTAACGCCGAAAGAGGATCGAGCCGACGCGAACGTAGGTGGCGCCCTCCTCGGCGGCCACCGCGTAGTCCTGCGTCGTCCCCATCGAGAGCTGCTCGAGCCCATGCTCGTCCGCGAGCTCGCGAAGGCGCCGGAACCACGGCCGCGACGCCTCGGCGCTCGCCGCCGCGGGCGGCATCGTCGACAGGCCGACAACGCCGTAGCCGAGGTACGCGGCGATCTCCTCGGGCGCGACGCCGGACTTCGAGCCCTCACCTGCGAGGTTGACCTGGACGAGCGCCGGGATCTCGAGGCGGCGTGCGGCAGTCTCGGAGTCGAGGGAGTGCACGAGCTCGCAGATGCGGTTCACGACCTTGACCTTGTTCGACTGCAGGTGGCCGATGAAGTGCCAGCGGAACGCGTTGCCGTACATCGCATGCTTCGCCTCGAGGTCCTGCGCGCGGTTCTCGCCCACGACCTCCACCCCGGCCTCCGCAAGCGCCGCCATCTCCTCGACCGCGACGTACTTCGTCGCAGCGACGACGGTCACGCGCGGCCCGACCTGCTCGCGGATCCGCGCCAGCCGCTCCCGGATCTCAGCCGGCGACGGCACCGATCACCCCCTGCACGCCGCGCGCTTCGCCGCTGCGGCGGTGAGAGAAGAAGAGCTCCGGGTTGCAGCGCGTGCACAGGTCGAGGCGCTCGATCCTCTCGACGCCGGCGCGGCGAAGTGCACGTTCGGCTGCCTCCCACAGGTTCAACCGCCGTTCCACGGTCAGGTCGGGATCGAAGAGCGCCGACACCTCGGGACCGACCTCGTAGCAGCACGGCCCGATCGCAGGCCCGACGACCGCGGTCAGCTCACCCCCGAGCGCCCGGGCGCCTGCGTCGACGACGCCCTCGACGAGCCCGCGCCAGCCGGCGTGCAGGACGGCAAGCGCACGCGGGCCTGTGTGCCGGGCGAGCGCGATCGGCAGGCAGTCCGCCGCGAACGCCAGCATCGGCAAGCCGGGCTCGTCGCTCCAGAGCCCGTCGCCCGGCTCGCCGCGTCCGCCGCGGCGGGCCCGGTGCACCGTCGGCGAGTGCACCTGGCGGTTGAACGCCAGCTCGTCCGCTGAGAGGGCGAGCTCTTCGCACGCGATCTCGCGGTTCCGCTCGACAAGAGCCGAGTCGTCTCCGGTCCCGGTGGTGAGGTTCAGCGACGCGTACACGCCTTCGCTCACGCCGCCGACTCGCGTCGTGAACGCGACGACGTAGCCGGGCTCGTCCCAGTGGATCACGCGAGGCTCGCCTTCGCGCGCTCGAGCAGCTCGTGCCGCGTGTTCAGATCGGGATCGGTCACGACCTGCTCGAGCAGCCGCGCGAGGGTCTGCCCGATCGCCGGGCCCGGCCGGTAGCCGAGACCGATCAGGTCGTTGCCGTCGATCGCGAGGTCGGCGATCCGATGCGGCTGGCGGCGTTGCTCGAGGACGAGCTCGCGAAACCGGGCGAGCCTCGCCAGGTCGGCCTCGATCGGCGCTCCGCCCTTGCCGAGAAGGTCGGCGTGCTTGTGGTCGAGGAGGTCCAGGAGCAGCTCCTCGCCGTAGCGCGCGAGCAGCCTCCTCGCGCGCACGGCGCCGCCTCTCCCGGGGTCGATCATGTGCCCTCGCACGATCCGCGTCACGCGCGTCCGAAGCGTGGTCGGATACCGAAGGCGCGCGAGCGCCGCGGAGGCGAGCTGTGCGCTCACTTGCTCGTGGCTCCGCTGGGATCGCCCGGGCTTCGCGTAGTAGTGCAGCCGGCCATCCGTGCCCCGCCACGCGACGTGCGGCTTGCCGACGTCGTGGAAGAGCGCGGCCAGCCGGACGCGGAGCGGCAGGCCGAGCTCCACGGCCGCCTGGACGACCTGGAACGTGTGCTCGTCGACCGTCAGCGCGTGATGACGGCTCTCCTGCTGGAAGCCGATCGCAGCCTCGAACTCCGGAAGCACCTGCACGAGCACTCCCGTGTCACGCGCGAGCCTCAGCGCCTTGGCAGGGTGCGCGCCGAGCAGCAGCTTCGAGAGCTCGCCCATCCCGTCCGCCCGAAGCCCGCCGCCGATCCGCTCCCCGGAGACGTGAGTGACGGACGCCGCCTCCTGCCGCATCTGCGCGAGCGTCTGCTCGTCCGGGTCGAGGTTCAGCTGGGAGACGAAGCGCAGCCCGCGGACGAGCCGGAGCGGATCCTCCGCGAAGCTCCGCGGAGAGACGGTGCGAAGGATCAGCCGCTCGAGATCGGCTCGGCCGCCGAGCGGGTCGACGACCTCGCCGGTCGAGAGCCGCCGCGCCATGGCGTTGATCGTGAAGTCGCGCCGCTGCAGGTCCTCCTCGACCGACGCCTCGGGATCGACCACGATCTCGAAGTCGTGACGACCCGGGCCGGTCGACACCTCGCGCCGCGGGGGCGCGAGCTCGATCCCGGCCGGTGCGAGCCGCCGGGGCTCGCGCTCGCGCGGGAAGAAGCGGACGCCGACCGCACGTCCGGCGACGATCAGCAGGTCGGTACGTCCGTGCGGTGCGAGCGCCGCGCGGAGCCCGTCGATGTCGACACCGGGAACGAGAAAGTCGGCGTCCTTCGCCTGCCGACCGAGCAGCGCATCCCGCACGGCGCCCCCGACGGCGTACGCGTCGAGCCCGAGCGAGTCGACGTAGGTCTCGAGCCGCTCAGACGAGGGCGATCGCCTCGATCTCGACGAGCGCTCCCGACGGGAGCTTCGCGACCTCGACCGTCGCGCGGGCGGGCGGTGTCGTGCCGACGTGGGCCGAGTAGACCTCGTTCATGCCCGGGAAGTCCGAGAGGTCCTGCAGGAAGACCGTGGTCTTGACGAGCCGGCCCAGGGAGCTCCCCGCCTCCTGCAGGATCGCCCCCAGATTCGCGAAGACCTGCTCGGTCTGCGCGGTGATGTCGCCCGCGAGGATCTCCTTGTCCCCGGGCCGCAGCGCGAGCTGTCCGGAGACGAAGACGAAGCCGTTCGCCTTGATCGCTTGCGAGTACGGCGCGCCCTGGAACGGCGCGGGAGCGGCCTCGGTGCGGACGGCCTCTTTCGTCACGGTGCCTCCTCCGGTTCGGGTGAAACGGGCCGAAGCGCCTGTCCGAGCGCGGCGCCGACCGCCTTGAAGATCGCTGCGAGCACGTGCTGCGGGTCTGTCCCCTCGACGAGCCGGACGTGCAGGTTGATGCGCGCGCCGAGCGCGAGCTCTTCGAGGAAGCGCGCGGCGACGTCCGTCGCCACCCCGCCCACGCGCTCGTCGGAGAAGTCGACGTTCGTCACGAGCCGTCCCTCGCCGGCGCGCTCCAGCGAGACGAGCGCGAGCGCTTCGTCGGCAGGCTGGATGGCCCAGCCGGTGCCCGCGACGTCGTTCGAGTCGAGGCGGTCGGCCACCGCGCGGCCGAACGCGCGGCCGGCCGCGGTCAGTGCCTCGTCCGCGCTGCCGGGTGCGACCTCGAGGGACAGCCGGAACCGGCCGGTGCGCGCCAGCTCGGTGACGAGGTGGTCGAGCACGGGCAGACCCGTCTCGACGTCGGCGGCACCCTCCTTCGCCGGCGCGAGGCGGGCGTCGCTCGGGGTCTCGGTCATCGGGTGAGCGTATCGCTCTACGCCGACCCGGCCTCGACGCGCCTGATCTGCGCACCGAGCTCGCGGAGCCGCTCGTCGAGCCGCTCGTACCCCTTGTCGATCTGGTAGGCGTCGCCGATCGTCGAGGTGCCCTCGGCGCACAGCGCGGCGATCACCATCGCCATGCCTGCCCGGATGTCGGGGCTCGACATGCGCTGGCCGTAGAGCCGTACGGGGCCGTCGACGATCACCCGGTGCGGGTCGCAGAGGATGATCCGAGCGCCCATCGACACCAGCTTGTCGGTGAAGAACAGCCGGTTCTCGAACATCTTCTCGAAGACGAGGATCGTGCCTCGCGCCTGTGTCGCGACCGCGATCGCGATCGAGGTCAGGTCGGCCGGGAACGCAGGCCACGGCCCGTCCTCGATCTTCGGGATCGCGCCGCCGAGGTCGTCGTGCACGGCGAGCTCCTGGCCGGGCGGGACTCGAACCACGTCGCCGCCGAGCTCGAGCTGCACGCCCAGGCGCTCGAACGCGGGGACGATCGGCCACAGGTCGTCCTGGACGATGCCTTCGATCGTGAGGTCGCCCCCGGTGACGGCGGCCATGCCGATGAAGCTGCCGACCTCGATGTGCTCGGGTCGGATCGTGTGCTCGCCGCCGCCGAGCCGCTCGACCCCGGTGATGTGCAGGACGTTCGAGCCGATCCCCTCGATCTCGGCCCCCAGGGCGACGAGGAACCTGCACAGGTCCTGCACGTGCGGCTCGGAGGCGGCGTTCGAGATCATCGTCCTCCCGGGTGCGAGCGTCGCCGCCATCACGGCATTCTCCGTGCCCATCACCGACGCCTCGTCGAGATGGACGTGCGCGCCCGCGAGCGAGCCGGCCAGCTCGTAGCGCGCGCCGAGCTCGAACGACGCGCCGAGCTCCGCGAACGCGTGGATGTGCGGATCGAGGCGGCGCCGGCCGATCACGTCCCCACCGGGCGGCGGCACGCTGGCGCGCCCGAGCCTCGAGAGCAGCGGGCCGGCGAGCAGGAACGACGCGCGAATGCGGCTCGCAAGGTGCTGGTCGACCTCGTGGTGGACGTCCTGGGCGTGGACGCGCACCTCGTTCGACCCCGTCCACTCGGCGTCCGCGCCGAGGTGGACGAGCAACTCGATCATCGTCTCGACGTCGCGGATGCGCGGCACGTTCTCGAGCAGCACCGGCTCGGCCGAAAGGAGGCATGCCGCGAGGATCGGCAGCGCGCCGTTCTTGTTGCCGGAGGCGCGCACGCGGCCGTTGAGCGGATGGCCGCCCTCGATCACGAACGCTTCCGCCAGCGGTCTCGCAAGGGTCGAGGACACGGCGGCCACTAGGATAGTCCGCCGTGGTGCCGACCCGTGCAGATGCCTGGGAGACGCTGACCCGCTACACGACGAGTGAGGCGCTCCTGCGCCATGCGCTCGCGGTCGAGGCGTCGACCGCCTCCTACGCCCCGCGCTTCGGCGAGGACGAGGAGCTGTGGCGCGTGACCGCGCTCCTGCACGACTTCGACTACGAGATCCACCCCACCCTCGACAAGCATCCTCAGGACGGCGCGCCGATCCTGCGCGACGAAGGCTACCCGGAGGTCGTGATCGACGCGATCCTCTCCCACGCGAGCCATGTCGGCGTGCCTCGCGACACGGCGCTCAAGCGCGCCCTCTTCGCCTGCGACGAGCTCTCCGGGTTCGTGCACGCGTGCGGGCTCGTACGGCCGACCGGCCTCGACGGGCTCGAGCCGAAGTCGGTCCGCAAGAAGCTCAAGCAGCCGTCGTTCGCGGCCGGCGTCTCACGCGACGACGTCTACGCCGGCGCCGAGCTGCTCGAGGTGGAGCTCGACGAGCACATCGCGAACGTGGTCGCCGCGCTGCAACCGATCGCGGGCGAGCTCGGCCTTCCCTCCTAGACGTTCCCGAGTGCCTCCACGAGGCGCTCGAGGTCGGTCTCGTCGTTCCACCAGCCGACCGAGGCGCGCAGGAGACCCGTGCCCGGCAGCTCGCGGATGACGACGCCGCGCTCGTAGAGGGCTGCCGCGGCCGCCGCAGTGTCTCCGTGGTGGCGCCAGGAGACGAGCGTCGCCTGACCGGGCGCGGTGACGACCTCGCAGCCCCGCTCGAGCAGGAGGTCGCGGCAGTGCGCGGCGAGCTCCGCGGCCCGCGTGAAGCGCCCGGCCGGCAACTCGCCGAGCGCAGCCTCGAAGCCCGCGAGCGAGCTCGCGGCGCCGAATGCCGGGTCGAAGCGGCGCGCGCCCTCCTTCGGCTCCCAGGTACCCGCCGCGATGTCGTAGGCGGCCGCGCTCGGATAGGCCACGAGGCGCGGCGCGAGCGCCTCGGGGTCCGCAACGAAGAGCGCCCCGGTGAGGTCGGGCCCGCACAGCCACTTCTGCCCGCTCACCGTGTAGAAGTCGGCGCCGGCGGCGTCGACCTCGGCCGCTCCCACCGACTGGGCGCCGTCCACGAGCACCGGCAGCCCGGTCGACACTCGCAGCTCCTGCCACGGGAAGATCGTCCCGTCCAGCCAGGAGACGGCGGACAGGGCGATCAGCCGCGTCCGCCGCGTGACGCGTGCGCGGATCACGTCGAAGACGTCCTCCGGCCGGGCTCCGCGGACGGCCGCGATCGCGAGGCTCGCACCCGACGCCGCGAGCGGGCCCGCGAGGCCGAAGTGCTCGGCGTCCGTCGTCACGACCTCGTCCCCCGGGCCGAGCCCGAGCCCGAGCACGACCACCTGAACACCCTGCGTCGTCGACTCCGTCAGCGCCACGAGCCCAGCGGGGACGCGGAGCTCCGCGGCGATCAGCGCGCGGACGCGCTCGCGCCGCTCGAGCATGGCGTCGAAGTACGGGCGGCCGCCCCGCCCGTGCGCTCCCTCCCAGGCGCGGAGGCCGGCGATCGCATCGAGCGTCGAGCGGGAGAGCGGCCCGAACGTGCCTGCGTTCAGGTAGGCAGTGTGCTCGAACACCGGAAAGCGCGCGCGGGCCTCTGCCCAGGTCATTCGATCTCGGCCTCGACCGGCGCGTGGTCGGACAGCAGGACGCCGTGCCGCCGCCGCCACTCGTCCGGCAGCCGCCGGACGTCCGACGACGTCGCGCCGCGCACGAGTACCTGATCGATCCCGGCACGGGCCTCGGAGAAGCCCCACTCCGCGGATCGAAGGGCGCGGACGGTCGCCGACTCGTCGCCCGGCACGTTGAAGTCGCCCGCGAGGACGACGACGTCCCCGGGCGCCGCCGTCGAGCACGCGAACCACGCGGCGCGCAGCAGCTCCGCGTCTGCGAGTCGGCGGTCGGCTGCGTAGCTCGTGCAGTGCAGGTTCGCGACGAGGAACGTGCGTCCGTCAGGCGCCCGGAAGCGTGCCGTGTGCACGGTGCGCCGCTCGTGGGCCCAGGCGAGGCGCGCGAGTGCCCCGAGACCAAGCGCGCGCGCCCGGGCGTCGCGGAAGCGCCGCGGGTTCAGGACGAGCGAGCCCTGCGACAGGAGCTCCTGGCGCGCCGCGAGCCGGATGCCGTTGCCCTGGCCCGCGAACGCCGACCGAAGCGCACCGTGGTGCACATTCGTCAGAGCGCGCCCGATCGACGCCGTGATCGGGAGCGGCCCGATCGACGGCCGGGACGCGAGGCTCGAGCACGTGAAGCGTCCGAGCGCCCACGCCGGCACCTCCTGCGCGCAGAGCACGTCCGGGTCGTCCGCCGTCGCGAGCGCGAGCATCTCGTCGAGATAGGCCCGGCGCCCCGGCGGGACGGAGTTGCCGTGGAACAGATTCCAGCTCCTGACGAGCATCCGCCTTCTACGCTACTTCCGTGCGCGTGCTGCTCGCCGACCCGCCGGCGTTCACCCCCTGGTACGACCACGAGCTCGCAGCCGCGCTGGCCCGCGCGGGCGCCGACGTCGAGCTCGCGACGTCGCACTTCCGCTTCGGCGACGTGCCCGCGCCGGACGGCTACCGCCGCAGCGAACGCTTCTACCCGCTCTCGTCGCGCCTCTTCCGTCGCTCGCGCGCCCGCTTGCCGCTGAAGGCGCTCGAGCACCTCGGGGTGATGTGCTCGCTCGCGGCGGCGCGTCCAGACGTCCTGCACCTGCAGTGGCTCGCCTTGCCGCAGGCCGACGTCCGGCTCCGCTTCCGCGCGCCGTCCGTCTTCACCGCGCACGATCTGCTGCCGCGGCGGACGGCCTCGCGCCGTGGGCTCTGGCAGCGCGTGCTGCAGCGCTTCGACCGCGTGGTCGTGCACAGCGAGCGGGGCCGCGCTGCCCTGGCCGAGCTGGGCGTCGACGCGAGGGTCATCCCCCACCCCGTCTATCCGAGCGCCGCCCGGCGGGCCGACGACGGGCACACGCTGCTGGCGCTCGGCGTGATCCGTCCCTACAAGGGCCTCCGCGACGCGATCGAGGCCACGAGGCGGCTCCCCGACGCGCGGCTGCTCGTGGCGGGCGACCCGGCGATGCCGCTCGACGGCCTCCGGGCCGCGGAGCGAACCGAATGGCGGCTCGGCTATCTCTCGCAGGCGGAGCTCGACCGCGCGTTGTCGGAGGCGACGGTCGCGCTCTTCCCGTACCGCGCGGAGCTCGACCAGTCCGGCGCCCTCCTGCAGGCGCTCGGCGCGGGCGTGCCGGCGGTCGTCTACGACGTAGCCGGCCTCGGCGAGACGGTGCGTACGTTCGCGGCCGGGCGCGTCGTTCCCGAAGGGGACGTCGAGGCGCTCGC
The DNA here is from genome assembly GCA_963725595.1 of uncultured Thermoleophilia bacterium. GTDB lineage: Bacteria > Actinomycetota > Thermoleophilia > Gaiellales > Gaiellaceae > PALSA-600. The sequence continues at coordinate 674,319 of CAVRYT010000001.1, read as the reverse complement.
GGCCGCGGCAGGCGAGTTGCTGGGCGACCCGGAGGCGCTCGCCGCGGCGCGGGCGGGCGCCGACCGCGCGCGGCACGAGCTCACGTGGGAGGCGGCCGCTGCGGCCCACCTCGACCTCTACCGGGAGCTCGCCTGATGTTCCGCCGCGCGCGCTTCGCGCCGATCGTCGACTCGCAGCTCGAGCTCTTTGCCCGCGAGCACCGCGACGTGATCGACGAGGTGCACGAACGGCTCGCCGCCTACGAGCAGGCCGAGCGCCCGGAGGCCGAGGAGCTGTACGGGGACTACGTCGACGCGGTCGAGACGGGAACCGAGATCCTCGCCGACATGCGGGACCACTACGCGGCGACGCTCGAGGACCCCACGTCGTATCTGCGCGAGTTCAACCGCGCGGTCGCACGCCGCCTGCGGCCGTTCGCCCTCGAGATCGAGAATCGGTAGGAGATGGCCGAACGGATCGAGGACTACGCGCTCCTGGGCGATCTCCAGACGGCGGCGCTCGTAGGACGCTCCGGGTCGATCGACTGGCTGCCGTTCCCCCGCTTCGACTCGAGCACCTGCTTCAGCGCCCTGCTCGGCGGCCGCGAGCACGGCCGCTGGCTGCTTTCACCGGTCGCGGGTGGGCCGGCGGGCGAGCGGCGATACCGGGAGGACACGCTCGTGCTCGAGTCCGAGTGGCGGACGACGGAAGGCCGCGTGCGCGTGATCGACTTCATGCCGCCGCGCGAGACCAAGCCGGACATCGTGCGGATCGTCGAGGGGATCGAGGGGCGCGTGAGGATGCGCACGGAGCTCGTCATCCGCTTCGACTACGGGTCAGTGGTCCCGTGGGTGATGCGACTCGACTCGCGCTCGCTCGTGGCGATCGGCGGGCCCGACGGGCTGCTCCTGCGGACGCCTGTCGTGCTGGAGCCGGAGGGCATGACCCACGCGGCCGAGTTCGTCGTCGGCGAAGGCGACCGCGTGCCGTTCGTGCTCACGTGGTTCCCGTCCCACGAGCAGCGACCGGATGCCGTCGATCCGGAGCAGGCACTCGTCGACACAGAGACCTTCTGGCGCGGCTGGATGCAGGACTGCGCCTACGGCGGCGACCACGCCGAAGCGGTGCGGACGTCGCTGACCGTCCTGAAGGCCCTCACCTACGCGCCGACGGGAGGCATCGTCGCAGCGCCGACGACGTCGCTTCCGGAGCGAATCGGCGGCGGCCGAAACTGGGACTACCGCTATTGCTGGCTGCGCGATGCGACGTTCACGCTGTACGCACTGATGAACGCCGGCTTCCTCGCCGAGGCGCGGGCGTGGCGCGACTGGCTGCTGCGCTCAGTGGCCGGCGACCCGGAGAAGGCGCAGATCCTCTACCGGGTCGGCGGCCAACGGCGCATCCCCGAGCTCGAGCTCGCCTGGCTCCCGGGCTACGCCGGCTCGAGCCCGGTGCGGATCGGCAACGCCGCACACGAGCAGTTCCAGCTCGACGTCTACGGCGAGGTGATGGACGCCTTGCACCAGGCGCGTGTGCACGGCCTCGACCCGGACGACCATGCGTGGTCGCTGCAGCGCAACCTGATCGATTTCCTCGAAGGCGCCTGGGACCGGCCCGACGAGGGGATCTGGGAGGTGCGTGGCCCCAGGAGGCACTTCACGCACTCGAAGGTGCTCGCCTGGGTGGCGTTCGACCGGGCGGTCAAGACGGTCGAGTCGATCGGGCTCGACGGGCCGGTCGAACGCTGGCGCCGACTTCGCGCCGACATCCACGCCGAGGTCTGCCGCGAGGCGTTCCACGCCGAGCTCAACTCGTTCACGCAGTCGTACGGCTCGAGCGAGCTCGACGCGGCGACGCTCCTGATCCCCCTCGTCGGCTTCCTGCCGCCCGACGACCCGCGTGTGGTCGGCACGATCGACGCGATCGAGCGCAACCTGATGCGCGACGGGTTCGTCGAGCGCTACCGCACACGGGAGCGAAACGAGGTCGACGGGATCGCCGGAGGCGAAGGAGTCTTCCTGCCGTGCTCGTTCTGGCTCGTTGACTCGCTCCAGCTCGCGGGCCGGGAGGCCGACGCACGCACGCTGTTCGAGCGGCTGCTCTCGATCCGCAACGATCTCGGCCTGCTCTCGGAGGAGTACGACCCGACCGAGCGCCGCCTGCTCGGCAACTTCCCGCAGGCGTTCAGCCACGTCGGGCTCGTCAACTCGGCCTACAACCTCTCGCACCACCCGGGCCCGGCGAGCCAGCGCGTCTAGCGATGGCCGAAGTGGTGGGCGCGCGGCAGCGAGCTCGCCACCTCGGCCTCGTTCGCGGCCTGACGGGCGACCGGGCCGAGCGAGGCGAGGCTCGAGACGAGGAGGTTCACGTTCCGGCCGACCCGCTCGAGGCGTCCACGTGCGAGCAGCAGCGGCTCGCCCCTCACGATCGCGCGATGCTCCTCGTAGACCTGCGGCGGGATGATCAGGTTCGACTGGCCGAGCTCGTCCTCGAGCAGCATGAAGACGATCCCGTTCGCGGTCGAGGGCCGCTGCCGCGCCACCGCCATGCCCGCCAGCTCGATCCGCGCGCCGTGTGGGATGTCGGGGAGCTCGGCGCTCGTCGACACTCCCCCCGGCAGGTGGGGCCGCAGGAGCTGCAGGGGGTGGATGCCGACCGAGATCGAGGTGTGCTTGTAGTCGGCCAGCATCCGCTCCCAGGGTGTCTGTGCCGGCAGCTCAGGGATCGCTGCAGTCGGCTCGAGCGGCAGCGCGAGCTGGCGGTTGCCGTCACCGGCAGCCTCGCCTCGTGAGGTGACGCCGATCCGCCAGAGGAGCTGCCGGCGCGGGCCCCAGTCGTCGCACGCGCCGGCGGCGACCAGCGCCTCGAGCGCGTCGCGCTTCACCGGCGCCCGCCGGGCGAGGTCGCCGACGTCCGCGTACGGCTGCTCGACGACGACCGCCTCGGCCTCGTCTTCGCCGACCGTGGTGACGTAGCCGAGCCCGATCCGGACGGCCGCACCGCCTTCGATCGTGCACTGCGCCTCCGAGCGGTTCACGTGCGGAGGCAGAACCTCCACCCCGCGCCGCTGGGCATCACGCACGAGCGACGAGGGTGGGTAGAAGCCCATCGGCTGTGCGTTCAGGAGCGCGCAGAGGAACTCGGACGGGTATGCGCGACGCAGCCAGGCCGACTGGTAGGCGAGCAGCGCGAACGCAGCGGCATGCGACTTGGGGAAGCCGAAGCCGGCGAAACCGACGAGCTTGTCGTAGATCGCATTCGCAGTCGTCTCGTCGATCGCGTTGCCGAGGCAGCCCTCGACGAAGCGGGGCCGGAACGCCTCGATCGCCTCCTCGCTGCGCTTGCGGCTCATCGCCCGGCGCAGGCCCTCAGCCTCGCCGATCGAGAAGCCGGCCGACGCCATCGCGACGTCGAGCACCTGATCCTGGAAGACGACGACGCCGAGCGTGTCGCGCAGCGGCTCGCGCAACGACTCGTGCTCGACCGGCGGCTCGAACAACGGGTCGTCGCGGATCGCCTGCCGGTGCTTGACGTACGGGTGCACCGCCTTGCCCTGGATCGGACCGGGGCGGACGAGCGCCACCTGCACCGTCAGGTCGTCCATGTTTTCCGGTCGCGTCTGGAGGAGGCTCTGCATCTGCGCGCGGCTCTCGATCTGGAAGACGCCCACCGTGTCGGCCCTCTGGATCTCTGCGAACACGGCCGGGTCGTCGAGCGGGATCCGTGAGAGGTCGACGATCTCGCCGCGTAGGCGGGCGATCCGGTCGATCGCGTCCTCGACGGCCGAGAGCATGCCGAGCCCGAGCAGGTCGATCTTCAGGAAGCCCGCGTCGCCGCAGCTGTCCTTGTCCCACTGGCAGATCTGCCGTCCCGCCATCGCCGCCGGCTGCACGGGGACGAGCTCGACGAGCGGCCGCGTCGAGATCACCATCCCGCCCGGATGCTGGCTGATGTGGCGCGGCAGGCCCGCGATCTCTCGGGTCAGCTCGCGGAACGCCTCCCAGCGGGGCCCTGTGTGCGTGCCGGGGACGCCGTCGAGCTCGTCGGCCACCCGCGTCGCGTCCCAGCCGTCGGTGACGCGCGCGAGCCGCTCGAGCTCGGCGAACGGCAGGCCGAGCGCCTTGCCGACGTCCCGGATCGCGCCGCGGCTCCGGTAGGTGGCGAAGCTCGCGACGAGGGCGGCATGCTCCCGCCCGTAGCGCTCGGTCACCCGGACGATCAGCTGCTCGCGGATGTCGCGGGGGAAGTCGAGGTCGATGTCGGGGACGGCGGCCATCTCGTCGTTGATGAACCGGCCGAGCGAGAGCCCGGCCGCGACAGGGTCGACGTGCGAGAGCCCAGTCAGGTAGCAGACGAGCGAGCCGACGCTCGAGCCGCGGCCGCGGCCGGGTGGCAGTGCGTGCCGCGGGCTGCCCGGCCCTCGCACGTCGAGTGCGCACTCGCGGGCCAGCTCGAGCACCTCCCAGTGCAGCAGGAAGAACCCGGAGAGGCCGAGCCGGGCGATCAGGGCGAGCTCGTCGTCGAGGCGCTCCCTTGCCTTCCGCTTGTGGCCGTTCGCGCCCGCGTAGCGCTCCGCGAACGCCCGGTCGCAGATCTGCCGAAGCTGCACGTCGGCGGGGTCGACGCCGTCGGAGAAGTCGGGGTAGCGGTAGCCGAGCTCCTGCGTCAGGTCGAACGCGCAGCGCTCTGCGACCTCGCACGTGCGCTCCGCGGCGTCGGTGGGGAACCGATCGGCCGCGTCGGCGGGCGCGAGCAGCATCGACTCGTGGTTCCCTCGACGCTCCTGCTCGCAGCCGTCGAGTGTCGTCCGGTTGCGGATCGCGACGAGCACGTCCTGCAGCCGCGAGCGCCGGGGATGGTGGACGTGCACGTCTCCCGTCGCCACCGTCGGCACGCGCAGCGTCTCCGCGAGCTCGGAGAGGGCGGCGTTACGGCGAGCATCACCGCGTTCGTACGGCCGCTGCAGCTCGACGTAGAACGCCTCTCCGAACGCCCGCGCAAGGCGAGCGGCTCCGTTCGGGTCGAACGCGCCGAGCCCCTGGCGCGCGCAGCCCGAGAGGCAGACGAGGCCTTCCGTGTGCGCCTCGAGCAGCTCGATCGTCGTCGCCGGTGGCAGCAGCTCGCGCTCACGGCCCGGCACGCGCGTGCCTGCGTGCGCGTGCGTGAGGATGCGACAGAGGTTCGCGTAGCCCGTTCGGTCCTCGCAGAGGAGCGTCACATGGTGGTCGGTGCCGACCGTCACCTCGGCGCCGGTGATCGGGCGCACGCCGAACTGCTTGGCGGCGTGCGCGAACTCGAGCGAGCCGCAGACGCCGTCGTGGTCGGTGAGTGCGAGCGCCTCGTACCCGAGCTCGGCCGCCCGCGCCGCAAGCTCCTCCGGGAGCGACGCTCCGTCGAGGAACGAGTAGGCCGAGTGCGCGTGCAGCTCGACGTACGTCAGAGGATCCCGGCTTTCGCAGTGCCGGCGGGAGAGCGCGCGTCCTGAACTTCCACACGCCCGACGCAGGGTTCGTCGACGCGATCCGCCGCACCGGCGCCCTCTAGGCGCGCTGGGTGAACCACGATCCCGCAGCATCGTCGTCGTGGTAGACGACTGTGTTCTCTCCCGTTTCGAGCACGACGTCGAAGTAGCGGCGGTGGACGGGCTCGTCGGTCCACCAACGGTCGACGACCCGCCACTCCTCCCTGACGACTGCCACGTCCTGCCGGTTGACCCGACGCGGCACGCCGTCGGCATGCGCTACGACCAGCGCGGGCCTGGGCGCGTTCAGTCGTCGCGCGGCACGAGCAGTGCGCGCGCTTCCGGTATGCGCGACCACGGTGCGACCTCCACCACCGTCGAGACCCCACCCGCGCCGACGGCTGCTCGCACCTGGCGCAGGCCTTCGCGGAGCCGGGCCCGGCCCGCCTCTCCCTCCGCAGCGAGCAGCTCGAGCTGCTCCCCGGTGTGCTCGGCGAGCTCCCCCACCTCGAGCCGAAGCTTCAGCGCCGGCGCGGGCAGCTCCAGGAGCTTCGGAGCGAGCGCCAGCCGGAGACGGGCCGGGTCGGCCGTCGGCTCACGCAGCGTCACCGTCCGGCGCCACGAGGCGCCGCCGACGAGTCGCGCCCACACCGCGATCTTCCTCGGCGGTCGCCCCGCGCGTTCCGGCCGGGCGAGGAGTCGGTCGAGCAGCACCCCGAGCCCTCGCCGGAGCGTCAGCTCGTTGCCGACCGCCTCCGGGAACTCGAGCGTCTCGTGGATCGCCGTCGCGGGCTTCCGCGGCACGATCCGTCCCGTCTCGTCGCCTCTCGCCAGGCTCCAGGCACGCCGTCCGGCCGGCCCCAACCGTTCGGCGACGGCGTTGCCCGGAAGCCCGGCAAGCTGTCCGATCGTCCGCACTCCCAGCTCCTCCAGCTCCTCGTAGCGCTCCCGCTCGAGCGGCAGGAGCTGGAGCGGCAGCGGTGCGAGGAAGGAGCGGGCACGGTCGTCGGAGACGATCAGCGCCTGCCCCGGCCGCGCGACGTTCGCGGCCGCGAGCGCCGCGAACCGGCGCTCCGCCGCGCCGACCCGCGGATCCCAGGTCGTCCCGACCGCAGCGAGGGCGCGCTTCAGTGCCGGCTCGAGCCCGCCGTACAGCCGCTCCACGCCCTTCGAGTCGAAGTAGCAGAGCCCCGGCTCGACCGGCTCGACCGCGAACCCCGCATCCTCGAGCCGCCGGAGGATCTCCTCCCAGGCCTGCTCGGCCGTGGCCGGGTCCTGCTCGACGAGGACGAGCTCCGGGCACAGCGCGAGCGCCTCCCCCAGCCGCATCGCGGGCCGCACGCCCTTCGCCTCCGCCGCAGCGGTCACCGAGCCGACGAGCTGCTCCGTCCCGGGCAGTGGTGCAAGCGCCGCAGGGACGGTCTGGAGCCGCGGACGAAGACGCAGCGCTGCCCGCAGATCGAAGGCGGGAATGACGACTGCGGCAACCACGGGAACGTATGTTCTACACGAACACGTGTTCTCCTGTCAAGCCGGGGGTACCTATCCCCTCACGGGCTTGGAAGCCATTCCTTGACGGGTGGGTGTGACTTCTTCGGAAAGTGAAAAAGATGAGCAAACCGAGAAAGTTGGAGTGTCCGAATGGACGACGAGCTCGGCAACGACGAGCAGCCGGACGAGGGAGTCAACGTTCGGTTCTATGTCCCTCCCGAGCAGGAGGCAGGGGTCTACGCCGAATCGGTGGCGGTCTGGCACACGCCCTACGCCTCGAGGCTCATCGCTCCCGGCGGTGAGGCGAACGATCTATCTGACGATCATCACCGGGCACGGCGCATGCTCGGCGACCCGGTCGGCAGTTGATCCCAGCAGGTGATCCCGAACGAAGTGGCCCTGGTGACCGAGGACGACGAGGTCGTACGAGCCTTCGCTCGCAACCCGAGAGATCAGCTCAGCGGGATGACCCGGTCGAACGTCGACCTCGATCTCCACGCCGGCTACGACGGCCTGGCGTCGGGCTCGCGCTACCAGGCCGGTGAAGAACTCATCCTTTTCACGCTTGACCTCGTCGACCTCACCGATGGTTGCCGCATAAGCAGGCAGGGGTCCTTCGATGGCGAGCGCGGTCAGCTTTGCGCTCATCAGGGCGGCAAGCTCCAATGCCGTCGCGTAGGCCCGGTCGGAGCAGTCCGACCCATCGATCGCCACGAGAATTCGCTCGAACGGCATCTATGCGACCTCCACTTCGTCGGTGGACCGTCCCGCCGTGGCAGCTGCGGGCGACGTCGGGACGACGGCGCTCTGATCATGGCGCGGCTCACGCTCGGCGTGGGGCTGGAAGAACCGCTGTGCGATCGCGGTCGGAACGATCGCCGAGATGACCACGACCGCGACGAGCAGCGAGAACTGCGTGCGGTCGATGATCCCGGCATTCAGACCGTACAGCGAGCTGATCGTTCCGAACGTGAGGCCTGTGCTCATGAGGAGTGTCGTGAAGGCGGCATGTGGCGAGCAGTAGCGGCGGGCCAACGGATAGACGCCCACGAGCTTCGGGAGCACCTTCCACAGGAAGAGCAGAGCGAGGATGCCGAGGTTCCCCCAGAGCGCCGACGCCGACACGCTCATACCTCCCTTCAGGAAGAAGAAAGGCGTCAAGAATGCAAATGCAACGACCCGCAGACGTACCTGCTCCGTTCGATGCTGAACATAGTGCTGGGACATCACGAGCCCAAGGATGAATGCCGGAAGGACCGCTTGGGAGTTCGCGCGACCGCCGAGCCACATCAAGAGGAACAGGGATGCGAAGACCAGCTTGATCTCTGGCTCGATCACCCGGTTCCCGTAGCGGCCGAAGAATGGGACCGCGAGCTTCGGCAACCCCACGATCAGAGCGACGGAGACAGCGACGAACGGAAGGATCCAGATCGTCGGCTTGATGAAGAGAACTGTGAGCGCCGTCACGGTGGCGAGGTCGGTGACGAACGTTGCGGCCATGATCCGCTTGCCGATGTTGGTCTGGTTGAGGCCGCTCTCGACGAGCACTGCGTAGACGACCGCGAGGCTCGTCGTCGAGAGAGCAATCCCCGCGATCTCAGCCTGGCGGTGATTCCAGCCAAGTCCGTAATACGCGAGCAGGCCCACCACAACGAACGGCGCGCAGAACGAGACGAGCCCGATCTCGATCGAGGCCCGCCACTCGCGGCGAAACTGGGGCACATCCACCTCGGCGCCGGCGAGGAATGTCAGCACCACTCCGGCGAACGAGCCGATGAACGACAGCCAGCCCGGGATGCTGAGCGAGAACGCATTGCCGACGATGAAGCCCGCCGCCAATTCGATGAGGGCGACCGAGAACCCAGCCTCGACCGAGATCATCGAGGCCACGAGAACTGTTCCGGCCAGAAGTGCCGCTACCGCTAGATCGCTCAAGGCTCTACCTCCTGGAACAGTCGTCTCAGTTGGTAGAGGCCATCGGCTCCGAAGGAGCGGTTAGGCGGGAGCCTCACCCCGCTGCAGCCGTGCGCACTCTAGCTCGCGCTGCCGTCGGAAGGCGAGCAGAAGCGTCCGCTGATGAGGCCGAGTCTCATCGCCTGAGCCGAATGTAAGTGAGCTAGGTCCGCTCGAGTACGACCACCGGGATCTCCCGGTCGGTCCGCTCGGCGTACTCGGCGTAGTGCGGCCACACCTCGTTCGCCTTCGCCCAGAGGCGCTCGCGCTCCTCGCCCTCCGCCGTCCGCGCACGCGCCGGGAACACCTCGCCGAGCACCTGCAGCTCCACGTCGGGGCTCTTCGCGAGATTGCGGTACCAGCCGGGATGCTCCGGCGCACCGCCCTTGGAGGCGACGATCACGTAGCGGTCACCGTCCGTTGCGTAGATGAGCGGGCTCGTCGTCCGCATGCCGGTCGTGCGCCCGGTCGTCGTCAGCAGGAGGATGGTCGAGCCCTCTTTCCAGATGTGCCCGACCTCGCCGGCCGTCTCGCGGTAGCGCTTCACGTGCTCCTGCCCGTACAGCGTCGTCGCCTCGCTCATCGCTTCCTCCTCGTGGGTGCTACCGGACGGAACAACGTTCGAGCCCGGCATTTCCTTCCGGTCACGAAACGATCTCGGCTGCCGTGCCGACCATGCGGGCGAACCTTGGCACCGTGGTCAGGAGGTCGACCTGCGCGCAGTGCTCGATGTCGGCCTCGAGACCCGGCGGGCCGTAGGTACGCGCGTTCAGGCCCTCGAGCGGCGTCGGCCACGCGCGTGCCAGGACGGAGGCGGCCAGCGCAGCGTCGGTCGGCTCGCCGCCGAGCGCATCGACGATGCGGCCCGCACAGTAGGCGTCGTCGAGCGCGAAGTCGCCCTTGAACCCGGAGCAGACGATCGCAACGTCGCCGCCCTCCGCCCGTGCCGCCTCGGCGACCGCGCTCAGCGAGAGCAGCGAGCCGAGCAGCACGACGTCGCATCGAGCCGCCGCGGTAAGGATCGCACGCGTGCCGTTCGTCGTCGTCAGGATCAGCAAGCGGGCCTTGGGCACCTGCGCGAACTCGCGCGGCGAGGCGCCCACGTCGAAGCCGTCGACGACGATCGCGTTCCGCTCGCCACCGACGACCGCTTCGTCCCCGAGCTCGGCGCGGAGGGCGCGGGCCTCCTCGATCTCCGCGCAGCAAAGCACCCGCTCGTAGCCCGACGCGAGCGCCTGGGCGATCGACGAGGTGGCGCGGATGACGTCGACGACGATCCCGACGTGCGCCGCTGAGTGCTCGTCGGGCGTGAACGCGACATCGACCCGCACCCCGATACGCTAGCCGCGTGGAAGCCCCCCGCTACTGCTACCGGCACCCGGACCGGGAGACGGGCCTCTCCTGCTCGGAGTGCGGGCGGCCCATCTGCTACGAGTGCATGACGCCCGCTCCGGTCGGCCTGCGCTGCCCGGAGCACTCCGGGAAGCCTCAGGGCGTCCAGAAGGTGACGAGGGCCGTCACCGGACGCGGGAGCGCGCGCCCGAACGGGATGACGCTCACGCTGATCGCGATCAACGTCGGGGTGGCCGTGCTCGAGTTCGCGATCGGGAAGAACACGAGCTTCACGAACAACACGATCTTCGACCATGGGGCGCTGTTCGCGTCGGGATGCTGCATCAACGGCCACGTCGTCGGGGTCGCCCACGGCGACTGGTGGCGCCTGTTCACGTCGATGTTCCTGCACGCCAACTTCCTGCACATCGCACTGAACATGTACTCGCTCTACTTCGTCGGCACGATCCTCGAGCAGATCATCGGACGCTGGCGCTTCCTCCTCCTCTACTTGACGTCCGGCCTGGCCGGCTCGGCCGGGGCGCTCGTCTGGAGCCCGAACCTGCCGACCGTCGGAGCCTCCGGCGCGATCTTCGGCGTCCTCGGCGCGCTGTTCGTGCTCGAGCGTCGCGGCCATCTCGCCACGGGCGGCCAGATCCTGGGCCTGATCGTCCTCAACCTCGTGATCACGTTCGCCTTCTCGAGCTACATCTCGGTCGGCGGGCACGTCGGCGGCCTGATCGGCGGCATCGTCCTGATGGTCCTCCTGCTCAACTTCAGGCGCTCGGCCGCCTACAGCCTTGCTTCGTCGGCCGCCGTCGCCACCGTGGCGATCGTCGTCGCGTACCTCAAGGTCCGCAACTACCAGTAGGCGGAAGCGAGCGGCGAGGCTCAGCCGCCCGCTGCGACGTACGAGCCACGGCCGGACTCGCGCAGCGCGGCCTGTGCGGCCGCGAGGCGTGCGAGAGGAACGCGGAATGGCGAGCAACTGACGTAGTCGAGGCCGAGCTCGTGGCAGAACGCGATCGAGCGGGGCTCACCTCCGTGCTCGCCGCAGATGCCGAGCTTGATCCCCGGCTTCGCGCCGCGGCCGCGCTCGACCGCGATCCGCATCAGGTCGCCGACACCGTCGATGTCGATCGACTCGAACGGGTTGCGCTCGAGCACCCCCTCGTGCAGGTAGGTGGTGAGGAACTTGCCCTCGGCGTCGTCGCGCGAGAACGCGAGCGTCATCTGGGTCAGATCGTTCGTCCCGAACGAGAAGAAGTCGGCGACCTCGGCAATCTCGTCCGCCCGCAGACAGGCGCGCGGCACCTCGATCATCGTCCCGACGCGATGCTCCACGTCGGGCGCCTCCTCCGCCCACACCTCCTCGGTCAGCTCACGCAGCCGGCGGAGCTCCTCGCGGAAGCCGACGAGTGGGTGCATCACCTCGACCAGCGGTGCCTCGCCGGTGCGCTCGTGCACCGCACGGGCGGCGCGCGCGATCGCCCGGATCTGCATCTCGTAGATCTCCGGGAACTGAATGCCCAGGCGGCAGCCGCGCGTGCCGAGCATCGGGTTGGCCTCGTGCAGGGTGCGGATCCGGCGACGCATCTTCTCGTCGACCGCATCTGCCTCGGCGGGCAGGAACTCGTGCAACGGCGGGTCGAGCAGCCGGATCGTCACCGGCAGCCCGGCCATCGCCTCGAAGATCCCCTCGAAGTCGGACTGCTGGAACGGCAGCAGCCTGTCCAGTGCAGACTTCCGTCCGGCGACACTGTCGGCCAGGATCATCTCCTGCACGACCGGCAGCCGCTCCTCGCCGAAGAACATGTGCTCGGTGCGGCAGAGGCCGATCCCCTCCGCGCCGAACTCGCGCGAACGCGTTGCGTCCTCGGGGTTGTCGGCATTCGCGCGGACGCCGAGCGTGCGCAGCTCGTCCGCCCACTCGAGCACCCGCTCGAAGTCCTCGTTGATCTGCGGCGGCACGAGCGGCACCTCGCCGATGAACACACGGCCGGTGCCGCCGTCGATCGTGATCACGTCGCCCTCGGAGAGCGTGCGCCCGGCGAGGGTCATGGTGCCGTTGCCGACCGTCAGCTCCTCGCAGCCCGCGACGCAGGGCTTGCCCATCCCGCGCGCGACGACGGCCGCGTGCGAGGTCATGCCGCCGTGCACGGTGAGGATCCCCTGCGCGGCGATCATCCCGTGGATGTCGTCCGGCGTCGTCTCGAAGCGGACGAGGACGACCGGCCCGGACTTCGCCTTCTCGACGGCGGTGTCTGCGTCGAAGACGATGCCGCCGCTCGCTGCGCCCGGCGAGGCGTTGAGCCCCTTGGCGGCGGGCTCGAGCTGCGCGGCCGGGTCGATCATCGGGTGCAGCAGTTGGTCGAGTTGCGACGGGTCGATGCGCCCGACGGCCTCCTCGCGCGAGATGAGCCCCTCCTCGACCATGTCCGCCGCCGCCCTCAGCGCCGCGGCGGCCGTGCGCTTAGCGGAGCGTGTCTGGAGCATGTACAGGCGCTCCTCCTCGACCGTGAACTCGACGTCCTGCATGTCGCGGTAGTGCTCCTCGAGGCGGTTCATCGTCTCGACGAGCAGCTCGAACGCCTCGGGCAGGACGCCCCGCATCGCCTCCAACGGTTGCGGCGTCCGAATGCCGGCGACGACGTCCTCGCCCTGGGCGTCCAGCAGGAACTCTCCGTACAGGCCGGTCTCGCCGGTCGACGGGTTACGCGTGAACGCCACCCCGGTCCCCGAGCGCTCGCCCTTGTTGCCGAACACCATCTGCACGACGTTGACGGCTGTGCCGAGGTCGTCCGGGATCTCGTGCACGCGCCGATAGACCTGCGCGCGCGGGTTCTGCCACGAGCGGAAGACCGCCGCGACCGAGCGTAGCAGCTGCTCGCGCGCCTCGACCGGGAATTCGCTCCCGACGTGCTGGGCGTAGATCTCCTTGAACGTCCGGACGAGCTCCTTCAGGTCGTCCGCGTCGAGCTCCGTGTCGAGCTGGACGTTCCGCGCCCGCTTCAGGTCGGCGAGCGCGGTCTCGAAGACGTGCCCGTCGACGCCCTCGGCGATCTCGCCGAACATCTGGATCAGCCGCCGGTAGGAGTCGTAGGCGAACCGTGCGTTGCCCGTTTGCGCGGCGAGTCCCTCGGCCGCCTCGTCGTTCAGGCCGAGGTTGAGGATCGTGTCCATCATCCCCGGCATCGAGATCGCGGCGCCCGACCGCACCGACACGAGCAGCGGGTCGTCGTGCGAGCCGAACCGCTTGCCCGTGCGCTCCTCGAGCCGGCCGATGTGGTCGTCGACCTCCTCCGCCAGTCCCTCCGGCAACGCGCCGCCGCCGGCCGTCGAGGCGCGGCACGCATCCGTCGTGATCGTGAATCCGGCGGGCACCGGCACACCCATCTGCGTCATCTCGGCCAGGCCGACCCCCTTGCCACCCAGAAGCTCGCGCCCCGCCGGGGCCGGCTCGTCGAAGTCGTAGACGTAATTGTTCGCCATGTGGATTCCGAATCTATCGCTCATGCCCCGGAGTGAACCGAGGCTGTGGGATCAGTGCATCGGGACTTCCCCGGAGCGGGCCTCCGGCATACCCCGGCGGCGGGCACGGAACTCGGCCGCCCACGCGAGCGACCGCAGGCCGAACCAGATCGGCGTGCCGATGCCGTAGAAGAGGACGAGCGCCAGCGCGAGGGCCGTGTACCACACCGCCCAGCGCCAGAGCGGGACCTTCGGCTTCCCCTTCACGAGACCTGCGCCTCGGCACGCCGGCGCGCAACGAGCTGGACGATCCTGTGGGAGATCTCCTCGATCGAGAGCTCGCTCACCTCGATCACCGGGCAGCCGAGACGCCGGTGGATCTGCTCGGCGTACTCGAGCTCCTCGTAGATCTCGAGCAGGTCGGCGTACTTCATGTCGCCGCGCATCCAGCGGATGCGCTCGCCGCGGATCTCGGCGAGCCTACTCGCGTCGATCGTCAGCCCGACGATCTTCGTCTGGTCGATCTTGAAGAGGTCGGGCGGGGGGTCGATCCCCTTCACGAGCGGCACGTTCGCCGCCTTGTACCCGAGGTAGCCGAGATAGATCGAGAGCGGCGTCTTCGACGTCCGTGAGACGCCGACGAGGACGATGTCGGCGTCGTGCAATCCCGCACCGATCCCGTCGTCGAACTTGACCGCGAACTCGATCGCCGACATGCGGCGGAAGTACGCGTCGTTCAACGGCGGACGTGCGCCGGGCGTCATCCGCGCCGCCTGGCCCGATACGCGCGCGATCGCGTCGATCGGATGACCGAGCAGGTCGCAGTAGTGGAGCTTCGCCCTCCGGCACAGCTGGCGCATCGACTCGCGCAGCTCGGGCTCCACGAGCGTGTACACGACCACAGCGGGCCGCCCTTTCATCCGCTCGACGGCGAGCTGGAGATCGGAGGCCGTCTCCACGCGCGGATGGCGGATCTCGAGGAACTCCTGCTCCGGGAACTGCGCCTCGAGCGCCTGCACGAGCCGCTGCGCCGTCTCACCGGTCGAGTCCGAGATCATGTGCAGCTCGACGGGGGCCACGGGGTCGGAGCCTACTCGCGTACGCTCCGAGGATGGGTCTCGCGCACTGGGACGACGTCGAGGAGCACCGGTCGGCGAAGGGCCAGATGGACGCCGTCTGGCAGCGGCTCGGCGCCGCCGCCGGGACGGCCGGCGTCGGCGTCAACCGCGTGCGCGTCGCGGCCGGGCGGCAGCCCACGCCGCCCCATTCGCACGGCGCATCCGAGGAGCTGTACTACGTCCTCTCCGGTGGCGGCCTCGCCTGGCAGGACGACCAGGTCCACGAGGTGCGCGCCCGCGACTGCGTCGTCCACCGGCCGGACGAGCACGAGCACACCTTCGTCGCCGGTCCCGACGGGCTCGAGTACCTCGTCTTCGGCACGAGGCACCCGACCGAGCTCGGCTGGCTGCCGCGGTCGCGGGCGATCAGGCTCGGCTGGCCGTGGGTCGAGGGCCGCGACGACGACCCATGGGAGATCGAGGCGAAGCTCGGGCCGCTGGAGCTGCCCGCCCCCGCCCCGCGCCCGGACAACATCGTCAACGTCGACGAGGTGGAGCTCGAGGAGTGGGGCGACAAGGCCGTGACCGCCCCGCTCGCGACCCACGAGCGCTCGGTGCTCGCGGGCCTGCACTGGGAGCGGCTGAATCCCGGCCGCTCGGGCGCCGTCCCGCACTGCCACTCCGAGGAGGAGGAGATCTTCGTCATCCTCGAGGGGAGCGCGACGCTCCACCTCTGGCCCTCGCCGCTCCGGGAGGAGCGTGGCGCGACCCGCGAGGAGCACGAGCTCCGGCCCGGGCACCTCGTCGCGCGGCCACCCGGCACCGGCGTCTCGCACTGGTTCCGCGCCGGCGACGACGGGTGCACGATGCTGATCTACGGCACACGCCGCCCGAACGACATGTGCTTCTACCCGCGTTCGAACAAGATCTCGTGGCGCGGGCTCGGCGTGATCGGCCGGGTCCAGCACGTCCCTTACTGGGACGGCGAAGCGGACGAGTAGGTACGTTCAGGGGGCGATGGCCTCCGGCGAGCTCGAGCGGTTCGAAGGTGCTGCGACGATCGAGAAGATCGCGTCGCTCTCCCGGCGGCGTGGCTTCGTCTTCCCCTCGTCCGACATCTACGGCGGCCTCGGTTCCGCCTACGACTACGGCCACTACGGCGTCCTGCTGAAGCAGAACATCAAGGGCGAATGGCAGCGCGCGATGATCCAGGAGCGCGACGACATGGTCGCACTCGACTCGGCAATCATCCTCAACCCTCAGGTGTGGGTGGCGTCGGGGCACGTCGGCGGCTTCTCCGATCCGCTCGTCGACTGCCGCACCTGCAAGCTGCGCTTCCGAGCGGACGATCTCGTGCACGAGAGCTGCGGGAAGCGGCCATCGAAGCATCCCGGCGAGGACGCGCAATGCGACCTGACCGAGGCGCGCGCGTTCAACCTCATGTTCGAGACGTATATCGGGCCGGTCCGCGACTCCGCGTCGTCGGCGTACCTGCGCCCGGAGACCGCCCAGGGCATCTTCGTCAACTTCAAGAACGTCACCTCGTCCCTGCGCGTGAAGCCTCCGTTCGGGATCGCCCAGATCGGCAAGAGCTTCCGCAACGAGATCACCCCCGGGAACTTCATCTTCCGGCTGCGCGAGTTCGAGCAGATGGAGATGGAGTTCTTCGTGCCGCCCGCCGAGGCGCAGGAGTGGTACGCCTACTGGATCGAGGAGAGGCGCCGCTGGCATCTCTCGCTCGGGCTGCGCGAGTCACACCTGCGCGTCCGTGCGCATGGCGCGGACGAGCTCTCCCACTATTCGAGCGCGACGAGCGACCTCGAGTACCTCTTCCCGATCGGGTGGCTCGAGCTGGAGGGAGTCGCGAACCGCGGCGACTTCGACCTGCGCCAGCACACCGAGCACTCGGGCACGACGCTCGAGTGGATCGGCCACGAGGAGCGCTACGTGCCGCACGTGATCGAGCCCGCCGGCGGCGTCGACCGGTTCATGCTCGCGTTCCTGTGTGACGCCTACGACGAGGAGGAGGTCGTCGGCCGCCCGCGCACGGTGCTCCGCCTCCATCCCCGTCTCGCGCCCGTGAAGGTCGCGGTCCTGCCGCTGATCGGCAAGGACGCGGCGATGGTCGAGAAGGCGAGGCCGTTGTACGAGGAGCTGCGGCGCGCGATGTCGGCGGAGTACGACGACGCGGCGGCGATCGGCAAGCGCTACCGCCGCCAGGACGAAATCGGCACGCCGTGGGCGTTGACGATCGACGAGCAGACGGTGGCCGACGGGACCGTCACGCTGCGCGACCGGGACACGCTCGAGCAGGTTCGGATCCCGCTCGAGGGCGCGAAAGCGCTGCTGCTCGACCGCCTGTCGGCGTGAGCTTCGACCGGCACGAGCTCGCCGGTCGGCCGCTCTTCGTGCGCGAGCCGACGGGAACGGGGTCCGCGGACGGTTACCCGACCGTGTACGTGCTGCACGCGCACATGCGCAGCGCGCTCTCCTGGTTCAACGTCGCGCCGTTCCAGCAGACGTATCCGGACGCGATCGACGAGCTCGATCCGCCGGCCGTCGTCGTGCTCGTGGACGGCTGGACGGCGCTCGGCGGCGGCCAGTGGATCGGCGAGCACGCTGCATACCTGTGCGAGCACGTCGTACCGTTCGTCGAGAGCCGCTACCCCACGAACGGCATTCGGGCGCTCCAGGGGAAGTCGTCGGGCGGCTACGGGGCGATCGTGAACGCGCTGCGGCGGCCCGATTTCTTCCACGCGTTCGCGGCGCACGCACCGGACGCGCTCTTCGAGGTGACGATCGCCCACGGCTTCGCCCCCGCGGCCCGCGAGCTTCGCGAGCACCACGACGGCTCGCTCGAGGCGTTCTGGGCGTCGTTCGACGGGCTCGATTCACGCGGCGACGCGCTGCTCGTCGAGCTCGGTGCGCTCGCGGCCGCGTTCAGCAGCGGTGAGCTGCCCTTCGACCCGGAGACGGCGATGCTCGTGCCGGAGGTGTGGGAACGCTGGCTGGCGCACGACCCCGTGCGTGTCGCCGGGGAGCATGCGCAGGCCGTGCGCGGACTCCGCGGTGCGTGGCTCGACGCCGGCCGCGCCGACGAGTACTTCCTCGACCTGGGCGTGCTCGCGCTCCGCCGTGCGCTGCTCGCCGCCGGGCTGCCCGAGCATCGGCTGCACAGCGAGCTCGTCGACGGGGGCCACGGCGGCATGAGCCACCGCTATCCGCTTTCGCTCGCCTTCCTCGTCGCCGCGCTCAGCGAGCCTGCGGCGGACGCTCCATCAGCTTGAAGCCCGGCTCTCCGAAGCCGAGCTTCCGGTAGAGCGGGTGCATGTCCGTCGTGTGCAGCAGCCAGCGCACGCCGGCGAACGGGCCGTTCTCGACCATCTCGCGCACGAGCTCCTCCCCGAGGCGGCGTCCCCGGTAGGCCGGCAGGACGTACACGTCGGCGAGATACACGAACGCCACCCCGTCGCCGGAGGCGCGGCAGAAGCCGACCTGCCGCGGGCCGTCGTACAGGCCGACCACGCGGTCGGCGCCGTCGATCAGCCGGTCGACCGTCTCGCGGGAGCGTCCGGCCGCCCAGTAGCTCTCCTCGGAGAGGAAACGGTGCACCTCGTCCCGGTCGATCCGCGCCTTCTCGTCGTCGAGCTCGAGCCCTCCGTCGAGGACACGTCTCATGCCGAGAGCGTCCGCAGTCGGAAGCCTCCGTGCTCCTCGTAGGACGAGGTGATCACCGCGAGCGCGTCGCGCCGCGCCCGATCCGAGAGCGCGGCGTCCCACGCGTCGGCGAGCGGCGTCGAGAGCAGCCGCTCGATGCCCGCGATCCCCTCCGGTGACAGTCTCAACGCGCCGGCGCCGTGCTCGGCGCACACTGCGCCCCCCGCGCGCGGTGAGAAGGCGACAAGGCCGTCGGGGGCGCCGCACTCGACGCAGCTCGTGAGGTGCGGCAGGTAGCCCGCCAACCAGAGCAATTTCAGCTGGAAGCCGAGGACGAGGGGGTCCAGGGCGGAGCGGCTCTCGAGCACGGGTGCGTCGTCGAGCAGGTCGAGGAAGCGGGCCAGCGCCCCGAACGCGCGCTCGTTCGCCTCCGGCTCGCCGTGGAGACGCAGCATCGCCTCCGCCCCGATCAGGCCGACGCCCAGCCGATAGGGATCCTCGCGTGCCGCGTGGTGCGAGCGCAGGAGCTCGACTCCCGTGATCGTCTGCAGCTCGCCGCTCCCCTCGTGCAGCAGGAGCTCCACGTGCGACAGCGGCTCGAGCCGGGCCCCGAAGCGCGACTTGGTCTTGCGGACGCCCTTCGCGATCGCGCCGATCCGGCCGCGCTGCTCGGAGTACAGGTGCAGGATCCGGTCGGCCTCGGAGAAGCGCAGTGACCGCAGCACGATCGCCTCGGTCTTGTAGGTGCGCCCGGCCATCCGGGACCAGTCTAGGGACTGTCCCCGGACGTGCCCTCCGCGGCCGTGGCCGAATCGGCGTAGCGCTGGCAGGACGGGCAATACCACGTGCCGCGGCCGGCGACGCGGATCTTGTCGATCGGCGTTCCGCAGCGCTCGCAGGGCTCGCCGCCACGCCCGTAGACCTTGAACTCGTGCTGGGCCTCGCCCTCCTCCCCGCCGGGGAGGCGGTAGTCACGGAGCGTCGAGCCCTGGCGGCGGATGCCCGCCTCGAGGGCGCGCCGGATCCCGCGGTGCAGGGCCTTCACGTCGTCTGTCCCGAGCCGCTCGGCTGGGGTCAGCGGGTGGATCCGCGCGCGCCAGAGCGCCTCGTCGGCGTAGATGTTGCCGACGCCGGCGACGGTGCGCTGATCGAGGATCGCCGCCTTGACGGGAGCCCGGCGCCCGGCGAGGCGCTGCGCGAGATGCTTCGCGCGATAGGCCTCACCGAGCGGCTCCTGCCCGACCCTCGAGCCTACGTAGGGGTCGACCTCGTCGGGCTCGAGCAGCAGCCACGTACCGAACCGGCGGACGTCCCGGTACGCGACCTCCGTTCCGTCGTCCAGCCTGACGACGGCCCGACGGTGGGGATCGGCCGGGAGCTCTCCGGCGGGCGCATAGAGGAAGGACCCCGTCATCCGGAGGTGCACCAGGAGGACGCGCCCGGACTCGAAGCGGAGAATCAGATACTTGCCGCGACGGTCGACGACCGCGACGCGCTCACCCCTGAGCTCGGCCGCCACCGCGAACGGCTCGAGCGGCCGGGTCAGGCGCGGATCTGCGATCTCGACGTGGGCCAGCGTCCGCCCCTCGAGCACCGGCGCGAGCCGGCGGCGGACGGTCTCGACCTCGGGCAGCTCGGGCACGGCCGCACCGTAGCGATGCGGAGCTAGAGACTTGATGTGAATGGCCGCGTCTGCGGCTGGTGGCTCAGGCGCGGCGCTTCTCGCCCGGGTCGGGCTTGCCCGTAGCCACCGCTACGCCCTGCGCCCGCCCCGTGCGAGCTGCTTGGCCTGAACCATCCCCGCAGACACCGAATTCCACATCAAGCCTCTAGCGAACGACGTCGAGCAGGAGCGGGCGCTCGGGCGGCGGCTCGTCGGCCAGCTCGTAAGCCGCGAGCACCTCGCGCACGGCCTCGTCGGCGGCCTCGTCGGAGCGCGCATGGACCTCGGCGAGCGACTCGCCCGCGTCGACCTCCGCACCGCGCTTGGCCCGGCAGACGATGCCCACCGCGTGGTCGACGGGATCCTCCTTGGTGCGCCGGCCCGCGCCGAGGTGCACGGCGGCGTTGCCGATGCGGATCGCGACCAGCTCATGGACGTGGCCCGCGCGCGGAGCGAGCACGTCACGTCGCACGGGCGCGACCGGGAGGGCCGCCTCATCGGGCGTCCCGCCCTGCGCCTCGATCCAGCGCCGCCAGGTCTCCTCCGCACGTCCGTCGGCGACCGCCGCCTCGGCGCGCCGCCGCCCCTCGGCCTCGTCGATCCCGAGATCCGAGAGCGCGAGCAGCCGGGCGCATGCATCGAGCACGAGCTCCGTGAAGTCCTCGGGGCCTCGGCCGCGGACGGTCTCGAGCGCCTCGAGCACCTCGAGCGAGTTGCCGACGGCCCGCCCGAGCGGCTGGTCCATGTCCGTGAGCAGGCACACGACCTCGCGTCCCGCCTCGCGGCCGAGCGAGATCATCGTCTCGGCGAGCCGGCGCGCGTCGTCGAGCGTGTGCATGAAGGCGCCGTTGCCGACCTTGACGTCGAGCACGATCGCCTGCGCCCCGGCCGCGAGCTTCTTGGACATGATCGACGCCGCGATCAGTGACGGCTGATCCACGGTCGCAGTCACGTCGCGGAGGCCGTAGAGGAGCTTGTCGGCCGGCACGAGGTCGCCGGTCTGTCCGACGATCGCGACACCGACCTCGCGCACCTGAGCCACGAGCTCGTCGAGCGACAGGTCGACGCGGTACCCGGGGATCGACTCGAGCTTGTCGAGCGTGCCGCCGGTGTGCCCGAGCCCGCGGCCGCTCATCTTCCCGAGCGGGACGCCGCACGCCGCGACGATCGGCCCGACGGCGAGCGACGTCTTGTCGCCGACACCGCCGGTCGAGTGCTTGTCGACCACCTTGCGGCCGAGCGCGGCGCTCATGTCGATCGTCTCACCGCTTTCGATCATCGCGTCGGTGAGCACGTACGTCTCGCGCGGCGATAGGCCGCGGAAGTACACCGCCATGCAGAATGCGGCCATCTGGTAGTCGGGCACGTCGCCGCGCGCGTACCCGAGCACGAGCTCCGCGAGCTCCGCGTCCGGCAGCTCCTCGCCGTCGCGCTTGCGCTGGATCAGCTCGGCCGGCCGGATCATCTCGTCGCGACGAAGATGGTCGAGCGGCCGTGTGTGACGAACGGCAGCTGCACGTCGTCCGGGACCGGCTGCGTGGTCGCCGGGACGGAACCGCGATAGGCGACGAGCTTCGCGCGGTCGCGCACCGTCACGGTCGAGTCGATGTCGACACGCTCGACGTGTCCGAAGTGCCGCAGGAGCACCACCTCGCCGTTCTCGCGGTTGAACGACTCGGACGCGCCCGGGCAGTGGATCAGGTCACGCAGTTCCCGGAGGTGGTCGCGCGAATTCGTGACCGCGACCAGCGTCCCGCCGGTCTCGAGGACGCGCGCGATCTCTGCGAGCCCGCGATCGAGGTCCGGAACGTGGAACAGCATCCACGCCGCGACGACCGTGTCGAACGACGCGTCGGCGAACGGCAGCTCCTGCACATCACCCTCGACCGCGTCGACACCCCGGGCCCGTGCCAGCTCGACCATACGCGGCGAGATGTCGACGAACGCGACGTCCGCGCCGAGCTCGCGCTGCATCCGCTCGGCGAGCTCACCCGGCCCGCCGCCGACCTCGAGCACATGGCGCCACGCCCGTGCGACCAGCACGCGCCAGAGCGCATCCGGCGCCTGCTCGCCCTCCACCTCCTCGTAGAGCGCGCGGCGTGCTGCGAGGTTCGCCTCGGTCGCGTACTGCTCCGCCACGAGCACTCGGTCGGTGAGCCAGCTCAAGGCTCGAGAATCGCCGAGCCGGGCACTCCGCGCGGCGTCGCGGTCCCGCCGAGCCACGCGTTGACCGTCGCGCCCACGTCGGCGAACTCACCCCCGGCGTGGATCCGCCCCGCTGCGTTGCGCCCCTCCACGTAGGCGAGCAGCAGCGCGTACTCGCGCGAATGGTCGGTCGACGGTGTCGTCGGATCGCAGCCGTGGTCGGAGGTGAGGATGAGCAGGTCGTTCGGCCGAAGCGCGTCGAGCAGGTCGGGCAGGCGGCGGTCGAAGTCCTGAAGGCAGCGGTGGAAGTTGACCGGGTCGTTGCGATGACCCCAGAGCATGTCCGTCTCGACGAGGTTCGTGAACACGAGGCCGTCGTCGATCGTTCGCAGGAGCTCCTCCGTCTTCTGGATCCCGTCGACGTTCGACCTGGTCGGAAACTCCTCGTCGACGTCCTGGTGCGCGAAGATGTCGCCGATCTTGCCGACGCCGTAGACCTTGTGGCCCGCGTCGCGTACGAGCGAGAGATAGTTCGGGCGACGCGGCCGGAGCGAGAAGTCGTGGCGGTTCGGCGTCCGCTCGTACGCGCCCGGAGAGCCGACGAACGGACGCGCGATCACGCGCCCGACCGCGTGCTTCCCCGTGAGGATCTCGCGGGCCGTACGGCACGCGTCGTAGAGCTCCTCGAGCGGGACCGTCTCCTCGTGCGCGGCGATCTGGAAGACCGAGTCGGCGCTCGTGTAGACGATCCACTTGCCGGTCCGCTGGTGCTCCTCACCGAGCTCCTGGATGATCTCGGTGCCGCTCGCCGGGCGGTTGCCGAGCACGCCGCGGCCGGTCCGGTTCATGAACGGGTCGATCACCTCGTCCGGGAACCCGAACGGGTAGGTCGGCATCGCCTGGGGCGTGACGACGCCCATCAGCTCCCAATGCCCGGTCGTCGTGTCCTTGCCCCTCGAGCGTTCGAGCAGGCGCCCTGCGACCGCCGGCGCGCCGGGCTGTGGCGCGCAGCCCTCGAGCGGCTCGACGTTGCCGAGGCCGAGTGCCTCGAGTGTCGGCAGGTCGAGCCCGCCGACAGTGTGCGCGACGTTCCCGAGGGTGTCGGAGCCTGCATCGCCGAACTCGGCCGCGTCCGGAAGCTCCCCGGCACCGACGGCATCCAGCACGATCACGCAGGCACGCGGCACACGGAGCATCGTACTCAGGCAGCTATCCTCCATCCGTGGCAAATGTCCTCGGGCTGGTCGGGCTCGCCGCCTTCATCGTCGCCGTCGTCGGGTTCGCGGCCGGCGTGACGTGGCTCGTCGTCAAGCTGAGCCCCACGCCGGGACGCAAGAAGACCCCCGCCGCGTAGCGGCAGCAGGGGCGCCTCAGACGACGCTCGGCGGGAGGACCTCGGCGAGCTTCGTGTACTCGAGCCCGTGAGCCTCTGCGACGGCCTCGTACGTCACCTTACCCTCGGCGACGTTGACGCCCTTCGCGAGGGCCGGATCCTCTGTGACGGCGGCGGCGAGGCCGCGGTTCGCGATCGCCTCCACGTACGGGAGCGTGGCGTTCGTGAGCGCGCGCGTCGACGTGACGGGAACAGCGCCGGGCATGTTCGCGACGCAATAGTGGGTGACACCGTCGACGACGTACACCGGCTCGGCGTGCGTCGTGGGGTGCGACGTCTCGAAGCAGCCACCCTGGTCGATCGCCACGTCGACGACGACCGCGCCTTCCTTCATCGTCGAGATCATCTCGCGGGTCACAAGCTTCGGTGCGAGCGCACCCGGGATCAGCACGGCGCCGATCACGAGATCGGCGTCCTCGACCGAGGCGGCGACCTGCAGGCTCGAGCTCATCAGAAGGCTCACCCGTCCCGAGAGCACCTCCTCGAGGTGCCGCATGCGATCGATCGAGCGCTCGAGGATCGTCACCTGCGCGCCGAGCCCGAGCGCGATCACCGCAGCGTTGTAGCCGACGACCCCGCCGCCGACGATCACCACCTTCCCCGGTGCGACGCCGGGCACGGCGCCGAGGAGCAGGCCGCGGCCGCCCATCGGCTTCTCCAGGAAATACGCCCCTGCCTGAGGGGCGAGCCGACCTGCGACCTCGGACATCGGTGCGAGCAGCGGCAGCGACCGACCGACCTCAACGG
The DNA here is from genome assembly GCA_963725595.1 of uncultured Thermoleophilia bacterium. Taxonomy (GTDB): domain Bacteria; phylum Actinomycetota; class Thermoleophilia; order Gaiellales; family Gaiellaceae; genus PALSA-600. Next base: position 649,968 of record CAVRYT010000001.1, on the reverse strand, counting down.
TCTCGTACGCGACGGCCGTGATCCCCGAGTCGATCAGCGCACGCGTCAGCGGCTCGTCGGCCGCGATGTGCAGGTAAGTGAAGAGGATGAGGCCCTCTCGGAGCCGCGCGTACTCGGGCTCGATCGGCTCCTTCACCTTCAGGAGCAGATCCGACCGCTCCCAGACCTCGTCGACCGGCGCGATGCGGGCGCCTACACGCTCGTACGTCTCGTCGGGAAACGCGCTGCCGGAGCCGGCCCCCGTCTCGACGAGGACCTCGTGGCCGGCGATGCGCAACTCGAGCGCGCCCGCAGGTGTGAGGGCGACCCGGTACTCGTCCCGCTTGATCTCCTTGGCGACGCCGATCCGCATGCCGCGCGGAAGCCTACAGTCGCGTGAGGAGCAGAAGACCGACGAGCGTCTTCGCATCCTCGATCGATTCGAGCAGCTCCGGCACGAGGTCCCGCGCTACCCGGACGACCTCGAGCTCCTCGTCCTCCTCGGGCGAGGGCTCACCCTCGTCGAGCCCCGTCGCGAGGTACAGATGCATCAACTCGTCGCAGAAGCCCGGGGTCGTGAAGAACGCTGCGAGGCGCCGCCACTCGCCGCCGTGCAGGCCCGTCTCCTCGCGCAGCTCCCGCCGAGCCGCCGCCAGGGGCTCTTCACCATGGTCGACGATGCCAGCGGGCAGCTCGAGCAGGGGCTTCCCCGCACCGGCCCGATCCTGGCGCACGAGCACGACGCGGCGGGCGTCGTCGACCGCGACGACCGCCACCGCCGGCGGGTGCAGGACGACGTCCATCCCGTCCTCGCGGACGACTGCGAACACCGTCCCCTGGAAGAGACGTTCTCTGCTCATGCGGCCGATCATTCCATTCTGTTGGCGGCTTCATCAGGGAGCATCTCGGGTAAGCAGGACGCGGTGCGGCTGTCCTCGTCGCCGCAAGCACCGCCGCCGCGTACTTTTCGCCCGCCCCACTTCCGGTCACGGACGACTGGCGAGGCCCGCCCGGCTCGTCGCCGCGCTTGACCACGTCGTGGACGTCCAGCGTCGTGCCGTCGCCGTTGTCGTGGACGATCACGTCGGCGTCCCTGAACTTGCGGAGCACGCTCCGTGGGAACATCGTTGGCAAGACCAGAGGCGACTGGCAGGTTTGGCATCACGTTCTCTCTTGCGGATGAAGAAGGTCGGTACTGGCCGCGCTCACTGGCGTAGGCTGCCGGGTGGCCGACGCAGACGACGACCCAGTTCTACGGGTCGACCGGCTCGTGTGGGATCGATCCGAGTAAGCTCCACCGAGCCGCCGAGGAGGCGGCGAATCGACCTTCTTGGGAGGGGGTTCCATGGGGAACTACGGAAGGGCCTTGAGGGTGCTCGGGCCCTCGATGGCCGTCCTCGCCTGTGTCGCCGCGGTGCTGGCTGCTGCTGCGGCGGCGGCACCTAGCGCGAATACCGCCGGTACGTTGTTCGTGTCGACGCACGGCTCCAGCGGCGCCACGGGCAAGAACTGCCTAACGGCGTCGTTCACCAAGATCGCGGACGCGGTGGCTGCCGTTCCGTCCGGCGGAACGGTGGTCGTCTGCCCCGGCACCTACGCCGAGGACGTGATCGTCGGCAAGCCGCTGACGCTGTCGGGCCAGAACGCGAGGGTCGACGCGACCGGGCTCGAGAACGGGATTCAGGTCGTCTCGTCCGACGTGACGGTCGAGGGCTTCGACGTGAGGAACGCCAACGGCGAGGGGATCCTCGTCGGGGTCGACTCACTGGACGACGCGGGCCTGCTGCCGTCCTCGGGCCCAGTGTTGAGCAACGTCACGATCGACGATGTCCGGGCGATCGGCAACGACAAGGGCTTCAACGGGACCGAGAACGGCAACTGCAAGTACCCGGGCGACTGCGGTGGCGGCATCCACCTGAACGTCGTCGAGAACTCGACCGTCAGCGGGTCGATCGTCGACGGGAACGCAGATGGGATCCTGCTCACGGACGACTACGGCCCGAACGCGCACAACCTGATCGTGCAGAACTGGGTCAACGACAACACGACGGAGTGCGGGATCGTGCTCGCGAGCCACAGCTCGGACGCGGTCAGCTTCGTCCAGAACGCGGACGGCTCGTTGACCGAGACGGGCCGCAATCCCGACCTCGGCGGCGTCTACGACAACACGATCCGCGACAACGTCGCGAGCGACAACGGGACGGCGAAGGCGCCGCCCGAGTTCGGCGGCGGCGGCAGCGGCTCGGGGATCGGCATCTTCGGGTCGGGCGCCGGGAGCGGCGCGTGGCACAACTCCGTCGGCGGGAACGTGATGGACGGCAACGGTCTTGCCGGGTTCACGATCCACGCGCACCATCCCGGTGGCGAGGACGTCAACGGCAACGACGTGGTCGGCAACACCTTCGGCGTCAACAACGTCGGCGGGGACGGCTTCGACGGCACGGTCACGAACTTCCAGACGACCGCGATCGCCGTCTACTCGATCCCGCCGGTGACGATGAGGATCAGCGGCAACCTGATCCACAACGATGCGGTCGGGATCTGGCTGACGAACACGGTGAACGCCCTAGGGCTGAACACGAACCACTTCGTGACCGTGGGCACGCCCGTCGTCGTCTCGCCGCCCGACTGATCAAGCGAGGTTCGGCCCGGTGGGGAAACCCGCCGGGCCGAGCCTACTTCGCGACGAGCAGGCCGATCCCGAGCCCCGGCTGGCCTAGTCTCATCAGGCGGTCTGCAAGTAGTGGTTCCCAGGTCGCGTTTTCGGACTCCAGCACGAGGGGCCGTGGCACTCGCCTGAGTGGAAGCGCGACCGCGTGACCCAGAGCCTTCGGAGTGGCCGCGAGAGCGGCCCTCTCCCTTTGTTCATGCCCCCGAAGGGATTCCCAACTTCCGATCATTCCAGTAGAACGCCGGGATGGAACGCGTCCGGGTCGCGATCACCTCGTACCTCGAGCCGGAGCTCGTCGGCCGCCTTCGCACGGTCGACGAGCGGCTCGACGTCGCCTTCGAGCCCGACCTCCTGCCGGCGCCGCTGTACCCGAGCGACCATCGCGGCGACCCGACGTTCGAGCGGACTCCGGCGCAGCAGGAGCGATTCGAGGAGCTGATCGCGGGCGCCGAGGTGATGTTCGGGTTCCCTCGCGAGGACCCGGCCCAGCTCGCCTGGGCGGTCAGGCTGGCGCCCCGCCTGCGCTTCGTCCAGTGCACGTTCGCCGGGGCGGGACAGCAGGTGCGGGCGGCCGGCCTCACCGAGGAGGAGCTCGACCGGATCGTGTTCACGAGCTCCGCCGGCGTGCACGCGACGCCACTCGCGGAGTGGAGCATCTTCGGGATCCTCGCCTTCAGGAAGGGCCTCCCTCGTCTCCTCGCCGACACACACGCGCGGCGCTGGGACCACTACCCCGTCGACGAGCTGCGGGGCTCGACCCTGCTCGTCGTCGGCGTCGGCGAGATCGGCCGCGAGGTCGCGCGGCTCGCCGCGGCGTTCGGCATGCGTGTCGTCGGCGTGCGGCGCCACGTCGGCGAGCCGGCACCGCACGTCGACGAGCTGTACCCGCCGGAACGGCTCGACGAGCTCGCCGCGTCCGCCGACGCGATCGTGATCACCCTGCCGCTCACCGACGAGACCGAGGGCCTGGTCTCCCGCAGCACGATCGACGGGCTGAAGCCCGACGCGGTACTCGTCAACGTGGGTCGCGGGCCTGTCGTCGACGAGGAGGCGCTCGTCGAGGCGCTCGTCGCCGGCCGCATTCGCGGCGCGGCGCTCGACGTCTTCGCCACCGAGCCGCTCCCGCCCGAGAGCCCGCTGTGGGAGCTGGACAACGTGATCGTGAGCCCGCACACGGCTGCGCTCTCCGTGCGCGAGAACGAACGGATCGTCACACTCTTCGCCGAAAACCTGAGGCGATACCTCGCAGGCGATGCACTCCTGAGCCGAATCCGGACAGGCGTGTACTACTAGCCAGTCGCTCGACGAGCTCCCGCTGCTCCGCGGTGAGCTTCCGCCCGTCCCCGGCACGTGCGTTCGCGGCGACCCGCTCCGGCTTCGTCGTCGCGGGGATCACGGCGTCGATTCGGTCGTCGGAGAGCGCCCAGCGCAGAAGCGCCTCTCCCCACGATGCGACCCCGAGCTGCTCACGGACCTCGTGGTCGAGCTCGAGCCGCCGGCGATGGCCGTCGCCCGCGCCGCCGACGGGCCGCATCGCGATCACCGCCACGCCGAGCTCGGCGGCGAGCGGAAGGAGCTCGCGCTCGCACCCGCGTTCCCACGGGTTGTACGGCACCTGCACCACCTGGAACATCCCGGTGCGGAGCGCCTCGGCGAGCTCCCCCAGTGCCGCATCCTGGTAGTGAGTGACGCCGATGCGACCGACTCGGCCCGCCTCGCGCTCTTCGCGCAGCCACGGCAGGTGCTCGCGCCACGCGACCAGGTTGTGGACCTGCTCGACGTCCACGCGGCCGCCGAACCACTCGAGCTGACGCGCGAACTGTGCGCGTCCCTCGTCGACGGAGGGGGACCAGACCTTCGTCGCGACGATTGCGTCGTCGCGACGGCCGGCGAGGGCAGAGGCGAGCGACGCCTCGGCTCCTCGGTACATCGGCGAGCTGTCGAGGAGCCGCGTTCCTGCGGCGAAGGCGGCATCGACGATGCTGATGGCGAGTGCGTCGTCACCGCCGAAGGTGTTCCACGTGCCGAGGCCGACGACCGGCCCGAGGCGGCGCTCCTCCATCATCGGCACCGGTTCGTATCTACTTGGGACGGCAACACAGCGCAAGACTTCGGTAGAAACCCCTGGATGGACTCGGCAGGCAGGTTGGAGACGCGAACGTTCGCACACTACTCACGCCGCGAGCTCGCAGCGGGCGCTGTCTTTGCGGCGGCGGTCGCGGTCGAGATCGCGTTGTTCGGCCTACCCCTCACGCCGGAGCGGTTTCTCCTCGTCCCGCTCGCTGCAGCGCTCGTGCTCGGTCGCGCGCGACCGTACGTACGCGACTTCCTGCCCTTCCTCCTCCTGGTGCTGCTCTACGAGGAGCTCCGGGGCGTCGCCCACCTCCTGCATCCGAGCCCGTACTACCGACCGCAGATCCGCCTCGAGCAGGCGCTCTTCGGCGGGCATCTGCCCTCGGTCGAGCTGCAGCACTGGCTGTGGACGGGTCATCTCCGCTTCTACGACCACGTGATCATCGTGTTCAGCTCGATCCACTTCCTGGTGCCGCCGGCGCTGGCGTTCTTTCTCTGGCTCACCGACCGGGCCCTGTTCCTCCGCTTCGTGAAGACCTACCTGGTGCTGTCGTACGTGGGTGCGCTGACGTTCCTGCTGTTCCCGGCCGCGCCTCCGTGGGCGGCCTCGCGCGCCGGCATCATCCCGCCCGTCGCGCTGCTCTCCACGGACGGGGCAGGCAGCAAGGTGCCCGGGGGCACGGGGTTGCTCCTGCACAACCCCTACGCGGCGATCCCGTCGCTGCACGCGGGCTACGCGCTGCTCGTCTTCCTCTTCATCGCCGCCCGCGTCCGCGGCTCGCGTCTGCGCTGGCCGGTCACGCTCGTCGCCGCGCTCTACCCGCTCACGATGGGCTTCTGCGTGGTTTACACGGGCAACCACTACGTCGTCGACCTCCTGATCGGATTTGCGTTCACGATCGCGGTCTTCGTCGCGGTTCCGGCGCTGGGCCACCGACGCACGCTCCCGGGAATCAGGCCGCGCTTCGTCGCCGGCCTCGCGACGGCGGTGCTCGCGCTCACCGTCGCGACCGCACTCGCGACGGCGGCCCCCGGCGGGCTGTTGGGGCCGACGGCCGCCGACAACCTCGCCCGCTCGCTCGCAGCGAAGCGCATCGGCGCGCTCGTCGACCTGCCGAAGCTCGCACCGTTCTCGTGGTCGCGGGTCTACGTCTTCGCCGGGGACGCTCAACCGCAGGAGGTGAACCGCGCGCTCGGCTTTGCCTGGCCGGAGGCTCCCGGAGGCACGACGTCCCCCGCGTCGACGGCGCTGCTCGTCTTCGTCCACGGCGGACGCACCCGCCGCGAGGTCGTGCGCGAGATGCACTACGACGGTGGCGATGTGCGGATGGACTGCCTGACGGGGCACAGCTTCGGTCGCACCGATGCCCACTTCCTCGTCGCGACGAGATTCCTTTCGCCGTTCGTCGCGTTCCAACGCGCCCTCGTGCCGGCGACCTCGCACGTGACGACGCTGCCTCCGACCTGCCTGCCGACGCGGCCTGGCGGCCTGCCGTGACGATCAGGCGGCGCGCGCGGCGTCGACGAGCGCGAGCGTCACGTCGACCATCGCCTCGAGATCGGCGACGGCAATCCGCTCGGTCGGCGTGTGGATGTCGATCATCCCGTTCGCGAGGTTCACCACCTGGAAGCCGCGATCGTTGAAGACGTTCGCGTCCGCGGCGCCTCCCGAGCGGTCGTAGACGACCTCGTGCCCGCAACTCGCGAGTGCCTCGGCCGCGAGTCCCACGGCGCGGTCCGATCGTGCGAAGCGGTAGCCCCGGTAGCTCTTGCGCGCCACGGTCTGGACGTCGCACTCGGCGACGCCGGCCGCGAACGTGATGGCGTCCTGCATCTCCCTCACGAGGTCGGCGAGCTTGCGCTCGTCGTGCGAACGCACCTCGGCGACGAACGTGCACCACTCCGGGACGATGTTCGTCGCCGTGCCGCCGCTGATCGTGCCCACGTTCGCGGTCGAGTCCTCGTCGACCCGACCGAGGCGAAACTCGGAGATCGCGCGGGCCGCCGCGAGGATCGCCGAGCGCCCGTCGTCGGGATGCATGCCGGAGTGCGCCGCGCGCCCGTGGAAGGTCACCTCCATCGACTGCGAGTGAGGCGCGCCGAGGATGACGGTCCCGACGGGAGCCGCCTGGTCGTACACGTAGCCGATCCGCGACTCGAGCCGGGTCTCGTCGAACGCGAACGCACCGACGAGACCCACCTCCTCCTTGGGCGTGAAGAGCAGCTCGATCCCTGCGTGCGACCGCCCTTCCGCCAGCACACGACGCGTCGCCTCGAGCATCGCCGCGACAGCTGCCTTGTCGTCGGCCCCCAGGATCGTGCCGGCTGCGTTGCGCACGAAGCCGTCCTCGACCACGGGCTCGATCGCGGCTGTCGGGGGCACCGTGTCGAGATGCGCGCAGAGGAGGAGGCTCTCCCCGGCCGCGGTCGCCGGCAGGCGTGTGAAGAGGTTGCCCATCGTCGAGCCGATCGAGGGGCCGCAGCCGTCCTCGTCGACGTCGAGCCCGCAGTCGCGCAGGTAGCCGACGACGAGGTCGGCGACCGCCCGCTCCTCGCCCGGCGGGCTCGGCACTGCGGCCAGCTCGGTGAACAGGTCGAGGACCTCGGGCGGCACGGGTGTTGATCCTACGGATCGCGGGGCTCAGCCGACCTGAACGGACGTTCGCGAGCGCGCCCGGTCGAGCGCAGCGGAGACGAACTCGCGGAAGAGCGGCGCGGGGCGGGTCGGCCGCGACTTGAACTCGGGATGGAACTGGGACGCGACGAACCACGGATGGTCGGGCAGCTCGACGATCTCGACGAGTCGGCCCTCCTGGAACGTCCCGGTGACGGCAAGACCGGCGTCGACGAGTTGCTGGCGGTACGCGTTGTTCACCTCATAGCGGTGACGATGCCGCTCGGCGATCACCGGCTCACCGCCGTACACCTCGCGCGTCCTCGTGCCTTCGTGGAGCTCGACCGCCTGGGCGCCGAGCCGCATCGTGCCACCGAGATCCTCGACCTCCTTCTGCTCGGGCAGGAGGTCGATCACCGGGAACGGCGTCTCCGGGTCCATCTCCGTCGAGTTCGCACCGTCGAGCCCGCAGACGTGCCGTGCGAACTCGGAGACGGCGACGTGCATGCCGAGACAGATGCCGAGGTACGGGATCTCGTCCTCGCGCGCGACGCGGCAGGCGAGGATCTTCCCCTCCCACCCACGGGAGCCGAAGCCGCCGGGCACCAGCACGCCGTCGACGCCGGCCAGCTCGGCGCGGGCCTCGTCGAGCGTCATGTCCTCCGCGTCCACCCAGCGGACGTGCACCCGGCAGCCGTTCGCGATCCCGGCATGCTTGAGCGCCTCGTGCACCGAGAGGTAGGCGTCGTGCAGCTTCACGTACTTGCCGACGAGCGCGATCTCGATCGCCTCACGTCGCTCGCCGATGCGCTCCGTCAGCTCGATCCACTCCGTGAGGTCCGGCTCGGGGGCGTCGAGGCCGAGCTTGCGGCACACGAGCTCGTCGAGGCCCTGGCTGCGGAGGTCGAGTGGCACGAGATAGACGTCCGGGACGTCGGAGTTCGTGATCACCGCGTCGACGTCGACGTCGGCGAAGAGCGCGATCTTGTCGCGGATGTCGCGCTGCAGCGGTTCCGTGGAGCGGCAGACGAGGATGTCCGGATGGATGCCGATGCGGCGCAGCTCGTTGACGGAGTGCTGGGTCGGCTTCGTCTTCAGCTCGCCGGCCGTCTCGATGAACGGCACGAGCGTCACGTGCAGGTAGATGACGTTCTCCGGGCCGACCTCGCGCCGGAACTGCCTGATCGCCTCCAGGAACGGCTGCGACTCGATGTCCCCGACGGTGCCGCCGATCTCGGTGATCACGACGTCGGTGTCGGTCGCCTCGGCGACCGAGCGGATCCGGGCCTTGATCTCGTTCGTGATGTGCGGGATCACCTGGACGGTCGATCCGAGGTACTCGCCCTTGCGCTCCTTGCGCAGCACGCGGTCCCAGACGGCACCGGCCGTGTGGTTCGCTGCGCGCGAGAGGTTCTCGTCGATGAACCGCTCGTAGTGGCCGATGTCGAGGTCGGTCTCGGCGCCGTCCTCGGTGACGAAGACCTCGCCGTGCTGGAACGGGCTCATCGTCCCTGGATCGACGTTGATGTACGGGTCGAACTTCTGCACCTGCACCTTCAGGCCGCGCGCCTTCAGGAGGCGCCCGAGCGAGGCGGCGGTGATCCCCTTGCCGAGCGACGACACGACCCCGCCGGTCACGAACACGAACCTCGCCATCAGCGTCGCCCCCAGTCGTCGGGCTCGCCTTGGGCGCTGAGACCGGCAAGCGCGCCGGTGACGGCGTAACGGCCCTTGCCCGTGAGGCGACTCACGGAACTCCATCCTAGCAGCGCACCCGGCATCCCCATCTCGCGGAGATCGTAGGGAGCGAGCAGGACGGCCACCGGCGCTACATCGTGGCAGCGACTCGCGAGCAGCTCCAACGACGCCTCGTTCACCGCCGGTCAGGATTTGAGCGACGCGATGAACTGGGCGCCGCCGAGCATGCGCTCGAGCTCGTCGCGGCGCTCGGCGTCGTCCAGCTCGCGGATGCGGGTGTGGGTCGGGTCGCCCGGCACCTTCTCGACGGCGAGATGGAGGTCCGCGACGGTCGCGATCTGCGGGAGGTGCGTGATCGTGACGACCTGCGCGTGCCCGGCGAGCCTCCGGAGCGTCCCGGCGACGGCGTGCGCGGTGGTGCCGCCGATGCCCGCGTCGATCTCGTCGAACACCATCGTCTGGCCGCCTGCGACGGCGGCGATCGCGAGCGCGACACGCGAGAGCTCGCCCCCGGACGCGGTCTCGGCGACGGGTCCGAACGGCAGACCGGCATTCGGGCGGATCAGGAACGCGACGTCGTCGGCGCCCGAGGCGCCCGGCTCGCGCTCGCTCACGACCACGCGAAACTCGCCGTCGCCGAGCCCGATCTCCGCGAGCTCGACCGCGACCGCAGCTGCGAACGGCTCTGCGGCCCGCGCCCGAGCCGCCCGCAGCTCGCCGTGGGCCTGCTCGACCTCCAGCTCGGCCGCCTGGAGCGCCGCGGCCGCCGCAGCGACGGGATCGTGCCCTTCTTCGAGCGCCGCGAGCTCACGGCGGGCGTCGTCCGCGCGTTGGAGGAGCTCGGCGAGCGTCGCTGCGCTGTGGCGTCGCTTCAGGTCGCCGAACCGCTCGAGCTCGGCTTCCACCTCCTCGAGCCTGCCCGGCTGCGCCTCGAGGGAGAGCAGGAACGCTCGCAGCTCGGAGGCGGTCTCCCGCAGCTGGAGCTCGACGTGGCGGAGCGCCTCGCCGGCGGCGGCCAGCTCCGGGGCGAGGTGCTCCAGCGGTGCCACCGCGCGCTCCGCGGTGGCGGCGAGGTCGGTCGCTCCGGCTCCTTCGTCTGGAGCGAGCGCCTCGGCGGCCGCGGCGGCGCCTTCGGCGAGCTCGCCCAGGTGGCGGAGGCGGTCGCGCGCGCCGCGCAGCTCGTCCTCCCGTCCCGCGTCGAGCCCTCGGGTGTCCTCGGCCAGCGCCGCGAGGGCGGCGAGCCTCGCCCGGGCGCCATCGGCATCCCTCGTCAGCTCCTCGTGCGTGCGCCGCGCCGTCTGGAGCTGCCGCCAGGCCCGGCGGGCGGCGCGGACGTCGACCCCGGCGAAGGCGTCGAGCACACCGCGCTGGTAGCCGGGACGCGCGAGGCGGCGCTGCTCGAACTGGCCGCTCATCGCGATTAGCGCCTCGCCGGCGGCAGCGACGTCCTCACGGGCGGCGCTCCGACCCCAGGCGTAGGCGCGGGTGCGGCCGTCGGCGAAGATCCGCCGCGCGAGGACGAGTCCCTCCTCGCCTTCAGGACGGAGGTCGGCGAGCGGGCCCAGCACGTCGTCGTCGACGTGGTCGAACTCGGCCTCGACGTACGCCTCGCTGCCCGCGGCCCCGATCAGCGACGCGTCGCCGCGACCGCCGAGCAGCAGGCCGATCGCGTTCGTCAGGATCGTCTTCCCGGCACCGGTCTCGCCCGTGATCGCGTTGAGACCGGGCGCGAGCGTCAGCTCAGCTTCGCGAATCAGGACGAGGTTCTCGATACGGAGGGAGCGCAACACGAGTGCGTGCATCGTAGGCCCGCCACCCGCCGGTATCGATAGGCCTTTGGGCTCGGTCCGATGCGGCCTAGACCTGTGGTCAGACCAAGAGGCGGCTCACCACGCGTTATCCACAGAGCGGGCTGAAAGCGGCTCGGTTCCTCGACGTTGTGTCCGCTGGGACACGGCTTTGCCGGCCGGGCGCACTGGTCAGACCAGAGAGATCAGCGCCCGAAGGTAGCCGCGTAGCGCGTGAAGAACGTCGCCTCGGGCAGCGTCGCGAGGAGGCTCTGCTGCTCGCCGATCCTCACCGAGGCTCGGTCGCCCGGCTCGAGCTCGCCGACCTCCTGCCCGTCGACGAGCACCGTTGCGGCGAGATCCGGCGTCAGGTTCGTCACCACGACGTCGGGGCCGCGCGGAACCACCAGCGGGCGGATGTGCAACGCGTGCGGGGCGACGAACGTCAGCACCAGCGCATCGAGGCCCCACACGAGCACCGGCCCGTTGTTCGACAGGTTGTAGGCGGTCGATCCGGTCGGGGACGCACAGATCAGCCCGTCACACGGCTGGGAGCCCAGCTCCTCGTCGCCGATCGCGTACCCGAGCTCGACCATGCGCCCGAGCCTCCCGCCCGCGACCACGACGTCGTTGACCGCCACGGCCGTCCGCCCGCCGGCCGTCACCTCGAGCGTGCTCAGACGCACCGTGCGGTAGTCGCCTTCGAAGACCCGCGAGATGCCGCGCTCGAGGTCGTCGCCACCCATCGATGTCAGGAATCCGACGCGACCGTAGTTGACGCCGATCACCGGGATGCCGGAGCCGAGGAAGCGCCTCAGCGCACGAAGCATCGTCCCGTCGCCGCCGAGGACGATCGCGATCTCGGCTTCGCCTTCCCCGTCGGGGACGAGCTCGACGCCGTGCGCCTCGGCGACGGCCGCCAGACGGCCGACCGCGTCGTCGACGCCGTCGCGGCCGACCACCACGACCGCGGCGCGCTTAACCGACCGCATCGGCAATCCAGCGGTCGAGCTCGGGCGGGAGCCCGGCGTGCTCCCGGTCGGCGAGGTGGAGAACGAACTCACGGTTTCCCTTCGGTCCTGGCAGGCCCGAGTCTACGACTCCGAGTGCCTCCGCCCGAGCGGACACGAGAGCCGACGCCACCTCGCGCACGACCCGCTGCTGGACCGACGCATCGCGGACGACTCCCTTCGGCACCTCCGCGCGCCCGGCCTCGAACTGCGGCTTGACGAGCACGAATGCGTGCCAGCCGGGTGTGCACAGGGCAAGCACGGGCGGCAGGGCGATCCGCACCGAGATGAACGACACGTCGCAGGTGACGAGCTGCGGCGCGAACGGCAGCTCCGTGACGGCGCGGGCGTTCACGCGCTCGAGCACCGTCACCCGCGGGTCGGAGCGCAGCCTCGCGTGCAACTGGCCGTAGCCGACGTCGAGGGCGATCACGCGCGCCGCCCCGCGCTGCAGGAGCACGTCCGTGAAGCCGCCCGTCGACGCGCCGACGTCGACCGCATCGAGACCGTCGACCGGGAAGGCGAATGCGTCGAGCGCGTTCGCGAGCTTGTGGCCGGCGCGCGAGACGTACGGGGGTGGCTCCGTCACCTCGAGCGCCACATCGTCGCCGAGCTGCTCCCCCGGCTTGGAGTGACCGGGGATGCGTCCGGCCATGACGAGCGCCTGTGCCTGCGCACGCGACGCGGCGAGGCCGCGCTCGACGAGCAGCACGTCGAGCCGCTTCTTCGTCACGCCGTCCGGACGGCGAGGTCGTCGACGATCGAGCGCAGCACGTCGGTGTCGCCCTCGACCTCGTCGAGCCGGGCGCGGGCGCGTGCGGCGGTCGTGGCGGCGAGCGTGCGCGCGCCGTCCTCGCCGATCGCGTGGACATAGCCGTCTCCGTCGAGCACGTCGTCGACGACCTGAAAGAGCAGCCCCACCTCCGCCGCGAACGACCGCCAGGGGCCGTGCTCCGAGACCGGCACCTCGGCCGCCCAGAGGCCGCACATGACCGCCGCACCGAACAGCGCACCTGTCTTGAGTGCATGCAGCCGCTCGAGATCGACCTCGCCCAGGAGATCGAGCTGCTGCCCGCCGATCATCCGCTGCGTGGCCACCACGAGCTCGCGGGCGACCGCCGGCGTCGGATACGTCAGGGCGAGCCGCACCGCCTCGCCGAGGAGCGCGTCTCCGGCGAGAATCGCGGTTGCCTCGCCGTGGGCGGCCCACACGGAGGGCGCGCCACGCCGCTCCACGTCGTTGTCGAGCGCCGGCAGGTCGTCGTGGACGAGCGAGAACGAATGGACGAGCTCGACGGCAGCCGCCGCAGGCAGGAGCGCCTCGACGTCCGCCCCGACGGCGTCGCCGGTCGCGAGGCACAGCACCGGCCGCACGCGCTTCCCGCCGAGCGCACCGCGCATAGACTCCTCGAGCGGCGCGAGCTCGGGTGTGAACACGAGCTCGGCGAGGTAGGCCTCCACGAGCTCGCGCAGCTCCTCAGTCCGCGGCGGCATCCGGGTGCGGTCTCGGCGTCGCCGCCTCGGTCTCGGCCGCGCGCCGCGCCCGCTGCAGCTCCGCCTCGACTTCCTTCGCGAGCTCCGCGAGCTCCTGCAGGATCTCGATCGCGCGATCCGGGTCCTCGGTCTCCTCGAGCTTCGCGCGTGCCGATTCGAGCCGTGCGAGCAGGTCGTCCGTCTTCTGAAGCGATTCGTCCGCCGTCATGCCGCCTCCCGTTGGATTCGCCCGAGAATGCCGTTGACGAGTCTCGCCCCGTCCTCGGATGCATAGCGCTTTGTGAAGGCGACCGCCTCGTTGATCGCCACTTCCGCAGGCACCTCCCGCGTCTCGAGCTCGTGCACCGCGACGCGGAGGGCGCTCCGCTCGACCGCGCCGAGCCGGTCGGCGGTCCACCCCTCGGCCGCATCGGTGATCCGCGAGTCGAGCTCACCGGCGCGCGACGCGACGGCCTCGGCCATCCGACGCGCCCACGCGTCGATCTCGCCGGCGTACTGGGAGCCGATCGCCTGGCCCGAGAGGTCCCACTGGTAGAGCAGGAAGAGCGCCTGCCTTCGAGCCTGCCGGCGCGAGACCGTCACGCGACGACCTCGCGGAGTGCCTCGAGCGTCGAGGTCGAGTACTCGCCGCTGCGGAAAGGCTCGCTCGCGAGCACGTGGAGCGCCAGGTCGCGCGTCGTCGGCACGCCCTCCACGACGAGCTCCCGGAGTGCCCGCTCGGCCCTCGCGATCGCCGCAGGGCGGTCGGCGTCCCAGACGATCACCTTCGCGACCATCGAATCGTAGAACGGCGACACCATGGCGCCCGACTCGATGAACGTGTCCGTGCGCACGCCCGGCCCTTGCGGAGACTCGAACCGTGTCACGCGGCCGGGGGACGGCCGGAAGTCGTGCTCGGGATCCTCGGCGTTGACGCGGATCTCGATCGCGTGCCCGCGACGCTCGGCCCGTCCGACGACCGCCAGCCGCTCGCCGGAGGCGACACGCAGCTGCTCGCGGACGAGATCGATGCCTGTGCAGAGCTCGGTGACCGGGTGCTCGACCTGCAGCCGGGCGTTCAGCTCGATGAAGTAGAAGCGGCGGTCGGGGCCGAGCAGGAACTCGAACGTCCCGGCATTGCGGTAGCCGACCGCGCGGCACGCCCGTTCCGCGGCCGCTTCCATCTCCTCGCGCAGCTCCGGTGTCAGCGCGGCGCTCGGCGACTCCTCGACCAGCTTCTGATGGCGGCGCTGGATCGAGCACTCCCGCTCGCCGAGCGTCAGAACGTCACCGTGCTCGTCGCAGAGCACCTGGATCTCGACGTGGCGTGCCGGGACGAGCGCCTTCTCGACGTACATGGTCGGGTCACCGAAAGCCGCCTCGGCCTCCGCGGCTGCGGTCCCGAATGCGTCCTCGAGGTCGTCGGGCGACTGGACGAGCCGCATGCCCTTGCCGCCCCCGCCCGCGCTCGCCTTCAGCAGAATCGGGAAGCCGATCTCCCCCGCCGCTGCACGCGCCGCCGCCACGGTCGTCGCGCCCTCCGTGCCGGGGACGATCGGGACGGATGCGGCCCGCATCGCCTGCTTGGCCGAGATCTTGTCGCCCATCGTGGCCATCACGTCCGCCGGCGGGCCGACGAAGACAAGGTCGTTGTCGACGCACGCCTCGACGAATGCGGGATTCTCCGCGAGGAACCCGTAGCCGGGATGGACGGCCTCGCAGCCCGTCGTCACGGCCGCGGCGACGATGCTCGGGATCTGCAGGTAGCTGTCCGCCGCGGGCGGCGGGCCGATGCACACGGCGCGATCGGCGAGGCGCACGTGCAGCGCATCCCGGTCGGCGGTCGAGTAGACCGCAACCGCCTCCACCCCGAGCTCGTGGAGCGCGCGGATCACCCGGACCGCGATCTCGCCCCGGTTCGCGACGAGCACCCGGGCGAACATCAGAGGAGCGGCGGCCCGTTGACCGGTTCGAGCTCGAAGAGGAGCTGGCCGAACTCGACCGGCTCGGCGTTCTGGGCGTGGATCCGTCGCACCACCGCCTCGACGTCCGCCTTCACCTCGTTCATCAGCTTCATCGCCTCGAGGATGCACAGCGTCTGCCCGGCGCCGACCGCGTCTCCCTCCTCGACGAACGGGGGCGCGCCCGGTGCGGGAGCCCGGTAGAACGTGCCGACCATCGGGCTCTCGACCCGGACGACCGAGTCGTCGGCGGGACGCAGCGGGGGCAGCTCGGGCTCGTCGAGGGGGACGCCGACCGGCGCGGGCGCTGGCTGGACGACGTCCGGAGTGCGGCGGACGCTCACGCGCATCCCGTCCTCCTCGATCGTGATCTCGGCGACGCCCGACTCCTGCACGATCCTCACGATCTCGCGGATTCGCTCGGCCCGCTCCTGGTCGACCCCGCCCGCCGCGAGCGAGTCCTCTCCGCCGGAGCGCTCCCTGATGGAGCGGAGCAGCGGCTCGGCCTCCTCACGGAAGAGCGCGAGCAGGAGCAGCTCCTCCTCGCTCGAGGCGAGCCCGTCGGCTTCGGCGCGGAGCTCGTCGAGGTCGAGCGGCTCTTCCTCGCCGTCGCCGTCGCCGTACAGCTCGACGGCGCGTTTCAACGCCGGGTCGGCAGGCGCCGGCGTGCGGCCGAAGCGGCCTTGCACCAGGTCCCGCAGCTCGTCGACCATCGTCGAGTACCGGTTCGCGCTCAGCACGTTCAGGAGCGCCTGCGACGCGACGATCTGACCGATCGGCGCCGCCAGGGGGGGCGAGCCCACCTCGTCGCGCACCTTCGCGACTTCGTCGAGCACCTCGTCGAGCCTGTCTCCGGCCGCGCGTGCCCGCAGCTGCTGGTCGAGCGCGCCGACGAGGCCGACGGGCAGCTTCTGCTCGGCCGCCCGCACCGCGATCCGCGGCGCGACCGGCGCGACCGGCTCGTCACCGAGATGCTCGTCCACCAGGTCCGCCGCCGCCCAGAGGCGGTCCATGTCGATGCCGGTGCCGAGGCCGAGGCCGGCGAGCGCCTGCGCGACCGCCTCCGCCGAGACTCGGTGCATCGTCAACGCGATCGGGTAGACGGCCGCCGCGATGATGTCCGCCCCGGCGCGCGCAGCCTCGAGGGCATTCGCGAGCGCGTTGCCGCCGGCACCCTGCGCGTAGAGACCGACCGGAAGGCCCGACACCTCGCGCAGCTCAGCGACGAGCTCGCCCGCGCGATGCGGTTGCAGGAGGGCGGCCGGATCGTTCAGGAGCAGACGGGCGGCACCGAGCTCGGGCAGCTTGCGTGCCGCCTCGACGAGCGACTCGTGCTGGCCGCTGCCGTAGAGCAGCCCTGCCTCGAATTCCTTGTCCGCGCCGACGATCGCCGCTGCTGCCGCGCGCAGGTTCTCGACGTCGTTGAGCGGGTCGTGCAGCCGGAACACGTCGATGCCGCTCTGGGCCGCGCTCGCGACGAACCGCTGCGCGAGGTCGGCCTCGACCGGCCGCGAGCCGACGAGAAAACGGCCTCGCAGCGCGAGCGCGAGCGGCGTCGAGGTCCGGCGCTTGAGGGCCCGGATCCGCTCCCAGGGGCTTTCGACTCCGCGGCGGACCGCATTGTCGAAGACGCCGCCGCCCGACACCTCGAGGTAGGCGAAGCCCGCGCCGTCGAGGATCTCGGCGAGGCGGAGGATGTCCGCCGTCGGCATGAGGCCGGCGAGCGGCTCCTGGCTGAGCACGCGGATGGTCGTGTCGACGAGGCGGGGCATCGGAGTGGAGACCTTACCGCCGCCTGCGTCCGTCGTAGGCGCGTGAACGGCACGCGGCCGCCGGGGGAGGTGCGAGAGTTCGGTGCCGTGCGCCGGAAGCTCCAAACTCCCCTGGCGGTCGCGCTCGCCGTCACGCTCTGCTACGTGCTCTGGGCCGGCTGGTACGCGAAGCACCATCCGGTCCGCTCACTCGCGTACGTCAGCTCGTTCTTCCAGGGCCGTCCCGGGCACAGCGGCCCGATCGCCCGCCTGCGCCCGACGGCGGGGAACACCGTCGGCTACGACGGGCAGTTCTACCTCTACATCGCCGCCGATCCGGTCGGAGCGCGGCCGTACCTCGACGACGCCGCCTACCGCTACAGCCGCCCGGTCTACCCGCTCGTGGCCCGGGCGCTCGCAGCCGGTCGTGGCAGCGCGCTGCCGTGGACGCTGCTCGCGTTGGGGATCGCCGCGATCGGGGCGGCGAGCCTTGCACTCGCGACGCTCGTTGGACGACTGGGCGCGCCGCCGTGGTACGGAGCGCTCGTCGCCGCCTACCCGGGCCTGTTCCTGTCCGTGTCGCACGACCTCGCCGAGCCGCTCGCGTACGCCCTGGTCGCGTTCGGGCTCCTCGCCTGGCGCGCCGCTCCCCGGCGCCTCCTGGCCGCGTCGCTCCTCTTCGCCGCCGCGGGCCTGACGCGCGAGACGACCCTGCTCTTCCCGCTCACCCTCGGCCTCTGGCTCGCTCTCCGGGAGCGCCGCCGGCGCGAGGGCGCGATCGTCCTCGGCGTCTCCTTCCTGCCGTACATCGCGCTGAAGATCGGGCTCGGCGTGTGGCTCGGGTCGTTCGGCGCCCCGCAGCAGGCGCGGCTCGAACCGGTGCCGTTCCTCGGCCTCCTGCGGCAGTGGCCGTGGAACGACTACGACGTGCAGCAGCTCCTCGCCGTGGTGGTGCCTGCGCTTCTCGCCGTCGTGTTCGTGTGGTGGTCGACCAGGCGTCTCACTCCCGAGCTGTGCCTGCTCGCGGTGAACGCCCTCGCGCTCGTTGTACTGCTACCGAAGCCGTCGTACGTCAACTACCTGGCGTCGGGCCGGATCGCGGCAGGCGTCGTCGTCGCCTTCCTGCTCTGCGCCCCCGCCCTGCTCCGGGAGGGGCGCGCCGCCCAGGTGTGGCTGCCGATCGCCCTCTGGCTGCTCCCCTGGTACTCGGTGCTCCCGGAGGCCGTGCGGCGCTGAGCCGATCAGGCTCTCTGGATGTAGCGCTTCTCGCGCGGGTCGACCTTGAGCTTGTCGCCCACGTTCACGAACAGCGGCACCTGGATCACCGCGCCGGTCTCCAACGTCGCCGGCTTCGTCACGTTCGACACGGTGTCCCCCTTCACGCCCGGCTCGGTGTCCGTCACCTCGAGGACGACCGACGCCGGCAGGTCGACGCCGGTCGGGCTGCCGCCGACGAACATCAGCTGGACGCTCGACGACGGCTGCATGAACGGCAGCTCGTCCTCGAGCATCGCGTGCGGGATCGACAGCTGTTCGTACGTCTCCTCGTCCATGAAGACGACCTCGTCGCCCGAGTCGTAGAGGTACTGCATGTTCTTCTGCTCGGTGCGCACACGCGGGAATTTCTCACCCGCGCGGAAGGTGCGGTCGACGACCGAGCCCGAGCTGAGCGACTTCAGCTTGGTCCGCACGAACGCGCCGCCCTTGCCGGGCTTGACGTGCTGGAACTCGACGATCCGCCACGTCTGGCCGTCGAGCTCGATGTGCATCCCGTTGCGGAACTGGTTGGTGGAGACGACCTCTGCCATCGGCGGCGCAGTCTAGCCTCGGAGACTCACGAGCCTGGTTCGGCTTTGCCGAACCAGGCTCAGCCGACCTCGATCAGCTCCTTCGGAAAAGCGGTCAGCAGCTCGATCCCGTCGTCGCGCACGACCGCGAGATCCTCGATCCTCACGCCACCGGTCCCCGGCAGGTAGATCCCCGGCTCGATCGTGACGACGTGACCCGGTCGGAGCACGTCGTCGGACTCCGTCGAGAGCCGCGGCGCCTCGTGGACCGCGAGTCCCACGCCGTGGCCGAGCCCGTGCCCGAAGTTGTCGCCGTAGCCTGCGGCGGCGATCGGCTCGCGCGCAAGGGCGTCGGCCTCGACACCGGTCATCCCGGCTCTTACGCCCTCGCAGGCCAGCTTCTGCGCCGCGAGGCAGACCTCGTAGATCTCGCGCAGCCCGTCGGGCAGGCCGCCGGTCGAGAACGTCCGCGTGCAGTCGCTCGAATAGCCGCTCACCTTGGCACCCCAGTCGACCGTGACGAGTGTGCCGCGCTCGACGATCTGGTCGGTCGGGTGCGCGTGCGGCAAGGCGCCGTTCTCGCCCGAGGCGACGATCGAGTCGAACGCCTGGTCGTCGGCGCCGTGCGCGTGGGTCAGCTCTTTCAGACGCCACGCGAGCTCGCGCTCGGAGCGCCCCACCCAGGTCTCGGCCGTCAGCGCCTCGAGGGCTCGATCCGCGATTCGCGCAGCGCGGCCGATTGCAGCGATCTCGTCGTCGTCCTTGACCGCCCGCAACTCGTCGACGATGCCGTTCGTCGGCGCGAGCTTCGCCTTCCCGGCCGAGAGACGTTGCCACTCGAGATACGGGAGCACGTCGGCCTCGAACTGGACGCGCCCCACGAGGCGCTCGCCGACGTCGGCCATCAGCGTGCGGCGAGCGAGCTCGACCTCCACGTCCGGCACCCGCCGGGCCGTCTCGATGTAGCGAAAGTCCGTGAAGAGGGTCGCCTCGCCGCCCGGCCGCACGAGCAGCGCGGCGTTTGAGGAGTCGAATCCCGTCAGGTAGAAGATGTTCGTCAGGTTCGTGACGAGGAGCGGCGCATCCAGCAGCTCCCCGAGCCGTGCGAGCTTGGTCATTCCTCCACCTTTCCCGCGAGGTACTCGAGCGCCTCCCGATAGCCGTCAGGCCCCTTGCCGAGCACCCGGTGGGCAGCGAGCTCGGCGACGACGCTGAAACGGCGCCACTCCTCGCGCGACTCGATGTCCGACAGGTGCACCTCCACGATCGGCACCTCGAGCAGCTCGAGCGCGTCACGGATCGCCCAGCTGTAGTGGCTCCAGGCGCCGGGGTTCACGATCACCGCGTCGACATGGTCGTAGGCATCGTGGATCCAGCCGATGAACTCGCCCTCGCTGTTCGTCTGGCGGCAGCGCACGGTGACGTCGAGCGCGTGAGCCCACGAGTAGATCTTGCTCTCGAGCTCGTTCAGCGAGAGATTGCCGCCGTAGATCTTCGGGTCGCGGCGGCCGAGCACGTCGAGATTGGCGCCGTTGAGGACGAGGACTTGCACGGGCCTCAGACTATGAGTGTTTCCAGGGCCGCGCGCACTGCCTCGGGCTCTCGCGGCTCGACGACCGGCCCGTCGTCGCCCAGCAGCACGAGCACGATCTCGCCGTGCTCGCGCTTCTTGTCGCGCAGGAGCGCCTGCCAGGCGCGTTCCGGGTCGACTCCGACCGGCTTCGGGTCGAGCGCATCCTCGACCGGCTTCGTGTCGCGGCCCGAGAGCCTGAGCGCCGCCAGCAGCCCGAGCGCTACGGCCTCCCCGTGCGGCAGGTCGAAGTCGGCAGCCGCCTCGAGCGCATGGGCGAAGGTGTGCCCGAGATTCAGGAACCGGCGCTCCCGACGGTCATAGGGGTCGCGGAGACAGATGCCGGCCTTGTAGGCGGCCGCGCCGCGCACGTCGAGGTCGCGGCCCGCCAGGAGCTGCGTCTTCACGAGCTCGGCGAGCCCCTGCCGGCGCTCGCGCTCCGGCAGCGTCGCGAGCAGTGCCTCGTCGATCACGACCCGCGCCGGCCAGTGGAACGCGCCGACGAGATTCTTCCCCTTCGGGACGTCGATCGCCGTCTTGCCGCCGATCCCCGCGTCGACCTGCCCGACGAGCGTCGTCGGCACGGCGACCCAGGGCACACCGCGGAGATAGGTCGCAGCCGCAAAGCCCGCCACGTCGGTCAGCGCGCCGCCGCCGAGCGCGACGACCGTGCCCGAGCGGTCGAGCGTCAGCTCGTTCCACAACCGCTCGAGCACGTGCCCCTGCTTCGCCGGCTCACCCGGAGGAAGCTCGTGCGTCGACACGAGCCGGTCGCCCAGGGCCTCCTGCGCGCGCGGCCCGTGGATGCCCATCACGGTCGCGTCGGCGACGAGTGCGACGGCGCCATCTCCGGGCACGAGCTCGCCGAGCCTGTCGAGGGCTCCCACCTCGTGGTGGGCTCCCGCTGCTGCCAGCAGGACGCCGTCGACGTCGCCGCTTTCGACGACGGCGTCGGCGACCTCGCGGTAGATCGGCTCGCGCTCCGCGTAGAGGCGACGGAACTCCTCTTCGGCCCGGGCGAGCGGCCGCTCGCTCCCCCGGCATCGCTGCCACGCGGTCTCGACGTCGACGTCGAGGTGGACGGTGAACGCGCCCGCGTGCAACGGGTCGTGCGTGGCGCGGAAGGTCACGGCTCCGCCGCCGAGATCGATGATCGAGCGGTGGCGCCGCTCGGTCGCCTCGCCGACGACATACGCCTCGATGCGGCGAAAGCGCGCCTCGCCTTGTCGCTCGAAGATCTGCGGGATCGTGGTGCCGTACCGCGCTTCGATCTCCCGGTCGACCTCGACGACCGGCCAGTGCAGGCGTTGCGAGAGCCTCTCGGCGAGCGTCGACTTCCCCGCGCCCATGAAGCCGATCAGCGCGAGGTGCCGGTCGAGGGCGTTCAGCGCCATCCGATGCGCTCGGTGTACGCGCGGTGCGCGGCGACGAAGTCGCCGATCGCGTCGCCCCCGAACTTGTCGAGCGCGAGCACCGCCAGCTCCCAGGCCACCGCCGCCTCGGCGACGACCGCCAGCGCCTCGACGGCTGCCACGTCCGAGCGCTCGACGAGCGCGTCCGCCGGCTCGCCGGTCTCGAGGTCGACCGAGCCGAGCGGCTTCATCAGCGTTGGCAGCGGCTTCATCGCGGCACGCACCACGATCTCCTCGCCGTTCGAGATGCCGGCCTCGACCCCACCCGCGCGATTCGACGTCCGACGCCGGTCGGGCGCGATCTCGTCGTGGGCCTCCGAGCCGCGCAGGCCCGCGAGCGCGAAGCCGTCGCCGATCTCGACTCCCTTCACCGCCTGGATCCCCATCAGGGCCGCCGCCAGCCGTCCGTCGAGCCGGTCCTCCTTCGCCGCGAAGGTGCCGAGGCCCGGCGGCACGCCGGTGGCACGCACCTCGACGATGCCTCCGACCGTGTCGCGCTCCTTGCGCGCCGCGTCGACGTTCTCCCGCAGGGACTCCTCGCCGACCGTCGCGCCGTGCACCTCGATCCCGATCGTGCCGAGCAACGCCTTGGCGACCGCGCCCGCGGCGACGTGCACGGCCGTGTGGCGCGCCGAGGCACGCTCAAGCGCGTTGCGAACGTCGTCGTGGGCGTACTTCTGCACACCGGCGAGGTCGGCGTGGCCGGGCCGGGGCAGAGTCACCCGCTTCGTCCCCTTCCCCACGGGCTCGCCCTCCGGCGGCCACGGCGCCATCCCCCACGTCCAGTTCTTGTGGTCGCGGTTCTCGACCACGAGCGCGAGCGGTGTCCCGAGCGTGTGCCCGTGACGCAACCCCGCGAGCACGGTCACGCGGTCCTGCTCGATCTGCTGGCGCGGCGAACGCCCGTAACCCTCTTGACGGCGTCTCAGGTCGGCGTCGATCACAGCACGGTCGAGCTCGAGCCCGGCCGGAAGGCCGGTGACGATCGCGACGAGTGCAGGGCCATGCGATTCGCCGGCCGAGGCGAGACGGAGGGTCACGCCGGCAAGCCTAGAGCCCTGCGCATGGCGTCGACCGGAGGCTCGAGCCCGGTCCAGATCCGGAAGCTCGCCGCGCCCTGCCGGACGAGCGCCTCGCGCCCGTCGACCACGTCGCAGCCGGCCGCGCGGGCGGCCGCGACAAGCACCGTCTCGCGCTCGCCGTAGGCGAGGTCGACCACCACCTGGCCGGGCTGCGGCACGACGAGCAGCTCGTCCGTGATCGGCGTCGCGTTCACGATCAGATCGCACCCTGTCGCGTCCGGGGGCCAATCGCCGGAGCGGCTGAACACACGCGCGTCTGCGGGCAGCGCAGGCGCGAGTGCGAGCGCCGCCCCACCGGCTCCGATCACGCAGGCCCGCTGGGACGCGATGCCGGCGAGGATCTCCAGGTCGGTGTTGAAGCCGAGCACCCGCCCCTCGCGGAAGACGAGCGTGTTGACCGCGTCGCCCTCGGCCTCGTCGCACGCGGCCACGACGGCCTGCTTGTGCGGGATCGTGACGTTGGCGGCTGCAAAGCCGAGCAGGCGCAAGGCCGCGACAGCCGCGACGGGATCCTCGACGTCGAAGGCCGCGTAGTCCCAGTCGAGCCCCGCGACCGCGAAGGCCGTGTTCTGCATCCGGGGCGAGAGGGAGTGCGAGACGGGGTGGCCGAGCAGCGCGACGTGGGTCGTCAACTCAGCAGCCGTACCCGTGTCGGCACTCGTACTGCTGGAAGGCGGTCCCGCTGGCGGTGAAGAAGTGGTGCACCTTGTCGGGCTTGCGCACGTAGTAGAGGTAGTCGACCTTCGCCGGGTGCGCCGCCGCGCGGATCGACGCGAGCCCCGGATTGGCGATCGGAGTCGGCGGCAACCCCTGCGTGTGCCGTGTGTTGTACGGGGTCGAGCTCGCGAGCTCGGACTCGGTGATCGACTTCGTCGGCGGGATGTGCAGGCCGTAGCGCAGCGTCGCGTCGATCTGCAGCGGCATCTGCAGATGGAGGCGGTTGTAGATCACCGCCGCCACGAGCGGCCGCTCGCTCGGGGCGATCGTCTCCTTCTCGACCATCGAGGCGATGATCAGGACGTCGTACGGCGTCAGGTTCTTGGACTTCGCGTAGGCCAGGTTCACGCTCTGCCAGCTCGTGCAGAACGCCTTCAGCTGCGCGGCGGCGAGCTGCTTCGAGGTGGTCTTCGCGACGAAGTCGTACGTCGCCGGGAAGAGGAATCCCTCGAGGTTCGTGCGCTTCGCAGGCTTGAAGCACGGCACCGACCCGAGCCGGGTGGCCCGTGCGTAGGAGACGCGTGAGAGCTCGACGGGCTTGTGCTTCTTGCGCTCGGCGATCCGCGCGACCGCCTGGACCCGATCGGCCATCTGCGCCCGGGTGAAGCCCTCCGGGAAGATGACGCGGAAGGGCTTCGGCGGCGGAGGAAGCGTCGAGGTGGGCGGCGGCGGCGGCGCGGAGTGCACGTGCGGAAGTGCGGCCCGGACGGCGAAGACGCCGGCTCCCGCGGCCACGAGCACCGCGACCAGCGCGACTGCCCGGCGCAGCCGGATGCGCGTCCGCGAAGGCCGCGGACGTCCAGGGGTCAGCCGCGAGTCGTGTGCCATTCCAGGTACCCGCTCAGGAGGTGCGCCGCCGCACGCGCGTCGTCGCCGTCCGCGAGCACCGAGGTGAATCGCTCGTCGAACGACTCGACGCGCGCCGGGATGCTCCCGCGCAGGCGCTCTGTGAACGCCGCTGTTTCGCGCGCCTGCTCGCCGTACTCGCCCCGGAGCGTCAGCGGCATGCCGACGACGACGAGCTCCGGGGCCTCCGCGTCGATCACCGCCAGGAGCTTCGCAAAACCTGCGTCGGTCGTGACGCGCTCGACCGTCAGAAGCGGGCGCGCGAGCGTCCCCGTCGGGTCGGAAACGGCGACGCCGGTCCGGGCCGAGCCGTAGTCGAGTGCGAGGACCTTCAAGCGAGCGCGGCTGCGAGCTTGTCCCGGCCCGCCTCGAGCGCCTCGCGGACCGAGTCGACGTTTCGGCCGCCCGCCTCCGCGAGGGTCGGCCGTCCGCCGCCGCCGCCCCCGATGATCGGCCCGAGCTCGCGCACGATCCGGACGGCGTCGAGGCCCGCCAGCCCGTTCGACAGGTTCACGACGAGTGCGACCTTGCCGTCGTCGGCCGACGCGAGCACGACCGCGTCGGCGCCCTCGCGCTGCCGCAGCTGGTCGGACAGGTCGCGCAGCGCGCCGCCGCGGGCGCCCCGGACCTCGGCGACGAGCACGCGGCCGAGTCGGTCCTGCCACATGATCTCCGGCCCGGTGTCCTCCATCTTCGGCTTGCGCGCCTCGCGGCGTACCCGCTCCAGCTCCGCCTGGACGGCGGCGAGCTCGCGCGAGCGTCCCTCGAGGATGCTCCAGGCCGCTCCCGAGGTGGCCGCCTCGATCCGCCGCGCGCCCGAGCCGACCGATTGCTCGCCGAGCACGACGAACGGCCCGATCTCCGCCGTCGAACGGACATGCGTCCCGCCGCAGAGCTCGCGCGAGTAGCCGCCGATCTCGACCACCCGGACCTCGGCGCCGTACTTCTCGCCGAAGAGCATCATCGCTCCGAGCTTGCGGGCCTCCTCGATCGGCGTCACGTACGTCCGCACCGGGATCGCCTCGAAGACCTTCTCGTTGACGATCCGCTCGACGCGCTCCAGCTCCTCCGGCGCGAGCTTCTGCGCATGCGTGAAGTCGAAGCGCAGCTTGTCCGGCCGCACCGCCGAGCCCGCCTGCTTCACGTGGTCGCCGAGCACGTCGCGAAGCGCCTGGTGCAGCAGGTGCGTCGCGGTGTGGTTCGCCATCGTCGGAAACCGTTGCGACCAGTTGACGATCGCCCGCACGCGGTCGCCGGCCGCGAAGCCGGTGCCTTCGAAGAGGAGCACCTGGTCGTCTCCGAGCTTGTAGGCCTCGCGCAGCACCGCGATGGCACCCGTGCCCTCGTGCACGAGCTCGCCGCCGTCGGTCACCTGACCGCCGCTCTCTGCGTAGAACGGCGATTCGCGGAGCTTGCAGAGGAACATGCCGTGGCCGAACTCCTCCAGTGCGCCGACCTGCGTCAGCACGTCGGTCTTCGAGTACCCGACGAACTCCGCCTGGAAGCCTGCGGCGGCGGCGAACTCGGCGGCACGCTGCAGGTCGCTCTTCTCGCCGCCCGCGCGCGAGATCTCGCGGTGGTCCTCCATCAGACGCCTGAAGCCGTCGACGTCGACCGGCTGCCCGCGCTCCTCGGCCAGCTCTTCGGTCAGCTCGATCGGGAAGCCGTACGTCGCCGCCAGCGCGAATGCAGCCTCGGCCGCGATCGCCGGACGGTCGGCGAGCTCGTCGAACACCTTCATGCCACGGGCGAGCGTCTCGGAGAACCGCTCCTCCTCCCGCCGCCAGGCCTCGCCGATCTCCTCGGCGTGCTCGGGCAGGAGCGGGTACGCCTCGCCCATCTGGTCGACGACCACCCTGGAGAGCCGGTGCACGTCGGAGAGCCCGATCCGGTTCGCCTGGTGGATCGCGCGGCGGAGCAGACGGCGGCAGATGTAGCCGCGGCCCTCGTTCGACGGCTCGACGCCCTCGGCGATCAGGAAGCTCGCGGCGCGGCCGTGGTCGGCGAGCACCCGGTGCGCCCGGCGCGAGACGTCGCTGTCCTGGTAGGCGACGCCGGACTCGGCTTCGATCCAGTCCATGATCTCGCGGAAGCCGTCCGTGTCGAAGACCGAATCGACCTGCTGGAGGACCGTCGCCGTGCGTTCGATCCCCATGCCCGTGTCGACGTTCTGGTGCGGAAGGCGGGCGAGCACGTTGCCGGGCTGCAGGTCGTACTCCATGAAGACGAGGTTGTAGATCTCCATGAAGCGATCGCAGTGCCCCGGGCCGCAGCCGGGATCGCCGCAGGCGTGCACCTCGCCGCGGTCGTAGAAGATCTCCGAGCACTGGCCGCAGGGGCCCGTGTCGCCCGCCTGCCAGAAGTTGTCCTTGCCGAGGCGCACGATCCGCTCGACCGGGATTCCGACGCGCTGCCAGGCCGCGATCGCGACGGCGTCCTCGTCGAGCTCGAGCATCGGGTCGCCCTCGTGGACCGTGGCCCACAGCCGTTCCGCCTCGAGCCCGAGCACGCCGGTCACCCACTCCCAGGCGAAGTCGACGGCCTCGTCCTTGAAGTAGTCGCCGAACGAGAAGTTGCCCATCATCTCGAAGAAGGAGCAATGGCGCTCGGTGCGGCCGACCTCGTCGAGGTCGGTGTCCTTGCCGCCCGCGCGCAGGCACGGCTGGACGCTGACGACTCGGTTCGAGGGCGGCTGCCGAACGCCCAGGAAGTACGGCTTGAACTGCTGCATGCCGGCGCTGATGAAGAGCGTCGAGACGTCGTCGGGCGGCGGGATCAGCGAATGCCCCGGCACGCGGAGGTGCCCGCGCTCCTCGAAGAAGCGCTGGAACGCCTCGCGCAGCTCGGCCGTCGTCATCGCCACAGTGTTTCAGAAGAGGTGTCTAACACCCTGAGTGTCAGACACCGACTGGCGGGAGGTTCACGACGCGATGTCGCGGTCGAGCTCGTCTGCCGCGATCTCGTCCCTGATCTTCTCGAGCGCCCGCCGGATGAGGCGGGAGACGTGCATCTGGGAGATCCCAACCTGCTGCGCGATCTGGGACTGGGTCAGCCCCTCGAAGAAGCGGAGATGCAGGATCGTCCGCTCGCGGTCGTCGAGCACCCTGAAGCCCGGAGCCAGCACGGCGCGATCCTCGGAGACCTCGTACTGGTGCTCCACCTCGCCGAGCGACTCGAGCGGGTCCAGCTCCTCGCCGTCCTCGGTGCCGCCGCCGGAGGAGAGCGAGAGCGACGAGTACGCGCGTCCCGACTCGAGCGCCTCGAGCACCGCTTCCTCCTCCACCCCGGCCGCCTTGGCGAGCTCGGGGACAGTCGGCGAGCGCCCCAGCTGCACGGTCAGCTGCTCGACCAGCTTCGAGAGCTGCACGTTCAGCTCCTGGAGCCCGCGCGGCACGCGAACGGCCCAGCCACGGTCACGGAAGTGCCGCTTGATCTCGCCGATGATGTTCGGCGTCGCGTAGGTGGTCAGCTCGACCCCGCGCTCGATGTCGAAGCGGTCGATCGCCTTGATGAGGCCGATCGAGCCGATCTGGACAAGATCGTCGAGCTGCTCGCCGCGATAGCTGTAGCGGCGGGCGAGCGACCGGACGAGCGACATGTACTGCTCGATGAGCCGCTCCCGCGCCTGCAGGTCGCCCTGCTCGTGGTAGCGGCGCAGCAGCACCTTGTCGTTCTCAGCCATCGGCGAGCACCTTCTTCGTCAGTCGGACACAGGCGCCGTCGACGTGAACGTCGTCGACGGTGCCGTCGAGCACGCGCCGCAGGCCCAGCTCGTCGTCGGGCTCACGCTCGATCTCGGCCAGCACGCGCGAGGAGAGCGGGCCGATCACCATCTGCAGCGAACCGTCGGCGAGCCGCATCCTCACCGTCACCGAGTCCGTCTGCGTCGGCTCGATGCGGTCGAGGATCGAGTCGACGGCGAGCTCGAGGTCCTGCAGGCTTTCGAGGGTGAGGTCGACTCGCACCGCGAGCCCCCCGAGCACCAGGTGGGCGACACGGTGGAACTCGCGCGCCCGCGGGATCGTCAGCGTGATTTCTTCACTCATGCGTCGCCTTGAGCTCCTCTTCCAGATCTCGTTCGCGCCGTGCGGCAGCAGCCTTCGCCTCGTCGACGGCGTCGCGCCAGTTGCGGCGCGCGCGGAACGACGCGAAGCCGTGCGAGACACCCGCCGACAGGCCTGCTGCCTTCTGCACGGGGCGCTTGACGGCGAAGCTGACGGTGCGGACGGCCTCGTCGACGGCCTCGACCGCGTCGACCGCGCTCGAGGTCGCAGTGTCGAGCTTGTCGAGCTGCGCGTTGACACGGTCCACGGACCCTCCGACCTTGTTGATCACGGGCAGAACCTCACGTTCTGCTCCCCGAATCAACGAGGAAAGTCGGTCGAAAGTTACGGCCAACCGTAGAAAAGCCCACCCGAGCCCGAGCCCGACGGCGACGAGGAACACCGACAGCGCCAGCCTTGCGAGATCTCCAAAGGAGAAGGCGACGATCACGGTGCGAACCTTAGTTCACCGCTGAGGTGATCAGGCCCGAGCCGACGACGACGCCGTCCTCGTACAGCACCGCGGCCTGGCCGACGGCGACGCCGTATGCAGGCTCGTCGAGCAGGAGCCGGAAGCCTGGCCGCCGTCGGCTCCACCGAGGCGGAGACGGCCGGGGAGCGGTAGCGGAGCTTCGCCTCGATCCGCTCGGCCGGCGCGAACAAGCGCCCCCGGGCGACGATGCGAGTGCGGGCGAGCGCGCTGCGCGGGCCGACCACGACGGTGTTCGTCGCCGGCTCGCTGCGGATGGCGTACAGCGGCTCGGCGCCGGCCACGCCGAGGCCGCGACGCTGCCCCGAGGTGAACCGCCAGTAGCCGTCATGCTCGCCCACGCGCGCGCCGGACTCGTCCACGATCGGGCCGCGAGCCGCGGCGAGCCCGTGGCGGCCGAGGAACTCCCGGTAGTCGCCGCCGGCGAGGAAGCACGCCTCCTGGCTCTCCGGCCGGGCGGCCGCAGCCAGCCCCGCCTCTGCGGCCCTCGCCCGCGTCTCCACCTTCGTGCGGCCCCCGAGCGGGAAGGCGACGCGGTCGAGCAGTCGCGGATCGAGCCGGGCGAGCATGTAGCTCTGGTCCTTCGCCTCGTCGTGTGCGCGCGCGAGGAGCAACCGGCCGTCGCGCTCGACGATGCGCGCGTAGTGCCCGGTGACAAGGGCGGCCGCGCCGACACGGCGGGCGAAGGCGAGCAACTCCGCGAACCGGAAGCCTCCGTTGCACCGGATGCACGGGTTCGGCGTCTCGCCGCGGGCGTAGCCGCGCACGAAGGGCGCGACGACCGTGTGTCGGAAGGCCTCGCGCAGGTCGAGCGTCGCGTGCGGCAGACCGAGCGAATGGCAAAGGCGGCGCGCCTCGAGCACGGCGGCGGGCGAGCAGCAGGCTCGCTCCGTGTCCGGGCCCTGCGGGTCGAGCCAGAGGCGGAGGGTCACCCCGACCGCCTGCGGCCCCGATTCGAGCAGCGCAACCGCGCTGTCGACCCCGCCGCTCATCGCCACGGCCGCGCGCTCCGGGTGGGGCGCCGCGGCGAGAGCCGGCCCGAGTGCATTCGCCAGCGCGTCGACCGGGAGCGTCTCGCCGCCGACCGACGCCGCCTCGAGCAGCGTCAGCCCGCACAGATCGCGCGCGAGGCCGTCGGCGTCCGCCTCGACGATCACGCCGCCGTCGACGCGAAGCCGGACGCCGGCCCAGTCGGCGCCCCGCGCCGAGTCCCCAGTGAGCTCACGCATGGCCGTCAAGGTAGTGCTCCGACGCCGCCGCGCTCCACGTCCGTGTGAACCTGGCAAGCCAGGTGGGTGCCGTGCGGGACGTCGGACGCGAGGCGCCTATTCCCGACGCGGGCTCCCTTTCACATGGTGTTGGTTCTACATGGATACGCAGTGCACGAACGGCGTCGAGCACTCGAACGGACAGTATCGTCTACTGCGACGCCCGGGCGTAGGACCAGTGGACGAGCTGCACGCCGTGCAGCCCGAGCCGCCGCGCGAGCGCGGCCGTGACGTCGAACTGCCGTCCTCCCTTGTAGGGGCCTCGGTCGACGACCTGCGCGAGCACCGTCTGCCCGCCGTAGGTGATGAAGATGCGCGCGCCACACGGAAGGGTCGGGTGCGCGATCCCCTCGGTGTCGTCCGCGATCACGCCTCCGCACGAGGTGCGCCGCCCGGTCGCGGCGGAGCCCGCCGAGCCGGCCAGTGCCGTGAACGATCCGACGGCCTGCGGCGAGGAGCTCGAGCTGCCGCGGGTCTGCGCGGTCACGGCGAGCACGGCGACGACCGCAAGCAGGGCGACGCCTGCGAGCGCCAGTTGGGAGACGGCGACCGGCTGCCGCATCGCGCTTACGGCTCGCGCCGCTGCCCCGGAAGCGCCAGGAGGCCGTATGGGTGGGCCGGTACGTCGAGACCGGGCCCCCCGCCGGGCCGGGAGCGGCCGAACCGCCGGCGCCCCGGCTCGGCGAGCGGATCGAAGCTGTACCGCGCGAGCCGCATCGGGGCGGCCTGTGGGAACGCCGCCGCCGGCGGCAGCTCGGGCTCAGGCTCGGGCTCCGGGAGCTCGGGAGCCGGAGGCGGCAGCTCGACGACGGTCCACGAGTCGGGGTCGGGGATCTCCTCCGGTTCCGGCTCCGGCTCGGGGCGGCGCCCGATCACGACCGGCGCCGAAACGGGCCAGTCGCCGAGCACCTCGGAGCGGAGCGCGGGCGTCGCGATCCACGTCGGCGCCTCGTCGCGAGTGGCCTCGGGATACCCGGGCACCACCTGCTCCAGCGGCCGCGCGGGCGGCAGTGCGACCTGCGGCACGAAGTACCGCGGCGGCAGGCCGCTGCCGAAGTGGGGCTCCCTGCGCCAGGCCGCCCACTCGAGCGCGGCGACCACCACCCACCCGACGAGCATGATCCCGACGATCTCGAGCCGGTCGAGGCGCGCGAAAGCGAGCCCCGCGGCGAGGGCGCCGAGGAACACCACCTCGATCAGGAACCGTGCGCCCCGACGGTCGAGCACGAGGCCCTGAGTATGCACGTTCGGTCGGCCGGGATCAGCGGGCGTCGTCGCGCGGCAGCACGGCGATCCCGAGCTCGGCGAGCACGTCTGCCGGCAGCGGCGTCGGCGCGCCTGTGAGCGGGTCGGCTCCGCTCGAGACCTTCGGGAACGCCACCACCTGCCGGAGATCGGGCTCCCCCGCGAGTCGCGCGACGAAGCGGTCGATGCCCATTGCGAACCCGCCGTGCGGTGGTGCGCCCATTGCGAGCGCCTCGAGCAGGTATCCGAACTTCGCCTGCGCGTCCTCCTCCGACAGGCCCATGGTGCGGAACACCTTCTGCTGCAGCTCGACATCGTGGACCCGGATCGAGCCCGAGCCGAGCTCCCAGCCGTTCCAGACCAGGTCGTAGTGCTGGCCGCGGACACCGGCCGGATTCGACTCGTCCCAGTCCTCCTGACCCGCCTCCGGCGCGGTGAACGGGTGGTGCATGAACGTCCACGCCCCCGTCTCCTCGTCCTGCTCGAAGAGCGGGAAGCCGTGGACCCAGTGGAAGAGCTCGAGGTCGGGGTCGATCAGGTCGAGCTCGCGCGCGAGGTGAAGACGGAGCAGGCCGAGGACGCGCGCGACCACCGACTCCTCGCCGGCGCCGAACAGCACGGTGCTCCCCGGCAGAGCGGTGAACGCCTCGAGCTCGCGTCCCGAGAGGAACTTCGCGATCGGCGAGCGCACCTCGCCGCCGTCGTCGCGCACGAGGTAGGCGAGGCCCTTCGCTCCCCACTCCTTCGCGAGCTCCTCGAGCCGCGCCAGTTCGGCACGCGAGAACGCCTTCGGCGCGACCACGAAACGCACCGCCTGTGCCCCCCGGAACACGCCGAACTCCGACTCCCGCGTCACCTCCGTCGCGTCCTCGATCTCGAGCCCGAAGCGCAGGTCGGGCTTGTCGGAGCCGAACCGCGCGATCGCGTCGTCGTAGGAGAGACGCGGGAACGGGCGCGGCGGCGGCTCGCGCTCGAGCGCCTCGAAGGCCGAGACGACGGCCTCCTCGAGTACGTCGAGCACCTCCTCCTGCTCGGCGAACGCGAGCTCCAGGTCGAGCTGCCGGAACTCGAATTGCCGGTCGGCGCGGAGGTCCTCGTCACGGAAGCAGGTGGCGATCTGGTAGTAGCGGTCGATGCCGCCGATCATGCAGAGCTGCTTGTAGAGCTGCGGCGACTGGGCCAGCGCGAAGAAGGTGCCGGGCTGCAGCCGGACCGGCGTCAGGAAGTCCCGCGCGCCCTCCGGCGTCCCGCGGGTCATCGACGGCGTCCAGACGTCGACGAAGCCGAGGTCGTCCATGGTGCGGCGGATCGCCGCGATCGCGGTGTGAGACAGGCGCAGGTTGCGCTGCATGCGTTCGCGGCGCAGATCGAGCCAGCGGTAGCGCAACCGGATCGTCTCGTCGACGTTCTCCTCGTCCAGCTGGAAGGGCAGCGGCGTCGAGCGCGACAGGATCCGCAGCGTGTCGACCTGCAGCTCGACCCCTCCGGTGGGCAGGTTCGGGTTGACCGCCTCGTCGGCACGGGCGACGAGCTCGCCCTCGGCCTGCAGCACGAACTCGTTGCGGATCTCGTGCGCCACCTCCGCCGCGGCCGGCGCGCGCTCCGGGTTGACGACGAGCTGGAGCTTGCCGGTGTGGTCACGGAGATCGACGAAGACGAGCCCGCCGTGGTCGCGGCGTGTGTCGGCCCAGCCGGCCACCGTCAGCCTCTCGCCGATTCGCTCGGGCCGCGGCTCGCCGCAGTAGAGGTCCCGCCAGCTCACATCGTGAGCGTAGCGACGACCTCGTCGAGCGCCACCGCTACGTCATCGCGCCCCGCGCGCCGGATCACGGCCGTGCCGTCGCTCAGGACGACGACCGCTTCCGCCCCCGACCTGCCGGCCTGCGTCAGCTGGCCCTTGAGCGAGCGGCCGGCGTAGTCCGTGTCCGTTGCAAGGCCTGCGCGGCGGAGCGCCGCGACCGTCGCCAGCACCCGCTCGCGTGTCGAGCCCTCGCCGCCGACCACGAACACGTCGAGCGCCGGCGCCGCGACGGCGACACCCTCGCCCTGGAGCGCGAGCAGCAACCGCTCGATGCCGGCGCCGAAACCGATCGCAGGCGTCGGTGGGCCACCGATCTGCTCCACGAGGCCGTCGTAGCGACCACCGCCGCAGATGGTCGAGTTCGCATTCTCGTCCGGGCCGACGAACTCGAACGTGGTGCGGGAGTAGTAGTCGAGGCCGCGCACGAGCACCGGATCGACGACGTACGGGACGCCGTACTCGTCGAGGCGGCGCCGCACCTCGTCGAAGTGCTCCCGGCAGGCATCGCAGAGCGACTCGCCGATCTTCGGCGCGTCCTCGAGCGCAGCGCGCACGGACGGCGTCTTCACGTCGAACACCTGGAGCGGGCTCGTCGCCCGCTTGTGCCGGGCCTCCTCGTCGAGCACGTCCGCGTGCTCGACGAGCCATGCCTCGAGCAGCGCGACGTACTGGGGTCGGCAGGTCTGGTCGCCGATCGAGTTCAGGCGCAGCTCCCAACGCGTGACTCCCAGGCGCCGCAGCAGCTCGCGGTACAGCTCGATGATCTCGGCGTCGATGGCGGGATCGGCGGAGCCGATCGCCTCGACCGAGAGCTGATAGTGCTCGCGGTAGCGACCGCGGCCTGGGGCGCCGTAGCGGTACATCGGCGCGATCGTGTAGGCCTTCACCGGCTGGGCCTCGCGGTGCATGCCGTGCTCGAGATAGGCGCGGCAAATGGGCGCCGTTCCTTCAGGCCGCAGCGTCAGCGATCGGTCGCTGCGATCCTTGAACGTGTACATCTCCTTGTTGACGACGTCGGAGGCCGCGCCCGCGGTGCGCTCGAACAGCCCGGTGTCCTCGAAGCCCGGCGTCTGGATCCGCCGCCAGCCGTAGAGGCGCGTCACATCCTCCATCGTGCGGACGACGTGCCACCACGCGGTGTCGCCGGGGAGAACGTCGTGCGTCCCCCGTGGTGCCTGGAACTTCGCGCTCATTCTCGCGACTCGGCGCGGAGCTCGTGCAGGAACGGGTTCGAGGCCAGCTCGCGTCCGAGCGTCGTCGCCGGCCCGTGCCCCGGATGGACGACCGTTTCGGGGGGGAAGCGGTCGAGGAGGCCGCGCAGCGAGTCGAGCAGTGTCTCCCAGTCGCCGCCCGGCAGGTCGTACCGCCCGACCGAGCCTGCGAAGAGCACGTCACCCGCAAAGAGCTCGCCGCCGCAGTGGAACGCGACGTGGCCCGCAGAGTGGCCCGGAACGTCGACGACCTCGAACACGAGCCCTGCGAGCGCGATCTCGTCGCCCCCCGTGACGGTGTGCGCAGGGTCGTGCGGCGCGACGCGGAGCCCGCCTCTCGTCTCGCCGCTCCGCAGCGACTCCACCTCGCCGGCCGGCGCCCAGACCTCGGCTCCGGTGCCCTCGGCCAGCGCGGCGACCCCGCCGATGTGGTCGACGTCGGTGTGCGTCACGAGGATGCCCGCGGCCCGGGTGCCCATGCGCGCGAGCTCGAGTCGCAGGGACGTCGGATCGTCGCCAGGGTCGACGACGACCGCCTCGCCGGCTCCTCGCTCGGTGCGCACGACGTAGCAGTTCGACTGGTAGGGGCCCATGACGAAGCTGTCGACGGCGAGCGGCATCGGGCGTTTGAGTCTAGTGAGCGCCTACTTCTTCGGCGCGGTGTCGCGCCCGAGCCGGCGCTGGTATGTCCGATAGGCGGTGCGGTCGACGAAGTACGTCAGCGGGACGAAGGCGGCCGCGTAGAAGATCCCGATCGAGAGACGCTGGGCGAGCCCGCCGCTGCGCAGGACGAAGAGGAAGATCAGCAGCATCCCGCCGCCCATCAGCCCGCCGCGCTTGATCGCCCGCTCCCAGGACGGCGGCGGCACCTCGCGCGGCGGGCGGCCTCGCCGGCCGCCTGCGGTGCTTCCGCCCTTGCGCCCGTTCGCCGCCGGCTTGGGCTTCGCCGTCGCCTGGGTCCGCAGCTCGGAGATCGGGACCTCGTTCCCCTCCTCGTCGACCTCGAAGACCCGCACGTCGTGCCGGAAGTCCTTCTCGCGGCGACGCCGCTGCTTGCGTGTGGGCACGTCTCCAGGTTAGCGCCGCAGCGCAACCGCTCCCTCGACCACGACGGCGGCGACGATCTCCCCGGCGAGCCGGTAGGCGAAGTAGCGCCAGTCGGGCGCGTCGAGGAGCGTGAGATCCGCCCGGCAGCCGACGGCGATGCGGCCGCGATCACCAAGGCCGAGGACGTGAGCGGCATTGACCGTGGCGGCCGCGAGCGCCTGGGCGGGCGTGAGGTGCAGCTTGGTGCAGGCGAGCGTGCAGACGACGGGCACGCTCGCCGTGAACGAGCTGCCGGGGTTGAAATCCGTGGCGAGCGCGACCACCGCGCCCGCGTCGACGAGCGCGCGCCCCGGCGGCATCGGGCGGTCGAGGAAGAGCGCGCTCGCCGGCAGGAGCACGGCGGTGACGTCGCTCGCCGCGAGGGCGGCAACGCCTGCTTCGCCGGTCGCCTCGAGGTGGTCGACCGAGCGGGCGCCGAGCTCGATCGCGAGCGGGATCGCCCCGCTCTCGGTGAACTGGTCGGCGTGCAGGCGGAGCGCGAGACCCGCGTCCCGGCACGCCTCGAGGTACCGCCGGGCCCGGCCCGCGTCGAAGGCGCCGCGTTCGAGGAAGACGTCCGCGGCCTCCGCCTTCGTTGCGGCTTCGGGCAGCACCTCCTCGAGGGCGAAGTCGAGGTACGCGTCCGGGCCGTCGAACTCGGGGGGGACGGCGTGCGCACCCAGCCAGGTCGGCGAGCCGCCGGCCGCTCGCACGGCGTCGAGCGAGGCGAGCTCGGTGTCGCGGTCGAGCCCGTAACCGGACTTCCCCTCCCACGTCGTCGTCCCGTGGCCGAGAAACCAGCGGGCATGCTCGTCGACCCGCTCGCGCAGACCCTCACCGTCGAGGCCGCGCGTGGCACGGACGGTCGAGAGGATGCCCCCGCCGGCGGCGTGGAGCTCCTCGTAGGTCGCGCCCGCCGCCCGCAGCGTGAAGTCCTCGACCCGGTCGCCTCCGAACGCCGGGTGGGTGTGACAGTCGACAAAGCCGGGCACGGCACAGAGCCCGCTGCCGTCCAGCTCCTCGACGTCCCCGACGCGGGCGAGGTGGCGCATGCGCCCGATCTGCTCGATCCTGCCGCCCTCGCAGAGCACGAACGCGTCCTCGAGCACGTTGACGCTCCCGAGGGCGTCACCGCGCACCGGCCCGGCGGCGGCCGGCGTCACCACCTGGGCCAGGTCCCGGACGAGCAGGCGGCTCACCTCGGCTCCATCGGCGTCGAGAGGCCGTGCTCGGCCGCGGCGGCGGCGGCCTCCGGGTAGCCCGCGTCGAGGTGGCGCACGACGCCCATGCCGGGGTCGGTCGTCAGCACCCGCTCGAGCCGCGCCGCGGCTTCGTCGGTCCCGTCCGCGACGACGACCATCCCGGCGTGGATCGAGTTGCCGATGCCGACGCCGCCGCCGTGGTGGACGCTGACCCAGGTCGCACCCGCCGCGACATTGACGAGCGCGTTCAGGATCGGCCAGTCGGCGATCGCGTCGGAGCCGTCGCGCATCGCCTCGGTCTCGCGGTAGGGCGAGGCGACCGAGCCTGCGTCGAGGTGATCGCGGCCGATCACGACCGGAGCCTGGACGCGCCCCGAGCGAACGAGCTCGTTGATCGCGAGGCCTGCGCGCGCCCGGTCGCCGTAGCCGAGCCAGCAGATCCGCGCGGGCAACCCCTGGAACGCGATCCGCTCCGGCGCCAGCGTGAGCCACTGCTGCAGAAGCTCGTCGTCGGGGAAGAGGCCGCGCAACACCTCGTCGATCACCGCGATGTCGGCCGGGTCCCCGGACAATGCTGCCCAGCGAAACGGCCCGATCCCACGGCAGAAGAGCGGCCGGATATAGGCCGGGACGAAGCCCGGGTATGAGAAGGCCTCCGTTACGCCGGCTGCTTCGGCCTCACCTCGCAGGTTGTTGCCATAATCGAAAACGTAGCTGCCCGCCCGGACGTAGTCGAGCAGCCCTTCGACGTGCCGCGCGATCGACGCCCGCGCCCGACGCAGGTACTCGTCCGGGTCGGACGACCGAAGCTCGTCCGCCTCTTCGATCGACAGGCCCTGCGGGACGTAGCCGGTGAGCGGGTCGTGCGCCGCGGTCTGGTCGGTGACGAGGTCGAAGTGCTCGCCGCGTCGGGCGAGCTCGGGGACGACGTCGGCGGCATTCCCGAGCAGCCCGACCGAGAGCGCCCGTCCCTCGGAGGCGGCGTCACGCACGCGGGCGACCGCGTCGTCGAGCGACTCGGTCGCCTCGTCGAGGTAGCGGGTCTCGAGCCGCCGCTCGATGCGGGACGGATCGACCTCGACGCACAGGATCGCAGCCCCCGCGAGCGTCCCCGCGAGCGGTTGCGCGCCGCCCATCCCGCCCAGGCCCGCCGTGAGGATCGTGCGTCCCGCGAGCGACGCCGAGCTGAAGTGCAGACGGGCCGCAGCAGCGAAGGTCTGGTAGGTGCCCTGCAGGATCCCCTGTGTGCCGATGTAGATCCACGAGCCGGCCGTCATCTGGCCGAACATCGTCAGCCCTTCTGCCTCGAGCCGCCGGAACTCGTCCCAGGTGGCCCAGCGCGGCACGAGCAGCGAGTTCGCGATCAGCACGCGCGGCGAGTCGACCGTCGTGCGGAAGACGGCCACCGGCTTGCCCGACTGCACGAGCAGCGTCTCGTCGTCGCCCAGCTCGAGGAGCGCGTGCACGATCGCCTTCAGCGCCTCGTGCGAGCGCGCCGCACGTCCGCTGCCGCCGTAGACGACGAGGTCCTCCGGGCGCTCTGCCACCTCGCGGTCGAGGTTGTTCAGGAGCATCCGAAGCGGCGCCTCGGTGAGCCACGAGCGGGCGTGCAGCTTCGTCCCGCGCGGCGCGCGGATCGACGACAGGTCGCCGCAGAGCTCCTCGACGAGCGGGGCGAGGGTCGGCGTTGCGGTCATTCCTCTCCACCTCCTTGCGCCGCCGCGTCGGCGGTGCGGCGCTGCCTGAGCCGGCGGCGCCACGAGACGATGCTCCAGGCCGTGGCTGCCACGTAGAAGAGTGCCGCGATCACCAGCGACTTGCCGACGTTGCCGCCCGTGACCGCGGCAAAGCCGACGATCACGAGCGCAAGCACGGCGTAGACGATCAGCGTGTCGCGATAGGGATGCTCGAGCGGCGGCTCGTCGACCGTCCAGTGGAGACGGCGTGGCCCTTTCACTCGAGCTCCCCCACCTCGGCCTCGACGGCTGCGAGCAGCGAGCCGTCGCGGATCGCCTCGGCGACCGCCTCGATGTCGGGACCGAGCGGCCGGTCGTCGCGCAGTCGTGGAGAGAGCGTTCGCACGAACTCGTAGGTCGCGCGGGCGCCGCGGCCCGGCTCGAGCGGCGCCAGGAACTCGACGCCCTGGGCGGCCGCGAGCAGCTCGATCGCAACGGCGCGCTCCGAGTTCGCGATCACCTGCCACGCCTTGAGCCCCGCCGCATTCCCCATCGACACATGATCCTCCTGGCCCGCGCTCGTCGGGATCGAGTCGACGGATGCGGGATGGCAGAGCGACTTGTTCTCCGACACGAGGGACGCGGCAACGTACTGCGGGATCATGAAGCCCGAGTTGAGACCGCCGTCGGTGGTGAGGAAGGCGGGCAGCCCGTCGCTCAGGTTCGGGTTGACGAGCCGCTCGAGCCGCCGCTCCGAGATGCTCGCGAGCTCCGAGACGGCCATCGCGAGCACGTCGAGCGAGAACGCGAGCGGTTGCCCGTGGAAGTTGCCGGCCGAGACGAGCAGCTCGTCCTCGACGAGGACGAGCGGGTTGTCGGTCGCCGAGTTGAGCTCGGTGGTGACCGTGTACTCGACGTAGTCGAGCAGGTCGCGCGAGGCGCCGTGCACCTGCGGCGCGCAGCGCAGCGAGTAGGCGTCCTGCACCTTGTCACACCACCGGTGCGACTCGTTGATCGCCGAGCCGTCGAGGAGTCGCAGCACGTTCCGGGCAGCCGCTCCCTGGCCGCGGAGCGGCCGCAGCGCATGCACCTGTGGCAGGAACGAGTTGCGCGACCCCTGCAGCGCCTCGAGCGAGAGGGCACAGGCGCAGTCGGCGCAGCGGGCGAGACGGCGGGCGCGGACGAGGATGAGCGCCGCCTGCGCCTCCATGAACTGCGTGCCGTTGATCAGCGACAGCCCCTCCTTCGCGACGAGCCGGACGGGCTCGAGGCCGGCGCGCGCGAGCGCGTCCGCACCGTCCAGCAACTCGCCGTCGTAGAACGCGCGCCCCTCACCGACGAGCGGCAGGGCAAGGTGCGCGAGAGGAGCGAGGTCGCCGGACGCGCCGACCGAGCCGCGCGCGGGGACGTGCGGGAGGACACCGCGTCCGACACACTCGAGCAGCAGCTCGACCGTCTCGACGCGTGCACCCGAGTTCCCCTTCGCGAGCGCGTTCGCACGCAGGAGCATCGCGGCCCGCACGACGGCGTCCGGGTACGGCTCCCCCACGCCGCACGCGTGCGAGCGCAGCAGCCGGAGCTGCAGCTCCTCGGTCAGCTCCTCCGGGATCTGTTTGGACACGAAGCGTCCGAAGCCCGTGTTGACGCCGTAGGTGTGCTCGTGCGACCCGTGCGCGGCCCGCTCGACCACCGCGCGGGCGGCCGTCATCTGCCGGCGCGCCGCGTCCGACAGCGGCGCCGGCGCCGACCCCTCGACGGCAACCGCCCAGACATCGTCGAGCGTCAGGTCCTCACCCGTCAACGGCCGTGTCAGCGCCACAGCCGGATCGTAGACCCGCGGCGCGCCCGTGATACTCCGGCGGTGGCCGCGCAGGAGACCTCCTTCTCCCTTCTGCGCCGGCGCGACTTCCGCCGTCTCTACTTCGCGGTGTCGGCGAGCGAGCTCGGCGACTCGCTCCACTACATCGCGTTGATGTGGTTCGCGTTCGACGCCGGAGGCCCGCTCGGAGTCGTCGCGGTGCGTCTCGCCGACAGCATCCCGGCGCTCCTGTTCGGGCTCCACGGGGGCGCGGCGGCCGATCGCTGGAGCCGTCGGCGGCTGATGGTGGGCGCCGACCTCCTGCGAGGGATCGTGCTGGTCCCGGTCGCGATCGCAGGCCTCGCCGGCGCGCTCCCGCTCTGGGGCCTCGTCGTCGCGGCGTTCCTGCTCGAGGCGGCGACGAGCTACTTCGCGCCGGCGTACGGGGCGACCATCCCGACGCTCGTCGAGCGCTCAAACGTCCAGCGGGCGAACGCGTTCGTGCAGGCGACGGCACAGTCGGTCTCCGTCGGCGGGTGGGCGATCGCAGCCGCGCTGCTCGCCGTACTGCCGATCAGCGTCTTCTTCGCGGTGAACGCCGTCTCGTTCTTCGTCTCCGCCGCGCTGATCGCGACGCTCGCCCACGGGCAGGAGCACGACCCGCACCGAGCGCCGCCCCGACTGCGGGAGGGCCTCGCCGAGCTCGCGCCCCGCCCGATGCTCGCCGCGGGCGTCGTCGTGCTCGGGCTCGCGGTCACGATCACCGCGGGCACGTGGATCGGCGGCGTCCCGACGCTCGTCCGTGACACGCTGCACCACGGCGCCGGCGGCTTCGCCATCGTTTGCGTCGGCTACGCCGTGGGCTCGATCGCGAGCGGCCTCGTGCTCACACGCCTGCAGGTCCGTCACAAGGCGCGTGCGAGCCTTCTGGTCTGGCTCATGTACCTGCCCGGCTACGGGCTGCTCGCGGTCGCGACGTCGTTGCCCGTGGCCGTCGCCGGCGCGTTCTTCGCCGCGACCGGGCAGAGCACCGCCCTTGTCCTGCTCAACTCGGCGGCGCAGGAGGAGGTCCCCGACGGCGTGCTCGGACGCGTGCTCGGCGTGATCTCGCTGACGCACCGCGGCGCGCATGCGACCGCGCTCCTCTTCGTCTCGCCGCTCTTCGCCTTCGTCGCGCCCCGCGCCGTGTTCGGGGCGGCGGCGGTGGCCGTGCCGCTCGTCGGCCTTGTCGGGCTGGGACTGGCTACTCGCCGAGGAGTCGAAGCTCCAGCACTCGCGACGCGTCGAATCCGTCGATCCTGAGCACCGCTCCCGCCGCGGCCGCCGCCGCGCCCGCCGGCATCAGCCCGACCAGCTCCGAGCCGACGACGTCGGCTCCACGGGCCGCCGCCTCCGCCGCGATCCGGTCGACGATCTCGTGCAGCGCGGCCGCCTCCCAGTCCTCGACGTTCATCGAGACCTGGACGAGCCCGGCGCTCGGAAGGTCGAGGCCGAGCGCGCGCACCCCGGGGAAGCCGCCTCCGCGCTCGCGGACGACCGCGGCGATCTCGCGTGCCGTGCTTAGCTCGCCCCGCAGGTTCACGTTGAAGGCGATCAGCGGCCGGCGGGCGCCGACGATCACGCCGCCGGCGCGGACGTCGAGCGTGCCCGGCCCGAAGTCGGGCGTGAGCTCGCCGGCGTCGAGCCTGCGCTGGAGCTCCACGGATCCGCCGCGGCGGTAGAACGCCGGCCCGCGCTCCGGCGGCGCGTAGAGGAAGACAGGCAGGCCGAGCTCGTCGCCGATGCGCTCCCCGACCGTCCGCGCGCAGACGGCAGCCCGCTCGAGGTCGGCGGGTGTGAGCGGCACGATCGGGACGACGTCGGCTGCGCCGATGCGCGGGTGCGCGCCGACGTGGTGCCGCAGGTCGATCCGCTCGGCCGCGGCCCGGACGCTCGCGACCAGCGCGTCGGACAGCTCCTCCTCTGACCCGACGAGCGTGTACACCGAGCGGTTGTGGTCGCCGTCCGAGTGCACGTCGAGCAGTCGCGCGTGGGCGGCGAGCGCCGTGCCGATCGCACGGATCGTCTCCTGATCGCGGCCCTCGCTGAAGTTCGGCACGGACTCGAGCGGCAGCACGCGCCTACTCTACGAACGAGACGCCGATGAAGGAGTACTACGACGCCCGCGCTTCCGAGTACGACGACTGGTGGCTCGGCCGTGGCCTCTTCGCCGGCCGGGAGCGGCCCGGATGGGAGGACGAGCTCGACCAGCTCGGCGCCGTGCTGCGAGCCCTGCCGCCCGTGCGCACGCTCGACGTCGCGTGCGGCACCGGCTTCCTGACGCAGCACCTGCCCGGCGAGGTCGTCGGGCTCGATCAGAGCGAGCGGATGATCACAATCGCGCGCGAGCGCCTGCCCCGCGCGAGCTTCGTCGCAGGCGACGCCCTCGAGCTGCCGTTCCCGGATGGCGCCTTCGACCGCCTCTTCACGAGCTACTTCTACTGCCACCTCGAGGAGCAGGATCGCGTGCGCTTCCTCGCCGAGGCACGGCGGGTGGCGGGCGAGCTGGTCGTGGTCGCCAGCCGTCCCGGAGCGGCCGACGAGCCCGCGAGCCGGTGGGAAGAGCGGGTGCTGGAGGACGGCACGCGCTGGCAGGTGTTCAAGCGCGTGTTCGAGCCGGACGCGCTCGCAGCCGAGCTCGGCGGCGACGTGCTGCACGCGGGCCGCTGGTTCGTCGCCATCCGCGCCGCGTGAGGCGCTACCGGACGCTCTCCGGCCTGAAGCGCGATCAGCACGCGTGTCGCTCGTGCCTGCTCGCCGGCCACCCACTCGAGTCGCTGCCGGTGATCGCGCCGGGCGAGGGCCAGCCTGCGTACCTGTACGGCCAGGCCCCCGGGGTCGTCGAGGGCGACGAGCGGCGGCCGTGGCGAGGCCGCGCCGGGGCGACGCTCAGGCGCTGGCTCGAGCTCGACGAGGACGAGTTCTACGCGACCTTCTACTGCGCGTCCGTGACGCGCTGTTACCCGGGGCGGGCCTTGTCGGGACGCGGCGACCGGACGCCGACGCCGGAGGAGCAGGAGCTCTGCGAGCACTGGCGCGACGACGAGCTACGGTTGCTCGCGCCCCGGCTGATCGTCACCGTCGGCGGGCTCGCGGCGCGCCGGCTGCTCGATGTGCGGAGCGTCACCGAGTCGGTCGGACGCCGGTACGAGGCGTACGGCGCGGTCGCGATCCCGCTGCCCCACCCGTCGGGCGCGTCCGGCTGGCTGAACGACCCCCGCAACCGCGCGTGCGTCGCGGGGGCCGTGCTCGCGATCAAAGCCGAGCTGGCTACCCTCGGTTAGATGGCCGAGACACCGCGTTACCGCACTACCTTCGTCCGGCTGCTCGGCTTCCTCCGTCCGTACACCGCCTCGCTGTCGGTCTCTGTCGTGCTGGCGGTCGGCTCGCAGGCCGCGGCGCTGGTCGCGATCTACCTGACGGGATCCGTCGCCGGCGCGCTGAAGCATCACGAGCGCTCGCGCCTGCCCTGGCTCGTCGGGGCGATCCTCGTGCTCGGCGTGGTGCGCGCCGCGATGATGGCCGGCCGTCGCCTGATCGCCGGGAAGCAGGCGCTCGCCGTCGAGCTCGACCTGCGCACCGGCATCTACGCGAAGCTGCTTCGCCTCTCGTACGGCTTCTACGACCGCCACCAGACGGGGCAGCTGATGAGCCGCGCGACGGTCGACCTCCAGTCGGTGCGCTTCTTCCTCGGCTACGGCCTCATCTTCTTCTTCCAGCATGCGTTCACCGTCGTCGGCGTGGGCATCGTCGTCTTCCTCATCTCCTGGAAGCTCGCGCTGATCGCGCTCGCGATCTCGCCCCTCCTCGTCGCGGTCGC
Organism: uncultured Thermoleophilia bacterium; assembly: GCA_963725595.1. Lineage (GTDB taxonomy): Bacteria > Actinomycetota > Thermoleophilia > Gaiellales > Gaiellaceae > PALSA-600. The sequence goes on along the minus strand of CAVRYT010000001.1, from coordinate 605,858 downwards.
CTATCGCTACAGCCACGTCTCGCATCCGCTGCTGCGCGAGGTGCAGCAGAAGCTCGCCGACGTCGCGACGGTCGCCGAGGAGAACATCGTCGGCGTCCACGTCGTCAAGGCGTTCGCACAGGAGCGCTCGGAGCAGGCGAAGTTCGAGTCGCGCTCGGAGGCGGTCTTCGACCTGTCGGTGCAGGCGAACCGTCAGCGGGCCTTCTACATCCCGCTCCTCGGGTTCTTGCCGCTCCTCGGCCAGGGCGCGATCCTGCTCGTCGGCGGACGGATGGTGGCGAACGGCTCGCTCTCCGTCGCGAGCTTCGTCCGCTTCAATCTCTACCTCGCGATGCTCGTCATGCCGCTGCGCGCGCTCGGCATGTGGATCGGCCAGGCGCAGCGTGCGACGGCGTCCGGCGAGCGCATCTTCCAGGTGATCGACGAGCCCGAGGAGATCGCCGACTCAACTGTGTCCGGAGCGCTGCCGCCGGGCCCGGGACGCATCACCTTCGAGAACGTCACGTTCGGCTACGACGCCGGCCGTCCGGTCCTCGAGTGCGTCGACCTCGAGCTCGCTCCGGGGCGCGTCGTGGCGCTCGTCGGCCACACGGGCGCCGGGAAGACGACGCTTGCGGCGCTCGTCCCACGCTTCTACGACGTGCAGCGCGGACGCGTGTCGATCGACGGCGCCGACGTGCGCGACGTCGAGATCGCGTCGCTGCGCAGTGAGATCGGCGTGATCGCGCAGGACCCGTTCCTGTTCTCGGCGACCGTGCGCGAGAACATCGCCTTCGGCCGCCCGGACGCGACCGACCAGGACGTCGAGCGGGCCGCGCGCCTCGCCCAGGCGCACGACTTCGTCGAGGCGCTGCCGGACGGGTACGGGACCGTGATCGGCGAGCGCGGAATCACCCTCTCGGGCGGCCAGCGCCAACGCGTCGCGATCGCCCGGGCGCTGCTCATCGACCCACGCATCCTGATCCTCGACGATGCAACCGCGTCCGTCGACGCGACGACCGAGGCGCACATTCGCGAAGGGCTCCGGGAGGCGATGCGCGGCCGCACCACGATCATCATCGCCCACCGGCTCTCGACGATCGCGCTCGCCGACGAAGTAGTCGTCCTCGAGCACGGTCGCGTGGCGCTGCACGGGACGCACGAGGAGGCCGGGCGGGCCTCGGCCGTCTACCGCGAGATCCTGGAGCACGGCCTCCTCGAGCGCGTCTTCTCGGAAGACGCAGCCTGATGCGCGTGCACCAGCCCGGTTCCCACTTGATGCACGGCGGGCGGCCGCAGGTCGACGATTGGTCGTGGGCACAGACGAAGCGTCGCCTCACGACGCTCTACCGCCTGGCACGGCCCTACCGCGGGCGCACCGCACTCGCGCTCGCGTCGCTTCTCGCGGCGACGGGTGCCGCGCTCGCCCCGCCGTACCTCGTGGGCCGCGCCGTCGACGAGGTCGGCCGCGGCCACACCGGGCCGCTCACGTGGCTCGTGCTCGCGTTCGTCGTCGCGGGAGCGCTCGGGATCGCGTTCACCTACGCCCAGACCTACACGACCGGCTGGGTCGGCGAACGCATGCTCGCCGACCTCCGCAACCACCTCTTCCGCCACCTGCAGCGGCTGTCACTCGGCTTCTACGAGCGCAACCGCGCCGGGGTGATCATCAGTCGTTTGACGAACGACGTGGAGGCGCTCGACCAGCTCGTCACAGACGGCGTCACGTCGCTCGTCCAGAACACGCTCACCCTGGTCGGCTCGGCAGTCGTCCTCTTCTTCCTCGACTGGCGGCTGGCACTCGCGACGCTCACGGTGATGCCGCCGATGGCGCTCGCCACGGCGTGGTTCCGCAAGCGCTCGGGCCGCGCCTACCGCCGAGTGCGCGAGACGCTCGGTGCCGTCACGGCGACGCTCGCGGAGGACATCGCGGGCATGCGCGTGCTGCAGTCGTTCACGCGCGAGCGGGCCGCGGCCGAGAACTTCCGCGACGTCGGGGACCGCTACCGCGGCGCCAACATGCAGACGGTCGTGCTGAACGGCGTCTATTTCCCGTTCGTCGACTTCCTCTCGTCGGCCGCGACCGCCGTCGTGCTCGGCTACGGCGGCTGGCTGGCGTTCAACGGCGATGTGTCGATTGGGACGCTCGTCGCCTTCCTCGGCTACCTGACGAACTTCTTCGACCCAGTGCAGCAGCTGTCCCAGCTCTACAACACCTTCCTCTCGGCGGTCGCCGCGCTCGACAAGATCACGGACGTCCTCGACGAGGAGCCGGAGGTGCGGGACGAGCCTGGCGCCGTCGACCTCGCTCGCATCGCCGGCGCGGTCCGATTCGAGGACGTGCGGTTCGCCTATGGACGCGGCCCCAAGGTTCTGCACGGGATCGACCTCGACGTTCCCGCCGGCACGACCGTCGCGCTCGTCGGGCACACCGGCGCCGGCAAGTCGACGATCGCAAAGCTGCTCGCCCGCTTCTACGACCCGACCGGAGGCCGCATCACGATCGACGGCGTCGACCTGCGGACGGTCACGCAGGCGTCGCTGCGGCGGCAGCTCGGCATCGTCCCCCAGGAAGGCTTCCTCTTCGCGGGGACGCTCTCGGAGAACGTCCGCTTCGGGAGGCCGGATGCAGCGCCCGACGAGATGGAGGGGGCAATCCGGGCGGTCGGCGCCGACGAGCTCGTCGCGGGCCTCGAGCACGGCTACGACACCGAGATCGGCGAGCGAGGCTCGCGGCTGTCGCTCGGCCAGCGCCAGCTGGTCGCCTTCGCGCGGGCGCTGCTCGCCGACCCGCGCATCCTGATCCTCGACGAGGCGACGAGCTCGGTGGACATCGGCACCGAGCGCACGATCGAGCGGGCGTTGCGACGTCTGCTGCACGGACGCACCGCGTTCATCATCGCCCACCGGCTCTCGACGATCCGCAACGCCGACCTGATCGTCGTGCTGGAGCACGGGCTCGTCGTCGAGCAGGGGACGCACGAGGAGCTGCTCGCGCTCCGCGGCCGCTACACCTCGCTCTACGGCGACTGGGCGGAAAGCGCCGCTTAAACGCGGATCGGCAGCGAGGCGGCCGCCTTGTCGTGCCAGGTCTGCTTGCGGTCGTCCCAGAGCATCCAGAGATAGCCGAGGAGGATCACGACGGCGGAGACGATCGAGACGATCCAGCGGACGAACGCGCGCGAGTACCCGATCGGCTGCCCGGGCGCGTCGCGCAGGTCGACGACCCGGATGCCGAGTACGGCGTTGCCGGGCGTCTGTCCGGTCGTCCCGTGGAAGTACGTGAAGTAGCCGGCGGAGATGAGGATGCCGAGCAGCTGGCCCGTCGTCCCGAGCACGGCCCTCAGGATCCCGCTGACGATGCCGACTACGAGGCCGTCGATGATCGCGGCGCCGAAGCGCCGCCAGAAGCTCGCAGCTCGCCCGACCAGGTCGTCCGTGGTCCCGTCGATCACGCGAGGCGTATCGTGTCAGCGATGGCGGACGGAGCGACCCCGATCGACCCCGAGACGGAGGAGCGGATCGAGCGGCCCGTCTCCGCGGAGGCCGAGCGCGAGACGAGGATGACGCCGGCCGAGGCGGTGAAGCAGATGCGGATCCGCGTACCGGTGCGCGCGAACCGCAAGCTGCGGACCGTGATCGACCGCGTCAACAGGGACGACCAGCTGAAGGCGTGGTGGCACGTCGCGAACGTGAACGCGGTCGCGCGCATGGAGATCAACGACCACTCGTGGGTGCACATCCAGATCGTCACGAACATCGCGCTCAAGCTGCTCCGACAGCTGACCAAGCACGGAGTCGAGCCGGCGATGGTGCGCGACTACGGGATGGGCCGAGACGACGCAGAGGTGGTCGTCGCGCTTACGGCGCTCACCCACTGCATCGGCATGGCCGTGCACCGGCACGGTCACGAGGACTTCAGCCTCTTCCTCGCCGAGCCGAAGCTCCGGGAGCTGCTCGACGGGATCTACGACGAGCCCGAGCTGACGGTCGTCTGCTCGGAGGTGCTGCAGGGGATCATCAGCCACCGCTCCGACGGCGAGCCGCTGACGTTGGAGGCGGGCATCCTGCGCGTCGCCGACGCACTCGACATGGAGCAGGGGCGCTCACGGATCGCCTTCGAGCACGGGCGTGTCGGCATCCACTCCCTGTCGGCTGCCGCGATCGAGGAGGTCGCGATCTCCGACGGAGAGAAGAAGCCGATCCGGATCTCGATCACGATGAACAACTCGTCGGGCATCTACCAGGTCGACGAGCTGCTGAAGGCGAAGCTGCGCGGGTCCGGACTCGAGCCGTACGTCGAGGTGCTGGCGCACATCGACACCGAGGCCGAGAAGCGGCTCGTGCCGCTCTACGAGCTCGAGCTGTAGCCGTTCGGAGAGCAGACCCCGGCTACAATGGGGCCGCCTTGCGGGATCGTCTAATGGTAGGACGCCTGACTCTGGATCAGGTAGTCTAGGTTCGAATCCTAGTCCCGCAGCTTCGTCGAAAAGGCCTGCACGCGCAGGCCTTTTGTGTCTGTCGACACCGACTCGGCGAACTCGATCCCGGTCTCGATCGCCCGCCTCACCGGGCAGGCCGCGGCGACCTTCTCGAGCCGCTCGAGCTGCTCGTCGGAAAGGTCACCGGTCAGCTCGATCGAGATCTCGCAGCGGCGCGGCGTCGAGCGGTGGTCGTAGTCGACGGCGACGGTGACGTCGCCCAGCGCCCAGTCGCGCGCGCGGGCGTACATGACGAGCGTGGTCGACACGCACGCGGCGATCGCCGCCGGCAGCAGTTCGTGCGGTGCGGGCGCGCTGCCGTCGCCGCCGACGGCTTCCGGCTCGTCCGTGATCAGGCGGTGCGTGCCGTCGATGACGATCTCCTGGCGGAGAGTGCCTCGAATCGAGCGCGAGACTGCGGTGAGGCTCACGTCATCGTTGTAGGGAGCCTTCTTCACCGGGCCATCGGAGAAACCACCGATCTACCTAGGTCGAGGCGCCGCCCCAGAGCAGCAGGTAGAGCCCCCAGGCCACAAGCCCTGCCGAGACTGCGGCCAGCGCGATCGCGACGAGGCCCCGCCGAAAGCGCGGGAACACTGCGAAGACGATCAGCTGCGACACGAACAACGTCCCGAGCGACGGCTTGAGCAAATCGTCGTAGAAGCGATCAGGGTCGAGCAGCGAGATCGCATCCCCGGCGATGAACGGGACGGCGATCCACGCGAGCACCGAACGCAGCGGGACGCCGTGCAGCCAGTGCAGCAGACGGCCGAGAGCGAGGTACTCCGCGACGATCAACGCCAGGGTGCTGCCCGCGGTCACGAGGCCGACGACGACCGCGAGCCCGCGGCCGCTGTAGGCCTGGGCGATCGCCGCGCCCGGCACGGGCGCGCCGAGCAGCGACTCGGGCACGCCCGAGAGCGGGATCGCCGCCAGCAGGAATGCGGCGCCGGTGACAGCGACGGCAAGCACGAGCCCACGCCGGACGGTGCGGCTGCCGCCGCTCACCTCGGCGCCGAGGTAGAGCGGCAGGCTCGCGCAGACGAAGAGCAGCGCCGTGCCCGCCGTCGCGCGCCCGGTGTCGTCGGCGCTCGCGGCCGCCACCGAGATGTGTCCCGCGTGCCCGAACTCGACCCCGCCCATCACCACGAGCAGCACGATCTGGACCAACGCGAGCAGACCGACCGCGACGAGGAGCGGCCGCAGCGGGCCGAGGGCGACGAGCGCGATCGCCACCGGCAGCATGAGCTCGAGCGCGCTCCGGTAGGGCGAAATCCCCGGGAAGACCGGCGCCAGCAGGTCGTAGACGACGAAGGTGATCGTGTACGGCAGGTAGAGGAAGTACGCCAGCGTCCAGATCCAGCCGTGCACGAGCGCAGCTCTCCTCCCCGCCGCCGCCGACACGAACGCGCTCAGCCCGCCCGGCGAGACCACCGAGCGCGAGAAGAGCACCCAGATCGTGAGCGGGGCGGCGAAGACCGCGAGCGCGAGCAGGACGACGAGCGCGGACGAGGAGACACCGTCGCCCGCGGTGCCGGGGTAGAGCGTCAGCAGCGCGAGCGGGCCGCCGATCGACGCCACGGCGAAGCCGACATACAGGGCGGGCCGCAGCTGTGAGTCGTCGCCCACGATCGAGGCCTACGCTCGCGGAGCGGGACCGGATTTGCAATCCGGAGACGAAGCCGATGCGTATCACCCCCCGAAACCTGCTATCGAATGACAGGAACGAAAGGAGCGAGATGCGAGGCCTGATCCGCGTTGTCCTGCCGCTCGTCCTCGTTGCGGCCGCGGGCGCGGGGGCGGCGATGGCGACCACGGCAGCGACCCACACCGCAGGGACGGTGAAGCTGGCGAAGACCGCGAGCTTCGGCTCCATCCTCGTGGATGCGAGCGGCCGCACGATCTACCGGTACACGCCCGACCGCAAGGGCGTCAACACGTGCACCGGGCAATGCGCCACCTACTGGCCGGCGCTGCTCGTGAAGGCGACGGCGAAGCCCGTCGCCGGCGCCGGCGTCAACAAGGCCCTGCTGGGCACGATCAAGGCTGCCCACGGCATGCGCCAGGTCACCTACGCGGGCTTCCCGCTGTACCGGTACAAGGGCGATTCGAAGGCCGGGCAGCTCAAGGGCCAGGGCACGGACGGCAGCTGGTACGTCGTCAACGCCAAGGGCGCGATGGTCAAGAACAAGGTGTCGGGCTCGGGCGGGACGACCACGACCGCCGGAACGACCACGAGCAAGGGCGGCTGGGGGTAACTCCTACCGCGCGACCGCGGTCGCGGTGAAGCTGGGGGCGGGCCGCACACGGGCGGTCTCGCCCCCGGTGACCCGCTCGAGCGCCTCGACCACGTGGTCGTCGAACGCGCTCCCGGTCTCCCGTCTGAGGAAGTCGATCGCCTCGTGGTGCGACCACGCCGAGCGGTACACGCGCTTCGTGATCAGGGCGTCGTAGACGTCGCAGGCGGTGAGGATCCGCGTGTCGAGATCGATCTCGTGCTCGACGAGACCACGCGGGTAGCCCTTCCCGTCGAGCCGCTCGTGGTGATCGAGGACGAGCCGACGGACGCCGGACGAGAAGCCGCCGAGCTCACGGAGCAGCCTGTGGCCGCTCTCGGGATGCTGCTTGATCGTGGCGTACTCCTCGTCGTCGAGCGGCCCCGGCTTGCGCAGGATCGCGTCGGGGACGGAGAGCTTGCCGATGTCGTGCACGAGGCCGCCGATCGCGAGCGTCCGCAGCCTGCTCTTCGAGAGCCCGAGCTCCTCGCCGACCTGCACCGCGAGCAGCGCAACCCGGCGCGTGTGCCGCTCCGTGTAGGTGTCCTTCTCCGCGAGGGTCACCGTGAGCGCCCGCACCTGAGAGCCGAGGAAGACGTCCTCCGCCTGCACGAGCTCGGCGCCCGACAGGTCTCCGGCGAGCGGCCGCGCCTGTGCGGCGCGCGCGAGATCGATCGCGACGGCGATCCCGACCAGCAGGATCCCGTCCAGCTCGACCTCGTGCCCGATCCACCAGCCGAGGTACTCCCAACCCATCGTCAGGGCCGGGACGAGCGCGGTCGCGAGCCACGCGAGCCCGACGACGACGAGCAGGTCGAGAAAACGCTGCGTCAGCAGGAAGGTGCGGAACGCGCGCACGCCGACGATCCCGTACGCGAACAGACCGACCGCGAGGAGCGCGTCCGCCTCCGGGCTACCGGGCGCCGGGACCGCAGGCAGGAGGCTCGGGCGTAGGAGCGCCGACAGGCCGAGCCCGAGGATCGTCACCAGCAGCAATCCCTCGAGCACGAGGAACGGCACCAGGTTGCGCAGGACGCGCGGCAGCGGCAGCACCGAGGCGGCGAGGATGAGCCCGCCCACGGGAAGGGTGATGCCGCCGGTGATCTCCACTACGCCGTTCCCACCCACGAGCACGCCGGGCGTGGCGAGCCCGTGCAGGGCGAGGAGGCTCGCCATGGCACCGAACGCCGTCCCGACGAGCATCGTCCGCGTGTCGTGGCGGCGGACCCCGAACCAGGTCAGCCCGACGGCGGCGACGGCAGCCGTCAGCGCGCTGAAGGACACAGAGTAGAAATGCAACGGCGACGAGAAGCCCACGTCGATGTGCCCGATCGTCACTTGGAGCAGGGCAGGCAGCCCAGCAGCGGCCGCCGCGGCGAGCAGGAGGAACGGCCGTCCGCCGTCGGTCATGCGCCGTACCACGGTGTTGTTATCGGCTCGCGGAGTGCCCGACCTTAGCGCGACACCCTCGTTCGCAGCGCGTCCTCGAGGGCGCGCTCGAGGGCGGACAGCGCGTACGGTTTCACGAGCCACGTGCTCGGACCGAGCTCGAGGAGGATCTCCACCGGCGAGTAGATGCTCGTGAAGACGACCGGAACGCCGGCCGCGGCGAGCACCTGTGCCGCCTGCAGGCCCGCCGCATCGCCGGGCTCGATCACCGCCGCGTCGAGCCCGGCGTGCGCCGGGACGCCACCCTGGTGGGCGACGGGCTCGTGGCCGAGGCGCCGCAGCACGATCTCGAGCAGCGCGGCGATGTCCGCATGCGGCTCGGAGATCAGGACTCGACCCACGATCGAACGATGCCCGACTCCCGCAGGTATTCGGCCCTCCGAGCCGTATGAACCGTGTATGACCGCGCCTCGGCCGAGGGTGCTCGTGGTCGACGACGACGACGACATCAGGATCCTGCTGCGGGAGCTGCTCGAGCGCGCCGGCTTCACCGTCGACGAGGCGGAGGACGGCCGCTCTGCCCTGCGCCGCTTCCACGCGAGCCCGCCCGCGCTCGTGATCCTCGACGTCGGGATGCCCGAGCTCGACGGCTACCAGACGCTCGAGCGCATCCGCGATCTCTCCGACGCGCCCGTCCTGATGCTCACGGCACGCACGCAGGAGCTGGAGAAGGTGCGCGGGCTGACGGCGGGTGCCGACGACTACGTGGCGAAGCCGTTCGGCCGGCAGGAGCTGCTTGCCCGCGTCCAGGCCCTGCTCCGCCGCAGCGGGGGCAAGAACGAAGTGCTCGAGGCCTACGCCGACGAGTTCGTCCAGGTCGACTACGCGCAGCGTCGAGTGACGGTGCGCGGGCAGGAGGTCCAGCTCACCCCGCTCGAGTTCAAGCTGCTGGCCGCGTTCGTGCGCAACCCCGGCCAAGTGCTCTCGCGTGACCAGCTGCTCGAGCTTGTCTGGGGCGACCCGTACGGCGTCTCCGGCGACCAGGTGAAGCTGTACGTGGGCTACCTGCGGCGCAAGCTCCTCCCCGGCGCCCCGGCCGAGGCGCCGATCGAGACGGTCCGTGGCTTCGGCTACCGCTACCGGGCCTGAGCCGAGCCTCAGGCCGCCAGCAGGCCCTCGATGCAGTCGACGAGCTCCTGCGTCCGGAACGGCTTCGCCAGGTAGGCGTCGGCCCCGGCGTCCAACCCCCGCGCCACGTCACCCTCGTGGACGCGCGCCGAGAGCAGCAGCACCTTGGTGCCCGTCAGGCCGGGATCGGCGCGTAGCTCGGCGAGCACCTCGATCCCGTTTCGCCTCGGCAGCATCACGTCGAGCACGACCGCGTCGGGCTGCCGCTCCTGGGCCACGGCGACCGCCGCCTCGCCGTCGCCGACGCACGCCACCTCGTAGCCGGCCCGCTCGAGGCGCAGCGACACCAGCGCGAGGATGTCCTCGTCGTCGTCCGCGCAGAGGATGAGCGGCCGCACGCCCATTCAGCGCAGGCTAACGCTGCCGTCGGAGGGCATCCATAGGCGGTCCCGGGTTGGCGCAGGCGTCCCGCCGAAGTCGCTCGTCAAGAGCGCCTAGCCGGGACCCCAGGAGCTGACGAGGGGGGCGAAAGCCCCTCCCCTCTCTCTACCATCGGGCGATGACCCGCTCCGACGACCGCGACGAGCTCGGCGAGGTGATGCGCGAGCTCGGCCGGCTGCGCCACCGTCACGCCGCCGCCACAAAGCGACGCGAGCGGCTGCTGGAGCGCGTCTCGTGGTTCCCGAACGAGGTCAACACGCGCGATCTGCAGGCGCTCGACGCCGAGCAGCGCGAGATGGAGGCCCGGATGCGGGACCTCCAGGCGCGCGTCGACGCCGAATCAGGCTAGTCCGGGCTCGAGCACGGCGCGAAGCGCGTCGATCCTCCGGTGCAGCTCGCGCCGGTCGGTCGAGATCCTCCGCTCGCGCGCGAGCACGATGTCGTTCGGGAAGCCGCGGTCGATCTGCTCGTGGAGGCGGCGGCGGAGGGTCGAGAGGTGCACCTCGTCCCGCTGCAACACCGCGAGCTCGGCCAGCATGGCTTCGGTATCGGGCGAGCCGGCGGGCATGAACGCACTCCAGGAAGAACGTGGACCGGGCTGGACGAGGGCGCGGTTCATGCTAGGGCGTACGCCGGTGCTGTCAAGAATCCTGCAGGGTGTCGAGCAGACGCTCCGGCTTCCGCACCACCACGTAGGCGTCGTGCTCCTCGATCACCCGCTCGAGCTCCGTGTTCTCGTGCCCGCGCAGGAGCACGAAGCGGTCGTCCTCGCTTCGCACGGCCTCGTACTCGGCGGTCGTCAGCCGGATGCTGGAGGTGCACTCCGGGTCGGAGCACTCGCAGACGAACAGCGCGTCGCTCCCGCCCAACCGCGCCTGGAGCTCCTCGACTTGATCGTTGACCGAACGGAACAGTTCCTCGTTGCGCGCGAGGCGCCGCCTTGTGAGCTCGTCCACGAGGCCATGCTCTCACGATCCGATCCGGTTGCTATACCTAGGCGGCTCTGACCACCCATTCCTTCCAGGACGCACACACACCGGCACCCGTCCCGCGCCGCGACGACGTCCGCATCCGGAACGATCGGATCGCGGCTTCGGCCCGCTCGCATCGCTTCGACGAGGTGACGGCCATGCCTTTGATCTGCGAGTGCGACAGCGAGGCTTGCGCCGAGCTCGTGCGCGTCAGCCTGGTCGACCATGCGCGCGCCCGCGCGTCGGGCTCCTACATCGTGGTCGTCGGGCACCGGTTCGACGGCGTCGCCGAGGAACCGGCACCCAAGGACTACATGCTCTACCGCCCGGCTACTTGAGGATCCTCATGATCGGGGCGTTGAGCACGATGTGCAGATCGCGCTCGGTGAGCCTCCCCGCCTTCTGGAGGCTGTCGATCTGGTCGTCCTTGACGAGCAGCACCGGCTTCGCCCCCGCCGTCCAGGTGACGGCGATCTCCTCCCACAGCGGGTTGTAGTCGCTCTCACCGGGCTCCGAGCCGAAGACCGAAATCTGGCCGGGCGCAGCCTTGCCCTCGATGAAGAACTGGCGCGGCGCGCCCTTGACGGCCGCGAGCGACGCCGAGTAGTTGACGTGCATCGCGGCGGCCTGCGCCTTGTTGGACGAGTCCGTCGCGAGGAACACGTCCTTGTGCCCATCGTAGTAGCCGAGGTACGTCGCCTCCGAGACGTGGGCGACCGGCCCGAGCGGCAACCGCCCACCGGTGGCGCCGGCCGCGAGGCCGACGACGCTCAAGGCCGCCACCAGCACCAGAGGCGCAGTGAGTCTCCGTGACATTCGCTCTCCTGACGTTCTTGATGTTCCCTCCCGCGAGGTCAGTACGAGCGAGCGTGGCCGCCCGGATTGCGGCGGTTCTTGCGAGGGAGATCAGCGGCCGTTCGGCGATCCGACCGCGGCGAGGAGCGCCTCCGTCGCCTGGTAGCCGTTCCCGACGAACGCCCTGAACCGCGCCACGAGGAGCGCCGTCAGCGTCTGTTCGTCGAGCTGCTCGATCATGGCCTCGTCGAGCGGTGTCACCGCCGGCTGCAGTTCGTCGAGGATCGTGGCCGCTGTCGTCGTCATCGTCTACCTCCGCAGGTTCGACCTTGGGGGACCCGTATCGGCCGGCGCACCCGGCCGCTTGAGGGCCGAAAGACCTGTCTTCGAAGGCCGTCCAGTAGGCCGTTCGGCCTATGGGGCGAAGGGACCCGCAGGCCCTGCCGGTATGTTTGGGGCCGCCGTCCGTCCGGCCCCGGGAAGGACGAACTGACCGCACAGAGCCACCCGCGGGCGATCTACCACCGAGCCGTCGAGCACGGCAATCTGCTCGCCGCCGAGGCCGCGCTCCGCGAGCTCGGCCGGCCGACGCTCGTCGAGCTGGTCGAGCTGACCGCCCTGATCGCACAGAAGGACCCGCGGCGACACGGCCGCGTCGCCGCCCGCTGGCTTCAGCGGTACCTGGATGCTCGGAGCGACGCGACGATCGAGGATGCCGCGTTCGCAGCTCAGGCGCTCCAGGCGCTCGGCGGGATGCAGCACGGGGCGGCCCTGTCGGCCCTCCGGACGATCGCCGAGACGGCCTCGAACGCGGCGGCCGCCCGCGGCGGCCGATCGGGCAGTCCCTCGTCCGGGGCAAGCCCCGCGTCGGGCAATGACCATCCGTCCGGCCGGTGACGGAGCCCCCGCACGGGAGCTAGATGAGCGCGATGGGGTTGTCCGAGCCGAACCCGAGTGGGAGCGCAACGGATCAGCAGCCTGCGGTCTGCGTCCAGTGCGGCCGCATCAGCGACCCGTTCTGGAGCGGCTGGTTCGCCTATCGGGTCGACGACCCGGAGACCGACTCGGTGCCGGAGCTGGGCTTCTTCTGCCCGGACTGCGCAGGTCGCGAGTTCGGCCGCCGACGCGCGTAGCTAGAGCCGACTACCCGCCGTCACGCGCGCGAGACGTATCGCCACGTGAGCCGACGCGGGCCGGATAGCTCATCGGGCTCGGCAGAAACGTACGCTGCAGGTCGATCAGCCGCTCCAGGGCTCGCGCGTGCCGCGACTCGAGGAACTCGATCTGCCGCTCCGTCTCGTCGGACGGGGCCTCCCCGTGCCGGCTTCGCACCTCGTCGAGAAGGCGTGCGACCTCCTGCTCGATCTGTCCGGCGCGGAGCAGGTCGCGTCCTGCCGTGCCGGTGGCGACGTTCGAGTTGGGCCAGGGGCTCGCGGGAGGCGCCATCACCTGATCCTTCCCCGGCGGGCGCCGGCCGACACTCCCCCGTCCGAGGGAACCAAGCGGCCGTCGAGTCCCTCTGACCTCGGCGTCTCGAGCGCTACCGACCGTGGAGCAGGTACAGCCCGTAGCCGAGGGCGACCAGCCACGCCAACTGGGTGAGCACGATCAGCAACGTGAAGGCGTACCCGAAGACCCGCCTCCACGCCGCGCGTGCCCAATCCTGCCCGGCGACCGTCGCCCGTTCCGCAGTTACCGCCACGATCCTCCCCCTCGATCCGCCTCTTCCCAGGAGGCGGGTAGCTCCCTCTCGGTCGCACGTTAGGGCGGAGAATCACGCCGAACGCAAATTCGCTGTTAAGCCTTCTCTGGCCGTAGGCCGCCCCGAGATCGCTGCGTGGTTCTGCCGATTCGCTTCTGCCGATGCTCGCAATGCTGTGGGAAGCAAACCCACGAGAGGACACGGCGGATGACCCAATGGATTGTGATCGCGCTCCTGATCGTGATCGTCTACCAGAACTCGACCGTCGGCCACCACGACTAGCACGGAGGACGCAAGCCCGGGGAGGCTCCCTCGCAGGACAGCGACGAGGTTGTGCACTTGGGGCCGTGCATCACAGCCCACCAAGGGCGTTGCCGACATGACTGACCCGAGGCTTTATGCCAAGACCGAGGGTCAGATTCGGAAGGAAAGGCCCATACGGGATTCGAACCCGTGCCGCCGCCGTGAGAGGGCGGTGTCCTAGGCCACTAGACGAATGGGCCCCGTAGAACGCGCGCCAGTGTAGCGGAACAGGTTCGCCGGTCCCGCCGGCCATGCTCGACGACGACGGCTACGCGCCGATCTCGCGGAGCAGCGGCCCGCAGTCGAGCGGGTCGAAGCCGAGCCGGCCGGCGATCTCCTCGCTCGACGGCTTCGTACCCTCGCGGAACAACTCGGTGAGCAACGTCCCGGTCCGCCGGTTGCGCCACCAGTCCTGCCCGACCTCGCTGCGCAGGTGCTCGCGCAGCTGCGCCGCGCGGATCCACGCGCGGAGATAGTCGGCCGAGTAGAAGCCGGCGTCCATGTCGGACAGGTAGTTGTCGCGGCGGTAGCGGATGCCGGTCGCCTCGGTGAGGAGCCGCTCGTAGACGTCGGGATCGCCGCCGTCGTCTGTGAAGCGCGACCAGAAGTCGAGCTCGTAGCGCAGCTTCGCCTCGTAGCGGCGGAAGAGCAGCGCCTCGAGGAACACGGTCGCCTCGGCGTTCTCCTGCGCCTGCTCCTCGCCGAGGCCGAAGTGCAGCTGGTGCCATTCGGGCTCGCGTGAGATCGCCTCGACGATGTACGAGTAGATCTCCGTCAGCGCGTGGTCGCGGGAGATGCGCCTGAAGGTGTACGGCAGCGACGGGTCACACCCGCCGTAGTGCAGCGCATGCCCGGCCTCGTGCAGGAACGCCTGGTAGTCGTGCAGGCCGCCCTGCGCGCGCGTGATCAGGTGAACGAGCCTCGGCGGGTCGCTTGCGATCACGCATGCCCGCGGCGACTTCTGCGGCCGGTCCTCGAGATCGAGCTTGATGTTTCGGTGCTGCTTGAGATCGAAGCCGAGCGCGCGGAGCGTCTCGAGCCCGATCTCGGTGGCGCGGTCCTTCGTGTACGTCGACTCGAGCGGCGAGAGCCGCCGCATGAACGGGGTGTGGTGGTTCGAGGGCAGCTCGTCCCGCTCGTCCCCGAGGAGGCGCGCGAACCAGCGTTCACGGAGCTCCGCGTACCGCGTCGACGCGTCGTTCGCCGCGCGCTCCAGAGCAGCGGACAGCGCGCGAAGGGAGATCCCCTTCTCGTCCTCGTTGCGGGCGATCGCATCCGCGATGCCCGAGTACTCCGCCTGCAGCGCCTCACCCGAGCGGGCGAGCTCGAGCCGGTCCGGGTTGAAACGCGCGCTCGCAGCCTCTTGGATCGCGCCGAGCTCCTCGCGATCCGCGTACGCGGGCAGCACGGCTAGCTGCGCCTGCGCGTTGCGAAGCGGCATCTCCTCGCCGCGGAACGTCACCCGCTCGGCGAGCAGCCGGTTCTCGAGCTCGTCCTCGGCCTCGGCCAGGTCGGACGCGACGAGGCCGCCCTCACACGTCTTGCGCAGCCGGAAGAGCAGCTCACGCTCGTCACCTGCCGCAGCCTCCTCGGCCTCGCGCAACGACTCGATCTGCTCCGTGCTGAACAGGTCGGCGTACCGGCGTACGATCTCGGCCTGCTCGGACACCTCCTTCTCCCCCACCCGCACCGCGCGCCACTCCTCGGAGCGCTCGAACAGGTAACGCTGGAGGCGCGACTCGAACGCCGCCGGCGACAGGACTGAGGTCGAGCTCACCTCTCCACCCTAGCGAGGCGCCTCGCGGTACCGATGAGGTCCTCGGTCGCGAACGGCTTCGCCAGCACGGCGTCCGCGGCCCCGCGCAGATCGGTGATGTCCGCCGTCCCGGTCACGACGGCGACCGGGATCCCCTCGGCTCGAAGCCGCTCGAGGAGGCCGTACGACTCCTCCCCGCCGATGTGCACGTCGAGGAGCACGACGTCCGGTGTTCGGGCCGCGAGCGCCAGCTCGGCCTCGTCGAGGCTCGCCGCCTCCACGACGTCGAACCCGTCGAGCTCGAGGTTGACGCGCGTCAGCAGGCGGAGCGCCGGGTCGTCCTCCACGACGAGCGCCCTGGGGGCGGCAGCGTCCATCGAGCCGGGACCTTAACGCTAGGATCGCAACGTGGCGGCAAAGACCGGCACCGGCGCGCAGTACGCGGACGCGATGGTCGCGCTGTGGGCAGGGGTGACCCACACGCTCGGACGGGTCGACGAGCTCGCGGACGAGCCGGAGCGGCTCGCGTCGGACGTCGGCGTGTCGACGCTGCGCCGGCTCCAGTATCGCCTCCACCTCGCGAGCGAGCAGGCGTACGGCTTGGTCCCTCCCGCGGGCGCCGAGAGCGCTCACGCCGAGTTGCGCCAGGCGCTTGCCGCCGCCCGCGACGCGACAGCCTTCGTCGCCGACACGCTCGAGGAAGACGAGCCCGAAGGCGCCCTGCCGCTCCTGCACGAGTGGCGAGGGGCGCTCTTCCGTGTCCGCCTCGCACGGCTCCGGCTCGCCTCCCCCGCAACCGCCGCGCCATCGCTCCGCGCGCGCGGCGAGGGGAGCATCGCGGCGCCGCTCGCTGCGTTCCTCTTCGCCCTCGTCGGGGCGGGCGCATTCGTCGCGGGAGCGACACTCGGGCTGTGGCCGGTCTGGGCCGCCGGGATGGTCGCGGTGACGGCGGCGATGCTCGTGTACCGGCCGTAACCCACCGCGACACGCGGCCGTTTACTCGTAGAAGATGCCAAGCGCCGCCTCCTCTCCCCCGGGAGCGCGCGGAGCGGGCGGGCACGAGCACGAGCTACCCCGGCCGAGCGTCCGGTTCCGGCTCCGTGCCTGGCGCGAATTCCAGCGTGCGCTGGATCCGCTCGCGCCGCCGAAGCCGCTCAGGTGGCAGCGGCAGCGGCCACAGTGAGGCGGTGGAGCGACTCGTCGCGCCCGAGCAGCTCGAGGCTCTCGAAGAGGCCGGGCGACACCTTCGACCCGGTGACGGCGAGCCGAATCGGCTGGAACGCCTGCCGCGGCTTCTGGCCGAGCCGGTCGGCGAGCGCCCAGAGCGACTCCTCGAGCGCGGGAGCGACCCAGGGATCGACCGTCGCCAGCGCCTCGGCCGCGGCCCGACAGATCTCCGGATCGGCGTCCGGAGGAGGCTCGATCTCGTCGAACAGGAAGCGCACGAACTCGGGGTACCGCCCGAACCGCTCGATCTTCTCCTGGACCAGCGGCACCGTCGCGCGCACCTGTTCCTCCGGCCAGTCGATCCCCTGCTCGTTCAGGAAGCGCAGCAGGTGGTGCGCATATTCCTCGGGCTGCAAGTTGCGCAGGTAGACGCCGTTCATCCAGTCGAGCTTCTGGTAGTCGAACGTCGCCGGGCTCGGCACCACACGCTCGAGCGAGAAGCGCTCGATCAGCTCGTGACGCGACATGATCGTCGTCCTGTCGTCGTAGCTCCAGCCGAGCAGCGCCAGGAAGTTCATGAGCGCCTGCGGCAGGTAGCCCTCGCTCCGGAAGTGATCGACCGAGACGGCGCCGTGCCTCTTCGACAGCTTGCGACCGTCGTCGCCGTTGATGTCCGGCACGTGCGCGTAGACCGGCGCTTCGGCGCCGAGCGCGCGCAGGATGTTGATCTGCGACGGCGTGTTCGAGACGTGGTCCTGACCACGGATCACGTGGGTGATGCCGTCGAGCACGTCGTCGACCGGGCTGACGAAGTTGTAGGTCGGGCGGCCGTCCGAGCGCACGATCACGAGGTCGGGCAGGAGCTCGTTCTTGAACTCGATCCTCCCGCGCACCGCGTCGTCCCACGAGACGGTTCCCTCCTTCGGCTGGTGGAAGCGGATCGCGCCGTCGTCCTCATACGCCTGGTCGCGGGAGACGAGCTCGGCCGCGAGCTCGCGAGCCCGGTCGGCGGTGTCGAGCTGGAACGACACCGGGCCGTCCCAGTCGATCCCCACCCAGCGCAGCGACTCCTGAATCTGCTCCGTCGCCTCGGCGACCTCCCTGCTCGTGTCGGTGTTCTCGATCCGCAACAGGCACTCGCCGCCCTGCTGGCGCGCGAAGAGCCAGTTGAAGAGAAAGGTGCGCACGCCGCCGATGTGCAGGAGGCCGGTGGGGCTCGGGGCCATGCGGACGCGGACGGACACGACCTCTCTATCGTAGGTCGCGGTGGAATTCGGGGCGCACGTCTCCTCCAGTGGCGGCATCGACACGGCGATCGACCGGATCGCGGCGATCGGCGGCGACTGCGCGCAGATCTTCACCCAGAGCCCTCGCATGTGGCGGCCGACGAACCACACGCCGGAGGCGCTCGAGCGGTTCCGCGAGAAGCGGGCCGTGGCCGGCATCGGCGGCGTCGTCTGTCACGCGCTCTACCTCTGCAACCTTGCGGCGCCGGACGACACGATCTACGAGAAGTCGATCGCGACGATGCGCAGCACGTTGGACGTCGCCTGTGCGATCGGCGCCGACGGCGTGATCTTCCACGTCGGTTCCCACCTCGGCGCCGGGTTCGAGCAGGGGCTCGACCGGACGTGCAAGGCGCTCGCGCAGGTGCTCGAGCGGTCCGAGGGCGACACGTGGCTCCTGATGGAGAACTCGGCCGGGGCGGGCGGCACGATCGGCCGCTCGCTCGAGGAGCTGCACACACTCCTCCGGCGGCTCGACGGGCATCCACGGCTGGGGATCTGCCTCGACTCGTGTCATCTCTACGTCTCCGGCTACGACGTCACCGATCCTGCCGTGGTGGGCGGGATCGTCGAGGAGATCGACGGGGCCGTCGGGATCGACCGGCTGCGTGCACTGCACGTCAACGATTCCGCCGCGCCGCTCGGCTCGAACCGCGACCGCCACGCCGACGTGCTGCAAGGCGAGCTGGGCGAGGGTCTCGGCGCGTTCCTCGCGCATCCGGCGTTGCAGCATCTCTCCGCGTACCTCGAGACGCCGGGCCCCGACAAGCACGGGCCCGACGCGGCCGAGATCCAGAAGCTGCGCGACCTCCACGCCCGCTGGGTGTGACGTGACCGCCGGGCGGCGGCGTATCACTCACACGATGACCTTCGCCGACGCCGCCGAATCGCACCTCGACGACGTCTTCGGGTACCTCTCGTGGTTCACCTCCGACCGCGGCGCCGCCGAGGAGCTGACCGCGGAGACCTTCGAGCGGGCGCTCCGCCTCTGGCACCGGTTCGATCCTTCGCGCGGGTCGGCGCGCACCTGGCTGTGCCAGGTGGCGCGCACCGTCGCGCTCGACCACTTCCGCTCCGAGCGCCGGCGGACGCGCCGCGAGCAGCTCGCCGCAGCACCCGACCGCTTCGAGCAGAGGTTCGCCGAGGGGCTCTCGCCCGATCTCGAGGCCGCGCTCCGCTCGCTCAGCGCCGGGGAGCGCGAGGTGATCGCGCTGCGCGTCCTCCTCGACCTCGACGCTCCGACAGCTGCGCGGATGCTCGGGATCTCGACCACCAACTGCACGACACGCCTGAACCGCGCCCTCAAGAAGCTCGAGGAGGCCCTCCATGTCGCAGCGTGACGTCGTCGCCGAGCTGCGTGCCGCCCACGTCGAGGCGCCCGCGGAGCTTCGTGCGCGCGTCCGGCTGATCGCGGCGGCCGCGGACCCGCCGCGCCGGAGCCGGATCACCTGGCGGCGCGCGCTCGTCGTCGCGCTGCCCGTCGCGGCCGCCGTGGCCGCCGCCGTCGTCGTCACGTGGCCGTCGAACGACCACACGGCGACTCCTGTCATCCAGCACGGCGCGGCATTCGCGCAGCCGGCGCACGCCGCGAGCACCAAGTCTGCTCTCGCCGTCCCCGCACCGAAGGGCCGCGCGCAGAACTACGACGAGACGCTCTCGCTGCAGCTCTCGACCTCGACGGCGGTCAGCGACGGTGTGAAGCGCGCGCTGCGGATCACGGGGTCGCTCGGCGGTTACCCGACCTCGGTGCACGCGAGCTCGCGCGGCAAGGAGGCGTCGGCCTCGCTCGTCCTGAAGGTGCCACGCGCGCACGTGCAGGAGGCCGTCGACCGGCTCTCGCAGCTGGGGACGATCGTCGGCGAGCACGTCGACGTCCAGGATGCGCAGGCCGGCCTGAATGCGACCGCCCGGACGATCGCACGGCTGCAGCGGCAGCTGGCCGCGTTGCGTGCCGAGCAGTCGCCGCCGGCGAGTGCGATCGCGGCGCTCGAGGCACGGATCGCCGCGCTCCAGCGCAGCGAAGCGGCCGCACGACGCGCCGCGCACTACGCGACCGTGTCGCTCGAGCTCTCCACGCCGCCCGTCCAGGCTCCCGCGCAGCACCGCCACGGCCGGCTGCACGGCGTCGGCGTTGCACTCACCTGGCTCGGCGTCGGCGCGGTCTACGCGCTCGCGATCGGCGGTCCGCTCGTCCTGCTCGCCCTGCTCGTCTGGCTCGCGTCCCGGCTCTTCCGCCGCAGGCGCGAGGATGAGCTGCTCAGCCGCCCCTGACCTGCGCGAACACGCGGAACGTCGGCTCGCCGACCGGCAGCTCGTCGAACTCCGGGTTCTCGCAGCCGAGCTCGCCCGTGCGCGACTCGTACGTCCGCTCGACCTCCGCCTTGCACATCGGCAGCGGCCGGCGGCGGGCGCGGATCGCACCGAAGCCCGGCTTCCGATCCTCGGCGGCACGCAGCATCTCGAGGTCGATCTCGACGTCGTACACCTTCTGCATGCAGCCGACGTAGGTGTGGCCCCACCCCTCGTAGGAGTAGACGAACGGGCACGCGCGGGCGAGGCACGCTCCGGGGTAGACGACCTTGTCGCAGTGAACGTCGCAGCGGCGGCATTCGGTCTCGTCCTGCGGGTGCAGGGGAAGCGCCGGTGCGACCGTCTGCTCGGGCCTCATGTCGGCATTGTCCGAGCGTCTCCGGACGGCCGCAAGACTTGACATTCGGGCCCGATCACGCTAGCCGGTTGACGGCGTTCAGGACGTCCATCGGCGTGAAGGCGAGGAAGTCGGGCTCGATCGTGCCGGGGCTGTCGTCTGCTTCGAACCACACCGCCTGAACCGTGGTCATGCCCAGATTCGCAGCTCCCTGCACGTCCTTCTCGAGGCTGTCGCCCACGTACATCACCTGCTCGGGCTCGAGCGCGAGCTTCTCGAGCGCCCATTCGAAGATGCGGGGGTCGGGCTTCCTCGCTCCGACCTCGTCGGAGCAGACGATCACGTCGAGGAGGTCGGCGAGACCGTCGTCCTCCACGTCGCGCCGCAGCACCCGGCCGGGCTCCGGCCACGAGTTCGCCACGAGCCCGGTGGCGAGCTCACGCGTGCGCAGCGACTCGAGCAGCGCCTGCGCCGAGGCGAGCACGCGGTGGGCTCCCCGCCAGACCCGGTGCTCGGCGTCGATGAACGCAGCGATCTGCTCGTCGCCAAGCTCGCCGAGGAGCTCGCGTAGCAGGAGCCCGTAGTCCGTCCCGACCCGCGGGAGCACCGTCTCGCGGTAGCGGGCGGTGAAGTCGGACGGCTCCAGACCGCTTCCGACCGCGACGAGGCCGGCGCGGTGGCCTTCGGCGAACAGCTCGTCGTCCCACTCGAACTCGACGAGCGTGCCGCTCCAGTCGAACAACACTGCTTTCAGCACGACCGGGCTACGCTAGCGACAGTGGTGCGGTCGATCCTGTGGGCATCGCTCGTACTCGCGCCGATCGCACTGGCCGCGGACTACGGGTTCCACCTCGGCGCGACGGCCCTCTTCGTGCTCGCGGCCGCGGCCCTCATCCCGCTCGCCTGGCTGATCGGCGAGGCGACGGAGCATGCGTCCGAGCACACGGGGCCGGGGGTCGGTGGCTTCCTGAATGCGAGCTTCGGCAACGCGCCGGAGCTGATCATCGCCGTGCTCGCGGTGCAGGACGGGCTGCCCGTGGTCGTCCGCGGCACGATCACCGGCTCGGTCGTCTCGAACATGCTGCTCGTGCTCGGCGTCGCGATGGTCGCCGGTGGGCGCGGACCGGTCGACGCGCGCTCCCTGCGCTGGCAGCTCGCGGCCGTTGGCGGCGCGGTGCTCGTGCTGCTCGTGCCGTCCGTGCCCGGCTGGCACGGCTCTCCCAACCGGCATGCGCTCGTGCTCGTCAGCGTCCCGGTGTCGCTCGTCCTGCTCGCGGCCTACCTCTGGATCACGTTCGCCAACCTGCGCATCCATGCCGACGCCGAACGCGAGCAGCCGAACAGCGCAGCCTGGTCGCTGCGACGGTCGATCGTCACGCTCGCTCTCGCGACCGTCGCGACCGCCTTCGTCTCCGAGGCGCTCGTCCACTCGCTGCAAGACTTCGGCAAGGCGGTGGGCCTCAGCGAGTTCTTCATCGCGATCGTGATCGTGGCGATCGTCGGCAACGCCGCCGAGCACGGTGGCGCGATCGTGATCGCGAGCCGCGGCAACACCCAGCTTGCCGCGGAGATCGCCATCACCTCGGCCATGCAGGTCGCGCTGTTCGTCGCTCCCGCGGTCGCA
Organism: uncultured Thermoleophilia bacterium; assembly: GCA_963725595.1. Classification (GTDB taxonomy): domain Bacteria; phylum Actinomycetota; class Thermoleophilia; order Gaiellales; family Gaiellaceae; genus PALSA-600. Next base: position 583,913 of record CAVRYT010000001.1, on the reverse strand, counting down.
CTGATCTCGCTGGCCCTCAGGCATCACCTGACGCTCGCGTTCCGACCGATCGAGATCGCGACGATGGGCGTGGCGGCCGTGCTCGCCTGGCTGCTCGTCCGCGACGGCCAGTCGAAGCGCTGGGAAGGGTTCATGCTGCTCGCGGCCTACGGGGTCGCGGTGGCCGCCTACGCGCTCAGCTGAACGGCTGTTGGTCGCGCGTGAACGCGTAGCCCGCCCAGACGAGGCGGTCTCCGTCGATGCGCAGCCGCTCGCCACGCTCGCGTCCGGCGGAGGCCCGCCACCCGTCGCCGTCACGCTCGAACGTGGTCTCGGCCCGCCCTTTCGGGGTGCCGACCACCTTCGCCTGCAGCGAGCCACGCTCCCACCAGAAGACGAACTCGTTGCCCTCCGACCACCAGCGGCCGAGCAGCGCACGCACGTCCGACGGAGGCGCCTCCTCCGGCCGCCAGGGCTCAATCGGCTCCGGCCACAGCTCGCGTGCCTTGGCGGCGAGCGAGATCGCGAAGCCGTCCATGTCGCCGCGCGTGCCAGAGTTGGTGAGCGCCGCGGCGCCGACACCCGACTTGCGGTCGACGTAGACCCCGGCGAGATGCCCGGCCATCGCGCCGCCGTGGCCGCCGTAGATCCGCCCGTCGCGGTTGAAGAGCTGCAGCCCGAGCCCCCATGCGAGTACCCAGTCCTCGGGGTAGTACATGACCTGCGGGAACCACATCTGCTCCGTGACGGGCCCCGAGAGCACCCCGTCGGCGCCGCCGGCGAGGAACGTCGCCCACCGGCCGAGGTCCTCGACGGTCGACCAGAGCTGCCCCGCGGGCGCCGTGCCGCCGAGATCGTGCTCGGGCTCCTTCCAGACGGTGCGGGCGTACTCGGAGACGAGATAGCCCTGCGCTTTCGGCGGCTCGGGTAGCCAGGTCGTGCGCTCGAGCCCGACGGGCCGGATGATCCGTTCGTCGACGTAGTCCTGGTAGCGCACGCCGCTGCGCCGCGCGACGAGCCGGCCCAGGAGCGCGAACGCGAGGTTCGAGTAGTGGAGCGCGCGGGCCGGGGGCAGCACCCGCTCGAGCTCCGGGAGGGCCGCGATCAGCTCGTCCTCGGTCGGCGAGCTCCCGCTGACCCACATCTCCCCCGCCTCGCGCTGGAGGCCCGAGAGATGACAGAGCATGCGCCGCAGGGTCGGAGTGCCGTCGCCGGGCACGTCGAGGTGCTGCCCGAGCCGGTCGTCGAGGTCGAGCTCTCCCGCCTCGTAGAGCTGCATGACGGCGACCGCGGTGAACGTCTTCGTGATCGACCCGATCCGGTACTGGGTCTGCGGCGTCGCCGCGCGTTCCTCGTCGTAGTCGGCGGAGCCGACAGCGTTCGACCAGAGAAGCTCGCCCTTGCGCACGACCGCGGCGGCGACGGACGGCAGCCGGTCGGCCTGCCGCTCCTGCAGGAGCCGGTCGAGCTCCTCAGACGGCGACACGGGCTCCGAGCGCGCGCGGGACGGACGCGAGCGCGATCTCAACGTCGTCCGCCTCGAGGTCGAGGTGCGTGACGGCGCGCAGGACGCCGGGCCTCGTACGGGAGAGCAGCACGCCCTCGTCGCGGATGCGGGCGAGCGCGTCGTCCTCGTCGAGCCCGAGGGCCGCGACGTCGAGCTGCACGAAGTTCGTCTGGGCCCGCTCGAGGTCGACCGGGAGACCGCACTCGGCCCAGCCCTCGGCGAGCCGCCTGGCGCGCGCGTGATCCTCCGCGAGCCGCTCGACGTTGTGGTCGAGGGCGTAGAGCCCGGCGGCGGCGACGATCCCTGCCTGCCGCATCGCACCGCCGAAGCGATGCTTCTCGACGCGTGCCCGGAGCATCAGCTCGGCCGAGCCGGCGATCAACGCGCCGAGCGGACAGCCGAGCCCTTTCGAGAGGCAGATCGTCACTGTGTCGAAGAGGCCGCCGATCTCCTCTGCCGCCACACCACTCGCGACGGCGGCGTTCATGACGCGGGCCCCGTCCAGGTGGGTGCGCAACCCGAGCTCGCGGGCAGCCGCCACGACCGCACGCAGCTCCTCGAGCGGCCAGACGGTGCCGCCGGCCGTGTTGTGGGTGTTCTCGAGCGCAAGCACCGAGGCCCCCGGAGTCCAGAAGTCGCCGTCGCTCCACGCCGTCCCGCGCACCTGCTCGACGCTCAGACGTCCCTGTCGGCCCGACAGCCCGCGCGTCTGCAGGCCCGAATGGAAGGCGGCGCCGCCGAGCTCGGAGACCATGATGTGCGCGCCCTCCTCGACGATCAGCTCGGTGCCGCGGTCGCCGAGGATCGCGAGCGCGATCTGGTTCCCCATCGTCGCCGTCGGCAGGTAGACGGCCTCCTCCTGCCCGAGCAGCTCCGCCGTCCGGCGTTCGAGCTCGAGCACGGTGGGGTCCTCGCGCTCCTGCTCGTCGCCGACCTCCGCGGCCGCCATCGCCGCGCGCATCGCCGCCGACGGCTTCGTCTGTGTGTCGGAGCGCAGGTCGATCACGGCCTGACACCATAGTCGGGCCGTGCAGCCGCACGACCTCTACAACCTCCCGCCCGGGCTGCCCCTCCCGGAGGACGACGGTGCGGCCGACCACCTGCCCGGCCGGGAGCTGCCGCACGTCGTGCTCGAGTCGTCGCAGGGGCCGGTCGACGTCGCCGCGTTCGGCGTCCTGTACGTCTATCCACGCTCGGGCAGGCCCGGCGAGCCGTCTCTGCCGGGGTGGGACGCCATCCCGGGCGCCCGCGGCTGTACGCCGCAGTCGTGCTCGTTCCACGACCACGCGGCCGAGCTCGCAGCGCTCGGCTCCACGGTCGCAGGCCTCTCCACGCAGTCACTCTCCGACCAGGAGGAGTTCGCGGAGCGCAATCACATCCCGTACCCGGTGCTCTCCGACGAAGGGCTCGTGCTGCGCCAGGCGCTCGGCCTGCCGACGTTCGAGATGGCGGGGCACATCCTCTACAAGCGCCTCGCGCTGATCGCCGAGGGCGGCCGCATCACGAAGGTCTTCTACCCTGTGTTCCCGCCGGATCGAAACGCGGCGGACGTCGTGGCGTGGCTCCGCCACCGCGCTACCGTGCTCTGATGGATCTCGAGCTCGTCTCGCAGGTGCTCGCAGACGAGCCGCCTACCGGCGCACGCAGGTGTGGGAGTGGGCCGCACGCGGCGCAGGCTCCTACGCCGAGATGACGAACCTGCCGCGTTCGACCGCGCACGCTCCTCGACGAGCGCGTGCCGTTCTCGACGCTCTCGCCGGTGCACGAGGCGCGCTCCGCCGACGGCACGGTCAAGACGCTCTTCCACACCGCCGACGGGCCACCCGGTCGAGGCGGTGCTGATGCGCTACCGAGACGGGCGCCGATCGGTGTGCCTCTCGTCGCAGTCCGGCTGCCCGCTGACCTGCACGTTCTGCGCCACCGGGACAGATGCGGTTTCGGCGCAACCTCACGGCCTGGGAGATCCTCGACCAGGCGCTCCACTTCCGGCGCATCGAGCCGATCGACCACGTCGTCTTCATGGGCATGGGCGAGCCGATGCTGAACGTCGACGCCGTCCTCGACGCCGCCCGGCTCCTGCCCGACCTCGGCGTCACGCACCGGCGCACGACGATCTCGACGGTCGGCTGGCTGCCGGGGCTGACACGGTTCGTCGACGAGGTCGAGCAGCCGATTCGCCTCGCTCTCTCGCTCCACTCGGCCGCCGATGCGCTCCGCAGCGAGCTGATGCCCGTCAACGACCGCTACCCGCTCGAGGACGTGCTCGCCGAGTGCCGCCGCTACGTCGCGCTGCGCCGTCGAAAGGTGTTCGTCGAGTACGTGATGCTCGCCGGCGTGAACGACAGCCGTGACCACGCGGCCGAGCTCGCGGCGCTCCTCGACAAGCGGTCGTTCAAGGTCAACCTGATCCCGTACAACCCGACCGGGATGTACGACGGCTCGTCGCGCGAGGCGATCGCGGCGTTCAAGGCCGTGCTCGACGCGGCGCGGCTGCCGTCGACCGTCCGGCTGACCCGCGGCCGCGACATCGCCGCCGCGTGCGGGCAGCTCGCGGCCACCGCGTGAGCCGGCTCTCCGATGGGATGAATCTCTCCGGGAAGGTCGCGCTCGTCACCGGCGCGGGCAGCGGCATCGGCCAGGCGATCGCGCAGGCACTCGCCGACGCGGGTGCCGCCGTCTGCATCAACTACCACGCGAGCTGGGAGGACGAGGCTCGACAGCACGCTGCGAGCCTTCCGCACGCGATCGCCGTGTCGGCGAACGTGGCCGACGCGACCGACGTCGACGAGCTGGTACGGCGGACGGTGGACGAGCTCGGCGGCCTGCACGTGCTGGTCAACAACGCGGGTATCGAGCACGCATCGCCGATCCTCGACATCGAGCTGGCCGACTGGGACCGCGTGCTCGCGGTGAACCTGCGAGGCGCGTTCTGCTGCCTCCGAGCGGCGGGTCGCGCGATGCGCGACTCCGGGCACGGTGGCTCGATCGTCAACGTCTCGTCGATCCACGAGGACGTCGCCTTCCCGGGCTTCGCCTCCTACTGCGCGGCGAAGGGAGGCCTGCGGATGCTGATGCGCGATGCCGCCGTCGAGCTCGCGCAGTACCGGATCCGGGTCAACAACATCGCACCGGGGGCGATCGCGACCCCGATCAACACGGGGACGCTCGCCGACCAGCAGAAGCTCGCCGAGCTGAGGCGGATCATCCCTGCGGGCCGGCTCGGCACGCCCGAGGAGGTCGCGCAGCTGGCCGTCTTCCTCGCGTCGGACGCGTCGTCGTACGTGACCGGCTCGACGTACTACGTCGACGGCGGCATGTCGCGGTTCGCGGAACCGCTGTAGGCGTGGGCGGATTCGTTTCCAGCCGGGGCGAGGGCGGCTCGAGCGCGGTCCTGGTCGACCGCTGCCCGAACCGCCCCGCCCGAATCGCTAGACCGCCGCGAGGCGGGCCGTGCAGCTCGCGAGCCCGCGCTTCTCGAGGTACTGCTGGTGGTAGTCCTCGGCCTCCCAGAAGGTCGGCGCGTCCTCGATCTGCGTCACGACCGGGCGCGAGAGCCGCTGCCTGAACGCGGTCGCGCGACGCCTCGGCGGCGGCGCGCTGCGCCTCGTCGTGGACGAAGATCACCGAGCGGTACTGGTCGCCGACGTCCGGTCCCTGGCGGTTCAGCTGGGTCGGGTCGTGCTCGGCCCAGAAGACCGCGAGCAGCTGCTCGTAGGGGATCTGCTCGGCGTCGTAGGTGACCTCGACGACCTCGGCGTGGCCGGTGCGTGTCGTAGCAGACCTGCTCGTACGATCGGGTTGTCGGTGTGGCCGCCGGCGTAGCCGACGCGGGTGCGCGGTGACGCCGTCGAGCCGCCGGAATGCGGCCTCGACGCCCCAGAAGCAGCCTGCGCCGAACGTTGCCTTCTTCTCCACTCACTCCTCCTCCAGCTTGAGCGCGGCCGAGTTGATGCAGTAGCGCAGGCCCGGTCGGGTGCGGCCCGTCCGGGAACACGTGCCCGAGATGGCCGCCGCAGGCCGCGCACATCACCTCGGTGCGCACCATGCCGTAGCTCGTGTCGGTCTCCTCGTCGATCGCCTCCTCGCTCGCCGGCGCGTAGAACGCGGGCCAGCCGCAGCCGGAGTCGTACTTCGCGTCCGACGTGAAGAGCTCGGCGCCGCAGCCGGCGCAGTGGTAGGTGCCGGGCTCGAAGATGTGGTCGTACTCGCCGGTGAACGGCGCCTCCGTCCCCTTCTCGCGCAGTACGCGGTACTGCTCGGGGTCGAGCTCGCGCGCGCCACTCGGACTCTGACTTCTCGATTCGCTGTGTCACGCCTGTTCAGACCCGGATCCGACCGGATCGTTACCACAGTCGCAGACCTGGGTAGGCTCGCGCCATGGCCGACTACACGCACCTCAACCTCAAGGACGACGTCGAGAACGCGTCGGAGCGCTTCGGGCTCGCGCCGGACATGGAAGCCCGCTTCGGGCGCAACCCGCTCAGAGTCGAAGGCGGCGGGTTCAGCTACCAGAAGCTCGCGCCGAGCTTCCGCTCACCCGTGGCCCACCGGCACGACACCCAGGAAGAGGTGTACGTCGTCGTCGGCGGCAGCGGCCGGGTGAAGGTCGAGGACGACGTGCGTGACCTCCGGCAGTGGGACGCGATTCGCGTCGCAGCGCAGGTCGCCCGCGGCTTCGAGGCGGGGCCCGATGGCCTCGAGCTGCTTGCGATCGGCTTCGGCCCCGGCGGGGACACGGAGATGGTCGAGGGTTTCTGGGAGGATTCCTAGCCTGAAGCCTTGGCCTCGACGGGCTGAGCGTCGCCGGCGAAGGCGTAGCGCAGGACCAGCTGCTTCGCCGCACGCACCTCGTCGAGGCGGCGCACCGGGCGGTGGTGCGGTGCCTCGTGCAGGAGCTCGGGCGTCTCGGCGGCTTCGCTCACGATCGCGCGCATCGCATCGACGAACGCGTCCAGGGTCTCGCGAGCCTCGGACTCGGTCGGCTCGATCATCAGCGCCTCCTGCACGACGAGCGGGAAGTAGATCGTCGGCGGGTGGAAGCCGTAGTCCATCAGCCGTTTCGCGACGTCGAGTGCACTGACCCCGTGCTCGCGCTTCAGCGAGCGCGCACTGAGCACGAACTCGTGCATGCACAGCCGTTCGTACGGGAGGTCGTAGACGTCCTTCAGACGCGCGAGCAGATAGTTCGCGTTCAGGACTGCTGCTTCGCTCATCTCCCGGAGCCCCGGCCCGTAGGAGCGGATGAACGCGTACGAGCGCACGAAAACGCCGAACGGGCCGGTGAACGCGCGCACCTTGCCGATCGACTTCGGCCGGTCGTACTCGAGCGCGAAGCCGTCGCCGTCCCGGACGACGACGGGCACCGGCAGGAACGGCTCGAGCATGGCGCGCACCGCGATCGGCCCGCCGCCGGGCCCACCGCCCCCGTGCGGCTGCGAGAACGTCTTGTGCAGGTTGATGTGGACGACGTCGAAGCCCATGTCGCCCGGGCGGGAGATGCCGCACACCGCGTTCAGGTTTGCGCCGTCGTAGTACATGAGCGCGCCGGCGCCGTGGAAGATCCGTTCGATCTCCTCGATGTTCTCGTCGAACAGGCCGAGCGTCGAAGGATTCGTGAGCATCAGGCCGGCCGTCTCCGCGTCGACCTTGCCGCGCAGGTCGTCGATGTCGATGTTGCCGCGGGCATCGGTCTTCACCGGCGTGAGCTCGAAGCCCGCCATCGTGACGCTCGCGGGGTTCGTGCCGTGCGCCGTATCGGGGATCACGACCTTGCGGCGCTGCGCGCCCTCGCCCCTGTCCTCGAAGTACGCACGAAAGAGCATCAGGCCCGTCAGCTCGCCCTGGCTGCCTGCCGCCGGCTGCAGCGAGACGGCGTCGAGGCCGGTCACCTCGCGCAGGATCTCCTGCAGGTGCCACTCCAGCTCGAGCGCCCCCTGCGCCGCGTCGTCCTCGACGAGCGGGTGCAGGCCCGCGAACCCCGGCAGGCCGACCAGCCGCTCGTTGATCCGCGGGTTGTACTTCATCGTGCAGCTCCCGAGCGGATAGAAGCCGGTGTCGATCCCGAAGTTGCGCGTCGAGAGCTCGGTGAAGTGCCGCAGCACCTCGGGCTCCGCAAGCTCGGGCAACCGCGGCGGCTCCTTGCGCCGGAGCTCGGGCGGCACCTCGGGCACCGGCAGGTCCGGCTTCGGCACGCCGATGCCGCGGCGGCCGGGACGCGACTTCTCGTAGATCAGCTTCATGAGAGCGCCTCGACCAGGCGGTCGATCTCGGCCACCGTCCGCTTCTCCGTCACGGCGACGAGGAGGGCGTCGTCGAGCCCGGGGTAGTCGCGGCCGAGTGGATAGCCCGCGTACACCCCCTTGGCCCGCGCGGCGGCGAGCGCCTCGCGCGCGGTCCGTCCTGTGCGTACCGCAAACTCCTTGAACGTCGCCTGCTCGGGAAACAGAAGCTCCAGGCCGGCCGCCGCCAGTCGCTCCTTCGCATAGCCCGCGAGGGCCATGCAGGTCTCCCCCACCTCCCTGAGGCCCTGTGGCCCCAGCAGGCTGAGGTGGACGAGCCCGGCAAGCGCGAGCAGCGTCTGGTTCGTGGTGATGTTCGAGGTGGCCTTCTCCCGCCTGATGTGCTGCTCGCGGGTCTGGAGCGTCAGCACGTAGCCGCGCTCACCGGCGGCGTCCACCGTCTCGCCGACGATGCGGCCCGGCAGCCGCCGCACGTAGTCCATCTGCGCGGCGAGGAAGCCGTAGTGCGGGCCGCCGTAGCTCATCGCGTTCCCGGCCGACTGGCCCTCGCCGATCGCCAGGGCGCAGCCGTAGACGCCGGGCGCCTCGAGCACGCCCAGCGAGACGAGGTCGACGTGGGCGACCGGCAGCGCCTCCGCGGCGTTCGCCGCGGCTGCGAGCTCGGGCGCGTTCTCCAACACCCCGAAGAAGTTCGGGTGCTGGAAAATCACCGCGGCCGCGTCTGTCGCCGCCTCTCGCACGCGCTTCGGGTCGGTCGCTCCGCCCTCGTGCGGCACCTCGACGACCTCGAGCCCGAACCCCGGCGCGTAGGTCTTCACGACCTGCCGAACCTGAGGGCTCGTCGCCTCCGTCACGACCACCTTCGAGCGGCCCGTCGCGTGCTTCGCGACGAAGCACGCGTCGGCCGCGACGGTCGAGCCGTCGTAGCCCGATGCGTTCGAGACGTCCATCCCCGTCAGCTCGCAGATCGCCGTCTGATACTCGAAGATCGCCTGGAGCACGCCCTGGCTCATCTCGGGCTGATACGGCGTGTACGCGGTCAAGAGCTCCCCGCGTTGCAGCACGGCGTCGACGACGGCCGGGACGTAGTGGTCGTAGACACCGCCGCCGAGGAAGCACACCTCGTCGACGGTGTTCCGCGCCGCCAGCTCTTCGAGGTGCCGCTGGAGCTCCGCCTCGGTGAGCGCGGGCGGCACGTCGAGCTCGCGCCGGAGACGCATGCCCTCGGGGATGTCCCGGAAGAGCTCCTCCACCGAGCCGACGCCGATCGCGGCGAGCATCTGCTCGCGGTCCGCGTCGGTCAACGAGAGGTAGCTCACCCTTCGTCCAGGACCTTGCGGTACCCCGCCAGGTCGAGCAGCTCAGAGAGCTCGTCGCGGTCGGACAGGCGGATCCTGATCAGCCATCCGGCCCCGTACGGGTCCTCGTTCACCGTCTCCGGTGCGTCGACCACGGTCTGGTTCACCTCGAGCACCTCGCCCGAGAGGGGCGCGATCAGGTCGGAGACGGCCTTCACCGACTCGACCTCGCCGTAGGACGCGTCCTTGGAGACGGACGAGCCGACGTCCGGGGGCTCGTAGTGCACGAGCTCGCCGAGCGCGTCCTGTGCATACCACGTGACGCCGAGGACGGCCTCGTCGCCGTCGATCCGGGCCCAGTCGTGCTCGGGGTGGTAGAGCAGATCGTCGGGATACGACTCGCTCGCTGCCACGGTTCAGGACTCCTTCGTATAGAGGGGCTTCTTCTTCACTTCTGCGCGTCGCGGCTTGCCGCGGACGTCGATCACGAGCTCTGTCCCCGGGCGCGCCGCTGCGGCGGGAACGTAGGCCATGCCGATGCCGACGTCGAGCATCGGCGAGTGCGTGCCGGAGGTCACCTCGCCGCCTCCCTCGACGGCCATGCCCTGGCGCGGGATCGCCCTCTCGGTCATCGCGAACGGCACGAGCCGCCGCTCCGGCCCACGCTCTTTGATCTCGCGGAGCCGCGCCGCCCCGGTGAACTCCGTCTCGAGTGCGCACGCCCAGCCCAGGCCGGAGGAGATCGCATCCCACTGAGGCCCGATGTCGTTGCCGTGCAGCGGGTAGCAGACCTCGAGCCGAAGCGTGTCGCGCGCGCCGAGGCCGCACGGTGTGACGCCCCGGGCGAGCACCGCGTCCCACAGCCGTCCGGCGTCCTCGGGCATGCACGCGAGCTCGACGCCTTCCTCGCCGGTGTAGCCGGTGCGGTTGATCATCACCTCGACGCCGTCCAGCTCGCCCATCGACCACGTGAAGGCAGCGGCCGGCTCGAGCCCGAGCCGCTCGAGCGCGCGCGGCCCCTGGACCGCGAGCAGCGCGTAGTCGTCCGAGACGTCGCGCACGTCGGAGCCGCGTAGCTCGCGCGCCTTCAGCCAGTCGTGCACGGCGTCCCTGTTCGAGGCGTTGGCGACGATGAGGTAGCGATGGCCGTCGAGCCGGTAGACGATCAGGTCGTCGACGATCCCGCCGCTGTCGTTCGTCAGGAGCGTGTACTGCGCCTCGCCGGGCGCGATCCGGTCGACGTCGTTCGAGAGCAGCGCCTGCAGGAGGTCACGGGCCGTCGGCCCCTCGACCTCGAGCTCGCCCATGTGCGACACGTCGAAGACGCCTGCGTCGCCACGGACCGCGCGATGCTCGGCGATCACGCCCTCGTACTGGACGGGCATCTCCCAGCCGGCGAAGGGAACCATGCGGGCCCCGAGCGCGACGTGCCGGTCGTGCAGGGGGGTGCGGCGGAGCATCTGCATCCGCGGGCGATGCTAACGACCGGAGAAGGTCCTGGGATCGGTGTCTTCCCACAAACGGGCGGAGCCCCGCCGGCAATGCCGCGGGGCTCCGTACCAGGTCGTGTGTGGGACTGCGCTCGAGCCCCGAGAGGGCACCGGCGTCATGCCCCCCGTTTCGAGGGCGAAACCTCTGCCGGACTACTCGCGCAGGAAGGACGGCACGTCGAGCGTGTCGCCCGGCTCGAACTCGGGTGCGCGGCCCGAGAGAGGAGCCTCGCCGACCCCCGTGCGCGCGCGGCGCCGACGCTGGGCGCCGAAGCCCGTCGCGATCACGGTCACCCGCACCTCGTCGTTCAACTGGTCGTCGATCACCGCGCCGAAGATGACGTTCGCATTCTGGTCGGCCGCGCCGGTGACGACCTCGGCCGCCTCGTTCACCTCGAACAAGCCGAGGTCGGAGGGGCCGCTGATGTTGAGCAGGATGCCCGTCGCACCTTCGATCGACGACTCCAGGAGCGGCGAGCTGACTGCCGTGCGTGCGGCCTCGGTCGCGCGGTTCTCGCCGGAGCTGCGACCGATGCCCATCAACGCCGAGCCGGCGTCGCGCATGATCGTGCGCACGTCGGCGAAGTCCAGGTTGACGATGCCCGGCACGGTGATCAGGTCGGTGATGCCCTGCACGCCCTGCCGGAGGATGTCGTCGGCCATCTTGAACGCGTCGGACAGCGGGGTCTTCTTCTCGACCACCTGGAGCAACCGGTCGTTCTCGATCACGATCAGCGTGTCGACGTGCTCGGAGAGCTCGACGATCCCCAGCTCGGCCTGCTGGGCACGACGGCGCCCCTCGAAGGAGAACGGCCGGGTGACGACACCGACGGTCAGTGCCTCGAGCTCGCGGGCGATCTCGGCGACGATCGGCGCGCCGCCGGTCCCTGTGCCCCCGCCTTCGCCGGCCGTGACGAAGACCATGTCGGCGCCCTTGAGTGCCTCCTTCAACTCGTCACGCGACTCGGTGGCCGCCTCGCGGCCGACGACCGGGTCGGCGCCGGCGCCGAGGCCGCGGGTCGCCTTGGCGCCGATGTGGATCTTCACGTCGGCGTCGCACATCAGAAGCGCCTGCGCGTCGGTGTTGACCGCGACGAACTCGACGCCGGTCAGGCCGGCATCGACCATCCGGTTGACGGCATTCGTGCCGCCGCCGCCGACGCCGACGACCTTGATCACAGCTAGGTAGTTGCCTGAGCGATCCCTCATCGCGGTGTCCTCATCAGTCTCGTGGTGGCTCGACCTCAAGCTCGAGTGCAGGGTGGGGCTGCCGAGCGCCTTCCTCTCAGAGGAGAGTAGGGACCGTTTCCCGGCATGTCAACGCGGTGTGTCCTGATCTCGACCTGCATAACCATCAACCTCAACCTCCGACTTTAGGGTTTGGATCGAAGACCGGGCGCTCGGGCACGCTGACGTCGACGTAGCCGGTCGTCGTGTCCGGGCCGACCGCGGCGATGATCCGCCGCGCGATCGCGAGCTTCAGGCGCAGGTCGCCGGTGTCGCCCAGACGCACCTCGAGACCGCTCCCGAGCGCGAGTGTGAGCTCCGACGAAGTAGCCCGGACCGTGTGCACGCCCCCGGGCAGCCGAACCGCCCGTGCGGCCGCTGCGGCGCTCGCAGCCGCGGTCAGCGTCGACGGCAGGCCCGCACCGACGGTCACGGCGACCGCATGCGTCACCCACAACCGAGGCAGGTGCGAGAGCCGCGCGTTCGGGAGGGCGCGCAGCACGCGGCCCGTCGCCGCGACGAGGTACGCATCGCTCCCCGGGACCCGCCGCACGACGAGCACGGGCTGCTCGCGCCGCACGACGACGCGGAGCGTGTGTGGGAAGGAGCGGTCGAAGGTGAAGCTGCTGACGTCCGGCAGGGCCGCGAGCCGCCGCGCCAGGTCGGCGTTGCCGACCCGCAACAGGCTCCGCCCCACGTCGCCCGCCAGCGCTTGCCTCACCTCGGCACGAATGGCGGGAGTCCCCCCACGGACGTCCAGGGTGCGCAGCGCAAACAGGGAGGTCTCTCGGGCGGCCGCGTAGGCGCCCGCGGCGAGGACGACGAGGCCGACGCCCGCGGCGAGTGAGCGGCTCGAAGGCAGGAAGCGACCGAGCCCGGACAGCGACACGCGCGCGGGCAGGGCCGCGAGGCGGAAGGTCGTCCGGCGGCGGGCGGCCACCCTCGCCAATTCGCCGCGGGCGGGCCGTCCCCTACAGAGGCGGCAGCGCGAGCGGGCCGAGAAAGCGCACCTCGTGCTCCAGTAGGAAGCCGAAGCGCTCGTGCACGAGGCGCCGTGACTCGGCCATGAGGGCGACACAGTCGGCGCTCGTGGCGCCACCCGCGTTCTCGATGAAGTTCGCGTGCCGGGTCGAGACGACGGCACCGCCGATGCGATGCCCCTTCAAGCCGCACTCCTCGATCAGCCGGCCGGCACCGGGGCCGCCCTCCGGGTTCTTGAACACGCTGCCGAAGGTCCGCTTGTTCGTCGGTTGCGTCGCCTTGCGCTGGGCGAGCAGCTGCGACGCCTTCGCCTTAACCACGTCCGGCGACGAAGGGGTGAGCGCGAAGCGGACCTCGGCGACGACCTCCCCTGGCCGCAGGCCCGAGTGACGATACGAGAGGTCGAGCTCCTCCGGGCCGACGCGTCGAATGGCGTTCGCGTCGACGATCACCGCCTCGACCAGCACGTCGCGCCACTCGACCCCGTAGGCGCCGGCGTTCATCATCACGCCGCCCCCGGCGGTGCCCGGGATCGCGGAGGCGAACTCGAAGCCGCCGAGCCCGGCGGCGCGCGCACGGTGCAGGCAAACGGCGTTCGCCGCGCCGCCGCCGGCGACGAGCGTCGTCCCGTCCTCGACCCGGGCCTCGGCGAGCTCACCGCCGAGCTTGACGATCACCCCGTCGACGCCGTCGTCGTGGACGAGCAGGTTCGAGCCGAGCCCGATCGCCGCCGCCGCCAGGCCCTCGGCCCGGGCGAACCGGAGGGTCTCCTGTAGCTCGTCGACGGTGCCGGGACGCGCGAACCAGCGGGCCGGGCCGCCGGTGCCGATGGTCGTGAAGCGCGAGAGGGCGACGTTCTCCTCCACGTCCACGGACGCTACTGCGAGAGCAGGTCGACGGCGCGGTCGACGTCGCCCGCGCCGAGCACGAGCAGCACGTCGCCGGGGCGGGCCCGCCGCGCGAGGCGGGCTGCGCCCTGCTCGACCGCCGGCGTCCAGCCCGCGAGCACACCGAGGTCGGACAGCGCGTCGACGACGAGCTTGCCGGTCACTCCGTCGATCGGCTGCTCGCGCGCCGCGTAGACGTCGATGACCGTGACGTCGTCGGCGCCGGCGAGCGCCGCCGCGAGCTCCCTCGCCAGGTGGCGTGTGCGCGAGTAGAGATGCGGCTGGAAGAGCACGTGAAGACGCCGGCCGGGGAATCGCTCCCTGGCCGCGTCGATCGTCGCCGCGATCTCACTCGGATGGTGCGCGTAGTCGTCGACGACGGTTCGCCCCCCGGCCTCGTGCACCTCGAAGCGGCGCCCGGTGCCGGTGAAACGCGCGAGCGCGGGTGCAGCCTCGTCGCGCGCGACACCGGCGAGCGCGAGTGCCGCGAGCGCCGTGCCTGCGTTGCGACGGTTGTGCTCTCCCGGCAGCGACAGCTCGCCGTCGTACGACGGCGCATCACGCACGGCATGCGGCAGCGAGGCGAGCCAGGTGTCGAACGCCGTCTCGAGCTCGGCTCTCGAGGCGAACTCGGTGTGGTGGTCGAGCTCGACGTTCGTGAGCACGCCGATCTCGGGCGCGAGCGCGAACACGGTCCGGTCGGACTCGTCGGCCTCGACAACGAGGAAGCCGTCGCCGAAGCCGGCGTTCGAGCCGAGCTGCGGGACCGGCGAGCCGATCAGCCACGCGGGGTCGCGGCCCGTCTCACGCAGCACGAACGCGATCAGCGCCGCGGTCGTCCCCTTGCCGTGGGTGCCCGCGACGGCGATCGTGCGCCGGCCGGCAACGAGCTCCTGCAGGAACGCGCTGCGTGAGAGGCCCGGGACCGAGGGATACGCGCTCGAGACGACCGTCTCCCAGCCCTCGGGCACGACCGGCTCGGGCGACAGCTCGAGCCGGATGCCCGCGAGCGGCTCCAGGTACGGCGTCTCGACGCGGTCCCAACCGCCCACCTCGGCGCCGAGCGCGCGGGCGAGCTGCGCATACGCGGAGAGCCCCGCGCCGCCGATCCCGACGAACCACAGCCGCCGCCCCTTCATCGGGATGCGAGGGCGACCAGCTCGTCCGCGATCCGGTCGGCGGCATCCGGCCTCGCAGCCGCGAGCATCGCGCTCGACATCTGCGCCCGCCTCGCCGGGTCGTCGAGCAGCGTCCGCACGAGCGCCGGCACGTCGTCGAGGTCGAGCTCGCGCACCATGATCGCCCCGCCCGCCCGGACGAAATGCTGCGCGTTCGACGCCTGGTGGTCTCCGGTGGCGAACGGGTACGGGACGAAGATCGCGGGACGCCCGCACGCTGCGATCTCCCAGACGCTCGAGCCCGAGCGCGCGAGCACGAGGTCGGCAGCGGAGATCGCGGCGCCGAACCGCTCGGTCTCCGCCACTACCCGGTAGTCGCGCCGCCGGACGTGGCGCCTGACGAGGTCGTAGTCGGCCGCACCCGTCTGGTGCAGGATCGCGGGGCCTTCGGCGCCCCACGTCTCGACCGCGAACTCGTTCAGCGCCCGCGCCCCGGCGAGCGCGCCGAACACCCCGAGCACCGGGCCGTCCTCGGGGAGCTCGAAGATCTCCCGCGCTTCGCCCTGGTCGAGCGGCAGCGAGCGAGCGGGGATCGGACGGCCGACGACGCTGGTCTTTGCGGCGAACCGCGTCTCCACGGGGTACGCGACAAAGAGCCGTTGCGCGAACGGCGCGGCGAGCCTGTTCGCGAGGCCGAGTTGCGCGTCCGCCTCGGTGAGAGCAGCCGGGATGCGGAGGGTGGCGGCGGCGAGCACCATCGGCCCCGCGACGAAGCCGCCGCCGCCGAGAACGACGTCCGGCCGCCTCCGGTGGAGGATCCGGCGGCACGCGAGCGGCGCCGCGCCCGCGAGGGCGACCGCCTGGGCGAGCGCAAATGACGGCCGTCGCGGGAAGCCGGACACGCGGAACGCGTCGAAGTCGTACCCGGCCTCAGGAACGAGCCGCGCTTCGACGCGATCCGGCGACCCGGCGAACGTCACGTGCACGCCGCGCATCGTCAGCGCCTCCGCCACTGCGAGCGCGGGCAGGACGTGACCTGCCGTCCCGCCGGCTGCGATCAGGCATCGAAGCTGCCGCTGTCCCGCCACGTTGAGCGATGTTAAGGAGAATCCCGACACCGGCGAGCAAGACGACGAGGCTGGAGCCGCCGTAGGAGAGGAACGGGAGCGGGATCCCGGTCAGCGGCGCGCTGCCCATCACCGCGAGGATGTTGATCGCGGCCTGGCCGCAGACGAGCACCGTCAGCCCCGTCGCGAGACGCTTGCCGAACGGGTCGCGGCAGCGGAGGGCGATGTCGAAGCCCGCATACGCGAACAGGCAGTAGGCCCCGATCACCGCCGCGACGCCGAGGAGGCCGAGCTCCTCGCCGATGTTTGCGAGCATCATGTCGGTGTGCGCCTCGGGGAGGTAGAAGACCTTCTGGACGCCCTGGCCCAGCCCCACTCCGAACACGTGGCCGGACGCCATCCCGATCATCGCCTGCACGATCTGATACCCGGTCCCCGCGGCGTCGTGCCACGGGTGCAGAAAGGCGAAGAACCGCGCCCGGCGGTACGGCTCCACGTAGATCGCGAGCGTCCCGAGCGCGCCCGCGATGCCGATCCCGGCGCCGAGGGTGCGAACCGGTGTGCCGGCGACGAGCAGCATGCCCGCGAGCATCACGAGCAGGGCGATCGCCGTTCCCATGTCCGGCTCGAGGATCAAGAGGCCGCAGAAGACGAGCGAGAGCACGCCGAACGGCCGCCAGAGCTCCCGGAGGTCCTGCGGCGGCCGACGACGCGAAAGGTAGGCGGCCGCCCACACGGCGAGCGAGAGCTTCGCGAGCTCGGACGGCTGGAAGACCGCCGGGCCGACCGAGATCCAGCGGCGCGCGCCGTTCACCATCGGGCCGATCACGAGCACGGCCGCGAGCAGCGCCACCGAGACGACGACGAGCACCGGCGCGAGCGCACGCAGGCGACGGTAGTCCCAGCGTTGCGCCAGCACCATCAGCGCGATCCCGAGCGCCGCGTAGATGCCCTGCCGCTTCAGGTAGTAGCTCGGGTCGTTCCCGCCGACCGCGGCGGCCGCCGACGTGGCGCTGTACACCATCACGAGCCCGAACGCGACCAACGCGAGGGTGACCAGGATCAGCAGCCTGGAGTCGAGCTCGCGACGATGCACGGAACCTAATTCGTCACGAGCCTCCGGAACGCCTCCCCGCGTTCCTCGAAGTTCTCGAACTGGTCGTAGCTCGCGCAGGCGGGGCTGAGCAGGACGACGTCTCCCGGCCGGGCGAGCCGGCGCGGCATGCGCGACGGCCGCCGTCGAGCGTCTCGTCGAGGTCGCCGTCGATCAGCTCGGCCAGCCGCGGGCGCCTCGGCGCCGATCAGATGGACGGAGCGGACGTTCGGGCCGATCGCAGCGGCGAGCGGCGCGAAGTCCTCGCCCTTCGGCGAGCCGCCGAGGATCAGGTGCACGGGCTCGTCGGCGTAGGCCGCGAGCGCACGCAGCGCCGCGGCGACGTTCGTGGCCTTCGAGTCGTTCACGTAGCGCACGCCGTCGCGCTCGGCCGACGAGCTCGAGCCGGTGCGGCACGCCGGGGAACGTCCGCAGCGCCTCTGCGATCGTGCTCGTCGCCGATCCCGGCGGCGCGCGCGGCCGCCGTCGCCGCCGCGGCGTTCTCGCGGTTGTGCGCGCCGCGGATCAGCGGCTCGGCGGGCAGCTCGTCGTCGGCGGAGAACTCGATCCCCTCGAGGCCCGAGCCCGCGCGGCACGACCTTCGCCCGCGCCCGCTCGAAGATGCGCAGCTTCGCGTCGCGGTAGGCCGTCGAACGACGCCGTGGCGGTCGAGGTGGTCCGGCTCGAGGTTGAGCAGCACCGCGACGTCGCAGGCGAGCTCGTGCACGTCCTCGAGCTGGAACGACGACAGCTCGCAGACGACCCAGTCCGCCTCGCGCACCGACGTCAGCGGCGTGCCGACGTTCCCCGCGACCGCCACGTCGCGTCCGGCCGCCCGGAAGATCGCGCCGAGCAGCTCGGTGGTCGTCGTCTTGCCGTTCGTGCCGGTGACGCCGACGAACCTCGCGCCCGGGAGCAGCCGTGAAGCCGAGCTCGACCTCCGACCACACCGGGATCCCACGCTCGCGCGCGGCGACGACGAGCGGCGCCTCGCCCGGGCACGCCGGGCGACTTGACCACGACATCGACGCCGTCGAGCAGCGAGAGGTCGTCCTCGTTGCCGAGCGACGCGGTCGACGACGACCGGATCGTCGAGCCGCTCGATCGCCGCGCGGCCCGAGCGCGCGAGGCCGTAGACGAGCGCTCTCAACTTGCGGCCGGATGTGCAGGTAGTACTTGTAGAAGAGCGCGAAGCCGGCCGCGCAGAAGATCGCCGTGACGATCCAGAAGCGCACCATGATCTTCGTCTCCGACCACGCCTTCATCTCGAAGTGATGCTGTAACGGCGCCATCAGGAAGATGCGTCGCCCCCAGTACCTGAACGACTGACCACCTGCAGGATCACCGAGAGCGCCTCGACCGCGAAGATCCCGCCGACGAAGAGCAGCAGCAGCTCGACCTTCATCATGATCGCCATCGCCGCGATCGCGCCGCCGATCGCCATCGCGCCGGTGTCGCCCATGAAGACCTCGGCCGGGAAGGCGTTGAACCAGAGGAAGCCGATCGCGGCGCCGATCAGCGCGGCGCCGATGAAGGCGACGTCGAGCCGGTTCTCGATGCGGCCGTGGGTCGGTGTCGCCGAACGGATGTAGATCGTCACCGCCATCGCGGTGAAGGTCGAGAGCGCGATGATCCCGGTGCCTGCGGCGAGGCCGTCGAGGCCGTCGGTCAGGTTCACGCCGTTCGACCGCGCCGGCGATGATCAGGAAGAGGAGCACGTACCAGACGGGCCCGAGCGGCAGCCACTTGTCGACGATCGGGACGAAGACGTCGTGGCGCAGCTGCTGATGGTGCGCGGCGAAGCGCGACCGCGACCGTGATCGCGAGCAGCAGCCATCTTCCAGCGGCCGCGCCAGGCCGAGCGACCGCTGGTGGTGCAGCTTGATGAAGTCGTCGAGGAAGCCGATCGCGCCGCACGCGAGCGTCGGTGCCGAAGATCGTCAGTGCCGGCAGCGTGTAGTCGGAGAGCGCGAGGAACGCGATCGTCGCCGCGGCGACGATCAGCAGCCCGCCCATCGTCGGCGTGCCCTGCTTGGCCAGCGTGGTGCTCGCGGCCCCTCCTCGCGGATCTGCTGCCCGAACTCGTTCCGGCGCAGGAACGCGATGAAGGTCGGCCCGCCGAGGATCGCGATGATCATGGCCACGAGCGCGGCGACGAGGACGCTTGCCATCAGTGCGTCAAGGTTCTCCGCGACGACCTCGAGTCCCACCGCGAGCGAGCCCTTCACGAGCACGACGTCGCCCGGCCGGAGCTCGCGCTGCAGCCGCTCCGCAGCCTCGCCCGGCGGTCGCCACCCATTCGCCGCCGTAGCCGCGCGCGAGCTCGCCGACCGCGATCACGTGCTCGATCCCGAGCTCGCCGCACGAGCTCGCCGATCTCCGCGTGGTAGGCCGGCGCCGTCCGGCCCGAGCTCGCGCATGTCGCCGAGCACGGCGACCCGCCGCCTGCCCTGCGCGCGGGCGACGAGGTGCTCGAGCGCGGCGCGCATCGACACCGGGTTCGCGTTGTAGCAGTCGTTCAGGAGCAGCACCGCCGCCCGGCAGCTCGAGCTCCTCCTCGCGGTGCTTCGAGAACTCGACGTGCAGCTCGCCCACCGGGCAGCGGGACGCCGAGGCACTCCGCGATCGCGACGGCGAGCCGCGTGTTCGCGAGCTGGTGGCGGGACGTGTACGCTCGTCGTGAACGGGAGCGGCGCGTCGAGGTCGACGCGACGAACGACGATGTCGTGCGCGATGCAGGTGCGGCTCGAGCAGCGGCTCGTCCGGCACGACCGCCATCCCACCGGACGGCAGCGCGTCGATCAGCTCGGCCTTCGCGCGCGGCGATGTTCTCGAGCGCTGCCGAGGAACTCGAGGTGCGCAGGCCCGATGTTCGTGATCACGCCGATGTCCGGCCGCACGAACGACGCGAGCCATGCGATCTGGCCGAGCCCGCGCATCGCCAGCTCGGTGATGCAGAGCTCCGTGTCCTCCTCGAGCCGGCAGAGCGTGAGCGGCACGCCGATCTCGGTGTTGTAGTTGCCCTCGTTCGCGACCGTGCGCAGGTGCGGCGCGCAGATCGCGATAGAGGATGTCCTTCGTCGAGGTCTTACCCGTCGAGCCCGTGATCCCGACCACGCGGGCGCGCGACCGCGAGCGCACCTCGCCTGCGATCCGCGCGAGCGCGGCGAACGCGTCGTCGGGGACGAGCGCCGCGGCCGCCCCGCGCGCGAGAGCGTGCTCGTACGAAGTCGGCGCCACCGCCGACTGCGACGAACAGATCGCCCTCCTCGATCCGGCGCGAGTCGACCTGCATGCCGGTGACGGCATCCGCCCACGGACGCGCGAAGACACGGCCGAGCGGCTCGAGCACGTCCAGCTCGAGCGGGATCACCTCAACACCTCGCGAACGACGGCGCGGTCGTCGAACGGAACGTTGCCGCCTGCGATCTCCATCTCGGTGTCGGCGCCCTTGCCGGCGATCACGACGATGTCGCCGGGACGCGCGTCGGCGAGGGCGCGCTCGATCGCCTCGCGCCTGTCGAGCACGATCTCCGAAGGGCCGCCCGCTGCCACGCCCTCCGCGATCGCAAGCGGATCCTCGCTGCGGGGGTTGTCGGTCGTGACGATCGCGCGGTCGGCGAGGCGCGCTGCGACGCGGCCCATCAGCGGCCGTTTCTCGCGGTCGCGGTCGCCGCCCGCGCCGAAAACCACGATCAGCCGGCCGGGCCCGAGCTCGCGCGCCGTCCGGAGGACGTTCTCGAGCGAGTCGGGCGTGTGCGCATAGTCGACGATCACCGCGAACGGCTGGCCCGCCTCGACGGACTCGAACCGCCCCGGCACACCCGCCAGGCGCGCGACACCCGCACGGATCGCCTCGCGCGGCACCCCGAGCTCCTCGGCCGCCGCGACCGCGGCGACTGCGTTCGCGCGGTTGAAGCGGCCGCGGAGCCTCAGGTCGACATCGCCGAGCTCGTCGTCCGGCGTGAACGTGCGTACGTTCTGGAGCTCACCGGCGAGGCGCCGTCCCCACTCGTCGCCGACGTTCACGACGACCCGCTCCGCCTGCTCGAAGAGCGCGCGCTTGGCGGTGTAGTAGCCCTCCATCGTCCCGTGGAAGTCGAGGTGGTCCTGGGTCAGGTTCGTGAACACGAGCACCGCGAACCGCGTCCCTGCGAGGCGGCCCTTCGCGGACGCGATCGAGGTCGCCTCCAGCACGCACGCGTCGTCGCCGGCGTCGAGCATCTCGCGGAGCAGCCGCTGCAGGTCGATCGCCTCGGGGGTATTCAGCCCGGTCGGCCGCTCCTCGCCGCCGACGATGCGGCGGATGTTCGTGAGCAGCGCCGTCCGTCGACCGGCCGCGCCGAGAATCGAGTGGAGCAGGAACGCGGTCGTAGTCTTGCCGTTCGTACCGGTGATCGCCGCGACGGCGAGCTCCGCGGAAGGATCGCCGAAGAACGCTCGCGCCGCCCGCGGCATCGCCTCGCGCACGGAGGCGACCTGCAGCTGCGGCGCCGACGCGTCGACGGGGCGCTCGACGACGAGCGCCACGGCGCCTCGGGCGACCGCCTCGGGCGCGAGCTCGTGGCCGTCGATGCGCGCGCCGGAGACGCAGAAGAAGAGTGAGCCTGGCTCGACGGCGCGCGTGTCGTAGGCGAGGTCGCGGATCTCGACGCTCGGCCCCCCCGCTGCGCCCATCGCGTCGGCGAGGCGGTTCAGATCCATCCCGCGTGAGCCTAGACGGCGGATCAGGGCGTCTGCTTGACCGGCTGGTCGGGCGCGATCCCGAGGTACTGCAGGTCGAACTTCGCGATCTCGGCGAAGGCGGGGGCCGCGACGATGCCGCCGTAGATCTGGCCGTGCGGCTCCTGAACGCTGACGAGCACGAGCAGCCGGGGCTTGCGCACCGGCACGAAGCCGACGAACGAGGCGACGTACTTGCCGGTCGTGTAGCCGTGAGGGCCTGGGATCTGCGCAGTGCCCGTCTTGCCGGCGACGGAGTAGCCCGGGATCTGAGCCTCGTTGCCGGTGGCCCCGTGCTCGTCGACGACGTTCGTGAGCATCGCCTTGAGCTCGCGGTCGACGGACGGCGACACGACCCGGTGCTTCTTCGGATGGGAGAAGTACGAGCCGCCGACGCGCTCGACCAGGTGCGGCTGCACCCAGACGCCGCCGTTCGCGATCGCGCCGTACGCGGCGGCGATCTGCATCGAGGTGACGGCGATCCCCTGCCCGATCGGCACGTTGCCGATCGTCGTCCCCGACCACTGCTCCGGCCACTTCGGGACGATCCCGACCGACTCGCCCGGATAGTCGAGCCCGGTCGTCTTGCCGAAGCCGAAGCGCGCGATCCACTTCTCGAGCTCGGGCGGGCCGAGGCGCTTCGCGATCGTCACCGCGCCGACGTTGGACGACCGCGCGAGGATCTGTGCGACGCTCATCGTCTCGGTGGGGCGGTTCTCGGCGTCGTGGATGCAGCGGTCGGCGATCTGGATGCAGGGCGGCAGCTTGAACCGGGTGGACGGAGTGACGAGACGGTCCGAGAGCGCGCCGCCGACGGTGACGAGCTTGAACACCGAGCCGGGCTCGAAGACGTCCGTGACCGAGCGGTTCGTCATCAGCGCCGGATTGACGCGCGAGGCGTTGTTCGCGTCGTAGCCGGGCGCCTGCGCCATCGCGAGCACGTTGCCGGTGTGCGGGTCGATCACCACCGCCGTCGCGGCCCGGGCGCCGAACTGCGCGACGGTGCGCCGGAGGACTGCCTCGGCGTTCGCCTGGATCCGCTCGTCGATCGTCGTGAAGACGTCCCGTCCCTGCCGCGCCGGGACGGAGCTGACCACGTCGATCGCACGGCCGACCGGCGTGCGGACGATCGTCTGGCGTCCGGCCCTCCCCGCAAGCTCGTGGTCGTACTGGAGCTCGAGACCGCCGAGGCCCCGGTTGTCCGTTCCTGCGAAGCCGATCAGCTGCGCCGCGACGCTGCGTTGCGGATACGAGCGCTTCTCCTCGGGGTACGAGTTGATCCCCGCGAAGCTCTTCGCGAGGAATCCGGCCGCCGCCTTGGGATCGGCGAACCGCTGCACGTAGACGAAGTGCGTCGTGCGGGCGACGAGCTTCGGATAGAGAGCGTTCGGGTCGAGCCCGAACGCCTTGGCGGCCGCCTCGGCGACGAGCAGCGGGTGCGTCACGGCATGCGGGTCCGCGTACACCGTGGTCGCCTGCTCGCCGATCGCGAGCGGCGCGCCGTTGACGTCGAAGATCGTGCCCCGTCCAGCCGGCGTGACGACCGTTTCCTCGTGCTGCCGCTGCGCCAGCTTCCCGAGCGACGACGCCCGAACGACCTGCAGCCACGTCGCGCGCGCGAGCGCGGTCGCGAAGACGAGCGCGAAGACAAGGAGCAGCAGGCGGATGCGGCGGTTGGCCTGCTTCTCGCGGGTCAAGGTCTAGCGCCTGGCGATGTCGATGTACGTGTACTGCGACGGGTCCAGGTAGACGAGCCCGAGCTTCCCGTAGGCGGCGGCAGACACGCGCGGCGACGAGACGAGGCTCGAGTACTGCGACTGGAGCGCGGCGTTGTCGGCCTGCAGCTTCGCTCGGCCCGCGTTCGCGTTGTCGAGCCTCAGGTTGAGCTGGAGCACCGCCACGTTCACGAATACGACACCCGTGAGCAGAATCCCGCTCACGATGATCCAGAGGATGCCGCCGCGGGCGCGGGCCCTCCGACGGGCCCGCCGGCGCGAGCGCGGGCGGACGACCGGTGCGGTCGTCGCCTGGGAATGCGTGAGGCTCGTCACGACCGACCCCCTTCGCCGACCTTCGTTCCGACCCGGAGGCGCGCGGACTGCGCACGCGGGTTCCTGGAGATCTCAGCTGCCGACGGCCGCACGGCGCGGCGCGGCGTCGCGCGCATCGAGGGCTTCGAGCCGCAGATGCAGACCGGGAAGTCGGGCGGGCACGTGCAGCCCTGCTCCTGCGACCGCAGGAACTGCTTGACGATCCGGTCCTCGAGGGAGTGGAACGAGATGACCGCGAGCCGGCCACCGGGCCGCAGCATCTCGAGCGCCGCGGGCAGCGCACGCTCGAGCGCACCGAGCTCGTCGTTCACCTCGATGCGGAGCGCCTGGAAGACGCGCTTCGCGGGATGTCCCTCGCCGAAGCGCGCAGGCGCCGGGATCGCGGCCTTGACCACCTCCACGAGGTCGCCGGTCCGCTCGAACGGCTGCGAGCGGCGGCGCGCGACGATCGCGCGTGCGATCTGCCGGGCGTAGCGCTCCTCGCCGAAGCGGCGGAAGATGTCTGCGAGATCACGCTCCGAGCTTTCGTTGACGAGCTCGCTTGCCGTGTACGTCGCGCTCGGGTCCATGCGCATGTCGAGCGGAGCGTCGACCGCGTACGAGAAGCCGCGATCGGGCCGGTCGATCTGCATCGACGAGACGCCGAGGTCGAGCAGGATCGCATCCGCATGCACACCGTTCTCGGCGAGTCGCTGCAGCACCTCTGAGAACTCGCCGTGATGGAGACGCGTCTTCGCCCGCGTCTCGCGCCGGAAGCGCTCGAAGAACGGCGCCACCGTCGGATCCCGGTCGATCGCGATCAGCTTGCCCTCGCCCCGCAGCCGCCCCGCGAGGAGCGACGCGTGCCCGCCGGCACCGAAGGTGCCGTCGACGACCGTCTCGCCCGGGCGGACGTCGAGCAGCGAGACGACCTCCTCCGCGAGGACCGGGACGTGGTCGGAGTCAGTTGGCAAGACGCTCGGCAGCATCTTCTGCTCTCCCTTCCTCCTGGTGCGGCTGCGACCGCCACTTGGCGCGGTCCCAGATCTCGATGTGGTCGAACACCCCCGCGACGACCACTTCGCGCTCGATGCCCGCGTGCTCGAGCAGGCTCGAGGGGACGACCATGCGTCCCTGCCGGTCGAGCTCGCCTGTCGCGGCTCCCGCGAAGAAGTGACGCTGCATCACGCGCGAGCGCTCCGCGAGCGGGTCGAGTGCCTGGAGTCGCTCGGCGAGTCGCTCCCATTCGCCGCGCGGGTAGGCGAAGAGGCAGCCGTCGAGCCCCCTCGTGACGACGACCCCGTCCTCGAACGCTCCACGCAGCCTGGCGGGGAGGGTGAGACGCTTCTTGTCGTCCAGGGTGTGCTCATGTTCGCCGAGCAGCATGGTCCACTGCGCCCCACTGTATCCCACTTTCACCCACCTGTAAACCCTCGCTTGCGCAAGCGGCGGCCCCGGGCGGCGGAGGCGGAGCATTCGCCGGCGCCTTCAGCCGACGCTGAACGTGCTCGTGACCTCGACCTGACCGTCGATCGAGACCCGGCAGGTGTAGGTGCCCGCCGGGAACGTTCCGGGTGCGGTCGCCCCGATCGTGTGCTCGCCGGTGGCAGAGCAGGTGAATCGGTTGGTGGTGAGCGGCACGTTCCGCCCTAGAGCGCCTCGACCGGGTCACCCACGCGAACGCGGCCAGCCTGCGCGACGGCGGCGTGGATGCCGAAGGGGAGCGGCTCGGTGGTCTCGACCTCGCCCCGATAAGCGGCGAGTGCCTTCAGGGTGTCGAGGTCCGCGACGCCGCGGTCGGGGTCCTGCGTCGTGATCGCGCAGCGGCCGACGTTCCCCTGCGGGATCACGACCGCGTCGCCGACGCGCACGCGGCGGCCGTGCCAGCGGTCCTCCTCGTGCGGATCGAGCCCGTCGACCACGAAGTTCATCCGGAACCGGCGCGGATCGACCGCGGCGACGCCGAGCTGCCCGGCGAGCGCGTCGAGCGAGCTCGTCGCGAGGAGCGTCGCGGCACCGCTCCGCCCGCGGTCCTGCGCCGGGAGGGCGGGCTCGACGACGCGGAGCGACCTGCCCGCGTACGTCGTGATCGCGTCCGACCAGGGACCGACGAGGGGGCGTGCGAGCCGCGGGCGCCCCGAGAGCGTCGTCTCGATCTCCCCACCGCGCTCCACCGCTCCTTCCGCGACGTCGCCGTCCGGGAAGTGGAGCGTCAGGAAGTCGGCCGTTTCGTCGTAGTCGGCGTGGATCAGCTGCAGTGGGCCGTGATCCTTGCAGTTGACGCGACGGCCGTTCTCGTCGACGAGGAAGAAGCGGCGGTCGCCGTGGACGCCGGCCTCGGTCAGCTCGACCTCTTCGACGACGTGGAGGCGCGTCGCCTTGACGGGTGTGAGCGAGATCCAGGCGATGCGACCGGTCACGCCGGAGACGCTAGCTGCGCGGAATACGGCCCCCGGCCGCCGATCACCGCAGCGCCCGCCCGCGCGGCGAGCCGGAGCGCCGCGGTCGGCTCGTCGCCGCGCGCGAGCGCGAAGGCGAGCGCTGCGGCGAACGCGTCGCCCGCACCATAGGCATCCGACACGTCGTCCACCGGCACGGCCTCCCAGCGGAGGCCGTCGAACGTTCCGCCGCGATCGCCGCTGGTCAGGGCGACGTGGCGCGTCTCGAGTGAGCCGTCGTAGGCCTCGCCCGAGTCGTTCACGCTCGCGACGAGCAGGTCGAGCGGCACGCCACCCTCCTGCAGGGTGGGCAGCTCGCGGACCGTCGCCGCGAGGAAGCGGGCGGCGCGGGCCGAGCGCAGCGCGGAGACGTCGCCGGAGACGAAGAAGACGAGGTCGTAGCCCTCGAGCGGCAACGGCCCCCGCGGGAGCAGCTTGTCGCCGAGGACGGTGATCGTCCGCTCGCCGCGCGCGTCGACGTGCGTGAACGCACGTCGCGTCGCCCCGCCCCAGCGGACGTGCACGTCGATGCCGAGCCCGGCGAGCTGCCGCGCCGACTCGCTGCCGAGCTCGTCGTCGCCGAGCGCGGTGAAGAGCTCGCAGCGCCCGGAGAGGAGCGCCAGCTGCCGCGCCACCACCGCACCGCCGCCCGCCGGCTCCTCCCAGACCTCCGACGCGTGCACGATCTCCCCCGCCGCCGGAGTGCGGGGAACGCGGGCGAACTCGACCCATTCGACGTGACCGACGACGGCGCATCTCACGGTTTCGGACCCTGTCACGTTTCCAAGGATGATGGGGACGGTGACAGAGCCTGCGATCCCGCCGTTCGAGCGCTTCTACCTTGCTCACCGCGACGAGGTGCTCGGCTACCTGCGGCGGCTGCTCGGCCAGAGGGCCGAGGACGCTTGGCAGGAGACCTTCCTGCGGGCGCTCCGAGCCTACGACCGGCTGCAGCACGGCCGGCACCTGCGCGCCTGGGTGTTCACGATCGCGACGAACGTGGCGATGGACGAGCTCCGCGTCAAGCCTCAGGCGCCGCCGGCCGAGGAGCCGGCCGTCGAGCTCAGGCGCGACGCGTTCAAGGAGCTGGAGCATCTGACCGGTGGCCTGCCGCCCACCGAACGGGCCGCGGTCGTGCTCCGCTACGGCTACGACCTCCCCTACGCCCAGATCGCCGACGCCCTCGGATCGTCCGAGGAGGCAGCCCGCGCGGCCGCGTCGTCCGGCGTCCGCAGACTGAGGAGGAGCCATGAACGTCACGCCTGAGCTCGACGCCGCCTTCCGCGCGGCGGCGCTGGACGAGAGGCTCGTCGACGTCCGCCACGACGTCGTCGAGTCGCCGGTCGGCCCGCTCCAGATCGGTTGGAGTGAGCGCGGACTGTGCCGCATCTCCTACCGGGAGGACGGCTTCGAGGACGAGCTTGCGCGCGTCTTCGGGGTCCGCGTCCTCCGTGCGCCGCTCGACGAGGCGCGACGCGAGCTCGATGAGTACTTCGCCGGCCGCCGGACCACGTTCGACCTGCCGCTCGACGTCAGGGTCGCGCCGTTCCATGCCGACGTGCTGCGGGAACTCGCGCGCGTGCCGTACGGGCGCACGGACACCTACGGCTCGCTCGCACGGAAGGTCGGCCGGCCGGGCGCGGCCCGGGCGGTCGGCACCGTGATGAACCGCAATCCGATCCCGATCGTCCTGCCGTGCCACCGCATCGTCGGCGCGACCGGCGCCCTCACGGGCTATGCCGGCGGTCTCGAGGTGAAGCGGCGCCTGCTCGCGCTCGAAGGTGCCACACTCCCGGGGTGAGCACGCGCGTCGTGGTCGTTGGGGGCGGGTTCGGCGGCCTCCTCGCGGCGAGAGGCCTCGGAGGCGGCGACCTCGACGTCACCCTCGTCGACCGCCAGAACTACTTCCTCTTCCAGCCGCTCGCCTACCAGGTCGCGACGGGGTCGCTGTCGTCGGTCGAGGTGGCGGCGCCGCTCCGACAGGTGCTCCGCCGCCACGTGCGGACGCATGTCCTGCTCGGCGAGGTGACGGGCTTCGATCTCGAGCGACGCTCCGTGACGGTCGAGCACCTGCCGAACGGCGAGGCGCGGCGTGAGCTCCCGTACGACGCGCTGGTCGTCGCCGGCGGCTCCCGCTACTCGTACTTCGGCCACGACGAGTGGGCTCCCCACGCCCCCGAGCTGAAGTCGCTCGACGGCGCGCTTGCGCTGCGCGATCGGATCCTGTCGGCGTTCGAGGCGGCGGAGGTCGAGCAGGATCCCGCGACTCGGGGTGCGTTCCTGACCTTCGTCGTCGTCGGCGCCGGCCCGACCGGTGTCGAGATGGCCGGCCAGATCGCCGAGCTGGGCCGCCAGGTCCTGCGTGACGAGTACCGCAGCACGGACACCGCAGCCGCGCGTGTGCTGCTCGTCGAGGCCGGCGACCGTGTGCTCGCCTCGTATTCGCCGCGGCTCTCGGCGAGCGCCGCGCGCCAGCTCGAGTCGCTCGGAGTGACGCCCTTGGTCTCCTCGCCGGTGGTCGACATCGGCGACGGGTTCGTCGAGATCGAGCCGAAGGGCGGTGCGCGCGAGCGGATCGAGACGCGAACCGTGATCTGGGCGGCGGGCGTCCAGGCATCGCCGCTCGCGGCGGCGCTCGCCACGGCCGCCGGACTCGAGACCGACCGCGCGGGTCGCATCGAGGTCGAACCGGGCCTGACGCTTCCCGGTCACCCGGAGGTCTTCGCCCTGGGCGACATGGTGACCGTACGCGGGCACACGCTGCCTGGCATCGCCCCCGTCGCGATGCAGGAGGGCCGCCACGTCGCGCGTTCGATCCGCTCGGGCGAGCGGCCGCCGTTCCATTACCGCAACAAGGGCGAGCTGGCGACGATCGGCAGGCGTCGGGCGGTCGGAGTCGTGGCAGGCATCCCCGTCACCGGTCTCGTCGCCTGGCTGCTCTGGCTCGGCGTGCACATCACCTACCTCGTGGGCTTCGAGAACCGGGTGCTCGTGCTGACTCGCTGGGCCTTCGCCTACCTGACACACGGGCGCGGCGCCCGCGTGATCCACGGCCGCTGACGACGAGAGGTTTAGAGGTACTCCGACGCCGAGCGCGCCGCTGCGTCGTACGCGACGGTCGCGAGCCCCGATCCCCACGTCAGGCGCGCCACGCCCAGCTCCTCCAGCTCGACGCGCGACAGCGTGCCCGGCTGCACGATCACGTTCAGCGGCCCATCGATCCGGTGCGCCAACGCGGCGAGCGAGTCGAGCGGCGCCAGAATCGGATACGCGCAGTCGGCGCCCGCGGCGATGTACGCATTCGCGCGCTCCACTGCCTCGTCGACGCCGCCGCTGCCGATGCGGAGGAAGACGTCGACCCGGGCGTTGACGACGAGCTCGGGCACGGCCGCCCGGATCGCGGCGATCACCTCGACCTGCTCCTCGACCGGCACGATCCCGGCACGCGTCGAGTCCTCGACGTTGATGCCGACGAGCCCGGCCTCCCATGCAGCCCGTGCCGTGCCGACGGGATCGCCGTAGCCCCGTTCCAGGTCGGCCGTCACGGGAAGGTCCACGGCGGCCGCGATGCGCCTGGCCGCCTCCACCATCTCCGCCACGGGCGCTCGCTCACCGTCCTCCCACCCGAGCGAGCGAGCGACGCCCGCACTCGAGGTGGCGAGCGCACGGCAGCCGTCGAGCGCCGCGAGCGCGCGGGCACTCGCGACGTCCCACGCGTTCGGGAGCACGAGCAGCGGCGGCTCGTGATGCAGGCGGCGCAGGAGCGCGGCACGCTCGGCCTGGTCCATTTCGTGAGGCTACCCCGACCGCTCGCCCCCGATCGCGCCGAGCAGGCGGTAGCCGACACCCCATACGTTCTCCACGAGCGTCTCTTCCGCCCCGGCCTCCCGCAGCTTGCGCCGCAGCCGTGAGGCATGCGAGTCGAGCGTCCTCGTGCGCGCCCCTGCCCGGTAGCCCCACAC
The DNA here is from genome assembly GCA_963725595.1 of uncultured Thermoleophilia bacterium. Lineage (GTDB taxonomy): Bacteria > Actinomycetota > Thermoleophilia > Gaiellales > Gaiellaceae > PALSA-600. Next base: position 553,875 of record CAVRYT010000001.1, on the reverse strand, counting down.
CTCCTGCAGGAGCTCGGCCTTCGTGAACACGCGCTCCGGGTCACGCGCCAGTCGGACGAGCAGCTCGTACTCCTTCTGGGCGAGCGGCACGGAGCGACCCGCCACGGTGACCACGCGGGTCCGCGTGTCGACCCGGACGGGGCCCGACTCGACGACGTCGACTCCCTCCGGCCGCACCCGCCTCAGCACAGCCCGGATCCGCTCGACGAGCTCCTGGTAGTCGAAGGGCCGCGGCACGTAGTCGTCACAGCCACGTCGGAAGGCGTGGATGCGATCGACGCTGTCCGCCTCCTCGCGGCCGAGGAGGATCACCGGCGCGCGCTCGACCCAGCGCTCGACGCGCGCGAGATCGCCGGCGAGCACGAGGTCGAAACGTGCGTGGGCCGGGACGAGCTCGAAGCCGTCGCCGGGAAGGTGACGCTCGAGGAAGCCGCGCGTCTCGGGCTCGGCGTCGGCGAGGAGGAGTGCAGCAGCCATGAAACGACGGTAGCCCCGTGCTCACGGGGCCACCAGTCGTCCATTCGTACGATTGTGCGCCGAACGTTCCTCAGGCGTCGGAAGCGGCCGGTGCGGCCGCGACGGTCGTCCCGCCACGCCAGGCCCGCAGCGCGAGCATGAACGCCAGCCCCAGGATCGCGACACCGTCCAGTGCGTGCAGCCCCGCGACCCACGGATGCTTCGGCAGCGCGAACGCATGCTGCAGCACCTCCGCCATGAACGCGAGCGCGAACGTCTCGCCGATCAGGCGGCGATTCCGCCAAGCGACGAGCGCGCAGAGAAACGCGAGAATGGCCGCGAGCCCGATGATCTCCCCGAGCGCACGATGCGGGTCGAGGCTGGACTGGTCGTCGAGCTTCTTCCCCGGTGTGATCCCGAAGACCCCGCGGCCCGCGAGGAAGATCTGGACGACACACGCCGCCGCGACGGCGCCGATCAGCACACGGTAGACCTGATAGGCCCCTCGTTGGATTCCGTTCATCCGGCGACTGTACAACGGATCGCGGACGAGTTCGAGGCGCGAGAACGACAGTCGGGGCCCTCTTACAGGCGACCCGAGCGGACGACGCCCCAGAGGAGCCAGATGCCGAGCAGGAACGACAGCGAGAAGCCCGCCACCGAGACGATGTGCAGCCCGAGCAGATGCGGGCCCGTCTTGGCGAAGATGCCGATCAGGCTCGAGCCGATCAGGCCCCCGGTCACGACGAGCGCAATCACGAGCCGGTTGAAGAGCGTGTCGAGCTTGGCGAGCAGGTCGTCGAGCCCCTTGTGGACGAACCCCACCTCGATCTGCCCGTCGCGCACCTGCTCGAGCGTCTCGTGCAGCTGGTACGGCAGCTCGGCCGCCATCTGCGTCAGCCGCCACCCCTCACGCCGTGCGCGCAAGGCGATCCGGCGAGGAGTGAAGCGCTCGAGCATCAGGTCGCGGGCATACGGACGCGCGACTTCGAACACGTTGAAGTCCGGATACAGCTCGATGCCGACCGACCCGAGCGTCGCGATCGCCTTGTCGAGCATGACGAAGCGCGTCGGCAGCCTCAGGTTCATCCGGTAGATGAGCGAGAACGCTTCGCGGATCACCTGGATGGGGTCGATCTCGCTGAGGCTCGCGCCGTAGTAGCGGTAGTAGAGCTCGCGCAGCTCTGCGACGAACTGCTCCTCGCGCTCCTTCGGATAGCGGACGCCCAGGTCGGCCAGCCGCTTCGGCAGCAGCTCGATGTTCTCCGAAGCGGCGTCGATGAAGAGCCGGGTCAGGCGCGACATGTCGTCGTCGGTGAGCTTGCCGGCAAGGCCGAAGTCGACGAGGCCGACCCGCTCGGGCGACAGGACGAGGATGTTCGCGGGGTGCGGGTCGCCGTGGAAGAACCCGTTGCGGAAGATCATCGTCATCCACGCCTCCGTGATCAGGTAGGCGAGGCGGCGTCGATCCGGCAGCGACCAGCGGTCGAGGTCGAGGTCCGCGAGCTGGACGCCTTCGAGCTCCTCGAGGGTGAGCACGCGCGAGCGCGTGTACGTCCAGTACACGCGCGGGATGGTGACGTGCGGATGTCCGGCGAAGTCCCGGTGGAAGGCGTCCGCGTTTCGCGCCTCGAGCCGGTAGTCGAGCTCCTGCCTGATCGAGCGGGCAAACTCGTCGACGATCTCGTGCGTGTCGATGAAGTCGAGCGCGCGGATGCGCTCCTTCGCGAGCCTCGCCGCCTGGTAGAGCAGCGACAGGTCGGCCTCGATCTGCCTCGGGGCGTTCGGCCTCTGCACCTTCACGACCACGCGGCGGCCGTTCGGAAGCGTCGCGCGATGAACTTGGCCGATGGACGCCGCCGCCAGCGGGGTCTCGTCGAACTCGGTGAAGAGGCGCCCGACGGGCTGGCCGAGCTCCTCCTGGATCGTCCGCTCGACGTCCGCGTAGGGAAACGGCCGCACGTCGTCCTGCAGGCCGCGGAGCTCGGCGATGATGTCGGGCGGGACCACGTCGGGGCGGGTCGAGAGGAGCTGGCCGAACTTGACGAAGGTCGGGCCGAGCTCGTCGAGCATCTCGCGCAGGTGCCGGCCGCGCGCGCTCCCCGAGGGCTCGCTGCCGGCGTCACCGCCACGCCGTCCCTCGACCACGTAGCCGAAGCCGTGCCTGACGGCCACCTGGGCGATCTCGCTCAGGCGCCCGAGGTTTCGCTGCTTCGGGCGGGCGGCCACCCGTGAAGTGTGACGAAACCGACGGAGGATCAGTGGATTCGGGCGACCGTGGCGGTCCAGGCGCCCTTCGGCGCCTGCACCTCGACGCTGTCGCCGCGCTTGCGGCCGAGCAGCGCGGAACCGAGCGGCGAGGTCGGCGAGACCGTCCCGACACCCCCGACGGCGCTGATCTCGACCGTCAGCTTCTGGCCCGCGTCGCCCTCGATGTCGACGATCGAGCCGATGCCGACCTCGTCCGAGCCCGTGTGCTCGACGATCTCGGCGCCGTCCAGCCGCGCGCGCAGGGTGCGGATGCGCGCCTCGAGCAGCCCCTGCTCGTTCTTCGCGGCGTGATACTCGAAGTTCTCGGACAGGTCGCCGAACTCGCGCGCCTTCTTGATCGCGGCGATGACCTCGGTGCGCCGCGGCCCCTCGAGCTCGGCGATCTCCGATCGGAGAGCCGCCGCCTGCTTCTCGGTGAGCCGCTCGTGCTCTACCACTTCGAGCGGCCGCCTCTGCGGCGCGAGGTGTACACGAGCTTCGGCTTCGCGAGCGTGAGCCCCGCCGCCTCGTAGTTCTCGACCTGACCCTGGAGACGCGCCACGCGCGAGACCTCGGCCTGCTGCTCCGGCAGGACGAGCGTGATCCCGACGCCACCACGGCCTGCGCGGCCGGTGCGTCCGACACGGTGCGTGTAGACGTCCGGCTCGTCCGGAGGGTCGAAGTTGATCACGTGCGAGATGTCGTCGACATCGAGGCCACGGGCAGCGACGTCGGTCGCAACCAGGGTGCGAACCTTGCCCGCGTCGAAGTGGGCCAGCGCCTTCTCTCGCTGCGCCTGGCCCTTGTCGCCGTGAATCGAGGCGGCGTGCACGTCGTGGCGGCGCAGCTTGTCGACCAGCCGGTCGGCACCGGCCTTCGTGCGGACGAAGACGAGGGCGAGCCCGTCCACTTCGTGGTTCAGGAGGTCGACGAGCGTCGAGACCTTGTTGTCGGCGGTGACCGGGACGAAGCGGTGCACGATCTCCCCCGTGCGCCGCTCGGCCGGCAGCTCGCCCTCGAACCGGGCGGGGAAATGCGTGTAGCGGCGCGCCAGCTCGCCGACCTCGCCGTCGAGCGTCGCCGAGAAGAACATCGTCTGGCGATTCTCGGACAGACGGTGCACGATCCGGTCGACCTGCGGCTTGAAGCCCATGTCGAGCATGCGGTCGGCCTCGTCGAGCACGAGCACCCGGACGCGGTCGAGCGACACGAGCCGACGATCGATCAGGTCCTGCAGCCGGCCCGGCGTCGCCACGATCACGTGCGCCGACTTCGCCTCCTGCGCCTGGGCGCGGAGCGGCACGCCGCCGTACACGGACGCCACTTTGAGGCGGCTGCCCGCGATCAGCGCGAACTCCTCGGTCACCTGCACGCAGAGCTCGCGGGTCGGCACGAGCACGAGCGCGAACGGGGTGCCGTCGCTGCCGTTCTGGACGATCGGGATCGCGAACGCCAGCGTCTTGCCCGAGCCGGTCGGGCTCTTCGCGAGGACGTCACCGCCCCGCAGCGCCTCGGGGATGACGAGCGTCTGGATCTGGAACGGCGCGACGATGCCGCGCTCCGCGAGTAGCGCGGAGACGTCCTCGGACACGCCGAGCGAACGAAAATCTGACAAGTTGTCTCAACTCCTTCGGATGTCGAGATCGCACGGCATCCGAGAAGGAGACTGCGACCTCACGGGAACCGGCCCATCCGGCTCCGTGCGAAGAACGGTAGCAGCTAGGCCGGACGATCCCGCTCGTCCTCGACGAGACGAAGACGGTGCTCGAGCTGGGCGACGCGCAGCTCGAGCTCGTCCCAGTCGTCACGGGTGACGAGGCCGAGCTCACGCGCAATGTCCTGGATGCGCCGCCGCGACCCCTCGCCGACCCTGAGCGCATCCCCCCGCCAGCGAGAACCGAGCTCGTCGACCACAGCGCGCAGCTCGTCGACGCGCGGCCCAAGCAGCGCAGCGAGGCGATCGAACGCGTCGTTACCGGGCGCGGCCATGAGGGCGTGACTTGCGCCGCTGCCGGCGAGCCTCGCGTTTCGCCTCGGCGTCGCCGTTGCCGAGCACCCGCTCGGCGACGTCGACCGGCGTCTCCGGTGCCGGCTCGGCAGCCGCGGCCTCCTCCGCCTCGGCGAGAATCGGGGTACCGAGCCCGAGCTCCGGCGTGTCCTGCGCCTTGCGGCGCGCGAAGTCGGGCTCGCGCTCCTTCCAGATCGTCAGCAACGGCGCGGCGATGAAGATCGACGAGTAGGCGCCGGACGTGACGCCGACGAGGAGCGCGAACGCGAAGTCCTTCAGCGTCGCGCCGCCGAACAGGAACAGCGCGCCGACCGGCAGCAACGTGATGAACGTCGTGGCCATCGACCGGCGGATCGTCTCCCACAACGAGACGTTGACGATGCGCGCGAACGACGCCCGACGCATGATCGGGACGTTCTCGCGCACGCGGTCGAAGATGATGATCGTGTCGTAGATCGAGTAGCCGAGCACGGTCAGCACCGCGGCCACCGTCGCCTCCGTCACCTCCCGGCCGGTCACCGAGTACACGCCGACCGTGATCAGGACGTCGTGCAACATCGCAGCGATCACCGGGATAGCGAACGCCAGACCCTTGAACCGGATCGTGATGTAGAGCGTGATGACGAACATCGAGAAGAGGATCGCGAGGATCGCCGATCGCGCGATCTGGCGGCCGAAGCTCGAGGAGACGTTCTTCGTGCCCAGCGCCTCCGCCTTCGCGTTCTGCGTCAAGAGCGTCGAGAGGCGGTCCTGCTGTCGGCTGGTTTCAGCTTCTTCAGCCTGATCTGGAAGCTCTTATAGTCCTCGCCGCCGTTCGTCGCCGTCCCGCGCCCCTGGACGACCGCATCCGCCCGGCCGATCGCCTGCGTCTGGGCCCGCACGGTCGAGAGCGACGTGTACGACGCCGTCTTGAAGGTGATCTGGACGCCGCCCTTGAAGTCGATGCCGAGGTTCAGTCCGCGGATGCCGAGCGAGCCGAGCGCCGATCGCAAGCACGACGCCCGAGATCGCGAACCACAGATAGCGGCGGCGCATGAAGTCGATCTGCAGGAAGCGCCCGCGCTGGGTGCCGCCCGCGCCCATGAAGCGCGGGTTCTCGAACCAGCGGAAGCCGGCGAGCAGCCCGAGCATCGCTCGCGTCGCCGCGACCGCGGTGACCAGCGAGACCACGGTGCCGATCAGCAGCATCAACGCGAAGCCCTTGACGGCGGCGGTCGCCACTGCGAAGAGGATCAGCGCGGTGATCGCCGTGACGACGTTCGCGTCGACGATCGTGTGGAAGCCCTTCGCGTACCCGGTCGCGATCGCCGCCCGCACGGACTTCCCGGCACGTGCCTCTTCCTTGATGCGTTCGAAGATGACCACGTTCGCGTCGGCGGCGACGCCGATCGTGAGGATGAGGCCGGCGAAGCCCGGCAGGGTCAGCGTGACGCCGAAGAGGAGGATCGCCGCGTACATGAACGCGGCGTAGATCGCGAGGCCGATGACGGCGACGAGGCCGAGGAACCGGTAGAGGAAGAGCAGGAAGAGAGCGACGACGATCAGGCCGCCGATCGCAGCGTTCTGGGCCTGCTTGAGCGAGTCCTTGCCGAGCGTCGCCGAGACGTCGGTGCGCTCGATCGTCTTGAAGCTGACGGGCAGGGCGCCGGTCTGCAGCACAAGTGCCAGCTGCTTCGCGTCCGCGACGCTGCCGATGTTGTTGATCTCGGCACCCGTGCCGCGCGGGTCGATGCCGTGCGGGTTCTGGCCCGGGTCGATCGCCGGCCAGGAGCGGATCTGGTTGTCGAGCACGATCGCGAACGCGCAGGTCGCGCCACAGTTGTTGTTCGTCAGCCCGGCGATCTGCCCGCGAACGGCCTCGTTCTTCGTCACCTGGAGGAAGGTCGAGTTGCCCTTGCCGTTGAAGGCGAGCAGGACGATCGGCTGGCCGCTCGTCGGGTCGAAGTCCTGCCGGACGCCCGACAGCTTCAGCTCGTTGCCCTTCATGTTCGGGTACTGGCCGTCCGTCGCGTAGCGGTCGGCCGGATACGAGCCGTGCTTGAACAGGTACCAGTCGCTGCCTCCGGCGGGCGGCGCACCGAGCGCGTCGCCGGGACAGACCTGCGAGCTCTGCTTCGTGCAGCTGATGACCACCGTCTTCGGGGGAACCTTCAGCACTTTCCACCCCGCGGGCGTCGTGCCGTGGAAGGCGTCGAGCAGGCCGGCGTTGCCGGTGGTGGGATCGTGGTGCAGCGTCGCCGTCGGGCCGGCCACGCGAGCCCACGTCACGGTCGTCGTGGTCTTCTTCTTCTTGCCCGTGCCCGTCGTGGTCGACGTCTTCACGGGCTTGAAGAGCACGAAGCCGCTCGGCTTGCCGTCCTTGGCCTTCGCCTGGACGCCCGAGAGCAGCCTGTACAGGTTCGGGAACGCGACGACCTGGCCGTTCGCAGCGCTGACCGACGGCGACTCGAGCGCAGGCACGAGGTCGTACAGCTCGAGCTGGGCGGTCGTGCCGATGATCGCCGCGGCCTGCTCCGGGTTGTGGACGCCCGCGAGCTGGATCACGATCTGGTCCGGGCTCTGCCTGCGGATCTCGGGCGACGCGACGCCGAGCTTGTCGACGCGGTCGCGCATGATCTGGACGGAGCGGTCGAGGTCGGCGCTCGTGAGCTTGTGCCCGGGCGGCGGCTGCGCCTTGAAGACGACCTCGAGCCCACCCTGAAGGTCGAGGCCTTTCTTGACGCCGCGGTGGAACGGCGATCCCGGCACCGCGAGCATCGCCACCCCGCCGAGGGCGAGGAGGATCAGCAGGACCAGGACGAGATTCGAACGTCTCGACGACACGCGCCGGACAGGTTAGCTGGGTTTCCGGGGGTTTTCCGCGGACGGTTCCACGAGTTCCCCGGCGTGGAGCCCGGGCTCCGGGTCCACCTCGGGGTCGGGGTCGACCTCGACCCCGACGTCGGTTGCGACGGCGGCGATCGCGCGGCGGTCGACGGTGACGACCACCCCTGCCGCGATCTCGAGCCGAACCTCGCCGTCTGCGACGGACTCGACGCGGCCGTGCAGGCCGCCGGCCGTGATCACCTCGTCGCCGGCGTCGAGCGAGTCCTGCATCGCCTGATGCGACTGCATCCTGCGGCGGCGCGGCATGACCGCGACGAACCAGAACGCAGCGAGCAGGATGATGATGATCAGGAATCCGGACACTGGAGCCTTTCGAGTCGGTCGCGCTTGTAGCCGGCGAAGGTCCCGCGCCCGATCGCGTCGCGGGCGCCGTTCGTCAGTTGGAGGAGGAAGCGTAGATTGTGGAGCGAGAGCAGGCGCAGGCCGAGCAGCTCGTCCTGGTTCACGAGGTGGCGGATGTAGGCGCGCGTGAAGCGGGTGCACGCCGGGCAGTCGCAACCCTCTTCGAGCGGGTCGTCGTCGCGAGCGAACCGTGCGTTCCTGAGATTGATCCGCCCGGCCCCCGTGAGCGCGCTGCCGGTGCGCGCCGTGCGGGTCGGCAGCACGCAGTCGAACATGTCGACGCCGGCCTCGATCACCTCGAGGATCCCCTCCGCGTCGCCGATCCCCATGAAGTAGCGCGGCCGATCGGCGGGCATCAGAGCTGCAGCCTCGTCGGTCGTCTCGAACATCGCCGCGCGGTCCTCGCCGATCGCGAGCCCACCGATCGCGTTCCCGTCGAACTCGAGCGCGGCGATCTCCTCGGTCGAGCGGCGGCGCAGCTCGCGGTCGATGCCGCCCTGCGTGATCCCGAAGCGCAGCTGGCCCGGCACGCGCACCGCGTCACGCTGCCGCGCGGCCCAGAGCGTCGTGCGCCGGACGGCTTCCTCGAGGCTCCGCCGTGGCACTCCGGGTGGCGACACCTGGTCGAGACACATCGCGATGTCGCTACCGAGGTTCGACTGGATCCGGGCAGCGAGCTCCGGCGTGAAGCGGGTCGCCGCCCCGTCGTAGACGCTGCGGAAGGTGACGCCTTCGTCGTCGACGGCGGCGACCGTGTCGCGGAGTGAGAAGACCTGGAAGCCGCCGCTGTCGGTGAGGATCGGGCGCTCCCAGCCCATGAAGCGGTGCAGGCCGCCGAGGTCGCGGACGAGCTCGTCGCCGGGTCGGAAGTGCAGGTGGTAGGTGTTCGCGAGCACGATCTGCGCCCCGAGCGCAAGCACCTCGTCCGGGTGCAGCGTCTTCACCGTCGCCTTCGTACCCACGGGCATGAAGACGGGCGTCCGCACCTCCCCGTGCGCGGTCCGAAGCACCCCAGCGCGCGCGGAGCCGTCCACAGCCTTCACCTCGAAGACAGGCCCTGCCGGGGCGTGACCCATGGTCAGACCAGGGTTACGGATGCGTGGCGGATCGTCCACAGGTCACAGGATCAGCATGGCGTCGCCGAACGAGTAGAAGCGGTAGCGCTCCTCGATGGCCAGACGATAGAGCCGCCGAGTCTCCCCCACGCCCGCAAAGGCCATGACCAGAGCGAGCAGGGTCGAGCGCGGGAGATGGAAGTTCGTGAGCAGATGGTCGACCCGGCGGAACTCGAAGCCGGGCAGCACGAAGAGCTCCGTGCGACCGGCGAGCGGCGCGCCGCGGGCGAGCGTCTCCAGCACCCGCAGGGTCGTCGTCCCCACCGCGAGCACCCGCTCGGCGGCGCCGATCCGCTCCCACGCAGCCGGCTCGACGGCGTAGCGCTCGCCGTGCAGGCGATGCTCCTCGACCCGCTCGGCCTGCAGCGGTCGGAACGTGTCGAGCCCCACGTGGAGCGTCACCCGCTCGAGGTCGAGCCGCGCCAGCACGTCGGGCGTGAAGTGGAGCCCGGCGGTCGGAGCCGCAGCCGACCCGCGCTCGCGCGCGTAGACGGTCTGATAGCGCTCCGGGTCGCGAAGCGGCTCAGTGATGTACGGCGGGAGCGGCGTCTCGCCCGCGGGCTCGCCGTCGAGCCTGACGAGCCAGCGCCCCTCACCGAGATGCTCGAGCAGCTCGACCGGCCCGTTCCGCATGCCCGGCCGCAAGCGCCGCGTCGGGCGGGCGAGCGCCTCCCACACGCCGTCGCCCAGCTCCTCGAGCAACAGCACCTCGCCGCGCGGCCGCTCGACCGGGATCCGCGCGGGCACGACGCGCGTGTCGTTGACGACCGTGAGCGCGTCCACGAGCTCCGGCAGTTCCCGGAAGATCCGGTGCGACACCTCGCCGCTCGCGCGTGCGTAGACGAGGAGCCGCGACTCGTCTCGCCGGGCGGCCGGATGCTGCGCCACGAGCTCCGGCGGCAGGTCGTAGTCGAGCTCGGCGGCGTCCATCCGACGCCCACGCTAGCGTCGCATCCATGGACGAGCTGCGTGAAGCTCTGCGCGACGGCCTTCGCGAGGAGGCGGCCCCGCTCTCGCGGCGCGTAGCCGAGGTGAAGGGGCTCTCCTGGAACACGATCCACCGTCTCGAGCGACTCGAGCAGACGATCGACGCCGAGCGCAGCGCGCGGATCGACGACCTCGCGCTTCTGGTCGAGCTGCTCACCGAGGGGTGGCGCTCGATCAACGCGCGGCTCGACCGGATCGAGGCGGCGCTGCAGCCGCAGCACCACAACGTCGTGCCGCTGCGCGAATCGGCCTAGAGCGAGTCCAGGGTCCCGTCGCGCCGCACGGACGCGCCCTCGGCGAGCAGGCGCTCACGCACCAGGTACTGGAAGGTCGCCCACGCGCCGCGCCGCGCCTCGAAGAGGCGGTACACCTGCCACTCGGTGAGCAGCGACGGATCGCCGTGCCGCGCCGCCTGCCAGTCGGCGAACTTCGGCAGCCGCCCGACCCTGCGAGCCAGCTCGCAGCCCTGGGCGAGCGCGCGCTCGAGCCGCTCCTCGCCGACCGCCACGTCGAAGCCTGCCTCGCGCAGCGCCGTCGTCAGCGAGCCGAACGTGTGCCAGTAGAGCGACGCCGACGGCATCGTCCCGCGACGCGCGCGAATGTCCTGCGCCGTCGGAGTCCGCCCGAGCTCCTCGCCGAGCCGACGCAACCGCTCGACGAGCTCCGCCCGTGTGGCGAACCGCCGCGGCATCAGCCCGGCCGCCCGCTTGGCGTTGTTCCACGTGCCGAAGTGCTCGATCACCGTCTGCGGGTGCATCGCCGCCCCCGGGTCGGCGGCGAACTCCTTCATGGTCGGCGACCGTCCGAGCCGCTCGGCCGACGCGCGCAGCTCGGCGAGGATCTGCTCGTCCGTGTACCGCCGGCGGATCCCCGACTGGAACTCCGCGAGCGCCTTCGGGTCGATCCCCTGGACGGCCGGGTGGGGCTTCCGGGCCACTGACAAGAATGGTAGAGCATCCTCTCCTTCGCGCAAGTAGCCCTCGATCATCTAGCGTCCCTGCAATGCGCGCCCCAGTTCCGCTCGCCGCGCTCCGCGCGGCAGGCTCGCTCTCGCGTCTCGCCGGCCGGGGGGGCGGCACGACCCTGCCCGGGAAGCTCCTGTGGAAGCTCGACCCGAACGGGATCGACCGGCTCGCCCGGCGCCTGCCCGCAAGGGTCGGTGCTCGTCTCGGCGACGAACGGGAAGACGACGACCACGGCGATGGCCGCCGAGCTGCTCGCGCCGCTCGCCCGCATCGCGCACAACAGCTCCGGGGCGAACCTCGTCTCCGGCGTCGCCTCGACGCTGCTCGAGGCGGGCGACGCCGAGCTCGGGCTGTTCGAGGTCGACGAGGGCGCGCTGCCCGAGGTCGCGCGTCGCATCCGTCCGAAGGCGCTGCTCCTCGCGAACCTCTTCCGCGACCAGCTCGACCGCTACGGCGAGCTCGAGCTCGTCGCCGCCCGCTGGCGCGAGACGGTCGCCGCGCTGCCGGAGACGACGCTCGTCGTCAACGGCGACGACCCGCAGGTCGGCGACCTCGGCCGCGACCGCCCGTGGACGCTCACGTTCGGGATCGACGACTCCGCGCAGGCGCGACCCGCGCTCCAGCACGCGGCCGACTCGAAGTACTGCCTCCGCTGCGGGACGCCGTACGTGTACGCGGCCGCCTACGTCGGCCATCTCGGCGACTACCGCTGCCCGAACTGCGGCCACGCCCGACCGCCGCTCGACGTGACGGCGCGCGAGATCGAGCTGCGCGGCCTCGACGGATCCGCCTTCACGCTGGCTGCCCCGGCCGGCGAAGCGCGGGTCGAGCTGCGCCTGCCGGGGCTCTACAACGTCTACAACGCACTCGCGGCCGCGTCGCTCGGCCTCGCACTCGGTGTCGCGCCGGCAGACGTCGGCGCGCGGCCTCGGCCGCTTCTCGGCCGCGTTCGGGCGCTTCGAGCGGATCGCGATCGGCGACCGCCGCCTCCTGATGCTGCTCGTGAAGAACCCGGCGGGCGCGAACGAGGCCGTGCGGACCCTCGTCGAGGGAGCGTCACCGCAGGTGGCCGTGGTCGCGCTCAACGACGACATTGCGGACGGCCGCGACGTCTCGTGGATCTGGGACGTCGACTTCGAGCCGCTCGTCGCCCGGCCTCGAGCGGCTCGTCGCCACCGGCAGCCGCGCAGCGGAGCTCGCGCTGCGGTTCGCCTACGGCGGGCTCGACCGCGACGCGGATCGAGGTCGTGCCGTCGCTCGAGCGGGCGCTCGACCGCGGCCTCGCGCTGACGCCCGCGGGCGGCGAGCTCACCGTTCTCCCCACCTACACGGCGATGCTCGCGCTGCGACGGATCGTCGCCGGCCGCGGCCATGTCACGAACTACTGGGAGCGGCGCCGCGTGAGGATTCGCGTCGGGCACCTCTACCCCGACTACCTGAACATCTACGCCGACCGCGGCAACATCGCCGTGCTCTCGGAGCGGGCGCGGCTGCGCGGGCACGAGCTCGAGGTCGCCGCGATCGGCATGCGCGATCCGGTGCCGGCCGACGGGTCGATCTCTTCTACGTCGGCGGCGGTCAGGATCGCGAACAGGCGCTCGTCGCACACGACCTCGTCGCGAAGGCCGACGCGCTCCGTGATGCCGTCGCGGGCGGCGCCGCCTTCCTCGCCGTGTGCGGCGGCTACCAGCTGCTCGGCCGCTCCTACGTCGACGTCTCCGGCACGGAGCTGCCGGGGATCGGCCTGCTGCCGCTCCACACGATCGCCGGGCAGACCCGGATGATCGGTGACGTGCTGCTCGACTGCGCGTGGGCCGGCGAGTCGCTGGCCGGGTTCGAGAACCACGCCGGCCGCACGCTCCTCGACGACGGCGCCGAGCCGCTCGGGCGCGTGGTCGCCGGCTTCGGGAACGACGGCCGCTCGGGCTTCGAGGGCTGCCGCGTCGGCCGTTGCTACGGCACCTACCTGCACGGGCCGCTCCTACCGAGGAACCCGTGGTTCGCCGACCGGCTCCTCGAGGAGTCGCTCGCCCACGCCGGGGTCGAGGAGCAGCTCGCGCCGCTACCCGACGAGCTCGAGTCGCGCGCTCACGCCGTGTCGGCCGACCGCGCCCGATCGCGCGGGGGACGCGCGCCCTAGCGAGCCCAGAGGACGCCGAGGTAGACGGCCGGGTCGCCCGGCTGCCAGCGCGTCAGAAAACGCTTGATCGGCGGGTGCAGCACGATCTCGTCCAGCTCTTCGTGCGAGAACAGCCGCGCGCCCTTCACGGCGGCGTCGCGCGTCTCCACGTCCTCCAGGGAGCGGTGCGAGAGGTCTGCGAAGAAGATGATGTGCACCACGTGCTTGCGCGAGGGCACCATCGTCTTCGGCGCGATCGAGTCGACGATCGCGACGGGCCCCTCGAACTGGACGTCGGCCTCGATCCCGAGCTCCTCGCGCAGCTCGCGCCGCAGCGCCTCGATCAGCGACTCGCCTCCGTCCACGCCGCCGCCCGGCAGGAGCCAGTACTCCTTGCCCGGCTTCTCCTGGCGGCACAGGAGCACGCGGCCGTGCCAGCCGAGAATCGCGCTGACCCGGATGCGCGGCTCCATCAGTGGCTCGACGACCCGAAGCCGCGCGAACCGCGCTCGCTGTCCGGCAGCTCGTCGACCTCGACGGCGGACACCTCCGGCACCGGGACGACGACGAGCTGGGCGATCCTCATCCCCGGCTCGACGACGAACGTGTCGCGGGCGTCGGTGTTCAGGAGGTTGACGAGCAGCTCGCCCCGGTAGCCGGAGTCGACGAGCCCGGGTGTGTTGACGATCGAGATGCCGTGCCTCGCCGCGAGCCCCGAGCGCGGCTGCACGAACCCCGCGTACCCTTCGGGGATCGCAACGGCGAGGCCGGTCGGGACGAGCGCCCGCTCGCCGGGTCCGAGCTCGACGCGCTCGCACGCAGCGAGATCCAGCCCAGCGTCGCCCGCATAGGCGCGTGCGGGCACGACGGCGTCCGGCCGCAGACGCTTCAACTGGACCTCGATCAGGCGGTCTCCCGGCTGCCACGCGACTCCGCGATCAGGAACGGCGCGAAGTTCGGCAGCTCACGCCGCGGCAGGCGCGCGATCACGAGCACGCCGTCCGGCGTGTCCTCCCGCTCCTCGATGGGCGTCCCCAGGGCGTACAGCTCGGAGAGCCTGCCGCCGCTCTCGTACGGGACGAGCAACCGCACGCGCTCCCAGCGGTCCTCGAAGCGCGCCGCGAGCTCGGCCTTCAGGTCGTCGAGCCCTTCGCCGGTGAGCGCGGACACCTGCGGAGCGCCGGGAAAGCGGTTGGCGAGCCGACGCCTGCCGAGCGGGTCGACCCGGTCGATCTTGTTGACCACGACGACTACGGGGAGCTCGGCCGCGCCGATCTCGTGCAACACGTCGGCGACGGCGTCGCGTTGCGCGTCCTGCTCGTCGTCGAACGCCGATGCGTCGACGACATGCAGCACCACGTCCGCCACGAGTGTCTCCTCGAGCGTGGACGCGAAGCCCTCGACGAGGTGGTGCGGCAGGCGGCGGATGAAGCCGACCGTGTCGGTCACGAGGTAGCGTCGGCCGTCGTGCTCGAAGCCGCGGGTGGTCGGGTCGAGCGTGTGGAAGAGCTGGTCCTCGACCGAGACATCGGCACCGGTGAGCGCGTTGAGGAGCGTCGACTTGCCGACGTTCGTGTACCCCGCGAGCGCGATCGTCGGCACCTCCGTGCGCGTGCGCTCCTTCCGCCGGGTGGCGCGCTGGCGCTCGAGGTCTTTCAGCCGGCGCCTCAGCACCGAGATGCGCCGGCGCGCCATGCGTCGGTCGGACTCGAGCTGCGACTCGCCGGGGCCGCGCGTTCCGACGCCGCCGCCGAGCCGTTCGAGGTGCTGCCACATACCGCGCATGCGCGGCAGGTTGTACTCGAGCTGCGCCAGCTCGACCTGCAGCTTGCCCTCGGCGCTCGTCGCGTGCTGGGCGAAGATGTCGAGGATCAACTGGGTGCGATCGATCACGCGCGCGTCGAGCGCGTTCTCGAGGAACCGCTGCTGCGAGGGATCGAGCTCGTCGTCGACGAGCAGGCTCTCCGCGCCCGCCTCCCCGAAGCGCTGCTTCAGCTCCTCCAGCTTCCCCTTGCCGACGTAGGTCCGCTGTGCCGGGCGCGCGCGGTGCTGGACGACCTCGCCGACCGGGTCGACGCCTGCCGTGCGGGCGAGCTCGCGCACCTCAGCCAGCTCGTTCTCCGGATCGGCCCCCTGGGCGAGCACGGCGAGGACGAAGCCCCGCTCGGGCTCCGGGGAACGTGGAATCATCGATGAAGTATGGCACTGGCCGAAGAGGCGCTCGCCCTCGTCGATCTCCCGTCGCAGTCGGGCGAGGAGGCTGCGATCTACCGGCGCCTGGCGGGATCGGTGCCGCTCGAGAAGGTGTACGACGACGGCGAGTCGCTGATCTTCGCGAAGCGCTCGGGCCGGCCGCTCGTCCTGCTCGCGGGGCACACCGACACGGTCCCTGCGCAGGGCAACCTGCCCGGGCGGATCGAGGACGGCTTCGTCGTCGGTCTCGGCGCGAGCGACATGAAGGGCGGCCTCGCGGTCATGACGGAGCTCGCGCGGTGGGCCGCGGACGCCGACCTCGCCTACGACGTCGCGTTCCTCTTCTTCCCGCGGGAGGAGCTGGGCCCCGAGGTGAACCCGCTCCCAGGTGTGTTCGAACGGTCGGACGTCGTCGACGACGCCCGGCTCGTCGTCTGCCTCGAGCCGACCGACAACACGCTGCAGCTCGGCTGCCTCGGCAACCTGAACGCGCGGGTCGCGTTCGAGGGCCGATCGGCGCACTCGGCGCGCCCGTGGCTCGGCGTCAACGCGATCGCCCTCGCGCTCGACGCGCTCGCACCCGTCCTCCGGTCGGAGCCGCGAGACGCCTTCGTCGAAGGGCTCGTCTTCCGCGAGGTGATCTCGGTCACCGAGCTGCACGCGGGCGTGGCGGCGAACGTCATCCCTGGCAGGGCCGACGCGACGGTCAACTTCCGCTATGCGCCCGATCGCTCTCCGGCGTCCGCCGAGGCGTACGTACGCGAGTTGCTGCCGCATGCAGAGATCTACGCCCACTCGCCGCCCGCCCACGTCCCGGTCGAGTCGCCGCTCCTCGAGACACTGCGCCGCGCGGGCGACTTCGAGGTGCAGCCGAAGCAGGCATGGACGAACGTCGCCGACTTCGCCGCCCGTGGGCTCGACGCGGTCAACCTCGGGCCTGGCGCCACCCGCTACGCCCACGCCGTCGACGAGCGCGTCGAGATCGCCGAGCTGGAACGGACGTACGCGGTCCTGCAGCGCTTCCTCGCCGGTACCGTGGCGCCGTGAACGTCTCCCCCGTGCTCGCGGAGCTGACGCAGTACCCGTTCGCCCGGCTCGACGACTGGAAGGACGAGGCGCGCGGGCGCGGCCTCGAGGTGCTCGACTTCGGGACCGGCGACCCGCGCGAGCGGACCCCTGCGTTCATCCGCGAGGCACTGCTCGAGTCGGTGGAGGAGATCTCGTCCTATCCGCGGGCAACCGGGCTGCCGGAGCTGCGCCGCGCGATCGCCGGGTGGCTCGGCCGGCGCTTCGGCGTCGACGTCGACGCGGACAGCGAGGTCATACCCACGCTCGGCTCGAAGGAGGCGATCTTCTCGTTCCCGCAGGTGGTGCTCGGCGAGAAGCGGGCGGTGGCGATCCCGGAGCCGGCCTATCCGGTGTACGAGCGCGGCGTGCTCTTCGCGGGCGGGAGCGTCGTGACCGTTCCGCTCCGGGAGAGCGCCGGCTGGCTGCCCGACCTCGACGCCTTCGACGCGTGGGACGAGATCGCGGTCTTCTGGACCTGCTACCCCTCGAACCCGACGGGCGCGACCGCTCCGCTCTCCTTCTACGAGGAGCTGTCCGCGCGCGCGCGAGAGCACGACTTCCTGCTCTGCTCGGACGAGGCCTACAGCGAGCTCTGGTTCGACGAGCCTCCCGTCTCGGCGCTCCAGGTGGCCGACCGCTCGAACGTCGTCTGCTTCAACACGCTCTCGAAGCGGTCGTCGATGACCGGCTACCGTTCCGGGTTCGTCTGCGGCCCGCCGGAGGTGATCGCGGCCCTGCGCCACTTCCGGCCGACCGTCGGCACAGCGCCACAGGAGTTCGTGCAGCGGGCGTCGGTCGCCGCCTGGTCCGACGACGCGCACGTCGCCGAGGTGCGAGACGTGTACCGGCGCAAGCGCGACATCCTCCTGCCGGCGCTCGAGGCAGGCGGGCTGCGACTTGCCGGCTCGCGAGCGACCTTCTACCTGTGGCTCGACGTCGGCGGCCCGTCCGAGCCGTTCGCGCGTCGCCTGCTCGAGCACGGCATCGTCTGCGCGCCCGGCTCGTTCTTCGGGCCGGCCGGCGAGGGCTACGTGCGTTTTGCGCTCGTTCCCACCGCCGAGCAGTGCGAGCGCGCCGCCGAGATCCTGCGGGATGTGCTGTGACGACCGAGGAGATCATCGACGCGCTCGACCGGGGCGAGGTTCGAGTCGCCGAGCCGGCCGGCGACGACTGGCACGTGAACTCCGAAGTGCAGGCGGCGATCCTCGACTACTTCCGGCTGCGGCAGCTCGAGCCACGGGAGGTCGGGCCGTTCGAGTACCTCGACAAGATCCCGCTCAAGACCGGCTACAGGGAGCTCGGAGTCCGCGTCGTGCCACCGGCGACGGCCCGCTACGGGGCGTTCCTCTCGCGCGGCGTCGTGCTGATGCCCTGCTACGTCAACATCGGGGCCTGGGTCGGGCCCGGGACGATGGTCGACACCTGGGCGACGGTCGGCTCCGGCGCCCAGATCGGCGCCGGGGTGCACCTCGCCGGCGGCGTCGGCATCGGCGGCGTGCTCGAGCCACCGGGCGCGCGCCCGGTGATCATCGAGGACGGGGCCTTCATCGGGTCGCGCTGCATCGTCGTCGAAGGCGTTCGAGTCGGCCGCGAGGCAGTGCTCGCGCCGAACGTGACCCTCACTGCGTCGGTCCCGATCATCGACGTGACCGGGCCCGAGCCGGTCGAGCATCGCGGGTACGTCCCGCCGCGCTCGATCGTGCTGCCCGGGACGCGGCCCCGCGAGTTCCCGGCGGGGACCTACCACCTCGCCTGCGCCCTGATCGTCGGCCGGCGAAACGAGTCGACCGACCTCAAGACGTCGCTCAACGACGCTCTGCGGGACTTCGGCATAGGCACATAGGGAGTTCCTCCGATGCGACCGGCGCCCGCGCGCGGGACGCTGGGCTCGAAAACGACAAGAGGAGGACACCATGGCACCACGCGTGGCCATCAACGGCTTCGGCCGCACCGGCCGTGCTGCGTTCCGTGCCGCCTACGAGTCGGGTGCCGAGCTCGAGTTCGTGGCGATCAACGACGTCGCCCCGCCGGAGCTGCTCGCGCAGCTGCTGCGGCACGACAGCGTCTACGGGCCGTTCCCGGGCATCGTCGAGGCGGGGGAGCATTCGCTCGTCGTCGACGGTGTCGAGATCGCGACGCCGGCCGCGAGCGACCCGGCGTGGCTTCCGTGGGCCGAGCTCGGCGTCGACGTCGTGATCGAGTCGACCGGCAGGTTCCGCAAGCGGATCGACGCGCAGAAGCACCTGTCCGCAGGTGCGAAGAAGGTGATCGTCTCGGCGCCCGCCACCGATCCGGACGTGACGGTGGTGCTGGGCGTGAACTTCGACGAGACGTACGACCCCGAGCGCCACGCGATCATCTCGAACGCATCTTGCACGACCAACTGCCTCGCGCCGCTCGTCAAGGTGCTGCACGAGGGGCTCGGAATCAAGCACGGCGTGATGACGACCGTGCACGCCTACACCGGCGACCAGCAGCTGCTGGACGGCCCGCACAAGGACTACCGGCGGGCGAGGGCGGCCGGCGTGAACCTCGTGCCGACGTCGACCGGAGCTGCGAAGGCGATCGGGCTTGTCGTCCCCGAGCTCGCCGGGAAGCTGCAGGGCTACGCCGTACGCGTCCCCGTCCCGACGGGCTCGCTCGTCGACCTGACCGTCGAGCTCGAGCGGGCGACCGACGTCGAGGAGGTCTGTGCCCTGTTCCGCGAGCACGCCGACACCGGAGCGCTCGAGGGGATCCTGCGCTACAGCGAGGAGCCGCTCGTCTCCACCGACATCGTCAAATCGACGTTCTCGTCGATCTTCGACGCACCGCTGACGGCAGTGATCGGCGGCACGCAGCTGAAGGTCGTCTCCTGGTACGACAACGAGTGGGGCTACTCGAACCGGCTGGTCGAGCTCGCCCAGCGCGTGCTTGTGCCGGCGCTCGTCTAGCTCACGCGCTCCGCAGGGCCGGTGAGGAACGCTCGCCGGCCCTCGAAGCGCACCCCGAGCGGTCCACCGGGGAAGCGCACGGTCACGTCCTCGCAGCCGAACGCGGCGGCGACCGCGACAGCGCTCGTGCCGGACGACGTCGTCTCTCCGACGCCACGCTCCCAGACTCGCGCCTCCAGCTCGCCGTCGCCCGACCGGCGGGCGACCTGGACGTTCGTCCTCCGCGGGAACCGCTCGTGGGTCTCGAGCAGCGGCCCGATGACCGTCAGCTCTGCAGGGTCGCCTTCGACCACCGCATGAGGGTTCCCGACGTCGACGGTCACGAGGCGGACGCCCGCCACGTGCTCGGGCTCGCCGACGGCGACCTCCCCCAGGTCCTGCTCCACGAGCTCGCCCGCGAGCATCGTCGCCCGCACCTCGCGGGGGCCGACCGCGACCGTGACCGTCCCCGCACCGGTCTCCTCCGCCAGCCAGCGTGCCGCGATCCGGGTGCCGTTCCCCGACATCTCCGCCCGCGACCCGTCCGGGTTCCAGATCGCGATCTCGACCCGAGACTCGTCGTGTCGGAAGACCTCGAGCACGCCGTCGGCGTCGCCCACGTGTCGGCGCACGAGGTCGGGATCCAGGCGCTCAAGCGTGATCAGATACGTGTTCCCGTGCGCGCTCCAGCGCGACGACTGCATCGGCAACCTCCTCCGCAGGCCGATTCCCGTCGAGGGTGGTGACCCCCGGCATGCGACGGAGCCATTTTCGCTGATAGCGAGCGAGCCGGCGAGTCGCGGCGACTACGGTGTCGATCGCCTCCGCCTCGGGCAGCGTCGCGAGCTCGATCAGACCGAGCACGTTGCCGGCTGTCGCCGACAGCTTGCCGGCGAACGCACGCCGCGCCTCCTCGACAGCTCCGGCGGCGACCATCTGCCTCGTTCGGAGCTCGATCCGGCGATCGAGCTCCGGGAGCGGCACGTCGAGCGCGACGATCAGCGTCGGCCGGCGCGTCTCCTCCGTCCAGAGACGGTCGCGCGCCGGCGCGAGCGACGAGCCCGCCTCGGCGAGCTCCAGCGCGCGCACGACCCGCCGCCGGTCGTTCGCGTGCACGCGGGCCGCGGCCGGAGGATCGAGCTCGGCGAGCCGCGCGTGCGCGGCCTCGCCGCCGAGCCGGTCGTACTCCGCCTGCCAGAAGCTCCGCCGGCCGGGCTCCGGCGGCGGAGGGAGCTCGAGCCCCGACAGCGCAGCCCGGAAGTAGAGGCCGGTCCCGCCCACGACGAGCGGCCGCTCGGCAGAGTCGATGGCCGCGTGCGCGAGCCGCTGGTACTCGCCGACGGACACCTCGTGGTCGAGTGGGACGACGCCCACGAGCTCGGCCGGGTAGGCGGGGGCCGCCGTGAGGATGGGCAGGCAGTCGTAGAGCGCGGCGCTGTCCGCCGAGATCACCTGGGCGCCGAGCCGCTCGCGCAGGATCCCTGCGACCGCCGTCTTGCCCGAGGCGGTCGGGCCGAAGAGGGCGAGAACGGGCCGGTCAGGCGCCGGCGCCGGCCGGCTGCTTGAAGCCATGCTCGAGCTCGAGACCGGAGCGCGGCCGCTCGAACGGACGGTTCTCCTCCGGATGAGCCGTCCGCCACTCCCGGAACCACGCCACCGCCTTCGGGATCCCGCCCTCGAGCGGCGTCGCGGGCTCCCAGCCGAGCAGGTTGCGCGCCTTGGTGACGTCGGCGACGTAGTGGGTCACCTCGCCGAGCAGCGACGGTGCGATCGTGACCTGCGGCTGCACGCCCAGCTCGGCCGCGATCAGCTCCGCGGCGCGGACGAGCGTGTTGCCCTGCCCGTAGGCGAGGTTGATCGTCTGATTGGCGACGCGCCGCTCTGCGAGCGCGAGCACGCCGCGCGCGATGCCGTCGACGCAGTCGTCGACGTACGTGAAGTCGAGCACTTTGTCCTCGCCGTACACGGTGACGCCCTCGCCGCGGGAGAGCTGGTGCATGAACAGCGGCAGCACGCGCTCCATCCGCCAGAGGTCGTTGTCGAAGCGCCCGTAGACGTTCGAGAACCGGAAGACGAGATACGGCAGGCCGTAACAGCGCGCGTACGAGTAGATGAACGCCTCGCTCGTGATCTTCGAGGCGGAGTACGGGCTCTCGGTGAAGGCGAAGTCGGCGGCCTCCTCGGCGTACTCCTCGAACCGGTGGACGTCGCCGTACACCTCCCGCGTCGACGAGAAGACGAGCGGCAGCCGGAGGGCCCGCGCGTACTCGAGGACGTTGAAGGTCATGATCGCGTTCTCGAGCGCGCGATGAGGCTCTCGCACGAGCTGGTGCACCTTTGCGTGCGCCGCGAGGTGGACGACGACGTCCACCTCCGGGTACTCGACGCCGCCGATGCCGCCCCCGAACGCCGGGTAGTGGCCTGCGAGGTCCTGGAGCAGCGTCGGAAACGTGTCGGTCCAGGTGTTCTGGCGCTTGTCGACCCCGAGCACCTCGTGGCCGTCGGCGAGGAGACGGAGGGCGAGGTTGGTGCCGATCTGGCCCGACGAGCCGGTGACGAGGAAGCGCATCGGCCCCCTAGTCTGACGGAGGAATGTGATGGACGCGTTCAGGCCGCGACGAGGCTGCGGCGCGTGCCGCGCAACGTGGTCGAGGTCGCGTCCTCGATCAGCACGTCGACCAGGTCGCCCTGCGCGGCCTCACCCCGGAAGTTGACCGTCGTGTTGCGCCGCGTGCGGCCGCGCAGCAGCGAGGGGTCGGTCCGCGACGCCCCCTCGACGAGCACCTGCTCGACCCCGCCGACGCGGGAGAGGTTTCGGTCACGCGCGATCCGCTGCGTCAGCTCGACGAGGCGCTCCATTCGCTCGATCTTCACCTCGTGTGGTACCTGGTCGGCCCGCTCGGCCGCCTCGGTGCCGGCACGTGGCGAGTACACGAAGGTGAAGGCGCTGTCGTAGCCGACCTCCTCGACGACCTCGAGCGTCTGCGCGAAGTCCTCCTCCGTCTCGCCGGGGAAGCCGACGATGATGTCGGTGCCGAACGCGACGTCGGGGATCGCGGCCCGCATCCGCTCGACGAGCTCCAGATAGCGCTCGCGCGTGTACGTGCGCCGCATCGCCTTCAGGATCCGCGAAGAGCCCGACTGGAGCGGCAGGTGCACGTGCTCGCAGACGGTCGGGCAGTCCACGATCGCCGCGATCACCGGCTCGCGAAAGTCCTTCGGGTGTGGGCTCGTGAAGCGAATGCGCTCGATCCCTTCGACGGCGTCGCAGACACGTAGCAACTCGCCGAAGTCGGTGCGCACGTCGGGGAGCAGGTCGCGGCCGTACGAGTTGACGTTCTGGCCGAGCAGTGTCAGCTCCTTGACACCCTGGCGGGCGAGCACGCTCACCTCGGCGAGGATCTCGCCGGGCCTCCGGCTCTGCTCGCGACCGCGTACCGACGGAACGATGCAATAGGAGCAGACGGAGTTGCAGCCCATCGACACCTGCACCCACGCCTGCACCCGGCGCTCCCGGTGCGCGGGCAGCTCGGCGGCGAACGCGCGGTCGTCCAGCCCGAAGCGGCCACGCGCGATGCCTTCACCGCCGGCCCCGAGCCACTCCGCGAGATGTCTGATCGAGCCGGGCCCGAAGGCCACGTCGACGAAGGGATACCGCTCGAAGATCCGCTCACGCTGCGCCTCGGCGTAGCACCCGCCGACCGCGATCACCCGGTCGGGATCCTCGCGCTTGCGAGCGGCCGCCTCGCCGAGGTACGCCGCAAGCTTCGTGTCGGGCTTCTCGCGGATCGTGCACGTGTTGAAGACGACGACGTCCGCGTCGTCCGCCGACACCGCCTCGCCGAGGCCCAGTTCCTCGAGCAGGCCCTTGATGCGCTCGCTGTCGTGCGCGTTCATCTGGCAGCCGAACGTCGTCACGGAGTAGGTGCGCACCGGCGTAGGGTAGCCCCGTGCAGACGCCCGACGTGAGCTACGCCCGCAGCGGCGACATCGCGATCGCGTACCAGATCGTCGGTGACGGCTCCCCGGACATCGTCTTCGTGCGCGGCGTGACGGGAGACCTGCTGTCCACGTGGGAGCAGCCGCTCCTCGTCCGCCACGTCGAGGGCCTCGCGGCGTGTGGCCGCCTGCTGATGCTCGACAAGCGCGGCACGGGGCTCTCCGACCGCGTGCGGGAGGTGCAGTCGATCGAGACCGCGATGGACGACGTCCGCGCGGTGATGGAGGCCGTCGGGTCCGAGAGCGCAGTGCTCTGGACGGGCGCGACGAGCACCGGGATCGGCGTGCTGTTCGCGGCGACGTATCCCGAGCGGTGCGCGGGTCTCGTCCTGTTCGACCCGCGGATCAGAGGAACGCGGAAGGACGACTACCCGTGGGCGCCGACCGAAGCGGAGTGGCGGGAGCGCCTCGCGGCGGTGCGGACCGGCTGGGGCGAGCGCGGCTACCTCGAGGAGCTCGCCCGCGAATGGGCGCCCGAGGTCGCCGACGACAATGCGTTCCGCGACTGGTTCGTCTGGCACATGCGACGAAGCCTCAGTCCGGGGGCTGCGCTGACCTCGTTCCGCTCGGCGATGGAGCTCGACGTGGCAGATGTCCTCCCGGCCGTCCGCGTGCCGACCCTCGTCATCGCGCGGCCCGCGCAGCCGGGCCCCGCCCACTTCACGGCCGAGCGGATCCGAGGCGCCGAGCTCGCCTCGCTGCCGGAGCTCCGCGGTCTCTACACCTGGGTCGACGACGACGCGCACGAGGCGACGATGAGAGCGACGGGCGAGTTCGTCGCGCGCCTCGGACGCCACGCCGCGTCGGAGCGGGTGCTCGCGACCATCCTCTTCACGGACATCGTCGGCTCGACCGAGCTCGCCGCCCGGATCGGCGACTCCGCCTGGCGCGAGCTGCTCGGTCGGCACCACACGATCGTCCGCCGCGAGCTCGCCCGTTCGCAGGGGCGCGAGCTCGACACCGTCGGCGACGGCTTCTTTGCCGCCTTCGACGGGCCTGCCCGCGCCGTCCAGGCGGCCACCGCGATCCGCGGCGCGTTGCGAGGGCTCGAGCTCGAGATCCGGGCGGGTCTCCACACCGGCGAGTGCGAGCTGAGTGACGGCAAGATCGCGGGCATCGCGGTGTCGATCGGTGCGCGGATCTCCTCGCTCGCAGCCCCGGGCGAGGTGCTCGTGTCGAGCACCGTCAAGGATCTCGTCGCAGGCTCCGGGCTGCGGTTCGAGGACCGCGGCGAGCACGCGCTCAAGGGCGTGCCCGAGCCCTGGCGGCTGTTCGCGGTCGACGGCTGAGACGTGATCGCCGTCCTCGGAGGGCTCGGCGCCGCCGTCTGCTGGGCGGGAGCGGTGCTGAGCGCGGCCCGTGCGAGCCGGCTGATCGGCGCCCGTGCCGTGCTCGCCTGGGTAATGCTCGTCGGCTTCGTCGTCGTGGCGCCGCTCACGGCTGCGGCCGGCATCCCGAAGGGGTTCGGGTCGCGCGAGCTGCTCTGGATCGCCGTCGCGGGCGCGGGGAACGTCGGCGGCCTCCTCTGCTCGTACGAGGCGATGCGGATCGGGCGCGTGTCGATCGTGGTGCCCGTCACGTCGACCGAGGGGGCGATCGCGGCGGTGCTCGCGGTTGCCGCCGGGGAGGCGCTCGGCAGCGCGTCGGCCGCGCTGCTCGCCGGGATGGTGATCGGCGTCGTGCTCGCGAGCCGCACCTCGTCCGAGGACAGCGGCCAGCCGCTGCGCGCGACGCTGCTGGCGTGCTGCGCGGCCGGCCTGTTCGGCGCGAGCCTGTTCGCGACCGCACGGGTGAGCCAGTCGCTCCCGCTCGTGTGGGCCCTGATCCCGGCGCGCCTCGTCGGGGTGGCCGTAATCACGCTGCCCCTGCTCGCACAGCGAGGCTTGCGGATCCGCCGCAGTGCCATGCCCGTCGTCGTCGTCTCGGGCCTCTGCGAGGTGGGCGGCTTTGCGTCCTACGCGCTCGGCGCCCGACACGGCATCGCGGTGAGCGCGGTCTTCGCCTCGCAGTTCGCCGCGCTCGCGGCGGTTGCCGCGTTCTTCCTCTTTCGCGAGCGGCTGCGCCCGCTCCAGATCGCGGGAGTGGCGACGATCGTCGTCTGCGTCGCGGTACTGAGCGCGCTCAGGGCGTGACGCGTTCGACCGGTGGGCGGCGCTCGGCGACGCGGTTCGACGCGACGTCGACGGCGCGGCTCTCGCGGATCACGGTCACCTTGATCTGACCGGGGTACTCGAGGTGGCCCTCGATCTCGCGCGCGATCTCGTGCGAGAGGAGGATCGCCCCATCGTCGTCGATCTCCTGCGGCTTGACGATGACGCGGATTTCGCGCCCCGCCTGGATCGCGTACACCTTGTCGACGCCCTCGTGGCTGGCCGCCAGCTGCTCGAGCGACTCGAGCCGCTTGACGTACTGGTCGAGGTTCTCCCCGCGCGCCCCCGGCCGAGACGCCGAGATCGCGTCCGCGGCGATCAGGAGCACCGCCTCCACCGTCTGCGGCTGCACCTCGTAGTGATGGGCCTCGATCGCGTGGCAGACAGCCGGGCTCTCGCCGTAGCGGCGGGCGAGCTGGGTCGAGATCGCGGCGTGCGAGCCCTCGACTTCGTGCGTCATCGCCTTGCCGAGATCGTGGAGCAACGCGGCGCGCTTCGCCGTCTTCGCGGACGCCTCGACCTCGGCGGCCATGATCCCTGCGAGCTGCACGACCTCGAGCGTGTGCTTGAGCACGTTCTGGCCGTAGCTCGTGCGGTAGCGCAGGCGCCCCAGGATGCGCACGAGCTCTTCGTGGAAGTCGCCGCAGTTGGCCTCGAAGACCGCCTGCTCGCCCGCCTGGCGAATATGCTCGTCCAGCTCCGCCTTGGAGAGGTAGTACATCTCCTCGATGCGGGTCGGGTGGATGCGGCCGTCTTCGATCAGCTTGAGGAGGGTCATCCGCGCGATCTCCCGCCGGATCCCGTCGAACGACGAGAGGACGACCGCGTTCGGGGTGTCGTCGATGATGAAGTCGACGCCGGTCAGGTGCTCGAGCGTGCGGATGTTGCGACCCTCGCGACCGATGATCCGCCCCTTCATGTCGTCCGACGGCAGCTCGACGAGCGTCACGGTCGTCTCGGCCGCGGCGCTCGCGGCCACCCGCTGGAGCGCATCGGCGACCAGGTTGCGGGCACGGCGCTTCGCCTCCGAGGCAGCCTCCTGCTCGAGCCGGCGCACCCGCCCTGCGAGCTCGTGCCGAACCTCGTCCTCCGACTCCCGCAGGATGCGCGCCCGAGCCTCGCCGGCCGTCATGCCGGCGAGCTGCTCGAGCTCCCGCCGCTCCGCGAGCTTGATCTGCTTCATCTCCTCCTGGAGCTGGCGGAGGTGCACCTCGCGGTCGGCGATCCCCTGCTCGCGCCGCGTCAGCTCGGTGAGCTTGTGATCGATGTCGTCCTCCTTCGCGATCACACGCTCCTCGATCTTCACGACCTCGTCGCGGCGTTCGCGAAGCTCGGACTCGAGCTCGGCACGCAGCTTCACCGCCTGCTCCCGAGCCTCGATCGCCGCCTCGCGGCGGGTCGCGTCGGCGTCGCGACGCGCCTCGTCGAGCAGGAGGCCCGCGGCCCGCCGGATCTCGTTCAGGCGCGACGTCGCCCGCAGACGCAGGCCGGCGAACGTGCCGAGGGCACCTGCGGCGACTGCGGCGACTGCAACGACGACAACGAGCATGGGCGCTCCTTACGGGCATTCGCCCGCACGGCTCGTTCGCCGATCGGCATTCCGGGGCACGGAGGACCGTGCCCGACGATCTCAGCTCAGAATCGCCGGCTGCTGGGATTCTTCCCCGCACGTCTGCGGGGCGGTGGACGACAGGACACGAGGGTTCTCAGCAAAGCGTGGAATCAGATCGGTTCACGGTGCGTGCAGGCACCTTTGAGTGACGAAGTGGGAAACGCACTCTACGCGCGTTCGACGTCGTCCGCAAACGACGCCTCGACCGACTCCGCAGCGAATCCTTTCCGCGCCAGGCGTGCCGCCAGGCGTCGACTCGCGCCCTCGCGGGCGACGATCGCAGCGGCCCTTTCCGGCTCCGGCACCAGGCTCGCGACGGCCTCCTCGGCCGTCTCGCGCTCCACCCCGTGCTCGCGCAGGTCGCGCCGGATCCACTCGTCGCCGTGGCCCCGGCCGGCGAGCGCGTCGGCGCGTGCGGCGGCGAAGCGGCCGTCGTCGACGTAGCCGAGCCGCTCGAGGGTCGCGAGCGCCGCTCGGCGCTCCTCCTCGCCGATGCCGGCGCGGGCGAGCCGCTGCTCGATCTCGTGGCGCGAGCGCTCGCGCGGCCCGAGGGCCCGCGTGGCGAGCTCGATCGGGTCGGGGGTCGCAGCAGGCCGTCGGTTCGAGGGGGTGTCAGACACCTTGAAGGTGTCTGACACCCGCCAATGCCCGCTCAGACACCCGCCGGTTCCTCGTCGAGCACCGGGATCGCCTCCGTCGGCGCCTCGCCCTGCGGCAGGAGGCGGGCCGAGATCACCTGCTCGGGCGGCGCCTGGGCCTGGATCACCTGCAGGATGCCCTGCACGACGTCGGGATGCTCCTTCAGGAAGGCCGTCGCGTTCTGCCGGCCCTGGCCGAGACGCTCGTCGCCGAACGAGAAGTACGACCCCGACTTCTGGACGGCCTTCTTCTCGAGCCCGGTGTCGAGCACCGTCCCCTCCCACGAGATGCCGTCGCCGTAGATGATGTCGAACTCGGCCTGCTTGAACGGCGGCGCGACCTTGTTCTTCACCACCTTCACGCGGACCCGGTTGCCGATCGCCTCGACACCTTCCTTGAGCGTCTCGATCCGCCGGATGTCGAGCCGCACGGACGCGTAGAAGCGCAGTGCCCGCCCGCCCGGGGTCGTCTCCGGGTTGCCGAACATGACGCCGATCTTCTCGCGCAGCTGATTCGTGAACAGGCAGATCGTGTCAGTGCGGTTCAGCGTGCCGGCGAGCTTCCGCAGCGCCTGGCTCATCAGCCGAGCCTGCAGGCCGACGTGCGAGTCGCCCATCTCGCCCTCGATCTCCGCCTTCGGCGTGAGGGCGGCGACCGAGTCGATCGCGACCACTGCGAGCGCTCCCGAACGGACGAGCAGCTCACAGATCTCGAGCGCCTGCTCGCCCGTGTCGGGCTGCGAGACGAGCAGCTCGTCGATGTTGACGCCGATCCGCTTCGCGTACGCGGGGTCCATCGCGTGCTCGGCGTCGATGAACGCGCAGATGCCACCGCGCCGCTGCGCCTCCGCGATCACGTGGTAGACGAGCGTCGTCTTCCCCGACGACTCCGGCCCGAAGACCTCGGCGATGCGGCCGCGCGGCAGCCCACCGACCCCGAGCGCGACATCGAGCGACAGCGAGCCGGTCGAGACGGCACCGATCGCCACCTGCGCCTGGTCGTTCATCTTCATCACCGCGCCCTTGCCGAACTGGCGCTCGATCTGCCCCAGAACCGTCTCCAGTGCCTGCTCGCGATCCATGTCACCGACCTCCTAGGGCCACCGATTCCAGTACGTCATAACGCGCCCCAGCGGGGCCGAGCGAGGAACGGTAGAGCGCGCATCGGACGGAACGGACGTTCCCGTCGCCGGGCAGGGGCGGACGGAGGCCCGGCCGTTCCCGGAAGCGCGCGACCGTCACGTGCGCGAGCCACGGGCGCCCCTCCCGGCGGTAGACGCCCGCCGCTTCGAGACGCTCGCCGAGGTCGGCCGCGAGCGCCCCTCCCACGCCGTCAACGTCGTCGCAGACGATCATCCCGACGCTCCGCGTCTCGCGGTAGCTCCTCGGCCGCAGCTCGACGGGCCGCCCGCCGGCCGCAGCCTCACGGAGGGCCGCCACGACCACGGGCACCTCGGCAGTCGGCCGGCCGCCGAGAAAGGCCAGCGTGGCGTGGAGGTTCTCGCGCGGCACGAGCCGGAGCGGGCCGGCAGCCCCGGACAGGCACTCGAGCTGCCACACCTCGAGCCGGTCGAGCGCATCCTCGGGAAGCTGCAACCCGCAGAAGAGCCTGATCCGGTCATCTCCGGCCACGCTAGCGCGGAAGGCGTGCCGTGTCCGTCACGCCTTCGTGACAAGTGTGCGAACGAGGTGGAGCGCCGCCACCGCGGCACGCTGCCGGATCGTCTCGCGGTCACCTGGGAAGTCGAGCCGGCGGCCGAGGTCGCCCGACGGGCCGGCTGCGTGCAGATGGACAAGCCCGACCGGCTTCTCGGTCGTGCCGCCGCCCGGGCCGGCGATGCCGGTGACGGCGACGCCGATGTCGGCGCCGAGCCGCTTCCGCACGCCGCGCGCCATCGCCGCCGCGGTCTCCGCGGAGACGGCGCCGCGCTCGCGCAGGAGCTCCTCGGGCACGCCGAGCACGGCTGTCTTGACCGCGTCCGCGTAGGCGACGACGGCGCCGAGGAAGACGTCGCTCGACCCCGGCACGGCCGTGAGCCGCGCGCCGACAAGCCCGCCGGTGCAGGACTCGGCCGTGACGAGCGTGAGGCCCTGCCCGCGCAGCTCGTCGAGGACGAGCTCGGCGGCCGTCCGCTCGTCGCGGGAGAAGAGGTAGCGCTCGTTCGCCTCGACGAGCCCCGCTTCCAGCGCCGCCGCGCGAGCCTCCGCACCGGGCTCGACGAACAGGTCGACGTGGATCTCGAAGTCGCGGGCGCAGATCGTCACGTCGACGCCGCCCCCGTCTCCCCCCACAGCCGCGAGCGCCTGCGCGACGGCCGACTCGGAGATCCCGTAGAAGCGCAGCACACGGCGCTCGGGAGCCACGGCGCGGCGCCGCAGGCGAAGCAGCGGGTCCGTCTCGAGCACGCGCGGCCACAGCTCCTGCAACTCGCGCGGCGGCCCCGGGAGCGCGACCGCGACCCCGGCGCCTGTCGGCAGCACGACGGCGGGCGCGGTGCCGACGAGCCCGACCCAGAGGGCGCCGTCGGGCAACGTCGCCTGCTTGACCACCCCGTCGGCGAAGTCGGCGTACGGGCGGCGGAGACGATCCGCCACGAGCCGCGAGCGCTCCTCGATCAGCACGCGAAGCTCCTCGTCGACCGAGAGGCCGACGCCGGCGGCCTGCGCGAGCAGCTCGACCGTCCGGTCGTCGTGCGTCGGCCCGAGGCCGCCCGAGACGACGAGCAGGTCGTGCGCGAGGCCTTGCTCGAGTGCCGCGAGCAGGTCGTCGGGATGGTCGCCGACGACCGTGATGCGGACCGGCTCGATCCCGAGCCGAAGCAGCGAGGCGGTGAGGAACGGGCCGTTCCGGTCGTGCCGGTCGCCGCGGACGAGCTCCGAGCCCGAGGCGACGACCGCGGCGCGCGGACGCCCTAGAGGCTTGATGGGTATTGGGGTGTGCGTGGGGATGGGCCAGACCAAGCGGCTCGGACGTGACGGGCGCAGCGCGTAGCGGTTGCTACGGGCAAGCCCGGCCCGGCCGAGACGCGCCGCGTCCGACCCACCAGCCACGTATGCCCGCAAATGTGCATCAAGCCTCTACGACTGGGATGCCGGCCGCCAGCCCGTCGGCGTGACGAACACCACCTGGGGCTTCGAGCCCGGCACGTGCACGACGTGGCCCCGCACCTCGATGCGGACGTTCTCGGGGCTCGAAATCGACACCCACAGCAGGCTGCCGCGGATCGCCCTGGTCGGGTCGCCCTTCGAGATGGTGCCGTCGAAGACGATCGGGCCGGTTGCGCTTTGCCGCCGGGCGATCACGTAGGTCGATCCCCGTACGCCGGTCAGGGCGAGCAGCGGTGCCGGTGCGCCGGCCGTCGTCGCCTTCGGTGGACTCGTCGTGACCGGCGGCGTCGTGTGCGAGCCGCCACCGCTCGCCTTCCACGCCGAGATCACGATCACGGTCAGGACGGCGATCGCCGCGAGGACGATCAGGACGACGTTCGTCTCGATTCGGCGCGCACGCCGTTCCGGGCGCGCCGTCGAACGCCGCGCACGTACCTCGTGGTGGTCGTCGCCGCCCGCGACGAAACGGGAGTTGTACTCGTCGACGTACAGCTGCCCGTCGAGGCCGAGAAACTCGGCATAGGTGCGCAGGAACCCCTTGACGTAGGTCTGGGCGGGCAGGAGCTCGAACTGCTCGTCCTCGAGTGCTCGCAGGTACTTGCCGCGGATCTTCGTGGCAAGCTCGGCATCGGCGAAGTCGACGCCCTTCCGAGCGCGCGCTTCGCGCAGGCTGTTGCCGATCTCGAACACGGCCGCGGAAAGCGTAGCCGTGGTCCGGGCAGCCCGGTTATTGCGCCCAGCGGAGGATGCCGTACACCCCGAGCGCGAGCGCCCCGGTCACGGCCGCGTACGCACCGACGTAGGCGAGGACGCGGGCCGTGCGCCCGACGACCGCACCGCCGGGCTGAACCCGCCGAGCGCGCCCGAACCGCGCCCGCCGCTCCGCCCCGAGCGCGGCGAGCGCGAGCACGACGTCGACGGGGACGGCCACGTACAGCGCCTGCAGCAGCCCGAGCCTGCTCGAGACCTGCGCCGCCACCACGGCCACCGGCAGGGTGACGAGCGCGACGACACCGAGCACGGCGGCGGCGCCCGCTGAAGGGCTACTGCTTCTCATACGGCGCTCCGGCGGTCGCTCCCATCTCGGCCGCCCGGGGTTGCTCGCCGACGGAGCGGAGGCGCAGCCCGAACGGTGTGCGGAACACGAAGACGGACGTCGCCACGAGCAGGACGAACGATAGCCAGATCATGCGCCAGTGGGCCCCGGCGATCCTATCCCGAGGGTTGCGCGGTCCCCGCGAGCTCCTGGGCGGCGACGCGCGCTCGAACCGCAACCGCAGCCGGGATCCGCGGGTCGAGGCGGCGTACCCCGATCACCCCGCTCGACGCGCCGAAGAGGACGTCCTCGCCGCCGTAGTAGACGCCGCCGACGGCGTCGCCGGCGATCGTGTCGGCTGCCACGTTCGGCAGCTCGAAGTCGGTCACGGCAAGCGCCACCTGATTCTGCTCGTGGGCAGCGGCGGCCGTCGCCTCGGCGCAGCGGCCGCCGTGGGCGACCAGCACGACCGCTCCGCGCTCGATCGCGGTGATCGCGGCCTCCTTGCATGCCACCGGAACGTCACGCGACGACTGCCGGAGGGCGACCGCCCTCGGAGCCGTCGTGTGGACGCCGCGGACGAACGCACGAGTCAACGCGCGTTCCTCTGGGCCGATCCAGGCCACGCGTGGGACCTGCGTGCTCTCGCTCTCGGCGACCAAGCCTGCAACGACGCCCGCCAGGCGCGACGCCTGCCCCTCGCGGACGACGATCCCCGCCACATTCGGCCGTCGGAAGCCGGCCGTCGAGGCGCCGATCAACGCGAAGCGCGTCGCCGGATGCCCGTCTGCCACCGCCGCGAGCTCGGCCGGCCCGACCGCCGCGGCGGAGACGACCACGAGCCGGTCGGCGGCGACCTGGGCGAGCGACCCGTGGTCGACGCGCGCGCCCTTTACGTGCACGGTCAGCGACCCGACGACGCCGACCCGGAGCGCCGCGGCGGGCGGCGGGCCCTTCGGAGCGGCCGGCGCGTGGTCGGGCCGCGACGAGCCGCAGCCGGTGACGGCCAACGCCACGGCGAGCACGCCCGCCGGTCTGCGGAGGCCGCGCACCTATCGCACCGTCACGGGGATGCCGGTCACGCGTCCGGACTTCAGCAGCGCGAACTGCTGCGACACCGCCGACCTGATCGACTTCGGGACGCGCGCGCTCCACGCGTCGGTTCCGACACCGTCACGACTCGCGCCGAACACGTCGTCGACACCTGTCCCGAGTGTCCCCGCCCCGGCCGAGGCGATCGCCGCGGCGACGGCGACGTCGATCCGCTCGAGGGCGCTCGTCATCACCCACGGGCCGAGGCCGACGAGACCCGTGCCGACCCCGATCGCAAAGACACCGTGCTCGTGGGCGGCAGCGAGCACCCCGCGGCCGCAGGCGCCGGCGACCTCGAACTCGACCACCGACCCCTGACGGATCTGCTCGAGCGCTCTGCTCCTGCAGGCCGCCGGATTGCCGAAGTCGTCGGAGTAGCTGTTCAGCGTGTTCAGGCCCGGATCTGCCCGCGCGGCGCCGAACTGGAACCCCGCGATGAACCGCTCGACCGGCGGGATGTCGAGACCGCCGACCGACCCGATCGTGTCGGCGTGCTGGGCCTTGGCCCAGAGGCCGGCCGCGTAGCCGACGAGGTATCCCGCCTGCTGACCGGCGAAGACGAGGCCGCGAACGTTCTTCGGCCGGTGCGCGAGGGTGCCGACGTCGACGTCGACGGCCGCGAAGCGTGCCTCGGGCAACGAGCTCGCGACCGTGTCGATCGCGCCCGCGGTCGGGAACCCGGCTGCGATCGTGAGCGCGGCACCGTGGGTCGCGCACACCCGGAGGTCGGCGGCGAACGCGGCAGGCGAGCCCGCACGCAGGACACGGCCGGCCGCCCCGTGTTGCTCGGCCGCCGTCAGGCCTTCCTCGGCGAGACCGGCGAGCGGCCCGGTGGGGCCCGACGCGCCGGTCACGAGACACACGTGGAAGCGCGGCGCGGTCGCCGCGCCGGTGGACGCCGTCAGGGCCGTCGCGACCAGGACGACGGTCGCGAAGGCGACCGGCCTACTGCTTCTTGTACGGCTTGCCATCGGCCGCCGGCGGGACGGTTCGTCCGATCACGCCCGCCACGGCGACCAGCGTCAAGACGTACGGAAGCACGTTGAAGAGCGTCGCCGCGGACGCGGAGTACACCTGGAGCCGCAGAGCGAGAGCGCTCGAGAACCCGAAGAGGAGGGCAGCTCCGAAAGCGCCGAACGGTCGCCAGTTGCCGAAGATCATCGCGGCCAGGGCGATGAAGCCCCGGCCGTCGGTCATGTTCGCGACGAAGGTCCCCGACCCCGAGCCGGCGCCGTCGGAGAGGTAGACGCCGCCGAGGCCCGCGAGGATGCCAGACAGGACCACGCACCCGTAGCGAACCAGATAGACGTCGATGCCGACCGTGTCCGCCGCCCGCGGATGCTCGCCGCAGGCGCGGATCCGCAGCCCGATCGGCGTCTTGAACACGACGACGTACGAGAGGATGACGAGCACGAAGCTCGCCCAGATCATCACGTTGAGGTTGCCGATCGCCGGGCCGAGGAAGTGCACGCCGGAGATCCCCGGGATCTTCAGGTTCGGGATCTCCGAGACGCCCTGCGGGATGTAGTTGCCGTGGTAGAGCTGGACGAAGAAGTACCCGGTGACGCCGAGCGCAAGGAAGTTGACCGCGGTGCCCCCGACGATCTGGTCGGAGCGCAGATGGATGGCGAAATAGGCGTACACGAGCGCGATTACGGCACCGACGCCCGCGCCGGCGAGGATCCCGACCACCCAGGTGCCGCCCTTGTCCGCCGCGTAGACGCCCCAGAACGCGCCCATCAGCATCATGCCCTCGAGCCCGATGTTCACGACCCCGCTCCGCTCGGAGAACATCCCTCCCATCGCGGCGAACGTCAGCGGCGTCGCGAACACGAACATCTGCCCGATCAGCGAGGCGTCGAAGACGGCGTTCAGGTTCCCGACGCCCGACCGTGTCGCGAGGATCCCGAGCCCGATCCCGAGCATCCCCGACGCCACCGCGCCGTACCCGAGCCGGCGGCGCCCGCGCGTCGCCGTCCAGAGGCCGAGCACGGCGGCGACGATGCCGACGAGCACCGGCCAGGCGATCGCACGCGCCTGGATCGGCGGGATCGCGAGGAACGCCGCGAAGGCGCCGAGGACGATGCCCGCATACCCGGACACCGCCGGGTCCCGCAGCCGGGCGCTGAGCGGGTTCTCGAGCCGCTCCGTCCAGGTGCTCATGCCGGAGACTCCTCGGCGTCCACGGGCCGCCGCCGGATCCGCCGCCGGGTGTTCCAGACGTAGAGGATGAGGACGTCTGCTCCGACGAACAGCACGATCAGCCCCTGGATGATGTAGGTCAGGTTGCCGGCGAGCTCGGGCTGGATGACGTTCGAGCTGAGGCCGTGGGTCGTCCCGAAGAGGAGGGCCCCGAAGAGGAGGGCTGCAAGCCCGGTGCCGACCGCGGTGTTGCGGCCGAGCAGCGCGACGGCTATGCCGAGGAAGCCCACCGAGCTGACGGGGATGTCGTTCTGCCCCTCGTGGTAGAGGTACCCGAGCATGTCGAGTGCGCCGGCGAGGCCGGCGAACGCGCCGGAGACGGCCATCGCGCGGATGAGGTTCTTCTTCACATTGATGCCGCCGTAGGCGGCGGCGTCGGGGTTGAAGCCGACCGCGCGCACCTCGTAGCCGGCGGTCGTGCGGTTGAGCAGCAGATAGAAGACGACGAGCCCCGCGAGCGCGACGAAGATGCCGATGTGGAGGCCCTGGAGCTGCTGCTCGCCCCAGATCACCGGCAGCTTCGCCGAATCTGCGACGTCGTTCGAGACCGGCACCGACGGGTTGGCCGAGTTCTGGAGCGGGCCGCCGTCGCCGAACAGCCACTCCGCGACCCAGATGGCGATCCAGTTGAGCATGATCGTCGTGATCACCTCGTGGGCGCCGACGGTCGCCTTGAGGAAGCCGGCGATCCCGGCCCATGCGGCGCCGGCGAGCGTCGCCGCGACGATGCAGAGCAGGATGTGGGCGACCGGGTTCAGCGACGCGAAGTCGACCCCGAGCCAGTTGGCGACGATGATGCCCACGAAGTACTGGCCCTGTCCGCCGATGTTGAACATCCCGCAGCGGAACGCGAACGCGACGGCGAGCCCCGTCAGGATGAGCGTGGTCGTCTGGATGAGCGTCTGCGAGAGGTTGTAGGCGGACGTCGAGGCGAGGTTCGTCGTCGGGTGGAAGATCCAGTTGAGGCCCGCGCCGTCGAAGATGTCGTGGTAGGCGAGCAACGGGTTGTGACCCGTGGCGAGCACCACGAGGCCGCTCATCAGGAACGCGACGACGACGGTCAGGGCAGGGACGATGATCCCGCCGGCGCGCTGCTTGAGCGCGATCCTCGCGGCGAGCGTCCCGGTCTCGGCGGCCTCCTCCGGGCTCTCCGGGACGGCGCCCTGGGAGTCGACGCCGCTCACGCGGCCGCCGTCCGGTCACGGCCGCCGAGCATCTCGAGGCCGATCTCCTGCTCCGACACCTCGCCAGTGTGCTCGCCGGCGATCTCACCCTCGTAGAGCACGAGGATGCGGTCGGAGAGCGAGATGATCTCCTCCAACTCGAGCGAGATCAGGAGCACCGCTCTACCCTTCTCGCGCTCCGCCACGATCCGCCGGTGCAGGTACTCGATCGCGCCGACGTCGAGGCCGCGCGTCGGCTGAGCCGCGATCAGCACCTTCGGGTCGCGCGCGATCTCGCGTGCGGCGACGACCTTCTGCTGGTTGCCGCCCGAGAGGCCGCCCGCGCGCGTGAGCGGGCCACCGCCACGGACGTCGAACTCCTTGATCAGTCTCCGCGCCAGCTCGACCATGCGGCGTGGGAAGAGCCAGCCCCACTTCGCGTCGGGCTCGCGGGCGTAGTCGTGCAGTGCGAAGTTCTCCGCGATCGAGAACTCGAGCACGAGGCCACGTCTCTGGCGGTCCTCCGGGATGTGCCCCACGCCTGCGTCGAGCATCTGGCGCGCAGTCGCATGCGCATACGGCCGGCCTGCGACCGAGATCATGCCGCTCTCCATCCTGTGCAGTCCCGTGATCGCGTCGATCAGCTCCGTCTGGCCGTTGCCGTCGACGCCGGCGATGCCGACGATCTCGCCCGCGCGCACGTCGAAGCTGACGCCGCGGACCTTCTCGATGCCGCGGTCGTCGCGTACATGGAGGTCCTGCACGGAGAGCAGGACCTCGCCCGGGTGCGCGGGCGGCTTCTCGACCCGGAGCAGCACCTCGCGACCGACCATCGCTCGCGCGAGCGACTCCTCCGTCGCGCCCTCGACCGGCACGGTCTCGACCGTCCTCCCGCGCCGCAGGACCGTGATGCGGTCGGCGATCTCGAGCACCTCGTTGAGCTTGTGGCTGATGAAGATGATCGACTTGCCGTTCGCCTTGAGGCTGCGTGATGATCTCGAAGAGCTCCCCCGCCTCCTGCGGCGTCAGCACGGCCGTCGGCTCGTCGAGGATGAGCACGTCGGCGCCGCGGTAGAGCGCCTTCAGGATCTCGACGCGCTGCTGCTGGCCGACCGTGATGTCGCTCACGAGCGCGGCCGGGTCGACGAGGAGGCCGTAGCGCTCGGAGAGCTCGCGCACCCGCCTCTCCGCCGCCCGCTCGTCGAGCAGGAGCCCGTCGTGCGGCTCGACGCCGAGCACGATGTTCTCGGCGACCGTCATCACCGGGATGAGCATGAAGTGCTGGTGCACCATCCCGATGCCTGCCTGGATCGCGTCTCGCGCGGACGCGAAGACGACGGGCTTGCCGTCGAGCAGGATCTCGCCGCCGTCCGGCTTGTACAGTCCGTAGAGGATGTTCATCAGCGTCGACTTCCCGGCGCCGTTCTCCCCGAGCAGCGCGTGTACCTCGCCGCGCAGGACGTCGAGCGAGACGTCGTCGTTCGCAATCACGCCCGGGAACTCCTTGCGGATGCCGCGCATCTCGAGGACGACTCCATCCGTCACAGCGCAGCGATCCTAACGAGGCGAGCAAGGGGACGGGCAAGGTACGCCCGCCCCCTTGCTCGGAGCTTTCGTCCTACTTCGACAGTGTGGCCGGGACCTTCAGCTTCCCGGAGATGATCTTCGCCTTGTAGCTGTTCATCAGCGTGATCCACGACTTCGACACGGAGGGGTTGATCCGGCCGACGCCGACACCGTTGTTCTTCAGGTTGAGCAGCAGGTCGGTGCCGCCCTGGAACTTGCCGGCGGCCGACTGCGTGACCGCGTCGTAGACGCCGACGTCCGTCTTCTTGACGGCACTTGTCAGGACGCGCTTCGCGTCGTTGTACTCGTCCGCGTCCACGCCGATGCCCCACAGCTTGGCGGCGTCAGCCGCCTTCAGGACGCCGAGGCCGCAGCCGCCGGCCACCTGGAAGAGCACCTTCACGCCCTGGCCGATCTCGTTCTGCGCCACGGTCTGGCACTTGTCGGGCTCGGTGAAGTTGTTCGAGTACTGGACGACCGTCGTCATCCCGGGGACAGCCTTCGCGGCGCAGTACTTGTAGCCCGCGATGTACGAGTCGACCGGCGGGATCTTGATGCCGCCGACGGCGCCGATCTTCGTGCCGCCCAGCTTCTGCGTCATCTTGGCCGCGAGGACGCCGACGAGGCAGCCGCCCTCCTGCGTCGCATAGGTCAGACCCTCGACGTTCTTGCCGCCGCCCGCATCCTTGTACGAGTCGTCGGTGATCGCGAAGTCGACGTTCGGGAACTTCTTCGAGTAGATCTTCATCGTCGGGGCGAGCAGGTACCCCGCTGCGACGACGACGTTCGCGCTCTGGCGAATCGCGGTGTTGAAGTTCGGGTTGTAGTCGCTCGCGGAGTGCGAGATCAGCGGGATCGCTGTGCCGCCGACCTTCTTCGCCGCCTCGTTGAGGCCCTTGAGCTGATTCTTGTTGAAGCCGTTGTCGTTGAAGCCGGCGATGTCGCTCACGAGCGCTGCCTTGAACGACGCCTTCGTCGACGTCGGAGTCGCGCCGCCGAGCGCCGTCGCAGTGACGACGACTGCCGCCAGCGCGACCACGCCTGCGAGCGCAATCCAGCGAGAAACCTTCACTTGCCCTCCTCTGCTTTGTCTGACCGGGGGGATTGCTGCGGCATCGTACTGCAGGCGCGGGCCGCCCGTTAAGGGGCGAATCTACCGAGGCGGCTACTCCGCAGGAGCGCTGTAGACGCGCTCGAGGTCGTGCTCGGAAACGAGCACCCGGCGCGGCTTCGAGCCCTCGTAGGGCGTGATGATCCCCCGCCGTTCGAGCATGTCGATCAGCCTGCCTGCCCTCGTGTAACCGACCCGCAGGCGCCGCTGGAGAAGCGAGACACTGAGCGGTCTGGGCGGTCACCACCACCTCGATCGCCTTGTCGAGGAGCGGATCCTCGTCCGGGTCGAACTCGCCGTCGTCGGAATCACCGTCGTCGGCGAACACCTGCGGCGCCTCGAGGAACGACTCGTCGATCGACTGCCCGCGCTGCGCCCGCGCCTGGTCGACGACGAGCGCGATCTCCTCCTCGGTCACGAACGCGCCCTGCACACGCTGGAGCCGCGAGGTGCCGAGCGGCTTGAACAGCATGTCGCCCTGGCCGAGCAGGCTCTCCGCGCCGTTCTGGTCGAGGATCACGCGCGAGTCGGTCTGCGACGAGACCGCGAACGCGATGCGGGACGGGACGTTTGCCTTGATCATGCCGGTGATCACGTCGACCGAGGGGCGCTGCGTCGCGAGCACGAGGTGGATGCCGACCGCACGCGACTTCTGCGCGAGCCGGATGATCGAGTCCTCCACCTCCTGCGGGCTGACCATCATCAGGTCGGCGAGCTCATCGATCACGATCAACAGGTACGGCAGCTCCTCCTCGCCGCGCTTGCGGAAGGCACGGTTGGCCTCGGGCAAGTTGCGCGCGCGCACCTGCGAGAGCCGCTCGTAGCGCCGTTCCATCTCGGTGACGACGTTGAGCAGGACAGCGCTTGCTTCCTTCGGGCTCGAGACGACCGGCGTGAGGAGATGCGGGATCGACTCGTAGTAGTTGAGCTCGATGCGCTTGGGGTCGATCAGGATCAGGCGCGCCTCGTCGGGCGTCGACCGCAACAGGATCGAGGTGAGGATCGTGTTGATGCAGCCCGACTTGCCCGAGCCGGTCGTGCCGGCGATCAGGATGTGCGGCATGCGAGCGAGGTCCGCCCACACGGCGGCGCCCGAGATGTCCTTGCCGAGCCACACGGCGAGCGGGCTCGCCGACTGCGGCAGGTCGTCGAAGATGTCGCCGAGGGTGACGAGGTTCGGGCTCAGGTTCGGGACCTCGACGCCGACCGCCTGCTTGCCGGGGATCGGCGCGAGGATGCGGATCTCGGTCGTGGCGAGCGCGTAGGACAGGTCGTCCTTCAGGTTCGCGACCTTGCCGACCTTCGTGCCGGGGGCGAGCTGCAGCTCGTAGCGTGTGACGCGGGGCCCGGAGATCTGCCCGATCACGGTCGCCTCGACGCCGAAATGCGCGAGGCACGTGACGAGCGCCTCCGCGACCCGCTGGTTCGCCTCCCCGCTCGAGCCCGAGCCGGGCTTCGACGCGCGCAGGAGCGCGCGGTCCGGGAGCTTGTAGTCGGCGATCGCCGGGGCGGGCGGCTCGAACAGCCGCTCCTGCGTCTCGGGCTCCTCGACCACGTGCACGAGCTGGTGCTCGACCTCGTCCTCCTCCTGGATGTAGAGCACGGGGGGCGGGCCGAGGGAGACCGAGTCGGAGATCAGGTCGGGGATCCGCGGGCGCGGCTCGGCCCGGGTACGCCGCTCGCGCGGCTCGACGCGGCGCGCGCGATGCCGCGCCTGCCTGACGACGTGACCCGTGCGTCGCAGGATCGCGCCGAGGCTCGCCCCGGTCAGCAGCAACAGGCCGACGAGCGTCAGCAGCACGCCGAGGATCGTCGAGCCGGTCGTGCCGAGCCCCAGCGCGACGAGCCACTCGAGCCCGCGGCCGACACCGCCACCGTGGCCGGAGCCGAGGGTGAGCAGCAGCCCGAGCACCGAGACGCCGAGGCCGACCCGGAACGGACGCACGTCGACCAGCGCGCTGCGTGCCACGATCAGCCCGCCGAGCGGGACGAAGACGACCGGAGCGAGGTAGGCAGCCACCCCGACCGCGCTCTTGACGAGGTGTGCGACGGGCCCCCCGCTGAAGCCGAACCAGAGCACGGCGGCCAGGAAGACACCGAGCGCCCCGAGCGCCAGCCCGACGAGCTCCGGGTGCTGGTGGGCGACTGCGCGCGCCGGCCGCCGTGCGGCGCGGCGCTTCTTCACGCGGCTCGGCATCTTCGGGGACGGCTTGCGAGGCCGCTTGCGGCGCACCATTGCGGCGCACCTTCGCCTCGCCGTACCCCAGTCCTGCTACGGACGGAAGCTCGCGGTCAGCATCCCGAAGTAGGTCGGCGCCTCGTACGAGAGCAGCTCTGCCTCGAACGCGTCGCCGATCGCGCCGTGCAGCATCAGGAGCTGCCAGAAGCTGTCGGCCTTCGCCGCGACTGCGAAGCCCGGATCCCACCCCTCGAGCGCGGCAAGACGGTTGTCGCGGACGACCGACTGGATCTCCTCGTCGTACTCGGCCGACTCGGGGGCGAAGCCGTACGGCCCGTCGGGCGCGTGGCCGTGACCGTGGTCGGCGCTCGCGATCAGCGCGACGCGGCGGGCGCCCGTGGCCGCGGCCAGGGCGCGACCGGCACGGACGTGCTCCTCGTTCGAGCGGCTGCGGCACGGGCTGACCACGACCGCCGGCGCGCGCATGAACCAGAGCGGGATCAGCGCCCCCCAGTCGAGCGGCATCGTCGACGAGCCGGCGGCGGTCGAGCCGAAGGTGATGCCGAGCGCGGGCAGGCCGGCGGCACGAAGCGCCTCGACGCATGCGTCCGCGAGCTCCGGGTCGCCCGGCCCTTCGAACCGGGTGTCGGCGGCCGTCCACTGCGAGGCATCGCCCTTCAGCCGGACGGAGCGCACGACCGCGAAGTGCCCGTCGACGTGCACGCCGTGCGGCGTGAGCACGACCACCGCCTCCGGGAGCGACGCGGAGAAGCGCCGCCCGAGCTCCTCCATGCCTCTCCGCGTCGGTGCCTCCGGCTCGTCGAAGACCGGGCCGCCGTGCGGGGCGATCGCGGCGAAGCAGATCACGTCAGAGCGAGCTGATCCGCTGGACGACGAG
The DNA here is from genome assembly GCA_963725595.1 of uncultured Thermoleophilia bacterium. Lineage (GTDB taxonomy): Bacteria > Actinomycetota > Thermoleophilia > Gaiellales > Gaiellaceae > PALSA-600. Next base: position 511,820 of record CAVRYT010000001.1, on the reverse strand, counting down.
CTCGGCGAACGCGTCGCCGTCGATGTCGACGCCGACCCTCGCATTCGGCGGCCCGAAGTGCTCGCGGCCGCGCCAGTCGACGTTCGTCCGCCCGCGGCTCGGGCCGCCGGTGCAGTCCACCTCGATCTGCGTCGGGACGGTCTCCATCAGGCCCGGATCGATCAGATGCGCGATGCAGACGGGATCGTGCATCGGCGAGCCGTCGAGGTCGGGGTAGCGCAGACGGTGGAACCGGGCGTAGAAGTCCATCAGCTCCGCCACGACGCGCCCGATCCGGCCGGCGGCGCGCATGCGCTCGGTGTGCTCGTCGCGGATCAGCGCGGCGTGCGTCACGTCCAGGCCGACCATCGTCGTGTCGAGGCCCTCCGCGAACACGCGCTGAGCAGCCTCCGGGTCGGCCCAGATGTTGAACTCCGCGGCCGGCGTGCGGTTGCCCTCCCCGATCGCCCCGCCCATCAGGACGATCCGGTCCGGCCGCGCGTCGGGGTAGGTCGCGAACAGCAGCCCGACGCTCGTGAGCGGCCCGGTCGCGACGAGCACGGGCTTCTCGGCTGCCCTGAAGAGCCCGGCGAGGAACTCGACGGCGTGCTCGTCGTGCGCCGCCGTGGACGGCGGCGGCAGGTCGGGCCCGTCGAGGCCGCTCTCGCCGTGAACGTGCGCCGCAACGTCGCGCTCCCGCAGGATCGGCGCGGCCGCGCCCGCGTAGACCGGTACGTCGGTGCGACCCGCGAGCTCGAGAATGCGCAGCGCGTTCGCGGTCGTCTTCTCGAGCGTCTGGTTGCCGGCGACGGTCGTGATCCCGACCAGCTCTACCTCGGGCGAGGCGAGCGCGAGCAGGATCGCGATCGCGTCGTCGTGCCCGGGGTCGCAGTCGAGAACGATCGGGATCACGCGGCGTCGCCCTGCTGCTTCTCCATCAGCCGCCCCTCGCGGATCGTGCGCGCCATCTCGTCGGACTCCTCCCGGTACCAGCTGCCGACCTCGAACTGGATCGCTGGTATCTAGACGCCGAGTATCGCGTCTACCTCCGCCGCCCGCGGCAGTGACGGCTGGGCACCCGGACGCGACGCGGCGAGCGCGCCGGCCGCACAGGCGCGGCGCAGCGCCTCGGCACGTTCGCGTCCTTCGAGCAGGCCGACGACGAGGCACGCTGCGAAGGCGTCGCCTGCCGCCGTGCCGTCCACCGCCTCGACGCGCGGCGGGGCCGCACGGGCGATCTCGACGCCGTCCTCGAGGAGTGCGGCGCCCTCGGCTCCGTACGTCACCGCGACGAGCCTCCCCGCCGACACGACCTCGTGCTCGAGCCGGTTCACGATCAGGAGATCGGGGACGACGTCGATCGGCCGCGCCGGGGCGGCGTTCAGCGCGAAGAAGCTCGCATCGCGCGCGGCGGCACGTACGACCTCGTCGGGAACCTCGAGCTGCGCGAGGACGGCGCCGCCCGGCGAGCACGGCTCGACGTGCCCGTTGGCCCCCGGCACGACGACGATCTCGTTCTCGCCGGACGCGTCGACGAGGATCAGGGCGATACCGGTCGTGCCGACGCGCGTGAGCTCCAGCTCGACGCCGGCGTCCTCGAGGCCGGCGAGCGCCTCGTCCGCGAGCGGGTCGACGCCCACGGCGCCGACCATCCGGACGCGGGCGCCGAGCCGGGCGGCCGCGACCGCCTGGTTCGCGCCCTTGCCTCCGGGGAATCGGGCGAAGCTCGCGCCCGAGACCGTCTCGCCCGGCCGTGGCAGCCGTTCGACCCGAGCCACGAGGTCGAGGTTGATCGACCCGACGACGGTCAGCTCGACGGCCACTGCGAGAGCTTATGAAGCGATCGCGCGCAGGTCGTCGAGCGCCGAGCCGAGCAGGTTCTCACGCAGGTCGAACAGGCCCGCCCAGAGCGAGCCCACGTCCACCTCCGACCGCCAGCGCACCGTCGCCGAGAGGCCTTCGAGCGCGCGCACCAGCACGGCCAGCTCGAGGTACGCGGACGCGACACGGTGCGGCGCGACCTTCACACCCGCCCGATCGAGCACCGGTGCCCAGTCGACGAGCTCGCCGCGACCGGGCTCGCCGAACCACGAGCGCCCCTCGGCCTCGACGGCGTCGAGCTCGAGCAGGTACCGCCCGAGCGGGCGCTCCAGCCCTGCGAGCGCCGTCTCGACCCGATCGGCCGCGCGCCGCAGCGCCGCCTGACGCCGCCCGGGCGTTCCGGGCTCAGCCTCGCCCCGGGCCCACCGTTCAAGGAGCCTGCAGAACGCGAGCGACGCCACCTCGAGCGCGAGCAGCTGCTGGATCAGGCGTTGGCCGGTGCGCGCGTCACACGCGTGCTCGGCGATGACGTCCGCCCACTCGGGCCGGGTGCCGAGTGGTGTGGTCAAACCCGCTCCCGGCGCCGGCCAAGCCGGCGCCTTCGCTCTCTGATGAGCTCCGTCAAGCCTACGCTCATACCCGCTCCCGGCGCCGGCCAAGCCGGCGCCTTCGCTCTCTGATGAGCTCCGTCAAGCCTACGCTCATACCTCGACGACCACCGGCAGGATCATTGGGCGGCGCCGCGTGCGGTCGTAGACGAGCTGACCGATCCCGTCGTGGATGTGCTCCTGGAGCAGCTTGATCTCCCGGATGTCGTCGGCGAGCAGCTCGCGGACGATCTCGTGCGCCTCCTGTCGCATCTCGGCGAGCAACTCGTCGTCCTCGGCGAAGCCGCGGGCGATCAGCTCGGGAGGCGCCACCGCGCCGTCGGCGAGCGTCGTGACGACGATCAGCACACCGTCCTCGGACATGTGCCGCCGGTCGCGGAGCGCGACGTCCGAGATGTCGCCCACGCCGAGACCATCGACGTACGTGACCCCGGTCTCGACGCGATCGGCGATCCGAACACCCTCACGCGACAGCTCGACCACGTCGCCGTTCTCCGCGATCACGATCGACGACGCCGGGATGTCCGCCTCCTGTGCGAGCCGCGCGTGCGCAGCCTGCATGCGGTACTCGCCGTGGATCGGCATGACCGCCTTCGGCCGCAGCAGCCCGATCAGGGTGCGCAGCTCCTCGGCGCGGGCGTGGCCGGAGACGTGCACGTCGGCGTTCTCCTCGTGCAGCACCTCGGCGCCGCTGCGCGTGAGCCGGTTGATCGCGTCGTGCACGCGCAGCTCGTTCCCCGGCACCGGCCGGGCCGAGATGATCACCGTGTCGCCGCGCTCGACCTTGATCGCAGGATGGTCGTTGAACGCGATCCGCGTCAGCGCCGAGAGCGGCTCGCCCTGCGAGCCCGTGCAGAGCACGAGCTGCTGCCCGGGCGGCACGTCGTCGAGATCGGCCGGCTTGACGAGTACCTCCTCCGGCACCTCGACGTAGCCGAGGTTGCGGGCGACGTTCAGGTTGCGGCGCATCGAGCGGCCGACGACGACCACCTTGCGCCCGGACGAGACGCCCACGTCGATCGCCTGCTGCATGCGGTGGATGTTCGACGCGAAGCTGGAGACGAGGACACGGCCGCTGCGCGAGGGGATGATCTGCCGGAACGCCTCGCCCACGACCCGCTCCGACCGCGTGAAGCCGGGACGCTCCGCGTTCGTCGAGTCGCCGCAGAGGAGGTCGACGCCGCGGTTGCCGAGGTCGGCGAGCCTGCCGACGTCGGTGCGCAGGCCGTCGACCGGCGTGTGGTCGAGCTTCCAGTCGCCGGAGTGGAACACGCGGCCGGCGCGCGTCTCGATCGCGATCCCGACGGCGTCGGGCACGGAGTGCGCCATGCGGACGAACTCGAGCCGGAACGGGCCGAGATCGACCGGCTCTCCCTCCGGGTCGACCTCGCGGAGCTCGGCCGCCCGGAGAAGGCCGTGCTCGTCGAGCTTCGACTTGACGAGACCGAGTGTCAGCCTGGTCGCCCAGATCTCCTCGACGCGCACCTCCCGCATCAGGAACGGCAGCGCCCCGACGTGGTCCTCGTGCGCGTGGGTCAACACGACGGCCCGCACCGGCCGCTCGCTCAGGTAGCCGAAGTCCGGCAGGATCACGTCGACACCGAGATGCTCGTCGCGCGGGAAGGCCATACCGGCGTCGACGACGATCCGCTCGTCGCCGAGCTCGTACACCATCATGTTCTTCCCGACCTCGCCGAGACCGCCGAGCGGGATCACGCGGAGCGCGTCAGACATCGCGGCAGTGTAGGCCGCTCATCTCAGGCGGCGACGAGCAACCCGAGGCGCTCGAGGCAGCCGCGCACCGCAGCGACCTCGTCCTCGCTCGCCGCGACGAGGGGCAGCCGGTGGCCGCCGACGCGATGGCCGAGCAGCTCGAGGGCAGCCTTGATCGCGATCGGGTTCGACTGCACCCGCAGCAGCTCGTAGGCGGGGCGGAGGTCGTCGTCGATCTCTCGCGCGCGCTCGAGGTCGCCGCCGAGCCCCGCCGCGACCTGCTCCGCGACCTGCGGCCCGACGATATGGGTGTGCACGCAGATGCCGCCGCTGCCGCCCAGCTCGAGGAACGGCTGGATCAGGTTGTCGTCGCCCGCATACAGCGTGAGCCCGGCCTCGACGATGTGGCGGGCCTGATCGAGGTCCGCGTTCGCCTGCTTCACCGCCCGCACGGTTTCGACCTCCGCGAGCCGCGAGATCGTCTGCGGCTCGATGTTGACGACGACGCGCCCCGGAATGTTGTAGACGACGATCGGCCGGTCGCTCGCCCGTGCGATCTCCTCGAAGTGCGCGACGATCCCGCGCTGCGGCGGTTTCGAGTAGTAGGGCGTGACGACGAGGAACGCATCGACACCGACCTCGTGCGCCTGCTCGGTGAGGTGGACGGAGTGTGCCGTCGAGTACGTCCCGGTCCCGCCGACCACGGACGCACGCTCGCCGACCGCCTCGAGCGCCGCACGGAAGAGGTCGAGGCGCTCGTCGTCGGCGAGCGTCGGGCTCTCGCCCGTCGTGCCGGCGACGACGATGCCGTCCGAGCCGTTCTCGACGAGGTACCGCGCCAGCGTCTGGAACGCGTCGAAGTCGATCGACCCGTCCTCGCGGAACGGCGTCACGATCGCCGTCAGGACGTTTCCCAGCATGCTCGGGATGAAGGATACTCGCCGCCGTGGCGAGCTTCGTTCTGGTGCACGGCGCCTGGCACGGCGCCTGGTGCTTCCGAGAGCTGATCGCCGAGCTCGAGGCCCGGGGGCACGATGCGGAGGCAGTGGAGCTGCCGTGCGACGAGGTCGGGCTGACCCAGCACGACTATGCAGCGCTCGTCGGGCCGCGGCCGGAGGCGATCGTGGTCGGCCACTCGCTCGGCGGCCAGACGATTCCCCACGTCGAGGCGGGCACGCGCGTCTACCTCGCTGCCGTCCTGCCCGTCGAGGACGCCTTCGCGGACTGCTTCGCGGAGGGGTTCGGCGGCACGGTGAGGGACGAGCTCGGGCGCTCGTACTGGCCCGACCCCGATACGTGCGCCGCGCACATGTACCCGGATTGCACGCGTGAGCGTTCGGACTGGGCCTACGCCCGGCTCCGCCGGCAGGCGCCGATCGGCGCCGAAGAGGCGCCCTTCGGCGCGGGCGACGTGGTGATCGCAACCATGCGCGATGCCGCGCTCGATCCCGCCTGGCAGCTGCGGACGGCCCGAGCGCACGGCGCGAGCGTCGTCCAGCTCGACGCCGGCCACTCGCCTTTCTTCACCCAGCCCGAGGAGCTCGCCGACGTGCTCGTCGGCCTGGCGTGAGCCGCACGACCCGTGGCGCGACCTCCTCCACAGGCCCCGCCAGCCGCAGGAACTCAGCCTCGTACGGCCTGCCCGCGAGCCCGACGAGCGCGACCGGCGCGAGCTCGCGGAGGCGTTCGAGCAAGGGCTCGACGTTGCGCCGCTCGTAGAGCACGTCGGCCGCGAGCACGAGATCGAAGCGCTCGTCCCACGGCTCGCGCCAGTCGCGTGTCTCGGCGCGGAGCGCGAGCCCGTTGCGCGCGGCGTTCACCTGCAGGAGCTCGATCGCCTCGGGCGCCCAGTCGGTCGCGGTCACCTCCTCCCCACGCGCGGCGGCGACAAGCGCCGGCACCCCGAGGCCGCACCCGAGCTCGCACACGCGTAGCCCCTCGACGTCGGGCAGGGCCTCGGCGAGGGCGATCGACGCGGGCCACAGCTCGGCCCAGTAGGGCAGGAACTCGTCGCGCGCGAACGCGTCCTCGTCGATCAGCGCCTCGGGGGAGACCGGCCGGGCGATGCTCAGCCTGGTCTCCCCCAGGCGGATCAGCTCTTCACGGAGCTCCACGACCTCCTAGTCGAGCACGTGGATGTTCTCCACCGTGCAGAGATCCTTCAGCACCCGCGGCCAGACCGACACGCTGACCTCGCCGAGGTGCGCCTTGCGCAGGAGCAGCATCATCGTCCGCGACTGGCCGATCCCCGCCCCGATCGACAGCGGCAGCTCGTCGGCGAGGATTGCGCGGTGGTACGGGAGCTCGGCGAACTCGAGCTGACCCGCGAGCTCGAGCTGCAGGCGAAGCGCCGCAGCATCGACGCGGATGCCGCCCGACATCAGCTCGTGACGGCGGCGCGTGACCGGGTTCCAGACGAGGATGTCGCCGTTCAGCCCGTGCATCGGCCGTCCGTCGGCCGACAGGGTCTCCGTCGACCAGTCGTCGTAGTCGGCGGCGCGCAGCTCGTGGGGCAACCCGTCGGCGAGCGGCCAGCCGATGCCGTAGATGAAGACCGCGGGGTGCTCCTGCAGGAGCATCGTCTCTCGCTGCTTGCGGGGCAGGTCCGGCCAGCGTGCGAGGACGTCTTCAGCATGGACGAAGTCGAGCTGCTCGGGCAGCTCGCCGTAGGCGCCGAGCGCGGGCCAGCGGTCGAGCAGCATCCGCTCGGTCTCCTTCAGCACGCGCCAGATCGCGGTCACCGTGTCGGTCAGGTAGGCGAGCGTGCGGTCCTCGCGCCGGATCGCCCGCTCCCAGTCCCACTGGTCGACGTACGCGCTGTGGTCGTGGTCGAGGAAGTAGTCCTTCCGCACGGCGCGCATGTCGGTGAGGATCCCCTCGCCCGGAGCGCAGTCGAACTGGCGGAGCGCAAGCCGCTTCCACTTCGTCGCCGCCTGTACCACCTCCGCCTCGACGGGATGGAGATCGCGGTCGTTCGAGATGTGGAACGCGACCGGCGTGCGCGAGCCGTCACGGTCGAGGTAGTCGTTGACCCCCGACGTGCGATCGACGATCAACGGGACCTGGACCTGCACGAGGCTCAGCTCGTCGCAGAGCCGGTCCTCGATCAGGCGCTTCGCCGCGTAGAGGGCGCGCATCGTCTCCCGTGGCGAGAGAAGCGTACGGTAGTCGTGGGGCAGGACGGTCGCGAGCTCGGTGTAGTCGCCGATGCCCGGGCCGGCGAGGTCGGCCTGCTTGGAGAGCGTGCTCATGGGTACCTCCGATCCTTGACGGACCGATGCTGCGCCGCTGGGACGCCGCGGGCATCGGCGAAACTGCGGACGACTACGCGGGGACTTCCGCGAGGTCGACGGCGTCGACCCTCTCGAGCCACGGCACCGCTTCGAGCCGCTCGAACACCTGGCGTGCATGCGCGAGCAGCGGTGCGGCGTCGGCGGGCGTACCTTGCGAGACGAGCCATTCCGCGTGCTCGAGCTCGGTCGCGGCGTGGTGGAAGACGAGCTCATGCCCGGCGTACAGGACCTCCGCGCTCCGGTAGCCGGCGTCGACGCGGTCGTGCACCCCCTGGCGGGCCTCGAGACGGGCGCGGAAGCGGAAGCGGTGCGCATCGAGCGTCGGCGTGCGCTCGCCCGGATGCAGCTCGTCGACCATCGTCAGCAGGTCGGTGACCATCACGAGGTCGTCGAGCGCGAACGCCGCCTCCACCGCCTCGACGAAACACCGCTTGAGGTAGTTGCTCGTGATATTGACGTGCTCGCGGTGCGCGAGGCCACTCTGCGCCGTGGCGAGCGCCTCGGCCGGCCGGCCCTTGGCCCGGAGCGCACGCGCTTCGACGGCCGCGAAGGCGGCCGCCACCTCGGCCTGCTCCGCCGTCCGTTGCCACTCCTGGCCCTGCAGCACGCCGTCGACCTCGTCGAGGCGTCCCTGCTCGCACAGCACCGGGACTGCCTCGACGAGCTCTGACCGCGCCCAGGCGCTCGCCGGCATCGACTCCAGCTCGACCGCCCGTCCGAGCGCCTCCTGCCAGCGACCGAGGGCGGCGAGGAGGCCGATCGACGCTCCGATCTGCGTCGCGAGCCGCTCACGGTCGCCGCGCTGGCGTGCGCGAGCGGCGACCTCGTCGTTCATCGCGAGTGAGTCGGCGAACCGGTCGATGTCGGCGAGCACCACCGAGAGGTTGTTGGCCGGCCGCCACCAGCCGGGCTGGTCGCGGTCGCGTGCAAGCGCGACCGCGCCCTCGAGCAGCAGCCGCCCCTCGATCAGTCGCCCCCGACGCATCAGCACGAGTGCCCTGCTCGTCAGCGCCTGCACGAAGATCTCGTCGAGCGCGAGGAGCTCGGCCAGTCGCACGGCCCGCTCCAGAGTCTCGGTCGCCGTCTCGACATTGCCCCGCAGGCCCTGCAGGCGGCCGAGCGAGGCGTAGACGGCCGCGAGCTCGGCGCTCGGCCCAGCCTCTTCGAGCGGCGCGAGTGCTGCCTCGAAGCGGCGGCTGCCCTCGTCGAGCCTCCCGTCGAGCACATCGACGTCGGCGAGGGAAACGCCGGCGCGGATCGCCGCGCGCGTGTCGCTCTGGCCCTCGTAGAGCGCGATCGCCCGCTCGAGCCGGTCGCGCGCCGCCTGGGTGTCACCGGTCTGCAGCGCGAACACGCCTGCCCGTTCGAGCAGGGCCGCCTGCGCCCTCCCGTCGTCAGCGGCGAGCGACGCGGCCTGGTCGAGGTACCGCAACGCCTCCTCCGGCGCCGCCAGCGCCGCCGCCCGCTCGCCCGCTTGCACGAGCGACACCCGTGCGCGCAGCAGGATCTCACCGGAGTCCGAGTCGTCCGGCGCCGCCCCGGCCGCTGCCAGCAGGTGCGAGGCGATCACCTCCGGGACCTCCTCCGCCGCCCCCTCGAAGGTCTGCTCGAGCGCCGCGACGGCTGCGAGGTGGCGGCTCTTGCGATCGCGCCGCGAGAGCGTCTCGTAGGCGACCTGGCGGAGGAGCTCCTGCAGGAACCCGTACTGCCCGCGCTCGGGCCGGCGCAGGTCGGCCTGCAGCGACAGGACCTCCTTGCGCACGAGGCTCGTGAGGAGGACGTCGAGCTCCTCCTCCGGCCTGCCGGTGAGCGAGGCGAGCGCCTGCTTCGTGAACGTCTTCCCGAGCACGCAGGCGTCCTGGACGAGCCTTCGCTCCTGCGCGGGGAGGCCGTCGAGGCGCGCCGCGGCGAGAGCGTGCAGCGTCTCGGGCACCTCGAGCGCTTCGATCTCGCCGGTCGGCCGGTACACCGACCCTTCGAGCGTCAAGAGGCCGCGGTCGAGCAGCATCCGCACCGTCTCGACCGCGTACAGCGGGACGCCCTGGGCACGCTCGAGGATCTGGCCTTTGAGCGCCGTCGGGAGACCCGGGACGTAGCCGTCGAGCAGCCTCGTCATTTCCGCCTCGGACAGCGGCTCGAGGGCGAGCGAGGCGGCGTTCCGGATCGAGCGGGCGAACTCGGGATGCTCGTCGCCGAGCTCCGGCCGTGACAGCGCGACCACGTAGATCGGCTGCGAGGTCGACCACTCGAGCAGGTACTCGACGAAGGCGAGCAGCGCCTGGTCCGCCCACTGCAGATCCTCGAACACCATCACGAGCGGCCCCTGATCGGTCAGTCGCTCGAAGAAGAGCCGCCAGGCGGCGAACAGATCCTGCCGGTCGCTGTCCGTCCGCTCTTCGAGCCCGAGCAGGTTCGCGAGGCGGGGCCCGATCCAGGCCCGCTCCTCCTCGTCTCGGACGTGCTCGGCGAGCGACGCCGCGAGCTTCCGGCGGGCCGAGCCCTGCTCCTCGCCCTCGAGGATCTGCGCGCGCATCCGGACCATCTCGGCGAGCGCCCAATACGCGACCCCCTCGCCGTAGGCGAGGCAGCGCCCGCGGTGCCACCAGACGTTCTGGGAGAGCCCGTCGATGTACTTCTCGAACTCCCACGCGAGCCGCGACTTGCCGATCCCGCCGATGCCCGTGACCTGGACGAGCTGCGCGCGCGACTGCTCCGCGGCCACGTGGTAGAGCTCCTTCACGAGCCGCAGCTCGCGCTCCCGGCCGACGAACGGCGCCTCGAGCCCCTCGGAGCGCATGGCGCCGCGCCTGGCCGATGCCACGCGAAGTGCCCGCCAGAGGCGCACCGGCTCGGCCTTCCCCTTCAGGGCATGGTCGCCCGCGTCGTCGAACACGACCGCCAGCTCGGTCGCCCGCCGGGTCGCCTCCCCCACGAGCACCGTTCCCGGCTCGGCAGCTCCCTGGATCCGCGCAGCCGTGTTCACGAGGTCGCCCGCGACCATCCCCTCGCCGGTCGCGCCCAGGTTCACCGCCGCCTCACCGGTCAGCACGCCTGCACGGGCACGGAGCTCCGGCGCGCCGACCTCGTCGCCGAGGGCCGAGACGGCCGCGACCAGGTCGAGCGCAGCGCGGACGGCCCGCTCGGCGTCGTCCTCCTGTGCGACCGGCGTCCCCCAGACCGCCATCACGGCATCGCCGATGAACTTCTCCACCACACCGCCGTACAGCTCGACCAGCCTGCGGCACGTGTCGAAATAGCGGGAGAGAAGCTCCCGCACCTCCTCCGGGTCGCGTGACTCGGAGAGCGGCGTGAACCCGACGAGGTCGGCGAACAGCACCGAGACGAGCCGACGCTCGGCCAGGGGAGCGGCGGGCGGCGCCGGAGGAGCCGGTGCCGCGGTGAGCGCCGAGCCGCATTCGACGCAGAAGCGATCGCCCGCCCGGTACGCGCTGCCGCAGGAGGGGCACGCGAGCGCGAGTGGAGATCCGCAACCGGCGCAGAACTTCGCACCGGCAGGGTTGTCGTGCCCGCAGCTGCCGCACGTCATGGTGAGAGACTAGAACAGGGAGTCGAGCCCGACCGTCAACCCCGGCGGCAGCGTCGGCAGCTTCTCCAGCGCGAGCAGCACGCCGGGCGTGTACGCCGCGCGCGAGATCGCGTCGTGGCGGATCGTCAGCGTCTGCCCCTCGTCGCCCAGGATCACCTCCTGGTGCGCGTTCAGGCCGGGCAGGCGTACCGAGTGGATCGGGACGTCGCCGCCCATCAGCTCGGCCGTCAGTTTCGCCGTCCCGCTCGGCCTGTCGAGCTTCGCCGCGTGGTGCAGCTCGATGATCTCGGCCGCCTCGAGATGCCTGGCGGCCTCCGCGGCGAAGCGCATCATGAGCACCGCGCCGAGCGCGAAGTTCGGCGCGTAGAAGACCGGCACCGCCGCGTCCCGGACGCGCTCGACGTCCCAGCCGGTCGTCCCCACGACCGACGGAACTCCCGCCGCGATCGCCGCCTGCACGTTGCCGAGGGCGGCGTCCGGCCGCGTGAAGTCGACCATCGCCTCGGCCCCGGCGAGCGAGTCGACGAGCTCGTGCCCCGCCGCCTCGAGGCCGGGACCGAGCACCGAGCCGACGCGGCCGCCGCGCCCGTTCAGGAGCACCTTCATGCCGCGCGCGCGAGACCGGGCGTGATCGGCTCGAGGGCGGCGAGGAACCGCTCGTCGTCGGGCCCGATGCACGCCGCGGACAGCCGCTCCGCCGCGAGCAACGCCGCGGCCAGGTCGCAGACCGACTCGGTCTCGACCGCGTCGATCTCCGCGACGATCCGATCGAGCGAGAGCAGCTCCGAGTCGGTGATCAGCGACTTGCCGAGCCGATTCATCCGGGTCGACGTCGACTCCATCGAGAGCAGGATGCGACCCTTCAGGTTCTCCTTGGCGCGTTCGAGCTCGCGCGCCGGGAGATTCCCTGCGGCGACGTCGGCGATCTGCTCGGCGGCGATCGCGAGCGCCTCGGCGAGGTTCTCCTCGCGCGTGCCGAGATAGATCCCGATCTGGCCTGTGTCGGTGTACTGCGAGACGAACGAGTAGACGGAGTAGGCCATCCCGCGCTTCTCGCGGATCTCCTGGAAGAGACGCGACGACGCGGAGCCGCCGAGGATCGCGTCGAGCAGCGAGACCGCGAAGCGCCGGCGGTCGGAGCGCGAGATGCCCGGCGCGCCGAGGCAGACGTGGTACTGCTCGGTGTCCTTGCGCAGGAAGCGGAGCCGCGGCGGTGGCGGCTGCACGAGCGGCGGCCTCAGGTTGACGGGAGCCTCAGTCGCGTCCTGCCGGCGTTCGAGCGCACGCCCCACGAGCTCGACGACGCGCTCGTGGTCGATGTTGCCGGCCGCCGCGACGACGATGTTCGCCGGCGTGTACAGCGTGTCGTGGTAGCGCGCGATCGACTCGCGCGGGATGCTCGAGATCACCTCGGCCGTCCCGATCACCGGCCGTCCGAGCGGGTGGTCGCCGAAGATCGCCTCGGCGATCAGGTCGTGCACGAGCTCCTGCGGCGCGTCGTCGTACATCGCGATCTCCTCGAGCACGACCTCGCGCTCCGAGTCGAGCTCGTCGAACGCCGGCGCGAACACCATGTCGCCCATCACGTCCATTGCGACCTCGAGATGGTGGTCGGGGACGCGCGCGTACACGAGCGTGTGCTCCCGCGAGGTCGCGGCGTTGAGCTCGCCGCCGAGCCCGTCGAAGATCTCGGCGATCTCGAGCGCGCTGTACTGCGCGGTTCCCTTGAACAGCAGGTGCTCGATGAAGTGGGAGACCCCGGCCTCGGCGGCGTCCTCGTCGCGCGAGCCGGCGCCGATCCAGTAGCCGACGGCGGCGGAGCGGACGTGGTCGAGCCGCTCGGAGATCACGCGCTCGCCCGAGTCGAGCTCGCTCAGCGTCCAGTTCTGCACTGCCCTACCTTAGTTCGTGCGGGACGCTATCTCCGGTAGAGGCCGCCGACGCCGAGCCCCGCGATGACGCGGAACGCCGACTGAGGAGGGTCCTGCTTCGAAGCGGGTGAAGCGTGGGAACCGAAGGGGTGTCTGACACCTGGTGGTGTCAGACACGCCCTTGCGATCCGCCTACTCGCTGCGCGACTCTTCGCGCGGACGGCGCGGGCCGCCGCGGCCGCCGCGGCGGTCACCGTCGCGGTCGCGCGGCCGCTCCTCGCGGGGCTCGCGCGGCGGGGCGTCCTTCGCCCGCTCGACGAGCTCCTCCGGCGAGACGAAGCCGCCGTTCTCGTGCTTCTGGACCAGCTTCAGGCCGATCCGGCCGCGGGCCTTGTCGACCTCCTGGACGAGCACGTCGAGGACGTCGCCGCGCTGGATCACGTCCTCGATGTGGTTGACGCGGCCGGGCCCGACGTTCGAGACGTGGAGCAGCCCGTCGGTGCCCTTCTTCAGCTCGACGAACGCGCCGAAGTCGGTCGTCTTGACGACCTTGCCGGTGAACTCGTCGCCGACCTCGGGCTCCTTGGTGAGCGCGGGATCGCGGCGATCGCGGCGTCGCCCTTCTTGCCCTCGGTCGCGTAGACGAGGATCGTGCCGTCCTCCTCGATGTCGATCTGCACGTCGTAGTCGGACTCGAGCGAGCGGATCGTCTCGCCGCCCTTGCCGATCACCATGCCGATGTACTCGGGGTTGATCTGGACCGTCGAGATCCGCGGCGCGTGCTCGGCGAGCGCCTCGCGGGGCTCGGCGATCGCCTGGAGCATCCGGTCGAGGATCGCGACGCGCGCGTCCTTGGCCTGCGCGAGCGCCCGCTCCATGATCTCGCGCGAGACGCCGGTGATCTTGATGTCCATCTGGAGCGCGGTGATCCCCTCCGGGTGTCCCGGCGACCTTGAAGTCCATGTCGCCGAGGTGGTCCTCGGCGCCCTGGATGTCGGTGAGGATGACGTAGTCGTCGCCCTCCTTGACGAGGCCCATCGCGATGCCGGAGACCGGCTCCTTGATCGGCACGCCGGCGTCCATCAGGGCGAGCGTCGAGCCGCACACCGAGCCCATCGACGACGAGCCGTTCGACTCGAGCGTCTCCGAGACGATGCGGATCGTGTACGGGAAGTCCTCCGCGGGCGGGATGACCGCCTCGAGCGCCCGCTGGGCGAGCGCCCCGTGGCCGATGTCGCGGCGCTCGGCGAGCCCATCCGACCCGTCTCGCCGACCGAGTACGGCGGGAAGTTGTAGTGGTGCATGTAGCGGCGATCCGTCTCGAGCGAGAGGTCGTCGATCCGCTGCCCTTCCTTCGCCGTGCCGAGCGTGAGCAGCGACATGATCTGCGTCTGCCCGCGGGTGAAGAGCCCCGAGCCGTGCGTGCGCGGCCTGACCGACACCTCGACGTCGATCGGGCGGATCTCCGTCTCCGAGCGGCCGTCGGGGCGCCGCTTCTCGACCGCGATCTTCTTGCGGACGAGGTCCTTGTAGATCGACTCGCACGCCTTGCGTGACGTAGCTCTTCGTGAGTGAGTCCTTCTCGCCCTCGACCTCGCCGCCCGCCGGGAACGGCAGCTTCGACCTCGCGACGATCCGGTCGTAGAGCAGGTGCGCTTCGCCGACTTGAGCTCCTTCGAGTCCTGCTCGGCCTCGGTCAGCGCCCGCAGGTCGGCCTCGAACTGCTCGCGTACGGCCGCCTCGACGGCGACCGACCGCTGCTTCTCGAGGATCTGCGCGAGCGACATGCGGGTCTGCAGCTCCCGCAGGACGTCGGCCTCGGTCGAGCTCATGCTCGGCGTGCCCGCCTCCTGCGTCGACCATCTCGTCGACGAGCCGGAGCCGGCGCTCAGGCCCTGCTCCTGGATGCGCGTCCAGATCTCCTGCCCGTACTTGTCCTCGAGCTCCTCCGTGACGGCCGGGTCGAGCCACTTCGGCTTGCCGGCCTGCGCGCGCAGCTCCTCCTGCGCCTCGCAGAGCTTCACGATCTCGCGGTGCGCGAGGTCGAGCGCCTCGAGCATCGTCGACTCGGGCACCTGGTTCGCGCCCGCCTCGACCATCGTCAGGCCGTCCTTCGTGCCGACGACGATCAGGTCGAGGTCGGAGCCGTGCTCCGTCTCCTCGAGTGTCGGGTTGACGACGAGCTCACCGTCGATCAGGCCGATCCGCACGGCGCCGATCGGGCCGATGAAGGGCAGCGGCGAGACCATCAGCGCCGCCGAGACGCCGTTGATCGCGAGGATGTCGTGCGGGATGACGAGGTCGGCGGAGAGGACCGTTGCGATGCACTGCACCTCGTTGCGATAGCCCTTCGGCCAGAGCGGCCGGACGGGCGGTCGATCATCCGCGCGGTCAGGATCGCGCGCTCGGTCGGCCGTCCCTCACGCTTGAAGAAACCGCCGGGGATCTTCCCGGCGGCGTACATCCGCTCCTCGACGTCGATCGTGAGCGGGAAGAAGTCCGCTCCCTCGCGGCCCTCGGTGCGGCCCTGGGCGGTCGCGAGGACCATGGTCTCGCCGCCGAGACGACGACGGCGCCGTCGGCCTGCTTGGCGAGCTTGCCCGTCTCGAAGGTGATGTCCTTGTCCGCCGATCTCGACGGTCACGGAAACCGGCGCCGGCGGGGTGCTCGGCCTCGACAATACTCATCTTCTCTATTCCTCCACTGTGCTCTGTGAAGGGTGGAGATTGAGCCAGCGTCGTTGCCTCGAGCGCTCGCTCAAACTTCCACCCTTCGGGGGTTGACGGAGCTAGCGGCGCAGGCCGAGCTCCTTGATGAGGGCGCGATAGCCCTCGAGATCCTTCTGCTGCAGGTAGTTCAGGAACCGCCGGCGGCGGCCGACGAGCTTGAGCAGGCCGCGGCGCGAGTAGTGATCCTTCTTGTGCGTCCGCAGGTGCTCGGTCAGCTCGTTGATGCGCTCGGTCAGCATCGCGATCTGGACCTCGGTCGAGCCCGTGTCGGTCTCGTGCTTTCCGAACTTCTGGACGTGCTGCTGCTTCGCTTCCTTGGTGAGGGGCATTGCATCTCCTCTCGCTCTGTGACGTCACCCGGGTCTCAGCTCGCCGCGAAGGAAGACGCGCACGGCCGGGGCCTGGTCGGTCAGTAGGGTAGCGAACTCCCCATGGATACGTCATTTCGGGCCGTGTGCGAGGGTGCGCAGGAGGAATGGGCCGTCCCTGCGCTCGCCGTCGCGACGCTCGTCGACGGCCGGGTCACGACGGTCGCACTCGGCTGCGACCGCGACACGCGCTTCCGGATCGCGTCGATCACGAAGCCGATGACGGCGACGCTCGCGCTCGCCCTCGTGGACCCGGAGGAGAGGACGGGCGTGTGGCCGGAGGACGTCCGCGTCCGCCACCTGCTCTCGCACACGAGCGGGTACGACTGCGAGCTTGCCGACCGCGACTACCCCCGTTTCGGGCAGGGCGACGACGCGCTCGCCCGCTGCGTGGCGGAGCTCCCCGGGGTGCGCCGCTTCTTCGGCGTCGAGGAGGTGTGGTCGTACGCCAACACCGGCTACTGGCTCACCGGCCTGCTCGCCGCGGACCGCGCGGGGCGGAGCTTCGAGGATGCACTCGCCGAGCGGGTGCTGGCGCCCGCGGGGATGGAGGCGACCTCGTTCGACGAGCCCGACGTCGAGGGCACGGGCGCCGACCTCCCGCCCACGCCCTACCCCCGCTCGCGGCGGCCCTCGGGCGGCCTCACCTCGACGATCGGGGATCTACTGCGGTTCGGACGGCACCACCTCGACGACCCGGCCGCCGCACGGCTCCGGGTCGTCGCCGGCAAGCCGGTGGGGGGCGTCTACGGGCTGGGCCTCTTTGGCGAGCGCGTCGGCGGCGTCGAGGTCTGGGGGCATCCCGGAGCGTACGGCGGTTTCGTGTCGTCGTTCCTGACCGTGCCCGACCGCGGTGCGATCTTCGTCGGTCTCACGAACTCCGAGCACGGGGACGGAGCGCTGCGCCGGATCGAGGACGAGTGGTTCGAAGAGGCCGTCGGCGCCCGCCGCCGCGTCCCGCCGACCGTGCAGCTTCCGCCGGAGGCGCTCGCTGCGTTCGCCGGCCGCTACTCGACTCTCGACGGGATCGTCGAGGCGGAGCCGGCGGCCGACGGGCTGCTCGTCCGCCTGCCCGACGGGACGTCCCTCGCCGCCCGCGCAATCGGTGAGCGGACCTTCGAGGTCGGCACCGGCGTCCATGCCGGCGACCGCTTCGACTTCCCGCTCCCGGGCTTCGCACGCATCGGCAGCAGGCTCGCGGAGCGGCTCGCGTGATCCCGGCGGGCGTCGCCGCCGGCCATCCCGCAACCGCCGAGGCGGGTGCCGAGATCCTCGCCGACGGCGGCAGCGCCGCCGACGCGGCGGTCGCGGCGGCGCTCGCCTCGTGCGTCGCCGAGACGGTGATGACCGGTCTCCTGGGCGGAGGGCATGCGATCCACTACGACGCCGCGACCGGAGCCGCGTCGAACCTCGACTGCTTCGTCTCGGTGCCGTCGGGCCGCGGCGCGCCGATGCAGGAGCTCGCCGTGCCGTTCGGCGAGGAGGTCGTCCACTACGCGATCGGCGCGTCGTCGTGCGGCGTGCCGGGGCTCCCGGCCGGTCTCGACGCGCTCTGGCGCAGGCACGGACGGTTGCCCTGGCCCCGCCTCGTCGAACCTGCCCTCGAGCTGGCGCGCGCGGGAGTGACGATGCCGCCCGCCCACGCAGCGTGTCTCGCGATGCTGGAGCCGGTGATGACCTTGCGCGAGGGCGCGGCGATCTACGCGCCTACGGGCTCGCTGCTCCGGGCCGGAGAGTGGTTGCGCCAACCGGGCCTCGTTTCGACGCTCGAGCTCGTGCGCGACGAGGGCGCGCGCACGGTGTACGACGGGACGATCGCGCGCGAGCTGCTCGCGCTCGTCGAGGAGCGGGAGGGCGTGCTGACCGGGGGCGACCTCGAGTCCTACGCGGCTTCCTGGTCGGAGCCGGCCGCAGTCGCGTTTGCGGGGCGTCGCGTGCTCACCCGCGCCGGGCTCTCGGGCGTTCCCGAGACGCTCGACCGTTTCGATCCGGCGGGAGGCGCCGACGCGCTCCTCGCCGCATTGGAGGCTCGACCCGTGCCGGACGGGCATACGACGAACCTGACCGTCGTCGACGCCGACGGAAGCGCGTGCGTGCTCACCTCCAGCCTCGGTCTCGGTTCCGGCGACTTCCTGCCCGGCCTCGACCTGCACCTGAACAGCATGCTCGGCGAGACCGACCTCGTCCACCGGCCGCTCGTCTCCGGCGAGCGAATGGCGAGCATGATGGCTCCGACGCTCGCGTTCGACGACGGCGGGCTCGAGCTCGCTCTCGGCGCCGCGGGCGGCACGCGACTGCGGACGGCGCTCGTCGGGGTGCTCGCTACCGTCCTGCACGACGGCGACGAGCCCCAGGTGGCGATCGAGCGCCCGCGCTTCCACCCCGCTCCGGACGTGGTCAACGCCGAACCGGGGGTCGACGAGGCGTGGCTGCGCAGGCTCGAGGCCCGCGGCAGGTCAGTGCGGCGCTGGGCCGCTCTCCATCACTACTTCGGCGGCGTGAGCGCATGCGGCCGGAAGGGCGCGGGCGCGGACCCGAGACGGAGCGGCGCGTCGAGCCCGCCCTGAAGCGTGCTCGCCGGCACCGACTCGCGGCAGGTGCAAGCCGGGCAGCCCGGCTGGCGTCCCCGCTCCGCGTCCCGGACGCGCTTCGCGTACGTCCACCCGCACTCGAGGCAGATCACACGCTCGACCTGAACGGTGCTCCAAGGTGTTTCCATACTGGTCAGATGCCGGCCGGGCCGAAAACTTGCGGTCTCCTCGCCGCCCGTGTGCGTTCGACATCGCGCGCGATCTGCTCGATGAGCGCAGCCTCGCTGTCGAACCCCTGCTCGTCGCGCAGCCGCTCCCAGAGCTCGACGACGAGTCGCCTGCCGTACAGGTCGCCCGTCCAGTCGAGCAGGAACGCCTCGACCCGGCGCTCGGTGCCGCCGTAGTGCGGATTGACACCGATCGACACCGCCGCTCTGCGATCGCCGACGGCACCCGCGTAGATCCCGAACGTCGGGACGAGCAGGCCCTCCGGCACGTCGAGGTTCGCCGTCGGGAAGCCGAGCCTGCTGCCACGGTGGTCGCCGCCGACGACGGTCCCCTCGACCTCGAGCGGACGACCGAGGAGCGCTGCGGCGCCGGCGACGTCACCCGCGGACGCGAGCTCGCGGATGCGCGTCGAGGAGACTCCCTCGACGAGCGGCACCGCCGCCACGCGCAGGCCGAGCGAGCGGAGCAGCTCGAGGTCTCCGCTTCGACCACGACCGAAGCGGAAGCCGCTGCCGGCGGCGACGAGCTCGGCGCCGATCGCGAGCAGGTGGTCGCGCACGAACTCCTCGGGTGCGAGCGACGCGATCTGCGGCGTGAACTCGACGACGAGCACGTCCTCGACTCCAGCGTCGCCGAGCAGCTCGAGCCGTCGCTCGAGCGTCCCGAGCAGCGAGATGTCGCCGCCGAGCACCGCACGCGGATGCGGATGGAACGTGACGACCGTCGGCCTCAGCCCTTCGCCTCGTGCTGCAGCGACGACCGCGCGATGCCCGAGATGCAGACCGTCGAAGGTGCCGATCGCCACCGCGCGCGGAAGCCGCTCGAGCTCCGACGGGGTGCGAGCGACGTTCACCTCCGCAGCACCCCCTCGAGGACTGCGCCGGGCACGCGCGCGAGCGCCTCCGCCGGCAGCCGGTCGAGGACCGCCCCGACCGGCAGCAGCACGGCGTCGTCGACCCGCGTGGCCTCCGTGACCGAGAACGGGCCGACCGCCGTCCGCCGCAGCGTCGTGCAGTGACCGCCGAGCGCCGCCGCGATCGCGCGCACGTAGGTGCCGGAGCTGACCCGCAGGTCGAGGAGCGCGGTGCCGCCGTCGTGGTCGACGATCTCGAGCGCGTAGACCGACGAACGGCGCACGGGCATCTCGACGGCGACCCCACGGCGGGCAAGCCGGTACGCACGCTCTCCGCCGATCTTGACCGCCGACGCCGCGGGGATCGGCAGCTCGACCTCGCCGCGAAGCCCCTCGACCGCCGCCTCGAGCTCGGAGGCGCTCGGCGCTTCGTGGCGCTCGACCACGTCGCCCTCCGGGTCGCCCGTCGTCGTCGTCGCGGTCAGGTCGACGCGCGTCACGTAGCGCTTGTCCAACCCGACGAAGCACGGCGCGATCCGGGTCGCCGCTCCCGACAACAGCACCAGGAGGCCGGTCGCGAACGGGTCGAGTGTCCCTGCGTGGCCGGTGCGCGCGCCGGTGCGACGCCGCAGCGCGGCGACGATCGCGAACGACGACGGTCCCGCCGGCTTGTCGACGAGAGCGACACCGACGGGCGTGAGCGCGCGCGGAACCATCGAGCGCCGATGCGGTTACGCCGTGCCGTCGCCGTTGCGGATTGCGCGTGCGAACTCGCGGTGAATGAAGTCGACGATCTCCGCGATCGGCTGCTCCGACGAGAACCCCGCCGCCTGCCGATGGCCGCCTCCGCCCTCGAGGCGGGCGATCGCCGACACGTCGACCTCGTCGTGGCTCGAGCGGAGCGAGATCCGCCGGCTCGGCCCGTCCTGACGCGGCGGCTCGCGGATCAGCGCGACCATCTCGGAGCCCTCGACCGCCCGCAGGTAGTCGATGATCCCCTCCGAGTACGGCTCCTCGGCGCCGACGTCGCCGAAGTCCTCCTTGAGGAGGTACGAGACGACGAGCCGACCGCCCTCGAACAGCTGCGCGCGCTCGAGAGCGCGCGCGAGCAGCTTCAGCTTCGCGAACTGCACGGTCTCGTAGACATGCCGGAAGATGCCGTGCACGTCGGCGCCGGCCTCGACGAGGTCGGCGGCGAGCCGAAGCGCCTTCGGCGTCGTGTTCGAGTACTGGAAGCGGCCGGTGTCGGTGACGAGCCCGACGTAGAGCGCCTCGGCGATCCGGGCGTGAGCTCCACGTCGAGCTCGCGCAGGACGTCGCGGACGATCTCCGCGGTCGACGATGCGTCCGCCACGATCAGGTTCACGCCGCCGAAGCGAGTGTTGTCGTGGTGATGGTCGATGTTCACGACGAGGCGCGCGCCCGTCACCGCCGGATCGTCGGGGCCGATGCGGCGCTCGTTCGCGCAGTCGACGGCGACGACCACGCGCTCCGCCAGATCGTCGGGCAGCGCCCGCCGGAGCTCGGTCAGGTCGAGGAACTCGTACTCGGCCGGCAGCGGGCCGTCGCCCGACAGGTACATGACCACGTCCTTGCCGAGCGCCTGCAGTCCGAGCGTCGTCGCGAGCATCGAGCCGAGCGCGTCGCCGTCCGGGTTCTCGTGCGTGACGACGACGAAGCGGTCGTTCGACCGGAGCGCGTCGACGACACCTCTGACCTCATCCATCCTCAGCCCCATCCTCCGGGAGCTCCGCCGCGAGCTCGTCGATCAGCTTCGTCATGCGGACGCCCCGCTCGACCGAGTCATCGTAGGCGAACGTCAGGGGCGGCGTCCGCCGGAGAGTCAGCTCGCGGCCGATCTTCCCCTGGAGGACGCCGCGCGCCGACTCGAGCCCGGCGAGCGTTCTGCGCCGCTTGCGCTCGTTGCCGAGGACCGAGACGTAGACGGTCGCCTCGTGCAGGTCGGGCGAGACCGAGACCCCGGTGACCGTGACGATGCCGATGCGCGGATCCTTGAGCTCGCGCAGCCCCTCCGCGACGACGGCCCGGACCGACTCGTTGACGCGGCGCATGCGCTCGGAGGCCACGGCGGGATTGAATCAGTCGTCGTCCGGGGAGACGAGGAGCCGGCCCACGGAGGCGAGCACCCAGGCCTGGCCGCGAGCCAGCGCTCGGCCCGTCGGCGAGCTCCTCGGCGTCGTGCGCCGAGCGGGCGACGCACGCGACCGTCAGCGCGGCCCGCTGCCAGAGCTCGTGGTGGTCGACCTCGGCGACCGAGGCGCCGAAGCGGTTCCGCAGCTGTCCTTCGCCGAGCGGACGAACTGGCGCTTGCCCTTCAGCGACGCGGCCTCGGGGAAGTGCAGCTCGACGGTGAGGATCGCGACGTAGCCCGAGGCCACGTGGCGTTACGACGCGGCGGTCGCGGGCTCGTCGAGCGACGTGCGCTCGACCTCGCGCGTCTCGTAGACCTCGAAGACGTCGCCCTCGCGCAGGTCGTTGAAGCCGTCGAGCAGGATGCCGCACTCGAAGCCCTCGGTCACCTCGCGGGCGTCGTCCTTGAACCGGCGCAGCTGCGCGACCGTCGTCTCGTGGATGCGCGTGCCGTCGCGGAAGATGCGGACGCTCGAGCCGCGGCGGACGAGGCCGCTCGTGACCATGCAGCCGGCGATCGTGCCGAGCCGCGAGACCTTGAAGAGCGCGCGCACCTCGACCTCGCCGATGATCGCCTCGGTCTCGACCGGCGAGAGCATGCCGACGAGCGCCTGCTCGATCTCCGCGGTCAGCTGGTAGATCACGCGGTAGTGGCGGATCTCGATCCCCTGCCGCTCGGCGGCCGCGCGCACCTCGGCCGACGGCCGCACGTTGAAGCCGACGACCATCGCGTTCGACGCGGCGGCGAGGTTGACGTCGTTCTCGGTGATCCCGCCGACGCCGGTGTGGATCACGTTGACGCGCACCTCGGGGTGCTCGATCTTCCCGAGCTCGCGAGACGATCGCCTCGACCGAGCCCTGCACGTCGCCCTTGAGGACGATGTTCAGGTCCTGCGACGCCGCCGGCCTGCAGCTGCTCGAACAGCTTGTCGAGCGAGACGCCGCGGCTGCGCTGCTTCGCCAGCGCCTCGCGGCGCAGGCGCTCGCCGCGCTGCTGCGCGAGCTCGCGGGCGCGGCGCTCGTTCTCGACCACGCGCCCGAGCTCGCCGGCGGGCGGCGGCCTGTCGAAGCCGAGGATCTCGACCGGCTCGCCCGGCCGGGCTTCCTGGATCCGCTCGCCGCGATAGTCGTAGAGCGCGCGCACGCGGCCCCAGGCGTCGCCGGCGACGATCGCGTCGCCGACCCTGCAGCGTGCCGCGGTGGACGAGCATCGTCGCGACCGGGCCGCGGCCGACGTCGAGGCGCGACTCGATGATCGGGCCGGAGCCTGGCGCCGAGGGTTGGCGCGCAGGTCGAGCTCGGCGTCGGCGACGAGCAGGATCCGCTCGAGCAGGTCGTCGAGGTTCTCGCCCTGCTTCGCCGAGACGCGCGCGACCTGCACGTCGCCGCCCCACTCCTCGGGCTGCAGGCCCTCGGTCGCGAGCTCGCTGAGCACGCGGTCGGGGTTCGCGTCGGGCAGGTCGATCTTGTTGACGGCGACGACGATCGGCACGTCGGCGGCGCGCGCGTGCGAGATCGACTCCTTCGTCTGCGGCATCACGCCGTCGTCGGCCGCGACGACGAGCACCGCGATGTCGGTCACCTTGGCGCCGCGGGCGCGCATGGCGGTGAACGCCTCGTGGCCCGGCGTGTCGAGGAAGGTGATCTGCCGGCCGTCGACGTCGGTCTGGTAGGCGCCGATGTGCTGCGTGATCCCGCCGGCCTCGGTCTCGACGACCGCCGTCTTGCGGATCGCGTCGAGCAGCGTCGTCTTGCCGTGGTCGACGTGGCCCATGATCGTGACGACCGGCGGCCGGGCGCGCGAGCGACTCCTCGGCGTCGTCGAACGACTCCGGCTCGGCGTCGTCGTCGTCGGCGTGCTTGATCGTGACCTCGCGCTCGAGCTCGGCCGCGATCAGCTCGACCTCGTCGTCGGTGAGCGACTGCGTCGCCGTCTTCATCGTGCCGAGGTTCATCAGCAGCTTGATGATCTGCGGCATCGCGACGCCGAGCGCCTGCGAGAAGTCGCGCAGCGTGACGCCGGACTCGACGGTCGACGGGCCCGGTCGGCGGCGCGACCTCGCGCGGCTGGCGTCGGGCCGCGGTCGGCCGGGCGGTCGCCGGGGCGCTGGCGCTGGCCCGCGCCGGGCCGGCCGCCGCCCTGTCGATGACGACGCGGCGCCGCCCCTTCGGGGCCGCCGCCGCGCGGTCTGATCGGTCTGTTCGGTTTACCGTTTGGCATTCAGTGATCAAGTGTAGAGACGGGACGAGGGCCGGGTCGACGCGGACGGTCCGGCGCAGGATTCGGTTGAACGCCCGGCGCGACGCCGCCCGCTCGAAGCAGAGCAGGCGCCGGCACGTGTAGACGCCGCGGCCCGCGTCCCGGCCCCGGCGACGAGCGCGCCGCCCTCCGCGTGGAAGCGCTGGAGCTCGCCCTGCGGCGCCTTGCGGCCGCAGCCGGCGCAGGTGCGGACCGGGTCTCCGCTCGTTACCTCGCCTGCCTCCTCGACGACTCGGGATGCCGGCGTCGCGGATCGTCCTCGACGTGCCGGCGGTGAACGTGCGCGGCCCCGACTCCGAGCGTCTCGTCCTCGCCCGGGACGGGCGCGTCGCCCGGGCCCGGCCGGGAACTCCTCCGGCTCGCGGGTTGCCGAACGCGGCCGCGTCCTCGGTGACCGCCTCCGGCTCGGCCGTGTCGGCGAGCGCCTCGAGCTCGGGCTCGGACTCCGGCACGATCGGGTTGGCCTCGTCGTCGGCCTCGTGCAGCGCGAGCTCCTGGTGGGCGGGCACGCCGCAGTACTTCGAGCCGGGCAGCGCGGCGTTCGGGCAGCGCTTGCCGTTCGAGAGCACCGCCGCGCAGCGGCCCGAGAAGTCCTCGCCCTCCTCGCCGCTCGCCGCCGAAGGCCGCCTCGGCCTCCTGCTGGGCGAACTCGGTGTCGCAGACGATGTCGATCTTCCAGCCGGTGAGCCGCGCGCGCGAGGCGGGCGTTCATGCCCTCCTTGCCGATCGCGAGCGCGAGCTGGTCGTCGGGGACGACGACGGTCGCCTCCTGGCCCGTCGTCGTCGAGGTAGACCTCGCGCACGCGGGCCGGCGACAGCGCCTTCGCGACGAACCGCGCCGGCTCGTTGTTCCACGGGATGATGTCGATCTTCTCGCCGCGGAGCTCGGAGACGACCATGCGGACGCGCGAGCCGCGCGGGCCGACGCAGGCGCCGACCGGGTCGACGCCCTGGGCGTGCGACTCGACGGCGATCTTCGAGCGGTAGCCGGGCTCGCGGGCGACGCCGCGGATCTCGACGAGGCCGTCGGCGATCTCGGGCACCTCGAGCTCGAACAGCGTCTTGATCAGCTCGGGGTCGCGGCGCGAGAGGATCACCTGCGGCCCCTTCGTGCCGGTGCGCACCTCGCGGATCACGGCCTTGATGCGCGAGCCCTGCTCGTAGCGCTCGCCGTCGACCTGCTCCGGGCCGGGCAGCAGCGCCTCGACCTTGCCGAGGTCGACGAGGATGTTGCTGCGGTCGCCGGTCTGCTGGACGATGCCGGTGACGACCTCGCCGACGCGGTCGATGTACTCGTCGTACATCATCTCGCGCTCGGCCTCGCGGATCCGCTGCAGGATCACCTGCTTCGCGGTCTGCGCGGCGATGCGGCCGAAGTTGTCGGGCGTCACGTCCTCGCGCTGGATCAGATCCTCGGGCACCTGCGACCAGTCGATCTCGAGGTCGTCGTCGGAGAGCAGCGTGTGGTTCTTCTCGCCCGTCTCCTCCTCGATGCGCTCGAGCTCGTCGAGCGCGTGCTCGCGCGCCTCGTCGAGCAGGCGCACCTCGAGGTCCTCGGGAAGCTCGATCGCGAAGACGCGGAAGTCGCCCGTGTCGTCGAGCTCGACCGTCGCGTGCCGCGACGCGCCCGGGCGTCTTCTTGTACGCCGCGAGCAGCGCGTCCTCGAGCGCCGCGACGAGCGTGCCCGCTCTCGATTCCCTTCTCGCGCTCGATCTCGCGAACGGCGTCAACGATCTCCTGGCTCATCGCCGCACCTACCCTTCGTCGATCAGATTGGCCCGCACGATCTCGTCGTACGGTATGTCGGCCGGCTCGCCGGCCCCGTTCTGGAGCTGGACCGACCGCTCGCCGGCGGAGAGGACCTCGCCGCGGACGCGGCCGGTCTCCGTCTTCACGCGCACCGTTCGCGCCGACGGCGCGCTCGAAGTGCGCCCGCGTGCGCAGCGGCCGCTCGAAGCCCGGCGAGGAGACCTCGACCGAGTAGTCGTCGAGATACGGGCCGCAGCACGTCCGGTGACGCGCTCGCAGAGCGCGTGGTCGACGCCCTGCGGGTGGTCGACGTAGACGCAGAAGCGCTCCTTGCCCGTGCAGCTCGAGTGCGAGCACCTCGACGCCGGGCAGCGCCGACTCGACCGTCCGTGCGACGTCGCGCTGCAGCTTCTCTCCTTCTCGGCTGTGTTGCCGATGGCCACTTCGAACTGCACCAGCCCGCCTACAGACGAAAAATGGGCGCCGCGCGCCCATCTCGAACGTGCTCGAAATGTGGTGGCCGGAAAGGTAGCAGAACCCGGTTCCAGGACTCGCCGCGGATCGCTCGTCAGGCTCATCGAGGACGATCGTGACCGGGCCCGTCGTTCACGAGCTCGACCGCCATCCGCGCGCCGAAGACGCCCGTCTCGACCGGCGACGCCGAGCTCGCGCAGCGCGGCGCAGAAGCGCTCGTAGAGCGGCTCGGCCGCGCTCGGGCCGGGCGGCGCCGGAGAAGCTCGGCCGGTTCCCCTTCGCGCGTGTCGGCGATCAGCGTGAACTGCGGACGACGAGCGCCGCGCCGCCCGTGTCGAGCAGCGAGCGGTCGAACTTGCCGTCGTCGTTCTCGAAGATCCGGAGGCGCGCGACCTTCCCCGCGAGCCGCTGCGGCGCCTCGCGTCGTCGTCGCCGTCCGCGACGCCGAGCAGGACGCAGAGCCCGGCGCCGATCGAGCCGCCGGGCGTCGACCGGACGCGCGGGCGACGCGCTGGACGACCGCCCTCACCCGGTCGTCGTCTCGAGGTCGCGGATGCGCGCGGCGTACGTCTTCGAGCCCGGGCTTCATCGAGCTCGCGAGCTTGTAGTGGCCGTTCGCCTCGGCGGTCGCGGCCCTGCTGCTCGAGCGCCCGGCCGAGCGCGTAGTGCGCGTAGTCGTCGGTCGGCGAGAGCTCCTCGACGATCGTGCGGAACTCGCGCTCGGCCTCCTCCCAGCGCGCGAGCCGGAAGTAGGCGATCCCGAGCGCCTCGCGGATCGACGCCTTGTCCGGGCTCGAGCCGCTTCGCCTTCTCGAGCGGCACGGTCGCCTGGGCGGCCATGCCGGTGCGGAGGCGCTTCTGGCCTTCCGGAAGAGGGCGTACGCGTCGCTCATCGCAGATCCGATGGCCCGAGCCTCTCAGCCGAGGAGCCGCTCGACCTCGTCGAGGATCGCGCTGCGATCGCTGCCTTCGAGGCCTTCGGCACCGCGCGCTCGCCGTCGCGGGTGACGAGCACGACCTCGTTCTCGGCCGACGTCGAAGCCGATGTCGCGCGCGGCCGACGTCGTTGAAGACGACGAGATCGGCGTTCTTCGTCTCGAGCATCGCGCGCTTGCGCTCGAGGCCCTCCTCGCCGTGCTCGGCGCCGAAGGCGACGAGCACCTGGCCCGGGCGCTTGCGCTCGCCGAGCGCGCGGGCGATGTCGGCGGTCGGCTCGAGCTCGACCGTCCAGCCGTCGTCGTCCTTCGGCCGCTTGGCCGCGAGCGCCGCCGCCGGCCGGTAGTCGGCGACGGCGGCGGCGAGCAGCGCGACGTCGACGTCCGGCGAGCGCGAGCGCGGCGTCGAGCATCGACTCGGCGGTCGGCGTCGGGATCGTCTCGACGCCGTGACGGCGCCGGCACGGCCAGGTTGGCGGCGAGCAGGATCACCTCGGCCCCGCGCCGGCGCGCCTCCTCGGCGAGCGCGACGCCCATCCGCCCCGACGAGCGGTTGCCGACGAAGCGGACGCTGTCGAGCGGCTCGCGCGTGCCGCCGGCCGTGACGAGCACGCGGCGGCCGGCGAGCGATCCGCGGCGCGAGCAGCTGCTCGGCGCGCGCGGCGATCTCGGCCGGGCTCGGCCAGCCGGCCGACGCCCCACTCGCCCTCGGCCATCTCGCCCTCGTCCGGGCCGACGAGCTCGACGCCGCGCGCGCGCAGCGTCTCGACGTTCGCGCGCGTCGCCGGAGTGCGCCCACATGCGCGGGTTCATCGCCGGCGCGACGAGCACCGGCCCGCGGTGCGCGAGCGCCGCCTCGGTGAGCACGTTGTCGGCGATCCCGTGCGCGAGCTTCGCGAGCGTGTTCGCGGTGCACGGGCGCGACGACGAGCAGGTCGGCGCGCGTCAGGTGCGGGTACGGAGTCCTCGTGCGCCGGCCGGCGGGCGAGCGCGAGGAAGGTCTCGCGCGGCACGAAGCGCTCCGCGCCCGGCGTGACGAGCGGGACACCTCGTGGCCCGCCTTGACGAGCAGGCGCGTCAGCTCGCACGCCTTGTAGGCGGCGATGCCGCCGGTGACGCCGAGCAGGATCCGGCTCATGCCGGAATGTGCTGACCTGCGAACGTTGCTTCGAGGTTCGGACGCGTACTCGTAGACGATCTTGCCCTCGGCGATCTCCTCGAGGGACATCGTCAGGTAGTTCTTCGAGCGCGACTCGATCAGCGGCGGCGCGAACTCGTCGAACGTGCCCTCGCCGAGCTGGTGGTGGTAGTTGTTGATCTGCCGCGCGCGCTTGGCCGCGACGATCACGAGCGCGTAGCGCGAGTCGACCTGGTCGAGCAGTTCGTCGATGCGGGGATGAATCATGGGCGCGCCATGGTAGCGGTCACCGTCCAGCTCCCGGGCGACGATCGCCGCCAGCGCGTCCGCGGCGCGCTCGCGGTCGTCGTTCTCGACGACGTAGTCGAACTCGCCCGCGCTCGCCGAGCTGCCGGCGGGCGGTCGCGATCCGCTCCTCGATCTCGCCGGAGCTCTCGGTCGCCCGCTCGCGCAGCCGGCGCTCGAGCTCGGCGACCGGAGCGGTGACGAAGATCGTCACCGCGTCTCGACCCGGCGCTTGACCCGCAGCGCGCCCTCGGTCTCGAGCTCGAGCAGCGGGGCCTTCCCCTGGGCCCGCAGCCGGTCGATCTCCGAGTGGAGCGTCCCGTAGCGGTTGCCGACGTAGTCGACCCACTCGAGGAACTCGCCCGCGGCCGCGCCGCCGGCTCGAACTCCTCGTGGGTGAGGAACCAGTAGTGGACGCCGTCCTCCTCGCCGGGCCGCTGCGGCGCGGGTCGTCGCCGAGACGGCGAGCGCGAGCTCGGGGAAGCGCGGCAGGACGAGCTCGATCAGCGTCCCCTTCCCGGCCCCCGACGGGCCGGTGACGACGAAGACGGGCCTGCGAGCTTAACGGTGTTGAAGAGGTCAATCAGCTCGTGCCGCTGGCGGTCGGAGAGGCCGCCGACCGTCTTCGACTGGCTGATGCGGCACTGGTTGAGCAGGCGGGCCGCCTTCACGCGGCCGAACTTCGGCACCGCCATCAGCATGTCGAAGACCTTCGCGGTCGAGACGAACTCCGGCGGCTCGCCGAGGATCTGCTCGATCGAGACGCTGCCCGGACTTCAGGTCCTTCTTCAGCTGCGCGCGCTTGACCCGGATGTCGTTCGCTCGCTTGAGTGCTTCCATTCGCTGGTCGAGCGAGCGGACCGGAGCTTGAACCTGAGTCTGGGGCGGCACCATGAGCGCAGCATCCTACCAACCTGTCAGCGCCGTGCAACTAGGACCGTTCGGCAGCTAGTTGGCCAGACTGGCAACAGCTTCCGAGCGGCCGCACAGAACGCATCCTCCGGACGTGTCGAAGCCGGCGTCGTGCGCTTCCTCGACGAGCTCCGTCGCGAACACGCGTCGGCGCGTCGGGGTCGGCGAAGAGCACCGTGCCGAGCGCGACGTGTGTCGCGCCGCACGCGATCAGCTCGAGCGCGTCGCGTCCCGTCCTGCACGCCGCCCATGCCGACGATCGGCAGCGCGGTCGCGCGCCGCGCGGCGAGGACGGCGGCGAGCGCGACCGGCTTCAGCGCGGGGCCGGAGTAGCCGCCGGCGCCGCGCGCGAGCTTCGGCGCGCAGGCGCGCGTCGAGCGCGAGGCCGCGCAGCGTGTTGACGAGCTGACCCCGTCGGCGCCGGCCGCCTCGACGGCGCGCACCGTCTCGCCGATGTCCCAGGCATGCGGCGAAAGCTTGGCGTAGAGCGGCTTGGCGGTCGCCGCCCGGCAGGCGGCGACGATCTCCGCCGCCGACTCCGGCGCCTCGTCGACGTTCGGGCAGCTGAGGTTCAGCTCGATCGTCGACGTCGTCGCAGCGGCGCGCGCACGTCTCGGCGTAGTCGCGGGCCGCAGAAGCCGCCGACCGAGACCCAGAGCGGCACGTCCGATGTGCCGCAGACGCGGGCAGCGTCTCGCCGAGGAAGCGATCGCGGCCCGGGTTCGCGAGGCCGATCGCGTTCAGCATCCCGTGGTCGGTCTCGGCGATCCGCACCGGCTGCGTTCCCCTCGCGCGGCTCGGGCGTCACCGTCTTCGTCACGAAGGCGTCGAGCGCCCGCGCGACGTCGGGCGCGGTCAGCGCGTCGAGGCAGCCGCTCGCGTTCAGGAGGAGCACAGCACCGGTCCTTCGACGCAGAGCCGTTTCAGCTCGCCGTCGATCTCGACGACGCAGCCGTAACAGGCGCCGTACCCGCAGGCCATCGGCGCCTCCCAGGCGAGCTGCGCGTCCGGAGCGAGCGCGCGGACCGCCTCGAGCATCGGCTCCGGGCCGCAGGCGAGCACGTCGCGGCCAGCGGGCATCGCGTCGGTGACGAGCACCGGGTCGATCACGACCTCGGCGTTCGGAACGAGCGCGGCCGCCTCGGCGTGGTGCTCGCTGCGGAAGCCGAGCACGGCCGGCGGGTGCTCGAGCGCCTCGGAGAGGTACGGGAACGGCGCGATCCCGATCCCGCCGCCGACGAGCAGCGGCCGGTGCGACGTCGAGGCGGAAGCCGTTCCCGAGCGGGCCGAGGACGTGGATCCGATCGCCGGGCTCGAGCTCCGCGAGCGCGCGCGTGCCGGGGCCGATCGGAGTCGAGCAGGAACGCCGAGCTCGCCCGCTCGGCGCGAGGCAGAGCGACATCGGCCGCGGCAGCACGCGGCCGGGCGCCTCGAGCATGAAGAACTGCCCGGGCATGCCGGGGTCGAGCGCGCCGCGGTCGAGCCGGACGAGCGTGTACGGGCCCGACCGCCTCGACCGCGACGACGCTACGACGCTCGCGCCGCAGGCCTCGGCATCGATCCGCTCCTGCAGCGAGAGCGCGGTCTCGGCGCGGGCGTTCGCGATCGCGTGGACGGCCGCCGCCGCCGCCGCGAGCGTCGTGATGCACGGGACGCGGGCGGCGAGCGCGGCCTCCCGGATCAGGTAGCCGTCCGAGCGCGGCTCCGGGCCGCCTCCGGCGTGTTGACGACGAGGTTGCAGCGGCCGCGGCGGATCAGGTCGACGACGCTCGGCCCCTCGCCCGGCTCGCTCACCTTGCGCACCTCGTCCACCTCGAGGCCGGCGCCGCGCAGCGTGCGCGCGGTGCCGCCGGTCGCGACGAGCTGGAAGCCGAGGCCGGCGAGCGCGGCCGCGACGGGGACCGAGGCGGCCTTGTCGTCGTCGCGCACCGAGAGGAAGACGACGCCTCGCCGCGGCAGCGGCCGCCCGGCGGCGCGCTCGGCCTTCGCGAACGCGGTCGGGAGGTCGGCGGCGCTCGCCATCACCTCGCCGGTGGAGCGCATCTCGGGGCCGAGCACCGGGTCGGCGCCGGGGAAGCGCGCGAACGGCAGCACGGCCGCCTTCACGCTGACCTGACGCGGCGGTCGCTCGGCGGGCAGCTCGAGATCGGCGAGCCTCGCGCCGGCCGCGAGCCGGCAGGCGGCGTCGACGAGGTTGACGCCGGTCGCCTTCGACGCGAACGGCACCGTGCGCGACGCGCGCGGGTTCACCTCGAGCACGAACACCTCGTCGTCGGCGATCGCGAGCTGCACGTTCAGGAGCCCGACGACGCCGAGCGCGGGCCCGAGCCGCCGGACGATGGCGCGGATCTCGCGAGGGACTCCGGCGTCAAGGACTGCGCCGGCAGCACGCAGGAGGAGTCGCCGGAGTGGACGCCCGCCTCCTCGACGTGCTGCATGACCGCCGCGACGTAGGTGTCGGTCGCCGTCGCAGAGCGCGTCGACGTCGATCTCGATCGCGTTCTCGAGGAAGCGGTCGACGAGCGTCGGCCCCTGCACGCCCATGAACGCCTCGACGCACCTCGTCGGCGGCGTAGCAGACGCGCATCGCGCGGCCGCCGAGCACGTACGACGGCCGCACGAGCACCGGGTAGCCGATCCGCGCGGCGATCTCGACCGCCTCTGCGCCGGACGCCGCGATCCCCCAGTCCGGGCAGCGGACGCCGAGGTCGCGCAGCAGGCTGCCGAAGCGCTCGCGGTCCTCGGCGAGGTCGACCGCGTCGAACGGCGTGCCGAGGATGCGGAAGCCGGCCGCCTCGATCGCGCGGGCGAGCTTGAGCGGTGTCTGGCCGCCGAACTGGATGACGACGCCGTCGGGCTGCTCGCGCTCGCAGACGGCGAGCACGGACTCCTCGTCGAGCGGCTCGAAGTAGAGGCGGTCGGAGGTGTCGTAGTCGGTCGAGACGGTCTCCGGGTTGCAGTTGACCATCACGGCCTCGTAGCCGAGCGCGCGGAAGGTCTGCACGGCGTGCACGCAGCAGTAGTCGAACTCGATCCCCTGCCCGATCCGGTTCGGCCCGGTGCCGAGGATCACGACCCGCTTCGCGTCGCCGCGCGGCGGCTCCTCGTCCTGCTCGCCCCACGTCGAGTAGAAGTAGTTCGACGCGGCCTCGACCTCGCCGGCGCACGAGTCGATGCGGCGGTAGACCGGCCTGTCCGCCTGCTGGCGCTCCTCCTCCGCCGCCACGCCGGCGAGCTCGCGCTCGAACCACGGGTGGAGCTCCTCGGGCTGCCACTCGAGGTGCCCTCGAGCCCGCGCTTCGCCTTGACGAACGCCTCGACGAACGTGCGGCCGATGCCCATCGTCTCGCCGACCGACTTCATCTGCGTCCCGAGCGTTCGGTCGGCGCCGGGGAACTTCTCGAACGCGAACCGCGGAATCTTGACGACGACGTAGTCGAGCGTCGGCTCGAAGCTCGCCGGCGTCGTGCCGGTCAGATCGTTCGGGATCTCGTCGAGCGTGTAGCCGACGGCGAGCTTGGCGGCGACCTTCGCGATCGGGTAGCCGGTCGCCTTCGACGCGAGCGCCGACGAGCGCGAGACGCGCGGGTTCATCTCGATCACGCGCAGCTCGCCCGATTCACGGTCGCGTGCGAACTGGATGTTCGAGCCGCCGGTGTCGACGCCGACCGCGCGGATGACCGCGATCGCCGCGTCGCGCAGCTCCTGGTAGGCCTCGTCGCTGAGCGTCATCTGCGGCGCGACGGTGACCGAGTCGCCGGTGTGCACGCCCATCGGGTCGAGGTTCTCGATCGAGCAGACGATCACGACGTTGTCGGCGCGGTCGCGCACGACCTCGAGCTCGAACTCGTCCCAGCCGCGCACCGACTCCTCGACGAGCACCTGGCCGATCGGCGACTCCGAGAGGCCGCGCTCGACCTGCGCGCGCAGCTGCTCGGGCGTGTCGGCGAAGCCGCCGCCGTGACCGCCGAGCGTGAAGGCCGGACGCACGACGGCCGGCAGCGAGACGCCCGCGAGGTCGTCGACCGACGTGACGATGCGCGAGGTCGGCACTTTCAGCCCGCACGACTCGACCGTCGTCTTGAAGAGCTCGCGATCCTCGGCGCGGTTGATCGCGTCGATGTCGGCGCCGATCAGCTCGATCCCGAGCTCGCCGAGGATGCCCTCCTCGTGCAGCTCGCGCGCGAGGTTCAGCGCGGTGCCGCCGCCCATCGTCGGCAGGAGCGCGTCGGGCCGCTCGCGGCGCAGCACGCCGGCGACGCCCTCGAGGTCGAGCGGCTCGAGGTAGGTGCGGTCGGCGAAGCCCGGGTCGGTCATGATCGTCGCCGGGTTCGAGTTGACGACGATCGTGCGGTAGCCGTCCTCGCGCAGCACCTTGAGCGCCTGGCAGCCCGCGTAGTCGAACTCGGCCGCCTGGCCGATCACGATCGGCCCGGAGCCGATCAGGCAGATCGAGTGGAGGTCGGTGCGCCTCGGCATCAGGCGGCCGCCTTCAGCTCCTCGACGCAGCCGGCGAGGAGGCTCGCCGCGTCGTGCGGCCCCGGCGAGGCCTCGGGGTGGAACTGCGCCGAGCGCGCCCGCAGCTCCGGGTAGTAGAGCCCCTCGACCGTACCGTCGTACAGCGAGCTGTGCGTGACGCCGGTCTCGTCGCCCGGAGCGACGGCGAAGCCGTGGTTCTGCGACGTGACGAGCACGCGCCTCGTCGCATGGTCGAGCACCGGATGGTTCGCGCCGCGGTGGCCGAACGGCAGCTTGAACGTCTCCTTGCCGGTCGCGAGCGCGAGCAGCTGATGGCCGAGGCAGACGCCGAGCACCGGTGTGCGCCCGAGCAGCTCCTGCACGGTCCTCGCCTCGCCGGCGAGCGGCGCGGGGTCGCCCGGCCCCGGCGAGAGCACGACGCCGTCGTAGCCGGCGAGCGTGTCGGCGTCGACGTCGTGCGGGAAGACGTCGACCGCCGCGCCCGCAGCGGCGACGCGCCGCAGGATCGAGCGCTTGCAGCCGTAGTCGACGACGGCCACCCGGACCGCGCCCTCCGCTGCGTAGGTGTAGGGCTCGGCGGTCGAGACGCCCGCGACGAGTGCGGCGCCGGCCATGCCGGGCTGTGCGCGCACGGCCGCGAGCACCTCGTCGAGGTCGACGTCACCGGCGGCGGCAGCTGCGCGCATCGCGCCCTGCTCGCGTAGGTGGAGGACGAGCGAGCGTGTGTCGATCCCGGTGAGCGCGACGAGCCCGCGATCGTGCAGCCAGTCCGTCCACGCAGGCCCGCGCGCGTCGCGCATCACGACGGCCTTCGCGTGCGCCCGCCGCGATTCCGAGCGTCGCTCGTCGACGCCGTAGTTCCCGACCATCGGCGCGGTGAAGCAAACGATCTGCCCCTCGAAGCTCGGGTCGGTCGCGACCTCCTGATACCCGGTCATCGAGGTCGTGAAGACCGCCTCGCCGAACGAGCATCCCTCCGCGCCCACCGACTCGCCGTCGAAGACGGTGCCGTCCTCGAGGATCAAGCGTCCACGTGTCATTGCTCGAACGCCACGCGGCCGGCGGCGACGGTCAGGGCGACGCGCCCGGTGAGGCGCCTGCCGAGGAGCCAGGAGTTCGTCGAACGGGAACGCAGCTTCGTCGCCTTCACACGCCACGTGGCGCCGAGATCGAGCAGGGTGAGGTTCGCCGGTGCTCCCACGGCGAGCCGCGGCCGGTCGAGGCCGAAGATCGCCGCTGGGCCGGCCGACATCCGCTCGAGCACCGTCGCGAGCGGCAGCACACCCGGTGCGACCAGGTACGTGTAGAGCGCCGCGAAGGCGGTCTCGAGGCCGAGCACGCCGAACGGCGCGGACTCGAACGGCACGTCCTTCTCCTCCGGCGCGTGTGGTGCGTGATCGGTCGCGATCGCGGCGATCGTGCCGTCGCGAACCGCTTCGACGAGCGCCGCGCGGTCGGCGTCGCTCCGAAGCGGAGGGTTCATCTTCAGATTCGGGTCGAGGCCCCTGATCGCCTCGTCCGTGAGGCAGAGGTGGTGCGGGGTCGCCTCGGCGGTGGCGTGGGCACCCGACGCCTGAGCGCGCCGGAGGTGGTCGACCGACTCGCGGGCCGAGAGGTGCATCAGGTGCACCGGCTGCCCGGTGTCCGCGGAGAGGTCGACGTCGCGCGCCACCATCAGGCTCTCGCCGAGCGACGGCCACCCGCCGAGGCCGAGCTCTGCCGCGATCGCGCCGGCATGGGCGTGGCCGCCGCGGGTCAGCGTCTGCTCCTCGCAGTGCACTGCGATCATCCGCCCGGTCACGGCGTTGTACTGGAGCGCGCGGCGCATCACGCCGGCGGCCGCGACGGGCCGGCCGTCGTCGCTGAACGCAGCGGCGCCGGCATCGGCGAGCGCGGCGAGCTCGGCGAGCTCCTCGCCCGCCTGCCCCTTCGTCAGGGCAGCCATGAAGCCGACCGGGATGCTCGCCTCGGCCTCGGCGCGCGCCCGCAGGCCGCGCACGAGCTCCGGCTGGTCGACGACCGGGTCGGTGTTGGGCACGGCCAGGATCGCGCAGTAGCCGCCGGCAGCTGCCGCGGCCGTGCCGCTCGTGATCGTCTCCTCGTCCTCGCGGCCCGGCGTGCGCAGGTGGACATGGGGGTCGACGAAGGCGGGCACGAGCATCCGTCCGCCCGCCTCGATCACCCGGTGCTCGTTCGTGTCGAGCGACTCTCCCAGCTGAGCGATCACGCCCGCGTCGATGCGCACGTCGAGGACCGCGTCGATCCCCTCGACCGGATCGACGACGCGCGCCGATCTGATCACCAGATCGTCGACACCGGACGGTCCGGCGAGCATCACGCGACCCCCACTGCCGACTCGACCGCCACGGGGCGCCCGGCGGTGAGCAGGTCG
This sequence comes from uncultured Thermoleophilia bacterium, assembly GCA_963725595.1. GTDB lineage: Bacteria > Actinomycetota > Thermoleophilia > Gaiellales > Gaiellaceae > PALSA-600. The sequence continues at coordinate 475,503 of CAVRYT010000001.1, read as the reverse complement.
TACAGCACCGCCATCCGGACGACGAGCCCGGCCCGCACCTGGTCGACGACGAGCGCGGCCCGTGAGTCGGCGACGCGCGCGTCGATCTCGATGCCGCGGTTCATCGGGCCGGGGTGCATCACCCACTGGCCTTCCCGAAGCCTCTCGGGCGTGATCCCCCAACGGGCCGTGTACTCGCGGAGCGACGGCACGAAGTTCGCGCCGGCGGCGATCCGCTCGCGCTGCATCCGCAGCACGTAGACGACATCCGCGTCGGCGATCTCGCCGATGTCGTGCGTCGTCGGTGCGAGCCCCGCCGGCAGCAGCGCGGGCGGGCCGACGAGCGTCGCGTGCGCGCCAACGAGCCGGAGCGCCTGTACGAGCGAGCGCGCGACCCGCGAATGGGCGACGTCGCCGACGATCGCGACGTGGAGACCCTCGAGGCGACCGCACGCCTGGCGCATCGTGTAGAGGTCGAGCAACGCCTGCGTCGGATGCTGGTGCTTGCCGTCCCCGGCATTGACGACGCGCGCGTCGACGTTCCGTGCGACGAACTGCCGGCGCACCCGACCTCGGGGTGCCGCAGGACGATCACGTCGGGGTCGTACGCCGAGAGCGTGAGCGCGGTGTCCTTGAGCGACTCGCCCTTGTCGACGGAAGAGCCGGCCGACTTGAACGTGAGCGTGTCCGCCGACAGCCGCTTCGCCGCGAGCTCGAACGACGACGACGTGCGCGTCGAGGACTCGTAGAAGACGTTCAGGACGAGCCGGCCGCGCAGCGTCGGCAGCTTCTTCGTCTCGCGCTCCTGCGAGAGCGCGAAGGAGTGCGCGGTCGCGAGCAGCCGGTCGACGTCGTCGCGGGTCAGGTCGGCGATCGAGAGCAGGTGACGGCGCTCCTGTACGGGCGGCAGCAGGTCGCCTCCGACCACGCGTAGGTCAGTCATCGCCGGCCTCGGTGCCGTTCCCGACCTGCAGCACGCGGTCGACCTCGTCGACCTCGACGAGCTCGACCTGGATCCGCTCGTCCCGCGCGGTCGGCAGGTTCTTGCCGACGTAGTCGGGCCGGATCGGGAGCTCGCGGTGGCCGCGGTCGGCGAGCACCGCCAGCTGCACCCGCTCGGGACGCCCGTACTCGAAGAGCGCGTCGATCGCCGCGCGAATGGTGCGCCCCGTGTAGAGCACGTCGTCGACGAGGATCGACGGTGCGGCCCTCGAGCTCGAAGTCGAGCTTCGTGTCGCGGACGAGCGGCTGCGCGCGACGCGGCGCCTGGCCGCCGCGTACGTGCACGTCGTCGCGGTGGAACGTGATGTCGAGCTGGCCGAGTGCGAGCTCGACGCCCGAGCGCTCCTCGACGAGTCGCCGGAGGCGCTGCGCGAGCGGAACGCCGCGTGTGTGGATCCCGACGAGCGCGACCGACTCGAGGTCGTCGTTGCGCTCGATGATCTCGTGCGCAATGCGGGAGAGCGTTCGCCGCACCTGCTCCTCGTCGAGGAGCACGCGGCGTCCGGGCAGGACGGCAGGGTGAGACATTCGACTCCTTTCCGGCCTCGCTGGACCGGGTTAAAGGGGCGGTGCGGGTTGCAGCATAGGCGATACGGCCGGACGTTGTAGTCTGCGCCCCCGGTGGAGGGTCAACTTCTCGAGCGCTACGCGCAGTTGATCGCCGGCTTCGGCGCGAACATCCAGCCCGGGCAGCAGGTGCTCGTGATCGCCTCGCCCGAGGCGGCGCCGCTCGTCCGGGCGATCGCGGCGGCCTCGTATGACCGCGGCGCGGTGTTCGTCGACCCCTGGTGGTTCGACCCGTACGTCAAGCGCATCCGCGCCCTGCACGCCGACCCCGAGACCCTCGAGTTCACGCCTCGGTGGTACGGCACGCGCCTGCTCGAGCTCTCGGAGGCGCACGGGTCGCGCATCTCGATCTCCCCGAACACGCCCCCCGGCCTGCTCGACGGCGTCGACCCGGCGATTGCCGGCCGCGACCAGCTGCCGTCGCTGAAGGAGCATTTCCCGGTCATCAACGCAAAGACGACGAACTGGCTCGTGGTGCCGTGGGCGGTTCCGGCCTGGGCCCGGGTCGTCCACCCCGGGCTCGACGACGACGAGGCGATGGCCCGCCTCGAGGAGCAGCTCGTCTACGTGCTCCGGCTCGACGAGCCGGACGCAGAGGCGGCCTGGGGAGCGCGCATCGGGGAGCTGCACGACGTCGCGACCAGGCTCGACGCCGCCCAGCTGGATGCTCTCCACTTCGAGGGCCCCGGCACCGACCTCACCGTCGGCCTCCTCCCCACCTCGCACTTCTCGAAGGACACGCCCGGGACGACGACGGTCGACGGCGTCGTCCACCACCCGAACCTCCCGACCGAGGAGATCTTCACGTCGCCCGACCCGACCCGAACGGAGGGCGTCGTGACGGCGACAAAGCCGCTCGACGTCAGCGGCACCGTCGTCACCGGCCTGCGCATCCGCTTCGAGGGCGGGCGCGCCGTCTCGATCGAGGCCGACGAGGGAGCGGACGCCCTGCGGACGCGCTGCGCGAAGGACGAGAACGGCTCGCGGCTCGGCGAGGTTGCGCTCGTCGACGGGCAGGGCCGGATCGGCAAGACGAACACCGTCTTCTTCAACACGTTGCTCGACGAGAACGCGGCGAGCCATCTGGCCTTCGGGAACGCCTACCAGTCGGCCGTCGGGCCCGAGGACTACGACCGCATCAACGCGAGCGCGATCCACATCGACTTCATGATCGGAAGCTCGGAGGTCTCCGTCACGGGGATCGTCCGGGACGGCTCACGCGTCCCGGTGCTACGCGGCGGCGTCTGGCAGCTCTGATGCTTCCGACGCTGCGCGCGCAGGGCGAGCCGCCTTGCGGAGGAGACGCGGCTCGCCGCGCTCCCTGAAGGGCACCTCGATCACGTCGAAGTCGCGCGGCACGACCGTGGGCTTGAACACCGACTCCGCCTCCTGTGCCAGCTCCCAACCGGCGTAGCGCGGCGACACGTGCGTCAGCGCCAGTAGGCGAACGCCCGCCTCGCGCGCGAGCTCGGCGGCCTGCCGGGCGGTGGAATGGAGGGTCTCGCCGGCGCGCTCGCGCTCGTCCTCGGCGAACGTCGCCTCGTGGACGAGCACGTCTGCATCCTCGGCGAGCACGCGGACGGTCTCGGTGGGGGCGGTGTCGCCCGAGAGGACGATCCGGCGGCCGGGCCGGGCGCCGCCGAGCACCGCGTCGGGCGTGAGGACGCGGCCGTCGGCCAGGGTGATCGACTCACCGCGCTGGAGGGCACCGCGCTCCGGGCCGTTCGGCACGCCGAGCGCGTCCGCGGCCTCCACGTCGAACCGGCCCGGTCGGTCGTCCTCCACGAGCGCGTAGCCGACCGCCGAGACGCCGTGGTGCACGGGGAAGACGAGCACGCGGTAGCCGTCCCGTTCGAGCGTGTCGCCCGCCCGCAGCTCCTCGAGCTCGACCGGGTAGCTGAGCCGCCCGATCAGACGGCCGAGGTCGCGATAGAGCTCGCGAAGGCCGGGGGGCCCGTACAGGGTGAGCGGCTCCTCGCGCTGGCGGAGCGAGAAGGTCTTCAGCATGCCCGGCAGGCCGAGGTAGTGGTCGGCGTGAAAGTGCGTCAGCAGCACCTCCGGCAGGTCGGGGAGCCCGAGCACCGATCGCATCAGCTGCCGCTGTGTGCCCTCGGCGCAGTCGACGAGCAGCCGGTCGCCGCCCCGCCGCAGCAGGGTGGCGGTCGGTGCACGGCCGGCGCTGGGACCGCTCGCAGCGGTGCCGAGGAAGACGATGTCCAGGTCCACGGGCGACGATTGTCGCAGCGAACCGCCGGCCGACGCGCTCCTGCCCCGGGTTACGGCAGCACGAGCTTTTCGCCGACGCCGATGTCGGCCCCCGGCAGATGGTTCGCCCGCTCGATCCGCCAGATCGCCTCCTGGACGTTGCCGGCGTAGTGCTGCTCGGCGATCGACCAGAGCGTGTCGTGCGGACGGACGGTCACCACCTGCTTGCGGCCGTGCGCCTGCGAGGAATGCGCGGCGGCGCTCCAGACGAGCACCGCGATCCCGACGAGGATAAGAATGCGAACGAACATGTGTTCGCCATGCTAGCGAACGTCTGTTCGGTTCGTCAAGTGCAGCACGAGCGCGTCGAGGAGCCGCGCGGCGCCGAACCGGACCGGGTCGTCGGCGGGCAGGCCCGTCTCGGCTGCCGCGGCGTCGACCGCCCGCCGGGCCGCGTCCTCGTCGAGCGCATGGGTGTTCACCGCGATCGCCTGCACACGCGCCGGGCGTGCGAGCAGGCTCAGCCGCTCGTGGAGCTCGACGAGCTCGGAGAGCGGCGGCATCGGGAAGCGCTCGTCCTCGTCGACGACCGTCTGGCCGGCCATGTGGCAGAGCACGTACGCGTGCGGCGCCGAGCCGTGGATGAGGCCGAGAGTGACACCGGAGTAGGCAGGGTGGAGCACCGAGCCCTGTCCTTCGACGAACAGCACCTCCCCACCCCGCTCCACCCCTTCGAGCACGAGCTGTTCGGCGGCGCCGGCGAGGAAGTCGGCGACGACCGCGTCGACCGAGATCCCCCAGCCCGCGATCGCGATCCCGGTCTGGCCCGTCGGCACGAACTCGCTCCGGATGCCACGCTGCCGGGCCTCGCGGTCGAGCTCGAGCGCGACCGTCATCTTCCCGATCGCGCAGTCGGAGCCGACGGTCAGGATCGTCGTCGCGCCGTGGGTCAGGTTGGCGCCGGTGGGGACGTTGAGCCCGGCCGGCGGCCTGCGCAGGTCGCGCAACTCGACGCCCCGGGCACGGGCGAGTTGCGACAGCTCAGGATCCTCGGTGATGAACTCGTGCAGCCCGTTCTCGACGTCGAGGCCCGCCGCGATGCAGTCCTTCAGGAGCTCGCGCCACGCCGGCGGGAAGCGGCCGCCTTGCGTCGCGACCCCGACGAGCGCGACCGTCGGGTGGTACGCGAGCGCATCGGCGACCGAATGGACGATCGGGAAGCCGCCCTGCTCCTCGGCGCTGCTCGAGGAGTCGAGGATCGCGACCACCTCGTTGGGGCGGTAGCGGAGCACGCCGCGCGCGGTCTTGCCGTAGTGCGGGTCGTCGGCACGACCCTCGGCGAGGACGAGCAGCCTACGCGGAGGGCTCAACGCCGAGCCCCGGCCGGTCCGAGGGGAGCTGGACCCCGTCGACGAAGCGCACGCCGGGCCATGGATCATCGGCGAGCAGGAGGTTGCCGTCGAGGTCGACGTGGTCCATCAGGCTCGCGATGTGCACGCCGCCCGCGATCGCGAGCCCGGACTCGACCATGCAGCCGAGCATCACGCCGAGCCCGAGCGCCCGCGCCGCTGCCACCATGCGCACCGCTTCCCGGATCCCGCCCGACTTGGCGAGCTTGATGTTGATCCCGTGTGCCCGCTCGGCACAGGCGGCGACGTCGCCGAGCGTATGGCAGTCCTCGTCGACGTAGATCGGGACCGGCGAGCGCCGTTTCAGCTCGGGCCCGCCAGGGTCGGCCGCCGGAAGAGGCTGCTCGCAGTACTCGACGCCGAGCCGGGGCAGGAGCTCGAGCGCCTCCTCGAGCGTCCAGGCTTCGTTGACGTCGCACTGGAGCGGCAGCTCCGTGACCGAGCGGACGGCAGCGACCCGTTCCGCGTCGAGCCCGTCGCGCCCGCCGAGCTTCAGCTTCAGCCGGCGGAAGCCGCGGTCGAGGATCCGCTCCGTGCGCCGCGCCATGTCGTCGGGATCGCCGAGCCAGATCGTCCACGACGTCGGCGGCCCCGCCGCGCGCAGGCCGAGCAGCCGGTGGACGGGAAGTCCGGTCAGCTTTCCTTGCAGGTCGTGCAGTGCGCAGTCGAGCGCGGCGCGCGCCGCATACTGGCCGGGGGGAAGCCGCCCTGCGAGCTCGTCGAGCGCGAAGGGATCGTCGCCGGGCTCGATCTGCTCGAGCCACGCGAGCGCCGACGCGGCAGTCTCGCCGTAGCGGTCGTACGGCGCCCCTTCGCCGAAGCCGGAGACGTCGCCGTGCCGCACCTCCACCTGCACCACGTCCGTCTCGTCCTCGGAGCCGCGCGAGATCGTGAACGTCTCGGCGAGCGTCAGCGTCGCCTGCCAGGCCGTCAACTGCACGAGGGCTACACTACGGATCCCCCGCGCCCGTAGCTCAGGGGATAGAGCGTTCGCCTCCGGAGCGAAAGGTCGCAGGTTCGATTCCTGCCGGGCGCATTCCACGCCGTTTTCGGCGACTACCAGGCGCAAATCGTGATCGCCACGCTCGATCCGCTCTTCGGCGAGTTACGACCACGGGCACTCAGGCTCGTCCGCGACTCGACCTCGAGGGCGAGCTCTGGGGCCCGATCTTCGAGCCGCTGCGCGCAAACGCGGATCTGTTCCATCAGGTGCACGTCGACGAGGAATTGGGAACGATCGTGTAGCCGAACGGCGCGGACATGGACCCCGATGTGCTTCACGGCAACTTCGAGTCGGCCGACACAGCGACTACCTCGCACGTCTCGCACGCAAACGCTGAGCTTCAGTGTCGCCTCGGCCACCGTCGCGTGGTTCGGGTTGTGACGCGTCGGGGGCACCATCGTCACGAACCGACCCAAATCGGGGACTACAGCGTTCGCGGCCCGATGCCGATAGGACGTGCACCATGATGGTCGCCCGGCAAGCGCACGATTCCCTCTTCGCCGAGCTGGAGCAGATGGAGCTGCGCGAACGTGAGGTCTCCGACTACCGTCGCAGGCTGCACGCACGCCTCGACGCCTACCCGAACGAGCTGACCGAACGGGAGGAACGGAAGGTGTCGGCAGAACGGCGCGAGCTGCATCGGCACATCGACGCGCTGCGCGCGCACTTGAAGCCGGAGCTGGAACGGCGGTCGCAGGAGCGCCCGCCGCGGCTCGGCGCCTAGCAAGCCGGGCTACCGGTGGAGCCAGCGGCGCAGCCGACCGTTGTGGTCGTCGGGCCCGCCGGCGGAAGCCGTGCCTGCCGACGACTGCAACGCCCCTGCAAGCGCGTCGTCGAGTGTCTCCAAGCCGTCTCCCGTCCGCGACGAGAGCTCGTGAGCCTCGGCGCGCTGCAGGTAGATGCCAGGCTCCACCTCTGTCCAGCCGTCGCCGAGCGTCCGGCTGAAGAAATGCGAGCGCGTCGTGTCCTTCTCCGCACGGCGCTCGTGCGCGGGATTACCCGAAGCCTCGTCGGTCACCTATCCCCCCTCCGAACCGAATCCGCCTTCTCGACGAGCCTAGCGCCTTGAGCCTGTCTCGCGCCACCCCGGCGGGTCGGTTACGGACCGGTGAAACCGGGGCATCACCTTCGACCACCCATGGCGATCGTCCGTCCCTGCTCACACCCAGGCTGCCGCACGCTCACGATGGGTGATCTCTGCATCGAGCACGAGTCGTCGAGCGGCCTGACGCGGGTGCTCGAGAACCGCTACGAGGCGCTCGAGGCGGAGATCGAGGCCCTCACGCGGGTGCGGCGGGAGACGGAGCCCGACCCCGCCAGCTAGCCGACCTCCGGCACGTCGGTCTCGACCCCGTCCGCGTTTCGGAGCATGATGCGGCGATGGCGGCGCCTGCGGCGACGACCCGTTCCACGGGAGACGAGGGCGGCTGGACCCTGGTCGAGCTGATGATCGTGCTCGCGATCCTCGGCGCGCTGCTCGCGATCGCGATCCCCTCGTATCTCGGCTACCGCGATCGAGGGGTCCGAACGACCGCGCAGGCGAACCTCCGGGAGGCCCTCCCGGACGTCGAGTCCTACTACGTCGACAACAAGACGTACATCGGGCTCACCGTGGCCGTGCTGCGGGCGCAGTACGACCAGGGGATCTCGCCGGACGTGCACATCAACGATCCCTCGGACATGACGGACGACCACTACTGCCTGAAGAGCACCGACCGCGGAACGACCTACTGGCTGCGCGGCCCCGGCGGCGAGATCACGAGCACGAAGCCGTCGGGCTGCACCTAGACACGAGCAGCCGGTCATGCAGCTCGCGCAGGGCGCCCGGGGTGTCCAGGCTGCGCACATGCACGGTCGGCAGGCCATGACGTTCGAGGTGCATCGTCCCTCGCTCGAGCAGGATGTGTGCGAGGTCGTTGAACGCGATGTGCTCGACGATCGGCGTCGGGGTGGTGGCCGCGAGCGCCACGTGCTGCTGGGAAAGCTCGATCCGCCCAGCCGCGCGCGGGCCGTCGTCGACCCACCAGAACATCGCGTAGCTCGGTGGGGTCATGCGCGAACGGTGACGGCACCTGCCGGACCGAACATCGGGGGAATCGCCTAAGGTCCCCCACGTGGAATCACACGTATTCGATGTGGACGCGGCGAAGCGGCGGCTTCAGGCAGTCGGCGGCGGTTACGAGATCGTGCACGAAAGCCCGGGGCTCGAGCTCGGGGTCTATGTGCTCGTGGCGCCGGAGGCCGACCGCCAGCAGCCCCACGCAGACGATGAGGTGTACGTGGTGCTCGAGGGGTCGGGTTCACTCGAGATCGAGGGCACGGAGCACCCGCTCGTGGAGGGGCACGCGATCTTCGTGCCCGCCGGCGCCGACCACCGCTTCATCGCCTACGAGCGGCTCTCGGTGCTCGTCGCCTTCGCGCGCCGGCGGTAGTCCTCGAACCCACATCTGTGGGAAAGCCGCAACCGGCGGCGGCTTTGCGCTGATGCCGTGGTTTCCCCTGGGACGCACAGTGCTCCTCGTAAAGGCCGACTGCGAAAGAGGCCGGCCGCGAGGTAAGGAGCGAAACCATGCGCAAGGCACTCGAGATCGGCGGGCTGGTTGCAGCCGTCATCCTCATCGGCTTCGGTGTCGGCACGCTCGTGATGAGCATCCACGGCCGCAGCACCGTGCAGAACAGCTTGAAGCTCGAGCAGATCGTGGGCACGCCCGACATGACGCCCACGGCGATCAAGTCCGAGGCCTCGAAGGCCGGGCTGAAGAACATCGCGATCCCGACGTGCACCGTCGCCAACAAGGCCGTGACGGACGGAGCCCGCGCCCGCTGCTTCGCGCAGTACATGCGGATCCACACGCTCGAGGCAACCGGCGGTCTGACCTATGCGCAGATGCCGCGCTATGCGTCTCCCAACGGCAAGGGCACGAACGACGCCGCAGCGGCGGTCAAGGACAAGAACGGTCAGCCCGTGGACAACGCCGTCCGCGACCTGTGGGTGACCGAGACTGCGCTGACCACGGCGCTCAACACGAGCTACCTGGCGGAGCAGATCTCGCTCTTCGGCGTCATCGTCGGAGTGGCCCTGCTGCTCTCCGGCCTCGGCTTCGGGATCCTCGCACTCGCCGGAGCCCTCCGGAACAAGGAGTCGCTCGTACAACTGCCGCGGCACAAGACCGAGGCTGTCCCCGCGATCTAGTTCGCGCCACCTCGCGCCATCGAAGGGCCGCGCAAGCGGCCCTTCGGTGTTACTCGACCGCGTCCTCCGCGAGCAGGCCGTGCGCGATCGCGTGCCGGACGAGCTCGGCGCGGGTGGAGAGGCCGAGCTTCTGCATGATGTGCGCGCGGTGCGTCTCCGCCGTGCGGACGGAGATGTAGAGCTTCTTCGCGATCTCCTGGTTCGTGTGGCCGAGCGCGAGCAGCCGCAGCACCTCGCGCTCGCGGTCGGAGAGCGGGTCGGCGGCCGCGGCGGCCCGGGCCTGCGCCTCGGCGGCGACCATGCGGGCGCCGAGCGCCGGGTGCACATACTCGCCCCCGTTCGCGATCTCGCGAACCGCACTGACCACCTCCGCGTCGGCCGCCTCCTTTAGGACGTAGCCGTTCGCGCCCCGCGCGAACGCCTCTCGCACGTAGCGCGGGTCGTCCTGCATCGAGAGGACGAGCACCTTCACGCCGGGAGCCTCGCTCTTCAGCCGCGGCAGGACGTCGATGCCACTCTCCCCCGGCATGACGACGTCGAGCACGATCACGTCGGGCTTGTGCGCCCGCGCCTCGAACACCGCGTCCCTGGCGTTGCCGGCCTCGGCGACCACCTCAAGGTCGCTCTCGGCGTCGAGCAGCATGCGTAGGCCGGAGCGGACGACCGCATGATCGTCGACGACGAGCAGGCGCGTTCTCGCTTTCTGGGTCACGGGATCGGCACCTCGACCGCAAGCGTAGTGCCCGCACCCGATGGCGCCTCGACGGTGAGCCGCCCGCCGAGCAACGCGACGCGCTCCCGCATGCCGACGAGGCCGAGCGCGTCGTCGCGCACGCGCGACGGGTCGAAGCCACGCCCGTCGTCCTCGATCAGCGCCGAGACGGAGCCGTCGCGCCGGACGAGGAGAATGCTGACGGTGTGCGCCTGGGCGTGCTTGACCACGTTCGTCAGCGCCTCCTGGATCAGCCGGTAGAGCGTCGTCTCGAGCTCCTCCGGGAGCCGATCGACGCCCAGCGTCGCCTCCAGCTGCACGTCGATGCCGGTGTGCTCGCGGAACGTCTCGGCCAGCCGCTCGAGCGCCGGCACGAGGCCGAAGTCGTCGAGCGCCTTCGGCCGCAACTCGACCGCGAGACGACGCACGTCCTGCAGCGTCGCTACGACGAGCTGGCGCAGGTTCGCGGCCGCCGCCCTCAACGCGTCGGCGTCCTTCGCCTCCTCGACGCTCTTCAGCCCGAGCAGGATCGACGTGAGCGCCTGGCCGGTCTCGTCGTGGAGCTCGCGGGCCAGGCGTCGCCGCTCGAGCTCCTGCCCGCCGAGCACGCGTCGCAGCGCGTCGCGCGCGACCCGCTCCGACAGGTCGACCGCGGTCGCAGCGCGCGCGGCGAACTGCTCCGAGACGCGAACGTCGTCGTCGCCGAAACGGTTGTCCGGCCCCTGCTTGTCGTGGGCGACGATCACCCCGATCGCCTTGTCGCGCACGACCAGCGGCACGAAGAGCCCCGTCCGCGCAGCGAACCGGCGAGCTGAGTCGTGGTCGACCTCGGGATCCTCCAGGAGCTCGTCGACTCGCTCGCTGCGACCGCGCACGAGCACCCTCCCCGCCTTCGAGGTGGAGCGCGGGAACGTCCAACCGAGCAGCCCCTGGACGCCGTCTCCGACGGCGGCCTCGACGCGCAGGAGATCCTCGCCGGTCGGGAGGATGATCAACACCATCCGGGCGCGGATCAGGTCGCGCAGGCTCGAGGCGACGAGCTCGAGCAGCCGATCGAGCTCGAGCTCGCCGATCAGCGCGATCCCGATCTCGTTCAGCGACTCGAGCTGGCGCGACCAGCGCGTCGCGGACTCGTACAGGCGGGCGTTCTCGACCGCGACCGCGGCCTGCGCGGCGAGCAGGAGCACGAGCTCCTCGTCCTCGTCGGTGAAGCCCCCCTCCTTGTCCGTCAGATAGAGGTTCCCGTAGGCGACCCCTCGGAGCAGGATCGGCACGCCGAGAAACGACCCCATCGGGGGGTGGTTCGGGGGGAACCCGACCGAGCGTGGGTCCTTGCCGATCTCCCCGAGCCGGAGCGGACGGGCGTCCTGGATCAGCACGCCGAGGATCCCGCGGCCGCGGGGCAGCTCGCCGATGCTCGCGTGCTCCTCGATGGTGAGGCCTGTGGTGACGAAGCGCTCGAGCCGCTGCCCGCTGCGGTCGATCACCCCGAGCGCCGCATACGGGGCACCCGTGATCGACGCCGCCGCCTCGACGATCTTCTGCAGCGCCGAGTCGAGCGACAGCTCAGAGGTCACGGCGATGCCGGCCTCGACGAGCGCACGCAGACGCCCGCTCACCTCCGACTCCGTTTCGCCCGGCTCCGCCACTCGTCCTCGGTGGGAAGCTCTCCACGCTTGCGTGCCTCGAGCACGCAGTCCATGTGCGCGTGCCGTCTCCGTGAGGCGTCGCCTTCGGGGGCGACGAGCGCGTGCTCGCTCGTCGCGTGCAGCATCCCGTCGCAGAAGGGGCACACGTAGCTGGCCGGCTTCAGGTTCTGGGCGGGCCGCATCGTCCACCAGCGGGGTTCCACGAGGTCGACTCTAGCCACAGTCGCAGAGGTGTTCGTGCGGGAGACCGGACTAGAATGTCGAACATGCCTGTCGTGCCCGTCCTCGAGGACCCGCTCAGTACCGATGCCGAGCCTGCCTCGCATCCGTCGCACGCGTGGGCGCGACACGGCCGCCGCGGTCTCGGCACCGCCGGCCGCCCCGGCTGAGCTCAGCGCCGGCGGGCTGACCTGGATCCACCTCGACGCGCCGTCGCTTCCGCACGCCCAGGAGCTCGCGGAGCGGTTCGGGTGGCATCCACTCGACGTCGAGGACGTGATGTCGAAGCGCCAGCGGCCGAAGATCGACGACTACGCCGACGAGGGCTACCTCTTCTGCGTCCTCCACTTCCCCGTCTACGACCGCACGATCCAGCGGCTGAACGCCGCCGAGCTCGACGTGTTCGTCGGCCCGGACTACCTGGTCACGCTCCCGACGGTGGAGCTGCTGCCGCTCACGCGCCTCTACCGCCGCTGCGAGGAGGACACGGCGTTCCGGGAGCAGCTCTTCTCGAAGGGCTCCGGCCGCCTGCTCTACGAGGTGCTGGACGACCTCTTCGACTACTGCTTCCCGATCCTCGACAAGATCGGGCACAAGCTCGACTCGCTCGAGGACGACGTGTTCGAGGGACGTTCGGAGGAGGTCGTCCGCGACATCTCGAACGCGAAGCAGGAGATCATCAGCTACCGCAAGATCATCAAGCCTGAGCGGTCGACGCTGCGCCTGCTCGAGCGCCACGTCGAGCGGTTCCTGCCGGAGGAGCTCGAGCTCTACTTCGACGACATCGTCGACGCCGCCGAGCGCATCTGGGACATCCTCGACAACTACAAAGAGGTGATCGAAGCGCTCGAGGACACGAACGAGTCGGTGATCTCGCACCGCCAGAACGACGTGCTGCGCATCCTCACCGTGTTCTCGGTCGTACTCCTGCCGCTCACGCTGATCACCGGCTTCTTCGGCATGAACCTGAACTTCCCGGGCTTCGGCACGGCGTGGGCCTTCTGGACGGTGTGCGCCGTGATGGTGCTCGCGCTGATCGGCCTGCTCGGCTTCTTCCGCTACAAGCGCTGGATCTAGATGTCCTGCCTCGGGAGGTTGTGGACACGGCTGATGGGTGGCCGGCCGCCGATCGAGTTGTGTGGTCTGGGCTCGTTGTGGTAGCGGAGCCAGTGTGACGGTGCTTGGGCGCGGTGGTGGGAGGAGCGGTAGGTCTGACCGAGGCCCCATTCGCGTTTCAGCGTCTGCTGGTAGCGCTCGACCTTGCCGTTGACCTGGGGGCGGCGGATCGGGATGAGCAGGTGCCTGATCCGACAGCGGGTGAGCAGTTGGGCGAGCGAGCGGTTGCGCCGATAGACGAACGCGTTATTGCTCATCAGTCGCTTCACCTCGATTTCGTGTGCGGCGAAGTGCGCGAGACCACGCTCGACGAAGGCGGTGACCGTGTCGGCGCGCTCGTCAGGGTGGAGCTCGCTGTAGGCGGAGCGAGAGTGGTCGTCGACGAGCGAGTGCAGCCACTCGTAGCCGACCCGCATCCGCTTCTCGGCGCCGCTCACGAAACGGTCGCCAGTGACCGCGTGGCCGGGCCTTGTGAAGCGGACGAAGCGCTTGCTGTCGATGTGCAGCAGATCACCGGGGCAGGGCCACTCATACAGCCGTGGCTGCTCGCGCGGCTGACGGGGCGGCCGGGAGATGCCGGCGCGCTTGAGCGTCCGCCAGACGGTCGCGTGCGGATGCCCGACCTCGCCGGCGATCAGCCGCGGCCCCCAACTCGAGCGACGCCTGGCCGCACAGATCCGCTCCCGCTCGGCGAGCGGCAACAGCCGCGGCATCCGCTGCGGCCGCGACGAACGATCCTCCAGGCAGGCCAACGAGAGACGCTGCTCGACGGTCGCCGCCTGCCAGCGCCACCACCACGTACAGGCGGTCGTCGGCGAGACGCCGCGGCGTCTCGCCGCACAACGACACGACAGACCGCGCTCGATATCCGCGACCAGCGTCCGCCGGCCAGCGAGTCCGAGACGAGCGTTACGGTGAAGCCCCATCCGGGTCATCCTTCGACTGTGAGCCTTCGCAGACCCACAGCCTCGAAGGAGGCCCGGATGACCTACTCAGCCGTCCACAACCTGTCGAGGCACGTCATCTAGAGGCTAGGGACAGGCGCCGGCGGCGGGCGTGCCGTTCGGGCCGGCCAGGTGCGCAGTGACCTGGCGAACGGTCGATTCGATGCAGTAGCCGGTCGCGGTCGCGGAGCGCACCGTGGCGCCCGGAACGGTCAGCCCGGCATAGGTGCCGCTCGCGGCCTCGTACCCGGTGGCGACGCTCGCAGCCTGGGCCAGGTTCGCCTCGGCGACCGTGAGTGCCGCCTGGTCCGGGATCGAGATCGCGAGCGTCTGCAGCGTCCCCGCGGCGGTGTGGCTCGTGCGGTGCCCGAGCTTCCAGCCGCCGAACGCGAGCGCGGCGACCACGAGGACGGCGAGCACCTTGGTCACCCGCTCATCGCAACCGACGCACGCGTCGCTGTCAATCCCCGGTTAGGCTCGGGGGCGATGCCGAAGCCGCTCTGGGCGCCCTGGCGACTCGAGTACGTCCAGCACGCGGACGAGCTCGGGCGCTGCATCTTCTGCGAGCCCGAGGAGGAGCTGCTCGTCCATCGCGGCGTGCGGGCGCTCGCCGTCCTGAACAAGTTCCCCTACTCCTCCGGCCATGTGCTGGTGGCGCCGACACGGCACATCGGCGAGTTCGGCGAGATCGACGACGAGGAGGCGCTCGAGGTGCAACGGCTCGCCGCGCGCACGATCGAAGCGCTCCGCGCCGAGTACGCGCCGCACGGCTTCAACCTCGGGTGGAACGTCGGCCGAGTCGCGGGCGCCGGCATCGAGGACCACCTGCACCTCCACGTCGTGCCGCGCTGGAGCGGCGACACGAGCTTCATGCCCGTGCTCGGCGACGTGAAGGTGCTCCCCGAAGCATTGATTCGGACCGCCGACCGGCTCCGACCGCACTTCGCATGACGCCGATCGAGATCCGCCCTGCGCGGCGCAGCGAGGCGAGGCGCCTGGCCGAGCTGCTCGCGGAGATCGCGGAGGAGCGCGACGGGATCGCGAGCGAGCCGCCCGTCGACGTAGCCGAACGCACACGCATGTTCGCGGCCTCGATCGACGGCACCCTCGTCGCCGTCGCCGGCGGGCGGATCGTCGGCTCGATCCACGTCGAGCCGAGCAGGTTCGGCTCCGGTGAGATCGGGATGGGGATCGCGCGTGCGTGGCGGGGGCGGGGCATCGGCTCCGCCCTGCTCGCGTCCATGATCGAGAAGGCGCGCGCCGACGGCCTGCACAAGCTGTCGCTCGAGGTGTTCCCGCACAACGCCGCTGCGATCGCGCTCTACCGCAGGTTCGAGTTCGTGGAGGAGGGCCGCAGGGTCCGCCACTACCGGCGGGCGAACGGCGAGCTATGGGACTCACTCGTCATGGGCCTCTTCCTCG
The DNA here is from genome assembly GCA_963725595.1 of uncultured Thermoleophilia bacterium. GTDB lineage: Bacteria > Actinomycetota > Thermoleophilia > Gaiellales > Gaiellaceae > PALSA-600. The sequence goes on along the minus strand of CAVRYT010000001.1, from coordinate 460,083 downwards.
AGACGGACTAGACGACCCAGGCACAGCCGTCCCAGTACGCCTCGACGCGCCGCGGCCGGCGACGTACATCGACGTGCAGCTCGTCCGGCAGTCGTAGGAGGCCCTGAGGCACGAACAGCTCGAAGCCCGCGTCGACACCGAGGGAGCGATACGACTGCGGGTCGTCCGTCGTCGTCCGCGTGACGAGGGTCGTCGCCGCGCCGCAGCAGCGCGGCTTCCGCAGGCGGACGTAGAGCCTGCCGCCGTCCGCGGCGATCAGCTGCCGGGCCTCGTCGGTGGCGACGATCCGCAACGCCTCCAAGAGTAGCTCGCCGCCGGATCAGCCGCAGTCGCGCGGGAACCACACCGTGCACCAGAGCAGCGCGGCGACCCGGCGTGCATAGACCGGCGGTTTCGCGTGATGGGCGACGTACCAGATGTGCAGCTGGTAGGAACGAAGCTTCGGCCGGTCGGCCAGGAACGAATCGAGGTCGCGCAGCTCCGCCGTCAGCGTTGCGCGTGTCCGTGCGTCGACGATCGTCGGGATCTTCGCGGGGTCGGACATCGCGGCCTGCAGGCGCAGCGCGTCGGCGGCCGACAGCGTGACGGTCCGCGTCGTCGACGTCGTGATCGGGTCGGTGATCGTGACAGCGGTCTCCGCGGGGACCGTGACGCTGGTCGCGGTGACCTCGGACGGCGCCGATCCCGCGCCCAGGCTCGACGCGGCCGCGACACCGCAGGCGGCGAGCACGACCGCTCCGACGAACCAGATCGGACGACGCATGGATGCACGGTAGGACGCGCTCCGGATGGAGCCGCCGCGGATCGTTCATCGGCCGTTAACGCGGCGGAAAGCGACGCTCAACCCGCGCGGGGTTAGGTTCGGACGATGTCGCAGACGGGGCGGGCAGCCGCTGCACTTGCAGTCGCGACAGTCGCGCTGCGCCTGCCGCGAGCACTCGGCGCCTCCTTCTGGCAGGACGAGGTCGCGTCAGCGCGGGTCGTCCGGGAGCCGTCGTTCAGCGCGATGCTGCATCAGGTGGTGCGCACGGAGTCGACACCGCCGCTGTGGTATGCGCTCGCGTGGATCGTTCACCGGACGGGCGTCTCGATCCACGATCTGCGGTTGCTCTCGGTTGCGTTCGACGCGGGCCTCGTCGCGCTGGTCGTGGTCCTCGGCGCGAAGCTGTTGCCACTCTCGTGCGCCGTCGCGGGCGGAGTGGTCGTGTCTGTCGGCGCTCAGTTCTCGGGCCACGGTCGCGAGCTCCGCGCGTACGAGCTGTTCGCGCTGCTCACGGTGGGCTTCGCCCTCGCGCTCCACGGCGCGGCCATGCGACCGTCGCAGCGCCGACTGGTCTTGCTCGGAGCGGCCACTGCGGCAGGGCTGCTGACGCACTACTTCTTCGCGTTTTCGCTCGCGGCCGGGGTGGCGTGGCTGTGGCTGGAGCCGGCGGCCCGTGTCGGTCGTCTCCGGGCGACTGCCGCGATCGCCGCCGGCGGCGCCGCGTTCGCTCCGTGGCTGCCGATGTTCGTCGCGCAGTACCGCCACGATCGCTTCTCGTGGATCGGCCAGTTCGACCTGCGAGTGGTGGCCGAGACCCCGCTGCGGCTCTTCTCGCCGGCCGTCGCATCGCTGCCGACGGCCGTGGCGTTCCTGCTTGTGCTGTCGGTCGCGACCGGCCTCGCCGTTCGCCGCGGCTCGCTTGCTCGACTGCTCGCCGCGCTGGCCGTCCTTCCGCTCCTGCTCGCCGCCGCGACGTGGCTTGCCGGGTTCGAGGTCTTCGCGGTCCGCAATCTCATCGCGACCGGGCCGTTCGTCGCGATCGTCGTCCTGCTGCCACTCGCCGGAGCGCCGGTCCGGCGCCGCGCCGCGCTCACGGTGGCGGTGAGCTGCGCGGCGGCGGCAGGGTACGTCTGGGTGCAGCGCGTCCCGGACCCGCCGTTCAGGGGGATCGCGGCCGCCCTTGTGTCGGAGGGCTGGCGGCCGTGGGACCCTGTACTCGTGGCGGGCAGCCCGGCTGCGTATCGCTCGCCGCTCGAGTGGTACCTCCCCCACACGCCGCGCCTCGTCCAGGAGCCCTGGCGGCGCCTCCTGGGCGCACGCGTCTTCGCCGTCCTCGGACGCCGGCGAGTCGGGCGCCTCCTCGCGGACGACGCCAAGAGCGTCGGCGCGTTCGTCGTCGCGCGCCTCGACGCCCGGGACGCACTGCCGCGGCTCCGCGACCCGGTCCTGCTCGTCGCGGCGCGCGCCGCGCACCGCCGAAGGGCGCATCCGCTCTGGTGACCCGTCGGCGGCCACACGACCGAGTAGAACCGCGTACCGCATGACGTGGTCGCCCTGGGAGGCCGTCGCCGACCCCGGCCGACAAGTCAGGTGTAGTGCGCGCCAGGTGGCGTTGGTCGCAGGGCCGTCAGGGTTTTTGCGCAAGCCGCGGGGTCCTCCCCCCGATGCAGCCCGGACACGCCCCGCCGAAACTGGACGAACAGCGCAAGTATCAATTGTCACAGAGAGGGGTGGCCGAAATGAAGGTCGCCAGAGTCGTGCTTACCTGCCTCGGAGCGGCGGGCATCCTCGCCGCTTTGGTCACTCTCGCCGTCATCGCGGGCCCAGCGAGCCCGAGCAAAGCAGCAACCAAGACAAACGTTCAGACGATCGCGCTCACCATCACCGCGGCCAAGGGGATCGACCGCATCTCTCGATCCTCGGAGAACTTCGCGATCGCGGCGGGTGTCCCGGTACGCATCACGGTGACGAACTACACACGCAGGTTCCATACCTTCACGAGCTCAGCTCTGCACATGAGCTTCCTGATCGGCCCGGCGCATGGGCGAACGCCCGGCACGACGACCTTCACCTTCACTGCGCACCGGACCGGCTCGTTCGCCTGGTACTGCGCGTTTTGTACGGGCGGTGCCCACGGGCAACCGCACATGATGGGGGGCACGATCTACGCGATCGTGGACCCCTCAGCGTTCTCCTGAACAGCTTCTCCTGAACAGCTCAGCCGGAAAAGTAGAGCCGCACCCACGGCGAGTACCTCGCGCGCCAATTGTGCGCCGGTGCGCGCCTCCTCTCGGAAGAAGCGGGCGATGGGGCTCGAACCCACGACCCTCAGCTTGGGAAGCTGATGCTCTACCAACTGAGCTACGCCCGCGTAGGCGCCCAGTCTAGCGCCGGCTAGGCGACCGTCACCTCGGGCTCGAGGTAGACGTCCTGGATCGCGTTCAGCAGCTCGATCCCCTCGGCAGTCGGGCGCTGGAACGCCTTGCGGCCGCTGATCAGGCCGACGCCGCCCGCGCGCTTGTTGATCACCGCGGTGCGAACGGCCTGCGCGAGGTCGCCCTCGCCCGAGGAGGCGCCGCCGCTGTTGATCAGCGGCGAGCGGCCCATGTAGCAGCCCGCAACCTGGTAGCGGACGAGGTCGACCGGGTGGTCGGTCGTCAGCTCGCTGTAGACCTTCGCGTTCGTCACGCCGTACGTCTTCCCGTTCGCGGCGGAGACCGCTCCGTAGCCGTTGTTGTTCTCGGCCATCTTCTGCTTGATGATGTCGGCCTCGATCGTCACGCCGAGGTGGTTCGCCTGGCTCGTCAGGTCGGCGGCGAGGCTGTAGTCGACACCGTCCTGCTTGAACGCCGAGTTGCGGAGGTAGCACCACAGCACGGTGAACAGACCGAGCTGGTGCGCCTCTTCGAACATCTCACTCACCTCGACGAGCTGCCGGCGACTCTGCTCGCTGCCGAAGTAGATCGTCGCCCCCACGCCGGCCGCGCCCATCTCCCACGCGAGGCGCGCGGTGCCGAACATCGTCTGGTCGTACGTGTTCGGGTAGGTGAGGAGCTCGTTGTGGTTCAGCTTGACGATGAACGGGATCTTGTGCGCCCAGCGCCGTGACACCGACCCCAGCACGCCGATCGTCGAGGCGACGGCGTTGCAGCCGCCCTCGTACGCGAGCTCGACGATCTTCTCCGGGTCGAAGTACGCGGGGTTCGGCGCGAAGCTCGCGCCCGCGCTGTGCTCGATCCCCTGGTCGACCGGGAGGATGCTGAGGTAGCCGGTGCCGCCGAGGCGGCCGTGCCGGTACATCGACTGCAGCCCGCGCAGCACCTGGTTCGTCCGGTCGCTGATCGCCGTGACCCGGTCCAGGAAATCCGGTCCCGGAAGGTGCAGCAGGCTCTGGTCGATCGTTTCGCAGGTGTGCGACAGCAGGGACTCGGCCTCGTCGCCAAGCAGCTCCTCGATCCGCGCGATTCCTTCCTTCGTGGCGACAGCCATCGTCATCTTCTCCTTGCGTGGGCGGGCGAAATCTCTCCCGGAATCGTACGCGTGGCCCGCAGGGCGGTCGTCAGTACTCCCTCCCGGTGAAGCGGGCCAGCTTGCTCAGCTGGTGGCGGGCTTCGATCCGCCGAACCGTGCCCGAGCGGGAGCGCATGACGATCGAATCGGTCACCGCGCCGTCGCGGACGTACCGCACGCCGCGGAGCAGCGCGCCGGTGGTGACACCGGTCGCGGCGACGAACACGTTGTCGCTCGTGACGAGGTCGTCCGTGGTCAGCACCTGCCCCGGAACGAGCCCCGCCGCGGCGAGCCGGGCGCGCTCCTCGTCGTCGCGCGGCCACAGCCGGGCCTGGATGCCGCCGCCGACGCACTTGAGCGCGGCGGCCGAGATGACGCCCTCGGGTGTGCCACCGATCCCGTAGAGCACGTCGACTCCGGTCTCTGGGCGTGCGGCGGCTATGGCGGGAGCGACGTCGCCGTCGCGGATCAGGTTGACGCGCGCGCCCGCCTGGCGCAGCTCGCCGATCAGGTCGTCGTGGCGCTCGCGCTCGAGCACGACGACGCGGATGTCCGTCACGCGCCGCCCCTTTGCCCGTGCGACGGCGTTGACGTTCTCGGTCGGTGTCGCCGTGATGTCGACCGCGTCGATCGCGTCCGCCCCGACGGCGATCTTCTCCATGTAAACCGCAGCGCCGGGGAAGAACATCGAGCCTCGCTCGGCAGCGGCGATCACGGCGATCGCGTTCGGCTGGCCGAGCGCCGTGAGGCGCGTCCCCTCGAGCGGATCGACGGCGACGTCGACTTCGGGGCCGCCGCCCAGGCCGACGTGCTCGCCGTTGTAGAGCATCGGCGCCTCGTCCTTCTCCCCTTCGCCGATCACGACGACGCCGTCCATCACGACGGTGTCGAGCATCGCCCGCATCGCGTCGACCGCGGCCTGGTCGGCGGCGTTCTTGTCCCCGCGGCCGATCCAGCGGCCCGCGCCCATCGCCGCCGCCTCGGTGACACGCACCAGCTCGAGGGCGAGGTTGCGATCCGGGCGGACGGCGCTCATCTGCGGATCGTAGGACTCACGAACCTGGTTCGCTCAGCGAACCAGGTTCCATGTGACGCCGGGCCTTCGAGGCCGGCGTCACATGCGCTCGGGCGCCTCGACCCCGACGAGGTCGAGACAGCGGGCGATCACCTGCTGCGTCGCACCGCAGAGGCCGAGCCGGAAGGCTTGTGCCGGGTCGCCCAGCACGCGGCACTCGTGGTAGAAGCGGTGGTAGTCGTCGGCGAGGCGGATCGCATACGCCGGCAGGAGCTGCGGGCCGCGCCGTCGCGCCGCCTCCCGAACGGTCGTCGGGAACTCGAGCAGCCGCTTGACGAGCTCCTTCTCCTCGTCGGCGAGCGCTCCGGGCGGCGGGCCTCCCACCTGCGCGTCTCCCGCGTTCCGGAGGATCGCGGCGATGCGCGCGTGCGCGTACTGCACGTAGTAGACGGGGTTTTTCTGCGACTTCTCCGCGGCGAGATCGAGGTCGATCTCGATCGTCTGGTCGGGGCCGCGGTTGACGAGGTACCAGCGAGCCGCGTCCACCCCGATCTCGTCGAGCAGCTCGTCGAGGAACACGACGTTTCCCGCCCGCTTCGACGCCTTGCTCGACTCTCCGCCGCGCGTCAGGTGCACGAACTGGTAGAGCAGCACCTCGACGCGCTCGGGGTCGTACCCGAGCATGCGCGCGATCGCGCCGTACCAGCGCGCCGTCGCGTGATGATCGGCCCCGAGCACGTAGATCGCGCGGTCGAACCCGCGCTCGAGCTTGTCGACCAGGTAGACCACGTCCGCAGCGCGGTAGGTGGGCGTTCCGCCCTTGTCGGGCGAGCGGACGAGCACCCAGTCCTGCTCGTCGCCGTACTGCGAGGACCGGGCCCAGAGGGCGCCGTCCCGCTCGTAGGTGTCGAGCCGCGGCAGCAACTCCGGCAGACGCCGTTCGAGCTCGCTCTGCAACGCCCAGCTCGTGAAGTGGATCCGGAAGCGCTCCATCGTCGCCTCGATCGACGCGAGCATGCCGGGGATCGGATCGCCCTCGGCCGCCGCCAGGCCGGCCACATAAGCGCCCTGGTACCCGTCCTCCGGCACCGGCTCGCCGCGGCGCAGGGCGTCGACCGATGCCCGGAAACGGTCGATCTGCGCGCCGGCGTCGTTGTAGTAGTACTCGCGCTCGACGGCGTCGCCGCCGAACTCGAGCAGGCGGGCGACCGAGTCGCCGTACGCGCCGTTGCGCGCTGCGGAGACGACGATCGGGCCGGTCGGGTTCGCCGACACCAGCTCGACCTGCACGCGCTCGGATGGCTCGGCGAAGCCGCCGCCGTAGCCCTCGCCGACCTCGCCCAGCGCTTCGACGAAGAACGGATCGGCGAGCCGCACGTTCAGAAAGCCGGGCCCGGCCACCTCCGCCGAGACGACCTCGTCCAGCTCGACGACCTTCGCGGCGAGGTCCTCCGCAAGCTCGCGCGGAGAACGGCCCGCCTCCTTCGCGCGGCGCAGCGCGACGTTCGTCGCGAAGTCGCCGTGGGCGGGGTCCTTGGGGCGCTCCAGCTCCACCTCGCCGCCCGCCAGCTCCCCGATCCGGGCAGCCAGCCGCCCGAGAGCGCCGCTAGACAACGGCCTGCCGTGGGGCGAAGAGCTCCTCGAGCCGCGCGATCTCCTCCGGCGAGCCGATGCCGATCACCACGTCGCCCTCTTCCAGGACGGTGCTCTTCGACGGGCCACGCTCGAGGTCGCCGGACGCCTTCTGGACGGCCACGATGTACGCCCCCGTGCGCGCGGCCACGTCGAGCTCGCCGATCGTGCGCCCGACCGCGTCGCACGTCGGCCCGACCTCGAGCTCCTCGAAGCTGAGGCTGCGCTCGCGCGCAGACGTCAGCACGTTGACGAACTCCGAGGCGTAGGGCTTCGTGATCAGGCCCGCCATCACTCGCCCCGCCGTCGTGTACGGGGTCACGACGCGGTCGGCGCCCGCGAGCTTCAGCTTGTGTTCCGCGGCCTCGCTCGACGCTCGGGCGATCACGACGATGCCCGGGCGCCGCGTCTTCGCGGACAGCGTGATGTAGAGGTTGTCGGCGTCGTCGTCCGACGCCACGATCACGCCGCGGGCGCGGTCGATCCCGGCACGCGTCAGGTCGTCGTCGTCGGCCCCGTTGCCGTTCACGCTCAGGTCGCCGTGCTCCTCTGCATAGGCGAGCGCCTCCTCGCCGAAGTCGAGCACGACGAACGGCACGCCGGCCGCGCGGAACTCCTCGGCCGCCCGGCGTCCGACCCGGCCGTAGCCGCAGACGATGATGTGGTCGTTGAGCTCGTCGATCATCCGGCGTCGTCGTTTCTCCCGCCAGGCGCCGCCGAGGATCCCGTGGGCGACCGCGTCGACGACCTGGGCGGCGAAGTAGCCAAAGATAGCCACGCCGGAGAGCACGACGACGATCGTCAGCAGCTCGGCCTTCACCCCGTGCGGCGTCGTGTCGAGGCCCGTCAGCGACGCGGTGACGATCGTCCGGTAGAGCGCCGCATGCCACGGCTCGCCGAGCGTCCACATGAAGCCGAAGGTGCCACCGGTGAAGAGAACGGCGACGGCACCGGCGATCAACGCCACCTCTCGGCGGGTGAAGCCCTCCACGGGTCTAGTATCGTCGGCGTCGATGGAAGAAGGCGGCGAGCGGCAGCTCAATATTCATATGGACCCGGCGCTGCTCGCGGGGGTCTACGCCAACTTCGCGAACATCACCTTCTCCGATTACGAGTTCACGATCACGTTCGCCCGGATCGACCACGAGGTCGAGGAGGGGGACGTGCCGGGCGTCGTCGTCACGCGCGTGAACATGTCGCAGCAGTTCATGAAGGAGCTGCTGGCGGCGATGCAGGACGCCTACTCGAAGTACACGACCGTCAAAGGCATCCAGGACCTGCCCGAGACGAACGACCGCTAGCGCTTCTCGCGCCACCGCTCCGCCATCGCGATCCGCTGCATCAGGGTCGGATGGTTCTCGAGCCAGAGGTATTCGAGGAGTGGCGGGTCGGGCTGCTCGAGGCTCGTCCGCGCGAACGCCTGGAAGAGCGCGGCCTGCGCGGCGGGGTCCCGCGCCGCGTTGAGGGCATGCCAGTCCGCCTCAGCCTCGTCGCGACGCGAGACGGCGTTCTCGACCGGCGTCAGCAGGAACAGTCCGAGGAAGAGCACGACAAGCGCGAGCGGGACGTTCGCAGGATCGGCGATCCCACCGCGACGGCGCGTCGCGAGCTCGAGCAGGAGCAGCGCCGGCAGCGCGACGAGCGCGCTCCAGCCGATCGCCTTCACGATGTGGCGGCTCGCGACGTGGCCGAGCTCATGAGCGATCACCACGTCGACCTCCGCGCGCGAGAACCGCCCGTCGAGCAGCGTGTCCCAGAGCACGACGTGGGTCGACGGGCCGAAGCCGACCGTGAACGCATTCGCCTGCGACGTGAACGACGAGACGTTCTGCACGGACACGGGCGTGCCGCTCACGCGCTCGACCCGCTCCAGGCGCGTCACGTCCGCGCGCAGCACCGGGTCGCGAAGCGGGTGCGAGCCCGCGGCTCCCGCCCAGCCCGAGACGAACGCGAAGAACGCGGTGACGCCGGCGATCACCGCAGTCGCCGGCAGCCACCACCGGCGGAAGCGCCCCGCGAGCCCGACGACGAGCACGATCCCGGCGAGCGCCGAGACCGCCTCGGAGGCGAGCGTCGCCCACTGTGTCGAGAGCCAGTCGCCGACGCCGAACGGCCCGAGCCCCCAGTGGTGCTGCCACCACAGGTCGGCGAGGCTGAAGGGCAGCGACGTGAACCACAGCGTGGTGAGCGCGACCATGCTCACCACGACGGCCGTCGCGATCCGACCGAGACCGATCGCCCGCACGGACCGCGGCAACCGCCAGGCGAGCACCGCGAGCGCCGTCAGCTTCGCGATCGTCCCGAGGCCGAAGAGCAGCTCCTCGCCGTGACCGAAGCGGGCCGAGCGGCGCAGCTCGCGCGCCGTGAAGAAGCGGTGCTGGTCGAGACCCGAGAGGTGCAGGTGCGGAACGGTCGTGCGACCGAGCAGGTACGCGCCGCCGCACCAGACTCCGACCGCGATCGCTAGCTTGCCACCCGTCGTCATGCGCGCTGCCGTCGTCTCCGACATCCACGCCAATCTTCACGCACTCGAGGCGGTGCTCGCCGAGATCTCGGACGAGGGCGTCGACGAGCTCTGGTGCCTCGGAGACGTCGTCGGCTACGGGCCACACCCGAACGAGTGCTGCGCCCTCGTCCGCGAGCACGCTGCCGTCACGCTCAGCGGCAACCACGACCTCGCCGCTGTCGGCACGCTCGACGTCGCGGAGTTCAGCGGCGACGCAGCGGCGGCGGCCCGATGGACGACGGCCGTGCTCGAGGAGGCGAACCGCGTCTGGCTCGCGGGCCTAGAGCCACAAGGGGAGCGCGCGGGCGTCGAGCTCTACCACGGCAGTCCGCGCGACCCGGTGTGGGAGTACGTCCTCAGCGAGCACGTCGCGCTCCTGTGCCTGCTCGAGACCGAAGCGCAGCTCGTGCTTGTCGGGCACAGCCACGTCGCGCTCGGCGTCTCGTGGGACGGCGGCGTCCTCGCGGGCGGGCCGGCGGCGGCCGGAACCAAGCTGCAGCTGAGCGCTGCGCGTCACCTCGCGAATCCCGGCTCGGTGGGCCAGCCGCGCGACAGCGACCCTCGCGCCGCCTGGCTCCTGGTTGACACCGACGCCGGCCTGGGTAGCTTCCGGCGCGTCACCTATGACGTCGAGCGAACCCAGGCGGAGATCCGCCGGCGTGGGCTGCCGGAGATCCTGGCGTCCCGGCTGGCGCTCGGCATCTAGCGCCGCGGCCTCGCTCGTGCTGGTTGCCGGCTGCGGCGGCAGCGGGCCGGCGAAGCTCGCCCGCGTGGACGCCACGCCTCTGATCGCGCTCGCGACGCGGATCACGCGCGAGACGAGCTGTGGCCAGGCGCGGGACATTCCCCGCCTCAGCACACGCGTGATCGCTCTTGTCAACGCCCACCGCGTTCCAGCCGATCTGCAGGAGCCGCTGCTCTCGGGCGTCAACGATCTCGCGTCCCACGCGCCCAGCTGCCGTCGTCCCGATTCGCGCGTCGCCGTGACCGAGCCGACGATCGACACGAGCACGGTCGCTTCGGTGCCCCACGGCACGAGCCCGACGCAGCAGGCGGCGAACGTCCTTGCCTGGCTGGTCGCCTGGTCGAGCTAGACCAGCTAGAGGGCGGCTTGGGCCGCCGCGCCGAACAGGATGCCCTCGCGGGCCAGCGCGACCTGGACGTCCTCGCGGCCCTTGAAGATCCGCCACTTCACCGTCGCGAGCGTGATCTCGAGCGCGTCGGCGATCTCGTTGTACGAGAGCCCGACGACGTCGCGCAGGAGGAGCGCCATCTTCAGGTCGACCGGCAGGCCCTCGATCGCCCGCCACAGGGCGTCGATCGCCTCGACGCGCTCGACCGGCTGGTCGAGCACCTCGAGCGGAGGAGCGTCGTCGAGCGCCACCGGCGCGGGCAGCCGGCGCTCGCGGGCGCGGAGCTCGTCGAGGACGCGGTTCTTCGTCACCTGGAAGAGCCAGGTCGTGAACTTGCAGCGCATCGAGAAGCGTGGGAGCCCCTGGAAGACCCGCAGGAAGACCTCCTGGGTCAGATCCTCCGAGAGCGCCTTGTCCCCGTTCGTCAGCCGGAGAACATAGTTGTAGACCGGCGTCTCGTACATCCGCAGAATCAAGGTGAAAGCCCGCTCGTCGCCTCGCTGGGCCTTCCTCAGCACACCCGGATCGGGCTGTGGGAGCGACAAGGTGCCGGAGTATACCCCGCTTTTCGGCGGATTCCTGCGGATTACGCCAGCTTTACGCTCCGTGCGGTCGAACCCTAACGAGCAGGCTCCGGCCCGTCATCTCGGGCGGCGCAGGCACGTCGAGGAGGTCGAGGATTGTGGGCGCCAGGTCGCCGATCTCGCCCCCGGCGGCCAGGCTCGCGCCGGAGCGGGTGAGCACGAGCGGGACGGGGTTCGTGGTGTGCGCGGTGTGCGGGCTCGTGCCGTCCGGCTCGAGCATCGTCTCGGCGTTGCCGTGGTCGGCCGTGACGAGGCAGGCGCCGCCGAGCTCCTCGACTCGATCGACGACACGCCCGAGGCAGCGGTCGGCGGTCTCGCACGCCGCGATCACGGCCGGGATGAAGCCCGTGTGGCCGACCATGTCGGGGTTCGCGAAGTTGACGACGCAGAACGCATAGCCGTCGCCGATGCGCTCGACGACTCGGTCGGCAACCCGGTCCGCCGACATCTCCGGCTTGAGGTCGTAGCTCGCCACGTCGCGGGGGCTCGGGACGAGTGCGCGGTCCTCGCCCGGCCACGGCTCCTCCCGGCCGCCGTTGAAGAAGTAGGTGACATGCGCGTACTTCTCGGTCTCCGCGACGTGCAGCTGGCGCAGACCGCGCTCGGAGAGGACCTGCGCGAGCGTGTTCTCGACGTGCTGCTCCTCGAACGCGACGGGTGTCGCGAGGTCGGACGCATAGCGGGTCATCGTCGTCACGTCGAAGCCGTGGTCGAGCAGCATCCGGGTGAGCTGGCGGCCGCGATCGGGGCGGAAGTTGAAGAAGAGGACCGAGTCGCCCGGCTCGATCCGAGGCGTGCCGTCGATCACGATGGGCTCGATGAACTCGTCGGTCACGCCCGCGTCGTAGCTGGCCTGCACGGCCGCCAGCGGGTCGCCGGCGTGCATGCCTGCCCCCGCGGTCAGTGCCTCGTAGGCACGCTCCGTGCGGTCCCAGCGCTGGTCGCGGTCCATTGCCCAGTAGCGGCCGACGACCGTCGCGATGCGGTCGAGCGGGAGCTCGGCGAGGTCGTGGATGCTCGACGTCGGCGAGACGTCCCGCCCGTCGGTGATCGCATGGATCCAGGTCTTCTCGGGCGCGAACCGCAGCAGTGCCTGGAGATGGTCGATGTGCGAGTGCACGCCGCCGTGGGAGACGAGGCCGAGCAGGTGGACGCGATTGCCGCGCTCGAAGGCGGCACGGAGAACCGGGTTCTCGAACAGCGAGCCGTCCGCGATCGCCTTGTTGACGCGCATCAGGTCCTGGTAGAGCCGGCGGCCTGAGCCGATCGTCAGGTGCCCGACCTCGCTGTTGCCCATCTGGCCGGGGGGCAGGCCGGCAGCCTCACCCGAGGCCTCGATCGTGGTGTGCGGGAACTCCGCCCACAGCCGGTCGAAGACGGGCGTCCGCGCGAGCTCGACGGCGTTGCCGGGCCCGGCGGGGGCGCAACCGAAGCCATCGAGGATGACCAGGACGACGGGGCCCGCGCTCATGCCGGCTCCGGCTCCGCCGCCGCTCGGCAAATCGCCGCGAACGACGCAACGTCGAGCGACGCGCCGCCGACGAGCGCCCCGTCGACCGACGGCTCCGCAAGCAGCTCCAGGGCGTTCTCGGGCTTGACCGAGCCGCCGTACAGGACCGGCACCTCGATCAGCTCCTTGATCGTGCGGTGCGCCTCCTCGGCCACCTCGGGCGTCGCGGTCCGCCCTGTGCCGATCGCCCACACCGGCTCGTAGGCGATCACGAGGTTGTCGTCCGCCTCGAGCGCCGCGACCTGCCGGCGGAGCACCGTCGACGTCTCCCCCGCGTCGCGCTGCTCCCCGGTCTCGCCGACGCACGCGATCACGTGCAGCCCGGCCTCGAGGCAGGCGTGCACCCGCCGCGCGACGAGCTCGTCCGTCTCGCCGAACCACTGGCGGCGCTCCGAGTGTCCGACGAGAGTGCCGTAGACGCCGAGCTCCTGCAGCATCGGCGCCGACACCTCGCCCGTGAACGCACCCTCCGGTGCCCAGTGGCAGTTCTGGGCGAAGACGCCGATCTCCGTGCCTGCGAGCGCCTGCACGGCCGCCTCGAGCGACGGGAACGGCGGGCAGACGACGACGTCGACGCCCGCGGGCAGCTCTGTGGCGCGCAGCTCGCGGCAGAGCTCCGCGGCCTCGTTCGGGCCCTTGTACATCTTCCAGTTGCCGGCGATCAGCATCGTCTACTCCGCCGGGATCGCGGCGACACCGGGCAGCTCCCGCCCCTCGAGCAGCTCGAGCGACGCACCGCCGCCCGTCGAGATCCACGAGATGCCGTCGGCCACGCCCGCCTCGTGCACGGCGCGCACCGAATCGCCGCCGCCGACGACGGTGAAGCCCTCGCAGTCCGCGAGCGCGCGGGCGACGGCGAACGTGCCCTCCGCGAAGCGCGGCCATTCGAAGACGCCCATCGGGCCGTTCCAGAACACGGTCTTCGCCCCGCTGATGCGGCGCGCAAAGTCCGTCCGCGTCAGCGGGCCGACGTCGAGCCCGAGCCAGCCGTCGGGCAGCGCGTCGAACGGGGTCACCTGCGTCTCGGCGTCGGCCTCGAAGGCGGAGGCGGCGACGACGTCGCTCGGCAGCACCGCCTCGAACGAGAACGGGTTCTCCGACCGAACGTCCTCGGCCATCTTCCCGCCGATCAGCACCTCGTCGGCGCGTGAGCCGAGGTTCTCGAGGACGGCGATCTTGTCCTCCACCTTGGCGCCCCCGGAGACGATCACGAACGGCCGCTCGACGTCGCCGAGCAGTCGGCCGAGATGCGTGAGCTCATCGCGGAGCAGCAGCCCCGCGTACGCCGGCAGCAGCGCCGCGACGCCAACCGTCGAGGAGTGCGCGCGATGAGCGGAGCCGAACGCGTCGTTCACGTAGACGTCGCAGCCCTCGGCGAGCTCCTGGGCGAAGGCCGCGTCGTTGGAGGTCTCGCCCGCGTTGAAGCGCGTGTTCTCGAGCACCGTCACACGGTCGTCCGGGAGCAGCTCGCGGAGCCGTGCCCGCACCGGCTCCATGCTGTATTTCGCGCGATCCTCCTCGGTCTTCGGCCGTCCGAGGTGCGAGCACACCCGGACCTCGGCGGCGCCGCGGTCGAGCAGCAGCCGCAACGTCGGCAACGACGCACGGATGCGCGTGTCGTCGGCAACCCTGCCGTCCTCGAGTGGGACGTTGAGGTCCGAGCGGACGAGGACGACCTTGCCCTCGACGTCCGCGGTCTCGACGGAGCGAGGGAGTCTCATTGCATGCCTACGCTCACAACACCTTGCCGACGAGGTCGACGAGGCGGCAGCTGTAGCCCCACTCGTTGTCGTACCAGCCGAAGACCTTCGCGGAGGTGCCGTTCGCCATCGTCAGCTCGCTGTCGAAGGTGCACGAGGCGGGCGAATGGACGACGTCGGTCGAGACCAGCGGGTCGGTCGCGTACTCCAGGTAGGGCGCGAGCGGGCCGGCGGAGGCGGCGGCCCGGAACGCCGCGTTGATCTCCTCGGCGGTCGTCTCGGTGGAGAGCTGCACGACGAGGTCGGTGACCGAGCCGGTCGGCACCGGCGCCCGCACCGAGATCCCGTCGACCTTGCCCTTCAGGTGCGGCAGCACGAGGCCGATCGCGCGTGCGGCGCCCGTCGACGTGGGAATGAGGTTGATCGCCGCGGCACGCGCACGACGCAGGTCCTTGTGCGGGAGGTCGAGGATGTTTTGGTCGTTCGTATACGCGTGGATCGTGGTCATGAAGCCCTGCTCGATCCCGAACGAGTCGTCGAGCACCTTCGCCATCGGCGCGACGCAGTTGGTCGTGCACGAGGCGTTCGAGATGATCGAGTGGGACTCGCGGTCGTAGGCGTCGTCGTTGACGCCGAGCACGATCGTGACGTCCGGGTCGGTGGCGGGAGCGGAGATGATCACCTTCTTCGCGCCTGCGTCCAGGTGCTTCTGCGCGCCGTCGCGCTTGGTGAAGAAACCGGTCGACTCGATCACGACGTCGACCCCGAGCTCAGCCCACGGCAGCGCCGCGGGGTCGCGCTCGGCGAGGCCCTTCAGCTCGCGGTCACCGACCCGCAGCGAATCGCCCTCCACCTCGACCGTCTCGGGGAAGTGCCCGAGCACCGAGTCGTGCCGCAGCAGGTGGGCCATCGTCGAGATGTCGCCGAGGTCGTTGAACGCGACGATCTCGAAGTCGCCGCCCGATTCGAGTGCAGCACGAAAGAAGTTGCGGCCGATCCGGCCGAATCCATTGATCCCTACGCGTGTCTTCGCCATGCCGAGGACTCTAACCGTGGGGTTTTCACGGCGACTCGGTAGGGGCTACGACTCGACCGTGACGGGGATGCCGTAGATCCCGGCCAGCTTCTCGCGCAGGTAGCGAACGTAGGGCTCGGGGTCGATCTGGGACGTTCCCGTCGCGCGCTCGAGCGTCTCGGCGGGCGTGAACTTGCGTCCGTGCCGGTGCAGGTGCTCTCGCAGCCACTCGGCGAGCGGCGCGAACTCGCCCCGCTCGAAGCCGTCCTCGATCCCGGGCAGATCCCCCTTGATCCGCTCCCAGATCTGCGCCGAGATCAGGTTGCCGAGCGCGTACGTCGGGAAGTAGCCGATCGAGCCGCCCGACCAGTGCACGTCCTGCAGGACGCCCAGGGTGTTCGACGGCACCTCGATCCCGAAGTAGTCCCAGACCCTGCGGTTCCACTCCTCCGGCAGCTGCTCGAGCTCGAACTCGCCCGCCAGCATCGCCTGCTCGAGCTCGAAGCGGAGGATGATGTGCAGGTTGTAGGTCGCCTCGTCCGCCTCGACCCGGATGAGCGACGGGGCAACACGGTTGACCTCGCGGTACCAGCGCTCGGCGTCGTAGCCCGCGAGCGTCGGATGGAGCTCCTGCAGCCGCGGGAAGAACCGCCGCCAGAAGGGCAGCGACCGCCCGACCAGGTTCTCCCACATCCGGCTTTGCGATTCGTGCATCCCGAGGGAGACGCCGCGCCCGAGCGGCGACCGCGCGAGGGCCGGGTCGATCTGCCGCTCGTACAATCCGTGGCCGAACTCGTGCATCGTCCCGAACAGCCCTTCGAGCCGGTCGGGGAAGTAGCGCGTGGTGATGCGGATGTCCTCGATCGCGGTCCCGGTCGCGAACGGGTGCACGGTCGGGTCGAGCCGCCAGGCGTCGTCGGTGAAGCCGAACTCCCGGACGACCTCGAGCTCGAACACCTTCTGGGCGTCGATGTCGAACGTGTGCGCGGGCGGCTCGTCACCGCCACGGGCGATGACCTCCTTGACCAGCGGCGCCTGGTGCTCCTTCAGGTAGTCGAAGATGCGCCGCACCTCCTTCGTTCGCATGCCGCGCTCGAAGTCGTCGAGCACGATGTCATACGGCTCGTCGTCCACCTCGAAGCAGTCGATGTAGCGCTTGCGCAGGTCGAGGTTCTTCCGGAGGACGGGCAGGAACGAGTCGAAGTCGTCGTTGCGCCGCGCCTCGACCCACACCGGGTTCGCGAGCGCCGCCGAGCGCGCCATGTCTGCACGCAGGTCGGCGGGGACCTTGCTCGCCTTCTCCCAGTCACGCGCGGCGACGCGGACGAGGCTCGCCTCGAACGAGTCGTGCTCGTGACCGGCGGCCCAGTCGCGCAGCTCGTCGATCAGCTTCCCGACGGCTGGGTCGGTGAACTTGACGTGCGCGATGCGGCCGACGGTTGCGAGCTGCTCGGCCCGGTTCGGGCCGCCGCCGCGGGGCATCATCACCTGCTGGTCCCAGCCGAGGAGAGCCATCGTCTTCCCGAGATCCGAGATCTCGGCGAGACGCGTCGTCAGCTCCGCGAACTTGGCCTCGCTCATCTGAAACAGAAACCTATATGACGCGTCCACCCCGGCGGTCTGAACTGCTCACAAATCGATGTTGTCTGATTTGCAACTGCTCTAGCCGCGGGCACCGAAGGCCGCTCATACTGAGCTGTTGGCGGGTCCGGGCCCGGCCGGCGGTGGATACAGACCCCGTCCACCGCCACCGCTCGCGGCGCGGGTAAACCGGAGGGAGGATCGTCCTCGGAACCTCCCTCCGGCCCGCCCTCACTCGCTCTCTGCGAGGCGCACGAGCGCCTGCAAACGCCTCTGCGCAGCCGAGCGGCTGATCGGCGGCCGGGCCTTCGCCGCGAGCTCAGCGAGGGACGCGGACGGATGGCGCAGCCGCAGGCCTGCGATCTCGGCGAGCACGGGCGGCAACTCGCCGACGTCGAGCGTGCGGATCGCCTCGAGCTGCCTGTGGGCCGCGCGCGCGGCGCGCTCGAGGTTCGCCTCGTCGGCGTTCGCGAGCCGGTTCGCCTCGCCCCGCGCGGCGGCCAGCAGGGCGTGCTCCTCGAGCCGCAGGACGGTGTCGCCCGCGCCGGCGAGCACGAGGAGACCCGCGATCGCCTCGTGCCCCCGCGCGTAGGCGACCGCGTGGCCGCGTCGCTCCGCGACCTGCAGCGTCACCTCCTCTTGCCCGGCGACGTCGGCGATGAAGCGCGCGCCGTCGAGGCCCGAGGCCCGCAGCTCCAGATGGGGGTCGCGTGGCCCCGACAGCGAGCCGGCACCGAGGAGAGCTCCTCGGAGATAGGCGCGGCGGCAGCACGAGCGGCCGACGACCCGCTTGGGCGGCGTCTCGAGCGGCGCGCCGGAGGCCGAGAGGACGCCCGCCTCGCGCAGCAGCTCGAGCGCGCGCGGATCGACGTCGACGTGCAGCTCGAAGCGCGTCGCGCGGTCGAAGGCGCGGCGGCGATACGTCCTGATCTCCGAGCGGGCGCCGAGGTCGCGGAGGAGCGCGAACGCGCGCCGCGCGACGGGGCCGCTCGCGAGGTCGAGGTGCACGCCGACGCCGCGACCCGTGAGGTGCCAGGCGCCGGAGGCGTGGAAGAGGGCCGACAGCTCCGCTTCACGGCAGCAGCGGCGTACCGGCGCGATCTGCGCCAGCTCCTCTCTCAGCTCATCCGAGTACGACACCCTCGAGCTCCAGCAGCCGACGCTTGTAGTCGACTCCGAGATCGCCGTAGCTGCCGATCCCCTGGGCGGCGACCACCCGGTGCGTGGGCACGAACGGCGACAGCTCGCAGCGGGCGCAAAAGGTGCCGGCCGCGCGTGCCGCGCCGGGGCGCCCGGCGAGTGCCGCGAGCTCACCGTACGTGACGAGCTCGCCGCGTCCGATCGCCCGCAGCGCGCGGGCGCAGTCGCCGTGGAACCCGTCCTCGACGACGAGCGGTACATCGGCGAAGTCGTCGGCGCCGCCCGCGAAGAACGTCCGCAACCGCGCTGCGAGCGTCCGAGCCGCAGCCGAGCCGGGTGCGCGCTTCGTCCGCGCTCGCCCAGGGCGCGGCAGCTCCGCGTGGAACACCCTGCCGCGGTCGTCAAGCCACACCTCTCCGACCCCGAAGCCGGGAGCGAGGTACTGAACGAGCGTCGGCTTCATTCGACGATGTTGTAGCGTCGCCGCGTGACGCGAGCGCACCTGCCGGCCCTCGGACGAGCGCACCTGCCGGCTCTCGGGTACGCGTACGTCGTGCTCACGCTGCCCGCGCTGATCCTCGGCAACACGCACCCGCAGGCGACAGCGGCGCTCCTCACCGGTGGCGGCTTCGCCTACCTCTGGTTTCTGGCGAGCCTCTCGGGACGCCTCGTCCGCTACGAGCCGGACGGCTTCTTCGCCTCCGTCGCCGTCCTCGGCGGCGGTGCGTTCTTCGTCCTGCAGACGCTCGCGGTGCTGAGCGGCGACACGGCCTATTCCGGGCCTGCCGCTGCCTGCTCGACGTCCGTGATCGTCGGCGCGTCCCAGGCGGCATGGCGCGCGCGGAAGATCCCGCTCCTCTTCAGCCGCGCGGGGATCGCCGGCGGCGTCGCAGTGGCGATCGTCGGCCTCGTCGAGGGCGCCGACAACTGGAAGCTTGCCGGCCACTCGATCTTCGCGTCGTCGCTCGGCTTCTTCATCTGGGTGCTGGTGACGGCGACGTATCTCCTGCGGCGCTGACCGTCGGCGCCGCCGTAATCTAGGGGCATGAGCACCCACGCGATCTTCCGTCCGCCCGCCCCGCGCAACGAGCCGATCCACGACTACGAGCCCGGCAGTGCGGCGCGCGCGAGCCTCCAGGCCCGGCTCGAGCAGATGCGCGCCGAGCGCATCGAGATCCCGCTCGTGATCGGCGGCAAGGACGTGACGACGGGCGAGCTGAAGCAGTCGGTGATGCCGCACGCGAAGGAGCACGTACTGGCCGACGTGCACCAGGGGAGTGCCGAGCACGTACAGCAGGCGATCGACGCGGCGGCGGCGGCGTGGGAGGACTGGTCACGGTGGTCGTGGGAGGACCGCGCCGCGATCCTGCTCCGCGCCGCCGAGCTCCTGAGCGGGCCGTGGCGGGACACGCTGAACGCGGCGACGATGCTCGGGCAGTCGAAGACCGCGCACCAGGCGGAGATCGACGCGGCCTGTGAGGTGATCGACTTCTTCCGCTTCAACGTCGACTTCATGACGCGCGTCTACGCCGAGCAGCCGGTCTCCTCGCACGGCGTCTGGAACCGCATCGAGTACCGCCCGCTCGAGGGCTTCGTCTTCGCGGTCTCCCCGTTCAACTTCACGGCGATCGCCGCCAACCTGACGAGCTCTCCGGCACTGATGGGGAACACGGTCGTCTGGAAGCCGGCCGGCACCGCGATGCTCTCGGCGTACTACGTGATGCGCCTCTTCCAGGAGGCGGGGCTGCCGGACGGCGTGATCAACCTGGTCTACGGCTCCGGTGCGACGATCGGCGACGCCGCGCTCGGGAGCAAGCATCTCGCCGGCATCCACTTCACCGGCTCTACCCCGGTCTTCAACGGGATGTGGCGCACCGTCGCGGGGGACATCGAGCGCTACCGCAACTACCCGCGCATCGTCGGCGAGACCGGCGGCAAGGACTTCATCGTCGCCCACCCCTCAGCGGATGTCGACGCCGTCGCGACGGCGATCGTGCGCGGGTCGTTCGAGTTCCAGGGTCAGAAGTGCTCCGCCGCCTCACGCGTGTACGCGCCGTCGAACCTCTGGCCGGCGATCCGCGAGCGCGTGCAGGAGCAGGTCGCGACGATCACGATGGGCGACGTCGCGGACTTCCGGAACTTCATGGGCGCGGTGATCGACGGAGCCTCGTTCCGGACGCAGGCGGAGGCGATCGAGGAGGCCAAGAGCAGCCCGGAGACCGAGCTCGTCGTGGGCGGAGGCTACGACGACACCAAGGGCTGGTTCGTCGAGCCGACGGTGATCGAGACACGCGACCCCGGCTTCCGCACCATGCGCGAGGAGCTCTTCGGGCCGGTCGTGACCACCTACGTCTACGACGAGCGGCGCTGGGACGACACGCTGACGCTGATCGACGAGACGGCTCCCTACGCGCTCACCGGCGCCGTCTTCTCGGAGGACCGCGCCGCCGCCCGCGACGCGCAGTCGAAGCTGCGCTATGCGGCGGGCAACTTCTACGTCAACGACAAACCGACGGGCGCGGTCGTCGGGCAGCAGCCGTTCGGCGGCGCGCGCGCCTCCGGCACGAACGACAAGGCCGGGTCGATGTGGAACCTGATCCGCTGGGTCAGCCCCCGCTCGATCAAGGAGACGTTCACACCGCCGCACGACTACCGCTACCCGTTCATGGACGCGGATCTCTAGGTCCGGAACGTCCAGGTGATCGCCGTCGCGTTCTCGTCCGTCCGGCCGTACGCGACGGCGCGGTGCATCCCCGGCGTCAGCCGGCCATGCGGAGCACCGTAGACCGTCCCGCGGCCCGGGGAGAGCCCGCCGCCCTGCTCGAGCAGCTCGATGCGGTGAACGCCGTCGCCTTGCCGCCGTGCACGACGACCGCCCACGGCGGCCCGCCGCCCCGAGCAGGAGCATGCGCCTCATGCCCGCCCCGTCCGGTGCAGCTGCGCGTAGATCGAGCGGGCGGTCTTCGCGGGCAGGCCGGGGACGCCCTCGAGCTCCTCCTCGGTCGCCTCGACGACGCCCTGCGCGGAGCCGAAGTGCCGGATCAGCGCCCTCCGCCTGGCCGGGCCGACCCCCTCGAGCTGGTCGAACATCGACTCGCGCGCGGCGGCGTCCCGCCGCTGCCGGTGGAACGTGATCGCGAAGCGATGCGCCTCGTCGCGGATCCGCTGCAGGAGCTGGAGCCCGGGCGAGGACGCCGGGAGCAGAATCGGGTCCGGCCGTCCGGGCACGAACACCTCCTCGATCCGCTTCGCCAGCGCGATCACGGCGACACGCGGCAGCTCGAGCTCCTGCATGGCGGCGAGCGCGGCGGACAGCTGGCCCTTGCCGCCGTCGATGACGACCAGGTTCGGCGCGCTCGCGAACGACTCGTTCCAGTCCTCCGAGCCGGGGTCGGCTGCAAGGCGCGAGAACCGGCGGGAGATCACCTCCCGCATCGACGCGAAGTCGTCCTGCCCGTCCGTCCCGCGCACCGTGAACTTGCGGTAGTGGCCCCGTTTCGCCACCGCGTCCTCGAACACCACCATCGAGCCGACGATCTCCTGGCCCTGGATGTTCGAGATGTCGAAGCACTCGATCCGGATCGGCAGCGACTCGAGGTTCAGCAGCTCGCGCAGCTCCTCGAGCGCCTCGACCCGCCGAGCCCGCTTCGTCTCGGCGACGAACGTCTCCGATTCGAGTGCGAGCTCTGCGTTCTGCTGGGCGAGCCCCTGCAGGCGCCTCTTCTCGCCTCGCTCGGGCGCGCGCACCTCGACGTGCGCGCCGCGGCGCTCGGAGAGGAACTGCTCGAGCGCGCTCGTTTCGCCGGAGCCGCGCGGGACGAGCACCTGCGGCGGGATCGACGGCGCGGAGCCGTAGTACTCGAGGCAGAACTGCTCGAGCACCTCGCCGAGCTCCTCGCCGGCGGCGTTCTCGAGGTGGAAGGAGTAGCGGTCGACGAGCCGGCCCTCGCGCAGCGGGAAGAGCTGCACCACCGCGCGTACCGACGAGACGGCCACGCCGATCACGTCGACCGCGCCGCCGCCGGGCCGCTCGACCGCCTGCCGCTCCGACAGCCGCTCGATCGCACGCAGCCGGTTGCGGTAGCGCGCCGCATCCTCGAACCGCTCCTCTGCGGCCGCCGCGAGCATCTGCGCTTCGAGTCGCGCCTTGATCGGCCTGTCGTCGCCCGAGAGGAACTCGATCACCTGGTCGATCACGTCGCCGTAGTCCTCGCGTGAGATGTACCCGACGCACGGGGCGTGGCAGCGCTCGATGTGGTAGTCGAGGCAGGGGATGCCGCTGTGCCGGCCCGGCTGCGGCCCTTCGCACGGGCGGTAGCGAAAGACCCGGTTGAGGACGTCGAGCGTCTCGCGCACCTTCTTCGCGTTCGCGTACGGCCCGAAGTAGACGACGCCGCGGCGATGCCGCTCGCGGGTGAACATGACGCGCGGATAGTCGTCCTCGACGGTGACCGCGATGTACGGGAACGACTTGTCGTCGCGCAGCCGCACGTTGAACGGAGGCCGGTGCCGCTTGACGAGGTTCTGCTCGAGGTGCAGCGCCTCGACCTCGCTCGTCGTCACGATCGTCTCGATCGTCTCGACCCGCGAGGCCATCTGCTTGATCCCCATCCGGTTGTCGCTCGAGCCGGACTGGAAGTAGGAGCGAACGCGTGGACGCAGCGATTTCGCCTTGCCGACGTACAGCACCTCTCCGCTCCGATCGCGGAACAGGTACACCCCCGAAGACGTCGGGATGCGCTTCAGCTGGGCCTCGATCCGGTCGGCTGCCATCGGGGGGCCAGGGTACTCTGGCAGTCTTGTGAGGGGCCTCTCCTGCGCGGTCTTCGCGCTGCTCGCGCTCGTGCTCGCCACGCCTGCGTGGGCCGGCGGCCCCTACATGCTCGTGGGCGCGGCCGAAGACGTCGCGAAGACGGAGGACGCCGCGTTCGCAAAGGTCGAAATGGACGACGCCAGGCTCGCCGGGCTCGACAGCATCCGCGTGACGCAGACGTGGACGAGAGGCCAGACGGCGCTCGGCCCCGTTGACGCGATCACGCTCGGGAACGCCGTCACGGCGGCACAGTTCTCCGGGCTTCGGCTCGTCCTCTCGCTGTACCCCTTCGGCTCGAGCGTGACGCCGCTGACCGACGAGGACCGCACCGACTTCGCCGCGTTCGTCGTCGACGTCGCACGTCGGTTCCCGTACGTGCACGACTTCATCATCGGGAACGAGCCCAACCTGAACCGGTTCTGGCTGCCCCAGTTCGGGCCGAACGGCGAGGACGTCGCGGCGCCTGCCTACGAGCAGCTGCTCGCGGTCACCTACGACGCCCTGAAGGCGCTCAGGCCACACTCGACGATCTACGGCGGTGCGCTCGCGCCGCGCGGCGTCGACAAGCCCGGCACCGGGAGGGACACCCATTCCCCGACGGCGTTCATCGCCGATCTCGGCGCGGCGTACAGGGCGAGCGGGCGTGCGGTGCCGATCATGGACGCCTTCGCGTTCCACCCCTATCCGGAGAGCTCGAGCACCGGGCCGAACTTCGCGCACCCGAACTCGACGTCGATCGGCCTGGCCGACTACACGAAGCTCGTCGGGTTGCTCGGAACGGCCTTCGACGGCACCGCGCAGCACGGGTCCGGTCTGCCGATCCTGTACGACGAGTTCGGGATCGAGACGCAGGTGCCCGCGGCGAAGGCGCCGCTCTACACGGGCACGGAGCCGGCGACGACGAAGCCCGTGGACGAGGCGACGCAGGCCCAGATGTACCTCCAGGCGATGCAGATGAGCTTCTGCCAGCCGACGGTGCTCGGGCTCTTCCTCTTTCACGTCCAGGACGAGCCGGCGCTCTCGGCGTGGCAGTCCGGGGAGTTCTACGTCGACGGGACGGCGAAGAGCTCGCTGCCGGCCGTCGCAGCCGCGGCCGCGGCCGTCCACCGCGGCATCGTCGCCTCCTGTCCCGGGCTCCAGCTCTCACCGAAGGTGACGCTCAAGGCGGCCGTCTCGACGAAGACCGTGCACCGCGTGATGCTCACCTGCTCGCTCGACTGCACCTACACGGCGCGGTTCGACAACGGGACGGTGCTCACCGGAGCGGCCGTCGGCCGCGTCCCGAAGACCCTCGTCCTGCGCGCGAAGCTGTCCCCGGGCCGCCACCGCCTCGCCCTGACGGCGACGGCTGCGGCCAACGCGGGGCCGCCGGGCACGGCCGCGCTAACGTTCAAGGCATGAGCGGGCAGTACGTCGCCTACACCTTCTTCCGCGTCGACCGCGCCTGGCGTCGGCTGCCGGTCGAGGAGCGGAACGCAGCCAAGGACGCGTTCGCCGAGGTGGTCGAGGAGTGGACGCCGCGGGTCTCGCACCTGCGCACCTACTCGACGACGGGTGTCCGGCCGGAGACGGACTTCTTCCTCTGGAAGATCACAGAGCGGTACGAGGATCTCGGCGAGCTGGGCGCCGCGCTCAACGCGACTCCGCTGGCGGCCTGGCTCGACACGCCCTACTCGTACCTCGCGACGACGAAGGCGTCGCAGTACACGTCGGCGCGGAAGGCACGCAAGATCACGCCGAAGGGCTCGCCCTACCTCGTTGTCTACCCCTTCGTGAAGGTGCGGCCCTGGTACGCGCTCACCGAGGAGGACCGGCAGCGGGCGATGGACGAGCACATCTGGATCGGCCGCGAGGAGTTCCCGGGCATCCACAACCACACGACCTACTCGTTCGGGATCGACGACCAGGAGTTCATGACCGCGTTCGAGTGCGACGAGCCCGCCGACTTCATGCACCTGATGCTGCGCCTGCGCGACTCGGAGGCATCGAGGTACACGGAGCGCGACACGCCGATCTTTGTGGGCCAGCATCTTCCGGTCCGCGAGGCGCTCGACCGGCTCGACGGCGTCGCCGCCTACGTCGAGCGCTCGTAAGCCTCTCTAACTACAGCAGCGAGCGCTGGTCGCGCCACGTACGTATACCGACGTACACGCTGACGGCCAGCACGGCGAAGAACACGAGCGCGTCACGGCCGGCGAGCGAGGCGAGCATGAACCAGCCGACGTCGGCGACGAGCAGGGCGACCGCGCAGTAGAAGAGCGTCGCCTGCCGCGCCGGCCAGGTCGAGATCTCGCGCCGGCCGAAGTCGCGCCAGGCGAAGTAGGCGACGATCGCGATCGCGATCACGAAGGCGAAGCGAAACAGCGTGCCCGCCGTCGCGAGCGCCGTCTCCTGGTTCAGGACGACGATCAGCAGCGCGACCACGGCCAGGATCGCCAGGTTGCGCAGGAACGGGTTGATCCTCATGCCGTCATCCAGGCTCGCACGCCGAGCGCGGCGGCGACGAGCGTCGCCCCGGCGAACCAGGCGAGTCGCGCCCGCGGGTCGGCGGGCGCATACAGCCACGGGGCGAGGACGGCGGCGAGCGCGAACGTGCCGTAGGCGTAGTGCAGGTGGTCGGCCGCACGATAGTGATCCGACAGGAGCAGGAGGCCGAGCGCGACCTGCCCGACGACGAGCGTCTGGGCCAGAGCGAGCAGATGGGTCACCGCCCCGCCCGCTCCCCGCCGGCGCGCCCAGAAGGCCGCCGCCGATGCCGCGACGCACACCGCGATCACGAGGAATGCGTTCACGTGGTGCGCCGTTAGCATCGCGAGCGCACCCTAGCGAGAGGACGAGATGGTCGAAGAAGGAACATCCGCACCAGAGTTCGAGCTGCAGAGCGACGCCGGCGAGACGATCAGCCTGGCCGGCCTCCGTGGCAGGCCCGTCGTCCTCTACTTCTACCCCAAGGACGACACGCCCGGCTGCACGACCCAGGCGTGCGGCATCCGTGATGCGTACGGCGAGTTCGAGCGAGCGGGCGCCGTGGTGCTCGGCGTCTCGCCCGACGACGAGGGGTCACACGTCAAGTTCAAGGCGAAGTACGACCTGCCGTTCACGCTGCTCGCCGATCCGGGCCACGAGGTCGCCGAGCGCTACGGGGTCTGGCAGGAGAAGAAGTACATGGGACGCACGTACATGGGCGTCGAGCGCTCGACGTTCGTGATCGACCCCGACGGGGTCGTCAAGCGCGTGCTGCACAAGGTGAAGCCCGCGACGCACGCCGACGACGTGCTCGCAGCGCTCGCCGAGGGTTAGCCCTCCCTACGCGAGCGCAACCGTGGTCTCGTCACGTGCGGCCTCGTAATCGTCGCCGAGCTTCTCGCGAAGCGTCTCCGCGAGCGCACCGCTCTGCTCGAGCTCCTCGACGATGTCGGCGCCGCCGAGCAGCTCGCCCTTGACGAACACCTGTGGGATCGTCGGCCACCCGGAGATCGCCGACAGTTCCTGCCGGATCTGAGGGTCGGGAAGGATGTCGACGGCGGTCACCGGAGCACCTGCCCGCCGGAGCGCCTTGAGCGCCCGGTCCGAGTTGCCGCACATCACGAAGGACGGCGTGCCCTTCATGAACAGCACGACCTCGGAGCCGTCGATCACACCACGGATCTTCTCGCTGTAGCTCATGTCGTTCCTTTCGTCTTGATGCGCAGTTCGTGGATCGTGCCGTCGGCGAGCGGCCCGGACAGCGCCTCGTAGACACGTCGGTGCTGCTCCACGAGCGACAGGCCGTGGAGCGATGCCGAGGTGACGACGACCTGAAAGTGATCGCCGCCGCCGGTGCGGTCGACGACCCGCAGCTCGGACGCGTCCGGGAACGCGTCCTCCAGGAGCTGGGTCAGGCGGTCGGCGCTCACGGATCGATCGTACCGAGCACCAGGCGGTCGCCAGGGCGCAGCCCCGACCCGGCGCCCTCGGCGAGCTCGATCACGACCTTCGCGCCGCGCCTGCCCGCGAATCGCCACGGCCGAAGGCCGGGCACGACGTCGATCACGCGCAGGTCCCGGTCGCAGAAGACGGCATCGATCGCGAAGCGCATGAAGAGCATGTGGATCGAGCCGGCGGGCCGGAAGAGCATCCCCTCGCCGGGCGGCAGCGACGAGCGGCCGAGCAGGCCGCGCATCCGGCTCAACGGTAAGACGGCGAGGAAGCACCGCTCGCAGACGACCCTGCCTTCCTCGGTCCGGAGCGTCTCCGCCCGCATCGCGATCCCCCTCGTTCGAGTGAACTTCGAGCTGCCGCCGCAAGCTTTCGACCCGACCGGCTTCTTCACCTTCAAATGATCAAGGCACTCTTCCCCGACCGTGTGCCCGACCCCTCCGATGAGGAGGAGGTCGTGGCCGTGCCCGAGCCTCAGGCCGGGCCAGACCCGTTCGCCGAGCTCCAGGCTGCGCTCGACCACGAGCAGGCCGTCCGCGAACGCGTCCTCGCTGCTGCCCGCACCTCCCACGCCGAGCGCCAGTCGCAACTCGATGCCTGGTCCTCCGAGCTGGCCGAGCGCGAGCGCCTGCTCGGCGCCCGCACCGACGAGATCGAGCGCGACCGTCTGGACCTGGTCGAGCAGCGCTCCGAGATCGTCGCCGAGTACAACCGCGTCCAGGAGCTGACCGCGGACGCCGGCTCGCGGGTCGACGAGATCGAGAGTGCCGAGCGCGAGCGGAGCGAAGCGGCCCTGCTGCTCGCTACGCAGACGGCCGAGCTCGCCGAGCGCCAGCGGACGCTGGAACGCGAGCGCGCCCTCTTCGAGGCGACCCGCCAGCAGGCCGAGGCGCGTCTGGCGGCCCGCGAGCTCGCGACCTCGGAGCGCGACGCGATGGTCGCCGGCCGGGAGCGCCTGGTGCGCGACCGCGAGGCGGACTTCGTGACGGAGGCGAGGCGGCTCGACCAGCGCCAGTCGGCGCTCAGAGCAGCCGAGGCGAGGCTGAACGACACGGAGGCGGAGCTGGAGGCCCGGCGCGCGGCGCTCGAGGAGTCGTTCGAGCAGCGTGAGGCGGTACTCGCCGTCCTCGAGGCCGACATGTCGAGCCGCATGGACGCTCAGCCCGAGCCGGATCCGACCGAGCCGGCCGAGTACTCCGTCCCGTTCAGCGCAGCCTGATCCGCCGCCGTCGCGCGGCTACAATGCCGCTTCGCGCGGATGTGGCGGAATTGGTAGACGCGCACGGTTCAGGTCCGTGTGCCCGTAAGGGCGTGGAGGTTCAAGTCCTCTCATCCGCATAGACGTGAGCCTCGTTGTACGCGCGTTTGACGCTAGCGGTGAGGCACCTCGGTCAAGTGGTGGTGCTCGATCGCGAACCGCCGCTTCCGCCGCAGGTGCGTCTCGCGCTCCATCCTCGCGCGCGGCTCGCGCAGTGCCTCGAGGAGTCTGCGCCCCGGGTTGTGCAGGTTGCTCGTCGTCATGTCGGAACCTCCCATGGCCCTTCTGCCCAGCCGAAGGCTAGCTCGGCCGGCCGGGCGGCGCGGAACGAACCGGACGGATCGACGTCTCAAGATGGTGCGCTACCGTGGCGTGACTCCAAGCATGAAGCCGTTTCGCGCCAACCCGCACCGCAGGTCGAGTCGTCGCATCCGGGTGCTGGGGCGGCTCGTCTCTCTCTCGCTGGCAGCGTCGGTGGTGGTGGCCGTCTCGAGCTCGGGCGACGTCCTCGGCAAAGCCGGGCCCGGCCCGATGACCGAGGTGGTGGTGACGCTCCGCCCGCCGGCTCTCTCGTTGTCCGGCCGCTCGCTTCTCTCTGCGTCGCACCAGGCCTCGCTGCAGCGGATCGACGCGGCGCAGGCCGTTCTCTCGCGGCGCATCGTGTCGTCGGTGCCGGGGTCGCGAATCCGCTGGCGCTACCAGCTCGTGCTCGACGGGCTCGCCGTCGTGCTCCCGCGGAGCGAGGTGGCCTCGCTCGGCCGCGTGCCCGGGGTCGCGAAGGTGTGGCCGAGCGTCCGCTACCACTCGCTGGCGGTCGCAGGGAGCCCGCAGCAGATCGGCGCGGACAAGCTCTGGGGCGCTGCGCTCGGCAGCTCCGGCCAGGGCGTGAAGATCGGGATCATCGACGACGGTCTCGACGCGACTCACCCCTACTTCGCGGCGACCGGATTCCGGTACCCGCCGGGCTTCCCCAAGGGGCAGACCCGCTACACGACGCCGAAGGTGATCGTCCAGCGTGCGTTCGCACCGCCGGGCCCGACGAGCAGGTACGCACATGCCCCGTTTGATCCGGACAACTCGTGGCACGCCACCCACGTCGCCGGGATCGCGGCCGGCGACCACGACTCGAACGCGCGAGGGTCACTGATCTCGGGGGTCGCCCCGAATGCGTGGCTCGGGAACTACAAGGCATTGAGCACGCCGACGCCCGGTTTCGGCCTCGACGGCAACAGCCCGGAGATCGCAGCGGCGATCGAGGCGGCGGTCTCGGACGGCATGAACGTGCTCAACCTCTCGCTCGGTGAGCCGGAGGTCGAGCCGTCGCGCGATCTCGTGGACCAGGCGATCGAGCACGCCGCCGCAGCGGGCGTCGTCACGGTCGTGGCCGCCGGCAACGACTTCGCGGACTTCGGAAACGGCAGCGTCTCGTCGCCCGCGAACGCACCAGACGCGATCGCCGTCGCCGCCGTCGACGCGAAGAATGCGATCGCGTACTTCTCGTCGGGCGGCCCGACACCGATCTCGCTGCAGATGAAGCCCGACGTGGCGGCGCCGGGCGTGAACGTGCTCTCGTCCGTGCCGGGCGGCAAGTGGGCCGCCTCCGACGGGACGAGCATGGCGTCCCCGGCGGTCGCGGGCGCAGTCGCATTGCTGAAGGAGCGTCACCCGGAGTGGACGGTGGCCGAGCTCAAGTCGGCGCTCGTCCAGACCGGCTCGCCCGCGGAGCGACCGGCCGGCGGAGAGGCGCCGGCCACGCGCGAGGGCGGCGGGGTGGTGAACCTCGTCCAGGCCGACCAACCGCTCGTGTTCGCGACGCCGACCGGCCTCGCGTTCGGGCGACTCGGTCCGGGCATCTCGACACAGCGGACCGTCACGCTCGCCGACGCGGGCGGCGGCGCCGGGGACTGGTCGGTCGCGACCGATCTCCAACTCGGCGACGGTTCCGTTTCTGCTCCTGCGACGGTGACCGCCCCGGGGACGTTCGACGTCACCGCGACGGGCGGCACCGCGACCGGCGACGACACAGGCTTCCTCATCCTGACCCACGGCTCCGACGTGCGTCGCATCCCCTTCTGGTTCCTGACGACGGCGCCGAAGCTCGCGTCGGAGCGCGCGCTGCCGCTCTCGACGCCCGGCTTGCACGGCGGCACGACTGCGGGAGCGCCGTCGCTGATCACGTCGTATCGCTACCCAGCAGGCGGCGATACCCGCTATCCCGGCCCCGAGCGGGTCTACCGGATCCGCGTGACCGGCAAGCCTGCCAACGTCGGCGTCGTGGTGCTCTCCGGCACGGTCACGCCACACATCACCTTCTACGGCAGCGAGGATCACCTCGCCGGCTACCCCGCCCTGCCGCTGGACATCAACCCCTATCGCGACAGCTTCGGTCTGCCGAGGCGGATCGCGGGCGTCGTCTTGCCGGCACATGGGCTCTACGACGTCGTCTTCGACAGCCGCACCGCCGAACCGTCGAGCTTCACGTTCCGCTATTGGGTGAACGACGTCACGCCGCCACGCCTCGCGGTCAGTTCGAGGCAGGGCGGCATCGCCGTGTCCGCGACCGATCGCGGCGCCGGCGTCGACCCGGCGTCGATCGTCGTCCAGCTGGACGGCAAGAAGATCGACGCGCCGTTCAGCGCCGGGAAGATCCGGATCGCCGCGTCGCCGGGCCGCCACACGCTGGCGGTCAGGGCCGCCGACTACCAGGAGACGAAGAACATGGAGGACGTGCCGGCCGTCCTCCCGAACACCGCCACGCTGACGACGTCGGTGGTGGTGCGCTAGTCGCGCTTGGCGCGGGGGTCGAAGGTCGGCAGGTTCGCGAGGTCGCGCTCGACCGAGCGTGCGAACTCGTCGCTCTCCTCGTCCTGGACGACCCGCAGGTGTGTGCTGCGCCGCTTGGGGCGGCGCTTCGGCAGGCTCACGGCTCTGCCCCTGCTTCCCGCGAGCCGCGGCAGCTCCGCGGCAGCGAGCAGCACGAGCGCCGCCACGAGCAGCACCACGGCGACAACGCTCACGCCTCAAGGATAGTCATCGTCGTGCAACCCGGCTCGCGTTCGGATTCCCGCCGCTCCTGACCGGGTTTCGAGGCGCCGTCGCCGCCGGCGCGACCCCGGCGGCCGAGCGGGAACTGTCGCGGGACGGCGGCTACAATGCCGCGGCTGAGCGATCCCCGGTAGCTCAATTGGCAGAGCATCCGGCTGTTAACCGGAGGGTTGTTGGTTCGAGTCCAACCCGGGGAGCTCGTCCCTCTCGCGGAGACGGCGGCGGATTCCGCACCGTCCGTCGCGGTTGCTGAGATTCGTCGATGCGCACGGCCGCCGTGCTGGTCGTCCTGCTCGTCGCCGGCTGGGCGTGGACGAATCACTCGCGGCACGTCACGGAACATCGGCTCGCCGGCGTCGCGAGCGAGCCCGCGGGGCGCCCCGTCGGCGTCCGCCTCGGCGGAACGCAGGCGGAGGGGCTCGCGGTCGCGAGCCTCGTGCTCGCTCTTCAGCCCGGCGTGTCGCCGGAGTACCAGTTCGCGAGCTGCCGGTGCCTGCGAGCCCGGCGATTCCCAGTTCCTAGCTCGTGAGCTCGGCGACGTGCTCGAGCAACGAGGTGAGCTTCCGCTGGAGCTCCTTCGTGCGCGCGGGATCCGAGTGCTGCAGCTCGCGCCGAAGCTCCCGCTCTCGCAGCCGCCAGAGCAGCTCCTCGCCCGTCGCGGCGTCGATCCCCTCCGCATCGGCGATCGCGTCGAGCTCGGCGACCAGGGCGAGCGCGTCGCCCTCGACGGGTGTGCCGTCGACGAGGTGCGCGCGCACCTCACGATGCAGCGGATCGTAGAAGTGCTCCGGCGTCAGCTCGGCGAGCAGACCCCGCAATGACGCGTGGGCGATCACGCCTGAGAGTGCATTGCGCTCGACCCGCATGCCGGCGTCGAGAGCCCTGGGCTGCTTGGCCACGGCGCGAGCGCGAGGGATCGGAGAATGGAAGGCCGTCGTCGTCCCAAGTCGGTCGGTGACGACTCGCTCGGCGGCGTACCGATCGGGTCCCGCCGGGTAGCCGTCGAGTATGGCGTGCGCGGCCCTCGAGGCTGTCTGGAGGGTTTCGGCGCGATCCATCTCCACCGTCACCCGATAGACCACGTAGGGCTTCGATTCGGCGAGCTTGCTCTCGAACGTGTCGGGCTCGTCGGCCGGGTCGACGCCGGGCTCGAGCGCGACGACGTTGACGTCGAACCCCTGCTTGACGGCGAGCTCCATCCCGCGCAGCGCCGCCGACTCGCCCGCCGCGTCGCCGTCGAACGCGAGCCACAGCCGCTTCGTCAGACGGCCGAGCTCCTGCAGCTGCTGCTCGGTGAGCGCGGTGCCCATGCAGGCGACCACCGGCTCGAAGCCCGCCTGCCGAAGAGCGATCACGTCCGTGTTGCCCTCGACGACGCAGGCGCGATCTTCGCGTGCGATCGCCGGCCGCGCCTTGTCGAGCCCGTAGACGACGGCGCTCTTGTGGAAGAGCTCCGACTCCTGCGTGTTGACGTACTTGCCACGCAACGGATCGTCGTCGTAGAGCTTGCGCGCCTGGAAGCCGACGACGCGGCCGCGCGCATCGGCGAGCGGGAACATCAGGCGCCGCTGGAAGTAGTCGTCGCCGCCCGAGCGCGTCAGCCCGGCGGCGATCAGCTCGTCGCGCACGAAGCCCTTTTGCAGCGCCTTCCGGGACAGCGAGTTGCCGCCGAGGGCGAGCCCGAGCCGGAACTCACGTGCGACCTCCTCACCCAGTCCGCGTCCTTTGAGGTAGTCGCGTGCGAAGCCGCCGACCTCGGTCTCCCAGAGCGCCCGTTCGTAGTAGACGGCTGCCTGGTCGAGCAGCTCGTGCAGGCGCGCCCGGCGATCGCGGCGTGCGGCTTGCTCGGGCGACACCTCCTCGTACTCGAGCTGGACCCTGAAGCGATCGGCGAGCCATTCGATCGCGCCGACGAAGTCGAGCCCCTGCGTCTCACGCACGAACGTGATCACGTCGCCGCCCTTGTGGCAGCCGAAGCAGTGGTAGAAACCGCGGCCCGGGTTGACGGAGAAGCTCGGCGTCCGCTCCTCGTGGAACGGACAGCGGCCGACGAGACGAGCGCCCTGCTTGCGCAACGCCGTGCGCTCCTCGACGACGGCGACGATGTCCGCCGCCGACCGCACCGCCTCCACCGAGCTGTCCTTGATCCGCGCCATCAGAGGCTCGCAGCGTACGACAGCGCGAAGCGGTCGGTCATGCCTGCGATGAACTCGGTCGCCTGCTCCGAAGAGTCGCCGCGTTCGATCAGGTGGCCGTAGATGCGCTCGATCGTGGCATGCGCGCGCTCGTGCTCGGGACGCGTCACCGGGCCGAGGTACACCCGATCGAACATGAACGCCCGCAGCGACAGCATCGCGCCGCCGACCTCCTCGCTCTGCACGATGTCGCCCGTTCGGCCGGACGTCTCCACGAGGTCGTGGACGAGCGTGTCGATACGCTGCGCACCGGTCGGGCCGAGCACCGACAGCTCGTCGGCGGGGAGATCGCCCTCGGCGAGGATCCCGTAGCGGATCGCATCGTCGATGTCGTGGTTGATGTAGGCGACGCGGTCGACGATGCGCACGATCTTCCCCTCCAGGGTCGCGGGCTCGCGCTCGCCGGTGTGCGTGAGGATGCCGTCGATCACCTCGCGTGTGAGGTTGAGCCGCTCGGCGACGCGTGCGGACTGCTCGTTGTGCCGGAAGCCACCGGGCACGAGCGCGTCGAGCGCCGCCTCGCCGGCGTGACCGAAGGGAGGGTGGCCCGTGTCGTGGCCGAGCCCGATCGCCTCCGCGAGATCCTCGTTCAGGCGCAGAGCACGCGCGACGACGCGTGCGATCCCCGTCGTCTCGAGCGTGTGGGTCATGCGCGTTCGGTAGTGGTCGCCGACCGGATCGATGAAGACCTGCGTCTTCCCCTTCAGGCGCCGGAACGGCTTCGAGTGGAGGATGCGGTCGCGATCGCGCTGGAACGGCGTACGGACGGTGCATTCCTTCTCCTCGCGCGGCCGGCCGGCGGTGTCGTAGGACCGCACGGCGAGCGGCGAGAACGTGCGCTCCTCGAGCTCGCGGATGTGCTCCGCGAACCCGTCGGCGACCCTGCCCGCGAGCTCCGGCATGGCGCCACGGTAGCTGCAGGGTCAGATGATGATCGGGACGGTTCCACCGTCGGCCGACCAGGCCGCGCCGGTCACGTACGAGGCCCGGTCGGACAGGAGAAACACGATCACCGAGGCAATCTCCTCCGGGTGCGCGAGACGGCCGAGCGGGCGGCCGGCCCCCACCTTCGCCAGCACCTCCGCGCGGTCTCCCTGCTGGTCGGCGAGACCTCCTTCGCCGAGCCACGCGGCGGTGGCGGTCGGGCCTGGCGTCACGGCGTTGCAGCGGATCCCGTCGGCCGCATGCAGGTCGGCGACGAGGCGCGAGAAGGAGAGCAGCGCCGCCTTCATCACCGAGTAGTCGGGCATCCCGCCCGACGGGCGCTTCGCCGCGGTCGACGAGACGTTCACGATCGCGCCCTTCGTCTCCTTCAGGGAGGTCAGTGCCGCCCTGGTCGCGCGCACCGCGGCCATCAGGTTGAGCTCGAACGACGCCTGCCAGTCGTCGTCCGTCAGCTCGGCGAGCTTCCGGATATCGGTGCGCCCGACGTTGTTGACGAGCCGGTCGACGCGGCCGAAGCGCTCGATCGCCGCCGCGACGAGGCGTTCCGGCTCGCCCCGCTGCGACAGGTCGGCGACGACATGCAGGTCGCCGGGGCCCTCGCCGCTCCGGCCCGAGGAGACGGTCCGGGCGCCCTCGGCGCGGAGCTGCTCGACGACGCAGCGGCCGATGCCTCCGGTCGACCCGGTGACGACGCACACCTTGCCCTCGAGGCCGAGCTCCACGGGTCGCTACGGTAGCTTCAAATGACCACGCTCCTGCTCGCAAGGCACGGTGAGACGGACTGGAACAAGGAGGGTCGCTGGCAGGGATGGGCGGACCCGGCGCTGAACGACACGGGGCGCGCTCAGGCGCGGACGCTCGCAGCTGAGCTCGAAGCGACGCCGTTCGATGCCGTCTGGTCGAGCGACCTCCGCCGGGCGCGCGAGACGGCCGAGATCCTCGCTGCACCGCACCGCGTGCCGGTGCTCGTCGATCCCGACCTGCGCGAGATCGACATCGGCTCGTGGTCGGGGCTCACCCGCGCCGAGATCGCCGACCGTTTCCCGGACGGCATCCGCCCTGACGGGGAGACCCGCGAGCAACACGCCGCCCGGGTGCTCGCCGCGGTCGAGCGGATCGCTCGGGCGCACCCCGCCGAGCGGGTGCTCGTCGTCACCCACGGCGGCACGCTGCGCACCCTGCACGGCCACACGAGCGACGAGCCGTATCACCCGGTCGCGAACTGCGCGGTGCTCGAGGTGCACTTTCGCGACGACCGCCTCACGGCCCCCATCGGATAGGCTCGACCCGGCCGGGCATGGAGGACTACACGAACAAATACAAGGGCGAGCAGGTCGAGATCGCCCTCTTCGGGGGCGAGTATCAGGACGGCGTGCTCACCGCGTACTGCTACGTCGAAGACGTCGCGCACGTGGAGCTGAACGGGCACATCCTGATCCCGCTCCAGAACGTCGCTTCCCTGCACTGCTCGAGCCGGTGTGACGCGCCCGAGCCCGATTGGCCGCCGCGCGGTCTCGAGGACGACACGGATACCGGCGACGACGAGGCGTGAATCGGCGCGTCCTCGTTTTCTTCAACGTCGTCAAGGGCTGGCTGCTCCTCGCCGTGCCGACCGCGTTGTTCGCGCTCCTGGGCTGGCGCATCGGTGGTTACCGCGTCGCGATCCTCTTCGGGGGCTCGGTCGTCCTGCTCGCGGCGGCGTTGTACGCGTACGCCGACCGCATCGTGATGGGGATGCTCGGCGCACGCGAGCTGCTCCAGGCCGAGGCTCCTGCACTGCACTCGACGGTCGAGCGCCTGGCCGCGCGGGCCGGCGTCGTCAAGCCGCGACTGTACGTGCTCGGCGACGGCTATCCGCGTGCGCTCTCGTCCGGCCGCGGTGCGGGCGGCGGGGCCGCGCTCGGCATCTCGGTCGGCCTCCTCGGCGTCGCCACACCGGCGGAGCTCGAGGGGATCGTCGCGCACGAACTCGCCCACCTCCGCCACCGTGACGTGCTGCTGCAGACGGTCGTCGTGATCGTCGCGACTGCGACCGTCGAGCTGTCACGGCTCGGCGGCTTCCTGCAGCGGGCGCTCCTGTTCGTGCTCGGCCCCGTCGCGGCGGCCTTCGTGCACCTGATGCTCTCGCCGAAGCGCGAGTTCCTCGCCGACCGGCTCGCGGCCGAGGTCTGCGACTCGCCTCACGGCCTCGCCGACGCGCTCCTACGCCTCGAGCAGGCGATGAGCCTCGTCGGCTTCGAGGCGAGCCCGGCCACGGAGCCGCTGTACACGACGAACCCGTTCGCCGACGAAGGGCTCGCGGCGCTGTTCGACTCGCACCCGCCGGTCGGCGATCGCGTCCAGCGCCTCCGCGATCTCGACCCGGATTGGCGCTCGAAGCTGCACGCAGCCTAGAACGACGGCGGGTCAGAACGAGACAGGGCCCCGCTCGAGCGGGGCCCTGTCTGAAGAAATGGGCGGCGTCCTACTCTCCCGGGGGCTTGCGCCCCGAGTACCATCGGCGCTAACGGGCTTAACTTCTCTGTTCGGAATGGGAAGAGGTGTTTCCCCGTCGCTATGACCGCCCAACTTGCGAGCGTGCGCGGTAGTCGCGCACCCTCAAAACTCCATAGCTACGACGACGAGTTCTTCAAATCAAGACCTCGAGCAATTAGTACGGGTCCGCTGAACACATTGCTGTGCTTGCACGTCCCGCCTATCGACGTGGTGGTCTTCCACGGCTCTTACTCTCTCTAGGAGATGGGAGGCCTCATCTTGAGGTGGGCTTCCCGCTTAGATGCTTTCAGCGGTTATCCCATCCAGACGTGGCTAATCAGCAGCGCTCTTGGCAGAACGACTGATACACCAGAGGTCCGTTCGTCTCGGTCCTCTCGTACTAGAGACGACTCCTCTCAAGCCTCCAACGCCCATGGTGGATAGGGACCGAACTGTCTCACGACGTTCTGAACCCAGCTCGCGTACCGCTTTAATGGGCGAACAGCCCAACCCTTGGGACCTACTCCAGCCCCAGGATGCGACGAGCCGACATCGAGGTGCCAAACCCTTCCGTCGATGTGGACTCTTGGGAAGGATAAGCCTGTTATCCCCGGAGTACCTTTTATCCGTTGAGCGACGGCACTTCCACTTGTTACCGCCGGATCACTATGGCCTGCTTTCGCACCTGCTCGAGCTGTCGCTCTCGCAGTCAAGCTCCCTTATGCCATTACGCTCTACGCACGATTTCCAACCGTGCTGAGGGAACCTTTGCGCGCCTCCGTTACATTTTAGGAGGCGACCGCCCCAGTCAAACTACCCACCAGATGCTGTTCCCGCCCCGGATCACGGCAGCGGGTTAGAAGCCCAGACTACGAAGGGTGGTATCCCAAGGTTGGCTCCACCGACACTGGCGTGCCGGCTTCAAAGCCTCCCACCTATCCTGGACAACGTACCCCGAACTCCAACATCTAGCTGTAGTAAAGGTTCACGGGGTCTTTCCGTCCAACCACGGGTACTCGGCATCTTCACCGAGACTACAGTTTCACCGGATCCCTCGAAGAGACAGCGCCCAAGTCGTTACGCCATTCGTGCAGGTCGGAACTTCGCGTTCATCCTCCATTTCTGGAGGCGCAGACTATCCCTTCACCTTGACGAAATGCTCGCGAGTATCGCTTCAGCGTCGTAGCGTCGACGCCCACTCGGATTCATCGCTCGAGCGAGCTCGACGATCTCGTCGAGACCGTCGCGACGCCGGTGCGCGCCGACCGCCATCAGGCGGCAGACCGACGCGAACCGTTCGAAGTCGCACCGCTTGCTCGACAGAAGCGGATACCGCTCGAAATGCGGGATCGATGCGCCCGAGGATGTCCTCGAGTCGCCGCGTCTCCCACTTGAGAGTCTGGTCGCTTCGGTCAGGCCGAATGCTTCCGCATCCGAAGTACGACCTGATCGCATGAAGCACCTCGGCTCGATCTCCGTTCTGGCTGACCGAGAAGCCCGGCCTCACCTCCCACCCGACGCGCAGACTCGCTCGCGGAGCGATGGAAACGGTGAAGCAGCCTTCTCCGTCGACGTATCCGGAGATGTATGCCGAGAGGAACTCGCGACTGTGCCAAGGGCCGGCGTCTGATCGCACTCATAGATTTTCCCGCACGAGGCGAGAAGGAAATGCGATCTCACTGTCACATGTTGTCCACAGATCAGTCGTTACGGGGTCAACCTCGGCTGCTCTAGAGCAGCGGTCGGCGACTTCCCACGGGATTACCCTCTCGCTGTCACGACGTCCTTGAAAGCGTCGCATACGAGGAGGGCTTCCCCGTTATTAGCCGGTTTGTCCGCCGGGATCACTCCCGACTCGGGCAATTCAATTACCCGACAAGGAATTTCGCTACCTTAGGACGGTTATAGTTACCGCCGCCGTTTACCGGGGCTTGGATTCGAAGCTTCGCCCGAAGGCTAACCTCTCCTCGTGACCTTCCGGCACCGGGCAGGCGTCAGCCCCTATACGTCGTCTTTCGACTTCGCAGAGACCTGTGTTTTTGGTAAACAGTCGCTTGGGCCGTTTCACTGCGGCCACCTCGGGCTCGAGTCCGCAAGGGACTTTTACCCTACCGTGGCGCCCCTTCTCCCGAAGTTACGGGGCCATTTTGCCGAGTTCCTTTTCGAGGGTTCTTCCGATCGCCTTGGTATTCTCTACCTGCCCACCTGTGTCGGTTTTGGTACGGGCACGTCCCACCTCCCTAGACGCTTTTCTTGGAGGCATGGATGAGGCCACTTCGAGCTGAGCGCGCTCCCCGTCCCGTCTCAGGCTGTATGACCGACGGATTTCCCTATCGGTCGCCCTACGCGGTTAGCCCAGGTCGACCATCGCCTGGGTTGGCTGCACCTACCCCGTCCCGCCATCGGTGATAGCGGTGGGTACGTGGTACTGGAATATCAACCAGTTGTCCATCGCCTACGCCTGACGGCCTCGGCTTAGGTCCCGACTAACCCTGAGCAGATTAGCTTTACTCAGGAACCCTTGGGCATTCGGCGGACGTGTTTCTCACTCGTCTTTCGTTACTCGTGCCAGCATTCTCACTTCCCAGGCCTCCACGGCTGGCTTACGCCGCCGCTTCGCCGGCCTGGGAACGCTCCCCTACCACTCCATCCGAAGATGAAGTCCGTGGCTTCGGCTCCATGCTTGAGCCCCGTTACATTGTCCGCGCCCGACCACTTGACCAGTGAGCTGTTACGCACTCTTTGAATGGTGGCTGCTTCTGAGCCAACATCCTGGTTGTCTCTGCAATCGGACATCGTTTCCCACTTAGCATGGAATTAGGGGCCTTAGCCGACGGTCTGGGCTGTTTCCCTTTTGAGCACGAAGCTTATCCCCCGCACTCTGACTCCCGCACTCTGGAATTACGGCATTCGGAGTTTGCCTGATTTCGGTAAGCTGGTAGGCCCCCTAGACCAAACAGTGCTCTACAACCGCAATTGAACGTGTGAGGCTATACCTAAATATATTTCGGGGAGAACCAGATATCTCTGAGTTTGATTAGCCTTTCACTCCGATCCACAGGTCATCCGCCCAGTTTTCAACCTAGGTCGGTTCGGTCCTCCACGGGGTCTTACCCCCGCTTCAACCTGCCCATGGATAGATCACTCAGTTTCGGGTCTACCGCCCACGACTGAACGCCCTGTTCAGACTCGCTTTCGCTACGGCTCCGTTTCCTTAACCTCGCCGTGGACGAGTAACTCGCTGGCTCATTATGCAAAAGGCACGCCGTCACCGGACAAAGCCGGCTCCGACCGCTTGTAAGCACACGGTTTCAGGTGCTATTTCACTCCCCTTCCGGGGTACTT
>CAVRYT010000001.1:0-417500 GCA_963725595.1 uncultured Thermoleophilia bacterium | reverse complement strand
CTCGAAGAACGTTCGCTGTTGAGTTTTCAAAGACCGGTGCCGCACCGTTCGGCGGCGCAAAAAAGCCTCCGACTCGCGCCAGAGGCCTCCGAGGAAACGAATCGTATCGGATACGAGTCGGGCCGGGAGGCTCCTAGAGTCGAGTGATAGGGACCTTCAAGCGCAGCCCTTTCGGACGGCCGAAGAAGTCTAGCACCCCCAACTAGGGTGTCAAACGGGCAAAACGGCGCTTCCCGACCTGCAGGAGCACTCCCGCGAGCTCACTCCTCGGGACGTCGAGCTCCTTCGCCGGCTCCCCGTTCAGCTTCACGCCGCCCTGCTGGATCAGGCGCCGAGCCTCGGAGGTCGACGCCACCCCGAGCTCCTCGACGAGGAGCGCCGGGAGATGAACCGGGTCCCCCGTCGGCAGTGCGATCTCGGGGACCTCGGCCGGGGCCTCGCCGTGCCTGACGACCCGCGTGAAGTGCTCCTCGGCCTCGCGCGCCGCCTCTTCGCCCCACGAGCGCCGGACGATGACGCCCGCCAGCTCGAGCTTCGCCGCCATCGGGTCGCCCCCGGGCACCGGCCGCTCGGCGACGAGGCGGTACCACTCCTCGAGCTGCTCGTCCGGGATCCGCATCGTCCGCCCGAACATCTCCTCGGGCGGCGCCGTCAACGGGATGTTGTTGCCGAGCGACGAGCTCATCTTCGCGCCGTCCCACGAGAGAAGAAGCGGCGTCGTCAGGACGACCTGAGGCTCGAGACCGTAGTGCGGCATCACCTCACGCCCGGCGAGCAGGTTGTAGAGCTGGTCGGTGCCGCCGAGCTCGACGTCGGCCTCGATCGCGACCGAGTCGTAGGCCTGCATCAGCGGGTAGAGGAGCTCTGAGATCGAGATCGGCTCGCGCGCGCGCATCCGCTTCTCGAAGTCGTCCCGCTCGAGCATCCGGGCGACCGTGATCGTCCTCGCGAGCCGCACGACGTCGGCATAGCTGAGCCGGGAGAGCCACTCGCCGTTGTACCGCACCTCGGTCCGGTCGGGGTCGAGGATCACCATCGCCTGCTCGAGGTACGTCTTCGCGCTGCGGTCGATCTCCTCGTCGCTGAGGATCGGCCGCTCGGCCGAGCGGCCCGACGGGTCGCCGATCCGCGTCGTGTAGTCGCCGACGATCAGGACTCCGGTGTGGCCCTCGTCCTGGAACGCACGCATCCTCTGCAGCGGCACCGCCCTCCCGATGTGGATGTCGGGCGACGTCACGTCGATCCCGAGCTTCACCCGCAGGGGACGACCGAGCTTGAGCTTGGCCTCGAGGCCGCCGGCCGGGAGGACGTCGACGGCATTCCGCGTCAGCTCGTCGACGCTCATGCCCCGCTCCGCCACCGGCAAAGCCGGCGCCTCCGCTCCTTGATGAGCTCCGTCGAGCCTACGCTCATGCCCCGCTCCGCCACCGGCAAAGCCGGCGCCTCCGCTCCTTGATGAGCTCCGTCGAGCCTATGCTCATAGCGGGCTAGACTACCCCTGCTCTGGCGCTCTTTCGGAGAAATCAGCGCCGACCGAAGCGGCGGCGCATCCGCAAGCTCAGACTCCTCGCCCTGATCGCCGTCCTCGGCGTGCTGGGTCTGGCCGCCTTCAGCGTCGGCCTCCTCACCGCGCTCTCCAAGCAGCTGCCGCACCTCGATCCGGCGCGGCAGCGCACCGAGGCGAACACGTACGTGTACGACTCAAGCGACCAGCGCGTGCTCGCGATCCTCCGCGGCGACCAGGCGCGGATCATCATCCCGTCGGCCAAGATCTCACCCTGGATCAAGCACGCGATCGTCGCCGTCGAGGACAAGCGCTTCTACGAGCACCGCGGCGTCGACGTCCGCGGCATGGCGCGCGCGCTCTGGGCCGACGTGACGCATCACGGGACGGTGCAGGGCGGGTCGACGATCACCCAGCAGTTCGTGAAGAACGCCTACTTGACGAGCCGCCAGACGGTCGCGCGCAAGCTGATCGAGGCGGCGCTCGCCTGGCAGCTCGAGCAGAAATGGACGAAGGACCAGATCCTGACCGCGTACCTGAACACGGTCTACTTCGGGAACGGCGCGTACGGGGTCGAGCAGGCCAGCCGCATCTACTTCCACCACGGCGCCGCGCAGATGAAGCCGGCCGAGGCGGCCTTGCTCGCCGGCATCCCCGAGGATCCGAGCGCCTGGGACCCCGTCGCGCACCCGAAGTCGGCGAAGGGCCGCCGGAACCTCGTGCTCCAGCAGATGGTCCAGCAGGGGTACCTGACCCAGAGCCAGTACGTGAACTCGCTCGTCTATCCGATGCCGGACCCGTCGAAGGTGTCGCTCCCCTCGACCCAGAGCATCGCGGCTCCCTTCTTCGCGAATTACGTGAAGGACCAGCTCGTCGACGAATACGGCACGCGGCGTGCTTTCGGGGGCGGCCTGAAGGTCACGACGACGATCGACATGCGACTGCAGAAAGCGGCGCGGGACGCGCTCACCTCACAGCTGCCGACGTTCGCGAGCGACAACGGTCCGACCGGCGCCCTCGTCGCGATCGACCCCCGCAACGGCGCTGTCCTCGCGATGGTCGGGGGCCCGAACTACCACCAGAATCAGTTCAACCTGGCGACGCAGGGCGAGCGCCAGCCCGGGTCGGCGTTCAAGCCGTTCGTGCTCGCGACCGCCCTCCGCGAGGGCGTGTCGCCGTCGAGCATGCTCACCTCTTCGAAGCAGGTGACGATCGACGCGGGCGGCCGCCTCTGGCAGGTGAACAACTACGAGGGCGAGGCGCTCGGGCCGATCGACCTATCGAAGGCGATCGCCTACTCCGACAACTCCGTCTTCTCCCAGTTGACCGCCATCGTCGGCCCCGAGGCGGTGGCGCGCACCGCCCACGACCTCGGCATCACCTCGCCGCTGCAGGGCTACTTCGCGATCGGGCTCGGCGCGGAGCCCGCGACCCCGCTCGAAATGGCGCGCGCATACGCGACGTTCGCGAACGGCGGTGCCCGGGTCGACGGCTCGATCTTCGGCAACGTGCCTCGGGCGATCTCGTCGGTGGTGATCGACGGGAAGACCGAGGCGAACGAGGCCGTGCCCGTGCAGAAGCTCACCTCGAGCCAGGCCGAGACGATCAACCAGCTTCTCCAGGGCGTCGTCCAGTACGGCACAGGGAAGGCGGCGCAGCTTCCCGGGCGCGAGGTGGCGGGCAAGACGGGGACGACCGAGAACTTCGGCGACGCGTGGTTCGTCGGCTACACACCGCAGCTGGTGGCGGCGGTGTGGGTCGGCTACCCGAACAAGCTGGTGCCGATGACGACGGAGTTCCACGGCCGCCCGGTGGCCGGTGGGACATACCCCGCCCTGATCTGGAAGGCATTCATGCAGCAGGCGCTCACGATCGAGGGCGACACGCCAGAGAGCTTCCAGCCGCCGGAAGTGCCGTACG
Organism: uncultured Thermoleophilia bacterium; assembly: GCA_963725595.1. Lineage (GTDB taxonomy): Bacteria > Actinomycetota > Thermoleophilia > Gaiellales > Gaiellaceae > PALSA-600. The sequence goes on along the minus strand of CAVRYT010000001.1, from coordinate 414,076 downwards.
CCGCACCGGTGCGGGTCGTCGATCGAGGCGGGCTGCTCGAGCGCGACAACGGCGCCTGCAAGAACACGTACGTGCTCGAGTTCTACGGTGGCGTCGGCCCCAGTCGCACCGCGACGTGCAAGCCGAACGAGGTCGAGATCCCCGACGTCGTCGGGCAGCCGATCGCCCAGGCTCGCGCGCGGCTCGAGGGGCAGCCGCTGACCGCGACGCTCGTCTACAAGCCCGCCCACACGGGCGAGCGGCTCGGCGTCGTCGTCGGGCAGTTCCCGAAGCGCGGAACCGCATCCGCGTACGACACGATCCGGCTCGTCCTCCCGAAGTCGCTGCACGGTGTCGTCCCGAACGTGGTCGGGTTGCCGCTCGCAAAGGCGCGGGCCAAGCTCGGCAAGCTGCACCTCGAGGTACGGGTGAAGGGCGGCTCGAAGGGCCGCGTCGTCCGGCAGTCCCTGCGGCCGCAGACGGCTGCGGCGCCTGGGCTGCAGATCACGCTGACGGTCGGCGGGGGAACGGGCGGCTGAGGAAGCGCGAGCCGGCGAGCCCGTAGCGCCAGGGCAGGTCGGCCGCCTTCGTGATCCCGATTCGCGGGCCGCGCACGAGCTCGACGTGCCCGCGCCGCGCGCGGAGGTCGAACGGCGGCCGGTCGAGCGGAAGCCCATCGTGCGCGCGCGTCACGCCGAGCGCCTGGCACAGCCGACCGGGGCCGGAGCAGAGGAGACGCGGGTCGGCGACCCCCCGCCGGACCCGCATCTCCTCAAGCCCCGCCGTCGGTTCGAGCGCACGTACGAGCACGGCGCCCGCAAGCCCCTCTTCCCCGCATACGACATTCAGACACCAGTGGATGCCGTATGACCGGTAGACGTAGGCGTGGCCGCCGGCGAGGAACATCGAGGCGTTGCGGGCACTGCGGCGGTTGCGATAGCCGTGCGCGGCGGGATCCTCGTGGTCGTAGGCCTCGACCTCGACGATCACGCCGCCGACACCGTCGACATACAGCTCGGCGCCGATGAGCTCCGGCGCGACCTCGTGCGGGCTACGTCTCAGGTTCACGGCTGTCGTAGTGGAGGAAGCCGGGAAGCGCGAGTGCGGTAAGGGCACAGCCGACGACACAGAGGACGCCGCCGGAGACGACCGAGAAGCGCAGCGACGTCAGCGAGGCAAGCACCCCGGACTCGAGGTCGCCGAGGTTCGGGGCGCTGGCGACCTGCATGAACTCGATCCCCTGGAGGCGGCCGCGAAGGTGATCGGGTGTCGAGCGGAGGAGCATCGTGCTGCGGAGCACGGCGCTGAAGAAGTCGGCACCGCCTGCAACGGCGAGCAGGACGAGCGCCGGCCACAGAGCCGTCTGGAGGCCGAAGCCCGCGATCGCCGCCCCCCACAGGCACGCCGCGACGGTGACGGCGAGCCCCTGACGGCGCACGTGCGACGTCCAGCCCGACGCGAGCGAGCCGACGAGCGCCCCGGCGTACGGCGCCGCGTAGAGGTAGCCGACGGTAGCCGCATCGCCGCCGAGCCGATGCAGCGCGAACGCCGGGAACAGCGCGCTCGGCATGCCGAACACCATCGCGTTCGTGTCGACGGCGAAGATGCCGATCAGCGCCTGCTTGCCCTTGACGTAGCGGAAACCGTCGACGATCGAGCGGACGCTCGGGCGCTCGACCTCACCGAGAGGCGGCAGCTTGGGGAGGGCCGCGATTGCGACCAACGACGTCGCGTAGGTCGCCACGTCGAGGCCGTAGGTCCACGGCACGCCGGCGACGCTGATCAGGATGCCGCCGACCGCCGGGCCCCCGACCGCCGCGAGCGAGCCGTAGACACCGTCGAGGGCGGCGGCCGCCGCCACCTCGTCGTCCGGGACGAGCCGCGGCGCAAGCGAGCCCAGCGCTGGGCGTCCCAGGCTGTAGACGGCCACCTAGAGGGACTGGAGGACGAAGAGCGCCCACACCTGGGGGTGCCGGAGCAGCGAGTTCGCGAGCAGCAGCGCGGCGACGACGGCCATGCCGACCTCGGTCCGCAGCAGGATCGTCCGGCGGTCGAGCGCGTCGGCGATCGCGCCGCCGACGAGCGGGACGACGAGCAGCGGCACGAGCGAAGCGAGCCCGAGCAGCCCGACGAGCGCCGTCGAGCCGGTCAGCTTGTAGACCTGGTACGGCACCGCCACGACCCCGATCTCCGCGCCGATCGTCGAGATCGCCTGGCCGAGCCACAGGTTGCGGAAGTCGCGGTGACGAAACGGCCGCGTGTCGACCGTCAGGCGCCGCAGGAAGCTCCTGGGCTCGTGAAGCGGGTCGATGCCCACGGTCGCGCATCGTGTCAGACACCTTCAAGGTGTCTGACACCTGTTAGGGAAACAGACCCTCGTCCTGCGGGGCCGGCCGCGGGCGCCGTTGCAGAGCGCCCATCGCCGCGACGATCGCCCGCTCGGTGCGCGACGCGACGATCGGCTCGGCATGCCCTCGACCCACACGCGCGTGCGCGCGCCGTGGCCGCGCTCGTCGGGCCCGAGCGGCTCGAGCGCGTAGATCTTGTCGGCGCGGACGTACTTGCCGAAGCCGAGGAAGATCATCCGTGGGCGCCGTCGGCCACGGCCCGATTATCCGCTGCGAGCGCGGCGCGGAGCGCCTCGACGACGCGCTCCTGGTCCTCGCGCTCGAGCCGCGCGTGGAACGGGATCGCCATCGTGCGGGCGCTGCAGTCCTCGCTCACCGGGCAGCATCCCCTCGCGAGAAGCCGTAGCGCTCGCGCATGTACGACTGGAGGTGGATCGACGGCAGGTACGGCGCCGTCGCGATGCCCTTCGCCGGCGAGCCGCGCCATCACGCCGTCGCGGTCGACGCCCTGCGGGAGCTTCACGACGTAGACGAACCACGAGCGGACGTGGTCGGCGTCGTCGGCGAGCGGCAGCTCGACGTCGATCCCGGCGAGCAGCTCGCCGTACGCGCGCCGCGACCTCGCGCCGCGCCTCGAGGATCCGGTCGAGCTTCTCGAGCTGCCCGATCCCGAGCGCGGCCGAGATGTCGTCGAGCCGGTAGTTGAAGCCGAGCCGGCCGTGCTGGAGCCAGCTCGAGGTCTCGAGCCGGCCCTGGTTGCGCAGCGAGACGAGCAGCTCGTGCTCCTCGGCCGAGCCGGTCGTCACCGCGCCGCCCTCGCCGGTCGTCATCTGCTTGTTCGGGTAGAAGGCCCAGATCGCGGGATGGCCGTGCGAGCCGAGCGGCCGGCCCTTGTAGTCGGCGCCGAGCGCCTCGCACGAGTCCTCGACGAGCGCGAGGCCGTGCCGGTCGCAGATCGGCGATCAGCTCGTCGAGCTCGCACGGGTAGCCGAAGATGTCGACGGCGACGATCGCCTTCGTCCGCGGCGTGATCGCCGCCTCGACGGCGGCCGGGTCGAGGTTGAACGTCTGCGGGTCGATGTCGGCGAAGACGGGCGTCGCGCCCTCGTAGATCGCGCAGTTCGCCGAGGCGACGAACGAGTACGGCGACGTGATCACCTCGTCGCCCGGCCCGACGCCGGCGAGGCGCATGCAGAGGTGCAGCCCCGCCGTGCCCGACGAGACCGCCGCGCAGTACGGCGCGCCGACGGCGTCGGCGAGCAGCGCCTCGAAGCGCGGCCCGGTCGGCCCGAGCGACAGCCGGCCCGAGCGCAGCACCTCGAGCACGAGCTCCTCGTCGCGCTCGTCGATCCAGGGAGCGGAGAGGTTGATCCGCTTGGTGGCGGTGGTCAACTCACGCGCGAGCTGCGGAACGAGCTCGCGCCACTGCGCCCAGCGCTCGCTCCGGCCGCGCACCGTGTCGAGGTACGCCTTCTGGAGCTCGAGCGTGACCTCGCCGACGCCGATCTCGTGGTCGTCGATCGACCGCAGCGGCGTCACCTCGGCGGCGGTGCCGCACATGAACACCTCGTCGGCCAGGTAGAGGTCGGAGCGGATCAGCGTCTTCTCGACGACGCTGTAGCCGAGGTCGTCGCGCGATCTGGATGATCGAGTCGCGCGTGATCCCGGGCAGGATCCCGGTCGAGAGGTCGGGCGTGTAGATGACGCCGTCGCGCACGACGAAGATCGTCTCGCCGGGGCCGTCGGCGACGGTGCCCTCGGGCGTGAGCAGGATCGCCTCGTCGTAGCCGGCGTTGTTCGCCTCGGTCACGGCGAGCATCGAGTTGAGGTAGACGCCGGTCGCCTTCGAGGCGTGCGGGACGACGTTCGGCGGGATGCGCTGCCAGCTCGAGATCTTCGCGCGGATGCCCGCTTCGAGCGCCTCGTCGCCGAGGTAGGTGCCCCACGGCCAGCTCATGATCACGGTCTCGACCGGGTTGTCACGCGCCGAGACGCCGAGCTGCCCGTAGCCGTAGAACGCGATCGGCCGGATGTAGCACTCGGGCAGTCCGTTGGCGCCGAGCAGCTCGTTGCGTGGCGGTGCGGAGCTCGTCGACCGAGTACGGGATCTGCATGTAGAGGAGCCGCGCCGAGTTGTGCAGGCGCTGCATGTGGTCGCCGAGGCGGAAGACCGCGGGCCCGCGCGGCGTGTCGTAGCAGCGGATGCCCTCGAAGACGCCGGAGCCGTAGTGCAGGCCGTGGACGCCGACGTGGATCTTCGCGTCGGCCCAGTCGACGAGCTCGCCGTTCATCCAGATCTTCTCGGTCTCCTGCACGACCCGCTCCTTTCGCTGCCGGAGCCCGGATTCTAGCCGCGGGTCACGAGGTCGACCGCCGACGCGCCTGCCAGGCGGTGCAGCTCGGCCGGAGCGAGGGCCGCCATGTGCGACTCCGTGCCGGCGCCGATCCAGACCTCGGGGTGGGCGAGCAGCGAGCGCTCCATCAGCACGCGCGAGACGGCGCGGTGCGGGAACGGCGCCACGCCGCCCGGCTCGAAGCCGGTCGCCTCGACGACCTCGCCGCGCGCGCGACCCGGACGTGCTGCGCGGTCAGCACGGCGCCGAGCGCGGCCTCGTCCGCGCGGCGGTCGCCCGGGACGAGCGCGAGCACGTACGCCCCGTCGCAGACGAAGACGAGCGACTTCACGATCTGCGCGAGCTCGCAGCCGACCGCGCGGGCGGCGTCACGCGCCGTCGGGGTCGGCTCGGCCAACTCCTCCACACGCGCCTCGACGCCCGCAGCACGCAGCGCGTTCGACACGCGTTCGACAGGCTCGGGCCACGCCGTCATCGTCAGCCGGAGATGAGGTAGGAGGCGTCCATGCCCTGACGAAGCTGCTCGACGAGCTCCGGCGGTGCCGCCGAGTCGACCGACAACACCATCAGCGCCTTGCCGCCTTCGCGGTTCCGCGAGACGGTCATGTTCGCGATGTTCACGCCCGCTGCGCCGAACAGCGTGCCGACGCGGCCGATCACCCCCGGGATGTCGTCGTAGAGCAGGAACGCCATCCGGGGGGCGAGCTCCATCTCGAGCTCGAAGCCGAGGGCCGAGACGAGGAAGTGCCGCGCGTCCTTCCCGATCGTCGTGCCCGCGACGCGGACGCCGTCGGCCGATACCGCGACCAGGTTGGTGTAGTCCCGTGAGGCGCGCCGCTTCTCCTCGACCACCTCAATGCCGCGGTCCGCGGCGACGACCGGTGCGTTCACGTAGTTGACGGGCTGGTCGGTGTGCCCCTGGAACGCGCCGTTCAGCGCCGCGACGGTCAGCAGCCGCGTGTCCCGTTCGGCGAGCTCGCCGTGCGTCTCGATCGCGATCCTGCCGACGTCGCCGCCCGCGAGCTCGAGCGCGAGCCGGCCGAGCTTCGATGCGAGCGCGACGAAGGGGCCGAGCACCTCGAGGTCCTCCGCGCCGACGGACGGGATGTTGACGGCGTTCGTCACGACTCCGCCCTCGAGCGCCGCGGCGACCTGCTCGGCGACGATCACGCCGGCCCGGTCCTGTGCCTCCTCCGTCGACGCGGCCAGATGCGGTGTCACGACGACGTTCGGCGCGGCGAGCAGCGGACCGTCGTACGGCTCGCGGGCGAAGACGTCGATCGCTGCCCCGGCGACCTTGCCCGACTCGAGAGCGGCGATCAGTGCCTCCTCGTCCAGGAGCTCACCTCGGGCGGCGTTGACGATGCGCACCCCGTCGCGCATGTGGGCGATCGCGTCCGCGTCGATCGACCCGCGCGTCTCGTCGGTGAGCGGGAGGTGAAGCGTGAGGAAGTCCGCGCCGGCGAGCACCTCGTCGAAGGTGCCGCTCTCGACGCCGAGCTCGCGGAAGCGCTCCGACGAGACGAACGGGTCGTACGCGAGCACCTTCATCTGCAGCGCGAGCGCACGCCGCGCGACCTGGCGCCCGATCCGCCCGAAGCCGAGGACCCCGAGCACCTTGTCGGCGAGCTCGACCCCACCCCATTTCGAACGCTCCCAGCGTCCGTCGACGAGGGCAGCGTGCGCCTGAGGGATGTTGCGCGCGAGCGCGAGCAGCAGGGCGATCGTGTGCTCTGCGGCCGAGACGATGTTCGACTCCGGTGCGTTCGCGACCACGATGCCGCGACGGGTGGCGGCGTCGACGTCGACGTTGTCGACCCCCACGCCCGCACGACCGATCACCTTCAGGCTCGTCGCCGCGCCGATCACCTCCGCGGTCACCTTCGTCGCCGAGCGGACGATCAACGCGTCGTAGAGGCCGATGATCTCCTCGAGCGGCGAGTCGAGGTCGACGTCGACCTCGAACCGCTCGCGCAGCAGACCGATGCCCGCGTCGGCGATGCGCTCCCGGACGAGAACCTTCATGGCTCAGACCGCGACGGGGCTGCTCGAACGCCTCGAACACGCGCGGGACCGCGACACCGCGCTCGATCTCGGCGCCGAGCTCCGCCAGCGAGAGCTCGACCGCGGCGAGCGCGGTCGCGATGTCGAACACGTCGAACCAGCCGATGTGGCCGATGCGGAAGATCTTCCCCTTCAGGTGCGCCTGCCCTGGAGCGAGCGTGACGCCGTGCCGGTCCCGGAGGTGCAGAAGGAGCTCGTCGGAGTCGATCCCCTCCGGCGCGCGGACCGCCGTCACGACTGCCGCACTGTCGTCGTCGGGCGAGAAGAGCTCGAGGCCCATCGCCTTGATCCCGGCGCGGGCCGCGCGACCGAGGCGCACGTGGCGCGCGAAGGCCTGCTCGAGCCCGTCCTCGAGCAGCAGCCCGAGCGCGACGTCGAGGCTGCGGATCAGCGAGACGGCCGGGGTGAACGTCGCGTCCAGCTTGTCCTGCGCCCGCTTCGTCGCCTGCCAGTCGAAGTAGAAGCTGCGAGACCGCTTCGTCCTCGCGAGCACGTGCTCCGGTACGGACGCGCTCGCCAGGCCGGGCGGAGCCATCAGCGCCTTCTGCGAACCGGAGACGACCACGTCGATCCCCCACTCGTCCGTCTCGAGCGGCACCGCCCCGAGCGACGACACCGCGTCGACGACGAGCAGCGCGTCGCCGACCGCCTCCTTCAGCGCGCGCACGTCGGAGACGACGCCGGTCGAGGTGTCCGACTGCTGGCAGAAGACCCGGTCGGCCCCCGCCTCCCGGACGGCGGCGCCGACCTCGGCGGGCCCGGGGCGCTCGCCCCACTCGTAACGGATCGCCTGCACGTCAAGCTCGTGCTGCTCGCAGATCTTGATCCAGCGCTCGCCGAAGGCGCCGTGGCTCACGACCGCGACGCGGTCGCCGGAAGCGCAGAGGTTCGCGACGGCCGACTCCATCGCGCCGCTGCCGGACGACGTGAAGAGCAGAACGTCGGCGCTCGTGCGATGGACGTCCTTGAGTCGTGCCAGCGTCCGCTCGTAGACGTCGCGGAAGTCCGGGCCGCGGTGGTGGACGATCGGCTCGGCTGATGCCGCGAGCACCGCGGGCGGCACCGGCGTCGGCCCCGGAGTGAACAGGTACCGCTTCTCCACTGCCGTCCCAATGTAGATCATCATTGGTTCACTACCGCCGTGAACGCGCTCCTCTCCTTCGCGGCGGCGCTCTTGTCGCTGCGCCTCGCCGGCCTGCTGCTCCGGGTGCGGCAGCTCGCGTGGGCGGGCGGCCTGCTCGCGTTCGCCGGCGCCGCGGCCGCGATGGCCTGGGGAGCGGCGCACGGCTGGGACGCACGCTCCTTCCGCGCGTACTACCTCTGCGGCGCGCTCCTTTCCGCTCCGCTCCTCGGAATCGGGTCGCTTGCACTCGTCGGCCGTAGGTGGGCCGCGCCCGTGGGGCTGCTCTACGCCGGGCTCGCGATCGGCATTGCCCTCGCCATGCCGGTGCACGGGGCGTTCGCGTCGACTCAGGTGCCGCACGCACAGGACCATCTCGGCGCGCTCCCGCGAGTCGTCGCGATCGCAGCCAGCGTCCTCGGGACGGTCGCCGTTGTCACAGTCGCGGTGACGACGCTGCGCCGCCGGCCGATCGGGAACGCACTGCTCATCGCCGCCGTGAGCGCCGCGGCAGCCGCCTCGGCGCTCACCCAGACCGCGGTCGCGGCCGCGGCGGTGTGCTTCGCCGCCTCCGCGGGGCTCCTGTACGCAGGCGCTACGCGAGGCTGACGGCGCGGAGCTTGTTGAGCGCGTCGAGCGCCGCAACCTTGTAGGCCTCGGCGAAGGTCGGGTAGTTGAACACCGACTCGACGAGGTAGTCGATCGTGCCGCCGAGGCCCATCACCGCCTGGCCGATGTGCACCACCTCGGTGGCGCCCGCGCCGAAGGCGTGCACCCCGAGCAGCTTGTGATCCTCGGGCGAGACGAGCAGCTTCACGAGCCCGTGGCTCTCGCCGAGGATCTGGCCGCGCGCGAGCTCGCGGTAGTGCGAGATGCCGACCTCGTACGGCACCGACGCCGCGGTCAGCTCGGGCTCGGTCCTGCCGACGTAGCTGATCTCCGGGATCGAGTAGATGCCGATCGGGAGCGGTGCCTCGCCGCCGAGCGTCGGCAGCCCGAAGATGCGACACGCGGCAAGACGTCCCTGCTCGGCGGAGGCCGACGCGAGGCTCGGGAAGCCGACCACGTCGCCGACGGCGTAGATGTGCGGGACGGCGGTCCGGAAGCTGCTCGTCGACCGGGATCCGCCCGCGCGCGTCGGCCTCGAGGCCGATGTTCTCGAGGTGGAGGTCGGAGACCGCGCCGACGCGGCCTGCCGAGTAGAAGACGACGTCCGCCGGGACCAGCTTCCCGCTCGCGAGGGTGGTCAGCGTCGTCCGCCTCTCGCGCCTCGACGCGCTCGACGCGCTCGCCGAAGCGGAACACGACGTTCAGCTCGCGCAGGTGGTAGCGGAGCGCCTCGGTGATCTCTGGATCGCAGAAGTCGAGCATCGAGTCTCGCGCGTCGACGACCGTCACCTTCGAGCCGAGCGCCGCGAACATCGACGCGAACTCGATGCCGATCACACCCGCGCCGACGATCAGGATCGTCGACGGGAGGCTGGCCAGGCGGAGGACGATGTCGTCGGAATCGAGGACCGTGCTGCCGTTGAACTCGATCTCCGGCGGGTGCGCGGGCTCGGAGCCGGTCGCGATCACGACGTGCCGCGCCGAGATGGTGCGTACCGTGTCGTCGCGGCCGTCGACCGCGAGGGTGTGCTCGTCGACGAAGCGTGCGCAGCCGTCGAGCACCGTGACGCGATTGCGCAACAGCTGATCGCGGATGATCTCGCGCTCCTTCTCCACGACGTGCCGGGTGCGCATGGAGATGTCCTCGATCGAGACGACTTCCTTCAGCCGGTAGCTCTGGCCGTAGATCGCCCGCTGGTTGAGGCCGGTCAGGTAGAGGATCGCCTCGCGGATCGTCTTCGACGGGATCGTGCCGGTGTTGACGCAGGCGCCCCCGAGCGACACGTGGCGCTCGACGAGCGCGATCGACTTTCCGAGCTTCGCTCGCCTGGATCGCGGCCTTCTGGCCCGCCGGCCCCGACCCTACGACGACGAGGTCGAACTCCACGGCACAGGATGACACCGGCCGCCCCGCGGGGGCAACCCAGCGTCACCGGAAGGTCACGAGAGCTTCTCGCGCACGCGCTCGTTGACGACCCGCGGGTCGGCGGCGCCGCCGGTCTCGCGCATCACCTGCCCGACGAAGAAGCCGAGCAGCCCTTGCTTGCCGCCGCGGTATTGCTCCGCCTGGGCCGGGTTGGCCTCGATGATGCGGTCGATGATCGGGTCGAGCTCGGACGCATCCGCGACGACCTTCTGCTCGAGGTACGGATCGGCGCTGAAGCCTCGGTCCCCGGCCTTCGCGAGCGCCTCGTCGAACGCCGCCCGCGGGATCTCGGCGCGTGCGGAGACGAGCCTCGCCAGCTCCCCTGCGTCGACGGCCTCCGGCGCCACGCCCGCGGCGACGAACTGGTTCGCGAGCACGTTCGCGGCCTCCTTCGGCTCGGCACCGGCCGCGACCACGTCCGACCACAGACGGTCGAGGCCGCCGGTGACGAGCACGTCCGCGTCGTAGAAGGAGAGGCTGTCCGCGATCCGGCGGATGCGCGCGCCCGGCAGCTCGCCGATCTCGCCTCGGAGCCGCTCGACGAGCTCCGCCGGCGGATGCACTGGCACGAGGTCGGGATCCGGGAAGTAGCGATAGTCCTGCGCCTCCTCCTTCGACCGCATCGGGGGCGACTCCTCGTGGGTCGGGTCGAAATGCAGCGTCTCCTGCTCGACCGTCCCCCCTTCCTCGTAGACGCGGATCTGCCGCGCGATCTCGCGCTCGATCCCCTTCGCCGCGAAGTTGAACGAGTTCATGTTCTTCAGCTCGGTGCGCGTGCGCAACTCGTCCGAGCCCGCCGGCCGCACCGAGACGTTGACGTCGAAGCGCATCGAGCCCTTCTCGAGCTCGGCGTCGCTGAGCCCGAGCTCCACGACGGTCTGCCTGAGCAGTTGCAGGAAGCGCTTGGCCGTCTCGGCGTCGTGGAGGTCCGGCTCCGTCACGATCTCGACGAGCGGTGTGCCACCGCGGTTGAAGTCGACGAGCGTCGCGGTGGCTCCGCGGATCCGGCCGGAGGCGGCGACGTGCACGTTCTTCGCCGCGTCCTCTTCGAGGTGCGCCCGGGTGATGCCGATCGTGACCGCGCCGTCGGCGGTGGGCAGCTCGAGCTTGCCGCGCGCGCAGAGGGGCTCGTCGTACTGGCTGATCTGGTACGCCTTCGGCAGATCGGGATAGAAGTAGTTCTTCCGGTGGAAGACGGCGCGCTGCGCGATCTCGCAGTCGAGCGCGAGACCGAGCTTGATCGTCTCCTCGATCGCCCGCGCGTTCGGGACCGGAAGCGCCCCCGGGAAGGCGAGGCACACCGGGCAGGTCTGCGTGTTCGGCTCCCCGCCGAAGCCGTTGCGGCATCGGCAGAACATCTTCGTCTCCGTCTTGAGCTGGACGTGGATCTCGAGACCGATCACCGCTTCCCAGTGTCCCGCTTCGGCGCCGGCCAAGCCGGCGCCTGCGCTCCTGGGCGGCTCCGTCGAGCCTACGCCGCTGCCCATTTACCGGTACCTCTCCGGGACGCCGTCGAAGCCGATGGCCTGCTCGAGCGCGTGGCCCGCCCGGAAGAGCGTGCGCTCCGAGAACTGGGGGCCGATCAGCTGCAGCCCGACCGGCAGGCCTTCCGAGAGTCCGCACGGGACGTTCAGCCCGGGCAGGCCGGCCATGCACGACGGGATCGTGAGCACGTCGTTCAGGTACATCGCGAGCGGGTCGTCGATCTTCGCGCCGATGGGGAAGGCGACTGTTGGGCTGGTCGGCGAGACCAGCACGTCGAACCGTTCGAAGAGCTCGTCGTGCTCGCGCTTGATCACGGTTCGCACCTTCTGCGCGGTGCCGTAGTACGCCTCGTAGTAGCCGGACGAGAGTGCGTAGGTCCCGATCATGATGCGACGCTTCGGCTCGTCGCCGAAGCCGGCGTCGCGGGTGCGCATGACCATCTCGCGAAAGTCGTTCCCGTCGACGCGCAGCCCGTAGCGCGCCCCGTCGTAGCGGGCGAGGTTCGACGACGCCTCGGCCGGCGCGACGAGGTAGTAGCAGGCGACGCCGTAGTCGACCGATCGGGGCAGCGAGCACTCGTCCACGCCGGCGCCGAGCGACTCGGCCAGCTCGATCGCCCGCGTGACCGCGGCGGTGACGCCGGGCTCGATGCCGGCTGCGCCGTTCAGCTCCTTCGGCACGCCGATCCGCAGCCCGCGCAGGTCCTCGGTGTGCGGCAAGGTCACCTCCGGAACGTCGACGGTCGTCGAGTCGTTCACGTCGCGACCGGAGATGACCGAGTAGAGCCACGCGCAGTCGCGGACGTTCTTCGCCACCGGGCCGACCTGGTCGAGCGACGACGCGAACGCGACGACGCCGTAGCGGGAGACCGTCCCATAGGTCGGTCGGAGCCCGACGTGCCCGCACAGCGCGGCCGGCTGCTTGATCGAGCCGCCGGTATCCGAGCCGAGCGCCCACGGAGCCAGGCCGCCGGACACCGCCGCGGCGCTCCCGCCGCCCGAGCCGCCGGGCACACGGGTCGGGTCCCAGGGGTTGTGGGACGGTCCGAAGGCGGAGTTCTCGGTCGACGAACCCATCGCGAACTCGTCGGTGTTCGTCTTGCCGAGCACCTTCAGGCCGTGCGCCTTGGCGCGCTCGATCACCGTCGCGTCGTAGACGGGCACGTAGCCCTCGAGGATCTTCGAGCCGGCCGTGGTCGGGATGCCCTTCGTGCCGATCACGTCCTTGACCGCGAGCGGGATGCCGTCGCCGCCGGGGTCGTCGCAGACGTGCAGGTAGGCATGCAGCTCGGGATCGCGCTCGCCGATCGCGTCGAGGTACGCGGCGAAGAGCTCGGCCGACGAGACCTCGCCCGCGTCGAGGAGACACTTCGCCTCCTCCGCAGTCAGGCGCAGCGTGTCGAGGTCGCTCATGCCGGCGGGACCCGGAAGTGGTCGTCGTCGCGGTCGGGCGCGTTCGCGAACACCTCGTCGAGCGAGAGGCACGGCCTCGGAATGTCGGCCGCCCACGCGTTCTCGATCGCGAGCGGGTGCGCGGTCGGCGGCACGTCGGAGAGATCGAGCTCCGACACCTTCGAGACCGCCTCGAGGATGTCCGAGAGCTGCTCCTGGAACTTCTCGACCTCCTCGTCGCTCAGCTCGAGCCGCGCCAGCCGCGCCACGTGCAAGACCTCGTCTCTCGTGATCCGCGCCATGCGCCTCCTCTAACACGAGAGGCTCCTTCCGGAGCCCCTCGTTCAATGTCGGTTCCGAAAGGGATTAGAGCGCCGAAACGTTCGCCGCCTGCAGGCCCTTGTCACCCTGCACGACTTCGAACGAAACGCGCTGACCCTCGGTCAGCGACTTGTAGCCCTCACCGGCGATCGCGGAGAAGTGGACGAACACGTCCGCCTCGCCGTTGCCACGCTCGATGAAGCCGTAGCCCTTCTCGTTCGAGAACCACTTGACCGTGCCTTCAGCCACTACCAACTACTCCTTGCTGGATGACTACAAGTCCGCCGCACCGGCGGAGCGCGCGCAACATTAGCACCGAATCACACAGGGTAGGCAATGTCTCCGCGGCGATATCTCGCACAACGGACGGCGTTCTGGAGCAGGCAGGCGATCGTCATCGGCCCGACGCCGCCCGGCACGGGGGTCATGTGCCCCGCGACCTCGAGCGCGCCGGGGTCGACATCCCCCACGATGCCTGCTTCCGTGCGGTTGATCCCGACGTCCACGACGACCGATCCCGCCCGCACCATGTCCACCGTCACCATCGCCGGCACGCCGACCGCCGCCACGAGCACATCGGCGTCGAGGGTGTGCCGCTGCAGGTCCTGCGTGTGCGAATGACAGACGGTGACGGTCGCGTTCGCCTGGAGGAGCAGGTGCGCCATCGGCTTGCCGACGATGTCGCTGCGCCCGATCACCACGGCGCGAGCGCCGTCCAGCTCGATCGCGTGCTCGGCGAGCATCGCCATCACGCCGAGCGGTGTCGCCGGTACGAGCGTCGGCCGCCCGAGGTACAGCTGGCCGGCATTGAACGGATGGAAGCCGTCCACGTCCTTCGCCGGCTCGATCGCACGGATGACCCGCGCCTCGTCGATGTGCTTCGGGAGCGGCAGCTGCACGAGGACGGCGTCGACCCTCGGATCGGCGTCGAGCTCCGCCACCTTCGCGAGCAGGTCGAGCTCCGAGATCTCGGCGGGCAGGCGCAGATCGGTCGCGTCGATCCCCGCCTCGACCGCCGCCTTGTGCTTGAGTCGGATGTAGACGTCCGACGCGGGATCGTCGCCCACGAGCACGGTGACGAGCCCGATGTGGTCCATCTCCGCGACCTCGACCGCCACCTCGGCGCGGATCCGCTCGGCGATCGGCTTTCCTTTGATCAACGTCGCTGACATGTGGCCGAGCCTACCCTGAACCTGGTTCGGCCTTGCCGAACCAGGTTCATGAGTTCGACGTTCCGACCTAAGCTCTCCAAGATGCGCTGGCCTCGCAAGAACAACCCCGCCTCGATCGACCAGCGCCGCGAGCTGATGGGGCTCGACGGCGGCCTCGTCACCTCAGTCGACCTCGAGCCGTTCGCCGGTGCCGCGGAGTCGCTCGTCGGCGTGGCGGTGATCCCGGTCTCAGCGGCGCCGATCGACGTCGAGCTCGGCTCGTACGAGCTGACCGAGGACGGCGCGATCCGGGAGACGGCGCGGGCGACGGAGATGGTCCACGTGCCGCTCGCCCACACCGAGGGCGGGCTCACGGCGTCGATGACCCGCGGCGCGCTCGCAGCGGGGACGGTCCGCACCCACGTGCTCGCCGACCGCATCACGCGGGCATCCTGCTTCGTCTGTGCAGACGCGGGCGCCGCGATCGCACTCGCGCGTTGGATCGAATCGGAGGTGCCGGCGATGCGCTCGTATCTCGAGAGCTCCGACGACCCATCTCTCTCGCGCCGCGCGCGCCTGCGCGAGGTGAAGACGCACGTCGTCGGCCCGATGTGCCACGTGCTCTGGCGGTGGACGACCGGCGACGCGGTCGGGCCGAACATGATGACCCGCAACGCCTACGCGCTGAACATGGGCTATGTGATGCAACGTGCGCCGGTGAAGCCCCAGCGCGCGATCCTCGAGGCGAACATGGGTGGGGACAAGAAGCCGTCGGCCGAGTACTTCCAGTCGGGGCACGGAAAGACCGTGCTGGCCGAGGCGCTGCTGACCGACGAGAGCATCCGCCGGGTACTGCGCACTACCGCCGACGAGCTCGTCTCGCTCTCGTGGGCCGGCACGCACGGCGCCGTCGCGAGCGGCATGCAATCGGTCGCCTTCACCCCCGCGTCGGCGATCGCCGCCGTCTTCGCAGCCACCGGACAGGACCTGGGCATGGTCGGGACGAGCTCGATGGCGCACGGGACGGCGCGCCGGGTGGAGGGCGGCGTGCAGGCGACGATCCGCTTCGGCGGCGTCGAGGTCGGCACCGTCGGCGGCGGGACCACCCTCCCGTCGGCGCGCGACTGGCTCGCGTCGATCGACTGCGCTGGCCCGGGCCGGGTCTACCGCTTCGCCCAGATCGTGGCGGCCGCCGCCCTCTGCCTCGAGATCAGCGCCTCGGCCGCGATGGCGACGGCCGGCAGCGAGAACTTCTTCCGGGCGCACCACCAGCGCGGCGGCCTCCGGTGATCGCGCTCGTCTTCCGCTACGAGGCACGCGAGCCGGAGCAGTTCGCGCGCGTCTACGGCCCCGAAGGGGAGTGGGCACAGTTCTTCCGACGGGGGCGCGGCTACATCGGCAGCGAGCTCCTGCGCGACCTCGAGGAGCCGGAGCGCTTCCTCGTGATCGACCGGTGGGAGTCGCCGGAGGCCTACGCGTCGTTCCTCGCCGAGCACGAGGCGGAATATCTCCACCGCTCCGACGAGGCACGTGTGCACTACCTCCAGGAGCTTCGCTTCGGGACGTTCGAAAACGTCTGGGGCGAATGACCGGGGCGATCCCGCCGACGATTCCGCCCCACCATGATCCCGCGTGCTGGGGGTGCGGCGACAACCCCACCGGCCTGCACCTGCCCTTGCCGGCGGCCGAGGGTCTGACGGAGTACGAGGCGTACTTCTCCTTCGACGAGCGTCACCAGGGCGGGCCGGGGATCGTGCACGGCGGTCTCGTGGCGGGAGCGCTCGACGAGGCCGTCGGCCTACTGGCGACGTGGTACGCGTTCCCGGCGGTGACGGCGCGGATCTTCGTCCGCTACCGGCGACCCGTCCCGATCAACACCGAGCTCTTGCTGAAGGCCGTGCTCGAGGACGCACGCGGCCGGCGCATGCACGTCAACGC
This sequence comes from uncultured Thermoleophilia bacterium, assembly GCA_963725595.1. Taxonomy (GTDB): domain Bacteria; phylum Actinomycetota; class Thermoleophilia; order Gaiellales; family Gaiellaceae; genus PALSA-600. The sequence goes on along the minus strand of CAVRYT010000001.1, from coordinate 397,890 downwards.
GACGCTCGGCGACGGCGCCGAGGCATTCGCGGAGTGCCGGGCCGCCCTGCTACACGTGCCGCTCGAGCACTTCCTGCGCACGCCGGAAGGGCGCGCGGCGGCCGAGCGCTGGTCGGCCTAGCCGACCTCACCCGAGCACCTCGTGGACACCGCGCAGCCGTGTCGCGAGGAGCTGCCGCGCGCGGCCGCTGTCGAGGGTGACGTCCGCGGCCCGGTCGGCGGACGTATGCGCCGGCTCGAGTCGTGCCGGTTCGGCTCCGAGCAGCACGGCGAAATCGAACCGCGACACGTCGTCCGCCCCGCCCAGGTGCAGCGGTCCAGCGACATCGAGCTCGAGGAGCTCGAGGAGTGCCTGCGCCAGGTCGACGACGTGCACCGGCGAGCGCAGCTCGTCGACGAAGAACCGCGAGTGCTCGTGGGCGAGGCGCTCCTGCAGCCCCGGCTCAGCCCCGCCGTACAGGAGCGACGTGCGGACGATCGACGCCTCGGGGTGGAGGCGGGCCACGCGCACCTCCGCCTCGGCCTTCGACCGTCCGTACTCGTTCACCGGCGCGAGCGGATCGTGCTCGCGGTAGCGCCCGCGGCGTCCGTCGAAAACCAGATCCGTCGATAGATGGACGAGCCGGGCGTTGCGCGACACCTCGGCCACGGCGGCGGAGCCGTCCGCGTTCACCTCCCACGCGCAGTCACCCTGGACGTACGCGGTGTGCACGACCGCGTCGCACCCGGCCGCCGCAACACGCATCGCCGCAACATCCCGTACGTCCGCCTTTACCCACTCCGCCTCACCCCGCGGCTCGGTCCACCACCAGGTCGCTCGTACGTCATGGCCACGCCCGGCGGCGAGGCGAACGACCTCGCGTCCGAGATACCCGCAGCCACCGGTGACCAGCAGCCGTTTCATCCTCCACACATCGTGCCGTCGAGGGAGACAGCCTCCGCGGAGTGGCTACCAGCCGCGGCGTTCGAGCAGCTGGCTCGGCTCGAGCGAGGCGGTGGAGATTCCCACCATTGCCTCTCCGAGCCCGGCCGACACGCGGGCGAGCACCTCGGCGTCCATGTAGTGCGTCGTCGCCTCGACGATCGCGCGGGCGCGCTGGGCCGGGTTCCCGGACTTGAAGATGCCCGAACCGACGAAGACGCCGTCGGCGCCGAGCTGCATGCAGAGCGACGCATCGGCGGGCGTCGCGATGCCGCCGGCGGTGAAGGTGACGACCGGCAGGCGACCGTTCTCGGCCACCCAGCGGACGAGCTCGTACGGGGCGCGCAACTCCTTCGCCTCGGCGTACAGCTCCTCCGGCCGCAGCGACTGCAGCCGCCGGATGCCGCCGAAGACGGAGCGCATGTGCGTGACCGCGTTGACGATGTCGCCTGTGCCCGCCTCGCCCTTGGTGCGGATCATCGCGGCGCCCTCCGCGAGGCGGCGCAGCGCCTCGCCGAGATTCGTGCAACCACAGACGAACGGCACCGTGAACTGCCACTTGTCCACGTGGTGCTCGAGATCGGCGGGCGTCAGGACCTCGGACTCGTCGATGTAGTCGATCTCGAGCGCCTGCAGGATCTGCGCCTCGGCGAAGTGGCCGATGCGGCACTTCGCCATCACGGGGATGGTGACGGCCTCCTGGATCTCGGTGATCTTCTCCGGATCGGACATGCGCGCGACCCCGCCGTCGCGGCGGATGTCGGCCGGCACGCGCTCAAGCGCCATCACCGCGCAGGCGCCCGCCTCCTCGGCGATCTTCGCCTGCTCGGCGTCGACGACGTCCATGATCACGCCGCCCTTCAGCATCTCGGCGAGGCCGCTCTTGACGCGCATCGTGCCGATCTCGTTCACGAGGTGATCGTAGCTCGCACGAGGCGGCGCGGGCGCTACCAGACGCAACGCGCGAACACGCCGAGCAGCGACAGGACGAGCATCAGGAGCAGGATCAGCCAGAGTGCGAGCATGGCCTGCAGCTACCGCAGGCGGCCGCCGCTCAAACAGGCAGCGCGAGCAACCGCTCCACCGCGGGCTGCACCCCGAACCGGTCCCGGAGCTCGACGTAGTCCCTCCGCGCCCGCTCCACGCGCTGCGGCGACGGGTCGCGTTCCGCGCGCAGCATCAGGTTCTTCGCCGTGTGCTCGGCGGAGACGAACTCGACGACGTCGACGCGGTAACCGGAGAGCTCGAGCGCGCATGCCCGCAGGGCGTCCGTCACGAGATCCGCCTGGCGGCCGAGCAGCAGGCCGTGCCGCAGGATCGCGTCGCGGGTGCCCGCGGCGATCTGCGCCGCGAGCTCGTGGTGGCAGCACGGCACGACGACGATCGCGTCAGCGCCGAGCCGGACACCGGCCGCGATCGCCTCGTCGGTCGCCGTGTCGCAGGCGTGCAGCGAGACGAGCAGGTCGACGGCGCCGTCCCCCTCCCACGCCGCGATCGGCGTCGCCTCGAAGCGGGCCTCGTGGTACCCGAGCGAGTCGGCGATCCCGCGGACGGTGTCGACCACGCCCGCGCTCACGTCGAGCCCGACGAGCTCGACGCGCGTGCCGACCTCGCGGCCGTACGCGACGAGCGCCAGGCTCATGTACGCCTTGCCGCAGCCGCCGTCGACGACGGTGATGCGCTCGCGGTCCCAGAGCGACAGAGCACGCAGGAGCTCGACGTAGTGCTGCACCTGGCGTCGCTTGTCGCGCGAGGCGCCGGTCGCCCGGAACAGCGGATGGTCGTCGGGCAGGGCACGTCTCGCCACACGGTCGTGGGCCTGCCGAGGCGCATCGCCCGACGACGGCCGGCCGTGGGAGACGAGCCAGCGCCCGCGCTTTGTCCGCCGTGCGTGCAGGTCGCCGTCGGGCGCGAGTAGGTGCACGTTCCGCGCATCCGCGAGCAGCGCGTCGAGTCGGCCCGGCCAGTCCTCGACGGGCACGGTCTCCGTGCGCGGGCCGTCGACGAGCTTCACCGCCTCGCCCCGCCGGAGGGTGACCGGCGTCACGCTGACGCCGTCCGCCACCAGCTTTCGCCAGCCGGTTCCAAGCGCCCGCTCCCGCAGCTGGTCCATGGCGCGGATTCTGCCAGCGGGATCACGGCGAGCTCCGGCGGCGGGCGGCGCAAGAAGCTCGCAACGACCCGGAGCTCGTCGGCGGCCTCGGGTGCGAGGGTCGGCTCCGCGCGGGCGACCTCGGCGAGCCCCGCCCCCCACTCGGGCCCGGCGGTGCCGCGAAACGGCCGGGCGCAGACGACCTGCCCCTTCGCGACGAAGAAGCCGCGCCGCTCGCCTTCTCGTAGTCCCGGGACGACCACGCAGCAGGCGAGCTCGCGCAGCCGCCTCATCCGCGCGACCTCCGCGGTCGCGTCCTCGAGCGCCTCGATGCGGTCGCGCAGACGCGCGGCGTCCTCGAACCGCAGCTCGCGCGCCAGCCGCTTCAGCTTCGCGCGCAGCTTCGGCAGCGCCTCCTCGAGCGTCTCCCACTCCACGCCCTGCAACGCTCGCGCCGCGAGCTGGGCGCGGCGCCTGCTCGTGAGCGGGCCGAGCTCGGTGGGGTGCGAGGAGCAGACGACCGAGTCGCCGCGTCGGCGCAGATAGAGGTAGCGATCGGGCCGCGTCGAGCGCGCGTTTGCCGGCGGTCGCAGCTCCCTGATCAGCCGCAGCTCCTCGAGCGCGGCCTCGAGCTCCGAGCCGGTCTCGCGCCATTCGACCCGCTCGAGCGCACCGAGCGCGGCCTCGACCGCCGGCCGCTGCCGGTCGGAGCGGAAGTACGAGCGGAGCCGCGCGCGCAGGTCGCGCGCACGCCCCACGTACAGCACCTGGTCGTGCGTGTCACGGAAGAGGTAGACGCCCGGCCGCTGCGGCGCACCGAACGCGAGGTGGCGCTTGCGCTGCGCGCGCCGCGGCCGCGTGGCCGCGAGCTCGACGAGGTCGCCCACCGTGGTCGCGCCACGCTCCTGCGCGATCCCGATCAGGCACAGCAGGATCTCGGCCGTCGCCTCGGCGTCAGGCAGCGCGCGGTGACACGGGCGCGCGTCGGTGGCGAACCGGTAGGCGAGCGCCGAGAGGTTCGCGGGCTGGCGGCCGAGCAGCCGGCGCGCGAGCCCGACCGTGTCGACCACTGTCGCCGCGACGCGCCGACCGAGCGCGCGCCGGGTCTCGGCGTCGAGGAACGCCATGTCGAAGCGAGCGTTGTGCGCGACCAGCACCGCGTCGCCGGCGAAGGAGAGGAACCGGCGCACTGCGGCGGCGACGGGAGGCGCCCGTCGGAGCTCCTCGTCGCGAAGGCCCGTGAGCGCCGCGATCGCAGGCTGCAGCCGTGCGCCCGGGTTCGAGAGCGTCTGGAACCGCTCCGCGAGCTCGAGCCCGTGCACCCGGACGGCTCCGATCTCACACGGCCGGGCGGTCGCCGGAGTGAGCCCGGTGGTCTCGAGGTCGAAGACGACGAACGTCGCCTGCTCGAGCCGGATCGCCTCAGCGGGTGCGCCCGCGATCGCGACGAGGTCGCCGGCGAAGCGCAGGCGCGCGTCCGCCGCGACCGCCTCCTCGAGCAGGCTCCGGGCGAGCCCGACCGGCACGGCCCGCTCCAGCCTCAGCACGAGGCGGGCGGCCTCGTCCACCGGCACCGGGCCCCGCTGCTCCTCGACGAGCTCGACGAGCCGGTCCGCGGCATCGAGGCGCAGTTGCACGCGCCGATGGTAGTACGAACATGTGTTCGTGTCTAGCCGGTCGATCGCCGGAGCGCAAGACCGGTGAGCGCCTCGCGCACGACGCGCTCCGCCACGAGCGCCGTGACGTCGGCGGAGCCGACGCCGCTCGGCAGCACCTCGACGACGTCCGCTCCGACGAGCTCGACCGACGATGCGACCTCGCGTACGGCCCAGAGGAGGTCGACCGACGTCATGCCGCCCGGCTCGGGCGTGCCGGTGCCGGGAGCGAACGCCGGGTCGAGCACGTCGACGTCGACCGTCAGGTAGACAGGCCCCTTCCCCACGTGCGCGAGCGCGCGCGCCACGACTTCGCGGATGCCAAGGTCGCGCACGTCGTGCATGAAGAAGCTCGCGATCCCTCGTTCCGCCTGCCATGCGAACTCGGCCGGCCCCGGCCAGTAGCCGCGCAGCCCGATCTGGGCGTAGCGGGAGCCGGCGACGTGACCGGCCTCGACGAGCCGCAGCATCGGCGTGCCGTGCGATCGCTCGACGCCGAAGACCTCGCGGCCCGTGTCCGTGTGTGTGTCGAAGTGGAGGAGCCCGACGGGCCCGCGACGACGCGCGATCGCGGCGATGCACGACTCGGTGATCGAGTGGTCGCCGCCGAGCGTCATGGGGAGCGCACCGGCGTCGACGACCTCGCCGACGAGCTGCTCGATCGCGGCATGCGTCCGTTCAGGGTCGGCGGGGATGACGGCCGCGTCGCCGTAGTCGACGATCCGCAGCGCGGCGAACGCGTCGACGCCCACCTCGAGGTGCGGCCCCGGCGGGCAGGAAGCGGCGCGGATCGCCCGCGGCGCGAAGCGGGTGCCCGGGCGGTCGGAGACCAGATCGTCGGTCGGCGCGCCGAGGACGGCGACGTCGACGCCGGCGAGCTGCTCCGGCTCCTGGACGAGCGGCACGCCGCCGAAGGAGAGGAAGCCGGCGTAGTCCGGCTTGTCGCCCAACGGCTGCCAGCGCTTCAACGGGTCGATCATCGACGGCCCGATCCTACGGCGCGCGCAGGCCGCCCACGCACGTGGCGATCACTTCCCGCTCGGCCGCGGCGACCGTCTTCGCGTCGTCGGGAAGCGTGCCGAGCACCCAGCCGGTGAGGATCTCGTCGAGCGCGCCGTAGACGAAGAAGGCGGCGAGCCGCGGGTCGACGCCCGCCCGGAACGTGCCTTCGCGCTGTCCTCTCACGACGATCCGCTCGAAGGCCGCGAACGCCTGGCCGATCTGGTCGAGCTCGTCCTGGATCGCCGGGCTCCGCATCACCTCCCGGACGAGCAGCCGCACCAGATCGGGATCGTCGCGCCAGGTCCGGAGGACGATCTTCACCACGAGCGAGAGCTGCTCAGCCGCATCGCCACCGGATCGCTCCGCCTGCGCGAGCGCCGCGAGCAGCCTCCCCCAGGCCTCGTGGAAGACGGCTTCGAGCACTCCTTTCTTGGAGCCGAAGTAGTGGTAGACGAGCCCGTAGGCGACGCCCGCCTCGCCGGCCACGTCACCGACGCGCGCGGTCTCATATCCCCGTCCTGCGAAGACGCGGACGGCCGCGTCGAGGATCTGCCGGCGCTTGTCCTCGGCCGCCATCGAGGAAAACCTAACCTCCGCGGGAACCGGCCGCGGCTGCGGGTTAGGCTTCGCGCGTGCAGCAGCCTCCCGAGCCGCCAAGCGCTCCGACGCCGCCCGAGCAGGAGCCGACCCGTGACCGGCTCTCGCGCTACGCGCATCGGACCCGGCTGTACGGCTGGACGGTGATCCTGCTGACGGTCGTCGTCTTCATCGTGATCCTGATCGTCGAGAACACGCGGCGCGTCAAGGTGGGCTGGATCGTCGGTCACAGCCGGATCTCGCTCGTCTACCTCGTGCTGGTCGCGACGGTGCTCGGTTGGCTGCTCGGGATCGTGACGGGCGTGCTCTTCGGCCGGCGGACGCGCGACAGGCGGTAGCACCGCCTGGGTCAGCGAAGGGCGTGTCGGGCGACGACCCGGCGCGGCGTGTCGCCGGGGCCGTGGGAGATCGTCTGCGCCCGGAACGGGAAGTCGTCGGGCGACACGGCCAGGTACGCACGAGGCCGCACCGGCTCGCGCGCAATCAGCTCCCGCGTCGTCCCGGTTCGTTCGAAGCTCTCGCCGGGGAGCAGGTAGACGATGCCGTCGGCCCAGGAGCCCGGATCCCGCGGATCGGCGCCGATCGAGAAGAGGTAGCGCGAGGCCCCGCGGACATGCGTGGCCCAGTTGATGTAGCCGTGCTGCAGAGCGTCGCGGTTCACGGTCGCGAAGTAGAGCGGCCAGATCGCGTCGTCCGACGCGAAGAGGCCGGTGACCGGCGCTCCGAACGCGTCACCGGTCGGCCGCGTGCGCAGCTCGGGCAACTCGCGGACGTTCGTCCCATGGAGTAGGAGGCCGCGCGCGACGGCATGGTGGAGGAACCACCACTTCGGCCGAGCGAGCCGGTAGTCGACCTCTCCTCCCTCAGGCGTCCGATCGAGAAGCTCGTCGAACGCGGCCCGGTCGTCGTCCGAGAGGCGCGGATGCGGCATGACGAGGAGCCGCCACGGGTTCAGCCTGCTGTGCTCGGCCCAGGCGTCGACCCGGTCGACCGCGCGCGAGAGAAGACGGCGCCCCCTCCCCATCGGCTGGAAGCCTACGCTTGCGGCGTGCGGCTGTCGGACAGCGTGTGCCTCGTCACCGGTGCGGCGAGCGGGATCGGGCGAGCGACCGCACTCGCTCTCGCAGAAGCGGGCGCACGTGTGATCGTCTCGGACCGCCCCGGAGCGAACCTCGACGGGCTCGGCGCCGAGTCGGCGCTCCCGGTCGACCTCGCTGTCGCGGGTGCGGCGGCCCGCCTGGCGGCGGACGCCGAGGCCGCGCTCGGAGGGGTCGACGTGCTCGTCAACAACGCGGGGATCGGCCTGTACGGGCGGGTCGCGGAGCTGGCGCCTCTCGACGGCGAGCGTCTGCTGCGCGTCAACCTGCTCGCGCCGATCGAGCTGACGCGAGCTCTACTCCCGGGGATGCTCGACCGCGGCCGCGGCCACGTCGTCAACGTGGGCTCGATCGTCGGCGTCGTCGGTCGGCCCAACGAGGCCGTCTACGCCGCGAGCAAGGCCGGGCTTGCGATCTTCACCGAGAGCCTGCGGGCCGAGCTGCGCGGGTCGGGACCGAGCGCCTCGCTCGTCTCCCCGGTCGTCGTCGACACCGGGTTCTTCGACGGGCGCGGCGCGGCCTACGGCCGCCGCTGGCCGAGACCGGTCCCGGCCGAGCGGATCGCGGCCGCGATCGTCGGCGCGGTCCGTGAGGATCGAGCCCACGTCGTCGTGCCGCGCTGGCTCACGCTCGCCGTCCGGCTCCATGGTGCGGCACCCCGCACGTTCCGCGGGCTCGCCGACCGGCTCGATCGGAGCTAGAGGCTCTCAGAGCCCTTCGCGGAGCGGGAGCGAGTGCACGGTTGCCGCACGGGTCTCCTCGGGCTTCGACGGCTCACGCTCGGCCAGGCTCAGGAGCTCGGCGACGTCGTCGCGCCCGCACCTCTCGGACGCGCCGTCCGCGTTCGCGCGGATCGACCGCACGAAGGCGGTGAGAAGCCGGTAGTCGACATCGCCCACATGCGCTGTATCGGCCGTTTCGCGGCCGGACTTGACCGCCGGGCGGCCTTCTCGGCGCCAGGAACGATGACTCGAACGAGGCTCGGGCGCTCGGCTCTCCCGGTCGATGAACCGGCCGGTGGCGCGGCCTGATGGTTGGGAGACCGATCGGCCGCGCCCCCTTTCTTCGCTGGTGTCCGACACCTCAGGTGTCGGACACCAGCGGATGAAGGGCCCGCCTGGATTCGAACCAGGGACCAAGGAATTATGAGTTCCCTGCTCTGACCGCTGAGCTACGGGCCCGGTCGCCGCGAGGGTACCGCTCGCAAACGGGCACGGCTGCTCGTTACACTCGCGCGGTGAAGGTCTTCCAGGCGGAGCGGCACTTCCAGACGACGGGTGGCCTGCACGTCACCGACATCACGGAAGACGTCGCGGAGATCGTCCACGAGTCCGGGGTCGTCGACGGGATCTGCTGCATCTACTCGCCTCACACCACGTGCTGCGTGCGGGTCAACGAGTACGAGCGCGGGATGTTCGAGGACTTCGGCGCCCTGCTCCGCCGCCTGATTCCGCACGAGACGTACTACGCCCACGACGACTGGGGCCGACGCACGGAGAACATCTGCCCTGAGGACATGGAGGTGGGGAACGGCCACGCCCACTGCATGTCGATGCTGCTCGGGTCGGCCGGCGAGTCGGTCCCGGTGGCGGACGGCGAGCTATGTCTCGGCACGTGGCAGCGGGTGCTCTTCATCGAGCTCGACCGCTCGCGCCCACGCCGCTGGGTCTGCAAGGTCGTCGGCTCCTAGCCCATCGCCGCGAGCCGTCGGCCGCCCAGGCTACGCCGCTCTGAGCGCAGCGATCTCGCGGCGCTCCGCGAGCCGCCGGAGAGCCGCCGCCTCGAGCTGCCGGACGCGCTCCCGCGTAACGCCGAGGATGCGTCCGATCTCCTCGAGCGACTTCGGGTCGGCGTCGCCCTCGAGGCCGTAGCGCAGCTTCAAGATCTGCTGCTCGCGCTCGGACAGCTCTGCCACCGCGGCGTGGAGCGCCTGCTCGGTGAGGTCGATCTCGACCTGCTCGTCCGGGGTCGCGTCCTCGCTCGCGAACAAGTCGCCGAACGACGCGGAGTCGTCCTCGCCCACCGGACGGTCGAGCGAGGCGACCGCCCGCGCCGCGCGCTGCACCTCGCGCACCTGCTTCACCGGGAGCTTCGTCTTCTCTGCCAGCTCGGCGTCCGTCGGCGACCGCTCGAGGCTCGCGACGAGCTCGCGTTCCGCGCGGGCGATCCGCTGTTCGCGCTCGACGATGTGCACCGGGATGCGGATCGTGCGCGCCTTGTTCGCGATGCCGCGCTGCACGGCCTGCCGGATCCACCAGGTCGCGTACGTCGAGAACTTGAAGCCCTTCCGCCAGTCGAACTTCTCCGCAGCGCGGATGAGCCCGATGATCCCCTCCTGGATCAGGTCGAGCAGCGTCAGCTCGTGGCCCTGGTAGCGCTTCGCGATCGAGACGACGAGCCGCAGGTTCGAGTTGACGAGGAGGTCCTTCGCGTCCTTGTCACCGTCCTCGATCCGCCTCGCCAGCTCGACCTCCTGCGGTGCCGTGAGCAGCGGATAGCGGCCTGCCTCGTTCAGGAAGAGCTGCAGCGAGTCGGTCGTGGCCGACGCCACCTGCTGGTTCGTGTACGCAAGCTCCTCCTCGATCGCGCGCGAGCAGTCGTCGGTCACATCGATGCCGTGACTCTCCAGCCGCTCGAAGAGCGCCTCGAGCTCTGGCTCCTCGAGCTCGAGCCGTTGCGTGATCTCGTAGAGCTCGGTCATGTGCACACAGCCGTGCTCCTTACCGTGCTCGACGATGACCGCGATCACATCGTGGCCCATCCCAGGCGAGTTCCCGTCGTGCGCCGGGTCCTAACGCGACCGTGGGAGCTTCAACGAATGCTTACAGCGGCTGACACGCGGGGCGCATCTGCGGCTGGAACAGTCCGGCATGGGCCTCGCCGTGCTCGCAGACATTCATGCGGTCGCCCCCGCGCCCCCACCCGACGGGTCGCTCGAGGGCTGGATCTGGCTGATCGTCGCGCTCGCGGTGGTGGTCGTCGGCGGGGTCGTGCTCGCCTCGCGGCACTGACCGACTGGGTACCATCCCCCGCGCGATGTGGTGGCTCTGGGTCCCTGTGATCATCCTCGGCAGCGTCGCGCTCCTCTTCGCGCTGCTGCTCCTGCTCGCCCGTTTCCGGGGCGGCGCGCTGTTGCGCCCGGTGATCGCCCGGCTGTCGCAGATCGGCTTCATGCGGCGCTTCTTCACCCGCATCTCGACGGCCGCGATCGAGCGCCAGAACCCGGACCTCGCGAGCGCGCTGCGCAAGATCAACGTCGTCGCGGCGAACCCCAACCCGCAGGCAGTGCAGAAGGCGATGAGCCGCCTCACGCCGGCGGAGCGGCGCGCCTACATGGACGCGGCGAACGAGCAGGGTGCGATGCCCGACTCGGCCAATCGGCAGATGCGGCGGCAGGCCGAGAAGATGCAGCAGCAGTCGCGCGGAGGCCGGCCCGGCGGCGGCGCCTCCTCGTCGCGCAAGCGCAAGCGGCGCTGAGCGTCTACTTGCTCAGGCCGTACGTGCTGAAGAGCAGCCGGCCGTGCTCGCAGACCGAGGTCGGCGGCGTGATCGGCACGGTCGTCGTGCCGCCGCCCTGGGCGTTCACGCGCAGCTTGTACGCCGCCGCCTCGCAGCGTGTGCCCTGCGTCGGCTCGCCCACACCGGGGACGTCCGGTGAGAAGCGTGCGGTCGCACGCGTTCGCCCGCCGGGAGCGAGCCGCACGAGGATCGCCGTGAGCGCGCCCGGGAACGCCGCCTTCACATGCGTCGGGAGCGCCTTGCCCGTCCTGCCGAGCAGTCGCACCGACGGGAGGCCGGTCACGTTGCACTGCGTGTGCGAGCGGTTGCGGAGGACGAGCGCGTAGGTGATGTTCCCTGCGCCGGCGCTGCCCGGGACTGCCGAGAAGGTGCCGGTCAGCTGGGCGCCCGTGCAGAGACCCGCAGCGTGGCGCGCCGAGGCGGCCGAGGCGTCGGCGAGAACGAGGAGCGCGAATGCGAGGGCGGCGACAGATCTCATGGCCCTGGTACCCCGCAGCGTAGCCACCGTGTCACAGGCCGGTCACAGAACGGCGTAGCGCTAGGTTGGCTCGCGTCGTAGAGTCGACCCGAACCGGCGCGGTCGCTGCGGCTGATCGACCGCAGACCCGGACACAGATCCCGGGTGACCCCGGGGAAGAGAGGGGACACGAGCGATGGCGATCCTGATGATGTTCGAAGCGAAGGGCGCGACCGAGGCGCAGTATCGCGACACGAACGAGCACCTCGGCATCCACGGCGACGACGACGCGCCCGACGGGCTGATCTCGCACGTCGCAGGGCTGACCGACGAGGGTGTCTTCGTCGCCGACGTCTGGGAATCGCAGGAGAAGCTCGACGCGTTCTTCCGCGACCGGCTGATGGCCGCGCTCGAGGCCGCCGGCATGGAGGCGGGCGAGCCGACGATCCTGCCCGTGCACGCGATGATCCCGCAGGGCGCAGGCAGCAACGCAGGAACGATCGTCGTGCTCGACGTCGATGGCTTCGACAAGGACCTCTACGACGCCATGGCGGCGACGATGGACGCACACAGCGCCGACGACGGACACAACCATCCGTCCGTCTCGCACGTGGCGGCCGTGCGGGACGGGGGCATGGTCGTCGTCGACGTCTGGGGGTCGCCGGAGGAGTTCGGCGCGTTCGCGGAATCGCAGATCGGCCCAGCCGGCGCAGCGGCCGGCATGGACGCGGCGAGCATCCAGCCGAGGTTCGTCCCGGCGATCGGCCGCCTCCGCGGCAAGGTCCCGGTTTCCTAGAGAGCGTCGACCGCGTCCTCGAGACGCGCATGCGCGGACCTCGTCACGTACACGGTCCAGGGGTGCGCAGGCACCCCTCCCGTGTACGCGACGACGGGCACGCCGCGCGAGTGCGCGTACCACGCTTCCATCGCCGTGCCCTCGTCGGGTGCGGTGAAGGCGGCGAGCACGACGTCGCAGGAGTCGATGTCGGCGAGGTCGCCGACGACGATCTCCGCCTCGTGCCCCTCCGTGCTGCCGCGAAAGTCGCGGCGCATCGGGTCGACGGCCTCCCAGCCCCGCGCCCGAACGAGCTCCTCGGCGCGGCGCCGGTACTCGTCCGCGTGCGGGGGCCCGGCGAGGTACACACGAGGCACGGGTCTAGAGTACGGCCGTGGAGCAGCAGTTCGTCGCGCTCGGGCACGCAGGCAGCGACGCCTATGCCGGCCTCGAGACCTTCCCCAACCCGGGCGTCGCGGTCGTGCGGATGGAGAGCGACGAGCTGACCGCGCTCTGCCCGATCACGAACCAGCCCGACTTCTACCGGGCGACGATCGAGTACCACCCCGGCCAGCTCTGCCTCGAGTCGAAGTCGCTCAAGATCTACCTCTCCCGCTTCCGCGACCAGGGCGCGTTCTGCGAGGCGCTCGCCGTGCAGATACGCGACGAGGTGGCACGCGCGCTCGAGCTCGGGCACGCGGCGATCTCCGTCACGCTCGTCCAGAAGGCGCGCGGCGGGATCACGATCACCGCCGAGGCGTAGCTCGATGATCGCGAGGCCCGCGGCGCCGAGCCGCCGCGGGCCTACGCCTGCTTCCGAGCATGACCTGTCGGGAGTGAGGTACGCGCGATCGCCTGATTTGGTTCGCGCAGCCTTGTCGCACGAGGCCGGTGGGTGCCCGACCGTCGTCGGCGACCGGGCACCACCCCCAACTCGGCCCCTGACGGCCTGCGGTCTCCCGTCCTGCGGCCCCGCAACCATCACTAGCCGATCTGCCAACAGTTGTCAACGGAGCGCGGCGCAGGTCACTCGATGACGACGATGGAGGCGGAGGGAATCGAACCCGCGGAGGATTCCCCTCAGGCCCTCACTCCTGTTGGATGAGTGTCACACGGCTGCTGATCTGATCCCATGATGCGTCGCCGGTGAGCACGTTGTCGGTTTGGAGCTCGTCGCCTGTTGCGAGCACAAGAGCGTCCGGAAGCCGCACATTTCGGGACTCGCTGCGGAGCTGCGCCGCCCTCCGGGCGATCGCCGGGGTTATCCCCTCGATGTGGATGGCGAAGTCCTCGAGGAACGCCTCGACTTCGGCGACTGGGCCGGCTCCTCGTCGGTACGGCGCCACGAGGATCTCGGCATACACCGAGATGGGAATCACCAGCTCGTTGTGCTGGTGCTCGATAAGAGCCTCTACCGCGTCGCCGTGCAGCGCATCGTCGGGGTCGAGGAAAGCGATGACGACCGACGCGTCGAGAACGACTAGCGCCACTCGTCGCGCAGGCGGCCGAGTTCACCCGGCTCGTACACGCCGCGGAGCGCGCCGGCGTGACGCTCGACGACGTTGATGTCCCGCTCGAGCACGAGGCGCCCTCTGCCGGCCGCAACGACACGAACCTCGTCGCCGGGCTTGAGGCCGGCCTCCTTGAGGGCCTGCACCGGAATCGTCGCCTGATGCTTCGAGCTGATCCGAGTGAAGCCTCGCCGCCTTTTCTTTACTTCCTTCATACCAAGTAAAGGTACCGCCATGAGCCTCGAAAAGTCCGCGCTATGCAGGAAGAATGGAGGCGGCGGGAATCGAACCCGCGTCCGCGGCCGCACCGAGGTGAGCGTCTACAAGCTTAGGCCGCCCTTTGGATTCGCCCGGCGGCCGGTGTGCGACCGACCTACCGACGGACTAGCCCTCCTTCGGTGTCGCGCCGCAGGCGAGTGGCTCTCCCTTGGCGCCGAGCCCGCTCGTTGATGCCGCCACCGGGACGCGGGCTCGCCCGGGGCGACACGCTGGCTAGTTCTTCGAACTAGGCAGCGAGTGCGAGGTTGTTCTCCGCACTTGCGTTTGGTTCCGGTTGTTTTAGGAGGCCGACCGGAGACCTCCGCTTGCAGCTCACCCGGAGAATCGACCACGTCGAAGCCATGGCGCCCCCGTATGTTTTCGTTCACCGCATTGTAGCCCGGGATCCAGGAGCCGCCCGTCACGTGACGGCGGCGGTGACGGCCGACTGAGCTGCCACCGTGCCGAAGCGGGCGGTTCCGGTGTCGACCACGCGCAGTGTCGCGCCGGCGTCGCCGGCCGAGACGGCGTACGTGCTCGACGCGGCGCCCGAGATGTCGACGCAGTTCGCGCCGGTCGCGTCACAGCGCTGCCACTGGTAAGCGTCGGTCGCGGGGACGTTCCACGTGCCGGGCACCGCAGTCAGGGTCTGACCCTGCTGCGCCGTGCCGGTAATCGTCGGCGGCGTCAGCGAGAGGGGCCTCAGCGCAGTCGAGATGTGGGACACGGAGCGCCGGACGAGCCGCTCGGACGCAGCGCCGACGGGACGGAGCCCGTCGACGATCTCGATCACGATCGTCCGGTCGAGTTGCAGGTAGAGGAGCGTCCCGTAGACCCTGCTCGTCTTCCCCTTGACGCTGAGCGGCACTTCGAAGGCGTGGTCGCCGAGCTTCGGCGTCTTGAGCTTGCCGACGACGACCGCCTTCGTCTTCACGTGCGCCGTGCTCGCGAGAGCGGACGCCAGCGCATTGCGCCCCGACTTCGCCTGGAAGGTCCGCATGGCCCCGCCGAAGTCGAGCACCGCCTGTTCCAGCGTCGAGCCCAGCAACACCTCGGAGCGGACGTAGACGATTCGCGCCGACCCGGAGGCACGGGCATAGACGAAGGTGCGCTGGTAGGCCTCGTAGCCCGCCTGGGAGTCCGGCCCGGCGGAGACCTGCGACGCTCCGGGCACGTCCGAGGCCTGCACCGTCATCGTCGAGACATCCGCACCGGACGTCGCCGATGCTGCCGTCGCCGTCACGAGCGCCGTCGCGACAAGCGCGACGACCGCCTTCCTTGTTCCTGCCACGAGACCCCTTTCACGATTGGAGCCTCAATCTAATTGGCAGTCGACGATCGGCAATCCCCCGCCAGGGCGTCGACTCAGCGCCGGACGTTCTTCAGCGCCCGTTCCATCTGACGCTTCGCGTCCCGGTCGGCGAGGTCGCGGCGCTTGTCACGCTGCTCCTTGCCGCGCGCGATCGCCAGCTCGACCTTCACCCGGCCGTCCTTGAAGTAGAGCCGCGTCGGAACGACGGTGAGCCCTTTCTCACGCACGGTCCCGTAGAGCGAGTCGATCTGCCGGCGGTGCAGCAGCAGCTTGCGGGCGCGCACGGGCTCGTGATTCGCGCGGTTGCCCTGCGCGTAGGTGGCGATCTCGAGCCCCTGCAGCCACGCCTCACCGTCGCGGATCTCCGCCCACGCCTGGCCCATCGTCGTCCGGCCCTCGCGCAGCGACTTCACCTCGGTGCCGGTCAGGACGAGCCCCGCCTCCACCCGCTCGAGGAGCTGGTAGTCGTGACGCGCACGGCGGTTCTCCGCGATCGTCTTCTCTGCCATCCCGCGGACGAGAGTAGCGTTGAGGGTCGGACCAGGGTGAATCCGGATGGTCACCGGAGCCTGCTCCAGGCACCCTCGAGGCATGAGCGAATACATCACACATAGCCCGGTCAAACGGCTCGAGCGAAGCTCGGACAGCCGCCTGATCGCGGGCGTCTGCGGCGGCCTCGGCCGCTACTTCGACCTGAACCCGGCCGTCTTCCGGCTGGGGCTCGTCGTCCTTACGATCCTCGGCGGAGCCGGGATCCTGGTCTACCTCGCCGCCGTGCTCGTCATCCCCGCCGAGGGCAAGGAGGACTCGATCGCGGCGGAGATCCTCGCCAACAGGCGCGACCACCCCGGTCGGCTGATCGGCCTCGGCCTCGTCGCGGTCGCCCTCTTCGTCCTGCTCTCGCGCGCCGCCTACTGGCCTGCCGCAGGGGCCGGCTGGGTGCTCGTCCTGATCGCCGGGCTGCTCGTCCTCTGGGGCAGCCGGCGCGGCCGCGGGCTCGTGATCGGGATTGCGAGCCTGCTCGCCCTGATCTGCCTGCTCGCGGTGGTGGCCGTCGTCAGCGCGTTCGCCTGGTTCAACGTGAGTCTGAGCGACGGCGTCGGCACCCGGAGCTACGCGCCGGCGACCGCGAGCGACGTCCGCTCGACCTACGACCTCGGCATCGGCAACCTGCGGGTCGACCTGTCGAACATCACCGCCACGAGCCCACTGCACGTCCGGGTGAAGCTCGGGGTCGGGAACGTCAAGGTCGTCGTGCCGAGCAACACGAAGGTGCTCGTCGACGCCCGCGCGAAGGCCGGCGACGTCAACGTGTTCTCTCGTCACGACAACGGCCGCCACGCGAGCATCACAACCGGGGGCGGCAACCTGTCGATCGACGCGGACGTCGGCGCGGGACGCATCGACGTCGTCAGGGCCGGATGACGCAGTCTCCGGCGCTGACCTTCGACCGCAGCGCCGACCAGCGCGTCGTCGCCGGCGTCTGCGGCGGCATCGCCGCGCGGTTGAACGTCGACCCGAACCTCGTGCGCTTTGTCTTCGCACTGCTCGCGCTCGCGGGCGGCGCCGGCATTCTCCTCTACCTCGCGCTCTGGGCCCACGCGGACGGTCGCCGCCCGATCGTGGCGCTCGCGCTGATCGCGCTCGCGGCGATGTCGCTGCTGCTCGCCCTCGGCCTGCCGCCCACTGTCGTCTTCGGAGCCGGCCTCGTCGTCGTCGGCATCGTGCTGCTCGCGCGCCGCGGCGCCACGCTGCGACCCGGCGGCTCGCTGACGGTGCCCGGCGTCGTGCTCGCGATGGCGGGAGCCGTGATCATGCTGCAGCACCTCGGCGCGTCGCGCGCCTTCGTCGCCCCGGGCGCGATCGCGGGTGCACTCGTCCTCGTGCTCGGACCGTGGACGTGGCAGCTCGCCTCCGAGCGCACCGAGCGCATCCGGTTCGCCGAGCGCGCCGAGGTCGCCGCGCGTGTCCACGACTCGGTCCTGCAGACGCTCGCGCTCGTCCAGCGGCACGCGGACGATCCGACGCGTGTGACTGCGCTCGCACGACGCCAGGAGCGCGACCTACGTCGCTGGCTCTACGGCACGCCCGGCGGCGGCGCCGGCTTCGCCGACGCGCTCGCCGCCGCGGTCGCGGACGTCGAGGAGGCACACGGCGTCCGCATCGAGCTGACGACCTCCGGCGACGCGCCGCTGGACGAGGCGGTCGAACAGCTCGTCCTCGCCGCGCGCGAGGGCATGACGAACGCCGCCAAGCACGCAGGCGGCGCCGAGGTCTACGTGTTCGCCGAGGCGCGCTCCGAGAGCATCGAGATCTTCGTCCGCGACCGTGGAGCGGGCTTCGACCGCTCCACGGTGCCGGACGACCGCCGAGGGATCAGCGACTCGATCGAGGCGCGGATGGCACGCGCAGGCGGAAGTGCGAGGATCGACTCGATGCCGGACGAGGGCACGGAGGTCGAGCTGACACTGCCGAGGGCGGTCTCGTGATCCGCATCGTGCTGGTCGACGACCACGAGCTGTTCCGCGCGGGCGTGCGCGGCGAGCTCGGCGACGCGGTCGACATCGTCGGCGAGGCCGGGAGCGTCGAGGAGGCCGGCCCGCTGATCCGTGAGCTGGACCCGGACGTCGTCCTGCTCGACGTCCATCTGCCGGACGGCGGCGGCGAGGGCGTGATCGCGGCGGTCGCTCCCGAGCGGCCGGCGGTGAAGTTCCTGGCGCTGTCGGTGTCGGACGCGGCCGAGGACGTGATCGGCGTGATCCGCGCCGGCGCTCGCGGATACGTGACGAAGACGATCTCGAGCGCCGAGCTGGCCGACGCGATCGTGCGGGTCGCCGGCGGTGACGCCGTCTTCTCGCCGCGTCTTGCGGGCTTCGTGCTGGATGCGTTCCGCGAGGGCGAGCCGGTCGGGGCCGACGCCGAGCTCGAGGCGCTGACGCCCAGGGAGCGCGAGGTGCTGCAGCTGATCGCCCGTGGCTACCGCTACAAGGAGATTGCCGCCCGCTTGCACCTGTCGGTGAAGACCGTCGAGGCGCACGTGTCGAGCGTCTTGCGCAAGCTGCAGCTCTCGTCGCGACACGAGCTGACGCGCTGGGCGCACGAGCGGCGTCTCGTGTGAGCCCGTTCGACGGCGAGGGGGTCTGGCTGAAGTGCGCGCTCCACGCGCACACGACCGAGAGCGACGGAGACGTGTCGCCCGCGGAGCTCGCAGCCGCCTACCGCTCCGCCGGTTACGACGTGCTCGCGGTCACCGACCACTGGCGGCTGACCGTCGCTCCCGAGACGCCGGGGCTCCTCACGGTCCCGGCCTCCGAGCTCTCGTGCGACCTGGGCGCCGTCGACCGGGTCGCGGACGTGCTCGTCTACGGCGTCCGCGAGCTACCCGACGATCCCGGCGGCGACCGGCGGAACTGGATCGTCGACGAGGAGGAGCACTGGGAGCAGCGCACGTTCGCCGACCTCGCCGCCGCTGCGCGGTTCGCGCGCGAGCACGGCGGCGTTGCGTTCGTCGCGCACCCGTACTGGACGGGGCTGGACGCGGCGCCGTTCCTCGGCTGCGACGAGCCGGTCGGTCTCGAGGTCTACAACGCGGGTTGCGAGCACGAGTCCGGCCGGGGCGACTCGTCGACGATCTGGGATGCCGCCCTCGAGACGGGCCGCACGGTCTTCGGCATCGCGGCCGACGACGCGCACGTGGCCGCGAGCGACATCGGGCACGCGTGGACCTGGGTTCGCGCTATGGAACGCTCGCCCGAGGCGGTCGTCGGCTCGCTCCGCTCCGGGCGTTTCTACGCCTCCACCGGACCCGAGCTCCTCTCGCTCGCCTGGGACGGCGCCGAGCTCGAGGTCGCCTGCACGCCGTGCCGACAGCTTGTCCTGCAGCTGGAGCGCGAGCACGGCTCCTCCGTGCTCGCCCGCGGTGCCGACCGCCAGGCGCACGGGCGGATCCTGGAGCGGGACGCCGACGGACTCATCACCCGGGCCGTCCTGGCGCAGCCCTGGGTCGCCACCGTGTACGTCCGGCTGCGGGCGGTCGACGCGGCCGGCCGATCTGCCTGGACGAACCCGCTGTAGGGTTGGCCCCGATGAGGGGGAAGCCGCTCGCGCTCCTGCTCGGCCTCGCGGCGCTCGCCGCAGCGGCCTCGGTCGCCGCGGGCAGTGCGAGCTCCTCGTCGAGCTCGATCCTGACCGTCGGGACGACCTTCTACATCGACACGCTCAACCCGTTCGTCGGCATCGAGACGCAGGACGACACCGCCTACGGCATGGTCTTCCCGCAGCTCGTGCAATACGGCCCCGGCCTGAAGCTGGTCGGCGACTGGGCCAGCGGCTGGACGCACAGCCGCGACGGGCTCGTCTGGACCTTCCATCTCCGCACGGGCGGGAAGTGGTCGGACGGCGTGCCGCTGACCGCCCACGATGCCGTCTGGACGATCGACACGATCCTCGCGAACCGCAACGGGTACGCCACGTACCTGGCACAGATTCTGCATGGGCTCAAGAGCGTGTCGGCGCCGAATCCGAGCACGCTCGTGCTGACCTACTCGATCCCGGTCGCCGGCGTGCTCGCCAACCTCGAGCAGATGTACTTCCTTCCGGAGCACGTGTGGAGCAAGTACAAGGGCGCGGCGATGAAGAGCTTCCGCCCGGAGCAGCACCTCCCCTTCGTCTCGGCCGGCCCGTACACGATCACGCAGTTCCAGGAGAAGGGCACGACCGTGTTCAAGCCCAACCCGTACTTCTACGGGCCGAAGTCGCACGCGGCGGCGGTCGCGCTCACCTACTACACGAACCCGACGGCGATGCTCGCCGACCTCCAGGCAGGCAAGCTCGCCTTCGTCGACGCGGTCCCCTACCAGGACGCTGCGAAGGTGAAGGGCATGCACGGCGTGACGCTGACGACGCAGGCCGGCGACGAGGTGACGAACCTCGGCATCAACTCGAACCCGCAGAAGACGGCGAACCGTGAGCTGCTCCTGCCCGCCGTCCGCGAGGCGCTCGAGTACGCGGTCCCGCGGCAGAAGATCGCGAGCATCGTCTTCGGCGGCAACGCGAAGCCGTGGGCGAACATCCTGTCGGCGTGGTCCGGCCCGTCCGGCTGGCTGAACCCCGCCGTGAAGCCGCTCCCCTACGACCCGGCGAAGGCGAACGGGCTGCTCGACTCCCTCGGCTACAAGAGGGGCGGCGACGGGACGAGGGTCGTGCCGGCGACGACCGGCGCGCATGCGCAGCAGGCGCACCCGATGAGCTACTCGGTGATCGTCCCGAACGATCTCGACTTCGACGGGAACCTCCAGTACCAGATCCTCGCGACCGCGTTCTCGAAGGTCGGGATCAAGCTCCACGAGGTCGCGGGCGGCGACGGCACCCAGGCCTACACCCTGATCACGGCTCCGAAGTGCACCTACCGCTCGGCGGACTTCTACACCTGGTACTGGCATCCGTACATCGACCCGAACTTCAACCTGTCGGTGGTCACGCGGACGCAGTGGTGCGACAACAGCGACACCGGGATGAGCGACTCCCGTTACGACGCGTGGTGGGCCGAGCAGTCGATGCTCGTCGACGTCAAGGCGCGTCAGGCGCTCGTCTGGAAGATGGAGGCGTACGTCGCGGCCAAGCGCCCCTACATTCAGCTCGTCGACACCGACATGATCACCGCCCACGCGAGCTCCTGGACAGGCTTCATGCCGACGCTGTGGGGCTACAGCAAGCTCTACTTCACGAGCCCGCACCCCGCGGGCTGACGGGCTTTCGGACGGCATGAGGTACGTCGCGAAGCGGCTCGTCTTCGCGCTCGTCACCGCCTTCGTCGCGGTCACGCTCAACTTCTTCCTCTTCCGGGTCATGCCCGGCAGCGCCGTGACGGGGCTCCGCTGCCAGAACTGCACCGCCGCGTTCAAGGCGAGCCTCGTCCGTCAGTACGGCCTCGACAAGCCGAAGTTCGAGCAGTACTTGATCTACCTCGACCGGCTCGGGCACGGCGACCTCGGAACGAGCGTCGCGAACAACGAGCCGGTGTGGAGCGACATCTCGCAGCCGCTCGTTCACACCCTGCCGATGCTCGTCGTCGGCACCCTCGTCTCCATCCTGCTCGGCGTCGGGAGCGGCGTCGTCTCCGCATGGCGCCGGGGGACCGCCGCCGACAAGTCGCTGCTCTGGACGAGCCTCTCCTTCTACGCGATGCCGACTCAGTGGATCGGGCTGCTCGTCATCTTCTACCTGGCGGCGCGGCTCGGTCTGCCGCCGGTGGGGATCGAGAGCTCGACGCTCGGGATCCTCGGGAAGCCGTCGTTCTGGACGTTCCTCGGCGACCGCACGAGGCACCTGATCCTCCCGTCGCTGACGCTCGGTATCGGCCTGTACGGCCAGTACGCGCTGGTCGTACGCTCGTCGATGCTCGAGACGCTCGGCGAGGACTACGTCCTCACGGCGCGCGCGAAGGGGCTCGGCAACTGGCGGATCGTGCAGCGACATGCGCTCCGGAACGCGATGCTGCCGCTCGTCACGCTGATCGCGCTGTCGGTCGGCTCGATCGTGGCCGGGGCGATCGTCGTCGAGGACGTCTTCAGCTACCCGGGCATCGGCCTCGCGACGGTCGACGCGATCGACCGCCGTGACTACCCCGTCCTCCAGGGCATCTTCCTGCTCCTGACGTTCACCGTCATCGCCTGCAACCTGGCTGCCGACCTGCTGGCGTTCAGGCTCGACCCGAGGCTTCAGCGTGAGCTCGCTACCGGCACGCGCTGACGCGGCACTGCAGGGCGCGGTCGACCTCCCGCGTGGGAGCCGGCTCGCGCTGCTGCGCGAGCGCCAGGTCGCGATCGGCCTCGGCGTCGTCGGGATCTTCGCGCTGCTCGCGCTGCTCGCCCCCGTGATCGCGCCCGACACGCCGACGCGCCAGGTGGGCTCGGTCTACGGCCGCCCGACGACGGCGCACTGGCTCGGTCTCGACAACGGTGGCTACGACGTCCTCTCGAATCTGCTGTACGGCGCCCGGACGTCACTCCTCGTGGGGTTCGTCGCATCGATCGTGGCGGTGCTGATCGGCGGCGTCGTCGGCCTCGTCGCCGGCTACTTCGGCGGCCTCACCGACGTGGTGCTGATGCGGACGACGGACTACTTCCTCGTCATTCCCGACATCCCGCTGATGATCGTGGCGGCCGCGGTCTTCGGGCAGAGCCTCCGCAACATCATCGTGATCATCGGCTTGATCTACTGGACGACCGCCGCCCGCGTGATCCGTGCGCAGGCTGCGTCACTGCGCGAGCGCGTCTACGTCAAGCGCGCCAGGGCGCTCGGCGCGACCGACTTGCGCGTGCTGTGGACCCACGTCCTCCCCCAGGTGACGCCGCTCCTGATCGCCAACGCCGTGCTGATGATCGCGAACGCGATCTTCGCGGAGACGTACATCAGCTTCCTCGGCCTCGGAGACCCCTCGAAGACGTCGTGGGGGAAGATGATCGAGAGCTCTCTGCAGGGCGGCGCCATCTTCTACCACGCCTGGTGGGCGATCCTGCCGCCGGGCCTCGCGGTCACGGCCATCGTGCTCGCGTGCACGGTCGCCGGCCAGGGCATGGAGGACGCCCTCAATCCGCGCCTCCGCGTCGCGCACCTCGGCGTCCGCCGCTTCCGGCTGCGCCCGCTCGGCTCAGCCGGAGCCGAAAGCTAGCTCGACCTTGCCGTCGTTCGCCGAGACCTGGTGGACGCGCACCTCGATCGCGTCGCCGAGCCTGTAGCGCCGCCCGGTCGTGCGCCCGACGAGGGCGGTCGCGAGGTCGTTGAGCTCGAAGAACTCACCGTGCAGGCGCCGCGCCGGCAGGAAGCCCTCGAAGACGCCGTCGAAACGAACGAACAGGCCGGAGCCGATCAGACCGACGATCTCGCCCTCGAACCGCTCGTCCCACCCGCGCTCGTAGAGCCGGCGGTCGAGCAGGCGCGCGAGGCAGATCTCGTCGGCGAGGTACTCGACCTGTGCCGCCTCGCGCTCCCGCTCGGAGGCGTGCTCTGCGAGCTGCTCGAGGTCGCCCGGAAGCGGATCGTCGGAGACACCGAGCTCGCGCAGCAGCGCCCGGTGCACGACGACGTCGGGATAGCGCCGGATCGGCGAGGTGAAGTGGCAGTACGCAGGGCTCGCGAGCCCTGCGTGCCCGAGGTTCCGCGTGTCGTAGCGCGCCTGCTTCAGCGCCCGCAGGACGAGCGCCGAGAAGGCCCCCCGTCCGCGCCCCGTCTGCTCGGCGTAGCGAGCGACGAGCGTCGACGCGGCTCCCGCGAGCGCCGCGGCCTCCTTCGGGGAGGGCCGCTCCGGCGCGGGCGGCGTCGGCACCCCGAGGTCGGCGAGCTTCGCGAGCAGGAGCTCGACCGCCATCGGATCGGGCGGCTCGTGAACGCGGTAGAGCGACGCCCGGCGGCGCGACGCCAGGAAGGCCGCGACGTGCTCGTTCGCCAGGATCATCAGCTCCTCGACGAACATGTGCGCACGCGGCTCACCCTGGAGCCAGGCGTCGGCGATGCCCCCCTCGCCGTCGAAGCCGAACGCCACCTCCGGCGTCTCGACCTGGAGGGCCCCGCGGCCGAACCGTCGCCGCCGCAGCTCCGACGCGAGCTCGTCGTTCAGCGCAAGCGCCTCGAGCACCGCCGCCGGCGCCTCGCGCCGCTCTGCCTGGCCGTAGGTGAGCCGTGCGTCCGAGCGGATCACCGAGCGGTAGAAGCTCGGCTCGCCGGCCGGCGGGATCTCCACGGTGACGCACAGCCGCTCGACCTGCGGGCGCAGCGAGCAGAGGTCGTCGGCAAGCTCGTGCGGCAGCATCGGCGCGACCGTCCCGGGCACGTAGGTCGAGAACGCCCGCCGCGCAGCACCGTGGTCGAGCGGTGTTCCGGCACCGACGAAGTACGAGACGTCGGCGATGTGCACCCACGCACGGATGCCGTCGGGCTCACGCCTGAACGAGAGCGCGTCGTCGAAGTCCTTCGCGGTGTCCGGGTCGACGGTGTAGGTGACGAGCTCGCGCAGGTCGACGCGGTCCTCGACGCTCGGCTCCGGGGGATCGTGCGGCTCGAACGGCTGCCGCGCGCCCTTCTCGACGAGCAGCGCCTCGAGCACGTTCTCGATCCGGGAGGCGGGCCCGAACGCCTGGACGAGGCGCGCACGACCCCGCCCCGTGCGCACCGCCGCGAGATCGCCCGGCGCCGTGTCGCCGAGCCCCTTCGACTCGAGCACGAGCGGCACGCCCGGCGTGAAGTACGGCTCACCGACGACGAGCTTGCCTCGCCGCCCCACCTCGACGACGACGTCCGTCAGCGGGCTAGACCCGGAGGAAGCGGCGGATCGTCAGGCCCGAGCCGAGCGCACCGAGGCCGAGGCCGGTCGCCAGCAGGACGAGCGCGACGAGCGGGAACGCCCAGGCGTGCACGTCGGCGTCGCCCGAGAGGTGCGGCAGGATCGCGGGCAGCGCGATCGCCTTGCCGAGCACGAGGAAGAACACCGCGAGCAACGAGCCGGCGAGCCCGCAGATCAGGCCCTCGAGCATGAATGGGCCGCGCACGAACCAGTTCGTCGCGCCGACGAGCTTCATCACCTCGATCTCACGGCGCCTGGAGAAGATCGAGAGGCGGATCGTGTTCGAGATCAGCAGGATCGACGCGACCACGAGCACGACGGTGGCGATCGTGAACACGACCTCGATCACGTGCGCGACATAGAGGATGCGATGCGAGGTCTGCTTGCCGTCTCGCACGTGGTCGACGAAGGCCGGCTTGTGCGGCAGAACGATCGAGTTGTAGAGCTTGTCGACGTTCTCCGCCTTGTTCGGCGTGACCTCCACCTTGTCGTCGAGCGGGTTGCCCGCAAGGTTGGCGACGAGGTCCGGATAGCGCTTCTTCATCTGCTCGAGCCCCTGTTGCCGCGAGACGTAGATGATCCCGCCCGGCTTGACGTACGGGCTCTGGTTCAGCCTGCGTGCGAACTCGGTCTTCTGTGTGCTCGTCGCCGACTGCCGGAAATACACCTGCACGACGAGCTCCCGCTTCACGTGGTTCGACCACGAGACGGTCCACGACCCGAGCGCGATGAAGAGCCCGAGCAGGAACATGCCGATCAGCACGGTCATCGTCGCCGCGACCGTCGTCGACAGGTTCGCGCCGAGCGAGCGCCAGGCCTCGGCGAAGAGCAGACGTGCGCGACCGGTCATAGGGTCTCGCCGGCGTAGCCGCCGCGGCGTTCGTCGCGGGCGAGGCGCCCGTCCTCGAGCTGGATCACGCGCTTGCGCATCTTGTCGACCATCTCGCGGTCGTGCGTCACCATCAGGATCGTCGTGCCGGCGCGGTTGATGCGGTAGAGGAGCTGCATGATGCCGACGGACGTGTCGGGATCGAGGTTCCCGGTCGGCTCGTCGCAGACGAGGAGCGGCGGATGGTTGACGAACGCGCGCGCGATCGACACGCGCTGCTGCTCGCCGCCCGAGAGCTCGTCTGGGATCGAGTTCATCTTGTGCCCGAGCCCGACCATCGCGAGCACCTCGGGCACCTTCTTGCGAATCGCCGAGCTCGACTCGCCCTGCACCTTGAGCGCGTAGGCGACGTTCTCGGAGGCGGTGCGGCGCGGGAGGAGCTTGAAGTCCTGGAACACGCAGCCGATGTTCCTGCGCAGCATCGGCACCTTCGACCGCTTCAGCCGGCCGAGCTCGCGGCCCCCGACGACGATCTTGCCGGTCGACGGCTCGAGCTCCTTGAGGAGCAGGCGCACGAGCGTCGACTTGCCCGAGCCGGACGCGCCGACGACGAACACGAACTCGCCCTTGTCGATGTGGAAGGTGACGTCCTGCAGTGCGACGACGTCGGGCTCGTAGACCTTCGTCACCGACTCGAAGACGATCATGGAGGCGGCGCCCGGGCGCGGCGCGGCGACCTCGGTGTCGACCATGATGGCCGCTTCGTTGGCTGTCAGATCGATTTCCTGCACGTTGGTTCCGGGAGCGTCCCTCCTAGCGGGCCGCCCTGGTGCGGAGGTACGGGGCAGTGTATCCCACCGCCTAGACGACCCTCCCGGCCGCCCGGGCGAGGAGGTATTCCCGGATGAACGGGTCGAGCTCGCCGTCGAGCACGGCCTGGGCGTTGCCGGTCTCGTAGCCGGTGCGCGTGTCTTTCACGAGCTGGTAGGGGTGGAGGACATACGAGCGGATCGACTCGCCGCCGAAGCCGGTGTCGGCCGATCCGCCGCGTTCCTTCGCCAGGAGCGCCTCTCTCTCCTCTTCCGCCCGCTCCACGAGCCGCGCCTTCAGAACGCGCATGGCGGTCTGCTTGTTCGCCGACTGCGAGCGCTCGTTCTGGCACTGGACGACGATCCCGGACGGCAGGTGCGTGATGCGGACGGCGCTGTCGGTCTTGTTCACGTGCTGGCCGCCCGCGCCCTGGGCGCGGTAGGTGTCGATCTTCAGGTCGCCCTCGTCGATCTCGACGGCGGCGTCGTCGGGCAGGAGCGGCGCGACGATCACCGTCGAGAACGCGGTGTGGCGACGGTGCGCCTGGTCGAAGGGCGACAGGCGGACGAGGCGATGCTTGCCGCGCTCCGCCTTCAGGATGCCGTACGCGTTCTCGCCTCCGACCGTGAACGTCGCGGACTTGATCCCCGCCTCCTCGCCGGGGCTGACCTCGAGCAGCTCGGTCCCGAACCGCCTGTTCGCCGCCCAGCGCTCGTACATGCGAAGCATCATCTCGGCCCAGTCCTGCGCGTCGGTGCCGCCGGTGCCAGACTGCAGCGTCACGACCGCGTCGCCGGCGTCGTACTCGCCGTCGAACAGCGCGGCCTCCTGCAGCCGCTCGAGCTCGGTGCGGAGCGGTACAAGCAGCTCAGCGATCTCGCCCTCCATCTCGCCGCCGTCGAGCGAAGCGAGCTCCTGCGCGTCAGTGAACTCGCTCGTCAGCGACCGGTAGCCCTCGAGCCGGCGCGAGACCCGGGCATGCTCGGACGAGACGCGTGCCGCCCGCTCCTGGTCGTCCCAGAAGCCGGGTGCGTTCAGCTCCTCCTCGAGCGCTACAAGCCGGGTTTCGAGCGAAGCCGGGTCAAAGGTACTCACGGACCCAGTCGAGCTGGGCCCCGAGCTCGGCGAGCTGGTCCGAAAGCGGCTTCTGATCTTCCATCAGCGGACGATGGTAGCCGTCAGTGGCTGCAGACCCGCGTCGGCGCGGTTCCCGCGAGCGTCTGGAGGCCGCGGGTGACTCCGAGCGAGAACGACAGCTGGACGAGGCCGGCCTGCCTGACCTCGAGCTGCGTCAGGCCGTCGGCGGTTCGTGAGACACAGCCGCCGGATGTCCGCCAGTACGGCGACCAGCGCACGCGGACACGGTACGACCCGGGCGCACCGACCTCGGCCACGAGCCGCGACGGCCACAGCCAGAGCACGCTCGCGCTCGCCGGCCCCGTGATCAGAGGCGTCGCGCCCGGAAGCTCGTAGATCGTCTGATGCGGGAGCCGCCGCACGAGCACGAGCCCGGACGATCCGGAGCGAACGAGCGCCGCCTCGAGGCGGGCACTGTAGTCGACGGGTGCATCGGTGAGCACGACGTAGCGCACGGCCATCCGTCGCAGCCACGCGTCGTACGCGCGGGCACCGAGCGTCTTGTCGTAGAGCAGCTCGTTCTGTGGGAAGTCGTTCTGGCGGTACCAGCCACGCACGATCGGGATGCCGGCGTCCGGGAGGTACGCGGCCTGCCAGTGGTCGACCGTGTCCACCACCTCGACCCTGTACGAGGGGCTGGAGTGCGCCTTCAGGTATGTGAGCGCCGGCTGCCAGTACGAGAGCGCCGCCTCGGGATCGGAGCTCGACTGGGCGAAGCTCGACCAGATCGGCGTCACGTTCCAGATCCCCGCGAGCGCCACCGCCGGCACGACCAGCCAGAGCGGGCGGTAACGGCGGAGCGCCACGGCGATCAGCGCGATCGGCAGCGCGGCGTAGCGGATCCGCTCGATGTTCGAGCCGACCGACGAGGGGACGGCGTAGGTGACGATGACGGCGGCCAGGTAGATCCAGAAGAGGCCGCGCAGCGGCAGCGCCGCCGGCACCTGGCGCGTCACGACGAGGCCGAGCACGCAGAAGATCAGCGCCGGGACTAGCTCAAGCAGTCGGAACGGGAAGCGGCCTCCCTGCCCGAAGAGCCGGTAGACGACGACCTCGGCGGTGACGCCACCGACCACGACGGCAACCGGGACACCGACGTGACGCAGGCTACGCCTCGAGAGTGCAAGCCCGCCGAGCACGACCGCCAGGAACGCGAACGCGAGGGGGCTCGCTGCCAGTGTCAGGATTGCGCCGACCGCGAACCGCCCGCGCCGTCCTTGCTGGAGCGCCCAGATCGAGAGGAGTGCGAACGAGACGGCGAGGGCGAACGGGAACGCCGCGGAGAAGACGACGCCGGCCCACAGGACGGCGAACGAACGGCTGGAGACCCGCGAGACGGGGCCCCACTGGCGGAGCACGACCATGCTGAACGCGAGCGCGGCGGTCGCGATCGAGGCGAGCGCCAGCACGCGGATCCCGAAGAGCGCTGCAAGCGGGTAGTAGAGGAGGCTGTACGTCACGAACGACGATCGGCCCCCGTACCAGAAGTTGTTCCAGACGGCGAAGCCGTGCTGGATCAGGAACGTGCGCTGGTATGCGTGCGCAGCCCAATCCACACCGGGCGGGGCAGCCCAGAGAAGGATGGCGGCAAGCGACGCGGCCAGGGCGGTGGCCAGCGTGGCCTCACGCGCGAGCAGACGACGCTCGACCGAGCCCACGAACGAACCCTACTCCCACGTCATGAGACGATGATGTGGTGAACCGGTGACCAATTGTCGGGGTCTTCCCCGACTCGCCGGTTCGAGTCGCGATGCGACTGCGCCTCAGACGCCGTGGCAGCGCTTGAACTTCTTGCCGGAGCCGCACGGGCACAGGTCGTTGCGGCCGACGTTCTCGAAGTCGCTGTTCACCTTCGGCTTCTGGGCAACGGGCGTCGCGACGCCGCCGCTCGAGGCGAAGCCGGTCGCGGCCGTCGTGCTGCCGGCCGCCAGCATCGCCTGCGAGCCGGCCAGCGACTCGTGCTCGTAGCTGAGTGACCCGGCCGGAACCTCGGCCTCGGCTGGCAGCGAGCCGTCGTCTGCGGTCACCTCGGCGTGGTAGAGAAGCGTGACCACCTCCTCCCGGATCGAGCGGTTCAGCTCGCCGAACATGACGTGACCCTCGTTCCGGTACTCGACGAGCGGGTCCTTCTGCGCGAGCCCGCGCAGCCCGATGCCCTCCCGGAGGTAGTCCATGTTCTCGAGGTGCTCGCGCCAGCGGACGTCGACCGTCTGTAGCACGATGAACCGCTCCAGGTCGCGCATCAGCCCTTCCTGGATCTCGTCGAGCTCCTTCTCCCGCTCGGCGTACGCATCGACGGCATCGTCGAGGAACTCCTGGACGATCGCGTCCCGCTCGAGGCCCTTCAGCTCGTCCGTCGTCACACCCGTGCCGTAGATCGCCTCCATCGCGTTGACGAGGCCGTCGAGGTCCCACTCCTCCTGCGCCTCGAGCCCGGTGTAGTCGGAGACGACGTTCGAGATCACCTCGGGCAGCCACTCCTCGCGCAGGTCCTCGCCGAGGTCCTCGCCGTGCAGCACGCGGTTGCGCTGCTCGTAGATCACCTGGCGCTGGACGTTCATCACGTCGTCGTACTTGAGGACATTCTTCCGCGCGACGAAGTTCTGCTCCTCGACCTTCTTCTGCGCGTTCTCGATCTGCCGCGAGAGGATCCCGGCCTCCATCGGCTGGTCGTCCGGCAGCTTGAACCGCTCCATGATGTTGTGGATGCGGTCGCCGGCGAAGAGGCGAACGAGCTCGTCCTGGCCGGAGAGGTAGAAGCGCGTCTCGCCGGGGTCTCCCTGGCGGCCCGAGCGGCCGCGCAGCTGGTTGTCGATGCGGCGGGCCTCGTGCCGCTCGGTGCCGAGCACGTACAGGCCGCCGAGCTCGCGCACGGTGTCGTCGATCTTGATGTCGACGCCGCGGCCGGCCATGTTCGTGGCGATCGTCACCGCGCCGACCTGCCCGGCGTCCTTGATGATCTCCGCCTCCCGCGCGTGCTCCTTCGCGTTCAGGACGGTGTGCGGGACGCCCTGCCGCTTCAGGAGCTCGCTCAGATACTCGGACGTCTCGACCGCGATCGTGCCGACGAGCACGGGCTGCCCCTTCTCACTGCGCTCCTTCACGTCCTGGACGACGGCCGCGAACTTCGCCTCCCCGGTCTTGAAGATCAGGTCGTTGCGATCGTCGCGCGCCACGGGGACGTTCGTGGGGATCTCGACGACGCTCAGGCCGTAGATCTCGACGAACTCCTTCTCCTCCGTCTTCGCCGTACCGGTCATGCCGGCGAGCTTGCCGACGGTGCCGTCCGGCTTTTCCGCGGTGTAGAGCCGGAAGTAGTTCTGGAGCGTGATCGTCGCGAGCGTCTGGTGCTCCTCCTGGATCGCGACGCCTTCCTTGGCCTCGACCGCCTGGTGCAGGCCCTCGCTCCAGCGGCGTCCTTCCATGATGCGGCCGGTGAACTCGTCGACGATCTTCACCTCGCCCTCCTGGACGACGTAGTCGACGTCGCGCTTGTAGAGCGCCTCGGCCTTCAGCGACTGGATCAGGTGGTTGACGAGCTGGACGTTGCCCGGGCTGTACAGGTTGTCGATCCGGAGCGCACGCTCGACCTTCTCGATGCCGGGCTCGGTCGGCGACACGGTCTTGTGCTTCTCGTCGAAGAGGTAGTCGTGGTCGAGCGCGAGCTGCTCGTCGTCGAGCTTCGTCCCCTTGGACTGAACACCGTCCAGGTTCTTCACGATCCGCGCGAAGTCGTAGTACGTCTTCGCGGCCGTGGTCGGCTCGCCGGAGATGATCAGCGGCGTCCGCGCCTCGTCGATCAGGATCGAGTCGACCTCGTCGACGATCGCGTAGTGATGGCCGCGCTGGACGACGCCCTCGAGGCTGATCGACATGTTGTCGCGGAGGTAGTCGAAGCCGAACTCGGAGTTCGTGCCGTAGGTCACGTCGGCGTCGTACGCAGCCTTGCGCGCCTCGAACGGCATGTTGTTCTCGATGAACGCGACCCTCATGCCGAGCCGCTCGAAGACGCCGCGGTTCCACTCGGCGTCGCGCTGGGCGAGGTAGTCGTTGACCGTGACGAGGTGCACGCCTTTCCCCTCGAGCGCGTTCAGGTACATGGGCAAGGTCGCCACGAAGGTCTTGCCTTCGCCGGTCTTCATCTCGGCGATGTCCCCCTCGTGCAGGACGATGCCGCCCATCATCTGGACGTCGAAGATGCGCTGGTCGGACTCGCGCAGGCGCGCCTCGCGCACGGCCGAGAACGCCTCGAAGAGCAGGTCCTCGAGCGTCTCGCCGTCCTCGAGCCGCTGCCGGAACTCGGCGGTCTTGGCACGCAGCTCGGAATCGGACAGGCCGCGGAAATCCGGTTCGAGCGTGGCGATGTAGGCGGCCTGTTCGGCCAGCCGCTTCATGCGGCGGCCCTCGCCGAAGCGCAGTGCCTTCTCGAGCGATCCGATCGCCGGCGACATCGTCGGACAGGGTACCGAGGCCTCTCCTAGAGAGCGGTCGCCTCGACCTCCCACAGGTCGCCGTCGAGCCGCCACGCCCGCACGACCCGTTCCGGGCCGAGCGCTTCGCCCACGCGCTCGAGCGCCTGCGCCCGCCGGAGCGTCGTCGTGCCGTCGACGCGCAGCGCCCACCCGTCGGGCCGGACGACGAGCTCCAGCTCCTGACCGCCGAGGCCCGGCTCCTCGACGACCTGGATCCGCCGTGCGGCGACGGCCCAGGTCTCGGCCCCCCGCCGCACGGCCTCGGCGCGGTAGGGCGGCTCGAGGGCCTGCTCGACCGCGTCGGCCAGGGTGCGGACGGCTTCGTCCGGCTCGTCCTGCTCGACGAGGAGCGTCCCGTCGCCGATCGCCGCGAAGTGGACGGTGTCGCCCTGGATCCCTGCCGCGGTCACGGTCGCGACCGTGTCCCAGCGCCGGGCGCGCGGCACACCGTGGATCCCCGGCTCGCCGCGCTGCAGCCCGTCCCACCCGGGCGCCTGGGCGGCCAGGCCGGGGGCGGCGCTGCCGCCGTCGAGGGCAGAGCCGAGCCCGCCGGCGCGGGCGAGCTGCTCGTGGAGCGGCCGTCGCCGGCGGAAGAACGCCAACGTCAGGTCGGCTCGTCGCCGGGGGCGGCGCCGTTCGGCGGCGCGTGGCGGCGCGGCTCGACCTTCCGCATCTCACGGTAGCGCTTCACCTGCCGCTCGAGCTTGTCGACGAGCTGGTCGATCGACGCCTTCATGTCCGCCGACGACTCGCGTGCCCTGAGCGTCGGGCCCTTGGTGAAGATCGTTCCTTCGGCGACGTGGCTGTCGGCGATCGAGGGGTTCTTCTGTTCCGAGAGCTCGACCTCCACCTGGGTCTGGTCGGCGAGCTGCTTGGACAGCTTCCCGAGCTTCCGCTCGGCGTACTCGCGAATCGTCGGGGAGACCTCCACGTTCTTGCCCTTCACCTGAAGCCTCATTGCGCGCCTCCTTCGGTGGTGGTCAGTCCCGTTGTGCCCAATCTAACGCACCGCCCTCGCGAAAGTGATCACCTGCACGGAGGATGCCCCCGCCCTCCGCAGGGCGGTCGCGGCGGCCGCTGCAGTCGCCCCCGTCGTGTAGACGTCGTCGACGAGCAGCACCCGCTCGGGCGGTTGCCCGACGGCGGCGAACGCGCCGCGTGCGTTTCGCCCACGCTCGGCCCGGCGGAGCCCGGTCTGGCGGCGGTTCGCTCCCGAGCGCGTGAGCAACGCCCCCGTCTCGACCCCCCACGCCGATCCGAGCGCTGCGGCAAGCTCGACCGCAGGGTGCCGCCCGCGTGCGAGCTGCCGGACCCCGTCCGGCGGGACGTGCGTGATCGCGTCGACCTCGGGCGCCGGGAGCCTCGTCCTCACGACCTCGGCCGCGAGGGCTGCTGCGCGGCGGAGCCCGTGCTCCTTCCACGCCCGCAGGAGCGGGCGGGCGGGCCCAAGGTAGAGAACCGCCGCCCGGGCGCTCTCGAAGCCGAGGCGGCGACCGGCGCACTCGAGGCAGCGCGAGACCGGCCAGGCCGTCGGCGCCCCGCAACAGCCGCACAGCGGCGGCGAGACAGGTCGCAGCGACCCGATGCAGGCGGCGCACAGGACATCGCCGGAGGCGCCGCAGGAGACGCAGCGCGAGGGGAAGAGAAGGTCGGCAAGCCACGCCGTCCACGCTACGTGCGCTCCGCCGGTATGTCTGTGCCGAAATCGAAACGCTTCACGGCGCCGGGGCCGCCGGGGCCCGGGCCAGCAGGTGGAACCACGGCGTCGACCCCTCCGACGGGCCGGGCGGTACCCGACGGCCGTCCGAGGCGTAGACCTCGACCTGTTCGAAACCCGCCTCCCGAAGCTCCGAGAGCGCGTGGCCGAGCGTGACGTA
Source organism: uncultured Thermoleophilia bacterium (assembly GCA_963725595.1). GTDB lineage: Bacteria > Actinomycetota > Thermoleophilia > Gaiellales > Gaiellaceae > PALSA-600. The sequence goes on along the minus strand of CAVRYT010000001.1, from coordinate 364,228 downwards.
GTGCCAGACGACGGAGAATCCGTAGGCGGGGTCCGGCGCGACCGCCCAGCCCGCTCCGGCGGCCGAGTAGGCGCGCAGGCGGCGGTACGTCGGCAGCACCGAAGGCAGGCGGCGAAGGTACCGGACGAGGCTCAGCGGCCGCCGGAGCGCCTGTTCCGCGGCCCTGCGGCCGAGCCCGCCACCCGCGGCGCCGTGGTCGAGGTTGTGCGTCGAGTAGGCGAACTGGCCCCTCGGCTCGAGCACCCGCCGGACCTCCCGGAAGACGAGCGGTCGATCCTCGTGCACAAGCCCGTCGATGCCGTTGAAGCTGAAGAGAACGAGCGCGAAGCGACCGCTCTCGAACCGGGACAGGTCTCGCGCGTCGCCTTCCTCGAGCCGGACGCCGGGGTGACGGACGCGAGCGGCCTCGACGAGCTCCGGCACGTAGTCGAGCCCGACGTAGTCCTCGCTCAGCGCGCGCAAGAGCGGCACCGTCCGTCCGCCGCCGAAACCGAGGTCGAGCAGCGGCCGGCCGCGCGCCTCCTCCGTCACGCGCTCGAGGACCGCCGCCTCGCCGTCGTCGACCGCGCCGCTGCGGCGCGTGAGCAGGTCGACGACGTCGGGGTTGCCCCACGCGCGCTTGTTGACGTCGTCGACCCCGGCGGTCACGCTCAGAGCATGACAGCGGACGCGGAATCGGCCGGCGGGGCACTGCGCGCGGTGGGCGACGGCCTCGCGGCCGGCCGCGGTGGCTGGACGTTCGGCAGCGCGACGGCCGCCGTGTTCGACGAGCATGCCCTCCGGTCGATCCCCCAGTACGAGGCGTGCCACGGCCTCGTCGTCGACCTCGCAGACGCGCTCGTGCGCCGCGGCGGCCTCTGCTACGACCTCGGCTGCTCGACCGGCACGCTCACGGTGCGGCTCGCCGAGCGCCTCGAGGCGCGAGGTGCCCGAGTGATCGGCGTCGACCGGGAGCCGGAGATGCTCGCGCGTGCGAGATCGCGGGTCGGCGCGCTCGCCGAGCTCGAGCTCGGAGACCTGGAGAACGTCGAGCTCGAGCCCGCAGCCCTGATCGTCGCCTTCTACACGCTGCAGTTCGTGCCGCTCCCCTCTCGGCGACGCGTGGCCGAGAGGCTGCATGCCGCGCTCGAGCCCGGCGGTGCGCTGATCCTGTTCGAGAAGGTGCTCGGCGAGACCGGCCGCGAACAGGCCGTGTACGCCGAGCTGTACCGCGACTGGAAGGCGGGACAGGGATTCGGCCAGGACGAGATCGAGGCGAAGACACAGAGCCTGCGCGGTGTGCTCGTCCCCCAGACGAGCAGCGCCAACAGGTCGATGCTCCTCGAGGCGGGCTTCTCGGCGGTCGAGCCCGTGTATCGCTGGCTCGGCTGGGAAGGCGTCGTCGCCCACGCCTGACGTACGATCGAGCGCGTGGACAGGGCGGAGCTGCGCGCGATCCAGGAGCCCCTGAAGCAGCGCTACCGCGAGCGCCCGGAGGAGGCTCTCGTCACCCTGCGCGCCGAGGGCGTGCTCGGGGGCGGCGTCAGCTGCTCCGTGCAGACCGGAAGGGCGCTCGCCGAGGCGGGGCTGCACCCTGCGAGCGGCGGCGATGGGCTCGGCCTCTGTTCGGGCGACATGCTGCTCGAGGCGCTCGCGGCGTGTGCAGGCGTCACCATGCGCGCAGTGGCGACCTCGCTCGGCATCCCCGTCGAGGGCCGGGTGCGTGTCGAAGGCGACCTCGACTTCCGCGGCACGCTCGCGGTCGATCGTGACGTGCCGGTCGGCTTCGAGTCGATCCGCGTCGCGTTCGCGGTCGAGAGCGACGCCACCGACGAGCAGCTCGCGAAGCTCCTCGAGCTGACGCGCCGCTACTGCGTCGTCTTCCAGACGATCGCACGCCCGGCCGCGCTCGAGTTCGCCTACTCGGGCGAGTAGCTCTCGCGCTCCGGCAGCCCGGCCGCGGCGCGCAGCCGGTTGTCCGCCTCGAGCAGCTGCTCCGGCGAGCCGATGTCGTGCCAGCTCTCGTCGAAGACCCACCCGTAGACCGGCTCGTGGCGGCGCAGCCAGCCGACGAGCCGCCCCGGCTGGTCGGACGAGTGCTCGCCCGAGAGGTACACGCCGACGAGCGGGAGATGCGAGCGGTGATAGATGTAGGCGGCGGTCGCGCAGAGGGTCGAGGCCGGGTCGGCGGGCTTCTCGACGAAGTCGAGCACGCGCCCGTCCTCGGCGAGCGAGACCACGCCCATCCGCGACGCGATCTCGAGCGACTCGACGTCGCGTACGGCGACGGCGCTCGCGCGGCCCTTCCCGCTCCAGAACGTGACGAAGTCCGCGAGGCTGAACTCGAACAGGTTGTCTCCCGCGATCACGAGCAGGTCGTCGTCCATGCCGGTTCGCTCGAGCACGAACTGCAGGTCGCCGATCGCGCCGAGGCGGTCGTCGTTGGAGGCGGTGCCGTCGTCGTGAACTGTCACGTCGCGGCCGTCGGCCCAGGCGAAGAACGCCGGCGCCTTGCGGGCGTTCGTGACCACGTGCACCTCGTCGACGTCGTCGACCTCGGCCAGCTTGTCGACGATCCAGTCGATGATCGGGCGGCCTCCGATCGGGAGCAGCTCCTTCGCCCAGGTGTCGGTCAGCGGGCGCAGCCGGGTCGCGTAGCCCGCCGCGAGGATGAGCGCCTTCATGCGGCGAGCGCCCCGGCGAGCGAGGAGGCGTACGGAGCGCGATGTGCGCCGTGCTCGGTGACGATCGCCGCGATCAGCGCGGCGGGCGTCACGTCGAAGGCCGGGTTGCGGGCCGGGAAGCGCTCGGTCACCTCGAGCGGGCTGCGCTCCTCGATCGGGATGCCCGCACCGTCCTCGGTCTCGAGGTCGACGGTCGAGCTCGGCGCGACGATGTAGAGAGGGATCGCATGGTGCGCCGCGAGCACGGCGAGCGCGTATGTGCCGATCTTGTTCGCCGTGTCGCCGTTCGCCGCGATCCGGTCGGCGCCGGTGACGACGCAGTCGACCTCGCCCGCGGCCATCAGCGAGGCCGCGGCCGAATCGACGATCACCGTGTGCGGGACGCCCGCGGCCTCGAGCTCCCAGGCCGTCAGCCGCGCGCCCTGGAGGAGCGGTCGTGTCTCGTCGACGAGCACGCGCTCGAGCAAGCCTGCCTCCCACGCCGCCACGAGCGCTCCGACCGCGCTTCCATAGCCGCCGGTCGCGAGGCCGCCGGCGTTGCAGTGGGTCAACGCCCGCGTGCCCGGTGCGAGCAGTCGAGCGGCGTGCGCGCCCATGCGCCGGCAACGCTCGACCTCGTCGAGATGGATCGTTCGCGCGTGCTCGGCTGTCGGCTCCGCGCGCATTCGGTCGAGCGCCCAGCCCAGGTTGACCGCCGTCGGCCGAGAGGCACGCAGCACGCTCTCGGCCTCGTCGAGGTCCTCGCCGTGTGCCGCCGCGAGCGCCAGGCCGTACGCCGCGGCGATCCCGATCGCAGGCGCGCCGCGCACGACCATCGCGCGGATCGCGTCGGCGACGTCCGCTGCGGTCCGGCAGCGGACCTCCGTCTCCTCCGCCGGCAGCCGACGCTGGTCGAGCAGCACGACCGCGTCGGCTTCCAGCCGGAGGATGCGCTCGGGCTCGATCAGGTGCCCTCGTTCCAGGACGCGAGGTAGGTCGCCTGCTCCTCGGTCAGATGGTCGATCGTCACGCCCATCGTCTCGAGCTTGAGCCGGGCGATCTCCTCGTCGATCTCGGTCGGGACGGGATACACCTTGTTCTCGAGCGACGACGCATTCGCGATCGCGTACTCGGTGGCAAGCGCCTGGTTGGCGAAGCTCATGTCCATGACGAGCGCCGGGTGTCCCTCGGCGGCCGAGATGTTGACGAGGCGACCATCGGCGAGCAGGAAGAGCCGGCGTCCGTCGGCGAGCTTGAACTCCTCGACGAAATTCCGCGCTTCGCGTGTCTCGACAGCGAGGGAGCGGAGCGCCGGGATGTCGATCTCGACGTTGAAGTGGCCCGTGTTGCAGACAATCGCGCCGTCCTTCATTGCCTCGAGGTGCTCGCGCGCGATCACGTGCTTGTCGCCCGTCGCGGTGCAGAAGATGTCGCCGACGCGCGCCGCGTCGGCCATCGGCAGCACCTCGAAGCCGTCCATCAGCGCCTCCAACGCGCGCATCGGGTCGACCTCGGTGACGATCACGTGCGACCCGAGCCCCTTGGCCCGCATTGCGACGCCGCGCCCGACCCAGCCGTAGCCGGCGACGACGAACTTGCGTCCGGCGAGCAGAACGTTCGTCGAGCGGATGATGCCGTCGATCGTCGACTGGCCGGTGCCGTAGCGGTTGTCGAAGAGGTGCTTCGTGCGCGCCTCGTTGACGGCGATCACGGGGAATTCGAGCGCGCCGTCGGCCTCCATCGCCTTGAGGCGGATGACGCCCGTCGTCGTCTCCTCCATGCCGGCGATGATGTCGCCGAGTTGCTCGCGGCGGGTCGAGTGGAGCACGCTGATCACGTCGGCGCCGTCGTCCATCGTCAGCTGCGGCCGGTGGTCGACCGCCGCCTGGATGTGCGAGTAGTACGTGTCGTTGTCCTCGCCCTTGATCGCGAAGACCGGGATGTCGAACTCGTCGACGAGCGCGGCCGCTACGTCGTCCTGGGTCGAGAGCGGGTTCGAGGCGCAGAGCACGGCGTCGGCTCCGCCGGCCTTGAGCGTCCGCATCAGGTTCGCCGTCTCGGTGGTCACGTGCAGGCACGCCGAGATGCGGTAGCCCGCGAGCGGCTGCTCCGCTGCGAAGCGCTCGCGGATCGCGGTCAGCACCGGCATCTGCCGGTCGGCCCACATGATGCGGCGCACGCCCTCGGGGGCGAGCGAGAGATCCTTGACGTCGTGCGGAGTCGTCTGAGCCATGGTCCTTCCTCTTTGGGTCGCGGGAGTGTAGTCGGGGTCTTCGTCAGGCCACGAGCAGGCGCTCATGCTTGCGCTGCTCCCACTCGACCCATGAGCCGGTGTCCTCGGCAGCCGCGAGCCACGCGTCGACAGCGCGGCGCAGATCGTCGTCGCGGCGGAGGCGGCGCGCGAACGCGACCTCCTCGAGCCCGACGGCGAAGCGCCGCCGCAAGTCGCGCAGGCTGCGCAGACGGTTCAGCTCCGGGAGGCCGTAGACGCGATAGCCCGCGGCGGTGCGGCGCGGCACGACGAGGCCCTGCTCCTCGAGATAGCGGAGCATCCGCGCCGACCAGCCGGTCTGCGCGGCGGCCGCTCCGACGGTGAGTGGTCCTGGCACGGGCACAACCTTACCACAAGCGTGTGAAGGTTAGGGCGTGGAGGTGCCTTCGCGCCCGTAGGCGTCCTCGAGCCGGACGACGTCGTCGACCTGGGGCGTCGAGACCTCGACGATCGTCGTGTCCTCGAGCGCGGTGACGCGGTGCACCGTGCCCGGCACGAAGTGGAATGCGGCGCCCGGCGCGATCACCTCCTCGAGCAGCGTGCCCGAGCCCACCTCCCCCAGTTCGAGCTTCGCGCGACCAGCCTGCACGAGCCACGACTCGTCCTTCTCGCGGTGGAACTGCAGCGACAGCGAGTGGCCCGCCCGGACGAACAGCACCTTGCCGCAGTAGTCGTCGGTCAGCGCCCAGATCAGCTCGTGGCCCCACGGCTTCTCGACCTTGCGAACGTCGAACGCCCAACGGTCGAGGCCGGCGAGGTTCGGCGAGTCGAGGCTCATGTCGTCGTCGATCATCTCACCCGGTCAGTGCGTAAGCCACTCCGGATGGGCCGCGACATGGTCGGAGGCGACGCGGAGCTCCTTCGGCGTGTTCACGGTCAGCCAGAGGCCCTCGTGGCGGAAGGCGCGCAGGCTTCCCTCGGCGGCGAGCTCCGGGAACGTGCTCGCCTCGTGGTCGCCGTGGTCGGGGAAGCGCTCAAGGGCCCGCTCGGAAAGGACGTAGTTGCCGCAGTTGACCCAGTAGGGCACGAGGCCCGCCTCCTCGAAGCCGTGCACGACGTCGTCGGCGGCCACGTCGACGAGGCCGAACTGCGACTTCGGCCGGGCGACGGTGATCGTCGCCGCCGCCCCGGTGGCGCGGTGGCGCGCGAGCAGGCCCGCGAAGTCGACGTCGACGAGCTCGTCGCCGTTCAGGGCGTAGACGTCGCCGCTCTCCCGGCGCTGCCGCGCGGCGAACTTGATGCCGCCGCCGCGGCCGAGCCGCTCCGGCTCCTCGGCGGCCACGATCTCCGCCCCGAGCCCCTGCAGCTCCTCCTCGAACAGATGACCGGTCCCAGCGGCGACCGCGAAGACGACGCGGTCGACGCCCGCCCGGGCGAGCCTCCCGACCTGGTAGGCGGCGAGCGGCCGGCCGGCCACCTCGACGAGCGCCTTCGGCCGCCCGCTCGCGGCGTCGCCGAGCCGCTCGGCCTTGCCGCCGGCGAGGATGATCGCCTCCATGGCCGTCAGCTGCGCGCCGGGGCCGGTTCGGGAGTAACCGCCGGGAGGTCGCCCGCCGTCGGCCGGCCTATTCCCTCGTAGGCGAAGCCCGCGAGCCGCGCCTGCGTCGGGTCGAGCAGGTTTCGGCCGTCGACGATCAGCGGGTTCGCCATCGCGGCGCGCGTCTCCTCGGAGGCGAGCCCGCGCAGCTCGTCCCACTCGGTCACGATCACCGCCGCGTCCGCGCCGCGCACGGCGTCCGCGACGGACGAGACGATCTCGACCCCGCGCGGCAGCGTCTCGCCGCCCGCGACCGGGTCCCACGCGCGCACCTCGGCCCCCTCCGCGAGCAGGCGCGAGGCGAGCACGATCGACGGCGCCTCCCGCATGTCGTCCGTGTTCGGCTTGAACGCCAGCCCGAGCAGCGCGACCGTCTTGCCCCGCAGCGGGCCGAGGTGCCGCTTCAGCTTCCCGATCACGCGGCGCTTCTGCAGCTCGTTCACCTCGATCACCGCGGAGAGCAGCTGGAAGTGGTAACCCGAGTTCGACGCGAGCTGCTTGAGAGCGAGCGAGTCTTTCGGAAAACAGTTGTGCGTCACGAGCCCACCGGTAGTGACGAACGTCCCGCTCTCAGGGACTTCGAGAGAGTAGACGAAGCCGCGATGCGCAAGGCGCTCGACGCCGACGATCCTCACCCATGCGGTCCCGTCGTGGCACTGATAGCCCGTCGGCGCGATCCGCTTCGCTGCTGCGCAGCCACCGATTCGAGCAGCAAAGCGCCGTCGTCCACGAACTCGAGCAGCCGCTCGACCTGCGCCGCTCCGGAGACCGTGATCCAGTACGTGTCGACGGTCGACTTCCCCGTGCGGCCGACCTTCATTCGGCCGACGACCTCGAGGTCGGCGAGTAGCCGAAGCGTTCCGTCCGCGAGCTCGCGGCTCACCGTGCCGAGCTCGAGCACGACGCTCGGCCCGCCGTTCACGCGGGACCACGAGCCGTCTCCGCGCCACAACCCGCTCAGGAACGCGCTCTTGTGAGACAGCGGCGCGTCCCAGATCAGCTCCGGCACACGCTGCTCGTAGCAGTTAGCCCCCAGGCCGAGAACGCCGAGCCACCATCCTGCGAGGACTCGCGAGGAGACGACGACGTTCTTCGTCGTCGTGCCGCGCCACACATTGGCCTTCACGCCGAGATCGGCCCAGAACGACCGCACTTCCTCGACGAGGTCGTCCTCGTCGGTGGGATGGAAGGACCACTGGAGGCGTCGCCGGCGTCCGTCGGCACCGCAGTGCCCCTCTGCGACGTACAGGCCGACCACGCGCCAGAACCGCTCGTCGGACCGGAGCTCGACCGGGACGTACGTGCCGTTCCGGGCAGTTCCGAGCGAGGCGCCGTCGAGCGAGACTCCGAGCTGCTCGGCTTCCGAGAGGCGGAGCGCTCGATCGCGGCGGATGTCCATACGCGGGCCTGGAGACGCTGCGGGGAGGCGCTCACGCATCGATGCCGCCGTGAGCTGCCCGCACCGCGGGCGCACGGACGATGACGTCCTCCTCGTCGGCACCCGCCACGGCAAGCCCCTCGAGCACATCGAACGCCAGATGGTCGCCGACGACGCCGCGGAACCCTTGCGCAAGCGGCAGCCAGTCCTCGGAGGTCAGTCCCTCACCAGCCACGATCCCGCGACGAGTCACGAACGGATGGTCCGCGGTGCAGCGAAGCCGACGGCCCATCTTCGTCCGGATCTCGAGCAGCTCACCCGGGGACTCACGCCGCGTCACCGCCGCAAGGGCCGCGAAGCACGACGACCCGCTCACGGGGTCCCAGGTCAGGACCTCGAGCGGGAGCGGCTGCCGGTCGCTCAATTCGTCGTAGAGGTGCTTCAAGGCTGCGAGCGACGTGCGTCCGGCGAGCCGAACGACGACCGTTTCCTCTCCGGCCAGACACGAGCCCCCATATCCAATGCCGGCCCGCAGGAAGTGCGGCCCGAGCCGCGAGTCGAGCCCGACGCCCTCCGCCACCGAGACGACGTCGGCGCCGGTCGCCTCGCAGACGTTCGCGATCTCGTTGATGAACGAGATGCGCGTCATCAGGAACGCGTTGGCGGCGAGCTTGATCATCTCGGCCGAGTTGACGTCGGTGCGGACGATCGGCGCGTCGATGCCGCCGTACAGCGCGGCGACCGCCTCGGCGTCCGGCTCCGCGAAGGAGCCGATCGCGATGCGGTCGGGGTTCATGAAGTCACGCACCGCTCGCCCCTCTGCGAGGAACTCCGGATTGGAGACGTAGCCGACGTGCTCGAGGCCGCGCGCGTCGAGCCCGGCGCGGATCTTCTCACCGGTGCCGACCGGCACGGTCGACTTCATCACGAGGATCGGCCGCCCCGGCAACTCGGGGAGCTCGTCGACCACGCGCCAGACCCGGGAGAGGTCGGCGTCGCCCGAATAGGTGGGCGGAGTGTCGACGCACACGAACAGGAACTCGGCAGCCGACGACGTCGTCGACGTCGAGCGTGAAGGTGAGCCGGTCGGAACGGCGCTCGCAGGAGCTCCGGGACCTGCTCCTCGTGGAACGGAACATCGCCCGGCGCGGAGCCGCTCGATCTTCTCCGGGACGACGTCGCGGACGACGACCTCGTGCCCGAGCTCGGCGAAGCACACACCCGTGACGAGCCCGACCCAGCCGGCTCCGAAGATGCCCACCTTGGCCATTCGCGCGAAACCCTACTTCACGCTTGTTAGCGGTTTGAGGCCCTTGGCGATCGCGAGCATCGTCTCGTTCGAGAGGACGTCACGCAGGGAGTTGAGACCCAGTAGCTCGTCTCGTGTGCGCGGAGCACGACCATGTGCAGGTGCGAGCCGGAGTAGTAGAGCTCGGAACTCGCGGCCCTTGACAGTCGCGCCGGAAGCTCTTGTCCGACGAGGATCGGCGCGTCGTCCGCAGTCGGTCTCCTCGATCCCCCAGTACTAGTCGGCCGCAGTGCGGAAGACGAGGCGGACCGCCTTGTGGTGCTCGCGTCCGTCGATCCAGTACAGGCGCGACGGCCTTGTCGCCCGGCAGCGTGTCCGGGTACGAGCCGCGCTCGAGAATCGTCGGCGTCTCGAGCGGGAACGTCACCCTGGGCTTCGAGCGGCTCGAGCAGCTGCGAGCCCGTAGGCAGGCGTCGGAGCGCACGACCGCCGGCTGGTGCGTCGGCGCGACGCGCGACGGGCGCCGGCGGGACGAGCTCGTTGTGGAACGTCTCGCCGACGACGACGAGCAGCATCGACGCCCGGATCGAGCGCACGCAGCGCCGGCGGTCCTTCGGCAGCGCTTGCCACGTCGGCCGGCACGAACAGCTTCGCGAGCGCGTTCGCCGCGCCTTGCGAGCCCTTCTGAGCCGGGTCGTAGTAGATCTTCGTGTGGAAGTACGCGCGTCGGCGCATTCGGCCTTGAGCTGGCGCGGCGGCAGCAGCGTCTGGTAGCCGCGCTGGCGCGAGGAGGTAGGACGTGTCGGCCGCCGAGCCCGGCACGCCGTTGCCGTTCAGGACGGTCAGCGTCACCTTCGACGGCGGCAGCACGCTCGACTTCACCTTGCGGCCGAGCGCCGCCGCGTTCGCGGCCTTCGACGTCTGCACGTCCGGGTGCGTGAACTGGTTCACGGCCGCCTGGATGTCGTCGGTCGAGGCGGTGCACGTCGTTGCTGTGCCGGTAACGTTCTCGATGCGGTCCTGGAAGAAGTGCCCGGCGGCAGCGACGCCGCGAAGAGCGCGTACTGGATCACCTGGCTGCCCTGGAGTCGACCTGCCTCCCTCGCCCACCTCGACGTTCTTCGTGATCGTCGAGACGAGGCTCGGCAGCTGCGTCAACGAGATGCTCTTCGCGAACCTGCTCCCTGAACGACTCGACGAACTCCTGCTGGCGCGCAAGCCGGTGGAGTCGTCGTCCGTGTGCCGGAAGCGCACGAAATCGAGCGCCTGCTCGCCGGTCAGGAGCTGGTACCCGGGCTGCAGGTTGATGTTCGCGTAGTTCGTCGTGCGACGCGCCAGTGTTCCGTTGTAGTAGCGGCGGTCGACGTCCATCCAGACGCCGCCGATCTTGTCGACGATCTCCTTGAAGCCGTGGAAGTTGACGGTGATCAGGTAGTTGATGGGGAGATTCGTCAGATGCTTGACCGTGAGCAGCGTCCCCTTCGCGTTGCAGTAGGCGTAGGCGGCGTTGATTCGATCCTGCGAGGCCACGACGTGACCCGTCGTGTCCGACGATCCCGGCCGCAGTAGATCGGCACCTCGAGGTCGCGCGGAAACGAGAGCAGCGAGATCGTCTTCGTCTGCGGGTCGGCACGGATCAGCATCACCGTGTCCGAGCGCGAAGGGCTGTTTCCGTCGCCGACGCGGTGGTCGTAGCCGATCACGAGGGCGATGGCGGCGTGATGGGCAATCGGGATGTCGAGGCTCTTCGAGGCGCGGACGACCGACGGCGTGTGCGCCACGACCGCAGCCACCGACTGGTGGAAGTACAGGTAGGCACCGCCCGCGACTGCGAGGCCCATCGAGCTGACGACGACCAGTGTCCCGACCAGGATCCGGCGCACGAGGCCGAGCGCGCTCCGCTCGGGTGCGGGCGGCTGCCGATAGCGGGTGACCGTCGAGATCGTTCCGGGCGGGTAGATCGCACGGCCGTTGCCGTTTGCCCCGGCGCCTCTTCCGACGCCTCTTTTCAGTGTCGTCCGCATGAAAAAACGGGTGCGGCGCCCAACGGGCGCCTGCCCGGCCAGGATAGCCGAGGCCGAGGACAGGTCGGTCAGAACAGGTTCGGCGAGAGGTACCGCTCGACCTGCTCGGCCGGGAGCTCCTTCCGGGCGGCGTAGTCCTCGGCCTGGTCCCGGCCGACGCGACCCACTGCAAAGTACTTCGCCTGCGGGTGGTGCAGATAGATGCCGCTCACGGCGGCGGCCGGGAGCATGGCGAACGTCTCCGTGAGCTCGAGGCCCGCGCGGCCGGCGCCCAGCAGCTCGAACAGCTTCCTCTTCTCGCTGTGATCCGGGCAAGCTGGATAGCCGAACGCGGGCCGGATGCCGCGGAAGTTCTCACGCAGGAGGTCGTCGCCGGACAGGTGCTCGTCCGGGGCGTACCACTCACGGCGCACGCGGCGATGGAGCCACTCCGCGAAGGCCTCCGCCAGCCGGTCGGCGAGGGCCTTGACCGCGATCGAGCTGTAGTCGTCGTGCGCCTCGACGTAGCGCGCAGCGAGCTCGTCCGCACCATGGATCGCGACCGCGAACGCGCCCAGGTGGTCGCCGGCCGAGGCGACGTAATCGGCGAGGCAGCGATTCGGACGCCCGTCGCCGTGGTCGGCCTGCTGTCGCAGGAAACAGAAACGCGTCCCGTCGCAGACGACGTCGTCCCCGTCGGCGTGCGCCGGCCAGAACCCGTACAGTCCGCGCGGCTCGAATGCGGCTCCCTGCAGGATCGTCGAGAGGAGCGCCTGCGCGTCGTCGTACAGCTCTCGGGCGGCGGGCTGCTCGAGGATCGCGGGGAACTTGCCCTTCAAGTCCCACGCGTGGAAGAAGAACTGCCAGTCGACGAACGGGACGAGCTCGGCGAGCGGCGGGCTCACGTCGCGCACGCCGGTGAAGGGTGGCGCGGGCAGGTCGTCGTGACGCACCTGCGAACGGTTCGCGCGCGCCGCGTCCAGCAACAACAGCGGCCTCCGCAAGCGCTCGGCATGCTGCTCGCGAAGCCGCTCCTGCAACTCACGGTTCTCCACGCCGAGCTCCGACCGTCGCTTCGGGTCGAAGAGGCGGGAGACGACGTCGACGACACGGCTCGCGTCCAGGACGTGAACGGTCTCGTTGCCGTACTCGGGAGCGATCCTGACCGCGGTGTGCTGACGCGAGGTGGTGGCGCCTCCGATCAGCAGCGGCAGCTCGAGTCGCCTGCGCTCCATCTCCCGCGCGACGTCGACCATCTGGTCGAGCGACGGCGTGATCAGGCCCGAGAGGCCGATCACGTCGACGTGCTCCCGCTCGGCGGTGTCGAGGATCTGCTCTCCCGGCACCATCACGCCGAGGTCGATCACCTCGTAGTCGTTGCAGCCGAGCACGACGCCGACGATGTTCTTGCCGATGTCGTGCACATCACCTTTGACCGTCGCGAGCAGCACCTTGCCCTGCGAGCCGTGGCTGCCGTCCTTCTCCGCCTCCATGTACGGCTGCAGGTAGGCGACCGCGCGTTTCATGACGCGTGCCGACTTCACGACCTGCGGCAGGAACATCCGCCCCGAGCCGAAGAGGTCGCCGACGACGCGCATCCCGTCCATCAGCGGTCCCTCGATCACGTCGAGCGGCCGCGCGGCACCCAGGCGGGCCTCTTCCGTGTCCTCCTCGACGAAGTCGACGATCCCGTGCACGAGCGCGTGCTCGAGCCGCTTCCCGACCGGCCCCTCGCGCCAGGCGAGATCGACCTCGCGCCGTGTTCCCTCGCCCCGAACTCGCTCCGCGAGCTCGACGAGCCGCTCCGTCGCGTCGGGGCGCCGGTTCCAGATGACGTCCTCGACGCGCTCTTTCAGCTCCGGGTCGAGATCCTCGTAGACCGCGAGCTGGCCTGCATTGACGATCCCCATGTCGAGCCCGGCGCGGATCGCGTGGTAGAGGAACGCGGCGTGCATCGCCTCGCGGATCACGTCGTTGCCCCGGAACGAGAACGAGAGGTTCGAGATGCCCCCGGACGTGAGCGAGCCGGGGCAACGCTCCTTGATCAGGGGGAGGCTCTCGATGAACGCGTGCGCGTAGTCGTCGTGCTCCTCGATCCCGGTCGCGACCGCCAGCACGTTCGGGTCGAAGACGAGGTCCTCGGGCGGAAAGCCGACCTCACCGACGAGCAGGTCGTACGCGCGGCCGCAGATCGCGACGCGCTGCTCGACCGAGGTCGCCTGCCCGTCCTCGTCGAACGCCATCACGATCGCCCCCGCTCCGTAACCCCGGATCCGGCGGGCATGCTCGAGGAACTCTGCCTCTCCCTCCTTGAGCGAGATCGAGTTGACGATCCCCTTGCCCTGGATCGTCTGCAGCCCGGCTTCGAGCACCGACCACCTGGAGCTGTCGACCATGATCGGCAGCCGCGCCACCTCGGGCTCGGTCGCGATCACGTTCAGGAAGCGGCGCATCGCCTGCTCGCCGTCGAGCAGGTCGGCGTCCATGTTGACGTCGAGCAGATTCGCGCCGCCCCGCACCTGCTCGAGCGCGACGTCGACGGCTGCGGCGTAGTCGTCCGCCTCGACCAGCCGCCGAAAGCGCGCCGAGCCGGTGACGTTCGTGCGCTCGCCGACGAGCACGAAGCCCGTGTCCGGTGTCACCTCGAACGGCTCGAGGCCGCTGAAACGGGGCCGCCGGCGCGGAGCGGGCACGACGCGCGGCTCGAGCCCGCGCACGGCAGCCGCGATCGCACGTGTGTGCTCGGGGGTCGATCCGCAGCACGAGCCGGCGACGTTCAGGAAGCCGTCTCGGGCGAACTCGTGCAAGAGCGCCGACGTGACGTCGGGCGTCTCGTCGTACCCGCCGAACGCGTTCGGCAGACCGGCATTCGGATGGGCGGACGTCAGGCAGCTCGCGATGCGCGACAGGTCGGCGACGTACGGTCGCATCTCGCGCGCGCCGAGCGAGCAGTTGACGCCCACGACCAGCGGCGACGCGTGCTCGATCGAGGTCCAGAAGGCCTCGATCGTCTGTCCGGAGAGCGTCCGGCCGGAGAGGTCGACGATCGTGACGCTGATCCAGAGCGGCAGCTGCGGCGCCGCCTCCCGCGCCGCTACGAGCGCCGCCTTCGCGTTCAGCGTGTCGAAGATCGTCTCGACGAGCAACAGGTCGACGCCGCCCTCCGCCAGGCCGCTGATCTGCTCGGCGTACGACTCGACGACCTGGTCGAACGTGTGCGTGCGGTAGCCGGGGTCGTCGACGCGCGGGCCGAGCGAGAGCGTGACGTTGAGCGGGCCGACCGACCCCGCCACGAGCCCGTCGGGGCCCACCGCTTGGCGGGCGATCCGGGCGCCGGCGACGTTCATGTCGAAGACGGCGCCCTCGAGCCCGTAGTCGGACTGGCCGATCGACGTGGCCGTGAAGGTGTTGGTCGTCGCGATGTCGGCGCCCGCCGCGAGGTACGCGTCGTGCACCGACCTGACGATCTCCGGCCGGGTCAGGTTCAGCACGTCCGGGTCGTTGAGGACGTCCCGCGGATGGTCGCGGAAGCGCTCGCCGCGGAAGTCCGCCTCCGAGAGACCGCGATTCTGCAGGAGGACGCCCCAGGCGCCGTCCAGCACGAGGATCCGCTCGGCGGCGAGGGTGCGGATATGCGCGGCGGTGTCTTTCAAACGGTGTCCGACACCTAGGGTGTCAGACACCCGTCGTCGCCGGTCAGGAACGACCGGCGACCGCGAGCTGGTTCTCGGCGTGCCTGATGCGCTGCTCGACCTGCCAGCGATCGGCGGTCGACTCGCCGCGGTCGATCGCCTCGAGCTCGACCTGGGCCTCCTCGAGCTGCCGTCGGGCACGGGCGTCGTCGATCTGCGATGCCTCGACGGCGTCGTCGACCAGCGCGATCGCCCGATCCTGCAGCACCTGGAAGAACCCGGGCCCGGTCGCGAACTCGAGCACCTCGCCGGCGCCGGGGTGCACCCGGGTGGAGCCGGCCTTCAGCGTCGCGATCAGCGGCGCGTGGCGCGCGAGCACTCCGATCTCGCCCGCTGCGCCAGGGACGACGATCAGCTCGGCGTCGCCCTCGAACGCCGGCCCTTCGGGCGTCACCACGGAGACCGAGAACGTCCTGCGGTCCGCCATCGCGATCTACGAGGCCGAGCCGGCCATCTGCTTCGCCCGGTCGACCGCACCCTCGATCGGCCCGACCATGTAGAACGCCTGCTCGGGGAGGTCGTCGTGCTGGCCCTGGAGGATCTCCTGGAAGCCGCGGATCGTGTCCTCGAGCTTCACGTACTGGCCGGGCGTGCCGGTGAACTGCTCGGCGACGAAGTTCGGTTGCGAGAGGAAGCGCTGGATCTTGCGGGCGCGCGACACCGTCAGCCGGTCCTCGTCCGACAGCTCCTCGATCCCGAGGATGGCGATGATGTCCTGCAGGTCCTTGTAGCGCTGCAGCACCTCCTGTACGCCGGTCGCGGTCTGATAGTGCTCGTCCGAGACGATGCCGGGCTGGAGTGCGCGCGACACGGAGTCGAGCGGGTCGACGGCGGGGTAGATCCCCTGCTCGACGATCGCGCGCGACAGCGTCGTCGTGGCGTCGAGGTGCGCGAACGTCTGCGCCGGCGCCGGGTCGGTCAGGTCGTCCGCCGGGACGTAGATCGCCTGCACCGAGGTGACCGCTCCCTTGGTGGTCGACGTGATCCGCTCCTGCAGCTGGCCCATCTCGGTCGCGAGCGTCGGCTGGTAGCCCACGGCGGAGGGCATGCGACCGAGGAGCGCCGAGACCTCGGAGCCGGCCTGGACGAAGCGGAAGATGTTGTCGATGAAGAGCAGCACGTCCTGCCCCTCGTCACGAAAGTACTCGGCCATCGTCAGGCCGGACAGGCCGACGCGCAGGCGGGCACCCGGTGGCTCGTTCATCTGGCCGTAGCAGAGCGCGACCTTGTCGAGCACGCCCGACTCCGCCATCTCGAGCAGGAGGTCGTTCCCCTCGCGCGTTCGCTCGCCCACCCCCGAGAACACCGAGACGCCGGCGTGCTGCAAGGCGATGTTGTGGATCAGCTCCTGGATCAGCACCGTCTTCCCCACGCCGGCGCCGCCGAAGAGGCCGATCTTGCCGCCGCGCACGTACGGCGCGATCAGGTCGATCACCTTGATGCCCGTCTCGAAGATCTCGACCTTCGGCGTCAAGTCGGCGAACGCGGGCGGATCGCGGTGGATCGACCAGCGCTCCGCGTCCTTGGGCGCCTCCTTCTCGTCGACGGGCTCGCCGAGCACGTTCCAGACGCGGCCGAGCGTGACGTCGCCGACGGGCACGGAGATCGGGCCGCCGGTGTCGACGACGTCGGTGCCGCGGGCGATGCCGTCGGTGGCGTCCATCGCGACGGCCCGCACCCGGTCGTCGCCGAGGTGCTGCTGCACCTCAGCGATCAGCTCGCTGCCGTCGGGCCGCCTGATGCTCAGCGCCGAGTAGATCTCGGGGAGCTCGTCGGGGAAGACGGCGTCGACCACGACGCCCTTGATCTCGAGCAGCGTTCCGGTGTTCTTGGCGTTCGTCGTCACGTGTTCAATGCTCCTGGACGGGAGAAGGTGCGAGGCCTGCCCGCCGCCGGGCGCGAAGCGCGCGCGCCGCGCGGAGGAGCAGCGGCAGCCTAGCGGAACGGCGCTCGAAACCGCCGTTCCAGGAGAGCTCCGCGCGCTTCAACGCAGCCGACACACGTTCGGCGTGGTCGAGGCCTCAGACGTAGGTCGTGACGCTGCTCGCCAGCACGTCAACTCGACCCGTCGAGCCGCGCGAACGTTACTCGGAGGCCGAAGGCGCCGACGGGGCACATGCCGCCCGCGCAGTCGTGGGAGTCCACGAGATCGAAGGCGCACGTGGCCTGGGGGCCGCTGCACCAGGTCCCGCTCCACCGGACGAGCCGCCAGCCGGCCGCCGGGCGCGCGACGAGCTGAACGTGCTCGCTCTTGAAGAACGCCGCCGAGCGACAGTCGGCCGGGCATTCGATCCCCTTCGGCCTGCTCGAGACGTGCCCGTGGCCGACGATCGCGACGAACACGACACGGCGCTCGCGGAACGCCGATCCGGCGTGCGACGGCGCCGCCGCCGCGAGCAGAGCCGCGGCGAGCGCACCCAAGACGACGGCACGGACGAGCCTCGTCACGAATGACACGATACCGGGAGAACCACTTGCTAAGGTCAAGACGGCGTTGGGCACGCTCACCTCACCTCGTCAGCGCCGACGGTTTGCCTGGGTTGGCGCGGGCCTCACGCTCGCGGCCGGCGTCGGCCTGGTCGTGGCGTTGATCCCGAGCCACGGGCCGGCAAGGCCCGTGCTGGTGACGACGGAGGGGCTGGCCCAGCTCGCGACGCCGACGAGCACCCATGTCGCGGCTGCCGACCGTCGCGCGATCGACCGGACGCTCGACCGGTTCATCCCGGCGGCGGTGGCGCACAAGGACGCCCGAACCGCCTGGGCGCTCGCCGGGCCGGAGCTGAAGGCGAGCACGACGTACGCGGACTGGCGCGCCTGGAACGTGCCGGTGCCCGGCTACCCGGTGCGCGACGGGTCCTTCCACGACTGGACGACGATCGACGCCGGCCGCGACTACGTCGACTTCAACCTGCTCGTCCAGCCGAAACCGGGAGCGAAGCTCCCCGACTATGTCTTCGACGGGCAAATGGTGCGCCGTCACGGCACCTGGCTCGTGAACCGGCTCTACACCATCGCGATCATGCAGCCGGTGCGCGGCTCGAAGCACGAGATCGGGCCTGCCGACTTCGCAGCGCCCGCCGCATCCGGCACACCCACCGGCGCCCCGAAGCTCGCACACGCCTGGCTGCTCGTGGTGGTCGCAGTGATCGCGCTCGTCGTGCTCCTGCCCCTGTCGTTCGGCCTCATCGCCCTTCGGCGGCGGGCCCGCTGGCGCGCGCGCGTTCGGGCGCAGCGCCGCGAGCTGCCGCCGCTTCCGGCGACGCCCCCCGCGGACGAGCGGCGGCCGGAGCGGGAAACGGCGGGCCGCCACTAACTTTTTCCTTGTTACCGTGTCCCAAGCGATATGACGTCGACGAGCTCCCGCGCGAAGCAGATCACGGCACCCGGTTTCTGGAACTCGCCCAAGGCGCAGCGCCGCCTGCTGATCCTGAGCAGCGGCGTTCTCCTCGCCGGAGTGATCGCGTTCGTCTCGGTCTTCGTGCTCCGCGGCACGTCGAACGCTTTCCAGTCCCCGATCTCGAGCACGGCCGCCCAGCTCACGAAGCACGAGAAGACCGTCCCGCCGTCGAAGGAGGCGTTCACGACAGCGCGCGAGTTCATGCGCACGGCCGTCCTCCGCAAGAACCTCGACAAGGCGTACTCGATCGTCAACGTCGACCTCAAGGGCCGGATGACGCGCAAGCAGTGGGACACCGGCAACATCCCCGTGATCGGGTACCCGGCGAACAACATCGAGACCACGCAGTTCCAGGTCGACTTCTCCTACCCGACCTCGATGTTGCTCGAGGTCGACCTCGTGGCGAAGCCCGGCAGCGGCGTCCGGCCGCACCTGCCGTTCTACCTCGGCCTGAAACGCGCCCACGGAAAGCCGAACGGCAAGTGGCTCGTCAACTACTGGGAGCCCCACTGGCGGCCCCCGGTGCCGGCGGCCCCCTAGCGGGATCACTCGCTCGGGTGGACCGGCCTAACTCCACCACACCGTTGACGTCACAAGGGATATGAGATCGCTTCACTGCGAGCGGTCGCGGACGTGGATCTCCCTCGGCCTCGACGGCGTACTCTCCGAGTTCGAGTCGATCAAGCTCGACCGTCATCTCGGGCGTTGTGCGTCCTGCCGGGCGTTCGCAGCCGACGCCGCCGCCGCGACCCGGCTGCTCCGGAGCGCTCCCCTCGTCGAGGCGCCCATGACGCACCTCGAGCTACCGGGCCGAATTGCGGCGCGGCGACGGGGTGCCGCGGCGATCGCAGTCGCCGCCGCCGCCGCTGGCCTCGCCGCCGCGCTCGTGCTGCACCCGAGCTCAGCCGCCCAGCGGGAGACCGCGCGGCCCGCGACGGCTTCCGTCGCGCGCCCGGCCGCCCTCGCGCTGATCTCGTACGACGCCGCGAACCTCGGCGTTCGCCGGCGCACCGTCCGCGCCGCGAGCGGCGACCTGGTCCGCGGCGCCTACCAGCTGCCGGCGTTCTAGCCGAGGGTCAGAACGCCCGCCGGTCGGGGTCGAGGAGCGACCCCACCACGACGAACGCGATCCCGATCGCGAACAGGAGCAGCGACGAGCGAATGGCGCCGGTCCGCTCGTCCGGGCTCGCGTGGCGCACGCCGCGCGGGATCACGGAGCCGCCCCGGCGACCCTGCCCCCAGTCCGGTCTGAACGGCCCGCGAGCGCCGACGACGAAGCAGCCGAGCAGCAGCACCGCCGCGACGACGTAGAACCCGGTCGCGAGCGACCTGGAGAGCCGGGCACCCGCAGCGAGGCCGAGAATGAGCGAGCAGACCGTCGTGCCGCCGGCGAGCCCTCCGACGAGCAGCGCGAGCCGCCGGGCGGCGGCGCGCAGCTCTCCCCGCGTGGCGGGCGCATCAGTCGGCGGCGGCGACGCTGACGTGCCGGATCTCCTGCTCGTCCATCGGCCACCGCTCGAGCGGGAAGTGGCACGCCGTCAGGTGCCCGAGCTCGCCCATCGACTCGAGCTGCGGCTCGACGACGTCGCACGTGCCCTCGACGAAGCGCGGACAGCGTGGATGGAAGCGACACGCACTCGGCGGGTTGATCGGGTTCGGGACGTCGCCGGTGAGAACGATCTGGCGGCGCACGCGGCCGAGCTCCGGGTCGGCGATCGGCACAGCGGAGAGCAGCGCGCCGGTGTAGGGGTGCTTCGGCTCCTGGTAGAGCTGCTGCTTCGTCCCGATCTCGACGGCCTTGCCGAGGTACATCACCATCACGCGCTCCGACACATGCCGGACGACGTTGAGGTCGTGCGCGATGAAGATGTACGTGAGCCCGAAGTCCTGCTGCAGGTCCTTCAGCAGGTTCAGGATCTGCGCCTGGACCGACACGTCGAGCGCCGAGACGGGCTCGTCGCAGATGATCAGCTTCGGGTTGATCGCGAGCGCCCGCGCGATGCCGATGCGCTGGCGCTGGCCGCCGGAGAACTCGTGCGGGAACCGGTTGTAGTGCTCCGGGTTCAGGCCGACGATCTCGAGGAGCTCCTGTACGCGGCTGCGGCGCTCGCGTTCGGTGCCGATGTCGTGGACCTCGAGCGGCTCTCCGACGATCGCGCCGACGCGCTTGCGCGCGTTCAGCGACGCGTACGGGTCCTGGAAGACCATCATCATGTCGCGCCGGACGACGCGCATCGAGCTCCGGTCGAGGTGCGTGATGTCCTGTCCCTCGAAGACGATCCGCCCGCCGGTGGGGTCGAGCAGTCGCGCGATGCAGCGCGCCATCGTCGACTTGCCGCAGCCCGACTCGCCGACGACGCCGAGTGTCTCCCCCTTGTTGACCGTGAAGCTGACACCGTCGACCGCCTTGACCGCGCCGACCTGCCGCTGGAGGATCATGCCCTTCGTGACCGGGAAGTGCTTCTCCAGGTTCTCGACGGAGAGCAACTCCTCGCTCATGACTCCCGCTCCCGGC
Source organism: uncultured Thermoleophilia bacterium (assembly GCA_963725595.1). Lineage (GTDB taxonomy): Bacteria > Actinomycetota > Thermoleophilia > Gaiellales > Gaiellaceae > PALSA-600. Next base: position 343,543 of record CAVRYT010000001.1, on the reverse strand, counting down.
GGCCGAGCCGCCGCCGTCGCTCTCCGACGAGCTCCGTCGGGCCTGTGCTCATGCGGCCTCCTCGGCCGCCAGCGCCGCCTTCTTCGCCGTGCGGATCCGCTCGCGCGTCTCGTCGTCGAGATGGCACCGGAAGCGATGGTCCGGCTCCGTGGAGGGCCGGAGCTCCGGCAGCTCCTGCCGGCAGATGTCCATCACGAACTCGCAGCGCGGGTTGAACGCACAGCCGCGCGGTGGGTTGAGAAGCGACGGAGGCTGCCCCGGGATCTGCTCGAGACGGGCCGAGACCAGGCTGAGGCGGGGCAGCGAGCCGAGCAAGCCCCACGTGTAGGGCATCTCGGGCTTCGCAAAGAGATCGCTCACCTTCGCCTCCTCGACGACGCGGCCGCCGTACATGACGATCACGTCGTCGGCGAGCTCGGCGACGACACCAAGGTCGTGGGTGATCATCACGATCGCCATCTGGTACTCGGCCTGGAGTCGCTTCATGAGGCGCAGGATCTGCGCCTGGGTGGTGACGTCGAGCGCCGTCGTGGGCTCGTCGGCGATCACGAGCTCGGGGTTGTTGATCAGCGCCATCGCGATCATCACGCGCTGGCGCATCCCGCCCGAGAACTGGTGGGGGTAGTCGTCGACGCGCTGCTCGGCGCGCGGGATCTCGACCTGACCCAGCATCTCAATCGCGAGCCGCCTCGCCTCCTTGCGCGTCACGTCCTGGTGGAGCAGCACCGCTTCCTCGAGCTGCCAGCCGATCCGCTTCACCGGGTTCAGCGAGGTCATCGGGTCCTGGAAGATCATCCCGATGCGGGCGCCGCGCACCTCACGGAGCTGCGTCGGCTTCATCGCCAGCATGTCCTCGCCGTCGAAGACGACCGAGCCCGAGACGTCGGAGTTCCGCTTGTCCAGCAGCCCCATCACGCTGAGGAAGGTGACGCTCTTGCCGGATCCCGACTCGCCCACGACGCCGAGCGTGCCCCCGGGCTCGACGGACAGGCTGACGCCCGAGACGGCCTTGACGACGCCGTCGTCCGTGCGGAACGTCGTCCGGAGATCCGTGACCTCGAGCAGCGCCATCAGCCGAGTCGGATCCTGGGGTCCAGCGCGGCGTAGGCGACGTCGACGAGCAGGTTGAATATGATCACCGAGACGGTGGCGAAGACGACGATGCCCGTGATCAGCGGCAAGTCGGAGGCGTTGTAGGCGGCGATCACCTCGCGACCGAGCCCCGGTAGGTTGAAGATGCTCTCGGTGAAGATCGCGCCGCCGAGGGCGAGGCCGATGTCCATGCCGAGGATCGTGACGACCGGGAGCAGGCTGTTGCGGAGGACGTGCTGGATCATGACGCGGCGCTCGGAGGCGCCCTTCGCGCGGGCGGTCCGCACGTAGTCCTCGGACAACGTCTCGATCACGTTCGCCCGGATCAGGCGCACGTAGAGCGCGGCGAACAGGACCATGAAGGTGATCCAGGGCAGGATCAGGTGGTAGGCCCACTGGACGGGGCCGCTGCATTGCGCCGCGTTGTTGCCGGGGAAGAAGTTGCAGTAGCCGGCGATCGGCGTCCAGTGCAGCTTGTAGCCGACGACGAAGGAGAGGATCAGGCCGATCCAAACCGGGTGCGCCGAGATGCCGATCAGCACGAAGGTCATCGTGACGCGGTCCATGATCGACCGCGGGCGCAGCGCCGAGAGGATCCCGATCGGGAGCGAGAGGGACAGCCAGAAGACGGCGCCGCCGAAGACGAGCGACGCGGTCACCGGGGCATCCTGGCCGACCAGGAAGCGCACAGGCTGCCTGCTGACGTAGGAATGGCCGAGCGAGCCGTGCCGGATGATGTTCCAGAGGAAGATCCAGTACTGCTGGTAGACCGGCACGTTCAGGTGCAGGAAGCGCGCGACGCGCTGAACGTCGGCGGTCGTCGCGTTGCGGCCCGCCGCCAGCTTCGCCGGGTTCGCCGGGATGACGAAGAAGATCAGGTAGGTGACGATCGTCGCCGCCAGGAACAGGAAGACGGCCCAGAAGAGGCGACGGATGAGGAAGGCTGCCATTCGGGGTTAGGGGGTTGGGGCTTCCCGGATGAGGTGGCCGGAGGGGCGCTCCTCGCGCCCCTCCGGCTCGCTCGGTTGTCCCTTCGGTGTCGCTAGCCGACCGCCAGTGCGTTGAAGTCGGGCTCGCCGAAGTACGCGCTGTACGTCCAGTTCTTCACCCGCGAGGAGACGAGCGTGCGGGTGTTGTCGACCTCGTACGGCACCCACGGGGCGTAGTCCTGCATGACCTGCAGGTCGAGCTTCGCATACGCCTGTGTGCGGGCCTTGCCCGCCAGTGCCGCAGCCGCGTCCATCGCCTTGTTCAGCGCGGGCGCACTCAGATACGACATGTCTGTGTTGTTGTTGTCCTGGATCGAGCGACCGTCGAGCAGGACGTTGATGTAGTCGAACGGGTCGAAGTAGTCGGCGCACCAACCGGCGCGGGCGACGTTGTACGAGGTGCCCTTCGTCTCGAGCGTGTTGTAGTACGTCGTGCCCGGAGTCGGGACGTCCTGCACATTCAGGCCCATCTGCTTCAGGTTGTACTCGACGACCTGGGCCTGAGCTGTCCTCGTCGGGCTCGTCGTGTGGAGCACGTTGAGCGTGCCCGCCGACGCGATCGCGCTACCGCCGATCGACTTCGCCTTCGCGGAGTTGGCGCCGGCCCAGGCGTAGATCTTGTACGGCTGGTAGCCGGGGATGCCCGGGACCAGGATCTGGTCGGAGCGGGCGCCCGCGTACTTGCCGAGGATCCGCAGCACTGCCGGCCGGTCGACGCCCCAGTTGATCGCCTTCCGGATCGCGACGTTGTCGGTCGGCGGCCGGGCCGTGTTGAGCAGCAGGTAGTCGACGCACGACGTCGGGCCGACGAAGAAGCGGCCCTTGTTGACGCCGAAGCTCGCGCCGAGGTCCGCCGCCGCCGTGCCGGGAACGCCCGACATGTCGAGGTCGGACTGTCCGGCCTTGACCTGCAGCAGCGACTGATCCGGATCCGTGTTGCTCGTGAACACGATCTGGTCCGGGTTCGCCGGGCGGCTGCCCTTGTAGTACGGGTTCCGCTTCAGCACCGTCGTGCGGCCCGGGTCGCGGCTCGCGATGTAGTACGGGCCGGCGGACGGGTACACGTTGATCCCGGTGGTCGTGTACGCCATGTTCGGCTTGACAGCGCCGAACCACTGCATACTCAGGAAGGACACGAACGTCGGGTTCGGCTTCGTCAGGTGGAACGTCAGCGTCAGGCCCTTGGCCGTGATGCCGGCGATGTGCTGTGTCTTCCCCGCGAGGAAGTCCTCACCACCAACGACGACCTTCTGGAACTGATCGTTGACGCCGTAGGGCGAGCCCATCTTCGGGCTCAGGTTCCGCTCCCAGGCGCGCTGCCAGGAAGCTGCCGTCACGGCCGAGCCGTCGCTGAACTTGAGGCCGGGCCGGACGTGGAAGACGTACGTCTTCCCGTCCTTCGAGACGGTCGGGAAGCTCGTCGCGCCCTCCGGATACAGCTCACTGCCCGCCTGCCCGTTCTTCTCCGGGAAGTTCACGAGCAGGATCTGGGTGTCGAACAGCAGTGACCAGTCGTTCGTGACGTACGCGAGGCCGGGGTCGACGGTGTCGAAGTCCGTCGCCGACTGGTTCACGCGCAAGACGCCACCTCTGTGCACGGCGCCGGAGGACGAGTGCGACGACGTCGCCGAGCTGGCGACCCCCACACCCATCATCACGGCAACCAGCAGCGCTGCTCCCGCCGTCAGCATGAACAGGGAGAGCACGTGCCTTCTGCGCATATGACTCCTTCCTAGGGGAACCGCCGGTCCAGTCGAGCGGCGGCTAATGGTAACAGGGTGGTTCCGGACGACAGGGACGTCTTCGCTGGGGGCTCGGACAGACCTGCGCTTCCTAAGACGACGGGCGAGACCGCGAGTTAGTCGTTGTCATCCGGCGGCTGGTGCAGGTGCTTGGCCAACGGGAGCGTCGGGCCACTCCCGCCGGGCGTCGTCGGGCTGCCTTGCGAGGCCGGGTCGTGGCGTCCGCCGCAGGCAGTCACCGCCACGGAGACGAGCAGGGCTGCTGCGGCCCTAGATCCGGGCGCGCGGATCGAACGCATCGCGCAGGCCGTCGCCGAGCAGGTTGAACGCGAGCGTCGTCATCAGGATGCACAGACCTGGCCACACCATCAGCCAGGGCTGGGTGAGGTAGAACTGGGGTGCCGTCGAGAGCAGCGTCCCCCAGCTCGCCGTCGGCTCCTCGATCCCGAGCCCGAGGAACGACAGCCCGGCCTCGGCGATGATGTTCTGGGCGACGATCAGCGTCGAGTAGACGATGATCGGGGCCACGAGGTGCGGCAGCAGGTGCGACCGCATGATCCGCAGGTCGCTCGCACCCGTCATCCTGGCCGCCTCGACGAACTCCTTCTCGCGCAACGAGAGCACGACGCTGCGGATGATGCGGGCCGGGTAGAACCAGCCGAAGACGGTGAAGATCAGGGCCAGAGTGAAGACACCGTGGGCGAGGAAGCCGAAGGTGATCGCGTTCAGGGTGTCGCCCGCGACCACGCGGAGCGCGATGATGAAGAGCAGGAACGGGAACACCATCACCATCTCGATCATGCGCGAGATGACCGTGTCCACCCAGCCGCGGAAGTAGCCGGCGAGCAGTCCCATCAACACGCCGAGAGCGATCGACCCGGCGGTGGCGAAGAACGCTACTTCGATCGAGGTCTGGGCGCCGTACATCAAACGCAGGAAGAGGTCGCGCCCGAGCTGGCTGTCGCCGCCCAGGATGAGCAGCGTGTGCCGGAAATGCCCCACCGCCCCCGGATACGGCGCCGTCGAGATGTGTGTCCACGGCCCGACTGGAGTGAGCGTCTCCTGGTTGACGCCGTTCGCGAAGATGTCGTTCGGGCCATGGTGGAGCAGGTGCGCTGCGAGCGGCGCCCCTGCGTACGCGGTGAGGAGCAGGAAGATGATGAAGCCGACGCTGGCAACGGCGAGTCGGTCACGCTTGAAACGCGTCCAGACAAGCTCCCAGTAGCCACGGGCCTCGACCTTCTTGACCTGGTCGACATCGGGCTCGCCGGCGACGGTGACCGTCTCGGTCACGAGGTCGAGCTTGTCGATTCCGCTCACGAGTCCGGCAACACTACTCGAAGGGTCTCCGCACGGCCCGGCATCTCAGGGTCAGACGCCGGTGAACGCGGAAAGTTAGCCGGACAGCGCATCCGCGCCGGCCACCACTTCCAGGATCTCCTGGGTGATCTCGGCCTGGCGGGCCCGGTTCATGGCCAGGGTGAGGCTGTCGATCAGCTCCCCCGCCGCCTTCGAGGCGTTCCGCATCGCCGTCATCCGTGCGCCCTGCTCCGAGGCGGCCGACTCGAGCAGCGCCCGGTAGAGCTCCGTCTCGACGTACACCGGCAGCAGCCGTGCGAGGATCTCCTGCGGCTCGGGCTCGTAGATGAAGTCCGGATGCGCGAGCAACGCGAGCTCCGCCTCCTCGTGCTCCTCGTCACGCCGCTCGAGGAGCTCGGGCGAGATCGGGAGGAGCTCGCGGACGGTCACCTCCTGCGTCAGCGCGGAGACGAAGGCGTTGTAGACGACGAGAACCTTGTCGACCTCGCGCTCGATGAACGCACCCGACACCGCGTGCGCGATCGCCTGCGCATCGCCGTAACCCGGCCGCTCGCTGAAGCCGGTCCAGGACTGCGCGACATTCATGCGCCGGAAACGAAGCGTCGAAGCGGCCTTACGGCCAGTTGAGAACCACACGACCTCCTGGCCTGCCGCACGAGCCTCGCGCTGGAGCGCGAGCGCCCGCCTGATCACCTGCGCGTTGAAGCCGCCGGCGAGCCCGCGGTCGGCAGTGACGGCGACAATCGCGACCGTCTTCACCTCCTCGCGCGACTCGAGCAGCGGCAGGCGCACGGCACCCGCCGCCTGCGACACGCCCGCCATCAGCTCGAGCATGCGGTCGGCGTACGGCCGCATGGCCTCGATGCGCATCTGCGCGCGGCGGAGCCGCGCCGACGCCACGAGCTCCATCGCGCGCGTCACCTTGCGCGTGTTCGTGATCGAGCGGACGCGCCGCTTGAGGTCCTGGAGGGAGGCCAAGGCCTACGCGGCTTCCTTGTCCGAGCTCGGCTGGAACCGGCTCTTCACCTTCTCGAGCTCCCCGTTCAGCTTCTCCGCGACCTCGTCGGCGAGGTCGCCGCTCCCGCGGATCGCCTCGTAGATCGTCTGCTCCGCCCGCAGGTGCTCGCGCAGCTCCTCCTGGAAGCGCGGCACGTCCGGCGTCGGGATGTCGTCGAGATAGCCGTTGACGCCCGCGTACAGGGCGACCACCTGCTCCTCCATCGGCCACGGCTGGTACTGGGGCTGGTTGAGTGTGGCGACCATCTTCTCGCCGCGGTTCAGCGCCGACTGCGTCGCCTGGTCGAGCTCGGAACCGAACTGCGCGAAGGCCTCCAGCTCCCGGTACTGCGCCAGGTCGAGCCGCAGGCGGCCGGCGACCTTCTTCATCGCCTTCGTCTGCGCCGACGAGCCCACACGCGACACGCTCGTGCCGACGTTGACGGCCGGACGCACGCCGGAGAAGAAAAGGTCGGACTGCAGGAAGATCTGCCCGTCGGTGATCGAGATCACGTTCGTCGGGATGTACGCCGCGATGTCGCCGGCCTGCGTCTCGATGATCGGCAGTGCCGTCAGCGAGCCGCCTCCGCGCTCGTCGGAGAGCTTGCACGCGCGCTCGAGCAGCCGCGAGTGCAGGTAGAAGACGTCGCCCGGGAACGCCTCGCGTCCCGGCGGCCGGCGCAGGAGCAGCGACAGCTGCCGGTAGGCGTCGGCCTGCTTCGTGAGGTCGTCGTAGATGATCAGGGCGTGCTCACCCTTGTAGAGGAAGTACTCGGCCATCGCGCAGCCCGCGAACGGTGCGATCCACTTGATCGGCGCGGCCTCGGCCGCCGATGCGGTGACGACGGTCGTGTACTCCATCGCGCCCGCCTCGCGTAGCCGCTCCACCACCTGCGCCACCGTCGAGGCCTTCTGGCCGATCGCCACGTAGATGCACTTCACGTTCTGGTCGTGCTGGTTCAAGATCGTGTCGATCGCGATCGCCGTCTTGCCGGTCGAGCGGTCGCCGATGATCAGCTCACGCTGGCCGCGGCCGACGTTCGTCATCGAGTCGATCGCCTTGATGCCGGTCTGCAGCGGCTCCTTCACCGGCTGGCGCGCGATGACGCCCGGCGCCTTCCACTCGACCGGGCGGGTCTCGGTCGTCTCCACCGGGCCGTGCCCGTCGAGCGGGTTGCCGAGCGGGTCGACGACCCGTCCGAGCAATGCCTCGCCGACGGGAACCGAGGCGACGTTGCCGGTGCGGCGCACCGTGTCGCCTTCCTTGATCTTGTCCCACTCGCCGAAGAGCGCAGCGCCGACGTTGTCCTCCTCGAGGTTGAACGCGAGGCCGACGACGCCGTGCCCGAGCTCGAGCATCTCGAGGGCGAGGCAGTTCTCGAGCCCGTGGATGCGGGCGATGCCGTCCCCGAGCTGCAGGACTGTGCCGACCTCGGCGAGGTTGGACTCGACGTCGAACTTCTCGATCCGTTCCTTGAGGATCGACGTGATCTCTTCGGGTCTCAGCTTCAAGACAGGCTCCTTGCGTGGGAAAGGTCGTGGCGTAGACGGTCGAGGCGGCCGCGCACGCTCGCGTCGAGCAGCAGCGAGCCGGCCTGGAGGACGATCCCTCCGATCAGGTTCGGGTCGACCGAGCGGTCGGCCTGGACCGTTCGTCCGGAAGCCGACTCGATCTTCTCGACGATGCGGCGGAACTCGGTGTCGGACAGGTCGTGGGCGGTCGTGATCTCGACGTCGAGGATGTGCTCCTCGGCCGCGACGAGCGCGTCGAGCTCGTCTGCGATCTCGCCGAGCTCGGCCGCGCGGCCCTTCTCGGCGACGAGGCGCACGAAGTTGACGACTGCGTCGTCGCTCCCTTCGGCGATGCGCGCGAGCACGTCCGACTTGACGCGCGAGTCGATCTCCGGGTTCTCGAGCAGCGCGCGCAGGTCGTCACTCGACGCGGCAGCATCGGCGAGCTCGCGCACCTGCCCGTGGACGACATCGAGCACTCCGCGCTCCTGGGCCGCCTCGAAGAGGGCGCGCGCGTAGATGCGGTGCGCGAGGGCTACGACCGGCTCCCCTCGAGTTGTGAGAAGTCGATCTCGGCGAGCGCCTCGTCGATGAGACGCTGCTGGTCGCTGCCCGTGAGCGACTTGCGCGTGATCTTCTCGGCGGCGAGCAGCGACAGGCGGCCGACCTCGTCTCGAATCTCGCCGAGCGCCTGCTGCGTCGCCTGCTCGATCTGGCGCCGCGTCTCATCGAGACGCCGCTGCCTGTCCTCCTCGGTCTCGGCTCTGACCCGTTCGCGCTGGGCGTCCGAGATGCGCCGCGCTTCGGCCAGGATCTCCTCGCCCTCGCTCTTCGCCTGGCCGACGAGTTTGCGGTGCTCGTCGAGGAGGTGATGCGCCTCTGCCCGAGCGCGGTCGGCCTCCTCGATCGCCTCGGCGATCCGCTCGCGCCGCTGGTCGATCATCTGCTGGATCGGCCCGAACGCGTAGCGCTTCAACACGACGAGGACGATGAGGAAGCAGACGATCGTCCAGATCATCAGCCCCGGCGTGACCTGGATCAGCGGGTTCGACGCGAGCATCGCCTAGACCAGGACGTACGCGAGGATCGAGCCGAGCAGGCCGTAGAACACGACCGCCTCGGTGAGGGCGAAGCCGAGCCACTGGATGCCCTGGAGCTCGCCGCGCAGCTCGGGCTGACGGGCGACCGACTGGATCATCGATCCGAAGATGTTGCCGATGCCGACACCGGCACCGAGCGCGCCGAGTCCGACGCCGAGCGCTAGGCCGATCGCCTTGCCGGCCTTCGTGACGTCGCCGGTGGTGGCGGCGAGGATGTAACCAACCATTCGATTCCTCCTAGTGCTCCGGCTCGATCGCCGAGCCGATGTAGATGGCGGACAGGGCAGCGAAGATGAACGCCTGGATGCCGACGACGATCACGACCTCGAAGATGTAGAAGACCGTCGCGATCGGGATCACGAAGATCGCGAGCACGACAGACTGAAGGATGAACATCAGGCCGATGAACGTGAGGATCAGGATGTGGCCCGCGAGCATGTTCGCGAAGAGACGGACGGAGAGCGAGATGAGCCGCATGAACTGGCCGAGGATCTCGAGCGGCACGATCAGAGCCAGGAGCGGCTTCGGCGCCTCCGGGATCCAGCTCTTGAAGTAGCGGACCGGCCCGTTCCAGCGCACGCCCTCGACGTGCGTGAAGACGAAGGTGAGGAGTGCCAGCGCGAGCGTCACCGACAGCGAGCTCGTCGCGGCGTAGATCCCCCACGTCGGGACGCCGTGCCAGGTCTCGCCGGTGAGCGGAAGCGGCAGGAAACCGAGCAGGTTGACGACGAGGATGAACAGGAACAGCGAGGCGACGTACGGGAACCACCGGCCGATCGCCTTCGACGGCAGGCCCTGCTCGGCGATCTGTGTCTGGGCGACGTCGTAGAGCAGCTCGCCGACGGTCTCACGGCGGCCGGGCCGCCGCGCGACCTTGCTGCGCATGAAGACGACCCCGACGAGAATCGTCAAGACGCTGCCTATCATCAGGTAGACGACCGCCTTCGTGATCGACAGGTTCAGCGGGCCGAGGTGGATCGGCACCCACTCGTGCTGCTCGAACTCCTTCGTCGGGTCGAAGCTGCCGCGCGCGAACGCGTTGGCCGGGAGCAGCAGCGCAACCGTCGACAGGGCGAGGAGCGCGCGCCTCATGCCCGGCGCGCCCCGGCCTTCGGGCCGGTGTAGTAGACGACGAGCTGAAGGCCGAGCGCGGCCGAGTACCCGGCGGCGTAGGTCAACGCGGCTGCCAGTCCGAGCCACTTGTCGGACACGGCGACCGCGAAGACGACCACCATCACGGCAATCGCGCGAAAGAGCATCCCGAAAGCGACCACGCCTGCGGCGGCGACGTTACCTGTCTTCGACTGCACCCGTGTGAGGACCGCGCCGAACGCCTCGGAGCCGACCCAGAGCACGGCGCCGAGCAGCCATCCCTCGAGCCGCCACCCGGCGACGAGGAAGATGGGGAGCGCGAGCAGGACGACGAAGACGCCCGCGACGGCGGGCAGCAGGGTGGGCGGTGCGACACGAGGCTCGGTCCAGGTGGGCATCAGACGTTCCGGTACTTGATGACGGTGACGGCAACGCCGACGGGGACCCCGGCGACGGCTCCGAATGCGACCCCGTAGGCGACGTTTCCCAACGCCCAGCCGACCAGTGCGCCCACGACGACGCACGCCGCGGTGAACCCGATGAGCACACTGCCGGCCCCTGCGAGGGAGAACGTCGATCCCTGGGGCTGCACCGGACCGGGAGCATACCAGGGGTTTGTGACAGGCGAATCCGGCTAGAACAGCGGCCGTGCGAGAAGCTTGTGACGCGCGATCGCCACCCCGACGCCCGTGCGCCTTTCGTCACGAAGGCGTGTGCGTTTCGCGAGGGTGGCAGCCACCGGAGGTCCCGCGCGGACGGTCGGCTCAGGCTGCGGAGCGCTCGGAATCGCGACGGCGGGCCCGCGCGGCCGGAGCGAGCTTGACGAGCTCGAGCAGGTAGACGACGTACAGCGAGAAGGCGAGCGCGATCAAGCCCGCCGCGGCGTCGATCGCGACGTTCGCGACGTTCCAGTGCCCGTGGTGGTGCGGCGGCGCGAAGCGGGTGGAGAGCGCCGCGAGCGCGAGCGTCCCGCACCACGTCCAGAGATAGAGCACCGCACGCCGCTGCGAGAACCCGATCCGCATGAACCGGTGGTGGAGGTGACGCGCATCCGCGACGTACACCGGTTGGCCGCTTCGAAGCCGCTTCGCGACCACGAGCGACGTGTCCAACACCGGCACGAGCAGAACGAGCAGCGGCAGCACGAGCGTCGCCAACGCCGCGGTCTTTAGGAGCCCCTGCACCGACAGGGCGGCGAGCGTGAAGCCGAGCAGAAGCGCCCCCGAGTCGCCCATGAAGATCCTCGCCGGATAGAAGTTGTGACGCAGAAAGCCGAGGCACGCGCCGCACACCGTCGCCGCGAGGATCGCCGCCGGCACCCCGTTCCGCCCCAGCGAGAGCTCGATCACGCAGAACGTCGCGCCCGAGATCGCGCACACTCCCGCCGCGAGGCCGTCCAGCCCGTCCAGGAAGTTGACCATGTTCATCAGCGCCACGATCCCGACGACCGTCAACGGCACGCCGACCCACTCGGTGAGCTGGTGCACTCCGAGGACCGGGAACGTGAACCGGTGCACGTAGACGCCGAAGCCGGTCGGGATCGACGCCGCGAGCACCTGGCCGCCGAGCTTCTGCCACCAGGAGAGCCTGCGGAAGTCGTCGATCGCCCCGACTGTGGTCGCGACTGCCGCGCCGAGGAGGACGCCGCGCATGCCGCCGCCGAGGGGCAGGAACGCGAGTGACGGAACGAGCACGCCGAGGAAGAGGGCGAGCCCGCCGAGTCGCGGCACCTTCGACGCCGCCCGCTCCCCCTCGACCCGCCGATCGACGAGCCGGAGGTAACGCGCCGCCGACCCGACTGCGGGCGTCAGCACCAGCACGATCAGGAGGGCCGCGCCGGCGCTGTACAGCACCTCGAGGTGGTCGCTCAGCTGCGCCCAGACCATCGCCGCTCCCTACTTCGTCCCGTAGAGCCGGTCTCCCGCGTCGCCGAGGCCCGGCACGATGTAGCCGCGCTCGTTCAGGCCGCGGTCGATCGCCGCGACGACGATGCGGACGTCGGGGAACTCCGACGTGACGCGTTCGATCCCCTCCGGCGCCGCGATGATCGCGATCAGCCGTACGCTCGCGGCGCCCGCCTCCTTGACGAGCCGCGCCGCGTGCGCGGTCGAGTTGCCCGTCGCAAGCATCGGATCGAGCAGGATGACGTCCCGTTCGGCGACGTCCTGGGGAAGCTTCACGTAGTACTCGATCGGCTGGAGCGTCTCCTCGTCGCGATACAGGCCGATGAAGCCGACACGTGCGCCGGAGATCAGGTCGAGCACCCCGTCGAGCATGCCGAGGCCTGCTCGGAGGATCGGGCAGACCGCGACCTTCTTGCCGGAGATCGTCGGCACCGTGGCGATCTCGAGCGGCGTCTCGACCTCCACGTCCTCCGTCGGCAGGTCCTTCGTCGCCTCGTAGGTGAGGAGCAGCGTCACCTCCTCGACGAGCTTGCGGAAGTGGACCGTCGGCGTCGTACGGTCGCGCAGGTAGGAGAGCTTGTGCTGCACGAGCGGATGGTCGACCTCCGTCACCGGCACGGTCAGGCCTCGTACGTCGTGTAGCCGCGGAAGCCGGGATAGAGCGGACGACGCTCGCAGAGCGCGACCGACCGAGCGCGGAGACCCTCGACGTCGGCCTCGTCCTGCAGCGCGCCGACCACGATCGACGCGACCTCGCGGAAGTCCGGCTCGTCGAAGCCGCGCATCGTCGCGGCGGGCGTGCCGAACCTGACGCCCGAGGCGACCATCGGCGGCCGCTCGTCGAACGGCACCGTGTTGCGGTTCGCGGTCAGCTTGCACCCCTCCAGTCGCTCCTGGGCCGCGAGCCCGGTCCAGTCCGTCCGGCGGAGGTCGAGCTGGACGAGGTGGGTGTCGGTGCCGCCCGTGAGGACGTCGAACCCGCCGCTCATGAGCCCGGCGGCGAACGCGTCGGCGTTCGCGCGCACCTGCTGCTGGTAGGAGCGGAACGCCTCGGTCATCGCGATCCCGAAACAGACGGCTTTCGCCGCGATCGCGTGCATCAGCGGGCCGCCCTGCATGCCCGGGAAGTTGGCCCGGTCGAGCTTCGAGGCGTGCTCCTCCCGGCAGAGGACGAAGCCCGCCCGCGGGCCGGCGAGCGTCTTGTGGCTGGTCGAGGTGACGAAGTCGCAGTGCGGAACGGGGTTCGGATGCAGCCCGGCCGCGACGAGGCCGGCGAAGTGCGCCATGTCGCACATCAGGAGCGCGCCCACCTCGTCGGCGATCTCGCGGAACCGGTCGGCCTCGACCGTACGCGGGTACGCGGAGCCGCCGCAGACGATCAGCTTCGGCCGTACCTCCTTCGCGCGCGCGAGCACCTCGTCGTAGTCGACGCGCATCGTCTCGCGCGACACACCGTAGTGGTGGAAGTCGTAGAGCTTCCCGGAGAAGTTCACCTTGAGCCCGTGCGTGAGGTGGCCACCGTGGTCGAGCGACAGCCCGAGCACGCGGTCGCCGGGGTCGAGCACCGCGAAGTAGACGGCCATGTTCGCCTGTGCTCCCGCGTGCGGCTGGACGTTCGCGTGCTCCGCACCGAAGAGCTCTGTCGCGCGGGAGCGCGCGAGCTCCTCGATCTCGTCGACCACCTCGCAGCCGCCGTAGTAGCGCTTGCCCGGATAGCCCTCGGCGTACTTGTTCGTCGGCACCGACCCGACGGCCTCGAGGACGCTGGGCCACGTGAAGTTCTCGGAGGCGATCAGCTCGATCTGGCCACGCTGGCGCTCGAGCTCGCGGCCGAGCAGCCCGGCGATCGCCGGGTCGGTCTCGGCGAGCCCTGCCGACCGCAGCTCGAGGAACGACTGTTCTGCGACGGCCATGAGGGGATCCTATTTGAGCGCGGCGCGAGCCCGGGCGAGCGCCTCCGCCGCAGGCACCGCCCCCTCGCGGAGAACGCGCGGCTCGCTGCCGGTCAGGTCGAGCACGGTGGACGGCAGGCCGGGCAGCGAGCCGACGTCCAGCTCGGCGCGGCAGCCGGCGCGGATCCGCTCCGGCACGTCGTCCAGGCGCGCGGGGCTCGGGCCGCCGGGCTCGTTCGCACTCGTGGCGATGACGCAGGTCACAGCCTCGACGACACGCCGTGAGGGCTCCGGCAGGACCGGCACGCGCACGCCGATCACGTCGGCACGGGCCCCCGTCACCCAGCGGAAGCGCTCGGCGGGGTTCGGGAGGACGAGCGTGAACGGGCCGGGGAGCAGCTCCCGCGCCGGCGCCTCGTAGCGGCCGCGCAGCTCGGGGATGCAGTCGAGGAGCGCGTCGACGCTCGCCGTCATGAGCGCACTCGGCTGCTCCTCGGCGCGGCCCTTCAACGCGTAGACGCGCTGGGTCGGCTCGGGGCTCGTCGCGCCCGCGGCGAGACCGTAGACGGTGTCGGTCGGCAGCAGCACCGGTTCGCCGGCCCGCAACGCCTCGATCACCTCCTGCTCGGCCGCCATTGCCCTTCCACGACTCGATCGCGCCCCGCGAGGTCAGCGCTGACCATAGCGCCGGCGTAGCCCGCCTCGCCGAGCGCATGCCGCACCTCCTCCGCACGGCGCTCGTGCACCTCGAGCACGAGCTGCCCGTCGAGCAGGCGTCGCGCGGAGTCGACCAGGCGGCCGGTCTGACCCTCGTCGAGGAGCGCCGACCTCGGCTCCCAGTCGCGCACCTCGGGCTCGAGGCCGTCGAGCTCGGCCGCGAGGACGTACGGCGGATTCGACGCAACGAGCGTGAAGGGCCCGTCGAGCCCGCTCAGGAGGTCGGTCTCGACGAACGTGACGTCGAGGCCGAGCACCGCCGCGTTTTCGCGGGCAAGTCCGAGAGCGTCGGCGGAGCTGTCCGTCGCGACGACCGTCGCGTCCGGACGCTCGCTCTTCAGCGCGAGCGCGATCGCCCCGGAGCCGGTGCCGACGTCGAGCACACGGGGCGACTCGACGCCGTCGAGGAGCGCCAGGCAGCGCTCCACGAGCACCTCGGTCTCCGGGCGTGGCACGAGCGCCCGCCGGTCGGTGCGCAGCGTCAGCCGGCGGAAGCCCCAGTCGCCGAGCACGTACGCAAGCGGCTCGCGCAAACCGCGGCGGCGGACGAGCTCGCGCGCGGCGTCGCGCTCCGCCTCGGTCAGCGGCCGGTCGTGCTGCGTGTACAGCTCGATGCGCTGCAGCCCGAGTGCACGCGCGAGGAGCAGCTCGGCGTCGACGCGCGGGCTCGGCACGCCGCGGGCGGCGAGATACTCGGCGGCCCCCCGCAGGACTTCGCCGACCGTCACCCCTCGAGGGCCCGGCGTCGCTCTTCTGCGGTGAGCGCGTCGGTGAATTCGTCGAGGTCGCCCTGGAGCACCTGGTCGAGCCGGTAGGTCGTGAGCTTGATCCGGTGGTCGGTGACGCGATTCTCGGGGAAGTTGTAGGTGCGGATCTTCTCGGCGCGCTCGCCGCGACCGACCTGTGCGCTCCGCGCCGCGGCCTGCTCGGCCGCCTGCCGCTCGCGCTCGGCCTCGTAGAGGCGCGCCCGCAGCACGCGCATCGCCTTGTCGCGGTTCTGCAGCTGCGAGCGCTCGTCCTGCATCGCGACCACGATCCCGGTCGGGACGTGCGTGATCCGGACGGCGGAGTCGGTCGTGTTGACCGACTGCCCCCGGGCCCGGACGAACGGAAGACGTCGATCTTCAGGTCCTTCTCGTCGAGCTCGACGTCGACGTCCTCGGCCTCGGGCATCACGGCGACGGTCGCGGTCGAGGTGTGGATGCGGCCCTGCGACTCGGTCTCGGGGACGCGCTGCACCCGGTGGGTGCCGCCCTCGAACTTGAAGACCGAGTACGCGCCGTCGCCCTTGATCGCGAACACGCCTTCCTTGAGACCGCCGCCGTCGTTCGCGTTCACCTCGAGCTGCTCCCAGGAGAAGCCCCGGCGCTCGGCGTAGCGCTGCAGCATCCGCTGGAGCTCGGCCGCCCAGAGGGCCGCCTCGTCGCCGCCGACGCCCTTGCCGGATCTCGACGATCACGTCCTTGTCGTCGGCCGGATCGCGCTCGGCGAGCGCGAGCTTCAGCTCCTCCTCGAGCCGCTCGACGTCGGCCTCGTAGTCGGCAGCCATCTCCGCGAGCTCCGGGTCGGCGCGCGCGGCCTCGAGGTCGGCGCGCGCCTGCCGCCACGCCTGCGCGAGCTTGTACGGGCCCTCGAGCTCCTTCAGGCGCCGGCCGACCTCGGCCGCCTCGCGGTGGTCGTTGTAGACCGCAGGGTCGGACAGCCGCTCCTGGGTCTCGGTGATAGGAGCGCTCGAGCTCCGCGATCAGGTCGTCGAGGGCGGCCACAGCCGCCGAGGTTAGCTCGCCAGCTCGGCGGTCAGCGTGACCTCGGGATGCCGGTGAGCGCCTTCGAGACCGGGCAGTTCGCCTTCGCGCTCTCGGCAGCCGCCTGAAAACCCGCCGCATCGAGGCCGGGCACGGTGACGCGTACCGCGAGCGCGCCACGGACGATCCCCTCGCCGAGCTCGAACGTGACGGTGACGGAGATCTCGAGCCGCTCCGGCGGGGTGCCGTCCTCGCGAGCCCGCTCGAGAACTCCATCGAGAAGCACGATGCCCACGCGGCCGCGATCAGCTCCTCGGGGCTCGTCTTGCCGTTCGCCTCGTCGGAGCGCGACGCCCACGAGACGTCGAGCCCGGGCAGCGCCCCGCTCGTCACGCGTCTCGATCGTGCCCTCCCATGCAGCAGGTCGCCGTGCCAGTCCACCTCGGCCCTGCGGTCGGTCGCCACTACGCCATCACCTCCACGCGTCGGTCGGCCGGGCTTCAGCCGGCCCTCGAGATCCAGCACCTCGCGCAGCGCGCGGATCGACACCTCGAGCTGGTCGAGCGTCGGCTCGCGCGTCGTCAGCCGCTGCAGCCAGAGGCCCGGCGCGAGCAGCGTCATCAGGACCCGGTTGTCGGCGTGCTTGCCGGCGAAGCGGATCAGCTCGTAGGCGATCCCGGCGATCACGCGGCAGGAGCGCGATCCGGCTGACGATCAGCCAGTACCAGGCCGGGCGGCCGAACAGCGCGTAGACGAACACGCCGATGACCATCACCCAGAGCAGGAACGCCGTGCCGCAGCGCGGGTGGATCAGCGAGTAGCGCTGCGCCACTTCGGGCGTCAGCTCCTCGCCGGCCTCGTAGGCGTTGATCGCCTTGTGCTCGGCGGCGTGGTACTCGAACACGCGCCGGAGCGAGCGGGATGAAGCTGAGCACCGTCAGGTAGACGACGAAGACGGTGACGCGGACGAGCCCCTCGACGAGCACGAAGTAGCTGCCGTTCGAGATCGGCAGCAGGTCGGTGAGGAGCGCCGGGCCGACCTTGAAGAGCATCACGGCGAAGCCGATCGCGACGGCGAAGGAGAAGACGAGCGCCCAGCGGCCGATCTCGGCCGGCTCGCCGTCGCCCTCGGCCTCCTCCTGGGCGGCGTAGTTCGCCGAGACCGAGAGCGCGCGGAAGCCGATCGCGAGGGTCTCGCCGAGCGCGACGACGCCGCGCACGATCGGGAGGCGCAGCGCCCAGTGGCGTGCGGCGAGCGGGTCGATCGGCGCGCGACGTGGGCGATCTCGCCGTCGGGCTTGCGCACCGCGACCGCCCAGTTGCGCGGACCGCGCATCATGACGCCCTCGAGGACGGCCTGGCCGCCGATCGCCTGGGCCATCGGGCTACGCGCCGCGAACGCTGTGCGCGCTCGGCCTTCTCGAGCCGCCGCTGGAAGCGCTCGACGCGGCCGCCCGTGTCGACGAGCTTCTGCTTGCCCGTGTAGAACGGGTGGCACTGCGAGCAGATCTCGACGTGCAGCTCCGGCTTCGTCGAACGGGTCACGAACGAGTTCCCGCACGAGCAGTGCACGGTCGAGAGGACGTACTCGGGATGGATCTCGGCCTTCATGGCCGGGCCAGGATAGCAGAGGCGGTTTGGCCGGCGACGTTGCCGCCCGACGACGAGCAGACGGGTCGTTCGGCCTGCACCTTGCCGGCGAGCAGCGCCGCGGTCGCGGCCGCGCCGGCCGGCTCGCACGGCGAGCTTGGCGCGCTCGTAGAGGAAGCGGAACGCGTGCTCGATCTCCTCCTCGGTGACGAGCACGCGCTCGAGGTCGCGGCAGATCTCGAGCGGCAGCCGGCCCGCGAACGGTGCGTTGAGGCCGTCCGCGATCGAGCGTCGGCTCGACGGGCGTCGGCTCCCCGTGCTCGAGCCCCGCGTGCAGGGCGGGGCTCGGCTCGGGCTCGACCGCGATCACGCGCGTGCGGTGGCCGATCGCCGTCTGGATGCCGGAGACGAGCCCGCCGCCGCCGACGGCGACGATCACCGCGTCCGCGTCCGGCGCGTCCTCCTCGATCTCGAGCCCGACCGTGCCGGCGCCGGCGATCACGAGCGGGTCGTCGAACGGGTGGACGAGCGTCCGGCCGGTCTCCTCGATCAGCTCGTGCGAGCCGCTCGAACGCCTCCGCCGGGTTGCTCGCCTCGAGGTCGACGTGCGCGCCGTAGCCGCGAGTCGCGGCGATCTTCTGCTCCGAGGCGCCGTGCCACATGACGACGAGCGCGTCGACGCCCTGCGTCGGCCGCGGCGAACGCGACGGCCTGCGCGTGGTTGCCGGCGGTGATCGCGATCACGCCGCGCCGCTTCTCCTCCGCCGTGAGGTGCGAGATGCGGTTCAGCGCGCCGCGCGACTTGAACGAGCCCGTGCGCTGGAAGAGCTCGCACTTGAGCCGCGCGCCGAGCGTGCGGCTCGGAGAAGCGGTGTGCGCCGCAGGCGGTCGCCGATCGTCGCGCGGGCGCGCTCGACGTCGTCGCGGGTCGGAGGGCTAACCACGCTGGCGCACCGCCTCGAAGAGGAGCACCGCTGCGCGCGGTCGCCGCGTTCAGGCTGTCGACGCTACGCGCGTGCATCGGGATCGCGACCTCGAGGTCGGCGAGCGCGCGCCAGTCCGCCGCGAGGCCGCCGTCCTCGGCGCCGACGACGATCGCAGTCGGGGGTCGCAGGTCGGCGTCGGTGTGCCTCGTCGGAGCGTCGACCACGGCCGCGATCCTCTGCAGCTGGAGAGCCGCGACCTCGTCGACGGGTGACCTCGACGACGGGCAACGTGAAGACGGCCCCGGTCGAAGCGCGGATCGCGTTCGGGTTCCACGGGTCGGAGCGGGCGTCGGCGACGAGGAGCGCGTCGGCCCCGGCCGCCTCGGCGGTGCGAGCCATCGCGCCGAGGTTGCCGGGCTTCTCGATCCCGACCGCGACGAGCAGCAGGGTCGCGCCGGGCGGCAGCTCCCGCCGCGGGATCTCGACGACGGCGAGCACGCCTTCCGGCTCTGCGCGGTAGCTCATCTTCGCGAGCACGCGCTCGTCGACCTCCTCACCCTCGTGCCAGTCGAGCAGGGCCGGCGCGTGGTACACGGCCCTGAGCGTGAGGCCTGCCTCCCGGGCCCGGGCGACCTCGCGGGGCCCCTCGGCGACGAACAGCCCGGCCCGGCGCCGCTCGCGGGAGCGCCGCAGGCGGAGCACCTCCTTCACACGCGGGTTGTCCGGCGAGGTGATCACGTCGCCGAACGCTATAACGACTCGTGCACGTCCATCCTCGTCACGGAAGAAAGGCCCCCATGCGCACGCGCTTCACCCTCATCGCTCTCGCCGTCGCGGCGCTCGCGGCGGCCGCGCTCGGCGCAGCCGGCAATGCCACGGTGGCCGCGGGCTGCGATCCGGCGTCGCTGGATCTGGTCACGAGCGGTCAGCTGACGATCGGCACCGACAACCCGGCCTACCCGCCGTGGTACGCGGGCGGCTCTCCCAAGGGCTCGAAGTGGAAGATCAACGACCCGTCCACGGGCAAGGGCTACGAGTCCGCCGCCGCCTACGCGATTGCCAAGCAGATCGGCTTCTCGAAGAGCCAGGTCAAGTGGGTCTACGAGCCGTTCGACAACGCGTTCAAGCCGGGCAAGAAGTCGTTCGACTTCGACATCAACCAGATCTCGTACACGCCGGCGCGCGCGAAGGTCGTCTCGTTCAGCGTCTCCTACTACGACGTGAACCAGGCGATCGTCGTGAACAAGGGGACGAAGATCGCCTCGGTCCACTCGGTCAAGGGTCTCGCCGCGTTCAAGCTCGGCGCGCAGCTCGGGACGACGAGCTACTCGTTCATCACGTCGGTGATCAAGCCGACCCAGCAGCCGGCCGTTTACCCGCAGAACGCGAATGCGGTGCAGGCGCTGAAGAACAAGCAGATCGACGGGCTCGTGGTCGACCTGCCTACGGCCTTCTACGTCACCGCGGTGCAGGTGCCGAACTCGAAGATCCTCGGTCAGTTCGAGAACAACGGGAAGGTGACCGACCACTTCGGCGTCGTCCTCGCCAAGGGCAGCTCGCTCACGACGTGCGTGAACAAGGCGATCACGACCCTGCGCGGTAACGGCACGCTCAAGCGGCTCCAGCAGCAGTGGCTGGCGAAGGCGACCGGCGCGCCGGTCCTGAAGTAGGGCGGCGGTCGCGCCTGCTCGACAGCGTGCGCTCCGGCGGCAGCGGCCGCCGGAGCGTCGCCGTCGCGCTCCTCTCGACCGTCGTCTTCTTCGTCGTCATCGGGTTCGCGATCACGCACTCGCCTGGGTGGCCGGAGGTCCGGCGCACGTTCTTCGACTGGCACGAGTTCCGTTCCACGTTTCCGGAGATCGCGAGCGCGTTCAAGCTGAACGTGAAGATCTTCTCCATCGCGGAGGTGTTCATCCTCGTCTTCGCGTTGTTCCTCGCGGTGCTGCGGAGCCTTCCGGGGCCGGTCTTCTTCCCGCTGCGCGCGCTCGCGATCGTCTACGCGGATCTCTTCCGCGGCATCCCGACGATCCTCGTGATCGCGATGCTCGGCTTCGGTGCGCCGGCGCTCGGGCTCTCGTACGTCCCGACGTCGACGACGTTCTGGGGGATCGTCGCGCTGGTGCTCATCTACAGCGCGTACGTGTCGGAGGTGTACCGCGCAGGCATCGAGTCGATCCACCCGTCGCAGGAAGCGGCGGCCCGGTCGCTGGGCCTGTCGCGCTGGCAGACGCTGCGGTCCGTCATCCTGCCGCAGGCGGTGCGTCGCGTCATCCCGCCGCTTCTGAACGACTTCATCGGCTTGCAGAAGGACACGGCACTCGTCGGCACGCTCGGCGCGATCGAGGCGTTCCAGCAATCCCAGATCGACGCGAACGCCACGTTCAACTTCACGTCGTACCTCGCTGCCGCGGTGCTGTTCGTCGCGATCACGATCCCGCTCGCACGCTTCACGGACTGGCTGATCGGGCGCGACCGGCGGCGTCGGCAGGCGTCGGGGGTGGCTACATGAGCCTCGCGCTCGAGGTGTCGGGCCTGCGCAAGTCGTTCGGGCGGCACGAGGTGCTGTCGGGCGTCGACCTCACGGTGGCCGAGCACGAGGTGGTGTGTCTCATCGGGGCGTCGGGGTCCGGGAAGTCGACGCTGCTGCGCTGTGTCAACCTGCTCGAGTCGATCGACGCCGGTTCGATCGCTCTCGCAGGCGAGCGCATCTCGGGGTCGCGCGACGTGAACGCGGTGCGGCGGCGGATCGGGATCGTCTTCCAGTCGTACAACCTGTTCCCGCACATGAGCGTGCTGCGCAACGTGACCCTCGCGCCGCGCGGGGTGCTCGGGCTGTCCCGCGCGGAGGCGGAGGAGCGGGCGGTGGCGCTGCTCGATCGCTTCGGGCTCGCCGACAGGCGCTCGGAATACCCGGACCGTCTCTCGGGCGGGCAGCAACAGCGGGTGGCGATCGTTCGGGCGCTCGCGATGCAGCCGGAGCTGATGCTGTTCGACGAGGTGACGAGCGCCCTCGACCCGGAGCTCGTCGCGGAGGTGCTGTCGGTGATCCGCGAGCTCGCGGCCGGTGGGATGACGATGGTGCTCGCCACGCACGAGATGTCGTTCGCCCGCGACATCGCGAACCGCGTGTGCTTCCTCGACGACGGCCGGATCCTCGAGCAGGGCCCACCGGAGCAGATCTTCACCGACCCACGAGAGGAGCGCACGCAGCGCTTCCTCCAGCGGATCATCGACGCGAAACGGCTCTGAGGTTGTGGGCGGGGTGCGCGAGCGACCCCGACGGCTGCCACCGTCCCCGAAGTGTCACGAGTTCGCGCCGAGTGTGTCGCAGTCACAGACACGGCACACACGTCGACCTACGCTCGTCGTTATGCCGCAGCCGCGTCGCGACGAGAGCCCGGGATACCACCACGTCGTCACTCGCGGCAACAACAAGCGACGGATCTACGACAACGACCGCGACCGGGAGTTCTTCGCCGACCACGTCACGCGCGTCGCACGGAAGCACGGCTGGCGGCTCCTGGCGTATTGCCTCATGGACAACCACTACCACCTTGTCGTCCACATTGGCGAGCAGGGACTTTCGAGCGGCATGTGCGAGCTGAACACGGGCTACGCCGTGCGCTACAACAAGGTGCACGGGCGGGTGAACCACCTGTTCGGCAAGCGATACTGGAACCGGCGGATGCGAACCGAGTCGTCGCTGCTGAATGTCATCCGCTATGTGATCCAGAACCCGCGGCGCGCCGGCGGAACGAGAGAGCTCGAGTCGTACGTGTGGACGAGCTACCCGGCGACGATCGGGCGCGCATTCGCGGCGATCCCACTGGCGAGAGACGAATTGCTGGCGCTGTTCGGGAGGTCACCGAAGGTGGCGCTCGCGGCGTTCCGGGAGTTCTGCTCGGCGCTGCCCGGCGGTGGCAAGTCCCGAGGGCAGCCACCGTGACGAGAGGCGCGCTCGCGCGCTACGTGAGCGTGTACTCAGGGCCGCTGCCGCCTTCGGGCGGGGTCAGGCGACCGCCTTTGGCGGTGATCGCTCCGCACTGCACGCAGTTCGACGGGGCGAGTGCGATTTCGACAGTGCCGTCGGCATCCTCGGAGCCGACCTCGTAGACCTGCGCAGGGCACATGCGCGCCCACAGCTCTGCCACCTCGCGCGGGACACGTGTCTGGACCCGGATGTGATTCGGCTGGTCGTCGCGCGTTCGGTTCCCCGACGCGAAGACACTCGAGAGCTTGTCGAACGTAAGCCGACCGTCCGCGACCGGGTAGGTCGACGCTCGATCCGTACGGATGAGCGACTGGTCGGCGTCCCGCTCCGTCCGGAGGTTCCCCGGCGGGAACCGTCCCTTCGTGGCCGTCATCGCACTCGCGAGCGCACCACCGACATAGAAGCCGCGCCCGAAGGCCTGGCGCATGTTGCGCACCTCTCGCAGGTCGCTCCAGACAAATGACGAGCGAAGCGACTCGTCGTACGAGGCGAGCGCAACACGAGTCGACGCACCTCGCGCGAGCGACCGCCACGCAGCCTCGGCAGCGAGTCGCCCCGACTCGATCGCGTAGTGGATCCCCTTGAGTGCCGGCACGTTGACGAGCCCCACCCCGTCGCCGCACAGGAGGAGCCCAGGGGCGTGGAACCGCTTCGGCAGCGCGACGAAACCTCCCTCCGGGATCGTCTTCGCTCCCCACTGCACACGCTCACCGCCGGCCAGGATGCGCGCGATGCGCGGATGCGTCTTCAGCTCCTGGAGCAGGTCGTGGACCGACAGCTCCGCGTCGCGATAGTCGAGACCGACGACCATCCCGATCGTCACCATCTCCTCGCCCATCGGATAGACGAACGAACCGCCGAACTCGCGAAACCTGCGCCCCGGCCGGAGTGGCCAGCCCATGGTGTGGATCACGCGATCGAGCGGCCGCGCGACCTTCCACACCTCCTTGACGCCGAGCGCCCACACCTGCGGGCTCTCGCCGGCGAGCCCGAACCGCTGGATGGCGGCGCCCGTCAGATGGCCCTGCGTGCCCTCCGCGAGGATCGTCACTCGGGCCGCGATATCCGAGCCCGGCTCGAAGTTGCCGAGCTCCTCCCCGTTCCGACCGCGCCCGCGGTCGCCCGTCCGGACGCCCAACACGCGGCCGCCGTCGACGAGGAGCCGCTCGGCAGCGGTCTCCGGGAGGATGGTGACGTCGAGCGCTTCCGCCTCGTCGGCGAGGAAGCGCCCGAGGCGCGAGAGCGATGTCACCCAGTTGCGGTGGTTCACCATCGTCGGCGGCGTCGGGATCGGCAACGCCAGGCGCCTCGTCAGGAAGAGCACCGACTCGCCGTCGACCGGGCCGTAGAACGGAAGCTCGTCGAGCCGTTTGCGGCCGCCGAACAGACGCTGGAGGCCGCGCGGGTTCACGACGGCGCCGGAGAGCAGGTGCGACCCGGGCGCCTTGCCCTTCTCGAGCACCGCAACGGGGACGTCGCCGAGGCGCGAGGCGGTGTCCGGATCGTCCGCCATCAGCTGCCCCAGCCGGATCGCCGCCGCGAGCCCGGCCGGCCCGGCGCCGACGATCAGGATCCCGACGTCGATCCGCTCGTCGACGGGATCGGTGGGCGGCGCGATCGCCTCCGCCGTCGTCCACGGCGGCGGGAACTCGGACGGCCGCAGGCTCACGACCTGCGCGCGCGAACGAGCTCGGTGAGCTTCGGCACGATCGCGTGCAGGTCGCCGACGACCCCGAGGTCGGCGAACTCGAAGATCGGCGCGTTCGGATCCTTGTTGATCGCAACGATCACGTTCGACCCCTGCATCCCCACCTTGTGCTGGATCGCGCCGGAGATCCCGAGCGCGACGTACAGCTTCGGGGAGACCGTCTTGCCGGTCTGGCCGACCTGCGCCGAGTACGGGTACCAGCCCGCGTCGACAACGGCTCGGGTCGCAGCGACGGCGCCGCCGAGCGCCTGCGCGAGCCCCTCCGCCAGCGCGAACTTCTCGGGCTCGCCGAGCCCACGGCCGCCGGCGACTATCACGTCCGCCTCCTCGATCGACGGACCCTGCTGCTCTGCATGCGCCTGCTCGACCATCACGGCGGCCGTCGAGAAGTCCTCGAGCTCGACGGCCACTTCCTTCACGGCCGCGCTGCCGCCGGCCGGCGAAGGGTCGAACGTGCCCGCACGAAAAAGCGCAATGCGCAACGTCAGAGGCCCAGCCCACGTCGACGAGCACCGAGTCGGCGAGCGCCGGCCGTTTTCCGACACCGCCCGGGTCGAGATCGACGAGGTCCCAGTTGAGACCGGCCTCGAGCCGCGCGGCGAGGCCCGCCGCAATGTCCGCCGCCAGCACCGACTGTGCGAAGAGAACCGTGCTGTAGCCCCCGTCGCGCACGATCCGCGCGAGCACGTCGACACGGGGCTGCGGCAGCGGCGCCTCGAGGGATGAGTCGTCTGCGATCCAGACCGTGGTGGCCCCGTGGCCGCCGGCCTCCCCGGCCAGGTCGCGCACGCCGGCGCCGATCACGGCGCCGGCCACGTCACCGCCGAGCTGCACGGCCTTCGAGAGCACGCCGAGCGAGCCCTTCTGCAGCTGCCCCTCGTGGTGCTCGAGAAACACGAGCGTCCCGGGCATCAGACGAGCCTCTTCTCGGCAAGGAACTCGACGATCTGCTCTGCGGCCGATCCGTCGTCCTCGATGCGACGCGCGTCTCCACGCGCCGGAGGCGGGCCGATGGACGTGACGGTTGTGCCCGCAGGTTCGGCGCCGCCGACGTCGGCGGCCGCCAGCGTCTCCTGCGGCTTCTTCTTGGCGCCCATGATCCCCTTCAGCGACGGGTAACGCGGCGTGTTGATCGCATCGGAAACGGCGACCACCGCAGGTAGCGGCACCCGGATCGTGTCGTAGCCGAACTCCGTCTGCCGCTTGCCGGTCGCGCTGCCGCCCTCGACGGTGAGCTCGCTCACCTGCGAGACCACCGGCTGGCGGAGCCGCTCCGCCACCGCCGACCAGAGACACGCTCCCCCGCCGTCGGCCGACTGCTGCCCGAACAGGACGAGCTCGGCAGCCTCCTTTCGGAGCACACCGGCGAGCGCCTGCGAGGTGCCGAGCAGGTCGGCTCCTTCGAGCGCGGGGTCCGTGACGAGCACCGCGCGGTCGGCGCCCATCGCGAGCGCTTTCCGGAGCGCGTCCATGGCCCGCTCCGGGCCCATCGAGACGACGACGACTTCGCCCTCGCCCGAGGCCTCCTTCAGACGCAACGCCTCCTCGACCGCGTAGGTGTCGAAGTCGGAGATCGCCAGCTCGACGGACCGGTCGATTCGAAGCGTGCCCGGATCCAGACGGCGGCCGGCGGCCGCGTCCGGCACGGCCTTGACGCAAACGGCGATCCTCACGGGGCGGGACTCTAGCTCTAGGCGGCGACGCGGGTCTGCAGGAACTCGACGATCGCGCCGGTCGGCGCGCCCGGCCCGAACACCTCCGCAACACCCTGTTCCTTCAGAGCCTCGGCGTCCTCGGCCGGGATCGTGCCGCCGAGGACGACGAGGACGTCCTCGGCGCCCTCGGCGCGGAGAAGCTCGAGGATCCGCGGCACGAGCGTCATGTGCGCACCCGACAGAATCGAGATCCCGACGGCGTCGGCGTCCTCCTGGATCACCGTCTCGACGATCTGCTCCGGGGTCTGGTGGAGCCCGGTGTAGATGACCTCCATCCCCGCATCGCGGAGCGCGCGGGCGATCACCTTCGCGCCGCGGTCGTGCCCGTCGAGCCCGGGCTTTGCAACGACCACTCTGATCCGCCCCGCCACGATGCGTGAGTATAGGAACGTGAGGCTGACCGTCGTCGGCTGCTCTCCGGCGTGGCCGAACGCCGGAGGCGCGCATTCCGGATATCTCGTCGAGGGACGGGCCGGGCGCCTGCTCCTCGACTGCGGCCCCGGGGTGCTCTCCCGGCTCCGGGCACGCGAAGGCTGGCCCCGGATCGACGCGATCGCGATCACGCACTTCCACCCGGACCATTCGGGCGACCTGGCACCGTGGCTGTGGGGCCACCGCACGGGACCTGCTCGGGAGCTCGCGCCGCCCGACCTTTGGCTGCCTCCGGGCGGTCACCGCGAGCTCGGACGCTTCGCCGCGCGGTTCGACGATACGTTCGCAGTGCACGAGTACATCCCAGGCGCGCCGTTCGAGGCCGCAGGCTTCTGCGTCACGCCGCACGCCGTGAGCCATTACAACGAGCCGACGTACGGCCTCCGCGTGGAGGAGAACGGCAGCGTGCTCGCCTACTCCGCCGACACGGGGCCGACGTCTGCCCTGACGACACTGGCCCGCGACGCCGACCTGTTCCTCTGCGAGGCAACCCTCGACGAGCACGGCGAATCGGGGCTGCGCGGTCACATGACGGCGACGGAGGCAGGCTCGGCAGCGCAGCTCGCCGGGGCGCGACGGCTCCTGCTCGTGCACCGACCCGAAGAGCTTGGCGGCGACGGGCACGACGTCGCACAGGAGGGGCTCGAGCTCGAGCTCTAGAAGACCGGCGTCTCCCGCCAGGTGCCCCACACATCGCGGAAGGCGTCGCACATCTCGCCCATCGTGACGTACGCGCGGGCGGCGTCGACGATCGTCGGCATCAGGTTCGGCCCGTCCGCCGCCGCGTCGGCACGCAGGCGCGTCAGCGCCGCCTCGACGGCGGCAGAGTCGCGACGCACGCGGAGCGCCTGCACCCTTTCGATCTGCTTGCGCTCGAGCGCCGGATCGATGCGCAGGATCTCGAGCGGCGGCTCGTCGTCGAGGCGGTAGCGGTTGACGCCGACCACGACCCGCTGCTCCGCCTCCACCTCCGACTGGTAGCGGAACGCCGCGTCGGCGATCTCCTGCTGGAAGAAGTTCTCCTTGATCGCCGCCACCACGCCGCCGAGCTCGCCGATGCGCTCGAAGTACTCCTCGGCCTGCCGCTCGAGCTCGTTCGTCAGGTGCTCGACGAAGTAGGAGCCGCCGAGCGGGTCGATCGTGTTCACCACGCCGGTCTCGTGCGCGATCACCTGTTGGGTGCGCAGCGCGATCCGGACGGCGTCCTCCGTCGGCAGCGCGAGCGCCTCGTCGAACGAGTTCGTGTGCAGCGATTGGGTGCCGCCGAGGACCGCCGCGAGCGCCTCGATCGCGGTGCGAACGATGTTCACCTCCGGCTGCTGCGCCGTCAGCGACACGCCGGCCGTCTGGGTGTGGAAGCGCATCAGCAGCGACCGCGGGTCCTTCGCGCCGTAGCGCTCGCGCAGGTGCCGCGCCCAGATCCGGCGCGCAGCCCGATACTTCGCAATCTCCTCGAAGAAGTCGAGATGCGCGTTGAAGAAGAACGAGAGCCGGGGGGCGAAGTCGTCGACGTCGAGGCCGCGCTCCAGCGCCCACTCGACATACGTGAAGCCGTCGGCGAGCGTGAAGGCGAGCTCCTGCGCCGCTGTCGATCCCGCCTCGCGAATGTGGTAGCCGCTGATCGAGATCGGATGCCACAAGTGCATCTCCCGCGCGCAGAACTCGACCATGTCCGTCACCAGCCGCATCGACGGCTCAGGCGGGAAGATGTACTCCTTCTGCGCGATGTACTCCTTGAGGATGTCCGTCTGGATCGTCCCGCGCAGCGACGCCCGTGCCACACCCTGCCTCTCGCCGACACAGAGGTAGTACGCGAGCAGGATCGCTGCGGGCGAGTTGATCGTCATCGACGTCGACACCTCGCCCAGCGGGATGCCGGCGAACAGCGTCTCCATGTCGTCGAGCGAGTCGATGGCGACGCCCTCGCGGCCGACCTCACCCTCCGAGCGCATGTGATCCGAGTCGTAGCCCATCAGCGTCGGCATGTCGAACGCCGTCGACAACCCGGTCTGGCCGTGCTCGAGTAGATACCGGAAGCGCTCGTTCGTCTCCTCCGCCGTGCCGAAGCCGGCGAACTGGCGCATCGTCCACAGCCGCCCGCGGTACATCGACGGATACACCCCACGCGTAAACGGAAACTCGCCGGGGAAGCCCAGGTCGCGCGTCTCGTCGACGGGCACGCTCTCGCCCGTGTACAGCGGCTCGTTCTCGATCCCCGAGATCGTCGAGAACAGCTCGCCCTCGCGTTCCGGCGCAGCGGCATAGCGCACCTCGCGCCACAGCCCCGTGGCCGTGCCCTTCCGCGGCTCGGTCGTCGCCATGCCCGGAGTGTGCCCAACCTGCCTCAGAGCCGCACGTGGAACACCCTTCCCCCGAGGCCGCGACCGTCGAAGACGGCCCGGATGATCCCCCGCCGCCGCCCGGCGTAGAGGAACTCGACGATGCCCCGCGAGTGCGGCAGCAGCTCGCGGCGGCGCGGTCGGAGCCGGGCGACGAGCGTTCGCCCCGCGAACAGCTCGAGCGACGCCGGCGGGCCGATCCTCTCGGTGAGGTCGCCTGCGTTCACGATCGCCAGCAACAGCCGCCGTTGCCGGCCCCGGCGGAGCACGCGCAGCGACCGCAGCTCGAGCAGGCGGCGAACCCGGCCGCCGACCCGGACGTCCAGTACGACGCCGACCCGGACGAGGACGCCGATCGCCCGCCCGGTCATGGGCCGCGTCCGCAGCAGGACGAGCGCCGGATGGTCGCCGGGGCGCGCCCCGGGCGGGACCCTGGGCCACGCAGTGAACGTCGCCGTCGCCCCGGGTGCGACCCGGATCGACCTCGGCCGGACGGCCAGCCACCGTGCGGCACCGACGGCGGGGACGATGCGCGGGGTGCCGCGCAGATCGAGGGAGAACCCTGCTGCGGAGGCGTCGACGACGACTGGACGCACACCGCCGTTCCGCACGTGGATCACCTGCGTCTGCCCGCCGACGACTGTCGCTCGGGCCGGCCAGACGGCCAGCCCGAGCGACGGAGGCGGGACGGCGGCAGCACCCACCGGCAGGGAGGCGAGCGCCGCGAGCGCCGCCGCGAGTGCACCGCCCCGCATCGTCAGCGCCCGATCACCGTGAAGGTGACGGTGGCGGTGTAGTGACCGGCTGCGAGTGCCGGCAGCGCCCCGGTAAAGCCGATCTGCGCGGGCCAGACGTCGCCGCCGGCCTGTGCGACCGCCGACTTGGAGCCGACGACGAGGTCGGTCGCCGGCGCCACGGGCAGCCCGAGCAGAGCGCCGCCTGCCAGCCCTGCGCCGAGCGTCCCACCGGACGGCGCACTTGCGCCGAGGCCGAGCGGCAGGTCGGCCGGGCTGAACGCCGAGCGGTGCGCCGTCAATACGTATCCGGCGGTGTCCGTGCTCGTGACCGTGACCGACTCTGCGAGCGGCGCGGGCGTCGAGCCTACCGCGGCGGTGCCGAAGCCGAGCGAGGCGTGGTTCAGCGAGACGGAGACGGCCGGCGGCAGGTCGACGGCGACCGAGGCGTTCGCGGCCCCCGAGCCCGCGCCCCCGCCACCACCGCCGGTGGAGCACGAGACCGACGGCGAGGCGGAGTTCCGCGGCGCCGGTGCGCCGGCCGTGAAGTCCGCGTCGTTCGCGTCGCTGTCCGTGCAGCCGGAGTCGGCCCGGACCGCCGCGGTGGTCGCGCTGAGCGCCGGCGCCGCGGCGGCGCCCTCGAAGTCGGAGGCCGAGCCGTAGCCGACGAGGTCGCCGACGACCGGGCTCGCCGCGCAACTGCCCGCGGTCGCGCCACAGCTCAGCGCCGCCGTGTCGTGGACGAGCGCGAGCTTGCCGCCCGTGTTCGCGAGATTGGTGGTGTCGGTCGCATCCGGCGTGGGGAGTGCTGCGCCGACGGAGGCGGTCGACGCCAGCTCCACCAGGTAGGAGCGGCCCGGCGCGACCGAGCCGGTCAGCGTGGTCACCTGCCAGCTCGTGCTCGCGGCGCTCGCGTACTGCAGCGTCCAGCCGGTGAGGTCGACCGCAGCGGCGCCCCGGTCGAAGAGCTCGACGTAGTCGTTCTGATACGGCGCTCCGCTGTTGCCGCCGCCCGCGAAGACCTGCGCGATGACGAGGTCGGACGGGGAGCTCGCCTGCGCCGCGGGCAGCGCGCAGGCGAGCGCAAGTGCGAAGGGCAGGAGCACGAGACGAAGCAGGCGCATGGGGTCTCCATTCGGTCGGAAGGTGTCGGCCTTCCTTCTTAGCCACGGCCGGAGGCCGCCGAAAGTGCCCCGAACGAAACGGCGCCATACCGGCGCACTTCCGTGCGCCTTCGGTCACGAAGCGGGCGCTACGAGCGTTCGCCGCCGGGCAGCCACAGCGGCTCCGTGCCGCCGGCGTTCGCCGCCCGCGCGAGGATGAACAGGAGGTCCGAGAGGCGGTTGAGATAGACCGGCGCGAGCGGGTTGAGCGGACGCTCCGTCCCCGCCGACAGCACGTCACGCTCGGCGCGCCGACACACCGCCCGGGCGACGTGCAACCGCGCCGCGCCCTCGCTCCCACCCGGCAGGACGAAGCTGCGGAGCTCCGCCAGGCCGGCGTTCACGGCATCGCAATCCACCTCGAGCCGGTCGATCGCTGCCTGGTCGATGCGGAGCTTGCCGTCGTCGGGCGCCCACGGCACCGACAGGTCGGCGCCCAGGTCGAAGAGCTCGTTCTGGATCCGCGTCAGGCGCGGATCGGTGACGACGACCTGCGCCCACCCGACGAGCGAATTGAGCTCGTCGACGGCGCCGTACGCGCGCACGAGCGGATCGAGCTTCGAGACGCGCGAGAGGTCGCCCAGCGAGGTCTCCCCCGCATCGCCGCCGCGCGTGTAGATGCGCGTCAGTCTGACCGGCTCGTCAGGACGCCGCGGCACGCTCGTGCCTCCCCAGGATCTCGCGGGCGATCACGAGCCGCTGGATCTCGCTCGTGCCCTCGTAGATCTCCGTGATCTTCGCGTCGCGGTAGTAGCGCTCGACGGGGAACTCCTTCGTGTAGCCGTAGCCGCCGAGCACCTGGATCGCCTCCGCGGTCTGGCGCCGCGCCATCTCCGACGCGAAGAGCTTCGCCTTCGCCCCCGCCTCCGTGTGCGGCTTCCCTTGGTCCTTCAGCCACGCTGCCCGCAGCATCAGCAGCCGGGCAGCGTCGATCTCCATCGACATGTTCGCGAGCTTGTGCTGGATCGCCTGGAAGTCGGCGATCGGATGCCCGAACGCCTCGCGCTCCTGCGCGTAACGACGAGCGACGTCGTACGCGGCCTGCGCGATCCCGACCGCCTGGGCGGCGATCCCGATCCGGCCCCCGTCGAGGGTCGCCATCGCGATCCGGAAGCCGTGGTGTAGCTCTCCGATCAGGCGGTCGGCATCGACGCCGGCGTCGACCGCCAGGTCGTTCGTGAGCGAGGAGTTGAGCCCGAGTTTCTCCTCGGTTCGGGTGATCTCGACCTGCTCCGTGTCGAGGAGGAACGCCGAGACGCCGCGGGCCGAGCGGGTCGAGGAGTCCGTGCGCGCAAAGAGGAGGATCGTGCCGCCGAAACCGGCGTTCGTGATCCATTGCTTCGACCCGCGCACATGCCAGCCGCCGTCGGCCGGTTCTGCGCTCGTCTGCAGCGCGCCGGCGTCCGACCCCGATCCCGCCTCCGTCAGCGCGAAGCAGCCGATCCGCTCGCCGCGGGCGAGCGGAGGCACGAAACGCTCGACCTGCGAGGGGGAGCCGAAGGCGAGGATCGGCAACGTGCACGCAGACGTGTGCACCGCGACGGTGACGCCGACGCCGGCGTCACCGCGGGAGAGCTCCTCGAGCACGAGCACGTACGAGAGGAAGTCGGCGCCGGCGCCGCCGTGCTCCTCCGGCACGCAGACGCCCATCAGTCCCAGCTCCCCGAGCCGCGACAAGAGCGCGCGCGGGAGGCCGTGCTCGCGGTCCCACTCGGCCGCGTGCGGTGCGATCTCGGCATCCGCCAGCTCGCGCGCGAGCGACTGGATCTCGCGCTGCTCCGCGGTCAGCTCGAAGTCCACGGCCGGGAGCGTACCCGGCCGGTTACTTCGGCTCCGGCTCCAGCTTGTAGCCGACGCCGAAGCGCGTCTGGATGAACGAGTGCTTCGTCGAGCGCCGGTCGACCTTCTGGCGCAGGCGCCGCACGAACACGTCGACGGTGCGGTCGCGGTGCGTCTCGCGCCGGCCCCACACCTTCTGGAGCAGCTCGTCGCGCGTCACGACGCGGCCGCGGTCGAGCGCGAGCGTGTACAGCAGCCTGAACTCGGTCGGGGTCAGCTCGGCGTTCTTGCCGTCCACGTAGGCCTGGACCTCGCGCGGGTCGATGCGCAGCTCCTCGATCTCGATCGGGTCGCCCCGGCGCTCCTCGGCCGGCCGCACGCCCCGCCGCGCGGCTGCCCCGACACGTGCGACGAGCTCCCGCATCGAGAACGGCTTCACGAGGTAGTCGTCGGCGCCGATCTCGAGCGCGTGCACGCGGTCGTGCTCGGTGCCGCGCGCGGAGACAACGACGATCGGGGTGCCGATCCCTTCCGAGCGCGCCGTCTCGATCAGCTTCCAGCCGTCGAGCTCCGGCAGCATCAGGTCGAGCACGCAGACGTCCGGGTTCTCGAACCGGAGCCGCGCGAGGCCGAGCTCGCCGCGGCCGACCACGATCGGATCGAAGCCCGCGCTCACGAGGTGCCGTGCCATCCCGTCCGCGATCACGTTGTCGTCTTCGACGATCAGGACCTTGGCCACGTCTCGTACCATAGTGTTGAAGCCGGTTTGGTACGGGTGTCGGAATGGTGACGATCTGGTGACGTCGTTCTTCGGCTCGAAACACGTCGAGCAGGATGTCGGCGTGGAGGCGTCGCGCGAACCGAGCATGGTCGAGGGCGACGCCACCTACGGGACGAGCTTCGACGAACTGCGCACCGGCTTCACGGCCGCCGTGTCGCACGAGCTGCGCACTCCGCTCGCGCGGATCCTCGCGCTCCTCGACACGATGGACCTGCCCGACGCGGACGTGAGCCAGCTCGTCGAGCTCGCGCGGGGCGAGATCGAGGGCGCGACGGCGCTGATCGACGAGATCCTCTTCCTGTCCGAGCTCGAGAGCGGCAAGGAGGTCGTCTCGCTCGGCCACACTACGGCGCTGCCGGTGCTCGAGGACGTGGCGGCCGAGCTCGCCCAGGCCGCGACGCGGGCCGGCGTCGAGGTGGTCGTCGAGGGCGATCCGTCGATCGACGTGCCGCTGCGGCCGAGAATGCTCCGCATCGTCGTCCAGAACCTCGCACAGAACGCGATTCGCTACGCCGGACACGGCTCGACGCTCCGGCTGACGATCAACCGCTCGGGGAGCTTCGCCGTGCTCACCGCGGCCGACGACGGGGCCGGTGTGCCGGCGGCGACGATCGGCCGCCTGTTCGAGCGCTTCTACCGCGGGGACGCAGCCCGGTCGACCCGGGGCACCGGCCTCGGGCTCGCAATCGTCAAGCACATCGTTGTCGCCGCCGGCGGCGACATCGCCGCGGAGGGCGGCGCCGGGCGCGGCCTCCGCATTCGCTGCACCTTTCCAGCCTAGGGAGTGACGAGGGCGCCGTGCGGCGCCCTCGTCACGTGGTGTGTCGATCGCAGACTATGAGCTGATCTTGTTGAGGATCTTCTCGGAGGCAACCAGCACCTGCTTCGGGATCGGGACGTAGCGGAGCTTCACCCCGTACGGCTGGCCCTTGGTCAACGCCCAGAAGATGAACTTCTTGAGCGGATACGCGTTCCCCGTCTTCGCCGGGATGATCACGTAGGTATAGGTGGCGATCGGGTACGCGCCCGCCGAGGACTTGGGCGGGTTCACGATGTGCATCTCCCCGTTCGCAGGGACCGTCTTGAACGACGCGGCGGCGGCCGTGATCGACTTGATGCCCGGGGTCGTGAACTTCCCGGCCGCGTTCCGGACCGCCATCACCTGGATGTGGTTCGTGACCGCGTACGCGATGTCGGCATACCCGATCGCGCCCGGGGTGTTCTTGACGACGCCGGAGACGCCGGACGAGCCCTTACCTCCGACGCCAACGGGGAACGGCGGCTGCGTCGACACGCCGATCTTCGACTTGAACGCCGGGCTGATGGTGGAGAGGTAGTCCACGAAGTTGTACGAGGTGCCCGATCCATCGGAGCGGTAGACGGGTGTGATCTTCTCGCTCGGGAGCGAGATGCCCGGGTTCAGCGCCTTGATCGCAGCGTCGTCCCAGGACGTGATCTGCCCGAGGTAGATCTTCGCAAGGACATCGCCCGTGACGTGCAGCGGCGCGTGGGCGTCCGTCTTGAGGTTGATCATCACGGCAGTCCCGCCGAGCGCCCACGGAAGCTGGTAGCACCCCTTGCAGTTGGTGAACTGATCTGCCGACAGGGGCGCGTCGGACGCGCCGAAGTCGACGGTGCGGTTGGTGATCGCCTGAATGCCGCCGCCCGAGCCGATCGGCTGGTAGACGATGTTGACTCCGCCGGCGACCGACGGGTACGCCGCCTGCCACTGGGACACCAGCGGCTGGACGAACGTGCTGCCCGCGCCGACGAGCTGGCCGGCGGAGCGCGTACTCCTGCTCGCAGTGGCGCTCGTGGTTACACAGCCGGCGACCAACGCAGCCGCGGCGACAATCCACATGGTGCGCCTGGTGACACTGAAGCTCATGTGCGACGTTCTCCCTTCGAGTGGTCTCATCGTTAGTTGGGGGGTGCGGGCGCAAGTCTCGCCCGGACTCCGACGCGGATGGGGAAACTCGGAGTGTCGTTCTGGTTACGACCTGGTGTCGCCGCGCTACCTCGCGCGAAGCCTCCGCTCGCGCCGTGACAGGACGTAGCGGGCGGTCAGGCTCAGCGCGAGGACGAACATCATCAGAACGAACGCCGCCGCCCACGCCTGATTGTTCAAGTTCGTGTCAGCCGATTCCGAGTCGAAGAGGATGAGCAGGGGCACCGCGGCCATCGCGTGGCTCGGATCTGTGACGACCTGGTTCGGGAGAAAGATCGAGGTGGTGAAGAGGAGCGGAGCCGTCTCGCCGGCCGCCCGGGCGACGGCGAGCGTCGCGCCGGTGAGGATCGACCCGATGGCCGACGGCATGACGACGAAAAGCACGGTGCGCCATTTGCTGACCCCGAGGGCATAACTGCCGTAGCGCAAGGAGTCGGGCACCAGGCCGAGCACCTCGATCGTCGTCCGCGCCACCAGCGGCAACATCACGATGGCAAGGGCTGCCGAGCCCTTCCACGCCGCGTAGCCCGAGCCGACGACCAGCAACGCGTAGGCGAAGATGCCGACGACGATCGAGGGTACGCCGTTGAGCACGTCGAGGGCCAGCCTGATGAAGCGCGCGACGCGATTGGACCCGAACTCGGCGACATACACCGCGACGAAAATGCCGACCGGCAACGTGACGGCCGTGGCGAGCGCCACCATGATCGCCGTTCCGACGAGCCCGTTCGCGATACCCCCGCCCGTCTCGCCGAAGGTCACCTGGTTCTTGGTGAACAGGTCGAGGTTGAGCGCCTTGACGCCTCGGAGGAGGACGGAGACCACGACGAGTGCGAGGACGGCGATCGCGGAGTAGGCGGCGAGCGTCGAGATCCCTTCGGCGACTCGGTTCGCCTGCTTCCGCCGCCGCGACTTGCCGCCTGGCTGCAGCGAGATTGTGGGGGTTGCGGGGGAGGCTTCGATGTCAGACCCTCTGCGTGATCTCGTACCGGCGAACGATCAAGAGCGCGGCGAAGTTCACGACCAGCGAGATGACGAGCAGGATCACTCCCAGGTAGAAGAGCGACGCGACCTGCAGATTCGAGGCCGCTGCTTGATACTGCGCGGCGATTCGGCTCGCCAGGGTGTCACCCGTGTTGAAGAGGTTCGCGGTGAGGTGTGCGGTCGAACCGATCACCTGCGTGACGGCGATCGCCTCACCGAGTGCGCGCCCGGCGCCGAGGAGCACCGCGGAGATCAGGCCGCCTCGCGTGTAGGGCAAGACGACACCCCGAACCATCTCCCACCGCGTCAGGCCAAGCCCGACGGCTCCCTCCTTGATGTCGACAGGCACCTGAAGGAAGAGGTCTCGGCTGATCGCGGCGGTGATCGGGACGATCATGATCGCCAGGACGAGCACTGCCGTGAACATCGTGCTGCCGGAGATCGGGCGCGTCGCGAAGAACGGGGTCCAGCCGAAGGCATCGTTCAGCCACGGTCCGAACTGGTTGTGGACGACCGGCCCGAGGACGAGAATCCCCCAGAGCCCCAGGACGACGCTCGGGATCGCGGCCAGCATCTCGACGAGCGAGCCGACGACGCCGCGCACGCCGCCCGGCGCGAGCTCGCTCAGATAGAGGCCGATCGCCAGAGCGACGGGGGCTGCGAGGAGGACGGCCAGACCGGTGACGTACAGAGTCGCGACGAGGAAATCGAGCGCGCCGAACTGGTTCGTGACGGCGTTCCACGTCTGGTGCCAGAGGAACCCGATCCCGAAGCTGCTGAACGCCGGCCGCGCCTGGTCGACGACCTTGTAGATGATCAACGCGATCAGCGCTACGACGCCGATCGCGGCCAGGGCCGAGATCCACCTCAGCGTGATGTCGCCGAGGCGGTCTCGGAGCGAGCGCCGCGACTGGAGACTGCCCTGAGGCGTACCGGCGACCGAGACATTCATCAGTCGCGAAGGCTTACAGTACCCCCGAATGCGTCGCGCCTCTGTTCACCAGGACGACACGCGATTTTCACAACTCGTACCCCCGGGCTGTTCCGGGCGTGGGTGAGACTCGAGGCATGTCGTCCGATGTGAAGGCCGCCTCCGTCGACATCTCTGCAAGCCTGAAATCGGGTGGCGACCCGGCCGCTCAGCGGGACGTTGTGTTCACGACCCGCGATCTGAGCGTCTCGTACGGCTCGCAGCTGGCCCTCGCGGGCGTCGGCCTCGACATTTACAAGAACCTCATCACGGCAATGATCGGCCCCTCAGGATGCGGCAAGAGCACGTTCCTCCGCTGCCTCAATCGTATGAACGACCTCGTCCCGGGCGTGCGGGTCGGCGGACAGGTGCTGTACCACGGAATCGACCTGTACGGCTCCGACGCCGACCCGGTGGAGGTTCGCCGGCGGATCGGCATGGTCTTCCAGCGCGCGAACCCGTTCCCCAAGTCGATCTACGAGAACGTCGCCTTCGCACCGAAGAAGCTCGGTCTTCCGGGCGACCCGGACGAGCGTGTCGAGAGGTCGCTGCGCCAGGCCGCCCTCTGGGACGAAGTCAAGGACCGCCTCAAGCGAAGCGCCCTCGGTCTCTCGGGCGGGCAGCAGCAGCGCCTCTGCATCGCACGGGCAATCGCCGTCGAGCCCGACGTCGTGCTGTTAGACGAGCCGGCGTCTGCGCTGGACCCGATCTCGACCTCGGCGATCGAGGACCTGATGCACGAGCTGAAGAGCGACTACACGCTCGTGATCGTGACGCACAACATGCAACAGGCTGCGCGCGTGGCCGACATGACGGCCTTCTTCAGCCTCGACCTCCACGAGGACGGGACCCGCAACGGCATTCTCGTCGAGTACGACTCAACCGACAAGATCTTCACCTCGCCGGCGGACGAGCGGACGGAGGGATATGTCACCGGACGGTTCGGCTAGCCCGATGCGGGTCTCGTTCAGCGAGGAGCTGTCGCAGCTCGAGACCGCTTTGCAGGAGGAAGGCGACCTCGTCCTCCGCGCGCTCCGATCGGCGCTGAACGCGCTCGCCCGCGGCGACGAAGAGCTCGCGGACGAGGTGATCCTGTTCGACGACGAGGTCGACAGGCGCTACATCGACATCGAGAACGGCGTGCAGTCACTGCTCGCGCGGCAGACTCCCGTCGCGTCCGACCTGCGGCTCGTGCTTGCGATCCTCCGGGTCAACCTGCACCTCGAGCGCATGGCCGACTACTGCGTCACGGTTGCGAAGCTGACGAAGCTGATGGGCGGCCTCAACGTGGCCGACGATGCGATCGGCCACTCGATCGAGGACATGGGCCAGCGCGCCGAGCAGATGCTCCGCGTCGCGATGGACGCGTTCGCGACGCGCGACCCGGAGAAGGCGCAGACGCTGGTCGAGCTCGACGAGCTGATCGACCGGGCGAACCGGAACGCGACCGAGGACGTCCTCTCGCTCGGCACCTCACCGCAGGAGCGCGAGTACGGGCTGAGGATGCTCGTCGTCTCCCGGTGCGTCGAGCGGATCGGCGACCATGCGGTCGACATCGGCGAGCAGGTCGCGTACCTCGCCACCGGCGAGTTCCGCGAGTTCACCGACGCGTCGCACCCGGCCTAGAGCCTGCCCAGGTTTCAGGCCGCGGTCGGGAGCACACTGCTCGGCCAGAATCGCCGGGCCCAGAGTGCGACGTAGACGAGCGCGACAAGCACGGGCACTTCGATCAGCGGTCCCACGACCCCTGCGAGTGCCTGCCCCGAGGCCGCACCGAAGACGCCGACCGCGACGGCGATCGCGAGCTCGAAATCGTTGGAGGCGACCGTGAAGCCCATGCTCGCCGTCTGCGCGTACGGCAACCCGATCGCCTTCCCGATCGCGAAGCCGGCGACCCACATGACGGCGAAATAGCAGAGCAGCGGCAGCGCGATCCGCGCGACGTCGAGCGGCCGTGAGGTGATCTTGTCGCCCTGGATCGCGAAGAGCAGCACGATCGTGAACAGCAGCCCGTACAACGTGATCGGGCTGATCCGCGGGATGAACCGGCGCTCGTACCAGTCGCGCCCCTTGCGCTTCAGCCCAATCCGCCGTGTGAGAAATCCGGCCGCGAGCGGGATGCCGAGGAAGACCAGGACCGTCTTCGCGACCTCCCAGATGCCGACACGAAAGCCCTGCGTGTCGAGACCGAGCCACCCTGGGAAGACGTTCAGGTAGAACCAGCCGAGCAACGAGTACGCGGCGACCTGGAAGAGCGCGTTGAAGACGACGAGCAGCGCGGTTCGGTCGCGATCGCCTTTTGCTATGTCGTTCCAGATCAGCACCATCGCGATGCAGCGGGCAAGCCCGACGATGATCACTCCGGTGCGATACGCGGGCTGGTTGGGAAGGAGCAGCCACGCGAGCGTGAACATAAGCAGCGGCCCGACCACCCATGACAGGAAGAGGGAAACGCCGAAGAAGAGGCGGTTCGAGACGCCGTCGTGCTGCTTGCGGCCGAGGTCCTCGTAGCGCACCTTCGCGAGCACCGGGTACATCATCAGCAGCAGCCCGAGTGCGATCGGCAACGAGACGGTGCCGACCTGGAGCTTGTTCAGGCCGTCGTTCAATGAGGGGATCAGGCGGCCGAGCCCGAGCCCGAGCACCATGGCGAGGCCGATCCAGAGAGGCAGGAAACGGTCGATCGTCGAGAGCTTGTTGAGGACGCCGTCGTCGGCTCCACTCGGGCGTGTGCCGCGGTGGGAGAGGGTTTCAGTCGCAGCCATTGGCGTTCACCTCGACGGCGTCGTGGAGCATTTCGCCGATGAACTGGTGCAGCGTGGCGAGCCGGTCGCGGTCGGCCCAGTAGCAGGTGCGGAGCCCCTCGATCTCGCCGGTGATCAGTCCCGCGTCCTTCAGCACCTTCAGGTGCTGGGAGACCGTGGCCTGAGCGAGCGGCAGCTCGTCGACGAGCTCGCCGCAGTAACAGGCGTCACGAGAGAGCAGCAGCCGCAGGATGTGGAGGCGGGCCGGATGGCCGAGCGCTTTCGCGAGCAGCGCGAACTGCTGGATGCCCTGCCCGGCGGCGACGGATGCCGGCGCGGTCGCGGCGCTCACGCGACGCCGGCAGTGTGGTGGCGCGAAGCAGCGGCGATTCCAGCGGGCACGCCGTGCATCGGCTTCACCTGCGGAACGCCATGAGGGCACCCGAAGCGCGTACCTCCGACGCGGTAGTCCCGGGCCTCGACGAGGTGGTCGACGCAGAGGCCGACGCCGCAGTGCCCGCAGACGCCCACAGCCGGAACCTTGTCGTTCACCTTCGCACACTCGAAGCAGTTCATGACAGCCCTCCTTGGGGCGTTGGATCGTCGATCGCAGATGAACGATCAGCCAGACAGGGCGAAGCGACATCCGGGTTTGGTGAGGTGCGCCTCAGTGCTTTCTACGCGTCGTTGTCGCGGCGGCTACGAAGCAGCAGCGAGCACGAGCCGCACCGCGACGAGCACGAGGCCGGCGGCGAGGAGCCGCTCGATCACGAGCGCAGGCACGCGGGTCGAGGCCCGCGCTCCGAACTGTGCGCCTACCGCCACGCCGGCCGCGAGCGCGACCGAGCGGCGCAGGCCGTCGCCGATCCGGTAGGAGCCCTGGACCACGTGCGTCAGCACGCCGGCGCCGCTCATCAGGGAGAGGACGAAGTGGGAGGTCGCAGTCGCGATGTGGGTCGGGAAGCCGAGGCCCGCCACGAGGATCGGCACGTGGAACACGCCGCCGCCGATGCCGAGGAAGCTCGAGGCGAACCCGACGGCAAGGCTGTACGCGGCGCCGCGGGCGACCGGGACGCGGTAGCGCCACTCGCGTCCGGAACGGTCGACGATGGCCCGCTCGGTGCCGTACTCGCGGACGCGGCGGCGGCCGCCGCTGCGCGCGATCCAGAGCGCGACGCCGCCGAGCGCGGCCGCCATGATCGCGTCGAACGCCCGTCGCGGGACATAGCCGACGACGAGCGCGCCGCCGACCGCGCCGGGTAACGTCGCGGCGCCGAAGACGAGGCCGCTGCGCACGTCCACCCGACGCTGGCGGAAGTAGGCGATCGAGCCGGACGTGCTGTTCGCCCACACCGCTGCGAGGCTGATCGAGGTCAGCGTCTCCGGGCTGTCGTGGGGGTAGACGAGCAGGAGCACCGGCGCGAGCAGGAAGCCGCCGCCCGCGCCGACAAGCGTCCCCACCGCCCCGACACCGAGCCCGAGCAGCACGAGCAGCACGACGCTGACCGGGCTCACGACCGGAAGGTAACGGCCGCGGAAGTCGGCTCAGTCGATCTCGACGTCGAAGTCCCAGGAGACGACGGGCCTGCCGCCGCCGCCGGGCGCCCACCGGAGCTGTCCGTTCCCGGTCGGCAGAACGTCACGAACCGTCAGCGTGACGCTCCGGCCCGCCGCGACGACGCGCGGCAGCGCCGCGCCGCCCGCACCGGTCACCCGCGGATGATGGAGCTCGCCGCGCTCGTCCAGGATCGTGAACGCCCGCTCCTTCAGCGGCACGATCCCGGCGGCGCGGGAGAGGGTGATCGTGAACGTGCACGGCGTCGTCGGGGGAACCGGGAACTGTCCTTCCTCGGGCACGCTCGGGCCGACCGTGGTGGCGGCCACGCGTCCGTGCGCGAGCCGGACCGAAATCGTGTCGCCCTCGATCGCGAGTGCCGGGTGCGCCGCGCTCGCGACGACAACCCGGCCGACCTCGACCTTCGGCTTCGGTAGCCAGCTCGGAATGCCTCCGTAGCTCTCCGGCGCTCGGCTGTCCGGCCAGAGCAGGAACGCGAGCGCGCCCACCGCGGCGGCGAGCACGAGCGCGGCGGCGAGCATGCGCGTGCGACGGGAGCCGGGCCTCGCGGCCCGGCTCCCGAAGCGGTCGATCGGCTGCGTCAGGATCAGTGCCCCGACGGGTTGTTGAACACGTCCTTGCCGAACGGGGCAAGGCCGATCTGGGCGGCGTAGCCGAGGTGGCCGTCGAAGTCGAG
Organism: uncultured Thermoleophilia bacterium; assembly: GCA_963725595.1. Classification (GTDB taxonomy): domain Bacteria; phylum Actinomycetota; class Thermoleophilia; order Gaiellales; family Gaiellaceae; genus PALSA-600. The sequence continues at coordinate 301,386 of CAVRYT010000001.1, read as the reverse complement.
CCCCCGCGAGGACTTGGCGACGTCGAACAGGTCCTCCATCGTGCGCAGCCAGCTGTAGTGGTTGTAGTACACCTCGCTCGTGCTGCCCGGTGTGATGTACGGGCTGATGAGGACGCTCCCCGTGTCGCCGCCGCCTGTCGTCGGATCGGTGGCGTTGAAGAGCGGATCGTCCGCCGGTGTCCGCGCGGCGAGGGTGACACCGCTCACGGCGCCCGTCGTCTTCACGACCGTCCCGCTCGAGTCGACGAGCGTGAAGAGGCCGGTGTCGGACGGCCCGCCGGACGGGATGTCCGGCGAGTTCGAGGCGTCATTGACGTGACCGACAAACGCGCCCGCCGGGATGCCCGAGCCCGAGACCGCGCGGCCGGCGTCGGTCGCGACGATCGCGTCGTCCCTGATCGTCGACACGCCGCTCGCAGCGGTCGCGCCGGCGTCGGTCCGGGCGCCGGGGGTGTGGCTCCCGAAGCCGAGGATGCAGGTACCCGCGGGCTGCGGCGGGATCGTCTGCGCGACGCAGTTCGACGGCCGATCGACGAACCCGTTGAAGCCCGGGCCCGGATAGAGCTCATTGCCGCTCGAGTCCTTCCGAAGCGGCGAGTTCGGGCCGGTCGGCTCGGAGAGCACGGTCTTCCCGTTGATCGTCTCACCCGCCGAGTCGGCCGCGATCGACGTCGCCGCCGTCGCCTGGACCGCCGTCGAGTTGACGAAGCTGTTACCGGTGAAGGTGAACGGCGGGAACGCCTCGTCGAACGTGATGTCGATCAGCCCGCCGTCCTTGAACGCAGGTGACGCCTCGATCTCGGGGATGATGTGAGCGAGGAACAGGTCAGAGGCGTACAGGCCGCCGGTGTAGTTCTTGGGCGGGTTCGGAGTGTTCGCGTCGGCGAACCCCCCGGACAGGTTGTTCCCCTTGCAGACGGCGTCGTGCGCGTCACTGCAGTTGTTGGGCGAGATCCAGCTGAACGCCGGTGTGTTCGTCGTGCTCTTGAGGTCGTGGGCAAGGCCGTTCGCCGGATCGAACACGTCGGCGATGTGCTTGGCGTTGCAGTCACCCGACTGCAGCACCGAGCTGAACCACGGGAATGGGAAGTGCTTCGGCACGTACTGGTCGGTGGCGGTCGCGCTCCCCGGGTTCGCCTGTGAGTTGTCGTTCGTCGCGCTCGGAGCGGCGAACGGCGAGCCGCAGTACTGGACGCCTGCCGAGTGGTCGCCCTGGGCGGCCGTGAGGTCCTGTGCGTACCCCTTCCAGCTGACGTGCGCGGCGTCGAGCTGGTCGAACAACGTCTTCACGTCGGTGCTGTACACGCAGCCGTTCGCACCCGGCGCAGCGTTCGGGCCGGCCGCAGAGGCAACCTGGCCGTAGTTCGGATTCGTCTCGAGCGAGCCCGACGTGTCGAGCTTGCCCGAGAAGCTCTTGTAGAACGGGCAGTCGGCCTGCGTGTCGGCCTGGGTCGCCTGGCCGCTCACCATCGAGATGTAGTTGTCGAGGCTGAAGTGGCCGGTGCCGTAGTAGTTCTTGAGGAGGACGCCCTGGGACGGCAGCGTCTGCCAGAGGTATGTGTTGTCGTTCAGCCCCGTGAACGTCGCGTCGTAGGACTTGTTCTCGAGGATGATCAGCCAGACGTGCTTGATCTTCCCCGACTCGATGCCGAGCCCATCGTGCGTGTCAGCCGCTGTCGAGTGGCTCGACGACTTGGCGCTGGCCGACACGGCAACGAGCAGCACGGCCAGGAAGGCCGCGGCGATCACTGGGAGCAGAAGCCGACGAACGCCGTTCCGACGCGCGGCCTGCTGCATGGCTCTCACGATTCGTTCCCCCTCCCACAACGCAGGACGATGACGCGTCGATTCTCCGGACCGAACGCGCGTCCGCGGGGGGCGGGTCGGTGAACCCTCCGTAACGGAGTGGTGGCGCGCCGCGCTCGCCTACGCCGCGAGGCGCGCGTCGAGCTCACCGAGCTGCACGAGGTACGCCGGCCTCGGCGAGCGCAAGTAGCGCACGACCGCGTGCTCGTCCTTGGAGCACGGCAGGAGCGTCTTCCAGCCGGCCAGGTGCTCGAGGCGGTGGAAGTCGCCGGTCGCGATCGCGGGATGCCCGGCGGCCGCGACCCAGCCGAACAGCGTGTGCCTGTTGAAGAGCTCGAAGCGGTCGACCAGCCGTCGCAGCGCCGGCCGGGCGCCGAACGCGGCGGTGCCGCGTGTCGCTCCGGCCAGCTCGGCGGGCGTGTACGGGTGGGCGGCGACGAGCGCCGCCCCATGCGCGCGCGCAGCGGCGAGCGCAGACTCGAGGCCGGAGGAGAGATCGATGTGGTCGCGCAGCCCGACGGCCACGACATGTGCCGCTTCGAGCGGATCGGGGTCGTCGTAGGTGAGCTCGAGGCCCGGGATGACGAGCAGGCCGTAGAGCCGTCGCGCGCGTGCCGCCTCGGCCTCCACCTCGGCGAGGTAGGCGGCGTGGTTCCCGGAGTGGACCTCGCGCTCCGACCGCGTCGAGTGGTCGGTGATCGCGAGGACGTCGAAGCCGAGCCGCCCGTACAGGTCGCAGAGCTCCCGCGGCGTCAGGTCGCCGTCGCTCCAGCGCGTGTGGGAGTGCAGCTCGCAAAGGAGTGGGCTCTGCTTCGTGGGCATCCACGAGCAGTATTCCCTGCTCTTCGCCGTTTCTCTCGCCAGATCTCCAGCTCGCCACCAGGCGTTCACCACCTGGCGGGTTCAGCTGACGAAGTAGATCGTGCAGCCGATCCCGGCAAGTAGGCAGTAGACCGCGAACGGGATCAGCGTGTTCGTCTCGAAGAACCGCATCAGGAAGCGCACGGCGAGGTAGGCGGTGACGGCGGCACCGAGCGCGCCGACGAGCGCCTGCCCGCGAACCCCGTCGCCCTGGCTGCCGAGGAGCTCGGGCAGCTTGAGCAGCGCTGCCGCCCCGATGATCGGCGTCGCGAGCAGGAACGCGAAGCGGGCGGCGTCCTTGTTCGAGAGCCCGAACGAGGAGCCCGCCCCCCATCGCCGCGCCCGAACGCGAGAAGCCGGGGATGAGCGCGAGCGACTGAGCCGCGCCGACGCCGAACGCGCTCCCCCATCCCATCTGGCGTGCGATGCGCGCATCGTCGTCCGCCTCGACCTGCGGCGCACGCCGCCGGAGCACCTCGGCCGCTGCAGAGCAGGACGCCGTTGACGCGCGAGGAAGATCGCCGCCTCGGTCGGCTTGGCGAAACCCTTGCGCAGCGTGTCCTGCAGCGTGAGCCCGATCACGCCGGCCGGGATCGTGCCCACGACGAGCAGCCAGCCGAGCTTCGCGTCGGTGTCGTCGGCGGCGATCTCCCGGTCGCGGAGCGAGCGGCCGATGCCCTTGCACGATCCGCACCCAGTCGCGCCAGAAGAACCCGAGCAGCACGATCGCGGTCGCGAGGTGCGTCGCGACGAGGAACGTGAGGAAGTACGGGTCGTTCTGGTGGATGTTCCAGCCGAGCAGCCGCGGGAGGATCACGCTGTGGCCGAGGCTCGAGATCGGGAAGAGCTCGGAGACACCCTGCAGCAGTCCCGAGGACGATCGCCTGCGGGATAGGAGATCAGCGAGGCGAGGATCACGTGGCCGCTGTGCGCTTCGGCCCGCTCCGGAACCACGCGAACGACGAAGCATGCGAGCCCGACGAGGAACGCCGCGATGCCGTGCTTCACGTGGTGGTGGCCGGAGCCGGCCGTGTGCCCCGGGAAGAAGCCCGGCAGCGACTTCGCCGGTTCGGCCCAGTACACGCCGGCGATCACGATCAGAGCGATCCCGGCCAGAACCGCGAGCGGCCACGAGGAGTCGGTCGTTCCGCATCGCGTACAGGATACGGATCGGCCCGGAAAGACCGGCCGGGTAACCAAACCGAAACCCATCGTTCACCAGCGTTCGGAGATGCTTGACCCCCAATGGCGACGACCAAAGAGCTCGACCATGCACTGCCGCCTGCGCCGTTCCTGAACCGCGAGCTCTCCCAGCTCGACCTGATCAGGCGCGTGCTCGAGCTCGCGGCGGACACCGGACGAGCCGCTGCTCGAGCGCGTCAAGTTCTGCGGCATCGTCTCGTCGAACCTCGACGAGTTCTTCATGGTCCGCGTCGCGGGCCTGCTCGACCAGGTCGCGTCGGGCTGCGTCCGTGCTCGGCCGGACGGGCGTACGCCGCAGCAGACCCTGGACGCGATCCGCGAGCGCGTGCACTCGACCTGACGGCGGCGCAGACCGACGCTCTGGCGCGACGACCTCTGCCCCGCGCTCGCCGCCGAGGGGATCCTCGTCGGCACCGTCGACGACGCGACCGACGAGGAGCGGAAGGAGCTCGAGCACGTCTTCGCTCAGCCAGATCTTCCCGGTGCTGACACCGCTCGCCGTCGGGCCCGGCCAGCCGTTCCCCTACATCTCGGGGCTCTCGCTCAGCCTCGGCGTGCTCGTGCGCGACCCCGAGGCGGGCGAGGAGCGCTTCGCGCGCGTCAAGGTGCCCGAGGGCCTCGCCGCGCTTCGTCGCGATCGGTCACCGCGGCCTGCGCATCCCGCTCGAGAACGTGATCGCCCACTTCCTCGACCGGCTCTTCCCCGAGATGGAGATCGTCGAGCGCGTCGCGTTCCGGCTGACGCGCGACGGCGACACCGAGATCTCCGACGACGCGGACGACCTGCTCGAGGCGGTCGAGTCGGAGCTGCAGAAGCGCCGGTTCGGCGCCGTCGTGCGGCTCGAGGTGTCGAGCTCCTGACTCGCACGAGATGCTGTCGCGCCTGCGAGGAGCGCCTCGGCGTCCGCCCACGACCAGGTCTACCCGATCCGCGGCCTGCTCGACCTGGCCGACGTCACCCAGCTGTATTCGACTCGACCGGCCCGACCTGAAGTACGAGCCGTGGGTGCCGTTCACGCAGCGCCGGCTCGCGACGCAGCACGACGGACGAGCTGTTCGCCGAGATCGCCCGCCGCGACATCGTCGTCCAGCATCCCTACGACTCGTTCGCGACGAGCGTCGAGGCGTTCGTGCAGGCCGCGGCGAACGATCCGCACGTCGTGACGCTGAAGACGACCGTGTACCGCACGAGCCACGACTCCGCGATCGCGCCGGCGCTGATCGAGGCGTCCGAGAACGGCAAGCAGAGCGTCTGCGTCGTCGAGCTGAAGGCGCGCTTCGACGAGCAGCGGAACATCGAGTGGGCGCGCGCGCTCGAGCAGGCCGGCGTCCACGTCGTCTACGGCTTCCCGGACATGAAGATCCACGCGAAGACGACGCTCGTGATCCGGCGCGAGGGCGACGAGCTGCGCCGCTACGTCCACATCGGCACCGGCAACTACCACGCGACGACCGCGCGTATCTACGAGGACGTCGGTCTCTTCACCGCCGACCCGGACATCGCCGCCGACGTCGCCGACCTCTTCAACTTCGTCACCGGCTTCGGCCGCCCGCAGCGCTTCCGCAAGCTGCTCGTCGCGCCGTTCAACCTGCGCAAGCGGCTGGTCGAGCACATCCGCGAGGTCGGCAGCGCGGCCGAGGCGGGCAAGCACGCGCGGATCCGGTTCAAGTGCAACAACCTCACCGATCCCGAGGTCATCGAGGAGCTCTACAAGGCCTCGCAGGCAGGCGCCGAGATCGACATCATCGTGCGGGCCGATCTGCACGCTGCTGCCCGGCGTCGAGGGCGTGAGCGACCGGATCCGCGTGCGCTCGATCCTCGGGCGCTTCCTCGAGCACAGCCGCCTCTACTGCTTCGAGGCGGGCGACGAGAAGACGTACCTGCTCGGTAGCGCCGACCTGATGCCGCGCAACCTCGACCACCGGATCGAGGTCGTCGTCCCGGTCGAGGACGCGCACGTGCGCGACGAGATCGAGTCGATCCTCAAAGCGCTTCTGGCCGACAACTCGCAGGCGTGGGAGCTCGGGCCGGACGGCTCGTGGTCGCGAGTCACCCCGAAGAAGACCGAACGGCGGCGCTCCGCACAGCTCGTCGTTCATGCGACGACGCGAGCGCGCGCGGCGTATCGCGCGCGGGCACTAGACACACTCCGTCGTGTGGGGTCGTCACCATCAGGCTGTGGTCGGGGTCGTCGACGTCGGGTCGAACACCGTGCGCCTGCTCGTCACGCGGGGCGACCGGACGCTCCTCACCGAGCGCGAGATGCTGCGCCTCGGAGCGGACGTCGAACGGCTCGGCGCCATCTCGGCCGAAAAGCTCGAGCTCGTGGCCGCGCTGCGTCGAGCGCTACGTCGAACGACGCGCGTGCCGCAGGCGCGCAGCGGCTCGAGGTGCTGATCGCGAGCCCGGGCCGGCAGGCGGCGAACGGCGAGGAGCTGCTGGCGGCGCTCGCCGCGGCGTCATCCGAGCCGACGCGCATCCTCAGCGCCGCGGAGGAGGGACGGCTCGCGTTCGTCGGCGCGATGGACTCGGCTGCACCGCCCCCGGGCAGGCGGCGTCGCGGTCGTCGACGTCGGCGGCGGCTCCGCACAGGTCGTCGTCGGGACGCGCCGGGACGGCCCGCAGTGGACGCGGTCGGTCGACCTCGGCGCGCAGCGGCTGACGAGCCGGCTGCTCTCCGACGACCCGCCGGGCCGCGCCGCCGTCGGTGCCGCACGGGCCGAGGTCGAGCACTACCTCGACGGCTTCGCGCCGCCGCTCCCACGGACGGCGTTCGCGGTCGGCGGCAGCGCGCGCGGCGTCAAGCGCATCGTCGGCTCGCGCCTCGGCGAGGACGAGTTGGAGCACGCGCTCGAGCTCCTCGCCGTCACGCCGGCAGACGAGATCGCAAAGCGCTTCGACATGAGGCCCGAGCGCGCGCAGACCCTCCCCGGCGGCTGCGCGATCCTCTCGGGGCTCCAGCGCGTGCTGGGCGCGCCGCTGAAGGTCGTGCGCGGCGGCCTCCGTGAGGGCGTCCTGCTCGAGCTGGCCGCAGAGACGCTCGCGGCCTGAGGGCCGTCAGGACAGCGCCTTGGCGCCGCGCTCGAGCGCGGTCTCGAGCACGGCCGGATAGGCGGCCCGGAGCGCGACCCGGCGGGCCCGGGCGCGCTCGATCAACCGCCCGGCCGCCGCGGCGCTCTTCGCGCGCGCGAGGCCGCGGAGCGTGCCCTCGGCGACGACGAGGTCCTGGTGCTCGCCGACCACGTCCTGGAGGTCCTTCAGCGCGTCGACATAACGGTCGACGAGCCTGTCCCCGCCGAGGGCGGCGAGCTCGGCCGCGTAGCGCGCGCGCTTCGCCTTGATGCGAAGGGCGTGCAGCTCGGCGTCGGTGGGCCGGGCGGGCAGCTCTCCCGCGGCCTTCCGCAGCCGGCGCAGGGCATGCGCGGCGATCGCGTGAGCGCCGTCACCGCCGTCGAGCGCGGGCAGGGCCAGGATCGCGTCCTCGAAGCTGCGCAGGAGCGTGAGGTAGCGGTCGGTGTCGAGCGCCTCGAGCAGGTGGGCGCGCCGGGACTCACGCTCGCGCTCGAGCCCGGCCAGCAACGCGCGTCCCCCCGGCTCGTCCGCGTCGAGCTTCTCGACCTCCGGTTCGAGGCGCTCGATCAGCACGTCGAGGTCGCGGACCGCGCCGAGCAGCTGCGCGAGCCACTTCAACTCTGCGCCGAGCGTCGCCAGCTGCTCTCCGAGCAGCGGGCGGGTGGCGCGGATGACTGCCCGCGTTCGTCGCGTCGCGACGCGGAACCGGTGCACGTCCTCAGGATCGCCCCCGACGCGGACCCCCGGATCCCGCGCCTCGATCTCCAGGAGCTGAGCGAGCAGCAGGTGACGGAGTTGCGCGCCGAGCGTCGAGCCGATCGCCTGAGGCTCCTCCCCACCGCCGGGCTCGAGCACGCGCATCAGCTTCGGCCGACCGTCTCCCTTGCGGGCCCCCGCCTTCCGGAGGGTGCGGCCGAGCCGCTCGAGGTCGCGCTCGTCGCCGTCCACGAGCTCCGCCTCGAGCTCGACGAACCCGCCCGCCGAGCGGCCGGCGTCGAGCACGTCGACGGCGTCGACGGTGACGTCGGCGACGAGGCGGCCACCGTCCGCGACCCGCACGCCCGAGCGACGTGTCCGGAGCGTCGCCACCGGCCGGAGCGGGCCGTGGCGGAGGTGCGCCTTCAACAGCCGCTCGAGCTCGGGCGGCGGGCCGGCGGGGCCGCCCGGCGCCTCGAGCTCGGCCCGGGCATCGCCGCCGCGGGGGAGCTTGAGCTGCCACAGCGACAGGCCGTTCTCGACGCGACGGCGAAGGGTCATGCCCGCGCGTCCGAGTGAGCCGGAGGGCGTGTCGTGGTACGTCGAGGTGAAGACGCGGTCGGCGAGCGGCTCGCCCTCGAAGGGGGCAGCTCGAACGCCGGGTCGACGTCGAGCTTCAGCTCGCGCTCGAGCGTCTCGCGCATTCACCCATCCTAGGGGTGTTCACACCTGTGACAGACGGCTCCCGGAGAGGTTCCCCTCAGAGCTCTCCGGGACCGTCTGCCTCATGCCCCCAGGCAACCCCGCGCCGGGCCCACGTGTGCAGAGCGCAGCTTGGTTGCGGACGACCGTAGTGCGGGCGGCCCGGCCGGGGGGTTACGAAGCGGCGACGATGGTGGGTCGACCTCGGTCCGACCCCTTCCGCTCGGAGCGTGCGCCGTCGACCATTCCGCCATGAGCCTCTTCGCGCTGGTCGCCCATCGAGTCACGCCCACGAACACGCGACTCGGGCCGGTGCTGACTCCGGCCCAGGCACTCAACCGCCTCCGGCCGGGCGACGTCGCGCTGGGCCGGCTGGACGTGCTCGAGACGCTGGACGGCGTCGAGCCGGGCCTCTGGACGCTCGAGCGCCTTGCGGCCTCCGGCGTACGCGTCCTCAACGGCCGCCGCACGCTCGTCGCGGCGCACGACAAGCTCGCAACCGCGGCGGCGCTCTTCGCCGCCGGCGTCCCGCATCCGAGGACGGTGCACGTCGCGCCGTGGCTGCCGCTGCCGGAGCTCCTCCCGCCGCTCGTCTTCAAGCCGCGCTTCGGCTCCTGGGGCCGCGACGTCACCCGCTGCGACGACGAGGACGCGATCGCGCACACGCTCGGCGAGCTGCCGTCTCGGCCGTGGTACCAGGCGACGGGGGCGATCGCCCAGCGGCTCGTGACCCCGAGGGGCTACGACCTGCGCCTGCTCGTCGCGCGCGGGAGGGTCGTCGGGGCGGTGCGCCGCGTCGCTGCGCCCGGCGAGTGGCGGACGAACGTCGCGCTCGGCGCCCGGAGGGAGCCTGTCGCGCCGCCGTTCGACGCGTGCTCGGTCGCGCTGTCCGCGGCTGCCGCGATCGGCGCCGACCTCGTGGGCGTCGACCTCGTGCCGGCCGACATCGGCACGTGGGTGGTGCTCGAGCTGAACGGCGCCGTGGACTTCACGAGCGTGTACTCGATCGACGACGACGTGTACGCCGCCACTGTCGACGCGCTACGCGTACTCGAAGAACCCGCGGCCCGACTTGCGGCCGAGGCGGCCGGCCTGGACGTACTGGCGTAGCAGCGGGCACGGCGCGTACTTCGGGTCGCCGAGCCCGCGCTGCAGCACCTCCATGATCGCGACGCAGGTGTCGAGCCCGATCAGGTCGGCGAGCCGGAGCGGCCCCATCGGGTGCGCGAACCCGAGCTTCGCGATCGTGTCGATCGACTCGGCGGTGGCGACTCCTTCCAGGAGCGCGTAGGCCGCCTCGTTCACGAAAGGCATCAGGATCCGGTTCGAGACGAAGCCTGGGAAGTCGCGCGCCTCCGCCGGCTCCTTCCCGAGGTCGCGGGCGAGCGCGACGATCGCAGCGGCCGTCTCGTCCGAGGTCTGGAGCGCGCGGATCACCTCGACGAGCGCGAGCACCGGCACCGGGTTGAAGAAGTGCATCCCGATCACCTGCTCCGGCCGCGACGTGACGGCGGCGAGCGAGGTGATCGGGATCGAGCTCGTGTTCGAGGCGAGGATCGCGTGCGGCGGCAGCGTCGCGTCGGCGTGCCGGAAGAGCTCCTCCTTCGCCGCGGCGTTCTCGGTGATCGCCTCGATCAGCAGGTCGGCCCCGACCAGCTCGTCGACGGCGGAGATCCGTGCAAGCGTCGCCTCGGGATCCGCGCCCCCTTTCGCCGCGAGCCTGTCGAGGCTCGAGCGGATCACGGTGAGGCCGCGGTCGACGGCACCGGGGTACGGATCGTGCAGCGAGACGCGCCGCCCGGAGGCGGCGACGACCTGCGCGATCCCGGCGCCCATCTGGCCGGCGCCGACGACGAGGACGTGCTCGAGCACGCCGACAACCTAGCCGGTCGGAAAGCCCCAACCGAGCCGAAGGTCTGATGACCCAAAAGGGTGAGGACCGCAGAGTCCGCGCATGGCAGACAGTGGTCGGGCCGGGCGCTCGCGGGACCTCGACGAGGTACGAAAGCTGCTGTTCCCAGCCCTCCCTGTCGAGGAAGGCTGGGCGAGGATCGACGCGGCGTTTGCGGCCGCGGCCGACCCGCGCAAGCTCGACGCGATCGAGGAGCTCGCCGACGCCGACCTGAGCGAGGAGCTGCTCGCGCTCCTCCGGCGGCTCCGCCAGACGGAGCCGTCGTAGCGAAGACCGACGGCATCGGGCCGTACCCTTCGCGGACGCATGGAGGTACGGCCCGCGACCGAGAGGGACGCCCTCGCGATCGAGACGATCCGCGTTCACGGCTGGCGGGTCGCCTACCGCCACGTCTTCCCCGCCGACGACCTCGACGCGATGCCGATCGATCCGGTCCGCTGGGCCGTCCGCCTGGCGGCGCCGCCCGACGGCTGGGCCACAGTCGTCGCGGTGGCCGCCGCCGCCCGCGTCGTCGGCTTCGCGTCGATCGGCCCGAGCCGTGACGAGGACGCCGTCGGCGAGCTGTACGCGATCTACGTCGATCCCCTTGAGTGGTCGACCGGCGCCGGCCGAGCCCTGATCCTCCGTGCGGAGGAGCTGCTCCGGGCCGGCTACCGGGAGGCGACGCTCTGGGTGCTCGAGGCGAACCCGCGGGCCCGGCGGTTCTACGAGTCGTTCGGGTGGACCGCCGACGGAGCCGAGAAGTCGTTCGAGCGGCTGGGTGTGAGTGCGCCGGAGCTGCGCTACCGCAAGACCCTGGTGTCAGACACCTAGAAGGTGTCTGACACCCCTTTCGAGCAGCGCGCGGTCGTACTCGTAGGAAAGGAGCACGGCGCCCTCGGACGCGGTGATCCAGCGCAGCTCGTCCACCTCGTTCTGCGGCGTCGCTTCACCCTCGCACGACATCCGGAAGTACCGCACCTCCTTCACGCCCTCACGAAGCTCGTAGTGAGTCGAGCCGATGTACTCGCCCGGCGTGCACCGCAGCGAGGTCTCCTCCTCGACCTCGCGCGCGGCCGCCTCCTCCCACGACTCGCCGTTCTCGAGCTTGCCCTTCGGGAACGCCCAGTCGTCGTACTTGGGACGGTGGACGACGAGCACCCGCCCGCCGCGAACGACGAACCCGCCGGCTGCGCGAAGCGGATCTCCCACGCTAGACGTCGATCAGCAGCGCGTCGCCCTGGCCGCCGCCGCTGCAGATCGCGGCCAGGCCGAGGCCGCCGCCGGAGCGGCGCAACTCGTGCACCATCGTCGCGACGATCCGGCCGCCCGAGGCTCCGATCGGGTGGCCGAGCGCCACCGCGCCGCCGTTCACGTTGACGACCGCCTCGTCGGCGCCGAGCAGCCTCGTCGAGTGCCGGGCGACCGAGGCGAAGGCCTCGTTGATCTCGACGCGAGACACGTCGTCGATCGTCTTTCCTGCCTTCGCGAGCGCCTGCGCACCGGCGGCGGCCGGCGTCCTCGCGAGATAGGCGAACTCGTCGGCGACGTATCCCTGGGAGAGGATCGTCGCGAGCGGCTCGAGGCCGCGGCGGCGGGCCCACGCTTCCGAGCAGACGACCACGCAGCTCGCGCCGTCGTTCACGCCGGGCGCGTTGCCGGCCGTCGTCGTCCCCTCGGGGTCGAACACGGGCTTCAGGCTCGCGAGCTTCTCGACCGTGGTGTCACGGCGGACGCCCTCGTCGACGTCGAGGTCGCCGACCGGCACGAGCTCGTCGGCGAACCGCCCTTCGTCCTGCGCCGACGCGGCGCGCTGGTGGGAGCGCGCTGCCCATTCGTCCTGCTGCTCCCGGGAGATGCCGAGCTCGCGCGCGACGATGGAGTTCTGCGCGACCATGTGCAGCCCGTCGAACGTGGACGTCAGCCCGTCGTAGATCATCGAGTCCAGCAGCTCGCCGTGACCGAGGCGGTAGCCGAGCCGCGCCTTCTTCAGGAGATAGGGCGCATTCGTCATCGACTCCATGCCACCGGTGACGACGACGTCGACGTCGCCCGCACGGATCATCGAGTCCGCGATCTCGATCGCGCGGATCGACGAGGCGCAGACCTTGTTGATCGTGTCGGCCGGTGTCTCGACCGGCAGGCCCGCGCCGATCGCCGCCTGTCGCGCCGGGGCCTGGCCGGCGCCTCCCTGCAGCACCTGCCCGATGATCGCGTACTGCGGCTCGTGGGGCTCGACGCCGATTCGCCCGAGCGCTGCGGCGATCGCGAGGGCGCCGAGCTGCGGTGCCTCGTAGGCCGCGAGGCCGCCGCCGAGCTTGCCGAACGGCGTGCGGACGGCGCTGACGATCACGCTGCGAGGCATCGGCGCCAAGCTAGCGGAGGAACGACTGGTCGCGCTTGAGGGCCAGCGCGAACGCCGTGACGAGCCGAACGATCGCCTCGACGTCCTCGAGCGAGCAGAGCTCGTTCGGGCTGTGCAGATAGCGCGTCGGGATCGAGAGGAGCCCCGTCGGGATGCCGGCACGGGCGGGGTGGAGCTCATCGGCGTCGGTCGCCGTGCTCGCGGAGTAGACCTCGAACGCATGCGGGATCTCCTCGCGCTGCGGCAACGTCCCCGAGGAGCTCGGAGACGTGCGGACTGAGCGTCGGCCCGCGCGCGATCATCGCGCCACGGCCGAGCTCGATGCGTCCCTGGCGACTCGGGTCGCCGCCCGGGACGTCGGTCGCCGGGGTGACATCGATCGCGAGCGCCACCTGCGGATCGAGCCCGAAGGCCGCGGTGCGGGCACCGAAGGGGCCGATCTCCTCCTGCACCGCCGCGACTGCGACGACGTCCACCTCGGCACCGCCATGCTCGGCGATGCGGCGGGCCGCCTCGAGCGCGATGTACGCACCGAGGCGGTTGTCGAGCGCCTTCGAGAGCAGGCGGTTCCCGGGCAGCTCGACCGGAGGCCCGAGCCAGACGCCGGCGTCGCCGACGCGGACCAGGCGCTCGGCCTCGTCTCGGCTCGCGGCTCCGATATCGATGTGGAGGTCCGAGTGCTCCAGCTTCGGGCGGTCGCGCAGCTGCTCCGGCCTCAGCCGCTTGCGCGCGATCGTGCCGGGAACGCGCCCAGCGCGCGTCAGGAGCTCGACGCGCTGACCGCTGAGCGCCTCCGGTGAGATGCCGCCGATCGTCGTGAAGGCCAGCAGGCCGCTCTCCTCGACGTGCGTGACGACCACGCCGATCTCGTCGATGTGGCCGACCACGGCGAGCGTCGGCGCCCCCTCGGTCGCCGGCACCCGCGCGAACGAGTTGCCGAGCGTGTCGGAGCTCACCACGGCGAACGCAGCGGCCGCCTCGCGCCAGACGGCGGCCGCCTCGTCCTCGTGGCCCGACGGGCCGGCGGCGCGGAGCAGCGATTCCAGGAGGGCGGGCAGAGCCATCGGCTTGCGCATTGAAGCAGGAGCCCCTAACCTGGCCGTGATGAACCTCCCGACCCCGACGAGCTGGGCCTGGCGCCACGAGCGGGGCGGGAGCAGCCGCGCGTAGGATCGCGCGGAGAAAGCCCGTCACCGCTCCACCGGCGACCCGAAAGGGTCGTTTTTCGTAATCCGATGAAGATCGCTGCCACGCTCGACACCGACTTGCTGACGCCGCTCGCGGCCTACCTGCACCTGCGCGCGACGGGCCGTGCGTCCTTTCTGCTCGAATCGGTGGAGCAGGGACGGCTCGGGCGGCACTCGTTCGTCGGCTGCGGCGACCGGCTCGTCTCGTTCGCCGAGGCAGAGGAGCTCGACGAACCGGTCGTCGGCTACCTCGGCTACGACCACGTCGCGGTCCTCGAGCCCACGGTGCCGCTGCCGGAGGCGGGGCCCGGGCTGCCGGAGAGCCGCTTCGTCGTCGCCGACGTGCTCGTCCGCTTCGACCACGCCCGTGGCATCGCCGAGGTGCTCGTCGGCGACGCCGACGACGTCGGGCACCTGCTGCGCGGGACCGTGCCGCCGGTGCCGCCGTCGTCGGGGACGCGGCGCGGCCCGGTTCGACGCAGCCCCGACCAGAGGGCATACGAGCGCGGCGTCGGAGCATGCAAGGAGCACATCCGCCGCGGCGACGCCTTTCAGATCGTCCTCTCCCAGCGGGCGGAGCGGCGCACCGACGTCTCGGCGGTCGGCCTCTACCGCGAGCTGCGCCGCGTCAATCCCTCCCCGTACCTCTTCCTGCTCGAGCTCGACGGCATCTCGTTGGTCGGGTCGTCGCCGGAGACGCTCGTCAAGCAGGAGGGCGGCACCGCGTCGGTGAACCCGATCGCCGGGTCGACGATTCCAGGGGCGGGCGACGCCGAACGGCTGCTCGCGTCGGAAAAGGATCGCGCGGAGCACGTGATGCTCGTCGACCTCGGCCGCAACGACCTCTCGCGCGTGTGCCTGCCCGGCACCGTGAGGGTCGCGCGGTTCCTCGAGGCCGAGCGGTTCTCGCACATCACGCATCTCGTCTCCGAGGTCGTGGGCGAGCTGCGCACGGACGTGTCGCCGTTCGACCTCCTGCGCGCGACCTTCCCCGCCGGCACGGTCTCGGGGGCGCCGAAGGTGCGCGCCATGCAGATCATCTCCGAGCTCGAGGGCTTCCGGCGGGGGCCCTACGCCGGGGCGGTGCTGTACTCGCTGCCCGGCGGCCCCCTCGACGCCTGCATCGCGATCCGGACGGTCGTGCTGCACGACGGCGTCGCCCTCCTGCAGGCGGGCGCCGGCATCGTCGCCGAGAGCGATCCGAGGGCCGAGCACGAGGAGTGCCTGCGCAAGCTCGCCGCCCTCGAGACGGCTCTCGACCTGGCGGAGGCGCGGTCATGATCCTCCTCATCGACAACTACGACTCGTTCACCTACAACCTGGCGCACCTGTTCGGCGAGCTCGGTGCCGAAGTGACGGTGCTCCGCAACGACGCGATCACCGCCGACGAGGCCGAGGCGCTCGGCCCGACGCACCTCGTGATCTCCCCCGGCCCGGGGCGACCCGAGGACGCCGGCGCGACCCCGGAGATCCTCCGCCGGCTCGGCGGTCGCGTGCCGACGCTTGGCGTCTGCCTCGGCCACCAGGCGCTGGTGCAGGTGCACGGCGGGGAGGTGGGACAGGCCCGCGAGCTCGTGCACGGCAAGGCGACGATCGTCACCCACGACGGCCGCGGCATCTTCGCAGGGCTGCCCGAGGACTTCCTCGCCGGCCGCTACCACTCGCTCGCCGCCACGTCCGTGCCGGACGTGTTCGAGATCTCCGCGCGCAGCGCCGACGGAGAGGTGATGGCGGTGCGCCACCGAGAGCTCCCGATCGACGGTGTGCAGTTCCATCCCGAATCGGTGCTCACGCCCCAGGGGCGCGACATCGCCGCGAACTTCCTCGCGGGGGCCGCCCGATGATCAAGGAAGTGCTCGCCCGGCTGCTCGACGGCCACGACATGACGCGCGACGAGGCGCGGACGGTGATGAACGAGATCATGTCGGGCGACGCGACGCCGGCACAGATCGGCGGCTTCCTCGTCGCACTGCGCCTGAAGGGTGAGACGGCCGACGAGATCGCGGGCTGCGCCGAGGGCATGCGCGACCACGTCGTCCCGGTCCGACCTGCGAGCGACGACCTGGTCGATACGGCCGGCACCGGTGGCGACGGCGGCAAGACCTTCAACATCTCGACCGCCGCCGCCCTCGTCGCGGCAGCGGCGGGCGCGCACGTCGCCAAGCACGGCAACCGCTCCGTGTCGTCGCAGACGGGCTCGGCCGACGTGCTCGAGGAGCTCGGGTTCGACCTCGACCTGCCGCCGGAGCGGATCGCGTGCTCGATCGACCAGCTCGGCTTCGGGTTCATGTTCGCGCCGACCCACCACCCGGCGATGCGGCACGCTGCACCGGTGCGCCGCGAGCTCGCCGCCCGCACCGTCTTCAACGTCCTCGGCCCGCTGACGAACCCGGCGGGCGCGCGGGCACAGGTGGTCGGCGTGTACTCCCCGACGCTCGTGCAGACGATCGCCGCTGTGCTCGCCCGCCTGGGCGCCCGGCGGGCGTTCGTCGTCCACGGTGCCTTCGGGATCGACGAGCTCTCGCCGGCCGGCCCGAACCTGGTGTGCGAGGTCGTGGACGGATCGCTCCATGAACGGGAGATCGACCCGCTCGAGCTCGGCGTTCCCCGCTGCGACCCGCTGGAGCTCCGCGGCGGCTCAGCGGCCGAGAATGCGGCGGCGATCCGGGACGTGTTTCGCGGCGCCGACGGCGGCCGCCGCTCGGCGATCCTCCTGAACGCGGCGGGGGCGATCGCGGCCGGCGGCCACGCGGAGGACCTGCGGGAAGGGCTCGAGTTGGCGCGCGCCGCCGTCGACTCGGGAGCGGCCGCCGAGCGCCTGGAGCAGCTCGCGGCATTCACACACGAGGCGCCGACATGAGGCTCCTCGACGCGCTGTCGGAGCCCGGATTCGGCGCGATCGCGGAGTTCAAGCGCCGCTCTCCGTCGGCCGGCGACCTGCGGCCCGCCGGGGACGTCGGCGCCGTCGCCCGCGCGTACGAGGCCGCCGGTGCGCGCGCGATGTCGGTGCTCGTCGACGAACGCTTCGGCGGCACGTGGGACGACCTCCGCGCCGCCCGTTGGGCGACGGCGCTGCCCCTCCTCGCGAAGGGCTTCTTCTCCACGCGCGCCCACCTCGAGTCGGCGCGCGAGGCCGGCGCGGACGCCGTCCTCCTCCTGCTGCGCGATCTCGACGACAGCGAGGTCGCCGGGCTGCTCGCCGTTGCACGCGAGCTTCGCCTCGACACCCTCGTCGAGGCCCACGACGGCACCGAGCTCGAACGGGCCGTCGCTCTGGAGGCCCCGATCGTCGGCGTGAACGCCCGCGACCTCTCCACGTTCGCAATCGACAGGACCGGGCAGCTCGAGCTCGTCTCGCGCGCACCGCGCGACCGGGTCGTGATCGCCGAGTCCGGGATCGAGACGAGGGCGCACGTGGCCGCCGCGGAGCTCGCGGGCGCGAACGCGATCCTCGCCGGGTCGGCGCTGATGCGGGCCCCCGATCCCGGGGAGAAGCTGGCCGAGCTCCTCCGGCGGCCGCTCGTCAAGGTGTGCGGCCTGACGCGCCAGGAGGACGTCGACGCCGCCGTCGAGGCGGGTGCCGACCTGGTCGGCTTCATCCTCGCCGACGAGAGCCCGCGCCGCGCGGCTGGTCTCCTGGACGCTCCGCCCGAGGTGTTGCGAGTGGCCGTGTTCGTCGGCGAACTGCAGGACACCGAGGCCGATGTCGTCCAGCTGTACGGTCGCGAGAACGGCCACCGCTCACGGGACGCAGCGCTCCTCCGGGGCGGCGAGCGGGTCGGCACGGTGATCGACCTGCCGTGGGGCGAGGACGACCCGTCGCACCTGCAGCGGGCCCGCGCGACCGAGGGCAGGGTGATGCTCGCCGGCGGGCTCGCGCCGGACAACGTCGCGGCCGCGATCGCCGCCGTGCGGCCGTGGGCGGTCGACTCGGCGCGGTCGACCGAGAGCGCCGCCGGGATCAAGGACCACGAGGCGATCAGGCGATGGGTGGAGGCAGCGAGATGACGGTGACGCGGACGTTCGGGGACTACGGAGGGCGCTACGTGCCGGAGACGCTGATCCCGGCGCTCGACGAGCTCGAGCAGGCCTGGGAATCGCTGCGCGACGACGCCGGCTTCCTCGGCGAGCTGCACGAGCTCGCGACGAGCTACGCCGGGCGCCCGACGCCGATCACCCGGGTCGCGCGCTTCGCGCCGGAACAGCGGATGTACCTGAAGCGCGAGGACCTGCTCCACACCGGCGCGCACAAGCTGAACAACGCGATCGGACAGGCTGTGCTCGCCCGGCGGCTCGGCAAGCAGCGGATCATCGCCGAGACGGGGGCCGGACAGCACGGCGTCGCGACGGCGACCGTGTGCGCGCGCTTCGGTCTCGAGTGCGTCGTCTACATGGGCAGCGAGGACATCCGCCGCCAGGCACCCAACGTCGAGCGCATGAGGCTGCTCGGCGCAGAGGTGCGGCCCGTCGAGTTCGGCACGCGCACGCTCAAGGAGGCGACGAGCGAGGCGATCCGCGACTGGATCGCGAACGTCGAGACGACGTACTACCTGATCGGCTCGTGCGTGGGGCCTGCGCCGTACCCCGAGCTCGTCCGGGAGCTGCAGCGGGTGATCGGCCGCGAGGCGCGCGAGCAGCTGCTGACCGCCGAAGGCCGCCTGCCCGAGGCGGTCGTCGCGTGCGTCGGCGGCGGCTCGAACGCGATCGGCATGTTCGCCGACTTCGTCCCCGACGAGGGCGTGCGCCTGATCGGCGTCGAGGCGGCGGGCGCAGCGTCGCTCGGCGCCGGGCGCGCCGGCGTGCTCCACGGCGCGCGGTCGTCGCTGCTCGCGGACGAGGACGGCCAGATCGCGGACGCCCACTCGATCTCCGCCGGCCTCGACTATCCCGGCGTCGGCCCGGAGCACGCGCAGCTGCGGGACAGCGGCCGTGCGACCTACCTTCCCTGCACCGACGAGGAGGCGCTCGCCTCCTTCCACCGGCTCTGCGAGACCGAGGGGATCGTCCCGGCGCTCGAGTCGTCGCACGCGCTCGCGCGGGCCCTCGACTGCGGCGCCGAGCTCGTGCTCGTCTGCCTCTCCGGCCGGGGAGACAAGGACCTGGCCGAGGTACTGAAGGTCGAGGCATCGACGTGAGCAAAGCCCTGGTCGTCTACCTGATGGCGATGCCCGACACGCCGGCGCTCGCGAAGGCCGCGGTCGAGGCGGGCGCGGACGTCGTCGAGATCGGCTTCCCGTTCTCGGACCCGCTGGCCGACGGCCCCGTGATCCGGCGGGCCGGCGAGCGCGCGCTCGCCGCCGGCATGCGCACCGCACGCTGCCTGGAGGTGCTCGCCGAGACACGTGCGCTCGTCGACGTCCCGCTCGTCCCGATGACGTACGCCTCGATCTTCGACGCCTACGGGTGGGAGCGGCTGGAGCGCGACGCGCGCGCAGCGGGGGCGACGTCGTTCATCGTCGCCGACCTGCCCGCGGACGGACGGTCCGAGCTACGGCGCATCCAGCTCGTCGCACCGAGCTCGACCGACGAGCGGATCGCACTCGCGGCGGCAGCGACGGACGGCTGGCTGTACCTCGTCACGGTGACCGGGACGACGGGGGCGCGCGCCGAGCTCGCCCCGACGCTCGCGCCGCTCGTCGAGCGTGCGCGCGCGCTGACCCGGCTCCCGCTGCGCGCGGGCTTCGGCATCTCGACCGCGGAGCACGCGCGCGCCGCGGCCGAGCTCGTGGACGGGATCGTCGTCGGCTCGCGCGCGGTGGAGGCGGCCGAGCAGGGACCGGCGGCGCTCGCCGAGCTCGTCGGCTCGCTCCGCGCCGGCCTCGACGCGCCCGGGGCAGTCGCTTAGGTGGAGACCGCCGCAGTCGTCGGCGGCGGCGTCACGGGCGCCGCGCTCGCGCGGGAGCTCGCCGGCCGCGGCTTCCGCGTGACGCTCCACGAGCAGCACCGGCCGGGAACGGTGCGGTCGGCATCGGGCGGCGACACCCGCCTGCTGCGAGTGGCGCACGGCGGCGAGGAGTGGTACGCGGCGAGCTCGCTGCGTGCACTCGCGCTCTGGCTCGAGCTGCAAGAGGAGAGCAGAGCACGGATCTGGGAGCCCGTCGGGCTCGCCTGGCTCGCACGCCGACCCGACGGCTTCGAGGCCGAGAGCAGGCCGGTGCTCGAGCGGCTCGGAGTCGAGCACGAGTGGCTCGCGGCGGAAGACGCACGCAGTCTCTTCCCGTCGCTCCGCCCGGACGGCCTCGCAGCCGTCCTCTGGGAGCCCGGCGCCGGCGTCCTGCACGCGCGCGCCGCGACGCAGCTGCTCGCGGCTGACGCCGCGAGGCGCGGCGCAGTCCTCGAGACCGCGCGGGTCGACGCCGGCCGCCCGCCGGAGGCGGATGTGGTCGTCTGGGCCTGCGGCGCATGGCTGCCGTCGCTCTTCCCCGGCGTGGTCGACATCGCGGTCTCGCGCCGCGATGTCTTCCTCTTCGGCGCCCGGGCCGAGTGGAACGGCGCGCCGGGCTTTGTCGAGTACGACGCCGGCTTCTACGGGCACGGCGACGTCGCCGGGCTGGGCGTGAAGATCTGCCCGGACCTCCCTGGGCCGGCGATCGACCCTGAGACGCTCGAGCGGGTCCCGTCGGCGGCGCGGCTCGACGACGCGCGGCGCTACGCCGCCGAGCGGTTCCCGCCGCTCGCCGCTGCTCCGCTCGTCGGCGCCCGCGTCTGCCAGTACGACCTGACGACCGACACGCACTTCCTCGTCGACCGCCATCCCGAGCGCGGCGACTGGTGGCTCGTCGGCGGCGGCTCCGGGCACAGCTTCAAGCACGGGCCTGCGCTCGCCGAGTACGCGGCCGACTGCATCGTGGGAGGACGCGAGCCGGAACCGTTCCACCGGCTCGGCGCGCGTAGCGGCGACGCCGGCCTGCGCACGGGGCCGCGTTAGCCGGCGGTCTTCTCGGCCCGCTCGCGCTCCTCGAACGCGAGCATCAGCTTCCGCAGCAGGTCGTTGAGCTTCCGCTGCTCCGCCTTCGTCAGCGCCGAGGCGAAGAACGCCTCCTTGCGGGCCTGCACGTTCACCGCCGCGTCGTAGGCCTCCTTGCCGGCGGGCGTGAGCTCGACGAGCACCCCGCGCCGGTCGGCGGGGTCGGGAGCGCGCCGGACGAGACCGGCGTGCTCGAGCCGGTCGAGCCGGCTCGTCATCGCGCCGCTCGACACCTCGACCTCCTCCGCGAGCTCGCCGGGCGAGCTCCGCTGCGCGTCCGAGAGCCTGAGCTTGCCGAGCACCTCCCACTCCGGGTGCGTGAGCCCGTGCTCGGACAGCGTCACCTCCATCGCGCGCTTGACGCGGCGCGAGATGCCCGCGATCCGGTCGACGATCCCTTCGACCTCGAGATCGAGGTCCGTGTCGCGCGAAAGGTCCTCGAGGCGCTGCAGGAAACGATCGACGTGATCTTCGGTCACGTGCACATCATGTCTCGAAATTCTCTTGACGTCAAGATGTTCGACTGCTAGTCTCTCGATATCAAGATATTCGAGAGCGAGAGACTGAGAGGAGCGACCCAATGATGCGGCTCTCCGACCCGTTCAGCGTCAAGCTCGTGACCAGCGCGCACGTCGAGACCCTGCGCGGCCGCCGGCTCCCCCGGCGGCCACCGTCTCCTCGCGGCAACTAGGCCCTACTCGGGCCAGAAGCCGTCGACCGTCTCGACGTCCCCCATCGGATCCTCGATCCGGGGCGAGACGATGATCAGCTCGGCATCCTCCGCTTCGTCGTTCCAGACGCCGCGGAGGGTGTCGGGCGGGATGCGCACCGCCTCGTGCCTCCCCAGCTCGACGAGGTCGTCTCCCAGCTTGAACTGGAGGCGGCCGGAGACGACGAAGTAGATCTCCTCCTGGGTGCGATGGCGGTGCCCATACGACCCCTTGCTGCCGGTGTGCTGGGGCATGCGCCGGTACGTGATCGCGACCTGCTCGGCGCCGATCGCGTAGGTGATGCCGCGCATCTCGCCGGGGTAGTCGCCCAGCCAGTCGTCGACATCGTCGAGCTTGACGATCTGGTACGTGCTCATCGCGAGCCTCCTTCGGTCTGCGAGTATCGAACACCTGTCGCCCGAGCAACGCAACCGCCTCGTGTTGGTGGCCTGCATCCTCGGATCGGTCATCGTGTTCGTCGACTCGACGGTCGTGAACGTTGCACTTCCCGCGATCCAGCGCGACCTGGGCGGCGGCCTCGCGCTGCAACAGTGGATCGTCGACGCGTACCTGCTGACGCTCGGCTCGCTGCTGCTCGTCGGCGGCTCGCTCGGCGACCTCTTCGGCGGCCGCAAGGTCTTCCTCGTCGGCATCCTCGCCTTCGGGGCGACGTCGATCGTCTGCGCCGCGGCGCCGGACGGGACGACGCTCATCCTCGCGCGCGGGCTGCAGGGGATCGCAGGCGCGGCACTGACGCCGGCCGGTCTCGCGGTGATCGCGAGCACGTTCTCGGGCGAGGAGCGCGGTGCAGCGGTCGGGACGTGGACCGCCTGGACCGGGGTCGCCTTCGTGATCGGCCCGCTGGTCGGAGGCTGGCTCGTCACCAATGCGTCGTGGCGCTGGGTCTTCCTCGTCAACGTGCCGTTCGCGATCGCGACCGCGCTGCTCGTCGCCTACGCAGTGCCGAAGCGTGAGCGCGAGGGGCCGCGACCCCGGGTGGACGTCGTCGGCGCCGTGCTCTGCGCGCTCGGGCTCGGTGGGCCGGTGTTCGCACTGATCGAGGCGCCGCGGCGCGGCTTCGCCGACCCTGCGATCCTGGCGGCGCTCACCGGCGGTCTGGTGCTGCTCGCCGCCTTCGTCTGGTGGGAGCGCACGACGTCCGAGCCGATGCTGCCGCTGCACCTCTTCTCGCGCCGCAACTTCACCTTCGCGAACCTCGAGACGCTGACGGTCTACGCCGGCCTCTCGACGCTCACTTTCTTCCTCGTGCTGTTCGTTCAACAGCTCGCCGGCTACTCCGCGCTTCGCAGCGGCCTCGCCCTGCTGCCGATCACGATCGTCATGTTCACCCTGTCGCCGCGTGTCGGCCGTCTGTCGATGCGCTTCGGCCCGCGCGTCTTCATGGGCGTCGGCCCGCTCGTCGCGGGCGGCGCGCTGCTCACGCTCGTGCGCCTCCGCCCCGGCTTCTCCTACTGGATCGAGCTCCTGCCGCCGTTGCTCGCCTTCTCCGTCGGCCTCTCGATGATCGTCGCCCCGCTCACCGCGACCGTCCTGGCGGACGCGGGCAAGAGTGACGCCGGGATCGCGAGCGGCGTCAACAACGCGGTCGCGCGGGTGGCCGGCCTGCTCGGGATCGCCGTGGTCGGCGCGTCGGTGGCCGGCGCGGGCAATCGGCTCGACCTGTCCGGCTTCCGGCTCGCGATGGCGATCACCGCCGCGCTCGTGGGCGCCGGCGGTCTGATCGGCCTCGCCGGGATCCGCGAACGTCCCTAGGGAAGGCGTCCTGCAGTGAGGCGCGCCGCGCCGAGCGACAGGAGCGCGAGCAGCGCCGCTGCGCCGACGAACCACGACGTGACCTCGTGGCTGACCGAGCGGTGCGCGATGCTCGCGCCGAGCTGCCCGTAGATCTGGTCGACGGTCGAGGCACTCTTCGCTCGGAAGGTCGTCCCGCCGGTGTCCTTCGCGATCGCGGCGAGCGTCACCGGGTCCGGCTTCACCGGGAAGCGCTGGTTGCCGAAGGTGCCGCCGAAGCCAAAACCCCCGAAGGCGCCGCCGCCGAGCGTGCCGTGGTCGGTGCCGAGCGCGACGGTGTAGACACGGATCCCCGCCGCCTTCGCCTTGTCCGCGCCCTCGAGCGGCGAGAGCGAGCCACGCGTCTGCGCACCGTCGGAGAGGAGCACGATCGCGCCGGGGATCTTCCCGTCCTTGTTGCGCGGCGCGTTGCCGACGGACGCACGCACGGTCTGAACCGCGACGAACAGCGCGTCGCCGATCGCCGTCCCGCCCTCCGGCTCGAGCAGGTCGATTCCCTCCTGCAGCACGCTTCGGTCGGTCGTCGGCATGACGAGGATGTTCGGGTCGGACGAGAACGAGACGAGGCCGAGGCGGACCTGCTTCGGCACCTTCGACGCGAACACGGACATCGCGTGCGCCGCAGCGTCGAGGCGAGTCGGCTTGATGTCGTCGGCCCGCATCGATCCCGAGACGTCGACGACGAGGACGACGGTGGCGCGGTCGGACGGCACCGACTCGTGCGCGTACGGGCGGGCGAGCGCCGTGGCGGCCGACGCCAGCGCGGCCAGCAGGAGCACGAGCGGCAGGAAGCGCCGCCACGTGCGAGGCGTCGGCGCGACCTGCGCGAGCAGGTCGAGGTTCGTGAACGCGACGACGTACCGGGCGCGACGGCGCTCGAGCAGCAGCGCAAGCACGAGCACCAGCGGCACCACGAGGAGCGCGGCGAGCAGCCATGGCGACGCGAACGTCACTGCGCACACCCCACTCCTGCCTGGACGATCGCGTGCACGTCGATCGACAGCGCGTCGGTCGAGCTCGCCGTCACGACGACCTGCTTGCCGACGACCACGTGCTGCGCACGCACATACTGCGCCTCCGAGAGCTGCGGCGCGTCCTTCGTCCGGAACGCGAGCGCGTGCCAGGAGTCGACGAGCGCCTCGCCCGCCGGGCAGCCGATCTTCCCGAAGCGGGTGTCGCCGGGGCCTACGACGACGATCCGCGCCCGCAGGTCGAGCGCCGGGCCCGGCGCGGTCACGCGCGCCGAGACGGTCGAGCGGCCCCCTCCGCCCTGCACCGGGATGCAGCCGAGGCGGGGCTGGAACGCCTCCCGCTTCGTCGACGTCGACACCGCCCGGAAGAGCGCGTAGCGCGTCGTCGTCACCCCCGGCCCGACAGGCGCGCCGAGTCGCCCGTCGAAGCCCACGTGCACCGCGCGTGAGGTGGCCTGCGCGTCCAGGCCGCCGACGACGCTGCGCCCGCCGGGGCAGGAGAGCAGGTACTGGGCGGTGCCGTGCGCCGGCACGACCACCCAGGGGCCGGCGACCGGGATGCACTGCTGGATGCCGCTGCATTCGGCGGTCGCGCCGCCGACCGGAGCGGCGACCGCCGCCAGCGCGGCGACGGCGACGGCTGCGAGTGCGAACCTCACGGGACCCTCCGGAACCAGATCCCGCCGAGGAGCGCTCCTGCGAGCATGAAGGCGAGCCCGCCGCCGGCCGCGGCCGCGGTGACCTCGACCGTCTTGCGCTTGCTGCCCACGCGGGAGCCGAGCCGTGCGTAGGTGTGCTCGACGTCGACCGAGGCGAGCGAGGGGTAGAACGACCCGCCGCTCCCGGTCGAGATCGTGCGCAGCAACGTGGGATCGGCCGGGACCTGGATACGCTCGGTGTAGCCGCCCTGCAGGGCCTGCGTCACCACCCCGTCGGGGGTGCCGACGAGCGCAGTCGCGACGGGGATACCGGCCTTCTTCGCGACGTGGACCGCCTGCTGGGGGGTGATCCGCCCCGCGGTCTGACCGCCGTCGGAGAAGACGACGACGACGGCCGGCGGCCGGGTCGACGAGCCCTTCGAGCCCTTGACCGACGCCCCCACCTGCACGGCCCGCACGACCGCGCCCGCGAGCGCCGTGCCCTGCGGCCCGGCGTGCGCCGCAGCGATCGCGGCACGTGCACGTGCGAGATCGTGCGTCGGCGTCGCGACGACGGCGCTGTGGTCGGAGAACGTCACCACCGCCACCTGGTAGTGGTGCGGCAGCCGTTGCAGGAAGCGGTCGGCAGCAAGCTTCGCGGCTGCGAGCCTGGACGGCTGGGCGTCCGTCGCGGCCATCGAGCCCGACACGTCGAGCACGAGCACGAGCGTCGCCTCCTGGCTCGAGACGTGGAAGGTCGCCTTCGGCCGCGCAAAGCCCACGAGCAGGATCGCGACCCCGACGAGCAGGAGCGCCGTCGGCAGATGGCGTCGCCAGGACGGCGGCCGGGCGACCATGTTCGGCTGCAGGGCAACCGGCGCCCAGGCCTCCGACCGGCGTTCGCGGTGGCGTTCGAGCTGCAGGTACCCCCAGACCGCCGCCGGGACGGCGAGCAGGAGCACGAGCAGGACCGGCGCGGCGAAGCTCACCGGCCGCGGCGCTCCCGGCGCAGGAAGACGGCCAGCGGCCGCAGCCAGTCGCCCTCGGTCGAGAGCGCGACGTGACGGACGCCGGCGCCGGCGAGCGTGGAGGCGAGCGCCTGCCGCTCCCCGGCAGCGGCCGCGGCGAACCGCTCACGCAGCCGCCGGTCGGAGGTGTCGACCCGGAGCTGCCGGCCCGTCTCCGGGTCGACGAGCCGCAGCTCGCCAACGTCGGCGAGCTCCTGCTCGCGCGGGTCGCGCACCTCGAGGGCGAGGACGGTGTGACGCGAGGCGAGGCGAAGGAGCGGCGGCCGCCAGTCGATCGGGCCGCGAAAATCGGAGACGACCACGACGAGTGCACGCTGGCGGATCACGCGGTCTGCCAGCTCGAGCGCGCTGCCCAGCGTCGCCGCACCGGCGGCAGGGAGCTCGCGGAGCAGCTGCAGCGCGTCGAGCAGGCCCCGCCGACCCTGGCGCGGCGGCTCGACCGCAGGCTCGTCGCCGAACGAGATCGTGCCGAGCCGGTTCCCCCGCCGCGTCGCGGCGTAGCCGATCGCGATCGCGGCGCCCTCGGCGACGTCCGCTTTGCGCCGGTCGCCGGTGCCGAACGCCATCGACGCGGATGCGTCGATCACGAGCCAGGTCACGAGCACGCGCTCGGCGAGCTCGACCCGCACGTGCGGCTGGCCGGTGCGGGCGGTGACGTTCCATTCGATCCGGCGAACGTCGTCGCCCGGCTCGTAGAGCCGCACCTGCCAAAGCTCGCTGCCGACGCCGGCGAAGGACGAGCGATAGTCCCCCGCGAGCAGGCCGTCGACCCGGCGGCCGATCGACAGCTCGAGCGCGCGCAGCGACGCGGTCGAGAGCGGTCCCGGCCCGGGCTGCTCCGGCGTCCGCGTCGGGACGAGCATCAGGCGACGGCGTTCGCGCGGCCGAGGTCGATCTGCGGCAGCGGCACTGCCGCGAGGACGCGGTCGAGCACCGTGTCGGGCGCCACCTCCTCGGCGAGCGCGCGGTAGGAGAGCACGAGCCGGTGCCGGAATGCGTCGCGGACGAGCGCCTCGAGGTCGCCGGGCACCACGTAGTCACGGCCCCGGATGAGGGCGAGCGCCCGGGAGGCCGCGACGAGGCTGATCGGGCCGCGCGGGCTGGCGCCGAAGGCCACGTAGTCGGCGACGTCGTGCACGCCATGCTCGGCCGGCCGCCGCGTCGCCGTCGCGACCGAGACCGACCAGCTGATCAGCGCCGGGTCGACGTACACCGACGCGGCCCGGGCCTGGAGCTCCTTCAGGTCGTCGAGCGAGAGCACCTGCTCGAGCACGGGCGGCTCTTCGAGCGACCGCGACACGACCGTCAGCTCCTCGTCATGGGCCGGGTAGTCGACCAGCACCTTGAGCATGAAGCGGTCGACCTGCGCCTCGGGCAGCGGGTAGGTGCCTTCGGACTCGATCGGGTTCTGGGTCGCGAGCACGAGGAACGGCTGTGGGACCGGGAAGGTCTGGTGGCCGATCGTGACCTGGCGCTCCTGCATTACCTCGAGCAGCGCCGACTGCACCTTCGCGGGCGCGCGGTTGATCTCGTCGGCGAGCAGGAAGTTGCAGAAGACGGGGCCGAGCTCCGTGTCGAAGTCGGCGCGGTCGGGGCGGTAGATGCGCGTGCCGACGAGGTCGGACGGGACGAGGTCGGGCGTGAACTGCACACGGTGGAACGTGCCGCCGAGCACGGCGGCCGTCGTCTTGATCGTCAGCGTCTTCGCGAGGCCGGGCACGCCCTCGATCAGCACGTGGCCGCCCGCGAGCAGGCAGACCAGCACGCGCTCGAGCATTCCCTCCTGACCCGCGATCACGCGCCGGATCTCGAACAGCGCCTGCTCGAGCTTGCCGCCCTCGGCCTCCATGTTCCCTCCTTGCTCCGGGTGCCTGTCACCCAAAGGATGCCTTCTCGACCTAAGAAGTACTGCTGGAAGTCCGGGATCGGTTCAGAGCGTCCCGCCAGCGCTCGCGCTGGGCCCCGACCTCGTCCCGCCCGAGCCGCGGCTCGAAGACCGCCCCGACGGCCACACGGGCGCCGTGGCCGGCTGCGAGAGCGGCGGCCCCGAGCGCGGTCGTCTCCCGCTCGGCGGCCACCTCGACCGGAACTCCGAGCAGGTCGGCCTGGAGCTGCATGAGGAAGCCGTTCGCGCTCGCGCCGCCGTCGGCCCGCAGCACGGCGGGCGACTTCGGGAGCGCCTCCACGACGTCCGCGACCTGGTGCGCGATCGCCTCGAGCGCGGCCCGCACGAGGTGCGCGCGCGTCGTGCCGCGGGTGAGGCCGGCGACGAGGCCGCGCGCGCCGGCATCCCACCAGGGCGAGCCGAGCCCGGTCAGCGCAGGGACGAAGACGACCCCGCCCGTGTCGGCGACGCTGTGGGCGAGCGCCTCGCTCTCGGCAGCGTCGCCGATCAGGCCGAGCCCGTCACGGAGCCACTGCAGGGCCGCGCCCGCGACGAGCACCGCCCCCTCGAGGGCATAACCGTCCGCCGCCGCGGTCCGCAGCAACCCGTGCGGCGGCGGCGAGCAGTCCTCGCCCGTGTGGACGAGGACGAAGCTGCCCGTGCCGTAGGTCGCCTTGCCCTCGCCGGGGGCATGGCAGCCCTGGCCGTAGAGGGCGGCCTGCTGGTCACCGGCGATCCCACGGATCACCACCTCCCGGCCGCCGAGGTCGCCCTCCCCCACTTCGTCGGACGAGCCGACGATGCGCGGCAGGAGCGAGCGGTCGACGCCGAAGAGCGCGAGCAGCTCGTCGTCCCAGTCGAGCCGGTCGAGCGAGCACAGCATCGTCCGCGAGGCGTTCGTCCGGTCGGTCACGTGCTCGCGGCCGCCCGTCAGCTTCCAGGCAAGCCACGAGTCGACGGTCCCGAAGGCGAGCCCCTTCGGGTCGCGGTCCCGGAGCAGCCATTCGAGCTTCGTCGCAGAGAAGTACGGGTCGGGCACGAGCCCGGTCTTCCGGCGGATCAGCTCGGCGTCGAGCTCGCCGCACCGCGCCGCCGTCCGGCGGTCCTGCCAGACGATCGCGGGCGCGACGGGCCGCCCGGTCGCACGATCCCAGAGCACCGTCGTCTCGCGCTGATTCGTGATCGCGACCGTCCCACCCTCGAAGCCGGCGTCGGCCGCGGCGCCGAGCACGCTCTGCCAGATCTCCTCCGGGTCGTGCTCGACCCACCCGGGCCGCGGGAAGTGCTGCGCCAACTCGCGATAGCCGCGTCCGCGGACAATCAGGTCCTCGCCGACGAGCAGGCACGTCGTCCCGGTGGTGCCCTGGTCGATCGCGAGGATCACGTGTGCGCGGAGATGAACTCCAGCGTCCGCTGCCAGGCGTCGTCCGACGCCGCAGCGAACTCCGCCTGCTTGCGGTCGAAGAAGCTGTGCGGCGCGCCCTCGAAGACGACGATCTCGTGCTCGACGGCCGCTTCGGCGAGCGCGCGCTCGAACTCGTCGTTGTCGTCCGCGGTGATGCCTGCGTCGTCGCCCGCCTGCAGCGCGAGGATCGGGCACGCGATCTCGTGCGCGCGTGCGACCACGCTCGGGCCGCCGCGCTCGCGCGTCGGGTTGCCGTAGAAGCCGATCGCGCCCGCGAGCCCGAGGCCCGAAGCCGCGCCGACCCACGAAGCGCGTCCGCCGAAGCAGAAGCCGACGGAGAAGACCGACGAGGCACCCACCTCGCGCAGCCGAGCGATCGCAGCGGCGGCGTCCGCCTGTACGCCGGCGTCCGTCGTCTGGTCGACGTGCGGCATGTACTCGAAGTCGTCGTCGCGCGTGCTCGTGCCGGCGCTGCGGCCGAAGTAGTCGAACGCGATCGCAGCATGACCTCGCTCCGCGAAGCGCAACGCGAGCTCCTCGTAGAAGCGATACAGCCCGCGCACGTCGGGATAGATGACGACACCGCTCGCCACCGGCTCGTCAGGGGTCGCGACGAACGCGGCGAGCCGGTTCCCGTCGGCCGCGGTCAGCACGGCGCTCTCGTGCGAGACGGCGGCGCCCGCGATCACCGGGATCGGCGGCTCGGAGTCGGTGTCGAAGCACATGGCGGGAGCCTACTGAGGGACGAGCGCTATCGGCGACGCGGCGAGAGGACTCTGGCGCAAGGCACCGCACCGGTGTCTGACACCTTGAGGTATCAGACACATTTGAAGTGCCGTGTGCTCAGGGTGCACCGCGGAACGCTCGCCCAGTCGAAAGATCAAGACTGTGCTCTGGAGCACCACGGGCTAGGCCCACGGCGGTTGGCTGGGTAGCCCCCTGATGCTTCGCCTGGTAGCACCGTAGGAACTTGGGCACGCGCCTCCTAGCGTCGGCGTCAGCGGGGTCGCACGGGTCGATCCCTCGACGGAGATCGGAGGCAAGCGTGAAACGGCTTCTCATTCTCGTTCCTCTGGCCGGTGCGGTCATCTGGGTGTCTGTCGCGCTCGCAACGCCGGCGAGTGGGACGAAGTCGACGGTCATGTCGATCGGCTCGTTGAACGGCGACGTCGCCTTCAACACGGGCTTGCCGGTGACCGGGAACGGCCTGACGTGGGGCACGAAGCACTACAGCGCAGACCAACTGCCGGAGTTCCTGCTGGCGCGCCGCGTGGAAGGTGTGACGAGCCTCGGCGACTGGCTCAACCTGCATCCGGCGGTTTCGGCGGCGTTCGGGCTGGTGCCGATCGGCGTGCTCCACTCGCCCGAGATCGTCACCCAGACAGTGAACTTCCCGGCGGGCGCGGCCTCGGGCTGGCATACCCATCCCGGGTTCCTCGTCTCGACGGAGCTGACGGGAACGCTCACGAAATACGGCACCGACTGCTCGTCGCAGACGTATGACCCAGGGCAGTCGTGGACGGAGACGGGCGCGAACACGTTCATCGTCAAGAACGAGACGAGTGCGGCTGCGAGCGACATCGTCACGTTCATCGTCCCCGGTGGAACGCCGACCACCGGCCTGCGGATCGACAAGGCACAGCCGTCGACCTGCGGCAAGTGATGGGGCGCGGTCGCGGCGGCGTTCGGCGGGCCCTTGTGCTCGCCGCCGTCGCCGCGATCGTCGCGCTGCAGGTTCCTGTCTCGCGTGCCGACGGCGACCCCGCGAGCGACATGTTGCTCGAGCAGAGCGTCTTCTTCCCGTACAACGCACCGTCGCAATCTGCACGGCTCGCGCTGCAACAAGCTGTCGGCCGCGCGTATGCGGACAGGAACCGCATCAAGGTCGCGTTGATCTACGACCAGACGGATCTCGGCTCAATCCCGTCTCTGTTCGGTCATCCCGCCGACTACGCGCACTTCCTGGGAATCGAGCTTGGGCACTGGTATGTCGGCCCGTTGCTTGTCGTGATGCCCGCCGGATTCGGCATCTACGACGGTGGACGGTCGACCGCAGCAGAAGAAGCAATCCTGCGCTTGCTTCGTATCGACGCCACGAGCCCCGACGGCCTCACGCTGAGCGCGACGACGGCAGTTCAACACCTCGCTGCGGCATCAGCACTCGATTCGACGGACATCAGAGCACCGCTTGTCACGGCGTATCCCGCTTCGGCGCGTCAGGGTCAACCCGCGACCTTGCGCTTCGACGTCTTCGACGACAGCGGCCGAAGCAGCGCCCTCGTCCGCATCTACGAGAGCGGCACGCTCGTCGCAACGCTCACCACGCAGATGCGGTTCCAGATCGGCACCCGCCACGTAGCCGTGACGTGGCAAGTACCGAAGCGACTACGCAGCCGCCGACTGCGCTTCTGTGTCGTCGCCTCCGACCCGTCCGGCAATCGCAGCGCGCCAACCTGCGCACCGTTTCTCCGCGTGACGTAGACGCACCTGGGCCGGACGGTCCCCCGGCCAGGCGTCATTCCAGCATTACTGGCGCAGGCGACAGCACCGGTGTCTGACACCTTGAAGGTGTCAGACACCGTTTCGACTGCGGTGCGCTCGGGGTGCACCGCGGGACGCTGCACATTCGAGTCTCGATGCTTGTCGAGTTCGTTGTTCCACGGTGATGGAGAGAGACCAGTCGAGGCGTTTGACAGCGGTGCGATCGACGTTCACGATGACGAGTCTTTCCTGGAGGTGATCGAATGAACGACAACCCGAAGTGGCGGGTCACGCGTCTCGACGAGATCGAGCGGCGCGGCAGAGATCTCCCCGTGCGCGAGCATCTCGGCATCCACGCCTTCGGAATCAACGCATTCACCGCCGACGAGGACGGTTTGCTGATCAACGAGCACGACGAGACCGGCTCGGGTCAGGAAGAGCTGTACATCGTGCTCGATGGGAAGGCGACCTTCGAGGTTGACGGCGAGACGGTCGACGCGCCGGCAGGAACATTCATGTTCGTCCGGCCGGAGGCACGGCGGAAAGCAACCGGAGCCGGGACGATCCTCGCCCTCGGCGGGACACCCGGCGAGGCGTATCAGGCGATCGACTGGGGTGAGGCGTGGTCGTTCCATGGCGAGTCGCTGATCGCCTATCGCGAGCAGCGCTACGCCGACGCGCTCGAAGCCGTCTGCGGCGGCCTCGAGCGGATGCCTGACCACGCGGGCCTCCATTACAACTACGCGTGCTTTGCGACACTCGCCGGCAACGCCGGCGACGAGACGTTCGGCCACCTCAAGCGGTCCGTGGAACTGTTCCCGCGGTTCCGTGAGCAGGCGCGCATGGACGACGACTTCGCCGCCGTACGCGACGACCCGCGGTTCCAGGAGGCTCTGCGCTGAGCGCCGTAGATCGGGCCGAGGCGTCATTCCCTGTGCCGTCGTCGGCACACTCGAGCAGGCATGATCCTGCCGTGGATCCGGCGGCGAGGTAGCGGCATGGCGCGGCGAACGAGCCGCGCGTTTTCGGCGCAGTGTTGCCGGGGCCCGTACTGCGGGCTCGGGGGGCTGCGCGCCCACCGCTACGACTCGGAGGTATCACCAGTGAATCGTCAGAATCTCTTCTCCGACGCATGGGACGGAGAAAACGACGAAGCCGGGACCCGGCAGCAAATCTTCTGGCGGCCGGACGACGCCAGGATGGGAGCAACGCTGTACGAACTGGCCCCCGACGCGCCTGAGACGCGGATGCATATGCACTTCGGAGCCGAAGAGATGTTCTTCGTCCTGAGCGGTCGTCCCGTCTTTCGGAACCAACACGGCAAAGAGGAGTTGGCTCCGGGCGACTTCGTCTTCTGCCCCGAGGGACGTGCCGGACTGCATACGTTCAGCAACCCCTCCGAAGACGCCGCTCAGATCCTCGCGATCAGTGCCGGGAGCTTCCCGGACGTCGTCGCCTACCCGGAGCACGGCTATGCATGGGTGGCGACTCGCGATCCCGATCCCGAGCTACTCGCGAGAGGCGGCGACCCCGGCATCATCGCCCGCTTCGAGATCCCGATCGAGTAATCGCTCGGCCGTATCGACCATCGCCAGAACCGAAGAGGCCGCGCGAGCGGCCTCTTCGCTCACCCGACTCCAGGGTGCGAGTTCGAGCCCACCAGACCGTCTAACGTCCGGACACACGATCTCACCGAAGGAGCGGGCCATGAAATACATGCTGTTCACCTATCGGGATCCAACTGTCGAGCTCGACGCAGATCAAAGAGCGTCGATTCCCGCTGCCGTCGAGTCCTGGTGTACCGAAATGGATGACCGCGGTGTGCGGCTTCAGGGGCATGTCCTCGGCTCGGTCGGCGACACGAAGACCGTCAGGATTCGCAACGGAGAACTGCTGGCGAGTGACGGGCCTGTGGTGGAGACGCCCGTCCAGATCGCTGGTTTCAGCATTCTCGAATGTGCGGATCTCGAGGAAGCGCTCGAAGTCGCCTCGAGAAACCCTGGCGCATCGTTCGGGATTCTCGAGTTGCGACCGTTCGCGGACTAGCCTCGCGCCTCCGTGGAGGCCGCTAAGCACCGGAGCGTTCAACGGTCGGTCTGATCCAGACCGAATACAGCGGCACACCCAGCATCGACATGAAGCCGCAAGCGACCTACCCCTAACGCGCGGTGCGGGCGACCACCGCCTGTGCGGCCCGCGCGGCGACGATGTCCTCCTGCGCCGTCACGACGCGGACGTCGAGCGCGCCGAGGAACGCGAGCCTGCCGACGACACCGTCCCGCACCCTGGCGGAGTGCTCGCCGATCCCGCCGCTGAAGGCGAGGACGTCGATGCCGCCGAGCGCGACGCGCAGGCGGCCACGGCCTGGGCGACCCGGTAGGAGAGCACGTCGAGTGCGAACGCGCCGCGCGGGTCCTGCTCGAGCTCGCGCACGTCGCCCGAGAGCCCGGAGAGCGCGGTCAATCCCGGACTCCTGCTTCGAGGACGCGCATCAGCTCGTCGACGCCGAGCCGCCGCGCGAGGTGCAGCACGGCGCCGGGATCGACCGAGCCCGAGCGCGTCGCCATCGGCACCCCCTCGAGCGGGGTGAAGCCCATCGACGTCTCGACCGAGCGGCCGTCGAGCACGCCGGTGACCGAGCAGCCGCCGCCGAGGTGACAGACGACGAGCCGGCGTACCCGCACCTGCTCGGAGACCGACTGCACCGCGAGCCCGTGGAAGCCGTAGCGGCGGATGCCGAGCCGGCCGGGCACCGCGTACGTCCAGGCGACAGGTGGAGCGTCGCGTGGAACGCAGTGTCGAAGACGGCGACGTGCGGCACGTCGGGGAGGGCGCGCCTCGCGTCCGCGAGAGCGTCGAGCGCCGGCGCCTGTGCAGCGGCGCGAGCTCGACCAGAGCCTCGAGCTCGGCCATCACCTCGTCGTCGATCACGACCGGCTCGCGGAAGCGCTCGCCCCCGTGGACGATGCGATGCGCGGCGAGGTCGGCCGCGACGTCGAACGACTCGACGCGGATGCGTCTCGTCCCCGTCGACGAGCGACAGCTTCAGGCTGGTCGAGCCCGCGTTGACGACGAGCGTCAGAAGGGCCACGTGAACGCCGGAGACGACGGGGTCGTCCTCCCCGTGCTCGCGGGTGTACGCGCGTGCCCGCAGCCGTGTGTCGGCCAGCTCCTGGCGCAGGTGCGCCGCCGTCGTGGCGAGGCCCGGGCACGCGGTCGATCACGTCCATCGCGAGGTGGAAGCGGTCGAGGTCGTTCAGCATCACCATGTCGAAGGGCGTCGTCGTCGTGCCCTCCTCCTTGTAGCCGCGCACGTGCAGGTTCGCGTGGTTCGTGCGGCGGTAGGTCAGGCGGTGGATCAGCCACGGGTAGCCGTGGTAGGCGAAGATCACCGGCCGGTCGGTGGTGAAGAGCGCGTCGAACTCGCCGTCCGGCAGCCCGTGCGGATGCTCGCTCTCGGGCTGCAGGCGCATCAGGTCGACGACGTTCACGACCCGCACCTTCAGCTCCGGCAGCCGCTCGCGCAGGATCGCCGCCGCGGCCACCGCCTCGAGCGTCGGGATGTCGCCCGCGCAGCCGAGCACGACGTCCGGCTCGCCGCCCTCGTCGTTCGAGGCGAACTCCCAGATGCCGATGCCGCGCGTGCAGTGGACGATCGCGTCCTCGATCGAGAGGTAGTCGAGCGCGGGCTGCTTGCCCGCGACGATCACGTTCACGTAGTGGCGCGACGCGCAGGCAGTGGTCGGCGACCGAGAGCAGGCAGTTCGCGTCCGGCGGCAGGTACACGCGGATGATCTCCGCCTTCTTGTTCACGACGTGGTCGATGAAGCCCGGGTCCTGGTGCGAGAAACCGTTGTGGTCCTGGCGCCAGACGTGCGAGCTGAGCAGGTAGTTGAGCGAGGCGATCGGCCGCCGCCACGGGATGTTCCGCGTCACCTTCAGCCACTTCGCGTGCTGGTTGAACATCGAGTCGACGATGTGGATGAACGCCTCGTAGCAGTCGAAGAGGCCGTGCCTGCCGGTCAACAGGTAGCCCTCGAGCCAGCCCTCGCACTGGTGCTCGGAGAGCACCTCCATCACGCGTCCGCTCGGAGCCAGCTTTTCGTCGACGGGCAGCACCTCGGCGTCCCATTGCTTGTCGGTCCGCTCGAGCACCGCCCCGAGACGGTTCGACGCGGTCTCGTCCGGTCCGAAGATGCGGAAGTTGCGCTCGTTGCGGACGACGACGTCGCGCAGGAACGTCCCGAGCACACGGGTCGCCTCGCTGAGCGAGGTTCCCGGCCGCTCGACGGGGACCGCGTAGTCGCGGAAGTCCGGCAGCTCGAGCGCGCGGAGGAGAAGGCCGCCGTTCGCGTGCGGGTTCGCGCCCATCCGGCGGTCGCCCTCCGGCGCGAGCGCCCTCAGCTCGGGGATCAGGCTGCCGTGGTCGTCGAACAGCTCTTCCGGGCGGTAGCTCCGCATCCACTCCTCGAGCTGATGCCGGTGGCCGTCGTCGTCACGCGCCTCCGAGATCGGCACCTGGTGCGCCCGCCAGGTGCCCTCGACCTGCAGCCCGTCGACCACGGCCGGCCCGGTCCAGCCCTTGGGCGTGCGCAGGATCAGCATCGGCCACGCGGGGCGGCGGGTGTCGCCGTCCTCGCGCGCGACGCGCTGGATCTCCGCGATCCGGTCGAGCATGACGTCGAGCGTTCCCGCGAGGTCGGCGTGCACCTGCATCGGTTGGTCGCCCGCGACCAGGTGCGGCTCCCAGCCGTAGCCGCGCATCAGGGATTCGAGCTCGGCGTGCGGGATGCGGGCGAGCACCGTCGGGTTGGCGATCTTGTAGCCGTTCAGGTGCAGGATCGGCAGCACCGCGCCGTCCGTCGCCGGATCGAGGAACTTGTTCGAGTGCCAGCTCGTAGCGAGCGGACCGGTCTCGGCCTCGCCGTCGCCTACGACGCAGGCGACGAGGAGGTCGGGGTTGTCGAACACGGCACCGAACGCGTGCGAGAGGGCGTAGCCGAGCTCGCCACCTTCGTGGATCGAGCCCGGGGTCTCGGGCGCCACGTGGCTGGGAATGCCGCCCGGGAACGAGAACTGGCGGAAGAGACGGCGCATGCCCTCCTCGTCCTGCCCGATCGCCGGATAGACCTCGCTGTAGGTGCCCTCCAGGTACGTGTTGGCGACGAGGCCCGGCCCGCCGTGGCCCGGCCCCGTCACATAGACGACGTTCAGGTCGCGCTCGCGGATCGCCCGGTTCAGGTGGACGTAGAGCAGGTTCAGGCCCGGCGTCGTGCCCCAGTGGCCGAGCAGGCGCGGCTTCACGTGCTCGGGCGCGATCGGCTCGCGCAGGAGCGGGTTGTCGAGCAGGTAGATCTGCCCCACGGACACGTAGTTCGCCGCGCGCCAGTACGCGTCGAGCAGCTCGAGCTCGTGGTCCGACGCCTTCACCAGGTCTTGGTGCTCGTTGCCCGCTCCACCCGCCGCAACCGTACCCGCGCGTCGACGGCGATGCAGCCGTCGGGGCGGGCGAGGATCGGGTTGAGATCGAGCTCGGCCACCTCGGGGTGGTCGACGGCGAGCTGCGAAAGCCGGTGCAGGAGGCTCGCGAGCGCCTTCCGGTCGGCCGACGGAGCGCCACGCCAGC
This sequence comes from uncultured Thermoleophilia bacterium, assembly GCA_963725595.1. Taxonomy (GTDB): domain Bacteria; phylum Actinomycetota; class Thermoleophilia; order Gaiellales; family Gaiellaceae; genus PALSA-600. The sequence goes on along the minus strand of CAVRYT010000001.1, from coordinate 264,079 downwards.
CCGCGACCAGCTTGCCGGCCTTGCCCCCGGTCAGCGCGAGCTCGACGTCCACGTCGGTCAGCGGCGCGAGCGCGAAGCGTGCGTCGCCGATCAGCTCCGCCATCGTCCCGCCCGGCCCGAACGCGACGAGGGGTCCGAACAGCGGGTCCTGGACGACGCCGGCGAGCAGCTCGACCGAGCCTGTCAGGAACGGCTGGACGAGCACCGGGCAGCCGATCCGCTCGGCTGCCGCGCGTACGTCCTCCGGGGCCCGGAGGTCGAGGGCGACTCCGCCGGATTCGGTCTTGTGGACACCCGACGCCGCTGTCTTCACGACGGCGGGCAGGCCGAGCTCGACCGCAGCAGCGACCGCGTCCTCGGGGGTGACGGCGATGCGCTCGGGCACGACAGGGAGGCCGTACAGCTCGAGCAGGCGACGCGTGCTCGCCGGATCGAGCCAGACGTCGCTTGACCCTTCGAGCCCCGCCTCGATCAGGTCGCGCGCGGCGGCCGGATCGACGTCGTGGATCGTCGGCACGACGCCGGCCGGGCGGCGGAGCCAGGCGGCTCGCCGGGCGGCGAGCCCGAGAGCGCGCGCGGCCGACTCGGGATAGGCGAAGCTGCCGCGCGGCGCCCCTTCGGCGCTCATGATCACGGGGACAACCGGCTTGTCGGCGCCTGCGGCGGCGTGCTCGATCGCTGCGACGACGTCGTCGGTCTCGGCCACGATCGTCAGCACGAACATCGCCATCACGGCGTCCACACCCGGATCGTCGAGCAGGATCGGGAGCGCGCGCGCATAGGTCTCACCGACCGCCGAGCCGAGCAGGTCGACCGGGTTCGCCGTCGACGCCTCCCGCGGCAGGAACTCTGCGAGCTTGGCGCGAGTCTCGTCGGCGAGGTCGGGGAGCACGAGCCCGGTCTGGTCGCACGCGTCTGCGGCGAGGATCCCCATGCCGCCCGCGTTCGTCATCACCGCGACGCGGTTGCCGAGCGGGAGCGGTTGCGAGGAGAGGAGCACCGCGGTGTCGATCAGCTCCTCGAGCGTCGAGGCGCGCAGCACGCCCGTCTGACGGAACAGCGCCTCGACGGCGGCGTCCGAGCCGGCGAGCGCGGCCGTATGCGAGCTCGCCGCCCGGGCGCCTCGCGAGCTGGTGCCGCTTCGCATCGCGAGGATCGGCTTCGAGCGCGCGACGCGGCGGGCGATTCGAGCGAACTTGTGGGGGTTGCCGAACGATTCGAGGTAGAGCAGCACGAGGTCGGTCTCCGGGTCGTCCTCCCAGTACTCGAGGAGGTCGTTCGAGGAGACGTCGGCCTTGTTCCCGATCGACACGAACGACGAGAGCCCGAGGCCGCGCTGCTCCGCCTGCTCGAGCAGCGCGATCCCGAGCGCGCCGCTCTGCGACGAGAAGGCAGCCCGGCCGGGCGGGAACTGGCGACCGGCGAAGGTCGCGTTCAGCCTGACGCCTGAGGCAGCGATGCCGAGGCAGTTCGGGCCGATCAGGCGCGCGCCGTGGGAGCGCACGAGTGCGAGCAGCTCGTCCTGCCGGCGCGCCCCCTCGCGTCCGACCTCGGCGAAGCCCGCCGAGATCACGCAGAGAGCCCTCACCCCCTTGCGCAGTGCGGACTCGGCGGCGTCGAGCACGGCCGCACCGGGGACACAGATCACAGCGAGGTCGATCTCGGCGGGGATGTCCTCGATCGACGAGTAGGCGGGGACGCCTCCCACCGGCTCGCCGCGCGCGTTGACCGGATAGGCGGCCCCGGTGAAGTCGCCGCTGAGGATGTTGCGGAAGAGCTCGCCGCCGATCGTGCCGCGTCGTGCCGACGCGCCGATCACCGCAACCGTCTCGGGCGTGAAGAAGGACCGCACCGACGCGGCGACCGCGACGTGGTCGCGTTCGTCCAGCCGGAGGCGGTAGGCCTCCGTGGCGGAGATCGCGAGCCGCACCTCGACGACACCTTCCTCGAGCTTGCGCGAGATGCCGAAGCCCGCGTCGGAGAACACGTTGAGCATGTGGCCGTTCTGCGGCAGCACCTGCGCGACGAACTCCTCGATCCCGACACCCGCCGCATGCAGCGCGAGCCGCTCGAGCAGCCGGGTCGCGATGCCGCGGCCCTGGAGCCCGTCCGCGACCGCGAACGCGACCTCCGCCCGGCGCGGGTCGCGCAGGCGGATGAACGTGCCGAGCGCGACGACATCGCCCTCGAGCTCGCCGACGAGCGACACGCTCTCGCGCCAATCGGTATGCACGAACGGCTCGACCGTCCGCAGGTCGACGACCCCGGCCCCCTGGAAGCGGAGGTAGCGGCTCTCGGGCGAGAGGCGGTCGAAGAAGGCGACGAGCGCGGGGCCGTCGGTGGGTGCCGTGGAGCGCAGGCGCAGAGTCGAGCCGTCGCGAAGGACGACGTCTTCCGCCGTCGTCGTGACGGTCTCGCGCACCGGGAGGGCCATGCCAGGATGGTTGCCTCCACCCGGCGAACCCGAATCAGGGGTTTTCCGCAGGTCGATCGGTCACCGCCCCGATCCGCCCGAGCCGGTCCACGGCGACAGTGACACCGTGGAAAGGAGAAGGACATGAAGCCGATCATGCTGGCAACGGACGGCTCCCCCGCTTCGGCGGAGGCGACGCGCGAGGCGATCGAACTGGCGCTCAGCCTCGGCGCACCGCTCCTCGCGGTGTGCGTCGAGCACGTGAGCGTCCCGTCCTACGGGTACTACGGCTACGCCGACGTGTACTCAGAGCTCCGCAAGTCGGAGCGCGAGCACGTCGAGAAGGTGCTCGAGGAGCTGGCGGCGACCGCCGCCGCGGAAGGCGTCGAGTGCGAAACGCTCCCGCTCGAGGGGCCAGTCGTCGAGGAGATCTGCAGGATCGCCGCGACCCGTGGCGTGTCGATGATCGTGATGGGCGCGCACGGCTGGGGAGCGCTCCGCCGGTTCGTCTTCGGCAGCGTCTCGCAGGGCGTCCTCCATGATGCGCCGTGCCCGGTGCTGATCGCCCGCGGCGTCGAGCCCGGCACCCAGACGTGGGTCGACGAGCACGCCGCAGCAACCGCCTGAACGCTCCGCCCCCCGCCGAGGGTCGTGCTGCCTCTACGAGGCGGGACGGCCCTCGGCGTACCGCGGCAGGCCGTCCTCCGGGATCGGCTCCCAGGACGCCGCGTACGCGACGAACTGGCGGTACTGCGGGCGGATGCCCGGATCGCCCTCGACCGTCCCGAGCCTGACGCTGACCACGGAAGAGTCGTCGGGGTGACGACTCCAGAGCGCACCGCCGCAACCCGAGCAGAAGCACTTCGCCCAGCCCTCGGGCGGCGCCCACTCGGCGATGAGCTCCTCGCCCGAGGTGACGCGCAGCGCGCCGGGCGCGACACGGGCGGAGGCTGCCGCGGCCGTGCCGGTGCGGCGCTGGCAGCGCGTGCAATGGCAGTAGCTCGCCGACACGAACGGTGCGCGAACCTCGTACCGGACCGAACCGCAAAGACAACTTCCGCGGATCGGCAGGCCCGGGGCGCTCACGCCGCGAGAGTACTGCACGAACGGTAAGCTCCCGCAGCTGGAGTGCATCCCTGCTGTGGCCGATTATGAATACGAACTGCGCTCAGGCGATGCCGTGGTCGCGACGGGGAGGATCCAGCTCGAGGAGCGCCCCGCGTCCGGCGACACGCTCCGCCTCGGGTCGAAGGAGGTCCGCGTCGAGGACGTCGTCGGCCGGCGCCTGATCCTCGCGCAGGAGTAGGAAGTCCTAGAGGTGAAGGTCGGCCGGTAGCTCGATCCCACTGACGTCGACGCCCAGCGACTTCGCGAGGCGGACGCCGTGCTGCAGGTCCTCCTTCAGCATGCGGATATCCGTCTCGCGCATCAGCGCGCCGATGAACTCGCGCGCCTTGGGCCGCCAGAGCGCGTGTTGCGCAAAGAGCGGCAGCATCCGGTTGGCCGCCTCGACCAACAGCACCTGGACCCGGCGCCCGGCACCCTCGAGGAGGACGCGCTCGTACGCCATGCCGGCACCGTGGTGGATCCCGTCGTCGATCGCGAGCCGGTTGCAGAGGTCCTCGAGCACGGTCCCGCGCGACGAGCGCGCGATCATCCGGAAGCGGGGGATGATCAGCCGCTCGTAGAAGACCTGCATCAGGAAGACCTTCTCCTCGAGCGTGTCCGCATCGAGGGTCATGTGCGCAAGACGGTCGAGGTACGGGTCGCGCTCTGCCATCCCGCCCGCCTCGTGGATCAGCTTGAGCCACGCCTCGGTGTGGCGCGACTCGTCCTGCACCATCGTCGTGTAGTAGAGCTTCGCCTCGTGATCCGGCGCGATCGCGAAGAGCTGGGTCGCCATCTCCACCGCGAGCTCGTCCGCCTGCAGTTGCTGCGTGACGACCGAGCGCCACAGGTCGCGCCGGCGCGCGAGCTTCTGCGGTGAGCCGCTGTACTCCGGAATCGGCGGCAGCTCGCCCCACGGGAGCTCGCGCACCTGCCACTCGGCGCGCTTCGCGAGCTCGTAGAAGCGGTAGACCCCCTTGAGATCGCGGGGGCTCTCGTCCTGAGCGAGCTGTTCCTCGGCCGCCATCGGCGCCGACAGCCTAACGGTATGCTCGGCCCGTTCAGCCGGGGAAAGGGGAGGTCCCATGCGCAACACCTGTCTCGCACTGCTCGCAACCGTGGTGGCGCTCGGCGCCGCCGGCTCGTCGCTCGCGATCGTCGGCGGCGGCCCTGACGGGACCGCCCACCCGGAGGTCGGCGCGCTGCTCGCGCAGCAGGCCTTCTCCGACGGCACGTGGGAGGAATGCACCGGCACGCTGATCGCGCCGAAGGTCTTCCTCACGGCCGAGCACTGCGACGAGGGCGTCTCGCGCGTCGCGGTCACGTTCGACTCGAGCTACACCGCGCCGGGCACGACTTTCTGGGGGACCTGGTACGGCGACCCGCAGTACCGGAAGGCGGCGAGCGATCCGCACGACATCGCGGTCGTCGTCCTCGACGCCGCGCCCGGGATCGCGCCGGCTCGGCTCCCGACCCTTGGCCAGCTCGATTCCCTCGCACACGGCGACGGCATCACGTCGGTCGGCTACGGCGCGCAGTCGGTGTCGAAGGCACAGGGGAAGGGCGGCCACACCTTCGGCTACGCCGACGTGCGCTACGTCGCGACCGGGTCGGTCAACTCGCTCACGCCCTCGTGGATCCGCGCGTCGATGAATCCGGCACACGCCGACGGCGGCACCTGCTACGGCGACTCGGGCGGGCCGAACTTCCTCGGCGCCGGCCCCGGCGAGACGGACATCGTGGCGGGCACGACGATCACGGGCGACACGGTCTGCCGCGCGACGAATGTCGACTACCGGCTCGACACGCCGTCGGCGCGGAGCTTCCTGGGCGGGTTCGTCACGCTGCCGTAGCGACGAGCACCGGGTTGCCCGACGGGTCGCGCAGCGCGAGCCCGTCCGCCGTGCGCTCCCCTCCGGCGCGTTCCTCCACGTCGGCAAGCGTCGCGGCGTCGGGCACGACCACGGTCATCCGCTCGAGCGTCGCCGATCCCGGCGGAGCCGGGACGGCGCCGGCGCTGCCCCACGTGTTGCCGCCGATGTGGTGGTGGTAGCCGCCCGCCGAGAGGAACGCCGCCTGAGGGCCGAGCGTGGCCGTCAGGCCGAAACCGAGCACGTCGCGGTAGAACGCGATCGTGTCGGCCACGTCGGCGACCCGCAGGTGGACGTGACCCATCGTCGTCCCCTCCGGGAGCCCCGCGAACGGCTCCGCCCCCGGATCGTCGAGCGCTCCCAGAAGGTCGATCGTGTCGAGGGGCAGCGTCGTCATCCCCTCGGCCACGCGTCCTTCCCACAGCTCGCGGGGACGGTCGGCGTAGATCTCGATGCCGTGATGGTCGGGGTCGTTCAGGTAGATCGCCTCGCTCACCCAGTGGTCCGACAGGCCCGTCAGCGGCACGCGGTCGCGAGAGGCGTGCTCGAGCCACCGGGCGAGATCCGCCCGTGAAGGGAGGAGCAGGGCGAAGTGGTAGAGCCCGGTGTGGCGGTCCGCAGGGCGGGCGCCCGGCACCTCGCGCAGGACGAGCAGGTCCTCCCCGCCCGCGCCGAGCCGCGCCGTTCCGTCCTCCTCGGTCCGGACGCGCAGACCGATCGCGTCGCGATACCACTCGAGCGACCGAGCAAGGTCGGCGACGGTCAGGTGCACCTCGCCCATGCGGGTCGCGTCCGGCAGCCGCCCGCTCATCGGGCGATCATACGAGCCGTGGAGTCGGTCAGGGTCGACAAGTGGCTGTGGGCTGCGCGCTTCTTCAAGACGCGCGGGCTCGCCACGGAGGCGGTGCTCGGCGGTCACGTCCACGTGAACGGTGCGCGGGTGAAGCCGGCCAAGGATGTTCGCGCCGGCGACACGCTCGAACTGCGGATCGGGACCGTCCCATGGACGGTGACCGTGCGCGGCCTCGCCGACCGGCGCGGGCCCGCGAGCGTCGCCGCGACTCTCTACGAGGAGACGCCGGAGTCGCGCGCGGGCCGCGAGCGGCATGCGCTCGAGCGGCGCGTCGCGAGCCCGCTCGGAGCCGACCTCGGCCGCCGCCCGACGAAGCAGGACCGGCGGCGACTCGAGGCGCTCCGGCGTGAGCAGCGGCGCGACCACCCCCACTCGTAATCGAAGCGGTTCCGGTGGTCAGGAGAACAGCGGCCGCAGGTGGTCGTTCAGAAAGACACCGTTCGGGTCGAGCTCCCGCCGCAAGGCGACGAAGTCGCCGGCCTGCGGATAGCGCGCGTGCAGCTGCTCGTGCGTGAGGAAATGGAGCTTCCCCCAGTGCACGCGCGCGTCGAACTCGCCGAGCAGCCGGTCGACGTCTCGGAGGTACGGCCAGTAGTCCGTGCCGGGAGTGCCGGAGACGGAGATGACGACCGTGTCCCGCTCGTAGCTGTGCGAGAGCCACGCGGGCTCGCGCCCCACCGTGCGCACCTCCATCGGGATGACCGACGCGGGCAGGCTCGCGAGCATCAACTCCCGCATCGCGGCGAGCGCCTCACGTCCACGCTCGAACGGGACGAAGTACTCGAGCTCGTGGAAGTTCGGCTCGTAGACCATCGGATAGATGACGTGGGCCGGCCCGACGCGCCGGTTCGGCTCGTCGGAGTCCGGGACGGACAGGTCGACGTCGTCGTAGATCCTCACGTGGCAACGGTCGGCGAGCGACATCCCGGGCTCGCCCAGCCCGTAGAGCTCGGCCGAGTCGTTGGTCGGCATCCAGAAGAACGAGTAGTGGCGATGCGTCCGCGCAAGCTCCTCGAACGGCTCCCACGCCTGCTCCCAGCTCCAGCGCTCCACGCGCTCGGTCAGCCGGTACGCGGTCGCCACCTCCAGCTCCAGCTCGACGACGACGCCGAGCATGCCGATCGACGTCTGCGCTGCGTGCAGGCGGTCGGGCTGGTCCTCGCCGATCTCGGTGATCGCGCCGTCGGGCCCGACGAGCCGGACGCGCCGCAGCGACGACGAGAAGCTGCCGAACCGAAGGCCCGAGCCGTGGGTGGCGGTCGCGGCCGCACCGGCGATGTGCTGTGCCACGATGTCGCCCTGGTTCGCGAGCGCGAGGCCGGCCGCCCACAGCGGCGCGCCGAACTCGCCGATCGTCGTCGCCGGCCCGACGACGACGCGCCGGCGCTCCGGATCGGTCGAGCGGATCCGCGGCAGCCCGCGCAGGTCGAGCAGCAGCCCATCCGTGGCGACGACCGGCGTGAACGAGTGGCCGCCGCCGGCGACGCGGACGCCGAGCCCGCGCGCGGCCGCGCCCGCGACGAGCTCGGCCGCCTCCTCCTCGCTGGAAGGCGTGCCGACCTCCGCCGGCAGGCAGCTCTGGTTCCCGACCCAGTTGACCCAGCCCGCCGTCGCAGCCACGGCGCAATCATCACCGATGAGTTCGGGTCGCGCCGACGGTCGTGTACACGATGGGCGCATTGCGGATGCTCGACTCGCTCGCGCGGCTCCAGCTCGCCGCGCGGCGGGCCGGCGTCCACGTGAGCATCGCCGGTGCCCCGGTCGAGCTCGTGGAGCTCGCGGAGTTCGCGGGGCTCGTCGAGGTGCTACGGCTCGAGCCGCGGCGGCAGGCCGAACAGCGGGAACAACGTCTCGGTCTCGAGGAAGAACGTGAACTCGCCGATCCGGCCCTCTGAGAGCTCGACCACCTGCAGCGCCCACGGGTCGTAGCCGCCGTCCTCCGCGGGCTTGTACTGGCCGAAGGCCGGCAGGCCGTTCGCGCTCGGCGCAGACAGCACGCGTGAGCCGCGGCAGCCGATGCCGGGCCCGAACCACCAGGCGAGCACATCGTCGCGGCCGTCGAGCCACATGTCGAAGGGCGGCATCGACTGGGTCGCGTCCTCGCGGATCAGCTCCGTCAGCCGCTCGACGTCGTAGTCCTGGAACGCCTCGACGTAACGCGCGAGCAGCTCTCGGTCGGCCGCACTGAGCGGCTGCGCGGTCGCCAGGTCGCTCTGCTCGAGCGTGGCACGTGCGCGCTGCAGCGCGCTGTTCACGGAGGCGACCGTCGTCTCGAGCAGCTCCGCGACCTCCGTCGCCTGCCAGCGCAGCACCTCGCAGAGGATCAGCACGGCGCGCTGCCGCGGCGGCAGGTGCTGCAGGGCGGCGACGAAGGCCAGCCGGATCGTGTCGTGGGCGACCGCGATCTCGGCGGGATCCTCGGTCGAGACGAGCGAGTCGGGAATCGGCTGCAGCCACGTGGTCTCCGGGCGTGTGTGGAGGTTCCGCTCGAGCGGCTCCTGCGCCGGCCCCAGGTCGGCCGGAAGCGCCCTGCGCTCACGGCCGCTGAGCATGTCGAGGCAGACGTTGGTCGCGATCCGGTAGAGCCACGAGCGCAGGCTCGCGCGCCCCTCGAAGCCCGCGTGCGACCGCCAGGCTCGCAGCAGCGTCTCCTGGACCGCGTCCTCGGCCTCGAACGGGGAGGCGAGCATGCGGTAGCAGTAGCCCGTGAGCTCGCGCCGGTGCGCCTCGAGCGCCTGTTCGAGCGGGGGTGTCGTGGAGACCACGGGACCATCCTAAGCGTGGACAATCGCCTCGTGCGCCTGTTCGACCGCGACCTCGTCACCGAAGCGCGCCTCGCGCTCAAGATGACGCTCGCCGCCTCGCTCTCGTGGTGGCTCGGCACGCTCGCCGGCCAGCCTCGCCCGATCTTCGCGGCGCTCGTCGGGCTGGTCGCGATGAGCGGGGACCCGTTCGGCGCGCTGACGAGCACGGTCGCGCGGATCGTGGGCGTGTTCGCGGGCGTCGGGATCGGGCTCGCGGTGCTCCAGGTCGACGCACGGCTGACGATCGTCGTCGCACTCGCCCTCCTGGCCGGCACGCTCGCGGGCATCCCCCTGCGAGTCGGCGACCGCGCGAACATCCAGCCGGCGGTGAGCGCACTGTTCCTGGTCGGCGTCGGCCGGAGCGGCGCCCTCGGCGCCGGCGTCGCGCGTGTGTGGGAGACGGCGATCGGCGCGGGCGTCACGCTCGTGGTCGCCGTCTTCCTGTGGCCGCCGGACCCGGTCAGGGAGGTCCGGCTGCGGCTCGACCGCGTCCGCAACGAGCTCGCCGCCGACCTGGCGGCGATCGCAGAGGACCTCGCTGCCGGCTCTCGGACGACCGCGTCACGAATGGACGACGTGCGCGCGCACTCGCTCGACGCCGTGCGCGAGGTGTTCGACCTGCCACAGGCACGGCGCGCGCTGCGGCTCAACCCGGTGCGGCGGCGCGACCTGCTCGAGCTCGACGCGCTCGAGCGCCGCGTCAACCTCGCGGCACGCGTCTACCGCCATGCCCGCTCGCTCGCCCGGGACGTGGTCGACCAACCGGTGCACGACCCGCAGCTGGCGGCCGCGGTGCGCGCACTCGCAGGCGCCGCCGATGCCGCGGTCGCCGGCGATGACCCGGCCGCGCTCCTCGCGGCTGCAGACCGCTCGCTCGACGAGGCGGCGCACGGCGGGCCGGAGGCCCTCCTGCTCGTCGCTCAGCTCCGTCAGCTGCACTCGGACCTGGCCGACGCCTGACATCATCCCGACGTGGTGCGGCGAGCCGGGTCCGGGGAACGCGCAAGCGTGCGTCGTCGCCTGCTCCGAGTCCTCCTGATCGCCGCGGGCGGAGCGCTCGTGCTCGCGGCCGGCGCTGCGGCGATCGCGTACTGGCAGGCGCGCTCGATCGTCGGCGAGCTGCAGGCCGGCTCCAAGCACGCCGAGGTGGTGCGGGCGCGGCGCCAGCTGCGCGTCGAGCCGAAGCACCGCTTCGTCGCGCCGAAGGTCGAGGCGGCTCGTGGCGCGCAGACGATCCTTCTGATCGGCAGTGACCACCGCTTCCAGTCCGCGCGGGACGACGTCCACTCGGACACGATCATCCTCGCGCGCATCGACGCCACCCACCACCGCATCTCGCTGCTCTCGATCCCGCGGGACCTGTACGTGCCGATCGCGGGCCACGGCGAGGACCGGATCAACGATGCCTTCACGCTCGGCGGCGCCGGGCTGCTGATCAAGACGGTGCGCGAGGTGTTCGGCGTCAGGATCGACCACTTCGTCGAGGTCAACTTCGCCGGCTTCCGCAAGCTCGTCGACATGCTCGGCGGCATCTACGTCCCCGTCGACCAGCGGTACCTGAACCGGAACGTGGGGACGATCGGGACGAACTACGCCGACATCGACCTGCAACCCGGCTACCAGAAGCTGAACGGCGTGCAGGCGCTCGAGTACGCCCGGTTCCGTCACACCGACTCCGACTTCTACCGGGCGGCCCGCCAGCAGCTCTTCCTGCGGGCCGTCCTCGGCAAGCTCCTCACGTTCACCCCCGACCTGCTCGCGTTGCGCGACCGGGCCGAGACGTTCGCGAAGGCGACGACGTCGGACATCTCGAGCCTCTCCGAGCTCTGGTGGTTGTTCCGGGCGGTGCACGGCACGTCGACCGCGAACCTCGGCCGCGAGACGCTCCAGGCGCAGGACCTGACCCTCTACGGCGCCTTCTATCTGAGCGCGACGGACGCGCAACGACAGACCGCCGTGCGCGCGCTGTTCGCCGCGCCGACGCACAGGGCCACCAGGTCGAGCAAGGTCTCGCCCGCGGTAAGCCCCGTACCGCGTACGGAACCGATCGGGCTCGTGCCGGACGGCGGCGTGGGCGAGCGGCTGCTCCGCTCGCTCGTCCCGATCCGGCGCTGCGCGCCGACCGAGCTTCCGGCTGGCTACTGGTGGCCGACCGCCGAGCCTGCGCGCTCGTACGTTCTCGCGGGGCATCCTGCGATCGCCGCCTGGGCGACCGCAGGCTCCGGGCGCTCCGTCCTCTACACGTGGACGACCTGGCAGGATGCACCGGCGCTCGCGAGCCCGACGGCCACGCTGCATCGCGGCAGTCGCGCCTATTCGGTGTGGACGGAGCACGGTCGGATCCGCGAGATCGCCTGGCAGCAGGGCCCGACGCGCGCCTGGATCACGAACACCCTCCTCGACGAGCTGTCGAACGCGCAGATGATCGGCCTCGCCGAAGGCTGCAAGCCGATCGCGCGCTGAGTTACGAGCGCACGCCGAAGTCGGTGGTGACCACCGTCACCTGGCCGCCGCCGAAGACGGTCGCCGAGCTCGGCACATGGACAGCGGCGATCCCGATCTCGCGCCACGCCGGGTCGAGGATGTTGTGACGGTGCGGCGGGCTCGCCATCCAGAGGCGCAACGCCTCGGTGGCATCGAGGTCGGGCGACTCCCAGACGAGGTTCTCGCCGACCGCCCAGCGGTGGAAGCGCGACGTGAAGGGGTAGTACCGGGCGATCCGGTCGTCGAAGCTCGTGCCGTCCGCCGAGTCGTGCTCGAAGTACCCGATGCGCACCATCTCGCGCGTGTGCTGCGCGGCGGCCGCGTCGAGCCCCGGCGAGAGCCTCAGCGGCACGAGGCCCTCGGCGGCCCTGATCGCGTTCAACTGCACGAGCACGTCGTTCTCGAGCACCGCCATGCTCGCGGCTCCCTGCGTCCGTGCCGCCGACGCAGAGCTGCCGGCCGGGAACGCGAGCCCCACCAGCAGGCACAGGAGAAGCACCATGCGCGGCGCCGCAGCCCTCATGGTTCAGGTTTCGGCCCTCTGCGGCCGCACCCGATCACTCGGGTGGGGGATGCTCGAGGGCGCTACGCCCCGACGGGCGCCGCCTTCACGCTCTCGACGTAGCCACGGACGTCGGCTGCCGGCTCCGTGTACGCGTCGCCGAGCGCGCCCTCGACCGCGCCCAGGTACTCCTCGGCCCAGGCGGGGAACGGGTAGTCGATCGCGCGCAGGAACTCGAGCGTCGCGGCGAAGCGGATGTCGGCGATCGACGGTGACTCGCCGCCGATGAACGGCTTGCCGTCGAGGAAGAACGTGCGGTACACCTCGAGCGGCCCTGCGATCGCCTCCGCGGCCGCGGCCGCGGCACGTGCCTTCGCGCTCTCGTCGGCGTCGGAGGCGCCGACCTCGCCGGCGTACTGCGGGAAGTGGAGGACGGGGTACGTCGCTCGCGCGACGTAGGGATAAAGCGTCCCGATCAGATAGAACATCGCGCTGTCGACCATCGCGCGTGGGCCCGGCTCGCTCGGATAGAAGCGCTCGAGGCCGTGCTTGTTGCAGAGGTACTGCATGATCGCGCAGCTCTCCCAGAGCGACCCCTTCGGGAGGCCGTCCGCCTCGAGCAGCGGCGTCAGGTCGGCTGGGTCCTTCGCGAGGAAGTCGGGCGTGCCCTTCTTGCCCCAGACGTCGACCTCGTCGAAGTCGAGCCCGGCGGCGCGGACGAAGATGCGGGTGCTCAGGTTGTTCACGCTGGGCTTGAGGACGCTGAGCGTGTGGACGGCCATGGACTCCTCCTCTACTACGGGTAGGGGTTCTTCGGCGCTCGATCGTCGGAGAGCGACGCGCGCGAACGCGTGGCGAGCAGCTCGATCGCGTCCGCGAGGTGCTCGGTGTCGATGTTGTGGTCGCCGCGCTCGACGCGCAGCCTGTGCGCCTCGAGCAGGACGTCGGCATGTGTGTGCCCCCAGGGCGGCTCGAAGCGGTAGGCCGCGAGCTCGATCAGGAGCCCGAGCGGGTCGTCGAAGTAGATCGAGTCCATGAAGCCTCGATCCTTGACGCCGCTGTGCGGGATCCCCCGCTCGTCGAGGCGCGCGACCGCCTGGTCGAAGGTCGCCTTCGAGACGGCGAAGGCGAGGTGGTGCACGCGGCCGGGCTCCTTCTCGGCGGAGGCGCGCCCGACCGGCTCGCGACCCTCGTGGGTGAAGACGGTGATCAGTCGCCCGTCGCCGGGGTCGAAATACAGGTGGCTCTCGTCCTCGTCGTCGAGGTTCGGCTGCTCGAAGACGAACGGCATCCCGAGCACGCCCTCCCAGAAGTCGATCGAGACCCGGCGCTTCGCGCCGACGATCGTGATGTGGTGCACGCCCTGCGTCTGCAGCTTCCGCATCAGCGACTCACGAGTCTGGACTTGTACTCGCTCCGCTGCAAGCTCCCCCACGGCACGAGCTCGACGTCGGTCGCGACCACGAGCACGTCGCGCAGCCGGTCGCGGATCGCCGCGGCCAGCGTCGGGTCCGGCGCCGCGTCGCGGGCGAGCTCGACCGCGACCGGCAACGGCGGCTCCTGCTTGACGGTGGAGCCGCGAGGTCGGACGAGAATGTTGCCGCTGACGCCGGGCATGAACGAGCAGACGACCTCGCGCACCGCCGACGGGAAGACGTTGACGCCGCGCACGATCAGCATGTCGTCGGTACGGCCGAGGCAGCGGACGCGCGGTGTCGTGCGCCCGCACGGGCACGGACTCGCCCACACCTGCACGTGGTCGCGGGTGCGGAAGCGCAGGAGCGGCGCCGCCCGGTGCCTGAGGTGCGTCAGGACGAGCTCGCCGCTCGCCCCGTCCTCCCACGCACGAGCCTCGCCGCTGACCGGGTCGATCAGCTCGGGATGGACGAGGCCGTGGGCGCCGAGGTGCATGCCGGATTGCTGCTCGCACTCGCCCCAGAGCGACGGGCCGATGTCGCCGATGCCCATCGCCTCGGTCACGCGCGCGCCCCAGCCCTCCTCGAGGCGGCCGCGGAAGGTGGGCTCGCCGCCGCCCGGCTCTCCGGCGACGAGCACGCGCCGCACGGACGACTCGCGCAGGTCTTCGAGCTCGAGCAGGTAGGCGGCGTAGGACGGCGTCAGCACGATCGCGTCCGGTCGCAGCTCGGCGAGCGCGAGCAGGAGCCGCTCGCTCGAGCCCGTGCCGACGGGAACGTGGGTGACGCCGATGCGCGCGAAGGCGTCGAGCGCGGCGCCGGCGACGAACGGGCCGGCGTTGTACGTGGTCACGACGAGGTCGCCCGGCTCGATCCCCGAGGCCGCGTAGCTCCGCGACGAGCCCGTGACCCAGTTCTCGAGGTCGCCCGCAGTCAGCGGGATGTAGGTGGGCGCGCCGGTCGTGCCGCTCGTCGAGTAGACCCGGGCGAGCTCCCGCCGCCGGACGCAGAGGTGCGACCCGAACGGGTTTGCTCGTGTGCACGTCAGCTTCAGCTCGCGCTTCTCGGTCAGCGGCAGCTGCGCGATCGTCTCCAGGCCCCCGCTCGTGTCGTGCCCGGCGAGCTTCGCTCGGTAGAAGGGCGAGCGGGCGAGCACGTAGGCGAGCTGCTCGCGAAAGCTCGTGTCGTCGTCACTCATCGATCGCACGCGCGGCGAGCCGGAAGCCGATCGGCCGTTCCTGCTCCTCCGCGAGGTGCGCGAGCAGGCTCGCGGTCCGGGCCAGGATGGGCACCGCCTTGACCACCGCCGCCGAGTAGCCGAGGTCGAGCAGCACCGCGGCGATCGGCAGCGAGACGTTCAGCGTCAGCGGCTTCGGGTAGACGGTCGCAACGGCCTCCCGCAGCTCGCGCGTGAGAGCGATGTGCCGGCCGGCGACGGCGCGCTCGTCCGCGAGGACGAGGATTCGCTCCGCGCGTGGATCCAGAGGCTTGTGCAGGGGATGACCGAAGCCGGGAACGCGCCTCCCCGCCGCCTGGAGCTCGCGCACCACGGCCACCGCGCCGCGCTCGGACGCATCCACGAGCAGGTACGCGCACTCCTCCGCCGCTCCGAGGATCACAGACCCGGCCCCGAGGATCCCCGCCGCCACGGCGCCCTGCAGCGACCCCGGGTCGGCCGCGAGAGTCATCCGGGCAGCGACATTGCTCGGCATCAGGCCGTGCTCCGCGATCGCGACGAGCAGCAGATCCAGGAAGAAGCGCTCGTCCTCGTTCGGCTCGCGGCCCGTCAGGAGCAGGTGGAAGTGCTCCGTGAAGGTCACCCGCCCCATCAGGTCTCCCGTGAGATCGCGGCCGCGCACCTCGACGCGGTCGGGCTTCGCGCTGCTGATCCGGGTGAGCGGCTCGGGCTCCACGCCCGATACCTACCAGGAAGCGACGAGCCCCGGGCCGCTCGGCCGTCAGCGGTCGATCATCCGCTCGTTCGCCTCGGAGTAGCGATGGCCCTGCGCCGAGATCTGCGCGGCGCCGTCGTCGATCTCCTGAAGCTCCTCCGCCGTGAGCTCCACGTCGGCGGCAGCGATGTTCTCGTCCAGGCGGTTCAGCTTCGTCGTGCCCGGGATCGGCGCCATCCACACCTTCTGCGCGAGGATCCAGGCGAGCGCGATCTGCGCAGGCGTCGCGCCTTTCCGCTCGGCGACGTGCTCGATCAGCTCGACGAAGGTGCCGTTCGCCTTCCGTGCGTCGGCGTCGAAGCGCGGCACCGTGTTGCGGAAGTCGCCGCTCTCGAAAGCGGTGCTCTCGTCGATCTTGCCGGTGAGGAAGCCCTTGCCGAGCGGGCTGAACGGCACGAAGCCGATCCCGAGCTCTTCCAGCGTCGGCACGATCGCCTCCTCGGGCTCGCGCCACCAGAGCGAGTACTCGCTCTGAAGCGCGGTCACCGGCTGCACCGCGTGCGCGCGGCGGATCGTCCGGACGCCCGCTTCGGAGAGGCCGAAGTGCCCGACCTTCCCCTCCTCGATCAGCTCCTTGACCGTCCCGGCGACGTCCTCGATCGGCACCTCCGGATCGACCCGGTGCTGGTACAGGAGGTCGACGTGATCGGTGCGAAGCCGCTTCAGCGACTCGTCGACCGTCCGCCTGATCGTCTCGGGACGGCTGTCGAGCCCGCGTGCCTCACCCGTCGACAGCTCGAACCCGAACTTCGTCGCGATCACGACCTGGTCTCGAACGGGCTCGAGCGCCTCGCCGACGAGCTCCTCGTTCGTGAACGGCCCGTAGACCTGTGCCGTGTCGAAGAAGGTGACCCCTCGTTCGACCGCCGTGCGCACGAGCGAGATCATCTCCGTCCGGTCCGGGATCGGCAGGTAGCTCTGGCTCATGCCCATGCAGCCGAGGCCGATCGCGGAGACCTCCAGATCGGTTCCGAGTGTGCGCTTCTTCATGTGTGGTGTCTCCCTGAATGGACTTCGGTTGTCCGCTTGACGAGGAGGCTAGACCCTCTGGATCTCTGCCCGGGTTAGCTTTCGTCGATGGCTGCAATCCGGACGGTGGGGCTGAGCAAGCGGTATCGCGAGACGGTCGCGCTCGACCAGCTCGATCTCACCGTCGCGGAGGGCGAGGTGTACGGCTACCTGGGGCCGAACGGCGCCGGCAAGACGACGACGATCAGGCTGCTGCTCGGGCTGCACCGGCCGACCGGCGGGCGCGCGGAGCTGTTCGGTGTCGATGCGTGGGCGGATCCGGTGCAGGCGCATCGGCGCGTCGCCTATGTGCCGGGCGAGCCGTTTCTGTGGCCGTCGCTGACGGGCGCGGAGACGCTCGCGTTCCTCGCTCGCCTGCACGGGACCGTGGATCTCGGTTATCAAGACCGGCTGGTGGAGCGGTTCGAGCTCGACACGCGCAAGAAGGTGCGCGCGCTTTCGAAGGGCAACCGGCAGAAGGTGCAGCTGATCGCGGCGCTCGCGACCCGCTCGGACCTGTTGCTGCTCGACGAGCCGACGAGCGGTCTCGATCCGCTGATGGAGATGGTCTTCCGCGAGTGCGCGGTGGAGGCCAAGCAACGGGGGCAGACGATCTTTCTCTCCTCGCACATCCTGAGCGAGGTCGAGGCGCTCTGCGACCGCGTCGGCATCCTCAGGCAAGGAAAGCTCGTCGACGAAGGGACGCTCGCGCAACTACGCCACCTGAGCACGCAGACCGTCGAGGTCACCTTCGCCGGCCCGGCACCAACGCTGCCCGCGCTGGCCGGCGTACACGCCGCGAGCGCCGGTCCGAACGCGCTGCGCTTCGAAGTGTCCGGGAACATCGCAGCGCTCCTCCAGGCGCTCGCCGCCCACCCGGTCGTGACGCTCACGAGCCACGAGCCGTCCCTGGAGGAGATCTTCCTGCATCACTACGACACCTCCCCGCCCGATGCCCGCCACTGACGCTGCGGCGCGTGGCCGCGGGGCCGCGACGGATCGGCTGCAGCCGGGGCTCGCGCTTGCCCTGCGCGCATTCAGCGACGCACGCATCCGCACGCTGGTGTTCGCCTACCTGTTCGCGCTCTACGCCTACGTGCAGGCGTTCGGCTACCGCCACGCCTACCCGACACTCGCCGAGCGGATCGCGTTCGCGCGGAGCTTCGGCGACAACATCGGCCTCCGTCTCTTCTACGGGCAGCCGCGCGACGTCGTCACGGTCCCCGGTTACACCGCCTGGCGTGTCGGCGGCACGCTCGCGATCGCCGCCGCCGTCTACGGGCTCCTCGCCGCCGTGCGGGCTACACGAGCCGAGGAGGACGCCGGCCGCGCCGAGCTCGTCCTCGCCGGCGTCGTCGGACGGCGGACGCTCGACAGCTCGGCCCTCGCCGCGATCGGCGTCGGCACGCTGACACTCTGGCTCGCCGAGCTCGCCGGCTTCGCCGTCGCACGCCTCCCGCTCGCCGGGTCGGCTTACCTCGCCCTGGCGACAGCATCGGTCATCCCTGTGTGCGCCGGCATCGGCGCACTCGCCGGCCAGCTCGCTCCCTCGCGCCGAGTCGCGCTCGAGCTGGGCGGCGTCGTCATCGGCGTCCTTTTCCTCCTGCGCGCAGTGGCGGACACGACCACCGGCGCCGGCTGGTTGCGCTGGGCGACCCCACTCGGCTGGGCCGAGGAGCTCCGGCCCTTCACGGGCGCGCAGCCGCTCGTCCTGCTCCTCCCGATCACGACGACGCTGCTTCTGCTCGCCGCTTCGCTGAGAATCGCAAAGGGACGCGACATCGGCAGCGGCGTGCTTCCCGCACGCGACAGCGCCGACCCGCACCTGTCGCTTCTCACCTCTCCGACCGCTCAGGCGCTCCGCGACTCGCGCGGGATCCTCCTCGCGTGGACCAGCTGTGTCGCCGTGTTCGGCTACGTGCTCGGGGTCGTCTCCAACAGCATTTCCTCCGCCGACGTCTCGAAGAACATGGAGCGACAGATTGCGAAGCTCGGCGCCGGCTCGATCACCACCCCCAGCGGCTACCTCGGGTTCGTGTTCGTCTTCGTCGTCCTGGCGCTCAGCCTGTTCGTCTGCGCGCAGGTCGGCGCCGCCCGCCGGGCCGAAGCCGAACAGCAGCTCGAGACCCTGCTTGCACTCCCCATCGGCCGCCGCTCCTGGCTCGCCGGACGCTTGCTCCTCGCCGGGGTCGAAGCCGCCGCGATCGCCCTCGCGGCCGGGCTCTCATGCTGGGCCGGGACAGCCACCACCGGCAGCCACATCTCGCTTCCACGCATGCTCGAAGCCGGCGCCAACGCCCTCCCGGCCGCCCTCCTCTTTCTCGGCATCGCAGCGCTCGCCTACGCGACCCTGCCCCGCGCAAGCGCCGGCATCGCCTACGGGACCGTCACCGTCGCCTTCCTCTGGCAGCTGGTGGGTGCCCTCCTCAGTGCACCACACTGGCTCCTCGAGGTCACGCCGTTCGCCCACATCGGGCTCGTGCCCGCGCAACCGTTTCGCGCTGCAGGCGCCGTCGGGATGCTCGCGATCGGCGCCGCAACCACACTCGCAGCCACCAGCGCATTCCGGCACCGCGACCTTCTCAGCGCGTAGTGCCGCATCGACAGAGAAGGGATTGCGCGGGCGAGCGAGCGGACCTGTCACTCTGCGGGAGACGGCCGAGGCGTCCTCGCGGACGCCTCGAACCTTGCCAGAGTTGATGCTTCTGTCGAAGTAGCGGGGGCAGGATTTGAACCTGCGACCTCCGGGTTATGAGCCCGGCGAGCTACCTGACTGCTCCACCCCGCGTCGCGGCGTCGATTGTAGCACCGTCGCAGCCGAATTCGGCCCTCTACGATGCTCTCGGTGAGCATCGCCTTGTGGATCTCCCTCGGCTTTCTCGTGCTCGCGGGCCTCGGCTCGCTGGGCTACGCGGGAGTGCGGGGATGGAGGCTCTGGAAGAGGTTCCGGGCGACGTCGAGGAGCGTCTCCGCTGCGCTCTCCTCGGTGACGTCGTCGGCCGAGTCCGCGGAGCAGCACGCGGTCGCCCTCTCGGGCGGCGGAGAGCGCCTGACGACGGCGATCGGCCGCCTGCAGGAGGCGCTCGCGGAGCTCGCGGTCATCCGCAGCGCCGCCGGCGAGGCGCAGGCGGCCCTCGCCTCGGTTCGCGGCCTCGTGCCGCGTAAGTGACGCGCGTCGCGGCGATCGATCTCGGCACCAACGCCACACGGCTGCTCGTCGCCGACGTCGAGAACGGCCGCGTAGACGAGGTGGTACGCCGCACGCGGATCACGAAGCTCGGCGAGGGGGTCGATGCCCGCCGCCGACTGCTGCCGGCGCCGATCGCCCGCGTTCGCAACGTGCTCGTCGACTACCGGCGAGAGGCTACCGCGCTCGGCGCCGAGCGCATGCTCGCCGTCGCGACGAGTGCCGTGCGCGACGCGGAGAACGGCGAGGCATTCCTGGGCGAGGTCGCGTGGTCGTACGGGTTCGCGACGCGGCTCCTCAGCGGCGACGACGAGGCGGCGATGACGCTGCGCGGCGTCGGCCCGCTCAAGCCCGGGACGGTCGTGATCGACGTCGGCGGCGGCTCGACCGAGCTGATCACGGAGACGTTCCGGGCGAGCCTCGACGTCGGCTCCGTCCGGCTGACGGAGCGATTCGGCGACGATCGGGAGGCAGCGGCCGCTGCGGTGCGCTCCGTCCTCCCCCCGCTCCGGGCAACTCGAGCAATCGGCGTCGACGGGACGACGGCCGAGCTCGCGGCCATGGGGGCCGTCACCGTGCCCGCGATCGACGGGGTGCTCGCGTGGCTCGCGCGCTCGAGCGAGGACGAGCGCCGGGCACGACTCCTCGAGCCCGACCGGAGCGAGGTGCTCGCGGCGGGCGCGCTGATCCTGCGCGAGACCCTCCGCCACCTGGGCATCGAGCGGGTCGAGGCCTCGGTTCGCGATCTGCTGGACGGGGTAGCCCTCGAGGCGGCAGGCCTGCCCGAGCCGGGCGAAGGGGCAGCCCCGCCCGGCGTCTACACCTGCTGCTAAGAACTTGAGTGATCAATACTTGACAACGCAACAGTAAATTCGATACGATGCTTGCGTCATCAAGGATCTAGTCAAGGAGAGTTCCATGAGCACGATCACAGACGCGACGACCGGGGTCCCGGCGGGCACGTTCACCGCCGACACCGTCCACTCGACGGTCACCTTCGAGGTGCCGTACGCCGTCGCGACCTTCCGCGGCGAGGTGCCGCAGTTCGAGGCACAGCTCGTCGATGGCAAGCTGACCGGCGACGCTCGGATCGCGAGCATCCGTGTCAAGGAGGAGAACCTCGAAGCGCACCTCCTCTCCCCCGAGTTCTTCGACGCCGAGCGCCATCCGGTCGTGTCGTTCGCGGGCGACCTGCAGCGCACGGAGAGGCGACAGGGTCCGCGCCGACGGCGAGATCACGATCAAGGGCATCACGCGCCCCGCGACGCTCGAAGGCACGATCACCGGGCCGGCCGTCGATCACTTCGGCGCCACCCGCGTCGGCCTCGAGCTGTCGACCGTCGTCGACCGCACCGAGTTCGGGATCACCTGGAACATGCCGCTCCCGAACGGCGAGCCGGCTCTCTCGAACGACGTGACGCTCACGGCAGAGCTCACGCTCGTCGCCAAGGAGGCGTAACGACGATGCGGGTCCTCGCCGTCAGCGGCTCGCTCCGCCGCGGCTCCTACAACACAGCCCTCCTCCGCGCTCTCGCGGGGGAGGCTCCGACCGGAGTCGAGGTCGAGCTTTGGGACGACCTCAAGGCGATCCCGCCCTACGACGCCGACGACGACGTCATACCGGGCCCGCCCGAGGTGGAGGCCCTGCGCGAGCTCGTCCGCTCGGCGGATGCCGTCTTCTTCGCGACGCCGGAGTACAACTCGTCCGTTCCTGGCGCTCTGAAGAACGCGCTCGACTGGGCCTCACGCCCGCTCGCGACGAACGCCTTCCGCTCCAAGCCCGTCGCGGTGGTCGGCTCGAGCGCCGGTGCCTTCGGCGGCGTCTGGGCGGCGGCAGAGCTGCGCAAGGTGCTGGCGGCGATGGGCGCACGCGTCACCGACGTCGAGCTCGCGGTCGGCCATGCACCCGAGAAGTTCGACGAGGAGGGACGGCTCGTGGACGAGGAGATCCGCGCGATCCTGCGCGAAGGGCTCGACACCCTGCTCGCCGAGGCCGCACCCGTCTCCGCGGCGGCCTGATCAGACCTCGAGCGATTCGCTCATGCGCGGCGGCTCGTCCTCGGCGAGCCGCCGCTGCACGACCGCCCGGGAGAGGACGCCGACGAGATTCCCGTCCTCGACCACCGGCACCCGCTCGTAGTCGCGCTCCTCCAGGAACGAGAACGCGTCGGTGAGTGCCGTCGACGACTCGATCGTCGCATTCGGCGGCTCCGCGATGTCGCCGAGCGAGGTCGTGCGAGGATCGAGCCCCGCTGCCACCACCTCGCGCACCAGCGTCTTGCGCGTGACCACGCCGACCAGGCGTCCGCCGTCACAGACGAACACCGCCCGTACGTCGGGCCGTGCCAGCGCCGCGCCGGCCTCCTGCGCGGTCGCCGCGGCATCGAGCGCGAGCGGGTCGGCGACCATCGCGTCGCGGACGAGCTCGCTCACGGGTAGATGCCTCTCGCCTCGAGAGCCGCCGAGACCTCGCGGATCGCGGCGACGAGTGCGGCGTCGCGCAGCGACATGCCAGTCTCCTCGGCGACGTTCCAGACCCGGTCGAATGCGTCTGACATCTTGTCCGCGAGGCGGCGGCGGATCTCGTCCCGGTCCCAGAAGAGCCGGCCGAGGTCCTGCACCCACTCGAAATACGACACCGTCACGCCGCCCGCGTTCGTCAGGATGTCCGGGAGGACGATGATCTCACGGGCGGCGAGGATCGCGTCCGCCTCCACCGAGGTCGGCCCGTTCGCGCCCTCCGCCACGAGGCGGCAATGCAGATTGCCTGCGTTCGACGCGGTCACCTGGTCCTCCCGCGCGGCCAGCACGAGGATGTCACAGTCGAGCTCAAGCAACTCCTCGTTCGTGATGCGCTCGACGCCGTCCTCGAGCCCCGAGAGCGACCCGTGCTGCGCGACGTGCGCGTGCAGCGTCGGGACGTCGAGCCCGGCGTCGGCATACACGCCGCCCGAGACGTCGGAGACGGCGATCACCGTCGCGCCCTTGTCGTTGAGCTCACTCGCGGCGATGCCTCCGACGTTGCCGAAGCCCTGGACGACGCAGCGTTGCTGCGCGAGGTCCCAGCCGAGCCGCTGGCACGCGCGCTCGACCACCATGACGACGCCCGCCCCGGTCGCCTCGTGCCGGAAGACCGAGCCGCCGATCGAGATCGGCTTTCCGGTCACGATCTCCGGTACCGCATAGCCCTTCTGCATCGAGTAGGTGTCCATCATCCAGGCCATCGTCTGCTCGTTCGTCGCCATGTCCGGCGCCGGGATGTCGAGCTGCGGCCCGATGAAGGGCGCGAGCTCCGCCGTGAAGCGCCGCGTGATGCGCGAGAGCTCGGGCGTGGACAGCGCGCGCGGATTGCAGCGCACACCCCCCTTCGCCCCACCGTAGGGCAGGCGAAGCAGCGCACACTTCCACGTCATCCACATGGCGAGCGCGGCGCACTCCCCGAGGTCGACTGCCTCGTCGTAGCGGACGCCGCCCTTCGTCGGCCCGAGCACCGACGAGTGCTGGACGCGGTAGGCCGGAAACGAGGCATAGCTGTCGTCGTCGAGCCGGACGGGCAGCGTCAGGATGACCGCACGCTCGGGATGCCGCAGCCGGGCCGACACGAAGTCCGGTACGTCGGCATACGACAGCGCGTGCTCGAGCTGGGTACGCGCCTGCTGATAGAGCGGCGTGTCCCACTCGAGCTTGCCGACCTCGTGCAGCGCCTCGGCCACGGCGCGGAGGGTACGTGAAACCCTGGGCCGCGAGCGAACGCGCCGCGAGCACGGCGGGCGGCAGAAGGGCCGAACAGTGGGGCCGAGGCTGCGGCTCCTCGGCCCCACTCTCCGGCCCTTCCCGGTCATCCAGGAACGACACGAGACGCCGCGAGCCACGGTAGCGGGCCTCGGCGCGCAGGCGCCGTCCGATCCGGCGAACTACCCTCTGGGCATGGATCAGCAGCCGGAGCTGCGTCGTGCCTTCTTCCGCGGCTATCGGCGCGCCGACGTCGAGCTCGCGCTCGCGCGGGCGACGATCTCTCGCGAGCGAGTCCAGCTGGAGCTGGAGGCGATGCGCGCCCGGGCCGAGGACCTGCTGCGCGAGGTCGAGGATCTGCGCTCGCAGATCGGCGACCACAGGCACCGGGAGAGCGAGCTCCTCGCCGCCCTCGACGAGGTACGCGACCGGCGCGAGTCGCTCGAGCGCGAGGCACGGCTCAAGGCCGAGGAGATCATTGCCGAGGCACGCGAACGTGCCGCAGCGCGCCGTACCGACGGCCTCAAGGAGGTCAGCGAGCTGCAGGAACAGGTAGAGCAGCTGCTCGGCCTGCGCTCCGGGTTGATGGCGACGCTGAAGCAGACGATGGAAGAAGTCGGCGGCGTGCTCGACCACCTCGCCGGCACCGCTCCACGCCCGCCGGTTCACGAGCAGGCCGGCGAGCACGAGACTCGTCACGTCCCCGAGCCACACTTCGACGCCGAGCACGAGCACGAGCCGGAGCACGTCCAGGATCTCGACACGGCCTTGACGCGGTTCTCAGGCGAGAGCGAGCGCTAGCCGGCTTCAGCTGGAGCCGGTGCGTGGCCCGGAGGTCGATCACGCCCGGCGAAAGATCGCGATCGACCGGTTCTCGATCGTCACGTCGGCGCCGGGCACCAGGCGGTCGGCCTCGTACGCGCCGGTCGCGAGCACGTACTCCCACCTCGTGCCGAAGCGCCGCGCCGGCAGGCGGAAGGTGATCGACTCGTAGTGGCCGTTGAAGAGGAGCAGGAACGAGTCGTCTCGCTCCTCCGCGCCGTTGGGCGTCTCCGAGCCGAGCTCGTCGCCGTTCAGGAAGACGCCGATCGCGCGGGCCGCGTCGTTGTCCCAGTCGCGCCTCGTCATCCGGCGCCCGTCCGGCCGCATCCACCAGACGTCGGGCAGCTGCTCGCCCTTGCCCTCGAAGAAGCGCGCGCGCCGAAAGACCGGGTGTTCGAGGCGGAGCGCGATCAAACGGCGCGTGAACGCGAGCAGCCCATCGTCCGACCGCTCCCAGTCGAACCACGAGAGCTCGTTGTCCTGGCACCACGCGTTGTTGTTGCCACGCTGCGAACGCCCGATCTCGTCGCCGCCCAGCACCATCGGCACGCCCTGCGAGAGGAGGAGCGTCGTGAGGAAGTTGCGCTGCTGGCGATGCCGGAGCGCCAGGACCCTGTCGTCGTCGGTCGGGCCCTCGACTCCGCAGTTCCACGAGCGGTTGTCGTCGGTGCCGTCTCTGTTGCCCTCCCCGTTCGCCTCGTTGTCCTTCTCGTTGTACGAAACGAGGTCGGCGAGCGTGAACCCGTCGTGTGCTGTGACGAAGTTGATCGACGCGAACGGGCGCCGCCCATCGGTCTGGTAGAGATCGGCCGAGCCGCCGAACCGCGAGGCGAAGCCGGACACCGATGTCTGGCCCCGCCAGAAGTCGCGCATGACGTCGCGATAGATGCCGTTCCACTCCGACCAGAGGATCGGGAAGTTGCCGACCTGGTAACCGCCGGGCCCGACGTCCCAGGGCTCGGCGATCAGCTTCACCTGGGACAGGATCGGGTCCTGATGGATGATGTCGAAGAAGGCCGACAGTCGGTCTACCTCGTAGAACTCGCGCGCGAGTGCCGACGCGAGGTCGAACCGGAACCCGTCGACGTGACAGTCGATGACGAAGTAGCGGAGCGAGTCCATGATCAGCCGCAGCACGGTCGGATGCAGGGGATTGAGCGTGTTGCCCGTCCCCGTGTAGTCCATGTAGTGGCGCGGATCGTCCGGGACGAGCCGGTAGTAGCTCTGGTTGTCGACCCCGCGGAAGCCGAGCATCGGCCCGAGATGGTTCCCCTCGGCGGTGTGGTTGTAGACGACGTCCAGGATCACCTCGATGCCGGCGCCGTGGAGCGCCTTGACCATTCCCTTGAACTCCCGCAGCGGGTCACCGGTCGCCGCGTACAGCGAGTGCGGCGCCAGGTACCCGATCGTCGAATAGCCCCAGAAGTTGGTGAGGCCGCGGTCGTGCAGGAAGCCCTCGTCGGCGATGTGGTGCACCGGAAGGAGCTCGACCGCCGTCACGCCGAGGGACGAGAGGTAGCCGATCGCGTCCTCGCTGGCGAGGCCCGCGTAGGTACCGCGGAGATCCTCGCGCACTCCCGGCCGGCGCTTCGTGAAGCCCTTCACGTGCACCTCGTAGATGACCGTCTCCTGCCACGGCGTGCGCGGGCGCACGGCATCGTCGTCCTGCCAGTCGAAGGAGGGGTCGATCACGAGCGACTTCGGGATCGCGGCCGCGGAGTCCGTCCGGTCGATGTGGAGATCGGCGTCGGCGTCCGTGCTCGGCACGTACGGCAGCGGGTTCGCGGCATGCCAGTCGACGGCGCCGTCGATCGCCTTCGCGTACGGGTCGATCAGGAGCTTCGTGGCGTTGAAGCGACGCCCGCTGCGCGGGTCGTACGGACCGTGCACGCGGTAGCCGTAACGCTGGCCGGGGCCGACCCCCGGGAGGTAGCAGTGCCAGTTGAACGCGGTCCGCTCGCGCACCGAGATCCGCTCCTCGCGGCCCTCGTCGTCGAACAGGCAGAGCTCGACCTGCTCCGCGTTCTCGCTGAACAGGGAGAAGTTCGTGCCCTCGCCGTCCCAGTCGGGCCCGAGCGGAAACGGGCGCCCGGGCCAGACCGCGCGGCTCACGCGTCGAGCCTCACGGTCTTCCCATGGAGAGGAGCGGTGTGGAGAGCGAGAACAACACGATCGGCAAGGCTACGCGGTGACCGATCCATCGTGCGGGACCGCTCCGGGCGGCGGTTCGAACACGTGTGACGACACTCGACGGAAGGTACCCGCGCCGCGGCCTCCGAGCGTCGGCCGAGCGGCATCCTAGACTCCGCCTCCGTGAACACGGTCGGCGACGAGCTCTCACGACTGATGACCTGGCAGGAGCGCCACCGCCGCCTGGTCAGTCGCCTGCTCCTCGTGCTCGTCCTCACGGCGGTCGTCGACGTCGTCGGCACGATCACCGTCTACTTCCTCGAGCGGGGCGTGAAGAGCGGCGACATCCACGGCGTCGGCGACGCGTTGTTCTTCACGACGGTGCAGCTCCTGACCGTGTCGTCGCAGATCAAGAACCCGCTCACGGCGGGCGGCCGGATCGTCGACGTCGTGCTCGAGATCTGGGCGGTCATCGTTGTCGCCGGCTCGGCCGGCGCGATCGCGACCTTCTTCCAGGCCGGCGATTCCTAGAGGACCGGCCGCAGCCAGACGACGGCCAGCGGCGGCACCGTCACCGTCGCCGAGAACGGCTGCTCGTGCCATGGCTGGGCCTGCGTCCGGACCGCGCCCAGGTTGCCGAGCCCGGAGCCGCCGTAGTACGTGGAGTCGGTGTTGAGCGCCTCCTCCCAGTCGCCTGCGAGCGGCAGACCGACGCGGAAGCCGTCCCGCGGGACCGGCGAGAGGTTCGCGACGCAGACGAGGTGACGCTCGCCGCTCTTCGAGCGCCGCTCGAACGCGAGCACGTTGTCGGCGGCGGCGTTCGGCTCGAGCCAGCGGAAGCCCTCGTCCGAGAAGTCGATCTCCCAGAGCGCCGGCTCGTCGCGGTAGACGCGGTTCAGGTCCCGCACGAGGTCGCGCATGCCGGCGTGCTCGGGATGCTCGAGCAGCCACCACGGAAGCTCGTCCTCGTGATTCCACTCCCACGGCGTGGCCAGCTCGCCGCCCATGAAGACGAGCTTCTTGCCGGGGTGCGCCCACATGTACGCGAAGAGGGCGCGCAGGTTCGCGAACTGCTGCCAGCGGTCGCCGGGCATCTTCGAGAGGAGCGAGCCCTTGCCGTGCACGACCTCGTCGTGGGAGAGCGGCAGGATGAAGTTCTCGTTCCACGCGTACACGAGCGAGAACGTCAGGTCGTGGTGGTGGTAGCGCCGGTGGATCGGGTCGTGCTGGAAGTACGACAAGGTGTCGTGCATCCAGCCCATGTTCCACTTGAAGCCGAAGCCGAGGCCGCCGACGTAGGTCGGCCGCGAGACGCCCGGCCAGGCCGTCGACTCCTCCGCCGCCGAGATCACGCCCGGCTCGCGTGCGTGCACGAGCTCGTTCAGCTCCTTCAAGAACTCGACGGCCTCGAGGTCCTCTCGGCCGCCGAAGCGATTCGGTACCCACTCACCGGGCTTGCGCGAGTAGTCGAGGTAGAGCATCGACGCCACCGCGTCGACGCGCAGCCCGTCGGCGTGGTACTCACGCAGCCAGAAGAGGGCGTTCGCGAGCAGGAAGTTCTGCACCTCGCTCCGGCCCAGGTTGAACACGAGCGTGCCCCAGTCGGGGTGCGATCCTCGGCGAGGATCGTCGTGCTCGTAGAGCGCCGTGCCGTCGAAGCGCGCGAGCGCCCACTCGTCGCGTGGGAAATGCGCCGGCACCCAGTCGAGAATGACGCCGATGCCCGCCTGGTGGAGGTGGTCGACGAAGTAGCGGAAGTCGTCGGGTGAGCCGAGCGCCGAGTACGGGGCGTAATAGCCCGTCACCTGGTAGCCCCAGGAGCCCGAATAGGGATGGTGCATGACCGGGAGCAGCTCGACGTGGGTGAAGCCGAGGTCGCGCACGTACGGCGCCAGTTCGCGTGCCAACTCGCGCCAACCGAGCCCCTTGCGCCACGACGGCGCGTGCACCTCGTAGGTCGTGAGCGGCTCCTCGAGCGGCGCCCGCCCCCGCCGCCGCTCCATCCACTCGGAATCGCCCCAGTCGTAGGTCGACTCGAAGACGACCGACGCGGTCTTCGGCGGCACCTCGGCCTCGAACGCGATCGGGTCGGCCTTCTCCCGTCCGTCGAGGTGGTACTTGTAGCGCTGCCCGGTCCGTGCGCCCTCGACGACGCCCTCCCAGATACCGGTGGCGTCGACCGGGCTCAGCGGGTCCACCGCGGGGTCCCAGTCGTTGAAGTCGCCGACGACGCCGACGAAGCGCGCGTTCGGCGCCCACACCGCAAAGCGCACCCCGCTCTCGATCGGATGGGCACCGAGCTTCGCGTACAGCTCCTCGTGCCGCCCGGCCCGTGCGAGCCAGATGTCGAGCTCGCCGAAGGCGGACTGCGAGGCGCGCTGCTGTGTCACACGGGTACCTCCTGGGCGAGCATCCGCGCGATGCCCGTCACCGGGATCGCGACCCAGTCCGGCCGGTTGTTGAGCTCGTACCGCAACTCGTAGACGGCCTTCTCGAGCTCGAAGACGGCGAGCAGCTTGTCCATGGCCGCCCCGGACGGCACGAGCGTCTGGTCGATCGTCGTGCGGTAGCCCTCGAGGAACCCGCCGCGCGCCGCGCGCTCCCAGCCGTCCGGCGCCTCGACCCCGCGCAGGATGGCGCTCGCCGAGGCGGCGTACGCGAACGAGCGCAGCATGCCTGCGACGTCGCGCAGCGGGCTGCGCTTCCGTCGCCGCTCCGGGAGCGACCGGGCCGGCTCGCCCTCGAAGTCGAGCAGCACCCAGTCGTCGCCCGTCCAGAGCGTCTGGCCGAGGTGGAAGTCGCCGTGGTGGCGGATCACACGACCGCTCGAGCCGAGCTGGGAGAGCAGGCGCAGCCGGTCGCGCACCTCCTCGCCGCGTCCGCGGATCGGGTCGAGCAGCTCGTTGTCGTCGGGGAGCTCGAGGAACACACCCTCGATCTCGTCGTCGATCGACGCAGTCAGGAGCCCGAGCGCCTCCGAGGACGGCTCCTCCGGCGAGAAGTTCGGGTCCTGCGGCTCGGACCCGAGCAGCGTGTGCATGCGGCCCGTCACCTCGCCCAGCCGGTGCAGGCTGTGCAGGAACGCGTCGCTCTCCTCGTCGATCGAGTCGAGAGCGCGCTCCCAGCCATCGAGCCCGTGGCGCACGAACTCCTGCAGGATGCCGAGCGTCGCGTCCATCGGGTGCCCCGAGTACGTGTACCAGCCCTCGAGTCGAGCGATGTTCTCGTAGCCGTGCTCGGTGAGGAAGCGCAGCAGCTCGAGCTCGGGGTTGATGCCCGCCTCGAGCCGGCGGAACACCTTCAGGATCAGCTCGTCGTCGAAGACGATCGACGTGTTCGACTGCTCGCCGCCGATCGGCCGCGCATCGCGGAGCTCCTGCCCGAACGAGACGCCGTCGATCGAGGCGAGCTCGACCATGCCTTCGCCGCCCGTCAGCCGCCCCCCGTTTCGGATCAGATGGACGAGCTCGCGTGCCTGTCGTGGGTCGGCGAGCGCGTCGAAGCCGCCGTCGTCGACGAGCAGCTGGTAGGTCTCGTGCGTCCCGGTGTCGAAGCGGATCTCGACAAGCTGCAGGTCGAGCCGCGGGTCCGACTCGCGGAGGCGAACGGAGTCGACGATCGACCCGTGGGCCACCTGTCTCGTCTTCGAGCCGAACCAGCGCTGCTGCGTGACGAACTCGATCAGGGCGCCTTCGTCCGTCACGTCCCCTCCTCTTTCCGCATCTGGAACCAGAAGAATCCCCTCGGCGCGAGCGTCAGGAGATAGGGCAGCTCGCCGACGCGCGGAAACGCGCTCTGCCCGAACATCTCCACCGGGATCATGCCTTCGAAACGCGAGAGGTCGAGCTGGACGGCCTGCGCGGAGCGGGCCAGATTGTGCACGCACAGCACGATGTCGTCCTCGTACATGCGAACGTGCGCGAAGATCCGCGGGTTGTCGGGCCGAAGCGCCTCGTAGGTGCCGACCCCGAACACCGGATGCTGCTTGCGCAGCGTGATCAGCCGGCGGAGCCAGCGCAGCAGCGAGTTCGGCTGCCGCAGCTGCGCCTCGACGTTGACCGCCTGGTAGCCGTACACCGGGTCCATCAGGGGCGGCAGGTAGAGCCGGGCGAAATCCGCGCGCGAGAAGCCGCCGTTCCGGTCGCCCGTCCACTGCATCGGCGTGCGCACGCCGTCCCGGTCGCCGAGGAAGATGTTGTCGCCCATCCCGATCTCGTCGCCGTAGTAGAGGACAGGCGAGCCCGGTAGCGAGAAGAGGATCGCGTGCATCAGCTCGTACTCGTCGCGCCCGTTGTCGAGCAGCGGCGCGAGCCTGCGGCGGATCCCGACGTTCAGCTTCATGCGCGGGTCCTTCGCGTACTCCTCATACATGTAGTCGCGCTCCTCGTCGGTGACCATCTCGAGGGTCAGCTCGTCGTGGTTGCGCAGGAAGAGCCCCCACTGCGTGTTGTCGGGGATCGGAGGCGTGTTGTCGAGAACCTCGACGATCGGCAGCGCGTCCTCGCGCCGGACCGCCATGAACATGCGCGGCATCACCGGGAAATGGAACGCCATGTGCGACTCGTCCCCGTCGCCGAAGTAGGCGACGACGTCGTCGGGCCACTGGTTCGCCTCGGCGAGCAGCACGCGGTCCGTGTAGCGCGCGTCCATCTCCGCGCGAACCCGCTTGAGGAACTCGTGGGTCTCGGGCAGGTTCTCGCCGTTCGTGCCGTCGCGCTCGTACAGGTACGGCACGGCGTCCAGGCGGAAGCCGTCGAGCCCGAGGTCGAGCCAGAAACGCAGGACGTTGAGCATCTGCTCCTGCACCTCGGGGTTGTCGTAGTTGAGGTCGGGCTGATGCGAGAAGAAGCGGTGCCAGTAGTACTGTCCGCGCGTCGCGTCCCACGTCCAGTTCGACGGCTCGCTGTCGACGAAGATGATCCGCGCCTCCGACCACCGCTCCGGGTCCTCGCCCCAGACGTACCAGTCGGCGTACGGCCCTTCCGGGTCGGCGCGGCTCGCCTGGAACCACGGGTGGTCGGACGACGTGTGGTTCATGACGAGGTCGGCGATCACACGGATCCCGCGCTGGTGCGCCTGGTCGATGAAGAGCCGGAAGTCGTCGAGCGTGCCGTAGTCGGGATGGATGTTGAAGAAGTCCGCGATGTCGTACCCGCCGTCGCGCAACGGGCTCGGGTAGAACGGCAGCAGCCAGATGCAGTCGATCCCGATCTCCTGCAGGTAGTCGAGCTTGTCGGTGAGCCCGCGGAAGTCGCCCGAGCCGTCGTCGTTGCCGTCGAAGAATCCGCGCAGGTGGATCTCGTAGAAGACGGCCGTCTTGAACCAGAGCGGCTCGCGCTCAAACCAGTGACCGGGATCGCTCATCCGTCGCTCAGGTGGTGACCTTGATCAGGTGGGCCTTGCCCGGACCGAGCTTGACGTAGTTGCGGCCGGCGCGCCACGTGAAGGTCTGGCCGGCGATCAGGTCGAGGGCGTCGTACGCCGGTGGGAACCCGAGCGACACCGGGACGATGCACACCCCTTCCTGCTGCGCGAACGGATCGAGGTTGACCACGCAGATCACGTCGTCCTTGGCGTACGCGATCAGCTCGTCGTTCTCCGTCTCGAGGAAGCGCACGTTCTCGAGCCGCTGCAGCGCAGGCTCCGCGCGACGAGCCTCGTTCAGCCGCGCGATCAGCGGGAGCAGCGGGCCGTCCAGGGAGCGCCGCTTCACCTCGTACTTCTCGGAGTCGAGGTACTCCTCCGACCCTGCACTCACCGCGAGGTTCTCGAAGGATTCGAAGCCCGAGTAGATGCCGTAACTCGGCGAGAGCGTCGCCGCGAGGACGAGCCGTGCCTCGAACGCGGGCGGCCCACCCTGCTGGAGGTACGCGTGGAGGATGTCGGGCGTGTTCGTGAATGCATTCGGCCGGTAGAAGGCCGACCAGTCGAGGAGCTGCGTCACCCACTCCACGAGCTCGGCTTTCGTGTTCTTCCAGGTGAAGTAGGTGTAGCTCTGGGCGAAGCCGGCCTTCGCGAGCGTGGTCATCGGCGACGGCCGCGTGAACGCCTCCGCGAGGAAGATCACCTCGGGGTGAAGCGCCCGCACCTCGGCGATCAGCCACTCCCAGAAGGGCACCGGCTTCGTGTGCGGGTTGTCGACGCGGAAGACGGTGACTCCCCGCTCGACCCAGCCGAGCACGACGTCGAGGAGCGCCTGCCAGAGCCCCTCCCGGTCCTCGGACTCGAAGTTCAGGTTGTAGATGTCCTGGTAGCGCTTCGGCGGGTTCTCGGCGTACTTGAGCGTCCCGTCCGGGCGCCGGTTGAACCACTCGGGATGCGCGGCGAGCCACGGGTGGTCGGGTGAGCATTGGATCGCAAAGTCGAGCGCGATCTCCACGCCGGCCTCGTGCGCGGCGGCGATCAGCGCGTCGAAGTCGGCCCACCCGCCGAGCCCGGGATCGATTGCGTCATGGCCGCCCTCCGCCGAGCCGATCGCCCACGGAGAGCCGACGTCGCCCGGCTTCGCCTCGAGCGCGTTGTTCCTTCCCTTGCGGTTCGTCGTGCCGATCGGGTGCACCGGCGGCAGGTACACGACGTCGAAGCCGAGCCGGGCGAGCTCCGGCAACACCGCCGCGACGCCACGGAAGCCGCCCCACGAGCGCGGGAAGAGCTCGTACCACGCCCCGAAACGCGCGAGCACGCGGTCGACGTCGACGGCGAGCGTGCCCGAGGTCGTCTCGCCGTCCCGGTCGCCCGCCGGCGCCGCGAGCCCTTCCTCGATCGTCAGCCCGGGCCGCTCGAGCAGCACCGCCCCCTCGGTGAGCTCGCCGCCGAGATCGGCCTGCCCCGCGTCGACCTTGCGCTGCACCTCCTGCTGCCAGGTCGCGACGCGATCGGTCCAGGCGGTGACGCGGAAGCGCCAGCGGCCAGGGCGGTCGACGACGAACGAGCCGCCGAAGCGGTCGTTGCCGAGATCCTGGAACGGCTCCTCCCGCCAACGCGCGTCGCCGGGGCCTTTCACCCGGATCGCGCCGCCGAGGACGTCGTGACCGTCCTTGAACACGGTCGCGTACACCGCCACCGCGTCGCCGACCGTACGCTTCACCGGATAGCGGCCGCAGTCGAGCATCGGCTCGACGGCCTGAATCTGGATTCGTGGTTGGGGGTTCTTGGGAACGGCCACCGTGCGTGAGATTCTCAGTCGGCCTGACGTCCTAAACGCATGAGACTCGAGCGCGCATCCGGAATCCTGCTTCATCCGACCTCGCTCCCGCGCGGGGTACTGGACGACGACGCCTATCGCTTCGTCGACTGGCTCGCCGCCGCAGGCCAGCGCTGGTGGCAGATGCTCCCGCTCGGACCGCCCGAAGGGCTCACCGGTTCGCCCTACATGTCGCCGTCGGCGTTTGCAGGATCGCCGGCGCTGCTCGCCGCACCGAGGGCTCGAGTCTCGGCGACGGAAGCGGCGGGCTTCCGCGAGCGGAACGCCTACTGGATCGAGGACTGGCTCGCGTATGGAGGGTCGCTCGAGGATCAGGTCAGGTTCGATCGGGAGTGGCAGGCCCTCCGCGCGTACGCGGCGAAGCGGTCGGTGCGCATCTTCGGCGACATGCCGATCTACGTCGCCTTCGACGGTGCCGATCACCGCGCGCACCCGGGGTTGTTCCAGAAGGGCGCGGTCGCCGGCGTCCCGCCCGACTCCTTCGCGAAGACGGGCCAGCTCTGGGGCAACCCGCTGTACGACTGGAGCGCGATGCGCGCCGACCGGTACCGCTGGTGGATCGAGCGGCTCCGGCGGACGCTCGCGCTCGTCGACCTCACGCGCGTCGACCATTTCCGCGGCTTCGTCTCGTACTGGGCCGTGCCCGCGGGCCGCAAGACGGCGCGTCACGGGACGTGGCGCCGCGGCCCGGGCGCGTCGCTGTTCCACGCGGTCGAGGCCGAGCTCGGGCCGCTCCCAGTGGTCGCCGAGGACCTCGGGGTGATCACCGAGCCGGTCGTCCGGCTGCGCCGCCAGCTCGGCTTCCCGGGGATGGTCGTGCTGCAGTTCGGGCTCGGCCGCGACCCGTCGAACCCGCATCTGCCGAGAAACCACGAGGAGCAGGCGGTCGCCTACACCGGGACACACGACAACGACACGTCCGTCGGCTGGTGGCGCTCGCTGTCGGCCGCCGACCGCGCGTGGTCCGGGCTCGACCCGGACGATCCGGCGTGGTCGCTGCTCGAGCACGCGTGGGCGTCGCGTGCCGCGGTCGCGATCGCACCGCTCCAGGACGTGCTCCGGCTGGGAAACGAGGCGCGGATGAACCTGCCCGGAACGGAGACCGGCAACTGGGGCTGGCGCTACGCACGAAAGGCGCTGACCGCGGAGCACGCCGAGCGCCTGCGGGCGCTGACGAAGAGCGCCCGCCGGCTCCGCTCACCCTCAGGTGTCTGACACCTCAGGAGATTCAGACACCTTCATGGCGTCGCGCTTTCGGCGGCTGTGGAGCAGCCACCCGAACAGGAACCCGGCCGCGGAAACCACCGCACGAGCGACGCTATCCCTCCTCGACCAGCGCGGCCAGCCTGGCGAGCGCCGAGGCCCAGCCGGCCTCGTTGTCGGCCGTCGACACACCCGGCGGCAACCCCTCATGGATGCCGACGACCTCGGTTCCCCCGTCGGCATCCGCGAGCGAGATCGTGATCGTCATCTCACCCTGCAGCGCCGGGTCGGACGTCTCGAACTCGTCGACCTCCACCACGCGCTCGTCTTGGACGAGCTCCACGAACCGGCCGTGGTAGGTGTCGGTGTGAGCGGTCGTCTTGCCGGCGCCCTCGCGCCCCTCGAACGAGTGCACGAGGCAGGTCATCCCGGTCGGTGACTTCCACGCGGCGATCGCGCCGGCATCGATCAGGGCCGCGTACACCTTCGCCCGCGGTGCCCGCACGAGGCGGCTGACACGTGTGGATCTCATCTCGCCATTCTGGATGCCGGGGGAGGGAGTCGAACCCCCACGCCCGAAGGCCGCCGGTTTTAAGCCGGCTGCGTCTACCGGTTTCGCCACCCCGGCCGGGGCGTCACGCTAAGAGCTCTAAACGCCTCATTGGGTCGGCGGGCCCATGCCGGGCTTGTCGTTGGAGAGCGGGATCCCCTCCGGCCCGTGCCCGCGGTAGGCGTCGCGGAACGCGACGAACGCCTTCTCGGTCTTCGCGCCGTAGCTCGGGCAGATGGCGATGTGCCCCTTGCCGAAGTCACCGTTCCGCTGGTAGGTCGCGGGATTGCCGGTCCAGGCCGTGATCGCGATCTTCGTGCCGAGCGAGGGGAACGGCGTGCCGAAGGTCCCCGTGGGCTGCGAGTCGTAGAGCCGGTGCAGCTGGTCGACCGTCGACGACGTGACCTTCGAGCCCCACCAGTAGATCACCCCGCCGTGCTCCTCGTTGTGCACGACCATGCGGGGGTTGATCGGCGCGGTGTAGAAGCCCCACACAGCCCAGAGCGGGTAGTGCTGGCCGTTCGACGGCGGCGTCGTGTTCCAGGGGAACGGCTTCGTCAGGCTCGGCACGTGCGTCTGCCCGCCGGGAACGGACGCCGTGACCGTCTTGAACGTGCAGCCGGCGGCCGTCATCAGGCTCGCCACCTTCTGGTCGTTGATCGTCGAGCTCTTTCCCGCGAGCGCGATGAATGCGACCACGGCGATCAGCGCCACGGCCCCGGCCCCCGAGATCGCATAGAGGATCGAGCGTTGCCGGTCGGCCGGGTCGGGAGCGCGCTTGACGTCTTTCCGCTGTTTCGGCGCCTGGACGCGACGCGGCGGCGGCGGCGTCTTCGGCTTCTTCCCGGCCATGCGGGCGCCATTCAAGCGGAAACGGCAACACCGTCGCCGAAGAACGCAGCCACGGCGGCGTGATCCTCGACCAGGGGGCAGCGCGGGAGCGCTCCGAGGAACGCCCGCCCGTAGGGCCGCGTCCGCAGCCGCGGGTCGAGGATCGCGACGACGCCACGATCGCCGTGGCCCCGGATCAATCGTCCGAAGCCCTGACGGAGCTGGAGCATCGCGGTCGGCAGGGCGTAGTCGCGGAACCAGTCGCCGCCGGTCCGCTCGACCGCCTCGCAGCGGGCCTCGTGCAACGGGTCGCCCGGCGCCGAGAACGGCAGCTTGTCGATCACGAGCAGCGACAGCGACTCGCCCGGCACGTCGACGCCCTGCCAGAAGGTCGAGGTGGCGATCAGCACCGACCCCACCTCCTCCCGGAACTGCTCGAGCAGCCGCTCGCGGGGCGCCTCCCCCTGCACGAGGATCTCGTACGGCACCCTTCCCCGCACGTGCTCGCGGTAGCCGCCGAGCGCGCGGTAGCTCGAGGTCAGTACGAGCGCCCGACCCTCGGACAGCCCGAGCAGCGAGACGATCTCCTCGGCGCAGCGCTCCGCAAAGCCGTCGGCGCGAGGGTCGGGCATCGAGCGAGGCACGTAGAGGAGCGCCTGCTCCCGGAAGTCGTACGGGGATCCGATCACCGCCTCGCGTGCACGCTCGAGCCCGAGCCGTCTGCGGACGAAGCGGGCATCCTCGCCTGCGGTGAGGGTCGCCGACACGAGCACGGCGGTCGGCCCCTCGTCCCACAGGCGTTCGCGCAGCTCGGCCGACACGTCCACCGGCGCCCAGGCGACCGCGTCGGGCTCCGACCAGACGACCCGCTCGAGCTCGCCTGTCTCGAGGCACGCCTCGACGTCTCCGACGACTCCGAGCGCCCGCCGCGAGAGCGCGTCCAGCTCCTCACCCTCGCCGGTCAGCGCGGTCGCGAGGTCGCCGAGCGCATCGACGAGGACGAGCGCAGGCTCCGCCGGGAGCTCGCGCAGCCGGCGGCGCCCTGCCGGCGGCGCCACCGCGCGGAGCAGGCGCTCGCCCGCCCGCTCGAGCCGGTCGAGCGGGCGCGCCGGCAGCGGACGCTGCGCCTCGCGGCAGGCGCGCTCGACGTCGAGGGCGAGCCGCCGCAACCCCGGCCGTGAGACGCGGCCGCCGAGCCACGACGCCGCGCTCTCCTCGAGACGGTGCGCCTCGTCGAACACGACCGCGTCGTGCTCGGGCAGGACTCCGCCCCCGGAGGCGAGGTGCGCGAAGTAGAGCGCGTGGTTCACGATCACGAGATCCGCGTGCGCAGCTCGCTCCCGGGCAGCCTCGGCGAAGCACGCCGAGACGAAGGGGCAGCGCCGCCCCGAGCAACGGTCGGCCCCGACCGAGAGCTCGCCCCAGAGCGCCGCGGACGGCTCCACGTCGAGCTCGGCGCGGTCGCCGGTCTCCGTCTCGTCGAGGAACGCCTGCATCGCCTCCCAGGCGGCGGCGTCGCGTCCCTCAGGCAGGAGGAACGGCTGGAAGCCCTGCAGCGCACGTCGGCAGAGGTAGTTCGCGCGGCCTTTCAGGACGCGCACGTCGACCTCGGTGGCGAGAGCGGCAGCGGCGACGGGCACGTCCTTGAGCAGGAGCTGCTCCTGCAACGCCTTCGTCGCAGTGGCGACGACCACCCGCCGGCCCGACGCGAGCGCCGGCACGAGGTAGGCGAGGCTCTTGCCCACGCCCGTTCCCGCTTCGGCGACCAGGTGCTCACCGGTCGCGAGCGCACGATCGACAGCGGAGGCGAGCGCCGCCTGCTCCGGCCTCGGCTCGTAGCCGGGGAGGCAGCGCGCGAGTGCGCCGCCCGGGCCGAAGAGCTCGTCCATGCGGTGGAGCCTACGCGGGCGAACGGATGTTCCCTCCCCGCGCGGGAGCCTTGCCACGGTTTCGTACGCAATTTGCGACAAAGCGGCCCAGGGCCGGTTGACGCTCTACGCCGAGCCCGTCTAGATTCCCCCCCGTCGGATCCGGTAGCTCTTCGGAGTCGTCGGATCCGGCACTCAGCTCCGGTAGGTCTTCGGACTCGCCGGGGCTGATTTTTTGTGCCGTCCGACGGCGTCTCTATTGTCCGTCGGCCCATGATCCAGGCACTCTTCCTCCTCGTCGGTCTCGCGCTCGGTGCAGGCGCCGTCCTCGTCTGGGCCCACGAGCGCATCGCCCGCGCCCACGATCAGACCCGCCACGCCGAGGAGCTCGCCCTCACCGCGGCCGAGGACGGCGAGGCGTGGGAGACGCGCCTGAAGGCGGTGACCGGCGACGTGCTCCTCCGCAGCCAGGCCTCTCTCGTCGAGCTCGCCGAGCAGAAGCTCGCCCCGATCAAGGAGACGCTCACCAAGTTCGAGGAGCAGGCGCGGGCGCTCGAGGAGAAGCGTGCGCGCGAGGTGAGCGCGATCGGCGTCCACCTGCGCGACGTCGTCCAGGGCCAGGAGCGCCTCCGCGCGGAGACCGGCAGCCTCGTCAGCGCCCTGCGCGCCCCCCACGTCCGGGGCAGCTGGGGCGAGCTGCAGCTCAAGCGCGTCGTCGAGCTCTCGGGGATGCTCGACCACTGCGACTTCGTGACCCAGGACTCGACCCGTGACGACACCGGCGCGCTCCTGCGCCCCGACCTGATCGTCCGCCTCCCCGGGGGCAAGACGATCGTGGTCGACTCGAAGGTCCCCATCGAGGCATACCTCCAGGCCGTCAACACGGAGGACGTCGACCAGAAGCGCCTCCACCTGCAGCGGCACGCGGCGCAGCTGCGCGACCACATCGGCAAGCTCGGCCAGAAGCGCTACTGGCGCCAGTACGACTCGCCCGAGTTCGTCGTCATGTTCGTCGACGAGGGCCTGTACCGTGCGGCGCTCGACCAGGACGGCTCGCTGCTCGAGGCGGGGATCGAGAACGGCGTGATCGTCGCCTCGCCGGCGACTCTGATCGCACTGCTGCGCACGGTCGCCCACGGCTGGCAGCAGGAACGGGTGGCCGAGAACGCCCAGCAGATTGCCGAGCTCGGGCGCGAGCTGTACGAGCGGCTCGGCGTCTTCGCGGGCCACTTCTCCAAGGTGGGCCGCAACCTCGACACCGCCGTGAACGCCTTCAACCAGGCGGTCAGCTCGTTCGACACCCGGCTGCTCGTGACGGCGCGGAAGTTCCCCGAGCGCGGCGTGACGAACGATCCACCGCCCGAGGTGAAGCAGATCGAGCGCAAGCCGGCGACCGTCAGCGCGCCCGAGCTGCACGCGCTGCCGGCGCGCGACGCCGACGCCGCCTAGCCACGAGTACGAGGGACCGGGCCGGCCGTCTTCAAACGGGAACGTCCGACCGGGCTTTGACGTTTACTTCAGTACAGAAGAACGTCCCGAGAGGAGCAGTTTGAGCGACACGAACGTCCACGAGCTGATCATCGTCGGCGGAGGCCCGGCCGGCTATACGGCTGCCCTCTACGCCGCCCGCGCCGACCTGGAGCCCCTCGTCATCGAGGGCTTCAACTGGGGTGGGCAGCTGATGATCACGAGCGACGTGGAGAACTACCCTGGGTACCCGGACGGCGTGATGGGGCCCGAGATGATGGCCGACTTCCGCCGCCAGGCGGAGCGGTTCGGCGCCACGTTCGTCACCGACGACGTGACCCGGGTCGATTTCTCCGGGCCGCCGCACCGCGTCTACGTCGGCGACGAGGAGCACGTCGCCCGGGCCGTCGTCGTCGCGACGGGCGCGAGCGCCCGCTGGCTCGGCCTCGAGAGCGAGGTCAGGCACAAGGGCCGCGGCGTGTCCGCCTGCGCGACGTGCGATGCGGCGTTCTTCCGCGAAAAGGACGTCTACGTCGTCGGGGGCGGCGACTCCGCGTTCGAGGAGGCGCTGTTCCTCACCAAGTTCGCCTCGCGCGTCCATCTCGTACACCGTCGGGACGAGTTCCGCGCGTCGAAGATCATGGTCGACCGCGCGGAGCAGAACGAGAAGCTCGACTTCGTCCTGAACGCGGTCGTCGAGGAGGTCGTCGGCGACGTGAGGGTCGAGGCGCTGCGCCTGCGCAGCACCGCGAACGGCGAGACGTGGGAGGTGCCGGCCGACGGCCTCTTCGTCGCGATCGGCCACGACCCGAACACGGCGCTTTTCCTCGACCAGCTCGACCACGACGAGAACGGGTATCTCGTCACGAAGCCCGGCAGCACGCTGACGAACGTCGCCGGCGTGTTCGCGGCGGGAGACGTGCAGGACCACACCTACCGCCAGGCGATCACGGCGGCCGGCTCGGGCTGTATGGCGGCTCTCGACGCGGAGAAGTTCCTGGCGTCGCTGGAGGGCCATCCGGGCACCGCCCTCACCGCCGGCAGGTAGGAGCGTCCGGCCCGGAGCGTAGCCTCGGGCGCGTGCCGGACTGGATCGATCTCGTCGACCCGAGCGCCGCACAGCTGCACGCCGCGCTCCCCGAGCACATCCACCAGACCGCGCTCGAGGCGTTGCTCGCACCGCACGAGCACGACGACGAGCCTCGGCCGCGGATCGAGTCGCACGGCAGCTATGTGCTCGGGATCCTCCTCCTACCGATCGAGGTGACCGCCGAGGACCGCCTCTACTACCAGGAGATCGACTTCGTCGCCACGACCGAGCTGCTCCTGACGGTGTCGAAGACGCCGCCGGGCGAGAAGCCGTTCGACCCTCAGGGGGCGAAGGACGCCTGCCGCCCGGACGAAGGAGTGGGGATGTACGTCTACCACCTGCTCGACGAGGTGGCCGAGGGGTTCCTCGACGTGGTCGATGCGATCG
Source organism: uncultured Thermoleophilia bacterium (assembly GCA_963725595.1). Taxonomy (GTDB): domain Bacteria; phylum Actinomycetota; class Thermoleophilia; order Gaiellales; family Gaiellaceae; genus PALSA-600. Next base: position 223,199 of record CAVRYT010000001.1, on the reverse strand, counting down.
ACGACGAGATCGACGAACTCGAGGACGACGTCGCCGAGAGCGAGACCCGCGAGATCGGCCGTCGGATCAGGGGCATCCGCCACGACCTGCTCGGGATCCGGCGCACGCTCGCGCCGACGCGGGACGCGGTGCGGAAGGTGGTCGACAACCGCGTCGAACTCGACGAGGGCGAGCTGTTCCCGCGCGACGCGGAGATCGCGCTCGGAAATGCGTTCGACAAGCTGCTGCGCGCCTCGGAGGGGCTCGACGCCGCGCGGGACGCGCTCGCAGGCATCCGCGACTACCTCCAGGGGAAGATCGCGAATGACCAGAACGAGGTGATGAAGCGGCTGACGCTGATCGCCTCGCTGCTGCTCGTCCCGACCTTCATCGTCGGGCTCTACGGGCAGAACTTCCATCACATCCCGGAGCTCGGCTGGAGCTTCGGCTACTGGTGGTCGTGGGGCTGGATCATCGGGACGACGATCGGGCAGCTCGTCTTCTTCCGCTGGAAGCGCTGGATCTGAGCGGGGACGGCTAGGACACGATGCGCACCGGGACGCCCGGCCCGATGTGCTCGCCCAGCCACGCCATGTCGAGGCTGTCGACGCGCACGCACCCGTGCGAGACGGCGGTGCCCGGGACGCCGCCGATGCCGAAGATGCCGTGGAACGCGATCTGGCCCGGCCCGCCGTCGAACTCGCTGTACACCGTCGAGCGGGCGCTCAGCGCCAGCGCGTAGGGGCCCCCGGCATAGCCGGGGATGATCTCCAGCGACTCCTCGACAAAGAACCAGCCCGTCGGCGTCGGAGCCGACGGCCGGCCGACGACGACGCCGAACCGCTTCACCGGCGTGCCGTGCCGGTACACCGTCACCTCCCTTCGGGCGACGTCGACGACCACCGCCCAGACCGTCCACCGCGCGCGCGTGCCGGGCTCGCGGATCCAGCCGGTGTGCCCGTTCGGGCGACCGGGGAGCCGGACCCGCAGCCAGGCAACGCCCTGCGGCCCCCGCGCGCGACCGAGCACGGGCAGCCTCGTCTGCTCGCCCGTCAGCGGTGTGCGCGGCTCGACCACCTGGATCACCGGCGCGTGCCCGTCCGGACGCGTGCGGGCCGCGTGGGGGACGAGCACGACCGCGAGCCGCTGGCTCGCGGCGACGCGAACATCGCGCGCGGACGCGGCGCCGGCCGGAACGAGCACGGCCACGACCGCGGCGAGAGTGATGAGGATCCGGGCGCGCATTGACGGGAGGTTAAGGGAGATCCTTCTACGGCACCGGCCTCCAGTACCCTGCCGACGCGGTGCCGTTCTACATCTGCCCGAAGTGCAAGGAGCGCTCGCTCGACATCGACGCCCGGGAAGGGTTCTCGGGCCAGGCGCCCGCCTGCCGCCACTGCGGCTTCGGGTTCCTGTTCGAACTGCTCGACGACTACTACCCCGCTCCTGACACGGGCCTGCTCGTGACCGACCAGGAGCGTCGCGTGCTCGCGATCGGTCGCGGCATCTTCGAGCTCACCGGTTTCCCGGAGCACGACCTGATCGGGCGCGACGTCGTCGAGGCGCTCGCGTTCTCGGACGAGCAGCCGGTCGAGCTCGCACGCGAATGGGGCGTGCGGCGCCTCGGCGAGAAGATCTCGATCCGGACGCGCGCGGGCAACGAGAAGCCCGTGGTGGCGGACGTCTTCCCCGCCTACGACGACGACGGCGGGCTGCTCGTCGCGCTCACCCCGCGACGCGGGTAGAAGGACACAGGTCGGCCGCGAGAGGGCAGTCCTCGCACCGCGGCCTGCGCGCGTCGCAGATGCGCCGCCCGTGCCAGATCATGAGGTGCGGGAAGCGTGCCCAATCGTCCCGTGGCACGAGTCGCATCAGATCACGCTCGATCTTCACCGGATCCCCCTGCCGGGTGAAGCCGAGCCTCTGTGACAGGCGCCGGACATGCGTGTCGACGACGATGCCCTGCGCGTTGCCACGCTCGGCCGAGACGACGTTCGCGGTCTTGCGGGCGACGCCGGGCAGTGCGAGCAGGTCGTCGAACCCGGTCGGCACCTCTCCGTCGTGCAGCTCGATGATGCGCTGCATCGTCCCGCGGAGGGCTCTCGCCTTCTGACGGTAGAACCCGGTCGCGAAGATGTCGCGTTCGAGCTCCTCCTGGGGCACGGCGAGATAGTCCTCCGGCCGCCGGTACTTCTGGAACAGGCGCTCCGTGACACGGTTCACGTTCACGTCGGTCGTCTGGGCGGAGAGCATCACGGAGACGAGCAGCTCGAGTGGGCTGTCGAAGCGGAGCGCGATCGCAGCGTCCGCGTGCTCGGCCGCAAGCCGCTCGATCACCGGGCGGATGCGTTCCTTCTTCGGCGCCACCTTCCGGCGGCGCGCCTCGGCGACGTAGCTACGCGGCACTCGCCTGCAGGATCGCAGGCGGCCGCAGCCTCGGGCCGGCACAGACCACGTCGAGCGCCGGACAGCCGGAGCAGGTGAAGTCGTCAGGGCTCGGGACGAACTCACCGGCGTCGATCCGGCGGATCGCCGCCGACAGCTCCTCCTCGAGCAGCGGAAGCTCGAGCCGGTCGAACGTCCTCGACACGGCCGCATCGGGGCGCTCGAGGAAGTGGTAGACCACCTCGACCTCGTCGGCGCCCGCGCGGAAACAGGCCAGCGCGTAGACGAGCCGCTGCAGCCGGTAGTCCGAGTCGACGATCTCCTCGGGGGTGCCCTCGGCGAGCGAGTTCGTCTTGTAGTCGAGCACGAGGGCACGCGGTCCGTCCTGCCAGAGCACGTCGAGCCGGCCGTGCAGGAGCACGCCGTCGTGCTCGAACGCGAACGGACGCTCCGGCCGGGCATCCGCCAGCCCGGCGATCCTGATCGCGAGCTCGGACTCGCAGTACGACTCGACAAACCCCGCGATCCGTACGACTTCCTCGTCGGTCGCACTTGGGTACCAGCCGTGCACGACGGCGACGTCGGGCGCGGCCGGCCGGGCGAGGTCGACCAGTTCGAGGAGCCGGTGCACGGCGTCGCCGACATCGGTCGCGAGCAGGCCCCCGCCTCCGCCCCGCCGTCGGGCCGCTGCTCACGGAGGCCGGCGACCCGCTCGACGTAGTAGCGGTACGAGCAGCGCTCGTAGAGCGCGAGCGCCGAGTACGAGAGGCGACGGACGCGGTGCAGGGGCGGCACCGGCAGCTGCCTCAGCTCGGGGAGCCGGTAGCCGCGCGGGGCAGGCGCGCTCGGGAGCTCGGCGAACAGCGCGAGCTGGCCGTCCGCGTCTGCGACCGGCACCGCGTCGGCCGTCTCGGGCTCCGGCGTATGGCGGTCGACGGAGACGACGAAGCGGGCGGCGCCGCGCTCGAGCTCACCCGGTTGCACGTCGTCGGCGAGGCCGAGCCGTCCGAGCACCCAGCCGATCGGCGTGTCCCGATCGCGCGCGCGCTCGGGATCGAACGCCCCCGAGACGATCAGGCGGTCGATCGCCCGCGTCATCGCGACGTAGTAGAGCCGCAGGCGCTCGGCGTCGTCGGCGACCTTCTCGGCGGCACGCACCTCCTCGTAGCTGAAGACACCGCGCTTGCGCCCGGAGCTCGGGTCGACGACTCGGAAGCCGAAGCGGCCGTCCGGCCGTACCAGGATCTCGTCGCTCGACGGAGCGCCGCCCGTGTCGCGGCCGGCGTCTGCGACGATCACGACCTTGAACTCGAGCCCCTTCGCGGCATGAATCGTCAGCAGCCGGACCGCGTCGGCGCCCTCCTCCTCGGAGACCGCCTCGAGCTGCGAGGCGCCGAGGGCCTCCTGGTCGCGGATGAAGCGGACGAACCCCTCGATGTCCGGGCCGCGCAGCTCTTCATAGCTTCGGGCGAGCCGCATCAGCTTGCGCAAGTTGGCGTAGCGGCGACGACCGTCCCACTGGGCGAGCACGGCGAGGTCGTAGTCGTGCGCCGAGACGATCTCCTCGCACAGCCGCTCGAGCCCGAGCCGCGCAGTGCAGCCGACGAGCCGCTCGTAGCGCTGACGGAACGCGCGGACGAGCCGCTCGTCGTCCTCGCGGAGCGACTCCGGCAGCGAGCGCTCGATCCCCGAGTAGAGCGGCCGCCTGCCCGCATGCCGCCGGATTCCGACCAGCGCGTCGTTCGACACGCCGACGAAGGGCGACGCGAGCACGGTCACGAGCGCTTCGTCGTCGTAGCGGTTGTGGAGCAGGCGCAAATAGGAGAGCAGGTCGACCACCTGCTGCTGGCCGAAGTACCCGCGACCGGTCGCCCGGTAGGTCGGGAGACCGGTCGCCCGCAGGGCGGCCTCGTACCGCTCGGCGTCGGTGCCGGCGGCGAACAGGAGGACGATCTCGCCCGGCGCCGCGGCTCCCGTGTCGACGAGCTCACGCACTCTGCGTGCGATCGACCGCGCCTCGCCGTCGCGCCAGCGCTCTCCCGCCTCCTGGTAGCTGCGCTTGTCGCACACGTTCAGCTCGACCGGGTGGCCGAAGACCGGATCGGTGAACTCGCCCGACGCGGCGAGCGGCTGGTAGCCGTCCCCGAACTCCGCTTCGAAGAGCTCGTTGACGGCAGCGAGCACCTCGGGACGCGAGCGGTAGTTCTGCGACAGCGGTAGCCGCACGGGCGCGCGCTCTCGCAGCTCGCGAAACACGGCCACGTCGGCGTGGCGAAAACCGTAGATCGACTGGAACTCGTCCCCGACGAAGAAGCAATCCTTCTCGAGCGGGCCGCCGCGCAGGAGATCGACCAAGTCGCACTGCAGCCGGTTCGTGTCCTGGAACTCGTCGACCATGATCGCGCGGAAACGCAGCTGCTCTTCGCTGCGCACCTGCTCGTGGTCGCGGAGCAGCTCGCGGGCGTACAGCTGCAGGTCCTCGAAGTCGAGCGCCGACTCACGCCCCTTCGCCTGCGCGTACTCGGCGGCGAAGAGCTCGAGCAGCTCCTGCAGAAGGTCGCGGTCGCGTTCGGCGAGCTCGTCGAAGGCCGCCTGCTCGAGCCTGACGCGGGCGTCCTTGAACTCGGCGGCGCGCTCGCCACTCGTCGCGAGGTGCGAAAGGTCGAGTAGCTGCTCGGCGTCCGGGCCGAGCACGAGCGCGGCGCGGGCGGCAGCGAGGTGCTTCTCGCTCGCCTTCGGGTCTGCGGCGAGCGCCTCGGCAGCAGACTGCAGCTCGCGCAGCCGTTCCGGCACGCGGGCCACGTCACCGAGCTCCAGCACGAGCTCACGGCCGGCCGACCTCAGCGTCTCGTAGACGCCCGTCAGCATGCGCCGCAGGCCCGGAGCGCCGTAGGTCGCGAGCAGGCGCAGCCGCTCAGGGTCGCGGGACGAGCAGAAGGCGGTCAGCGCGCGTTCGAACGACTCGCCGCGCAGCACTGCGCCGTGCTCCTCGTCGAGCTCGCGGAAGCGTGGATCGATGCCGACCGCGAATGGGTGCGCGCGCAGAAGGCGCGAGCAGAAGCCGTGGATGGTGGAGATCCAGGCGCCGTCGAGCCGGCGCGCGAGGTCGGGACGCCCGCGGCGATGAAGCGCTGCACGGATGCGACCGCGGAGCTCACCGGCCGCCTTGCGCGTGTAGGTGATGACGAGCACCGACTCGACGTCGAGCCCTTCGTCGCACACGGCGCGCACGAAGCGCTCGACGAGCACGGTCGTCTTGCCCGTGCCCGCCCCCGCGGAGACGAAGACCTCGCCCCTGGCCTCGACCGCTGCACGCTGCTCCTGGTTCACGGCCGCCGTACCCGGCACATCGCCCACAGATCGCACCACGCAGGACACTCGTCGCCTTTGGGGTCGTGGCGCACGTCGCCGGACCGGATCCGCTGCGCGTAGCCGAGCGCACGCTCGCGGGCCGTCTCGACGAGCGACCAGAACCCCTCGTCGTCGAGGTAGTCGTTCCGCTGGTAGCCGGGCAGGTCCTCCGCCGCACCGGCATGCAGCAGTCCGCGGGTCACACGCGCGCCGGCGAGCGCGCGGTAGACGCCGCCGAGCGGCTCGATCCCGACGAGGTCGCGCAGGACGAGCATGTACAGCGGGATCTGGAGCTTCAGCTCCTCGTCGATCTGCTTCGCCGAGTGCGCGGTGCGACCCGACTTGTAGTCCTGCACGATCCCGCGCGCGCTGAACGGGTCGACGTCGATGCGGTCGATCTTGCCGCTCAGGTGGATGCCGTCCCCGAGCGGCAGGCCGCGCTGCAGCTCGGGCGCCGAGCGCTCGGAGCCGAACGAGACCTCGAACCGGCGCGGGAGGAGCGGCAGCGGCGAAGATGCCTCGTCGCGGACGAAGCCCTTCAGGTCGCGCCACAGGCTCTCGTCCAGCTCCGCCTCCTGCAGTTCGGTCAAATCGAGCCGCACGCCGCCGCGCAGGGCGTCGTCGAGGCAGCGGCGCAGGAAGCCGAGCGCCCGGTCGAGGTTCTCGGTTGTGACGCGGTCATGGCCGACCTCCTTGGGCAGGCCGGCGTAGAACTTGTGCAGCGCGCTGTGCGCGACCGAGCCGCGCAGGAGCGGGTCGACCTCCGCGTCGATCGTCTTCGGCGAGACGATCCGCTCGATCAGCCACGCCGATGAGCAGTCGGCGAACCGCTCGAGCTCGGTGACGCCGAACATCGTCTTCGTGCCGAAGAACTCCGGGCGGATCCGCGTGTCGCGGCGGAGCGCCGAGCGCGCGCGGGTGAGGCGGCGCTGCCAGTCGTTCGCCTCGGCGAGTGCCTGCGCGCCGTCGGAGTCCGAGACCGCGAGGTGCGCCAGCGCGCGCAGGCGCTCGCGCTCGCTCGGAGCCTCCTCCAGCGGCCAGGTGAGCGCCGAGAGCGGCCGCCGCACGGTCGCGCGCTCGACGTCGTCCGGGTCGAGGACGGCGGCGACCTCGTCCCAGAAGGGGCTCGGCTCTCGCGGTGAGCCGTCGTCGGTCGCGGCCTCGCGTACGAGGAAGAGCCGGCGCGTCGCGCGCGTGCAGGCCGTGTAGAAGAGGTAGCGGTCACGGCTGACCTGATCGGGCCGCTCGAGCCGACCGCCGAGCGAGCGGCGTTCGTCGTCGCCCAGGAAGGGCGAGCTGCGGGCACGCCGCGGCAGCGTTCCCTCCTCGAGGCCGAGCACGAAGACGACGTCGAACCGCCGGGTCCGCGCCCGCAGCAGGTCGAGGACCGCGACGCGGCCCGCCTCGCCGGCGGCGGCGAGCCGCACCTCGGCACGCTCGAGCGCCGAGACGACGTCGTCCCGCGAGAGCTCGCCGGTGCGGCGGGCAAACGCGTCGAGCTCGTCGAGCAGCACGAGTGCCGTGCCGTACGCGCGCAGGTCGAGCCGCGACGTCTCACCGGCAGGCGGCGCCTCGGTGCCGTAGGCACCGCGCAGCATCGCCCGCAGCCGCGCACGAACCGCGTCGGTCGCGCTCTCGGCGTCGCGCAGCTCGTCGAGCGCGGGCAGCGGCGCCTCGCGCAGCTTCTCCGTCTCCGCCTCGACCCGCTCCGCCGCCTGGATCGCCCGTCCACGCAGCCGTCCCTCGACGTAGTCGACGGAGGACCGGGCGAGGCCGGAGTACGGAGAGCGGAGGTAGGCGTACAGCTCGCGCCGTCCGCCGCCCTGCCAGGCGAAGCGCAGGAGCTGGAGGAGCGCGTGGCCGAGCGGCGTCGTGCCGAACCGCGCACGCGACTCGATCGCGTACGGGATCTCGAGCCCGCCGAGCACCGTCTCGAGCGGTCCGCGGAGGGCCTCGAGCGACGGCGCGACGAGCGCGATCCGATCGGGCTCGACGCCACTCCGCAGGAGCGCCGCGAGCTCTTCGCCGACCTGTTCGAGCGTGCCGCGGATGCCCGCACCCTCGACGAAGCGGATGCCGTCGCCGAGCTCCGGAGCCGGCTCGGGCGCCTCCTCGAACAGGTTCCGCTCCAGGTGGGCGAGCACGGGGTGCGCGTACTCCGCCGAGCGAGGCGGCAGCTCCTCGATCCTGCCGTCGGCGAGCGAGGACAGATCGGTGGCGGTGCGGGCCAGCGAGGCGAACGCGGTGCGCCCGGGCTCGTACGGAAGCGACACGTGCACCTCGGTGCGGCCGGCGAAGGCCTCGAGCAGCGACCACTCCGCGGCCGTGAGGTCCTCGAAGCCGTAGGCGAACACGGGCTGCCCACGCCAGGCGTCGAGATCCGAGCGCAGGCGCTCGGCCGCGTGCCGGCGCTGCAGGTCACGATCCCAGGCCTCCAGGCGGTCGAGCTCCGCGCGGTAGGCGCCGTAGAGTGCCGAGAGCTCACCGTCCAGGTCGTCCGGGTCGAGCAGACCCTGCTCGAGCTCGCCGAGCGCACCGAGGAGCGAGTCGGCGAAGCCTCCGGTGCGGGCCGAGCGGGCGAGGCCGTCGAGCGGCGCCGCCGCGAGCACGCGCCGCGCGACGAGCAGCCGCTGTGCGTCGGTGAGCACGTCGCGACGGTCGGAGTCGCCGCCGGCCAACCTCCCAAACAGGTCGTCGAAGGTACCGATCTCGCCGCCGAGGAGGCAGCCGCAGCGGGCGAGCAGGTCGCGCTCGACCCAGTCGACGTCCGACCCGGTCGGCACGATCAGATACGGCTCGTCCTGGAGGCGGGCCAGATAGCGCTCCAGGAGGAGCGCGACCTTGCCCGCGTTCGCAGGCCCTGCAAGGAGGGACAGCCCCACCTTCCCATCGTAGAGCGGCCGCAGGACGGGTCCCGCGGCCGCTCCCGAGCAGTTGCCGCTCTAAGCGGTCGCGGCCGACTTCGGCCGACGGCCGCGCCGCGCGGCGGAACGGCCGGGCAGCTTGCCCGCGCAGTCGTCGCAGAGGTCGGCGACCTTGGAGCCCCGCCTCGCGTCCGCATACGTGATGCGGAGCGCCGCGCCGTGCGCCTCGTCGACCTCCTTCCCGCAGTTGTCGCAAACCAGGATGGTTTTCCGGGCCAATTTCGTCCTCCGACGTCGATTTTCGGCCTCAGTTTACGCCGCGGCACGAGCAGCGCGAATTCGCACTGACCAAACGTGCAATTGCCGGGCCGGAAATCGTCTACTCGACGACCGCGAGGCTCACCGGGTGGACGCTAGTCTTCGCCGCCGGATGGAGCTGACTGCGATCGCGGTCCTCGAGGGCGACCAGACCGGGCAGGAGCTGCTCGAGGAGTCGCTGCGCATCCTCGCTCCCGACGTGACCGGCATCGAGATCCGGCTGCCGCGCTTCGACCTGTCGCTCGAGAACCGGCGTGCGACGGGGAATGGCGTCGTGCACGAGGCCGCGGCAGCCGTCCGCGAGAGCGGGCTCGGCCTGAAGGCGGCGACGATCACGCCGGAGGCGCGCGACGACGTCGGCTCCCCGAACCGCATCCTGCGCGAGGAGATCGGGGGCAAGGTGATCGTCCGCACCGGCCGCCGCCTGCCAGGCGTCGTGCCGTTCGGCGGCGTGCACGCGCCGATCTCCGTGGTGCGGATGGCGGTCGGAGACGCCTACGGCGCGAAGGAGTGGCGCGAGGGGTCGGGCGTCGACGAGGTCGCGTTCCGCACCGAGCGGATCGAGCGCAGCGTCTGCCGCGCGGTGGCCGAGTTCTCGTTCCGCGAGGCAGTACGGACCGGCGCCAAGGTCTTCGGCGGGCCCAAATACACCGTCTCCCCCACCTACGAAGGGATGCTGAAGGAGGAGATGGACGCGGCGGCCGAGCGGCACCCGGACGTCCACTACGAGCCGCAACTGATCGACGCCACGTTCGCGCTGCTCGTCGCGTCGACCGGCGAGCCCATGGTGATCCCCGCGCTGAACCGTGACGGGGACATCCTCTCCGATCTCGTGCTCCCGCTCTTCGGCTCGATCGCAGGCTCGGAGTCGATGCTCGTCGCGTTCGAGGGGAGCGACCTCGAGCCGACGGCCCTGATGGCGGAGGCCGCCCACGGCACCGCGCCGTCGCTGCAGGGGAAGAACGTCGCGAACCCGCTCGCGATGATCCTGGCGGCGGCAGCGCTCCTCTCCCAGACCGAGGCGGGAGCGAATGCGGGTCGTGCGATCCGTGAGGCGGCCCTCGAAGCTGTGGCGCAGGGAGTGAAGACCGCCGACCTCGCCGGTGACTCGTCGACCACCGAGTTCACCGACGAGGTGATCCGCCGCACGCGCACGAAGCTCGAGGTCTGGTCGACGCTCTAGCCGACGAGACGCAGGAACGCGTCGGCGATGCGAGGGTCGAACTGCGTGCCCGCGCAGCGCTCCACCTCGGCGACAGCCTCGGCGTGCCCGACGCGCGCGCGGTAGGGACGGTCGGAGACCATCGCGTCGTAGGCGTCGGCGACGGCGACGATCCGGGCCTCCTCGGGGATCTCGGCTCCGCGCAGCCCGTACGGATAGCCACCACCGTCCCAGCGCTCGTGGTGGTGCAGCACGGTTCCGAGCGCCGCGCGCAATGACTCGATCCCCTGGAGGATGCAGGTGCCGGCGACCGGGTGCCTGCGGATCTCGACCACCTCCTGCGCGTCGAGCGGCCCGGGCTTCGCCAGGATCGCCACATCGACGTCGAGCTTGCCGATGTCGTGCAGCGGCGTCGCGACCGCCAGCCGGCGCACAAGCTGCGGCGCGGCGTCGAGCTCGGTCGCGAGGCGGAGTGTCAGATCGGTGACGCGAGCCGCATGGTCGACGACGTCCGGATCGTGGTCGACGAGCCTCCGGGTGAGCAGCGCGGCGTGGCTCATCGGCAGGGAGTCGTTCACCCTCACCGCCGCGATCCCTCTTTGCAAATCGGGGCACGACGATCCGTGCGGATTACCTACCGTGGTTGCTCACGGATGCGATACCGTCGCCGACGGTCATGCGAGTCGGCGTTCCGCAGGAGGTCGCGCCCGGCGAAAGCCGGGTCGCCCTCGTCCCCGAGACCGTCTCGCGGCTGGGCGAGGGCGTCACCGTCGTCGTCGCCCCGGGTGCGGGCTCGGCTGCGGGGTTCTCCGACGAGGCGTATCGCGAGGCCGGCGCCGAGGTCGGTGACCCGTGGACCGCCGACGTGATCGTGAAGGTCGCGGCGCCCACCGTGGAGGAGGCGGCGAAGCTGCACGAGGGGCAGGTGCTCGTCGCCTTCCTCGCGCCGCTGACGGACGCCGCCGGCGTACAGCGGCTCACGACCGCCGGCGTGCACGGGCTCGCGCTCGAATCGATCCCGCGCATCACGCGGGCGCAGCCGATGGACGCGCTCTCCTCGCAGGCGACCGTCGCCGGCTACAAGGCGGCGCTGATCGCGGCCGACCGTCTGCCGCGCTTCCTGCCGATGCTGATGACGGCGGCGGGGACGATCCCGCCGGCGAAGGTGCTCGTGCTCGGAGCGGGCGTGGCCGGGCTGCAGGCGATCGCGACAGCCCGTCGGCTCGGCGGCGTCGTCAGCGCGTTCGACGTACGGCCGGCCGTCAAGGAGCAGGTCGAGTCGCTCGGCGCAACCTTCCTCGACCTGGGCGTACAGGGCGAGGAGACCGAAAGCGGTTATGCGCGCGAGCTGACCGCGGAGCAGCAAGCTGCGCAGCAGGCCGAGCTGCAGCAGCGGATCGCCGGCTTCGACGCCGTGATCACGACGGCGGCGATCCCGGGCCGCCCGGCGCCGAAGCTCGTCACTGCCGAGGCCGTGCGCGCGATGCGCCCGGGCTCCGTGGTCGTCGATCTCGCCGCCGACAGCGGCGGCAACTGCGAGCTGACGCGGCCCGGCGAGGAGATCGTCGAGAGCGGCGTGACGATCGTCGGCACGACGAACCTGCCCTCGAGGATGGCCACGCACGCAAGCCAGCTCCTCTCGCGCAACATGGCGTCGATCGTCGGGCTGCTCGTCAAGGACGGCGAGCTCGTTCTCGACTGGGACGACGAAATCATCGCCGGGGCGTGCGTGACGCGGCAGGCGGTGCCGGCATGAGCCACGGCACGCTGCTCGTCTTCGAGGTGACGATCCTCGTGCTCGCGATCTTCCTCGGGTTCGAGGTGATCTCGAAGGTGCCGACGCTGCTGCACACGCCGCTGATGAGCGGCACGAACGCGATCCACGGGATCGTGATCGTCGGCGCGATGATCGTCCTCGGCCTGCCCGACAAGAGCACGGTCACGTGGATCGTCGGCTTTGCGGCGGTCGTGCTGGCGTCCGCGAACGTCGTCGGCGGCTTCGTCGTCACAGACCGGATGCTCGAGATGTTCAAGCAGCGCAGGCCGGCGAAGCGCGAGGACGGCGCCGGTGGGAGCTGACGCCACCAGGATCGCGTACCTGGTCACGATCGTGACGTTCATCCTCGCGCTGCGCTTCCTCTCCAATCCCGCGCACGCACGCCGCGGCAACCAGATCGGCGCCGCCGGCATGGCACTCGCTGTCGTGATCACATGGATCAGGATCGGCACAACGAGCTGGTGGGCGATCGCGCTCGGGATGCTGGTCGGCGGCGGCTTCGGAGCGGTGGCAGCGCGCAGGGTGAAGATGACGGCGATGCCCCAGATGGTGGCGTTGTTCAACGGCGTCGGCGGCGGGGCGGCCGCCCTGATCTCGCTCGCGGAGCTCCACCGCATCCTGCCGGCGCCCGGCGCACCGAAGGTCGACATCTCTCTGGCAATCGCGCTCTCGGCCCTGATCGGCTCGATCTCCTTCAGCGGCTCGATGATCGCGTTCGCGAAGCTCCAGGAGCTGATCGGCGGGCGCCCGATCACGTACCCGGGACAGCAGGTCGTCAACGGCGCACTCTTCGTCGCGGCACTCGCTGCCGGGGTCGGGCTCGTCGCAGGCGTCCAGGACGAGTGGCTGCTCTGGGCGCTGATCGTCGCTTCGGCGCTGTTCGGCGTCCTCTTCGTGCTCCCGATCGGCGGCGCCGACATGCCGGTCGTGATCTCGCTGCTCAACGCGTTCACCGGCCTCGCGGTCGCGGCCGGCGGCTTCGAGCTCGAGAACAACGTGTTGATCGTCAGCGGCATGCTCGTCGGCGCGTCAGGCACGTTCCTGACGCTGATGATGGCGCGTGCCATGAACCGGTCGGTGGGGAACGTCCTGTTCGGCGCGTTCGGCCAGATTCAGGAAGGCGCAGGCACGATGGCCGCGACGAACGGATCCGTCCGCCCGACCACCGCCGACGATGTCGCGGTGATGCTCGCCTACGCGCACAAGGTCGTCGTCGTGCCGGGCTACGGCATGGCGGTGGCACAGGCACAGCACGATGTCCGGGCGCTCGCCGACCTGCTCGAGCAGAAGGGCGTCGAGGTGACCTACGCGATCCATCCCGTCGCGGGCCGCATGCCGGGCCACATGAACGTCCTGCTCGCCGAGGCGAACGTTCCGTATCCGGCGCTGAAGGAGATGGACGAGGCGAATGCCGAGTTCCCGCGCACGGACGTGTCGCTCGTGATCGGCGCGAACGACGTCGTGAATCCGGACGCGCGGACCAACACCGCGAGCCCGATCTACGGCATGCCGATCCTCAACGTCGACGAGTCGAAGGCGGTGATCGTCCTGAAGCGGTCGATGAACCCGGGCTTCGCGGGCGTCGACAACCCCCTCTTCGTCGAGCCGAATACGATGATGCTGTTCGGCGACGCGAAGGCGTCGGTTGCGAAGCTGACGGCCGCCGTCAAGGCGCTCTGACGTAGGCTTGACGGAGTCAGCAAGGAGCGAGGTGCCGGCCTCGCCGGCACCGGAACGGAAACCATGACGCAGGCGGTTGTGCTCGACGGCGCCGCCGTGCAAGCGGCGGTGTCGCCGGAGCGTGCGCTCGAAGCGGTGCGCGCGGCGTTCGTCGCGCACGCGCGCGGCGAATGGTCGATGCCGCCGAAGGTCTATGTCTCGAACTACCCGGCGGGCGACTTCCGGGCGATGCCCGCCCTCGGCGGCGGCTACGCCCTGCTCAAGTGGATCACGTCGTTCCCCGGCAACCCGGCGCACGGGCTGCCGACCGTGACGGGCGTCGTGCTCGTCTCCGACGCGACGAACGGCCGGCTGTCCGCCGTGCTCGACGCTGCGTCCGTGACGGCACTGCGTACCGGCGCCGCGGCCGTGCTCGCCGCGGAGACACTCGGACGTCTCGACGCATCGTCCGCGTCGGTGATCGGCGTCGGCGTGAACGGACGCGCGGCTGCGAGCACGTTCCTCGCCCGCGGCCGCATGGTCGCCGTGTGGGACATCGATCGCGCGCGCGCCGAACGCGTCGCGGAGGAGCTCGGCGCCGAGGTGGCGCCGTCACTCGAGGACGCGCTCGCCGCCGACGTCGTCGTGACGGTCACGCCCGGGCACGAGGTGCTGCTGCGCGACGGGACGCTCCGCGCGGGTCAGCACGTCTCGCTGATGGGGGCTGACGGCCCCGGCAAGGCCGAAGCAGCGTCCTCCGAGCTTTTCCGTGGACGGCTCTTCTGCGACGACTGGGAGCAGGCCTCGCACGGCGGCGAGCTGGCGCACGCGGTCGAGGCCGGTCTCGTCACGCGCGAAGACGTCACGGACTTCGGCAAGGTGCTGACCGGCGAGGCCGTGGGCAGGCGAACCAATGGCGACATAACCCTGTTCGACTCGACCGGCCTCGCCATCCAGGATCTGGCGATCGCGCTGGCAGCACTTGAGCAGGCCGAAGAGCTCGAGCTCGCGACGCTCGATCTCTGACTAATCGACCGAGGTGACGAGCTCGAAGACCGACGGCTGGAAGTCGTCGCAGTGGACACGTACGCGCATAATCCGGTCCCGAAACTCCGGCGTGTCCTTCCACTCCTTCTGAGCCTCGAAGCTCTCCCACGGCGCGAAGCTCATGTATTTCGTCGGCTCCTCGACGTCGCGAACGAGGCGGAACGTGCCCGCACCCGGGAAGCTACTTGCCCAGGTGACGAACTCCGTCCACGCCCGAACAAAATCAGCGTCCTCGCCGGGCTTCACCAACCAGGTGCCGTGCGTGTACGCCTCGATCATCGCGCGCGACTCTACGCCGTGCCTGCCCTCGCTGTCCATGCTCGACGCGTGAGGGCCCTCGCGATCGCGATCGCCGCGCTCGGGGTGACCGGCGACGCCGACCTGCCGACGCTGACGCTCAAGTCCGCGCCGGTTGCCAGCGGGTCGTCGGCCTCGAGCGCCCGCCAGAGCGGCGTGCCTGCCACACGCTCGATCGTAGTGGTCGGCCTCACCGTTGCCTCGGCACCACCTCCCGATAGAGCCCCTCGGCCTGCCCGACGAGCCCGAGCAGCTCGAGCTCGACGAGCGCCGCCGCGGCGATTCCCGGGCCGAGCCCCGTCGCACGGGCGACCTCGTCGGCGGTGGCAGGGGCATCCGCGACCACCGCCCGGACCGAGGCGAGACGCTCGTCGAGCTCCGGCGCTTGCGGCGGCGTCGGCTCGACGCCGACGGCCGCGAGGACGTCGGCGGCGCAGGTGGCCGGAGTGGCGCCGAGCCGGAGCAGCGCGTTCGTCCCGTCCGACAGCCGAGACGTGATCTCGCCGGGGACGGCCAGGACCTCGCGCCCCTCGTCGAGCGCCAGGTCGGCGGTGATCAGCGCGCCGCTCCGCTCGCGCGCCTCGACGACGACGGCTGCATCCGCAAGCCCTGCGACGATGCGGTTCCGGGCAGGAAAGCGCCAGGGCGCAGGCTCGACTCCCGGCGGATACTCGGACAGGAGCAGGCCCCGTCCGGCGATCGTGGCCGCGAGCGTTGCGTGGGCGCGGGGGTAGTCGCGGTCGATCCCGCAGCCGAGCACCGCAACCGTCTCGCCGGCGTCGAGGGCTCCCCTGTGCGCGGCCGCGTCGACGCCGCGAGCGAGCCCGGAGACGACCACCACACCCGCCGCCGCGAGCTCACGTGCGAAGGCCAGCGCGACGGCGGTGCCGTAGGCGGAGCACGCACGCGCCCCCACGATCGCAACGCACGGCCGTCCGAGCACCGCCAACTGTGCCGCACCGCGGACGAAGAGGCCCGTCGGCGGATCGTGGATCGTGCGCAGCCGAGCGGGGAACTCCGGGGCGGACCTCGCGATGAAGCGGAAGCCTGCCGACTCGAGCCTTGCCAGGTAGGCCGCTTCGTCGAAGGCGCCTCGGAAGCGCTCGAATCGTGACGACCGAGGCTCCTCCAGGAGATGCGTGCCGGTCTCGGCGGCGAACAACGCGACCGTGAGCTCGCTCATCCGATCAGCTCCCCCGGCACCCGGTAGGAGAGCGCCTCCGCGACGTGGGCCGCCTCGACGGCCTCCGCACCGGCGAGCGCGGCCGCCGTCGCCGCGACGCGGGCCACCCGCGCGCGGCCACGTCCGGACAGCGGCAGGCGTTCGACCGCTCTCGTCAGGAGCGTGTCGGCTGCGGTGTCGCGCGTCGGCACGTCGTCCCGCAGCCGGGCCCGCGCGGCGTGGACGCGGGCACGGACGTCTGCCGAGGACTCGCCGGGCGGGCCGGCGAGCTCATGCCCGCGCGGTCGCGGCACGGTGAGCACGAGGTCGAAACGGTCGAGAAGTGCCCGCGACAGCCGTTCCCGATAGCGCTGCACACGCTCGGGAGTGCAGCAGCACTGAGCTGCCCCGTCTCCGCGGGCACCGCACGGACAGAGGTTCATCGCCCCGACCAGCTGGAAACGCGCCGGGAAGACCGCGCGCCCGGCGACGCGGACGACCGAGACCACACCGTCCTCGAGCGGCTGACGAAGAGCTTCGAGCACCGGCCGTTGGAACTCCGGCAGCTCGTCCATGAAGAGCACGCCGCGGTGGGCGAGGCTCACCTCACCGGGTCGCGGCCCGCCGCCTCCGCCACCGACCAGAGCGGCGACGGACGCCGAGTGGTGCGGCGCTCGGAACGGCGGCACGCGCACGAGGCCCGTACCGGGTGGCAGCACGCTCGCAACGGAGTGGATGCGCGTCACCTCGAGCGACGCCTCGTCGCCGAGCAGCGGCAGGACGCCGGGCAGCCGCCGGGCGAGCATCGTCTTGCCCGTGCCGGGCGGCCCGGCGAACAGCAGGTTGTGTCCTCCCGCCGCCGCGAGCTCGAGCGCGCGACGCGCACGCTCCTGCCCACGCACGTCCGCCAGGTCGGCGACCCCGGCGAGGGTCTCGAAGTCGTCCGCCGGCGGCGGCACGTCGGGCGGCGCACGCTCGCCGCGAAGGTACGACACGGCCTCCCCGAGGTGTCGGACGCCGACCGCGTCGACACCTGCCAGCGCGACCTCGGGTGCCGACTCGGCCGCGCAGACGAGCCGCGTCAGGCCCGCTCGTCGCGCTCCCTCGGCGGCCACGAGCGCACCGGGGACCGGCCTGAGGCGCCCGTCGAGGCCGAGCTCACCGAACGCCGCGTGGCCATCGAGCGCCTCCAACGGCACCTGGTAGGACGCCGCGAGGACGGAGAGCGCGATCGGGAGATCGAAGCCGGAGCCCTCCTTCCGGAGCGCTGCGGGAGCGAGGTTGATCGTGATGCGCCTGGCCGGCCACTCGAGCTCCGCGGCGGAGACGCTGGAGCGGACGCGCGCCTTCGCCTCCTGGCAGGCGCGGTCGGCGAGGCCGACGATCGTGAAGGACGAGACGCCTCGCTGGATGTGCGCCTCGACCTCGACCCGGCGCGGATCGAGGCCGACGAGCGCATGTGTGACGGTTCGGGCGACCACGTTGCCACAATAGGCGACGGATCGACAGGTGTCTGTGCCGACTTCGTGACGATTCAGGCTTCGCGCACGTCCGCCATCGACCGCGGCAAGCGCGTCGGCGTGAAGTGCAGCGCCCCGGCCGGAGTCGACCACGGGATGACGCGCAGAAGGAAGACGCCGGCCCGGACTGCGGGGTCGGCTTGCTTCAGCTCCCGTGCGCGCTCCGCGTCGACGTTGAGCAGCGCCAGGCCGCGCAGCTCGCCGTCGGGATCCGCGAGCGGCCCGACGGCGAGCAGGTGCCCGGCTTCGTGCAGGTCGGCGAGATGGCTGAGGTGAGCGTCCTGCAGCGCCGCCGCCTCGGCCTCGTCCAGCTCCGGCGCATCCGGGTTCGTGACGAGCAGGGCGACGGTGTAGTGCTCGAACTCCATCTCGCTTGCCCCTTCTTCAGCCGGCGAGCGGCTGCCCGGTCTCGAGCAGCGTCTTGAGGCCGCTCAGCACCATCGTCCAGCCGGCGCCGGAGACGCTCGAGGCCGTGATCGGCGCGCCCTCGAGCTGGTCGTGCACCACGGTGAGCAGGCAGAAGCCGCCCTCCTGGGGCTCGATCTCCCAGGTCACGCGGCTCTCCTCCTCCGCCGCCATGTCCGGGTCGTACAGCGAGCGCCAGCCGTGCACGAGCCGGCGCGGCGGATCGAACTCGGTCACGGCCGAGTCGCCCCAGGTCGCGCCGTCCGGGCCGTAGCTCGAGTGCCGCTCCGGCGTGTTCTCGATCCGCGCGCCGTAGAAGTAGCGCTCGGTGAAGTCGGGCGTCGTGATCGCCTCCCAGATCTCCTCGGCGCTCGCCTTGATGAACACCTGGTAGATCTGGGTCGTCTGTGCGGTGATCGTCGTCATCCACGTCCCTCCAGTTGCGTCTTGAGCTCGGAGAGCGCCGACACCCGGCGCTCCGTGTACTTGTCGATCCACCGGTCGTGGATCAGGCGGATCGGGACGGGGTTGAGGAAGTGATGCTTCTCCCGCCCTGATCGTCGTGAGACGACGAGCCCTGCCTCCTCGAGCACCCGCAAGTGTTTCATGACGCCGAACCGCGTCATCTCGAGGTCCTCCTCGAGCTCCGTCAGCGTGCGGCCGTCACGCTCGAAGAGCCGATCGAGAAGGTGGCGCCGCGTCGGGTCTGCGAGCGCTCTGAACACAAGATCGTCGTCGTTCACGCCGGCATGATATGTGACCATAAGGTCACCTGTCAACCGGAACGTCCCGACTACGCGCGCCGGGCGACGAGCACGTCCTCGAAGTACTCCCCCGCGCGCCGGCCCGTGCGCCGGTTGACGTGTCGCTGGTAGCGCTGCTCGAGCTCGAGGCCGGCCCGCTCGAGGATCCCGGGGTAGAGGTCGCGGCGGTCGTTGATCACGATCACCAGCCGCCCGCGCGGGCGCAGCACCCCAAGACAGGCCGCGAGCACGCCGGCAATGCCGTCGACGTAGGCGGCGAGCGCCGTCTTCGACGTCCCGCGGTCGGCGGCGCCGACCTCGCCGGCCCGCCGGTCCTCCAGCCCGAGCAGCTCGTACGCGTAGCGATGCTGCTCGTGGTAGTCGATCAGCCCGGGATACGGCGGCGAGGTGACGACCGAGTCGAACGGCCCCGGAAGGTCGAGCTCGCGTGCGTCGCCGTGCATGACCGAGACCGGGCGATCGTGCCGCACGCGCGCGAACTCCTTCAGCCGGGCGAGCGAGTCGAGCGTGTAGCGCCGGAGGAAGTGACCGGCGCGGTCGATCGGCCGGCATTCGCGCCTGTGCTTGTGGCACCAGTAGGGGCCCTGCTGAGGCGCCTGCGGGAAGTCGAGATCGAAGTGCCTGGTCAGCCGTGCGGAGCGGGCCGCGCGGGCGAGCACGACCCGCAGCACATCCGCGTGCTCGCTCGCCTCCGCGAGCGAGCGGAAGCGCAGAAGGTCCGCCTGTGCCGCAGGTGCGAACCACGAGCGGACGTACGCCGTCGAGCGGCCGGCGTCCCCCTCGCCGCGTTCGAACCGTGCGAGCACGTCACGCAACTCGTGCTCGAGCGCGAACGGGTCGTACGCGCCGGTCTTCACGCGCATGAGGAGGCAGTTGAAGGCGGCGATGTCGATCCCGGTGCTCGCATGCCCGGACTCGAGCGCCTGGACGAGCGTCGTCCCCGACCCGGCGAACGGGTCGAGAACCGCACCGCCTCGCGGGACGTGGCGCCGGAAGAGCTCCTCCACCAGCTGCGGGATGTACTTGCCGAGGTATGGATGCAGGCGATGGACGTGCTTCGTCCGCTCACGCTCGGGCAGGTCGCGCTCCGACCACGAGAGATCGAGGTCCAGGCCGGAATAGAGCTGCTCCTGAGTGGCCGCCACGCCACACGGGTTCGCTAGAAGGCATCGGGAACCTGCTCGATGCGTCCGGCGCGGACTGCGACCACGTCGAAGCGAACGTCGAGCCCTCCGAGCTCGCGATGCGCGACGAGCCACGCGCCGGCGGCGCGGCGGATGCGCTCGATCTTCACGGGCGTGACCATCTCGAGCGGATCGCCGTGACCGTCGCCGGCCTTCGACTTCACCTCGACGAAGGCCAGCACGCGGCCACGCCGGACGACCAGATCGAGCTCCCCTCCCGCGAGCCAGACGTTCGCGGCGAGCACGCGGTACCCGCGCAGCCGGTACCAGCGCGCCGCGCGTGCCTCAGACGGATGCCGCGGCGAGCTCTTCTTCGCTGAGGTAGGCACGCGCGCGCCAGGAGCGGCGGTGGATCTCGCACGGGCCCCGCTCGCGCACGATCCGGGTGTGCGACGGGGTGATGTAGCCGACGTGCGAGGCGAAGCCGTAGCCGGGATAGAGCGCGTCGGCCGTGTGCATGTAGCGGTCGCGCGTCACCTTCGCGACGATCGACGCGGCGGCGATCGCCGCGCTCTTGCAGTCGCCGTCGACCACCGCGCGATGCGGCGGCGCCGTCGGCCCGAGCCTAAAGCCGTCGACGAGCGACACGTCGGCGGGCTGGCACGCCCACAGCGCCTCTCGCAGCCCTCGCAGGTTGCACTTGTGGAGCCCGTCGCGGTCGATCACGGCCGCGGGGAAGACGCGCACCGACACGCGCTCCGCGCAGGCGAGCACGGCGCGATAGAGCTCCTCGCGGGTCTCTGGATCGACCTGCTTCGAGTCGTTCAGGAGCGCGAGCGGCCGAACGCGATGGTCGCGCAGGCACGAGTAGTCGAGCAGGACTCCCGCGACGACGAGCGGGCCTGCGAGCGGGCCGCGCCCGGCCTCGTCGGCGCCTGCGACGAGACGGCCGCCGAGCGCGCGGTCGAACCGGAGGAGCTTCTGGCCGGTGCGCTTCTTCGGCGGCACGGATCGAGAATAGCCCCACGTGCGGCGGGCGACCGCAGCCGGTACACAATCGTCACGCTTCCCAGTCGGCGGGCACGAGGACGACCCGGAAGCCGTCCGGATCCTCGAGCGTGACGCCGTTCCGGTCCCAGTACGGGTTCGCCGAAGGCACCGGCGTGAGGCCGGTCCGCGCCACCGCGGCCTCCACGGCGGCCTGGTCGCCGAGGTAGAGGACGAGCAGGCTTTCGAGATGAGGCTCGGGGGCAGCGTGCCCACCGCCGCTCGTCAGCTCGAGGTGAGCGCCCGACCCGGGCAGGTCGAGGAAGACGCCGTCGTAGCCGTCGTGGCCCACGAACGAGCCGATCTCCGGTAGCCCCAGCCCGTCGCGGTAGAACGCGACGACCTCCGCCAGACGATCGGTGTGGCGGGCGACGCGGACCTGCAAGGAGACTAGTGCTGCCGCAGCTCGCGGACGCGAGCCTTCTTGCCGACCTTGCCGCGCAGGTAGTACAGCTTCGCGCGGTTCACATCGCCGATCGCACCGACCTCGATCTTGTCGATCTTGGGCGAGTGCAGCGGGAACGTCCGCTCGACACCGACGCCGAACGAGTTCTTGCGCACGGTGAACGTCTCGCGCGAGCCGGCACCCTGGCGCTTGAGCACGATCCCCTCGAACACCTGGACCCGTGAGCGCGTGCCCTCGATCACGCGGAAGTGCACCCGCACCGTGTCCCCCGCCTTGAAGCGCGGCACGTCGCGCAGCTGGCGGCGCTCGATGTCCTGGATGATCGTGCTCATGTCGAAAGGGGCCGGAAGGCCGCGGGCATCGTAGCGAAACCCCTTCGCTAGTGGAGCGAGATCCTGCTCGGCGGCCAGTAGGTGGCGAACACGACTCCGATCAGGTTCTTGCGCGGCACCGGGCCCCAGACGCGCGAGTCGCACGAGGAGCCGCGGTTGTCGCCCATGAAGAAGTAGTCGCCGCGCGGGACCTTCCACGTCATGTCCCGATGCGGGTCGGCCTGCCGTCTCTGCGCCTGGATGTACGGCTCGGACAGCTTCTTGCCGTTGATCCAGATGTAGGCCTGCATGTCCTCGTGGACCGTGTCGCCCGGCAGGCCGATCAGCCGTTTGACGAACGTGCCGCCGGCGCCGCAGCGGATCGCGGCGAGCGGGGGCGTCTTGAACACGACGATGTCGCCGCGCTTCGGCGACCAGAGGTGGTAACAGAAGCGGCAGGCGAGCACCCGATCGGAGAACGACGCCTCGCAGTCGGGCCCGGGCTTCGCACAGTGGAGCGTCGGCTCCATCGAGCTCGACGGGATCCGGTACGGGTTCACGACCCACGCCTTGATCGCAAGCACGATCGCGATCGCGCCGATGATCGTGACGAGCCAGTCGATCGTCACGCGCCAGCCGCGCGGCAGGCCCCGGGTCAGATGATCGATCGGATTCCTCAGCGGACCTGCTCCCTTCGCCAGCCTTCGATTCGGGCGTGGTCACCCGAGAGCAGCACGTCGGGAACCCGCCAGCCGCGGAACTCCGCGGGACGCGTGTACTGAGGGTACTCCAGCCCGCCACCGAGCTCCACGGAGAACGACTCGAGCTCACCCGAGCCGGCGGCGAGCGCGCCGGGGAGCCGGCGCCCGATCGCATCGACCAACAGCATCGCCGGCAGGTCGCCGTTCGAGAGGACGTACGGGCCGATCGAGACCGCATCGGTGGCGAGATGCTCGACGATGCGCTCGTCGAACCCCTCGAAGCGGGCCGAGAGGAGCGTCACGCGCTCCTCTGCGGCGAGCTCCTCCACCACTGCCTGCGTCAGCTGCCGCCCCTGCGGCGTGAGCGCGACGATCCGATGCGAGCGCTGCTCGCCATAGACGGCGTCGAGCGCCGCCGAGACGACATCGACGCGTAGCACCATCCCCGCCCCGCCGCCGTACGGCTCGTCGTCGACCTGCCCCGCTCGCAGCGGCGAGTAGTCGCGGTAGGAATGGAGGCGCAGGTCGAGCTCGCCGCCGAGCACGGCCGAGAGCGGACGCTGCTCCGTCAGCCAGGCATACGCGTGCGGGACGAGCGTGAAGACGTCGAGCTGCATCTACCCGGCGAACCCCTTCGCGACCTCGATCCGGCCGGCAGCCAGATCGACCCGGCGTACGCAGTCCTCCACCATCGGCAGGAGCAGGTCGCCCCCGAGGTCGAGCACGTCGTTCGCGACTCCCGGCGTCACGGCCTTGACGGTTCCGAGAACGCGGCCGCTCTCCTCCACCACCTCGAGCCCGACGAGCTCGAACGCGTACCACTCGTCGTCTTCAGTGGGCGGCAGCTGCTCACGCTCGACCTCGAGCACCGAGCCGCGCTCGACGTGACGATCGAGCTTCACGACCGGGCGGCCGGACGAGCGCCGGTGCGCGACCACCTCGACCGGCTCGCCCGCGACGAGGAAGCGTGCTCCCGTCTTCCACCAGCGGTCGTCGTCGGACGGCTGCTCGACGAAGAACGCCCCGTCGATCCCGTGCGGCCGGCCGACGCGGCCGATCTGCACCCTCACCGGTTCGCCTCCATGACCGCGATCGCATCTTCGCGGGTCACCGCAACGAGGAGGTTCTCCGCGATGAACTCCTCGGCGCGCGGCCAGGCAGTCGCACGGATCTCGGCGATCGCGCGCTCGACATCGATCGGCGTGCGCCGGAACTTGGGCTCGCCGTCCTCGAGCAGCGCCCAGAACGCCGCCACTTCCCCCTCGTACGGCATGCCCACCGAGCCCGCGTTGACGACCCGCAGGTCGCTCACGCGCCGGTCGAACTGATGGTGTGTGTGGCCGATCACCACCGTGCCGGTCAGGCCCGAGAACGTCTCCGCGACGACGGCGTCCGGTGTCCCGGCGGTCGTCACCGGCGTGTTGCTCGTCGGAGCGGCGTGACAGTAGAGGACGCCGTCGAGGCTGGCACTCAGAGGCAGGGTCGCCGCCCAGGGGTCCTGCTCGTCGGCATTGCCCCGGATGACGGTCGCGTCGAGCGACCGCACGAGCTCGAGCGTCTCGGGCTCGCACGGCCCGCCGAGAAAGTCGCCGCCGATCACGATCGCATCGGCGTCGAGGTCGGCCAGCACCGCCTCGAGCGCCCACGGCATCGCATGGACGTCGTACAACGCCGCGACGCGCACGCGCTACTCCGGGTCGGCGATCTCGACGAAGACGCGGCGGCCGTCGCGAGAGCCGGTCGCGCGGACGAGCGTCCGCAGGGCGCGCGCGATCCTGCCGTTGCGGCCGATCACCTTGCCGACATCGTCGGCGGCGACGTGCAGCACGTGGACGACGCCCTCTTCGCGCTCCTCGGTCTCCACCCGGACCGCGTCGGGATCGTCGACCAGCTCGCGCGCGAGATACGCGAGCAGCTCACTCATGACTACTTGGAAATGCCCTGCGTCTTGAGCAGGCGCGCGACCGCCTCCGTGGGCTGTGCGCCCTTGCCGAGCCAGTCCTTGACCTTCGCCTCGTCGAGCTCGATCGTCGAGGGATCCGTCTGCGGGTTGTAGCGCCCGACGATCTCGAGGAACTTCCCGTCCCGCGGCGCACGCGAGTCGGCCGCGACCACGCGGTAGATCGGGTTCTTCTTCGAGCCCACGCGGGTGAGCCTCAGCTTGACTGCCATCCGTGTCCTTTCAGCGCCGTGCCCGTTTCTTCTTGCGCTTCGAGCTCGGCTTCCGCGTCGCGGAGCCCATACCCGGTGCGCCCTGGTTCGGGAGGGCCGGCATCTTCCCCCGCCCCATCTGCTTCATCAACCGCTCCATCTGCTTGCGCGCCTCGAGCAGCTGGTTCACCTGCTCGACGCTCGTCCCGGAGCCCCTCGCGATGCGGATCCGCCGCTTGCCGTCGATCACGATAGGCGAACGGCGCTCCTGCGGCGTCATCGAGAGCACGATCGCCTCCACCCGCCCGAGCTGCCGCTCGTCGACGTCGACATCGCCCATCTGCTCCTTCATGCCGGGGATCATCTTGAGCACCCCCTGCAGCGGCCCCATCCGCCGCAGCATCTTGTAGGCCTTCAGGAAGTCGTCGAAGGTGAACTGGCCGGCGGCGAGACGCTTCTCCATCTCCGCCTGCTCATCCTCCGCGACCGCGGCCTCGGCGCGCTCGATCAGCGTCAGCACGTCGCCCATGCCGAGGATCCGCGAGGCCATCCGGTCGGGGTGGAACACCTCGAGCGCGTCGAGCTTCTCGCCCGTCGACGCGAACTTGATCGGCTTGCCGGTGATCGCCTTCACCGACAGTGCGGCGCCGCCGCGGGCGTCGCCGTCCAGCTTCGTGAGGATCACGCCGTCGAACGAGATGCGCTCGTGGAAGGCCTCCGCGACGTTGACCGCCTCCTGGCCGGTCATCGCGTCGAGCACGAGCAGCACGTTGAGCGGCTTGGCGGCGTCACGCACGCGCACGAGCTCGTCCATCAGCGACTCGTCGACCTGCAGGCGGCCGGCCGTGTCGACGATCACCGTGTCGAGCCCGTCCGCCTTGGCCCGTTCGAGTCCCCTGGTCGTCGCCTCGACGGCGTCCGTCGTGTCCGTGCGGAACACCGGGACCTGGATCTGCATCCCGAGCTGCTCGAGCTGGTCGATCGCGGCCGGGCGCTGCAGATCGGCGGCGACGAGGCCGGGCTTTCGGCCCTGCTTGCGCAGGTGCAGCGCGAGCTTGGCGGCGGTCGTCGTCTTGCCGGAGCCCTGGAGACCGGCGAGCAGGATCACGGTGAATTTGCCGAACGCGAGCCCCGAGGAGCCCTCGCCCATCAGCTCGGTCAGCTCGTCGTGGACGACCTTCACGACCTGCTGGCCCGGGGTCAGGCTCTTCGTGATCTCCTCGCCGAGCGCCTTCTCCCGCACCCGGGCGACGAAGTCGCGGACGATGGTGAAGTTGACGTCGGCCTCGAGCAGCGCGAGACGGATCTCGCGCATCGCACGCGAGATCGACTCCTCGTCGAGCTTGCCCTTCTTGCGGAGGTCGCCGAGGGCGCTCTGCAGCTTGTCGGAGAGGCTGTCGAACACGACGGCGCATGGTAGCTGCGAGGTCTCTACGATCCCGAGATGCCCTACCTCACCGCCGCCGACCGCTACGACTCGATGCAGTACCGCCGCTCCGGCCGCAGCGGCCTGAAGCTACCCGCGATCTCGCTGGGCCTCTGGCACAACTTCGGCGGCGACCGGCCGCTCGAGACCGCACGGGCGATCCTCCGCCGCGCCTTCGACCTGGGCGTCACCCACTTCGACCTGGCGAACAACTACGGCCCGCCGTACGGCTCCGCCGAGGAGACGTTCGGCCGCATCATGCGCGACGACCTGCGCCCGTACCGCGACGAGCTCGTCGTCTCGACCAAGGCGGGCTACGACATGTGGCCGGGGCCGTACGGCGAATGGGGCTCGCGCAAGTACGTGCTCGCCTCGCTCGACCAGTCGCTCGCCCGGATGGGGCTCGACTACGTCGACATCTTCTACTCGCACCGGTTCGACCCCGAGACGCCGCTCGAGGAGACGATGGGCGCGCTCGACACGGCGGTGCGCTCGGGCCGCGCGCTCTACGCGGGCATCTCGTCGTACTCGCCGGAGAAGACGAAGGAGGCGTACGAGATCCTCGAGGCGCTCGGGACGCCGCTCCTCATCCACCAGCCGTCGTACTCGCTGCTCAACCGCTGGATCGAGCCGGAGCTGCTGGACACGCTCGGCGAGCTCGGCGTGGGCTGCATCGGCTTCTCCCCGCTCGCGCAAGGGATGCTGACCGACAAGTACCTGAACGGGATCCCATCAGGCTCACGCGCCTCGGAGAACACCTCGCTCTCGCCCGACCTGCTCACCGACGAGACGCTCGCGAAGATCCGCGGCCTAAACGAGCTCGCGGGACGTCGCGGCCAGAGCCTCGCTCAGATGGCGCTCGCCTGGACGCTCCGCGACCCGCGCATGACCTCGACGCTGATCGGCGCGTCGAGCGTCGCCCAGCTCGAGGACTCGCTCGGCGCGCTCGCGAAGCCCGACTTCTCGGACGAGGAGCTGGCCGAGATCGACCGGCTCGCGACCGACAGCGGGATCAACCTCTGGGCCCGCTCGTCGTCCGAGTAGCTGACGCGGGGCAGCCATGACGCGAATCGCGTACCGGCTTACGCGTCGACGCGTTACGCGGACCGGCGCATCAGCTCGACCTGGCGCAGGTCGAGGCTGCCGCCGAGCGCCCGCAGCGCCTCGCCGGCCGGATCGTCCGCCGGGACGTTCACGTAGTGGAGCGACTCGCCGCGGTTCCGGGCGGCCGCGAGCAGCCGGGCCGCCGGCTCCGCGCCGTCGGCTCGCAGCTGGAGCACCGAGACGCGGGGACCGCTCACGCGCACGAGCGACGCGCCTCCGTCGGTCTCGAGCCGCTCGTAGTCCGCCGGAAGCGACGGGTCGTCCCGCTGCCACGGCAGGCCCTCTTGGCCGAGTGGCCGCGGCTCCGCCTGCTCGACGCCTTCCGGCACGGCCGGCTCCGCCGTCAGCGACCACACTTCCAGCTCCCGCACGACGTCGAAGCCGAGCTCTTCGTAGAGCCGCCGGGCCGGCTCGTTCTGCTCGATCACCTCGAGCGTCACCGTGGACGGCGCGCTGTCGAGCACCGCCTCCATCAGCGCCCGACCGACGCCCGCCCGCCGGGCGGCGGGCACAACCCCGAGGCCGCCGATCCAGCCGTGCTCACCGCGAGCCCCGAGCAGCGCGATGCCGACCGGCCCTTCGTCGGACTCCGCGACCCACGAGCGGCCGAGGTCGATGTCCCACGCGCGGAGCATGGGCTCGAGCGCCGCTCCGTCGACCTGGACCGGGACGAAGTACCCCTCGTAGCCCGCAGTGAGGAGTGCCGCCAGGTCGGCCGTGGTCAACTCGTCCGCCCGCGCGAGCCTCATGCGACGAGAGCGCGCGCGAAGTCGCGCGGGTCGAACGGGCGCAGGTCGTCGAGCCCCTCCCCCACGCCGACGAGCTTCACCGGCAGGCCGAGCTCGTAGGCGATCGCGACGGCGATGCCGCCCTTGGCCGAGCCGTCGAGCTTCGTCAGCGCGACGCCCGTCACGCCGACGGCCTCGCTGAAGAGCCGCGCCTGCTGGAGCCCGTTCTGGCCGGTCGTCGCGTCGACGACGAGCAGCACCTCGTGCGGCGCGCCGTCGAGCCGGCCGGCGATCACGCGGCGCACCTTCGCGAGCTCGTCCATCAGGTTCGTCTGCGTGTGCAGCCGGCCGGCGGTGTCGACGATCACGACGTCGCCGCCGGCGCCGACCGCGTCGTAGGCGACCGCGGCCGGGTCGCCGCCGCGCTCGCCGCCGACGAACGCGCGCCTGCGCGCGCTGCGCCCAGATCTCGAGCTGCTCCTCGGCCGCGGCGCGGAACGTGTCGGCGGCGCCGAGCGTCACCGAGCGGCCGTGCTCGCGGAGCTTCTGCGCGAGCTTGCCGATCGTCGTCGTCTTGCCGGTGCCGTTCACGCCGACGACGAGGATCACCGCCGGCTCGTGCGCGAGGTCGAGCGTCGGCGGCTCGCCGAAGAGCGCCGCGATCTCCTCGGCGAGCGCCGCGTTCGAGCTCGGTCAGGTCCTGGCGCGCCTCGAGCCGGCGCACGAGCTCGGCCGTCGCGCGCACGCCGACGTCGCGCCGTAGATCAGCGCCTCCTCGAGCCGCTCCCACGACGCGTCGTCGTCCGGGTCGAACGCCGCGACCGCGATCTGCTCGGTGAGCGCGCGGCGCGACTTGCGAGAGCGACTCGCGCAGGCGTCCGAAGAAGCCCGCCGCGCCTCCTCGCGTCTCGTACGCCGGCCTCGGCGTCGCCGAGGAGCTGTGCCCAGCTCCGCGCCATCGGCGAGCCAGACGTAGATCCGCACGGCCACGGCTGTCGACGCGCGTCAGCTCGTACGCGGAAGCTCGCGAGCGCGACGGTGCTCGCGACGGCGCATGCACCCCGTTCGTGCCGAGCAGGTTCTCCGGCCAGTCGTGCCTGCGGCGCGCGAGCTCGGTGTACCAGCCGCGCCCGTCGCGCTGCACGAGGAAGAGCTCGACGATCGTCCCTTCGAGCAGGAACGCGCGCTTCCACGCGAAGCGCTTGCCCGGGACCCAGTCCAGACGGGAGCGGATCGACCTCGTCCCACGACTCGCCGGGATACAGCGAGATCCAGGTCGGCGTGCTCGCGCGGGCGGATCAGGCCGCGCAGCTCCTCGCCCCACCCGCCGAAGACCCAGGTGTCGATCCCGTGCGCCTCGCAGCAGGCCGACCGTCGCACTCGACGAAGTCGAGATCGTTCACGCGCGTCTGCGCCGCCTCCTCGTCGCGCGGCAGGCGGCGCGAGACGATCTGCGAGACGCCGTCGCCGCCCATCGTCACGCCGTAGAGCACGTCGGCGGCCTCCATCGTGCGCTTCTGGTGCGTGACCACGATGAACTGCGCCCGGTCGGCGTACGTGCGCAGCAGCGCCGTGAAGCGGCCGATGTTCGTGTCGTCGAGCGCGGCCTCGACCTCGTCGAGGAGGTAGAACGGGCTCGGCCGCGCGAGGAAGAGCGCTGAACAGGAACGCGATCGCGCCGAGCGCCTTCTCGCCGCCCGAGAGCAGCGACAGCCGCGTGACGCGCTTGCCGGCCGGGCGCAGCTCGACCTCGATGCCGGGCTCCTCGCCCTCGCTCCTCGGGCTCGGTCAGCCGCAGCCGGCCCTCGCCGCCGGGGAAGAGCGTCGCGGCGACCTCGTGGAAGTGCGTCTCGACCGCGGCGAAGGTCTCGGCGAAGCGGCGCTCGACCGTCTCCGTCAGCTCGTCGCGGAGCTTCTCGAGCTCGTCGAGGCTCCGCTCGAGGTCGGCGCGCTGCATCGACGAGCTCGTCGAGCCGCTCCTTCTCGGCCTCGTACTCCTCCTTCGCGAGCGGGTTCACCTGGCCGAGCTGCTCGCGGCGGCGCTCGAGCCGCTCGAGCCGCTCGGCGAGCTCGTCGCGGTCGTCGCCCTCGGCGGGCTCGGCGCCGGCGGCGCTCGAGCCGGCGGCGCGCCTCGTCGCGCTCGGCGTCGATGCGCGCGAGCTCGACGTCGATCGCGGCGAGCCGCTCGCCGGCGGCCGACGCGGCCTGGCGCAGCTCGACCTCCTGCGGCGCCGAGCCGGCGCAGCTCCGCGCCGAGCTCGCCGGTGCGCGTCGCCTGCCGCGTCGACGCGCGCGCGCAGCGGCGCCTCGAAGCGGGCGGCGTCGACCGCGAGCGCGGCCTCGAGCCGCTCGGCGCCGCCGAGCAGCCGCTCGAGCACGAGCGCGCTGGGCCGGCGGCGCGCGGCCCGGGTCGGCCTCGGTGAGGGCACGCGGCCGCCTGCGCGCGCGCTCGGCCGCCTCCTCGGCGGCCGTCGCGGCCTCGGCGGCGCGCGCTGACGAGGTCCTCGGCCTCGCGCGCGCAGCGCGGCGCCGTCGCCGGCGGCCGGAGCCGTGCGGCCGTTCGCGCGCCGCTCGGCGGCGAGCGCGTGCGCGTCGCGCTCGTGCGGCGGAGCGACGGCAGCTCGGCCTCGCGCGCGGCGAGCTCGCGCAGCTCGCCCTGCAGGCGCGTCGCCCGCTCGGCGAGCGGCGCCTCGAGCCGCGCCGCGACAGCGGCGGCGACGCGCAGCGTCTCGTCGAGGCGCTCGGCGCTCCGGCGACGAGCCGCTCGAGGCGTGCCGGCGTCGGCCCGGCGGACGCTGCGCAGGTGCGCGACGGGCGCGAAGGCGGCCGCGGCGGCTCGCGCGCGCTCGGCGGCGGCGGCGGCGTCCTCCGCGGCGCGCGGCTCGCGCGCGGCGAGCTCCTCGACCTCGGCCGCGAGCTCGCGGCGGCGCGCCTCGAGCTCGAGCAGCACCGCCTCGGCCGTCTCGCCGGCGAACCACAGCTCGCCGCGCTGCGGGTCCCAGCCGATGCCGTCGCGGTCACCGCCGGCACCTGCGACGCGAGCAGCTCGTCGCGCTGGACGACGGGCAGCTCGGACGAGCTCGCGCGGGTCGCGGCCGACGAGCACGAGCAGCGAGCCGAGCCCGGCCGCACGGGCGCGCTCGAGCAGCGCGAGCCCGCGCTCCGGATCGTCGGCGACGCACGCGCGGAGGCGCGCTGGCCGAGCGCGGCCGCGACGGCGCGCTCCCGGCCGGGCTCGACCTCGAGCATCGACAGCGCGAGCCGCTCGCCCTCCTCGGCGAGCGCACGCGCGGCCGGCGGCAGGCCTTCCCGCTCGGCGAGCGACTGCTCGAGCGCCGCGAGCCGCTCGCGTGCGAGCCCGAGCGCGCCTCGAGGTCCTCGCGCTCGCGCGCCGCCGCCCGCGCTGCGGCGTCGGCCTCGTCGGCCGCGCGTCCGAGCTCCTCGGGCGTCGGGCCGCGCGGGGCGCTCGCGCGCCTCCGCCAGGTCCTGCTGCAGCTCGCTCGTGGAGCCGTTGCGCCGACTCGTGCCGGACGGCGAGCCGCTGCGCGGCTCCGCGGAGCGCGAGCAGCGCATCCCTGCCTGCCCCCGGTCAGCGTCGACTCCGCCTCGCCCCGCGGGCGAGCACCTGCTCGAGCTCGGCGGCGACGCCTGCTGCGGCCGCCCGCTCGATCGCGCCGACGCGCGCCCAGCGCTCCTCGGCCTCGACCTGCAGCCGCGCGCGCTCGGCCGCCGCCCGCTGGGCCGCGGTCGCCGTCTCGCGCGCCGCGAGCTCCAGCTCGGCGGACGCGGTGGGATCGTGCGCGCGGGCGGCCTCCAGCTCGCCGCGCAGGGACGCGCGCAGCGAGGCGGCCGACTCGCGGCGCAGCTCGAGCCGCTCGCCCGC
Source organism: uncultured Thermoleophilia bacterium (assembly GCA_963725595.1). Classification (GTDB taxonomy): domain Bacteria; phylum Actinomycetota; class Thermoleophilia; order Gaiellales; family Gaiellaceae; genus PALSA-600. Next base: position 191,628 of record CAVRYT010000001.1, on the reverse strand, counting down.
GCTGCGCAGCCGGTAGAGCGCCGCGGTCGCCTGCTCGCGGGCTCCGGCCGCGTCGGTCAGCTCCTCCTCGGCCTGCTCGCGCTCGGCGACGCACGCCGGCGATGCGCTCGTCGAGCGCGCGCCGCTCGGCGGCCGTCGTCGCGCGCCGTGTCTCGGCCTCGGCGCGCCGCTCGTCGAGCCGCGCCAGGTCGAGCGTCGCGATCGCCGCCTGGAGCCGCGCGATCTCCCCGCGCAGCTTCTCGGCCCGCTCGGCCGCGGTGGCCTGCAGCGCGAGCGGCCGCAGGCGCTTGCGCACCTCCTCCTCGAGGTCGCGGGCGCGCTCGACCTGGATCGCGACGCGCGCGAGCTTCAGCTCGGCGCGATGCTGCGGCGCTTGAAGCGGCCGAGGCCCGCGGCCTCCTCGATCAGCGCGCGCCGCTCCGACGGCTTCGAGTTCGAGCACCGTCTCGACCCTGCCCTGCGAGATCACCGAACGAAGGCCGCCGCCGAGGCCCGACGTCGGACGAGCAGCTCGACGAGGTCGATCCGGCGCACCGGCGTGCGGTTGACGAGGTACTGGCCCTCGCCGCCGCGGTGCAGCCGCCGCGTGACCGACACCTCGCTGTAGGGCAACTCGGGCCAGGCGCCGTCCGCGTTGTCGAACAGCAGCTCGACCTCGCTGGTCGGCCGGCCGCGGCCCGCGGCGCCGGCGAAGAGGACGTCGTCGGGCTTCTCGGCGCGCAGCTCGCCCGGGCTGATCGAGCCGGTCGCCCAGAGGATCGAGTCGGAGACGTTCGACTTCCCCGACCCGTTCGGCCCGACCACGACCGCCACTCCCGGCTCGAGGCGGACCTCGACCGGGTCGACGAACGACTTGAAGCCGCGCAGCTTGATCGCCTTCAGATGCACGCGGAGGGAGGCTAGCGAGCGTGGAGGACGCCGCTCGCCGCCGCCGTCAGGCGGAGCCCGCGCCGACCAGCAGCTCGCAGGGGCCGACGAAGCCGCCGGGCTCGTCGAATGCGCTCAGAGCCTCCTCGACCTCGGCCCACGCCTCGTCCTGCTCCCCGTCCGACAGGCCGCTCAGCATCGCGTGCAGCGCCCCGAACGACTCGCGCTCGAGCCTCGTGCACTCGGCGGCGCTCGCGAGCCGGAGCGGGGCCTCGCAGCGGTGCACCTCGACGTCGTCGAAGCCCGCCTCGTCGAGCAGCCCGCCGAGGCCGACCGCCGAGAACGGCCCAGGCTGGCCCGGCGCGGGCGCCGGCAGGCCCGCACGCCGGCGGATGATCGAGATCGGGACCGAGAAGAACGCATTCCGCTCGGGCTCTGCGAAGACGAGCGCCGCGTAGCGTCCACCGGGACGGAGCGCGCCGCGGGCCTGCGCCAGCGCCTGCGGCTTGTCCGGGAGGTACATCAGCCCGAGCCGCGAGATCGACCGCGTCGAACGAGCCCGGCTCGACGTCGAGTTCCTCGCCGTCGACCACCTTGGTGTCGAGCGCGACGCCGGCCGCGCGGGCCGCGGAGTCCGCCTCGGCGAGGATGTTCGCCGAGATGTCGGTCGCGAGCACGGAGCGCGCCGCGCCGCGCCGCCGCGATCGACTGGCCGCCCGAGCCCGCGGCGACGTCGAGCACGCGCGTCCCGGCCTTCACCTGGGCGAGATCGAGCATCAGCTCGGTCGCCTCTCCGAGCCACCCGTCGAAGATCGGGTCCCACCGGTGCCACGCCTAGGCGGCCTCCTGCCACTGCAGCCGCGTCGTCTCCTTGTACGCCACCGCGTCGAACTTCACCGGCGCCACGATCAGACCTCCTCGATCCAGCCGCGCAGGTCGTCGTCGGCGACCTTGTCGAGCAGCTCGGGATGGTCGGCGCGCATGTGGTCGCGGGCTCCCTGCATCACCTCACGCTCCGTCTCGCCGCGGATGACGTAACCGCACTCGCACGTGATCTGCTTGGACATGAGACCTCCCGTCGTCGTTTCTCGTCCTGCGTTGTACGGCCTGATGGTTGGGTCTATGTTGGCGACGGTTTGGCGCGTGGCAAAGCCCAGCTGTGCGGCCGCTTCGTCGTCGAGGTCGACGGCCGGCGCATCGAGGGCGAGCTGCCCGGCAGGCAGGGGCGCCTGCTCGTCGGGTATCTCGTCGCCAATCGCACGCGCACGGTCGCACGGGAGGAGCTGCTCGAGGCGCTCTGGCCGGACGGCCGCGACGGCGGCCTCGCCCCACTGCTCTCGAAGGTCCGCCGCTCGTTTCCCCTGGCGGGACTGCGGCCCGCGCTCGACGAGCTCTGGGTCGACCTCGAGGCCGCGGTCGCGGCGCTGCACAGCGCCGAGAGCGCGCTCGCGCTCGGGCGTCCGCATGCGGCGTGGGGGCCGTCGCAGGTCGCGATGTTCGTCTTCGGTCGGCCGTTCCTCGCCGGTGAGGACGCGGCGTGGATCGACGTCGAACGTCACCGGCTCTCGGAGCTCCGGGCGCGCGCGCTCGAGGCGTACGCCGCGTCGACGCTCGGGATCGGCGGCACCGAGCTGACCGCAGCCGTTCGATCCTCACGGCGGCTCGTCGAGCTCGAGCCCTATCGCGAGACCGGGTACCGGTTGCTGATGGAGGCCCTCGAGCGGGAGGGCAACGCCGCCGAGGCGCTGCTCGTCTACGAGTCCCTGCGAACCCGGCTTCGTGAGGAGCTCGGAGCGACGCCCTCGCGGGAGACGCAGGAGCTCTACCGCCGGCTGCTCGGCTGAGATCACGCTTCCTCGACCGGCAACCCGGCGAGCGCGACCTGCGCCGCGCCCTGCTCGGCGTCCTTCTTCGAGCGGCCCGTGCCGACACCGGCCACCTCGCCGTCGACGACCGCCGCCGCGGTGAACGTCCGCTCGTGCGGCGGGCCGTCGATGCCGAGCGTCGTATAGGTGACCGAGCGGCCGAGCCGCGCAAGCTGCTCCTGCAGCTCCGTCTTGTGATCGACGTGACCGCTGAGAGCGTAGGCGATCTGCGGCTCGAACGCCTCGACGATCGCAGGCGCGATCGGCTCGAAGCCGTGCTCGAGGTAGAGCGCCGCGAGCGCCGCCTCGAGCAGCGCCGCGAGCACGTTCCGGTTGACCGAGAGCCGCTCGACCTCCTCACGCGAGAGGTCCGTGGCCGTGTCGTGGAGGCGCGCGCCGAGGTCGAGCCCGCGGGCGATCTCGGCGCAGCTCGTGCGGGAGACGACGTGCGAACGCACCTTCGCCATCCGCCCCTCCGAGAACTCGGGGAAGCGGTCATAGAGCGTCCGCGCGATCGCGAGCTCGAGCACCGAGTCGCCGAGGAACTCCAGACGCTCGTAGGAGGAAGCGCGGTCGGCGGCCCACGACGTATGCGTGAAGACCGCCTCCGCGCGATCCGGGGGGAGGGCGGCGATCAGCTCCCCGAGCGTTCGGGCCTTACTGGTGCGACGTGACGTAGTCGACGGCCTGCCCGACGGTCGTGATCTTCTGGGCGTCCTCGTCCGAGATCTTGATCCCGAACTGGTCCTCGAGCTCCATGATCAACTCGACGAGGTCGAGCGAGTCCGCGTCCAGGTCTTCCTGGAACGACGCTTCCTCGGTGATCTGATCCTCCTCGACGCCGAGCTGCTCCGTCAGGACTTCCTTGACGCGCTCGAAGACCTCTTCACGCGACGCTGCCATGTCACCTCAGATTCTGGTTGGGGGGCTTGTGGACGGTGCCTGAAAACCGCGCGATCATACACCGACGCGCTCCGGGAGCCGCTCGGCGAGCCGGTCGACGACCCGGTGCTCGGCGCCTCGGGCGGCGAGCCGGATCGCGTTCGCGATCGCCTGCCGACCCGAGTTGCCATGTGCGATCACGGCGAGCCCGCGCAGCCCGAGCAGATACGCGCCGCCGTACGTGTCGGGGTCGAGCTTCGTCCGGAGCCGCCGGGCAGCGGGCCGGATCAGAAGGCCGCCCAGCTTGCCGGTGGCGGTCGCCGAGATCTCGTCGCGAAGCTCGCCCAGCAGCTCGATGATCGTGCCCTCGAGCAGCTTGAGCGCGACGTTGCCGGTGAAGCCGTCGGTAACGACGACGTCGGCGGCGCCCCGCAGCAGGTCGCGGCTCTCGGCGTTGCCGGCGAAGTTGAGCCGGCCGTCCTCACGCAGCAGACGGTGCGCCTCGAGCGTCAGCTGGTTCCCCTTCTCGTCCTCCTCGCCGATCGAGAGCAGCCGCACCTCCGGCCGCCGGACGTCGAGCAACTCCTCGCTGAAGACGGCCCCCATGTGGGCGAACTGCACCAGGTGCTCTGGGCGCGCGTCGGCGTTCGCACCGGCGTCGAGCAGCACGCTCGGGCCCTGGCGGGCCGGGATCGGCACGGCGATCGCGGGCCGCATCACACCGGGTAGCCGGCGCAGGTGCAAGAGCCCGGCGGCGAGCATCGCCCCGGTGTTGCCGGCGGACACGACCGCATCGGCATCCCCGGAGGCGACCGCGCGGACAGCGGCGACGAGGCTCGAGTCGGGCTTCGCCCGCACCGCCTCGGCGGGCTTGTCCGCCATCTCGATCACCTCGCTCGTCGAGACGAGCGGCAGGCCCCCCGTCTCGAGCCCGGCCGGGCCGAAGAGCGTGACGTCGATTCCGTCGGCGGCGGCGGCGCGCGCGCCGAGGATCACCTCATCCGGTGCCCGGTCGCCCCCGAGCGCGTCGACCGCGACCGTGGGCAAGGTGCCTTATGGGGCCCGGAGCTGGAGCGGCTCGACCTCGCGGCCCTTGTAGGTGCCGCAGGTCGGGCAGAGGCGGTGGGGCCGCTTCGGCTGGCCGCACTGGGGGCAGGTGTTGACGCGCGGCGCCTCGATCTTGTGCTGCGCGCGGCGCTTGTCGCGACGGGCCTTGGACGTTTTTCTCTTCGGGACGGCCATCTGAGCCGCGCCAGTCTAGCCGACGTCCGTCGCCGGCAGCAGGATCCGGAAGGTCGAGCCCTCGCCCTGGACGCTCGACACCTCGATCGTGCCGCCGAAGCCCTCGATCACCTCACGGGCGGTCGAGAGTCCGAGGCCCGTGCCCGAGCGACGATCCTTCGTGGTGAAGAACGGCTCGAAGATGCACTCCCGGAGCTCCGGGTCGATTCCCGTGCCCTCGTCGCTCACGGTCAGCTCGAGCGCCTCACCCTCGTCGGAGGCGACGCGCGCCGTCCGGATGCGGATCCGCCCCCCGCTCGGCATCGCGTCGCGCGCGTTCGCTACGAGGTTCATCAGGACCTGCTCGAGGCCGCCGGCGTCGCCGACGACCGCGACCGCGGGGCCGAGCTCGAGCTCGATCCGGACGGCCGGCCCGGCGACGTGCTCGAGCATCCTCGAGAGCTCCCGCACGAGCTGGGGAACGTCGACCGCGGTCCGCTCGGCGCTCCGCGGCCTGCTGAGCGCGAGGAGTTGCCGCGTGAGACGCAGGAGCCGCTGGACGGCGTCGGCGATCGCACCGAGGTCGGCCCGCGCAGGGTGCCCGCGCCAGAGCCGGTTCTCGGCGAGCTGCACGTAGCCGGCGACGGCCGTGAGCACGTTGTTGACGTCGTGCGCGAGCCCACCGGCGGCGACGGCAACCGCCTCGGCCTTCTGCGCGTGCTTCAGCGCCTCCTCGAGCTGCTTCCGTTCGGTGATGTCGACGAAATAGCCCTGGATGAACTCCGGCCGCCCCGACCGGTCGAGGACGGGAACCGACTCGTCGTGGATCCACACCGTCTCACCGTCCCTCGCGATCAGGCGGTAGTCGCGGCTGAACGGCGTCAACCGGGCGCGGCTCACCCGGAGATCCTCGAGCACCGCCTCCCGGTCGTCGGGGTGCACGACCTCCTCCAGGAAGCCCGCCTCCGCCTTCCACGCCGATGCGCGGTAGCCGACCACGTCCTCGACCTGAGGGCTCATCCAGACGGTGCGCACACCCTCCTCGTAGGCGTTCGTGTAGGTGACGAGCGGCCGCCGGTAGCGCACCCGGCCCTCGTCCTCGGCGCGGATCGCGGCCAGAGGCAGCTGCTCGGAGATTTCTGACATCTGCTGCCACTTTACATGTCGTGTCAAATGGCGTAATCTGCCAGTCGAGATGACCGTCGGTCTCAGGCAGCGGAAGAAGGACGACACCCGGCGCCGGCTCATGTACGCCGCCCTCGAGCTCTTCTCCGAGCACGGCTTCGACGGGGTCACCGTCGAGGAGATCGCCGCGCGGGCGGACGTCTCGACGCGGACCTTCTTCCGCTACTTCGAGTCCAAGGTGTCCGCGTGCTTCGGTCTCTCGGGCCAGGCGCTCGAGGGCGCGCGGGCAGCCCCGGACGTGCTCGGGGCCACCCTCGAGCAGATCCGCGACTACGCCGGGCGCGTGGCGGACGATCCCGTCTTCTACGAGACGCAGGCGCGGCTCGCCCTTGGCCACACCATGGTCCGCGTTGAGCGCCTCCACACCCTGCTCGCCTTCGACGACGCGCTCGCCGAGGGGTTCCTGCGGGAGACACCGGGGCTCGACCCGGTCGCGGCGAGGCTCGCCGCCTACCTCGCGACGCACCTGATCCCGGCGGTGATGGAGACCTGGGTGCTCGCCGGCGCCGCGCCCTGCGGCCCCGACTGGGACGCTCCGGTCGCACTGATGGAGGCGACGGTCGAGCGGCTCCTCGGCCGCCGCTAGCGAGGAGGCCCGCTTCATTCCGGGGTCGCTCACGGCTCGAGACGTCTCGAAGAGCTATGCCGCCGCCACCGTGCTCGACGGCATCTCGCTCGTCGTCGCGCCGAGCGCACCCGCGCGGCCCTCGCGCTGCTCGCGACGCGAGGTGTCAACTGCCTGATGCTCGACGAGCCGACCAACCACCTCGACCTCGAGGCGATCGAGGAGCTCGAGACGGCACTCGCCGGCTACGAAGGCTGCCTGCTCGTGGTCAGCCACGACCGGCGGTTCCTGGAGAGGCTCGCCGTCGACCGTACGATCACCGTGTGAAGATCGAGGCGCTCCTTCCGTCCGACTGGCCCTCCGTCCGTGCGATCTACGAAGAGGGGCTCGACACCGGCACGTTCGAGGAGCTCGTGCCGACGTGGGAGGAGTGGGACCGCGGCCATCTGCTCTGGCCTCGTCTCGCCGCGAGGGAGGACGGTGCCGTGCTCGGCTGGGCGGCGCTCATCCCCTACTCGGAGCGGGCGTGCTACCGCGGCGTCGCGGAGGACTCGATCTACGTCGAGCGCGCCGCGCGCGGCCGCGGCGTCGGACAGGCGCTCCTCGACGAGCTGTGTCGTCAGGCGGAGGGCGCCCACATCTGGACGATCCAGGCGAGCATCCTCGCCGCCAACGAGTCTTCGATCGGGCTGCACCAGCGCTGCGGCTTCAGGATCGTCGGGACGCGCGAGAAGCTCGCGCGCAAGCGCGGCGAGTGGAGCGACGTCGTCCTGATGGAGCGGCGCTCAGCCGTCCTGCCGTAACGCCTCGAGCGCCGCCCACCGCGGGTCGGCCTCGTGGTCGTCGTGGGTGTGCGGCTCCTCGTTCAGGTTCTTGCCGCACTCCCCGCAGAGCCCGGCACAGTCCGGCCGGCAGAGGATCTTGTCCGGCAGCGCAAGCGCGACCGCGTCACGCCCCCACTGCGACAGGTCGACGTCGTTGCCCACGACGTAGGGCGTCGTCAGCTGCTCGTCCTCGGGCGAGGAGGCGTGGTACTCGCGCGCGTCGATCGGCACCTCGAGCACGGCGTCGCCGAGGCAGCGGTAGCAGGGCCCGTGCAGGCGCGCCGTGAACGAGAGCCGGAAGACGGTGCCCGTGTTCGCACGCGTGATCTCGAAGTCCGCCGGGATCTTCTCCGGCACCGGGAGGTAGCGCTGACCGCCGAAGGCGAAGGCCGGTAGCTCCAGCTCCACCTCGTCGCGGTACTGCTCCCCCGGACGGAGCTTCACCTGGCGAAGGCTGAAGCTCGTCATGCCGGGCACGGTAGCGGCGGAGCTAGGGGTGCCGCCAGACGGTGGACGTCCACGTCGACGCACCGGTGGCCGCGATCTTGAAGTGGTACTTGCTCACCTGAAGCGTGGCCGGCTTGTCGTCCGGGTTCGTGTCGCTCGTGCGGCTGCAGGAGAGGATCGGCCCGCGCTCGTGGTGGTCGGGGTCGCGGGCCGGATAGAAGCACGCCAGGTCGAGGGCCGGGAGCTTCACGTAGTCGCCCACGCGCAGGGTCACGTCGGCGAGCTGTGACCGGTGCGAGGCGAGCCCGGTCGCGGCCGTAAACGCGAAGCACGCCGCCGCCGTCAGGACTGCTGTCAGTGCGATCTTCACCAGGTCGACTCTAGGACGGGACCCGGTCGGAGCCGGCTCGCGCCGACGGGTCTTCGCCGCAGCTCTAGTAGCTGGAGCCGTTGTCGGACAGGTCGACCGGGCCGATACCGGCGACGACCGACTCCTGCGAGCGCTCGTGCAGCCGCTCGCGCCCGCGGCGCACGGCGACCAGGAACTTGTCGAGGTTCGTCTCGAGCGTGGCGAGCATGCCGTCGGCCCAGTCCTCCATCTCGAGGCGCATCTCGCGCGCCTGCCGGCGCGCCTCGTCGATGATCTCCTGCGCCTGGCGCTCGGCGAGCTTGACGATCTCGGTCTGCGAGGCCTCGCGCACGGCCTGCTCGCGCGCCTCCTGCAGCAGCCGGTCCTGCTCCCGCTTCGCCTCCGCGAGCATCTCCTGCCGCTCCTTGACGATCCACCGGGCCTGCTTGATCTCCTCCGGGATGGTCGCGCGCATCTGGTCGAGGATGTCGTAGATCTCCTCACGGTCGATGCGCACCTGGTCGGTCAGGGGGACGGCCTTGGCGTTGTGCACAAGGTCGTCGAGCTTGTCGATCAGTACGAGGACGTCCATATGACTTTCCAGTCTACTCCTGGTCGGAGACGGGAGCGCCGCCACGGCCGTTCGGGAACATCTCCTTCAGGCGCTGCGCGACGGCCTTCGGCACGAGCTCCTCGACATTTCCGCCGAACGACGCGATCTCCTTCACTCCGCTCGAAGACACGAAACTGACCTGCGGGCTCGCCATCACGTAGACCGTCTCGATGTCCGGCGCGAGCGTCCGGTTCAGCTGGTTCATCTGGAACTCCCACTCGAAGTCGGAGACGACGCGCAGTCCCTTGACGATCGCCTTGGCGTCCCAGCGGCGGGCGAAGTCGACGACGAGCTCGCTGAACACGTCCACCTCGACGTTCGAGACCAGCCCGTCGAGCGCGTCCTCCAGGAAGCGCACCCGCTCGGGCACCTCGAACATCGGCGTCTTGTGGTGCGGGTTGCCGACGACGCCCACCACCACGCGGTCGAAGATCCGCGCTGCCCGCGTGATCACGTCGACGTGCCCGTTGGTGACGGGGTCGTAGGTGCCCGGAGAGATCGCGGTGATCACGGCTCGTACAGCGTAAGCCGTGCAGACCCGTACTTGCGCGAGGTGCGGATCCGAAGGCCCGGCAGCTCCGGCGCCTCGGCCCGGCTCGTGCCCTCGAGCACGAGCAGCCCGTCGGGACGGACGAGCCTCCCGAGCCCCTCGGCGATCCTCGTGAGGTCGTAGTCGTAGGGCGGGTCGCAGAGGACGAGGTCGTAGTCGCCGCGCTCCTGCGCGAGCGCCCGTGCGACCTCCTGGCAGAGAACCGTGCCGTGCATCCCGAGCGAATCCAGATTCGCATCGATGACCCGGCAGGCGTCGCGATCGGACTCGACGAAGGTCGCTCGCGCGGCGCCGCGCGAGAGCGCCTCGAGCCCGAGCGCCCCCGAGCCCGCGAACAGGTCGATCGCGTCGGCATCGTCGACCGGCCCGATCAGGTTGAACGCGTTCTCGCGCACCCGGTCCGAGGTCGGCCTCGTCGCCCGCCCCTTCGGAGCGACGATCCGCCGCCCGCGGTGTGAGCCGGCGATGATCCGCACCGTCAGATCGAAACACACGAGGCGGCGCGTGCCGCGAAGAGGTGTCAGACACCGTTCAGGTGTCTGACACCGTTTGTGACCTCGTTCGCCGCAAGCGAACCGTTTCGCTGCGGCGACGATCCGCACCGTCAGATCGAGACTCACGAGGCGGCGCGCGCCGCGCAGAGGTGTCAGACACCGTTCAGGTGTCTGACACCGTTTGTGACCTCGTTCGCCGCAAGCGAACCGATTCGCGAGTCTGCCGCAGATAGCTAGGAGAGCGTGAAGGTGACGTTCACGACCGCGGTGACGTCCTTCTGGAGCGTCGAGGTGTCGTAGACGCCGTAGTCGCTGACCTCGGTCGAGTTCGGCGACGTGACCTGGAAGACGCCGACGTCGACGCCCCGGAGCTTGCCGAGCTTGCTGCCCGCGGCGCCGAGCAGGACCCGGCCGCGGCGCTCGGCGTCGCGGACCGCCTGCTCGAGCAGCTTCGGCCGCAGGTCGGCGAGATGCGTGTAGACGTACTGCAAGGGCTGAGCCTGGAGCGGCACACCCTGGGCGACCAGCCTCGCGCTCGCCTCCGCGACGCCGGCGATCGCCGAGACGCGCTGCGAGCGCACCTCGAAGTTACGCGTTACCTGGTAGGCAGTGACGTTGCCCTGATCGTCGCTGATCGTGCTCGTCGTCGCCGGCTGCACCACCAGCTCCGATGCCTGTACGCCCTGCTGACCCAGGAACGCCCGCACCCTTGCCGTCCACCCGGAGAGCTCGCGAGCAGCGACGCCTGCGGTCTCGCGCTGGCTCGTCACGGAGAGATCCCAGATCGCGTAGTCGGACGTGATCCGCTGCTTCGCGGAGCCGGTGACGGTGACAACGTCGGTGCGCCCTCGGTCGCGGATGCCCTTCGCGATCGCCAGCGAGCCGATCAGCAGGGCGAGCGCGAGCAGGGTCAGCCCGGCGAGCAGGGGAATGCGCTCACGCATGCGGCGATCTTCGTCTAGCCCCCGGACAGATCGTCGTCCGCGCCGGCGAGCAGCCGGTCGGCCTCGTGCTGCCACGGGCCGTCCTCGTCGCGCAGCTCGTCCGCGAGTCCCCGCGCACGCTCGATCAGGTCGCGGTCGGGCCGAAGCCGCGTGAAGCGCAGGTCGCTCCAGCCCGACTGGCGCTTCCCGAGCAGCTGGCCCTCCCGGCGCAGGTCGAGGTCGACCTCGGCGAGCTCGAAGCCGTCGGTCGTGTCGACGAGCGCCTGCAGCCTGCGGTCGGCGGTCTCGGTCAGCTCCTCCGCGGGGCGGGAGACGAGCAGGCAGTAGCTCTGCTCGCTGCCGCGGCCGACGCGCCCGCGCAGCTGGTGCAGCTGGGCGAGACCGAAGCGGTCGGCCTCCTGCACGATCATGATCGTCGCGTTCGGGACATCGACGCCGACCTCGATCACGGTCGTCGCGACGAGCACGTCGAGCTCGTGGGCGGCGAACTGCCGCATCACCTCCCGCCGCTCGACGGTCTTCAGGCGGCCGTGCAGCAGCCCGACGCGATAGCCGCGCAGCTCGGCACGACGCAACCGCTCGGCCTCTTCCTCGGCCGCGCGCGCGAGCCTCGTCTCCGACTGCTCGATCAGAGGGCACACCACGTACGCCTGACGCCCCGCGTCCAGGTGAACGCGCAGGCGCGAGTACGCGTCACTCGAGCGGTCGGCTCCGACGCGCGCGGTGACGATCGGCTTCCGGTTCGCGGGCGGCTTCGCGATCTCGCTCACCGACAGGTCGCCGTAGATCGTCAGCGCGAGCGTGCGAGGGATCGGCGTGGCGGTCATGTGCAGGACGTGCGGGCTGCGGTTCTCCGCGAGTGCGCGGCGCTGCTCGACGCCGAAGCGGTGCTGCTCGTCGACGACGGCGACCGCGAGGTCGGCGAACTCCACGTCCTGCTGGATCAGCGCGTGCGTGCCCACGGCGATCTGTGCGACGCCCGTACGGAGCTCGTCGCGGACGCGCTGAGAGCGGAGCGACCCCGTCAGCAGCACGCAACGGACACCCAGCTGCGCGCAGAGCGGCTCGAGCGTCAGGAAGTGCTGCTCGGCGAGCGTCTCGGTCGGCGCCATCAGTGCGCCCTGCCTGTCGTTCTCGACCGCGCGGAGGAGCGCGTACAGCGCGACCACCGTCTTCCCCGAGCCGACGTCGCCCTGCAGCAGGCGCTGCATCGGAGTCGTCTGCGCGAGGTCGAGGTCGATCTCCATGATCGCCCGCTCCTGATGCGCGGTGAGCGCGAAGGGCAGCACCTCTCGATAACGGGCGGCGAGCTCGCCGGGCTCGGCGAGCGAGGGTGCCACCGCGTCCGTCCGCCGCAGCCGGCCGACCGCGAGCTGGAGCGCGACGAGCTCGTCGAGCGCGAGCCGGCGCCGGGCCCGTTCCGCCTCCTCCTCGTCGGCCGGGAAGTGCAGGGACGCGAGCGCGTCGCGATGCAGTGGCAGCTCGAGCTCGGCCGGCAGCGGGTCGGGCAGGCTGCGGCCGTGCTGCACGAGCGCGGCGCGGACGAGCTCGCGGAGCCGGGTCGACGGGATCTGTTCGCTCGCGGGGTAGACCGGCGCGTGATCGGCGGTGCGACGCGCCTCGCCGATGTCGTAGCTCTTGACGTCGAAGCCGTAGCGGCCCAGCCTGCCGCGCAGGCGGAGGTGGGTGCCCGGCCGGAGCCGATCCACGAGCCACGGCTGGTTGAAGAACGAGGCGCTGACCTGCCCGCCGCTCTCGTCGCGGACGATCGCGGTGACGAGGGTGCGGCGGCCGCGCAGCGGGCGCGCCCGCGCGCTGACGACGCGCCCGTCGATCGCGACCTCGCCCTCGGCAACCCCGAGCTTCGAGATCGGCACCTCGTCGACCGCGCGCTCGTACCGCCGCGGCGCATGCATCAGGAGGTCGCGCACCGTATGAATCCCGAACGCGCGCAGCCGCTTCGCCATCGTCGCCCCGACGCCGGGCAGCGTCGAGACGTCGAGCGCGTCGAGCCGCTCGGCTGCCGCCCACCCGCGCGGGCGCGGCCAGTCGTCCTGGACCACACCGCTGAAACCCGCGTGCATTCGGGTCATCGTCGCCACCTCCGCCGGGAGCTTAGGACCAGACCCGGACGGAGCCGACGGTCGAGTACGAGACGACGGCGTCGACACCGCCCGACGGCGCGGCACGCAGCTCGATCGTGCCGCCGTCGAGCTCGACGAGCCGGCGCGCGATCGCGAGGCCGAGCCCGGAGCCGTGCTCCTTGCCCGAGCTCCAGAAGCGGTCGAAGGCACGCACCCGATCCTCGGCCGAGAGGCCCGGCCCGTCGTCGACGACGTGCAGCTCCGCGCCGCGCGCCGCGACCGTGACGGTCGTCCCGCGCGGCGCCACGTCGATCGCGTTCGCAAGCAGGTTGTCGAGCACCTGCTCCACTCTGCCCGACGCCGCCCACACGACCGCGCCGTTCTCGCCCGCGGCCAGCGACAGTCCGTGCTCTGCGGCGAGCGGCCGCCAGAGCTCGACACGTCGCCGCACGAGCTCGCCGAGCGCGAGCTCGCCCGCCGGCTCCCCGGCGGCATCCGCGCGGGCGAGTGCGAGCAGGTCGTCGACGAGCCGGCCGAGCCGGGCGACCTCGTCCAGCGCCGCCTCGGTCTGGCCGTTCTCGAGCCGCAGCCGAAGCGCGGTCAGCGGGGTCCGCAGCTCGTGCGACGCGTCGGCCACGAACTGGGCCTGCGACGAGATGAGCGCCTGGAGCTTGGCGGTGGTGCGGTTCAGCTCGACCGCGAGCCGCCGCACCTCGGGGGGCCCGGCATCCTCTGGCGCCCGGGCGTCGAGCTCCCCCGAACCAACGCGTACCGCGGTCTCCTCGACCCGGCGCAAGGGCCCGCCGATCGACCGGGCGAGGACGACGCCGATCGCCGCCGCTCCCGCGAGGATCGCAAGCGCCACGACGAGCAGCGTCACGCGGTCGCGCCGCACCCGCGCGTCGACCGTGGAGGTCGGATACGTGACCCGCACGGCTCCGAACACCGTGCCGCCGGAAGCAACCGGGACGGCGACGTACAGCAGCCGCCGGTGGAGCGTGTTCGAGTACCGGATGCCGGAGACGTTCTTCCCCTGCAGGGCGGAGGCGACCTCGGGACGCGAGGCGAAGCTCGTCTCGCCCGGGTAGAGCGGCGAGGAGTCGGCGATGCTCTGCCCGCGCTTGTCGACCACCACGACCCGCCCGTGGGTGTCGTTGCCGTAGCGCTTGACGACGACAGCGAGCTGCGGATTGCGCCGCCCGAACTGCAGCTGGTCCTCCGCCAATGACGCGATCACATAGGCGTCCCGCTGCACGTGCGCTTCGAGATCCTGGCGCTGCGTGCGCGCGTCGACGAACGCCAGCGGCACCTCGAGCGTGACGAGGACGACCGCGGTCAGCGCGAGGTAGCTCGCGAGCAGGCGCGTGGTCACGAGACGTGCAGACGGAGGCCGATCCCGCGCACGGTCTCGATCAGGCCCGGCCGCCCCAGCTTGCGGCGGATCGCGGCGACGTGGACGTCGATCGTCTTCGACGACCCGTACCACGTCGTCTGCCACACCTCGCGCAGGATCTGCTCACGGGTGACGAGCGCGCCCGCATTGCGGACGAGCAGCGTCAGCAGGTCGAACTCCTTGCCGGTGAGCGCGATCTCGGCTCCGTCGAGGTGCGCACGGTGTGCCCTCAGATCGATGTGCAGCGAGCCGGCGGTGAGGTCGTCCTCCGACTCGGGCCTCCCGTCCAGCCGGCGCATCACGGCACGCATACGCGCGATCAGCTCGCGGAGGCCGAACGGCTTCACGAGATAGTCGTCGGCGCCGAGCTCGAGACCGAGCACGCGGTCGACCTCCTCGCCCCGCGCCGAGACGACGATGATCGGCACGTCCGAGCGCGCACGCAGCTCTTTGCACACCGTGAGGCCGTCGACGTCGGGGAGCCGCAGATCGAGCAGGACGAACTCCGGCGTGGCCGCGGCGAGCGCCTCGGCGCCCGTCGCAGCGCGCTGGACGGCGAACCCCTCACGCCGCAGCCCCTCCGCGAGCGGCTCGGCGATCGAGTCGTCGTCCTCGACGAGCAGGACCTTCATGACGACCCCAGTGTTTCCCCCGAGGTAAACGGCTGCGTCGGCGGATTTACCGATTCTTTGCCCACCCTTGGCGGAGCCGCGTCCCGCGCCTTGCCGAGCCGCTCGTACCCTCGGACGCATGACACGCATCCACGCATTGCTGATTGCGCTGGCCGTCTCGTTCGCCGTCGTCGCGGGCACCTTTGCGGCGTTGCGGACGACGCGGCTCGGCACGTCCTCCTCTCCGACCGTCAGCCCGACCGAGATCGCCCGTCAGACGCGACTGCTCGACCGAACACAGGTGCAGCTCCAACGGGCACTCGCCAAGCGGCCGCCGAAGCTGCCGGCTCTGCCCGTCACAACCGTTCGGACGGTGAAGGTGCCCGCCGGTGCCCGTCGCCGTGCCGCGGCTCGTGACCGTGTCGGCGACCGCGCCGGTCACGAAGACGTCGAGCTCGGGCGTCGCCGGCTCCGGAGAGCGCGACCACGAGCACAACGGGAGCAACGCAGATGACTAGCCCGGTCGCCCGGCTCTACGCGCTCGTGCTCGCAGTCCTCGTCTTCTTCCTCGCCTGGGCGGTCGTGGCCGCACACCCGTGGCAGCAGCGCGCGGCCGCCGCCGATCCCCGGCTGACGGCGCTCGCCGCCCGCCACGCGCAGCTCCAACGCGAGTCGGTGCTCGTCCGGCGCATCGTCGCCCAGCGCTACGCGGCCTACCGAGTCGAGCTCGCACGGCGGCAGCACACGATCGCCCAGGCACGCGCCGTCCAGAGCGTGGTGCCGGCAGCCGCACCGGCGGTCGCGGCTCCGATCTCGCTGTCCACCCCTGCCGTCCCGACCGTCGTCAGCGTCCCCGCCGTCGCGACCACGCGAACGTCATGATCGCGCGCCACGAGTTCCACGCCATGGGCACGACCGTCGAGCTGCTCGTCGAGGCCGACGACGCGGACGACGCGTTCGCAGCCGTCGAGCGCGAGTTCGAGCGGCTCGAGCAGGTCATGTCCCGCTTTCGCGCCGACTCCGAGCTCTCGCTCCTGAACGAGCGGGGCGAGCTCGACGCCTCGGCCGACCTGGCGGACGTGATCGCACTCGCGCTCGAGGCGCGCGAGCGGACCGGCGGCCAGTTCGACCCGACCGTGCACGACGCGCTGCTCGCAGCGGGCTACGACCGGACGTTCACCGATCTGTCCGACGACGACACCGACGCCGCCGCAGCCGCCTCCCCCTGCGGCGGCGGCGTCGGGCTCGACGGACGGCACGTCAGGCTCGACCCGGGCATCCACCTCGACCTCGGCGGCATCGGCAAGGGCTTCGCCGCCGAGCGCGCCGCCGAGCAGCTCGCCCTCACCGGTCCCTGCCTCGTCAGCGCCGGCGGCGACATCGCCCTGCGCGGCGTGCCCGCGGACGGCTTCTGGCCGGTCGCGGTCGAGGACGGGCCGACGCTCGCTCTCACCGAGGGCGGGCTCGCGACCTCGGGCAGCGATCGGCGGCGCTGGCGCCGTGGCGGCGTCGACCGCCACCATCTGATCGACCCGGCCACCGGCTCGCCCGCGACGAGCGACCTCCTCCGCGTCACGGCGATCGGGAGCGACGCGGTCGAAGCCGAGGTGCTCGCCAAGTCCCTCTACCTCGGCGGGCGCTCCGCGGCCGAGCAGGCCGGCGTCCCGGCGGTGCTCGTGACGGCCGGCGGCGAGACGGTGCTCGTAGGAGGGATCGCCTGATGCACCACGACCCGACCTTCTGGCTGCTCGCCCGCGCCGCGGGGATGAGCGCGTACGTCCTGCTCACCGCATCCGTCCTCGCCGGCCTGGTGCTGAAATCGCGCCCGAGCTCGAGGTTGCGCCCCGCCCTCGTGACCGAGCTGCACAAGACGCTCGCGCTGACGAGCGTCGGAGCGCTCGTGCTCCACGGCGCGGCGCTCGTCCTCGACAGCACCGTCAAGGTTTCGCTCGCGGCACTCGTCGTCCCCGGGCTCGTGTCCTACCGTCCGGCAGCGGTGGCCGCGGGTGTGATCGCGGCCTGGCTGCTCGCGATCGTCACGGCCTCGTTCTGGCTGCGCAAGCGCATCGGCGTCCGCAACTGGCGTCGGCTGCACTGGGCCACCTACGGGCTCTTCGCCTTCGCGACCGCCCACGGGATCGCGGCCGGCACGGACTCGACGCAGCCGTGGGCGCGCGACCTCTACCTCGGAGCCGTCGGAGCGGTCGTCTTCGCGACCGCCTGGCGAATCCTCGTCCGCCCCGTCCGGCGGGGCGCCCTCGTGAAAGGAGAAACGGCATGACCCTCTACCGCGTCAGCATCGACCGCTCGCTCTGCAGCGGCTTCGGCTCCTGCGTCGACACCGCAGGGAACCTCTTCCAGCTCGACGGCTCGGGCATAGCGACGGTCGCCGTCGGCGAGACCGACGACGCCCGCGTCCTCGACGCCGCGGATGCCTGCCCGATGGGCGCCATCCAGGTCGAAGAGGTGGTGGCCGCATGAGACCCATCCTCGTCGCGGGAGCCGGCCTCGCCGGCTCCCGCGTCGCCGAGACGCTCCGTCATCTGGGCCACGAGGGGCCGATCGTGCTCGTCGGCGACGAGCCCCACGCGCCGTACGAGCGCCCCGCCCTCTCCAAGGAGCTGCTGACCGGCGGCCGCACCGACGTCTCGCTGCGCCCGGACGGCCACTGGGCCGACCGTGGGATCGAGCTCCTCACCGGGATCAGCGTCACGCAGGTCGACCCGGGATCGCGCACAGCCCTCGTCGGCGCGACCCCGGTCTCCTACGAGGCGCTCGTCGTGGCGACGGGTGCCCGGGCGCGTCGCCTGCCCGGCCCGGCGGGCGTCCACCACCTGCGGACGCTCGCGGACGCACGGGGTCTCGACTCCGAGGTCGACGAGTCGACGCGCGTCGTCGTCGTCGGCGCCGGCTTCATCGGCGCCGAGGCGGCCTCGAGCCTGCTCGAGCGGGCGGCGAGCGTCACGATCGTCGAGCCGCTCGCCGCACCGCTCGTACGCATCCTCGGGCCCGACGTGGGCGGCATCCTCGCCCGGCGGTACCGCCGAAGCGGCGTCGACCTGCGCCTCGGGGTCGGAGTGCGCGGCTTCGTCGGCGCCGGGCGGGTGAGCGGCGTCGAGCTCGACGACGGGACCGTGCTCCCGGCCGACGTCGTCGTCGTCGGCATCGGCGCCGTTCCCGAGTCGCCCTTGGGCGGTGCGATCGAGGTCGACGAGAGCGGGCGCAGCGCCTTGCCCGGCGTCTACGCGTGCGGCGACGTCGCGGCCTGGTGGCGCCCGTCGCTCGGACGGCGGCTGCGCGTCGAGCACTGGACGAGCGCCGCCGGCCAGGCGGCCGCCGTCGCCCACGCGATCCACGGCGCGCCCGCCCCGTACGACGAGCCGCCCTACTTCTGGTCCGACCAGTTCGGCCTGCGCCTGCAGCACGTCGGTCACGCCGAGGAGTGGCAGGCGGTCGTGCTCGACGGAGACGAGGACGCGTTCACCGCCCGCTACGTCGACGGCGCCGGCCGGCTGCTCGCGGCGCTGGCGGTCAACCGCGCACGCGCGGTCCCGGCGCTCAGGAAGGAGCTGGCAGTGGCGGCCTAGGTCTCCTCGAACCAGAAGAAGCCGACCGTGCCCGGGCCGGCGTGCGTGCCGATCACCGCGCCCAGCTGCGTGGCGATCTCGATCTCCGCGTGCGGGCGCACGTGTTCGACGAGCTCGCGCAATGCCTCGAGCCGCTCGGGGGCCGCGGCGTGCGCGATCCCGATCTTCAGCTGCTCGCCGTCCGTCGAGGACGACTCGAACAGCTCGCGGAACTCGGCGAAGGCCCTCGCATTGCCGCGCACCTTCTTCAGCGGCACGACCTCGCCGTCGCGGATCGTCAGGATCGGCTTCACGTTCAGGAGGTTGCCCGCGAGTGCCGCGGCGCGACCGATGCGCCCTCCCCGCTGCAGGTAGTCCAGCGTCGACACGGTGAAGAGCAGCCGGTGCTCGCGTCGGAAGCGCTCGACAAACGCATCGACCTCGTCGTCGGTCGTCCCGGCCTCGAGCCGCCGCTGGACGCCGAGCGCGAGCATGGCGAGCGACGCCGACACGGTGCGGGTGTCGATCACCCGTACCCGGTCGCCGCCGAGCAGCTCGGCCGCCGACTGCGCGCTGGCGAAGGTGCCGGAGAGCGTCGAGGAGAGCTGCAGGGAGAGGACGCGCTCATAGGACGGCGCCAGCTCCTCGTACACGGCGAGGAAGTCGCCGGGCGTCGGCTGCGAGGTCGTCGGCGAGACCGCCGAGCTCTGCAGGCGCTCGTAAAAGCGATTGGGGCCCATCTCGACGTAGTCCTTGAACGACTCGTCGCCGAAGCGGACGTAGAGCGGGACGAAGCGGAAGTTCGGGTAGCGCTGCGGTGCCTCGGGGAAGTCCGAGGCGGAGTCGAGCACGACCGCGGTGTTCTCGGCCGTGAGCTTCACGCGCGTGCGGCCTCGCAGACGACGCCGACGAGGCGGTCGAAGTCCTCGTCCTTGGTCACGCACGCGACGGCGCCGGCGGCAAGCACCTCGTCACGCTCCTCGCCGGTGACCGAGGCCGAGAGCAGCACCACCCGCGCGGTCGGGCAGGCCGCGAGCACCGCCCGCGTCGCGTCGGCCCCGTTCAGGCCCGGCATGCGGTAGTCCATCAGCACGACGTCGGGCTGAAGCGCGGCGCAGACCTCGGGCGCCTCGTCGCCGCTCGACACGGCGGCGATCACCTCGAGCTCGTCGCGCAGGCCGAAGAGCAGTGAGAGCGTCTCCCGGAACGTGTCGTTGTCCTCGACCAGGACCACCCTGACGGGCGTCATTCGGCGGCCACGAGCAGCGGGTAGTACGGCTGCCCGCCCTGATGGACGTCGAACTCCAGCTCCGGATGCTTGTCGCGCAGGTAGGAAAGGAGGCCGTCCAGCGCAGGAGCCTCCTCGCCGGTGAGCAGTGTGACGAGCCCGCGCGGCTCCACGAGCAGCCGCTCGAGCACGGCCTTCGCGACGTCGTCGAACGTGCCTCCGCCGGCGATGGGCTCACCTTCCTCCAGGCCGAGCCAGCTGCCGCTCCGCACCGCGACGCCGTTCAGCTGCACGTCGCGGCTCGCGACCGTGACCGCCCCCGTCGCCACCGAGTCGAGCGCCTCGCTCATCGCCGCAACGTTGTCGTCCGCGCCGAGCGACGCGTCGAACGCGACCGCCGCCGCGAGGCCCGCCTGCAGCGAGCGCGACGGCACCACCCGCACGTCCCCAGCCGCGTTCTGCGCCGCCTGCTCGGCGGCCATGATCACGTTGCCGTTGTTCGGCAGCAGCACGACCGCGTCCGCCGACGCCGTCTCGATCGCGGCGAGCAGGTCGGAGGTCGCCGGGTTCATCGTGGCGTGGCCGTCGACCACGATCGCGCCGAGGCTCTCGAAGAGGGCGCGGTTACCGTCGCCGGTCGAGACGGCGACCAGCGCGGACGCGTCCACCGCCTCGGGCACGGGCCGTAGCAGACGGTCCTCGCGCTCCTGCGCCTGGGCGTGCATGTTCGCGATCTCGACGCCGCCGATCGCCCCGCGCGCAACGCCGAGCGAGAGCGCCCGGCCGGGGTCGTCGGTGTGCACGTGCACCTTGAGCGCCCCGCTGTCGCCGACGACGAGCAGGGAGTCGCCGAGCTCGGCCAGCTCCTCCTCGAGCTCGTCCGCATCGAGGTCCACGCCCTCGACGACGAAAACGGTGCAGTAGCGGTAGCGGGACAGCTCCTGGTGGATCGCGTCGATGCCAAGCGTCTCGGCGTGCTCGGGCGCCTCGGGAAGCGCGGCGCCCGTGAGGACCGCGACCAGGCCGCGCACGATCTCCATCAGGCCGGCGCCGCCCGCGTCGACCACTCCGGCTTCACGCAACACGGGCAGCATCTCGCGCGTGCGCATGACCGTGTCGTCGCCGCGCGCGACGATCGCCTCGAGGTCGGCGCCGTGCTCCGCCGCGTCGGCCAGCGAGCGGACGACGGTGAGCATCGTCCCCTCGACCGGTTTCTTCACCGCGCGGTAGGCGGCGTCGCTCGCCGAGCGGAAGACGCGCTCGAGGTCGTCGCTCTCGGCCAACGCCTCCGTCGCCCCGCGCACGATCTGCGAGAGGATCACACCTGAGTTGCCGCGTGCGCCCATCAGCGCGGCCCGCGCGACCTCCTTGGCGAGACCGACGCGGTCGTCCGGCCCGTCGCCGTCGAGCGCCTCGTCGATCGCCCGGATGGTGAGCGTGAGATTCGTGCCCGTGTCCCCATCGGGGACCGGGTAGACGTTCAGGTCGTCGATGCGTGCCCGGTTCGCCTCGATCGCGGCGCGCGCGCCCTTGACGAGCTCGTGCACCCGCGCGCGCATCAGCTCGCGCGGACCCGCTGGATGACGACCTCGACCGCCGCGACCGGGAAGCCGGCCAGTCGCTCGACCTCGTAGGCGACCTGCGAGCGGACGGTCGCCGCCACCTCGGCGAGGTTGAGACCGTGCTCGACGACGACGTGCAGTTCGATCCGCAGCCCGCGCGCATCACCCTCGACCTCGATCCCCTCGCGACGCAGGACGCGCTTGACCCGCGAGCCGGCGGTGAGCCCGACGACCCCGTAGCAGCCGATCGCGGTCTCGGCGACGATCTCCGCCACCGCGTCGCGCGTGACCGTCAGACGGCCGAGTTCCAGGTCGACAGTGAGATCCTCGGGCACGGCGGGAGCTTAGACCCCGGGCGGAGCCGCGCCGGTTGCAGGAGCGTCGAGGCTGGGCAGGTGGCGGATCGACGTGCTCAGGGTGCCGAGCGCAGCGGCGGCGACGACGGGCGCGGCGAGCACGAGCACCGCCGTCCGCGACGAGGTGTGGGCGAGCAGGAGGCCGGCGGCGAGCGGCCCGAGCGGCGCCGAGCTGGCGCGCAGCGCATTCGACGCCGCCATCGCCCGGCCGAGGAGACGGTCCGGGATGAGGACGTACGAGTAGGCGGTCATCGCCGAGTCGGTGTTCGGGAACCAGAACGCGTGCAGCGCGGCGGTGACCGCGAGGACATAGACGCTCGGGCGCACGAGGAAGAAGGCGTACACGAGCGCCGCCCAGAACTCGGAGAGCAGGATCGCCCGCATCGGGACGAGACGCCGGAGCAGCGGCGAGAGCACGGAGCCGGCGACCAGCGCCACCCCCTGGATCGCCACGAGGCCGCCGATCGCCGAGCTCGACAGCCCTTGCCGGTGCGCGAGCACGATCAGCGCGACCGGCACGCCCGAGGCGGCGAAGTTGCTGGCGGCGATCATCCCGATCGTCGTCCGCAGGAACGGGATGCCCCAGAAGTAGACGAGGCCCTCGCGGAAGCGCGTCCCGGCGCCGGGCGTGCGCTCCTCCTGGAAGCGGGTGCGCATCAGCACGAGCGAGATTGTCGAGAACAGATACGAGACGGCGTCGGCGAGGAACGGCAGACCCCGCGAGAGCCCGAAGAGGGCGCCGCCGACCGGCGGGCCGGACAGGCGGACGACCGACATGCGCGCCATCGAGACGCTCGCCGCGTCGGCCAGCTGGGCCTGCGGGACGACCGCCTTGAACGCGCCGCTATTACCGGCACGGAACACGACGGAGGCGCTCGAGTCGACGAACGCGACGAGCAGGATCAGCCAGAGAGCGGCGTGGTGCGTGAGTACGGCGGCGGCGAGCGCGGCGACGGCCGTCGCGCCGGTTGCGTCGGAGGCGATCATCAGCCTGCGCCGGTCGAAGCGGTCGGCCGCAACCCCGGCCGCCGGGCTCAGGAGCACGAGCGGCGCGAACTGGATCGCACCGACGTAGCCCGTCTTCGCGGCCGAGCCGGTGAGCGCGAGGGCGAGGAGCGGATACGCGATCGCCGACATGCTCGACCCGAAGGTCGAGAGCAGCTGCCCCGTTTGGAGGAGGACGAAGTCGCGGTTGCGCCGCAGCGGCGCCCGGTCGCTCACCGAGCCATCGTCGCAGCGGCGCGGTCGCCGCGCGGTGAGCTCGAGCCGCCTAGACGGCCTTGGTGACCTTGCCGCCCTTGAGGCAGCGCGTGCAGACGTAGGCTCGCATCGGTGAGCCGCCGAGCAGGATCCGCACCCGCTGGAGGTTCGGGTCGAAGCGGCGCTTCGTCGCCACCATCGAGTGTGACCGGTGGTTCCCGAACGCGGGCTTCTTGCCGCAGATTGCGCAGACCTTGCTCATGGCGGCCGGGATTGTAGCGGCCCGTCAGCTCTTCGCGCTCGCACGCAGGCGGGCGAACAGGTCCGCCATCTCGAGCGCCGACCGGGCGGCTTCGGCGCCCTTGCCGATCCGCGCCTCGGCCTGCTCGACGTTCTCGACCGTCAGCACGCCGAAGGCGACCGGCACGCCCGTCTCGATCGCGGCGAGCTGCAACCCCGAGGCGCACTCGGAGGCGACGTACTCGAAGTGCGCTGTCTCGCCGCGCACAATGGCTCCGAGGGCGACGATGCACGCGTAACGGCGGGTCTTCGCGAGCGCCATCGCCGCGAGCGGAAGCTCGAAGGCTCCCGGCACCGGCACGACGGTGATCGCGTCCTGAGAGACGCCCGCGGCGGTGAGCGCCTCGAGCGCCGAGGCGAGCATGCGGTTGGTCACACCGCCGTTGAAGCGCGACACGACGACCCCCACGGAGCGCCGGCTGCCGAGCGGCGTCCCCTCGAGGGCGCTGAAGCCGTCGGGCACCTCGATCTCGCCGCGCACGTGCTCGACGCTCGAGCCATCCGGAGGCACCTCCTCGATCACCCCCGCCGACTCGGCCGCGGGCCAGCTCTCGAACGGGTCACCCACGGCCTCGCCCGACGGGTCGGTGTCGTCGTTCGGCGGCGGGACGGTCTGGTCGTCGGTCTGGCTCACTCGGCCTCCGGGTCGTAGTCGAGGTTCTTCAGGTCCTGGTGGTGCAGGCGGTGCCCGAGCTTATCCCGCTTGGTGGCCAGATAGCGCGTGTTCTCGGGATGGGGCGGCACCTCGATCGGCACCTGCCCGACGACGGTCAGCCCGAACCCGTCGATCCCCGTCAGCTTCTTCGGGTTGTTCGTGAGGATGCGGATCGTCGAGAGCCCGAGGTCAGCGAGGATCTGGTTGCCGATCCCGTAGTCGCGGGCATCGGCGGGGAACCCGAGCTCGAGGTTCGCCTCCACCGTGTCGCGCCCGCGCTCCTGCAACTCGTAGGCGCGCAGCTTGTTGAGCAGCCCGATCCCGCGCCCCTCCTGAGCCATGTAGAGCAGCACCCCGCGCCCTTCAGTCTCGATCTGGGCGAGCGCCTGCTCGAGCTGCTCGCCGCAGTCGCAGCGGAGCGAGTGGAAGACGTCGCCGGTAAGGCACTCCGAATGCACGCGCACGAGCACGTCGGTCGCGCCGTCGACGTGGCCCTTGACGAGCGCGAGATGCGTCTTCCCGGTCAGCTTCTCGCGGAACGCAACGGCGACGAACTCGCCGAAGTCCGTCGGGAGCCGCACCTCGGCGCCCCGCTCGACGAGCTTCTCGTGCCGCCGCCGGTACTCGACGAGATCGGCGACGGTGATCATCTTCAGGCGGTGCCGCTCGCAGTAGGGCACGAGGTCCGGTACGCGGGCCATCGTCCCGTCGTCGTTCATGATCTCGCAGACCACGCCCGACGGATTGAGGCCGGCGAGCCGCGCGAGGTCGACCGCAGCCTCGGTCTGCCCGATCCGCTCGAGCACGCCGCCGCGCCGGGCGCGCAGCGGGAAGACGTGGCCTGGCTGCACGAGGTCGTGCGGTGTCGAAGCCGAGTGGATCGCGACCTGGATCGTCCGGCTGCGGTCGGCGGCGGAGATGCCGGTCGTCACGCCTTCGCGAGCCTCGATCGAGACGGTGAACGCAGTCCCGAGCGGCGCCTCGTTGTGGTCGGTCATCGGGCGCAGGCCGAGCTCGTCGGCGCGGTCCTCGGTCAGGCAGAGGCACACGAGACCGCGCGCGTGAGTGGCCATGAAGTTGATCGCCTCGGGCGTCGCGAACTGGGCGGCGATCGTCAGGTCGCCCTCGTTCTCGCGGTCGGGGTCGTCCACGACGACCACCATCCGCCCTTCGCGGATGTCCTCGACCGCCTCGTCGACGGTCGCGAACGGTGCCGTCACGCTCACTCCGGGAGGCTAGCTTCCCAGACGAGCTCGGCGACCCCCCACTCCTCCGGGTAGCGGAGTCGCGCGAGGAAGAGCGTCTCGAGCCTCATCGCGTGAGCAGCTTCTCGACGTACTTCGCGAGCACGTCGACCTCCACGTTCACGGGCCGGCCGGCGACGAGCTTCCCGAGGTTGGTCGCTTCGAGCGTGTGCGGGATCAGCGCAACCTCGAACCCATGGTCGTCGACAGCAGCGACGGTCAGGCTCGCGCCCTGCACCGCGACCGATCCCTTCTCGACGAGGTAGCGGACGAGCTCCGGCGCGGCGGCGAAGCGCAGGCGCAATCCCTCGCCCTCGGGCTCGACGGCGTCGACGGTCGCGACGCCGTCGACGTGACCCTGCACGATGTGGCCGCCGAGCGGCTCGCCGGCGCGCAGCGACGGCTCGAGGTTCACGCGGCCGCCCGGCTCGAGCGTGCCGAGCGCGGTGCGGGCGAGCGTCTCGGGCACGGCGTCGAACGCCAGCAGGCCGTCTGTGACGGCGATCGCGGTGAGGCAGACACCGTCGATCGCGATCGAGTCCCCGATCCGGGCCTCGGCCGCGGTCAGAGGCGCCTCGACGGTCAGCCGCGCCCCGTCCGGCCCGCCCTCGCGGGCAGTGACAGTGCCGACCTCCCTGACGAGCCCGGTGAACACGGCGGCCGGCCGCTAGTCGCCGTAGACGAGCGTCTCGACGGTCTCGCGCACGAGCACCTCGAGCTGTGCCCGCTCGCCCGGGACTGCTTGCGCCAGCTCGGCGCGCAGCTCTGCGATCGCGGCGCGGCCGCCGGGCGGCAGCTCGTCCGTGCCGATCTCCTGCACCTTGCGCAGGAGCTCGTCGTTCCCCAGCTGGCGGGTGAGCCAGTGCGAGAGGTGCATGACGAGCTCGTCGTCGGCGCGGCGTGAGTCAGGGTTCATGGACATAGGCCTCGAGGAGCACGTCCTCGCCGACCTCGCGAGCGCCAAGGCGGGAGAGACTGAGTGCGGAGGGTAGCGCAGCGACGATGCCGGGCCCCGAGCCCGCGATTGTGGGCGCGACGAACAGCAGGAGCTTGTCGACGAGATCCGCCTCGAGGAACGACGCGGCGAGCATCGCCCCGCCCTCGAGCAACAGCGACTGGACGCCCTCCTCCGCGAGCGAGCGCAGCTCCTCCGCGAGCGGCCCCGAGCGAAGTTCGAGGTCGAGGCCGTCGGGCAGCGGCCCGCGCGAGAAGACGAGCCGGCGGGGTTGGCCTCTCGGGGTGTCGACGTCGCGCGCGTCGAGGCGTGGCCGATCGGCACGCGCCGTGCCGCCACCGACGGCCACGGCGTCGACGCGCGCGCGAAGCTCGTGCACGAGGCGGCGGCTCGCTTCGCCGGACACCCACCGCGCTCCGGGGACAGTCGTGCGGCCGTCGAGCGTGACCGCGGCCTTGTAGACGACGAACGGACGGCGCTTCGTGACCCACGTGCGCCATGCCTCGTCGAGCGCCCGCGCCTCGAAGGAGTCGACCAGCTCGACGTCGACCCCGCGCTGCGCGAGGAGCGCCGCTCCGCCCGCAGCCTCCGGATTCGGGTCGCGCGCGCCGAGGACGACGCGCTCGACCCCGGCGGCGAGGATCGCGTCCGTGCAAGGGGGCGTCGTGCCGTGGTGTGCGCACGGCTCGAGGGTGACGTAGAGCGTCGCCCCTCGCGCACGCTCGCCGGCAGTGTCGAGGACGACGCGCTCGGCGTGCCGGCCGTCGCGCTCGGTCACGCCCTCCGCGACGACCTCGCCGTCGGCGACGAGCACCGCGCCGACCGTGGGCTTCGGGTACGCCGTGCCCCGCGCCGCCCGCGCGAGCTCGATCGCACGGGCAAGGGTCACGAGACGGCCTGGACGAGCCGCCGGTAGGCGGCCGGCGGGTCCCCATCCCCGAAGATCGACGAGGCCGCGACGAGGAGGCGTGCTCCCTCGTCGTAGAGGGTGCGGATGTTCGCGTCGCCGACGCCGCCGTCGACCTGGATCGACGTATCGACAGGCAGCAGCGCGCGCAGGCGGCGCACGCGCTCATAGGTCTCCGCTCGGAACGGCTGTCCCGAGTAGCCGGGATGGATGGACATGCAGAGGACGAGGTCCGCCTCCCGCGCGACCGCGGCCACCGCGCCGGGCATGGTCTCCGGGTTGAAGGCGACGCCCGCGCCGAGCCCTTCGGCGCGCGCGGCGGCGATCGTGCCGGGCACATCATCGACGGCCTCGTAGTGGAAGGTGACGCTGTCGCCGCCGGCCTTCGCCACGGGCGCGAAGTACTTGATCGGCCGCTCCACCATCAGGTGAACGTCGATCGCCCCGCCGGCCTCGTGGATCCTGCCCGAGATCGATTGCAACACGATCGGCCCGATCGTGATCGGCTCGACGAAATGGCCGTCCCCGACGTCGAAGTGGAAGACCCGGCAGCCCGCCGCGAGCAACTCGTCGATCTGCTCGCCGAGACGCGCGAAGTCCGCCCCGTAGAGGGACGGCTCGACCTCGGCGCCGCGGATCCAGTCGTGCCAGCCCATGCGCCGATCGTACGCGCGCTCAGGCGCGCAGGCGGGCGATGAAGAAGCCGCTCGTCCGGTCCCGGTCGGGGCGCGTCAGCAGGAACTCGGGCCGCGTCGGGTGCGCGTACTGGGGCCATTCGCCGCCGAGGGGGTCGGGCTGGAGCCCGGCGGCGTCCACCACCGCCTCGTTCTCGTCGGCATTCAGCGTGCAGACCGAGTACACGACCATCCCTCCCGGCTTCGTGCGCTCGGCGGCGGCACGCAGGAGCTCGAGCTGGAGCTCCGGCAACGGTGTCGCGCGCCAGCGCAGGTCGGGGTGGCGGGCGAGCACGCCGAGCCCCGAGCACGGCGCGTCGACGAGGGCGCGGTCGAAGCCGCTCTCGTCGAGCTCGCGAGCGTCGACGTTCACGACGCGGACGTTGGGGCCGACCGACCTGGCGAGAGCCGCGGCGCGGCCGGGATGGAGCTCGACCGCGGTCACCTCGCCCCGCAGCATCGTCGTCTTCCCGCCCGGTGCGGCGCAGCTGTCGAGGATGCGCTCGCCGTCCCGGGAGCCGACAACGAGCGCGGCGAGCTGCGAGGCACGGCTCATCGGGCGCATGACGGTGATATCGACGGTATCCACGTGATACGCGCCCGGGATATCAGTCGGCTCGCCGACCGGCTCGGCTGCCCGCACCTCCAGCGCCGGTGGCTCGTTCTGGGCCTGCATCAGGGCCAACGCCGCCTCGTCGCCGAGATCCCGCTGCCAGACCGCTGGTATCCAGTCCGGATACGAGTACTTGAGCGGGCCGTCGGGCAGCGACGCCACGAGCCCGCGCAGGCCGTGGGCCAGCCGCCGCATGACGGCGTTCGTGAACGGCACGGCGCGCTCGAGCCGCGCGGCGCGCACGAGCTCGACGGAGTCGTCGACGACGGCGTGCTCGGCCTGGTCGGTGAAGGCGAGCTGATACGCCCCGAGCCGCAGCGCAGCACGCACCGGGCCGTCGAGCTTGCGCACCTGGCGCTTCCCGAGCTGGTCGATCCCGTGGTCGAGCGTGCGAACGCGCTGCACGGTCCCGTACGCAAGTCGCTGCGCCAGCGCCCGGTCCCGGGCGTCGAGCTGCGCGACGGCGGAGTCGAGCGCACGATCGGCGTAGGCGTCCTCCTCGAAGACGCGGCGGACGACCTCGTAGGCCGCGAGCCGGGCAGGGGCGATCACCGGACGCCGCGCAGGAACTCGTCGTAGCCCATCCGTCCCCGGCCTTCCGGCTGGACGACTACCGGCACGAAGACGCCGTCCTCGAGCACGGCCCGCCACACGATCACACGTCGCCCGTGGAGCTCGGCCCAGGCACCGATGTGAGGGGCGAGTGCGCGAACGCGGCGCCAAGAGTCGACGGGATCGTCGAGATCGAGCCGCCGGTCGTCCGGGCCGATCTTCTCGGCGTACGTCACGCCGTCCTCAAGCTGGGGCTCGAAGGACGGCCGCTCGAGCACCTGGTCGAGCAGCTCCGCGGCGAAGGCGCCGGCCCGCTCGAACACGGCGCCCGCGTCCAGGTCGCCGACCGTGAAGGCCTCCTGTGCGGCGATGGGGCCTGCGTCGAGCTCGGCAACGGTCTCGTGGATCGTGACGCCGGTCTGCTCGTCACCGGCGAGGATCGCACGCTCGACGGGCGCGGCGCCGCGCCAGCGCGGCAACAGCGAGGGATGGACGTTCAGCCAGAGCGAGTGCGCGAGGAGCCGCGGCGGGATGTAGAGCCCGTACGCGCACACGACCATGCGCTCCACGTCCTCCGGAAGCTCCGGCCGCTCGGGCTGGTGCACCGGGATGCCGAGCCGCTCGGCCGCCTCCTTTGCGGGCGGCGCGGCGAGCTTGCGCCCTCGGCCCCTCGGGGCGTCCGGTCGGGTCAGGAGGAACGCGATCTCGTGCGTGCGCGCCAGCCGCTCGAGCACGTCCGCCCCGAGCGGCGCCGTCGCTGCGACGCCGATGCGCACCGGGTCACCTCACCCGAGGACGACGCGCGGCCGCAACACCCCGAGCGCTTCCTTGCGGTGCTCGTCGTCGGTGCGATCGATGATCAGCACGCCGTCCAGATGATCCAGCTCGTGTTGCGCGATGCGGGCGGCGTACTCGTCGAGCTCGAGCCGCACGTCCTGCCCGTTCTCGTCCTTGCCCTCGAGCACGATGCGTGGCGAGCGGTCGACCGGGACGCGCACACGCTGCAGCGAGAGGCAGCCCTCGCCGTCCGAGACGCTCTCGTCCGCGCGCTCGACGATCACCGGGTTGACGATCGCGCGCGGCCCGTCGTCGTCCGGCTGGAACACGAACAGCCGCCTGAGAACTCCGACCTGAGTGGCCGCAAGACCGACGCCCTGGGCGTCGTGCATCAGCGCGGTCATCCGCTCCACGAGGCGTCTCAGGTCGTCGTCGAAGTCGACCACCTCGTTCGCCTTCAGTCGCAGGACGGGATCGCCGTATTGACGGATCTGCGCGAGCGCGAGACGGCGGCGCGCCTCTGCCTCGGCCTCGGCGCGATCGACCTCCTCCTGGTCGTGGTCGTGGTCGTGGTCGTGCTCGTGCTCGTGTGGGTGGCTCACGGGAGTGCGCAGTGTAGACGGGTCAGCGGGCGGGAAAGCGCTGCAGGATCCACTCCGCATCGAGCAGCTCGCGCTGGTACGAGCGGCCGCCGATCTTGACGAAGTCGCGGGTGCGCGGATCCATCGCGAGCCGTGCCTCCGTCGGGTACCAGCGGTTGTGGCGCTCGATCAGGTCGTTGACCTCGCCGAAATCCCAGCGCCCGGCAAGCGCCCGCCACGCGACTGGATCGCCGGGGTACTCGTCGTACGCCTCCGCCAGGCGTGCGACGTGCGACTCGATCGCGTCGTCGATCTGCCGCAGGCGCAGCATGTACGGGAGCGGCCCGCCGAGTGAGGCGAGGTAGCGGTCGGCCTCGGCCCGGAAGCGACGGATGCGACGCGGCAGGGCGCGGCCCGCGAACGGGTTGGTCTCGCTCTCGTGCTCGAGCCGCGACCGTTCGACCTGCGACGGCGGCGTCACGTCGCGGATCCCCCACTCGCCGATGATCTCCTCCGGCCGCTGCTTCACGAGACCATCGTGCCAAGCTCAGAGCGACTGCGGATCGACGTCCACCACGGCAGCGAGCCCCGCGCGCCGCATGTTGGGGGCTGCGGCGGCAAGGAGGCGAGACGCCTGGCTCGCGAGCCGGCGCGGCTGGGCCGTCTTCGCGACGAGCTGGGCCCGGTAGCGGCCGCGCAGACGCAGGAGCGGCGCCGGTCCCAGCAGCTCACCGCCCTCGATCCCGGCCTTGAGCTCCTCGAGCGCGCGGACGACCGGCTCGAGCGACGGTCCCGACACGACGATGCGCACGAGGTGGCCGAACGGCGGGTACTGGAGTGCGCGGCGCCGCTCGAGCTCCTCGCTCAGAAAACGGGCGACGTCGTGCCGAGCGGCGTGGACGATCGGGCGCGCATCGGGCTGGAAGGTCTGCACGAGCACGCGACCAGGCGCATCGCGGCCGCTGCGGCCGGCGAGCTGGGTGACGAGCTGAAAGGTGCGCTCCTCCGCACGGAAGTCGGGCATGGCGAGCCCGGTGTCCGCGTCGACGACGGCCGCGAGCTCGACCCCGGAGAAGTGGTGGCCTTTCGCGACCATTTGCGTGCCGAGCAGGACCGCCGAGCTGGTCTCGGCGAACCGCCGGAGCCGCGCGGCGAGCTCCTCGGGCCGCGCGACCGCGTCGGCGTCGAGGCGGATCAGCTCGAGCTCCGGCAGCTCCCGCGCCAGCTCGCGTTCCAGCTTCTGGGTGCCCGCACCGAGACGCGCCAGGTCGGGCGAACCGCAGGTACGACACACCTCGGGTGCCTCCTCCGCGTGGCCGCAGTGGTGGCAACGGAGGGCGGTCTGCCCGTGCAGCACGAGCGCGACGTCGCAGTTGGGGCAGCGGATCGTCGAGCCGCACGCGCGGCAGTGGAGCGCGGGCGCGACGCCGCGGCGGTTGAGCAGGAGGATCGCCTTCCCCTTGTGCTCGGCCACGGTCCGCAACTCGGCGAGCAGCGGTGCGGAGAGCGGGTAGCCCGCCTCGCGGCGCAGGTCGACCACGCGCACCGGTGGCAGCGCGCCGCCGATCCGACCCTCGAGCGCGACCCGGTCGAGCGCGGCCCAGCTCTCGGGCCGAGGTGTCGCCGACCCGAAGACGGCGACCGCGCCCTCGAGCGCGGCGCGCTTCGCGGCGACGGTGCGGGCGTCGTAGCGTGGATCGGAGTCCTGCTTGTACGAGGGGTCGTGCTCCTCGTCGACGACGATCAGTCCGAGCCCACGCAGTGGAGCGAAGATCGCGGAGCGCGCGCCGACGACCACCCGGGCCTCGCCGCTTACGATGCGCGCGCGCTCGTCGCGTCGCTCCGCATCCGTGAGGCCCGAGTGCAGGATCGCGATGCGATCACCGAAGCGCGCGCGGAACCGCCCCACCGTCTGCGGGGCGAGCGCGATCTCGGGCACGAGCACGATCGTTCCGAGCCCGCGCTCGAGCATCGCCTCGCACGCCTGCAGGTACACCTCCGTCTTCCCGGAGCCGGTCGGGCCGTAGAGGAGGACGTTGCCGGGACCGCCGTCGACGAGTCGCTTCACCGCGGCCACCTGCGGGCCCGACAGCACCGCCGGGGCCGCCTCGCCGGAGAGCGACTGACGCTCCGCCGGCGGCGCCTGCTCCTTCCGCCGCTTCGGCTGCTCCGGCGCGACGAGCGCAAGCGCACGCGCCGGCGTCGAGCCGTAGTAGT
The DNA here is from genome assembly GCA_963725595.1 of uncultured Thermoleophilia bacterium. Classification (GTDB taxonomy): domain Bacteria; phylum Actinomycetota; class Thermoleophilia; order Gaiellales; family Gaiellaceae; genus PALSA-600. Next base: position 159,347 of record CAVRYT010000001.1, on the reverse strand, counting down.
CGGCGAGCCAGAGCGCAAGCTCGACGAGCGTCGCCGGGATCTCGCCGACGACCGAGTCGATCGGCTTCGCCTGGACGCCCGCAGGCGGCGAGTCCACGATCCCGGTGACGATCGCGCGCGTGCGAGAGCGGCCGAACGGGACCCGCACGATCGCCCCGACCCCGACCCCGTCCGGCACCTCGTACGTGAACTCGCGGGCGACCGCCCTGGCGGTGACGAGCGGATACACGGTCGCGAACCGCGTCACGCCGGAGACTCTTCCGCCTGCTCCTCCCGGGAGGCCGCACGCAACCGCTTGAACGAGAGCGTCCGCGCCATCACGCCGATCGCCGCGAGCCCGAGCACGAGGTTCTCGACCGTCAGCGCGATGTTCATGCCGACGCTGAAGGCGAGCAGGAGCGAGCGCGAGATCGCCGACCCGCGGAAGAGATAGACGATCAGCCCCTGCTTCGTCCCTGCGCCGCCGGGCGTGGCCGGAAACAGCGTCGCGAGCGAGTCGACGACCAGCGCGAGCAGCGCGTTGTGGATGCTCGCGTGCACACGGAACGCCTCGAGGAAGAAATAGAGCGTCGCGATCCTGAACACCCACGAGATCGCCTGCGGCGCGACGACGCCTACGAGGAAGCGGCGCCGGTCGCCGAGGATCGCGAAGCCGAGCTTGACGCGCGCCCAGAACTCGCCGACACGCCGCCGTGCGGCGAGCGCGAGCACGAGCAGGGCGAGCAAGAGGACGCCGAGACCGATCGCCGTCGCCTCGTCGTGGCGCAGGAAGAACCTCCAGTCGACCGTCGGCAGGCGTGAGTACACCTGGTGCGTCGGGAGCACGCCGATCGCGAGCGCCCACACGATCAGCCCCGTCGCGACGACGAAGTCGAACATTGTCTCGACGACGAGCGTGGAGGCGAGCGTCGCATACTTCGTCTGCGGCGCCCGGTGACGGACGAGGTAGAGCTTCACGAGATCGCCGCCGCGGGCGGGCGCGATCGAGTTCACCCCGACGCCGGCGACGTACGCGCCGAGCACGCTCGGGAAGCGCAGCCGCGCCTCCGGATAGGCGGCCCGCAGGATGTTCTGCCAGGCGCGGGCCCGGAAGAGCAGCTTGACGAACTGGCAGCCGAGCGCGACCGCGAGCGGCGTCCACCGGACCTCGGCGAGGTGGTGGAAGAAGACGGTGACCGCGTGGAAGAAGGCGCTCAGGGCGCCTCAGGTTAGATCAGGCTCCGGCGGCGACCAGGACCCAGTCCGTGCCGAAGCCGAGCAGCAGCCCGAGGAGGAGCGACCAGCCGACGAGCGTCGGCAGGGCGAAGCGGCGGCAGACCTCGAGCAGCTGGACGACCACGTAGAGGATCGAGCCGCCGGCGATCGCGAAGAAGACGGTCGCGACGGCCGGGCTGACCCAGATCTGGCCGATCGCCGTCCCGACGAACGTCGGCCCCCCGCCGATCAGGCCCATCAGCCCGAGGAACGCCCAGCTCGGCCGCTCCGCCTCGCCGGCCATCGGCCCGACGATGCCGAAGCCTTCGGTCGTGTTGTGCAGCCCGAAGCCGATGATCAGGACGAGTGCGAGGCTGAGCTCGCCGGCCGCCGCCGACTGGCCGATCGCGAGCCCTTCCCCGAAGTTGTGCAGGCCGATCCCCGTCGCGATCAGGAGCGCGAGGCGCCTTCCGGGCGTGAGCGACGCGATCCAGCCGTGGTGCTCGAACTCCTCGACCGCTGCGGCGCCCGGGCCGACGAGCGGCGTCACCCGCCGGTTCTTCAGGTAGCCGTCGTAGTAGACGAGCCCCATCAGGCCGGCGGTGAAGCCGAGCGCGAGCAGCGCCGCGTAGCCGGCGAAGGCTCCCCAGGCATGCGCCTGGAGGTGCGACTCGATCGGTGCGACGCCGTGGGAGACGACGTCCCAGAAGAGGAAGACGAGGATCCCGGTCGCGATCGAGCTGAGCGATGCGCGCAGCCTCGGGGACGTGCTCGAGACACGGCCCATCGGCAGGCCCACGTAGATCGTGAAGCCCGCGATCGCGCCCAGGAGGAGGGTTTCGCCTGTTCCCATAATCCGCAGTGATGTAAGGGTAGCCTTACAGTAGGTTCCCGTCTACGATCGACCACACATGGCGGGCGGTCACGGGATCGACGAGTACCTGGAGACGATCTACTTCCTCGCCTTCCCGATCGGCGAGTACCGGCCCGCGTCCGCGGGAACGACGCAGACGATCGCCTCGCGCGTTGCGGAGATGCTCGGCGTCTCGCGCGCCTCCGCAGGCGAGATGCTGAAGCGGCTCGAGGCGGAAGGGCTCGTCGAGCGCGGCGAGCGGAAGGAGGCGCTCCTCACCCCCGCCGGCGCCGAGCGCGCGCGCAAGGTGGTGCGCAAGCACCGCGTGATCGAGCGGCTGCTGACCGACTTCATGGGCTACACGGCGGCAGAGGCGCACGTCCACGCGGACGAGCTCGGCGGCACCTTCAGCGACGACATGGTCGAGCGGATCGAAGCACGCCTCGGAAATCCCGACCGCTGCCCCCACGGCTGGCCGATCGACCCCGACGTCGAGCAGGCGGAGAACCGCGAGCTGGAGCCGCTCTCCTCGCTCGCCCCCGGCTCGCACGCGACGATCGTGCGGCTCGCCGAGCACGACGGCGATCTCCTGCACTGGTTCTACGACGAGGGGCTCGTGCCCGGCGCCACCCTCGAGCTGCGCGCGGTCGAGCCCGCCGCAGGCCAGTTCCGCGTCACGGTCGCGGGCGACGAGAAGTCGATCGGCGAGAAGGCCGCCGAGGGCCTCTTCGTCCGGCGCGCGTAGAGACGGTCAGACGGTCTGCGGGGCCGCGGCGAGACCGGCGGCGGCGCGGAGCGCGTCGGCCTTGTCGGTGCGCTCCCACGTGAAGTCGTGGTCGTCGCGGCCGAAGTGGCCGTACGCGGCGGTCTTGCGGTAGATGGGGCGCCGGAGGTCGAGGTCGCGCAGGATGGCGGCGGGGCGCAGGTCGAAATGCTCGCCCACGAGCGCCTCGATCGTCGCGACAGGCACGTGCTCGGTCCCGAACGTCTCGACCAGGATCGAGAACGGGTGGGCGACGCCGATCGCATAGGCGACCTGGATCTGGCAGCGGTCGGCGAGCCCCGCCGCGACGACGTTCTTCGCGACGTAGCGCGCCGCGTAGGCGCCCGAGCGGTCGACCTTCGTCGGATCCTTGCCGGAGAACGCGCCGCCGCCGTGTGGCGCCGCACCGCCGTACGTGTCGACGATGATCTTCCGCCCCGTCAGGCCGGAGTCGCCCATCGGGCCGCCGATCACGAAGTTGCCGGTCGGGTTGACGTAGAAGAAGTCCGGATCCTCGAGCCGACCCTCGTCGTACAGGCCCTTCGGCAGGATCGGATGGAGCACGTGCTCGACCAGGTCGGGCTTGATCATCGCCTCGCCGTCGAGCCCCTCACGGTGCTGTGTCGAGATCAGGACCCGCTCGACCTCGACCGGCGTCCGGTGCCCGTCCTCGTCCACCTCGTAGCGAACTGAGACCTGCGTCTTGCCGTCCGGGCGCAGATAGGGCAGGACGTCCGCCTTCCGCACCTCCGACAGCCGCTTCGACAGGCGGTGGGCGAGCATGATCGGCATCGGCATCAGCTCGCGCGTCTCGTTCGAGGCGTAGCCGAACATCATCCCCTGATCGCCCGCGCCCACCCGGTCGAGCGGATCCTCGCCGTGCTGGTGCTGCACCTCATACGCGGCGTCGACGCCGCGCGCGATGTCCGGCGACTGCTCGTCGAGCGCCACGATCACGCCGCACGTCTCGGCGTCGAAGCCGTACTTCGCGCGGGTGTAGCCGATCCCCTTGACCGTCTCGCGCACGAGACGCGGGATGTCGACATAGGTCGCCGTCGTCATCTCGCCGGCGACGACGACGAGCCCCGTCGTGATCAGCGTCTCGCAGGCGACGCGGCTGGCCGGGTCGTCGGAGAGCGCCGCGTCGAGCACGGCGTCGGAGATCTGATCGGCGATCTTGTCGGGGTGCCCCTCGGTGACAGACTCCGAGGTGAAGAGGAAGCTACGGGCCGCCATGGTCGTCGCGCAGGGTAGCCGAGGCGCCCGGCTGGCTAGAGGCTTGATGTGGAATTCGGTGTCTGCGGGGATGGTTCAGGCCAAGCAGCTCGCACGGGGCGGGCGCAGGGCGTAGCGGTGGCTACGGGCAAGCCCGACCCGGGCGAGAAGCGCCGCGCCTGAGCCACCAGCCGCAGACGCGGCCATTTCACATCAAGCCTCTAGTTCGTCTGGACGTCGATCACGGCGTTCTGCAGGGCACCGGCACGGCTCGCGTACACGAGGATCGCCTTCAGCGGTGCGAGGTTGTCGTGCACCGAGGCGGAGATCTGCTTGCCCGCGAGCTGGGCGAAGCCCTCGACCATCGGCAGCAAGGCCTTCGCGTCGACGTACAGGAAGCCCTGATTCGTATCCGGCATGCCCGCGGCGCTCGCCGCGTCCTTGAAGGTCGAATCATCGGTCAGCTTCGAGCTCGGGCCGTCCTTGAGCGAGCTGACCGCGGCCGAGTTGTCGGTGACGACGAGCTCGCCGCCGAACGTGCCCCAGTAGAGCGATACCGGCCCGAGGTTGATCGTCTTCAGCGAGACGCCGTCGACGGTCGTCGTGGTCGGCGCCGCCCCTCCCTGGCCGGAGAGGTACTTCGCGAGCAGCGCACCGATCGCCTTCTCGGCGCCCGCCGCGTCGGGGGGCTTCGCAGCAAGCGTCACTTCGGGAATCGGCGTGCCGGGCTTCACGTACACGACCACCGGGCCTTTGAAGACCCCGATCAGCGCGCCGATGTCGATGCCGAGCGACTGGGACAGCGCGCCGAGCTGCGTCTCCGTCGCGGCCGGCAAGGCGGACGTGCCGCCCGGCGTGCTAAGCGCCGCGAGCACCCCGCCGGGGATCTGGTCGGTCAGGCCTGCCGACGGGGTCGAGCCTGCCGGCGAGGTGAGCTCGAAGTGGGTCTCGAGCTTGACCGAGGTGCCGTCCTCGGAGGTCAGGGCGCCCGTCAGCCAGCTGACGTTCGCGCTCTGCGTGAGGCTGCCGAGGCTGTTGCCCGTCGAGCCGCTGCCCGCGATGCCGGCGGCGTCCTTCAGCGACGAGCCCGGCGCGTACGCGCGTGCGACCGCGTCGCCCGTGCCGGGGATCGTGTCGAGGCCGGCCTTGTAGCCGGCGTCGTCGGCGAGGCTGGCCGTACGCGTGGTCACCGCATCGAGCAGCGCCTGCGTCTTCGCGAACACCGTCCAACCGGAGACGGTCGTGTGCACGAGCTTCCCGAGCTGGGAGTCGAAGACCTGCTCGTCACTCGGCTTCGCGAAGCCGACCGCGCCCGTGGTCGTACCGGTCTTCAGCACCGCGACGTCGAGTACGGATCCGACGCTCCCGGTGAGCTTCAGGAAGTCGACGCCGTTCTTCGTCGCGCTCGACGTGATGTCGGCGAGCAGCTGCGTCTTGACCGGGAACTTGTCCACGACCTTGAGCGCGCTGCTCACCTGCGCCGTGCTGTCGTCGGTCGAGATCGTGACGAAGAGCAGCGCATCGGCCGGGACGATCGCCGCCGCATCGTCCGCCGAGGACCCGCCACCGCCCCCGGCACCGCTCCCACCTGTGCCGCAGCCGGCTGCGAGCACGAGCGAGAGGAGCGGAACGAGGAGGAGCGCCCGCTTTCGCATCGACCTCATCCTACTCGCCGGTCGGACGTCTGCCCATCAGGCTGCCCGCGAGCTCGTGCAGCGGCTTCCCGTCGAGGATCGAGCAGACACCCTCGGTGATCGGCAGCTCGACGCCGATGCGGCGCGAGAGGTCGCGCAGGACCGGCGCCGTCGTCAGGCCCTCGACCACCTGGCCGATCTGTGCGCGCGCCTCGTCGGGCGTCGCGCCGCGGGCGATCAGCTCTCCGGCGCGGCGGTTCCTGCCCGCGGGATGGAAGCAGGTGACCATCAGGTCGCCCATCCCGGCGAGCCCGGCGAATGTGTCGGCCGCCGCCCCGCAGGCCTCGCCGAGCCGCGCCATCTCGGCGAGCCCGCGTGTGATCAGGGCCGCCTTCGCGTTGTCCCCGAGCCCGAGGCCGTCGACGCCGCCGGCCGCGAGCGCGATCACGTTCTTCGCCGCCCCGCACAGCTCGACGCCGGTCACGTCGTCGTTCACGTAGATACGGAAGACGAGCGAGTTGATCTCCTCCTGCAGGCGCAGGGCGAGCCGTTCGTCGCGCGAGGCGACGACGGCGACGCCCGGTAGCCCGGCGGCGACCTCGTCTGCCATGTTCGGCCCGGAGAGAACGGCGACGGGCCGGGGGCTGACGAGCGTCGAGAGCCGGTCGCCGGTCTCCGGGTCGAGCCCCTTGGTCAGGATCAGCACCGGAGCGTCTCCGCGGACGCGTGCGAGCGCGTCGCGGAAACGGTTGCTGGGGACGGCGAGGACGACGACGTCCGCCTCCTCGTAGGGGACGCCGTCGATCGTCTCGCGCCGGGCGACGAAGACGTCGTGGTCTCGCCCCCGCAGCACATGCGCGAACGCCGTCCCCCAGGCCCCGCCCCCGACGACGACCGCTCTCACGACCGGGCGCGGAAGTCGACCACGACGGGCACGCCCTCGAGCCCGAAGCGCTCGCGCAGCTGGTTCTCGACCCAGTAGCCGTAGTCCCGCGTGACGAGCCCGGGGTCGTTGACCGTGAAGCGGAAGCGCGGCGGCCGCGACTCGACCTGCGCGCCGTACAGGACGTTCAGCCTGCGGTTGCCCTTCGCGGGCGGCTGGCGCATCTCCTTCAGCTCACCGAGGAAGCGGTTCAGATCGGCCGTCGATATACGACTGATATACCGGTCGTACAACTCGGCGACCTTGTCGAGCAGCCGCGAGACGCCGCGGCCACTGACCGCCGAGACGGTGATGAAGTCGGGACGCTGCCGCAGACGCCGCTGCAGCTCGGGACGGATCTCCTCGATCGTCACTTCGGAGATGTCCCACTTCGAGAGCACGATCAGCGTCGCGGAGTGTGACTTCCGCGCCACCTCGACCGCGGTGATGTCGCCCTCGACGATCCCCTGGCTCGCGTCGATCAGGACGAGCGCGACGTCGGCCCGCTCCGCAGCGTCGAGCGCACGCAACTCGGAGTAGTACTCGATCCCCTGGCGCTGCTTGCGCTTGCGCCGCAGCCCCGCGGTGTCGACGAGCTGGAACGTGCGGCCGCCGTGCTCGAGCATCGTGTCGATCGTGTCGCGGGTCGTGCCGGGCACCTCGGACACGATCGTTCGCTCCTCACCGACGAGCTTGTTGTAGAGCGACGACTTGCCGACATTCGGGCGACCGAGGATCGCAACGCGGATCGCGTCGCCCGGTACCGGCCGGTCCGAGCGGCCCGGGAGCCGGTGGAGGATCTCGTCGAGCAGGTCGCCCGTGTTCGAGCCGTGCAGCCCGGAGAGCGGGAAGGGATCCCCGAAGCCGAGCCGGTGGAACTCGAGCGAGAGAGGCTCCTGCGACGGGTCGTCGATCTTGTTCGCGAGCACGAGCACGTCCTTCTTCGACTCGCGCAGGATCTGGGCGAGCTCTTCGTCGCCGGGCGTGATGCCGGCGCGCGCGTCGACCACGAACAGCACCAGGTCGGCCTCCGCGATCGCGGCGCGCGCCTGAACGGCGATCTGACGCACGATCGGGCTCGGGTCGGCGATGTCGACGCCACCGGTGTCGATCAGCAGAAACTGTTTGCCGTTCCATTCGCAGACGAGCTCCTTTCTGTCCCGGGTCGTGCCGGCGGTGTCGTGGACGACCGCCGCGCGGGTCGCGGTCAGCCGGTTGACGAGCGTCGACTTGCCGACGTTCGGGAAGCCGACGATCGCGACCGTTCCCTCGAGCTGCGGCTCGGCACTCACAACGGCGGCACGAGACCGGGCGGCCGCCCTTGCGCGTGCACCTCGGCCAGCCAGTCGAAGAGGACGTTCAGGCGGCGTTCGATCTCGACCGTCGCCTCCTTGTAGCCACGGCCGTTTCGCGGAAGCCCTTCGAACCGGAGCGGCTCGCCGAAGGCGACCGAGCAGGGCGCGAAGTTCCCGATCTTCCAGAGCTGCGTGCCGTAGACGGCGACGGGCACCACCGGCACGTCCTCCTGGAGCGCGACCATCGCCGCGCCGGGCTGAGCCGTCCCGGGGCGGCCGTGCCGCTGCCGCGTGCCCTCGACGAAGAGGCCGACGACGTGGCCCGTGCGCGCTGCGTCGCGCATCCGCCGGACCGCGTCACGGTCGGACTCACCGCGGCGGATCCCGATCGTCCCGTGCAACCGCAGGAACGCGCCAAGCACCGGGTAGGCCGCCGCCTCTGCCTTCGCGACGAACCAGACCGTGCGCGGCGAGACCACGCCGACGAGCGGGATGTCGATCCAGTGCAGATGGTTGATCGCGTACACGACGCCTCCGGTCGCCGGCACGCGCTCGAGCCCGTAGGCGCGGGCACGGGTCATGAGCCGCGCCGGGAGCCCCATGTAGATGCGGCCGGCAGCCCACGCGGCGTCGACTCTCGTCACGGCTGCGACGCCGAGTGCGCCTGCACGAGCTCGACGATGCGCGCGACGACGTCGTCGACCTGCAGGTCGGTCGTGTCGATGCGAACGGCGTCGGGCGCGGGCTGCATGCGTTCGCGGTCGTGTGCATCGCGTGTGCGCAGGTCGGTCGCGAGCGCGTCCGGGCCGATGTCGGGCCGCTCGGCCTGGCGACGCGCGGTGCGAATCTCGGGATCGGCCTGCAGGTAGACCTTCACCTCGGCGTCGGGCGCGACCACGGTGCCGATGTCGCGGCCTTCGATCACAACGTCTCCGTTGTGGCCGAGCTCGCGCTGACGGTCGCGCATCACCTCGCGCACCTCGCGGTGGCGTGCGACGACCGGCACCATCCGGTCGATCCGCGACTGCCTGATCGCCGAGGTGACGTCGGCGTCGTCGATGAAGACACGCCCCTCGTCGTCGAAGAAGACCGGGTACCGCCGCGCGAGGTCGCCGAGCGCCGGCCCCTCGCCGAGCGGCAACGCCTCGCGCATCGCAAGCCACGTGAGCGCGCGGTACATCGCCCCGGTGTCGAGGTAGCGGAAGTGCAGCCGCTCTGCGAGCTTGCGGGCGACAGTGCTCTTCCCGGCGCCTGCCGGTCCGTCGATGGTCACGATCATCGCTGTGCGATCTCTCCCAGGAGGTCGTAGAAACCGGGGAAGGATACTGCGACGCTCTCGGCGTCCAGGATCTCGACCCCTTCGCGGCTCGCGAGGCCCGCCACGGCGCCGAGCATCGCGATGCGGTGGTCTCCGCGTGCATCGACCCGGCCGCCGCGCAGCCTCGCCGGCACGCCCGTGACCGAGAACCCGTCCGGAAAGCCGCGGGCGCGCACTCCGATCGCCCGCAGGCCGTCGACGAGCGCCTCGATCCGATCGGTCTCCTTGACGCGCAGCTCGGCCGCCCCGCTGACCCGGCTCTCGCCGCGGGCGTGCGCGGCGAGCAGCCCGAACAGGGGCAGCTCGTCGACGAGCAGGGGCACTTCGTCCGCCCGGATCTCGGTGGCGGTCAGCTCGGCCGAGCGGATCTCCAGGTCGCCGACCGGCTCGGCCCCGAGCCTGCGCCGCGCGACGATGCCGACGCGGCCGCCCATGCGGTCGAGCACGGCGAGCAGCCCCGTTCGCCTCGGATTGAGGTCGACGTCGTGGATCGTGATCCTGGACTCGGGGACGATCGTCGCGGCGACGATGAACGGCGCGGCCGACGAGAAGTCGCCGGGCACGTCGACCGACGGCAGGCGGAGCCGCTCGGCCGGGTCGACCGAAACCGAGGCCGATCGGACGGAGACGCGCACACCCGCGTCGCGCAGCATCAGCTCCGTATGGTCCCGCGTCGGACGCTGCTCGAGGACGGTCGTGCGTCCCCGCGCTCCGACTCCGGCCAGGAGCACCGCCGACTTGAGCTGCGCGCTCGCGACCTCGGGTGCGTATTCGATGCCGGTGAGCGGCGCGCCGCCGATCGTCATCGGCAGCCGCCCGTCCGTCGTCTCGATCAGCGCTCCCATCCGCCGGAGCGGCTCGGCGACGCGCTCCATCGGACGCGCTGAGAGCGAAGCGTCGCCGACCAGCGTGAACGTCCCCTCCTGGAAGGCGAGCAGCCCCGAGACGAGCCGTGCGAGCGTGCCCGCATTGCCGCAATCGATCTCGCCCCCCGCAAGGCCCCGCAGCCCGACGCCGTGCACGGTGAGCTCGTCGCCGCCGCCGTCGTCGACGCGGGCGCCAAGCACCCGCACCGCGCCGAGCGTCGACTCCGTGTCGGCCGACCGCCCGAAGCCGCGCACGAGCGTCTCGCCGTCGGAGACCGCGCCGAGCAGGAGGGCGCGATGGGAGATCGACTTGTCACCGGGGACGGCGAGATGACCGTCGAGGCCGGCGGCCGGCTCAACCCTCATCGAGCACCGCGGAGACGACGACGCTGTAGCCCTGCGACTCGAGCAGGCGCGCGGCGCGAAGCGCCTCGCCCTCGCCCTCGACGAGCACCGTCAGGGTGCCGCCGCGCTCGGGCGAGACGTGGTGGAGCTCGAAGTCCTCGATGTTGATCCGCTCCGCCCCGAGCGCCTGCGTGATGCCCGCGAGCACGCCCGGCCGGTCGGGCACGTGTACGCGCAGGCGCTGCAGCGCACCCGGATCGGGATACTCGCGGTCGAGCATGCGCCGCCGGTTGGCGGATGCCTCGCCGATGAAGCGGGCGAGGTAACCGGCGTCGCCTTGCTCGAGCGCCGCCTCGACCTGGTCGATCTGGCGGCGATGCTCGCGCAACGCATCGCGGATCGCGTCGGCGTTGTCGAGGAAGATGTCGATCCAGATCCGGGGGTTCGCGCCCGCGACGCGGGTCATGTCCCGCAGCGACCCGCCGGCGTGCGCGAGCGGCTCGTGCCCGTCGATCCGGGCGGCGCCCGTCTGGTTCGCGACGATGTTCGCGAGCACGTGCGGCACGTGGCTCGTCAGCGCGACGAGGCGGTCGTGCGCGCCCGGGTCGATCGCCACCGGAGTGGCGCCGAGGTCGGAGACGAAGCCGTGGACGAGGCGATGGCGGGTCGCGTCCGTGTTCGTTACCGGGGTGAGGAACCACGTCACGCCCTCGAAGAGGGCCGGGCTCGCGTGCTCGGGGCCGCGTGTCTCACCGCCGGCGATCGGGTGACCGCCGACGAAGCGGCCGGACCCGTCGGCAGCGCGCACGACGCTGGCTTTCGTCGAGCCGACGTCGGTGACCGTCGCGTCGTCCGTCGCCTCGAGCACCGCCGCGACCTGGGCCGGTAGCTGGGCGATCGGGGCGGCGACGACCACGAGCTCCGCCTCCGCGACAGCCTCCTCGAGGCTCGACGCCGGCTCGACGGCGCCGCGCTCGGCCGCGGTCGCGAGCGCTGCGGGGTCCGGGTCGTAGCCGCGCACGTCGTCGCCCCTCCGCCTCGCGGCGAGCGCGACCGACGCGCCGATCAACCCGGTTCCGATCACGGCGATCCTCATCTCGCGCCCAATGGTGTCAGACACCTTCAAGGTGTCTGACAGCGGGGAGGTCGTCAGGCCGCGCCGGCGCCGTCGCGCATCAGCTCGGCGAGGCGAAACGCGAGGTCGAGCGACTGGCGCGCGTTCAGGCGCGGGTCGAGGAGCGTCTCGTACCGCGACGAGAGGTGCTCCTCGAGCACGTCGTCCGCTCCGCCGAGGCACTCGGTCACGTCCTCGCCCGTGAACTCGAGGTGCACGCCGCCGGGCCACACGCCCGCTTCCCAGCAGGCGGCGAAGAAGCCCTCGAGCTCGGCCATGATCGAGTCGAACTTGCGCGTCTTCACGCCGTCCGCGGTTCGAATCGTGTTCGCATGCATCGGGTCGGAGGCCCAGAGGACGGGATGCCCTTCGTCCCGCACCGCGCGCAGGAGCGGCGGCAGCAGCTCGCGCACGTGCTCCGCGCCCATGCGCGCGTAGAACGTCAGGCGACCCGGCACGCGGCCCGGGTTGAGGCGCTCGCACAGCTCGACGGCTTCGTCCGGGGTCGCCGCAGGCCCGAGCTTCACGCCGATCGGGTTGTGCACGCCGGCGAAGAACTCGACGTGGGCGTCGTCGAGCCCGCGCGTCCGCTCGCCGATCCAGAGCAGGTGTGCCGAGCAGTCGTACCAGTCGCCCGTCAGCGAGTCCTTGCGTGTGAGCCCCTCCTCGTAGTCGAGCAGCAGCCCCTCGTGGCTCGTGTAGACGTCGACCTCATGCAGCCGCCGCTCGGCGGTCAGGTCGATCCCGCAGGCGGCCATGAACCGGAGCGCGCGCTCGATCTCGTCGGCGAGCCGCTCGTAGCGGCGGCCCTCGGGCGACGAGGCGACGAAGTCCTTGTTCCAGAGGTGCACCTGGGTCAGGTCGGCGTAGCCGCCCTTCGTGAACGCGCGCAGCAGGTTGAGAGTCGCGGCCGACTGGTTGTAGCCCTCGAGCATCCGCTTCGGGTCGGGGATGCGCGCCTCGGCGGTCGGCTCGTCGCCGTTCACCATGTGCCCGCGGAAGCTCGGGATGTCGCCGTCGCCCACCCGCTCGGTCGACTCCGAGCGAGGCTTCGTGAACTGCCCCGCGATCCGGCCGACCTTGACCACCGGCAGCGTCGCGCCGTACGTGAGCACGGCGGACATCTGCAGCATGATCTTCAGCTTCTCGCGGATCCTCATCGTCGAGAGCTCGTTGAACGACTCGACGCAGTCGCCCGCCTGCAGCAGGAACGCGCGCCCCTCGATCGCGCCGGCGAGCGCGTCGCGCAGGTGGCGCGCCTCGCCTGCGAAGACGAGCGGCGGGCACGCCTGCAGGCGCTCGAGCGCTGCCGACGCCGCGGCGGCGTCCGGCCACTCGGGCTGCTGCAGCGCGCGGAGCCCGCGCCAGGAGGCGGGCGTCCAGGTCGACGGGGTGACGGCCATTTCGCCAGTGTAGATGCGCCTTTGCACTAAGCTGGCCAGCCCCATGCGCGTCTTCTCCGGCATCCAGGCCACCGGGGCCAAGCAACTCGGCAACTACATCGGCGCGATGCGCCAGTACGTCAGGACCCAGGACGAGAACCCCGGTGAGGCGTTCTTCTGCATCGTCGACCTGCACTCGGTCACGGTCGACTACGACCCGAAGGAGCTGCACGACCGCACCCTCGACCTGGCGGCGCTCCTCTTCGCCGTCGGCCTCGACCCCGAACGCAGCACGCTCTTCCTGCAGAGCCACGTCCGCGCGCATCCCGAGGCAGCCTGGCTGCTCTCGGCCGTCACCGGGTTCGGGCAACTCGGCCGCATGACCCAGTTCAAGGAGAAGGGCGAGGGCAAGGAGTTCGTCTCCGCCGGGCTCTTCACCTACCCCGTGCTTATGGCGGCGGACATCCTGCTCTACCAGACCGACATCGTCCCGGTCGGGGACGACCAGCGGCAGCACATCGAGCTCGCGCGTGACGTCGCGGAGCGCTTCAACTCGCGCTTCGGCCAGACGTTCACGGTGCCGAAAGGCGTCTTCCCCGATATCGGCGCGCGGATCGTGGACCTGCAGGAGCCGACGAAGAAGATGTCGACGACCGCCGGCACGCAGCAGGGCACGGTCTTCGTGCTCGACGAGCCGGACACGATCCGCAGGAAGTTCAAGTCGGCCGTCACCGACTCCGAGCGCGAGATCCGCTACGCGCCCGAAGAGAAGCCCGGCGTGTCCAACCTGATCGAGATCCTGTCGGTGGCGCGCGGCGCGCCGATCCCCGAGGTCGAGGCGGCCTACGACGGCCGCGGCTACGGCGACCTGAAGGCCGACGTCGGCGAGGCGGTGGTCGAGCTCTTCCGGCGGGTGCAGGAGCGCTATGCAGAGCTGCGCGCGGACGAGGGCGAGCTGCGCCGGCTGCTCGCGATCGGCGCCGACAAGGCGCGCGAGACCTCAGCCCCGACGCTCGAGCGGATGTACGAGCTGATGGGCTTCGTCCGCCCGTAGCTCGCGCCACTCGCCCGGCGCGAGACCGGCGAGGGTCAACCCGGCGTAGCGGCTTCGATGCAGTCGCACGACCGGGTGCCCGACCGCCTCGAGCATCCGCTTGACCTGCCGGTTACGCCCTTCGTGGATCGCGAGCTCCACACGATTGCCGGCGAGCCGGCGCACGCGGGCCGGGCGCGTCGGCCCGTCGTCGAGCTCGACCCCGCTCCGCAATTGCGCGAGCGCATCGTCGGTCGGGCGCGTGCGGCACTCGACCTCGTAGACCTTCTCCACCTCGTAGCGCGGATGCGCGAGCCTGTGCGCGAGGTCGCCGTCGTTCGTGAGCAGAAGCGCCCCCGTCGTGTCCGCGTCCAGCCTCCCCACCGGCACGACCCGCGACGGATGCCGGACGAGCTCGACGACCGTGGGCCGCCCTTGCGGGTCGCGTGCAGTCGTGACGACGCCTTCCGGCTTGTGCAGCAGGACGTAGGCGAGCTTCTGCTTCGCGACCTGCTCGCCGTCGATCCGAACGACGTCCCGCTCGGCGACGAATGTGTTCAGCCGGCCGGGCTCACCGTTGACGGTGACCCGGCCGGCCTTGATCAGCTCGTCCGCCTTGCGCCGCGAGGCGACGCCCGCCCGGGCGAGGTAAGCATTCAGCCGCACGCCCTAACGGTGCCATGCGATCTGGCCGTCCCAGCCTGCGCGAGACGCAGCGGCTGAAGTCGACGACGTCGAGCGCGTCGCCGCGGACGTAGGCGAGCTCGCCCAGGCCGACGCCGGGGCAGCGGCTGCTCACCGCGACCCTGCTCGGCTGTGCGTCGTTCGTGGCAGTCGTGGAGCCGCGGCCGAGCCCGCCCCACGCGAGCACTCCGAAGGCGGCTCCGGCGCCGCCGCCGGCGTGCGCGCGCCTCGCGGATCAGCACTTCGGGTCGGCGCCCCGGTCGGTCTCCGGCCGCTGCGGGGCCGAGCTCGTCCGCCTGATCGAGCAGCTGAGCTGATCCTCACGCCGGTGAAGCGTGGTGCGGCGGGTGGGCGGCGTGGCGTGCGGTCGCACCCAGCCAGAGCAGGGCGTCGGCGACGACGAGCAGCGCGAGCGGCGTCAGCGACCCGCTCACGATCGCCCAGACGAACAGGGCGAGCGTGACGGTGCCGAGGGCTGCGAAGAAGCGAGCGCCCTCCTGCTGCCGGCGTCCGAGCGAGCACGTCGCCATGCCGAGCAAGCCGATCACGACCGTCGCCCAACGGTGGCTGGACCCGACGAGCCAGACGTTCCAGCCTTCGTGCGTGGCCGCGAACGTCAGCACGACGAGCGCCGTGAGGACCGTCGCCAGCCCGTCCCGAGCGGTCAGTCTCACGAGATCACCTCCTCCCGGCAAACGCTGGCGCTGCCGGGGCGGCGGCGCATCGGGGTCACTACGGAGCGGCGGTGGCGGAGGCGCCGTATCGCCCGCACGCTCAGTAGATCGCGGTGGCGAGGCGGCGGCGGTACTGCACCGTCAGCGGATGCTCGTGCCCGAGCTCCTCGAACAGCCGCACCATCAGCTCGCGCACGGCGTCGTGCTGCTCCGGGTCGCGCTCCGCGCGCTCGAGCAGGATCCGGAAGGCCGCCTCGTAGTCGTTCGCGGCGAGCGCGGCGGCGATCTCCTCATCGGCGACCGTCTCCGCGACCGGCGGCTCGAGCAGCTTGTCGAGGAACGCCTCGATCGTCGTCGCCGACTGCACGCCGACGAACTCCGAGACGACGTGCCCGTTCCGGAACGCCTTCACCGCCGGGATGCCGCGGATCCCGAACTCGTTCGCGAGCATCGGGTTCGCGTCCGTGTCGACCTTTGCGAGCTTGATCCCCTTCGCGGTCGTCGCCGCCTCGAGCAGCGGCCCGAGCGCCTTGCACGGCGCGCACCACTCGGCCCAGAAGTCGACGACCACCGGCGCCTCTCCCGATCCCGCGATCACCTCAGTCTCGAAGTCACTCTCGCCGACGTCCACAGCGACAAGGTAGCCGGAGCAATCCTTTCGGCGACTCGATTCGTAGTGTCGTCCGAAATGTCCATCGGAGGAGGGTCTATGGCCAGGAAGCTCGTTCTCGTCGTCGCGCTGCTCGCGGGGCCCGCGGCCGCCTTCGCGGCGACGCAGACGAACCAGCTCCACGTCGTGACGGTCGCGAACAACCCGACGCTCGGCAAGAAGGTGCTCATGACGCCGGCGGGGCGGACGCTCTACTCGCTGAGCGTCGAGCGGCACGGCAGGTGGATCTGCGTGAAGTCGTGCCTCGGCTTCTGGAAGCCGCTCGTGATCGCGAAGGGGAAGGTGCCCGCCGGCGCCGCGAGCCTCGGCACGGTCAAGCGCCCGGACGGCCGCATGCAGGTCACCTTCAAGAGCGGCCCGCTCTACACGTTCACGGACGATCATGCGAAGGGTGACGCGAAGGGCGAGGGGTTCAAGGACGTCGGCGTCTGGCACGCCGCGGTCGTCGGCCCGGGCGTCAAGACGCCGCAGCCCACGACCACGTCGAGCGAGACGACCACGACGACGACTTCGACCGACCCGTATCGCGGCGGGGGTTGAGCCGACGGCTAGGCCGGGCGCTTCTCGGCGACGGCTTCGAGCCGCTCGCGGATCTCCGTCACGTCCGCGCCGAGGTCGTCCACGCGTGGCAACGCCGAGAGCGACTCGAGCCCGAAGACCCGTTCGAAGAGCGGCGTCGTGCGGTAGCGCACGGCGCCGAACTCCTGGTCCCGCCCGCCCTCGGAGACGAGGCCCCGCTCGAGGAGGCCGGCGACGACGCCGTCCACGTTGACGCCGCGGATCCGCGCGATCTCGGGCCGCGACACGGGGCCGAGGTAGGCGATGATCGCGAGCGTCTCGAGCGCCGCCTGTGAGAGGCCCTTCTCCGCGGGCTTCTCGAAGAGCCGCGAGCACGCCTCGGAGGCCGCCGCCGCCGCACGGAAGGCGTACCCGCCGGCGACATGCTCGAGCACGATCCCGCTGTGCTCGTCGCAGTACCGCTCCGCGAGCAGCTCGAGCGCCTCCTCGACCTCCGCCGGGTCGGCTTCGGAGGCCGACGCCAGCTCGTCGGGGGCGAGCGGCTGGGAGGCGACGACGAGCAGCGCCTCGAGCGTCCGCGCCAGGTCGGCGGCGGGCGCCCGTTCGGTCGTGATCAGGCGGAGTGGGCTGTCCAAGAGAGGCTCCTTTCGGCGTCTGCGCGGGAAATCCTTATCGGCGCGAACGGCGCGGCTTGCGCCAGCGCGATCTCGCCCTGCTTGCGAAGCTCGAGCAGCGCGAGAAACGCGACCGCGACCTCGACACGCGAAAGACCGGCGACCTCGCCGTCGAAGTCGAGCCGGCTCCGGCGGCGCAGCAGCGACCGCCAGCGCTCGAGGAACTGCGCGACCGGCGGGAAGCGGAGCGCCATGTGCGCGGTCGAGGGTGCGGGTGGCTCCACGGCGAGCGCGCGCAGCACGGTTGCGAGCTTCATCGCGTCCTGCGGCGCGAGCTCTCGGTCGATCTTCGGCGCGAGCGGGGCGGGCCCGAGCCGGAAGTGCAGGTGGCGCCGCTCGTCGAGGCGCTCCCGCAGGAAGCCTGCGGCCTCCTTCGCGCGGCGGTATTCGGCGAGCCGGCGGGCGAGCTCCTCGGCGGCCTCCTCCGGCTCCAGCTCTGCGAGCTCGGCCTCCTCCTCGGGGAACATCGCGCGCGCCTTCAGCTCGAGCAGCGCGCTGATCAGGATCAGGAACTCACCGCAGGCGTCGAGGTCGAGCTCGCCCTTCTCGGCCAGGTGTTCGACGAACGCGACGACGATGTCGGCGAGGTCGACCTCGGCGAGCGGCAGCTCCTCGCGGAGGACGAGTGAGAGCAGAAGGTCGAACGGGCCTTCGAACGCGTCGAGGTCCAGCTCCAGCTCTCGGACGGCGACCGGCACTCGCGGCAGGGTACTGTCGCTACCGGACGCGGCCGCGCGGGATGGCCATCGCCGGCCCCTTGGGCGGGTCGCGCCGCACGGGCTTCGCGTCACCCTGGCTCCGGCGCTGGTTCCAGACGAAGAAGACGGCCGCTCCGACGAAGCAGACGATCGAGACCCACGCGTTCAGGCGAAGGCCGGCGAAGTGGTGCGCCGGGTCGATCCGGAGCAGCTCCTCGAAGAAGCGGCCGAAGCAGTACCAGACGACGTAGAGCGCGAACAGGCCGGGCGGCCGGATGCGGAAGCGCCGGTCGAGCCAGAGCAGGAGGAGCACGCCGGCGACGTCCCAGAGGAGCTCGTAGAGGAAGGTCGGATGAAACGTGGTGTAGCCGATGTAGCGCGGGTCGGTCGGCAGGTGGGCCGGGTCGATCCTGAGCCCCCACGGGAGCGAGGTCGGCTTGCCGTAGAGCTCCTGGTTCCACCAGTTGCCGATGCGGCCGATCCCCTGCGCGAGCAGCAGTCCCGGCGCCGCGACGTCCAGGAACGGCGCGACCTTGACGCCGTTGCGGCGCAACACGAGCGCGCCCGCGAGCGCGCCGAACAGGATGCCGCCCCAGATCCCGAGCCCACCGCGCCACACCTCGAAGATCCCCTGCCATTTCGGCGACGGCACCTCGTTCCAGGAGGTGACGTCGTGGTAGAGGCGCGCGCCGACGACGCCGAACGCGACGCCCCAGACGGCGACCCGCGTGACGAGATCCCATTCGCCGCCGCGTGCAACCCAGCGGCGCCCCGTCAGCCCGATGCACGCGAGGATCGCGACGAGCAGCGTCAGCCCGTACATGTGGAGCTGCAACGGCCCGAGGTGGACGACACCCGTGTGGGGCGATGGGATCGAGCCGAGCACGGCTCGGAAGCTACCTCAGACCCGTCTAGAGCAGGATGGCTGCGGCGAGCTCGGCCGGGCAGCCGTCGCGGATCATGTCGATCGCGCGGTGCAGGTCGACCTCGGCGCGCACAGCCAGCTTCTCGGCGAGCTCCTCGGGGAAACCCGCCCTCTGGAGCTCCTCGGCGCGCCAGCGCTCGACGAGCTCCTGTTCGGTCAGCTGCAGTTCTGTTTCCGCAGTGCTCATAGCGGTCTTCTCCCCATCTTCGGCTAAAACGCCGGAAGCGGTTCTCCCCATGCCGGGGGATCCGCGGAATTAACGGAGAACTAACCGAGACGGGGGCTTCCTTTACAGAAGGCTCGTGCCCCGGGGACGGCGCGTGGCCGCCCCCGGGTGCCGAGAGCTACGAGCCGTTCGGCGCGCCGATCGTCACCTGGACGAGCCGCCGGGTCGAGCTGCCCCCGAGCAGGTCCTGGCCCTCGACGCGGGCGCGGACGAAGAGCACGAGGTAGCCGGTGCGCGGGAAGAGCTGCCCCGGCTGGATCTGGACGGTCGCCCAGCCGCTCGCGTCGGTGCGCACCTCCGGCATCTGGGCGATGCGGCTGTACGGGACGCCCTCGGGGAAGACGAGCGCGTTCGCCACCGAGTTGGCGTTCGAGTCGACGACGTGGATCCGCATCGTCGTCGCCTGGTGGCGCGAGCGGATCGGGTTCTGCGAGTAGGTCACCTTGTCGACGACGAGCCGGTTCGGCAGGGTCACCTTGGATGCGTCGATCTGCTTCCCGGTCGTCACCGCGGCCGGCGCGACCGCCTTCGTCGGGTCGGACTGCGCCTGCGTCGAGCCGGTGGAGTTGGTGGCCGTCACGTAGGAGCGAAGCGTGTCCCCCTGGTCGGCGCCGGTGAGCGTGTAGGTGCTCGCGTTCGCGCCGCCGACCGCGACGCAGCCGTTCCCGTTCGCGTCGCAGCGGCCCCACGCGTAGCCGTAGAGCGTGATGTTCGAGCTCGACGACCAGGTGCCGTTCGACGTCGTCAGCGTCTGGCCGACCTGCGGCGTTCCGCTGATTGCCGGCGGCGAGGCCGGCGCCGGGTGGCCGTACTCGTACTGGGCGCTGCTGGACGAGCCCGATGCGATGCCGCCGGTGACGAGCATGATCGCGGCGCCCGCCATCAGCGCGGCGAGCAGGATACTCCCAGCCTTGCGCTTCATAGAGGTCCCCTTCCTCGTTGGGTCCTCCCACGCTAGGAGCGGCGCTTGTGCGCGAGGCTAGCGCTTTGTAAGTCTTCTGGATCGGATCCCGATATTCGGCGTCCCCCGTGAGACTCGCGTTCCTGGTTTGCTTCGCGAACCAGGAACGGTGCGGTTCGCGAGTTTGGCCCTACGCGACCGCGGACTCGCCGAGCAGCATCTTCACCTCGGCGTAGAAGTCCGGCTCGGGCTGCACCTTGTACTGCGGGCCGAAGGCGTAGACCTTCTTTCCCTGCGAGGTGATCAGGTCGGCGTAGACCGGAGACTCGCCCGGGAACTCGCGGATCAGCTGCGCGAGCTCGCGGATCGTGCCGGCGCGCGCCGTGGTCGCGTCGATCCGGAGCCGCACCTCGCGCAGCTCGGGAACAGCCTCGAACGCGTTCAGCTCGAGCGCGACGAGCTTCGTCTCGCCCTCCTTGCGGTCGATGCGGCCCTTGACGATCAGGATGCGGTCGGTCGTGCACAGCTCACGCGCCTTCTCGTAGGTCGAGTTGAAGACGACCGTCTCGACGGCGCCGGTCACGTCCTCGAGCCGCAGGAAGACCATCGCGTCTCCGCGCTTCGTCGTCATGTGCCGGAGCGAGGTGACAATGCCCCCGACGGTGATCGTCTCGCCGTCGCGGCGGCGGTCGAGCTCGCCGATCGTCGCGTCCGACTTGCGCCGCAGCTGGTCGCGCACGTTCGAGAGCGGGTGCTCGGTGACGTAGAGGCCGAGCACCTCCTTCTCCATCCGCAGGAGCTCCGCCTTCTCGAACTCGTCGGTCGGCGTCAGCGGGTGGTGCTTGGGCTTCTCTTCTTCAGCCGGCCCGAGGTCGAAGATCGAGGCCTGGCCGGCGAGCCGGTCGGCCTGCTGCTTCTGCCCCCACGAGACGGCCTGCTCGAGCACCTCGAGCATCCCCTTGCGTGAGCCGGGCAGCGCGCCGCACTTGACGAGCGCCTCGAGCACGCGCTTGTTCGAGACGGTCGGGTCGACGCGCTCGGCGAAGTCCCAGATCGAGGTGAACTCCCCGCCCTCCTCGCGCGCCCGGATCAGCGAGCGCGCCGCTCCCTCGCCCACGCCCTTCACGGCGTTGAGGCCGAAGCGGATCTTCCCGCCGACGACGGCGAAGTCGACCTGCGACTCGTTCACGTCCGGCGGCAGCACCTCGATCCCGAGCTCGTGACATGCGTTGACGTAGAACGGCACGCGGTCTTTCGTGTTCATGACGGAGCTGATCAGCGCCGCCATGTACTCGCATGGGTGGGCCTGGCGCAGCCAGGCGGTCTGGTAGGCGATCAGTGCGTAGCAGGCGGCGTGCGACTTGTTGAACGAGTAGTCCTGAGACTTCTCGATGTCGTCCCACAGCTGGTTCGCGACCTGCTCCGACGTGTCGTTCTTGATACAGCCCTCGATGAACTTGTTCTTCAACGAGGCCATCAGCGCGTGGATCTTCTTGCCGATCGCCTTGCGCAGGTCGTCGGCCTCGGCGGGAGTGAAGCCGGCGATCGCCTTCGCGATCTCCATCGACTGCTCCTGGTAGATGGAGATGCCGTAGGTGCCGCCGAGGATCGGCTTCAGGCGCGGGTCGAGGAACGTGACCTGCTCCTGCCCGGCCTTGCGCTTCGCGTAGTTCGGGATGTACTGCATCGGCCCCGGCCGGTAGAGCGCGACGAGCGCGATCAGGTCCTCGAACTCGGTCGGCTTCACCTGCCGGAGTGCCTCGCGCATGCCCGACGACTCGAACTGGAAGACGCCGGCCGCATCGCCCTTCGCGAGCATCGCGTAGGTCTTCTTGTCGTCGAGCGGCACCTTCGAGATGTCGAGGTTGCCGGCGAGCGCGCAGGCCTTGTCGATCACGTCGAGGTTGCGCAGCCCGAGGAAGTCCATCTTCAGCAGGCCGAGCGCCTCGATGTCGCCCATGTTGAACTGCGTGACGACTTCCTGGTCGGCGCCCTTCTGCTGCAGCGGCACGACGTTGATCAGCGGCTCGGCGCCGATCACGACGCCGGCGGCGTGGATCGAGTCGGCCCGCGTCAGCCCTTCGAGCGGCAGCGCGAGGTCGAGGATCTCCTTCGCGACGGGGTCGGCGTCCATCGCCTTACGCAGCTCGGCGCCCGGCTTGAGGCAGTCCTCGAGCGTCTGGCCCGGGCCTTCCGGGATCAGCTTCGCGATCTTGTCGACGACGCCGTAGGGCACCTCGAGCACCCGCCCGGCGTCGCGGACGGCGGCGCGTGCGGCCATCGTCGAGAAGGTGATGATCTGCGCGACGCGATCGTTGCCGTACTTCTCGCGCACGTAGTTGATCACGCGCTCGCGGCCCTCCACCGCGAAGTCGATGTCGATGTCGGGCATCGACTTGCGGCCGGGGTTCAGGAAGCGCTCGAAGAGGAGGTCGTAGCGGATCGGGTCGAGGTCGGTGATCTCGAGGCTGTAGGCGACGAGGCTGCCGGCGGCGGAGCCGCGGCCCGGGCCGACGCCGATGCCGTTTCGCTTCGCGAAGCCGATGAAGTCCCAGACGATCAGGAAGTAGTCGGCGAAGCCCATCTCCTTGATCGTCTTGAGCTCGAAGCGGAGGCGTTCCTGCAGCTCCGGCGTCACCCGTTCGTAGCGCCTTTGCAGGCCTTTTTCGCACTGCTCGACAAGGTAGTCGAACGAGTCGCGCCCCTCCGGCACGTCGAAGCGCGGGAGCAGGATGCGGCCGAGCTCGATCTCCACGTTGCAGCGCTCGGCGACCTCGAGCGTGCGCCGCATCGCGTCGTCCTGGCCGGGAAAGTCGAGCGCCATCTCCTGCGGCGTCTTGAAGTAGAAGTGATCGGTCTCGAACTTCCAATGGTTCGGGTTCTTGAGCGAGTCGCCCGACTGGATGCAGAGGAGCGCCTCGTGGGCGCGCGCGTCGGTGTCGCGCAGGTAGTGGACGTCGCCCGTGGCCACGGTCGGCAGCTTCAGCTTCGCGGCGAGCTCGACGAGCTGCGGCAGGATCCGCGCCTGCACGTCGAGATGCGCGTTCTGGAGCTCGACGTACACGTTGTCGCGGCCGAACGTCGTCGTCAGACGGTCGAGCTCTGCCTCGGCGTCCGGCAGGCGGCTCTCCTCGAGCGCCCGGCACACGCGCCCACTGAGGCACCCAGAGAGTGCGATCAGCCCGGCGCTGTGCTGCTCGAGCAGCTGCCAGTCGACGCGCGGCTTGTAGTAGTAGCCCTCGAGGTAGCCGAGCGACGAGAGCTTGATCAGGTTGGAGTAGCCCTCGTTGTCGGCGGCGAGCAGGGTCAGGTGCGCGTTCCCCTTCTCGTGCGCGAGGCGGTCCGAGGAGACGTACACCTCGCAACCGATCACCGGCTTCACGCCCGTGCCGCGGGTCTCTCTCCAGAGCTGCACGGCGCCCGCCATCGAGCCGTGGTCGGTGAGGCCGACGGCCGGCATCTCGAGCTCGGTGGCCCGCGCGACGAGGTCGGAGATGCGGCACGCCCCGTCGAGGATCGAGTACTCGGAGTGGACGTGCAAGTGGACGAAATCGGCCTGGCTCATGCGCGGAGGGTCAGTGTACGCCCGCCCCCGGCGGGCACCCGAACCGGCCCCGAAGGGCCCGTTGTCGCCTCCGTAGCGACTACGTAAAGGTCCAGCCGCCCCGTGCCGATGCCTCTTTCGAGGGTCTCGATTGGTTCCCGTCTCCGTCATCGCGGGTGTGACACTCGCGCTCTTCCTGCTCTGGCTCGCCCTGGCGGCCTGGGTCGTCGTCGCACGCGTCGAGGACGACCGCCGGCGCCGCCTCCGGGCGGCCGACGGGGCCCTGCTCGCCGCGGGCGCCGACCCCTCGCGCTGGCGCCGCCGGCGGCTCGAGCGGGTCGCGGACGGCGAGCAGCTGTCCGGTGCCGCCGAGGCCGCCCGCGAGCTCGTCCGCCGCAACCCCCGGCGCCTGCGCAGGCTCGCGCGCGAGCGCACCTTCCGACGGACGCACGCACTGCGTGTCCTGACGCGGGCCGACGCGCACTTCGTTTACGGTCTCCTGCGCTCGGCCCTGGCGAGCGGCTCGCACGACGTGCGCGGCGCGGTCGTCGCGATCGCCGCCGAGCAGCGGACGCCCGCCGCCGACAGCCTGCTCCTCGACGTCCTGGTGTCCGGCGTCCACCCCCGCTCGCGGACCGCGACCGAGCTCGTGCCGCGGGCAGCGCGTCTGCGCGACGACCTGCTCGCGCTCACCGCGCACGACGACCCGGAGGTCAGGTACTGGGCGCTGATGCTTCTGCGCGGGACGTCGTCCGACCCGCGCACGAAGGCGGCGGCGGTGCGGGCCTCGGCAGACGCCGCCGGAACGATCCGCTCGGCGGCCGCACGCGTCCTCGGCTCGACCGGCTCGGCCGACGTGCAGCCGGTGCTGCGCGCGCTCCTCGGCGACGACACGTTCTTCGTGCGGGCGCACGCAGCGCGAGCGGTCGCCGAGCTCGGCGCCGAGCAGCTCGCCGGCGACATCGCCGCCCTGCTCGCCGACCCGAGCTGGTGGGTTCGCGCGGCCGCGAAGGAGAGCCTGCTCTCGCTCGGCCGCAGCGGGCTCGACGCCGCCCTCGGCATGTTGCACGCGGACGACGCGTTCGCGCGCGACGGCGCCGCCGAGGTGGCGTCGGCGTTCCGCCGTGAGTCCCAGCCGCTGGAGCTCGCGGGATGAGCGTCGCCAGAGAGACCCTCCAGGTCGCCGTCCTCGTCTGCCTCGCCTACCTGCTCGCGGTATACGGCGCGTACGGCGTGATGATCGTCTACTCCGCCGTCGAGGAGCGCAGGCGCCGCCGGCGCCGCGGCTTCGAGAGCCTCGACCGCGTGCGCGAGTCGACGCTCACGATCCCGGTCAGCATCGTCGCGCCCGTCTACAACGAGGCGCCGGTCGTCGCCGCCTCGACGCGCTCCTTCGTCGAGATCGACTATCCGCAGTTCGAGGTGATCGTCGTCAACGACGGGTCGACCGACGAGACGCTGGCCGAGCTGCAACGCGCCTTCGAGCTCGAGCCGATCCAGCACTTCTACCGGCGCCGCTACACGTCGGCGACGATCCGCGGCATCTACCGCAGCCGCTCGCATCCGAACCTGTTCGTCATCGACAAGGTGAACGGCGGCAAGGCGGACTCGCTCAACGCAGGGCTCAACCTCGCGCGCTACCGCTACGTGTGCGGCGTCGACGGCGACACGATCCTCTCGCGCTCGTGCCTGCTGAACGGGATGCGGCTCGCGCTCACCGACCCTCAGCGGATCGTCGGCGTGACGGGGCACATCGCGATCAGCGGCACGCCCGAAGAGGCGCTTGCGCAGAAAGGCGTGCCCGCGCGGCTCGACCGCCGGCCGCTGCTCGCGTTCCAACACATGGATTACCTGCGGTCGTTCTTCAACAACCGCCTCGGCTGGACGCGCCTGAACACGATGCTGTGCGCCGTCGGCGCCTTCCAGATCTGGCGCAGCGACGTGATCGAGGAGCTCGGCGGCTTCTCGACGAGCTTCACGTGCGAGGACATCGAGCTGACGTTCCGCGTGCACGAGCACTTCCGGCGCGAGGGACGCCCGTACGAGATCGTGTCGCTGGCGGACACGGTCGGCGTCACGGAAGGGCCCGACAGCATCCGCAAGCTCGTCTCGCAGCGCGAGCGCTGGCAGCGCGTGATCCTCGAGACGGTCATCCACTACCGGCGGATGCTCGTTCCGCAGGCGCTACGGCGCGGTCGGTTTCGTCGGCGTGCCGTTCTTCGTGCTCTCGGAGGTGATCGCGCCGGTGTTCGAGGTGCTCGCGCTCGCGTCGATCGTGGCCAGCATCGCGGTCCGGGCGCTGGCGCTCGACCAGGCGCTCCTCATGCTGGCCGCGATGGCGCTCGTGAACGGCGTGATGACCTCGGCGGCGGTGCTGCTCGAGGACCGCACCTCGCGCGCCTACCCGCTCGGCGATCTCGTGCGCCTGATCGCGCTCGGCCCACTCGACCTGGTCCTCTACCGGCCGTTCATCGTCTGGGCGCGCATGAAGGGGACCTGGCGGTATCTGCGCGGCGACCAGGGCTGGCACAAGTTCGAGCGCAACGCCCGGCCTGCGTCGGCGTAGCCGCTGCGGCGCGGGCAGGCCGACGGGCATCCTGGGGCGATGGCTCTGCCGCCGCTCTCAGTGCTCGACCTCGCCCCGATCGTCGAGGGCCACACTGCCGCCGACGCGCTCCGACACTCGCTCGACCTGGCCCGGCACGTCGAGAGCTGGGGCTACCGCCGCTTCTGGCTGGCCGAGCATCACAACGCCGCCGGGATCGCGAGCGCCGCGACGTCGGTCGTGATCGCGCACGTCGCAGCGGGCACCGAGCGGATCCGGGTCGGCTCGGGCGGGATCATGCTCCCGAACCACGCGCCGCTTCTGATCGCGGAGCAGTTCGGAACGCTCGCGGAGCTGCATCCGGGGCGGATCGACCTGGGCCTCGGGCGGGCCCCGGGGACGGACCGGCTGACGATCGCGGCGCTGCGGCGCGACGTCACGAGCGCGGACACCTTCCCCGAGGACGTGCTCGAGCTGCAGCGGTGGCTGGCCGATCCCGAGCCGGGGCAGCTCGTTGTCGCAACGCCCGGCGCCGGGACGAAGGTGCCGCTCTGGATCCTCGGCTCGAGCCTCTACGGCGCCCAGCTCGCGGCGCTGCTCGGGCTCCCGTACGCGTTCGCCTCGCACTTCGCACCGGAGGCTCTGCTGCCGGCGCTCGAGGTCTATCGCGAGCGCTTCCAGCCGTCGAAGCAGCTACGAGAGCCGTACGCGATGGTCGGAGCGAACGTCGTCGCCGCCGACACCGACGAGGCGGCACGGCGGCTCTTCACCTCGGTGCAGCAGTCGTTCACGAACATCCACCGCGGCCGCCGCGGCAGGCTGCCGCCGCCGATCGACGACATCGAGAGCTACTGGACGCCGGAGGAGAAGACGCGAGCCTCCGCGATGCTCGCGCGCTCATTCGTCGGCTCGCCGGAGACGGTACGGGCGGGCCTGGAGGCGTTCGTCGCCGAGACTCGAGGCGACGAGGTGATCGTCGCGTCGGCGATCTGGGATCACGCGGCGCGCCTGCGCTCGTACGAGCTGCTGGCTGGTCTCTAGCCGAACCTGGTTCGCGAGTTTCCCTGCGCCTACAGCTCCGGCAAGGGCGGCGGAAGCCGCCGATTCTCGTCGGCCTTGAACGGCCCGTCGAGCCCGCCCGCGCGCGCGTTCCAGAGGTCGACGTTCAACCGCTCGATCTCCTCGACGAGCAGGGTGATTGCGCGGCCGGCGGCACGTACCTCCTCGCGCAGGTCGGCTTGCAAGCCCTCGCCCCAGGCCCTCAGCGTCTCGATCTTCTCCTCGTCGAGGCGCTGTTGCGGGACGCTCAACTTGCCCTGCCAACCGTGTCGTCGTGCCGCCCAGTCACCTGCTCGATTCGGATTGCCGCCGCGCGTAGCCGCCGTACGCGGGCAAAAAAAATTCACCGAGCCGGTGGCGCTTTCGTCCACCGCCCTCACGAACCTTCGGCTTCCGCCTACGGCCCTCGAGAACGGCTTCGATCTACTCACGCCCCGCGCTCGGTGCAGTCGCCACGGTAGCCCTCGCGGCACGGGGCATCAAGGGCGGCCGCGGCCGCCATCCGCACTTTGCGGGAATCTCCTCCGCGGCGCACCGTTCTTTCAACAGCCCTCACACAGGCTGTGGAACATGGCGCGCATCGCGCAACGGCCGGAGACGGAGCGCGATCGCCTTGGCGAGCGCTTCGAGCTTCCCGATGGCGAAATGGATCGCCGTCTCTGCCCCGGCAGGGGCGGGGTTGACGGGGGCTTCTCCGAGGTCCATAGTCCCTCCCTCAATGGGGCAGTCTTTGGCCCATAACTGGGGGCTCGTCGACGCGGCGATCGAGGCGCGCCGCGGGCGGGCGGTCGAGTTCCTCGAGGCGCTCGTCGCCGAACCGAGCGTCGTCGGGCAGGAGGCGGGCGCGCAGCGCGTCGTCGCGGCCGAGCTCGAGCGGCTCGGCTTCGCGGTGCGCGAGCTCGCGGTGCCGGACGCGATCGGCGAGCGCCCGGGGTCGGGCGTGCCGCAGCTCCCCTACGCCGGGCGGCCGGTGGTCGTCGGCGCGCGCCCGGGCCGCGGCCGCTCGCTGCTCGTGAACGGCCACGTCGACGTGGTGCCGCCCGGCGCACCGGAGCTGTGGCCTGCCGACCCGTTCGCACCGCGGACCGTCGCGGGGTGGCTACACGGACGCGGCGCCGGCGACATGAAGGCCGGCTTCGCGCTGGTGACGCTCGCGATCGAGGCGCTCCTGGAGGCGGCGCCCGAGGCACTCGCCGGCCCCCTCTCGTTCGTGTCGGTGATCGAGGAGGAGTGCACAGGCAACGGCACGCTCGCGGCCGCCGAGGCGGGCGTGCTCGCCGACGCCGTCCTGCTTCCCGAGCCGACGAACCTCGAGCTCCTCCTCGACGGGATCGGGGTCCTGTGGCTCGAGCTGACGGTCGAGGGCCGCTCGGCGCACGCGCACATGCCGCAGCAGGGCGCGAACGCGATTGCACTCGCGCTGCCACTCGTGCTTGCGCTACGTGAGCTCGAGACCGCGATGAACGAGGACGGCGGGACCCGGCACGCATTGAACGTCGGCACGTTCCACGCCGGCGACTGGCAGTCGAGCGTGCCCGGGGTCGCCCGCGTCGGTGCGCGCATCGGCTTCCCCACCGGGTGGAGCCCGGAGGAGGCGCAGCTGCGCGTGACCGCGGCAGTCGGGCGCGCGGCGAAAGAGAACCGCTGGCTCGCCGAGCACCCGCCCCAGCTCCGCTTCAACGGCTTCCGCGCCGAGGGCTACAGGCTCGACCGCGACCACGAGCTCGTCCGCTTGTTGTCGGCGGCTCACGCAGAGGTGACCGGCGGCCCGCCGTTGATCCAGGACGGCACCGCCACGACCGACGCCCGCACCTACCTGAACCGCTTCGGCGTGCCGGCACTCTGTTACGGGCCGCGCGTCCGCTCGATCCACGGGATCGACGAGGCGGTCGAGCTCGAGAGCATCGTCACCGGCGCCCGTGTCGTCGCCCGTTTCCTCGCGCGGTACTTCGCGTGATCGAGCTCGCGCCCAGCGGCGACGTGCTGCAGCCGCTCGAGCTGCGCCGCGCCGAGGAGCAGCTCGCGGAGCGGTTCGTCACGGCGATCGCGCTCGGCGAGTTCGTGCCCGGGCAGAAGCTGCCCTCCGAGCGCGCGCTCTCCGCGCAGCTCGGCGTTTCGCGGAAGACGGTCCGCGGCGCGCTGCACCGGCTCGCCGACTCGGGCTACGTGGCGATCCAGCGCGGCCGGCACGGCGGCGCGGTCGTGAAGGAGGACTGGTTGCCCGCCTCGGGCGAGATCGTGCGGCGGACGCTCGGCGAGAACTGGGCGGCGTTCGAGCAGCTCTTCGATCTGCGCCACTTGCTCGAGCCGCTGATCGCGCGCACCGCGGCGACCCGCCGAGACGCCGACGATCTCGAGCGCATCGTCGAGGCGTGCGGCGCGTACGACGCCGCGCCCGACCGCGAGGCCTCGCGCGCCGCCGACGCGGCCCTCCATGCGGCGATCGCCGACGCGACGAAGAACGTCCACCTCGCCGCCCTCAGCAGGCAGATCCGCCTGCAGGTCAGCCTCGGCTTCAGCGCCGAGCCGTACACGCACGCGATCCGGCAGCGCGCGATCGCCGACCACCGCCTCCTCGTCGAGGCGGTCGCCGCCGCCGACGCCGAGGCGGCCGAGCGGATCGCCGGCGAGCACTTCCTGCTCACCGAGGATGCGCTCCGCCGTCTCGCGCGAAAGGTGAAGGTGGCCCGGTGAGCGCGCGGACACGCCACGTCGTGACGCGCCTCCTGCTGACAGTGCCGACGCTCCTGGGGATGAGCGTCTTCGTCTTCCTGCTCATTCGCCTCGTGCCGGGCGATCCCGTGCGCACGATGCTCGGCTTCCGGGCGACGCCGCAGAACGTGCGCGTCATCCGCCACCAGCTCGGGCTCGACCGGCCGCTCGTCTCGCAGTATTGGAGCTGGCTCGGCGGGATCCTGCACGGCGACCTCGGGCAGGACTACGTCAGCCACGAGCCGCTCACCCAGCTCCTCCGCGAGCGGATCCCGGTGACGCTTGAGCTGACGATCGCCTCGATGGTGCTCGCGCTCCTCGTCGGCGTGCCGCTCGGCGTGATCTCGGCCTCAGGCCGCCGCTTCGGCCGGGCGGCGACGAGCGTGTTCACGATCGCCGGCATCAGCATCCCCGACTTCTGGCTCGGGACGCTGCTGATCCTCGTCTTCGCCGCGAAGCTGAACTGGCTGCCGCCGACCGGCTACGTGCCGCTGACGGCGCACCCACTCGAAAACGTCCGCTACATGACGCTGCCGGTGCTGACGCTCGCGATCGGCGAGGCGGCTTACATCCTCCGCACGACGCGCGCGTCGATGCACGAGACCCTCGGCCGGCCGTTCGTCACGTTCCTGCGGGCGAAGGGGCTGCGCCGCCACGTGATCGTCTACCGGCACGCGCTGAGGACGGCCGCGCTGCCGATCGTGACTGTGGCGGGGATCCAGTTCGGCGTGCTGCTCGGCGGCGCGATCGTCGTCGAGACGGTGTTCGGGCTGCCCGGCGTCGGCAAGCTCGTCGTCACCGCGATCAACCAGCGCAACTACACGGTCGTGCAGGGGAGCGTGCTCGTGATCGCGGCGCTCTTCATCTTCGTCAACCTCGCGACCGACCTGCTCTACGGCCTCCTGAACCCGCGGCTCGGAGGCGAGGCGGCGTGACCGCAGTGGCGCTCACGGCTCCGCGCAGGCTCGTCTCGCGTGTGGGCAGCCGCGAGGCGACGATCGGGCTCGGGATCCTCGTCGTGCTCGCGCTGGTCGCCGTCTTCGCGCCGCTCGTTGCGCCGTACTCGCCCGACGCGATCGATGCGAACCACGTGCTCGCCGGCCCGAGCTGGGCGCACCCGTTCGGCTTCGACGCGCTCGGCCGCGACGTCCTCAGCCGCGTTCTCTTCGCCTATCGCGCGTCGCTCAGCATCTCGCTCGGGGCAGTCGCCCTGGCGCTCGTGGCCGGGCTCCCGATCGGCGTCGTCGCCGGCTACTTCGGCGGCGTCGTCGACAACCTCCTGATGCGGCCGGTCGACCTGCTGCTCGCGCTGCCGGCGCTCCTGCTTGCGATCTCGCTGATCTCGATCGTCGGGCCCGGGCAGCTCGTCGCGCTGTTCGCGATCGCGACCATCTACCTGCCGATCCTGGCGCGCGTGGTGCGCAGCTCCGTGCTCGCGGTCAGCCGCGAGCTCTACGTCGAGGGCGCGCGAGCGCGCGGCGTCTCGCATCCGCGCACGATCTGGAGCCACGTGCTGCCGAACGCGATCGGCCCGGCGATCGTGCAGGCGAGCGTGCTCGCCGGCTTCGCGATCCAGATCGAGGCGGCACTCTCCTTCCTTGGCCTCGGCGCGCAGCCGCCGACGCCGTCGCTCGGGCTGATGCTCGCCGACGGCTATCAGGTGCTGCAGCAGGCGCCATGGGCCGACATCTACCCCGGCCTCGCGATCGCGGTCACGGTCGTCGCCTTCAACCTGGTCGGCGACGGGCTGCGCGCACGGCTCGACCCGCGGGGGATCAGCCGATGAGCGTCCTGCGTCTCGACCACGTGTTCGTGCGCTTCGGCGCCGTGTCGGCGGTGAACGACGTGTCGCTCGAGGTCGCTGAGGGCGAGATCTTCGCGCTCGTCGGCGAGTCGGGCTGCGGCAAGACGACGCTCGCGATGTCGATCATGGGCCTCCTCCCCGCTTCGGCCTCGCTGCGGGGCGCGATCGAGTTCCTGGGGCGCGACCTGACGGCGCTCGACGAGGGCGAGCGGGCCGCGCTGCGCGGCGACCGGATCAGCATGGTCTTCCAGGACCCCGGAAGCGCGCTCGACCCGGCCTTCTCGATCGGCGAGCAGATCGCGGAGACGATCCGCGCACACCGGCCCGTCGGCGCGCGCGAGGCGAAGGCGCGGGCGCTGCGCCTCCTCGAAGAGGTCGGCATCCCCGACGCCCCGCGCCGCTACCGCGACCCGCCGCACCGCTTCAGCGGCGGCATGCAGCAGCGCGTGGTGATCGCGACGGCGCTCGCGAACGAGCCGGCGCTCCTGATCGCCGACGAGCCGACCGCCGCGCTCGACGTGACGATCCAGGCGCAGATCCTCAGCCTGATGCGCGAGCTGCGCCGGCGGCACCGCACGACGATCCTCCTGATCGCACACGACTTCGGCGTCGTCGCGCAGCTCTGCGACCGCGCGGGCGTCCTCTACGCGGGGCAGCTCGTGGAGGTCGCGCCGGTCACCTCGCTCTTCGCCGAGGCGCGCCATCCGTACACGGCGGCGCTCCTCGCCGCACTGCCGGGCGCGCACCGGGAGCGCGGCGCGCTCGCCGCCGCGCCCGGGCAGGTGCCCGACCTCGTCTCGCCGCCGCCGGGCTGCCGCTTCGCACCACGCTGCCCGATCGTGCGCGCCGAGTGCGACCGCGTGCCGCCGCTCGCGCCGCTCGGCAACCATCTGACCGCGTGCTGGGCGCGGCCCGAGACGCAGGAGCTCGCGGTCGCATGAGCCGTGCTCTCCTCTCCACGGCAGGGCTGTCACGCGACTTCACGGTCGGCCGCGGCCTCGGCGGCAGCCGCACGCTGCGCGCGGTCGACGAGGTGAGCCTCGACGTGCGCGAGGGCGAGATCCTCGGCGTGGTCGGCGAGTCGGGCTCCGGCAAGAGCACGCTCGGCCGATTGCTGCTGCGCCTGCTCGCGCCGACGAGTGGCCGCATCGTCTTCGACGGCACCGACCTCTCGCGGCTCGACCGGGGCAGCGTGCACGCGTTCCGGCGGCGGGCGCAGCCGATCTACCAGGACCCGTACAGCTCGCTCGACCCGCGCTGGCGAATCGCGCGCACGATCCGCGAGCCGCTCGACGCCTTCGGCATCGGCACGCCGGCGGAGCGCGACGTGCGCGTCGCGGAGCTGCTCGAGGCGGTCGGCCTGTCGGTCCGACACGGCGAGGCGCGGCCGCACGAGCTCTCGGGCGGCCAGCGCCAGCGCGCGGCGATCGCGGCCGCTCTCGCGCCACGGCCCGACCTGGTCGTCGCCGACGAGCCGGTCTCCGCGCTCGACGTGCTCGTGCAGGCGCAGATCCTCAATCTGATCGCGGCCCTGCAGCGCGAGTTCGGGCTGACGATCGTCTTCATCACGCACAACCTGTCGGTCGTCGAGCACCTCGCCGACCGCGTCGCCGTGATGTACCTGGGCCGGATCGTCGAGCTCGGGCCGACCGCCGATGTGCTCGCCTCGCCGCAGCACCCGTACACACGGGCGCTGATCGACTCGGTGCCGCATCCGGACCCCGCCCACCGCGTGGAGGTCTCGCCGCTGCGCGGCGAGATCCCGTCGCCGATCGACCCGCCCTCCGGCTGCCGCTTCCACACGCGCTGCCCGATCGCGATCGACCTCTGCCGCACCGCCGACCCCGCGCTGAGAGCGGATGCCCGCGGCCGGGTCGTCGCCTGCCACCTCGCCCAGCTCGGCGAGGACGCCGCCTGACCTCGACCCCCCCGAAGGAGGAGCCCATGCCCACAGCGCACGTGAACGGAGTCGACCTCAACTACAGCCTCGAGGGCGAGGGCGAGGAGACGATCGTGCTCGTCAACGGCCTCGCCGACGATCTCGAGACGTGGGTCTTCCAGCTGGACGATCTGCTGGGCGCGGGGTACCGCGTGCTGCGCTTCGACAACCGGGGGGTCGGCTCGTCGAGCATGCCGGCGGGGCCGTACACGACGAAGCTCTTCGCCGAGGACACGAAGGCACTCGTCGACGAGCTCGAGCTGCGGGACTTCCACCTCGTTGGGGTCTCGATGGGCGGCATGATCGCCCAGGAGTACGCGATCGAACATGGCGGCGACCTGCGCTCGCTGACGCTCGCGTGCACGTACGCGGCACCCGGCCCGTTCTGCTCGCGGATGTTCGCGACGTGGGCCGATCTGGCACCCAGGCTCGGCGTCCCGTTCGTGATGCGCGACGTCACGTTGTGGGCGTTCACGGTGCCGTTCTTCGAGGAGCGGGAGGAGGAGCTGAAGGAGTTCGAGGCGGCGATGGCCGATCTGCCGCAGCCGCTGGAGGCATACCTCGCGCAGCTCTCGTCGATCCGCACGCACGACGCGTCCGACCGGCTCGACCGGATCGGCGTGCCGACGCTCGTGCTCGCGGGCGAGGAGGACATCTTGATCCCGGTGCGCCTGTCGCGGCGCCTGCACGACGGGATCGCGGGGTCGCAGTGGCAGACGACCAAGGGAGGGCACGCCTGTGTGTGGGAGCACCCGTCGGAGTTCAACCAGGCGCTACTCGAGTTCGTGAACGCCCACCGGGGCGGAGAGAGAGGGTGATCGGGATGGAAGAGGGAACAATCAACCGGCGCGAGTTGCTCGTCCGCCTCGGGCTCGCGGGTGGAGCGGTGGCGGTCGGCGGCTCGTTCGCCGGCGCGTTCGGCTCGCCGGCCGCACGGGCCTCGACGCTGTTCGCGAGTGCGAAGCGCGGCGGCACGCTGAAGGCGGCGTTGACGGGCGAGCCTGACAGCCTCGACCCGGCGAAGTCGGAGATCTACACCGGCGCGCAGGTGTACGACAACATCTTCAGCAAGCTCGTCGACCTCGACGAGCACCAGCAGTTCTACGGCGTGCTCGCGAAGAGCTGGCACCAGCAGGACGCGAAGACGTGGGTGTTCGACCTGAAGCCGAACGTGCTCTTCCACAACGGCGAGAAGTTCACGGCGGCCGACGTGAAGTACACGTTCGAGCGGATCCTTGCCCCGAAGACGGCGAGCGGCTACGCGCCGCTCTACGGGGCGATCGCCCGCGTCCAGGTCGTGAACCCGCAGCGGGTCGTCTTCCACCTGAAGACGCCGTTCGGGCCGTTCCTGACGAACCTGGCAAATAACGGCGAGATCGTGAACAAGAAGGCGATCGAGGGCTCGAAGAACCCGGCCCGCAACCCGGTCGGGACGGGGCCGTTCCAGTTCGTCGAGTGGGTGCAGGGCGACCACGTGACGCTGAAGCGCTTCGACAAGTACTTCGAGGCGGGGAAGCCGTACCTGGACGGGATCCAGTTCAAGTTTCTGCCGGTCGACCAGAGCCGCATCGACGCGCTCCGCTCGGCGGACCTCGACTGGCTCGACGCGATCCCGTTGCAGCAGCTGGGAACGCTGATGCACGACGGCTCGCTCACGTATGTCGGCTCGAAGCTCGCGGGCATCCCCGACTTCCTGTCGATGAACGTGAAGAAGCCGCCGTTCTCGAACAAGGCGCTGCGACAGGCGGTCGCGTGGGCGCTCGACAAGAACGAGATCCGCGCCGTCGCCTACTTCGGCGCCGGCGAGACGGGCTCGGAGGAGGTGCCGTCGGGCTCGATCTGGCACGACAACGCGGATCCGTACAAGGGCGGCCCCAACCTGAAGAAGGCGAAGTCGCTGCTGAACGCGTCAGGCCACGGCAACGGGCTGACAGTGCAATACCTCGGCCTGCCGCAGTACCCGGAGCTCCTGAAGACCGGCGAGGTAGTGCAGCAGCAGCTGAAGAAGATCGGGATCGACATGAAGATCCAGCAGGTCGACGTGTCGGTCTGGTTCGACCGCTTCAGCAAGGGCAACTACCAGATCACGTCGGCCTACCAGGAGCGGACGATCGACCCGGACAACTTCTACTCGCTCGTCCTGAAGACCGGCGCGGCGATCAACACGGCCGGCTACTCGAACCCGAAGGTCGACAAGCTGATCCAGCAGGCGGCGACGGAGACGAAGCTCGCGAAGCGCAAGGCGCTCTACACGCAGCTACGGAGGATCATCTTCGACGACGTCCCGCTGATCTTCGTCCACTACGAGACGCTGAACTACCTGATGCGGAAGAACGTGCACGGCTCGACGATCAACCCGACGCTCGAGTTGCGGGCGGGGAACATCTACGAGGCGTAGGTCAGGTGCGTGGGGCGGCTTCGGCCGTCCCACACCACCCACGCACCGGGCACGGCCGTCAAGAACAGCGGCGCCTACAGACGCTCGACCTGGCTGCCGCCGACGATCGCGTCCCGCCCGTCCGGATACCGCACCCACGCCTTGTGCGTGCCGTCGTAGTCGGGCCCGAAGAGGATCAGCGTCGCCTCCTCGCCGCGTACGCGGCACGGCTCATTGCCCTCAGGGTCCAACCCGCGCCAGATGCGGATGAACGGGTTCGCCTCCCACTCCTCGCCGATCGTCGACGGCAGCGTGTGGCCCGGATGGATGAGCGTCTCGGGCGGGAGCGACATCAGCACGTCCATGATCGAGTGGAGCTGGTCGGCATAGCCGGTCGGGCCGCCGCCCATCGTGCCACCGACCGTGCCCTTGAACAGGCAGTCGGCCGTGAAGCAGTCTGTGCCGTCGATCAGGAAAGTCGTGTGGTCTGGGCAGTGGCCCGGCGTGGCGATCGCGTTGATCTCGAGGCTGCCGCTGCGCAGAACCTCGCCGTCGGCGATCGTCTCGTCGATCGGGACGCCCGCCTCCTTCGTCAGCGCGCTGCCGACGACCTGCACGTCGAAGCGATGGGCGAGGGCGCCGATCTTCACGACGTGGTCGCCGTGCTGGTGCGTGACGAGGACGTGCGTGATCGTGATCCGGCGCCGCTCGATCTCGTCGAGCAGCGGCTGCTCGACGCCGTTCGAGTCGATCAGTACGCCGCTGCCTCCGTCGCCCTCGGTGACGAGGTAGGCGTTCGACGTCCACGTCGGATGCTCGGCGCGCTCGACGATCATGCGAACTCGATCACGCTCCGGATCCCGTCCTGCGCCTCCATCAACGCGAAGCCGCGATTGACCTCGTCGAGCGTGATGCGGTGCGAGATGAACGACTCCGCGTCGATCTCGCCGTCGAGCCACCGCTTCACGAGCGCCGGCACTCCGTCGCGGCCCTTCACACCACCGAACGACGACCCTGCGATCCGCCGGCCCGTGATCAGGTAGCGCGGCACGACGTCGAGCGTCTCGCCCTTGCCCGCCACGCCCGCGACCGTGCACAGCCCCCAGCCCATCCGCGCCGACTCGACCGCCTGCCGCATCACCTTCACGTTGCCCGTCGCTTCGAACGTGTAGTCCGCGCCGAAGCCGCCCGTCGACTCGATGATCCGCTCGACCGCATCTTCGCCGCCGAGCATCGTCTCCGTCGCGCCGTGCTGCTTCGCGAGCTCGAGGCGCCCCTCCGACAGGTCGACGCAGACGATCCGCTCCGCGCCCTGCAGCCGGCAGCCGATCACCGCGCCGAGGCCGACCATGCCCGCGCCGAAGACGACGCACGTCGAGCCCGCCTCGACCTTCGCGGTGTTCATCGCGGCGCCGATGCCGGTCGAGAGGCCGCAGGCGAAGAGCGCGGCGCCGTCGAGCGGCGCCTCCTTGTCGACCTTCGCGAGCGCGATCTCCGGCATCACCGTGTACTCCGCGAACGTCGAGGTGCCCATGAAGTGGCGCACCGGCTCGCCGTCGATCGAGAGTCGCGCCGTGCCGTCCGGGAGATAGCCCTTGTTCTGCTGCTCGCGGATCGCGAGGCACAGGTTCGTCCGGTCGCTGCGGCAATGGACGCACTCGCGGCACTGCGGTGAGAACAGCGTGACCACGTGATCGCCCGGCGCAACCGAGGTGACACCTTCGCCGATCCACTCCACGACGCCCGCGCCCTCGTGCCCGAGCACCGTCGGCGCGTAGCCGGACGGATCTGCCCCCGATGCGGTGTACAGATCGGTGTGGCAGACGCCGCAGGCGACGAGCCGCACGAGCACCTCGCCGGCCTTCGGCTCGGCGAGCTCGACGTCGTCGCGCACGTGAAGCGGCGCTCCGAACTGCTCGAGAACGGCGGCCCTGATGCGCATCGGAACGATCCTAGTGAGTCAGCGCTTCCACACCGCGTACGCACGCACGAGCACCTCGACGAGGTCCTCGTCGCCGACGCGGATGCCGCTCGCGCCGAAGCGGTTCGGCACCGACTCCGGTGGGCGCCTCGGCGCCGTCGGGAGCTCCGGCAGGTCTCCGCCGCGCCACGGGTCGACGGTCTCCGCGGCACCGTCACCGAGCACGCCGCGCCAGCGGAGCAGCACCGCCGGGTCATCGTCGATCGCATCGGCGACCGCGCGCACGACGGCTGCCACGTGCTCGCACTCGCCTCCCTCGTCGCAGCTGCACAGCCGCACGACGGCTCCACGCGGCGGGACGAGCGGCTCCTCCCAGTCCTGCTCCATCAGCGACGCCAGATGCTCCAACTGCTCCTCACCCGCGACCGCACGCTCGAGCGCGCCGCGGCCGCGCGCGTAGCCCGCCATCGCCGCCCAGATCCGCGGTGGGATCGTGGGCGCGGAGAGGGTGACCCGGCAGTCGCCGACGCGCGCCGTGATCAGCGAGGGGTCGACTCTCAGCTCGGTGACCTGCAAGGTGTCTGACACCTCTGGTGTCAGACACCCGACGGCGCGCGCCCAGGGGCCCCTGCTCATGCGAGCACCTCGACCGCATCCGGTGCCAGGGCGACCGCGGCGCGGATCGCGCCCAGGTCGAGCTCGCCGAGCCAGTCCTCCGACGTCCCGGCCATCACCTTCTCGACGAGCTCGCGCTTCGACTCGAGCAGCCGGTCGATCCGCTCCTCGAGCGTCCCGATCGAGATCAGCGAGTGCACGAACACCGGCTTGCGCTGGCCGAGCCGATGCGCGCGGTCGGTCGCCTGCTGCTCGACCGCCGGGTTCCACCAGCGGTCGAAGTGGAAGACGTGGTTCGCAGCGGGCAGGTTGAGGCCGCGGCCGCCCGCGCGCAGCGAGACGACGAGCACGGCGGGACCTCCGTCGCCTGCGAACTCGGCCAGCAGCTGCTCGCGCTGCCGCGCGTCGAGATGCCCGTGGAAGAACTCGACCCGCTGCCCGAGCCGGTCGGCAAGGTACGGGACGAAACCGTCGAAGCTCGTGTACTGCGTGAAGACGAGCGACTTGTCGCCCTCCGGAACCCTTGCGAGCAGCTCGACGAGCTTCTCGAGCTTGCCCGAACGGCCCGCGAGCGGCCCGCCCTCGTGCAAGACCATCTCCGGGTGGTTGCACACCTGCTTCAGCCGGCCGAGCATCGCGAGCACCGCGCCGCGCCGGCCGAAGCGGTCCTCGTGTGCCTCGACGCGCGGCAGCCAGCCGTCGAGCGTCGCCTGGTACAGGCCGGCCTGCTCCACCGTCAGCCGGCAGTAGTCCTTCTCGACCGTGATCGGCGGCAGGTCGAGCTCGACCTCCGGATCGTCCTTCGTGCGGCGCAGGATGAACGGCCGCACGATCCCGCGCAGCCGCTCGAGCGCCTGCTCGTCGCCCAGCTCCTGGATCGGCTCGGCGAACGTGCGCCGGAACCACTCGCGCGAGCCGAGCAGGCCCGGGTTGAGGAAATCCATGATCGCCCACAGCTCGCCGAGGTGATTCTCGATCGGTGTGCCCGTCATCGCGACGCGACGGCGCGAGCGCAACAGCCGCAGCGAGCGGGCGCGCCTCGTCTGCGGATTCTTGACGTCCTGCGCCTCGTCGATCAGCAGCCGGTCCCAGTCGACGAGCTGCAGCGACTCGACGTCGCGCGTCGTGATGTCGTACGAGGTGACGACGACGTCGTGGCCGCGAGCCGCGGCGGCGAGCGCCTCACCCGACAGCCGGTCGGAGCCGTGGTGCAACTGCACGCGCAGGCCCGGTGCGAAGCGGTCGAGCTCGGCGACCCACTGGCGGGCGACGCTCATCGGGCAGACGACGAGTGTCGGGCCGAACGCATCGCGGCCGAACTGCTCGCGCTCCGAGAGGATCATCGCGATCGCCTGCACCGTCTTCCCGAGGCCCATGTCGTCGGCGAGCACCGAGCCGATGCCGAGGTCGCCATGGAGCCGCAGCCAGCCGTGACCCGACTCCTGGAACTGGTAGAGCGCGAGCTCCATCCCCGGCGGCGTCGGCAGCGGCCGGAAGCGGGCGTCGCCGTCGAGCAGCCCCGCGAGCTGCGTGTCGAGCGACACCTCGCCCAGCTCGAAGCCGAGCTCGTCGGTCGCGAGCCCCGAGACGGCACGGACGACGTCGACCATGCCGCCGCCCGACTGCCGGTTCGAGGAAGCGCAACGCGCGCGCAACGTCCTCGCGGCGCAGCGCATGCCAGCGGCCGCCCGCGTGCACCACGGGAGCGCGACGCTCTGCGAGCCGGCGCAGCTCCGCCTCGTCGAGCTCGAGGTCGCCGACCGCGAGCTTCCAGTCGAAGCGTGCGACGTCCGCCGTGGAGAGCAGGCCGCTCGAGTGTCGCTCCAGCCGTGCGGACAGATCGGCACGGATCCGCGTCGGCCGCTGCAGCCACGCCGTCGGCAGCAGCACCGGCACGCCGCGTTCCTCGAGCTGCGGCACGAGCCGGCGCAGGAAGTGGGCCGCGTCCTCGCCGTCGAGGGCGGCCTCGGCAGGCCGCTCCGCGTCGAACGCGATGCCGTGCTCGGCCAGAAAGGCGCGAAGCGGGCCGAAGCGGCGCGTTAGGTCGGCGTACGGGTCGGCATCGCGGAGGAAGTGGAAGGCGTCGGGCCCGACCTGCCAGAGGAGCGACGCCGGCAGCGCGACGGTCGCATCGTCCTCCGCGTGCAGCCACAGCTCGAGCGCGAACCCGTCGCGCCCCCGCTCGTCGAGGTGCAGCCCAACCGACCACGGCGCACGCACGATCTGGCCGAGGCCGTCGTCGACCCAGCGCTCGACCCGCCGCTGCAGGCCGCGGTAGGACGGCCCCGACGGCAGGTCGGGCTCGGACGCCGTCAACCCGTAGAGGAAGGCCTCGACCGCACGCGAGCGGCCGAAGTGGCGCGGGTCGCCGAGCCGGAGGCCCGCGGCGACGAGCCGGTCGCGTGCGATCCGGTCGAGCAGGCGGGGGTAGAGGTCGTGGACGACCGCCGAGCGGTCGCCGTGGAAGTAGTCGGCGACCACGGGCGGCGCGGCCGCGGCGAGCGCGGTCAGCTTCGACTCGACCTGCCCCTCCAGCATCGCGCCCCAGAAGGCAAACCACTCGCCTCCGATCTCCTCCAGCTGCGGGAAGACGAGTCCCTCCTCGACCGCGCGCGCGGCCAGGTCGCGCACGGCGAGCAGCGCGCGCGCGCTGTCCCCGAGCGGGAGTGCCGGCTCCCACGCCGCGAGTTCCTCAACGGCGAGCAGGCGGCCGGGGACGGTGGAGCCGAGGACGTCGAGCTCGGACGGCTCGCCCGCGCCGACGTCGTCCGAGAACGTGCCGTCGCCCCGCCGCAGGAAGGCGAAGGCGACCGCGTCCGGATGCCAGACGATCTCGAGGGTCTCGAGCACAGCAGACCATCGTAGGCACGGCTCTACCGCCGCTGCGCCCCGAGGGCGCACAGGCGGCCGGGGACGAGCCCGTGCACGGAGGACTGGTTAGCCGGCTTCCGTGTCGGCGTCGTCGTCGCCCGCGCGGCGGCGCCAGAACGTCGCGAGCCCGACGGCACTCGCGAGCAGGAGCGCGATCGCGCTCTTGTTCGGCTTCCTGGTCTCCGGGTCGACCGACGGCACGGCGCCCTTCGCCTTCTTCTTCATGACCCGCTTGCCGACGGTCAGCGCGAGCCAGCCGACGACCGCGTTCCTGCGATTGATGACGGACATGGGGCGACTCTACCCGTCTGCGCGAGTCGAAACTCGCGAACCTGGTTCGTCTTCGGCGAACCAGGTTCGAAAAGGGGATTCCATCGGGGCGCGATTGGGAT
This sequence comes from uncultured Thermoleophilia bacterium, assembly GCA_963725595.1. Taxonomy (GTDB): domain Bacteria; phylum Actinomycetota; class Thermoleophilia; order Gaiellales; family Gaiellaceae; genus PALSA-600. Next base: position 117,663 of record CAVRYT010000001.1, on the reverse strand, counting down.
TACTGTCACGGCTCGTGGCTGTCGGGGGAACGCTGGGCCCGCTGGGGGAGCGCCGGTTTCGGCTGCTCTGGCTGGGGCGGGTCACCTCGTCGGCGGGAGACGCGCTCGTGCCGGTCGCGCTCTCCTTCGCCGTCCTCTCGATCCACCGCACGGGGCTCGCGCTCGGCGGAGTGCTCGCCGCCTTCACCGCGTCGCGCGTCGTCTTCACGCTCGTCGGCGGCGTCGTCGCCGATCGTTTCCCGCGCCGCTCGGTGATGCTCATCTGCGACGCCACGCGCGCGGCCGTCGAGGCGTTCACCGCGGCGATGCTGCTCACGCACGCGATGACGCTGCCGCTCTTCTTCGTGACGGCGGCGTTCTTCGGCGCCGCCTCCGCGTTCTTCGGCCCGGCGTCCGACGGGCTCGTGCCGCAGGTCGTCAGTGCGGCGAACCTGCAGCAGGCGAACGCGCTGCTCGCGCTCTCGCGCAACTTCCTGAACGTGTTCGGGCCGCTCGTCTCGGGCTCGCTGATCTTCGCCTTCGGCACCGGCTGGGTGTTCGCGATCGACGCGGTCAGCTTCGTGGTCAGCGGCTTCTTCCTCGTGCGGCTGAAGGTCGATCCACACGCGCGCGCCGTGCGCAGCCACTTCCTGCTCGAGCTCCGCGAGGGTTACCGTGAGGTCGTCTCGCGCAGCTGGGTGCGCGCGCCGCTGACCGCGTTCGCGCTGACGAACATCGGCTTCGCCTCGTTCCTCGTCCTGGGGCCGATCGTCTACGTGCGCCACTTCGACGGTGCGCGCGACTGGGGCATCACCTCCGCGTGCGGCTCGGTGGGCGCGATCGCAGGCGCGATCGTCTCGGCCCGCTACGCGCCGCGGCGGCCGATCTACGCGGCGTTCGTCGTCTCGACGCTCGTCGCGCTGCCGATCGCCGCCCTCTCCTGGCCGCTCCCGCTCGCGGTCCTGGCCGCGGCGTGGGGAATCGGGATGGGCTCGATCGCGCTCGCGAACACGTGGTGGGAGACGACCCTGCAGCGGCGGATCCCCGCCGAGGTGTTCGCGCGCGTGCGCTCGTACGACATCCTCGTCTCGTTCGTCTTCATGCCTGTCGGGATGATCACGTTCGGCCCGATCGCGGACGCGGTCGGCTTCGAGCCGACGCTGCTGGTCGCGGCCGCCGGCGTCGCGCTGACGAACATGGCGGTCGCGTTCGTGCCGGGGGTGCGGGCGGTGGTCGACGACCACACCGAAACTCGGGAACCTGGTTCGCCGCTCGCGAGCCACGTTCCTATCGCTGACTAGCGGCCGCGCGCTTGTGGTTCGGCAGGTGGATCGCGCGGCCGAGGGCGACGAGACCGGCTTCCTTGATCGCCTCGGACAGCGTCGGGTGCGGCGCCATGCCGTCGGCGACCGTCTCGACCGTCGACTCGGCGTCGATCGCGACCACACCGGCCTCGACCATGTCGGTGACGTGCGGGCCGACCATGACCAGGCCGAGCAGCTCGCCGTAGCGCGTCTCGTGGATCGACTTCACCCAGCCGACCGTCTCGGCCTGCATCACCGCGCGCGCGTTCGCGACCCAGGGGAAGACGCCGACCGCCACGTCGTCGCCGAACTGCTCGCGCGCCTCGGCCTCGGTGAGCCCGACGCCCGCGATCTCCGGGTCGGTGTAGATCGGGCGCGGCACGGCACGGTTCGCCATGATCGTCGTGTGGCCGCACGCGTTCTCGGCCGCCACCTCGCCCTCGCGGAACGCGGTGTGCGCGAGCTGCCAGTAGCCGGCGCAGTCGCCGACCGCGTAGATGTGCGGCACGTTCGTGCGGCGGTGCTCGTCGGTCGCGACGCCCGCCACGGGGCTGAAGTCGACGCCTGCCGCCTCGAGGCCGATCCCCTCGACGACCGGGCCGCGGCCGACGGCGACCAGCATCAGGTCGCACTCGACCTTGTCGTCCTCGCCGTACGACACGAGGAGCGCGTTGCCGTGCTGCTCGACGCCCGTGCACATCTTCCCGAGCTCGAGCCCGATTCCGCGCCTCCCGAACTGCTTCGCGAGCTCCTTGGCCGCGTCCGCGTCCTCCTGCGGAATCAGCGTGTCGAGCATCTCGATGATCGTCACTTCGGAGCCGAAGCGGTTGAAGATCGAGGCGAACTCGCAGCCGATGATCCCGCCGCCGAGGATCACGAGCCGGCGCGGCACCTCCGTCTGCGCAAGCAGACCGGTCGAGTCGACGCAGAGGTCGCTCTCGAGCCCCGGGATCGGCGGACGCAGCGGCGACGAGCCGGTCGCAACGATCGCCGAGCGGAAGGTGATGCTCTCGCCGCTGTCGAGAATGATCGTATTCGCGTCGCGGAAGCGGCCGGTGCCCTTCACCCACTCGACGCCGTTCGCCTTGAACAGGCCGGCGACGCCCTGCGTCATCTGGTGGACGACACCCGCCTTCCACTCGTTCGCCGCGTTGAAGTCGAGCGCGGGCCCCTCGACCCACACGCCGAGCTTCCCGAACGTGTCCCGCGCCTGGTGCAGGAAGTGGGCGGTCTGCACCCACGCCTTCGTGGGGATGCACCCGACCCGGAGGCACGTGCCGCCGAGCTCGGGCTCCTTCTCGATGCAGGCGACCTTCGCGCCCAGCTGGGCTGCGCGGATCGCCGACGTGTACCCGCCGGGGCCCCCGCCCAGGACTGCGATGTCGACATCCATGCGGGCGATCGTAGCCCGGCGCTACGGGACGATGACGAGCTTGCCGAACTTGCCGCCCGCGACGAACCGCTCGTAGCCCTCCTGCGCGCGCTCGAGCGGGAACGTGGCCTCGACCGGCATCGTGAAGTCGCGGCCGAGGGCGAACTCGCCGAGGCGGCGGACGACCTCGGCCTTCTCGTCGGCACGACGGGCGCGGAGGTGCGAGCCGTGGATCCGGCCGCGCTTCGCCATCAGCAGGCCGAACCCGATCTCCGCCCACGAGCCGGCGCCCGTGCCGATCACGGCGATCCGCCCCTTCAGCGCGAGCCGCTCGAGGTTCGTGGACAGGTTCTGCCCGCCGACGAGCTCGAGGATCACGTCGTATGAGCCCTCGACCTCGGTGTCGGCGCCGAACGCCCGCAGCTCCTCGTGGTGGTGCCGGCCGTTCGCGGTCACCTGCGCGCCGGCGGCGAGCCCGAGCTGAACGGCAGCGACGCCGACGCCGCCTGCGGCGCCGTTCACGAGCAGCCGCTCGCCCGCGCACAGCTCGGCCTGGGTGAAGAGCGCGTCGTGCGCGGTCGCGAACGCCTCCATGAAGCCGCCCGCCGGCGGCCACTCCCAGCCGTCGGGCACGGGCAGAACGTGCCGCTCGTCAACGGTGACGAGCTCGGCGTGCGCGCCGCCCGGAAGGAGCGCCATCACGCGACGGCCGTCCTGTGTCTCACCCGCGCACTCGAGCCCGGGCACGTCGGTGACCCCCTGGGGCGGCGGGTAGTGCCCGGCGGCCTGGTGGATGTCGGCGCCGTTCACACCGGCGGCGCGGATGCGGATCAGGAGCTCGCCGGGCCCCGGAACGGGATCGGGCCGCTCCTCGACCTCGAGCCGGCCGTCCCGGATGGCAGCGACACGCATTCCGGCATGCTAGGGGCCGTGAAGCTCGAGGGGATCCACCACGTCACCTGCATCACCGGCGACGCGCCGCGCAACGTCGAGTTCTACGCAGGCGAGCTCGGCCTGCGCATGGTGAAGAAGACCGTCAACCAGGACGACCCGACCGTCTACCACCTCTTCTATGCCGACGAGCGCGGCTCGTCGGGCGCCGACATCACCTTCTTCGAGTACCCCGGGGTCGGCCGCGGCCGCGCGGGCGACGGGATGGTGCACACAGTCGCGTTCCGCGTCGGCTCGCCCGACTCGCTCGAATTCTGGCAGGCGCGGGTCGGCGGCAAGCTCTCGGACGGCTCGCTGCTCTTCGACGATCCCGAGGGGCTGCGGCTCCAGCTCGTCGTCGACGACTCGGGGGACGAGCCGCTGACGGCGAACGCGCCGGACATCCCGGAGGAGCACCGCCTGCGCGGGTTCGCGGGCGTGCGCGCGTACGCGTCGCAGCCCGAGCGGAGCGAGCCGCTGCTCGAGGCGCTCGGCTTCGCGCCCGGCTGGGAGGTGCGCGGCGAGCGGCGCGGCGGCTTCTACGTCTACGACGCCCCGCCCGGGCAGGGCGGGCTGCAGGCCGGCGGCACCGTCCACCACGTCGCCTTCGCCTCGCCGCCGGACGAGCACACCGCCTGGCGGCAGAAGGTGATCGAGGGCGGCGGGCACCCCACCCCGGTGATCGACCGCTTCTACTTCAAGTCGATCTACTTCCGCGAGCCGTCCGGGGTGCTGTTCGAGATCGCGACGATCGGGCCGGGCTTCACCGCCGACGAGCCGTTCGAGACGCTCGGCCAGTCGCTCTCGCTGCCGCCGAACTACGAGCAGTATCGCTCGCAGGTGGAGCAGATCCTCGCGCCGCTGCCGAACCCGCGCCTGGCGCGGTCGGGCGGGTGATCGTCCGCGAGCGTCCGGCGTCGGGCGCGGCGGTCGGCGCGCTCGTGCTCTTCCACGGGCGCGGCGCCGACGAGCACGACCTCTTCCCGCTGCTCGACGGGCTCGACCCGGAGCGGCGGTTCGACGGGTTCACGCCGCGCGGGCCCTTGTCGCTGCCGCCCGGCGGCGCGCACTGGTACGTCGTGCCGCGGGTCGGCTATCCGGACCCGCCGACGTTCTGGGCGTCGTACGAGCTCGTGTCGGAGTGGCTCGCCTCGCTGCCGCACTCGCAGCTCGTCCTGGGCGGGTTCTCGCAGGGGTGCGTGATGTCGCTCGCGCTGGGGCTCGGCTCGGGGCGGCGGCCGACTGCGATCTGCGGCTTCTCGGGGTTCATCCCGGTGGTCGAGGGCTGGGAGCTCGACACGTCGCGCCCGCTTCCTCCGGTCGCGCTCGGCCACGGCACGTTCGACCCGGTGATCCCGGTGCAGTTCGGCCGCGCCGCGCGCGACACGCTCGTCGCCGCCGGCGCCGAGGTGCTCTACGAGGAGTATCCGCTGCCGCACACACTCGACCCGGGCTTCCTCCAGGAGGTGCGCGTGTGGCTCGAGCGTCACCGATCAGGGTGACGCTTCGTCACCCTCGGTGTATTCCCGCATGAGCCGGGGCGGCTCCCTGCCGATCCTGCGGACGTGCGTCGTCTTCCTGCATTCCTCGCGCTCGCTCTCGCCGCCGCCTTCGCCGGCTGCGTGAAGCTGCGCGTCGGCGGCGCGACCGCGACGACGTACGTGGACGACGTCGCCACCGCCGCGGCCGCGTTCACGGCCTGCCTGCTCTCGGTGCGGGCTGCACGCCGCTCGCAGCTCGCGTTCTGGTGGCTGCTCGCCGCAGCGACCGGCGCCTGGACGGCCGGCGAGGCCGCGTGGGCCGTCTACGAGCTCGGCCTGGGAGGCGTCCCCTCTGTCTCCTGGGCCGACGTGTTCTACCTCGCAGCGCTGCCGTTCTGCGCGGCGGCGCTGCTCGCACATCCTGCGCGCCGCGGTCGTACGATCGGCGGGCTCCGGTCGCTGGCGGACGGAGGCCTGCTCGCGCTGTCGCTGTTTCTCTTCGCGTGGATCCTCGTGCTCGAGCCGCTCGGCCGAACGACCGACCTCGGGAGCCTCGCAGGGCTGGTCACGCTCTCGTACCCGCTCGGCGACGTGGTGATCGTGTTCCTCATCGTGCTCGTGATTCGCGGCACCACGTCGCGGGAGCGGGAGGACGTGTGGTTCCTGCTCGGCGGGCTCGTCCTGATCACCGCTGCGGACGCGGTCTACAGCTACCTGAACGGCGTGAAGGGGTTCGAGACCGGCGGCCTGATCGACACCGGCTGGTTCGCCGGCTACCTCGCGATCGGCCTCGGTGCGCTGTCGGCGAACGCGAAGGCCGCCGTTGCTGCGCCGGTCGAGCACCGCGTGGAGCTCACGTCGCTCGCACTGGTCGCGCCGCTCCTCACGATGCTCGCCGGTCTCTCCGTGCTCACCGTGCGCCTGCAGACCGGACGCCCGCTCGACGGGACGACCGAGACGATCGCGCTCGCGCTCATCGGCCTCGTGCTCGTCCGGCAGGCCCTGCTCGTCGTCGACGCTGCGCGCGACTCGAGCGTCTCCGGCAGCTTCGGCAGCCGGCTCGTCACCGCCCTCGGCAAGGCAGCGCGATGACCGAGCGGTCCGTCGCCCTGCTCCTCGTGGTGATGGCGACCGGGATCGCGCTCTACGACCTCCTCCTGCTCGCGGTCTCCGTGTGAGGCGCGAAGGTGTCCGACACCTTCAGGTGTCAGACACCCAGCTGCTTGAGCATGACGAGCCCGCCGTCGGACTCGCCGACGACGGCGAACCCGTAGCGCTCGTAGAAGGCGACGGCCGGCGAGTCCTTCTCCACGCTCAATGAGACCTGTGCGTAGCCGGACGCTCGGGCGTTCTCGAGGAGCGCGTCCATCAGCTCGCGACCGAGGCCACGGCTGCGCTGCGAAGGGACGACCGCGATCGACAGCTCGGGCGTCGCCTCGTCGACGAACCCGTAGCCTGGCTCGTCCGCCTTGAAGCGGCGCAGCCAGGCGGCGCCGACCCGGTTCCCCGTGTCGTGTGCGATCACCGCGACGTCGCCCGGGCGGCCCCAGTTGTCGACATAGCGCGTCAGCGGAATGTCGGCCTCGAACGCGTTCACCCGCCACGCGTAGGCGTGCGCGAGCATCGAGCGCATGAACGGGACGTCGGCCGGAGAGCCCTTCCGGATCATCCGACGTACTCGGCCAGCTGCACCCTGTTGCCGTCGGGGTCGAACACGTCCACCAGCCTGATCTGCCCGGCGAGCTCCACGACCGTCCCGACTTCGACGCCGGCCGACCGGAGCCTCTCGGCCTCGGCCTTCACATCCGCGACGTCGACCATCGCGACGCCCGCCTCGACCGGCTCGCCCTCCGACAGGGCGATCCGCATCGGGCCGTGCTCGAGCTTCGCCCACTTGTCGTCCCAGTCGACGAGCGTCTCGTCGAAGCCGAGCAGACGCTTGTAGAAATCCCGCGCACCGTCGAAGTCACGGACGAAGTACCAGACCCGGATCTCGCTCGCGCTCATCGCACTCAGAGAGCGAGCGCGGGATCTTCCAGGAACTGCCTGACCGTCCGCAGGAAGTCGGCACCCGAGGCGCCGTCGACGGCGCGGTGATCGACGGTGAGCGTCAGCGTCAGCATCGGCCGGATCACGACCTGCCCGTCGCGCGCGACCGGCGTGTCGACCGTCGCGCCGACCGCGAGGATCGCCGCCTGCGGCGGGTTGATCACCGCGACGAACTGTTCGACGCCGAACATGCCGAGGTTCGAGATCGTGAACGTGCCGTCCTCGAGGTCCTCGGCGGTCAGCTTGTTGTCGCGCGCCCTGCCGACCGCGTCGGCGCGTGCGACGGCGACCTCCGCCAGCGACAGGCGCTCGACCGAGCGGAGCACGGGGACGACGAGCCCCTGCGGCGCCGCGACCGCGATCCCGACGTTCGCCGTCGGGTAGCGCAGGAGCGCCTCCTCGGTGTACTGCACGTTCACGTCGGGGTGGCGGCGAAGGGCGACGGCACAGAGCTTCGTGAGCAGATCGGTGACCGTCACGCGCACGTCGGGATCGAGCTCCCGCGCCCGCGCGACGAGCTCGTTCGAGCGGGTCATATCGGCGCTCACCGTGAGCTGGAAGACGGGGGCCTCCCACGCCGCGGTCAACCGGCGCGCGATCGTCTTGCGGATCGAGGTCAGCGGGACGCGCTCGATCTCGGCGGCCGGGATCGCACTCGGACCAGCCGTCGGGTCGGACGCGCCGCGCTCGACGTCCTCGGCGATGATCCGGCCGTCCGGGCCGGTGCCGGCGAGCGAGCGCAGGTCGATGCCGCGCTCGCGGGCGATCCGGCGGGCGAGCGGGGACGCCTTGACGCGGCCACCGTTCTGGGTGTCTGACACCTTGAAGGTGTCAGACACCGGTTCGAGTCGAGGGGCAGGCGGCTTGGCAGGGGTGTCTGACACCTTGGTCTCAGACACGTGCTCGGGAACTTCCTCGCCCTGCTCGCCGATCCAGGCGATCGTCTGGCCGACAGGGGCCTCGCCCTCCTCCAGGACGACCCGTAGCAGGACGCCCGCGAAGTCCGACTCGACCTCCTGCGTCACCTTGTCGGTGTCGACCTCGAAGAGCGGCTCGCCCTTCTCGACCCGCTCACCCTCCGCCTTCAGCCACTTGCGGACGGTGCCGGACTCCATCCCCTGGCCGAGACGCGGGAGCTTGACCTCGTTCGCCACGGCGGAACCCTACTTCCCGACGGTGCGCTTGATCGCCGCCAGCACGTCGTCCGGGCCCGGCACGACGAACTGCTCCATCACGGGCGCGAACGCGAGCGGCGCGAACTTCGCACCGACGCGCTCGATCGGCGCATCGAGCCAGTCGAATGCCTTGTACTGGAGCACCGCCGCCACCTCGGCACCGAAGCCCATCCGCGTCACGGCCTCGTGCGCCACGACGACGCGATTCGTCTTCTTGACGCTCGCGACGAGTGCGTCCTCGTCGAGCGGCTGAAGCGTGCGCGGGTCGATCACCTCGACAGAGATGCCGTCGGCCTCGGCGGCCTGCGCGGCCTCGAGCGAGCGATGCACGAGCGGGCCGGTGGCGATCACGGTCACGTCGGAGCCCTCGCGGATCTTGCGTGCCTTGCCGAGCGGGATCGGCTCGAGCTCGTCGGGCACGTTGCCCTTGACCGGGTAGAGCAGCCGGTGCTCGAAGAAGATCACCGGGTTGTCGTCGTAGATCGCCGACCAGAGCAGCCCGCGCACGTCCTCGGGCGTCGACGGGAACACCACCTTCAGCCCCGGCACGTGCACGAGCCAGGCCTCCAGCTGCTGCGCGTGCTGTGCGCCCGGCGACCAGCCGGCGCCGCCTTGCGTGCGAATCGTGAGCGGCACCTTGATCTGGCCGCCCGACATGTAGCGGTGCTTCGCAGCCTGGTTGACGATCTGCTCGAGCGACAGCGTCAGGAAGTCCTCGTACATGATCTCCACCACAGGCCGCATCCCGGCCATGGCGGCGCCGATGCCGGCACCGACGATCGCCATCTCCGAGATCGGTGTGTTGCGGACGCGCTCGGGGCCGAACTCGTCGACGAGCCCCTGCGTGACGCCCATCGACCCGCCCATCTCGGCGATGTCCTCGCCCATGATGAAGACGTCCTCGTCGGCCCGCAGCGCCGCGCCGAGCGCGTCGCGCACAGCCTCACGATAGGTGATCTCAGGCACCCTGAGCCTCAGGCATAGACGTTCTTCAAGGCATCCTCGGGCTGAGGATCCGTGCCGTTCTTCGCAAACTCGACCGCGGCCTCGACGATGCTCGTCGCCTCGCCGTCGAGCGTCGAGAACTCGTCGTCGGAGACGCCGAGCCGCTCGCGCAGCCGCACGATCGGGTCGTGGTGCGCGGCGTTGTCGCGGTCCTCGCGCGTCCGGTAGACCTGGGGGTCACCGATGTAGTGGCCGTGCATGCGTACCGTCTCGATGTCGACGAACACCGGCCCCTCGCCGGAGCGCGCATGCTCCAGCGCCTCCTGCGCCACCTCCCAGACGCCCTCCACGTCCTGGCCGTCCACCTTGATCGCGCGCATGTCGTACGCGAGCGCGCGCTTCGACATGTCGTCCCACACCGGCGAGTGCTGCCAGCCCGGCGTCGACTCCGCCCAGTGGTTGTTCTCGCAGACGAACACCGTCTTCGTCTTCCAGAGCTGCGCCAGGTTGAGCGACTCGTGGAAGGTGCCGATGTTCGTCGCGCCGTCGCCGAAGAACGCGACCGCGACCCGCGGCTCGTCGCGCAGCCGGAACGCGAGGCCGGCGCCGGTGACCGCAGGCAGGCCGCCGCCGATGACCGCGTTCGCGCCGTAGTTCCCGCGCTCGATGTCGTAGAGGTGCATCGACCCGCCGTACCCGTGCGAGCAGCCCTCGATCTTCCCGTAGAGCTCCGCCATGACGGCGTTCGGGTGCGTGCCGCGTGCCAGAGCGTGCCCGTGCGCGCGGTGCGTCGAGGCGAAGATGTCGCCCTCGTCCATCGCCTGGCAGACGCCGACGGCGACCGCTTCCTGGCCGATGTCGACGTGCAGGAAGCCGGGCAGCTCGCCTGCGCGGAACCGCTCCTCGACCTTCTCCTCGAAGCGGCGGATCAAGAGCATCTCGCGCAGGAACTCGTGCAGCGCCTCGTCGTTCAGGCTCCGCTTTCTCTCGACCTTGGCCAAAGCTCCGGCAGTGTACGTTTCTCGCATGGGTGTGGCGGAGCAGTGGAAACGCATCGGATCCGAGTTGCCCGACGGGTGGGCGCGCGTCGATCTGCGCCTCCAGCTGCCCGATCGTGACGCCGCGAACAAGGCCGCCGCGACCCTCGGGCCGGCGAGCCCGTTCCGCGCCGAGCCGACGCTGCTCCGCTTCTCGATCGCCCGCGACGGCAGCGCTGTCGGGCCGGAGAACGCGGTGCGCCTCCTTTCCCGCATCCCACGCGGAACCCTGACGGTCGAGGGCGTGCACGCCGCGGTCGTGCCCGTGCCCGTCGAGGAGCCGACTCTCGTCGACGCATGGGACGCCGCGGTCGCAGGGCTGCCCGCCGACTGGAGCGATGCGTTCCTCGAGCTGCAGCTCACCTCGACCGACTTCGTCGAGAAGGCATCGGTGCTTTGTATCCAGGCCAATCCGCGGCGTGACGGGACCCGGGCCGCGCTGCGCTTCCGCGCCGCCCGCAGGGCGGGGTACGGCGTGGCGCCGGGAATGGCGCGCCGCTGCCTCGAGCGCTGCGACGAGGCGGACATCCGCGGCACCGTGAGCGTTCTCCGCGTGCTCTCCGACACCGACCATGTCGGCACACAGGGCCCGTCGTGGATCCTCGACGGGCAGACGATCTGACGTCCGCGTCCGCCCTCGAGCTCGCCGCGCAGGTGCGCAGTGGCGAGGTCTCGCCGCGCGAGCTCGCCGAGCAGGCGATCGCACGGATCGAAGCGGCGAACCCCGAGCTCAACTTCCTCGTCACCGACTGCTTCGAACAGGCACTCGCAGCCGCGCCCGCGGACGGGCCCTTCCGCGGCGTGCCGATGCTCGTCAAGGACCTGACGGAGACCGCAGGCCTGCGCACGACCTTCTCGTGCCGAGCGTTCGCCGGCTACGTGCCGGAGCGCGACATGGCGGTCGTGCGGCGGATGAAGGACGCCGGCTTCGTCGTGCTCGGCAAGTCGAATACACCCGAGTTCGGCTCGACCGCCGTCACAGAGTCCGAGCTGAACGGCGCCTGCCGCAACCCGTGGGACACGACGCGCACTCCCGGCGGCTCGTCGGGCGGGGCGGCGGCCGCGGTCGCAGCGGGCGTACTACCGCTCGCGCACGGCTCCGACGGCGGCGGCTCGATCCGTATACCCGCCGCGTGCTGCGGGCTCTTCGGGCTGAAGCCGTCGCGCGGCCGCGTCTCGGTGGCGCCGTACGGCAGCGGCTCGCTCGAGCTCGGACAGAGCGGCCCGCTCGCCGTGAGCGTGCGCGACGCGGCCGCGTTCCTCGACGCGGTCGCGGGCTACGAGCTCGGCGACGGGCACTGGGCGCAGCCGTCCGGGCGTCCCTTCCTCGACGAGGTGGGGACCGACCCCGGCCGGCTGCGGGTCGCCTTCACGGCGGAGCCGCCGGTGTCGTCCGCGGTCGACCCGCGCCTCGTCGCGGTTGCGCGCGACGCCGCGGACGCGCTCGCGGCGCTCGGCCACGACGTCGTCGAGCGCACGCCGCCCTGGCGCGACGAGTCGCTGCTCGATCGCTTCGCCGTTCTCTGGGCGATCGGCCCGGCGATGTACCCGGTGCCGGACCGTGCGCTGCTCGAACCGTTGAACCGCACGCTCGCGGACGCGGCCGACGCGACCTCCAGCAGCGACTACGCGCGGACGGTGGCGTGGTTCCAGGGCTTCGCGCGCCGCGCCCTCGAGCTCTGGACGGACGTGGACGTGGTGCTGACCCCGGGGCTCGGCATGCTGCCGGTCGAGATCGGCTGGGCCTTCGAGCCGGACGACCCGTGGGAGCAGTACCGGCGTGCCGGCGAGTTCACGCCGTTCACCCCGATCGTGAACGTCACCGGCCAGCCGGCGGTGAGCGTTCCGTTCGCCGTCGTCGACGGTCTGCCCGCAAGCGTGCAGCTGATCGGGCCGCCGGCCGGCGAGGGTCTCCTGCTTCGCCTCGCAGGGCAGCTCGAGGACGCGTACCCTTGGGCGCAGCGGCTCCCGAAGGAGGTTTCGCACAGATGAGCGACGGCAACCCACCCGGCGTGCGAAACGGCGGCATCGGCAGTGCGGCGAAGGCCATCGCGGAGCACGCATCGTCGATCGCCCGGCTCGAGCTCGAGCTCGCAGCGGCCGAGATGAAGCAGAAGACGATTGCGCTCGGGATCGGCGGCGGCCTGCTTGCGGCCTCTGCGGTCTTCGGCGTCTTCATGGTCGCGTTCGCGTTCGCGACTGCGGCGGCGGCCCTCGCCCTCGTCGTCGACTGGTGGCTCTCGCTGCTGATCGTCACTGCGTCGCTCGGGCTGATCGCAACCGTCCTCGGCCTCGTAGGGATTCGTAAGCTCAAGAAGGGCTCGCCGCCGGTCCCGCGGCAGACGATCGAAGAGGCGAAGCGAACCCAGGAGGTACTCCGGCGATGAACACGACGTCGACGACGAATCGCACGCCGGAGCAGATCCGGGCGGATCTCCAGGGCGAGCGGGACCAGCTTCAGCACGCGGTCGAGGACCTGCGCGGACAGACGACAGAGGCGATCGGGAAGGTCCGCTCGCGACTGCCGATCGCGCTCGCCGCCGCCGGCGGGCTCGGGCTGCTCCGCGTGCTCGCCCGCCACCGCCGCGGTTAGTCCGGGGCGCGCAGCTCGGCTTCGAATAGCGCGCGGAGCGCCTCGACGATCGCGGTCCGCAGCCGGGTCGCGTCCTCGTCGGTGAGCGTGCGCTCCGAGGACTGGAAGGCGACCGAGAACGCGACCGACTTCTTCCCGGCCGGGATCGGCTCGCCGCGGTAGTCCGACAGGAAGTGCGCGTCGCGCAACTCGTCGCCGGCCGCGGTGCGCGCCGCGGCGATCAGCTCGCCGGCCGGGACCCCCTCGTCGACGACGAACGCGAAGTCCTGCCGGAGGGGCGGGAAGGTGATCACGTCGCGGTAGTGGATCCGCTCGGGGACGAGCGCGAACAGGTCGGCGAGATCGAGCTCGAACGCGCTCCATTCGCCCTCGAGCTCCCCCGGGCCGTAGGTCGCGACCCAGCCCGACTGCACGGAGGCACCGACGACGAACTCGGGTGCGACGTCCGCGCGCACGAACGTCGCCTCGATGTGCAGGTCACCGAACACCGCCTCGACGACCCCCTTCGCGCGGAAGAAGTCCCCCTGGACGATCCCGCCGAGCCGCCGGCGCTCGGTCGGCACCGGGCCTGGCGGGAGGTAGACGTGCGCGATCTCGAAGAGTGCGACGTCGGCGTTCCCCATGTCGACGTTGTGCCGCGCCGCCCCGGCGAGCCCGATGCGCAGGGTCGTGCGGAGCACCCGCTGCTGCGAGGAGAGCGGCTCGGGCAGCTCGAGCGCCGCAGGATCGGGGTCGTCCGGCTGCAACGAGTAGGTGTACGCCTCGTGGAGGCCGGCGCCGACGAGCACGTCGGCGACACGACGGCGCAGCCGTTGCTCGTGCGTCAGCCGGCCGAACATCGCCTGGCGCTCCGGCAGCGTCGCGGGCACGTGCTCGAGGCGGAAGCGCGCGACCTCCTCGACGACGTCGATGTCGCGGCGGACGTCACGGGCGCGCCACGTCGGGACGTGCACCGTCCAGTCCCCGTCCACGCCGAAGCCGAGCCGGCCGAGTCGCTCGCGCTGCTCGTCCTCCGGGACCTCGAGCCCGAGCACCTCGTCCGTGTAACCGGGCCGGAACGCGACGGCCGGCGGCGGCGACAACTCGCCGCGCACCTCTGTCTCACCGGTGAAACGCCCGCCGGCGAGCTCCACGAGGAGCTGCGAGGCGTACGTCGCCGCCCGTGGGGCGAGCTCCGGGTCGACGCCCTTCTCCCAGCGTGTCTGACTCTCGGAGCGCGTGCGGTGGCGGGCGCCGCTGCGGATCACGGTCAGCAGGTCGAAGTTCGCGGTCTCGAGGACGATCGACGTCGTCGAGTCGGAGACCTCGGTGTTCTCGCCCCCGAGCACGCCTGCGAGGCCGATCGGCCGCTCGGCGTCGGCGATCACGAGATCGTCCGGGTCGAGCTCGCGGCGCGTGCCGTCGAGCGTGACGAGCTCCTCGCCCGGTCGCGCTCGCCGGACGACGATGCGGTCGCCTGCGAGGGTGTCCTTGTCGTAGGCGTGCAGCGGGCTCCCGAGCGCCAGCATCACGTAGTTCGTGATGTCGACGACGTTCGAGATCGGCCGCATCCCCGCGGCGACGAGCCGCGCCTTCAGCCACGCCGGCGACTCGGCGAGGGTCACGTCGCGGACCACGCGCGCGATGAAACGCGGGCAGCCCTCGAGATCCTCGACGGTGACGGAGAACGACTCGTCCCCGTCCCGCGCCGGGTCGGTGCCCGGCATCGGACGCAATGTGGCCCCGGTCAGCGCGTGCACCTCGCGCGCGATCCCGTAGATCGAGGTGAGGTCGGGCCGGTTGTAGAGCGTCTCGATCTCCAGCACGTCGTCGCCGAGAGGAAGGACGTCGGCGAGCGGCGTGCCTGCCTCGAGCGAGCCGTCGAGCAGCATGATCCCGCCGTGGTCCTGGCCCAGCTCGAGCTCGCGCTCCGAGAGGATCATCCCGTCCGACACCTCGCCGCGCAGCTTGCGCCGCTCGATCGTGAGCTCGCCTCCGGGCATGACACCGCCCGGGACGACGACGGCGACCGTCGCCCCGGCGCCGAAGTTCCACGCGCCGCAGACGATCGAGCGCGGCTCGCCGCTTCCCACGTCGACCTTCGTCAGCTGCAGCTTGTCGGCGTTCGGGTGCGGAACCGCCTCGAGCACCTTGCCGACGACGAAGTGCTCGAGGTTGCCGGGCGAGGCGGGAACGCCGCGGCGCACGATGCGGTCGACCTCGCAGGAGGTGAAGACGAGCTGCCTCGCGAGCTCCTCGAGCGGCAGATCGACATCGACGTATTCGCGTAGCCAACCGGCTGGGACCTTCATCAGAATTGCCCCAGCACGCGCAGGTCGTTCTCCCAGAACATGCGCAGGTCCGGGATGCCGTGCCGCAGCATGGCGATCCGCTCGATCCCGAAGCCGAACGCGAACCCCTGCCACTCCGCCGGGTCGATGCTCACGTTGCGGAAGACGTCTGGGTCGACCCAGCCGGCGCCGCCCATCTCGATCCAGCCGGAGTGCTTGCACGTCGCGCAGCCCCGCCCGCCGCAGATGAAGCAGGTGACGTCGAACTCGACCGACGGCTCGGTGAACGGGAAGTGGCTCGTGCGCATGCGCACCTCGCGCTCCTGGCCGAAGAGCGCACGGAAGAACTGCAGCACCGTGCCCTGGAGGTCGGCGAGCGTGATCCCTCGGTCGACCGCGAGGCACTCGACCTGCAGGAAGATCGGCGAGTGGGTCGCGTCCGGCGTATCGCGGCGGTAGCAGCGCCCGGGCGAGACCATGTAGATCGGCGGCGTGCGCGCGAGCATCGCCCGGATCTGGTCGGGCGAGGTATGGGTGCGCAGCACCGTGTCGTCGTCGATGTAGAACGTCTCGAGCTTGGAGCGGGACGGATGGCTGAGCGGTTGGGTGAGCGCGTCGAAGTTCTCCCAGACCGTCGCGACCTCCGCCCCGTCCCAGACCTCGTAGCCCATGCCCAGGAAGATGTCCTCGATCTCGCGCTGGATCTGCGACAGCAGATGCAGGCGGCCGTGGCGGACGGGCGTGCCGGGGATGGTGACGTCGACGCCGCGCTCGGCCGCCGCGCGGTAGGCGAGCCGCAGGAGCTCCTGGTCGCGAGCTGCGATCGCCTGCTCGAGCCGGTCGCGAATCCCGTTCAGGAGCATGCCGGTCTCCCGGTCGCGCACACCCCGGAGGGCCTGGGCGAGCTCCGACCGCCGGCCGACGACGTCGACACGCACGTCCTCGAGCTCGCCCTCCGACAGGGCGCCCGAGATCCGGGCCAGTGCCTGCTCTTCGTATGCGGTCCAGTTCACCGCGGCGAGACTATCCAAGGTTCCTCCTTTCGCATGGCCGAGGAATGAGCCCCGGTGCGGCTGGGAGGACGCGCTAGGCGACGTCCCCGGTTGCGCACCGGGGCCGCATAAACAGCGTCGTCGCCGTCACCTGCATGTCGGAAGAATAGCCGCGTGTCCGCCTACGACGCGATCGCCCAACTCTACGACCCGTGGTCGCGGAGCGTGGTCGAAGACGTCTCCTTCTACGTGGACGAGGCTGTCCGCTCCGGCGGGCCGGTGCTCGAGCTCGGTGTCGGCACCGGGAGGATCGCCGTGCCCGTCGCCCTGGCGGGAGTCGAGGTCGTCGGCGTCGACCTGTCGGCCGGGATGCTCGAGGTGGCCCGCGAGCGGGCCGCGCTCGCAGGGGTCGCGCTCGATCTGCGCGAGGGAGACATGCGAGAGCCGCCCGTCGAGGGGCGCTTTCCACTCGTCGTGATCCCGTTCCGTTCGCTGCTGCACATGGAGACCGATGCCGACCGGCGGACGGCGCTCCGTGCGGTCGCGCGTCATCTTGCTCCCGGCGGGCGCTTCGTCTTCGATGTCTTCGCGCCGGCGGCCGACGACATCGCCGACACGCACGGACGCTGGCTGGAGCGCGAGCCCGGGATCTGGGAGCGCGCCGACTGGGACGAGGAGACTCGAACGCTGATCCTCCGTGTCCGCGGCGCCGACGGCGACGCGGAGATGTCGCTGGCGTGGCTCTCGGTGGCGGAGTGGCGGGCGATCCTCGAGGAGGAGGGCTTCGCGGTCGACGCGCTGTACGGTTGGTTCGACCGCATGCCGTGGCGCGGCGGTGAGGACTCGGTCTGGGTCTGCAGCCATCCCTCGTAAGAGGGATCGGCCAGAACGCGCACCCTTCGATATCTTCTTCGTGATGCGTCGCCTGGCTTCGGGGGCCCTCCTCGCGTCGATCGTTCTTCTGCTGTTCGGGGTCGGCCCCTCCGGAAGCGCCACCGGCCCGGCTGTGATCAGGCTCACGGATCTCCAGTCCGGCACCGCCGCCGTCGGACAGGCAGGGCGCACCGGCAGCCTCGAGATCTACCGGCAGTCGCTCTTCGGCTCGAGCCGCAAGAACACCTCGATCGGCCACGGAGCGGTCTCGTGCCTCGTGCTCTCGTTCAACGAGCGACGCTGCGACGGGGGCTACGTCCTCCCCCGCGGGACGATCTTCACCAGCGCGGACGTACAGAGCCGCCTGTTCTATACGGCGGCGATCACCGGCGGGACCGGCCTCTACGACAACGCTCGCGGCACGCTGACCGTCACTGCGACGCGGCTCAGCCCCCGGCGCGAGATCCTGCTCTTCCGACTCTCGGGGTGAACGTGGCGGCGGAGACGCTGCGGCCTCTGATCCTGATCTGCGACGATGAGCGGCCCCTGCGGGAGCTCGTCAAGGCAGCGCTCGGGGACGGCTACCGCTACGAGGAGGCCGCCGACACCCGCGAGGCGGAGGAGATCCTGGCCGGCGACCGCCCCGCGGTGCTCGTGCTCGACGTGATGCTCCCGGGCAAGAGCGGGCTGGAGTTGCTGAACGAGCTTCGGGAACAGCCGGAAACTGCCGATATCCCGGTCGTGGTGATCTCGGCCTGGCACGGCGAGTACGAGGTGACGGCGCTCGGCACCGGTGCGAACGCCTTCCTCGGCAAGCCCTTCGACCCCGACGAACTGGCGGAAACGGTTGCGAGGCTCGTTGCGGCATAGCGTCGCGGTCCGGATCGCGACGGTCACCGTGCTCGCGGCGGCGGTGCTGACGCTGATCTTCACGCTGTTCTTCGTCGCCGAGCGCGACCTCAAGCACGCGAACAGCGGCACGACCCATGCCGCCGACGTGAGCGCCGCGGGCGTGAACCTGCGCGCCGCGGTCGGCTCGCTCGACCGATCGTTCCGCTCGGTGCTGCGACAGCGCAACGCGTCGACGATCACCGACTGGCACGCGGCCACCGCGTCGTGGCAGACTGCCGCCGCTCAGCTCGCGGTCGCCGTCCGACAACCCGACGAGCTGCAGCGCGTCCACGCGATCGAGGCGCAGATCGCCGCCTACGTCTCCGACTATGGCAACCCGGTGCTCGACATCGCTCTCATCGCCCCGGCGACCGCGCGTTCCGCGGACGTCAGCGAGGAGGGACGCGTGCGGATCACCGGAATCACGCGCGAGATCGACGCGATCACGAGCACGGCTGCACGGTCGGCCGCATCACGCAGCCGCAACGCCGACGCGTTCTCGAACCGGGTCACGCGGTTCGGGCTGGTGGCGCTGATCTTCACGCCGCTGCTGCTGCTGCTCGGCGGGATCTGGTTGATGCGCGGGATCGCGCGCCCGTTGCGCGCCGTGGTGGGCGCAGCCTCGTCCGTCGCGGCGGGCGACTTCACCGTGCGGCTCGAGGATCAGCGCCGCGACGAGTTCGGGGTGCTCGCGAAGGCGTTCAACCGGATGACGTCGGCCCTGTCGACGAACCGCGACGAGCTGATCGCGCGCGCGCAGCGGCTCGAGGAGTCGGAGCGGCGCAAGTCCGAGCTCGTCAGCATCGTCTCGCACGAGGTGCGGACACCGCTCGCGAGCATCCTCGGCTTCGCGCGGCTCCTGCTCGAACGCGAGCTATCACCGGAGGAGCAGCGCGCGTACCTGCGGATCATCGACGACGAGGCGACGCGGCTCGCGTCGCTCGTCAGCGACTTCCTCGACATCCGCCTGCTCGAGGACAACCGTTTCCCGTTGCGCTCGAACCACGTCGACATCCGGCCGCTCGTCGTCGACCAGGCGGAGCGGTTGCTCGCACGGCATCCCGAGCACAGCCTCGAGGTCCACGTGAGCGACGAGCCGGTGGTCGTGCTCGGAGACGAGCAACGACTGACGCAGGTGATGATCAACCTGCTCTCGAACGCCGAGAAGTTCTCGCCGAGCGACGGTCGGATCACGGTCGGCATTCACGTGACACCGCGTCGCGTCCGCGTGTTCGTCGAGGACCAGGGGCCGGGCATCCCGCCCGAGCACGCCGACGAGCTGTTCGAGCCCTTCTTCCGCGGCGACGCCGCGGCAGCGGGGATTCCCGGCGCCGGGATCGGCCTCGCGCTGTGCCGCCGCATCATCGAGGCGCACGGCGGGAGGATCGGCTTCGAGAACCTGCGCCCAGGGGCTCGCTTCTGGTTCGAGCTGCCTGCGCTCGACCCGTCGGCTGCGGTCGAGGAGCACGATCCGACGGCGACCGCACGCGAACGGAACGGTGTCTGACACCTTCAGGTGTCAGACACCTCTGCGGCGCCACTCGTAGAGCGCGATCGCACCCGTCGCCGCGACGTTCAGCGACTCGGCACCCTCGATCGGGATGCGCGCGTCGAGGTCGCGCTCGACCTCCACAGGCAGCCCCGCCCGCTCGGCGCCGAGCAGAAAGGCGACACGTCCCTCCAGGTCGAGCTCGGCGAGCGGCCGGCCGCGGTGTGCCTCGAGGGCGACCCGGGTTTGTGTCGAGTCAACACAAGCCCACGCCCCGAGCGGCACGCGCCAGATCGAGCCCGCGCTCGCGCGCAGCGCCTTCGGCGACGTCGGGTCGGCGCAGCCGTCGGAGAGCGCGACCGCGGCGCCGAAGGCGTCCGCGGTGCGGATCAGCGTGCCGACGTTGCCGGGGTCGGCCAGCCGCCAGAGCGCGAGCGTCGCGTCACGCTCCTCCCACGCCGGCAGGTCGTCGCGACGGTAGACGGCGATCACCCGCGGAGGATGCGGGGCCGTCGCGACCTCGGCGAGCAGCCGCGCCTCGACGTCCTCGTCGGCGCGCAGCAGGTCGACCGGCTCGGCGTCCGCCGCCTCGATCGCATCCTCGCCTTCGACGAAGAAGAGGCCGAGCTTCTCGCGCCAGCGGCGCTCATGCAGCTTCCGAATGAGCTTGAGGCGCTCGTTGTCTTTGGAGACGATCACGGCAGCACTGTATTGACAGACGTATTCCTCTAGGGGAATATGTTTAACCGTGGCAGACCTGTTCACCGCGATCGCCGAGCGGCACCGGCGCGACATCCTGGACGCGCTGTTGGACGGCGAAAGGGCAGTCGGCGCGCTCGTCGCCGACCTCTCGCTGGCACAACCTCAGGTCTCGAAGCACCTGCGCGTGCTCAGCGAGGTTGGGCTCGTCAAGTCACGGGCGGACGGGCGTCGCCGCCTCTACAGCGTCGAACCGACACGCCTGGCGCCGTTTCGGGACTGGCTGGCCAAGTACGAGCAGGCGATGAGCGACCGGCTCGATCGGATCGACAACTACCTCAAAGAGTTGCAACGACAAGGAGAGACGCAGTGACGGCGAATGCGATCGAGTTCCCGAGCGAACTCGAGATTCTCATGACGCGCGAGTTCGAAGCTCCGATCGAGCTTGTCTTCGACGTCTTCACAAAGGAAGAGCACGTACGCAACACCTTCCCTCCGTTTGGGGAAGAGATGGCAGTCTGCGACATCGACCTACGCGTCGGCGGGGAGTACCACTACGTGATGGTCACAGATGACGGACGGGAGATGTCGTTCCGCGGGACATTCCTGGAGATCGAGCCGCCTACGTGCATGGTCCAGACGTGGCTGTTCGAAGGGTGGCCCGATGTCGAGGCCGTCGAAACTGTGGCTTTCCACGAGACCGAAAGAGTCACGACGATGACGTGGAAGTTGGCATTCCGCGACCAGGCCGGCCGCGACCACATGACGCAGTACGACGGCATCGAAGCGAGCTGGGACAACGTCGAGGCCTATCTCCGAACCCTGCAGGCAGCCTGATCAGCGGGAGGGGTCGCTCGGCCCGGCACCGGGTGTCGCTCGACGACGAGCGCTTGGCGCTCGTTGTCGCGGGAGCGAATCAACGTCAACGGCCCCAGTCGAGCCATTCGCCGTGGAAGTCGAACACGGCGAGGCGCTGCGCACGGCCATCCGGATAGCGCACGACCTCGAGCGAGAAGCCGTCGTCCTCGGGCGCGCGGCCGGCCGTGACGAACACGAGCGGCTCCTCGCGCGCCGCGTCGCGGAACGCCTCGCGGATGCGCTCGTCGTGGCCGCGGTCGAGGTACATCGTCGAGGCCGTCTGGAAGACGACGAGCTGCGCCCCGTCGCGGCGGTTCCGCAGGAGCGACGGCAGCGCCTCGACGTAGTCGCCCTCCATCACCTGCGGCGGGTCACGCCGCGCGATCTCGATCGCCCGGTCGATCCGCTCGAGTCGCGAGGTCTGGTCGGCCCAGACGAACGAGCGCAGAAGCCGCGCGCCGCGCTCGCTCGTGACGTCGATCGGGTGGAGGTCGACGCCGCGCCGGCGCACGACGCCGACCTCGCGCGCGAGGAGCTCGGCCGGCGGCGGAATCCGGTCGTCGCCGCGCAACAGGAGTTCGCCCGACCCCCACTCCCCGTTCGAGTAGGCGTAGCGGTAGCGGTCCCAGACCAGGTTGAGGCCGGCCGACGACCCGAGCTCGAGCAGGTCGAGCGGCCGCCCGTCCTGCACCGACAGGAAGCCCGGCAGGAGAGCCCACGAGCGCTGTACCTCGTTCGTCTGGACGTCCTGCTCGATCATCCACCGCGTCAGGAACTCACCGTGCCGGTCGAGCGCCGCGTCGACGTCGTCCCACGCGGCCTCCCCGCCGAGCACGAGATAGTGCAGCCCGGCGAGCAGGCGGAGCGGCAGGTCCCACGAGAGGTCGGGGGCGATGTCGTCGACGCGCGGATGCTCCGCGAGTCGACGACACAGCTCCGCATAGAGCGGCGAGCGGCCGTCGCAGTACCCGGCCTGCCGCAGGAAGATCTCCGCCTGGCGGTCTATTCGAGCGCGGCCTTGGCCTGTGCCGCGAGCTCGCCGAACGTCGCCGGGTCGCTGACCGCGAGATCGGCGAGCACCTTGCGGTCGAGCTCGACGTTTGCGGCCTTCAGACCGGCCATGAACCGGTTGTAGGAAAGACCGTTGGCGCGCGCGCCGGCGTTGATCCGCATGATCCAGAGCTTGCGGAACTCACGCTTGCGAACCTTCCGGTCGCGGTACGCGTAGACGAGCGAGCGGTCGACCTGCTCCTTCGCGTACTTGTAGTTCGACTTCTTGAGCCCGAAGTAGCCCTTCGCCTCGGCGAGCACCTTGCGGCGCTTCTTGCGCGCATGAACGGACCGCTTGACGCGCGCCATGCCTAGCGCCTCCCCAGCATCCGGAGGACGGTCTTCGCGTTGTCTTCGTCGACCGGGTGCGGCTTACTGAACGCGCGCTTCTGCTTCGGCGACTTGTGCTCCAGGAGGTGGCTCTGGTTCGCCGACCGCCTGATCAGCTTCCCCGTGCCCGTCACCTTGAACTTCTTCTTCGCTCCCGAGTGTGTCTTCTGCTTCGGCATCTTTCTTCGCTCCTGCGTTCTTCGTTGGGCCAAGCACCATCGTCATGTTCCGCCCTTCCAGAAGCGGCTGTGTCTCGATGAGGCCGATCTCCTTCACGTCCTCCGCGAGCCGCATCAGCAGGTCGCGGCCGCGATCCGGATGCTCGCGCTCGCGGCCCCGGAACATGATCGTGACCTTGACCTTCGCGCGCTGGTTGAGAAAGCGCTCGACGTGGCCCTTCTTGGTCTCGTAGTCGTGGATCCCGATCTTCGGCCTGAGCTTGATCTCCTTGACGTGAATCTGCGTCTGGTGCTTGCGGGCGAGCTTCGCCTTCTGCTCCAGCTCGTACCGGTACTTGCCGTAGTCCATCACCCGGGCCACGGGCGGATCCGCCTGGGCCGCGACTTCGACGAGATCGAGGTTCTTGCCGTACGCGTACTCGCGCGCCTCGTCCGTCTGCTTGATCCCGAGTTGCTGCCCGTCCTCGCCGATCAGCCGGACGCGCGGGACGCGGATCGCGTCGTTGATGCGCGTCTGCGGCTCCGGCCGGCGGGGGGCTTCGAATCCCCCGGAACGCCTGCGCGGCCTCAAATGTCCTTCACCAAGCTCGTGTTGACCTCCTCGAAAAACGACAAAACCGCTGGCATGCAGCGGCAGAGGTCTCCATCAACCTTCATCGGTTGAACCCCCGAGACCCGTTGGTCAGGAGGTGAGAGACGGTTCCGCCCCTGCTTGCCAGGGAGCAAGGGTAGCAAGTTTCTCCCGGAATTCCCGCAGCGAGAGGGTCTCCTGAGCCCCGCCGTGCTCGCGGATCGCAAGCGCCCCGTCCGACTCCTTGTCGCCGTAGACGACGAGGAACGGGATCTTCTCGATCTCGCCGTTCCGGATCCGCTTGCCGACCGTGTCGTCGGCTTCGTCGACCTCGGCGCGGTATGGAGCGAGCTTCGCCGCGAGCTCGTGCGCGGCCTCGCGATGCCCCTCCCCCACCGGCAGCACCCGGATCTGCACCGGCGCGAGCCAGAACGGGAAAGCGCCGGCGTAGTGCTCGGTGAGGATGCCGATGAAGCGCTCGAAGGAGCCGAAAAGCGCTCGGTGGATGACGAACACCGGATGCTCGGTGTTGTCGGCGCCGACGAAGGTGAGGCCGAAACGCGCGGGCATCTGGCGGTCGAGCTGGATCGTCCCCAGCTGCCACGGGCGGCCGAGGGCGTCCGTGATGTGCAGGTCGATCTTCGGACCGTAGAACGAGCCCTCGCCCGCGCCGACGACGTACGGGATCGCGTGCCGCTCGAGCGCGGACTGCAGTTGGCCCTCCGAGAAGTCCCACTCCGCGTCGGTGCCGAGCTTGTTGTCCGGCCGCGTCGAGAACTCGGCTCGAGGCTCGAGACCGAAGAGGCCGTACAAGTAGCGCAGGTAGTCGATGCAGCCGTCCAGCTCGTCGGCGATCTGGTCCTGCGTGCAGAAGATGTGGGCGTCGTCCTGCGTGACCATGCGCACGCGGGTGAGCCCGTGCAACGCGCCCGCGAGCTCGTTGCGATGGAGCGGCGCCGCCTCGGCGTAGCGGAGCGGCAGGTCCCGGTAGCTGCGCATCGCACTCCCGTAGAGCAGCATGTGCCCAGGGCAGTTCATCGGCTTGATCCCGAAGAAGCTGTCGCCCTCCGGAATCAGGAACATGTTCTCGCGGAACTTCTCCCAGTGACCAGAGGTCTCCCAGAGCGCCTTGTCGTAGATCAGCGGAGTCCTCACCTCGAGGTAGCCACGCTTCAGGTTCTCGCGCCGGCGAATGTCCTCGAGGACGTTCCAGATCACCATCCCCTTCGGGTGCCAGAACGGCGACCCGGGCGAGTGCTCGTCGAAGTGGAAGAGGTCGAGCTGCACACCGAGGCGCCGGTGGTCGCGTGCCCGCGCCTGCTCGAGCCGCTCGAGGTACGCGTCGAGATCCTCCTGCGCGTAGAACGCTGTGCCGTAGATGCGGGTGAGCTGGGTGTTGTGCTCGTCGCCGCGCCAGTAGGCGCCCGCAAGGCCGGTCAGCTTGAACGCCTTGATCGGCCTCGAGTCCTGCAGGTGGGGGCCGCGGCAGAGATCGGTGAAGTCGCCCTGGCTGTACAGGGAGATGTCTCCCTCAGCGGTGCCGACGAGCTCGACCTTGTACGGCTCGCCCTCGGCCTCGAACCGCGCAACGGCGTCGTCGTGCGAGACCTCCTTGCGGCTCCAGGCCCGGCCCTCGTCCAGCTCGCGCCGCACCTCGGCCTCGATCCGCTCGAGGTCGGCCTCGGAGATCGGCTCGGGGAACTCGAAGTCGTAGTAGAAGCCGTTCTCGATCGGCGGCCCGATCGCGATCTTCACGCCCGGGTAGAGACGCCGCACCGCCTCGGCGAGCAGGTGTGCGGAGGAGTGGCGGAGAACGTAGAGGGCGTCGGGGTCGTGGCGGTCGCGCGTGGTCACGAGCTGGATGCGCTGCCCGTCGCGGAGCGGCAGGCGCAGGTCCTGCGGGGCGCCGTCGGCCTTGACGAGCACCGCCTGCTCGGCGAGCTTCGGCCCGATCGCGCGCGCGGCGTCGAGGCCGCTCGCGCCTTCGGCGAGCTCGAGACGAGAGTTGTCGGGTAGGACGACGTGCATGGAGGAAGCCAAGGTTAATCACCCCCGGGTGATGGGCTGTGAGGAGACGGCGGGAGTCGCCCGTTACCGCGAGGAGGCCACGCGCGAGCCGGCGACGATCGCCCGCGCGTGGCCACGCGTCGTCGTCGAGATCCGGTTCGCGTTCATGGATCGGATGCTAGCTGCGAAACGCCGCACTCGCGAACCCGGTTCGGCTTCGCCGA
The DNA here is from genome assembly GCA_963725595.1 of uncultured Thermoleophilia bacterium. Classification (GTDB taxonomy): domain Bacteria; phylum Actinomycetota; class Thermoleophilia; order Gaiellales; family Gaiellaceae; genus PALSA-600. The sequence goes on along the minus strand of CAVRYT010000001.1, from coordinate 92,365 downwards.
ACCAGGTTCGTAGCGCATCAGGATCCACTCCGCAGTGTGCTCCTCGTCCGGGCCGTGGTGCGAGACCGGTACGAAGCCCGCCTTCTTCCACGCGCGAATCGCCGGTTCGTTCCACGCGTACGGGTCGACCGTCACCTCGCGCCAGCCGGCGTCGAGCAGCGCACGTGCAAGCGCCCGCCCGGCGTCCGGCATCAGCCCGCGGCCGCGGGCGGCCGGGACGAGAAAGCCGTCGAGGCCGCCGCGCGCGCCCTCGCGCCACGACTGCAGGTACCCAATCGGCTCACCGTGCTCCTCGACGATCCACGCGTCGACGTCGGCCCGCGCGAGCCGTTCGCGCACCTCGCCGGCCGTGAACGTCTCGTCGTCCCAGTAGCGGGAGACCTCCGGGTCTCCGTGCCAGGCCGCGAGCAACTCGGCGTCGCCCTCGGTCGCAGGCCGGACAGCCGTCAGATTCCCTACGACCGGTACTCCCACATCACCGTGTCGACGCGTGTGCCGCCGACCTTCTCGTACACCGCGTTCGCCGCCTCGTTGTCGGGCTCGGTGAGGACGAACGCGTCGCGAATGCCGTCGTCCTCGGCGATCCGAAGCAGCCCGGTCAGCAAACGCGTCGCTATGCCCCGCCGGCGGTAGGCATCGTTCACGTCGAGCTCGTACACGAAGAGCATCTGCGCGTCGCCGTGACGCCGGGCGAGCTCGTAGCCGAAGACGAAGCCGACCGGTGCGTCGCCGTCGAAGGCGACGAGAAAGATGGTCGCCGGGTCGGACAGCAGTGCGGTGCGAGGCTCCGCCTCTGCGAGCCGCCGGATCACGCCCTCGTCGCCCGGACCGAGGCGCCTGATCTCCGGATCGGCCACGACCGAACACTACGAAGGATTGGCGGAACGTGCGCGATTTTCGTCTCGGAGGCCCCTTGCGCGGCGTCGGGCTCGCGTCGTACAGTGCGGCTCCCGCTGAGCACGGAGCGCGAGTAGGTCGAAGCCTCCCCGAGCGACTGTAAGGGCGCAAGCCCGGATCGGCCGGTCGGTGAGGTGGACGAAAGCGCCACCGACTCGGCGGTTTTTTCGTGCGTAGGATCGGGGTCGTGGACTTCGCCCTGTCCGACGAGCAGCAGCTGATCCGGCAGACCGCGCGCGAGTTCTGCGACGCCGAGATCGCGCCGCATGCGGCCGAGTGGGATCGGCACGAGTCGATCGATCGCGGGATTCTCGCCCGGCTCGCCCAGCTCGGCTTCCTGGCGGCTGCGCTGCCCGAGGAGCACGGCGGCATGGGGCTCGACATGGTGTCGTACACGCTGATCGTCGAAGAGCTCGGGCGGGCCGACTCGAACGTGCGCGGCATCGTCTCGGTCTCGAACGGCCTGTACGGGAACTCGGTCGCCCGCTGGGGGAGCGGCGAGCAGCGGGCGCGTCTGCTACCGCCGCTCGCCGCCGGGACGGAGCTCGGGTGCTATGCGCTCACCGAGCCGGGCGCCGGCTCCGATCCGGGCGGGCTCGAGACGCGCGCCGTCCGCGACGGCGAGGAGTGGGTGCTGAGCGGGCAGAAGATCTTCATCACGCTCGGCTCGTGGGCTTCCTGGGCGCTCGTCTTCGCGCGTACGGGGGAGCCGGGGCCGCGTGGGATCTCGTGCTTCGTCGTTCCCACCGACGCGCCCGGCTTCGAGGCGCGGCCGATCAAGGGCAAGCTCGGGCTGCGGGCGCAGGACACCGCGGAGCTCTTTCTGGACGGCGTCCGCGTGCCGGCCGGCAGCGTGCTCGGCGAGGTCGGCAGCGGCTTCAAGGTTGCGATGTCGGCACTCGACCACGGCCGCATCTCGCTGGGGGCGGGCTGCGTCGGGATCGCGCAGGGCTGCCTCGACGCGTCGATCGCGTACACCAAGGAGCGCAAGCAGTTCAACAGGGCCGTGGCGAGTTTCCAGCTGATCCAGGAGCTGCTCGCGGACATCGCCGTCGAGACGGAGGCGGCGCGGCTCCTCGTCTGGCGGGCCGCGGCGGTCGCAGACCGCGGTGAGCGTCACACCGTCGAGGCGTCGTACGCGAAGTACTTCGCCAGCGAGGTCGCCGTGCGCGCCGCCAACGCGGCCGTGCAGGCGCACGGCGGCTACGGCTACATCGACGAGTATCCCGTCGGCAAGTACCTGCGCGACGCGCGCGTGACGACGCTCTACGAGGGCACGAGCCAGATCCAGAAGCTGTTGATCGGCCGCGCCCTGACCGGCGAGAACGCATTCGTCTAGCGCCCGATCTGGCCGTTTACGCCACGTCCGGGGACTGTCCCCGGACCGGTCCGCACCGGGCTAGCTGCGAAGGTCGTAGACGGCGCCCAGCTGCTTCAGGAGCTGCGCGGCGATCAGGTCGCCCGCGGCCGGCGTGTAGTGGACGCCGTCGGGGAGCCGCATCAGCGTCAGCTTCCCGTGGACGCGCAGGTACGGCGTGTACCGGCCGTGCGCGTCGTCGAGCAGGTGCCACGTATCGACGTACGCCGCCTTGCCGGGGTGGGCCTCCGCGACGCCCTCGAGGATGCGGTTCACGATCGGGAAGCTCTTCTTGAAGCCCGGCCCGTCCGGGATCGGCAGGCCGAGCCACACGACGTAGATGCCCTTCGCGATCAGCTCGCGTGTGACGCCGTCCGCGCGGCGGCGGTACTCGGCGTCCCAGGAGCGGCTGCCGAGCGGGCCGACCGTCTGTCCCGCGGGCACGCCCGCCATGTAGCCGTGCGCGTCGTCGGCGCCGAAGGAGAGGACGACCACCTTCGGATTGAGCTGGCCGGGCACCTGCTGCACCCGCGTGAACCAGTTGTAGAGGTCGGGCCGCGACAGACCGGTCGAGAGGCGGCTCTCCACACCGACGACGTCGACGGCGCCGCCCACCCGCTCGAGCGCCTGCCCCGGGACCTCGGCGAGCGAGTCGCCGGCGACCCAGACGCGAAGCGGCCTGCTCGCGCTGAACACGGGCAGCCGCTGCGCGACCGGCGACTTCGGCTTCGGGCCATGCGTCGCCGGCTTCGGCTTGCGCGACGGCAACGGCCCAGCCGGCGGCGGCAGCGACAGGTGCACCTTCGTGTCGATCGTGTCCTCGCCCGCGCGGCCGATCGCGACCTGCAGCTCATGACGCGGGGTCGTCAGATGGAGCGCACGGCTGACGCTCACGAGCGGACGGGTCACATGCAGCGCCAGGTCACGCTGGAACCCGGCGGGCTGGATCTGCGCCTGCTTGCGCAGCCCCTCCGCCTCGAGCAGCGCCGCGAGCACGAGCCCCAGGAAGAGGACGACGACCCCGCGGGCGGCGGACGAGGGCGGCAGCCGCATCAGAACCGGAAGTAGATGAAGGGCGCGACGCCCTCCGGGCCGAGGGTGTTGATCGCCGCGAGCGCGACTGCGACCGAAGCCGCCTGCGCCACCGCAGGGAGACGGCGAAAGACGCTCACGACGCCGACCGCGGCACCGGGCTGGAGGTACTGGCCGACGATCCCGACGAGGATCGCGAGCACGACCGACGTCGTGACGAGCGGCGAGGGCTGCCCCCACGCGGTGAACAGGCGCCCGAGCACCTGGCCGGCGGTGTGGAACGAGTCGGCGCGGAAGAACACCCAGCCGAAGCAGACGACGTGGAACGTGAGGATGCGCCCGAACCACCGCGCCGCCGTCCCGGTCGGGTGCCAGCCGAGCGCGCGCTCGATCGCAAGGCCGGCACCGTGGATCCCGCCCCAGACGACGAACGTCCACGCGGCCCCGTGCCAGAGGCCGCCGAGCAGCATGGTCAGGAGCAGGTTGCGGTAGGTCAGCAGCCGCCCCTTGCGGTTCCCGCCGAGCGGGATGTACAGGTAGTCGCGCAGCCAGCGCGAGAGCGTCATGTGCCAGCGCCGCCAGAAGTCCTGCAGAGAGACGGCCGTGTACGGGGCGTCGAAGTTCTGCGGGAACTCGAAGCCGAGCAGCAGCGCGATGCCGATCGCGATGTTCGTGTAGCCGCAGAAGTCGGCGAAGATCTGCACGGCGTAGCCGTAGACCGCGACGAGCACCTCCAGTGACGAGTGGCGGTCGGGTGCCGCGAAAACGTCGTCGACGATGTGCGTCGCGAGGTGGTTCGCGATCACCACCTTCAAGAAGAGGCCGATCACGATCAGCACGTAGGCCCGCGCGACGTTGACGCGCCGCGGGCTGCGCGGCTCCTCGAGTTGCGGCAGGAGCTCGCTCGCCCGCACGATCGGCCCTGCGACGAGGTGCGGGAAGAACGCCTGGAAGACGGCGAACCGCGCAAACGAGGCCGGTACGAGCTGCCGCCGATAGGTGTCGACCACGTACGAGATCGCCATGAACGAGTAAAAGGAGATGCCGATCGGCAGCGTCACGTTCACGATCCAACTGGTCCCAAACGCGTTGTCGAACGAGCTCACGAAGAAGCCGGCGTACTTGAAATACCCGAGCAGACCGAGGTCGAAGCCGACGGCGAGCGCAAGCAGCCCCTTGCGCGCCGCCGGCGCCTCCGCCCGGTGGATCGCCACGGCGAGCACGTGGTTGACGACGGTCGACGCCGCGAGCAGGAGGGTGAAGCGCCAGTCCCACCAACCGTAGAAGACGTAGCTCGCGACCAGGATGAACGCGCGCCACGCCGCCTGGTGCGGCTGCAGCGCCCATGAGACCGGAAGCACGATCAGGAAGAAGACCGCGAAGGTGACGGTCGGGAAGAGCACTTACTTCGAGACGCGCAACGTCACGGTGCGTGCTCCGAGCACGCCGTCCGAGTCCTTCACCTGCACGTGGAGCACGTACGCACCCGGCTTCGCCCGTGCCTTGCCGTCGACGATGCCGCTCGCGAGCAGGTGGATGCCGAGCGGCGGACGGCCGAGCAGCGAGAAGCGATACGGCGGATCGCCTCCGGTCGCGGCCAGCTGCGCCCGGTACGGCTTCGCGCGCCTCGCCCCCGGCAGGGCGGTGGTCGTGATGCGGATCGGCGGCGCGGCGACATGCGCGTCGAGGAGGGTCTTGTGGATCAGGGCTGCCATCGCCTCCGAGCCGCCCGCGAGGAGATGCAGCCCGTCCGGCTGGAACCAGTCGGGATGGCTGCGCGAGAAGACGTTCCAGTCGATGATGCTGAGCTCCGGGTGGTTCTGCGCCGCGTCCTCGATGTCCTGGTTCATCGTCAGATACGGATGCCGGGCCGCCCGCAGGGTCAGCCACCAGACGTGCTGCACGCCGGCCGCCTTCAGGTCGGTCAGCGCGGTCTCGATGTTCTGCGCGTACTGATCCTCGAAGTCGTTGTAGCCGACCGCGATCACGACGTTGGGGCCGAGCTTCGAGCCCATGCTGTGAATGAGGTCGACGACGGTCGGCGGGCCGGGCGGGCAGCTCGTGCCGTCGACGCGCCTGCACGCCGCCGTCTCGAGGTCGAGGTCGATGCCCTGCGACAGGGTGCTGACTGCGACGGAGTCGCCGCCGATCCCGTCCGAGACGGAGTCGCCGATCAGCGTCACGTGCTGCAGCGTGTGCGTCGCCGCGCCGGCGGGCAGGGCCCCGAGCGCAAGCGCAGCAGCAATCGCGACGATCGCCCCCCTCACGCCGCCGATCGTAGCGGCACCCTCCGGCGCGCTCCGGGCGACCCGCTACAACTCGGCAGCGTGCGCCGGGGCGTCCTGCACCTCCTGCCCGTCCTCGCCGTCTGGGCGGCCGTCGCGGGCGTGCTCGCCGCGGCCACCTCGCGCGTCGTCGACTGGTTCGTGATGACGGACGAGCTGCTCTACGAGCGGCTCGCCTTCTCGGTCGCGCGCACGGGCTCGCCGCTCCCCGCCCTGCGCGGCGAGCACATCCCGGCCGGCAACGACCTCTACCCGCTCGTCCTCTCGCTTGTCGCGAAGCACGACTACGTGCCCGCGTTCCTGTATCGGGCGCACATCCTGAACGCGGTCGTGATCGCCTCCGCGGCGGTGCCGGCGTTCCTGCTCGCCCGGGACGCCCTCGGCTCGAGGCTCGCCGCCTACGCCGTCTCGGCGCTCTCGGTGCTCGTCCCCTGGTTCGTGCTCGCGTCGTTCCTGCTGACGGAGAACGCCGCCTACCCGGCGTTCCTCTGGGGCGTGTACCTGCTCGGACGCACGGTGGCCCGGCCCTCACGAGGTGCAGACGTGCTCGCGCTGATAGGGCTCTTCGTCGCCGTCCTCGCACGCACGCAGTTCGCAGTGCTGCTCGTCACGGCCCCGCTCGCGATCCTCGTCCAGGAACGGTCGCCTCGGCTCGCTCTGCAACGGCACCGCACGCTCGCGGCCGTGATCGGCGGGCTCGTCGTGCTCGTCGGCCTGCTGGCCGCCGTCGGCCATGCGTCGAGCGTGCTCGGCTTCTACTCGTCGACGGCCACGGGCTCGCTCTCGCTCGCCGACCTGCCACGCGCCTTCGTGCAGCATCTCGCGACGATCGCGCTCGCGCTCGGGATCCTGCCGTTCCTGATCGGCGGCGCCTGGCTGCTCGCCCGCAGCTGGGCGCGTGAGCCGTTCGCGGTCGTGGCGGCGATCGCGGTGACCCTGCTCGCGCTCGAGGTGGCGTCGTTCGACCTGCGCTTCGGCGGCAACCTCCCGCGCGACCGCTACCTCTTCTACATCGCGCCGCTGCTCCTGACCGGCTTCGTCGGGGCGTTGTTCGACCGCCGCACGCCACGCTGGTCGCTCGCGGCTCCCGTGGTCATCCTCATCCTGGGGTTCGAGAGCGCCCCGCTGCCGGTCTTCTCGAAGCTCAACGTCGACACGCCGGCGGCGATCCTCGACGACTACCTGCTCCGGAGCGGCCACGGCATCACGGGCGCACGCAACCTGCTCGTCGCGAGCACGATCCTGCTGCTCGCAGTGTTCATGCTCGGCCGGATCGTCGCCGGACGGCGCCTCGTCGCGGTCGTGCTGATCGCCGCGACCGCGGCGGCGACGACCGCCGAGAGCGTGTACGCGTTCGATCGCCTCTTCCGGGTCGACGGCACGGCGGGCCGGCCGATCACGCTTCCGCAGGGCATCGTCTTCGACTGGGTCGACCGCACGATCGGGACGGACAAGGACGTGACGATCGTCCCGTACGCACAACTACCCGGCGACTACTGGGCGACGGCGGGTTGGTGGTGGGACATGGAGTTCTGGAACCGGTCGGTGACACGCGGCGCGTACATCCACAACGAGTTCGGGGAGATCCAAACGACGTTCCCGAAGCTGTCGCTCCTCTTCGACCCGGCGACCGGACGGGCGAACATCTCGCCCACCCGCTACATCGCCGAGAGCGGCCGCGACAGCCGCTTCCGGATGCGGGGCACCCAGGTCTCGCTGACGCGCGACGTGCTGCTCCTCGACGCGGGCCGCACGTGGCGGGCCGATTGGCTGACGTTCGGGATCGACAGCGACGGCTTCACGATCCCGAACCAGCGCGGGACGATTCGCGTCTATCCGTACGACGGCCAACGCGAGGCCCGCGTCCGCCGCGTGACGCTCTACCTCGACGCGACGAACGGTCGTGAAGGCGCGACCTTCAAGTCGAACAACGGACACTGGAACGTCGACCTCGCCGCGAACACGGACACGATCAACGTGGTCTCCGTCTGCGTGCCCGCACACGGCTACGGCGACATCACCGTCGACCCCAGCGGGTCGGCTCAGGTGTGGGGCGACCTCGCGCTGAAGAGCGGCATCGGGCTGACGCGCGTCCGCTCCCTCTGGCTGTACCGGATCGCGCTGGCCGACGAGATCGGCCCGCGCTGCACGCCTACCTCAGCCTGAACGGGGTGCTGCGCCACGCGGCCCACGCCCAGTACCACGCGGGCGGGCGCTTGGGTGCCGCCGCAGGGCGCTTCCCGCCGCCGCCTCGCTGCCAGCCGTAGAGCGCGTAGGCCCACTGCGGGATCGCGCGCGGCAGGCCCTGCGGGCGTCGGTGCGCGACGACGACGGCCGCGTTCGACGGCTTCCCGGCGTTGCCGGCGGCGTCGAGCGCCTGGATCCGGAACACGCTCGGCGAGGCGGGCGAGAAGCCGTGCACGGTCGTCCTGCGCGCGTCGCCCGGCAGGCTCGCGACCGCCGTCCCGTTGCGCAGGACGTCGTACGTCGCGACCCGCACGTTGTCGGTCGCCGGCGGCCACGACAGTGCGAGCACGTTCTTCGACATCCGCGCGGTCACGATCGGACGGCTCGGCGGCTGCGTGTCGGGCACGAGCCCGAAGAGACCGGGCACGAGTGTCTGGATCTCGACGGTGCCGTCGGCGTCGATCGTGTACGCGGAGTGCACCGCCTCCGAGAGCCCTGCCGACGTGAGCTCCGGCAGCTGCTGCCACGTCGTGCCGTCCGGTGAGAACGCCGGGATCGACCCGGCTCCGGGCTGGAGCAGGTGCAGGGTGACCGGCGCACCGAAGCCCGGCACGGGCGCCTGGTTGTCGGCCTCGGTGACCGCCAGGTCGACGGCATAGGTCGCAGGCGGTGGCGGTGGTGCGGCGGTCGTGAGGGTCACCACCACCTGGGTCGCGAACGCGGACGCCGGCCAGCTCACGTTCGCGAGGCCGTCCGCGGAGGTGACGGTGCCCGCGGGCGCGGTCGGCGGAGGCGGTGGCGGCGCGGCGGTACCGCCGACGACCGTGCTGTCGACGATGCTCGAGTCGATGTTGATCGTCACGCCGCCGTAGCTCTCGTCGTGCCCACCCTTGTACTGGTGGATGCGCTGGTGGTTGATCCACAGCGCATCGCTGACATACGGGTCGCCGAACACGTTCTCGACGCCGTTCCAGTCGGCGATCCAGACGGCGTCCGGAAGGTCGCTCGAGAGCACCGAGATGTCGCGGATCGTCGAGGCAGCGCTGCCGTAGAGGCCCGCGGCGAGCTCGCGCTCGTGCGCCTCCTGCACCCACGACGTGACGAAGCTCTGCACGGCCTTCGTGCACGCCGCGTTGCCGAGCTTGTATCCCTCGAGGTCGAGGTAGACGGGGCTGCCTGCCGGGAGCCCCAGGGCCGCGGCCTTCGCGGCGGCGTCGTCGGCGGCCGCCTGCCCCTGCGTGCCGGCCGTTGCAGGGTTCGTCGAGATGCGCTCGAGCCCGGACTGGGAGACGCACGGCGCCTGGAGCCCGACGTACAGCGGCATCAGGCTCCAGCCGAGCCCGATCGCCGAGGAAACCCAGACGGGCGTCAGGTTCGGCTGCCCGCACGCGCGGTTGACACCGCCGATGTAGATGCCGACGGCGCGATAGGGCGACGCGCTCCAGGCCTGCAGCTTGGCCAGCGAGGGGGCGGAGCAGGCGTCGAACCCGTACCCCGTGAAGACGGTCGGCTGTGTGAGCTGGCGCACCGCGGACGCACTGCTCGACGAGAGCAGCAGCACGGCTGCCGCGACGACCCCCACCCGTCTCACGGGCACGAAGCTTGCAGCAGGGTTGTGAAGGTCTCTTGAAGTCCCTTCTCAGGGCTGAACGGCGAGCACAACTCGACGTGATGCGACCTGCCCCTCCGAGTCGGAGACGCGCACGATCACGCCGACGCGCTGGACACGGCGCGGCGTGCCGTAGATGCGCCCGTCCGCGAGCAGGTGCAGTCCGCGCGGCGGGCTGCCGACGAATTGCCACCGGTAGGGCACCTCCCCACCGGTCGCGACGAGCTGCGTCGAGTACGGGCTCCCGACACGCGCGACTTCGATCTCGCCGGGAACGATCCGGAGCGGCTCCGTGAGCTCGTCGATCGAGAGGTGGATCAACGACGCCATCGCGAGACCACCCGCGTCGAGGAGGTGCTCGCCGTCGTCCTGGAACCAGTCGGGATGGCTCCGTGCGTAGCGGTTCCAGTCGACGAGCCGCACCTGCGGGTGCCGTTTCGCTGCCGCCGCGACGATCGCGTTCATGTGGATGTACGGGTGATGCACCTCGCGCAGCGTCAGCCACAGGATGCTCCGGGCACCGTGCTGGAGCAGCGCCTGGATCGACTGCTCGACGCTCGGGGCAAAGGTGCTCTCGAAGTCGTTGTAGCCCATCTCCACGACGACGATCGGCGGCACGGTTCCGCCGGAGGAGACGAGGTCGAGGAGGCTCGGAGGCGTCTCGCCCTGGAAGGTGCAGCCGACGCCGGCGAGACGCCTGCACACCGCCACCTGCCACAGGACGTTCAGGTTCCGCTGGAGCACGGCGATCGCGTCGTTGTGCCAGAGCATGCCGGTCGCGACCGAGTCGCCGATCAGGAGCACGTGCGGCGCGCCCGGGACGCCCGCAGGCGCAGCTGAGCCTGCGAGAGCTGCGACCGCGAGGGTGGCAGCGGTCGAGAGCGCGAGCCGCAGACGCATCGCCGACGTGGTACCAGAAGGACCGCCGTGGCGTCAGGCGAGCCGCAGGCGTGCGGGCGGCGACATCCGGTCCTGAATGAGCAGCGCTGCCACGTCGGCGGCCTGGACCGGCGGAGCGAGCAGGAAACCCTGCCCGATGTCGCAGCCTGCGTCGCGCACGACCTGCAGCTGCGTCAGCTCCTCGATGCCCTCGGCGACGACCCGAACGCCGAGCTCGCGGGCGAGCGCGACCGTTCCGCGCAGGAGTCGCGTCTCGCCGGCCTCCACACCCGACAGCAGCGAGCGGTCGATCTTGATCACGTGCGGATGGAACTCCTGAAGATGGCCGATCCACGAGTTGCCGGTGCCGAAGTCATCGATCGCGAGCTGCACACCCGCAGCGCAGACCGCGACGACGCTCCTCCTCGCGGTCTCGTTCGCCTGCACCAGGACGTTCTCGGTCAGCTCGAGCCGCAGCAACGACGGCTCGAGCCGATGCTTGCGCAGAGTCGCGAGCACGTCGTCGGCGAACGCGGGATCGCGCAGCTGGCGGCCCGAGACGTTGACGCTCATCGAGAAGCGGCCGTGCAGCTGCAACCATTCGGCGGCCTGCCGGCACGCCGTGTCGAGCGCGAAGCGGCCGACGTCGACAATGCTCCCCTGTTCCTCCGCGATCGGGATGAACTCGGCGGGAGACACGAGCCCGAGCACCGGGTGGTGCCAGCGCATGAGCGCCTCGAGCCCTTCGATGCCGCCGTTCTGCAGGTCGAACGTCGGCTGGTAGACGAGCTCGAGCTCGTGGTAGAGCATCGTCCGGCGAAGGTCGGCGGACAGACCGAGCCGTCGCTCGGCCGACTCGTGCAGGTGGGGCGCGAAGAACGCCACGGCGCTGCCGCCCTGCGCCTTCGCGCGATACATCGCGAGGTCCGCGTTGCGCAGGAGCTCGTCGGCCGTTCCGCCTGTGGCGATGCCGATGCTCGCCCCCAGCCAGAGCTCGCGGCCCTCGACCACGATCGGGGAGGCGATCTCCGTGAGCAGCCGGACGGCGGTGGCCTCGAGCCGAGCGCGGTCCGTGACCGTCGTCGACACCGCGAACTCGTCGCCGCCGAGCCGCACGACGAGCTCGTCCGAGGCGACGCAGTGCATCAGCCGAAGCGCCACCTCGACGAGCAACGAGTCCCCCGCCCGGTGCCCCAGGCTGTCGTTGAAGGTCTTGAAGTCGTCGATGTCGAGGAAGAGCAGCGACTGCGGCTCCTCCGCACACTCGAGGTCGCGCAGTCGTTCGAGCAGCTGGCGGCGGTTCGGCAGCCCGGTCAGCGGGTCGGTGACGGCGAGCTCGCGCAGCTCCTCCTCGGCGAGGCGCCGGCGCGAGATGTCGAACATGTAGCCCTGCGCGTAGCTGACCTCTCCGTCCTGGTGGACGGACGCCGCGTCGTGGATCCAGACGATCCTGCCGTCGCGGGCGACCAACCGGTACTCGCAGTCGAACGGCGCGCGCTCCTCGTTCGATCGCCTCACCTCGGCGAGCACCCGCTCGCGATCGTCCTCGTGAAGCAGCTTCACGAACAACTCCGGGTCGCTCACCCACTCCTCGACCGTGTAGCCGAGCAGCGACTCGACCTGGGGGCTCGTGTAGATGTTGGCCGAGTTGTCGGTGAGCTCGTCGACATAGACGACGAGCGGCAGCTGCTCGACGAGTCGGCGGTAGTTGTCCTGCAGGGTGCGCCGGCGAGCGTCGGCGCGCTCGAGAGCGCTCGTCACGTACCCGGCGAGCAACAGGAACGCGAGGAGCATGATCGCGGCGAAGACGAGCGCACCGGTCTCGGCCGGATACAGCCCCGCCCGTACACCCAGCACCGGGCCGACGGCGAGCGCGGCGACGACGAGGACGATCGCGAGCACGAGGCGTCTGCGGAGCGCACGTCTGACCGAGGCGCCCGGGTCGTCCTCGAGCAGCGCCGCTGCATAGTTGGTCGTCCGGCCGCCGTCGCCGGAGAGGACACGGGGAAACCCGGCCATGTGACTCATATCGGCCGGGAAGCACGACCCCTTTACCGCTTTCAAGGCAGGACTGCGGGCGGCCCGGCCGTACGATGGAAGACGATGGGGGGCTCTCGTTCCGGCCCGAGCAACCGGCGGCGTCGGACGGTCCGGCGTGTCGCGTCGGCGCTCGTCGTCCTCGCGCTGCTCGCCGGCGGCGCGCTCGCCGCGGCCGTCCACTGGTGGTCCGGAGCAACGCTCGCCGCCGACGACGCCGCGCTCGCACGGTTGCAACTGCAGCCGCTCGCGGGCTCGCTCGTCTCGGCGCGTGCGTATACGGCGGACGGAGTCGAGTTCCCCGTCTCGGTCTCGGACGGACGGCTGGTGCCGGGGACGCCTCTCCCCCCAGGGCTCCGCGTGCGCGTCGAAGTGGTCGTGCGGCGGCCCGGCTGGCTCGCGCGGCTCTTCGGGAAGCTGAGGCACGAGCAGCTCTCGATCCGCGCACCGGTCGCCGAGGTGGCCGATCGCTGGGTGACGGTGCGTCGAGGCGTGCCGCTCCGGATCCGCTTCGACCGGCCGGTCGACCGGGTGGCGATCGACGGGCGCACGATGAGGGTCGGCGGTGCCCGCGTGGTCGAGCTCGGCACACGGCCCGCGAGCGGGACGCTTCAGGTGGCGGCCGCGGCGCGCCCCTGGGAGCAGATCGGCGCGCCGGTCCGCGTGACGTGGTTCCCGGCGACGAAGGAGCCGGCGGTGCTCGTCTCTCCCGCACCGCAGGCCGTCGTCTCACCGGTCGTCCCGCTCCGGCTCGTCTTCGCGCAACCCGTCGCGCACGTGCTCGGCTCGGAGCACCCGCGGCTCTCCCCGGCCGTCGCCGGCCGGTGGTCGGAGCCCGACGCGCACACGCTCGTCTTCCGGCCGGCGGGCTTCGGCTTCCCATTCGGGACGAGCGTCCGCCTGCAGCTCGGCCGGTTGACCTCGGCCGGCCGCACGCTCGGGTGGACGGTCGCCGACGGCAGTCTGCTGCGGCTGCACCAGCTCCTCGCCATGGAGGGTTACCTCCCGGTCGGCTGGCAGCCGCAGCCGGCCTCCTCGCCCGTCATGCGCACACGCACCGCCGAGGTCGACGCGGCCGTCGACCCGCCCGACGGCACGTTCTCGTGGCGGTACCCCTCGACGCCGCCGCAGCTGCAGCGCCAGTGGAACCCGACGAAGATCACGCAGATCACCCGCGGCGCGGTGATGATGTTCCAGCACGAGCACGGGCTGACGGTCGACGGCTTTGCGGGGCCTCACGTCTGGCGGGCGCTGCTCGCCGACGCACTCGCGGGCAAGCGTCGTACCGACGGCTACAGCTTCGTCTACGTGCACACGCATCTTCCGCAGCTCCTCACGCTGTGGCACAACGGCCACGTCGTGCTGACCTCGCCCGGCAACACGGGCATCCCCGCGACGCCGACCCTGCCCGGGACGTTCCCCGTGTTCGAGCACATCCCCGTCGGCGAGATGAAGGGCACGAACCCGGACGGCTCGCACTACGACGACCCCGGCATCCGCTGGATCAGCTACTTCCACGGCGGGGAGGCGTTGCACGCCTTCAACCGTTCCTCGTTCGGCACGCCGCAGAGCCTCGGCTGTGTCGAGCTCCCGCTCGCCTCCGCGGCGAAGGTGTGGCCCTACACGCCGATCGGCACGCTCGTCACGATCGAGAACTGAACGGTCGCGCCCGGCGCAAGCTGCCCGGCGAGCGGTAGATCCTCCGTCACGACCACCGCGAGCACGGGGTAGCCGCCGGTCGTCGGATGGTCGGGGCCGAGCAGGATCGGCTGCCCGGCGGCCGGCACCTGCAGCGCGCCGGTGACGAGCCCTTCCGACAGGAGCTCCTCCTGCCGCACGTGCTCGAGCTGCGGCCCTTCGAGGCGAGTGCCGACGCGGTTGGAGGCGAGCGCCACCCACCACGTCGCACTCGTCAGCGCCTCGAGCGCGCCGGGCGCGAACCAATCGGCGCGTGGGCCCGGCAGCACGCGCAGGACGGGCTCCGGCGGCGGCAGGTAACAGTCCGGTACAAGCGTTTTGGCGCGCGTCGGGAGCTCGGGCCCGAGCGGCAGCACGTCGCCGTCCCTGAGCGGCGGCGGGCCGAGGCCCGTGAGAACGTCGTGCGATCGGCTGCCCAGGACGGCGGCGACGTCGATCCCGCCGCGCGCGGCGACGTACACCCGCACGCCGCCGGTGCAGGGGCCGAGCTCGAGCAGCGAGCCTTCGCGCGGCTCGCAGCGCACCAGGGGGCGGCCGTCGAGCATGGCGCCCGCTTCCGCGCCCGTGACGGCGACGAGCGCCGGCGCGTCGAAGCGCAATGTCGGCCCGACGAGCGTCGCCTCGAGCGCAGCAGCCGCCGGGTCGTTCCCGACGAGCGCGTTGCCGAGCTCGAACGAACGCAGATCGGCGGCGCCCGACGGCGGCACGCCGAGATGAGCGAGCCCGGGCCGCCCGCGGTCCTGGACGGTCGTCAGCGGCCCTGCGCGCACGACGAGGAGCTCGCTCACGCCGGCACGAAGCGCACGCGGTCGCCCGGCGCGAGCAGCGCCGGCGGGTCGTGCTCCGGGTCGAAGAGCCGGAGCGCGGTGCGGCCGAGCAGCCGCCACCCGCCGGGCGAGTCCCACGGGTAGACCGCCGCGTAGGGGCCCGCGATCGCGACACTGCCCGCGGGCACGCGCTCCCTCGGCGTCTCGAGGCGCGGCACGTGGAGCCGCTCGTCGCCGCCGAGCAGGTAGGCGAAGCCGGGCGCGAAGCCGAGGAACGCCACCGTGTGCTCGGCCGCCGCGTGCAGCTCCACCACCTGGTCGACGGTCAGGCCCGCGAGCCGCGCGACCTCGTCCAGATCGGGGCCGTCGTAGACGACCGCGATCTCGTGGAGCCGGCCCGGGCCCGGCCCCTCCCAAGCGACGAGGTCGAGCTCGAGGCGCGGTCGCTCGCCGGCCCAGGTGACGAGCACCGTGCGATGGCCGGGCACGACGTCGACCAGCTCGTCCCGCTCGCGCAGCGCGTGCGCGAGACGAACGGCCGCGGCGTTGTCTTCGAGCTCGATCAGGGCGGCGCGGTCGCCCGCCGGGCGAAGTCGCATCGTCATGCGAACGGCCGCAGCTCGACCCCGGCCTGCTCGAGCGCCGAGCGGACGCGGGCCGCGAGCGCAGCCGCGCCCGGTGTGTCGGAGTGGACGCACACCGAGCGGACCCGTGCGACGAGCGCGACCGCCTGGGCTGCGGCCGCATCCGCGTCGAGCACCGCGCCGGGGTCACTCCGCGCGACGAGGGAACCGTCAGCGCCGTAGGCGCGGTCGGCGAAGCCCTCCTCGACGGCGGTGAGGCCGGCCTCGCGCGCCCGCGCGAGCAGCCGCGAGCCCGGGAACGCGAGCACCGCGAGGGGCGCCGCGGCAACGACGAGCGCGGCGGCCGCAGCGTCGTCGACGGAGGCGCGGTGGTAGAGCGCCCCGTGCGGCTTGACGTAGGCGACGCGACCTCCGGCGGCCTCCTGCAGCGCCTCGATCTGCTCCGCTGCCTCAGCCTCGAGCGTCGCCGGGTCGACGTCGAGCTCGCGGCGGCCGAACCCGTCACGATCGCGGTAGGAGACGTGCGCGCCGACCACCACGCCGGCCGCGAACGCCGCGTCGCACACTGCGCGCATCGTTCCGGCGTCGCCCGCGTGGAAGCCGCAGGCGACGTTCGCGCTCGTCACGATCCGGAGCAGCTCCGCGTCCGCCTCGAGCCCCTCCCCCACGTCGGCGTTCAGGTCGACGACCCGGCTCATTCGCCGTGCTCGGCGAGCCACGCCTTCGCGACGCGCTTCTGTGCCTTCGTCAGCCAGGCGTCGACGACGACGTCCCTCAGCTCGTCGCGGTCGAGGCGGGCCAGGTCGCGGATGCGCACGAGCACCGCGGCGAAGCCGTTCCAATGCGGCGTCGTGAAGAAGATCCCGCGGTCGTCGCACAGCTGGAGCTCCTTCGCGCCCTCGTCCTCGACGCGAAAGACGAGCACGTCGTCGAGCCGCTCGCCCGTGTCCGGGTCGACTGCGTCCTTCCGCGGCCGACGGTGGAAGCAGAACCACTTGCCGTGCACGAGGTAGCTCGGCCGGCCCTCATCGAGCGCCTTCGCCGTCTCCGGGAGCTCGAGCGCCAGCCGGTCCAGGTCGTCCATCGTCGCCATGGCTCAGCTCCGGTAGGTGACCGCCTCGCGGGCACCGCTCACGGCGGAACGGAGGATCGCGTCGCAGACCTCGGCCGCGCGGTAGCCGTCCTCGAAGGTGGCGCCGTGCGGCGCGACGTCGCCGTCCTCGGCGATCGCGGTCAGCAGGTGGTGAATCTCGTGCACGAACGTGTGCTCCCAGCCGATGATGTGGCCGTGGGGCCACCACCACTTCCAGAACGGGTGGTCGGCCTCGGTGACGAGGATCGTGCGGAAGCCCTTCGTCCCCTCGGAGTGCTGCAGCTCGTTCAGGCGCTCGAGGTCGAAGGCGAGCGAGCCCTTCGTGCCGTTGATCTCCCAGCAGAGGGCGTTCTTGCGCCCGGCGGCGAAGCGTGTCGCCTCGATCGTCCCGACGGCCGTGCCGTCGAAGTCGGCGACCGCCTCGAACGCGTCGTCCACCTCACGGCCCGGCACGAACGTCCGCACCGACGCGGACACCGCGCCGATCTCACCGACGAGATAGCGCGCCAGGTCGACCACGTGGGCGCCGAGGTCGCCGAGCGCGCCCGAGCCCGCCTCGGCGGCGTGGAACCGCCAGACGTCGGCGGTCGTCGTCCCCCACTCCTGCAGGTAGCGGCCGCGGAAATGGAGGAGGTCGCCAAGCTCGCCCGCCTCGATCATCTGCCGGGCGAGCCGCACGGCGGGCACGAAGCGGTAGTTGAAGGCCGTCATGTGCTTCACGCCGGCGGCCTCGACGCGCTGCCACAGGTCGTAACTCTCGTTCGCGTCCCGGCCGAGTGGCTTCTCGCAGAGGACGTGCTTGCCCGCCTCGGCGGCCGCGATTGTCGGCTCGGCGTGGAGGTTGTTCGGGCCCGAGTTGTCGAAGAGCTGCACGTCGGGGTCGGCGACCAGGTCGTGCCAGTCGGTCACGTAGCGGTCGAAGCCGTAGCGGCGCGCGGCCTCGGCGACGGCCGCTTCGTCCCGGCCCGCGATCGAGACGAGGCGTGGCTCGAGCGGCGGCGGCCAGGCCATGTAGGAGAGCTTCTTGTAGCCGTTCGCGTGCGCCTTGCCCATGAAGGCATAGCCGAGCATCCCGATGCCGATGGTGTCGCTCACGACTCGCCCGCCTTCTGCATCGCCGCGTCGAACGCGATCGACGACGGTGAGAAGTCGGTACGCCGGACGTAGGCGAGCGCGCGCCGCGCGCCAAAGTCGCGATCCATGCCGCTGTCCTCCCACTCGATCGACAGTGGGCCCTGGTAGCCGATCCGGTTGAGCGCCCGGAGGAGCGCCTCGAAGTCGACGTCGCCGTGACCGGGCGAGACGAAGTCCCAGCCGCGTGCCTCCTCGCCGAAGTTGAGATGGGAGGCGAGAATCGAACGACGCCCGTTCGAGGCGGCGGCGTGAGTCCTTCACGTGCACGTGGTAGATCCGATCGCCGAACTCGAGCGCGAACTCCGCCGCGTCGAGGAACTGCGGCGCGAAATGGCTGGGGTCGAGGTTGATCCCGAACGCCTCGCGGTTCCCGATCGCATCGAGTGTCTTGCGCGTCGTGACGAAGTCGTAGGCGATCTCGGTCGGGTGCACCTCGAGCCCGAAGCGAACGCCCTCCGCGTCGAAGACGTCCATGATCGGGCCCCACCGCTCGGCGACCTCGCCGTAGGCACGCTCGATCTCGCCGAAGTCGTTCGGCGGGAACGAGTACAGCAGGTGCCAGACGGGCGAGCCGGTGAAGCCGTTGACCTGCGTCACGCCGAGCCGGGCGGCAGCGCGTGCCGTGTCCTTCATCCGCTCGGCCGCGCGCTGCCGCACGCCCTCTTGCCCGCCGTCGCCGAAGATCTCGGGCGGCAGGATCGCGCGGTGGCGCTCGTCGATGCGGTCGGAGACGGCCTGCCCGACGAGATGCGCTCCGATCGCCCACACGTTCAGGCCGTGCCGCTCGAGCAGCTCGCGTTTGCCGCGCACGTAGCCGTCGTCGGCGAGCGCCCGGTCGACCTCGAAGTGGTCGCCCCAGCAGGCGAGCTCGAGACCGTCGAAGCCCCAGCCGCCGCAACGCTGCGCCAACTCCTCCAGCGGCAGGTCGGCCCACTGGCCGGTGAACAACGTGACGGGACGCGCCATCAGCTCTCCTTCATCTCGTCGGGAAGCCCCGGCCAGCGGACGAAGTCGCGGACGGCCACGCCGCCGATCCTACGGTAGGTTGGGACGATGGGTCTGCCGCGGGAAGTGGTCGCGCGCTTCGCCGCGGTGACGGAGGTGATCCGCGAGCCGGAGCAGCTGCGCACCTACGAGTGCGACGGGCTCACCGGCCGCCGGGTCGTGCCGGCGCTGGTGGCGCTGCCGGCCACGACCGCCGAGGTGCAGGCGGTCGTCCGGCTCTGTCACGAGCACCGGCATCCCCTTCGTCGCCCGCGGTGCCGGCACCGGCCTCTCGGGCGGCGCGCTGCCCGTCGCCGACGGGATCGTGATCTCGCTCGCGCGGATGAACCGGATCCTCGACGGTCGACATCGACGCGGGCGAGATCGTCGTCGAGCCGGGCGTCGCGAACCTCGACGTCACGCGGGCCGTGTCGCGGCGACGGCTTCTACTACGCGCCCGACCCCTCGTCGCAGCAGGTCTGCACGATCGGCGGCAACGTCGCCGAGAACTCCGGCGGCGCGCACTGCCTCAAGTACGGCTTCACCGTCAACCACGTGCTCGCCGCCGACGTCGTGCTGCCCGACGGCGAGCTCGTCCAGCTCGCGACGTGGGACGTCGGGCCGGACCTGCTCGGCGTCTTCGTCGGCTCGGAGGGCACGCTCGGGATCGCGACGAAGCTGACGCTGCGCCTGTTGCGCGCGCCCGCAGCGGTGCGCACGCTGCTCGCCGGCTTCGAGCACACCGACGCAGGCGGGCGGCGCCGTCTCGGGAACGATCGCGGCAGGGATCCTGCCGTCGGCGATCGAGATGATGGACGCGATCACGATCGAGGCGGCCGAGGCCGCCGTCGGCGCCGACTACCCGCCCGGATGCGGCGCCGTGCTGATCGTCGAGCTCGACGGCCCGGTCGAAGAGGTCGAGGAGGACCTCGCCGCCGTCGAGGAGCTCTGCCGTTCGAACGCCGCAGTCGAGATCCGCATCGCGTCCGACCCGGCCGACCGCGCCGCCGTGTGGCGAGGACGCAAGGCGGCGTTCGCGGCGATGGGCCGCGTCAGCCCGAACTACTACGTGCAGGACGGCGTCGTGCCGCGCACCCGGCTGCCGGAGGTGCTGCGCCGCATCGACGGGCTCTCGGCCGAGCACGGCCTGCGCGTCGGCAACGTGTTCCACGCGGGCGACGGGAACCTGCATCCGCTCGTCCTCTACGACGGGCGGGTCGACGGCGAGGCCGAGCGCGCCGAGCTGCTCGCGTCGAAGATCCTCGAGGCGTGCATCGACGTCGGCGGCTCGATCACCGGCGAGCACGGCGTCGGCACCGACAAGGCGTGCGCGATGCCGCTCATGTTCGGCGAGAACGACCTCGAGGCGATGCGCCGCCTGCGCCGGGCGTTCGATCCGGACGGGCTCGCGAATCCCGGCAAGGTCTTCCCCACGCCGCGGCTCTGCGGCGAGGTGCCCGGGCCCTACCGCGCGCATCCACTCGAGCTGGCGGGCCGTGGTGAGCGTCTCTGACGGGATCGTCGAGCACGAGCCCGGCGACCTGACGTGCATCGCCCTGGCGGAGCTGCGGCTCTCGGCGCTGCAGGCTGCTCTTGCGGCGCACGGGCAGCGGCTGTCGCTGGACCCGCCGGGCGACCCGACGCTCGGCGAGTGCCTCCTCGACGATCTGTCCGGCCCGCTGCGCCACCGGTTCGGGACGATGCGCGACCTCGTGATCGGCGTGACGGTGACGCTCCCGGACGGGACGCGGGCGAGCTCGGGCGGCAAGGTGGTGAAGAACGTCGCCGGCTACGACCTCGGCAAGCTCTTCTGCGGCTCGCGCGGACGGCTCGGGTCGGTCGGAGCGGGTGGCGCTGCGGCTGCACCCGCTGCCGGCGGCGTCGCGGACGGTCGTCACCGACGGCTCCCGCTGGCCCGAGCTCCACCGCTCGGGCCTCGCGCCGAGCGCGGTCGACCTCGCGGGCGGCCGGATGCACGTGCTCTTCGAAGGTTCGCGGCGCGCGGTCGACGCGCAGGCTGCCGAGCTCGGCGGCGAGGAGGCCGACCCATGGCAGGAGCTGCGGGCGCTGCAGGAGCGGCTGCCCGGACGCCGACGCCACGACGGCTCCCCGGCACCGCTCGTGCGGCCCGGCCCGCGCGTCGCGTACGTCGAGGACGCAGGCGACACCACGTGGTCGCCGCTCGCCGAGGCCGTGGTGGAGGCGCTGTGCAACCCGAGCTGATCGCCGACTGCGTCCACTGCGGCTTCTGCCTGCCGACGTGCCCGACGTACTCGCTCTGGCACGAGGAGATGGACTCGCCGCGGGGGCGCATCCACCTGATGGGGGCGCTCGTCGACGGCTCGATCGAGCTGACCGACACGGTCGTCGAGCACTTCGACCGCTGCCTCGGCTGCATGGCCTGCGTCACGTCGTGCCCGTCCGGGGTGCGGTACGACCGGCTGATCGAGTCGACGCGCGCGTACGTCGAGCAGCACCACCGGCGCGGCGCCGCCGACCGCGCGCTGCGCTCGCTGATCTTCTCCGTGTTCCCGCACAGGCGCCGGCTGCGTGCGGCGCTCGCGCTGCGGCGCCTGCCGGCGCCGGGCCCGCTGGCGCCGCTGCGCGCGATCGCGCCGCCGTGGATCGACGCGGCCCGGCCGCCGGTGCACCTGCCCGGGAAAGGCCCGCGCGTCGCGGTCGTCGCGGGCTGCGTTCAGAGCGTCGTCTTCGGCGACGTGAACGTCGCCACCGCGCGCGTGCTCGCCGCCGACGGCTACGACGTGCACGTGCCGCGCGCGCAGGGGTGCTGCGGCGCGCTGCACGCGCACGCCGGCCGGCTCGACGAGGGCGTCGACGCGGGCGCGGGCGCTCGAGCGCAAGCTCGCCGGCTACGACGCGATCGTCACCAACGCCGCCGGCTGCGGCTCGCACCTCAAGGACCACGGGGTCGCGAACGTGGTCGACGTATCGGAGCTCGTGACGGCTGCGATCGAGCCGGCCGAGCGGCGGCGGCTCGACCTGCGCGTCGCGTTCCAGGACTCGTGCCATCTGAAGCACGCCCAGCGGATCGAGTCGCAGCCGCGCGCGATGCTGTCTGCCGTACCCGGTCTCCAGCTCGTCGAGCCCACCGAGCAGGAGCTCTGCTGCGGGAGCGCCGGCATCTACAACATCGTCCAGCCCGAGGCAGCCGCCGAACTCGGCGACCGCAAAGCCGGGCGAATCGCGGAGACCGCGCCGGATGCGTATGCGAGCGGCAACCCCGGCTGCCTCGTCCAGGTCACGGCCGCGCTCCGCCGAAGCGGCAGGCCGCTGCCTGCCTTTCATCCGATCGAGCTCGTGGACGCCTCGATCAGAGGGGTCGCCACGGACGAGCTGCTCTCCGCCGCGCGCCGCTGAGCGTCCGCCGCGGATGGGGGCGTCTTGCCTCGCCTCACCGGAAGATCACTCGCTCCTTGCCCCCGGCCGCCCGCGCGCGCCATGATCTGCGCCACGGCCGGAGCTCTGGGGCCGGCCGGAGCGCAGAGAAAGGGGCACGTGATGGAGTTCGAGACAGCTCACGTCTGGATCACGACCCGCAAGCTGCACCCCGGTGCGCGCGAGGAGTTCAGCCGGTCGTGGCGGCCGAGCGAGTTCCCGGCCGGGATGCTGCGCGCGTACGAGTGCTACTCCGCGGACGGGACCGAAGTGGTCGGGATCTCGATCTGGGACTCGCCCGAGTCGCGCGAGGCCTACCGCCTGTCGGACGTCGAAAGCAGCCGGCGGCAGGCGATGGCGCCCTACGTGATCGAGGAGACCGCCGGCTTCTATACCGGACGGGAGCTCAGGATCCCCGACCGCTGAGCGTCCCGCTCACCGAGCGGCGTCGAGCGCGAGCGTCTGCTCGTGGCGGCCGGTGAAGAGAAGCGCCGCGCCCTGCACCCCGAGTGCGACGGCGACCGCGAGGGCGAACGACTCGGCGATCCCCAGCTGCTCGACGCTGACGTTGACGACGAAGCAGAAGAGCGCATACGCGAAGAAGCCGACCGCGAGACCGTGCAGGAGCCGCACCGCCTCGCGTGGGCCGGACTGCACCTGCGTGAACGCGGCGAGCACCGGGGTCATGATCGGGAACGACGCGAGCAGGCCGCTCAGATGCGCGCCGAGGAGATGAGCGCTTGCGGTGACCGCGACCACCGGCACCGCGGCGCAGAAGGCGCGGAGAAGCAGCTCGCGGGGCGGGTGCGGCTCGGCGGCCGGCGCAGCCGCATGGGGACGCGGGAGCAGGACGAGCGTCGCGGCGGTCGCAACGCACGCCACGACAAGCGCGACGTACGCGTCGACGTGAACGGGGCGGAGCGCCACGACCGCGGCGAAGAACGCCGCCCAGCCGCCGATCACCCCGGCGGGCCACCCGAAGCGGCCCCCGAGGGCGACGTAGCCGAGGACGAACGCCATCACCGCGGCGACGCCGAGCAGCGTCCCGTTCGCCGCGTCGCTCGCGAACGCGCGCCCGTGGTCGAGCGCGAGCACGAAGAGGATCGGGCCCGCGATCGCCGGCAACCCGCCGACGACACCGCCGATCCGGGAGCCGAAGCGGTGCGAGACGACCGAGATCGCCACCACAAACGCCGGCGCGAGCAGGAGCTTGAGCGCGAGGATGGTCACGCGTCTGGGTCGGAGCGGCGGGCCCGGCCTCCTGCCGCCGTCAGGAGCACCTTCCCGCCATCGACGGTGACCGTCGTCACGGATCTGATCTTCGCAGTCGCGCCCGACTCACGAACCTGGTTCGGGCGTTTTCGCGCGATCCCAGGCGAGCGCCGCAGCGATCACGACCTCGTCGCGCGGCGCGACGAGCTGCAGGTCGCCGATCGAGATCGCCGCCCAGCCGAGCACGTTGAACGGGCGCAGGAACGCGGTCAGCGGCAGCCGCACGTCGAGCTCGTCGCAGTCGACCGGCGGCACGTCGACGCCGATCGTCGGCGTGACGTACAGGTCGACGTCGGGACGGTAGGCCCGCCAGGCGGCGACGGCCGCGCGCGCCCGCTCGACGTCGTCGGGCTCGACCGCCTGGGCGAGCTCGAGCTTCCTCCGCACGTTCTCGCCGTACTCGTCCGCCCGCTCCGGGTACGTGCGCCGGTGCGACGCTGCGGCCTCGTGGAAGAAGAGCGGCCAGGTGTCGGCCGGTGGCTCGGGGATGACCGCGTCGACGACGCGGGCGCCGAGCTCCTCGAGGGCGCCGACGTACGCCTCGGCGGTGGCGTTCGCGGGCAGCGCCGGCCCACCGACCGACGGCGGCTGCCGCACCAGCCCGACAGTCAGCCCTGCAAGTCGCGGGCCCGGCACCGGCGCGCCCGTCAGCACGGACCACATCGCGGCCGCCTCGCGTACGGTGCGCGCCATCGGCCCGACCGTGTCGAAGGTCGGGCAGAGCGGGAACACGCCGTCGACCGGGACGCGCCCCCAGCTCGGCTTCAATCCGACGAGGCCGCAGCACATCGCGGGCAGGCGGATCGAGCAGCCGGTGTCGGTGCCGAGGCCGACGTCGCAGAGGCCGGCCGCGATCGCAGCGGCGTTGCCGCCCGACGAGCCGCCGGTCGTCCGGCCCGGCAGGTGTGGGTTCTGGACCGTCCCGTACCACGGGTTCTGGCTTGTCACGCCCCACGCGAACTCGTGCAGGTTCGCCTTGCCCGTGACAACCGCCCCCGCGGAGACGAGCCGCTCGACCGCGCTCGCGGTGCTGTCCGGGACGTGGTCGGCGTAGATCCGCGAGCCGTAGGTGGTGCGCACGCCGGCCGTGTCGATCAGGTCCTTCACGACGAGCCGCAACCCATGGAGCGGGCCGCGCCGCGCCGGCTCGGGGTCGAGCTCGGTGATCAGCGCATTGAAGGGATCAGCCACGGAGCAGGACGACGGACCATCATCCGAAATCAGAGGCCCGCCATCGCGAGGTACTTGAGCTCGAGCCACTCGTCGATCCCGTACTTCGAGCCCTCGCGCCCGATGCCCGACTCCTTGACGCCGCCGAACGGCGCCACCTCCGACGAGATGAAGCCGGTGTTGATGCCGACGATTCCGTACTCGAGCGCCTCGGAGACGCGCCAGACGCGGCCGAGGTCGCGGCTGTAGAAGTACGCCGCGAGGCCGTACGGCGTGTCGTTCGCCTGGCGGATCGCCTCGTCCTCGCTCTCGAACCGGGCGATGCCCGCGACCGGCCCGAAGGTCTCCTCGGTCGACATCGCCGCGTCGGCCGTCACGCCGGTGATCACGGTCGGGCGGTAGAAGAGCCCGCCCAGCGCCTCGCCGCCCGTGAGGAGCTCGCCGCCGCGATCGACGGCGTCGGCGACGTGGCGCACGACCTTGTCGATCGCCTGCTGCTCGATCAGCGGCCCGACGTTCGTCTCCGGCTCGAGGCCGGACCCCACCTTGAGCTTCGCCACCGCGTCGACCAGCCGCTGCACGAACTCGTCATAGACGGGCGCCTGCACGTAGATCCGGTTGGCCGAGATGCACGTCTGGCCCGAGTTGCGAAACTTGCACTGGATCGCGCCGGCGACCGCCTCGTCGAGGTCGGCGTCGTCGAAGACCACGAAGGGAGCGTTGCCGCCGAGCTCGAGCGACACCTTCTTCACCTGCCCGGCGCATTGCGCCATGAGGAGCTTGCCGACCTCCGTCGAGCCGGTGAAGCCCAGCTTGCGCACGATCGGGCTGGAGGTGAGAGCACGTCCGATCGCCGGCGCGTCCTCGGCGCTGCCGGTCACGATCCCGAGCACGCCCGGCGGCAACCCGGCCTCCTCGGCGAGCTTCGCGATCGCGAGCGCGGTCAGCGGCGTCTGCTCGGCGGGCTTCAGCACCATCGTGCAGCCGGCCGCGAGTGCCGGCGCGGCCTTGCGCGTCACCATCGCCGCGGGGAAGTTCCAGGGAGTGATGCCGGCGGTGACGCCGACCGGCTGCCGCAGCACGACGACCCGCCGGTCCTGCATGTAGGAGGGGATCGTGTCGCCGTAGACGCGCTTCGCCTCCTCCCCGAACCACTCGAGGAAGGAGGCGGCATAGGCGATCTCGGCACGCGACTCGACAAGCGGTTTGCCCTGCTCGCCCGTCATCAGACGCGCAAGCTCGGCTTCGTGCTCGAGCATCAGATCCGACCAACGGCGCAGGATCCGCGCGCGCTCCTTCGCCAGGAGACCGCGCCAGGCGGGGAGCGCCTCCTCGGCGGCCCTGATCGCACGTTCGGTCTCGGCGGCGCCCATGCGCGGCACCTCGAGCAGTGTGCCGCCGGTCGCCGGGTCGTCGACCGGGAACGTCTCGCCGCTGTCGGAGTGGAGCTCGAGCAGCGGCAGGTCGACGGTCAGCGCCATGGGTCGATCCTAGCGAGTGCCCTCGCGCAGCAAGCGCAGCGCGCCGGCGGCGAGCTCGTCTCCCTCCGCATCGAGCGGCCGCCGCAGCGAGGCGTAGCTTGGCGGTCTAGCGGTCGACGTGGATCGGCCCGGGCGCCTGCTGAAGCGGCCCGCCGCCGCGCCCGGCGCGCACGGCGAGCGCCTCGGCGAGGATCGAAACGGCGGTCTCGGCCGGGCTCTCGGCGCCGACGTCGAGCCCTGCTGGACCGTGCAGCCGCTCGAGTTGCGCCTCCGTCACGCCCGCCTCGAGCAGCTTCTCGCGGCGTCGCGTCTGGGCGACGCGACTGCCGAGCGCTCCCACGTAGAACGCGTCGCTCGAGAGTGCCCCGGCGAGCGCCGGGATGTCGAACTTCTCGTCGTGCGTCAGCACGACGACGGCCGTGTCTCGGTCGAGCGTCAGCTGTGCGAACGCCTCCTCCGGCCACTCGACGACGATCGCCTCGGCGCTCGGCACCCGCTCGGCCGTCGCGAAGCGGGCGCGCGCATCGACGCACACGGTGTGCCAGCCGAGCGCGCGCGCGCCGGCGCACAGCGCCTCACCGGTGTCGACCGCACCGACGACGACGAGGCGAGGCGGCCGCCCGTAGACGTCGGCGAAGACACGCGCCCCTTCGTGCTCGACGATGCCGCTGCGCCGGAGCTCGTCGGCGAGCGCCGCGAGCCCGGCGGGACCGTCGCCCACCGTCTCGCTGCGCTCGATGCGAACGAGCAGCTTTCGTCCCCGCTCGGGCCCGTCGAGGACGGTGAAGAGCACGGCCCGCTCGTCGCCGTGAGCGACCTCGAGCAGCGATTCCGTCAGCGTCACTCGAACGGCTCGAGCAGGACGTCGATCTCGCCGCCGCACGGCAGGCCGACGCCGAGCGCCTGGTCCGCGGTGATCCCGTAGGTGAGGAGGCGCACCTCGCCGGAGGCGAGCACCTCCTGCGCCTGGACGGCGACGTCGTTCTCGACGCAGCCACCGGAGACCGAGCCGCACATGGCACCGCTCTCGGAGACGGCGAACTTCGATCCGACCGGCCGCGGCGCGGACTTGCGTGTGGCGACGACGGTGGCGATCGCGATTCGCTCGCCCTTCGCCCGCCAGCGCTCGACCTCGTCCACGATCTCTCTCAAACCGCCTCCTTCACGCCGCGTGCCTCCGCTCGATGCCGCGCAATACCGTACCGAGCGTCTCGAGGCTCGCCACGTCGTGGCCCGAGAGCAGGCGGTCGACGTGCGCGAGCGCCGCGCTCATCCCGCCGGCGAGCGGCTCGTACTCGGGGTGGCCCTTCAGCGGGTTCACCCAAACGACCGCGTAGGCCTGGCGTGCGAGCCGCGCCATCTCGGTTCCGGTGAGGCTCGTGTCGCCACGTTCGCAGCCGTCCGAGAGGACGACGACGACCGCGCCGCGCGTGAGTCCCCGCCGCCCCCACTCGTCGTTGTAGGCCTTGAGCGATGCCCCGATTCGCGTGCCGCCCGACCAGTCCAGCACTCGCCTTGCCGCTGCCGCGAGCGCGGCGTCCGGATCGCGGGTCGCGAGCTCAGTGGTGATGCGGGTAAGGCGTGTGCCGAAGACGAACGTCTCGACGCCGCGGCCGGAGCCGCGCGCCGCATGCAGGTAGAGGAGGAGCGCGCGTGAGTAGGCCTCCATCGACCCCGACACGTCGAGCAGGAGCACGAGCTTGCGCGGCGCCGCCGACCGCGTGCGGAACGAGCGGACGACGGGGTCGCCGCCCGTCGAGAGCGATGCGCGGACGAGCGCACGCACGTCGAGGATCCGACCGCGCCGGTCGGGCCGAAGCCGATGGGTGCGGCGGCGCGGACGGTCGAGCGCAATCGAGCGGATCAGCGTGCGGGCCCGCGTGAACTCCTCGGACGACATCGACGCGAAATCGCGCGTGCGGAAGAGCTCGTCGTCGCTCCACGCCCCCACCTCGATCTCGCCGCCGTCGACCTCGGGCCCCGACCTGGGCACGCCGCCTTTCCGCCGCTCCCCGTCCCGCGCCGACGGTGGCTCGACATCGCGCAGCGGCCCGGCGCCCGGCGCGCGGAGGAACCAGGCGTCGAACGCGCGGTCGAACGTCTCCAGGTCCTCGTGCCGTGCGACGAGCGTCTGGCGAAGTGTCCAGTAGACGTCGTCCTGGCGCTCCAGGTCGACGGCGTCGAGGCCGCGCAGCGCGTCCGAGATCCGCTTGGGCCCCACCTCGAGCCCGCCCTCGCGCAGCACGCGCCCGAAGACGACGACGTGCCGGACGACGGCATGCGGTGCGTCAGCCACTGCGCGCGACGAGGCCGGCGAGCGCCTCGTCCCGGATCGCCACCACGTCCTCGTGGTACTTCAGCAGCGAGCCGAGCGTCGCCTGCACGTTGTCGACGTCGAGCTCCTGCTGGCCGAGCGCCGTGAGCGCCCGCACCCAGTCGATCGTCTCTGCGATCCCCGGCGGCTTCTGCAGGTCGAGCGCCCGCAGCTCGGCTGCGAAGCGTGCCGACTGCTCGGCGAGCCGTTCCGGGACACCGGGCACGCGCAGCTCGACGATCTCGATCTCCCGCTCGACCGACGGGTGGCCGATCCAGTGGTAGAGGCAGCGCCGCTTGAGCGCGTCGTGGAGCTCCCGTGTGCGGTTCGAGGTGAGGATCACGTAGGGGCGCTGTCGCGCGTGGATCGTCCCGAGCTCGGGGATCGTCACCTGGAAGTCCGAGAGCACCTCGAGCAGGAACGCCTCGAACTCCTCGTCGGCGCGATCGATCTCGTCGATCAGGAGCACTGCACGCGACTCGGACTCGAGCGCCTCGAGCACCGGGCGACGGATCAGGAACTCCCGACCGAACAGCTCGGCCTCGTCGACCGTACCGGCCTGCGCCGCGCGGATGTGCAACAGCTGGCGCGCGTAGTTCCATTCGTACACCGCATGCGTGACGTCGAGCCCCTCGTAGCACTGGAGCCGGATCAGCGGCGCGCCGAGCGCCGAGGCGACCGCCTTCGCCGCTTCGGTCTTGCCGACGCCGGCCTCCCCCTCCAAAAGCAGCGGCTTCTCGAGCGTAAGCGCGAGGTAGAGCGCGGTCGCGAGCCCGCGGTCGGTGAGGTACGACGACTGCGACAGCGCGGCTTCGAGCTCGTCGATCGACGCGTACGCCATGGACGCACAGTAGCTTCGACACGTCCGAAGAATCGAGCGCATGACCGCAGTCGTGCTCGTTTCCACCTCGCCGTCCGAGGCGGCCACCCTGTACGGCACCCGGGCTGTGTCCTGGGTCACTCGACGAGCTCGAGCCCGAGCCCGACCGCGAAGAGTGGCGCGTTCTGCACGACGTCTTCCCATGCGATGCGCGCGCCGCGCAGCGACTCGACGCCGGCGAGACCGGCGAGGTCGCAACCGCGCAGCTCGACGCGCTGTACCCGGGCGCCGCCGAAGGTCGCCTGGCGCAGCTCGCACCGCTCGAAGAGCACGTCCTTGAGCGACGCCTCGTACAGGTCGCACTCGGCCATCCGGCAGTCGCGGAAGACGACTCGCTCGAGCCGGGCAACCCGGAGACCGGCGAGGTCGAGCCGGCACTCGAAGAAGGTCACGTCGGCGAGCGTCGCTTCGGCGAGCTCGATGCCCGTGAGCCGGCAGCGCCGAAGCTCGACGCGGCGCAGGTCGAGCCCGCGACCGCGTTCGTTCGCCCAATCGGCATCCTCGACGACCGCGTCGACGAGATCGCCGAGCTCGGTGGGAGGCTCGGCGCCCTCCGGCGGGTCCGGCGGATAGGGCGCCGTCGGCGGCTTGCTCAGTCCCGCTCCAGCGCGGGAGCGGCCGCGAGCTCGGAGGCGCGGCGCCGGGTACTCCACGCCGAGACGGTATAGAAATGGGCCTATGGCCAACCACTACGGCTTCTCCGTGAGCCGGCGCTTTCTCGTCACCGGTGCCCTCGGCTGTATCGGCGCGTGGACGTGTGCGGCGCTCGCCGAGGACGGCGACGAGGTGGTCGGGTTCGACCTGGGCACGGACACGTGGCGGCTGCAACTCGCCGGCGTCGGCCGCGTTCCGGTCGTGCAGGGCGACATCACCGACCGCGCCGCGATCGACACCGCACTCGACGGGTACCGCATCACCCACGTCGTCCATCTGGCCGCACTGCTCCTGCCGACGATCAAGGCCGACCCACCGCACGGCACGGCCGTCAACGTCGGAGGCACCGTGAACGTCCTCGACGCGGCGAAGACGCGCGGCCTCAGCGTGGCGTACGCGAGCTCGGCGGCGGTCTACTCGCGGGCGGACGACCACGGCGGCCCGGTGGGGAACGACGTCGTCGGGCACCCGACGACGTTCTACGGCGTCCACAAGCAGGCCTGCGAAGGGCTCGCGCGGATCTTCTGGCAGGAGGATCACGTTCCGTCCGTCGGCATCCGCCCGTTCATCGTCTACGGGCCCGGCCGGGACGCAGGGCTGACGGCGTCGCCGAGCCTCGCCATGGCCGCAGCCGCCCGCGGCGAGGACAGCACGATCGCCTTCGGCGGCCGGACGCAGCTGCAGTTCGCCCCGGACACCGGGCGGGTGTTCGCCGCCGCCGCGCGTGCGGCGACCGAGGGCGCACGCGTCTTCCACCTCGGCGGCCCGGCGGTCACGCTGGCCGAGACGGCGGCAGCGATCGAGGCCGTGAGCGGCACGAGGGTTGCCGTCGACGAGTCGACGCTGCTGCCCTTCCCGGAGGAGTTCGACGGGGCACCGCTCGACGAGGCGCTCGGCGGGATCAGGTGGACGCCGCTCGAGGAGGGCGTCCGGCTGACGATCGAGCGGCTGCGAGCCGCGCAGGGCTGAACGACGAGTCGACCAGCACGAGCATCGCCCCGGCGCCGGCGAGCACCCAAAGCACGGCGCTGAAGCCGCCGGTCAGGTCGCGGAGCGCACCGAGCAGCAGCGGTGCCGTCGCGGCGAGCGTGTAGCCGACGCCCAGCATCATCCCGGCGTACGAGGCGACCTCCGCCGGCAGCTCGGCCGCGTCGAGCGGCAGCGTCATCGTCAGCGGGAAGAGCGGGCCGATCGCGACGCCGAGCACGACCGCCCACAGCCAGCCGGCGGACGGCAGGGCGAGGATGCCCGCGAGCCCGACGAGCTGGAGGGCCGCCGCGCCGGCGAGCCACATCCGGCGCTGGCCCCAGTGGTCGGCCGCCCAGGCGACGAAGAAGCCGGCGGGGATGTTGAGCGAGTTCAGGATCGCGAGCAGCGCGCCGGCCGACCCCTCGCTCCAGCCGCGCTCGACGTACGCGTCGGGCAGCCACGAGTTGAGCCCGTAGAAGACCGACGACATGAGGAAGAAGGCGGCCACGAAGCGCCAGGCGAGCGGATCGTGGAACGGCAGCTTGAGCGGCCGGGTGACGACGCGGACGTGCGGCGCCTCCTTCCGCGTCAGCACCACCCAGAGCGCGGACAGGGAAACGGAGACTGCGGCGAAGACGAGCAGCGGCGTCCGCCAGCCGTCGCCCAGGTGCGCGAGCGGCACCGCCGCGGACGCCGCGATCGCCGAGCCGATCGTCATCCCGGCGGTGTAGAAGCCGGTCGCGAAGCCCGGACGGTCGGCGAAGCGCTCCTTGACGGTGACGGGCAGCATCGCGCCCGCGAGCCCCATCCCGATCCCGACGGGGATCGTCAGCAGGATCACCGCCGGTGCGCCCGGCGCGAGCGCCCGGAGCACGCCGAAGACGCCGATCACCGCCACCGTCCCCGCGACGGCGCGGCGTGATCCGACGCGCCCCGCGAGGTACGCCGCGGGGGGCGCGAAGAGCCCCATGCAGAGCACCGGGATCGTGCCGAGCAGGCCCGCGACCGCGTGCGATACGCGAAGGTCGGACTTGATCGACGGCAGCAGCGGCCCGATGCCCACGAGCTGTGGGCGTAGCGTCAGCGCCGCGAGGAACAGCGCGACGAGGAACGGCCCGCGCCTCACGCCGGTCTAGATGAGCGTCTCGAAGAACGTGCGCTCACGGGACTCGAGCAGATCCCACAGCTGCCCGACGGCGAGCCGCTGGAAGTGCTCGCTCGCGCCGTGCGACTCAAAAGCCGCGTTGTCGGCGTACTGCTCGTAGAAGATCAGCGAGCGAGGATCCTCGGGGTCGACGCACGGGACGTACGCCTCGCACCCCGGCTCCTCGCGCGTCGCGGTCGCGAGCTCGCGGACGACCTCGACGGCGCGCTGCTCCTCTCCTTCCTTCACGCGCATGCGCACGACCAGGACGAACGACATCTCGCTCTCCCTTCCCCTCGCTGACTGGTCTCAGGCTCCGACGACCGGATTCGTGATCCGGCCGAGCCCCTCGATCTCGATCGTGATCTCGTCGCCCGGCTGCAGCCACACCTTCGGGTCGCGGAACGCACCGACGCCGGCCGGAGTGCCGGTGATGATCAGGTCGCCCGGCTCCAGCGTGATCGCCTGGGAGACGAACGACACGATCTCGGCGACGCCGAAGATCATGTTCGACGTGTTCGAGTCCTGCATCGTCTCGCCGTTCAGGATCGCCTTGATCGGGAGCACCTGCGGGTCGGGGACCTCGCCCGCCGGCACGAGGTCGCTCACCGGCAGGAAGGTGTCGAGCGACTTGCCGCGCACCCACTGGCCGTCCGAGAACTGCAGGTCGCGGCCGGAGACGTCGTTGGCGACGACGTAGCCCTGGACGAACTCGAGCGCGTCGTCGGCGGCGACGCCCGCGGCTCGGCGGCCGATCACGACGCCGAGCTCGGCCTCGTAGTCGACGTTCTTCGAGATCGACGGGATGCGGATCGGGTCGCCGTCGGCGATCAGGGTGTTCGGCCACTTCGCGAAGAGCAGCGGCCGCTCGGGCGGCTCGACACCCTGTTCCTCCGCGTGGTCGCGGTAGTTGAGACCGACGCAGACGATCTTCTGGGGCAACGGGATCACGGCCTCGACCCTACAACGCCTCGCGCGACAAGCGACGCGACCTCCTCCGCGGTGTACCCGAGCTCGTGCAGGATCTCCTCGGAGTGCTGTCCGAGCAGCGGCGGCGGCTCCTCGTGCTCGAGCCGCTCGCCGTCGAGTCGCAGCGGCGGCAGCACCGAGTCGACGCCGCCGACCGCGCCGAGCATGCCGCTCTCGCGCGTCTGCGGATGGCGCCCGACCTCCACCAGGTCCTGCACCGGCGCGACCGGGATGCCGCTCAGCCTCTCGAGCCAATGCGCCGACGTCTCCGCGCGTAGCCGCTCGCGGAGCGGCGGCAGGAGCTCCTCGCGGTGCGCGACCCGATCGGGATTGGCGGCGTAGCGCGCGTCGTCGGCGAGCTCCGGAAGCCCGACGCGCTCGCAGAGAAGCCGGAAGAGGCCGTCGTTCGCCGCGGCGATCATCAGCCCGCCGTCCGCGGTCTCGAAGACCTCGTAGGGCGCGATCAGCGGGAACGCCGTGCCGTGGCGGCCGGGAGCGATGCCGGACCGAAGCGCGGCCGTGAGCTGGTAGCCGACGAGCGACAACGCGGTGTCGAAGAGCGCGACGCCGACGTCACGGCCGCGGCCGGTCTCGCGTCGCTCGAACAGCGCCGCCACGATCCCCAGCGCCGCCCAGACGCCCGTGCCGATGTCGATCAGCGATGCGCCCACGCGCACGCCCGGGCGGTCGGTCTCGCCGGTGATACTGATGATCCCCGCGAACGCCTGCATCAGCGGGTCGTAGCCCGGTTCGCCGGCCAGCGGGCCGGCCCGCCCGAACGCTTCGATCGAGCACGTCACGAGCCGTGCGTTCCGGTGCCGCAGCTCGTCCGCTCCGAGCCCGAGCCGCTCGGCCGTCCCGGCCCGCAGCGACTGGACGAACACGTCCGCACCGTCGATCAGGCGTAGGAGCGCGGCCCGCCCGTCGGGGTCCTTGACGTCGAGCGCGAGCGAGCGTTTCGAGCGGTTCGCCGCGAAGAACATGACGCTGCCCCCGTCGAAGAACCGCGGCCCCCAGGCCCGCGCCTCGTCACCCCGCGCCGGATGTTCCACCTTGACGACGTCCGCACCGAGCGCGGCGAGCGTCTCGGTGCACGTCGGGCCGGCGAGCGACGACGTGAGATCGACGACGCGGATCCCGGCGAGCGGCAGGAAGCTCACGCCGAGCCCACCACGACGACGACGACCACGGTGCGCGGCCCCGGGAACACGACCTCGTGCACGGCGCCGAAGCTACCTGGTCGCGCTGTGCGAACATGTGTTCGTGCACCGTTCGGAGGCGTCGATCCTGCACGCCGACCTCGACGCCTTCTTCGCGTCCGTCGAGCAGCGCGACGATGCCCGGCTGCGGGGCCGGCCGGTGATCGTCGGCGGCGGCGTCGTGCTCGCCGCGAGCTACGAGGCGAAAGCCTGCGGCGTGCGCACCGCGATGGGCGAAGGCCGTGCCCGCCGCCTCTGCCCGGACGCGATCGTGGTGCGGCCGCGCTTCTCGGCGTACACGGAGGCATCGAAGGCGGTCTTCCGCGTCTTCGAGGAGACCTCGCCGCTCGTCGAAGGGCTCTCGATCGACGAGGCGTTCCTCGATGTGCACGGGATGACGCGGAGCATCGGCACCCCCACCGAGATCGCCGTACGACTCCGGCAGGAGGTGCGCAGGCGAATCGGGCTGCCGATCACGGTCGGGATCGCGCGGACGAAGTTCCTCGCGAAGGTCGCGAGCGGCGTCGCAAAGCCGGACGGACTGCTCGTCGTCCCGCCCGGGCGCGAGCTCGTCTTCCTCCAGGCACTGCCCGTCGAGCGGCTGTGGGGCGTCGGCCCGGTCACGGCGCGCAGGCTGCATGCGAACGGCATCACCACCGTGCGCCAGGTCGCGCTGCTGCCGGAGCGCGTCCTCTGCTCCTTCGTGGGCCGGGCGGCCGGGCGGCACCTGCACGCGCTCGCACACAACCTCGACCCGAGGCCGGTGGAGCCCGGCCGGCGCCGCGGCTCGATCGGCTCGCAGCGCGCGCGGGGAAGGCGGCCCGCGATCCGGGACGACGTCGATGCAGACCTCGTCCAGCTGGTCGACCGCGTCACCCGCCGCTTGCGGGCGGCGGGTCGGGCCGGACGGACGGTCGTGGTCCGCCTACGCTTCTCCGACTTCGCGCGTGCCACCCGGTCGCACACCCTTCCGCTCCCGACCACGAGCACGCATGTCGTCCTGACCGCGGCGCGAGCGCTCGTCGCGGCGGCCTGGCCGACGATCGAGGAGCGCGGGCTGACGCTGATCGGCGTCGCCGTGACGAACCTCGAGCCCGCCATCCCGTTTCAGCCCGCGCTGCCGCTCGACGGCCGCGACGACGGCGCGCTCGACGCGGTCGTCGACGGCATCCGCGAGCGGTACGGCACCGCGGCGATCACACGGGCTGTGCTCGTCGGCCGTGCGCAGGGCTGGTCGATGCCGCTGCTGCCGGACTGAGCTACAGACTCGGGAGCTCGATGACGAAGGTCGCGCCTGCACCCGGCTCGGAGCGCACCTCGATGCTGCCGTCCATCTGCTCGAGCAGGCCACGACAGATGTACAGCCCGAGCCCGGTGCCGCCGGGAGCAAGCCGGTGGCTGGGATCCCCGCGGTAGAACTTGTCGAACACCCGCACGAGATCGGCGGCGACGATCCCCGGGCCTTCGTCCGCCACCTCGATTCGCGCGCGCCCGCTCGTTCGCGACGTACGCACGGAGATCCGACCGCCATCGGGCGAGTACTTGACGGCGTTGTCGAGCAGGTTGATCAGCACCTGCTGGAGACGGTTCGCGTCGGCGAGCGCCGTGACGCCCGGCTCGAGCTCCTCCTCGACGCTCATCTCCTTCGGCAGGCTTCCGGCGAGGGCTACGAGCGTGTCGTGGACGACCGAGTCGACGTCGACTCTCTCGGTCTCGACGAGCGTCTCGGCGCGATCGAGCCGTCCCGCGAGCAGCACGCTCTCCGTCACCGCCGAGAGCCGGGACGCCTGCGTCGCGATCATCTCGAGCAGCTGCCTCTTGTCGTCCGCACTGAGCTCGACGTCCTCCCGGAGCAACGTGCGCGCCGCGCCGAGCACGGCCGTCATCGGTGTGCGCAGCTCGTGCGAGACGGTGGCGATGATCTCGTGGCGGCTTTCTTCGAGTTGCCGCTCGCCGGTCATGTCCTGGAACGCGTAGACGGTGCCGTCGTGGCGGCGCACCGCCACGAACGAGAGCCACAGCTCGCGCTCATGGGCCTCGACCGGGAGCGTGGCCGGCCGCGGGCGCTCGTCGCGCTCGGCGGCCTGGACGGCTGTCGGCAGCGTCGCCCACTGCGGCCCGAGCTCCGCGAGGGCGCGACCCCGGGCATCGGCCCCCGAGATCGAGGTGATGGTCTCCGCGGCCCGGTTCCAGAACCGGATCACGCCCTCGCGGTCGACGAGGAAGATGCCGTCGCCGACCGCCTCGAGCACCTGCGCCGCCAGGTTGCGCTCTCGCGCCGCGGCGCGCGCAGCAGCCGCCGACGCCTCGAGCCGGAGACGCTCCACGTGCAGGCGAGCATTCCGCACGGCCGCTCCGAGCTGCCCGACCATTCCCTCCGCGAGCTCGAGCTGCCCGGGGTGGTAGCCCTCGTGGTCGCTCATCAGCTGCACGACGCCCACCACGCGACCGTCGTGCTTGACGGGCAGCATCATCGCCGCTTGCGCCGTCGGCGGCCCCTCGTCGGGCACCTTCCGCATCGTGCCCCCCGCGTCGACGTCGTAATACGTCCCGGCGTCCTGAACGCGCCCTGCGAGGTCGTTGGTCAGGAGCGGCCGGCCGGTACGGATCACCTCGCTCTGCATCCCGCTCTCGGCGTTGAGCGGGAGTGGCGGGAAAATGGCGACGTCCAGCAGCTCGCCGTCCACCCAGGCGTAGTCACAGCGGATCAGGCCCTCTTCTCCGTCGTACGACGAGACGACGACGCCGTCGTGCGGGATCGCCTCGGCCATCAGCTCGCGGAAGCGCTCATAGACGCGCGTCGGCTCGAGCGTCTCTCCCAGGTAACGCGCCGCCTGGAGCAGGAGGCGGGCAGTCTCGACCTCGTGAAGCCGGTCCTCGCGCACGTGCGTCCAATCATGGCGGTCGTGCAGCCGTCGCGAGAAGTTAGGTTCCCGCAACGTGCGCGTGTCCTGACCTCGGTCCGGACGCGCCCGGCGACGGCGAGCGCCGGCTGCACGACCGGCTCGCCACGTGGCTCGAACGAACACGGGGGCTACGGCACCACCCTGCTCCCGACTGGATCCCGGCGTCAGTTCGCGGTAGCGCCGAGCTCGCGCGAGATCGCGCCTGCGTGCTCGAGCAGCAGCGGCAGCGCCCTGCGCGCGGCGGCCCGGCCGAACCGGCGGACCGGCCCGTGCACGGCCACGATCGCCGCGAGCTCCTGCCCGTTCCCCCAGACCGGCGCTGCGATCGCGTTCAGATCGGGCTCGCGCTCCTCGTACGCCTCGGCGAAGCCGCGCCGCTGCACGCGCTGGAGCTCGAGCTCGAGCCGCTCGGGATCGGTGATCGTGCGCCCGGTGTAGGCGCGGAGCGGCGGCAGCGGCCGGCCTCCCGTGAAGGCGAGCATCACCTTCCCGGCGGCGGTCGCGTGCGCAATCGACGGCCTCCCGACCCTCGTGTTGCCCTGGACGTACTGCTGGGAGCGCACGAAGTCGACCGTGACCGCGTCCGGGTCGCCGGGGACGGAGAGCGTCGCCGTCTCGTCGAGCTCGGCGACGATCGCCTCGAGGTGCGGCCGAGCGATCGTCCGGACGTCCAGCCGGAGCAGCACCGTGTTCGCCAGCTCGACCAGCCGGACGCCGAGGCGGTAGCGGCCGGTCTGCCGCACGTGCTCGACGAGCCGCGCCTCGACAAGCGTCCCGAGCTGACGCGACACGGTGCTGGCGGTCGTGCCGACTCTGCGGGCGAGCTCGTTCGTGCCCAGCTCGCCGCCGTCCGCGAGCGCGTCGAGGATCGCGAGCGAGCGGCCGAGCGCGGCCACGCGCTCCTGGGATGGTTGACCCGTGCGTGGCATCGTCAGTAGTATCCCATCTTCCAGGATGGCATTGCGGAGACCGCAATAGTGTCGTTCTTGCTCGAGTGCCCGCACTGCGGCCTACGCGACGTGAACGAGTTCCGCTACCAGGGCGAGGTGACGAGACGCCCGGGCGCCGACCCGACG
This sequence comes from uncultured Thermoleophilia bacterium, assembly GCA_963725595.1. Taxonomy (GTDB): domain Bacteria; phylum Actinomycetota; class Thermoleophilia; order Gaiellales; family Gaiellaceae; genus PALSA-600. The sequence goes on along the minus strand of CAVRYT010000001.1, from coordinate 54,392 downwards.
CTGCGCGAGCTCACCGACTACGTCTACTTCCGTGACAACGTCGCCGGTCGTGCAGCGCGAGTGGTGGTACCACCGCGTCGGCTGCGGACTGTGGTTCCTCGCCGAGCGCGACACGCGCACGAACGAGGTCCTGCGCACCGAGATCCCCCGGCCGGCCCTGACGCGATGAGGCTGCCGCCGCAGCCGGGCGAGTGGATCGACCGCTCGACCGAGATCTCGTTCACGTTCGACGGCAGGCCGGTCACGGGCTTCGACGGCGACACGATCGGCTCCGCCCTCTTTGCCACAGGGCACGCGCGTCTTCTCGCGGAGCTTCAAGTACCACCGCCCGCGCGGGCTGCTCTGCTGCTCGGGTCACTGCCCGAACTGCATGATGACCGTCGACGGCGTGCCGAACGTCCGCGTGTGCGCGGAGCCGCTGCGGGAGGGCGCGCGGCGTGCGGGCGCAGAACGTTCGCGGCTCGCTCGACCACGACCTGATGTCGGTCGTCGACCGCTTCGGCGGGCCGTTCACACCGGTCGGCTTCTACTACCGCACGATGATCCGACCGCGCCGCGCGTGGCCGCTCTACGAGAAGGTCCTGCGCAACCTTGCGGGCCTCGGACGCGTCGGCGGCGCCTCGCATCGGCGCTACGACACGGAGCATCGCAGCGTCGACGTGCTCGTGATCGGCGGCGGCGGAGCCGGGCGGCGCGCGGCGGGCGAGGCTGCGGCGACCGGCGCGTCGGTGCTGCTCGTCGACGAGGGCCACCCCTTCAACGGGCGCGGCTACGACGTGCTCGCACCGGCGCGTGCGCTCGCGGATCTACGAGGGCGGGCTCGTCCCCGTCGACGCGGGCGACGTCCTCTACCGCGTCCGTGCCGGTCGGATCGTCGTCGCGACCGGCGCCCTCGAGCAGCCGCTCGTCTTCCCGGGCAACGACCTCGTCGGCGTGATGCTCCCGGGCGCGGTGCGCCGGCTGGTCGACGAATGGGCGATCCGCCCGGGGACGCGCGCGGTCGTCGTCGGCGATGTCGGCGATCGTGCCGCCTGCCTCGAGCGCGCCGGCGTCGAGATCGCCGCGGTCGTCGGAGCGCCGCCGAGCAGCTGTCCGCGTCGCGGGCGCCGCGGGCGCGTTCGGCTCGGTCACGCCTCGACGGCCGCCGCATCGACTGCGACCTGCTCGTCGCCTCCGGGGCGCAGCCAGCCCGCGTACTCGCTGCTCTCGCAGGCCGGCGCGCGTGTCGAGTACGAGCCGCGGCGCGGCGTCTTCGTCCCGGTCGATCTCCCCCGGGCGTCGAGGTCGTCGGCGGCGCGGCGGGAGCAGGCCGGCAGCAGCCGGTCGCCGCCGGCCTACGACGGCGGCGGCGACAAGTGCTTCGTCTGCGTCTGCGAGGACGTGACGGTCGAAGGACCTGAAGCGCGCCGTCGCCGAGGGCTTCGACTCGATCGAGCTCGCGAAGCGCTACACGACCGTGACGATGGGCCCGTGCCAGGGGAAGCTCTGCCACCTCAACTCGATCCGGCTGCTGGCGCGCGAGCTCGGGACGCGACGAGGACGGGATCGGCACGACGACCGCGCGGCCGCCGTGGGCGCCGGTCGAGCTCGGCCTGCTCGCCGGGCGCCACCTCGAGCCCGCGAAGCGCTCGCCGCTCCACCGCCGCCACGAGCGAGGTCGGCGCGCAGATGATGTGGACGGGCCAGTGGCGGCGCCCGCACTCCTACGGCGACCCCGCCGCCGAGGTGCGCGCGGTGCACGAGAACCTCGGCGTGATCGACGTCTCGACGCTCGGCAAGATCCTCGTCGAGGGCCCGGACGCCGCGGAGCTGCTCGAGCGCCTCTACCCGAACCGCTTCGCCGACCTCAAGCCCGGCCGGATCCGCTACGGCGTGCTGACGACCGACGGCGGCCGGATCATCGACGACGGCACCGTCGCCCGGCTCGGCGACGACCTGTTCTACGTCACGACGACATCGACCGGCTCGTCGGGCGTGTGCGAGTGGTTCGAGTGGTGGAACGCCGTGTGGGGCTACGACGTCGAGATCGTCAACGTCACCGGCGCGCTCGCGGCGGTGAACCTCGCCGGGCCCGCGCGCCCGCGAGGCGCTCGCGACGCTGACCGACGCCGACGTCTCGAACGAGGCTCTCCGCTACCTCGACGCACGCGAGCTGCGCGTCGCCGGCGTCCCGTGCCTGGCGCTGCGGATCGGCTTCGTCGGCGAGCTCGGCTACGAGCTGCACTGCGCGGCCGGTGTCGCCGAGCACGTGTGGGACGCGCGTCGTCGCGGCCGGCGCCGCCCCGTTCGGGCTCGAGCCGCAGCGCGTGCTCCGGCTCGAGAAGGCGCACGTGATCGTCGGCCAGGACACCGACTCGGAGTCGAACCTGCTCTCGGCCGGCATGCCGTGGATCGTCAAGGTCGACAAGGACGACTTCGTCGGCAAGTGGGCGCTCCCGCCACGCTCGAGGTGCGCGAGCGGCTCGTCGGCTTCACCGCCGAGGCGCTGCCGCCCGAGGGCGCGCAGATCGTCCGCGACGGACGCATCGCCGGGCGCGTCACGAGCGCGCGGAGGAGCGAGCGCGTCGGCCGCGCGATCGGCCTCGCCTGGGTGGAGCCCGACCAGGCGGAGGAGGGCACGCGCGATCGCGATCCGCTTCGACGGCGTCCTCGCACCCGGCGACGGTCACGCTCTCGCCGTTCTACGACCCCGAAGGGAGCGCTGCTGCGGTCGTGAGCAGGCTCGCCTTCCTCTCGCCCGCACGAGGCGGATGCACCGGCGCGTCTCGCCGCTCGCGCCACGTGCCGGCGACCGGCGTTCACCGACGTCTCGCGCGCTCGGCAAGCTCGAGGTGCGCGGAGGCGTGCCCGGCGAGCGCGATCCCGATCGGGCCGGACCGCGGGCTGCTCGTCCTCGACGGCGACGTCAGCGCCGAGCGCGACCGCCTCACCGCCGAGGGCTACCGCGTCTACGACGTGACCTCGGCCCTCGCCGGGCTCGAGGTCGAGGGCGAGCGAGCTGATGCGCCGCCTCACCGAGCTCGACCTCGGCGCGCTGCCCGCGATCGGCGTCGTCGCCCGCGGCACGCCCGCGGTGATCGAGCGCGTCGAGGCGCGAGCGGTTCCGGCTCTTCGTCCCGCAGGAGCTCGGCCAGTACGTCGCCGAGGTCGTCAACGACCTCGCGAAGGGCTCGGACGCGATGAAGGACCTCTTCCGCGTCCGGCGCATGTGGCGCCCGCAGCGCGAGCTGAAGCGCCGCTACGACGTCGTGATCATCGGCGGCGGCTCGCACGGGCTCGCGACCGCGTACTACCTCGCCAAGAACCACGGCGTGCGCAACGTGGCCGTGCTCGAGCACTCGTACATCGGCTCGGGCGCGCTCGGGCCGCAACACCACGATCATCCGCTCGAACTACCGCACGCCCGAGGGCGCAGCGTTCTACGAGCCGCAGCGTCGAGCTGTACGAGCGCCTCTCCGCCGAGCTCGACTTCAACCTGATGTTCTCGCAGCACGGGCACCTGACGCTCGCGCACACCGACAGCTCGCTTCGCGTGATGCAGGAGCGCGCCGAGGTGAACGAGCTGCTCGGCATCGACTCGCGCGTCGTCTACCCGAAGGAGATCGCGCGCATGTGCCCGCAGCTCGACCTCTCCGACCAGCCGACGTGGCCGATCATGGGCGCGCTCTACCACGCGCCCGGCGGGATCATCCGCCACGACGCCGTCGTCTGGGGCTTCGCGCGCGGCGCCGACCGCGGCGGCGTCGAGATCCACCAGGGGACGAAGGTGACCGGCGATCGAGACGGCCGGCGGCCGCGTGACCGGCGTGCAGACGAACCGCGGCCGCATCGAGGCGGACGTGGTCGTGTCGGCGACGGCGCGGCTGGTCGACGCTCGTCTGCGGCCTCGCCGGCGTGCGGCTGCCGATCACGACGCACATCCTCCAGGCGTTCGTCACCGAGCCGATGAAGCCGTTCCTCGACGTGATCATCGTCTCGGCGCAGATGCACGTGTACGTGTCGCAGACCGATCGCGGCGAGTTCCTGATCGGCGCCGAGATCGAGCCGTACACGACCTACAAGTCGATCGGCACCTTCCCGTTCCTCGAGTACTCGGCGCGCCACGTGCTCGAGCTCTTCCCGCAGCTCGAGCGGATCAAGGTGCTGCGCACCTGGACCGGCCTCTGCGACCTCTCGCCCGACTACAGCCCGATCCTCGGCCGACCGAGCTCGAGAACTTCCACGTCTCGGCCGGCTGGGGCACCTACGGCTTCAAGGCGGCGCCGATCGTCGGCACGACGCTTGCCGAGCTCGTCGCCACCGGCCGGACGCCCGGTCTGATCGCGCCGTTCGCGCTCGAGCGCTTCCACACGGACACGATCGTGTCCGAGCTCGCAGCTGCGGCCGTCTCCCACTAGGGGAGACGGCCGCGCGATCGCCTAGGCCGCCGGGCGCGGCCGCTCGATCCGTGAAGCGTCGAGGCGCGCCTCACGGCGAGCCTCGAGCTGCACGACCTTGGCGGGACGCGGCAGCGGCTTCGGCTTGGCTGCGTCGTGCACGAGGTGGAGGTGCATCTCCGCCTCCTTTCTGCGGTCGTAGGGCGCTGGCGAAAAACTGCAGGCGAATGCCCACCCGAATTCCGGGTGTAATCGAGAACAAAAAAGGCGACCCGCTGGGTCGCCCTCGACTGGCTCAGGATGCGGCTAGAGAGCTAGCGCGCAGGCCGTCCAGAGAGGGCTGCCGCGTTGGGCGACGCCGTGCCGGCGAGGACAGGGATGAGGTCGAAGGTGGTCCGCATGGGAACGAGAGAGTAGATGAGGCACCGGACGTTCGCAAGGGTGAATTGCGAATCGGCGTGAATGTCGCGTGAAATTTCGGCACCGAATTCGCCGCCAACCCCGATTCCCGGCCGTCGGCGGGAGGCTCAAGCGCGCCCGCCCGGCTGCCGATGCCGAAGTGATGGCAACCGACGCCGTCGCACTTCGTCACGACGGGCAGCAGCTCGCAGTACGGCTGTGGCAGGGCGTGCTCCTGCTCGGGCTCGCCGCGCTCGTCGCGCACGACGTCGCGGGCTTCGGCTGGCGCGGAGACGGGAGCGTCTTCGACCGGTGGCTGTACGACGGCATCGAGCTCGTGGCCGCCTTCGGCTGCCTCGTGCGAGCGCTCGTCGCACGGGCCGGGCGCGGGGCGAGTCTCGCCTTCGGCGTGGCGCTCCTCTCCACCACGCTCGGCGACATCCTCTACGACTTCGTCTACGGCGGGAGCCCGCCGTTCCCGTCGGCCGCCGATGTCGGCTACCTCGTGTTCTATCCGGCGTGCTACGTCGGGATCGGGCTCCTCCTCCGTGCGCGCATCTCACGGTTCAGCGCGAGCCTCTGGCTCGACGGTCTGATGGCGGGGCTCGCCGCGGCCGCCGTCGGCGCGTCGGTGCTGCTGCAGGTCGTCGTCGCGAGCACGCACGGCTCGCAGCTCGTCGTGCTCACGAACCTCGCGTATCCACTCGGCGACATCGTCCTGCTGGCGATGCTCGTCTTCATCTTCGCCGTCAACGGCTGGCGGCCTGGACGTGCATGGGGGCTGATCGCGGCGGCGCTGCTCCTGAACGCGGTCGGCGACGGGATCTACCTGTACCAGAGTGCGCTCGGCACCTACGTCGAGGGCACCTGGCTCGACACGTTGTGGCCCGCCTCGCTCGTCCTGCTCGCCTGCTCGATCTGGCAGGCGCCGGCGGCCCGCCGCCAGAGCGGCAGCCTCGAGCAGCGCACGCTGCTCGGCACGCCGGTCGTCTGCGGCCTCGCCGCGGTCGGCGTGCTGGTGGCGGCCGACGTCCGCGACGTGCACCCGCTCGCCGTGGGGTTCGCCGCCGCGACCGTGGTGCTCGTCCTCGGGCGCACCGCCCTCACCCTGCGCGAGAACGTCGCGCTCCTCACCCTCAGCCGCAACGAGTCGCTGACCGACGCGCTGACCGCCCTCGGTAACCGCCGGCGGCTGCTCGCCGACCTGTCCGCGTTCCTCGAGGAGCCCACGCCCGACGCTCCGCGGCTGCTCGTCATCTTCGACCTCAACGGGTTCAAGGACTACAACGACAGCTTCGGGCACCCAGCGGGTGACGCCCTGCTCGCGCGGCTCGCCGGCAAGCTCGCGAACGCCGTTGCCCCTGACGGAGTGGCGTACCGGATGGGCGGGGACGAATTCTGCATCCTCATCCCCGCCTCCGAGACGCTGCTCGACCGCGGCGCCCTGGCGCTGCACGAGGACGGCGAGAGCTTCACGGTCTCCTCCGCCTTCGGCGCCGTCATGGTCCCCGACGAGGCGACCGACACGTCGACCGCGCTCAGCATCGCCGACGAACGGCTCTACGCGCACAAGGAGCAGCAGCCCGCGCGGCGTGGCGCGGCGCACGAGCTGCTCCTGCGCACGCTCGCCGAACGCGAGCCAGACCTGCGCCAGCATGTCGCAGGCGTCGCCGCGCTCGCCGTCGCCGTCGGACGCCGACTCGGCCTCACCGGAAACGACCTCGACGAGCTGCGCCTCGCAGCCGAGCTCCACGACGTGGGCAAGCTGGCGGTGCCCGACGCCGTGCTCCAGAAGCCGACCGCCCTCGACGAGGAGGAATGGCGCTTCATCCACCAGCACACGCTGATCGGACAGCGGATTCTCGCGGGCGCGCCCACGCTGAAGACGATCGGCCGGATCGTCCGCTCGACGCACGAGAACTGGGACGGAACCGGCTACCCGGACGGCCTGGCGGGCGAGGAGATCCCATTCGCAGCGCGGATCATCTCGGCCTGCGACGCCTTCACGACGATCAGGAGCGCACGGCCCTACCGCGCGGCGCGGAGCCGGCCGGAGGCGATCGCGGAGCTTCGCCGCTGCTCGGGCACGCAGTTCGAGCCGACAGTGGTGGCGGCGCTCTGCGACGTGCTCGCCGAGCAGCCGGTCGCCGAGGCGCCCGCGGTCGCCCGCGCGGCGCACGGCTAGACCTACCCCTTTCGCGCTCAAGCCGGGGCCGGTCGAAACCGAAAGGAAGTGAGACATGCGCACCGCATTCGCCCACTCGCTCTTCTTCGCCGGTCGCCCGACCTCGCGGGTCACCTCCTGCGGCCGCTGCGGCGACAGCTTCACGGGGCTCGCGGCCGACGGCCGTGAGTGGCTCGCAGGCCACTACGCCGACGAGCATCCCCCGCTCGGAACCACCTCCCGCCGGCCGGACCTCACGGAGCGCCCGGAACGGCGCCCGGCTCGGGTGCTGCGCGAATCGCTCTCCGCGTAGTCCCGGCGCTCAAGTCCGGCCACGTCGCGCCCATGAGCGGACGTGGCCCACGGCGCGGTGCTCGAGCGGAGGCTCTTCGAGCCGGGAGCGGGAGAGGCGGTCGTCCCGCCCCTCCCGCTCCCGTGCAGAGGACGGGCTAGGTCGCGGTTACGCCGGGGGCGGAGGGGACGGCCGGAGCCGACATCTCGTCATCGGGCATGGTCGGCGTGTCCTCGCGCCAGTGCGGCCGCTCCTTGTCCTGGACGATCCTGCGGAACAGGAAGAGGACCAGCGACCCGGCGAGCACGCAGAAACCGATGATCTTCTCCTTCGTCCCGCCGTAGACGGCGCCGCCGCCGGCGATCTGGAACCAGCCGATGCCGACGACGCTGAAGAGGGCGAAGGCCGCGAAGAGCACCGCCGCGATCGGAACCCAGACCGCGGGAAGCTTGATCGGACGGGGCCAGTTCGGGCGATCCTTTCGGAGCAGGATGAATGCCCCGATCGCGAACATGTTCGCGAGCACGTAGCCGATGTTGCTCGCCACGAGGATGCCGAACAGGTTGCCGACGAAGAGGACGAAGAGGATGTTGATGCCCATGTCGAGGGTCATCGCGAATCCGGGTACGTGGAAGCGGTTCAGCCGCCCGAGCTCCTTGATCGTCAAGCCGTCCTTCGAGATGCCGTAGAGCGCTCGGCTGCCGTCCGCGGTCGCCGTGTTCATCGACAGGATGAAGCTGGCGCACAGGACGACGACGAAGAAGTTGGTCGCCCCGGAACCGACGAGATGATTGAGGGAGCCCACGTAGTCGAACGCCTCGACCTTCTTGGCTCCGACACCGCCGGTGAGGGCGACGGGCACGACGGTGTTGATCAGGAGGATGAAGGCCGCGGACGAGAGCAGGGCCTTTCTTGTGTCCCGGATCGTGTCCTTGTACTCGGGCGCGAAGGTCGCGGCGGCCTCGGGCGCCGTCGACCAGATCATGATCCAGATCCAGACCAGCGCCAGCTGTAAGCCGCCCCAGGCGAGGCCGGGGTCGTTGAGCTTGTAGGTCAGGTTCGACGAGTGGAAGTCGCCGTTCAAGAACGGCAGGAGCGTGAAGCAGAAGAGCGGGATCATGAGGAGGATGCCGGCGAGGTAGTTGAACGTGACGGCGATCCGCGTGCCGAAGACGTTGAACACCCAGACGCCGAGGATGAGGCCGATCGCGATCAGGTGCTGGAGCCCGATGTGGACGCTGCCGGTGCTGAAGTAACCGTTGTCGATCTTCGCCCCGCCGAATGCATACGTCCCATACGGCTCGTGCGGGAACCATGCGGCCTGCGCGATGTAGCCCGTGAACAACCCGAGGAACGACAGCACGACCGACCAGCCGATCCAGTAGCCGAACGTGGCGACCGGGCCGATCAGCGTCGTGTAGCGGCGCCACCCCTCGTTGGCATAGATCGACACGCCACCCGACTTGTGGGGGAACATGGCGGCGAGCTCGGAGTAGATCACCTGGACCGGGAAGACGATGGCCGCCGTGATCCCCCAGATCAACATCGCGCCCCAGCCGCCCATGTCGAGCACCGACCACCCCAGCGACCCGAGCAGGAACCCGGGATTCGCGAGACAGATCACGAAACCGTCGTACCAGCGCAGAGTCTTCAGCAGCTGGCGTTCTTCGACGACTGCCTCAGCCACGCTCTACCTCCATGTCTCGTCGGGTCGGCACGCGATCCTCTTGGAGCCGCGGGGCGAAAGTAACAGGTGTTGCGCGCCGTTTCAATCGAGCCGAAGCGCACTTCCGCGTCGTGTGCCTCGTATACTCGGCCCGGATGAGGAAGCCGCCGATCACGATCAAGTGCGACTGCGGCGAAGTCGGGAGCGTGGCCTACGGTGAGCGCTGGGAGTGTGGCACCTGTCACCGCTCGTGGGACACCCGGCAGATCCCGGGCGAGGAGTACGACGGTCTCCTTCGTCGAGTGAGGCGGCACCAGCTCGAGGTGCTCGCGATGGCTGTGGTGGCGGCGGCGGTGCTGGTTCCGCTGATCGTCGCGTTCGGCTCACGCTTCATCATGCTGACCCCGATCGTGCTGGCGGCCTGGCTCTTTCTCGTCCTGCCGTCCTGGCGGCGCAGGTATCGCCGCACCGCCCGGGAAGCACCGCGCTGGGAGCTCCACCCCGAGTAGATGCTGGCCCTCCGGCGACGAAGTCGGGAGGACACAACCCTCCCTCCCGCCGGCGGCCGGCCCGTGCTCCTCGCCACCCTCGACGTCCCGTTCGCCGAGGACGCGGCGGCCTTCGCAGTCGACTCGGCGGTCGAAACAGGCCAGCCACTGCTCCTCGTCAACGCCGTCGAGGTGCCACCGACGCCGTGGGCCCTACTCGGCTACGGCTACATCGAGCGGGACGACCTCCAGGACGAACTGCGCAGGCCCGCAGAGCTTGCCCGCTCGCTCGCCGTCCGGGTCGAGCGGCTCCGCGTCTGCAGCCCTCACCCGATCGACGCACTGCTCGAGATCGTCGCCGAGCGCAGCCCGGCTTTGCTCGTCTTCGGGCCGGACCAAACCAGGCTCAAACCGCGAGCGTACCGGCGAGCTACGAGAAAGATCATCGGGCGGGCCACGTGCCTCGTCTGGCTCGCCGAGGCGGACTAGGCCTTACGTGGAATTTGCCCACCTCGGCAACGAAGCGCCTACGGTGCGCCTTGAACCGGCCGGCGTTCCACTGAGGCCCGCGCGCGCTCGCTTTCCAAACCCCGAGCCGTGCGCGGGCCTCACCGCCGCATGGAATGGGCGCACACTAGGTGGCCCTGCCCGTCGGCTCTACCCCTAAACGGGGGCAGGTTAAGGCCGCTTCCTTGCGCAGCCCCTCTCGCTCGTCCAGACTTCAGTCCGGGCTACGGCTGGCCGTTCGGCCGGCGAAGGCTCACCGGTTCCTCGCAGGATTCGGTCTGGCGACGTGCCGCGACGGCATCAATCGCCCACGCACAAACGAAGGAGCGGCAGTGGAGAAGCTCAGCGAGCACGGCAAGAGCACCTCGCCAAGGCGGCCGAGGAGCTTCTCGCTTGCCCCGCTGTCCTCGAGTTTCAAGCTCACCTTGACGGAGCGCGAGACAGAGGTGCTGCAGCTGATCGCCGACGGCCTGATCAACAAGCAGATCGCCCAGCGGCTGTCGCTGTCGACGGAAACCATCAAGGCGTACATCGACAACATCCGGTTCAAGCTCGACGCGAGCAATCGCGCCCACGCTGCCAGCATCGGGCTGCGTTTCGGATTGATCGAGTAAGAGCTCCAAGCGCGATCGCCGCGCGGCGACTCACCTGATCCGGAGCTGGAGACTGAAGCGATGCCGGCGCGGCGACCAGATCCGGAGCAGTGCGCCGCGCTTGAGGCGGATCGTCCGTACGAACACGCCGGCATTGTTCGTCAGCCGGTCGCGCCCGACCGGCTCCCACACGTTCCTGTGGAGCACCTGCAGCTGGTAGGCCTTCCGCCCGGGCCGACCGCCGCGGATCTGACCCCAGACGACCGTTCGGAACCCGTCTCGCCGCATCTCCGCGAACGGCAGCTTGAATCCCGCCAGCGAGGGTTTCGGCCGGTTGTCCGCGAACACGAGCCCGGTCTGGAAGCGGCCGAGCGCGACCTCGTCGCGGTAGAGGTACTGGATCAGCATCGTGACCCGTGCCAGCCGCCACGCCCGCATCGCCGCAAGGCTGAGCAGCGTCGCCTGCCTCTTGGGTGGGACGCCCAGGAACGTGTCCGGCGGATTCGTCTGATAGCCGTATTCGGTGAGCCAGATCGGCTTCGGCCCGAAGGAGCGCCTGACGAGGATGAGGAGCTTCGGGATCGTCGCCATCGTGATCGAGGGGCAGTTGCGGCAGCCGCCGCTGGACGGCGTCTCGGCCGGCGACGACGGGTACGGGTGGTGGGCGTACGCATCGAGCTTCGCGTGGGCGGCCGCCATGCCGCGGACCCAGGCAACAGGGGCGACACCCCCCAACCCGCCGCGCGGTGCCGTCACGCCGCCGCCGACCTGGGCGTGTGGCAGAACGGCGTGGATCGCCTCGTACGCCGGGTTGAGCAGATGCTGGACGTAGATCACCGGCCTCGTCGGCCTGAGCCAGAGGCGCTTGTTCGGCTCGTTCCAGATCAGCCAGTAGCGAACCCAGGGGTAGCGCGTGGCGGCCGCGCGCGCGAACGCGCGAAAGTCCCGGGGGTGCGGCGGGGCGAAGTTCGGCGTACGCCCCCCGTTCGCCCACGCCGGCGTCCCGACCAGCGTGAGCACGGGCGTCAGGCCGTAGCGGCGAAGGCCCCGCAGAATCCTGTCAGGACGACGCCAGTCGTAGGCGGGATCGCGCGGCGAGGCCGGATCCGTCGGCCGCCGCAGGGCGATCTCGTTCCAGCGGATCGTGAAGCGGACGAGCGGTACGCCGAGCCGCTTGAACGTCGCCAGCCGCTGGTCGAGCGTTCCCGGGCCGAACTCCAACCACGCGTCGTCCTGGATCCCGTAACGAACCCCTCTCGAAGCCTGAACCGAGCTCGCGGCGACCCCGACCGCAACGGCAAACAGTGCCCCGAACAGCATCACCCGGCGCCCGGTCATCCTCATAGGCGACTCGAACTCTCGCAGGTCGCCAGGCCGACCCTCGCGTTGACCGAGGGGCGCCAAGGAATCCAGGGCGTCACGGCCTACATCGGCGGACTTCGATCCTCGACTTCGGCTCCACCGACGAGGACGAGCGTTGGAGGTGGCCCGTCGAAGGGAAGCTCGACGTCGTCCTCCGTGCTGAGAGCAGGCTCGGCAACGAGGTGCACGCGTCCGGTCCAGCGCGGATCGAAGTGCCCGTGCCGACGGGATTGCTCGATGCGCTTGGCCATGAAAGACCTTCGATCCGCGGCTGCTGCCGCATTGACGGAGGCGTGAGCTGAACTCGCAACGTCCCGGCTCAAAGGGCCAGTCGGACGCCTCACGTCTGCTCCGTCGACATGGTACTCCTCGGCGCCGGCGCCGGGATCATCCGACGGAGCCTTCCATCTGGATCTGGATCAGGCGGTTCATCTCGACCGCGTACTCGAGCGGCAGCTCCTTGACGATCGGCTCGACGAAGCCGCTGACGACCATCGCCGAGGCCTGAGACTCCGACAGTCCACGCGACATCAGGTAGAAGAGCTGTTCGTCCCCGATCTTCGAGACGGTCGCCTCGTGGCCGATGTCGACCTCGTTCTCGTCGATCTGCATGTACGGGTAGGTGTCGGAGCGCGACTCGTCGTCGAGGATCAGCGCGTCGCAGACGACCTTCGACTTGGCGTTCGTGGCGCCCTTGGCGACCTGGAGCAGGCCGCGGTAGCCGGCACGGCCGCCGTCCTTGGAGATCGACTTCGAGGTGATCAGCGAAGTCGTGTTCGGCGCAACATGGACGATCTTGCCACCGGCGTCCTGGTGCTGGCCCTTGCCGGCGAACGCGATCGACAGCACCTCCCCGTGCGCGTGCTCGCCGAGCAGCCAGATCGCCGGGTACTTCATCGTCAGCTTCGAGCCCAGGTTCCCGTCGACCCACTCCATCGTCGCTCCCTCGTAGGCGACCGCCCGTTTCGTGACGAGGTTGTAGACGTTGTTCGACCAGTTCTGGATCGTCGTGTAGCGACAGCGGCCACCCTTCTTGACGACGATCTCGACGACCGCCGAGTGGAGCGAGTCACTCGAGTAGATCGGCGCCGTGCAGCCCTCGACGTAGTGCACGTACGCGTCCTCGTCGACGAGGATCATCGTCCGCTCGAACTGACCCATGTTCTCCGCGTTGATCCGGAAATAGGCCTGGAGCGGCAGCTCGATCCTGACGCCGGGCGGCACGTAGATGAAGGAGCCGCCCGACCAGACTGCTGTGTTCAGGGCCGCAAACTTGTTGTCGTTCGAGGGGATGATCGTCCCGAAGTACTGCTTGACGATCTCCTCGTGCTCGCGCAAGGCCGAGTCCATGTCGAGGAAGAGCACACCCTGATCGGTGAGTTGTTGCTGGAGCTTGTGGTAGACGACCTCGGACTCGTACTGGGCACCGACGCCTGCCAGGTACTTCTTCTCGGCCTCGGGGATGCCGAGCTTGTCCCAGGTGTCCTTGATGTCCGCCGGCAGGTCCTCCCACGAGTCGACCTGCTTCTCGGTCGGCTTGATGTAGTAGTAGATGTTGTCGAAGTCGATGCCGGCGAGGTCGCCTCCCCAGGCCGGCATAGGCCGCGCGAAGAAGTAGTCGAGCGCCTTGTGGCGCACCTTCCGCATCCAGTCCGGTTCGTCCTTGTGTTCGGCGATCGCCTCGACGACCTCGTGCGAGATTCCGCGGCCCGACTTGAAGAAATAGTCGCCGGCTTCATCCGGGTTCGAGAACCCGTACTTGGCGGCATAGTCGGAGCCGATCTCCTGAACGATCTGTGTCTCTGTCCGTGCTGCCACGCCGGCCACGTCCCTTCGAACCATGCTGGATCCAACCCGAGCGACGAACAGTCTCGAACGGTGGGAGCCAAAGCTCGCTCCGTGCTCAAGAGGATCTGGCCCTGCGAGTCGAACTCTGTTTGCCTCGGTCCCTCATCTCGCGCGCGCTCTGTGGCGCGTCGATGCCGTTGGGCCTCGGCCGGCGTCCTGGCACACAGGGCCAGTCGAACCATTCTAACAACGACCGCAACGAGGGCGGCCGTCATCTCGTCCTCCCCCCACAACGGAGCATCAGCGCAAGCCTCCCTCGACAGTGCTCGCGCTACACTTTGGGGTAACGGCGCCTCATTCGAGGTGGCGTCGTTTTGTCAGGCGGTGGCCGGAGGAAGTCGGCCTCGCGAGAGCCCTCCTCAGCAAAGCAGGTCGGGGCACCACTCGTCCGACCATGACGGTCGGCAATGACCTGCGTCGAGGAGAAGGTGCAGATGGAGATGCTCGAGACCGACCGCTCGGACGGCTGATGCGCCGGCCGTCGCCGCAGGTGCTTCGTGTCGTCCTGCCGCTGCTCCTTGCCGCTGTGTTCATCTTCGAGTTCGCAGTGTCGCGGCGTAGCGGCCCCGCGCACACGACGAAGACCACGGATCTCTCGCAGCTGATCGCCCGCCTCGACGCGACGCCGAGCTCGGTCAGCCGGGTCGTCTTCGATCCCGGTTCGCTCCTCGTCGCCGCCACCCTGGTCGGAGGAAACGTGATCGAGGCGCACTATCCGAGCGATCAGTCGGCGCTCGAGTTGCAGACGTTGCTCGAGCGGCAGAAAGTCGACTTTGCGGCGAAGGCGCCGAGCCACGGCTCGGTCTTCAGCTCGATCCTCACCTCACTGCTCCCACTGCTTCTGATCGTCGGGATCTGGATCTTCGTGATGCGGCGGATGCGCGGCGGCGCGGGCGGCCTCGGCCAGATGATGAGCTTCGGCAGGCACAAGGCGACCAGGCTGGCGCCGGACCTCCCGCAGGTCGGCTTCAAGGATGTCGCGGGAGTCGACGAAGCTGTCGAGGAGTTGCAGGAGATCAAGGAGTTCCTCGCGGACCCGAGACGCTTCCAGGCGCTCGGCGCCCGGATCCCGAAGGGCGTACTGCTCTACGGCCCTCCCGGCACCGGCAAGACGCTGCTTGCCCGCGCGGTCGCAGGCGAGGCGGGTGTCGCCTTCTTTTCGATCTCCGGCTCAGACTTCGTCGAGATGTTCGTCGGCGTCGGCGCGAGCCGCGTGCGTGACCTCTTCAAGGAGGCGAAGGCATCGACGCCCTGCATCGTCTTCGTCGACGAGCTCGACGCTGTCGGCCGTCATCGTGGTGCCGGCATCGGCGGCGGGAACGACGAGCGCGAGCAGACGTTGAACCAACTGCTCGTCGAGATGGACGGCTTCTCGGTCAACCAGAACATCATCGTGATCGGCGCCACGAATCGTCCCGACGTCCTCGACCCGGCACTTCTGCGACCGGGCCGCTTCGACCGGCAGATCGTGGTCGATCGGCCGGACAGGGTCGGCCGCCGCAGGATCCTCGAGGTGCACACGATGGGGAAGCCGCTGGCCCCCGAAGCGGATCTGGACACGCTCGCGGCCGGCACGCCCGGCTTCACCGGTGCGGAGCTCTCCAATCTGATCAACGAAGCCGCCCTCCTCTCGGCGCGACGCGGGAGGACGACGATCGGACAGGCCGAGCTCGAAGAGGGGGTGATGCGCGTCATTGCGGGGCCGGAGAAGAAGACGCGTGTCTTCTCCGAGCTCGAGCGCAGGATCACCGCCTACCACGAGCTCGGCCACGCGCTCGTCGGGCACTTCCTCGAGCACACCGACCCGGTCCACAAGATCTCGATCGTGAGCCGTGGACAGGCGCTCGGACTCACGGTCTCGCTCCCGACCGAAGATCGCTTCCTCACGTCGCGATCGGCGTTGATGGACCAGCTCGCGATGATGCTCGGCGGCCGAGCGGCAGAGGAGCTTGTCTTCCAGGAGATCACGACCGGGGCCGCGAACGACCTCGAACGCGCGACGGCCATGTCCCGGCAGATGGTGACCCGCCTCGGGATGAGCGAGAAGCTCGGCCCGCGCGTCTTCGGTTCCGATCCCCGCCAACCCTTCCTCGGGCGCGAGCTGGGAGCCGAGCCGTCCTACTCCGAGGAGATGGCGCACGAGATCGACGAGGAGATCTACCGCCTGATCGACGACGCTCATCGGCGGGCGGCGGCGGTGCTGCTCGAACACGAACGAACGCTCCACGAGGTCGCTGCGATCCTGATCGACCAGGAGACGCTCGACCGCGAGCAGTTCGAACAGCTGCTACACCGCGCCGGCGAGCAAGCAGAGCTCGCGCTCGACATCCCTTCCGGGCTGAGAGACGAGGCTATGCGGGCTGCTGGGGCGTTGGAGGCAGAAGCAGAAGGTGACTCTCGACGACGGCGGCCGACACGTCGCTGAGCTTGCGTCCGTTGTGCTGGGAATGGTCCCTCAGCATGTCGAACGCCCTGTCGGCGTTGATCGAGTGACGGGCCATCAGGATCCCCTTCGCCTGCTCGATCAGTGCGCGGCGCCCGAACGCCCCCTGCAGGCTCTGATACTCGCTGAACCTCTGTAGCGTGATGTCGATCGCGCTCTGCAGCTCATCCGGAGTGCCGTCGATGATGTAGGCGAACACGCCGCGTTTCGCGGCCTCGTGGACGTAGGCCGGGTCGTCCGCGTGGAGGATCGCGATCACCGGGCAGGACGCCTCGCGGACGATCTCCGAGATCAACTCCAGAGCGTGTACCGAGCTCTCGCCGAGCCCGACCAGGGCGACGTCCGGATGCTCCCTGGCCGTGACAACGCCGACCTCCTTGACGTAGATCTCGCGGGCGATCACGTCGTGCCCCAGCCCGATCACGACCTGGGCGAGCAGCTCCAGCCGGTCGCGTCTCTCGTTGGCGATCAAGACACGCAGATGCTGGAGCTCCGAGTCGGGCAACTCGGGCTTAATTGTACTCCGCGACAAGGCGAGCCCCGCGAGGCGCCGGGTGATGACTCATGTCCGTGCGAGCAGCGACGAACCCGTGCGCCAGACGACCGCGAACATCAAGATTGCTGCTCCGGTCAGGACGCCGAGCGCGCCGACCGAGACGGCAGCCGCGAGCGCCTGCGATGCTCCGGCGCCCGCGGTGATCAGCGCCGCTGCGCCGGCAGCAATCTGTGTCGCGGCACCCGCCGGCCCGATCGGCAGTGCGGCGGCCGCCGCGCCGGCACAGAGGAAGAGCAGCGAGAGCGGCAGCGAGAAGCCGAGACCGAGCGTCCCGAGGAGCAGGAAGAACGCCACGGCGCGGACGAGCCAGCAGGCAGAGACCAGCGCCCAGGCCTCCGCCGCACGCCGCAACGACGTCGTACGGGGGCTCAGCCAGCGGCCGAGCCGAAAGCGCAACGAACGGCGGCTCGCCGCCAGGCGCGGCAGGGCGACGATCACCGCGGCTGCGGCGACTCCACCGACGGTCACGACGGCAAGTCCAGCGCGAACGCCGATGCCTGCACCCGGAACGATCGCGCCGACGAGTGCGAGCGGTGCGAGGGCGGCGCTGTCGATCAATCCGAGCATGACCAGGGAGAGCGCGAGCGCGCGTACGCCGGCCGGGCAGTTCGGATAGCGACGCACGACCGCGATCCGGGCCGCGTCGTCGAAGCGGCCGGGAAGAACGACGCCGACCAGCGCAGCGCCTCCGTTGCCGGCGGCCAACGCCAGCGGCGTCGGCCGTTCCTCCTGCTCGAACAAGCGGCCCCAGCCGAATGCCTTGAACGCCTGTGCAAGCAGGAGCAACAGCCCTGCCGCGACGAGTACACCCGGGTTGCCACTCGCGAGGGGCCATGAGCTCGTGGCGAAATGACGGACCGCCAACCCCGCGAGGACGATCGTCAGGCCGCCGTACACCAGGCCGACCGCCCAGCATCCTCTGCGCGAGCGACGAAGGCGTACGAGCGCGCCGACGACGAGCCGGTACCTGCCCTCGAGCACGATCGGCGCCGCCGAGACAGCGACCGCCACAAGCGGGTCATGAGCGCCCGGGGTGTGGTGCGGCGGGAGCGGCGTGTTGTGGCTCATTCACCTCCTTCACGAAAGGCCGGGCGAAGCATCGCACCCCCATGCCACGACGGCCGCGGCGGATTGCGGATAAGCTGAACTCAGCGCGTTGGCTCTCGTTGTTGAAGCCGCCGAGGCTTTCTGCACGTTCCTCTCCGACTGTGACCCTGGCCTGACCGCCGCAGTGCGCCCATTCGGGCGTGCTGCCCTGTAGGAGAACAGAAGGAGCATCACATGCATGCCACCATTCGTCGCTACGAAGGTGTCGACGGCTTCCGCACGAACGAGGTCACGACCAAGGTCAAGGAGACTCTCGTCCCGCAGCTCCGCGAGCTCCCCGGGTTCGCCGGCTACTACCTCATCGACGGCGGCAACGGCGTCCTGAGCTCACTCAGTCTCTTTGAAACAGCTGAGCAGGCCGACGAGTCGACGCACCTCGTCTCGAAGTGGGTCACCGACGAGAACCTGAACACGGCGATTCCCAACGCACCGAAGATCACGAGCGGCAGGGTCGTCGTTCACAGCGACCGAACTCTCGCAGTCGCCTGATCGAACCGAACGTGCGCCACACGGAAAGGGCCCGGCACATGCTGGGCCCTTCTTGTCCGGGAGCTCGCCCGCTCGGGGCGGTCACTGGTGGTGCGTTGTTGGCGGAGGGGAATACGACTGTTTCGACACGACGCCCGAGATCGCCGGTTACGACGCCGGCGGCTCGATGGCTGTTTCGGTGGTGGCGGCGCCGCAGGTTGGGCAGCGGTAGGGGCGTTTGCCGGCGATCAGTCGGCGGGCGGCGTAGAGGAAGATCGGGAAGCCTGGTTTGGGCATCTCCCGGGTTGCCTCGACGGTTCCGTGGGTCGGGCAGGTCGCGGTGCGGGTCTGGATGTCATTTGCCATCAGGGCGCTCCTGTCGTCCGGATCTGCCTGCCTCAGCTGTTGTCTTCTAGTGTCGAGTCTGACGGGTCGCCCGGCTCGGAACAAGCGGTCAGCCGGCAGCGACCGCGGGCGTCCAGCTGAAGCGAGTCAGCGCGATTGTCAGACCGGCTGCGGCCCAGAGGACGAGCACGCCGAGGTCGCTCCAGACGATGCCGCTGCCGTGTGTGGCCGGGTCGAAGGCGTGATGGAGGCCGTCGGCGAGGTGCTGAACCGGGAAGACCATTGCGACGTCTTTCAGCCAGCCGGGCAGGTTGACGTTGGGAATGAAGACGCCGGAGATGAAGTAGAGCGGCAGCATGATCGCCTGCACCATCGGCTGGGCGGCGTCTGCTGAATGGATCACGGTGACGAACGCGTAGGCGAGGCAGCAGAAGGTGCAGGCGCCGATGACCGCGGTGACGACGACGCCAGGGATGGTCGAGGTCGGCAGTTTGACCCCGTAGCCGAAGCGGCCGATCAAGAGCACCGCGACCATCACGCCAAGGGAGACAGCGATTGCCGTGAGCGTCCGGCCGGCGATCAGCACCCAGGCGGGCACCGGGGTCGCGCGCCGCCGTTTCAGGATCCCCGACTCCCGCTGCGCGGTGATCGAGATCACGAGGTTGACAAACGAGCCGGCGATCACCGCCAGCGCCGAGATGCCGGGGACGTAGTAGGTCGACGCCTTGACTTGGGAGGGGCCGACCCTGTTGTTGCCGAACACGCTCACGAAGATGACAAGGAAGAGGATTGGCAGGATGAGCGTGAAGAACCGCGCCTGCCCGTTCCGTCCGAACGCGACCAGGTCATACCGCGCCTGGTGAAGGACGAGCGGCGTCCGCTTACTTGGAAGCGTTGCGGGACGACCCGGACGCTTGGTTGCAGCCCCGTCATCCTGTTGGCGTTGACGGCGTGCGCGGAACTTCCTGTAGAGCCAAAGCAGGATCAAGGCTCGTCCGCTTGTTCGCTGCTTCCAGTGAGCTGTAGGTAGACATCTTCGAGCGAGGGCCTGCGGACGTCGAGGTCAGGCACGTCGACCCCTCGGCTCTGTGTCCAGTCAGCGAGCAGCCTCAGATCCGGGAGCGGTCGCTCACTCTCAATCGTCACCTGGCCGTCCGTTCGCTGCGCCAAGCGACCCTGAAACTCGGCAGGAAGATCAGTGGCCGCAATGCCGGTGGGCAGCGTGAATGCGATCCTGGGCGACATCCGGTCCCGACCTCCCAAGGTCTGCGGTGTCCCCTCAGCAACGATCCGGCCCGCGGCGATCACCGCGATGCGGTCGGCCAGGTTCTCCGCCTCGTCCATGTAGTGCGTCGTCAGGAACACCGTCTTTCCAAGCGAGCGAAGCCCAGCGATGACCGACCACGCGGCCCGTCGTGCAGACGGATCGAAGCCCGTTGTCGGCTCGTCCAGGAAGATCAACTCCGGATCACCGATCAAGGCGAGCGCCACGTCCAGCCGGCGCCGCTGTCCCCCCGATAGCCGCTCCGCCAGAGCGTCCGCCTTCTCCTGCAGACCGACCAGCGCGATCGTCTGCTCGATCTCGCGCGGCGCCTCGTAATAGCCCGCGTACAACCGCAGACACTCCCGCACCGTCAAACCAGGCTCCGGCTGAGACTCCTGTAACACCGTTCCGACCCGATTCCGCCAGTTGCCGTCGGCACGCGCCGGATCGACACCCAGCACCGACACATCGCCCTCGCTGCGCGTGCGAAAGCCCTCCAGAATCTCCACCGTCGTTGTCTTGCCGGCACCGTTCGGCCCCAGGAAAGCGAAGATCTCGCCGTGGCGGACCTCCAGATCGATCCCCGCAACCGCCTCGAACGACCCGTACCGCTTGCGCAAACCATGCGCCGAGATCGCCACGCCTCCAGCCGCCGACAAAGAGCCGATCGGATGCCGCTCGGCGACCTCCACCACGCAACTCTCGCAGCCGCCAATCCGAGATTCAAGGCGGGACCAACGGCCATCATCGCACCTCAACAAAGCGGCAACATCACACGGCGAGCCTAGGCAGGCCCGGCGTGTGACTCGCCCGCCGCCGGACCCGCCGACAGCGCATCCGTCCGACGGCCGACGGCCGCGTTCTTCCAGACGATCAGCCCGAGATAGCCCATGACGGCGAGGAACGGGAGCGACTCGGGAACCCCAGGCTAGACCGCAGCCGGCGGCGGGGCCAGCTCGGCGGTGGTGCGGCGCGCGTCGTCGAGCGCGGTACGGCGATCGCCGCTCCTTGCGGCTGCAATGCCGGCCAGGAACGAGACGAGCGGTGCGCTCGTTCGGTCGCCGGTGCCGTGGGCCGCGACCGCGGCCAGCGCGAGGATCGACTCGATTTCGGAGGAGGTCAGCGGTGGAACCTCCAGCTCGGTCGCGAGGCCGTCGACCAGCGCGGCTCTTGCATCTGACATGTCAGGTGCTCCTTTCGGGAAGCGCAGGCACACGATCATATGTCGAGCTGCGCGCCGCGCACGCCGCGCACAGGTCCGGGGGTGCAGCGGCGAGGGCCGGCAGGAAGTCGCGGAGGCGGCGCCGCATCGGCAGCGGCGGCAGGTCGCCGCCGCACCCGGCGCACGCCTCGCGGGCGGCATGCGCGAGCTCGAGCGTCCCGCACGCGAGGCGCCCGACGTCGACGGCGTGTGCAACGGCCAGCGCGTCTTCGGGGCAGGCAGCGACGCAGCGGTCGCAGGCCACGCACGCGCCCGGCTCGTGCCGCAACGTCGTCCCGGCCGGCTCCTCGCAGAGCTGGAGCGCGTTCGTCGGGCAGGCGGCGGAGCAGGCTCCGCAGAGCGTGCAGCGGTCGGCGTTGATCGAGACCACCCCGAGCGGCGATGCCGCGGCCGCGACCACGGACGTCGCACCTCGGGGGGCGAGGTGGCTGACGGCGTCGACCGTGGCGAGCGGCTCGCCGAGGCGCAGCCGCCGGTCGGGACGGCACTGCGGCGTCCCGAGCGAGTCGAGGATGCGGGCTGCGAGTGCCTCGACCTCGCGCACGCCCGAGCAGCACGCCTCCCGGCACGGTGCGAGACGCACGCCCGCCCCGCGCGCGTGGAGCTGGAGCAGCCAGCCGGGGCTCACGAGCCCGAGAGTCGGCAGCTCGACGATCGCCCACCCCGGCTCCACATCGACGGCGGCCGACCGGCACGCGAGGACGACCCCGTCGACCACCTGCAGCACTGCGTCGAGCTGAGCTTCGAGCTGCGCAGTCCCCGAGCCGGACAGCCGAATTGCGTTCTGCGGGCAGCGCGGCACGCAGACGCCGCAAGCCGTGCAGGCGATCGTGTCGACCACCGGCAACGGGCCGTTCGTACCGATCGCGTGCTCCGGGCAGACCTGTGCGCAAAGCCCGCAGCGTGCCGAGCCGGCGCAGGCGTGCTCGTCGATCATGGCGACGGGCGCGTGCGCCACCACTGGGGCAAGCTGGAGGAGCGCCCGGCGGCTCAGGCCGCCGGTCCCGAGCGCGGGCTTGCCGACGTCTTCGGGAGGGAGCGCGTCGAGCTTCGCCACGGCCGCCGCGATCGTGGCTGCCGCCTCGGTGCGCCCGCGGTCGCCGACGACCACCGACTCGATGCCGAACGGCGCTGCTCCGGCGCGTCTCAGGGCGTGCACGAGGTCGCCGGACGGCCGGTGGTCACAGAGGCCGAGGACGACACGCGTCGCCGCAAGGCTCCGGAGCGCCGCGGCGGCGTCGGCCGGCCGGTTGCAGAGGTCGCTGACGACGACAGCGGACGCGCCGTCGAACGCACCGCCCCCGAGCGCCGTCCCGCTGCACAGCAGGACGGCCGTGCCGCTCATCCGGCGAGGGCCGCCGTCCACGCCGCCGTCAACGGGGCGAGCGCCGCGTAGAACGGCTGCCCGGTCTCGGCGGCAACGGCGTCGCAGAACTGCGGGATCCACAGCGACAGGTGCTCTCCGGCGAGAGTGGCGGCCGCATCGGTCGCCTCGTGCTCGAGCGCGAACGCGAGCGCCTCCCATTCGATCGCAAGGTGATCCGGCAACTCGTGCGCATCCCCTCGCACCTGGAGACCGAGCTCGCGGTAGAGCCGCACGACCTCCGCGGCCGCCGACCCCATCAGTCGGCCCTGGTCGCGTTTCGGTCCGTCGTCCCGCCAGAGGGATTCGTAGGGCGGGCAGGGTGCGCGGCCCGGGCCGTTGAGCAGCCGCTCGTACTCGGCGAGCAGATCCTCGGCGATCGACGCCGACAACGCCGACCGGAGGTCGTCGACCTCGTCGCAGCGCAGGCCAAGCTGCACGGCGACCTCGCAGGCTCCGGGCCAGCACGACGCCCAGAGATCGATCTCGTTCGCCGTCGGTCGGCTCCACCAGTGGGCGAGCAGGCGGGCGGCCGGCGCGGAGCCGGCCGCCGTCGTCGAGACAACCCCCTCGGGCGTCATCCGGCCGCTCCCGCACCGTCGACCGACCGCAGCCACCGGTAGCCGAGCGTGATCAGCAGCGCGAGGAACGCCGCGAGCGCCGCGACGATGCCGTACTCGACCCAGGTCGGATGGTAGATCCCCTGGTACTGGAAGGAAGTGCGGCCGAACGTGTAGGTGCCGATGGCGTTGCCGGGTGGGAGTTGCAGCAGCGGCTTGATCATGCCGCCGACGACGAGCTCGATCCGGAAGGCGTAGACACCGACCATCACGAGCACCGACGAGAGGGCGAAGAGCGCGGGCCGCGCCCGGTATCGCGGCGTCACGAGCAGCACGAACGGCACGGCGCCGCCGACAACCCACTCGAGCCAGAACAGCCACTGCCACGAGCCGCCCGGGAGGATCAGGTCGAGAGCCGCCCGCTCACGCGGCACGTTGCCCCAGAGGATCGTCACGTAGTCGCTGCCGACGAGGAACAGGTCGATCGCGAGGGCGACGGCCATCAGCCCGGCCAGCGTCGTCCAGGTCTCCCTCGGCAGCTCGAGGCGGTCGAACCGGTGTGCGACGACCGCGACCAGTGCGATCAGCGCCGTGCCAGAGAGGATCGCCGAGGTGACGAAGAGCGGCGCCAGGAGCGCCGTGTTCCACCACGGCCGCGAGATCTGCAGACCGAAGATCCACGCGGTGATCGAGTGCAGCAGCACAGCCGTCGGCAGCCCGACGTACGCGAGGATCCGCAGAGTCCGCAGCCGCTTCGAGGCCACCATCGTCCGGCGATGCATCACCGTGAGATCGGCGACCGCGAACGCGAAGTAGGCGAGGATGATCACGATGTCCCAGACGAGCGGTGAGCTCCAGTGCGGGTAGCGGAAGATCTCCCAGACGCGCTGCGGATTGCCGAGGTCGGGGATGATCGTCATCGCGGCCACGAGCACGCACGCAGCGGCCGTGAGCACGCCGATCGGTGCGAGTGGACGAAGGCTCTTGACGCCGAAGACCTCGGCGCCTGACGCCATGATCAGACCGCCGGCGGAGAGGCCGACGAAGAACGCGAACGTGAAGATGTAGAGGCCCCACGAGACGACGTCGCGCATGCCCGTCACGACGAGGCCCTGGGTCAGCTGGTAGATCCACGCCCCGAGCCCCCACACGATCAGGATCCCGAGCAACGTGAGCCAGAGACGGCCCGGCCGGCCGAGCGCGACGGGCCGGAGCCCCGGAACATCGACGCGGGTCGCCATCACGTGCTCCTCTCTGATTGGACGGGGAGATAGAAGACGTGCGGATCCGTCCCGAGGTCCGGGAGGAGCTGAGTCGCGCCGCCGTTGTCGACGAGCTGCGCCACCTCGCTCTCGGGGTCGTCCAGGTCGCCGAAGACGCGTGCGCCGACCGGACAGACCTCCACGCAGAACGGCTGTTCGCCGACGTCGATCCGCTCGACGCAGAAGGTGCACTTCTCGACCACGCCGCGCGGGCGGTCCGGCGTGAAGACGAGCCGGCCGTCGGTTCGGTAGTCCTTCCCGTACCCGACCGTGAAGTCGACCGGCTGCTTCGCGTCGCCCCAGTTGAACACACGGATCCCGTAGGGGCACGCTGCGATGCAGTACCTGCAGCCGATACAGCGTTCGTAGTCGACGAGGACGGTGTTGTCGTCGCGACGGAACGTCGCCCCGACCGGGCAGACCTTCACGCACGGCGCGTCATCGCAGTGCTGACACGCGACGGGCAGGTAGGCCATGTCCACGTTCGGGAACGTCCCGTGCGGGACGTCGATCGACTGGCTCGCCGGGTCGGCGACCTCGGACGAGCTCTCCCCCGTCGTGTCGGCGGGCGATCCGGTCGAGGATCCGGTTCCACCAGAATCCGAGCGGCTCGTTGTTGATCTCCTTGCAGCCGACCGCGCAGGTCCAGCAGCCGATGCACCGGTTCTGGTCGATCACCATGCCCCACCGTTTGGTGCTGGGCTCGGCAGCCATCGCCGATCACGCTCCTTCCCGCTGCACTTCGACGAGGCAGTCGTAGTAGGCCGCGTTCGACCTGAAGTTCGGGATCACCGACTGGGCCGGGTTCGCGATCTGGTGGGTGAGGTTGTTCGGATGGCCCTCGATGTAGTGCTTCACCTTGACCGTGTCCCAGCCACCCTGGTAGCAGTTGACGACTCCGGGCTTGATCCCCTCGGTCAACCGTGCCCTCACCTTCAGAAGGCCGCGGTCGTTGAAGACCTTGACGACGTCGCCGTCGGAGATGTGGCGCGCCTTCGCGTCGACCGGGTTGATCTCGAGGAAGCCGTCGCCGCCGTTGTTGATCTCCTTGAGCCACGGCAGGTTCACGAACTGCGAATGCGTCCGGAACCGCGTGTGCGTGGACAGGAACGTCAGCGGGTACTTCGCGAAGAGCGGATTCGAGCTCGACGCCTCGAGCGGCTCCTTGTAGCCCGGGAGCTGCTGGTCGTACGGAATCAGGAGCTCGACGTAGAACTCGATCCGCCCCGACTTCGTCGGGAACTTCTTGTCGAAGAACGGGACGTACGGGACCGTCGGGGTGTTCAGGTGCGGAGCGCCTGAGGTGAGCTGCTCCCACGTGAGCCCGACCACGTTGCCATCCGCCTTCGGATCGCCGATGTGGAGGATCTCCTTCAGGTACTCGTCGGCGCTTTGGTCGAAGTACTTGCCGACGCCCATCTTGCGGGCGACGAGCGTGATCGCCTCGAGGTCCGACTTCGACTCCCAGAGCGGGTCGATCACCTTCGGCATGTACTGCAGGTAGAAGTTGTTCGAGGAGAGCAGGTCGGTCTTCTCGAGGTATGTGCAGGCGGGCAGGACGATGTCGGCCAGGTCGGCCGTCGCGGACATCACGTAGTCGGAGACGACGAGGAAGTCGAGCGACTTGAGCGCCTTTACGACCCGGTTGCGGTCGGACATCTGCTGCGCGTAGTTGTCGACCATGAACCACGCCGCGCGCACCGGATACGGCTTGCCGTCGAGCATCGCGCCGCACGCATCCATCGGCTCGAGCACGGTGAACATCTCGGTGCCCTTCGGTGCCCACCAGTTGCCGAGATCGAACGCCGTCGTCGTCAGACCGCCGGCGAACGTGGTGACACCGCCGCCGTGGACGCCGATGTTGCCCGTCAGCGCCTGCAGCGTCAGCAGCGCCTGCATCGTCAGGTCGCCGCGGCCCCAGTGCGAGAGCGCGAAGCCGGCACGGACGCCGACCGGGCTCTGCTGCGTCCACAGCTCGGCCAGTTGCAGCACCTGGCGCGACGTGAGGTCGGTCATCGACGCGACCTTCTCCGGCGTGTACTCCGCCATCTCGTCCGCCAGCAGCTTGAACGCCGACGACGCGCCGGCGTGCTCGCCGAAGAGGTCTGGGTCGGCGGCCTTCTCGACGGGCCTCACTGCTCCGTCCGCCTTGTCGACGACGAGGTAGGACTTCCCTTGCCGCAGGAACTTCTTCGTCGCAGCGTCCACCAGGAACGGTGCGACCGTGTAGCTCTTGACGTACTTCTCGTCGTAGAGCTTCTTCTGGATGACGTAGTTGATGATCCCGTCGATCAGCGCCGTGTCGGTGCCGGGCCGGATCGGCAGCCAGACGTCGGACCGAGCCGAGGTCGGGGTGTAGCGTGGGTCGATCGAGACGACCGTCGCCCCGTTCTTCTTCGCGTCGGCGACGATCCGCCAGTCGGGCAGCGAGGTCTCCGCGACGTTGTTCGCCCAGAGCACGATCACCTTGGAGTTCAGAAAATCGGTCATCTCGTGGCCGTCGAAGATGCCTCCCGCGGTCGCGTCCGGGTCGGCGAGCAGGTAGTTCCAGCCCGCGGGCGTCGAGCTGTCGCCCTCGTTGTCGCCCTCGAAGTCGCCGGCCGACGCGCCGATCGCACTCGCGAACCGGAAGCCCGCTCCGACGACGCCTTCCAGGATCGCGAGCGAGCCCGTGTACGGGGCGACCCAAACCGACTTCTTGCCGTGCTTGGCCTGGATCTCTTTGAACTGCTCGGCGATCGTCGTCGTCGCCTCTTCCCAGGAGATCCGCTGCCACTGTCCCGACCCGCGCTCGCCGACCCGCTTGTACGGGTACTTGATCCGGTCGGGGCTGTACGTGTTCTGGATCTGGGCGACGCCGCGGAGGCAGATACGCGGGTCGAACTTCGGCGCCACCTCGCCGCCGATCGTCTTGGCACCGAAGGCGGCACCCGTAATCAGCCTGACGCGGCCGTCTACGACCTTGACCTGGTGCCCGCAGGCGCCGTCGCAGTTGTTCGAGTGGCCGGTGCGAAAGACGGATTCCCGACCGGTGACCTGGCCCGCCTCCGCACTGTCTGCCGGCTCCAGATAGCGCAACCCGCCCACCGTGAGCAGCCCGACTCCACCGGCCGCCCCCTGGACGAATCTGCGCCGATTCAATGTACGCATCCGGCATCCCTCTTTCTGGCGGTGCGTGTTGGAGCCGGACCTGGAGACTCGCGAGGAACGGCCCGAGTACCGCAGCAGCCTCTCCCGGGCGTTGAGGGCGTGCCATCGGCGAAGAGCGTGATCTGCCGCACGTAGTTTCCACATACCAGTCGGCAGCCCACGGCCGAACCACAGTGGAAACCCGAAGCGCAGCTCGGGAGACTGCAGCCGCGCGGCCCGGCTGCCGATAAGAGCCGTATGAGCTCGGCGGCGGACATGGAGGCGGCACCTCGGCGCGAGGTGCTCGGCCCAGGGTCGACACCCGAGCTGTTGAAAGCGCTGACGGCGCATACGCCCGTTGGCGTGTTCGTGTCCGACCGTGACGGGGCGTGCGTGTACGTAAACGAGCGCTGGTGCGAGCTGACCGGACTGAGCTCGCCCGAGGCACTCGGTGATGGCTGGTCGGCGACGTTGCATCCGGACGACCGTGAGCGGGTCGCCGCCGAGTGGGCGGCCGCTTCGGCCGAGGGCCGCGACTCGGTGGTCGAGTACCGCTTTCTTCGTCCCGACGGCTCCGTGACATGGGTCAAGGGATACGCGTCGGCCGTCTACGGTGCGGAGGGCCTCCTCGGCTGGGTCGGTTCGCTGCTCGAGCTGACCGAGTACCGGGCCGCGATGCAAGCGCTTTCGACCGAGCGAGAGACGTTCCGGGCCGCCTTCGACGACGCCCCGATCGGCATGGCGCTGGTGGCCCCGACGGGCGGCTTCCTGCGCGTCAACTCGGCGCTCTGCGAGATCCTCGGCTACGAGGAGCTCGAGCTGCTGGGACTGTGCTTCCAGGACATCACACACCCAAGCGACCTGGATGCCGACGTCGAGCTCGTCGAGCAACTGCTCGGCGGCCAGATCGCCTCCTACGTGCTCGAGAAGCGTTACCTGCGCGCCGACCGGAGCCCGCATTGGGCCGAGATCTCGGTCTCTCTGATCCGCACCGATGAAGGAGAGCCGCTCCATTTCGTCGTGCATGTCGAGGACATCCACGAGCGCAAGCTGGCCGAGCGCCGACTGCGCAGGCAGGCAGACCACGACCCGCTCACCGGCGTCCTGAACCGACGCCGCCTCCTCGAGGAGCTCGAGCTCTGCATCGCACAGGTCGCGAATCGCGACTCGGCCGCCGAGCTGATCCTCTTCGACCTCGACCACTTCAAGCAGGTCAACGACCGGCTCGGTCACGGGGCAGGCGACCGCGCGCTCGTAGCAGCGGCACGTGCGCTGCAGCAACGGCTGCGGAAGACCGACATTCTGGCTCGGCTCGGCGGCGACGAATTCGCGGCGATCGTCCACGCCGACGGGGACCCCGCCAACGGCTACCACATCGCCGAGGAGCTGCTTGCAGCGATCCGCTCCAGCGGGCCGGCCGCAGACGCATTACCGACGATGCTCACCGCGAGCGCCGGCATCGTCGCGATCTCCGCCGGCAGCACCACCAAAGCTGCACTCGAGGCCGCCGATCAGGCGCTGTACCGTGCCAAGAAGGCCGGACGCAACCGCGCTGTCCGAGCCCCCTCCCGGTAAGGGCACTCGGAAGCTGACTCTACGTACGGGAGCGTGACGTCGGAGGTCGTACCCACAGCGTGATGTGGGCCGGTTGAACCGCGCCGCCGACGGCCGCGACCAGCTCGTTGCGCACGGTGTCGATGTCCGCCGCATCCCGTAGGCGCCGGCTCAACGCCGCAACGACTCGCTCGGCGTCGTAGTGGGCACGATTGAAGCGCCGGTCTACGATCCGTTGCACCCGTCTTCGCAGCGGGTTGAACAGACTGGCCGCAGCGAGGGTCGAGGCCGCAACCGCGACCGGTGACGAGAACGGCAGCACCTTGGTAGCCAGGAGCACGATCCCGACGAACACACCTGCAAGCATTCCGGTGACGATCAGGTAGGAGAGGGTGCGGCTGATCAGCCGGTCGATCTCGTAGAGCCGGTACTTGAGAATCCCGACGCCGATTCCGACCGGCAGCGCGGCGACGCTGACGAAGCTGAGAAAGCCGACGACGCGCAGAACCGGGACGTTGCTGTTACTGATGGTCATGGCGAGGAAAAGACCACCGATCGAGATCGCACCGCCGCTCAGCAACCATTTCAACTGCTGGCGATACTCGCCCGCCGAGCGACGGTAGCTGACAACTTGCCGCCCGACGCAGGCCACGCAGAACGCGAGATAGGAGAGTGGCCCGAGGACGTTGCCGACCGAACTGCCTGACCCGCCGCCGGCGGACACCAGCTCGCCGCCAGAATCGACCCGGATGTGCCTGGCAGTGATCCCGGTCGCGTCCCGCCAGGTAGAGGCCGCGATGAAGATCGCGCAGCCCGCGACATACACCCAGACCACGCGGCGCCAGCGCTGCGACAGACGACCGTCGGGGAAGAGCCCGATCGGCAGCGGCAACAGCAGAAGTAGCCAGATCCACCATGGCGCAAGAAAGACCCCGACGCGAGCGAATGGCAACCCGCGGTGACCCAGGTGGTAGTACAGCACCGCGTAGCTCCCGCCGTCGTCTGAGAGCAGGAAGGCGAGCGTCAGCCCGAGCAGAATCCAGCCGATCGGATTACGGGACTGGCGCCGCGCGACGACAAAGCCAACGATCCCGAACGGAAGAACGACGACCCCCTGCGAGATGTCGTGGCGCACGATGTCCAGCGGCACCGAAGCCACGACCAGCAGCACCGCCGCCACACCGAGCACCATCGCGAGCCGCGGCGACGCGGACCGGAACCAACCAGTCGCAAGACCCGGATCTGCGCTCGGGTTCGCGTTCACAGCGATCCTGTGAATCTAGACCGGAGCCCGTCCAGAAACCGTTACGACCCGATGCGAGCCGCCAAACTAGTAGCCCGCGCGGCGGAGGGCAAACAGCGGGCTAGCGGGCGCGGAAGGGGTCGATGTAAACCCCGGAGACGTACCAGTTCGCGCCAGTCCCGATCGCGGTAAGCGTGACCTGGACGTTGCCGCTGATGTTCAAGCCGGCGAAGGTGAACACGGGGCTAGGGCCGGTGAACGCACCCGTCACCGTCCCGATCGTCACGTCGTGGTTCACTCCGCTCGTGTCGCGGTACTGCACCGAGACCCGAAGACTCGCGCTGTGGGCGCCGGCGTTCGAAGCGAAGAGTCGCACCTGCGGTTCGAGGAAGTTGACACACGACGCCGTGAACGTCGCCCTGGTCGACCCGGAGAGTTGAATCGCGCCGGACGACGTCTTGTGCACACCCGTTCCGGTGACTTGCATCGCGACGTAGCTCGCGGCGTCTCCCCAGGCGGCGAATACCGGGCTCGCACTGCAGGATGTCGAAGCCCACGCCGCACCTGCGCCGGCCGGTCCGGACAGCCACGCGGAGGCTCAGTTGGCCTCGAGCGCAGCGCCAGACACCACGACCCGAGAAACCGTCCGGCGTGGGCGTGGCTCGGTCGGGTTGGACAGCTCCATCAAAGACGTACCTACCAGCTAGTAGCAGGCGACGGCGGCGCAGGTGGCTGCGGGGTTCCCGGATGCGTCTGGATTCGATCGACGGCACACTCTCGGCGTGAAGCGTCGTACCGCCGTGGGATTCGTCGCTGCGCTCGGCGTCCTCTACTCGACCGGGCTCCGTAGGCGGATTCTCACCTGGGGCGCGACGGCCGCCGAGGCCGAGGAGCGGCTTCCGGGCGACGAGCTGCTCGAGGCCGCCGCCGGGGTCGCGACGCGCGCAATCACGATCGATGCGCCACCAGAAGCGGTCTGGCCTTGGCTTGCTCAGCTCGGCCCGTCTCCTCGCGGCGGCGCATATACCTACGACTGGATCGAGAACCTTCTCGGCCTGGACATGCACAGCGTCGACCGGGTTCTGCCCGAGTTCCAACATCCCACGGTCGGTGACACCATCCGCCTCGGCAAGAACCGGATGCGAGTCGAACAGGTCGAGCCCGAGCACGTCCTCGCCTGGCGCTCCGAGGACGGCAACTGGGTCTGGACATTCGTGCTCCGCCGGCACGACCACAAGACCCGGTTGATCAGCCGAAACCGCTTCCGGCTACCGGGACTCGCAGCCCGCGTCGGGATGCTGCCGATGGAGCCCGCATCACTCCTCATGGAAAGGAAGATGCTGATCGGGATCAAGAAACGCGCCGAGAATCTCAGCTGACGCTCCGCGCGTCAGTTCGAGGATGGTTGCTCGGACGGCCGGCTCTTCCACCACGGGATGGGGCGGTCGGTGGACTGCAGCTCGATCTCTGGGCCTCCGTGCGGATCAAGTGTGGGATCTCCGGAGCGCAGAGACCATGTCCGCGTACATCGCCTCCATCGTCTCGGGAAGTCCGATGCTGTGGAACATCGGGTAGTCGACCCACGACACGTCCGTTCCGTCGGCTGCCAGGCGATCCGCGTAGCGCCGGCCATCGTCTCTCAAGGGATCGTGTTGGCCCGTGGCGATGAACGCCGGGGGCAGATCGCCCAGATCCTCTGCTAACAGCCGCAACACGCGTCAACACGAACGGTGACGCGGCGGCTGTGCCCTCACGATAGGTTCGTCGCGCGTGCTGCCCACTAAGCTCCGGATCGCATCGTGACGCCGCCAGAGCTCCTCGCCTATCTCGACGCCTTGGATATCGAGACGCACACCGTGGATCACGACGCGGTCTTCACCGTCGACGAGGCCAAGCGCCTCCGAGGCAGCGTGCCCGGCGGGCACACCAAGGCGCTCTTTCTGCTCAGCCGAGACGGCCGCCTCTGGATCGTGGTTACCCTCGCCGATCGCAGACCCAACCTGAGACGCTTAGCCGACGCGCTCGGAGGAGGACGACTCAGCTTCGGCAGCCCCGAACGGCTCACACGCCACCTCGGTGTGGTTCCGGGCGCGGTGACTCCCTTCGCCGTCGTCAACGATCCTGACCAGCAGGTTCACGTCGTCATCGACCGCCAGCTCCTCGCTCTCGAACAGCTGAACTTCCATCCGCTGACCAACACGAAGACCACGGCGGTCGCACCCGACGGCCTCCTTCGGTTTCTCCAGTCCGTGGAGCACCCGCCGACGGTCACCGACATCGAGTATTCGTGAACCACACGCGCAACGGCGAACGCCCCTGCCACATCAACCAGCCAGCCTGATCGGAAGGCTGATGACGAGGCAGGTCGTATCGCGGTTCTTCTGTCGTCGCCGTGGTCTGCGGTATCGACGAGATCTGGGAGCTCAAGCAGCGTCCCCTAGCGCGACGTGGGCCGGTCCGCCTTCATGAGACCTGGGTGTGCATTGGTCGAGCCGCTGCCGTTTTCTCGAAGAGGGCGCCGTAATGGAGCGGCGACCCGCTGGCGGACAGGCAGGTCAGTCCGTTTGCGGCCGTGGTCGCCTCGACACCGCGGCGGGTCGGAAAGCGGCTGCCGACGGGAGCGGCGAAGTCGGAGTAGACGAGCCGGCCGCCAGGCCTGAGGACCCGTGCCATTTCGGCGAGAGCGCGAGGCCAGTCGGGGATGTGGTGGGTGGTCTTGCTCGTGTAGACGAGATCGAACTCTCCGTCTCCAAACGGCAGGGACGTCGCGTCCGCAACCTGGAACCGAACCTCGGGAACATCTGCACCGCTCTCCGACGCGGCTCGGATCTGAGCTGGGTCGACATCGACACCAACGACGCTCAGCCCGAACGTCCGGGCCACATGGATCGCAGCGGCGCCGTTCCCACAGCCAACATCGAGCGCTCGTTGCCCTGGCCGCGGATCGACCGCATCCAGTCGTCGTTCGGTTTGTCTGGCGACATGGCTGCCGTGACCCGCGTTGTTCACAAACAGCTTCTCGACAAGGCCCATCTTCATCTCAAGCTCCTCCGTTGAACTCAACTCGTTCTCGCACCTCGCGGCGCTGCCGGCATCCGCGGTCCCCGCATGGCCTTTACGGCTCTCCCACAGCGGCGCACGCAAGACGGCTCCGAGCGCACGAGACATCGGCGGCACACGGCTGAGCCGCCGCGCGATCCGATCCCGCCGGCAGTGAACTTCTCGAGCCGGGGGCGTTTGGGCTCGGCGCCGTTCTCGGAGCTGCCTTACTTCGCCTGGTCGTTCAGGTTGCGGCGTAGCGGGTGAGGTCGTGCTGGGGGCCGGTTGTGAGTCTGGGTTTGCCTGCGGCGCTGCGGACACGGTTTCGGCCGGCCTTCTTGGCTTCGTAGAGCGCCCCGTCGGCCCGGGCAAAAACCGTCTGATAGCGGAATGCTTCCCCCGGGGCGGAGGCGGCGACGCCGAAGCTCATTGTCACCTGGCGGCCGCCGCTGTCGAGTTCGGCAACCGCTTCGCGCAGCTGTTCGGCAACCGCCGCTCCTTGCGCGAGGTCGGCGCCGGGGAGCAAGACCAGGAACTCCTCGCCGCCGATCCGGTAGCAGAGATCGAACGCCCGCAGCGTCTTTCGCAGCCGATAGCTGAGATCGGCGAGCAGCGCATCGCCGGCAGCATGCCCGAAGCTGTCGTTGAGCTCCTTCAAATGGTCGGCGTCGGCGACGATCACAGCCACCGGCTGTCGCGTCAACTCGGACTGCTGCTCGAGCTCGTCCACCCGACTGAACAGCGCCTTACGGTTGAACAGGCCGGTCAGCTGGTCGACGACGACCTCCCCGCGCAACCTGATCTCGGATCGCATCAAGACCGTCTGGAACATCGCCACGCAGACGATCAACGCCAACGGAGCGATCAACAATGGCGGGTTCGCAACCACCGCCCGCGCATCGACGCCGAACTCAACCGCCACCAGCAGACCGATCGCAAGGGCGACACCGAGCGCGATTCCCCGGTTCGAAAAGCGGGCTCCCAGCGTCAGCACCGGAATCGCCAGCCAGGCCGTGGTCGACACCTTCGGGCCGCCCGACAGGGCAACACTGGCGGCCATGATCAGCTCCGACGCCACCCAGGCGGCAAGAAGCGCGTACTCCGGCCGGCGCAACCTCGGCATCTGCCGGTCGGCGACCTGAAACACGACAACCGCAAGCCCAAGCGGGGACAACGTCCACCAGCCCAACCAGGGCCCGCTCACAACCAGCGCAATCGCCAATACGGCGAAGGCACCCCGCCTGACCGGCTGCAGCTGCACGTCAAGCTCCAGCATCCGCGCCCGATCCGCCCCATCAGGAAACAACCACGAACTCTGCCGCATCCCTCCATCTATCGGCAGCAGAACACAAACACCCAAGCACACCGATCTGCTCCAACACGAGCCGCGCAGAGTCGCGCTCACGGCAACAGCCCAGCTCCCCCAAGATGCCGAAGCCGGCGACCTGCCAGCGATGATGTCAAACCATGTTCGAGCAACGGCCGATCCAAGAGCCATGACGATCGCCTAGCTATCAGGGCGCCTGCTCGACCCGGGCTTCAGCAACAGCGCCACAGCCATCTCAGCAGCCGAGCGGCAGGTTTGCGGGTCGGCATTGGCAGCTTCAACGAGTTCCTATGAGGAGCACGAAAAAGGGTCTCTGAAGCACTCGTTGTGCCATGTTTATGGTACGATGATGGCATGGCACGGACACGGATCAGCACGACAGTCGATGCCGATTTGCTTGCGGGCGCGCGCCGGGCGCGCTCAGGGCTCGCCGACTCGGCGCTCATCGACGAAGCGCTCGCCGCACTGATGGCTCGCCGTCGTGCAGCTGAGTTCGACGCTGCGTATGCCGCCTATGACGCGCACCCACTCGACGAAGCTGACGAGTGGGGAGACCTTGCCTCATTCCGGGCGGCTGCCGGCTCGTCGTGACTGCGCTTCCGACGCGAGGTGATGTCTGGTGGTGCGAGCTTCCGGAGATCGGGCGCCGGCCGGTGGTTGTACTCTCTCGAGACGCGGCAATTCCGCGTCTACGGCGTGCGCTGATCGGGCCTTGCACGACCACGATCCGCGGGATCCCAACGGAGGTTCTCCTCGAGCCTCCGAACGACCCGGTTCCGCTCGTCTCGGTCGTCAATCTCGATTCGGTCGAGAGCGTTTCGGTCGGGACGCTGGTCGAACGCCTGGGCCGACTAAGCGGCGACCGCATGCATCAGATCTGCGACGCGCTCGAGATCGCCGTCGACTGCCAAGGCTGACGAAGCCACACGCATCTCGGGGTACGCGCAATGCCCAGAACGCCCGCGTAACAGAAGAATCCCCGCAAGAGCGGGGATTCTAAGGTGGGCCTAACTGGGCAGCTCTCACACCTCTCACGACAGCTTCGTGATCTGCTCGAGCTCCTGAACGAATGAGCCGCCGCTCTCCTGCCACCTAGACCGCGACGGTTGCTCGAGCGAGATCGAGTGCTTCCCGGATCGTGAGGCTGCGGCCTACGTCGGCGGCACGAGACGCTTCGTCGCTCGAGAGCGCCGCCCGTGCCCGCTCGACGTACTCGCGGCCCGGCGTCTCGTCGGAGTACACGTTGACGATCCCCTCCTGGGCGACATAGACCTCGGCCGCCGCCGCGATCTGCACGGCCAGCTCGGGCCGCTGCTCCACCTCATCGGTCGCCGCGAGCCCGATCAGCGAGAGCCCGACCCCCCGGACGCTTGCCACGTCGCTGTAGGCCTGCGCCGAGTCGAGAAACGCCTGACGGGCGCTCCGCGAGTCGCCCTGTTGCAGATGCGTCCAGGCGAGCTCGGAGAGAATCCGCGCCTCCTCGGCCCGATCGCCGATCGCCTCGAACGATGCGAGCGACTGCAGGTAGAGATCGACGGCGGCGGCGAGCTCGCCCCGAATCGACGCCAGCTGGGCGAGGCCGCCGAGCGAGAGGCCGGCACCCTCGTCGTCGCCGAGCCTTCTCTGGAGGTCGAGCGCGTGGCTGTACCGCGCCTGCGCCCCCTCGAGGTCGCCCGCCACGGTGTGGAGGATCCCGTCGACGGTCGAAGCGAACCCCTCTGCCCAGACGAAACCGAGCACTCGGCTCTTCTCGATGCTCTCGTTCGCCCAACTCGACGCGCGATCGAGATCGAATCCGATCAAGCCGATCGCCCCGAGCCACGCAGTCACGCAGAGCTGGCGTTCGGAGCCGGTCTCGGACGCGATGCGATAGGCGTCGGCCCATTCGTCGTTCGCACGCTCGAATTGCCCGAGTGCCCACGACGCGAGCCCGGCGGTCGTGAGCGCGCTCGCCCGCGCCGCCGTGGGAGCTCCTTCCACATCGGCCGCGAGGAACGCGGCGGCGTACTCCCGCGCAGTGAGGTTCTTCCCACGGATGTGCCAGTACATGAGCAGGTCGCCGCACGCCTGCATGCCGGTGCGGCATGCGTCCGCGTCGCCTCCCGTCGCAGCGGCGAGCAGGGTGTCGAGGGCGGTCTGGAGGTTTCCTTCCTCGGCGATGCCGCGCCGGACTGACGCGAGCGAGTCGGCGCCCTCGGTGCCGTCGCGAATCGCCCCGGCGACCTCGGCATACCTGCGCGCATGCCTCAGCAAGAGCTCCGTCGTCTCGCCGAAGCCATCGAGCTGCTCGCGGGCGTACTCTGCAATCGTCTGCAGCATGCGGAACCGGTCGCCCTGCTCGTCGATCTGCACGAGCGCCTTGTCGACAAGTGACTCGAGCTCGTCGAGGAGATGGCCGCCCTCGATCGAGCAGACGGCTTCGAGATCGGCGAAGGCGCATCCGCTCGCAAACACCGCCAGGCGGCGGAACAGGCGCTGCTCCGCCTCCGTCAATAGCGAGTGACTCCAATCGATGGTCGCGCGAAGCGTCTGCTGCCGCTCGGGCAGGTCGCGCTGACCGGATATCAGGACGTCGAGTGCATTGTTGAGGCGGTCGCACAGGGCCTCAGGAGTCAGAAGCCGGAGTCGCGCTGCCGCAAGCTCGAGGGCCAAGGGAAGTCCATCGAGGCGCCGGCAGATTTCTGCAACGGCCCGAGCGTTCTCGTCGGTCAGCTCGAACGACCCCTTCGCAGTCGTCGCACGCTCGACGAACAATGCGACGCCCGGATACGCGGCGAGCGAGTCGGTCGATTCGAGCTCAGATGACGGAGGAACCGCGAGTGGTGCGAGCGCGTACTCGCGCTCGGCGGCGATCCGGAGCGGCGTCCGGCTGCTCGCGACGACGCGGAGCCCGGGGCAACAGTCGATCAGTCGCGCCACCGCGGGAGCAGCCGCCACGATCTGCTCGTAGTTGTCGAGAAGCAGGAGAGCCTTCTTCGTGCCGATGAGGGTGGCGACGCCGTCCTCGAGAGTGCGTCCCTCGCCTTCCTTGACGTCGAGCGCCTCGGCGAGGCTCGGGATGAACTGCGCGGGCTCGGTGACGTCCGCCAGCGCCACGAACGCGACACCGTCCAGAAAATCCGGCGCGAGCAGCCAGCCGAGCTCAACGAGCACACGCGTCTTCCCGACACCACCAGGGCCGGTGATCGTGACGACCCGATGCTGCCCCGTGAGCTCGACGAGGTTGGCAAGGTCGGCGGCCCTGCCGACGACATTCATCATCGACTCCGGCAGCGTGCTCGGCAGGCTTGCGAACGTCTCTCCCTTGCCTGCCAGCGTCCGCGGGTCCGGCACGACCAAATCGTCGGCCGACACGGCGTAGAGCTCGTACGGGCGGCCGACGTTCTTCAGCCTGAATCGGCCAAGCGAGACGACGCTGACCTCACCGCGGTTCTTGAACTGGTCGTAGGCGGAGTCCGAGACCATGACGCCGCCAGGTACCGCAAACGACTCGATGCGGGAGGCGATGTTCACGGCTTCCCCCGTGAGCCGCTCCGGCTCGACGATGACCTCCCCGACGTGGACGCCGACCCGCACCGGAACGTCCTCCTTCGCCAACTCCTGCTGAATCGCAACCGCGGCGTGGACCGCAGACAACGAGCTGGGGAACATGCTCATGCTGCCGTCTCCGAGCCGCTGCACGATCGTTCCGCCGAAGCCGTCGTGGTGCCGCTCGAGGGTATCCCAGTAGCGGTTGCGCTTCGCGACCGCCGAGCGCTCGTCGGCCTGGATCAGCGCGGTATACCCGACCATGTCGGTGAACATGACCGCGACAAGCCGGCGATCGAGGAGGTCGCGGTCAACCATCGGCAAGCGGCGAACGATATCGCCGTGCCGTAAAGGAGGGCAATCGCCCCGCCGATGCTGAGGGCCGCTTCCGCGGCCCTAGCGAATGGGCGGTACTGGGCTCGAACCAGCGACCCCAAGCTTGTCGATCGCGTCCGCCGTTCCGCCACCCGTGGTCACGCTTGGCCATCTCGCACAGCCGAGCGGATTACGAACGCTCGCGTAGGTCGTCTGACGCCGAGGTCGGGCGCCTCACTTTTCCACATTCTTTCCATGCGGTGACAGACCATTACTGACGTAGTTCCCCAACGAGTAGATCGACTTCGAGCCCCTGACGCTCGCCTCGCAGCTATGGGATTGACAGTCCCCACGGCCTTCGGTCGGGAAGAGGAGCTGAGTTGTCAGCTTTCCTCGGCGCAGGCGGTTTCCTAAACCGCGTGCGGCCGTTCGATCCGGCCCGGGGGCATGAGCCACAAGGCCGCTTCGGAAGCCGGACTCCAGCCGGGTAGAGCATCGTGCGCGTGTAGTCGATGCCGCTGGCCCGCAGGTCGGGGCCGAGACGGTCGAGCTGTTTCGAGAGCGCCGAGGCGTTGCCGGGCCAGCCCTTCTGCTTCGTCCTCTTCTCCCCCGCCGAGGCGTCGATCAGCTCGAGTAGCTCGGTCGACGGCCCTTCGAACTCGTCGATCTCGAGGATCCAGCGGCCGATCGGTGAGGCCTCGATCGCGCTCACGTGAGCATCACCGCGGCTTCGGCCGTGTGCCGCCTGGAACTCCGCCGGCGACCAGCCGAGCCTTGGCGCGGCGGCGATGACCCATCTCTCGAAGTCGGCCATCCGCGACTGCTTCTCGAGCTCGACCTTCGACTCGTCTCGCAGAGCCACCGCGACCGCGTCGAGGAACGCTCCCAGGACGCGCGGATGTGCGACCTTGAAGCGAGTCCAGAGGTCATCCTCGGTCAGGCGTCCCTCCTCGCTGATCGGCGCGAGCTGCACTGTCAGCATCCGGTCGAGCAGATCGCCGCGGTTCGCGTGCTCGCCGATGCCGGTGAGGATGATCGGCCGCTGCGCCTCGATGATCGTTTCCTCCCGGTCTGTGTACAGCTGCCGGGTTGCGAAACCGCCGCCCGTCGCGAGCCGGCAGAGCGCATCGGACATCGCGTCCGAGATCCACGAGATGTTGTCGAAGCAGTGGACCCA
The DNA here is from genome assembly GCA_963725595.1 of uncultured Thermoleophilia bacterium. Lineage (GTDB taxonomy): Bacteria > Actinomycetota > Thermoleophilia > Gaiellales > Gaiellaceae > PALSA-600. Next base: position 14,795 of record CAVRYT010000001.1, on the reverse strand, counting down.
GCCGTTGCTCGCCGAGATCATCAGGTTGCGGTCGTCACGGGGCATTGAGCGCAGTGGCGCCTTGTTCGGGTCGACGAGCGCTCGTGCGATCCGTGCGGCGGTGCTCTTCGCCGAGCCCTGCTCGCCGATCAGATCGAGCACCGGGTACGGCCCGCGAGGACGCAGCGCCCCCAGCACCCAGGAGCAGAAGAGGATGAAGCCCTCATCGTCGACGTTCAAGAACGGCCGCAGATCGGCCGCCAGCTCGCCGCCTGCAACGGGCCGCGGCAGCGCCGCCATGCCGTCGGGACGCGCGAACGAAATCGGCGGCTCGCCGAGCACCCGCCAGCCCGAGGGGCGAATTTCGACGACCTCCCACTCCTCGTTCGCGAGATCGAGGTAGACGACCCCGTCGACCTCGGCCACGCGCTGATAGACCCGCCGGGTCGGACCGTCGCAGGTCGCGATCGCGCCCAGCAGCCCGACGACCTCCGCCAGTGTCGTCGCCGTCACGCTGCGGTTGAGCCGGCGGTACACCAACCGCCGGATCAACCGCTCGAACTTGATCCCGTTCACGGCCCACGTCTCGGTGTGACCGTTGACCGCCAAGAGGGCGAACGCCTCGTCATCCGGCGTGTGGAACAGCTCGACCTGGTCGAGAATCAGCTCGGCGTAGACCTGGGCGAGCGTCGAGCCACCCGACTTCGACCCGGACGCACCCGCACTCGCCCCAGCCGACTCCTCCGGCAGCTGTGCCGGCACGAGCTCGTCGATCCCGTGCCCGGCAGCGAGATGGTCTGAGACGTCCTTCCCCTCGAGCGGCTCGCACACCTCGACGCTCGCGCTCGGTCGCACCTGCGGCGCCTGGCCGGTGCTCACGCAGGGGCCGTCCGGACTTAGGTAGCCCGCGGTTGGTACTTGGCCGAGCAGTCCGGGCAGATCGAGTGCGAAATGGTCATCGGCTCGTCGATAGTCGTGAGCACGCCAGCGGGAGGAACAATCCATTCCTCCTCGACTCTCATGCGGCCGCACCAGGCACAGAGCGGGATGAGTTCTCCGGTGTTGTAAGCCTCCTCGATTTTGGCCTGGACTTCGCCTGGATGCATCTCGTCACCCCTCGCGAGCACCGATACGGCGGTGTAACCCACCACTAGGTCATTCGACTTGGGCGTCGCTCCGGCCGCGGAAGCGATCACGTCAGCCACTTGCTGCGGACGGCTTCGGCATCGGCGGCAGCAACAGAAGGTGGCTTTCGACGACGGCGGTCGCGATGTCGCTGAGCTTGCGGCCGTTGTGCTGGGAGTGGTCGCGGAGCATCTCGAACGCGTGGTCGGCGTTGGTCGAGTGGCGGGCCATCAGGATGCCCTTCGCCTGTTCGATCACGGCGCGGCGCCCGAACGCTCCCTGGAGATTGTGGTACTCGGTGAAGCGCTGGAGGGTGATGTCGATCGAGCTTTGCAGCTCGGCCGGTGTGCCTTCGATGATGTAGGCGAACACGCCCCGCTTGGCCGCCTCGTGGATGTACGCGGGGTCGTCGGCGTGCAGGATCGCGATCACCGGACAGGCCGCCTCGCGGACGATCTCGGAGATGAGCTCCAGCGCATGCTCCGAGCTGTCCCCGAGCCCGACCAGGGCGACGTCAGGGTGCTCACGGGCGGTCGCCGGTCCGACCTCCCTGACGTAGATCTCGCGGGCGATCACGTCGTGCCCGAGCCCGAGCACGACCTGAGCCAGCAGCTCGAGCCGGTCGCGCTTCTCGTTCGCGATCAGGACTCGCAGGTGCTGCAGTTCGTCCTCAACCAACCCGCCCCAACACCTCTCCACTCGATCAGACGATGCTGCAACGGTCAGCGTGCCGCGCAGCTATCCAACCGGGACACTGGGGTTGGCGATGCCGAAACAGGTGGAATGGGCCTCGGCGAGAACCAACTCTAAACGATCCGCCGCCGCCGATCCAGTGACGGCACGCGCTCGACCTCCGAGCCGCGCAAGGCTGGAGGTCAGCCGGCTAGGCCCGTTCTTCCGGGGGGGCCGACGCCTTCGGCGGCAGGAGCAGATGGCCGTCGACGACCGCCTCAGCGACCTCGACCACCCTGCGGCCCATCCGACGTGCGTGGGCCCGGATCATCTCGAAGGCTTGGCCCTCGTCGATCTGGTGACGCTCCATGAGAATCCCTTTGCCACGTTCGATCATCGCTCGCCGTCCGAACGCCCCCTTGAGATTCTGGTACTCGCCGAACCGACGCAGAACGATCTCGAGCGAGCTTTGCAGTTCGTCGTTCTCGCCGTCTGCGATGTAGGCGAAGACGCCACGCTGCGCTGCCTCCCGCACAAAGTCCGGATCCTCAGCATCGATCATGGCGATCACAGGACAGGCCGCCTCTTCGACGATCTGCGAGATCAGCTCGAGCGCATGCGCCTGACTCCGATCAAGCTCGACCAACGCAACATCGGGGCGCTCACGCCGCGTCGCCTCCCCCACTCGAGACACAACCGTCTCGCGCGCCACGACGACGTGGCCCAATTCGAGCACGATCGCAGCCGTCCTCTTCAGGCGCTCCTGGGCCTCGTCGGCAACAAGCACTCGCAGATTTTCTGCCTCACCACTTGTCTCTTCGTCGACCACGGCTGCACTCCCGGCGGGCAGTTCGGAAAGTCCCTCGTTCATCAATGTACCTCCGGCTCGCCACCGCTCCGTCCCGCCGGGCGAGCGCCACCTCGCTCCGATCGCGGCCGCCGGAGCGGCCTAACGAAGTCACTCCTGGCTGCGCCAGTGTTCGCGAATGACGCCAGAGCGCTCCGGCTACCCGGACGTCTCTTTAAGCGCGGAGAGACGATGGCGGACGCGGCGGACGAGCGGGATTATCTGCTTGCGCTGGTAGCGGTCGAGCGCCTCTTGCCACGACACGACCGACTCGTCACGGCGTCCGGCGGCCTCGAGCACCTCGCCGAGATCGGAGAGGGCGGACGCCTGGAGCTGCAGGCCATCAGTCGTCTCGGCGACGCCCACGGCCTCGCGCGCCAGACGCTCGGCCTGAGCATGCTGAACCCGCGCCGAGCACACGAGCGCCTTAGTGAGTCGCCACCCTACCTGCGTCACGATGTCGTCGGGATCGCCGAGGACGTGCCCCTGCTCCGCGAGGACGTCTGCCTCCTCGTACCGGCCGAGGTTGCAGAGAAGCTGGCCGAGCCGCGGCGCGTAGGTCGAGAGTTCCGCCTGGCGACCGCCGGCTTCGAGAAAGTTGCAGTACGAGCGGTAGTGCGTGGCCGCAAGCTCCTCGTCGCCTGCGAGGACCGCGATTTCCGCGAGCCCGAGGTTCGCCTCCTCGCCGTACCCGAAGTCGCGCATGCGTTCTTGCGCCGGCTCCGCAAGCGCTCGCGCCTCATCCACGCGATCGAGCATCGCCATCAGCAGCGCGCGCTGCATCGTGAAGCCTGGGTCGGACTGCTCGGAGACGAGCTCGTTGAGCCTCTGAAGCGCCGCGCCTGAGGGGCGCGGCCCGTTCACGAGCGCCGCTGCGAGCTCGGTCAGATGCACCGGCGGCTCTCCGGCGAGTCGCGAATTGCGGATCACCTCCTCGCCTGCCTTCGCGCGATCTTCGTTGCGACCACCGAAGTTCGCGACGTCGCCGAGCGTTCGCCAGACGGTGATGAGCCCGTAGTGATCGCTCGCCGCCTCGAGCCGCGGAAGGGCCGCCCTGGCGGACCCCTCGACCTCCGCGGCCGATGCTTCGCCTAACAGCAGGCGATAGGTGGCGCCAGCGGCCTGGGCGAGGAGCGCCGCAGCCTCTTCACCCGCGGCTGTTGCCTGATCCCCCGCCGCCGTCGCGATCGCCGCTGCCGTCCTCGGCTCGTAGGAGATCGCCGACGCGAGGTCGAGCTCGTGGTGGACATCGACCCGGTGCGGGCGCGTGAGCGTGAGGCCGCGCTCGAGGAGAGCGAATGCGCTCCGGCTGTCGCCTCTCCAGAGCATCCGCCGGCCCGCCGCCAAGAGTCGGTCGCCGGCGACGAGCGCGACCTCCGGATCGGGCCGGCCGAGCTCGTCGAGATAGCGCGCCGCCTGCTCAAAGTGAAAGCCGAGGATCTCGTCCAGCTCGGCGAGCGGCTGACCGTGCTCCGCAAGCCAGGCGGCGAAGCGGCGGTGCAGGTCGGCGCGAGTGGCCTTCGGTAGAGCGTCGTAGGCGGCGTCGCGAATCAGGAGGTGGCGGAAGCGGTACGCCTCCTCACGCGGGAGCTGCGGCAGATCGGGACGGACGAGTTGGCGCCGGACGAGCGCTGCCAGCCGCGGCGTCACCTCCGTCTCCTCGGAAGCGAGGGCCTGGACGGCCCCGCGGTGGAAGAGCTCGCCCTCCACCGCTCCTCGCTCGAGCACGCTCCGCTCCGACTCGTCGAGCTGGTCGAGCCGAGCCGCAAGCAACGCCCGTAGCGTCGGCGGAACCTCGACATCGCCACCGTCCGCGTCGCTAAGCGCGACTATCTCCGTCAGGAAGAGCGGATTGCCACCGGCGGCCCGGACGATCCGCTGCCGCACCGCTTCCGGGACTGCGTCGCCGACGAGCGCATCGGCCTCCTCCTCCGGCAGCGGCTCCAGCCGCAGCGTGGCCGGCCAGGCCGAACGGCGGTCGAGCAGCTCCGGCCGCGCCATACAGACGAGCAGGAGCGGTGCCCCGGCGGAGAGCAGGGCCGTCGACTCGATGAGGTCGAGGAACGTCTCCTCGCCCCATTGGATGTCGTCGAAGCACACGACCAGCGGCGCCTGCTCCGCGAGCAGCTTGCGGAACGCCCACGCGATCTCGTCGGTGTTCGCCGCTTCATCGCTCTCCCCGAGCAGCGACCGGATCGCGCTCGCTGCGGCATGGTCACTTGGCCGGGCGCCGAGCCGCTTCACGACCTCCACCACCGGCCAGTAGGTGATCCCTTCGCCATAGGAGAGGCAGCGGCCGCGCACGATACGGGCGTCGATCCCCGCTAGCGCCTCTGCAACAAGCCGCGACTTCCCGACGCCCGGATCGCCGACGACCGTGATGAGCTCGCAGCGCGGACCGGCGAACGCCCGATCCAAGGCATCGACGATCTGCTGCAGCTCACATTCACGGCCGACGAAGCGGGACGTGTGCGAGCGCTCCGGGGCGGCGAGAACCGCGATCAGCGGATGGGCGGCAACCGGCTCGCTCTTCCCCTTCAGGTCGAGCAGGCGCTCATCACCCACCTCAACTGCCGCCCGGACGAGTCCGAGCGTCTCGGCGCCGATCAGGACCTCCCCCGGCTCGGCCGCCTGCTCCAGCCGCGCCGCGACATTGACCGCGTCTCCGGTGGCGAGCCGCTCCTCGGTGCCGGAAAGCACCTCGCCTGTGTTGACGCCGATCCGGCCCTCGACCCCTAACTCCGGCAACGCATCCCGCATCTCCACCGCGGCCCGGCACGCCCTGAGCGCGTCATCCTCGTGCGCCACCGGCACCCCGAACACCGCCATCACCGCATCCCCGATGAACTTCTCCACCGAGCCCCGGTGCGACTCGACGATTCCCTTCATACGCTCGAAGTAGCGCGCCAGCACTCCCTGCAACGCTTCGGGATCCATCGACTCGCCGAGCGCCGTCGAGCCCACGACGTCGCAAAACAGCACCGTCACCACCTTGCGGTGCGCGCTGATCGTCACCAGCCGAGGCTAGACCATCGGTGCCAGCCGGCGTAGCGACCTCACGTGCGTATAGAGGCCCGCCTGTGCCAGACCGTATGGAGTGCCCGGCGCCTCGCTCGTAAGTTGGCGCGGGTTGCTGTCGGGAGTGGCCCGGCGGTAGAGCCGCAATTACGGGAGGCGCCGGTTATGGGCGAAGGTAGCTGGGTCGGGCTGGATGTGCACGCTCGCTCGGTGGTCGCGGGTGTGATCGATGCGGGGAGCGGCGAGGTGCGGTCGCTGCGGGTACCTGCGGGGAGCGAGGCGGTGGTGGCGTGGTTGCAGACGTTGCCGGCGCCGGTGCGGCTTGTCTATGAGGCAGGGCCGACCGGGTACAGGCTCGCGCGTGCGTGCGCCGAGGCGGGGATTTGCTGCGTTGTCGCGGCGCCGTCGAAGATCCGGCCGGCGGCCGACAGGGTCAAGACCGACCGGCGAGACGCCGAGCGGCTGGCGAGGCTGCTTCGACTGGACGAGATCACTGCGGTGCGGGTGCCGGGTCCGGAGGAGGAGGCCGCACGCGATCTGGTGCGTGCGCGTGAGGATGCCCGTGGGGATCTGATGCGGGCTCGGCACCGGCTCTCCAAGCTGCTCCTTCGTCATGGTGCGGTGTACGAGGCGACCGCGTGGACGCGAGCCCACGACCAGTGGCTTCGCAGACAGCGGTTCCAAACAGGGCCGCTTGCGGTCGTGTTCGACGAGTCCTACAGCCGGATGATCGACGCGAAGACCCGGAGGGACGCGCTCGACAAGGCGATCGTCGAGCTGGCCGCGAGCGAGCCGTATGTCGATGTCGTCGAGCGGCTCGTCTGCCTCCGCGGTGTCTCCACCCTGACAGCGTTCGCGCTCACGGTCGAGCTTGGCGACTGGCACCGGTTCCGGCCTGAGTCGCTCGGCCCGTTTCTCGGACTCACCCCGAGCGAGAGCTCAAGCGGCGAGCGGCGCCGGCAGGGTGCGATCACCAAGACCGGCAACAGCCACGCGCGGCGGCTTCTGATCGAGGCCGCCTGGCACCAACGCAGCGCTCCGCGCTTGAGTGTCACGCTCGAGCGCAGACGTGCCGGGAGACCGCTTGCCGTACGAGCTCGGGCGGACGCGAGCGCCCGCAGGCTGCACGGACGCTGGCAGGCACTCGAAGCCCGCGGCAAGCCGCGCCTGATCGTTGTCGTCGCGATCGCGCGCGAGCTCAGCGGACACTGCTGGGCGCTCGCAACGATGGAGTAGCCGCCACCCCCAGACGGCCGGCGAGGAGAGCGCACCGGCGCACCGACGCGAGGAGCGACCCGAGGGAACACTGTGAGCAGCCCCAACCGGCCACGCTCGCCGCCAGACAACGGCTCCGCTCCTCATCTCGCACACCCGGTCATGCGGCACCAACCCGCGCATATGAGTCGCGACACAGGCGTCGTCGACAGCCGGTGCGCTCCCCCCGCCGAACCCTCCCGCAACCGCGGGCAATTCACCCTGCGCGTTGACGGACACCTCTCCATATGAGTGTTCCGGAATGACGCTTGAAGAGTCTTCGATCAGAGGATGAACGGCACGAGCATCTTGGTCGAGCGCTTGTAGATCGGGTAGCTGTCTGGGAACTGGTCGGTCAGGTAGCGCTCTTCGACGGTCGCGCTGTAGAGGAAGTAGACGCCGGCCAGGGCGACGGCAGTCAGCCCCTGCCAGCTCAGCGCCACTGCTGTGCCGATGCCTGCGGCGAGGATGCCCGAGTAGATCGGGTGCCGAACCAGGTGGTAAGGGCCGCTGGTCACCAGCTCTGGTTTGTCCTTCTGTGTCATCGGGGTGCCCCAGTTGCGGCCGATGTGCCTGCGGGCCCAGAGCGCGAACACCAATCCCAGAGCGAAGAGAACAAGCCCGATGCCCGCGCGCCACGGATCGGCGTTGAGGCCGTGACCGCGAAACGCTCCCACGCGAATCAAGAGGATCACGACGACTGCGATTACCGCTCTGATCCGCAGCTCGCGCGACCACGGAACGCGCCCCCGTTTCATGGAGAAGGCTGCGACGAACCAGTACAGCCAGAACGTCGCCCATCCGACGGCGAAGACGAACTCGACCGCTCTCATCCTGACCCATACTTCCACCAGGCGAGGACCTCGGTACCGGGACGAAGCCCAACGCCGCTGAACCGCCTCGGCTGCGCCAGTGTCCGGAATGACGCCCGTCCGGGAGGCGGCGTTGTGAAGCCCGGCTCGCTTTAGTACGTTCGCTCACAACCCGAACGAGAAGGAGTTGCGGCAATGAACGGTGTGCGGCACGGCGCTCGGTCCGTCATGAAGTGGTTTTCGCCCTTGTATGTGGTCCTGATCGTCGTCCAGGTGTTCCTGGCCGGCGAAGGCGTGTTCCGGTTGAGGACCGTCTACGACTCCGACACCTGCAAGAAGGCCGTCTGTGGCGGCTCGACGACGCTTGACCCCCACAGGTTTCTCGGCTTCATCCTGACGCTTCCCCTTGCGATCCTCTTCCTGATCGTCGCGCTGCTCGCCTGGCATCCCGACACGCGCGTACGGGTCATCTCGCTCGTCGTCCCGATCCTTACCTTCCTCCAGTTGGTGTTGGCGGGTATTGGCAAATGGGTCGGGAGTCTCCATGTGCTCGACGCGTTCATCATCATGTGGATGTTCGGCTGGCTGACGTACACGCTTCGGCGCGAGCAGCCTGCGGCCGCTGAGGTCGCGGTGCCGGTTCGCGTGGACTGACCAGCGATTCGATCCCGCGCGACAGCGTTCCTCGCCTGCCCGAGTGTTCCGGAATGACGCCTGAACCTCCTACATCCCTGTGCCACCACCGACGCGCGAGATCCAGGCTCGGCGAACCTTGCCGCAGTAGGGGCATCGCGTCAGCCACCGGTCTTCTTCGGGCCGCTCGTCGGACTCGACGGTCTGGTCATCCACCTTCACTCGAACGAACTTGTGCCACCCAAGCCGGCATCGGAGTCTCATGGCGAGCTGGAGTTACCCGCAAACAGTCAGGCTTACTCATGACCGACGCGGGGCTCCCGCCAGCGGAACGCAGACAGATTCGCAGTCTTTGACGGACCTACGTCGGCTGCCCCCAGTGTTTCGGAAGACACTCCGGACGAAGTGGTGCGGTGTCGGCCGGACAGTCCGCTTTCGCGGAACATGGAGTCACGACCGACACCATCCTCCAAACTAATGCGGCGACACGTTCGGGAGCAAATGGACTCGTATGGGCCAGCGTGCGGGAATGACGCCCGAGCCGTGACCGGCTTGCGGGTGGCAAGAGCACCCAGCAACAATCCGGCGATGACGTTGACGCACGCCTTCGCGGGGGTCGCAGTCTCGGATTACGCCGCGGCCCATGAGTGGTATGTCCGCCTCTTCGGTCGCGAAGCGGACATGTACCCGCATGACCATGAGGCCGTGTGGCGGTTGACCACCAGCAGCTCCGTCTACGTCGTCGGCGACGTGGAGCGCGCGGGCAACGGTCTACTGACGCTCGCCACGGATGACCTCGCGAGCCTCGCGAAGCGACTCCAGGCAGACGGACTTGCGTTCACGCGGGACTCCGGAGGCGACGCGCCCGAGAGCCTGACCGTCAGTGACGATGACGGGAACAGGACCAAGTTCTTCCAAGATCCGGCGCTCCAGGCGGGCTGAGACTCGCCTGCGCGAGTGTTCCGGAATGACGCCCGAGCTGGGGGTCGGGTATCGGTGGGTCTAGAGGTTGGCGAGGAACGAGAGTAGGCGTGGCCAGCCGTTGGCTCGTGCGCGTTGGTCGGGGTCTGGTGTGTCGCCGTCGAGGAGTGGGTTGTAGGAGGGGAGGTAGGGCATGAGTGAGCCGACGCCGTGCCCGCCGGCGTGAAAGTCGAGCAGGGTCACCTGGTGTGCGAAGTGGTGTTGGTGCAGCTGCGCGACGATCGCGGTCGCCATCGGGCAGGAGGGCCAAAGCTGGTCAAGGCCGCCGCAGTCGAGGAAGATCGGGCTGTTGATCTGCTGGTCGGCGATCGGGGCTGGCGGCCCGGTGGGTGTGGCGTAGGTGTTGTAGGGGATCGGTTGTCCCCGGAACGTCCAAGCTGGGCCGATACAGGACACGTTTGCCTGGCCGGTGAAGCGAGGGATCCCGCAGATCGCGTGATTGCTTGGAACGAGCGCGACGACGGCGTGAACGAGTTGCGGGTAGTGAACGCCGAGTAGTTGGGCTGCCTCGCTGCCGCGGGAGATTCCGAAGACGACCAGCTTCGATCTGTTGACGCCGGGCTCTACGGCGAGGAACTGGAGTGCGCGGGCGAAGTATTCGAGCGGAATCCGGGAGAGGTTGTCGGGGCAGGCCGGGTTCGGCGAAGTAGGCGAGGGCGAGCGCCGGGTATCCGTGCGAGGCAAGAAGTGCCCCGTCCTCACCGGTGGTCAGACCTCCTTCGGAGCCGCCGAACACGAGCACGGCGGGTCGACGCTTGGTTGGCGAGGCGGGGCTGAAGAACTCGCCGTACACGCCACTCGTCCTTGGTCTCAGCAGCTGCTTCTGGACGCCGTCGGCGATGGTCTCTCCGCTCAAGCATGTCGCGGGCGACTACGTGGCCCTGGACGCTCGCGGTGAGCGTCACCGACTCCGTCTGGCCGTCTCGGATGTAGATGAACTCGCCCCCTGTCGGAGGTTGCATCGACCAGAGAACACGCATCGCCTGCGTCCCTGCGAGCCCGATCCGACCCTGGTCGTCTGCTTGCAGGTTGGTCAGCGACGCGTAGGTCGTCCCCGATCGGTCACGCGTCGTCGCTCGCAGAGCCACATCTGCACGCGCGGCGAGACCGGTGATCACAATCGTGACCGGCGTGTCCGAGAGCGCGACCGGCCGATCGACCCTGAGCACGACCGCAGATCTGCCCGTCGAACCGCAACCGATCAGACCGAGCGCCAGCGAAACGAACACGAGCAGACAGCCAACACTCGAACGCATCGACCCAGATCATCCCATCAACGCGAGCTATCCAGCAGCTGCGTCGCCGTTAGCCCCCAGCGGACCGCGCCCTGTCGCCTGCGCCAGCGTGCTTACGCTCGATCACTCGGCCCGCGGCCGGCTCGTCAGGTCAAGCGGCTCGGCGGTCACGTGGTTTGTACAACGCCTAGTTGGGTCCGTTCGGTGAGGGCCGCGGAAGCGGCCCTCAGCATCTGTCCGCTACTGGTGGCCGGCACGATCTTCGCGCAGGAAGGCCAGGATCGTCGTTGCGGGCATCGTCCCCTGGCCGGCGTTCGGCGTCACGCATAGTTGTGCGTCCGGGATTGCTCTCTGCATTGCGGCGGCGTGCTCGGGCGTCACGATGTCGCGGTCGCCGATCACAAGCAGCGTGGGCGCCTCGATCGTGCCGAGCTCCTCGTCGGTGAAGCTCGGTTCGGCGGCCCACATCGGCTTCATCCGCCCGAGTACGACGGGCCAGTGTTCGGGCCCGTCGGGAGAGAGCCTGGAGTAGTTCTCCGAGACGGGCTCGCTGGCGGGATCGAGGGTGTCGATCCATTCCTGGTTGTCGGCCGTGTAGCCCTCGACGCGGGCGTTCGCTCCGGTGACTGCGAGCCTGGTCACGCGCTCGGGGTGGTGGATCGCCAGGTCGAGGCCGATGATGCCGCCGTCGCTGTACCCGACGATCACCGCGCGCGCGATCCCGAGTTGCTTCATCAGCTCGACGGTGTCCTCGGCCATGTCGTGATAGTGGAACGGACGCTCGGGCAGGTCGGCGGTCCGCCCGTGCCCCATCTGCTCAGGTGCGATCACCTGGTATTCGGGCGTGAAGAACGGGATCCACTTCTCGGGGATCGAGTTCGCGCCGCCGTGCAGGAGGAGCAGCGGTTCGCCGGCGCCATGAACCTCGTAGTACATGGTCAGCCCGTTGACGGCGGCGTACGGCACGGCTACTCGCTCTGCAGGACGTCGCCGAGCCAGGTCAGTGCGTTCTGGAAGCTCTCGAGCCTTCGACCGCCGTGGTTTCCGGGGTTCTCGCGATGCTCGTGTGCGATGCCGGCCTGGGTCAGATAGTGGCTGAGCAGGCGGTGACCCCACTGCAGGTTGTAGTCGTCGTTGGCGCCGACGTCGAGCAGGATCCCCGACAGCCTGCGGAGATTGTCGAGGCGCTCGTGGACGTTGACGACGGGGTCGAAGCTCAGCCAGCGGTCCCAGACCTCCTGGATCAGCTCGCCGCTCGGGAACGCGACCGGGAGGTCGACATAGAACGGCGGGTTGTCCGGATTGGGCGAGTAGGTTGCTGAGTAGTCGTAGACGAGTTCCGACCAGTCGTTCCCCTCGACGGGGCCGTTGGGCGCCTCGGGCCAGATGCTGTCGAGGTACTTGTAGAGGATGAACCTGTGCGTCATGTCGAGGAACGAATCTGCCGACAGCACGCCCATCGCGGCGAACACGTCGGGATTGCGTGACGCAAGGTTCCAGGCGCCGAACCCTCCCGACGAAAACCCGAAGACGCCGCGGCTCCGCGCGGTCGGCAGCGTGCGGTAGGCGCGATCGACGTGCGGGATGACGTCCTGCAGCACGTACTGCTCGAAATTCCCGGTCACGGGCGAGTCGACCCACTGACCGCAGCCCCAACACGACCACCCGTCCGGAATGACAACGATCGTCGGCGGAGATCCCATTCGGCCGAAGACTGGGTCGAGGGCATCCTCGAGTGGTGGCGACCAGCGCTGGCCGTCGGTGTCAGGGAAGACGAGTTGCGCGGCCGTCTGCCCATACGCGTGCAGCAGGTAGGCGGTCGGGTAACGCGCGTCCGTCTCTTCGTACCCGTGAGGCAGGTAGACGAACAGGTCCCGCTCGGTGGGATCATCAAGAAGGTTGCCGGCGAGCTGGGATCCCTCGATCCGTTCGTGGACGATCACGCTTTCGCTCCTCTGCGATGGGGCGCCGAGCCTAATTCGTGTGGGGAGACGCCGCAAGAAGCCGTTCCAGAGGCCGCGGAAGGTTTGAAAGCTGCCCAGTTAGCATCTCGCGTTGAAGACCCAGGAGGGCCTCCACGTGACACGCGATTCGCAGCGGGCCTTCGATTGCTGGGGCGAGGCGGGTTGTAGCGTCGCTCTGAGTGCAGCGGTTCAAGGCGATCCTGCTCGTTTTGGCTGCGGCGACCTCCGTCCAGGCTGGGGCGTCGGTTGCGAAGTCGCTGTTCGCGACACTCGGCCCGTCGGGTGTGGTCTGGCTGCGACTCCTCTTCGGGTCGACTGCGCTCTGGGTCGCCGCACGGCCACAGCTCCGAAACCGCCCGTGGCGCGAGCTATGCCTCATCGTCGTGCTCGGGGTCGTGCTCGTCACGATGAACGTGTCCTTCTACGAGTCGATCGACCGGATCCCGCTCGGAATCGCCGTCACGGTCGAGTTCCTCGGACCGTTGGCCGTCGCGACCATCGCCTCGCGGCGAAGGCTCGATCTCCTCTGGGTCGCGCTCGCAGGGAGCGGCGTCGCCCTGCTCGCAGAGGGAGCCAGCAGCGACATTCACACGCTCGGCCTCGTGCTGGCAGCGCTCGCCGGTCTGTGCTGGGCGCTCTACATCACGGTCAGCGTCCCGGTCGGCCGCCTGTTCCCCGGCGCGAGCGGGCTCGCCCCCGCGATGCTGCTCGGTGCCCTGCTGATCACTCCCTGGGGCGTCGCGAGCGCCGGCTCCGGGCTACGCGATCCGCAGGTCGTCGGAGCCGCCGCAGGTGTTGGCCTGCTCTCCTCGGCACTGCCTTGGTCGCTGGAGTTGGAAGCGCTGCGGCGGCTGCCGACGAACGTGTTCGGTGTCGTCCTCGCACTCGAGCCGGTGATCGCAGCGTTGATGGGGGCACTGTTTCTGCACCAGCACCTGAGCGGGCGTTCCTGGGTCGCGATCGCTCTCGTGGTCACAGCAAGCGCGGGAGCAGCGCTCGAGATCACCCGCACCAGGACGGAGCCGCCACAGGCATAGCGCTGTGCTCGGCGACGACGTTGGCGATCGAATCCCATTTCCCACAGTAGAGACTCAGGACGCAAACGCAGCAGAGAACGCCAGGCCCTCAACGCCGAGGACGACCGATAGCGTGTCTGCGTGACTAGCACGGAGGCTCAGTCGCTCATCGCAATTCTGCTCGCAGCGTCGGCGGGAACCACCGTCTTCTTCCACGCCGAGCGAAACCACATCCGGCATCAATCAGCATGGGCGAGCTTCGTCTTCCTTTTCTTGATCATAGGCCTACCGCTGTACATGCGCCAGGTACGCCGCGCCAGACGAAGACGCTCCCACGACCCCAGTTGAGTCACGGTTTGGCAGGTGCGCGCAAACAACACGCCATACGGTCACGATTCTGTTCAAGAGCGTGACTTGAGCCTTTTTCCGGCACTTCGAGTCGCACTCGCCTGCGCAAGTGTTCTCACAGTCACCTGAGCCGGAACAGAATTTTGCTGCGACGTAGCGACCCGTCAAGATTGGCTCCAGCGCCAACCTCGCCCCCGAGCACGAGGAGACACCGATGGGACGCCCGATCTCCCCTGATGATCTGTTCCACTTCCGGTTTGTCGTCGCCGCCGACCTCTCAGCCGATGCGACTCGTGTGGTCTTCGCGCAGACGCGGATCGCTGCCGGCAAGGACGAAGACGGCGATGAGGTCGAGCACAGCGACCTCTATCTCCTCGAGGTCGAGAGCGGCAGTGTTCGGCGGCTGACGTTCACCGATTCAACGAATTCGGCGCCTGCCATCTCTCCCGACGGGTCGAAGGTGACGTTCATGTCGAGCCGGACGGAGAAGCCGCAACTCTGGCTGCTGCCGCTCGACGGCGGCGAACCGCGCCAGCTGACGAATCTCCCTCAGGGCGTTGGTGGCGGCGTTGTGTGGTCGCCTGATCGAACCAAGGTCGCTTTCACGGCGGGGCTACAGGAAGAGCCGCGCAAGCCGGAGCGTCCCTATCGCATCACTCGAACCGTGTGGCGTTTCGACAACATCGGGGTGCTCGACGATGCCGTCCAGGACGTCTACGTGCTCGAGGTCGCAGCAAGGATGGCGCCGAGCCGCGTCGGTTGACCGACGACCGCTTCATGAACTCGCTGCCGAAGTGGAGCGCCGACGGCGAGTCGCTCGTCTATGTCGCATCGCATGACCCCGATTCGCACGAGATCATGTCGACGCTACGGCGCATCGACCTCGAGGGCGTCGTCACCGATCTCACGTC